>NZ_CP039903.1:0-2410000 GCF_005221385.1 Agrobacterium tumefaciens | reverse complement strand
GTGCATGACCGATAGCGAACAAGTACCGTGAGGGAAAGGTGAAAAGCACCCCGACGAGGGGAGTGAAATAGAACCTGAAACCGGATGCCTACAAACAGTCGGAGCCCGCAAGGGTGACGGCGTACCTTTTGTATAATGGGTCAACGACTTAGTGTAACTAGCAAGCTTAAGCCGGTAGGTGTAGGCGCAGCGAAAGCGAGTCTGAATAGGGCGATTGAGTTAGTTGCATTAGACCCGAAACCGAGTGATCTAGCCATGAGCAGGCTGAAGGTTGGGTAACACCAACTGGAGGGCCGAACCCGTATCTGTTGCAATAGATTGGGATGACTTGTGGCTAGGGGTGAAAGGCCAATCAAACTCGGAAATAGCTGGTTCTCCGCGAAATCTATTTAGGTAGAGCGTCG
Source organism: Agrobacterium tumefaciens (assembly GCF_005221385.1). Classification (NCBI taxonomy): domain Bacteria; kingdom Pseudomonadati; phylum Pseudomonadota; class Alphaproteobacteria; order Hyphomicrobiales; family Rhizobiaceae; genus Agrobacterium; species Agrobacterium tumefaciens. Next base: position 2,409,596 of record NZ_CP039903.1, on the reverse strand, counting down.
ACCGAATACCCTCGGGGGTAGAGCACTGGATGGGCTATGGGGACTCACCGTCTTACTGATCCTAACCAAACTCCGAATACCGAGGAGTACTAGTCGGCAGACACACGGCGGGTGCTAACGTCCGTCGTGAAAAGGGCAACAACCCTGACCTCCAGCTAAGGTCCCCAAGTCATGGCTAAGTGGGAAAGGATGTGAGGATCCCAAAACAACCAGGATGTTGGCTTAGAAGCAGCCATCATTTAAAGAAAGCGTAACAGCTCACTGGTCTAAATAAGGGTCTTTGCGCCGAAAATGTAACGGGGCTAAAGCCATGCACCGAAGCTGAGGATATGCCGTAAGGCATGTGGTAGCGGAGCGTTCCGTAAGTCTGTGAAGGCGGACCCGTGAGGGCTGCTGGAGATATCGGAAGTGCGAATGTTGACATGAGTAACGATAAAGGGAGTGAGAGACTCCCTCGCCGAAAGACCAAGGGTTCCTGCTTAAAGTTAATCTGAGCAGGGTTAGCCGGCCCCTAAGACGAGGCGGACACGCGTAGTCGATGGGAACCACGTTAATATTCGTGGGCCTGGTGGTAGTGACGGATCTCGTGTGTTGTACATTCTTATTGGATTGAATGTGCGGCGAAGAGGTTCCAGGAAATAGCTCCACCGTATAGACCGTACCCGAAACCGACACAGGTGGTCAGGTAGAGTATACCAAGGCGCTTGAGAGAACTATGTTGAAGGAACTCGGCAAATTGCACGCGTAACTTCGGAAGAAGCGTGACCCCATTTTAGGCAACTATGATGGGGTGGCACAGACCAGGGGGTAGCGACTGTTTATCAAAAACACAGGGCTCTGCGAAGTAGCAATACGACGTATAGGGTCTGACGCCTGCCCGGTGCTGGAAGGTTAAAGGGAGGGGTGCAAGCTCTGAACTGAAGCCCCAGTAAACGGCGGCCGTAACTATAACGGTCCTAAGGTAGCGAAATTCCTTGTCGGGTAAGTTCCGACCTGCACGAATGGCGTAACGACTTCCCCGCTGTCTCCAACATAGACTCAGTGAAATTGAATTCCCCGTGAAGATGCGGGGTTCCTGCGGTCAGACGGAAAGACCCCGTGCACCTTTACTATAGCTTTACACTGGCATTCGCCAAGGCATGTGTAGGATAGGTGGTAGGCTTTGAAGCAGGGACGCCAGTTCTTGTGGAGCCATCCTTGAAATACCACCCTTATCTTCGTGGATGTCTAACCGCGGTCCGTTATCCGGATCCGGGACAGTGTATGGTGGGTAGTTTGACTGGGGCGGTCGCCTCCGAAAGAGTAACGGAGGCGCGCGATGGTGGGCTCAGACCGGTCGGAAATCGGTCGTCGAGTGCAATGGCATAAGCCCGCCTGACTGCGAGACTGACAAGTCGAGCAGAGACGAAAGTCGGTCATAGTGATCCGGTGGTCCCGTGTGGAAGGGCCATCGCTCAACGGATAAAAGGTACGCCGGGGATAACAGGCTGATGACCCCCAAGAGTCCATATCGACGGGGTTGTTTGGCACCTCGATGTCGACTCATCGCATCCTGGGGCTGGAGCAGGTCCCAAGGGTATGGCTGTTCGCCATTTAAAGCGGTACGTGAGTTGGGTTCAGAACGTCGTGAGACAGTTCGGTCCCTATCTGCCGTGGGTGTAGGAATATTGACAGGATCTGTCCCTAGTACGAGAGGACCGGGATGGACGTATCTCTGGTGGATCTGTTGTCCTGCCAAGGGCATAGCAGAGTAGCTATATACGGAATGGATAACCGCTGAAGGCATCTAAGCGGGAAACCAACCTGAAAACGAGTGTTCCCTATCAGAGCCGTGGAAGACGACCACGTTGATAGGACGGGTGTGGAAGCATGGCAACATGTGAAGCTTACCGTTACTAATAGCTCGATCGACTTCTTCGTTCCCATTGTTCATGTTCATCAAACAAAGTTCGATGACATCATTCTTCTGTCCTGACGCCCGAAGGGCTCCGGACGGGCCGCGCCAAAAGGCGCGACGGACTAGCGTCCTGTATGGCTGCCACGCTCGATCTCGAGCAAGGCAGGCAAACGGACCAGTCACGGAAAGACGTGTAATTAAGATAAAAAGTGGCAATGCCACCCAGCTTCTCGAAACAACACTCATGTGAAAACATGATCAATGTTGCGTTTTGCCGACCTGGTGGTTATCGCGGGGCGGCTGCACCCGTTCCCATTCCGAACACGGCCGTGAAACGCCCCAGCGCCAATGGTACTCCGTCTCAAGACGCGGGAGAGTAGGTCGCTGCCAGGTCTGCAAAACGCAACATCAAATCTTCTCAAATCAAACTTCGGCCCAGCCGATACAAGAGGGCCGCTAATAGCGGCCTTTTGTCGTTCCGGGACTTAAAACATAAGGCAAACGCCTCGTGCGTCCCTTACAGGAGACAAATCGCCTTCGGCAATTTGCTCCGGCAGTAGGCATCACAGCTTCCCTGTGATGCAGTCGCGATAAATCCCATAGGGATTTACACTGGTAACGCGGGGTGGAGCAGCCCGGTAGCTCGTCAGGCTCATAACCTGAAGGCCGCAGGTTCAAATCCTGCCCCCGCAACCAAAATCTTCAAGACTTATCAAACGAATAAGCCCTCCTCATCGGAGGGCTTTTGCGTTTGTGCAGAAATCATGCTGCCCTGTTCTTTTTATTCGAGCCTGCGGGATAGGAGATCATGCGCAGAAGGGTCGGATCTTTTCGGATGAAATGGTGCCATAGCGCCGCTGCCACATGAAGAAGTACAATTCCTGCTGCGAGATACGCCAGAGTAGCGTGAACATCAGTCCAAAAGGCTTCGGATTGGTCGGAGATTGCCATGGGTAACCCCGGCACGACGATGAGATCGAATACATAGCTGGGGATTTGCAGAGGAGATGTCGACGCGACCGCCCAGCCGGCGAGGGGAACAGCCAAGGTGAGGAACAGCAATGCAGCGTGAGCGGCCCGGGCGCCCAGCCGGGAAACTGGACCGTCGCTATCAGGTGGCCGTGGCTTTCTGCTGAAAACTGACCAAATGAAACGCGGCACGGCAAGGGCCAGCACCAGAAATCCAATCGACTTATGGTACTGAAAAAGGTCAAACTGAAGCACCGGGTCGATGTTGTCGCGGCTCATCAGATATCCCAGCGCAAGCTGCGCGAGGAATAGGATCGCGATCGTCCAATGGAAGGCGATCGCCACCAGCCCGAAGGACGTAGGCGAATTGCGCCACAGTGGTTTATCCGTCGGTGCGCTATCGCGATGATCCTCGAAATGTGTCATCGGCTAACTCAGCTGTTGATAGGTGTCTTTGGCAATGGCATCCATGCGGTCGGATGGCAGGTTGCCAACCAGGGCGCAGCGGATCGTCTCGTCGTCCCAGGATACGGTTTCCAGCGAGCCGACATTGGAGCGCCGCATGGCGGTGTCGCTCGAGTTGGCCGCAGCCACGATATAAAGAGTGACACGCTGTCCACTTTTGTCTTCGTACATAAGCTGGGCTGCGGCGCCTTCGGAACTCGGCAGCAACCGGCCGCCGACAAGGGACAGACCATGGCGCGTAAGGTCCGGGATATTCAGTTTGCGATCGAGCCGTTTCGACAGCCATTTTGGCAGATTGGCAGCGTCCTCGCCATCGGCGCGAACCTCCACGGGATGGAGAACGTCGCTCGCGAACAATTGATGTGCCTGCGCTGCATCCGCCACGATGGAACGGGCAGGCTCCGCGACCTGTGATACAAGCCCGCGCCCGAACCAGCCGCCTGTCAGTCCAACAGCCAGAACAAGGATGGATGCCGCCGCCATATTGCGCCAATCGGCGCGCTCTGAGCGCAATCGCCGCTCCATGCCATAAACATCAAGGCGTTCGGGTAGAACGCCTGTATCAAGAGGAGGATAGAGAGCCGCCAACGTGGCATTTTGCTGCTGCCATAGCTCAACCTTGCGTGCGTCAGCGGGATTGGCGGCGAGATGGGTACGAACGGCGTCACGCCGCTGGTCCTCAAGCTGCCCGTCGACATAAGAGATAAGATCGGCTTCTGTTATCTGCGGCTGGCTGCCAGTCATTTTATCACCTTGAGGTTTGGCTGGTCTTCCTGGGTCATTCGGGCCAAGGCTGTTCGGGCTCGCCCCAGACGGGACATCAGAGTGCCCAACGGAATTTCAAGAATCTTTGCCGCTTCCGCATAACTTAGACCTTCGACGACGACGAGGAGGAGCGCCTCCCGCTGTTCGCCGGAGAGTTTGTCAATAGCGCGGGCCATTTCGGTAAGTGCTATCCGGCTTGTCTGCGCCGCCGGCACGAACAGCTGTTCCGCAACGTCATCAATCGGGATTTGCGACGGTCGCCGATTTCGACCGCGCAGATTGTTGCGGTAGATGTTGATAAGCACCCGGTACAACCAGGGGCGCAACGGACCCTGCGGTCGCCACAATGCCTTTTTACGGATGGCCCTTTCCAGGCAGTCCTGAACCAGATCGTCAGCTGTGTCGCGGTCGTGCGTGAGCGCATTCGCGTAGCGTCGAAGCGCTGGTATGCAACCTGTAATCTCGTCCAGAAAATCCGGCATGGGTGCTATTCCTTGATAATGTGCCAGATATTGCCGACGCCATCATCTGTGACGTTGCCGGGCTTCTCGTTCATCTCCCAGCGATACGGCGGCTTTCCGCCATATAACCACTGCATCGTCCTATTCTTGCGGGCGATCGGTTTGTCGTCATCATCCGCCGCGTGGGTTTTAGAGGCGGCGCGTGGCAGCCATTTCTTCGCGCAATCATCATAGCCGGCCGACGATCCATCGACGAGATGATGTACATGCATAAGTCAGTCCTTTGAGAGGAACGGGTCGGACAACATGTCCGATATTAAACAGAACACCAGCCAGCTGCGCTTAATCCCACGCCACGTTTTTTTTGGCTTTTCGTTCTATCTGACGCCCTTCAAATCTATGTCGAACGTGACGGTATTCGAATAGAGCGGTACGCCGACACCCATGCCATAGGGCATCCGGGGGACATTTCCGGTGACGTGGAAGGTGACGGATCCCTTTTGCTGTTCAACGAATGTTGCATGAAACGTTTCGGGCCTGGATACACCTCTCGCCGTCAGGACGCCTTCGATCACCGCGCTACGCGGTCCGTCCTGGGTAATGCGGCTGGAGCGGAACATGATTTGCGGATAGGCGGCGATATTAAAAACCGCACTGGATCGCAGGAAATTTTCCACGCGTTCCTGCCCCGTCTGGACGCTGGAAGGGTTCAGTTTGATTTCCACGAAGGACCTGGAAGGCTGGTCCGGGTCGATGTCGAAGCGGCCGGATATGTCGGGAATGGTGCCCTTGATTCCCGGGCCGGCAACTTGCGCAATTGAAAACCCGATGTGAGACGCGGAATCAATTCGATAATGTCCGGCGGCGGAAGAGAACGGATTGGCAGACACGGGCGTGCAAGCCAATGTCACAAGCAAGAAGGTGGCGGAATAGGCGGATTTCACGGCGCAAGCTCCTTTGTACGCGCGTAGTCATACCCAAGAGAACACTGCAGGAAGCTGTTTAATCCACATCCGTTCCGTTGGAGCCATTGGGCCTTTTAAAGTTTCGGTCATGAAGTTGCTCAAGGCGGCTTACGTCTGACGTTTCGGGAGGCGGAAAAGAGCGGCAAATCATTGAGCTCGACCCGGTCTGAATGGTCGCGAAAGCCACCGGGATCGGCGGCTCGATGAGTGTGTCGCGCACCGTGCCTAGTGACTCGACGCCGATCCCTTGCTTATGGGCGTCTGCATCGGACATACTGGCACTCGAACCACAAGGGCCAAGGGCAAGACGAAGCCGGCAATGCATTGCTGGATCGCGGAGCCATGCGAGAAGATTTTACCTCATGAATACGCGATTTCTCGAAACCTTCCTCTGGGCTGCACGGTTGAACAGCTTTTCGGCAGCGGCGGAACGTCTGCACACCACTCAGGCGTCGGTGTCCAACCGGATTGCGGCTCTGGAAAGAGAGCTTGGCGTCGTGTTGTTCACCCGCGATGTGCGCTGCGTCAACCTGACGCCGGCCGGTCGTCTGGCGCTGCAGCATGCCGAAAAGATCGTCAACCTGACCGGGGAATTCCGACAGATCGTGAGCAGTCGCGAGGCGCTGAGAGGCACCGTGCGTATCGGCGCCGCGGATACCATTGTCTATGCCTGGTTGCCGCTTCTTATTCGTCGGATGAACGAACAATATCCCGGTGTCAGCCTGGATCTGACCATCGATACCAGCCTGAAATTATCCCAGCGCATTCAGAACGGTGAAGTGGATGTCGGTTTCATCATGGGACCGGTCATGGCTGCGAATATCTATAATTCGCCGCTCTGCACGTTCGAGTCCTGTTGGGTTGGCGCGGTTGATCTGCCATTGCCGGAAACAGGGGTCACGCTCGAAGATATCGCGCATTTTCCATTACTTACCTTCTCGACCGGCTCCCAGCCGCATCAGGCATTGCGTGCGCTGCTCGATGCCCACGGACTGTCTGACAGCCGTATTTATAATTCCAATTCCCTGTCGATCATGACCCGCCTCGTGGCAGCGGCCGTCGGTGTTGGCGCGTTGCCGCGCGTGCTGGTGGACGGCATCATCAAGTCCGGCGAAGCACGTATCCTCGATATCGTGCCTGCGGTACCGCCTCTGACATTCCACACTGTTTATCAGGAACGTGGCGACAACGCGCTCGCCCGGGCCATTGCCGACATGGCGACGGAAATCGTCAGTGAAACCACAACACAATGGATGACCGTTCCCGCCTAAATTTTGCGCTGCAACACGAAATGATTAATCTATAAGCTTACCTTATGGGTTCCGATAGAGTTTTTCCGTTTGTCATGAAAACCGTTCCCGTTCTTAATTCTCCTCGCAACATGAGAGGAGAGCAACGTGAAAGTCTCACTTGTTCAAATGAATACACAGAACGACAAGGCAGAAAATCTTAAGGTTGCTGCCGATCTTATCGAAAAGACAGTCAAGGCAGATAATCCTGACCTTGTTGTTCTTCCGGAATACTTTGCATTTCTTGGCGATAATCCTCAGGAGATGCATGAAAGCGGGGAAGAATTTCCCGATGGCGAAATCTATACGCTGCTTTCGGGCCTCGCCAAAAAGCACGCGATCACGCTGCATGCCGGTTCCATCGTCGAGAAGGAAGGCAACCGTTTCTACAATTCGACGCTCGTTTTTGGTCCTGACGGTAAGCAGATTGCCCGTTACCGCAAGATGCACCTGTTCGACGTCGATACGCCGAACGGTATCAGCTACCGTGAGTCCGACTCCGTCGCCCGCGGTGAAGACGTTGTGACCTATAAGGTTGGCGACAAGACGGTTGGTTGCGGCATCTGCTACGATATCCGCTTCCCGGAACTGTTCCGCGCCCTGCGGGACAGGGGGGCGGACGTGATCGTTCTGCCGGCCGCCTTCACCCTTATGACGGGCAAGGACCATTGGGAAGTGCTGGCCCGCGCCCGCGCCGTCGAAACCCAGACCTACTTTCTGGCTGTCGGCCAGATCGGCACCCATGCGGGTGGCAAAAAGGCCTGCTGGGGGCATTCCATGGTCATCGATCCCTGGGGCCACATCGTCGCGCAGTGCTCAGACACCGTCGGGACCGCCGGCGCTGCCCTCGATTTCGACTATTCGGCCAAGGTGCGCGCCAACGTGCCGGTGGCAAACCACCACGTGCTCTGATCGGAGAAAGACTTATGTTTATCGTCAATCCCATGCCGGAGCAGATCGACGCCGATATCGTCGAGCTTCTTGAAAAGGTCGAGGTCGCAACGATCGGCCATGTGCTTCATTCCGGTTTCGTCGATCCGGAAATCCGCGCGGTCCTTCCGGGCAAGCGGGTGGCCGGCACCGCCGTCACGCTGCGCATCCCGAACGCCGATTCGACCATGCTTCACTACCTGACGCAGATTGTGCGCCCGGGCGATATCGTGCTCATCGATCGCTGCGGTGACACTCGCCACGCCTGCTGGGGCGGCGTCATCACCAACACGATGAAAATGGCCGGCGTCAAGGCTGGTGTGGTCGATGGCCCGGCGACCGACTTTTCGGAGTTCGTCAAGGTCGACATGCCCATGTGGTGCCGCGGCCCTTCGCCGATCACCACCAAGATCCTTGGCCTTGAAGGCGCGATCAATGTTCCGATCAGCGTCGGTGGCCAGATGATCAATCCGGGCGATGCGATCCTTTGCGATGAAAGCGGCGTTGTCGCCCTTCATCCCAGCCAGGCCCGTGCCATGGCCGAGCGCGCCATCGGCATGCAGGAAGCTGAACTCGTGCTTCTGGAGCGTCTGCGCAACGGCGAGAAGTTGCCGGATATTTCCGGTGCCAACAAGCTCGTTCAGGCCAAGCTGAGCGCCTGACACCGCCTTACGGGTGGCGGACCAGTCCGCCACTCCCAATAATAATAGAGGAGAACAGGACAATGAAGAAATCTATACTTCTGAGCGGGATTCTCATGCTTGGCGCGGCTGCTCTGTCGGCGCACGCCCAGCAGACCGTAACGTTCCTCGGCTATAGCGGCCTTTTCCAGGAGCGTTATACCAAGGCCGTCATCGAGCCTTTCATGGCCGCCAACCCTGACATCAAGGTTGAATATTTCCCGCAGCAGGGTTCCGCCGCCATGCTTGGTTCGCTGCGCGCCCAGAAGGCTGCGCCGCAGGCCGACGTCGCGCTGATGGACGTCTCCGTTGCCAAAACCGGGACGGATGAAGGTCTGTTCGACAAGATCGATGAAAGCGTGACCAAGAACGCCGCCGACCTCTTTCCTAACGCCCGTTTCGAAGGTGTGGCCGGCGTTGGGGTGACGTTCGACAATCTTGTGCTCATCTATAATACCGATGCGATCAAGACTGCTCCGGACAGCTGGAACGCTCTGAAGGACAGTGCCCTCAAGGGGAAAGTCGCCATGTTGAGCGCGCCCGATATTGTCGGTATCGGCACGACCATCATCATGGACCACATGAATGGCGGCACTGACTTCATCAAGAATATCGACGCCGGCATCAATGCGATGGCTGAAGTTGCGCCAAACATTCAGACCTGGGAGCCGAAGCCGGAAGTCTATCCGAATGTCGTCAACGGCCAGGTTTCACTGGGCGTGGGCTGGAATGCCCGCAGCCAGGTGAATGCCGATGGCTCCAAGGGCAAGATGAAGGTTGCGCTTCCCAAGGAAGGCACGATCCTCCAGATCAATACGCTCAATCTCGTCAAGGGCGGCCCATCGTCCGAGGGGGCGCGTAAATTCGTCGATTATGCGCTGAGCCCTGAAGCCCAGGCTGCCTTCACCGCCGCCATGTATTATGCACCGACCAACACCAAGGCCACTGTTGCCGACGATGTCAGCGAGCGCACGGTCATCAAGGCGATGGACAAGGTCATTCCGGTCGATTGGATCGGCCTTTCAAAGGTCCGCGACCAGATCACGCAGGACTGGCGTCGCAAGGTCATCCCGCTCAGCCGCTAAGGCTCATGCAGAATGGCAGATCTTTCGCATCACCCATGCGGCTGCGGAAGGACAAAAACATTGCATCCCTCTGTCGACGCTCTGGTCGGCGGAGGGGGTGGGTAAGACGGACATGCATTTCCTTTGGCCTCTGACATGTCTGCGATACGGGAAACGCCGTGAAACAGCGCAGCGAAGTTCTGCTGCGACTGTATAGATCAAGGGACAGGCCTAACCGGCCGGACATGTCCTGGAGAAAGGCAAAAAGCCAGAATGGGAACTTCAGACACCATGCAGCCAGGATTCCTCTCGATTCGTTCACTGACCAAGCGCTACGAGACCATGGTCGCCGTAGATGATCTCAACCTCGAGATTCCCAAGGGCGAACTGGTTGCCTTCTTGGGTCCTTCCGGCTGCGGCAAGTCGACATCGCTGCGCATGATTGCGGGTCTCTCTCCCGTCTCCTCAGGTTCGATCTTGATTGGCGGCAAGGACGTGACGCAGCTTGCGCCTTACAAGCGCGACATCGGCCTCGTTTTCCAGAGCTACGCGCTTTTCCCTCACATGACGGTTCTCAAGAACGTCATGTTCGGTCTTGAGATGCGCAAGGTGCCGGCTGCCGAGGCCGAACGCCGCGCGCGTGAAGCCATTGCCATGGTGCATCTGGAAGGGCGCGAGGACCGCCGTCCCGCCCAGCTTTCCGGCGGCCAGCAGCAGCGGGTCGCACTGGCGCGCGCACTCGTCATCCAGCCCTCAATCCTTCTGTTTGACGAACCGCTCTCCAATCTCGACGCCAAGCTGCGCGATGAGATGCGGGCCGAAATCCGCCGTATCCAGAAACAGCTCGGCATCACCTCCATCTTCGTCACGCATGATCAGGTCGAAGCGCTCAGCATGTGCGACAAGGTCGCCGTGCTCAATGGCGGGCGCCTCGAACAGCTCGGCACACCGCATGATCTCTATGAGCGCCCGGCGACGGCTTTCGTCGCTTCCTTCGTCGGCCGCACCAACAGGCTGGTCGGCAACGCGGCCGGCGATCGCATCACGGTCGGCGATGCGGTTTTGCGTGCGCCCGGCTCACATGCCGGCAAGATCGACCTGATGGTGCGGCCGCATCGCATGGCCATGACAGTTGCCGGTGACGCTTTGCCTGATTTCGATGGCGCGCCGGTCAACCGCATCGCCGGCGAGGTGCGCGATGTCTATTATGCGGGTGACATCCTGCACTACGAGATCGCCGCGGGCGGGCAGACATTGTCCGTGGAGCGCGCGACGTCCGGCGGCGAAACGCCGGTGGCGGCGGGCAGCGCAGTCAGCCTCGTCTGGCGCGTCGAAGATACGCTGGTTTTCGGAGCGAATCCATGACAGCGTCAGTCATGATCACGGCTCCCGGCAGCCGCACCTCGTCCATCGTATTTCTTGCAACCCTCCTGCTTGGACCGATCATCGCAGTCAACGGTCTGGCTTTCGTGATGCCCGTCTTCAACCTGTTGCTGCTTTCCTTCCGTGAAAGCCTTGGTGGCGGCGGTCTCGGGGAGGCCCACACACTTGAAAACTGGTCATCCACGCTTACCGACGGTTTTTATATCGAGCTGATCGGCCAGAGCATCCTGACCAGCCTTATGATCACTGTTCTGACGCTCATCGCCTCCTATCCGATCGCGCTTTACCTCCACCGGGCGCAGGGCCGCTGGAAGACGCTGCTACTGGTGCTGGTCATTTCGCCGCTGCTCACCTCGGCCGTGGTGCGCACCTATGGCTGGATCGCGATCCTTGCGGATGACGGGCTCATCAACAACATCCTCTTTGCACTGGGTGCTGAAAGCGGCGTGCGCCTGTTGTTTAACAAGATCGGCGTGGTCATCGGCCTCACCGAAATCCTGATGCCCTACATGATCCTGGCATTGCTTGCCGGTTTCGGCAGGCTTGATCCACGGGTCGAGGAGGCTGCCGAAACGCTCGGCGCATCGCCCTGGAAAGTCTTCTGGCGGATTATCGTGCCGCTCACCATGCCCGGCGTGGCGCTCGGTTGCCTGCTCTCCTTCGTTCTCGCCGTCAGCTCGTTCATCACCCCCAAGCTGCTCGGCGGCGGGCGCGTCTTCCTGCTGGCGACGGAAATCTACGATCAGGCCATTGTGACGCTCAACTGGCCTCTCGCCGCGACGCTTTCGATGATCATCCTTGTGATTTTCGGTGCCGCCCTCGTGCTCTATTCCCGGCTTCTGCGGGCTGTTCTTTAAAGGAGATCGACGATGGAAGAACGTCCCGTTCCGCTGGCGCTGAAAATTGTCGCCTTTGTCATGTTCCTCTTTCTGCTTGCGCCCGTGGTGCTCGTCGTGCCGATCTCTTTTTCAGCCGACAGCTACATGACCTTTCCGCCTTCCGGCTGGAGCCTGCGCTGGTATATTGACCTCATGCACAATTCCAAGATGATTGGCGCGCTGGGCACCAGTACGCTCCTCGCCGTCATCGTCACGGTGCTGTCGATGCTGATTGCGCTGCCCGCCTCCTACGCCATCGTCCGCATGCGGGTGATCGGTGCTGACGCATTGCTTGCCTTCTTCACTGCGCCCCTGCTTCTGCCGACCATCGTTCTCGGTCTTGCGATCCTGATCGTTTTCGCCGGTGCAGGTCTGCTCGGCACGTTCACCGGCCTGGTGATCGCGCATCTCATCATCGTGCTGCCCTATGCCCTGCGTGTGCTCACCACGTCGCTCGCCGGCCTGCCGCTGATCTTCGAAGAGGCCGCCTCGACGCTCGGGGCATCGCCGTTCACCGTCTTTAGCCGCATCACCATGCCGATGATCGCGCCGGGCGTTGTCGCAACGGCGGCGCTTTCCTTTCTCGTCTCGTTCGATGAGGCCGTGATTTCGCTGTTTCTCACCGGTCCGCGTATCACAACGCTCCCGGTCGCCATGTACCAGCATGTCGAGACCCAGGCCGATCCGCTCGTTGCGGCCATTTCCGTTCTTCTGATCGTGCTGACGCTTACCGTCGTCCTGATCGTCGACCGAACGGCGGGCCTGACGAAGACTTTCGTAAAATAAGGGCGGCAGAAATATCGAGAAATATTCCTCGTAAGGCCGATTAAATTCGAAGGGTCGGCGTCAGCTCTGTCTGACTCGAACCAGCATTAATTTCATTCCCGTTGATGAACGCCTGCTGCATCGGCGCGACGCGTCACGTCTGTTGATTTCGTTTTTGAACCACGAAGGTAAGGGAAGCCGATGGTCCAGAGCCTCTCCACGGAATTCGACGTTGCCGTCATCGGTGCCGGAGTTGTCGGCTGTGCGGTCGCCCGTCGTTTCGCTCTGGCTGGTGCGAAGGTGGTCGTCATCGAGAAGGGCGCTGATATTCTCTCCGGGGCTTCGAAGGCCAACAGCGCCATTCTCCATACCGGCTTCGATGCGCCGGAAGGCAGTCTGGAGCTGGAGCTGGTAAAGGCGGGTCGGGCGGAATATCTCTCCATCCACGGGCGGATGGGCCTCAGCCTTGTCAAGACCGGTGCACTTGTCTGTGCCTGGAATCCGGATGAGGCGGAGAGACTGGAGGCGATTGCCGAGCAGGGGCGGCGCAACGGTATTGCCGAACTCGGCCTGCTCACGGCCCGGCAGGCCCGCGAAACCATGCCCGGCCTGTCCGGCCATCTCACCGCCGCGCTCGAAGTTTCGGGTGAACACATCATCGATCCGTGGTCCGCGCCGCTTGGCTATCTCACGCAGGCGGTGGGTTTGGGGGCGCAACTGGTGCGCAATGCCGAAGTCCTCTCCGGTTCGTTCGATGGCGCGTGGCGGATCGAGACAACGGCGGGTCCGATTCTTGCCGCAAGCATTGTCAATGCCGCAGGCTTGTTTGGCGATATCGTCGATGCGCGGCTGGGTCTTGCCCCCGAATTCACCATCATGCCGCGCAAGGGACAATTCGTCGTTCTCGATAAGGCCGCCCGCCGGCATGTGCCGCGCATCGTCCTGCCCGTTCCCACCGAGATAACCAAGGGCATCGTGGTCTGTCCCACCGCCTTCGGCAATGTTCTTGTCGGCCCGACGGCGGAAGAGCAGGATGATCGCGAGCGTGCGACCGTGGAGACGGCGACGCTGGAAACGCTGCTGAAGCGCGGCGCGGAGATCGTTCCGGCGCTGGCCTCCATTTCCGTGACCGCCGTCTATGCCGGCCTGCGCCCGGCGTCTGAAAAGAAACATTACCGGATTTCCGTGCGGCCGGACCGCCTGGCGATCACGCTCGGCGGTGTGCGTTCCACGGGCCTCAGCGCTGCGCTCGGGCTGGCGCAGCATGCGTTGACGCTCCACGCAGGTTTCGGCACCCGCTTTGACCTGCCTCTCTCGGTGCCTGACGTGACGATGCCCAACCTGACCGAAACCTGCGAGCGGGACTGGCAGCGTGCTGATCATGGCGAAATTATCTGCCATTGCGAACTCGTCACCCGGCGTGAGATCGATGCGACATTTTCCAGTCCGGTGCCTCCGGGCGATTTCGGCGGGCTGCGGCGGCGCACCCGCGCCGGCATGGGGCGCTGCCAGGGGTTTTATTGCAACGCCCGGCTTGCCGCGATGACGGGCGACCGTCTGGCCGTACCGCTCGCGGTCGGCGCGGGAGACGAGCGATGAGTACAGCGCAGCTTTTTCAGCAAGAGCGCGAAGACGCTTCATATGCCGATGTCATCGTGGTTGGCGGCGGCCCTGCAGGCGTGGCGGCAGCTCTGGAGCTGAAAGCCCGTGGCATCGCGCGTGTGATGATCCTCGAGCGCGAGCAGACCCTTGGCGGGGCGCCCCGGCATTGCTCGCACTCGCCTTTCGGCATGCGCGAATTCGGGCGCGTCTATTTCGGCCCGGCCTATGCGCAACGCCTTGAGAGGGAAGCGCAGGATGCCGGTGTCGATATCCGCATCGGTCATTCCGTGGTCGAACTCGGACAGGATGGCGCATTGCTGGTCACCTCGGCACGCGGTGTCGAGAGCTTGAAGGCCCGGCGCATCGTGCTGGCCACCGGCGCACGGGAAAAACCACGCTCGGCGCTGCTTCTGCCGGGCGACCGGCCGGTGGGTGTGATCACCACCGGCGCGCTGCAATCCTATGTTGCCTTTCATGGCATCATGCCTTTTCGTCGGCCGCTTATCATTGGTTCTGAACTGGTTTCGTTCTCTGCGCTTCTGACCTGTCTGACGCATCGCGCGCGGCCGGTGGCGATGATCGAACCAGAGCCGGAACCGCTGGCGCGGTCGCCTTTCCAATGGTTTCCGCGGCTGGTCGGGGTGCCGTTTCATTGTGGTGCCGTGCTTATGGACATTCGCGGGCGCGGCCGTGTCGAGGAGGCTGACATCCGACTGGCGGATGGCCGTCTCCTGACTGTCAAGTGCGATGGTGTTCTTCTGACCGGGCGGTTCACGCCGGAGGCGGCGCTTTTGAATGCATCCGCGGTCGATGTGGCGGCAGGCAGCGCCGGGCCGATGATCGATCAGGACGGCCGGATGGCCAACCCCATCTTTTTCGCCAGCGGAAACCTGTTGCGGGCCGTGGAAACGGGTGGCTGGTCGTTTCGCGAAGGCCGCCGCGTGGGTGCCGCCGTTGCCGACGATCTCGCCCGCGAACCCTGCAACGACCGGGTGGTACCCGTCACTTTCGCCGACCCGCTGAAACTCGTGGTACCGACCATGGTGCGTCCGCGAGGGCTTGACCGACCAGCTTTTCGCGACTTTCAGCTGCGCTTTACCAAACGTGTTCAAGGCCGGCTTTCGCTTTATCTCGATGGAACGGAAGTGTGGAGCAAGATCGGCCTGTGGCTGCCGGAGCGCCGTGTGCTCGTGCCCATTCCCCGCGCTGCGTTTGAAGCAAGCCAGATTGCCTTTCACGTTGGAGAGACAAATTGATGCGCATTGCAGCGATCGATCAGGGAACGACATCGACCCGATGCCTTGTGGTCGGCGATGGCATGGCGCAGGTCGTCTCCAGCCTGCGCCATGCGCAGTTCTATCCGGCGCCCGGTCATGTGGAGCATGACCCCGAAGAACTGTTGCGCAATATCCGCGCGGTGCTTGCCGCCGCCGGGCCGGTGGATGCCATAGCCATCGCCAATCAGGGCGAGAGTTGCCTGGCGTGGGACGCCGAGAGCGGTGAGGCGCTGTCGCCGGTTATCGTCTGGCAGGATGCCCGCACCGCCGATGCTCTTGCCGCTCTGCCGCCATCGGCGGCGGATCGTTCGAAAGAGATTTGCGGGTTGCCGCCCGATCCCTATTTTTCGGCAAGCAAGCTGTCCTGGCTGGTCGAGCATAATCCAGCGGTGGCGCAGGCAAGGGCGGCCGGGCGGTTGCGGCTGGGCACCACCGATGCGTTTTTTCTGGATCGGCTGGCCGGCTGTTTCCGCACCGATCTTGCAACGGCGTCGCGCACCGGGCTGCTTGATCTGGCAAAGGGAGGCTGGAGCCCGGAACTCTGCATGCTTCACGGTGTGCCGCTGGATTGCCTGCCCGCCATCGGCCCTGTCGATGGCGGTTTCGGTGCAATCGAGGCAACGCCCGTCCGCGTTTCCATCGTTGATCAACAGGCGGCGCTTTATGGGCATGGTTGCCGCAAACCCGGTGATTGCAAGATAACCTTTGGCACGGGAGCTTTCCTGTTGGCTGTCGCTGGTAACGAGCGCCCGCTGACGGGGGAGCTTTTGCCGGCCATTGGCTGGCACAGGCAAGGCGCACCGGCCGTTTTCGCCATCGAGGGAGGGGTCTACGATGCGGGTGCGGCGCTGGAATGGGCGCGAAAGATCGGCTTATATACCGATAATGACGAACTCGACGGTTTCGAGGGATCATCGGCCATTCGGCGCGGCCTTGTATGCGTGCCCGCATTTTCGGGCCTTGCTGCACCCTATTGGGACAGACAGGCCGTGCCGCTGTTCATCGGTATGGAACATGCCACTGAGCGGCGCGACATGGTGCGCGCGCTGCTGGAAGGTATTGCCATGCTGACGGTTCGATTGATCGATGCGATGCCGGCTGCAACTGCCATCGGTAACACGATCTCCATCGACGGCGGCCTGTCGAATAGTCGCTATTTCGCTCGTTTTCTGGCCGCCGCCAGCGGCCGGACCATCTGCGTGCCGGCCATGCGGGAGTTGACGGCGCTCGGTCTGGCGGAGCTGTGCGGTATCGATGTCGCCGCCATTCGAAACGATACCGAGATATTCATGCCCGATGGGTCGGTTGATGCCGCAGATCATGATCGTTTCGCACGTGCGGTGGACAATGCGCGGACTTGGCGAAACGCCTAAGCTTCCGCGGGGTTTTCGTGGTGCGGGAATCGTAAAGATTTCAGCGGGATCGATCTGAAACCTGATTTCCATCTTGCCGTCCGCCGATGTCAGGACGATCTTGTCCATCGGCGTGCCTGTCGTGAATTTCCTCTGGCAGACCGAACTGTCGTGTCTTTGAAATGTAAAACTGGCATCATCCTTGCAACCTGGGGAGGATCAGATGCGTCTTGCTGTCTACAACGTTGAGAATCTCTTTGATCGTGCCAAAGCGATGAACCTTGGCAGCTGGGAAGAGGGAAAGCCCGTTCTGGAGCGTTTCGCGGCACTGAACCAATTGCTTGGTCAGGTCGAATATAGTGATGCAGACAAGGTCGCGATCGGCCGGCTCGTCATCGAGCTGGGTATGGAGCAGTCCGATACGGGCCCTTTCGTCATCCTTCGCCGAAACCGTGGCGGTCTGCTCAAGCGGCCGACGACGGGCGGTGTGGTGGTCGTTGCCGATGGCCGGGCTGACTGGGTCGGGTCGCTGGAACTGCGTGACGAGCCGGTCAATGAGCACGCCATGCGCAATACCGCGCGGGCGATGGTCGATCTTGAGGCCGACGTGCTCGGTATCGTTGAAGTCGAGAGCCGCCCGGTGCTTTCCGCCTTCAACCGGGAGATACTGCCGGCGATCGGCGGCACACCGTTTCGGCACGTGATGGTGATTGACGGCAATGACGAGCGGGGGATCGATGTCGGCATGATGACCCGCAAGGGTTATCCCATCGGTGCCATGCACAGCCATGTCGATGATTGCACACCGAACGGTGAGGCGATTTTTTCGCGCGATTGCCCGGAATATGAAATTACCACGCCCGCCGGCGCACGGCTTATCGTCATGGTCAATCACCTCAAGAGCAAGGGTTATGGCGGGAAAGCCAAGTCGGATGCCAAGCGGAAGGCCCAGGCAAAACGTATTGCCGAAATCTACGAGAAACTGATCGAACGGGGCGTTGAATATGTCGCTGTTATCGGTGACTTCAACGATACCCCCGAAAGTGACCCGCTGGAGCCACTTCTTGGCGGCACTTCGTTAAAAGACATCTTCAAGCATGACGCTTTTGATGATGGCGGTTACCCCGGCACCTATGGCGGGTGCACGGCCTCCAACAAGATCGATTATATCCTGCTGTCTCCCGCCCTTTTTGCAAAGGTCAAGGACGGTGGCGTGTTCCGCAAGGGCATGTGGCCGGGTGTTCGGCCGAAGAAGTGGGAAAGCTATGATGAGGTGAAGCGCCAGGAGGACGCCGCGTCCGATCATGCTGCGCTCTGGGTCGATCTCGACATTTGAATGTTGCCGGGACGGCACCGAGTGATCTGGAATACCCAATCCGCTGATTGCGGCACCAACCTTGGAATCAGCAAAAAGGCCTGCTGTCGCCAGTTCGGCGGCGCAAAGCTGCTTGGCCTGACCCGCTGGTGAACTGCATCGAACACATGGAAGAAATGGCCGCCCCAAGGGGTGGTCATTTTATCCGGCCGGCGATCCGCGGTGCGGCTGATCTGGACGAATTGCCATGCCGGTGATGCCCTTAAGACTGGCTTAAGGTGCGGGCCGGCTATGTGTCGCCGAATAGGAGACACAGCCCAGAATGCACGACATCCCGATATTTACCACCCGCAGAAACCTCCTTGCCCTTGGGTTTGCGGGGCTGCTGGCGGGTTGCGCCACGTCCGGTCAGCCGCCAAAGCCGGCGACGCTGTCGAGGAACGACGAACCCTTGCCCGAGACGCCTGCGCCGGTCACGCCGGCGATGTATGCGGCGCTTCCCGATGAGACATTTCCGATCCCGGCGGTAAACATCAAGCAGGTGGATCCCCGCTACTGGCGGCAGGTCGTCGATTATCCGTCCGACGAAAAGCCGGGTACGCTGATCGTCGATACGCCGAACAAGTTTCTCTATCACATTCTGCCGGGCGGCAAGGCGACCCGTTACGGGATTGGCGTCGGCCGTGATGGCTTCTCCTGGGCCGGCCGGGCGACGGTTGCCTACAAGCGGGCATGGCCAAAATGGACGCCGCCGGATGAGATGGTGGCGCGGCAGCCCAGTCTTCAGCCCTACAGTATCGCCAATGGCGGAATGCCGCCCGGCCTCAAGAACCCGCTTGGCGCGCGGGCGCTCTACATTCATCAGGGCGGCAGGGACACGCTCTATCGCCTGCACGGAACACCGGAGGCCTTTTCTATCGGCAAGGCGGTTTCCTCCGGCTGCATACGGCTGCTGAACCAGGATGTCATCGACCTCTACAACAATGTGAGGGATGGCAGCACCATCGTGGTTATTCCCGACCCCTCGAAACGCCAGCAACTTGGCGTCTGACGATCGACACGGAAAAGAAAGAAGGCCCATCACCATGGCACATGACGTTCGAAACCGCGCGGATGTTTCAGCCCTTGCCGGGCTCGGACGCCGTGCCTTTCTCCTCGGCTCGATTTCGGTGGTCTCGGCCGCCGCATCACCGGCGGCGGCTTCGCCCAACGGTCTGAAGCTCGAGATGATCCTGCGCGATCCGGCGGCACCCGTCTCCGGCAATCCTGCCGGCAAGCTCACCATGGTCGCCTTTCTCGACTATAATTGCCCCTGGTGCAAAAAGACGGCTGTTCCCATGAGCAATGCGGTCTCGGCAGACGGGGATGTCAGGATGGTCTACAAGGACTGGCCGATCATAACGCCTGACTCCGTCGAGGGAGCGCGACTGGCGCTGGCGGCAAAATATCAGGACGGCTACCATATCGTCCATGATGCGCTGATGGCGATCAAGACGCCGAAAGTGAAGGCCGACGAGATGCGCGACACCGTGCGTGCGACGAGTATCGACTTTGCCCGTCTCGAGCGTGACATGAAATCGAAAGCGGCGGAGATCGATGATCTGCTTGCGCGCAATCATGAACAGGCCATGTCGCTGCAATTGACCGGAACACCTGCCTTCATCATCGGCAAGTTCCTCGTTCCCGGCGCGGTGCAGAGCGCGGAAGCCTTTACGGATCTTTTCAAAAGAGCGCGTGAACAGGCGTAGCGTTCCGATAATGATGGTTTCAGCCCCAGTCGGACTGAAACCATCGTTTCGACATTCTGGCCGGGCGTGGCAGTGCCGATGCCCTTTGCCGTCTCCGTCCTATCCCCGTGCCTTGGCGATTGCTTCCTTCAGGCCCTTGCGGTCGAGGACACCGGCAAAGCTCGTCGTTCCCACCACAAATGATGGCGTGCCGACGAATTTGAAGGCAGCGGCCTGTATCCAGTTTCGATCCAGCAGGCCGGAAATCCATGCCTGATGCTCGATAACGGCCTTGCCGACACCGTCGAAAGTCAGGCCCGCCTTCTTCAGGGCTTTTTCGACATCGGTCTGCTGCAGCTTGTTCGGCGTGTGAAACATGGCGTCGAGCGTTTTTTCATATTTGCCGAGTTTGGCGCTGGCGAGCACCGCCTGCGCCGCGATGACCGATGCGCCGCCGAAGACCGGCCAGTCCTTCAGCACAAGTCTGACCTTGCCATCCTGTTCGACCACGTCGCGCACCATGCCGTAGGACGATTTGCAATAGGGGCACTGGTAGTCGAAATATTCCACCACCGTCACGTCGCCTTTCGGATTGCCGAGGACCGGGGCTTCCGGATCGTGCAGCACCATCTCCTGGCTTGTCGGGTCTGTCCTGGCAAAAACAAGTGATGGGGGAGCTATGGCGGCAAGGCCGGCCATAGCGACAAGCTGTCGGCGGGTAAGGGTCATTGGCGGGCTCCTGCGGTATTGTCGATTGCCGGTTTTGCAAGCGCCTGCTGCGTTTGCGCTGCCGCATCGATGAGTGAACGGGCTGAAATCTCGCCCACCATGCGGATGGAGGGGAGTTCGGCGCCTTTTCTGTCAAAGAACAGCATGGTCGGCGGACCGATAACATTGCTGTCCTTCATCAATTGCTGTTTGTCTGGCGTCATGTCCGAAAGATCGACGGAGACGAGGTTTGTATCCTTGAGGCTTTCTGCGACCTGCGGATCGCTCAGAACGGATCGCTCAATGACGCGGCAGGAAACGCACCAGTCCGCGGTGAAGTAGACAAGGCTTGGCTTTCCTGCTTCAGCGACCGCGGCTTTCAGTTCCCCATTGGAACTCACCGTTGCAAAACTCGCCTTTGTCAGGCCGGGCAGGGAGCGGCTTGCGACCGAGCCGCCGGAGAATTGCAGCGGCTGCAGCATGCTGGTGCCGCCGCTTGCCGCGCCGAAAGCGAGAAACGCCCCATAAAGCATGGAAAGAAGGCTGGCCGATTTCATCAGCCGGCGGCCAATGCCGGCCTGTTGCGGAAGCGTGTCGAAAGCACCGAAGAAAACACCGATGGTAACGAGCAGCGCTGCGGCGAGCGCGAGCGTTACAGGCGGAGGAATGAGCCGGTCGATATACCAGATCGCGGTGGCAAGGAAGATGAAGCCGAACAACCAGCGTATCTGTGCCATCCATGCGCCGGCCCGCGGCAGCAATGCCGCGCCGGAGGTGCCGATGAGGATGAGAGGAATGCCCTTGCCGATGCCGAGCGCAAAGAGCGCCGCTGCGCCAAGCAGCAGGTTGCCGGTCTTGGCGATATAGAGAAGTGCACCTGCAAGCGGCGCCGTCACGCAGGGGCCAATCAGCAGCGCCGAGCTGAAACCGAGAATGGCGGTCGAGCCGAACGATCCACCGAGCGAACGCTGCGATCGCGCCAGCCGGTCGCGAAGGCCAGCTGGAAGCTGGACCTCGACCATGCCGAAACTGGCGATCGCCAGAATGATAAAGACGGCGGCGGTGATGAGAATGGCCGGTGGTGACTGGAGGGCAATCTGGAAGCTCTGGCCAAGCCATGCGGCCAGTATGCCGAACAGGCTGAAGGCGGCGGCAAGCGCGACGACATAGGTTGAGGAGAGGAGAAAGCTGCGACCGGGCGACAGTGAAGCGCCCTGCCGACCGAGCGTGGCCGCGAGGATGGGGTACATGGGAAACACGCAGGGTGTGAATGCGAGGAGTACGCCAAGGCCCATGAAGGAGGCGAGGAGCAGCACGGTGCCGCCCCGGGCAAGGAAACCCTCCACCATGCCCGGCTCGGCCAGAGGTGCTGGTAAGGGTACGGGTGCGGGTGCTGACTGCTCCACCTTTTCCGGTTCTGCGGACGGTGCGATCGGGGTGAAGGATTGAAATGCGGGTGGATCCTGCGGCCTTATGCCGAACGGCGCCTCCGCTTCGATCCGCAACCCGTCGATGGCGACTGTTCTGAACGGATAGCAGATGCCGCCATCCTGGCATCCCTGAAATGTCAGCTTCATTGTCTGCGGCGCGTCGGCAAGCGTGGCGGCGGCTTGCCCGAAATAGACTTCGGTGTTGCCGAAGCCGGGATCATCCTTCATCTCGCCAGCCGGCGTCCTGAGATCGAGCTTCGTTCCGTCGTCAGTGGTGGCCTGCAGGCTCTCCCGGTAGAGATAATATCCCTCGGCAACTTGCCAGCGGAAGGTGGCCGTCGCTCCCGTGCGGTCTATCGAAAGCTTGAACGCATCCGCCATGTCCATCGGCGGACCGAGCGCGAGCGCCGGTCCACAAATGGACAGCAGAACGAGGAGCACGAACGAAAAATTGAAACGCATTCTCTTTCCTTATGGGGTAGGCCTTGTGGGATAAGCCATGGATGGCGCAGGCTTCCGGCTGGAAGCTTAAGCCAGCCTTAAGGTTCGTTTCTCAGGTTCCCGCGCATCAAAATGCCCGTGTGCCGGAATGATGGAGTGCTCAATGCGTCTGTTGGTGGTCGAGGACGATGATGTCCTGCTTGATGGTCTGCGTGTCGGGCTGCAGCTTGCCGGCTTCACCGTCGATGCTGTCATGACGCTTGGCGACGCAAAAATCGCCCTTGAGAATTGCCGTTTCGACGCCGTTGTCCTTGATGTGATGTTGCCTGACGGGTCAGGCCTCGATCTTCTGCGCCACACCCGCAATGAGCGCAACCGGGTGCCGATCCTCCTGCTCACCGCCAAGGATGCGACCACGGACAAGATTTGCGGCCTCGATGCCGGCGCAGATGATTATCTAGGTAAGCCTTTCGATCTCGATGAGGTGGCCGCCCGGCTGCGGGCGATCATCCGCCGCGGCGAGGGCCGTTCCGAGGGCACGCTGTCGGCGCTGGGCGTGACGCTCGATCCGGCGAAGATGGTGGCGAAGAAGGATGACAGTGTCATTGCTCTGTCGCGCCGTGAATTCGCGATCATCCATGCCCTCATGCAGAATCCCGGCATGATCTTTTCAAAGCCGGTTCTGGAAGAAAAGCTCTATGGCTGGCAGGAAGATGTGGAAAGCAACACCATTGAGGTCCACATCCACAAGCTTCGTTCCAAACTGGGCGCCGGTTTCATCGAGACGGTGCGCGGCGTTGGTTACCGCGTCGGGAGGGTTGCGTGATGTCGATCCGGGCAAGATTGTTTACCGTCCTCCTGCTGATGACGGGCCTCGTCTGGCTGTCGGCCTGCGTGTGGATCTATACCAGCACGAAGGCGCGGCTGGAGCATGTTCTCGATGCGCGGCTGGTGGAATCGGCAAGAATGGTCGGATCCCTCGTCGGCGACCGCCCGGTCGATATCCGCCTGATAGACGGCCATTCACCGACGCATGATGAGGACGCGGACGCTGATGCGGCGGCGATCCCCTCCTACGAACGCCAGCTCGCCTGCCAGATATGGTCCATCAGCGGCCGTCTGCTCAGCAAATCGGACAGCGCCCCGGATGCTTCCCTTTCGGATCATGCCTCGGGCTTCCAGAATACGGTCATCAACGGCATCGAATGGCGCGTCTATGCGGTCGTGAAGCCGGACCTCGGTGTCAGGGTTCTGGTGGGTGACAGTGTCGAGGTTCGCGACCGGCTGGTTGACGATGTCATCAAGGGGCTTCTTTATCCGGCGCTTTTCATCATGCCATTGATGGCTGGCCTTATCTGGCTGTGTGTTTCCCGGGGGCTTGCCCCCTTGCAAAAGCTCGCAAACGGCATGAAAGCGCGCGACGCGACTGAACTCCACGGCTTTGCCGACAAGGGAACGCCATCAGAGCTTCGGCCGATGATCCACGCGCTGAACAGCCTTCTGGCGCGTGTGCAGGCGACGCGGGAAAGGGAACGGGAGTTCACGACCTATGCCGCACATGAAATGAAGACGCCACTTGCCGGCCTGAAGACACAGGCGCAGGTGGCCATGCGTTCCACCGATCCCGAGGTGCAGCAACAGGCGCTGCGGCGCATCGAACAGAGCGTTGACCGGACAAGCCGGATGGCAAAACAGCTTATCGATCTGGCTACCGTCGACGCCACCGAAGCGCAGGCGGTGAAATCCGGCGTCGACATTCCCCGTTTGGTCCTCGATGTCATACAGGAGCTGGAGCCGCTCAGGCGAGCACGCGAGGTTGAAATTACCTGCCAGCTTTCGGAAGAGGCGGATAGGATCCTCATCGAGGCGGATCGGTCCCTGCTTCGTCTTGCGATCCGTAACGTGATGGAAAATGCCGTACAGCACTCGCCGAAGGGATCGACGGTGGAATGCCGGGCGGAACTGGCAAACGGCAAGGTCAATGTGGTGGTCATCGACGAAGGGGCGGGGATCGCGATGGAAGAACAGGAACGGGTGCTGCAGCGTTTCTACCGTTCGCCGCGATCGGAACCCGGTGGAAGCGGCCTTGGGCTTGCCATTGTCAAGATGGCCATCGACCGGCTGGGCGGGCGATTGCAGTTTTCGCAATTCGGTCAGCGGTTCGCAGTATCGCTTGAGTTATAAAGGAGGCCGCCACGGGGCGGCTCTCTTTCAGATGTCCTTTGCGAGGCGCAGCGCGTCGTAGATTGCTGCATGGGTGTTGCGCGCTGCAACCGCATCGCCGATTCGGAACAGCCGGTAGGCGCCGGCCGGATTACGCTCGACGGTCTGGGCCGCGCCCGCAATGAGCGCGTCGTAGGATATTTCGCCGAGGTTCTTCGAGCCGGGCTTGAGCTCGAAATAAAGTTCGTCCAGCGGGATTGTGCCGTGATTGACGACGATCTGGTCGACGATCCGCTGTTTCGAAACGCCGCCATAATCGCTGCCGACATGGGCGATGATCTGGTTGCCGCTTCTTTCCGCTGCCTCCAGCCGGTAGGTGACGCTGAATGTCGTGTCGTGTTTCTGCAGCGAACGCATATAGGGTACGAGATTCATGGCCATGACTTCCGGGGCGAAAGAGCGATCCGGCGTCATGATCTCGACCTTGCCACCCGCCTTGGCGATGAATTCGGCGGCCTGAAGCCCGGTGTGGTCGCCGGCATCATCATAGACGAGAACATTGGCGCCCGGCTTGACGTCGCCGGAAATGATATCCCATGCGGAGACGACCAGCTCGTTGCCCTTCGAAAGCACCTCGGTATGTGGCAGTCCGCCGGTAGCGATAATCACCACGTCGGGTTTTTCGGCGACAACCGTATCCGCCTCCGCCCAGCTGTTGAAATGGAAGATGACGCCGAGCTTCTCGCACTGGCTCATGCGCCAGTCGATGATGCCGATCATTTCGCGGCGGCGTTCGCTCTGTGCAGTCAGGCGGACCTGGCCGCCGGCGTCGCTGGCGGCCTCGAAGACCATGACCGTATGGCCACGTTCCGCACAGACCCGTGCGGCTTCGAGACCTGCCGGCCCCGCGCCGACGATCACCACCTTCAGGCTTTTCTCAGCCCTGGTGATTTCATGTGGCATGGTTTCCTCGCGGCCGGTTGCCGCATTGTGAATGCAGAAGGCGAGGCCGCCTTGATAAATGCGATCAAGACAATAATTGGCGCCGACGCAGGGGCGGATGTCCTCCTCCTGTTTTTCCATGATCTTGCGGACGATATGCGGATCGGTCATGTGGGCGCGGGTCATGCCGATCATGTCGACCTTGCCGGCGGCAATCGCATGCCGGGCGGTGGCGACATCCTGAATTTTGGCGGCATGGAAGACGGGGAAGCTGGTCGCCGCGCGGATTTCGCCTGCGAAATCAAGATGCGGCGCGCTCGCCATGCCCTGAATGGGGATGACGTCGGTCAGGCCGGGATCGGTGTCGATATGTCCCCTGATGACGTTGAGATAGTCGATCAGGCCGCTCTCCTTCAGCCGTCTGGAGATTTCGATGCCTTCCGCCTTGCCGGTGCCGTTCTCGAGACATTCATCGGCGGTATAACGAACCCCGAGGATAAAATCGTCGCCGACGCGTTGGCGCATCGCCTTGAAGACGTCGAGACAGAAGCGCATGCGGTTTTCAAGCGAGCCGCCATAGGGGCCGTCAAGCTCGTTGGTCAGCGGTGAGACGAACTGGTCGATGAGGTGGCCATAGGCTTCCAGTTCCACCCCATCCATGCCGCCCGCCTTCATTCGTTCGGCAGCATCGGCGAAATCCTTGATGATGCGCTCGATATCCCAGTCCTCGATCTTCTTCGGAAAGGCGCGGTGCGCCGCTTCCCGCTGGTGCGATGGCGCGAGGACCGGCAGCCAGTCGCCCTTGTCCCAACGGGTGCGGCGGCCAAGATGCGTCAGCTGGATCATGATCGCCGAACCGGCCTCATGCACGGCGTCGGTCATTTCCCGGATCCACGGGACGATTTCATCTTTGTAGGCCAAGAGATTGTTGAAAACGGGCGGGCTGTCTTTCGATACGGCGGCCGAGCCTGCCGTCATCGTCAGCGCCACGCCGCCCCTGGCCCGTTCGACGGTATAGGCGCGGTAGCGCCCTTTCGGCATGCCGTCTTCAGGGTAGGCGGGTTCGTGGGAGGTGACGATGATGCGGTTGCGCAGCGTCAGATGCTTGAGCTGATAGGGCTGAAGAAGGGGATCGTTCGACATGTGCCTGCTCCAAAACGGGTGTGAGACAAGGCTAAGAGAAAATGTACATATGTGTCAATTAAGAAAACACTGGTGTTTATGAGTTCGACAAGAGTGTACGCTTTGCCTTGTCGCGCAGGGACTGATTTGCTACGCAATTGTCATGGAAGCGACATTGAACGAAACCGGTTGGCGTGGATCGCAGGAAGGTTGGCTTGAGGCCGCCTACGAGGCACTGCTGGAATCCGGGGTGGATTCCGTCAAGATCCTGCCTCTGGCGAAAAAGCTCAATCTCTCACGCACCAGCTTCTACTGGTTCTTCAAGGACCGGGAGGAATTGCTGGCGGCGCTGTTATCCCGTTGGCGCGAGAAGAATACGGGAAGTATCCTCAGGCAATCGGAGGCCTATGCGGAAACCCTGGCCGAGGCGATGCTGAATGTTTTCGATTGCTGGCTGGATTCCTCGCTTTTCGACAGCAAATTCGAATTCGCGGTGCGAAGCTGGGCATTGCAGTCTGCTGATATTCTTGCCGAGGTTCGCAAGGCCGACCAGATGAGAATGGAAGCGCTTTCGCGCATGTTCATGCGTTTCGGCCACCCTGAGAACATGGCGGATGTGCGCGCCCGCACCACTTATCTCGTGCAGATCGGTTACATTTCCATGCAGGTCGAGGAAGATGTGGCAGTGCGGATGAGAAGGATTGCGGACTATATCGCGATCTACACCGGTGAGGTGCCGCAGCAGCGTGAGCTTGACCGCTTTTATGCCAGGCATGGATACAGGCCAAACCCCGAGGCCTGACGCCCGTTTCCTGATCACGACATGCCCGGACGACCCACGGTACGGCAATAAGTGGTGTCGCCAAAACACCTGCGATGCCAGTCGGATTATGTCGGTTGGGGTGGTACAAGAAGAAGGGCCGGCCGCCTGCAATCTACCTGCAACATTCACCGAACAGTGGTGGGGATGGCAAGAGCTCATCTTTGGGGGAAAGTCATTGCGAATCCTGCTTCTTGAGGATGAACCCGAAATGGCGCGTGCGCTGCTCGAAGCCCTGCGCCGGCGTGATGTGCTTGCCGATCATGTCAGCACCATCAGCGATGCCGATGCCCTTGCGCGTGATGGCTCCTACGATGTGCTGGTTCTGGATCGCCGCCTGCCCGATGGCGAGGGGCTGAGCCTCGTATCGTCGCTTCGCCGCCGGAAACATTCCGTGCCGATTTTGGTTCTGACGGCGCTTGGAAGCGTCGATCACCGGGTCGATGGGCTGGATGCGGGGGCGGACGATTATCTCGCCAAGCCTTTCGCAATCGAGGAACTGCTTGCCCGCCTCAGAGCCCTTCACAGGCGCAGCCCTTCGATTTCCGACAAATATACGAGCTTCGGAAATCTCAGTATCGATCCGAAAAGCAATGAGGTCAGCGTTGCCGGTTCCATCCTCGAGTTGCGGCGCCGGGAATATCTGGCGCTCGAAGCCCTGATGCGGCGTCCGAACCGCATCGTGACACGGTCCAGCCTGATCGAGTCTGTTTATAAGCTCGACGATGAGATCGAGTCCAATGCGCTTGATGCGCATATTTCGCGCATTCGCAAGAAGCTGGCCCAGGCCGAAGCGGCGGTGGAAATAAGAGCCGTGCGCAACATCGGTTATCTCATTCGGGCAAAGACATGAGGCCGGAGCGCAACCGATCCCTGCGATGGGGGCTGATGAAACGCCTTTTCGCGCTGCAGGCTTTTTTTCTCGTTCTCTTCGTCGTCCTTCTCATCGGCTGGATCTGGATCATCGATCCGCGACTGGAGGGTGCCAATGAAGAGGCTGTTCGCATCATTGCGGAAAGCGTGACAAAGGATGGGCAGGGCCGGGCACAGGTGTCGGCTACGCCCGATCTGGAAGCGCTGAAACAGCGCTATCCTGATTTCTGGTTTGTGGTGCGGGACGCCGACGAAATCGTCCTGCAATATGGGGATATCCCGGCGCCTGCCCTGGCGGCGGTGTTTCCCCGGAGCATCGAGAGGGCGCGTCTGGAGGCGGGGGAAACAGTCCGCGCCACCATGGAAAACCGCGATACACCGGCCGGGCGGCTGCAGTTCACTGCCGGGACGGAAAAAGGCTTCCCGAATGACGGCATCAGTCTCTGGATCAATGTACAGCTGGATCTGGAAAAGGATGCCAATGGCGCCATTCGCTGGCTGACAGTACTGCCCGGTGTCGGTTTCATCATCCTTGTCGCCGTCGTGCCCATGCTGCTGCTGACGGGTATTGCGACATTGCTGGTGACGCCCCGTGCGGTTGGCCGTTCGCTGAGCGGCCTCATGGAAACGGTCGCCCAGGCACAATCGATCAATTTCGAGAACCGGTCCGCCCGGATCGATCGTTCGAAGGTGCCCAATGAAATCATTCCGCTGGTGGATGCCTTCAACGTTGCGCTCTCGAAACTGGACGAGGGCTATAATCGCCGCAACCGCTTTTTGGCCGATGCCGCCCATGAACTGAGGACGCCGATCGCGATTGCGCGCATTCGCGCCGATCTTTTGCCCGATGACGCGCTGAGCCGGCAGCTGCGAGCGGATATCGACCGCCTCACCCGCGTCGCGCATCAGCTTCTCGAAATGCAGGCGGTGGGCGCGGTGGAGCTGCCTGCCGAAGAGCAGGATCTGAACGTTCTCGTCGAACGTATCGCGACCGATCTTGCGCCGATTGCGATGGATGCCGGTTATGAGTTCGATTTCGAACCGAGCGAAGGAAAGGCTCTCTTCACGGTTCAGACCTCGATCATCGAGATGGCGGTCGTCAACCTCATTCGCAATGCCATCGATCATGGCGGCGGCGACGGTGCAATCGTCATCCGGATTGGCGCAGCGGGAACCATAGATGTCTGCGACGAGGGGCCGGGCATACCCGTTGCGGAACGGGAGCAGGTATTTGAACCGTTCCATCGCATCAATACGAACTCTTCCGGTGCCGGTCTGGGTCTCAACCTGGTCCAGAGAGCGGCGGAGCTTCATGGCGGCCGGGTTCAGTTCCTCGACCTTGACCCCGGCTTTGGCGTTCGGCTGGAAATTCGATCGATAATTTTGCGAGATAAGGCTGTTACCGCTGTCTAAAAAATATCAGGCATCAGGCTGCGCCGGCATGGGGAAATTCCTTACAATTCAGTTAAGGAATTTCATTTAACTATATTAAATTACTGAATTATTTTTCAACAAATTCGTTTCATGCAATCCAGACGTAATTCTCGTGGGGAAAATGTCCGTATCTGCTGAGCCCATCCGCACAGGAGATCAACGGGAGCCGGTTTCCGGTTCTTCAACGCGAACGGAAACCCTGCAGCCGTCAAAGCATGGCGCATCGGTTTCACCTGGAGTCATTCATGTCGTTCATCGCAAAATCGCTTGTCACCGTAACGGCTGCCGTCATGGTGGCAACCAGTGCCTATTCGGCTGATCTTACCAACTATAACGCGCAGCAATACGACTATGCCAATCCGCCGGCCTTTTCCTGGGGCGGGGCTTATGTCGGTGCTCATGGCGGCATCGCCTCCCCAAAATT
Organism: Agrobacterium tumefaciens; assembly: GCF_005221385.1. Lineage (NCBI taxonomy): Bacteria > Pseudomonadati > Pseudomonadota > Alphaproteobacteria > Hyphomicrobiales > Rhizobiaceae > Agrobacterium > Agrobacterium tumefaciens. Next base: position 2,379,455 of record NZ_CP039903.1, on the reverse strand, counting down.
CAATCCGCTGGCGAGCGGCCGGGGTCTGACGGGTGGTGTACAGGCCGGCTATAATTTCCAGTTCGGCTCCGGTGTTGTCGGTGCGGAACTGGAAGGTTCCTATCTTGGAAATGAAGCACGCGTGCCGAACGGCCGGTTGAGAGAGCGCTTCCGGGGTGCAGCCAAGCTGAAGGCCGGTGTCGCGCTCGACCGCACCCTCGTTTACGGCACAGCCGGCCTGACCACGACGAAATTCAAGGATACGAATGGCGTTAACGGTCCCGATGGCTGGAAACAGGGTTATCTGCTGGGAGCAGGTCTGGAACAGAGCTTTGGCGGCGGTCTGTCGGCCAAGTTTGAGTATAATTATGTGAGCACCGGAAATGTCAGCACGACGACTTCCAGCGGGCGGTCAAAAACCGATGTGACCGATCATGTCATCAAAGCCGGCCTGAACTATCGTTTCTGAGACCGATCCGATGACTGATTCCAGGGAGATTTCAAAAGAATACCGCCGCTTTCAGCTTGGGAGCGGCGGTAAAACAATGCATGGCGCGAAACGGGCAGGGCCGGGGGATATGAAATCCCGAAACCATCATTCGCATTCGAGCGAAGGCTGCCGGAAGCTCGTCACATACCATTCGCTCCCGGAACTGCGGGTGTAGAATGTATAGAAACAATTGATGCGTTCGACATAACCCGGCGTCTCCGATACTTCGTAACGCTCGCCATGCCGGGTCGACCGCACTTCACCGCTGGATGATCCGGCAACGACCTGTGTCTTGTTCTTCCGCCACTGGTAAGCCTGCTGGCCAGGACCCATGCTGTAAATATTGTCCGGCGGTCCGTAGTCCAGCATAACGCTGGTGATAGGCGCGCCAATATAGCCTTTCATGACCGTCGAGGCGCAGGCGGTGAGCACGGCCGATACGGCGGCGATGAGGATGATCGCTGCCGGGACTGCAAATGACGATCTGTCGGACATGGGAATTCCTTTCAGCTGCGGTGGATTTTCGCAGGGATAGGAACCGGTCATTGCAAGTACATTGCACGTAAAGATCGTAAGGCGAGCGGGGAGCGGGTGTCAGAGGCCGGCAATATTGCGGCCGATATGCCGCAGGATGCTTTTGAAAAGTTTTACCTCATTGGGATCGAGACCCTCGATCGCGGTTTTTTCGAACATGGCCGCGATGGGCATCAGTTCGTCAGCCAATTCCTTGCCTTTTGCCGTCAGCGTGATGCGCACGATGCGGGCATTGTCGGCCGGTCGCTCGCGGCTGACGAGGTTGCGCCGGACCATCAGCCCCACCAGCCGGGACAGCGTGGAAATCTCCACCGACACCATGTCCGAAAGCTCGGTCAGCGTCTTGCTCTCCTGCTGTCTCAGTGTCGCCAGTACGCGATACATCGGCAGAGTGATGTCATAGGAGGCCAGTCGCAGGGAAAAACGCTCGCCAAGCCGAACGCCCACCCAGTTGAGCAGGTAGGGTACCGAGTCGGTGAACTGATAAGACACGAAGCAAATCCCCGTTTGAGAACCATCTGCGCAGATGCTGATGTGTGCCTATCGGCTGTACCGGCACAATTCATCCGTTTCAATAGCTTCGCTCCAGAAGACCGGGGAATGCGAGGCTGTCTCGTTGCCTGAAATGACAAAAAACATTTGCATTGACAAATGTTGCAAACGCAAATAAATAGGAATGCAGGATTTGGGAGGATCTCATGACATCAGCACTGTTCGGCCTGAGCAACCTTGCACCGGAAGGCGTCGGCCAGACTTTTCGCACGACGATGCGCCGTTTTCCGGCAACCGTGACGGTTATTACTGCCTGTGCTTCCGGCGATCAGCGTGATCACGGCATGACCGTGACCGCTGTCACTTCGGTCTCGATGGAGCCGCCCTCTCTTCTGGTTTGCTTGAACAACCGCACCTTGCTGCATGAATTGCTGCTGTGCCGGCCGGATTTCATCGTCAACGTGCTGACACAGGATCAGACCGCGCTCTCGGATGCCTTCAGCGGCAAGGTGTCGCCGGAGGAGCGCTTCGGTAATGGTGACTGGCAGCGCCACGAAAACGGCGTCCTTTATTTGCCCACGGCCCATGCGGCCATCGCCTGCCGCCGGGTGGCGGCGATGCCCTATGGAACGCATACCGTGTTCATCGGGCAGGTGGTTTCGGCTGATGTCAGCGAGACAACACGGCCGCTGCTTTACGAAAATGCCCAATATTGCGCCGCAAGTCCGGCTGGCTTGCCGGCCTGATATTTCCGGCCAGATAATTCCCGGCCAACTCACTTCCGGAAGGAGACAATCATGAACGATATGAGCCATGCGCCACAGCCGGCGCAGACGACCCCGCGTGTCCGCCTGACGGGTCGCGTTGCCGAGATAGCCGATCTTTTCCGGGCGAGCGCCCGCCAGACGGAAGAGGCGCGACGCGTGCCCGCCAGCCATATCGAGGCGCTGCGTGGTATCGGTTATTTCGATATCGTCAAACCCAGCGCCTTCGGAGGAAAGGGCGGTGAATTCGCTGAACTGGTCGAGGCCAATATCGAGCTTTCGGCCGCCTGTGCGTCAACCGGCTGGGTTGCCGGTCTGCTTTCCGCGCATCAATGGCTGCTTGCGATGTTTCCGGAAGAGGCGCAGGCCGATGTCTGGGGTGAAAACCCTGACGCGCTGCTGTGTGGTTCCTACGCCCCGGTGAAAATGGCTGATGTGGCTGAAGGCGGTTATCGCCTCAGCGGCAAATGGGCCTTCGCCTCGGGTTGCGAAAATGCGCAATGGTCTCTCTGTGCCGCCATTCTGCCGCCGCAGGGTGAGGGCAGGCCGGTTCCCGCGTTCCTTCTCGTTCCCGCCAGCGACTATGTCATTGAAGACACCTGGCATGTGGTGGGGCTGGCCGGCACGGGCTCCAAGACACTGGTTCTCGATGATGTCTTCGTTCCCAAACATCGGGTTCTCACCTTTCCGGATGCCACCAGCGGCAAGACGCCCGGCGGGCAATATTATGCCGAGGAAGGCCTGTTCAACATGCCGCTTTTGACCGGCATTCCTTCCTGTCTTGCGGCGGCCGGCGTCGGCGCGGCCAAGGGCGCGCTTGCCGCTTATGTCGATCATGTCGGCGGCCGGGTGACACGGGGTGCGGTGGCCGGTGGCAATAACCGTATGGCGGAATTTCCGACCATTCAGCTGCGCGTTGCCGAAGCGGCGGCGAGCGTCGACGCCGCCTGCGAAATCCTGCTGCGCGATGTTGTCCGTTCACAGGTGCTGGCACAGGCCCGGATCGAAGGCCGGGCGGAATTCACGGTGGATGACCGCCTTTTGAGCCGTCGTGGGCAGGCCTTTGCGGTGTCTCTGGCACTACGCGCCGTGCAGGCGCTGAACGACTCCACCGGCGGCGTCGGGCTTGATCTTGCCAATCCCGTACAGCGGGCCTGGCGCGATGCCAATGCGGTTGGCCGCCACATCAGCATGAACTGGGATGCCGTGGGAACCATGATCGGCCAGAGCATGCTCGGGCTGGAACCCAAGGGCCAATATTGACCGCCGGTATGGAACGTCTGGCCGGCGGCACATGAACAGCGATTTCGGAGGAAACAACATGCAAGGCAAGGTCGCTCTCGAGGAGCATTTCGCAATTCCTGAAACACTTCAGGATTCGGCCGGTTTCGTACCCGGCGATTACTGGAAGGAGCTGCAACACCGCCTGCTCGACATTCAGGATACGCGCCTGAAGCTGATGGATGCGCATGGTATCGAAACCATGATCCTGTCGCTGAATGCGCCGGCTGTGCAGGCTATTCCCGATAAAAAGAAGGCGATCGAGATTGCGCGGCGCGCCAATGACGTGCTTGCCGAAGAATGCGCCAAGCGGCCGGATCGTTTCCTTGGCTTCGCCGCCCTGCCTTTGCAGGACCCGGATGCGGCGACCGAGGAACTTCGGCGCTGCGTCAACGACCTCGGTTTCGTCGGCGCGCTCGTCAATGGTTTCAGCCAGGAGGGTGACGGCCAGACGCCGCTTTATTACGACCTGCCGCAATATCGTCCGTTCTGGGGAGAGGTCGAGAAGCTGGGCGTGCCGTTCTACCTGCATCCGCGCAATCCGCTGCCGCAGGATTCGCGCATCTATGACGGCCATCCCTGGCTGCTTGGCCCCACATGGGCCTTTGCGCAGGAAACGGCGGTACACGCACTGCGCCTCATGGCGTCGGGCCTGTTTGACGAACATCCGCGCCTCAACATCATTCTCGGTCATATGGGCGAGGGGCTGCCCTACATGATGTGGCGTATCGACCACCGCAATGCCTGGGTGAAGCTGCCGCCGCGCTATCCGGCCAAGCGCCGTTTCGTGGATTATTTCAACGAGAATTTCCACATCACCACCTCGGGTAATTTCCGGACTCAGACCTTGATCGACGCAATTCTTGAGGTTGGGGCCGACCGCATCCTGTTTTCCACCGACTGGCCGTTTGAAAACATCGACCATGCGTCGGACTGGTTCAACGCCACGAGCATCGCGGAAGCCGACCGGGTGAAGATCGGCCGCACCAATGCGCGCCGCCTGTTCAAGCTCGACGGGGCCTGAGCCATGCAGCCCTTCGTCTACATGGCAGCGCCGGCCCGCATCGTTTTCGGCGTGGGCAGCTCAGTGGGGGTGGCGGAGGAGATCCGCCGCCTTGGCCTGTCGCGGGCGCTGGTGCTCTCCACACCACAGCAGAAGGGTGATGCGGAAGTGCTGGCCGCCCGGCTCGGTCGTCTTGCGGTCGGTGTCTTCTCGGAGGCCGCCATGCACACGCCGGTTGAGGTGACGAAAAGGGCGGTCGAAGACTACCGCGCCGCCAATGCGGATTGTGTCGTGGCGCTGGGCGGCGGCTCGACCACCGGTCTCGGCAAGGCCATTGCGTTGCGCACCGATGCGGCGCAGATCGTCATTCCGACCACCTATGCCGGTTCCGAGGCGACGCCCATACTTGGCCAGACGGAAAATGGGGTTAAGACCACCATGCGCGGCCCGGAAATCCTGCCCGAAGTGGTGATCTATGATGCGGAACTGACGCTCGGGCTGCCTGTGGCCATCAGCATGACGAGCGGGCTGAACGCCATGGCCCATGCGGCCGAGGCGCTTTATGCCCAGGACCGAAACCCTATCGCCAGCCTGATGGCAGTCGAGGGATTGCGGGCAATGGTCGAAGCGCTTGCCCGTGTGAAGGCCGAGCCAAAGAATATCGCGGCGCGCGAAACGGCACTTTATGGCGCATGGCTGTGCGGCACGGTGCTAGGCGCCGTCGGCATGTCGCTGCATCACAAGCTTTGCCACACGCTGGGTGGAAGTCTCGATCTGCCACATGCGGAAACCCACGCGGTGCTTTTGCCGCACACCGTCGCCTATGTGGAACAGGCGGTGCCGGATCTGCTCGCGCCGCTTGCCGCACTTGTCGGTGGCAAGGCCGGGGCCGGGCTTTTCGATTTTGCCGCCCGACTTGGCGCGCCATCGAGCCTCGCCGCTCTTGGGCTGCAGCTTGGCGATCTCGACCCCATGGCCGAGCTTGCGACGGCAAATCCCTATTGGTGCCCGCGGCCAATCGAAAAAACCGCGATCCGCGACCTGTTGCAGCGCGCCTTTGAGGGCGCGCGGCCGGAGTGATGGGAGGAAGACATGACGGATACGAAGATGACCAGCGATGACGGCTATTTCGTTGAGGAGCGTTCGGCTGAAACCGTGATTGCCCGTATGCGCGACTGTGACGATCCGCGTCTGAAGGAGATCATGGCGGTCGTGACGCGCAAGCTGCACGAGGCGGTGAAAGAGATCGAGCCGACCGAGGAAGAATGGATGAAGGCCATTCATTTTCTCACCGAGGTTGGCCAGATCTGCAATGAATGGCGACAGGAGTGGATCCTGTTTTCCGATATTCTCGGCGTTTCCATGCTGGTTGACGCGATCAATCACCGCAAGCCGAGCGGCGCGTCGGAATCCACCGTTCTCGGGCCTTTCCATGTGGCTGACGCACCGGAAATGCCGATGGGCGCCAATATCTGCCTCGATGGCAAGGGCGAGGACATGGTCGTGACCGGCCGTATTCTCGATACCGAAGGCGCACCGGTTGCCGGCGCGCGCATTGATGTCTGGCAGGCCAATGACGAAGGTTTTTACGACGTGCAGCAGAAGGGCATTCAGCCCGATTTCAATCTGCGGGGTGTTTTCGTCACCGGCGAGGACGGGCGCTACTGGTTCCGGGCGACGAAGCCGAAATATTATCCGATCCCGGATGACGGCCCGGTCGGGCGATTGCTGCGGGCCATGGGACGCCACCCCTACCGGCCGGCGCATCTGCATTATATCGTTTCGGCAGAAGGGTTTACCGCGCTCGTCACGCATATTTTCGATCCTGATGATCCCTATATCCGTTCGGATGCGGTGTTCGGCGTGAAGGAGAGCCTGCTGGCCGATTTCCAGCGGGTGGAGGATGCGGAAAAGGCTCGGAAACTGGGTTTCATCGGCGACTGGTTCTGGTCGGTGAACCACGACTTCGTGCTGGCCCGATGAGCGGCGGCAACCAGACAGGACTTTATGTGCGTTTTGCCGAAAGCGACCCCGCCGCCGTGGAACAGCGGACGATGCAGATGGACGCTCACAAGGCCTATTTGCGCAGCGAGGAGACCGCGCCCTTGGGGTTCAGGATTCTGGCATCCGGCCCCTTGCAGGCGGAAAACGGCGGGTCATCCGCCGCACTCGTCATTGCCGAAGCCCGTTGCGTTGAAGATATGATTGCCTTCAGCGATGCCGATCCATTTGTCATTCACGGTGTCTATAAGCGCGTTCATATTCTGCGCTGGACACCGACACTGTCGAGGTTTCCTGGACTGAAGCCTGGCTGACATTTCTGTCGGGTCGTGGGACCTGATAATGATCAATATTGCATTTGCAATTTTTGCAAATGCAATGCTTAATCGAAGACGGGTGATATCGGCGATATGTGTCTTGACAGGAGCGGGACACATATCAGGGTGGAGCAGGCCGGGCACTCGCGGAGCTATCGCCAAGAACGGGAGACGCAATCCATTCCGGATAGCGCGTTCAGGCGTGAAAGGGAGGAAGATGTCCACGAATTATATGAGCGCCGCCTCAGTGCGGACGAAAAACCCGGCTGGCGTCATCGCGACATGTGGTCTGATGATCATGTTTGACGGCTACGATCTGGTTGTTTACGGCGCGGTTGCGCCGGCGCTGCTGAAAGAGGGCGCATGGGCGCTCAATCCTGCCATGGTCGGTCGCGCTGCGGCGCTGACGCTGGTGGGAATGCTGCTTGGCGCGCTGTTTGCCGGCACCATGGCGGACCGTATCGGCCGCCGCAAGGTCGTGCTCATCAGCCTCGCCGGCTTTTCATCGATGATGATCGCTTCGGCCATGACGCCGAACTTTCTGGCTTTTGAAATCACGCGCTTCCTTGCCGGTCTCGGCCTGGGCGCGCTTTTGCCGACGGTGACCGCGCTTGTGCTGGAATTCTCGCCGCCGCACCGCAGGGCGCAGGCCAATTCCCTATCCTTCCTCGGCTATCTCCTCGGCGGCATCATTTCCGGCCTCATGGGTATTCTTCTGCTGGAGAGCTATGGCTGGCGGCCTCTGATGCTGATCGGCGGTCTGCCGCTTATTCTTCTGCCGCTGTTCATGCGGTTTCTGCCGGAATCGCCGGAATGGCTGGCAAGCAAAGGCCGGCAGGCGGAGGCTGACGGCATTTGCGACAGCTACGGTCTGCAACGCATCGTACCGCATGCGAAAATTCAAAAGGGTGGTGTCGGCGCGTTGTTTTCGGAAGGCCGGCTGCTTTCGACGCTGAATGCCTGGGGCATTCACTTCTGCTCGCTGCTTCTGACCTTCGGTATGGTCAACTGGCTGCCCACCATCATGAACAAGATGGGTTACGATATCAGTTCGGCGCTCAGCTTCTCGATCATGCTCAATGTCGGGGCCGCGATCGGCATCCTCATTGGCGGGCGGTTTGCCGATAAGGGCAGCGTCAAGGTGGTCGTCGCCGTGCTCTTTGCCATCGGCGCCGCCTCTATCTGGGCCCTGACGGTGAACAAGGGGCCGCTGCTCTATCTCTTCGTCGCGCTTGCGGGTGCCGGAACGATCGGCACCCAGATCCTTGCCAATGTTCTGGTTGGACGGCTTTATCCCGTCCATATTCGCGGCACCGGTCTCGGCTTTTCGCTGGCGGTCGGGCGGCTGGGCGGCATTGCCGGCCCCATGATCGGCGGCCTCGTCCTGCAACGGGGGCTGGCTCCAGAGTGGAATTTCTACATTTTCGGCTCGGTCGCGCTGGTAGGCTTGTTGCTGACGGTGTTGACGCTGCTTTACCGCACATCGGGCGACGAGCGGGTTTGACGGACGCGATGCTGGCCGTGGGGTAAAACCTGCGGCCAGCATACCCGAGGAGACAAACTCTAGCCTCTGCGACCACTGCGGAGTTGCGCCAGGGTCGCAAGCGTATTGCCGCTGATCCCTGTGTTGTTGCTGAACAGAGCCATGCGCGGGTCGGAGGTTGAATTGTTCGCTTCAAACATCACCAAAAAGCGGCTGACCAGCTTTTCGACTTCCTTGGGATCCTGCAGGTCCTTTATTTTAAGCCTCTTCTCGATCATCTTTGCCTGCACATCCACCTTGGAATTTGCGGTTTCGGCGGGAATTCCAAGAGCGGTACGGGTGAATTCAGCCAGCGCATTGTCGGCCAATATGTCGTAGGGATTGGAAATGCCGCCGGCCATCCGCTTGAAATAGAGGGCAAGGCGAACGCCGGAATTTTCTTCGCCGACCCGCTCCTCCAGGGTCTGGCGAACATATTTGTCGCGTGTTTCCATGAGGCTGCGGGCATTTTGAACGCTCTGGCCGGCTTTCGCGGCGATATTTCCCTTGGCGTCGAAATTAAACGAGCCGGCAAGCGCACGGAAGCGGGCATCTTTTTCCGTATTGGCAAAGCTTTTTGGGTCTTTGAGGTCGGACTTGAAAATCTTCTTCAGATAATCGGCGGTGACCGATTTGGGGTCGATGCGTTCCGCGACCAGCATGAAATCGAGCAGGCGGCGGTCTGCAAGCAATTGATCGACGGTTTCGAGCGTCTCCATTTTTTCGCGATAGTAGGAGACTTCCTTCTCTCCCTTCTCTCTGACTTTCTTGTCCTTGTCCCAACGGGTGACTTCCGTCAGATAATTTCGCGAAATGCGGGTGATCTCGTTTTCTGCCTGGGCAAGGCGCGGCGAGCCGATCATGCCTTCGGTATTGAAATTATAGGCTTTCGCCAGTCGCACGAACCTGTCGTCTTTCAAATTGCGAACATAGCTTTTCGGATCCGACAGATCGCTTGTAAGAACTTTTTTCAGTTTAAATGTGGAGGCCTCCTCGGGACTGATGCCGAACGCCTTCAGCGCGAAGTTGCGGATGGTGACTGCCGCCTGCGCATTCGACAAAAAATCCTCCAGATTTTTTGTCAGGCCGATATAGCGCCTGTAGTCCTTGATCGCCTTTTCATCGGCGACTTCATCCCTGTCGTCGTAACGGCTGAAATAGAAGTTCATCATCGTGCTCAGTTGAACATCGGTCTGGGCCGTCTTTCCCGCCGCAACCTTGCCGTCCTTGCCGAAATTGAAGGCTTTGGCGAGATTGAGAAGACCCTTGTCCCTTTCCTTGTGAAGCCCGCTTTGCGGATCATCAGGGTTTTCGCGCAGAGCCCACTGGATTTTCTTGTCGGTGTCGGCGTCGTCGCGCAGATTGAAGGCGACGATCAGCATCGTCCTCAGGCGGACATTGGTGATCATCTGCTCGGCATCGGTGATGCCCTTCATCTTCTGTTCGAAGAAGTCGCGGTTGAGAATGGCTCCGGTCTGCGTCAGGCGTGGATTTGAGAGAACGTAGGTTTCGTTGATCAACCGCTTCTGCGCTGCCGTCTGCGCCGGCATGCCGGTATCGACGACGCCATCGTCGCGGAAGTTGAACGCCGCCGCCATTTCGAACAGCTTGTAGGCATCGGTGATGCGTTTGTTGTATTGGCTGATCAGATAATCGCTCTTTTCGAGCGCTGTTTTGTCGGTGGAGGGGATTTTCGCACGCTCGATGCGCAGATCGGCCGTTTTTGCCTGCCAGTCAGCGATCATTGGCTTGTAGGTCTTGTTGACGTAGCTATCTGCACTGCTGATATCGCTGGTCAGAACATCCTTGAGATGCTTGTAGCTGAAGGTCCCGGCGTCGATGCCGAAAGACTTGAAAACATAATTCCTAAGCCGCGTGTTTTTGAAGATGTCGTCCACGTGGCCGACCTTGTCGATGACGATATTGTAGTAACGCGTTTCCTCTTTAAGCTCCTCATTTCTTTGCTTGACCGTATCGTGATAGGCCGCAACCAGCCGTTCCTGCTGGGATTTGGTTTGAACCGATTTTTCCGCTTTGATACTGCCGAAATCGAACGCTGCCGCGAAGTCGCGGTAACGTGTATCCTTCATCTTGTTGGCGAAACTGTTCGGGTCGTTGAGGTTGCTTTCCAGCACCTTCTTCATGAAGGCGGTGGCGTAGGTCATGTCTTCCAGCCCATAGGCTTTCATGGCGTAGGAATAGAGCTTGTAGTCCTTCAGAAACTCATCGAGGTTTTTAACCTTGCCGATATTGTCGGCATAATATTTGGCGTCTCGCGATACTGCGGAGTCGTTCGCGACACGTTTCAGCGAGAGGCCGAGGTCACGATTGTAGAGGGCATAAGTCGTGTATGCGGGCAGCACCATGTGCCTCCGGGAAAATTGTTGTCGAAATCCATGCGTGAACAAATACTATAAATGAATTATCGCAGTATTTTCTTGCGCGAGACTGTATTTAATAAAATTATATTCATAATAAGTATTATGTATTGTTAAATTAGAAAATTTATATTCAGATATAGAGGATTTTTCTTGATATTACCCCGTGGGTTCTCGCGCAGATAAAAACTGCACAAGGCAACAGGCGTCTGAAAGCGGCTGGCGGAAATCCCCGCCGGCCGCACTTCCTGTGCAGTTTTAAGGTGTGCCAGTTTTTTGGGGGGAGCGGCTGCGGCTGCCTTAGGGCTTTTTGCCTGAGACCGGCGCAACGCTCGCCATTTGCTGCAATGTCCGCTCATTCGTGCGCTTGGCGCGCGCCAGCGCGTCGTCGCGATCTTCGGGCAGCGTGTATGTCATGTAGGACAACGAGGTTTCGAGGTCGTTGTTATTGTGTCCCAAAATGGCGGCGAAATAACTGTTCTTGGTGACATGGGGCGGTGCGAAATTGTGATAGGCTACCTCGGCATAGAGGTGCCGCAGGCCATAGGGCTTGGGAAGTTCTTGCCTCGGCCAGAAATCCTCAAACAGGTTAAAGACCGTGTCCCGGAGCAGCAGGCGGGTTTCCGATGAAAAATCATCGATCGACATGCCGTGCCACAGTTTTCCCTGCCCGCTTGCGCGCAGGCGTTCATAGGCGGACAGAATGGTGGCGGAGCGGGCAAGCACCGGGATTTCGTAGGTAATCCCGAATTTCGTTCCTTCGCCCTGTTTCGTCTTGGCCTGGCCGTTGAACAGGATGCTCCATTTGGAAACGCCCTTGCCATAAGGGGCGGGGGAAAATTCGGCCTGGGTAAAGACCTCGTAGGGACGCCGTCCCGTCATGCCGATCAGGCCGATGCCGATCATCAGCGGATCGGCCGACTGCAGGCAATCGGCGCAAATCTTCAGAACCTGCCGGTAGTTTTCGAATGTAATCAGCGCGCCATGCTTGTTGGCGATCTTTTCCATCTTGACCCGGCGGGCGTCGTCATACATCGCGGCATCGCCGGTCGCGATCTTCAGCATCGGATGCTCGTCGCCGAAGGCTTCGCGGATCGCATTGCGGTATTTGGTGATGTAGGAGATGATCGTCGTCTGCGCCCTGTCCTTCATGATGCTGAGCTCAGCATTCCAGAGGGCCTGCATTTCCTCTTTTTTGGCCACGCCATTCATTGCTGCAATGAAATCCGCGATGCGCAGAAGAACCGTCGGCTTTCGTCCTGCGGTGTTGAATTCCGCCCGTTCGATTTTTTCGACGATGGATGTCGCCACGCCGGTTTTCGGATAGTCGGCCCGCTCGATATAGGTATTCAGCCGCTCGCGCAGTTTTTTCATGTTGCAGATGGCAAGCGGTGTGCTCTTTGGGCCGAACTCGGCCTTCAGGGCATACCGATATTTCATGATGTAGAGTTCGAGCGTCTTTTCGGTGCGGCCATTGTCGAAATGGTAGCGGACTTCGGCATCCCACAGATCGCGGATTTTCTTGTTCCGCACAGCGTCGCTGCTTTTCATCGCTTCTCTGACGCCAGCGACGAATTGGTCGATGCGTTCCACGAGGACGGGTGTTTTTGTCTTTCGCTTTAAGGCGGGCATGCGGCGGCTCCCTGAACCGGTCCGAAAATATAAAATCCATGGTTGGCAATCAACAGAAGCATGGTTGAGGAAACGCCATGAACATTCGCCGCCGGCCGGGTTCTTTTGAATAATAATTTAATCGATTCCGCAAGCGCGGGTGTCGATCGAAGACGGGTTTCGAACTGCCGCCGGTCATTCAGGGGAGTCGGAAGGCTGCGGGAGATGATGTTTCTGCGGAGGGAAGCTGTCAATTTACGTTCGGAGCTTCGGAAATTCTCCCGAAGCCCCCTAAGGTCAAAAATACGCTATTTAGGCAGCCGGGTCTTCAGCGATGTCACAATCCGCTTTGCGAGTGCCTCATAGTCTTCGTCGAAATGGTGACCGCCTTCAATAGCGATCGTTTCCACACCCTTCGCCTTCAGGCCGGGGCAGGGGTCTTCATCCTCTTCCTCCGTGCCGTATACGCACTGTACCAGCTTCGGATCGATCTTGGCGATGTCGTCCACCGTCTTGCCGCCCTTGCCTTCGCCCGCCACGCCAAGCCAGCCCTGAACGGAAATTTCGAAATCCACTTCCGTCGACAAGCCCAGCAGCGAGAGCTGCACGACGTGGGATTTCGCGCGTTCCGGCAGAAGATTGTAGGTTGCAGGAATGATGTCGGCACCGAAGGAATAGCCGATCAATACGACGTTGCGGACCTTCCATTGTTTGCGATAGGTGTCGATGATGCGGCCAAGGTCGCTTGCCACTTCCTGTGGCTGCTTTTCTTTCCAGAAATAACGCAGCGCATCCACGCCGATCACGGGAATGCCCTGTTTCTGCAGCGCACCGCCCACTTCCTCGTCAAGATCGCGCCAGCCGCCGTCGCCGGAATAGATCACCGCCATGGTGTCCATGACAGGGTTCGTTTCCAGAACCTTGATCGGCAGGCCGAGCGGGTTGTCGGTATCGCCGGCGGCGTCGATCTGGTCGGACAGGGTTTGTGTCAGGATTTCGTCCGCCTTGTCATCTACGTCAGTCACATCGATATCGGGATGCAGCTTGACGAGCGCGTTGACATGGTCGCGGCCCTTCTGATCCGCAGCGGGGGTGAACAGCACGCTGACGGGCGCTGGCAGCGGACCATCGGTCAGGCCATAGACCGTTTCGCCGTCCACCTTGTCCTTGGTGGCGGGCGTGCAGAGTATCTTCTCAAGCGGCAGGCCTGCCTTGGGGTCGACGGCAATGGCGTCGCGGATGGTGGAGACCGGGCTTTGCGCGATCATCGCCAGTGCCAGCGTTCCGCCCTTGCCGATGCCGGTGAGAATGGGCTGGCGATAGCTGCTGGTGCCGGCGGTGCGCTGGATCTGCTGCGACAGCGACTCGATGTCCGAGATCATATAGATGCACTCGTCGTCATCGGCTTCGAGCGCCTTCAGATATTCCTTGAAGTCGATGCCGACCACGGCGGCACCCTTTGCAACCAGCGCCTTGGCGCGCTCTTCGTCGGCATTGGTCCATCCGTCCGCGTCGGAAATCAGGAAGACGCTGGCGAGAATTTCGCTGTCGGGCACCATGATGTGCTCGGCCGGGATCATGCCGGTCTCATAGGCCGGCTTGTCCTGCGCAAAAACGGAGGTGGAGGCGAACAAGGCGGAAGCGGCAAGGGCCGCCTTCATCATGGTGGATTTTCTCATTTTCCGATCACTCCTCTGACGCCGCCGCTGATCAGAACCGTTGCGTCCATCAGCGCCAGTGCGGCGTCTGCGCCGTTCTGAACGGCAAGGTAACGCGGTTCCCATTTCGGGTGGAACTTCGTCTTGAACGCACGAAGTCCCTTGAAGTTGTAGAAACGTTCGCCGTGTTCGAACAGCGTACTGCCAATGCGATCCCAGACGGGTGCTGCATCGCGCTTCGACATGCCGGACATGGGCGCCATGCCGAGATTGAAGCTCTCATAGCCCGCCTCACGCAGATATTGCATGATACTGACGAAGAGGAAATCCATCGCGCCGCGCGGCGCATCCGCCGAAAATCGCATGAGATCGACGGTGGCTTCCTTTTTCGTTTCCGTCACCATCAGATTGGCAAAGGCGGTGATCTTTCCATCTTTCCGAAGAATGGCAACGGGCTGGGAGAGGATGTAGTCCGGTTCGAAGGCGCCGAGGGAGAAGCGTTTTTCCCGCGTGTTGTGGTGCGCAAGCCAGCCATCGGAGACCTGTTTCAACTCATTGAGAATATCCGGCACCTGGGCTTGTTCGACAACCTCGAAGGTCAGCCCGTCGCGTGCGCCGCGGCTCAGGGACTGGCGAAGGGTGGCGAGCTTGCCGCCCTTCAGTTCGAATGCGGTGAGATCAACGAGCGCCAGTTCGCCGAGCTTGAAAGCGCGCAGGCCGGCATCGGCGCAATGGGAAAGCAGGAAAGGTGAAATCTGGTAAAAGGCGGCGCGTGCGCCCGCCGAACGGGCGGCTTCCACGAATTGCCAGACGAGATCGGGGAAATCCTCTTCGTCGCCAACCGGATCGGCAAAGGCGATCCAGGAACGGCCCTGAATGCCGTACATGATGAAGGCGTTGCCGCTCTCGGAGAACATCACGTGTTTGTCGCCCATGCGCACGAGGTTGGCGTCGGCGGCGTCCTGTTTCATGACGATACCGGTTGCGTTTACCACGTCTTCGGCCTCGATCGCATCCGGCCTGTAGGCCACCGGCCGCATGAGGCTGAAGATGGCGATGGTGGATGAGGCGAGCACGAGACCGAGAAGGGCGCGCAAACCGCGCGGTGCTTCTTCGGAGAATTCGAACTGCCACCACAAGGTCTGACTGTAATCCGTATCGCGATAGACAAAGAGCAGAATGGTTGCCGCGCCGGCGACGATGACGGCCATGGCGGCGAGCCAGCTTGGCCCCAGCGCCTGTTTGACCAGGGAAGCATGGCGGTTGAAGCTGCGCATATTGGCGGCGAGTGCGATGATGAAGACGCCGAGGATCGCGGCTTCAAAGACGGCGATGGCCTTGAGGAGCGAAAGAACCAGCGCCAGCGAGGCGGCGACGAGGGCGATCCACCAGGCGCCGTCCAGCCGCTGCCCGAGGCCACGCGAGGCGACGACGAGCACGAGGCCGAGGATGCTGGTGAGAAAATGCGCCGCCTCGATGATCGGCAGCGGCACGAAATTGGAGAGGAAATCCAGGTTGCTGTCCGGCGTTGGCGTCACGCTCGAAAAGATCAGCATGGTGCCGAGGATCATGGCGAAGGTCGACAGCAGCGGCGGGGCAAGGCGCACGGCAAGCTGGCTGATATCGGACACAACAGGCTTTGCGGCGAACTGCTTCATCTCCGAGATGAGCATCACCAGAATGGCGACCACCAGCGGCAGGACGTGATAAATCACGCGGTATAGAACGAGGCTTCCGAGTAGCTGGTCGACGCTGATGGCGTTGCCAAGCCCCGCGACCATCACTGTTTCAAAGACGCCGAGACCGGCCGGCACATGGCTGAGGACGCCGAGGCCGACGGCGGTGGCATAGATCGCAAAGAATGTCGGCCAGCCGAGATGGGTGTCGGGCAACAGCACATAAAGCACGGAAGCGGAGGCGGCGATATCGAAAGCCGAGACGAGGAACTGGCGCGACGATGTGCGGCTGTCCGGGAGGCGCAGACGCCATGCGCCAAGCTTGATCGTGTGGCCGTTGCGTCCGACATAGGCCGCAACGACAAGCACCGCGATGACGGCGAGCGCCGCCCCTCTGAGGATCAGGGCGTCAACGCCGATGATGGCGGCGATGCGTGGTGCGACGATGAAGGTGGAGATGGCACTGACCGAAAGCAGCCCAAGCCCGAAGGACAGCGTGACAAAGGCGATGACGCGGGCGATTTCGCTGGGCGACAGGCCCATCCGGGAATAGGCGCGAAAGCGGATCGCGCCACCGCTCAAGGGGCCGAAACCGGCGGTATTGCCGATGGCATAGGCGGCAAAAGCAGTCGCCGCCATGGGCGGAAACGGCAGCTTGCGGCCGATATATTCGATCGCATTGGCGTCGTAGAATATCAGCGCCAGAAAGCTGAGCGCCGTGAAGAAAATGGCAAGCAGAACCGCAGAGGCGGAGGTCTGCGTCAGTGCGTCGATGACGTCGTCATAACGCACTTCGGAGGTCAGGTGATAGATGGCGAAGGTCATCATCACGAAGACGAGCGTGATGGCGATCGCGGTCAGATAGGGGCGGTTTCGGGCAAGAAAGCTTTCAACCGCGGATTCCGCGACATCGGTTTGTGTGATTTCGCTTTTGTCTGCCATTTGCTTTATCCAGCGCCCGTTCCCAAGCTTGGCGAACCACAGGAATGTGTCGCTAATTCGTTTCGGTTGAGGAAATGTGATTAGCAGAAAAGCATGAAGTGTCGATGTAGAGTTTGGCCCGCTCCTTGGTGAATTTCGCCAATTTCAAGGGCAAAAATGCAACTATGAAATGCATGATTTGCCGGATTGTTCCGAAAGACACAAAATTGACCGCTGCGGTTGCTTGGTGGTTGCGTTTGATGCCATTACACGCTCCTTTTGATTGAAGGAGATGCAGATGAACACGCCCACAAGAATAGCGCTTTCGCTCGTCGTCGCCCTCGCGGCAGGCGGCGGGTACATGGCAGTCGACAAGATGCGCGGTGCCGAATGGGTCGTTTCGCCGCAGCAGATTGCCGAGGCCAAGGCAAAAGGGCAGATGGGTTATGAATCCCGTCCGGGCACAGTGACTGTGTTGCCGATCCGCAGCGAGACGGCGGATGTATTGCCGATGAAATGGGCGATGATCGGTGTCGTTGCCGGGCTTCTGGCGTTCCGTGCGAGCGGCAAGAAAAAAGCGGCAAAGGCTTAAGGGCCTGCCGCTTCATATCTCCGGCGCTGTGCGCCGGAGGTGGATTTTATGCTGAGCCTTACGCACCCCAGGTCTTTTCCAGTACGCGGACCCAGTTGCCGTGGCAGATCTTGGCAAGCGCCTTGTCGTCATAACCGCCCTTGCGCAGGGCTTCGACCAACAATTGCAGATCGCCCGCATCCTTCATGGCGGCGGGAATGGTGGTGCCGTCGAAGTCTGAACCGAGCGCTACGTGATCGATGCCGATGCGGTTGACGATATAGTCAACGTGGCGGACAAGTTCGCCAAGATCGGTATTGGGGTTCTTCACGCCGTCCTGGCGCAGGAACAAAACGCCGAAATTGATGCCGGCAAGACCGCCCGTGTCGCGGATGGCGTCCAGCTGGCGGTCCGTCAGGTTGCGGCTGTGGTTGCAGATTGCATAGGCGTTGGAATGCGACGCCACCAGCGGCGCATCGGAAATCTTGGCGATGTCCCAGAAACCCTGCTCATTCATGTGCGACAGGTCGACCATGATCTTCAGCTCGTTGCAGGTCTTCACCAGCCGCCTGCCCGCATCGGTGAGGCCGGGGCCGATATCCGGCGTCGAGGGGAAACGGAAGGGAACGCCATAAGCGAAGATGTTCGGGCGGCTCCAGACCGGTCCGAGCGTGCGAAGGCCCGCCTCGCAGAGCACGTGCAGCGCATCTAGATCAGCGCCGATCGCTTCCGCGCCTTCGATATGGAAAACCGAGGCAAAAGCACCCTCTGCCATGGCGCTGCGGATATCGGCGGCAGTGCGGCAAACCTTGAGTGCGCCGGCGGACTGTTTCTCGGCGCGGAACAGCAGGCCGGCCATGGCGAGCGTCGCCTTCAGCGCGTCGGCTTCTGACGGTGTCGAAAAATCGCCGTTCGCATCTTTCTCCATGCTCGGCGACGGCACGTAAATGGCGCAGAGGCCGCCGGCCAGCCCGCCCTTCCTGGCGCGTGGCAGGTCGATGTGGCCAACAGTATCACCCTCGATGAGCAGCGTTTCAGGTGAGGCATTGCCCGATCGCCATAACCGCAGCAGCACATCGTTGTGGCCGTCGAAGACGGGGACGGTTTTTTCATCGGTCATGGTCATTCACCTTCGGAAATGGGTCGGCGCGGGCGCGCCATCGGGGGAGTTTTGGGAATTGGTAGAGGAAAGGTCAAGGCGGGAGCAAATGCAATCCATGCATAGGCTCTGCCAAATTTGGAATTGGTCGGGCCTCGTTTGCTCGTGGTAATCGCGGGAAAACATAAAAAAAATGACTGGATTGGGGCAAACCCACACCGTTTCCGAAAAATAAGGTCCGAAAGGGGATTTTCGATGATTTCAAGACGCAACCTGCTGATTGCCGGCGCTGCCGTTCCGTTCCTGTCCTATGCGCGTATTCCGGCCTTTGCCGCGACGCCCAAGGATATTCTGGTTGTCGCCCAGCAGCTGGACAATATGACGAGCCTTGACCCGCATGAAGGTTTCGAAGCCGTCGGCGGTGAAATCATCTCCAACATGTATCAGAAGCTGGTGCGCGCCAACCGTGAGGATTCCACCAAGGTTGATCCGGTCATCGCGAAATCATGGGAAGCCGATGCGGACAGCAAGGTCTTCACCTTTGTGATCGGTGACGAAGCGACCTTCTCCAGCGGTGCGAAAGTGACCGCGGAAGACGTTGCCTTCTCGCTGCAGCGCGCCATCAAGATGAACAAGAGCCCGGCCTTCATCATCAGCCAGTTCGGCTTCACGCCTGAGAATGCCGAAACGACCATCGTTGCCGCCGACGACAAGACGGTGAAGCTGACGACGGCAAAGCCGACCGCCATCTCCTTCCTGCTTTATTGCCTCTCCGCCAATATCGGCGCGATCGTCGAAAAGAAGGCGGTTCTCGCCAATGCTTCCGGCGAAGACCTCGGCAATGGCTGGCTGCAAAAGAACAGTGCCGGTTCGGGCGATTTCGTTCTGCAGGCCTGGAAGCCGAGCGAAAGCGTAGCGCTCACCGTCAATCCGAACGGTCCTTACAAGGGCAATATCAAGCGCATCGTGCTGCGCCACGTCACCGATCCGTCTTCGCAGCTGCTGATGCTGCAGAAGGGCGATATCGACATCGCCCGCGACCTCACCTCGGAGCAGCTGCGTACCGTCAAGGACGACGCCAATATCGAGCTGGAGCGCAAGTCCATCGCCTCGCTGGTGTTGATCTCGCTCAACCAAGGCAATGAGAACCTTGCCAAGCCGCAGGTCTGGCAGGCGATCAAGTGGGCGCTGGACTATAAGGGCATGCAGGAAAACCTGGTGTCGCTGACGCACGAGATCCACCAGAGCTTCGAGCCGAAGGGTTTCCCCGGCGCCGTTAACGACATTCCGTTCCAGCGAGATGTCGAAAAGGCGAAGGCGCTGATGGCCGAAGCCGGTCTTGCCGACGGTTTCGAGATCAGCATGGATCACTATTCCGCCCAGCCTTACCCGGATCTGGCGCAGGCCATTCAGGCAAACCTTGCCGATATCGGCATCAAGGTGCGCCTGCAGTCGGCCGAGAACCGTCAGGTCCTGACCAAGATGCGCGCCCGCGAACACCAGATGGCGCTGTCCGCATGGGGTACGGATTATTTCGATCCGCATTCCAACGCCGATGTCTTCAACATCAACAAGGATAATGGCGACGACGCCAAGTCCAAGCCCTTCCTGTGGCGTTCGCGTTTCAAGAACGACGATTTCGCCGCCAAGGCGGAAGCCGCCCGTGACGAGAAGGACCCGGCAAAGCGCGTGGAGCTTTACGAAGCCCTGCAGCGCGAGCACATGGAAAACAGCCCCTTCGTGTTCATGTTCCAGACCACGAAGACGGCGGCCTTCCGCAAGGGCGTTTCCGGCTTCGAACTCGGCGTTCTCTCCGAGGGCAATTCCTACCACGATGCGAAGAAAGCGTGACATTGAACAAGCGCGTTAAAAGCATATCGTCGATACTGGGCAGCGTCATTCTGACGCTGTTCGGTTTGATGGTCATCACCTTCATGATCGGGCGCGTCATGCCCGTCGATCCCGTCATCGCGGCGGTCGGCGACAATGCGCCCGAAGACGTCATCGTGCGGGTGCGGGCCGAAATGGGTCTTGACCAGCCGCTGGTCGTGCAGTTCTTCCATTATGTCTCGCAGGTTCTGCATGGCGATTTCGGCAATTCGATCCTGACCCGCAATCCGGTCTGGATCGATATCAAGCGCGTCTTCCCCGCCACCTTCGAACTTGCCACCGCAGCCCTAATCCTTGCAGCGCTGATCGGCATTCCGCTCGGTGTCTGGGCCGCCGTGAAGCAGGGCAAGCTGACCGACCAGGTCATCCGCGTCGTCTGCCTTGCCGGTCACTCCGTGCCGGTCTTCATGCTGGCGCTGATTTCGCTGCTCGTCTTTTACGCCACGCTTGGCGTTGCACCGGGACCGGGCCGGCAGGACATCATCTATGACGGCATGATCACGCAGATTACCGGCCTGATGACGGTCGACACGCTGCTTGCGGGTGACTGGGACGCCTTTTATGACGCCATTGCCCATATGGTGCAGCCAGTCTGCATTCTCGCCTATTTCAGCATGGCCTATATCACCCGCATGACGCGCGCCTTCATGATCGATGCGCTGAAGGGTGAATATGTCATCACCGCCCGCGCCAAGGGGCTTTCGGCCATGACCGTCATCTGGGGACACGCCTTCCCGACGGTTGCCGTGCAGCTCGTCACGGTTCTCGCACTCACCTATGCCGGGCTTCTCGAAGGTGCCGTGGTGACGGAAACCGTCTTCAGCTGGCCGGGCCTTGGCCAATACCTCACCGTCTCGCTCATGAACGCGGACATGAACCCGGTCGTCGGAGCAACCCTGTTGATCGGCTTCATCTATGTCGCCCTCAACCTGCTCGCAGACGTGCTTTACAGAGTTATGGATCCTCGCGTTCGATGATGTTAGCTAATTTCAGAAACTGGGCGCTGGATGAGACGCCGCATTCCCGCACACAGGCTGCCTGGGGAAACCGGTACCGCATCTGGCTCAACCTCAAGTCCAACCCGCTGGCGGTGATCGGCCTGACCATCATCGTCCTCTTCATCGCGCTGTCGCTGCTGGCGCCGTTCATAGCGCCCTATGATCCGGCGACGCAGAACCTCGGCAACCGCCTTGCGTTTCCGGATGCCACGCACTGGTTCGGCACGGATGAGCTGGGACGCGATATTCTCTCGCGCATTCTCTACGGCGGCCGCGTCACGCTCGGCATGGTCATCGCCGTCGTCGTTCTCGTCGCACCGATCGGTCTCGCCATCGGCTGCATCGCCGGTTATTTCGGCGGCATTGTCGATACGGTGCTAATGCGGGTGACGGATGTGTTCCTGGCCTTTCCGCGCCTCATCCTCGCGCTCGCCTTTGTTGCGGCACTGAAGCCCGGCGTTGAAAGCGCCGTTCTCGCCATCGCGCTTACCGCATGGCCGCCCTATGCACGTCTTGCTCGCGCCGAAACCATGACGGTGCGCGGCAGCGATTTCGTTGCGGCCTACCGCCTGACGGGCGCTTCCGCCTGGCGCATCATTGCGCGTCACATCGCGCCGCTCTGCGTGCCGAGCCTTATCGTGCGCATCACGCTCGACATGAGCTCGATCATCATCACCGCCGCCAGCCTCGGCTTCCTCGGCATGGGCGCGCAGCCGCCTTCGCCGGAATGGGGCGCGATGATCGCCACCGCCAAGCGCTTCATCTTCGAACAATGGTGGGTCGCCACCATTCCCGGCATCGCCATCTTCCTCGTTTCGCTCGCCTTCAACTTCCTCGGCGATGGCCTGCGCGACGTTCTCGACCCGAAGGGACATTGAGCCATGCTGGTCGAAATCGAAAATCTGAAGATCGCGTTCCAGACCCGCACCAGCCGTTTCGAGGCGGTGCGTGGTGTCTCCATGAAGCTCGGCACCGAAAAACTCGGCATCGTCGGCGAATCCGGTTCCGGCAAGAGCCTGACGGCGCGTGCGCTGATGAAGCTTCTGCCCTCCAATGCGGATATTCGCGCCGACAAGCTCGCTTTCGACGGGATCGATATACTGTCCGCCAGCGAAAGGCAGATGCGACAGATCCGCGGCAAGCGTGCGGGCTTTATCCTGCAGGATCCGAAATATTCGCTGAACCCGGTGAAGACCATGGGTGCGCAGATCGCAGAAGCATGGCGGGCTCATAAGGGCGGCAGCAAGCGTGCCGCCATGGAAGCGGCAATCGCCCTGCTCGACCAGGTGAAGATCCGCAATCCGCGTCAGGTCGCTTCCTCTTATGCGCATGAGGTTTCCGGCGGCATGGGCCAGCGCGTGATGATCGCCATGATGCTGGCGCCCGATCCGGAACTGCTGATCGCCGACGAACCGACCAGCGCGCTTGACGCCACGGTGCAGGCGGAAATCCTGCGGCTGATCGAGGAGCTGGTGTCGGAACGCGGCATGGGTCTCATTCTCATCAGCCACGACCTGCCGCTCGTTTCGCATTTCTGCGACCGCGTGGCCGTGATGTATTCCGGCCGGGTGATGGAGGAACTGAAGGCTTCCGAGCTTTTGAAAGCCCAGCATCCTTACACGCAGGGACTTCTGAACTGCATTCCCTCGCTGACGCATCCGCGCGAGCGTCTTCCCGTTCTCAACCGTGATGCAGCGTGGTCCAGCCAATGATCGACGTCGACAATCTCCGTATCAAGTTCGGCGACCGCGAAGTGGTGAAGGGCGTGTCCTTTTCGGTGGAAAAGGGTGGCAGCTTCGGCATCGTCGGCGAAAGCGGCTCGGGCAAGTCCACCATCCTGCGCGCCATGGCCGGCCTCAATGAAAGCTGGGAAGGCCGCATCGCCTTTGCCGGCAAGGATGCGCCGCTGCGTCGCACGCCGGAATTCTTCCGGCAGGTGCAGATGGTGTTTCAGGACCCTTACGGGTCGCTGCATCCGCGCCAGACCATCGACCGTATCCTCAGCGAATTGCCGCTGGTGCACGGTATGGACAATATTGAAAAGCGCATCCAGCAGGCTTTGTCGGACGTCGCGCTGCCGCAGGCGGTGCGTTTCCGCTTTCCGCACCAGCTCTCGGGCGGCCAGCGCCAGCGCGTGGCGATTGCGCGTGCGCTGATCGCCGATCCGCAGGTGCTGCTGCTCGATGAGCCGACCTCGGCGCTCGATGTTTCGGTGCAGGCGGAAATCCTGAACCTGTTGCAGGACCTGCGCGTGGCCCGCAACCTCACCTATATTCTCGTCAGCCACAATCTGGCGGTTATCGCGCATCTGTGCCCGCAGGTTGGCGTGATGCTGAATGGCGAAATGGTGGAGCAGCTGAGTGCGGACGATCTGCGCGAGGGCCGCACCAAACATCCGCATACGGAAGAGCTGCGTAGTTTGAGCATCCGGCTGGAAGAGCCGGCCTGAGGTTGACCGTCTAACCGACGTTACGCATGGATAAAGTGGGTGCCGCTCGCTTCTTCTCCCCGCCGGGGAGAAGGTCGCGGCAGCGGGATGAGGGGGCAAGCTCTCCGAAATCCGGCAAGGTTGCCCCCTCATCCGACCCTTCGGGCCACCTTCTCCCCCTCGGGGAGAAGAAACAAGCGGCGACGCCGGTGACAGAACCGTTGTCCTCGCGCGCTGCAATAGAGACACGAGACCGAACCATGCCACAGCAATTCGACTGGAACGCCGCTTCAACCCTTTCGCAAAGCTTCGTCTCGCAATGGGCGGGCAACGAGCCGGGCGGGGCGGTCATCGGTTTCGATCTCAACGGCATCCGTTTCGCACATGCGGGCGGTGTCGAAAGCCTTTCGACCTTTGCGCCTTTCACGCAGCAGAGCGTGGTGCGTTATGCCTCCGTCACCAAACATGCCTTCTGCGCCATGGTGCTTGCGCATTCCGATCTGATCGGCCTCGACGACCCACTCGGCAAACATCTGCCGGAGCTGCAATCGCCGCTCAGCGAGGTGACGGTGGGGCAGGCGCTGGATATGAGCGGCGGCCTGCCGGATACGCGGGAATGCCTCTCACTGCTTGGCCTTTCCGTATACACCGAGACGAAGGCCGGCCCGCTTCTCGACTATCTCTCGCGGCTGACGCGGCTGAATTTCGATGCTGGCAGCGAGGTGTCCTATTCCAATACCGGTTATCGTCTGGTGGAAGCGGCGCTGGAGCGCCGAGGTTTCCGTTTCGACGATTTCGTGCAGACGCAGATTGCCGACCCCTTCGGCGTGTTCCTGAAGGCACCGGATGTCTGGAACGATCCGGTCGATGGCCTCGTGCCGGGTTACTGGAAAGCCGAAGACAACTGGCAGCTTTCGGCCGCCGGTCTGCATATCTCCGCTTCGGGCAGTCTCGCCGGCAGCGCCGAAGCGCTGACCCGCTGGCTGCAGGGGCTGATGCGGGGTGAAGGCAGTTTTGCGAGTGTTCTTGACAGGCTTTCGGCTGAACGGCCGCTCGCCGATGGGCGGATGAGCGAATATGGTCTCGGCCTGCGCTGGTCGCATCTCGGCGGCAGGCGCTTCGTCGGTCACGGCGGTTCGCATCCCGGCTACAAGACTTATTTCCTGCTCGATCCGGAAAACGGCACGGGTTTTGTCGTGGTGTCGAACCGCGAGGATACCAACGGTTTCAAGATTGCGCTGGAAAGCATGGCGGCCCTCACCGGCCTGCCTTTGCCCAAACCCGCCGCCAGCCTGCCGGAAGGCCTCTATGTCACCGAAAGCGGTCCATGGTGGCTGGAGATCAAGGGCAGCACATCGACCTTCATCGATGGTGACGACACACTTTATGAAGATGTGGATGGCTGGGTCTCTTCCCGCTCCGCATCCTCGCCGATGCGTCTCAGGCTAGATGGTGCCGCCATTGTCGGCGAGGCGGGCCACGCCGCCCGCCGCTTCCTGCCGGTCGGCCAGCATGCCGTGCCGGATGATCTTTCGGGCTTGTGGTGCTCGGATGAGGGAGCGGAATTTATCATCAGCGGCTCGTCGCTGACCATGGGCATCGGCCCCACGCGCCGCAGCATGCCGTTGAAGGCGCTCGGCAATGGCCGTTTCCTCTTCACGCTGATTGACGGGCCATGGACCAAGCGTGTTTGCCTCAATCGTCTGGGTGATGATCAGATCGAGCTGGTTTCCAGCCGGGCGCGGATGATCGAATATTCAAGGGCTGTTTAAAAGAGTTTCATTCACGTCCCATTGCTCCTAATAAAGACGCTTTCCGGATAAACGGATAAGTGTTTTTGGTGGGAGTGTGGGCCGTGGAAGTCAAATGGCTCGAGGATTTCCTGGCGTTGGCCGGAACGCTCAATTTCTCGAAGGCGGCGGATGAGCGGCATGTGACGCAATCCGCGTTCAGCCGGCGCATCAAGCAGCTGGAAGCCTGGGTGGGCGCGACGCTGGTCGACCGTGCCTCCTATCCGTCGCGGCTGACCGAGGCGGGCGTGAAATTCGTGCCGGTGGCGCAGGAGACGCTGAAGCAGCTTTACCATGCGCGGCGCACGCTACTTCAGGAAGAGGGGGCGGATGCGAAAACGGTGCGGCTGACGGCGCTGCACACGCTATCGTTCACCTTTTTCCCGGACTGGCTGAAACGGGTGAACGAGACGGCGGGACCGCTGTTTTCGGTTCTGCGGCCGGATTCCGGCAGCATGGAGGAAAATCTCAATTCGCTGGTGGACGGGCAGAGCGATTTCCTTCTGACCTATGCCCACCCCGAAGTGCCGATGCTGCTTGATGCGCAGACCTTCGAGTTCCGTGTGCTGGGTGCTGAAAACATCATTCCCGTTTCAGCGCCGGCCAAAGATGGTTCACCGCTGCATGCACTGGTGGAAAACGCTCGAAAACCCTTCGCCTATCTGGACTATGAAAAGGCCTCGTTCTTCGGGCCGCTGCTGCGCGATCTCTTAAGCGCGCGCCTGCCGCAATTCGAGCGGGTGCATGAGGGCAGCATGTCGGTGGGGCTGAAAGCCATGGCGATGGCCGGCTGGGGTGTTGCCTGGGTGCCGGAAAGCCTGATGCGGCACGAACTGGATAGCGGCGCGCTGGTGCGTGCCGCCGATAACAGTTTCGATATTGCCGTCGATATCAGGCTTTATCGTTCGAAGGAGAACCGCCGGCCCGTAGTCGAGCGCATCTGGGCGGTTCTCGAAGGCTGATGTTTGCTTAAATCGCGGTGCGGCGGGCGTTTTCCAGATAGAGCGCGCGCAGACGGCTGACGAGCGGGCCGGGCTTGCCATTGCCAACCGGCTTGCCATCGATCTTCGTCACCGAGACAACGAAGTTGGAGGCGCTCGTCAGGCAGGCCTCATCGGCATTCAGCGCCTCTTCCAGCGTGAAGGGCCGCTCTTCTAGCGTGAAGCCGGCTTCCTTGGCCAGTTGCAGGGCGGCGAGGCGGGTGCAGCCGGGCAGGGTCTTGTTGCTGTTGCCGCGGGTGATGATCTTCTTATCGCCGGTAATGATATAGGCGGTTGAGGAAGCGCCTTCGGTGACGAAACCATCCTCAATCATCCACGCCTCGTCACAGCCTTCGGCCTTGGCAATGCGTTTCGCCATGACCTGCGGCAGCAGGCAGACGGTCTTGATGTCGCGGCGTTCCCAGCGCTGATCGGGAACGGATTTGACGGCGATGCCGGCTTCCTCGACGGGGGTGCCGATCAGCTTCTTCGCCTGGGTGAACATGACCAGCGTTGGCTTCAGATCGGCGGAGAACAGGAAGTTGCGGTCTTCGGCACCTCGTGTCAGCTGCAGATAGATCATGCCTTCCACGAGGTTGTTGTCGGCAATCAGGCGGCGCTCGGCCTCGACGATTTCCTTGGTCGTGACGGGCAGCGGCACGTCGATTTCGCGGGCGCTGCGTTCCAGCCGGGCCATGTGCAGGTCGCTGTCGATCAGCTTGCCTTCCAGAACGGAGGTGACTTCATAAATGCCGTCACCGAACAGGAAACCGCGGTCGAAGATGGAAAGGCGGGCGTCCGCTTCGGGCAGGAATTCGCCGTTGACGTAAACGATGCGACCGGATGGGCTAGTCATGAAAACTCCGTCTGGAAAAGTCAGGCTGAAAGAAGGGTTTTAAGGGCGTCGATGGAAATGGCCTCTAGCGTCGCGGTTTTGCCGGTGCCGGCATTGAAGCCTGATGTCGTATTGGCTGCACAGAGCGAATTGAGGATCGCCTCCTCCGTCGCCTCAATCGCTGCTTCGAAGAGCGGCGAAATCGCATCGTTGGAAAGTTCTGGATAGTCTGTGACGGCCTTGCGGCGCGCAGGCGTGCGGCGCAGCCGCTCATCGGTGGAAAATGCCAGCGCATAGTCACCGGAGCCATTGCTGAGTGCTGCACCCGTGCGTGCCAGCCCGCCGAAGCTTCTGGCCGCCAAACGCTTCAGGTTGCGGGAGGAGAGCGGCGCGTCGGTGGCGACCACGATGACGATGGAGCCGTCCTTGTCCTGATGGTCAGGGCTGACATAGGGCTTGCCGCAGACCAGCAGATGGCCGCCGTAATTGGACTGGACGAGAATGCCGAGCGTATAGGTCTTTCCGGTGATGGTGACGATGCGGGATGCGGTGCCGATGCCGCCCTTCATGCCAAAGGCCACCGTGCCGGTTCCGGCACCAATGCCGCCCTCGGCCACGGGGCCTGTGGCGGCGTTTTTCAACGCGGCCGAGATTTCCTCGATGGTCGGGCGGCCGGCGCGGATGTCGTTCAGGCGGGAATCGTTGGTCTCGCCAACGACCGAGTTGATCGACACCACTTTTTCATTGCCCGGCTGCGCCAGCGTATGGCGGTTGATCGCCTCGATGGCCCGGCCTGTCGCCAGCGTATTGGTGAGGATGATGGGTGTTTCGAGTTCACCGAGTTCCTCGATCTGGGTGGAGCCGGCAAATTTGCCGAAGCCGTTATAGACGGCGAAGGCGGCGGGCACCTTGTCCTGAAAGAGATTGCCGCCATGCGGCAGGATCGCGGTTGCGCCGGTGCGGATCGTGTCGCCTTCGATGACGGTCGAATGGCCGATGGTCACGCCTTCGACATCGGTAATGGCGTTGAGCGGGCCGGTCTCGAAATGGCCGGGCCGGAAACCGATATCGCGCAGTCTCGGGCGGGTCGTCTGATGCATCGGGCGATCACTTTTGCGGAATGCAGGCTGAAATTGGAACGGGCGCGGCTTGCGAAAAGCTTTGCCTGTCCGAACGTTAGCCTAGTTCTCCGCGAAACGGCATCGCAAAAATGGAATAGTTTTATGCGGGCAATGGATGCGCTCAGGAGGCGCGCAGCGTAGGTTCGCCTTCACGCTCCAGCCATTGCCGCATGGCTTCTTCGGTCTCTTCGTGCGTGGGTGCGCCGATGCGGCCGCCGAAGACGGTGCATTTCAGCGCGGCGGCAACGGAGGAGAGCCGGATGGCCGCACGGCTTTGCATACCTTCAGCCATCGCCAGCGCAAATGTGCCGTGGAAGATATCGCCCGCCGCCAGCGTATCCACTGCCTTAACCTGCATCGTCGTCTGGAAATGCACGGTCGGATCGCCGGCCTCCGTCCACCAGCAGCCTTGCGGTCCGGCGGTGACGGCGATGAAGGTCTGCGGGTAGCGGGCGTGTAGCACCGGTAGCATGTCTTTTACAGTTTCGATGCCCGTCAGCCGGGCGGCGGCGGGTTCGGAAAAGACGATATGGGTTGCGGCGGGGGCCAGCTTCTCAAGGGTTTCGGCGGGTGCAACGTCGCCATCCAGAATGGCTGGTTTGCCCAGAGTACGTGCCACAGTCAGCACATCGAGTGCCAGTTCCGGCCAGCGAACATCCACCAGAACGGCATCGAACGGGGCAAGGTCTTCCGGCGTGCAGGAGCGTTTTTTCTGATGCAGGCGATGATCGTAAAAAGGCACGATAAGCCGCTCGCCGCGGTCATCGATGATGATCGTCGAGAGTGCGGAGCGCGCACCGGCGGCGATGGTCATGCCGGCAACATCGATGCCGCTTTCGGCGAGATCGCGCAGGATGCGGGCGCCGGTCTCGTCATCTCCCACCGCACCCCACAGGCTGGCGCGGCCGCCCATGCGATGCACGGCATAGGCGGCGCTCGACGCCATGCCTTCGGCGATTTGCAGCATCTCGTAGGGCAGGACCTTGCCTTCGCCCTTCGGCATGTCATGCACACGAAACAGGGTGTCCAGCACGGCGGCTCCCACGCAGAGCACATGCTTGCCGTCCGGTTCCTTCACCATTCTCTTCGCTCCTGCCGTGTTCAGATACGCTTGCCGCTATCCTTGTCGAACAGATGCACCGTTGCCGGATCGATGGCAATGTGGATCGTGTCGCCGAAGCGGACATTGAGCCGCTCGCGGAACAGGCAGGCGATCTCGTCACCCTTGCAATTGAGCTTGGCGTAGATTTCCGAGCCGGTGCCTTCGACCAGTTCGACCCGGCCTTCGATGCCGGTTTCGGCGGCGCGGATATGTTCCGGCCGCGCGCCGTAGACGAGGTCACGGCCGCCGAGCTTGCCGATATCGGCATTGGCGGGCAGCGGCAGGCTGAGGCCCTTTGCGGTGCGGAAGACGCCTTCCTCCACCCGGCCGCGAATAAAATTCATGGCCGGCGAACCGATGAAACCAGCAACGAAGAGATTGGCGGGATTGTCGTAAAGCTCGAGCGGCGCGCCGATCTGCTCGATGACGCCGTCATGCAGGACCACGATCTTGTCGGCCATGGTCATGGCTTCCACCTGGTCATGGGTGACGTAAATGGTGGTGGTGCCGATGCGCTGGTGCATGGCCTTGATCTCGCCGCGCATCTGCACGCGCAGCTTGGCGTCGAGGTTGGAAAGCGGCTCGTCGAACAGGAAGACCTGCGGATCGCGCACCAGCGCGCGGCCCATGGCGACACGCTGGCGCTGGCCGCCGGAAAGCTGGCGTGGATAACGGTCCAGCAATTTTTCTAGCCCCAGAATGGCGGCGGCCCTGTCCACCTTGGCCTTGGTTTCCTCGGTGCTCACCTTCTTCAGCTTCAGCGCGAAGCCCATATTATCCTTGACCGTCATGTGCGGATAAAGCGCGTAGTTCTGGAAGACCATGGCGATATCGCGGTCGCGGGCGGGCAGGTGACTGACCTCGCGCGCGCCGATGTGGATTTCGCCGTCGCTCAACTCCTCCAGCCCGGCGATCATGCGCAGCAAGGTGGACTTGCCGCAGCCGGACGGGCCGACGAGGACGACGAATTCGCCATCCTTGATATCGATATCGATGCCGTGAATGACATTGACCGAGCCGAAGCGCTTCTGGACATTTTGAATATTGACCGGTGCCATATGCAGGTTCCCGTTACGAGCAATTCCAGCAAAAGTGCGTCGCGGTTTTGCGTCCGGAATTGCGTTAAAAGAGTAAGGGCATGGAATGCCCTGATTGGTTGGTTCAGCCGCCCTTGACGGCGCCGGCGGTCAGGCCCGCCACGATCTGTTTCTGTGCGAACATGGTGAGCAGCAGCACCGGCAGCGTGACGATCAGAGCTGCGGCGGCAAGCGGTCCCCAGCTGACCTGCTCGAAGGACAGCATGTTGTAGACCGCGACCGGCAGGGTGCGCGTTTCACGGCTGGCCAGCACGATGCCGAAGACGAAGTTGTTCCACGAGAAGATGACCGCAAGAATGAAGGAGACGACGATGCCGGGTTTGGCAATCGGCAGCGCCACCAGCCTGAACACTTGCCAGGAGGATGCGCCATCGATGCTTGCCGCTTCTTCCAGTTCCTTCGGCGTGGTCTCGAAATAACCGATCATGATCCAGACGACGATCGGCACGGTTACGACAAGATGGATGATGATCTGCGGCCAGAGCGTGCCCAGGAGGTTCAGCCATTGGAACAGCAGGAACAGCGGAATGAGGAAGGAGAGGCCGGGTGTCATGCGGGCGATCATGATGACGACGGCGGATTTTTCCGCCTTCAGTCGCGCAATCCCGTAACCGGCGGGCACGCCGATCACCAGTGCCAGAATGGTGGCTGCACCGGTGACGAGGACCGAATTCCAGAAATAGAGGAAGAAATTATTCTCCTCGAACACCTTCACATAGTTCGACCAGGCGAAACGTTCGGGAATGAGGATCGGCGGATAGGCGCCGTTGTCGATTTCATATTTCAGCGACAGCGAGATCATCCAGATGAAGAACAGGATGACCGGCGAGATCATCACCAGCGCCACGAAGAACAGGCCGATGCGATCGATGTTTTTGCGTTTCAGGATTTTAGCGGACATCAGCGATCCTCCATCTCGTTCCATTGCGAGCGCTGGCGCACCATTAGAAGCACGAAGGACAGCGCCACGATGATGATGAAGAAGACGACGGCCATGGCTGAGCCGTAACCGATGTCGTAATAGGCGAATGCCGTATTGTAGAGATAGATGTTGATGGTTTCCGACGCCGTGCCGGGTCCGCCTTGCGTCATCGCATAGATGATGTCGAAGCTTTTGACGGCGTCGATGGAGCGGATGATGACGGCGATCATCAGGAACGGCGCGATCATCGGCATGGTCAGGTAACGGAATTTCTGCCAGGCATTGGCGCCGTCGATTTCGGCGCTCTCATAGGGTTCGCGGGGTACTGCGGCCAGCCCGCCGAGCACGATCAGCATGACGAGCGGTGTCCATTGCCAGGTTTCCACCAGCACCAGCGAAGGAATGACGGTGGACTGGTTGTAGATCCATTCCAGTGGGCCGATGTGGATGAAGGACAGCAGGTAGTTCAGAACGCCGAGCTGTGGGTGGAACATCATGGTCCAGACGAGCGCGATGGCGACCGGGGTCGCCATCATCGGCATGACGAAGACGCCGCGCAGGAAACCGCGCAGCGGAAACTGCGCATCGAAAACCAGCGCCGCCAATGTTCCGAGGATAAGCGGGGCGACCACCGACAGCACGGTATAGATGAGCGTGTGCCAGAGTGATTCCCAGAACCTGATATCGCTGGCGAGCCTTATATAATTCTCGAAACCGATAAAGCTCTGCTCCTGCCCAAGCGTCCAGCGATGCGCGCTCATCCAGAGTGTGAAGACCCATGGAAAAACGATCACCGCCAGAATGACGACAAGTGCCGGTATGACGAAGGGCCAGTAGTTGGGAGCAAGCCTTGCCGGCCTGCTCCCTTCTTTCCGGCTTGCGCCTGTCTTGGTGTTTTCGATGCTCACGGAGGCCATTATCCCTCGCTACGCGCCAGAACGGGTGCGAACTGTTCCGTCGCCTTTTTCAGCTCGGCTGCCGGGTCTGCGCCGCCGATCATGTTGGTGAGGCCGACCCCGTAGATGTCGCGGAATTCCGTCACCGGAATGATGACGGGCAGCGCAAGCTGCGAGACCTTGCCGGAACCGACGACCGCATCCAGCCAGGCGGCCGGCATCTTCACGCCTTCGCGCACCTTCTGGTCTTCGAGGATGGACTGGCGGAAGGGAACGCCCGCACCGGCCTGCAGGAGACGCGCGCCCATTTCATGCGAGATCGCCCATTGGCAGAAGAGATAGGCGGCTTCCTTCTTGCTGCTGGCTTCGACGACGCCGAGGCCATCGCCAAACGTGCCGGCTGCCTGTGTTGCCGGGCCTTTCGGCATGACGCCGTAACCGACCTTGCCGACCACGCGGGATTTTTCCGGATTCTCGATCGGCGGCGCAAAGCCGACGCCGTCGAACCACATGCCGATCTTGCCCTGCAGGAAGGCCGACTGCGCTTCCGCCCAGTTGAAGCCGGAAACGCCGGGAGGGGCGGCTTTGGTCATCAGGCGCTGGTAAAGCTTGGCGGCTTCCACCGCTTCCTTGGATTCGGTGTCGATCTTTCCGTCCGCGCTGATGGGCTTTGCGCCGTAACCCAGCATCAGCGAGGTCCAGACCGGGGTGTTGGCGTTCTTCAGGCCACGCGCCACGAAACCATAGGTGTTGGTTGCGGGGTCGGTGATCTTTTCCGCCGCCGTCACCAGTTCTTCGAAGGTCTCAGGGTATTTCAGGCCCTTGGCTTCGAAGAGGTCCTTGTTCCAGTAGACAATCCAGTAATCCACCGAGAAGGGCAGCGAGCGCAGCACGCCGTCGCTATCCTTGGCAAACAGCATGCCGGCCTCGGCGAAATCCTTCTCGACCAGCGACGGATCGGTCAGCGACGGGTCCTTCAGGAAACCGCTGATATCGGCCAGCCACTTGCCCTTTTCAAACTGGCGTTTCTGCACGTGGTAGCTCAGATGCACCACATCGAAGCTCGGCTTGCCGGAAGAAAGCTCGATGACGACCTTCTGGCGCTGCTGCTGTTCCGGCGTTGCTTCGGCATTGACCTTGATGCCGGTCAGCTCTTCGAATTCGCCGAGATATTTGATCAGCGTTTCGCTGCGCGGGCTTTTGACGAGGTTAACTTCAAGCGTGGTGCCGGCGTGTTTTTTCCAGTTCACCGCCGCCGATGCCGGGCGAATGCCGAGCATCGCGCTGCCGCCAATCGCGGCCGTGCCTGCCAGAAAGGCGCGACGCGTGGGGTTGAGCAATGAATGCGTCATGTCAGTTCTCCTCCAGTTAGCCGGAAATTCTCCTCACCCCGGCTTGTTGCTTATTTTCATGCAATTCCGGCGCAGGATCCTCTTTAGTCCCTGCCGGAATTGCCCTATACCGCCAGCGCCCTGTCCCTTGCGTTGCGGATATGGGCGGTCAGACGCTCCACGGCGTCTTCGACGGATCGCCTCTCGATGGCCTCGAGAATGGCGAGATGTTCCTTCATCACCGACTTCACATGGCCGGCGATGCGAAAGCGCTCCTGGTTGATGAGGCGCATCTTGATGGAATTGACCCGATAGGCGTTCGAGATGATCGAATTGCCGAGCGCATCGATGAAGGCATCGTGCATGCCCCAGTCCACCTGTTGCGCATGCTGATCGAGCTCCGGCGATTCTCCATTATTTTCAGCCGCTTCGGCGATATCGCGATGCTGTTTCAGAAGCTTGGCGATAGTTTCGTCGGAAGCCGAACGGGTAAACAGCGCCACGGCTTCCTTTTCGAGGAAGATGCGGAACTGGAATGCCTCACGGATAAGGTTGATGTCGATATGGGCGACCTGCAAGCCGCGTTGCGGCACGGTCTTGATCAGCCCTTCCGCCTCCAGCCGCGGAATTGCCTCCCGGATCGCCCCCAGCGGCAGACCCGTCAGTTCCACGAGGCGGCGTTGCGAGATGAATTGCCCCGGGCGAACATCACGCGAGAGAAGGTGATGCGTAAAGCTTTCATACGCCCGTTCCCGCAATGTCTGTTCGCCGGTATCGTCCATGCTCAACCTTTCAAGGCCTGTTCAAGCGGCCTGTTTGCGAAACAGCGCATCGAAAGCGCCTTCGATCCGCCGCCGGTCTTCAGCCGAAATCGTAACGAGCGGTGCGCGCACATCCGCCCAGATATTTTCGCCTGTCGTGTGTGATACCAGCACCTTGACGGCAGGCGTAACCGGAAATTTCAGAAGTTCCACAACAAGATCGACGATGCGCTTGTCGTCCTTGCCGTCAACGGCCATGGCGCGCACTTCCTGCGTCAGGAAATTGGCAACGCCCGATATCGCGCCCTGACCGCCGAGGCGAACGCCCCTGGCGAGATCGCGCTCATCGCCGATCAGGATGGCGAGGTCGCCGTGCTCCTTCAGCAGACGCTCTGTATGGCTCCAGTTGCCGGAGGAATCCTTGACGCCGGTGACGATGCCGGGGAAGGCTTCTCTCAGCCGTCCCACCAGCTCGACCGACAATGTCACCATGGTCACGGACGGAATGTTGTAGACGAGAATGTCACGGGCATCCTTGCCGATTTTTGCAAAAACGGCAGAGAACCAGGCAAACAGCCCGTCATCGCTGACATTCTTGAAATAGGAAGGCGGGGCGAGAAGGATATTGCGAGCGCCCGCGCTCAACGCTTCCGCCGATTGTTCGGCCGCATCCTCGATGGAATCCACCAGAACGCCGGTGACGAGGCGGGAGGGTTCAATGCCAGCTTCAATGAAACGGGAAAGAATGATCTGCCGTTCACGGCTGCCGACCGAGCACCCCTCGCCGGTGGTGCCGAACAGTGTCACGCTGTCGCAGCCATTTGCAAGGCAGCGGCGGGCATGCGCGATCATCGCATCGATATCGACGTTTCCATCCGCTTTGAACGGTGTCGTCAGGGCTGCTGAAAGGCCGAATTTCTGGGTCAATTAAGATGCTCCTCCAAGGTGACCGCAGATTGATGGCATACTGACATGTTAGTTGTAAAGCGGTAATTGTAACGTGATTTGTAACGTTCGGGACCGGGGGAGGAATTCGCTTTTCGACGCGGCGGGTGCCTTGTCTGTTTGTGGTCGAGGATGGGGCCATTGCCGATGATTGGCGCGGATGCCGTTTGCTGCCGCTTTTGCCCGCAGGTTTTCTCTGCCAGGGGTCACGAAAAAATGCGAAAATAAAATTTGACTGTTGGAGTAAAGATTTTTATCAGGCAGTCTGAATATAGGGATAAAGGGACCATCACCATGACCATTGCGGAGCAGACAGCGCCTGTGGCAGAGATTGAACAGAGCCGCGTCAAGCGCCTGAAGGCGGCGACGCGTGGCGCCCATGGCGATCTCGATACCTTCATCATGGCATCCAAGCCGTTCGAGAGCCGGGAAAACTTCGGCAAATTCGTCGAAACCCAATATCTTTTCCATCGCGACCTCGACGTTTTCTTTTCCAATGCCACGCTTGATGGCCTGCTTCCCGATCTCAAAGGCCGCCGCCGTCTCGCCATGATCGAGCAGGACCTTGCCGATCTCGATCTTGCTATTCCGGAAGCCAAGGCTGCGCGTTTCACCGGCGAAACGCCGTTCGATCTGCCGGAGGCGATGGGCTGGCTTTATGTGGTCGAAGGCTCCAATCTCGGTGCGGCTTTCCTGCTGAAAGATGCGGCCAAGCTTGGCCTGACCGAAGAATTCGGCGCGCGCCATCTGGCCGGAGCACCGGAAGGACGCGGCCTGCACTGGCGCACGTTCACCGCAGCACTCGATGAAATTGCGCTGACGGTTGAAGAGGAAGAGCGGGTTGTCGCGGGTGCCGAGGCTGCGTTCCGGGCCGTACATGCCTATGCGCAGCAGCGCCTCGTCTGAGGTTTTGGCATAGCTGCATGATTGAAAATGGTGACCGGTAGGTCCACCAAAGTTTGTCGACAGAACTTGCTCAGTATTCGACGTCATCCTCGGGCTTGACCTGAGGATCCATTGATTTCAGTGGGTTATGGATCCTCGGGTCAAGCCCGAGGATGACGGCAGAGAGGTTGGAGCTTTTTCGTCGCGTATATTGGGGACGGCCTGTGGGTCGTCCTTTTTCTATTCATTTCTGCCGAATAAACAGGCAAATATTTTGACCAAATGATAAATTTTTTGCCTTTTGGTCAAGGCTCCGCTCACCCCAAAATTTTATCCATTTGATAAAATTATTTTATTTGGTCTGGCACGGAACCTGCTACTCTTTTGTCAAGTCAGGAGACACCTGACGTAAAAAGGGAACAGCAAAATGGAAGTTGGTGTTTTTATCCCGATCGGGAACAATGGGTGGCTTCTTTCTGAAAACGCGCCGCAATACAAGCCGAGCTTCGACTTGAACAAGGCGATCACGCTGAAGGCGGAGCAGTATGGCTTCGACTTTGCGCTGTCGATGATCAAGCTGCGCGGCTTCGGCGGCAAGACAGAGTTCTGGGATTATAATCTGGAATCCTTCACGCTGATGGCGGGCCTTGCCGCCGTCACCTCCAAGATCAAACTGTTCGGCACGGCCGCCACGCTGGTCATGCCGCCGGCCATTGTTGCCCGCATGGCAACGACGATCGATTCCATTTCCGGCGGCCGTTTCGGCATCAACCTGATTACCGGCTGGCAGCGGCCGGAATACAGCCAGATGGGGCTCTGGCCGGGCGATGATTATTTCGGTGATCGCTACGAATATCTCGGCGAATACACCACCGTTCTGAAAGAGTTGCTGACGGACGGGCAATCGGATTTCAACGGCAAGTTCTTCAAGATGGAAGATTGCCGCATGAAGCCGGTGCCGCAGGGCGATGTTAAGCTCATCTGCGCCGGCTCTTCCAATTCCGGCATGGCGTTCTCGGCCAAGTTCGCCGATTACAGCTTTTGCTTCGGTGTCGGCGTCAATACGCCGAAGGCCTTCGCGCCCACCAACGAGCGGCTTTTGGCGGCAACGGAAAAGTCCGGCCGCGAGGTCAAATCCGTCGTGCTGACGATGGTGCTTGCCGAGGAAAAATCCGAAGATGCCTGGGCGAAGTGGGAGCACTACAAGGCGGGTGCGGATGAGGATGCCATCAAGTGGCTCGGCCTGCAAAGCGCCGTCGACACCAAATCCGGCTCCGATACCAATGTGCGGCACATGTCCAACCCGGTCTCGGCGGTCAACATCAACATGGGAACGTTGATCGGTTCCTATGAGGAAGTGGCGGCCATGCTGGATGAAATGAGCGAAGTGCCGGGAACGGGCGGCGTGATGCTGACCTTCGACGACTTCCTCGAAGGCGTTGAAAAATTCGGCAAATATGTGCAGCCGCTGATGAAGAGCCGCGCGCATGTTCAGGCCGGACTGGAGGCTGCGGAATGAGCGAAGCCGTCGTGGCGGGCTACAAGGGACCGGAAAGCCGTTCGGAAAGTGTCACTCTTCCCGCAAGGCCGGAGCCGATTACCCTGAAACCCAGCGAGACCGCCGTTGTCGTGGTCGACATGCAGAACGCCTATTCGACAGAGGGCGGTTATGTCGATCTGGCCGGGTTCGATATATCAGGGGCCAAGGGCACCATCGCCAACATCAAGAAGACGCTGGATGCGGCGCGCGCAGCAGGTGTTCAGGTCATTTATTTCCAGAATGGCTGGGACAAGGATTATGTTGAGGCGGGCGGGCCGGGTTCACCCAACTGGCACAAGTCCAACGCCCTGAAGACCATGCGCAAGAGGCCGGAACTGCAGGGCCAGCTTTTGGCCAAGGGCACGTGGGATTATGCCATCGTCGATGAGTTGCAACCGCAGCCGGGCGATATTCTGGTGCCGAAAACGCGTTATAGCGGGTTCTTCAACACCAATATGGACAGCGTTTTGCGCGCCCGCGGCATCCGCAATCTGGTGTTCGTCGGCATCGCCACCAATGTCTGCGTCGAAAGCTCGCTGCGCGATGCCTTCCATCTCGAATATTTCGGGGTGATGCTGGAAGATGCCACCCATCATCTGGGTCCGGACTATATCCAGCAGGCGACGGTCTACAATGTCGAGAAATTTTTCGGCTGGGTCGCCACCGTCAATGATTTCTGCGGTGTCATCTCGCAGGCCGCACCCGTCAGCGCTTGATATCCAACCACAAGAGGAGAACGAAATGCCGAAGAAGATTGTCGTGCCCGCCGGCACCAGCAAACCCATCGCTCCCTTTTCACCGGGAACCCTTGCCGATGGCGTGGTTTATGTTTCCGGCACGCTGCCTTTCGACAAGGACAATAATGTCGTGCATGTGGGCGATGCCAGTGCGCAGACCCGCCATGTTCTTGACACCATCAAGTCCGTCATCGAAACCGCCGGCGGCACGATGGAGGATGTGACGATGAACCATATTTTCATCACCGACTGGGCGAACTACCAGGCCGTCAACACGGTCTATGCCGAATATTTCCCCGGCGACAAGCCGGCGCGGTATTGCATCCAGTGCGGCCTTGTGAAGCCCGACGCGCTGGTGGAAATCGCCACCGTCGCCCATATCGGCAAATAAGGCGAAGCGGCACGATGATGCATTTCGAGGTTCATGGCCGCACCGACCCTGAAGCGCCCACCATCCTGCTGTCATCGGGACTGGGCGGATCGGGCGCCTATTGGGCACCGCAGATCGAAGCCCTTGCCGATCATTTCCGGATCGTCACCTATGACCATCGCGGAACCGGCAGGACCGGCGGCGAGGTGCCGCTGGATGGCGGCATATCGGCGATGGCGGATGATGTGCTGGAAATCGTCTCGGCGCTGAACCTCGAAACATTCCACTTCATGGGCCACGCGCTTGGCGGACTGATCGGTCTCGATATCGCGCTGCGCAGGCCCGGCATCATCGACAGGCTGGTTCTCATCAATGCATGGAGCAAGGCCGATCCGCATTCCGGGCGCTGCTTCGATGTGCGGATCGAGCTTCTGGAGAAATCCGGTGTCGAGGCATTCGTCAAAGCCCAGCCGCTGTTTCTTTATCCGGCCGCCTGGATGTCGGAACATCAGGAACGGCTGGCCCGCGACGACGTGCATGGCGTCGCGCATTTTCAGGGCAGGGCGAATGTGCTGCGGCGTATTGCGGCGCTTCGGGCTTTTGATGTCGACCGTCGACTTGGCGATGTCGGCAATCCGGTTCTGGTGGTGGGCACGAAAGACGATCTTCTGGTGCCCTATACCCGCTCCCTGCGTCTCGTTGAGGGTTTGCCGCAGGGCGAACTCTGCCTTCTCGATTTCGGGGCGCATGCGGTCAATATTACCGAACCTGACCTTTTCAACGCACGACTTTTGCAGTTTCTGCTACCGGCAACACGAACATTCTGACGGGATTTTTTAGGACAATGACGACAGCACTGGACGACAAGGCACTTGCAACGCTCTTCACCGAAGCACGCACCCACAATGGCTGGACAGACAAGCCGGTCAGCGACGAGACGCTAGGCGCGCTGTACGATCTGACGAAGATGGGGCCGACTTCGGCCAATTGCTCGCCCGGCCGTTTCGTGTTCGTGCGCAGCCCGGAAGCGAAGGAAAAGCTTCGGCCGGCGCTGTCTTCCGGCAATCTTGAAAAGACCATGGCGGCACCCGTGACCGTCATCGCTGCCATCGATAGTGAATTTTACGAGAAACTGCCGATGCTGTTTCCCCATGCCGATGCCCGTTCGTGGTTCACGTCCAGCCCTGCTGTCGCCGAGGAAACGGCCTTTCGCAATGGCACCCTGCAGGCGGGTTATCTCATTCTCGCGGCCCGGGCTTTGGGGCTGGATACCGGGGCCATGTCCGGTTTCGACAAGGGCAAGGTGGATGCGGCGTTTTTCGCCGGCACGACGTGGAAATCCAATTTCCTGATCAATCTCGGTCATGGCGATCCGTCGAAGCTCTTCGGCCGGCTGCCGCGGCTTGGCTTTGAAGACGCCTGTGTGCTGGCTTGATGGCCTGTTAAGGAAGGATGGGTTAGATGCGGATGATGTCTCTTGAAAAGGAAGCGGAAATGGAGACGAAGACTGCACAGGAGCGCAGCCTCGAATACAGAAACGCCATGGCGCGGCTCGGTGCGGCGGTCAACATCGTCACTACCAATGGTGCCGCTGGCCGCGCGGGCTTTGCAGCAACTGCCGTTTGCAGCGTTTCCGACAATCCGCCCACGCTTCTCGTCTGCCTCAACCGCAATGCTTCAGCCTATAAGGTGGTGAAGACAAACGGTGTCATCTGCGTCAACACGCTCGCCGCGCATCACGAGGTGCTGAGCACGCTTTTTGGTGGCAAGACACCCGCCGATGAACGTTTTGCTGCCGGCAGCTGGGGCGTGCTTGAAACCGGCGCACCCGTTCTGGAAGACGCGCTCGTCTCTTTCGACTGCCGCATCCGCGAAGCCCATGACGGTGGCACGCATGATATCCTCATCTGCGATGTTGTCGGTATGAAGATTAATGCGGGCGATGAGGCGCTGATGTATTTCAACCGGCGTTACCGGGTGCTTTGAGCGCGGTCTATCGACAACATCCCGCGGAACGGTTCTGTTTGGCGCGGCCATAGCATCCGCACACCGTCACCCCGGACTAGTTCCGGGGTCCAGCGCGATCAAGTCCTTGATCGCGTAAGACTCTTTTCACGGCGCAGACGCGCCGTGGCTGGATGCCGGATCAAGTCCGGCATGACGGACGAAACGTATCGTCGTTTCTCAGAAATTCGAAGGGCGTTTCCGGTCTCCCGGAAACGCCCTTTTCATTTACTTGATCAGCGGCAGAAGGTCGTTGATCGATTTCTTCGCATCGCCGTAGAACATCCGCGTATTGTCTTTGTAGAACAGCGGGTTCTCGATACCGGAGTAACCCGTGCCCTGGCCACGCTTGGAGACGATGACGAGCTTCGATTTCCACACTTCCAGAACCGGCATGCCGGCGATGGGTGAGTTTGGATCGTCCTGCGCCGCCGGATTGACGATGTCGTTGGAGCCGATGACGATGACGACGTCGGTATTGGGGAAATCGTCATTGATCTCGTCCATTTCCAGCACGATGTCGTAAGGCACCTTGGCTTCGGCGAGCAGCACGTTCATGTGGCCGGGAAGGCGGCCCGCCACCGGGTGGATGGCGAAGCGTACGGTCTTGCCGTCGGCGCGCAGCTTGCGAGTGAGTTCGGAGACCGCGCTTTGCGCCTGCGCTACCGCCATGCCGTAACCGGGCACGATGATGACGCTGTCGGCATCGTTCAAAGCCGCTGCGACACCTTCGGCGTCGATGGCGACCTGTTCGCCCTCGATTTCCATCGCCGGACCCGTCGTGCCGCCGAAGCCGCCGAGGATGACCGAGACGAAGGAGCGGTTCATGGCCTTGCACATGATGTAGGACAGAATTGCACCCGAAGAGCCGACCAGCGCACCGGTGACGATCAGCAGATCGTTGCCGAGCGTGAAGCCGATGGCTGCTGCCGCCCAGCCGGAATAGCTGTTCAGCATCGAGACGACGACAGGCATGTCGGCACCGCCGATGCCCATGATCAGGTGGTAACCGATGAAGAAGGCCAGCAGCGTCATCAGCACCAGCGACCATGCGCCCGCACCGTTGCAATACATGATGAGCAGCACGAGCGACAGGATCGCGGCGCCCGCATTAAGAACATGTCCACCCGGCAGTTTCTTCGCCTTGCCGTCCACCTTGCCGGCAAGCTTGCCGAAGGCGACGACGGAGCCGGTGAAGGTGACCGCGCCGATGAAGACGCCGAGGAAGACCTCGACCTTCATGATCGCCAGTTCGACAGGCGTCTTATGGGCGAGGATGGCGGAAAAGCCTGTCAGCAGCGCGCGCGCCGCCTCATCGAGCGAGGCGACATGCGCTTCCTCGATATGGGCGTTGAAGCCGATGAAGACGGCGGCAAGGCCAACGAAGGAGTGAAGGGCTGCCACAAGCTGCGGCATTTCGGTCATCTGTACGCGGCTTGCGACGTAATAACCGAGGACGGAGCCACCCGCGATCATCAACAGGACGATGAAGCCTATGCCGACATCAGGTCCGAAGACCGTGGCGGCGGCGGCAAGCCCCATGCCCGTTATGCCGTACCAGACGGCGCGTTTGGCGCTTTCCTGGCCGGAAAGGCCGCCAAGCGAAAGGATGAAAAGAACGGCTGCGGCAACATAGGCCGCGGAAACGATACCAATGGTCATTTAAAAAGATCCCCGCACGCTCAGGACTTCTGGAACATGGCGAGCATGCGCCGTGTCACGAGGAAACCGCCGACGATGTTGATCGTCGCGATCAGGACGGAAAGCGAGGCAAGGATCACCACCAGCCAGTTGCCGGAGCCGATCTGCAGCAGCGCGCCCAGAATGACGATGCCGGAAATGGCATTCGTCACCGCCATCAGCGGCGTGTGCAGCGAGTGGCTGACATTCCAGATCACCTGGAAACCGATGAAGCAGGCGAGCACGAAGACGATGAAGTGGCTCATGAAGCTTGCCGGTGCAAACAGACCGACGAGAAGCAGCAGTGCCGTGCCGATGACGAGCAGTCCGACCTGGTTTTTCGTCTGCGCCTTGAACTCGGCCCGTTCTTTCGCGTGCTTTTCCTCGGGCGAAAGCTCTTTGGCTCTTTCCTTCGGTTTCTGCGCGGCAATCGCCTGGATTTTCGGCGGCGGCGGCGGGAAAGTTATCTCGCCCTGATAGGTGACGGTGGCGCCA
This sequence comes from Agrobacterium tumefaciens, assembly GCF_005221385.1. Classification (NCBI taxonomy): domain Bacteria; kingdom Pseudomonadati; phylum Pseudomonadota; class Alphaproteobacteria; order Hyphomicrobiales; family Rhizobiaceae; genus Agrobacterium; species Agrobacterium tumefaciens. The sequence goes on along the minus strand of NZ_CP039903.1, from coordinate 2,336,351 downwards.
CGGATGACGTCGTCTTCCATGTTGTGAACCGGCTTGCCGTCCTTGGCGGGCGTCAGATCGGTCATCATGTGGCGGATGTTGGTGGCATAGAGCGTCGAGGCCTGCGCCGCCATGCGGCTTGGAAAATCCGTATAGCCGATGACGATGACGCCGTTGTCGGACACCACGCGCTGGTCAGGCACCGTCAGATCGCAATTGCCGCCGCGCTCGGCCGCAAGATCGATGATAACGGAACCCGGCTTCATCATCGCCACCATGTCGGCGAGCCACAGTTTCGGGGCGTCACGACCCGGAATGAGCGCCGTGGTGATGACGATATCGATCTGCGGTGCGAGCTCGCGGAACTTCTCCAGCTGCTTCTCGCGGAATTCCGGCGAGGAGGGGGCGGCATAACCGCCGGTGGCGGCGCCGTCCTGCTGTTGATCGGCGAAATCGAGATAGACGAATTCCGCGCCCATGGATTCGATCTGTTCGGCCACTTCCGGGCGAACGTCGAAGGCATAGGTGATGGCGCCGAGCGAGGTGGCCGTGCCGATGGCCGCAAGACCGGCAACGCCGGCACCGATCACCAGCACCTTGGCGGGGGGAACCTTGCCGGCGGCGGTGACCTGACCGGTGAAGAAGCGGCCAAAATTATTGCCGGCTTCGATCACGGCGCGATAACCGGCGATATTGGCCATGGAAGACAGCGCGTCCATCTTCTGGGCGCGGGAAATGCGCGGCACCATGTCCATGGCGATGACATTGGCGCCCTTTTCCTTGGCCTGCTCCAGAAGGTCCTTGTTCTGGGCGGGATAGAAGAACGAGATCAGCGTCTTGTCCGAAGACAGGCGATCAATCTCCGACGTTTCCGGCGGACGAACCTTGGCGATGATGTCGGATCCGGCGTAAAGCGCATCCGCGCTATCGACGACGGTGACGCCGGCTGCGCGATAGGCGTCGTCGGAAAATCCCGCCGCCTTGCCTGCACCGGTTTCGAGGATGCAATCATATCCGAGTTTCTGCAATGCCTGGGCGCTGTCGGGCGTCATGCCGACGCGCGCCTCGCCTTCATATAATTCCTTGGGCGTCCCGATCTTCAAAATGGCTCTCCCTGTGCCTGATAATATAGGGGGGTCATAGCCTATTCAGGGGGGCTTTGTCTCCATATTGATTTTGTCTTGCCTGCGACGGAATGACAGCCCGCTGCGACAGGCTCTGTCGATATGCCGGCTTGTCACGCGATAAAAAAACCCGGTGCCTGCGCACCGGGTTCCGAAAGTGTCGATCAGGATGGTGATCAATCCATGGTGTGGATGTCGCGATCCTTGGTTTCCGGCAGGAACAGCAGGCCGATGACCAGCGTGATGCCAGCAAAGACGATCGGGTACCAGAGACCGTAATAGATGTCGCCCTTCGCCGCGCTCATCGCGAAGGCGGTGGCGGGCAGAAGGCCACCGAACCAGCCGTTGCCGATGTGGTAGGGCAGCGACATGCCGGAGTAGCGGATGCGGGTCGGGAACAGTTCGACCAGGAGCGCCGCGATCGGGCCATAGACCATCGTCACATAGATGACGAGGACGGTAAGGACGGCAATGATGACGACCCAGTTCACAGCGGCCGGATCGGCCACCATGGCGAAGGCGCCGCCACCGGCAATGGTGTAGACGGCCATCTCGGCGGCACCGCCGGTTTCGGCCGGTGTCAGCAGCTTGTCCGCCACCAGCTTGTCGGTTGCCACCATCTTCTTGTCGGTGGCACGAACGGCTTCAGCATTGAGGCTGAGTTCCGGGTTTGCGGCGATGAAGGCGTCCAGTTTTGCATCCGGAACCTGCGCTGCGCCGCGCACCAGCGGATAGCCGCTGTCATGCAGTGCGATGTTGACCTGTTTCTGGAAGGCCTTGTCCTTGGCCGCAGCATCCGCACCGGCTGCGATCGCGTCGTAGCTGGCGATGGTGGCGTCGCCGAGCTTGACGCTCGCCGGCTGGCCGGCCGTTCCGGCAACCACGTCATAGGGCACGGAGTTGCGGGTCAGGAACGAGGTGGCGATATCGCAGGATGTGGTGAATTTCGCAGTACCCGTCGGGTTGAACTGGAATTTGCAGTCGCCGGGGGCGGCGGTCACGGTGGCGCGGACGGTGGATTGCGCTTCCGCGAGTGCCGGGTTACCCGCCCAGGTGAGCGCCTTGAACAGCGGGAAGTAGGTCAGCATCGCCAGAACGAGGCCGGCCATGATGATTGGCTTGCGGCCGATCTTGTCGGAAAGCCAGCCGAAGAGCACGAAGAAACCCGTGCCGAGGATGAGGGCGGCCGCAACCATGATGTTGGCTGACTGGCCGTCCACCTTCAGAATGCTCTGCAGGAAGAACAGCGCGTAGAACTGGCCGGTGTACCAGACGACGGCCTGACCGATGACGGCGCCGACGAGGGCAAGCAGGGCGATCTTGGCGTTCTTCCACTGGCCGAAGGCTTCGCTGAGCGGGGCCTTCGAGGTCTTGCCCTCTTCCTTCATCTTCTTGAAGGCGGGGGATTCGTTCATTTTCAGACGAATCCAGACCGATACGCCGAGCAGCAGAACCGAAACGAGGAAGGGAATGCGCCAGCCCCAGGCGGCGAAGGCTTCCTTACCGAGCGCGAACTGTACGCCGAGAATGACCACCAGCGACAGGAACAGGCCGAGCGTCGCGGTCGTCTGGATCCACGAGGTGTAATAGCCTCTGCGGCCGTTCGGGGCGTGTTCGGCCACGTAAGTTGCGGCACCGCCATATTCACCGCCGAGCGCCAGACCCTGCAGCATGCGCAGGATGATGAGGATGATCGGAGCGGCGATACCGATCTGCGATGCACTGGGCAGGACACCGACGAGGAAGGTGGAAACACCCATGATGAGAATGGTGATGAGGAAGGTGTATTTACGGCCGACGATATCGCCGAGACGCCCAAACACCAGCGCGCCGAACGGGCGCACGAGGAAGCCGGCGGCAAAGGCCAGAAGCGCGAAGATGTTGCGCGTCGTTTCCGGATATTGGCTGAAGAAGTTCGCGCCGATATAGATCGCGAGCGAGCCGTATAGATAGAAGTCGTACCATTCGAAAACCGTTCCGAGAGAAGAGGCGAAAATCACCTTCTTCTCCTCGCCCGTCATTGGACGGGCGGGGCTGCTCACGGCTGCAACATTTGCCATTGTCTGTCCTCCACAGATGTCCCAATCGGCGCAGTGCAGAGCCCGTCTCTCTCCTCCGGGCTCCCCTTTCGGGTGCAATGCGCATGACATCAGAGTGACAGAAAATTAACCCCAATAAGAGCGATGCTTTCGGATTATGACTTTAGTCTAATGTATAACGTGCGAAAATGTCGCAGAGCGGTTTTTGCCTGCCGGGAGCGGGCGGAGCGAAACATGCCTTTTTTCTTGACACAACTGAGAAACCTTCTAATAGCTTCTCGCGAAGAAGGAGCATCACCTTGCGCAGGCATGTTGCAGACATGATTGTCATGGAAGGACCGGCACAATCCGCCGGCGATGATCCGCGCCTTTCTTATTCCATCCGAATTACGGCCAAAACGACGATTAAAACCGTCTGACGTCTCTGGCCCGCCGCTCTCTCCCCGGTTTGGCTGGGGATCGAGGAAGCCGCGATGCGATGCGGTTTCCCCACCTCACCCAAAAGAGGAGAGACAGAAAGAGAGCTTGATCATGGGTTTCAAAGTTGCAATTGCAGGCGCCACCGGCAACGTCGGTCGCGAAATGCTCAATATCCTGGCCGAACGCGGCTTTCCGGCCGATGAGATCGTGCCGCTCGCTTCCGCCCGTTCGCAGGGCACGGAAGTCTCCTATGGCGACCGCACGCTGAAGGTTTCCAATCTCGAGAATTACGATTTTTCCGACACGGATATTTGCCTGATGTCGGCCGGCGGCGATGTGTCCAAGAAGTGGTCGCCGAAGATCGGCCAGCAGGGTTGCGTCGTCATCGATAACTCGTCCGCATGGCGCTACGATCAGGACGTTCCGCTGATCGTTCCGGAAGTCAATGCCGATGCGGTTGAGGGTTTTACCCGCAAGAACATCATCGCCAACCCCAATTGCTCCACGGCCCAGCTCGTCGTCGCGCTGAAGCCGCTGCATGACTTCGCCAAGATCAAGCGCGTCGTCGTTTCCACCTATCAGTCGGTTTCCGGCGCCGGCAAGGAAGGCATGGACGAGCTGTTCCAGCAGACCCGCGCCGTCTTCGTTGCCGATCCGGTCGAAACCAAGAAGTTCACCAAGCGCATCGCCTTCAACGTCATCCCGCATATCGACGTCTTCATGGAAGACGGCTACACCAAGGAAGAGTGGAAGGTTCTGGCCGAAACCAAGAAGATGCTCGACCCGAAGATCAAGGTAACCTGCACGGCCGTGCGCGTTCCTGTCTTCATCGGCCATTCGGAATCGGTCAATATCGAGTTTGAAAACGAGATCACCGCCGATCAGGCACGTGACATCCTGCGTGAAGCGCCGGGTTGCCTCGTCATCGACAAGCATGAAAATGGCGGCTACATCACGCCGGTTGAATCCGCCGGTGAAGATGCGACCTATATTTCGCGTATCCGTGAAGATGCAACGGTTGAAAACGGCCTCAACATCTGGGTCGTTTCGGACAATCTGCGCAAGGGTGCTGCCCTTAATGCCATCCAGATCGCCGAACTTCTGGTCAATCGTGGTCTCATCAAGCCCCGCAAGGCGGCTGCGTGATACGATTTTTTAAGGTTCGTTAAGTATAACCCGTCTGTTCTGTGTGGGGCAGACGGGTTTTCCATTGGTGACGATCACGGCCAGTTTATTTGCAGGCCTTGCTGCCGAAAGGCAATTTAAGCCGCCAAAAAGACAATTTGGCACCCGACCCCCTACAACGGCAACGTGTTGGTTCTCGGGATAAATTCCCCAAAGGATATCGAAGGCAGATTTTGATGCGGGCAATGAAGGCAATTCTGGCTGGTGTGGCCATGGTCTCGGTTTTGGCAGCGACGCCGGTTATGGCTGCGCAATGCGGCAACACTTCGGCGGGCTTCGATGCCTGGGTCGGCGCCTTCAAGCAGGAAGCGGCGGGCCGCGGTGTCAGCGCTTCGGTGCTCGACCGTGCCTTCTCCGGCGTGTCCTACAATCAGGCGACCATCCGCGCCGATCGCGGCCAGCACAGCTTCAAGCTGTCCTTCGAACAATTCATGCAAAAGCGCGGCGGCCAGACGATCATTTCGCGCGGCAAGACCATGAAGAAGAACAACGCCTCTCTCTTCGCTTCGATCGAGCGCGCCTATGGCGTGCCGGCCGGTCCGCTGCTCGCCATCTGGGGCATGGAAACCGGCTTTGGCGGCTTCATGGGCAACCAGCACACGCTTTCCGCCGTGGCGACGCTCTCCTTCGATTGCCGCCGTTCGGATTATTTCACCGAGCAGCTTTATGCGGCGCTGAAGCTCGTCGGCAGCGGTTCGCTCAACGTCAACGCCAAGGGTGCCGCCCATGGTGAAATCGGCCAGACGCAGTTCCTGCCGCTGAACGTCGTGCGTTACGGCGTGGATTTCGACCGCGACGGCCGTATCGATCTCGTCGGTTCGCGCGCCGATGCGCTGGCATCCACCGCCAATTTCCTTGTCGGCCATGGCTGGCAGCGTGGTGCAGGTTATCAACAGGGACAGGCGAATTATGCCGCCATCCAGGGCTGGAACGCCGCAAGCGTCTACCAGCAGGCCATTGCCTTCATCGGCAAGGCGATCGACGGCCAATAAGGTCGTTGGTTTGACAGGCCTTGTGATCACAAGGCCTTATCCGCATTCTTGACGTCATCCTCGGGCTTGTCCCGAGGATCTGCAACGTTCCGATTTGTGCGAGGTGGTTAGATCCTCGGGACAAGCCCGAGGATGACGGGAGTTACCGGAGCGGCCCCCAAAAGGGGCCCAGTAGTACAGCCCGCTTCAATCACAGATCCGGGCGACGAAAGTCGCCGGTTTTGCCGTCCATCACCCACAATTCGCCGGTCGAAATATCGAACCACGCGCCGTGCAGCTTCACCTTGCCGGCGGTTTCCTGCGCCTTGACGAAGGGGAAACCGCGCAGGTTGGCGAGGGAAGTGCGGATGGAGACGCGTTCCAGTGCGGTCTGGCGCTCGGAGGCGGTCATGACGTCGTTGCTCTGGATTTGCTCGGCCGCTGATTTGACCATGTTCATCCATTTGCCGATGAAGTCACCGGGGGACAGCGGCTCGAGATTGGGATCGAGTGCTGCCTGAATGCCGCCGCAGCGGCCGTGGCCCATGACAACGATGTCCTTCACCTTCAGAACCTGCACGGCATATTCGATGGCTGCCGAGGTGGCGTGGTATTGTCCGTCCGGCTCGAAAGGCGGCACCATGTTGGCGACGTTGCGGACAACGAAAAGCTCTCCCGGTCCGCAATCGAAAATGGTTTCCGGCGCCGAACGGGAGTCACAACAGGCAATGAACAGGGTTTGCGGTTTCTGTCCGGTATCGGCCAGAACGCGGTATCTTTCGCGTTCGTCGACATAGCGGCCGCTCATGAAGTTCTTGTAGCCGTTCAGAAGAGTTTCCGGAAAATCTTTCATCTATCGCAGTACCGTTATGCTTGGACCAAGATCACGGGGCGAACCTGGCGCGTTGAAGACCAATCCTTTAGAGCATTTTCGCTTTTCTTCGAACCGCGAAACCGCTCCAACTTCCTGTTGCCGCATTTCCAGACGGAAAACCGAAGGCCACTTTTCCTGGAAATGCTCTAGCCGCTATTTGCGCTTGCTGCGTGAAGGATGCAAGAGATGACGCATCTGCACCATGGCCATGGGTGTGGAAAGACTTGAAGAATCGGTCTCAAGCGTCAGTTCGTTCATCTCGCGTTTTTTCGTGCGGGCCAGAATTTCGAACACGCTGGCGGTGGCCAGCTGCAGCGCCTTTTCATCATCCAGGCCTTCCAGCAGGCGGGCGAGGAACAGCGCCGACATCAGGTCGCCAAGCCCGTTCGGCGCATTCTCGATGGCGCGATGTTCGGCAAGCAGGGCGTGCCGGCCGCTGAGATAAAGATTGCCGGTGCCACCCGCCATCATCGGCACGGCGGAGGTGACCAGCATTTTCGGCGGGCCGAGTGCCAGCGCCGCATCCATGATGGCATTGTTGGTTTCAAGTTCGGCGCCGCTCATCCAGGCCAGTTCGTAGCGGTTCGGTGTCGCGACGGTGGCAAGCGGGATGAGGTGGTCGCGAATGGCTTCGGCGGTCTCAAGAGGAATGTAAAGCCCGCCCAGATCGCCCATGACCGGGTCACAGGCGTAAATCAGCGACGGGTTCTTTTCCTTCAGGTTGCGGATCAGCCTTGCGACGGAGCGCACCTGTGCTGCGCTGCCGAAATAACCGGTGAGAACAGCCTTGACCTCGCCGACCCATTTGGCGTTCTCAAGGTCGCTCATGGCCTTGTCGAAGTCGTCGTCCTGAAAGCGCATCCGCGTGGATGGGCCATGACCGGGATGCCAGGGCATGACGATGGTGGGCACTGCCCATACCGGATAACCGAGGGTTTCCAGCGCGAAGACCGCGGCGCGATTGCCGACCGATCCACGCATGACGTGGCTGGAAATGACGATGACGGCGCCCTGTGTATTTTCCTGCATCACGGCCTTCTTGCTTTCAAATGTCGCAGAAGCGCGCAAGTGCCCCTGCCTAGAGATCAAGATGCGCTCTCATGACATATCGCAAGGCCGGTTTCCACCGTTAATCCCGCAAGGGTCTGTCCCGCAAAAGGATGGGCGGGGGCGGGCGTTCTTGCGCTGCCGGGTTACCTTCCTGTCATTGCGCGATGGGCGAGGTGCGTTTTATTGGCGCACTGGGTCCTCCGAAAAGCGCGTTACACTTTTCGGTCTGATGCCCTATAGTTGTAATATGCTCGATCTCGTCATCGCCTATTGGCCCCATATCCTTGCCGTCCTTTCCATTTTGATGGGAACCGTGGCGGCCGTACATGCCACGATGACGAAGGAGGAGGTCCGTTCCGCGCTGGGCTGGGTGGGCGTCATCGTGCTGTCGCCCATCGTCGGCGCGGTCATCTATGCCATTGCCGGTATCAACCGCATTCGCCGGTCGAACATCACGCAGCAGCGGTCCTTCATGCAGGACGAGATCATGGATCGCGTGGCGCGTTTCGATGCGGATGCAGAACTCGTCGCCACGCGGTTTGGCCGCCGTTTTGAAGCGATGAAGACGCTGGGCGACCGGGTGACACGCCACGCGCTGACGACCGGCAACGCCATCGAGCCGCTTGTGACGGGTGACGTCGCCTATGCCGCCATGCTGGAGGCGATCGGCGAGGCGAAGCGGTCGATCATTCTCGAAACATATATTTTCGACAATGACAGGATCGGTTCCCGCTTCGTCGCGGCGCTCGAGCAGGCAAAACTGCGCGGCGTGGAAGTGAGGGTGCTCATCGATGCCGTGGGGGCGCGATATTCCGTGCCGAGCATCCTGCCGACGCTCCGGGACAAGGGCATCATCGCCGATGTCTTCAACGGCAATGTCATCATGGGGCTTCGGCTGCCCTATGCCAATCTGCGCACCCACCGCAAGATCCTGGTGGTGGACGGGCGCATCGCCTTTAGCGGCGGCATGAATATCCGTGAGGGTTTCACGCTGGAATTCGGTGGCGAGAAGCAGTCGCACGATACCCATTTCAAGATTACCGGGCCGGTGGTTTCGGATTTTTTCTCCATTGCGGCGGAGGACTGGCGTTTCACCACGAAAGAACTTCTGGACACCCCGGTCTGGGATATCGCCATTCCCGACGGTGTGCCGGGTTCGCAGATCGTCGCCCGGGTTTCCTCCTCGGGGCCGGATAAAAGCATCGAGACCAGTCACAAGATGCTGATGGGTGCGTTTTCCGTCGCCCGTTCCTCCATTCTTATCATGTCGCCCTATTTTCTCCCCGATCGGGAGCTTATTTCGGCACTCATAACCGCAGCAAGGCGGGGAGTGGTGGTCGATATCATCGTGCCCAAAAGCAACAATCTGGTGCTTGTGGACAGGGCGATGACGGCGCAGTTCGACCAGATGCTGAAGAATTATTGCCGCATCTGGCGGGCGACGGGGGCTTTCAATCATTCCAAGCTTCTGGTGATCGACGAGCGCTGGACCTATATCGGTTCCTCCAATCTCGATCCACGTTCGCTGCGATTGAACTTCGAGATCGATCTCGAAGTTATGGATGAGGCGTTTGCCGCGGTGATCGGGGCGCGCATCCGGGATGCGCGTGCGACCGCCTTGCCGGTGCGGCTCAGCGAACTGAATGGGCGGCCATTCGTTGTTCGTTTCGTGGAGCGTGTCCTCTGGCTCGCTTCGCCCTATCTTTAGAGCCTTGGATATGCGGAGACATTGACGCGTGAAGAAAAACGGTTTGCTGAACAGCGAAAAAACGGCCCTGGCGGCAAATAGCAGTTTGCCCGCCTTCGTCATGCAGTCGCTGCGCGACCATCGTCAGCGGCAGAAAGCGGTGCAGGCGGCGAAAGATCATCCCTTCCCCGTCATTGCTTCCTACAATGTGCATAAATGCGTCGGCCGCGACCGCAAGTTCGATCCTGATCGCACCAGCCGCGTCATTCAGGAAATCGGTGCCGATATCATTGCCCTTCAGGAGGCGGACAGCCGTTTTGGCGAGCGCACCGGCCTGCTCGATCTCGCCCGGCTGGAGCGGGAAAGCGGGCTTATTCCCGTGCCGGTGCAGGCAGGGGTGAAGGCGCACGGGTGGCACGGCAATGTCGTGCTGTTCAGGGAAGGTGCCGTCAGGGACGTGCATACGCTGAAACTGCCGGGGCTGGAGCCACGCGGTGCGCTTGTCGTGGAGCTGGATCTGAAAAGCGGCGGCACGCTGCGCGTCATCGCCGCCCATTTCGGCCTGCTGCGGCATTCCCGTGCCCAGCAGGCGAAGGCATTGATCGGCCTTCTGGAAGCGCGCAACGAATGCGCGACCGTCCTCATGGGAGATCTGAACGAATGGCGGCTCGGCAACGGCTCGTCGCTCAACACGTTTCGGGACGCTTTCGGTGCGCTGCCGCCGGCGGTGCCGAGTTTTCCCTCCAACCTGCCGGTGCTGGCGCTCGACAGGATCATCGCCAACCGGGAAGGTCTGGTCGAGCAGGTGGAGGCGCATGACAGCGCGCTGGCGCGTGTCGCTTCGGATCACCTGCCGCTGAAAGCCGCGGTCCGGACCGATCTACTTCAGGCCTGATCCCGCCACGACATGGCACGTCGCTCGCCGAGGCGCAGGCCGGATTAAAGCCGCTGCGCCGCCGCCATGTGGTTGCGCGAGCGCGCTTCCAGCAATGACGTGCGAATGGCTTCCATCAGTCGCTCTCGATTGTTTCTGGTCTTGCACCGGTCGAGATTCTGCGCGGCAAGCGCGAGATCAAGACCCTCATGCATCACTATAGAATAGGCAACGGTTGTTGCCCAGTTTTCGTAGTCCTGCTCCATCATGTCGCCCCTGAACTAAATCATTTAGTCCGAATCACCCAGTTCTTGGAAATTACCACAAAATACAAAGCATAAAACAGCATTGTTTCTTCGGGTTTTCGGCGATTTGTGAAGCTATATTGATTTTTCTCAGTTCTAACGCGGTGCAATATAGGTGCTTATTCCAGTTAAGCATTTGAAACCGATTCCATTTCAGGAGGGTTGCATAAACATTTCCGTCCATAAAAAACGCCGCGCATCTGATGATGCGCGGCGGGCTTGCGTCGAAGGTGGCGGTGGATGGGAGGTAAGGTTTCAGCCGGCCTTTTCGAGCTTGTAGTCCGAATTGGCCGGTTCTTCCTGCTTGTGCTGGATGAGCGGGCGGTTGCCCGCCAGCTTGCGCACCAGCACATAGAAAACCGGTGTCATGAAGATGCCGAAGAATGTCACGCCGATCATGCCGGAGAATACCGCGACACCCATGGCCGCACGCATTTCCGCACCCGCACCGGTGGAGACGACCAGCGGCACCACGCCCATGATGAAGGCGAGTGAGGTCATCAGGATCGGGCGCAGACGAAGCCGGCTTGCCTCGATGGCCGCCTGAAGCGGCGTTCGTCCCTCGAATTCCAGCTCCCGGGCGAATTCCACGATCAGGATCGCGTTCTTCGCCGAGAGACCGACAAGGACGACAAGGCCGATCTGCGTAAAGATGTTATTATCCCCTCCTGTCAGCCAGACGCCTGTGAGGGCCGCAAGCACACCGAGCGGGACGATCAGGATGATCGCAATCGGCAATGTGAGGCTTTCATATTGCGCGGCGAGCACGAGATAGACGAGCAGCAGCGCCAGCGGGAATACCACGATGCTGGAATTGCCGGCGAGAATCTGCTGGTAGGTCAGGTCGGTCCACTCGTAATCGACGCCCGCGGGCAGGGTTTCGGCAAGGATTTTCTCCATGGCCGCCTGTGCCTGTCCAGAGGAGAAGCCCGGCGCCGGACCGCCGTTGATATCGGCGGCAAGGAAGCCGTTATAACGGTTGGTGCGCTCCGGTCCTGTCGTTGCATCCACCTTCAGCAGTGTCGACAGCGGGATCATCTGGCCGGTCGCGGAGCGAACCTTCAGGCGGCCGATATCTTCCGCATGAGCGCGGAACTGCGAATCTGCCTGCACTCGAACGCTGTATGTCCGTCCGAAAGCATTGAAGTCGTTGACATAGAGCGAGCCGAGATAGATTTGCAGCGTCTGGAAGACGTCGCTGACGGAAACGCCCAGCTGTTCCGCCTTGGCGCGGTCGAGATCGGCGAAGAGCTGCGGCACGTTGATCTGGTAGCTGGAGAAGATGCCCGCCAGCTCCGGCGTCTGATAGGCCTTGCCGATCACCGCTTTCGCCGCTTCATCGAGCGTCTGGTAGCCGTAGCCGGCGCGGTCTTCGATCTGCAGCTTGAAGCCGCCCGTCTGGCCGAGACCGTTGACCGGCGGCGGCGGGAACATGGCGATGAAGGCATCCTGAATGCCCGCATATTTCTGGTTCAGCTGCATGGCGATGGCATTGCCGGACAGTTCCGGCGTCTTGCGTTTTTCGAAGTCATCGAGAACCGCAAAAACGATGCCGGAATTGGAGCCGATGGTGAAGCCGTTGATCGACAGGCCGGGGAAGGCGATGGCATGGCTGACGCCGGGTGTTTCCAGGGCGATGTCGCTCATGCGCTTGATGACGTTTTCCGTGCGGTCAAGCGTTGCGCCATCAGGAAGCTGGGCAAAACCGATCAGGTATTGCTTGTCCTGTGCCGGCACGAAGCCGCTCGGCACTGTCGTGAACATGCCGTAGGTGGCCGCCACTAGCGCCATATAGACGATCATGACAAGGCTCTTGCGCGTCACCAGCCCGCCCACGGTCTTGCCGTAGCCGTTGGAGGCGGCGCCGAAGGCGCGGTTGAAGCCGCGGAAGAACCAGCCAAGGATTTTGTCCATGAAGCGGGTCAGCCAGTCTTTCGGTGCGCCATGTTCCTTCAGCAGCAGAGCTGCAAGAGCGGGCGACAGCGTCAGCGAGTTGATGGCCGAAATGACGGTGGAGATGGCGATGGTCAGTGCGAACTGCCGGTAGAACTGGCCCGACAGGCCGGAGATGAAGGCAAGCGGCACGAAAACGGCGACCAGAACCAGTGCGATTGCGATGATCGGGCCGGAGACTTCGCGCATCGCCTTGTAGGTGGCGTCACGCGGCGAGAGCCCGTTTTCAATGTTTCGCTCGACATTTTCCACGACCACGATGGCGTCATCCACCACGATGCCGATGGCGAGCACAAGGCCGAACAGGGTCAAGGCGTTGATGGAAAAGCCGAAGGCATACATGACGGCGAAGGTGCCGATGATCGAGACCGGAACGGCGATCAGCGGAATGATCGATGCGCGCCAGGTCTGCAGGAAGAGGATGACGACAAGTACCACGAGGCCAACGGCCTCGAGGAGTGTGTCAACGACCTTCTCGATGGAGGAGCGCACGAATTTCGTCGTGTCGTAGACGATCTCGTATTTTACGCCATCAGGCATTGCCAGCTGCAGATTGTCCATTGTGGCACGGACATTGTCGGCGATTTCGATGGCGTTGGAGCCGGGTGCCTGGAGGACGGCGACAGCCACGGCGGGTTCACCGTCGAGCAGCGAACGCAGCGTGTAATCGGCCGCGCCAAGCTCGATGCGGGCGACGTCACGCAGGCGGGTGATTTCACCGTTCGCGCCGCTCTTGACGATGATGTTGCCGAATTCTTCCGGTGTGGTCAGGCGGCCCTGCGCATTGACGTTGAGCTGAAGATCAACACCATTAGGGCTTGGGGAAGCGCCGATGACGCCGGCTGCGGCCTGCACGTTCTGCTGGCGGATGGCGTCGGAAACGTCACTGGCGGCCAGATCATGCTCGGCGACCTTCTGCGGGTCGAGCCAGACGCGCATGGAATAGTCACCTGCGCCGAAGACCTGCACCTGGCCGACACCTTCGATGCGGGCGAGGCGATCCTTGACGTTCAGCGTCGCGTAGTTACGCAGATAGGTGATGTCATAGGCGTCGGTCTTCGAGACGAGGTTGACGACCATGATGAAGTCGGGCGAGCTTTTGACGGTGGTGATGCCGAGGGCGCGAACTTCCGCCGGCAGGCGCGGTTCGGCCTGCGATACGCGGTTCTGCACCAGCTGCTGCGCCTTGTCAGGGTCGGTGCCGAGCTTGAAGGTCACGGTCAACGTCAGCACGCCGTCGGAGGTTGCCTGGCTGCCCATGTAGAGCATGTCCTCGACGCCGTTGATCTGTTCTTCCAGCGGTGTCGCGACGGTTTCGGCGATAACGGTCGGGTTCGCGCCGGGATAGGTGGCGCGCACGACGACGGATGGCGGAACGACTTCGGGATATTCCGAAATCGGCAGGGCGCGCATGCCGAGAAGGCCTGCCACCACAATCAGGACCGAAAGCACGGCAGCAAATACCGGCCGGTCGACAAAAAATCTGGAAATATTCATATCCAGTCCCTCTCCGGGTCTTTGGGAATGCGAAGGCCGTTCCGGCGGCAATCCTGCCGCCGGTGAAGGCCGGTTCTGTCTGAAGGGGCGTCTCGCGAAAGCGCGGGACGCTTACTGATCAAAGAGGCGGGTTACTGCGAGGCAGCAACCTTGTCTTCCGTCTGCGGCGCGATGGTTGCGCCGGGGCGAATACGCTGCAGGCCGTTGACGACGATCGTATCACCGGCGGCAAGGCCGCTTTCGATGATGCGCTGGCCATCGGCCGGTGCGCCCGGCTTGATCTGGCGGTAGCTCACCTTGTTTTCGGCATCGACCACGAAGACGAAACGCTTGTCCTGATCCGTGCCGATGGCGCGATCGCTGATGACGATGCGGTTTTCCGGCTTCGGTTCGCCCATGCGCACCCGCACGAACTGGCCGGGGATGAGCCTGCCATCAGGATTTTCGAAGACGGCGCGGACACCGATGGTGCCGCTTGCCGAATCCACCTGGTTGTCGATCAGGTGCAGCGTGCCCTTGATCGGCGTGCCCTCATCCGAAAGCGTGCCGATTTCCACCGGGATCTGTTCGAGAGCCGGCAGGGCGCCGTCCGTCTGCGGCAGTTCGGCAAGCGCCTTGGCCACCACGCCTTCGCTGGCGTTGAAGCTGGCATAGATCGGATTGACCGAAACCAGCGTCGTCAGGGCAGGCGAAGTCGAGCCGGCGGCGACGAGGTTGCCGGCGGTGATTTCGATGCGGCCGACACGACCGGAAACCGGTGCGAGGATTTCGGTATAACCGAGATCGAGCTCAGCCGTCGTCAGGGCTGCGCGGGCGGCGCGAAGCTGGGCTTGCGCATCCGCAAACGAGCTTTGACGCTGGTCGAGATCGCTCTGGGAGATGGTGCGGTTATCGGAAAGCCGGCGGCCACGGTCGAGTTCCGTCTTCGCAAGGCTAACCTTGGCTTCAGCGGAGGCGACCTGTCCTTCAGCGCCCGCAACGGCGGCCTGATAGGGGGCGGGGTCGATGGTGAAGAGGGGATCGCCTTCTTTCACCAGCGCACCTTCGCGGAAATGAACAGCCTTGATCTGGCCTGCGACGCGGGAGCGGATCTGCACCCGCTCGACGGCTTCGAGACGGCCGGAAAACTCTTCCCAGCGCATGACGTCGCGGCTTTCCACCTTGGCGACGGTGACCGGAATTGCCGGCGTCTCGGCAGGTGCGGAGGCGGCCGTGGCATCGCGGCTGGTGGGGAGATCGAAAAACAGTGCTGCGGCTGCAACGGACATAGCAAGTCCGATACCGGCGCCCGTCAGGGCCCGGCGCTTTGTGTTCAGCGTCATGGGTTTCTCCTTGGCTCCCGATCAGGAGCCGGTCAGTTTCTGAATAAATGCGGTATCAGTGTTTCAACTGGTCAACGAAGGTCTTGAATTCCGAACAGACGGATGAGACCCATCCGCCGCCCTCTCCTTGATAAAGCCCCGTCCAGCCAACGCCGGAGGGGAAAACATGCTGGCGGACGCTGACACCGGAGGCGATGAGCCTGTCGGCATAACCGACCGTTTCGTCGCGCAGAGGGTCGTCCTCGGCGGTAAAGATCAGCGCCGGCGCCACCCGGTTCAGCCGCGTACACTGGCAGGGCGCGGCATAGGGGTGGAAAAACCCGCATGCCTTGGCAAGATAGTGGCTCCAGCCATCCGCCCAGCGCTCACGCATGCCGATCCTGTCCGCGTCGCGAAAGGATTCCGTCGTCATCATCGGGTCGATCATGGGCGACAGAAGAATCTGACCTGCGAGTTTGCCGGGCATGCGGTCACGGGCCTTAAGGGCAAGTCCCGCCGCCACATTGCCGCCCGCCTCTTCGCCGGCCACGAACAGCAGCGATTTCGCGCTGCCATAATGTTTGCGGTCCCGGCTCAGATGGTCGAGCGCCTCAAAAGCGCAATCCATCGCCATCGGAAACTCGTTGCCGGATGGCTTGCTATAGTCAGCCTCGACAACGATGGCACCGCTTTCCGCTAAGGCCTGGGCTACCGGAAGTTCCGGGCAATTGCCGCCCTTTTCCAGAAACGAACCGCCGCGCAGATAAAGGATCACGGGCGGGTGGCTGCACAGGCCGGCGCTCTCATAACGGCGCACGGAAAGCTGGGATGCGGGGCCCCCACAGCATTCGATGTTTTCCCAATGCGCCTTCATTTGATCCGGTCCCGTGTACCGCCATCGGCAGTTCACCATATTTGCAAAATCTGAAATTCATATTATTGTTCGAGAGAAAACGATCAAGTACGTCAAAATGAAAACACTATTCCAAAAAAGTGGATAATAGCTAGATGGATCAGCTTTCCGCCATGCGGGTCTTCACGCGCGTCGTCGAGACCGGCAATTTCAGCCGCGCCGCCACCGCGCTGAACATGCCCAAAACTACCGTGACCAACATGGTGCAGGCGCTGGAGGCGCATCTGCAGACCACGCTTCTCAACCGCACCACGCGGCGGGTGATGCTGACGACGGACGGCGCTCTCTATTATGAGCGAGCCTCACAGATTTTATCGGAAATAGAAGAACTGGACGGTAGCATGTCCAGCGCACAGGTGCAGCCTTCCGGCCGGTTGCGGGTGGAAATGGCCGGTGTCTTCGCGGACTTGGTCGTTATCCCACATCTTTGCGAATTTTACCAGCGTTATCCGCAAATCCGTCTCGATCTCGGTGTCGGTGACCGGCTGGTCGACTATATTGCCGAGAATGTCGACTGTGCGCTGCGGGTCGGCGTGCTGCGTGATCAGTCGCTGATTGCCCGTAAAGTGGGCGAACTCCGGTTCGAGACATTTGCCTCGCCGTCCTACATCGAAAATTTCGGCATGCCGCGTGAACCGGAGGATCTGGAGAAGGATCACTATTCGGTGGGTTATCTCAATGCCACCACCGGCCAGATCATGCCGGCCTCCTTCGACAATGGTGTGCGCAGCGTCGAGCTGACCCCGAATTATGTGGTATCGGTGAATGACAGCCGCACCTATCTCAATGCCGCGCTGGCGGGCATGGGCATCGTGCAATTGCCTATCTTCATGGTGAAAGATCACCTGGCGCGTGGCGAACTGGTGCCGGTCCTTTCCGAATGGCAGCGCGAAGCCATGCCGATCTATGTCGTTTATCCGCAGACCCGGCACGTCACCAACAAGGTGCGGGTTTTTGTCGACTGGCTCGCCAAGCTGGTGCACGGCATGGTCTGAGGCGGTCAATCACCGCCCGACCCTTGCGGCGACAAAATCGATGAAGGCGCGCACGCGGGCGGCCAGGTGTTCGTGGCCGGCATAAACCGCGTGGATCACTTCCATCTCCTCGGCATTATAGTCTTCCAGAACCGGCACGAGCAGGCCCGCCTCTATATCCGGCTCGATATGAAATTCGCCGACCCTTCCGAGCCCTAACCCCGTCAGGCAGAGCCTTCGCATCGCCATGCCGCTGTTGACCGCGACATTGCCCGTGACGGGAAGGCGATAGACTTCCGCCGAACCGGGGTCACGAAATGGCCACTCGTTGAGGCTGCGGCTGAAATTGAAACTGAAGCAATTATGCTGCGCCAGATCCTGCGGTGTTTCCGGCATGCCGTGTTTTTCGATATAAGCGGGGGAGGCGACGATGATCCGGCGCACCTCTTTCAGCTTTCTCGCCTTCAGGGATGAATCTCCCATCGCGCCCGAGCGGATGGCGATATCGGTGCGCTCCTCGATGAGACTGATAACACCGTCGGTCAGCGAAATATCCAGCTCGATTTCGGGATAAAGCGACAGGAACTCAGGTGCCAGCGGCAGGAGATAACGTTCGCCGAAACCCAGCGTGGCGTTGACGCGCAAAAGGCCGCGCGGCACCACCTTGCCGCCGCTCGCCACGATCTGCTCCGTCTCGGCTATGTCGGCCAGAATGCGCCTTGCCCGAAAAAGGTAGACTTCGCCCTCCGGTGTGAGCGTGACTAGCCGGGTGGAGCGGGCAAGCAGCCGGGTGCCGAGGCGGTCTTCGATGCGGGTGACAAGCTTGCTCACCGCCGAGGGTGAAAGCTTCAGCCTGCGCCCCGCGGCGGAAAAGCTGCCGAGTTCGGCCGCCGCCACGAAGACTTCCATTTCTCCGGCCCGATTGTCCATCGCCATACCATCTGTGAAATCAATTCAAAGGTATTTATCCAACCTTGCCGATTATCATGCAAGTCCCCTTCGCCCATATTGCGTCCATAGATTTGATCCAACCGGACAGCACCGCTGTTCAAATGATCCAACCCGGACGGCACCGCTGTCCAGAACGCCCGCGATCCCGCTGGGCGAAGAGGTATTCGTCATGCCATTGGCCATATTTGCCCTGACGATCGCGGCCTATGCGATCGGCACCACGGAGTTCGTCATCGTCGGCCTTCTGCCGACGGTTGCAAATGATCTCAACATTACCCTGCCGCTTGCCGGCCTCATCGTCAGCGTCTACGCGCTGGGCGTCACCTTCGGTGCGCCGATCCTGACGGCGCTGACCGGAAAGATTGAAAGGAAGCCGCTGCTGCTCGGCCTGATGGCCCTGTTCATCATCGGCAACAGCGCCGCAGCGCTTTCTCCCAGTTATGAGATGCTGCTTGTCGCCCGCGTCATCGCCGCCTTTGCCCATGGCGTGTTCTTCTCGGTCGGAGCGACCATCGCCGCCGATCTCGTGCCGGAAAACCGTCGTGGCTCGGCGATTGCCATGATGTTCATGGGGTTGACGGTCGCCATCGTTACCGGCGTTCCGCTCGGCACCTATATCGGCCAGGTGTTCGGCTGGCGCGCGACCTTCTGGGCCGTTGCCGGGCTTGGCGTCATCGCCTTCTTCGGCATTGCCGCCCTTCTGCCGAACACGCTCAAAAAGGCGCCGCCTGCCAGCCTGCTCGATCAGGTCCGCGTTCTCGGTTCCGGCCGTCTGCTCATCGTCTTTGCCATGACCGCGCTCGGTTACGGCGGCACCTTCGTCGCCTTCACCTTTCTTGCGCCAATCCTGCAGGATGTCACCGGCTTTTCGGAAAAGAGCGTCAGCCTCATTCTGGTGCTTTACGGCATTGCCATTGCGGCCGGCAATATCGGCGGCGGCAAGATCGCCAACCATAACCCTGTCAAGGCGTTGATCGGTCTCTTCCTGGCGCAGTCCATCGTGTTGCTCGTCTTTTCCTTCACGGCCGTCTCGCCGGTGCTGACGCTCATCACGCTTGCCGCGCTCGGGTTCCTGTCCTTCGCCAATGTTCCCGGCCTGCAGCTTTATGTGGTGCAGCTCGCCAAGGAACATCGCCCCGGTGCCGTCGATGTCGCATCGGCGCTCAACATCGCCGCTTTCAATCTCGGCATCGCCATCGGCGCATGGCTCGGCGGTCTGGTGGTGGAATCGCCGATGGGTCTTGCTGCAACCCCGTGGGTCGGCGCCATCCTCGTTGCCGTCGCCCTGCTCCTGACCCTTTGGAGCAGCGCTCTTGATCGCCGCGCCGCGCTGACGCTGAAGACGGCTTAAGCTTTTCACACCCAATTCCCGGCCATTCCCCTCGGGCTGGTCGGGCAATATCATAGGAGAAAATATATGTTTGATGTTGCTGCCAATGGTGCTTCCATTCCGGCGCTCGGCTTCGGCACCTTCCGCATTCCCGGCCCGGATGTCCTGCGCATCGTTCCGCATGCGCTGAAGGCGGGTTTCCGCCATATCGATACCGCCCAGATTTACGGCAACGAGGCCGAAGTGGGTGAGGCCATTGCCGGCTCCGGCGTGGCGCGGGGTGATATCTTCCTTACCACCAAGGTCTGGGTCGAGAATTATCGGCACGATGCCTTCCTCGCCTCGGTCGATGAGAGCCTGAAAAAGCTGAGGACCGATTATGTCGATCTGCTGCTTCTGCACTGGCCGAACGAGGCGGTGGCGCTCTCCGAGCAGATCGGCGCGCTGAATGAGGTCCGGCAAGCCGGCAAGGTCCGCCATATCGGCGTTTCCAACTTCAATAAGGCACTGATGGCCGAAGCTGTGAAGCTCTCAAAAGCGCCGATCGTCACCAACCAGATCGAATATCATCCCTATATCGATCAGGACGTGGTGATGGCTGCTGCCAAAGCTGCGGGCATGTCGGTCACCGGTTATTACGGCATGGCTGACGGCAAGGTCTTTGCCGATCCGGTGCTGAAGGATATCGCCGCAGGCCGGGGCAAATCGGTGGCGCAGGTGGTGTTGCGTTGGCTCGTACAGCAGGAGGGCGTTGTTGCTCTCTCCAAAACCGTCAGTGAAGCCCGCGTTGATGAAAACCTCGCGATTTTCGATTTTGCGCTGTCGGCTGATGAAATGGCGGCGATCCGCGCTCTCGCCAGGCCGGATGGCCGCATTGTTTCGCCGGATGGGCTGGCGCCCGTCTGGGATGAAGCTGCCTGAACCATGAGGGCCGGGAGGGGTAACTCCTCCCGGTTTCATGCATGTGCGGGAAACGGCCACGGTGCCAAAAATGGTCGCACGTTGGCCTTGCCAAGATGACCATCTGGCACAGCAACCTGCGCAAATCTTTGTTTGTTGATCTTGGAAAACTGGAGCGGGCGAAGGGATTTGAACCCTCGACCCCAACCTTGGCAAGGTTGTGCTCTACCCCTGAGCTACACCCGCTCAAAACCGCTGGTCCGGGGTAGTTCGCTGGACTGCGGACCGCCGAAGTTCGGCGACGGGTGCTATATCGCTCAATCGATTTTAGAATGCAATAGTTTCTTT
The DNA here is from genome assembly GCF_005221385.1 of Agrobacterium tumefaciens. Lineage (NCBI taxonomy): Bacteria > Pseudomonadati > Pseudomonadota > Alphaproteobacteria > Hyphomicrobiales > Rhizobiaceae > Agrobacterium > Agrobacterium tumefaciens. The sequence goes on along the minus strand of NZ_CP039903.1, from coordinate 2,315,676 downwards.
TGCGGTTTCGGTGGAAATCCTTCCGGTCGCGGCTTTATTCGAAAGCACGCGTCGAAGGCTGCGTCAGACGCGGTCATAGCCGGGCGAAAGCGTTGTTTCGGCTGACCTTTATTCCAGCGACAAAGGGCGCGCGGATAACCGACAGTGCAGAAAATAACCTGTTTACATTTGGTTAAAATCTGATTCGACAAGTGATTCGTTCGGGTGTACAAAATTGATGCCCACGAAAAAAGAAACGATACTTGGCATATCATCATCGGGAGGATGAGCCTTGTCGTACGCAGCTTTTGAAAGAGTCGGCGCACAATTGTCGCCAGAACAAATCACCGATCTGCAGAATATTTTCGATGGTGTTTGTTTCGAGTGCCTTCAAGATCGCAGCAGCCATGTTGCCAATGAGTGTGCAGCAATTTTGATCCGTAGCGCCCAGCGCGGCATTCTGGATCATGAAATGTTGCGCGACATAGGGCTTGCGGTTTTGCGCCGCCATTGATGGCATCATCTTTACGAAAAAAGCGCCCGAATCTCTCGGGCGCTTTGCTGTGATGAGCAGGCTGCAAATGCCTTCGGCTCAGCTCTTTTCCTGTACGTGTGCTTCGAGGAACCACAACGATTTGTCGAGATCGCGCGAGGCGGCGGTGAAGATGTCGGCCGTCGTCGGATCACCGGCCTCGTCGGAATCGTCGATTGCCTTGCGGATCATGTTCGCCACCTCGCCATAACGCTCGATCAGAGCGTCGAGATGGTCGTGGATTTTATAGATATCGGTCGGATAGGCCTTGAGCTTCGTCGTTGAAGAGACGGCTTGCAGGCTGCCGAGGGCCGTGCCGCCAAGCTGCACGACGCGTTCGGCAATCGTATCGCCGTGATTGTCGAGCTGGGTGCGGAAGGTGTCGAGAAGCTCGTGCACGGCGATGAATTGCGGGCCTTTCAGGTTCCAGTGCGCCTGCTTGGTCACAAGCGCAAGGTCGATCACCGAGGCCAGCGATTCATTCAGAATGCCGATCACCGTCGACTTGGCGTTGGAAGGCAGGTCGTTCTTCGTCTTGTGCGTCTTCATCGATGTCTCCTGAAGTTGCGGACGGAATGCCGCTTTGGAAAAGTCCGTCGATTAACGTCCGGGCCTGTGGCCCTGTTCCATGTTAGGGAACGCGACAGCAAAAATCCTGCACAATCATCATGTCATTCGTAAAACAGGCAGATGCGCCGGCCGTCTATCTCATTGACGCGGATCGGCATGTCATAAATGTCCTTGAGAATGTCGGGGCGGATGATCTCTTCCGCCGGTCCATGATGGCAGATGCGGCCCTCGCGCATGGCGATGATGGTGTCGGAATACCAGGAGGCGAAGTTGATGTCGTGCAGCACCAGAACCACGGTCTTCTTCAGTTCATCGGCGGCGCGGCGCATGATCTTCATCATGCCGGAGGCGTGCTTCATGTCGAGATTGTTGAGCGGTTCGTCGAGCAGCACATAATCCGTGTCCTGGCACAGAACCATGGCCACGAAGGCGCGCTGGCGCTGGCCGCCGGAAAGCTCATCCAGAAAGCGGTCAGCCAGCGGTTCGAGATTGAGATATTCCAGTGCCCGGTCGATGTAGACCTTGTCTTCGATGGTGGGGCGCCCCTTGGAATAGGGGTAGCGGCCGAAACCGACGAGATCTCGCACCGTCAGGCGCGAGGAGATGTGGTTGTCCTGTCGCAGGATCGAGAGCCGCTTTGCCAGCGTATCGGAAGCGGTCTTGCTCACATCCAGCCCGTCGACCGTCACCGTGCCTGTGTCCATGGACATAAGCCGTGCGACGATGGAGAGCAGCGTTGATTTTCCCGCCCCGTTCGGGCCGATGATCGAGGTGACCCCGCCTGCCGGAATGGAGACGGAGACACCATCGACGACGAGGTTATCGCCATAGGATTTGCTGATCTGACTGGCGATGATCATCGCGCACCCCGCTTCAAAATAAGACCGATAAAGACGATACCGCCCAGGAATTCGATGATGATGGAAAGCGCCGTATCGAAGGCGAAGACCCGCTCCAGCACCACCTGACCGCCGACGAGGCAGATCACGGCGATGAGGATCGCCGCCGGCAGCACATAGGCGTGTTTGCCGTTGCCGGTGAGATAATGGGCCAGCGCCGCGACCAGCAGGCCGAAGAACATGACCGGGCCGACGAGCGCCGTGGAGACGGCGACGAGCACGGAGACCAGCACGAGGATGATGGTGACAGTTCGCTTGTATTCGACGCCGAGGCTGATGGCTGTCGCGCGGCCGAGGGAGAGGACGTCAAGCGTGTGCATCAGCCTGAGGCCGATCGCTGTCACCACACCGATGATGATAGCGGAGACGGCAAGAAGCGTCGGGTCGATGGAGTTGAAGCTGGCGAAGAGCACATCCTGCAGCACGGTATATTCGTTCGGATCGAGCACGCGCTGCATGAAGCCCGAAAGGCTGCGGAAAAAGACGCCGAAGACGATGCCGACCAGTACGAGGAGATGCAGGCTGCGTTCCGCGCCGACGAAAAGCCAGCGATAAAGCAGGGCGGAAAAGGCGACGAGCAGGGCGGTCTCAGTGAGAAACTTCAGTTGCGGATCGATCATGACGACCGTTGCCGAACCGAAGACGAAGATCAGCCCGGTCTGCATCAGCACGTAAAGCGAATCGAAACCCATCACTGATGGAGTGAGGATGCGGTTGTTGGTGACCGTCTGGAACAGCACGGTGGAGACGGCAATGGCATAGGCCACCAGCAGCAGCGACAGAAGCTTGATGCCGCGAAAGCTCAGCACGAAACTCCAGCTGCCCTTCGCGCCGAGTGTCATGAAGGCGGCCATGGAGATGAGTGCGAATGCCGCAAGCACGAGCAGAACGGTTTTTGCCCGCCGGTCGGGATGTCTCTCACGCATGGTGGCGTTTCCGCAGCAGGAGATAGAGGAACAGCACGCTGCCGATGACGCCGACCACGGTTCCGATCGGTATTTCGTATGGCGCGCGTACCGTCCGGCCGATGATGTCGCAGGAAAGCACGAAAACCGCGCCAAGTGTTGCCACCCAGGGCACGGAGCGGCGCATATTGTCGCCGATCATCAGGCTGACGACATTTGGTACGATCAGCCCCAGAAAGGGGATCATGCCGACGGTGACCACGACGACGGCGCTGACCAGCGAGACGATGGTGAGGCCGAGCGCCATTACCCGGCGATAGTTCAGACCGAGATTGGTGGTGAAATCGCGGCCCATGCCCGCAACCGTAAAACGGTCGGCGGCGAGATAGGCGGCAATGGCGAAGATGAAGCCGACCCACAGCAATTCATACCGGCCGCGCAGCACGCCGGAAAAATCCCCGGTCATCCATGCGCCGAGCGATTGCAGGAGGTCGAAACGATAGGCGAAGAATGTGGTGACGGCGGAAATGACGCTGCCCAGCATGATGCCGATCAGCGGCACCAGGAGTACGTCGCGCAGCGGCACCTGTCTCAGGATACGCAGGAAAAGCGCTGTTCCGGCAAGCGCGAAAACGGCTGCCACCAGCATCTTGCCGAAGATCGGCGTTTCGGGCGCAAGTAGGGTGACGACCAGAAGGCCGAGGCCGGCGGATTCGGTCGTGCCTGCCGTTGAAGGTTCCACGAAACGGTTTCGCACCAGCATCTGCATGATGAGACCGGCAATCGCCATCGAGCTGCCGGCCAATATGAGCGCCAGCGTGCGCGGAATGCGGCTGACGAGCAGCACGCGCAGCGCATCCGCGCTCGTATCAGGTGCGAAAAGCGTTGTGAGTGAAACGTTGCTCACGCCGACGAACAGGCTGACGATGGCGAGCGTCAAGGCCAGAAGAAGGGCTGATATCAGTGAAAGGGACTTCACGTTGGCAGTTTCCGGAAAAGGCGAAAGCTCCCGGCGGCCTCAAGCCATCGGGAGCCCTGATGATGTTCGGCAGGGGTTATTTCTTCTCTGAGACGGCCTTGTAGACCTGATCGAGCAGGGTGTTGAGTGCCGTGTAACCGCTGCTGACGATATAGGCCGCCTGCGGATCGAGATAGACGATCTGCTTTTTCTTCCAGGCGTTGGTCTGGTGGATCAGTTCGTTATCCAGCACCTGTGCGGCGGCCTTGCCCGGGTCGGTGGCACGGCCGACACCGGCGTCACGGTCGATCACGAACAGCCACTCGGGATTGACTTCGGCCAGATATTCGAAGGATACGACGTCGCCGCGGTCGAAGCGGTCATCGATGTCGGCGGCGACCGGCTTGAAGCCGATTTCGGTGTGCAGCCAGCCGGTGCGCGAGCTCGGGCCATAAACGCCGACCTTGCCGGCATTGGTCAGGAGGATCATCGCCGTGCCGGAATTCGGGGCGATCTCTTTCAGCCTGGCGACTTTTTCGTCGAGAGCGGCGTCTAGCTTCTTTGCTTCTTCCTGCTTGCCGAAGATATCGCCGAGCTTGGTGATGTTGCCTTTGACGCTGTTGATGAATTCCTTGGAATCGATCGACATGTCGATGGCGGGCGTGATCTTCGAAACGTCAGGATATTTCGCCCGCGAACGGCCGCCGACGATGACGAGATCGGCTTCAGCCGCATTGATTGCCTCGTAATCGGGCTCAAACAGCGTGCCGACCTTCAGATATTTGCCGTCGGCGTATTTCTGCAGGTAGGCTGGCAGGTTGGAGCCAACGACGCCTGTTGGCTCGACGCCCAGCGCATCGAGATTGTCGAGCGAGGGAATATCCAGAACCAGAACCTTCTTCGGTGCCGCTTTCAGCACGGTTTCGCCCTGCGCGTGCTTTATCGTCATTTCCTCAGCACCTGCGGTCATTGCGCCAAGGCTGAAGGCCGCTGCCGCCAGCAGCCGAACGGGGAAGGTGAAGTTGATGGCCACGAATATGTCCCTTGCAATATGGTTCTGGACCGGCGGAAAGCTTTCCGTCAGCTTAACTTGATGTTCGCTATCAGCTTTATTGGCAAGGTCGGCGGAAATCAAAAATATGTTTTAGAATTGTTCTGAATTGCGGTGAGCGGGAAATGTGTGGGCGGGAGAGCATGGCTTGCAATCTCTCCGGACTTCATCCTCGGGACAAACCTACTGCTGTCCGGTTTAAATTTCCGGACAGGCTGCAGTCTCTTTGAAGTCGGTGGTGAAGGGTGAACATTCACTCGACGTCATCCTCGGCCCTGTGCCGAGGATCTAACCACGTCGAATAAAATCAAAGCGTTAGCAGATCCTCGGGACAAGCCCGAGGATGACGGAAGCACCGTTTTCGCTCGCGTCGCTAACCCGGTCCGTGTCCGCACGTCTCAATTCGGCGGCCAGTCGCCGATGATTTCGCGTCTTTCCAGCTTCAGCGACCGGTCGGGCTGCACGCGGTAGGTTTCCATTGCAAACCGCCCGTCATCCATGACGAATTCGTTGCTGAGCGTGCTGCCGACGGGGGATTTGGTGAGTTTGGTGCGAGGCTGCCCGCCATAGGTGATGCTGCCGGGAATGGGTTCCACATCGGGAGCGGCGGTGGCGCAGCCGGCAAGGGCCAGAACCATCATCATCGCGATCTTGCGCATGTTTTTCTCCTGCGTTTGGACAGGAGTTATATCATGGCCGCGTTCGCGCCACACATCCCGTTGGCGTGAATAAAAAAGGCCCCGCATCCGAGGATACGGGGCCAGTTGCCTTGGGAGGCTCTTTGTTATCAGTCCTCGTTAGCGGCAAGCTGCGACAGCACCTCACCACGGCCGCGGATGCGCATGATCAGCGGGATGATGAAGGCGGCTGCCGCGACAGCGAACAGGCCGACGGCGATGGGCGAGGTGAGCAGCACTGTCGGATCGCCCTGGCCGATGGCCAGTGCGCGGCGAAGCTGCTGTTCGGCAAGCGGGCCAAGGATCAGGCCGACGACCGCAGGCGCAATCGGATAACCGAAGATGCGCATGATGTAGCCGAGGATACCGAAGGCGAGCAGCATGCCGAGTTCGAACACCGACGGGTTGGCGCCGATGGTGCCGAGCGTGGCGAACAGCAGGATACCCGCGTAAAGCCAGGGCTTCGGAATGGTCAGCAGCTTCACCCAGAGACCGACGAGCGGCAGGTTGAGCACCAGAAGCATCAGATTGGCGATGAACAGGCTGGCGATCAGGCCCCAAACGAGCTGCGGATTGGTAGCGAACAGCAGCGGGCCGGGCTGCAGGCCGAACTGTTGGAAACCGGCGAGCATGATGGCGGCGGTTGCCGTCGTCGGCAGGCCGAGCGTCAGCAGCGGCACGAGCGTACCGGCTGCCGAGGCGTTGTTGGCGGCCTCTGGTCCGGCAACACCTTCAATGGCGCCGTTGCCGAATTCTTCCGGATATTTGGTCAGCTTCTTTTCGGTGGCGTAGGAAAGGAAGGTGCCGATTTCAGCGCCACCGGCAGGCATTGCGCCGATGGGGAAGCCGATCAACGTGCCGCGCAGCCAGGGTTTCCACGAGCGCGCCCAGTCCTGTGCACTCATCCAGACCGAACCCTTGACGGCCTCGACCTTTTCGTCGCCGCTATTGCCCTGTGCGACGATGAACAGTGTTTCGCCGATGGCGAACATGGCCACCGCAAGCGTCGTCACTTCCACACCGTCGAGCAGGTCGGGAATGCCGAAGCTCATGCGGGTCTGGCCGGTCAGCTGGTCGATGCCGACAATGGCAAGTGCAAAGCCGATGAACAGCGAGGTGAGGCCGCGCAGCGCCGAATCTCCGAAAGCGGAGGAAACGGTGACGAAGGCGAGCACCATCAGCGCGAAATATTCGCGCGGGCCGAACACCAGCGCCAGCTTGACGATAAAGGGTGCAACGAAGGCAAGCGCGATGGTGGCGATGAGGCCGGCGACGAAGGAGCCGATGGCGGCGGTGGCCAGCGCCGGGCCGCCTCTGCCCTTGCGGGCCATCTTGTTGCCTTCGAGCGCGGTCACGATCGAGGCGCTTTCGCCCGGCGTGTTGAGCAGGATAGAGGTGGTCGAGCCGCCATACATGCCGCCATAATAGATGCCGGCGAACATGATGAGCGAACCGGCGGGATCGAGCCGGTAGGTGACGGGCAGAAGCAGCGCCACGGTCAGCGCTGGCCCGATGCCGGGCAGAACGCCGACGGCGGTGCCGAGCGTGACGCCGATCAGCGCATAGAGCAGGTTCATGGGTTGGGCAGCAACCTCAAGACCGTGCAGCAGGAATTCAAACGTACTCATGGACAGATGTCCCCCAAGTCGAGCAGAAGGGCGGGCGGAACGGCTGGCATTCGCGTCATCGCGCGCCGGCGGTTCCTGTTATCCCGAATTTTGGTCGGAATGGCTGTTAGAAGAACAGCCGTTCCAGAGGTCCGGCGGGCAGCGAAAGCTGCAGCAGGCGCGCGAAGATGAACCAGATGGCAAAGCTCAAAACGATGCCGATGGGGATCGAATACCAGAGCTTGCGTTTGCCGAAGGCGCGCGCCGTAAAGGCAAACAGCAGACCCGTGGCAATGGAGAAACCCGCCACATTCAGCAGCAGCATCTGCGCGGCAAGGCCGGCGACGACCCAGATGACCGGGGCGATTTCCTGTTTGTCGCGTTCGGGAAAATCACCGCGCCAGGCTTCAATGGCCGTCCAGAGCGCCAGGCCGACAAGACAGAAGCCGATGGCGTAAGGCACGGTTGCCGGGCCGACCGGCGAATAACCGGTGACGCTGGCGAGGCGGGCGCTGTCCCAGAAGATCACTGAGGCGATGAGAACGAGGAAGACGGCGATCGCCAGCGCCGCCCAATCAGGGCGGCGCTTTTGATGTTGTGAAGGGTTGGAACCCTGGCTCATTTTACCAGTCCGATGTCTTTGAGGATCGTTTCGGTGGCGGCAGTGTCCTTGGCAAGCTGTGCCTTGAACTCGTCGCCGGAAAGGTAGGTGTCCATCCAGCTCTTGGTCTTCAGGGTTTCCTGCCACTTGGCGGATTTCGCCAGCTTCTCGACGTCTGCACTAACGGCCTTTTCCTGTTCCGGCGTCAGGCCGGGAGCAGCGGCGACCATGCGCCAGTTCTGAACCACGACATCAAGGCCGCTTTCCTTCAGCGTCGGTGCGTCAACGCCTTCCAGCTTCTCTTCGCTGGAAACAGCGAGCAGGCGCAGCGTGCCGGCCTTGACCTGGCTTTCGAATTCGCCGTAGCTCGAAATGCCGGCGGTTACCTGCGAGCCGAGGATCGAGGCAAGCGCTTCGCCGCCGCCGGAGTAAGCGATGTAGTTGATCTTGGTCGGATCGACACCGGCCGCCTTGGCGATCAGGCCAACGGCGATATGGTCGGTGCCGCCGGCAGAGCCGCCGCCCCAGGAAACGCTGCCCGGATCCTTCTTCAGCTGGTCTACGAGGTCGCCGATGGTCTTCAGCGGCGAGGATGCCGGAACGACGATGGCTTCATATTCGCCGGTCAGGCGGGCGATCGGCGTCACTTCATTGAGGGTGACGGGCGACTTGTTGGTGAGGATCGCGCCGACCATCACGTAACCGCCGACGATGAGGGCGTTCGGGTTGCCCTTCTGCTGGCTGGCGAACTGCGCAAGACCGATGGTGCCGCCGGCGCCCGGTACGTTCTGCACCTGAACGCTCTTGGAAATGCCTTCTTCCTGCAGCACGGTCTGCAGGGAACGCGCGGTCTGGTCCCAGCCGCCGCCGGGGTTGGCCGGGGCGATGATGGTGTAATCCGCTGCAACCGCCGGAAGAGCGATCACGCCCGCCAGAAATGTGCCGATAAGAAAATGTTTCACGTAGAAAACCCTCCTCAGGATGCCCTTTTGGGCGTCGTTTTTCGTTTTATGCGGGGGGCTTCAGAGCGCATCTGTCCAGCGCTGAAAACTCAAGCGCAGGGCCTTGGCGATCGTTCAGATTTCCTCCCGCATCTTCTTCCGCCTCCACGGAATGAAGAAGGATTGCAGAGCATCACAAAAAGCTGTCATCTAACTGACGCTACGCAAGTCCTTGCGCATTTACTCTCTATTAATTTGTATCGGACGTCTACTGTGGCGTGTGGGACGACTTTGTTTTGCGCCGTCGATGTTCACTTCACCCTCATTCCTGTGCCTGTCACAGGAATCCAGTCGACGCACGTCTGTGCGGCGAGAAGAGTCCCTTCAGCCCAAAGACTTGGGCTGGCTGGATTCCTGTGACGAGCACAGGAATGAGGGAGGGGTGGGGAACCTACTGTGAGCGCAACGCCTCGTTCCAGCGCTCAATCAGGCGGCTGCGTTTCACCTGATCCAGATAGACCATCAGGCCGGGGCTGACGGGCACGGGACGCAATTGTGCGCCGTGGATGGCCTGCATGGTGTTGGCGGTGTTTTCGCCCGCCACTTCCGGGCTGACTGCGGGGATCTGCAACTGCCGGGCCATGATCGTTTGTCCTTCCTTGGACATGAAGAATTCGAGATAACGGCGGCCGAGTTCGGGATTGGCGGCGGCTTCCGGCACCAGCCCGATGCGCGACATGACGACTGTATAATCCTTGGGCAAAACGATGCCGACATCGGGGTGGCGCGAGGCCCAGTCAGCCGCATAAGAGCCGAGAATATTGTAGCCCAGCACGAAACGGCCGTCGGAAACGCGTTCCAGAATGGCCGAGGAGGTGGAATAGACCTTTACGCCGGCGGCCCCCATGGCCTTGATGACGCTCCATATATCGCCGAACTGTTCCTGGTCCCGCGACATGAACAGGAAGCCGACACCGGAGCGCTCAATATCGTAGGTGGCGATGCGGCCATATACCTCCTTGGCATGGTGTTCGAGGTAATTGACGAATTCTGCGCGGGTGGCGGGCGGTTTTTCGGTGGTGAAGCTCGGCTTGTGATAGACGAAGACCGCCGGCTCGAAGGTCAGCGCATAGGCGGTGTTGCGCCAATTCGCCCAGGCGGGCCAGCGCGCGCTCATGGCGAGATCCGAGCGCTGGGCGTAACCGTCATTGCTCAGCTTTACCTGCAGATCCATGGCGGAGGAGAAGGCAAAATCGGCGGTTTTTTTGCCGGCGTCGGTTTCCTTGACGATGCGGTCGTAGATTTCGCCGGTCAGCATGTCCTCGTAATGGACGGCGACATCGGGATTGGCCTTCTGGAAACCCTCGATCATCGGCGTTGCCAAAGGTTCATCCAGAGAGGAATAGACCACCAGCGTTTGCGCGTCCGCCTTGCCAGATGGGGCCGGAAAAACGGCAACCTGGGCAAGCCCGGGCGAGGCCATGCAAAGACAGAGGCAAAGAAGAAGGCAGATACGCATGGAAAAGATCATGCCGCAGGCGCTTGCCATTCACAAGCGGCAAGGGCTTGGTTAAATTAGGACATCGCGGGAGGGAAGATTTGCGTATTTTGCTGGTCGAGGACAATCAGGTGCTGTCGGAAGGTCTCTCGGCGCTGCTGCGGGGCAGCGGTTACGCGGTGGACGTGGTTTCCGACGGCGCTTCCGCCGATGCGGCGATTGCGGCGGAAAATTTCGATCTGGTCATTCTCGATCTCAACCTGCCGGAAATGGATGGTATCGAGGTGCTGCGCTCCATGCGTTCGCGCCAGGACAAGGCGGCGGTGCTGATCCTGACGGCGCGCGGTACACCGGAGGAAAAGGTCAAGGGGCTGGATCTCGGCGCCGACGACTACATGATCAAGCCCTTCGATATCACCGAATTCGAGGCGCGGGTGCGGGTGCTCTTGCGCCGCAATGCCGGGCTGCGCTCTTCCGCGCTCAGTTTCGGCAAGGTTCTGTTCGATCTGACATCGCGCACCTTTTCGGCGGATGGGCGTCCGCTCGATATTCCGGCGCGCGAAGTGGCGTTGCTCGAAGTGTTGTTCATGCGGGCGGGCAAGGTCGTCGCCAAGGAAGCGATCGTGCAATCGCTGACAGGCTTCGACGACGATATTTCCGCCAATGCCATCGAGCAATATGTCAGCCGCCTGCGCAAGCGGCTTGCTCCCCACGGGCTGACGGTGAAGACCGCACGCGGCATCGGTTATTATCTCGAAAAGCTGCCGGAGATGGCTGAATGAGACAGGCCGCCTATTCGCTCAGGCGGCGACTTTTAGGCTGGCTTCTCATTTCCACTGCCATCATCGGCTGCGTTGCGCTGACCGATACCTGGCGTGAGGCGGTCAATACCGCCAATGTCGTCTCCGACCGGGTGCTTTCCGGTTCCGCACTTGCCATTGCCGAGCGGGTGGTGGTGGCCGAGGATGGTTCGCTGGAAGTCGACATCCCCTATGTGGCGCTGGAAATGCTGACATCTGCGGCGCAGGACCGGGTATTCTACCGTGTCGATGGGCCGAACGGGCAATTCCTCACCGGCTACCAGAACCTGCCGACGGTGGAGAACCCGAAGGGCGATACCCCCGCCTATCGTGATGCGGTGTTTCGCGACGAGCCGATCCGCATCGCCGCGATCCGCCGTTTTGCCTCCACCGGCATCAATTCCGTGCCGTTTTCCGTGACGGTTGCCGAAACCACCATTGCCCGCAGCCAGCTGGCGCAGGCCATCATCCTGCGTTCGGCACTGCGGCTGCTCTTGATGATCGTGGGGGCGGCGATCATCGTCTGGATCGCGGTGACGATTTCTCTCAGGCCGCTTTACCGGCTCAGCGAAGCCATTGCCGAGCGCAGCCCGAACGACCTGCACCCCATCCGCCAGTCCGTGCCGGTCGAGGTGGAAAATCTGGTGGAAACCGTCAATTCCTTCATGGTGCGGCTGCAATCGGCGCTCGATGCTCTCCGGCATTTCACCGGCAATGCCAGCCATCAGCTGCGCACGCCGCTTGCCATCATCAGCACCCAGCTTGCGCTTTCCGCTCGCGCCGCGAGCCTTGAGGAAGCACAGGCGGCGGCGCTGAAAGGCGGGGCGTCCGTGGCGCATGCCGAACATATCCTTGCCCAGCTGCTGCGCATGGCGAACATCGATGCTGCCGGCTCCAGCGAAAAGCATGATTTTTCTGCGATAGACCTCGTGGCCGTTGCACAGAACGTGACTGCCGATTTCGTGCCGCGCGCGGCAGATGCCGGCATCGATCTCGGTTTCGAAGGCGAGGGTGAGGCGACCATTCTCGCCGAGCCGCTTTTGATCGGTGAGCTGATCGGCAACCTCGTTTCCAATGCCATCAATTATGCCGGGCGCGGTGCGGAAGTCACCGTCCGCGTCGGCGAGCAAGCGGGCGCCGTCTGGCTGGAAGTGGAAGACAACGGCCCCGGCATTCCGCCTGAAAAACGCGCCATGGTGCGCCAGCGCTTCGCCCGCGGCGAAGCCAACGCCGCCCCCGGCGCCGGCCTTGGCCTCGCCATCATCGAGGAGATCGCCGGGCTGTTCGGCGGGCGGCTGATGCTGGAAGACGGCGCGGAGGGGCGTGGGCTGAGGGCGCGGGTGGTGTTTGGCCCGGACCTTCGGGAAGAGTGACCGACCCAGGCAAATGGCTGCCTCAAAAGAACATCACATCGCTATAATGAAAATCGGACAGAACACGACCTTTCACAATAATACTGGTGTCTCCATCAATGCTGACAGTTGTGTCCAGACCGTTATCTGATGCCGCCGCGACCAAGCTATTGAGGTCAGCGAATAGCGCCGTATCGAAAACGAGGATATCGTTTGAGCCGGTACCGGTTTCGAAACCGTGGATGATGTCGCGCCCGGTTTGAGCATTGGTGAAAAAGAACGTGTCATGCCCGTCTGTTCCGAAAAAGACATCGTCTCCCTGGCCGGACGAGAATGAGTGTCCCATTATTGCCCTTTTTACGGCTCTTGAGAGATCTATGGATACGATTGCCGTCGCCGTCTCGTTCCCGTCGGAGACCGTGTAAGAGAAGGATTTGATGCCGCTTGCTGATCCGGATGGCTGATATGTGAGCGTGCCGTCTGCATTGTAGATCACCAGACCATCGGCGTCGGCCACCCAGGTTTGCCAGCCAGGTTGCATGTCGACGCCGTTGATTTGAGTGATTGTAAGCGCGTCGCCATTCGGATCACGATCATTTGCTAGTACGTCGATGGTGACTGAGCTACCGGGCGTGATGGCAGCATAGTTATCGACAGGGGAAGGAGCGGTCGGGATTATGATTGCCGTAACAGTGGCCGTAGCTGTTTCAGCACCATCGGACACCGTATAGGTGAAGATTTGCGTGCCGCTTGCCGATCCGGATGGTCGATAGGTGAGCGTGCCGTTGGCATTGTAGATGATCAACCCGCTCGCTTCCGCTACCCAGGTTTGCCAACCCGGCTGCATATCCACGTTACCAATCCGGGTAATTGTAAGGCGATCGCTATCTGGATCGCTGTCGTTGCCAAGAACGTCAAATGTGATCGAACCGCCCGCAGCAACCTGAACGAGATCGTTTTCCGGTGCAGGAGGCGTCGCGGCGTGCGATGTGTTCGACACACTGCCATTCCCACGGGACGTATCAGCGTCGGGTAGTAGTACAGTAACGTAATCGTCTGTAAAATAAATCGCTTCAATATTGATGGCAGTCGTGAACTGAGATCTGTTATTGGCGCTGACTGTCACATGCCGGCCATTGCCAGACCAACCGTAGCTTCCGCTTGATCCGTCCAAAACGAGGGTATCCCAGCCAGTGCCACCATCGATACGGTTGCTGCCTGCGCCGCCGTTCAAGGTGTCGTCCCCGGTATTTCCATAAAGATCGTCGTCGCCATCATTGCCGGAAATTAAATCGTTGCCCTGGCCGCCATAAATCCGGTCGGCGCCCGCGTTGCCGTTGACGGTATCAGCACCATTTCCAGAGAAGAGGCTATCGTCGAACCGGGAGCCGTTGACGGTGTCATTGCCGTCATTTGTCATCGCGATGTAGCCATTCAAATAGCCTACACCGTTCGAACCCGACCGGGACAGATCGGTAATATCTGAACTGACAACGTTCAGGATACGAAGGCTCGGGTCGGAATAGTCAACACCAGCGGTGACGGCCCGCAAGAACCCGACAACCGGTTTGGCGTAAATAGTGCGATCCGCGTAGCGACCAAATAGTCCGAAAGAACCTTCTCCAATCGAAGTGCTGCCATCATTTTCGCGGTTGCCATCATAGGCATTGTAACCGTCATTGGTCTCCCTGTAATAGTTGTCGAGCACCATATGAGCCATGATACCCTTGAGATCGGTATTGTCCCAGCTGTCGAGAACGCCAATGGCTTCGGCAATGAAATTGGCCTGGTCGATCTCGCCGGCCAGGCCCGCTCCGCGATAGCCCGTGTAGGATGGAACCCCGAATTCAGTAATCCAGAGTTCGGCGCCCTCGAAGCCGTGATAGTCCTTCAGGAACTGGATGCTGTGAAGCGCACCCTGAAAGCTATGGTAATAGTTCCAGGCTGACGGTGTATCGACAGGGTTCGGCACCCAATCGGTTGGGCGCCCGGATTGCGGACTCGTGGCGTTGTAATCATAGATCGTGTAAGGATGGATCGTGAAACCCTCGATATCTGCGCCAAGGTGCTTCAGGGTTGCGAACATGGTGTCCATGTAAGCGTAGTCGTTGTGGGCAATGCCGGCCCCGATTACCTTGATGTTCTGTCCGAGGGAGTTCTCGACACCCTTCACGGTTTCGTTCACGGCGTGAAGGTAGCGGGCATAATACTCCGCGTTTTCAACGCTGACGGCATAAAATCGGTCGTGATTGGGATCGCCTTTGCCGCTATAATAGGTGCCCGTATAACGATAGCTCAGGTTTGGTTCGTTGCCGACTTCCCAGCCGGCGATCACGTCTGAGTATTGCGAAAGACTTTCATGTATTGTTTTTACGAATACTGCGAACCTCGCCGCGAGTTCGTCAATAGCATCTATTCGGGGAGAGCCGTCCACGGCGCCAGTCTGGCTGAGATCCCGAGGTGTTTGACCAGGCTGGAAAATAACCTTGATGCCAAATTGCTGCAGTTGTTGCAGCTCCGCGGCGATATTCTTGACTGCCCAAGAGGGTAGACCGTTGGGGCCTACAATTGAAAGGTCGAGCGGGATGCGAACAATTTCCGAGCCAGCGCTGTTGCTCAACTTGTGAATATCAGAAGCGGTAATACCATTGTGCGCTGGCGCGCCCTTTGTATTGTAAGCATTTAAGAGGGAATGCGTGCCTAGAAGCATATTCTTGATAGACATGACTGATATCTCATTAATTTATTGTAATATTAAATTAAAAAATCAGGATTAATTGTAGTGAATAATACTTATAGCAAAAATTCAATAGAGTATGTCGATTGGAAAAGTATATTCAGAGATCGTTATTTTATAATTAGAGTAACTATATTTAATTCAGATCCAATATATCCATACCCTCTCGAAATTATTGAAAAATCCGATGTAAGTCATCAAATTGAAATGATTTTATCAAATGCTCTTAGCAGACGCTCCGATGTTGTTCGACTACGTTTTATACCCATTGAGGCTCTGCCGAAAATAGAGAGTCTGGTCTTGCCTTTAGGTGGCGTAATAAAAATACACCGTGCAAGTAGTGTAACGATTTCAAAATTCTGGTCGTCTTCAGCATTGGGAATGGCATCGCGTAAGGGTCTGAAGCGTAAGTTCAGGAACTTGCAAAATGAAGGAATAATACAATTCGAAGAAGTTAAGGAGCCGAAAGAAAGACTGAAGGCTTGTGGCCAAATGCTGGATTGGAAATTTCAATGGTTGAACTCCAGACGCCAAATAGCATTTGGATTTAGAGACCCGTTTTTTCAAAAGAGTATTTATAGTTCATTTTCTGGAAATGACTCGTCAAAATACCGGATATTTTCTCTGGCGGTGGGGAAAAAGGCGATAGCCTACGAGTTTTGCATCCATGAAAATCAGCGACTTATGTCCATAATTGCAAGTTTTGACAGGAATTATGCGCGGTTTAGCCCTGGACGAATTTTGAGCACTCTCATTCTGGAAGCCTCTCAGCAATTGGGCTTCAATAAATACGATTTACTGCCTCCCGAAACAGATTTCAAAAAAAGCTTGGCAAATACGTCTGAAGAGGTTCTGGAGATAATTATTCCCCGGACAATGGTTGGCAGATCCCTGATGTGGATTGCAGAGAAATGCGGGAAAATTTGAATAATCTGAAACCTCTGCGATTGATCTGCGCCCTGTCGGTCGTTTTTGCGCATTCTTTTTCCGTTGTTTCCGGTAATTATCTTGATGAACCTTTTCAAAAATCTACCGGATATTCAATTGGTGACTACGCGGTCATTGTATTTTTTGCCATAAGCGGGATAGTTATTCCCCTAAGTCTCGAACGTAATCCTGATATGTTACGATTCTGGGCGCGCCGCATGTTAAGAATCTTCCCGGCGCTTATCGTTTGCGTTGCTGCTGTCGCGTTTGCGTTGGGACCTGCGGTATCAACATTATCGGTCGACGCCTATTTTGCGGACCCTCGATTTGTAAAATACCTCTTCGGCGCATCATCATTGCTTGCAACCTCCCAGGGACTTCCGGGCGTCTACGAGACGCTTCCGGATGCTGAGCAGGTCAATGTCCCGCTCTGGACGTTGAAATATGAAATTCTGGCCTATTTCTTCGCAGCAATTATCTTTGGTACGATAAGAGCGGATCCGATGAAACGTTTGATTTTCATGGCCTTGTTGCTGATGGTTTTTCTAAGTAATTTTATATGGTTGGAAGTTTCATCGAAACTTTTTAACGCGCAGGTATTTCTCACGTCTTTTTTCGGTGCTGCGATTTTTTATGGACTAATTAAAAAATGCCGCACTGCAGCGCTGGGTGCTATTCTATCGGGTTTGTTCGTTATTCTGCTCATAGGCACGCCGGCATGGCTTCCGGCAATAAGCATTGTGCTTGCTTTGGCGACGTTAGCGATCGCTTACGCGCCACCAATTCCTGTTTTAACGAATGACAGATTCGGCGACTATTCGTATGGGCTATATGTTTTTGCCTACCCGATACAGCAGCTCATTGTCTTAATGTATCCGCAGATAGGCGTATTATTTCATTTTACTGCGTCACTGCTTATTTGTGTTCCGCTTGCATATTGTTCCTGGCATATTTTGGAAAGCAGGGCTGCTAGCCTGGTCCGGTAAGTAAACACGCTTGCGGTTCACGCCTGTCCACACGCTCCCCGGTTTGCCTTCGAGGCTTAACCCATCCGCTCCGAGGCATAACTTCCCGGGCTTGGCGGAAAGACCACGGTGCGGTTGCCGTTGATGAAGGTGCGGTGGTGGATATGGGCGTGGATGGCGCGGGCCAGAACCTGGCTTTCCACGTCGCGGCCGAGCGAGACATAGTCTTCGGCGCTCTGGGCGTGGGTGATGCGCACGGTGTCCTGTTCGATGATCGGGCCTTCGTCGAGATCGGCGGTGACATAATGGGCTGTCGCACCGATCAGCTTCACGCCGCGCTCATAGGCCTGCTTGTAAGGGTTGGCGCCCTTGAAGGAGGGGAGGAAGGAGTGGTGGATGTTGATGATCCTGCCTGACATCTTGCGGCACATATCGTTGGACAGCACCTGCATGTAACGGGCCAGCACCACAAGCTCCGTGCCGCTGGTCTCGATGAGATCCATCAGCTGGCCTTCGGCCTTCGGCTTGTTTTCCTTCGTCACCTTGATGTGGTGGAAGGGGATGTCGTGATTGACGACGACTTTCTGGTAGTCGAAATGGTTGGAAACGACGCCGACAATGTCGATCGGCAGCGCGCCGATCTTCCAGCGATAGAGCAGGTCGTTGAGGCAATGGCCGAAACGCGACACCATCAACAGCGTCTTCATGCGCTGGCCATCCGGATAGATGTCCGCCTGCATGCCGAATTTCTCCGCGACCGGCTGAAAGCCCTCGGTGATGGCCTGCAGGGACGCGCCTTCCTCTGAAATGAAGGAGACGCGCATGAAGAACTTGCCGGTTTCCAGATCATCGAACTGCGAACTGTCGACGATGTTGCAACCTTTTTCCGCCAGATAACCGGAAATCGCGGCGACGATGCCGCGGGTCGATTTGCAGGCCACTGTCAGAACATAGGATGTCATGCGTTTTCCCTCAAAGACGTCGCGCCGGCATGAACCGGCGCGGTTTGGCGCGTTCCATAGCGCAGCTTGGCGGCAGAGCAAAGCGCCAAGACGAACGCAGCCAAAGTCATAAAACGGGAAAGGCACCCGCGCCGTGCCGGAAGCGACATGGAATGTTCCACGGCCAGCACGGCGGCGGGAGCTATTGTGACAGGGTCGTTCCCAACTTCAGGCGCGGCGCAGGCGCATGGCCGTGCGGCCGCGGCCGTCGATCAGTTCCAGCGTGCCGCGGCGCGGCTCCAGCCGGAAGGAGCGTGCGCCCTCCAGCGCATCGATGAACTGCCGTTCCTGGCGCATGATATCGGGGGCGCAGGCCATCTGGGTGGAAATCATCCGGCCGAAATCGACGCGGTTGCGACTGATTTTCACTTCACCGCCAATGCCGTTGCAGCCGGCATTGGCCGACACGCGGCCCTCGCGGGAAATTTCCAGCGTCGCCTGGCGGCGGCCACGAACCCGCTCGCCTCTGATATCCTGCACCAGCCAGCGCCCGTCAATGCCGGCTTCCGGTTCCGGCCTGCCCGGACCCGCGCCCACACGCTCCAGCACGAGGTCGGTATCATCGCGACCGCCGGCCAGTACCGAATAACGCCGCGTGGTGGTGAAGAGCAGCCGGTCGCGGTCGCGGATTTCGGCGCTCAGCGCATAGGAGCGGCGGCCCCTGATGTCGCGATCGTCATAACGCAGCACGAAGGGTACCGGCACCTGTCCACGCGGACGGATGGTGGTTTCGGCAATGGTCTGCGACGGCGCATCCGCCAGCGAAACATCGATCAGGCGCACCGTCACAGTCGCGCTAGGCGGCAAAGCGATGCGCTCACGATAGGAGACGGTGCCGCGTAGGCTTGCCGGTGCGGCAGCTGCGCCGCCTGCCGCAAAAAGCGGGGCGAGCGCAACAAGCCCGGCAAAACTGCGGCGCGAAAGAAGAGGCTGGCGATCATTCATGGGGCGTGCTCCGTGCGGTTTCCGTTCGAATTTCAACGGATGATAGAAAACGGCACTGAACGGGCGATGAACCGATGGATGTTCCCCTGAATGCTCGAGGAGAGGTTCGGGGTGGGTGATGGCGTGTGCGATTGCGAGAGCCGAGGCATCTCCACCCTCATTCCTGTGCTTGTCACAGGAATCCAGCCCCCGCGTGTCCACGCGGCAGAGGAGTCTTTTCAGCCCAAGGACTTGGGCTGACTAGATTCCTGTGACAAGCACAGCAATGAGGGCTAGGAGAGGTTGCCGCAGCCACGGAAAGCAATTCCTCGGGCTGCAGCCTCCGGCTCACCTCAGCCGCGGAAACCGTCCCGCAGCGCTTCGAATTTCGCCAGTTGCTCGGCCCGCAATTCCTTGTTTTCGTCGCGGCGGACGAAAATCTTGAACATGGCGCCGCCGGCGGCATTCATGAACCAGACGGAACAGGAGCGGCGGCCGTGAAAACCGCGGTCAACGAAGGTTATGCCGGCGCAATTGTCCTTCTTGATGTGACCGCCGATCGGGCTATCGCCGTGGATGTTGAACCAGCCGTGGCTTTCCGTGCCTTCCGGCAGGTGGCCGGGCACTTCCAGCACGATATCGCCGGTCTGCACGATCATCAGGACTTCGCCCCAGCTGCGCATCTCGTTCCAGATCGCGTCGAAGCGGTCGGCGGCAGCGGACACGGCGGATCCTTCGGGCAGGATCGCCAGAATTTCGGCCGGTGTTACTTCGGCCTTGGCGGCGATGGCTTCCACGATACCGTCAGGCTTTTCGGCAAGGGCGGCGGCGGCGCGGGCCTGTCTGTCGTCATCGGTCCTTTGGGCTGCAATGCTCATCTGCTGTGCCTCAGGCGGCAATCGAACGGCGTTCGCCATTCTTGTCTTCATGGATGATGACGTCGAAGCCTTCAAAATGCGGGCCGGAGAGATATTCCACCTTGCCGCGGTTATCACCGGCTTTGGCGTGGGCGGCGCGGAACTGTTCGGATTTCGTCCAGTTCAGGAAGTCTTCCTTGGTGGCCCACACGGTGTGCGAGGCATAAAGCGTATGGTCGTCCGCCTTCGGGCCTTTCAGCATGTGAAATTCAATATAACCCTGCAATTCGCTGAGGTGCGATTTGCGCTCGCGCCAGATGGATTCGAAGGTTTCCTCGTAACCCGGCACGACGCGAAAACGGTTCATTGCGATAAACATGAAATTCTCCCTTTAAGTTTCCAGTTTCAGTCAGGATATCCAGCCGCGGCGACGTTGGGAAGAGGCTCACGACAAAGCGAACAAATTTACTCCACTTATTGATTGCGCGGCTCATAAACATGTGCAAAGAACTCAAGTTAAATGGTGCGGGCAAAGCCGCGCCCGCTCGTGTTTGGTCGTGTTTCAGGATAACGCCATGTTGAATTTTCGCCTTCGCCCGCTTGTTCTCGCCGCACTCGTGCCCGCCGCAATCGCCTTTGCCGCGCCGGCTGCCATGGCTTCGGACAAGGGTAATCCGGAGGCGAAACGTATTGTCGCGGTTGGCGGAACGGTGACGGAAATCCTCTATGCGCTGGGTGCGCAGGATCGCATCGTGGCGCGCGACAGCACCAGCAGCTATCCGGCGGACGCGCTTTCCAAGCCTGACATCGGTTATATGCGGGCGCTGTCGTCGGAAGGTATTCTGTCGCAGAAACCGGATCTCATCCTCTCCGAAGACGGCTCCGGCCCGGCGGATGTCGTTGCTATTCTCAAGGCCAGTGCGGTGCCTTTCGTCACGGTCGACACGCCGCCAAGCGGCGATGCGATACCGAAGAAGATCGAGGATATCGGCGCGGCCGTGGGGCTTTCCGACAAGGCGAAGGCGCTGGCGGCGGACACCAGGGCCGGACTGGATGCACTTGCCAAGGATGTTTCGACTGTCCCTGAAAAGAACAGGAAGCGCGTTCTTTTCGTGCTCTCCAGCGCTGGCGGCCGCGTCATGGCGGCGGGCAAGGATACGGAAGCCGCGGCGATCATCGAAATGGCCGGCGGTATCAATGCCGCTCAGGAAATCAGTGGTTACAAGCCGCTGACGGATGAGGCGGTCATTGCCGCCGCACCCGATGTCGTGCTGACGATGGCGCGCGGCGACCATGCCGGCAAGGCGGCCGAGATCTTTGCGCTGCCCGCCTTCCAGTCCACGCCGGCCGCCGCTTCAAAGGCGCTGATCAGCATGGACGGGCTTTATCTCATCGGTTTTGGCCCGCGCACGCCGGCCGCCGGCCGTGAGCTGGCAGCGAAGCTTTACCCGGAGGCGGTGAAGCCGTGAGCCTTGCTGCCTTGAGTTCCGCTGAGGGCAGGTTTGCCGGCGACAGATCCCGGCAGGGGGTCGTCACGCTTGCCGTGCTTGTCGGCATCCTGCTGTTTGCCTGTGGTGTGTCGCTGGTCAGCGGACCGACGGGCGTCGGCATCTCCGAACTCTGGGCTTATCTCACCGGCGGCGCGGCCGAGCTCGACGCCCGTGATAAAATCATTCTCGAGGCGGTGCGCCTGCCACGCACGGCACTCGGCATGTTGATCGGCGCGGGGCTTGGTGTCTCCGGCGCGATGATGCAGGGGCTGTTCCGCAATCCGCTGGCGGACCCCGGCATTGTCGGTGTCACCTCGGGGGCAGCGCTGTTTGCGGTTGCCGCGATTTCTCTCGGGGAAGGCGCGCTTGCCACGGTTGCGGTGTTTTTCGGCCCGCATTTCCTGCCGCTGATGGCGTTTTTCGGCGGGCTCCTGAACACCTGGGTGCTTTATCTGATCGCGACAAAGGATGGCGCCACCTCCACCACCACGCTCATTCTGGCCGGTATTGCGGTTGCGGCAATCAGCGGTGCGCTGACCGGACTGATGATCTTCGTCGCCGACGACCGGGCGCTGCGTGACATTACCTTCTGGTCGCTCGGCTCACTCGGCGGGGCAACACCCGCCAAGGTGCTCGCCACCTTGCCTTTCATCATCATCGTGCTTGCCATCATCCCCTTCGTCGCCCGCGGGCTGGATGCGCTGATTCTGGGTGATGCCGCCGCCTTCCACATGGGCATTCCGGTGCAGCGGCTGAAGCGGATCGTCATCCTGGCCGTTGCCGCTGCCTGCGGGGCGAGCGTGGCGGCGGCCGGTTCCATCGGTTTCGTCGGCATCGTCGTGCCGCATCTTCTGCGCCTCGCCATCGGTCCGTCGCACCGTTTCCTGCTGCCGGCATCGGCACTAGGCGGCGCCGCATTGCTGCTTTTGGCCGACAGTTTCGCCCGCACGGTGGCGGCTCCGGCGGAACTGCCCATCGGCGTCGTCACGGCGCTGATCGGCGCGCCGGTCTTCCTGTTCCTGCTGCTGGGCCGCGGCGGCTTTTCCATGCGGAACGCATCATGATCCGGGCCGAAAACATCACCCTCATCCGCTCCGGTCGCCGCCTGCTGGACGATGTCAGCGTCGATCTGCAGCCGGGCAAGGTCAATGTCATCATCGGCCCGAACGGTGCGGGTAAATCCACGCTGATGAAGGTTCTGTGTGGCGAGCTGCATCCGGAACATGGTTCGGTGACCTATAACGATATCGCCCTGCCGCTGTTCAAGCCGGTCCAGCTTGCCCGCCTGCGGGCCGTGCTGCCGCAGAATACCCAGCTTGCCTTTCCCTTTACCGCGCTTGAAATCGTCCGCATGGGCGCGGTGGCGCAGGGATCGCGCGCGCCGGAAGAACAGGCCCGCCGGGCGCTTGCCAAGGCCGGCTTGCGGGGGTTCGAGCAGCGCTCCTACAACATGCTGTCGGGCGGCGAGCAGCAGCGCGTGCAATTTGCCCGGGCGCTGGCGCAGGTGCCCTTTCCGGTCGAAAATGGTGAGGTGCGGGCACTGTTTCTCGATGAACCGACGGCCAGTCTCGATATCGGCCACCAGATCGCGGTCCTGGAAACCGCGCGCGATTTTGCGGCTGGTGGCGGTCTCGTGCTCGCCATCCTGCATGATCTCAACCTTGCGGCGGAATTTGCCGATCAACTTATCGTCATGCATGGTGGCCGGGTGACGGCGAGCGGGCCATCGCTGGAAACCATCAGTGACGAGACGATTGCGCGGGTTTACGGCATTGGCGGCGTTGTCGGCCGGTTGCCGGCGCGGCATATTCCTTATGTGCTGCCGCAGTCGCGGCACCGCTAGGGCCTTTCCAGGAAAAGTGGAAGCCGGTTTCCGTCCGCAAATGCGGCAAAGCTCGAAAGTCTGAAATTCAGCTTTCCGGGCGGGTGGCGATGAACAGCGCCGAACCGAGCATGACGGCGGCAACAATTGCGGCGCGCATGAGCGGCGGGTCGCTGAGGAACCAGAAGGCAGCGTAACTCACCGTCATGGCCGACAAGGCTGCGATCTTGGCCTTGCGGGCGATTGCGCCACGTTCGCGCCAACGCCGAAGCGAAGGGCCGAATCTGGGGTGGCTGAGAAGCCATGCCTCGAGCCTGGGCGAAGAGCGGGAGAAGCACCAGAGCGCCAGAAGAAGAAACGGCGTGGTGGGCAAAACGGGAAGAAACGCGCCGACAATGCCGGTCGCGACCATAAGCCAGCCAAGACAGAGGTATAGAAGGCGCATGGCTATGCCGGTATCATGACTTATCTACTCATGATAGAGCGGCTGCGAGAAAACCGCGAGCCTTGTTGCCGCAGGCCCTCGCCACACCGGGAAAACCGGCGGTTTTGGCCATCACATTTGGCGTGATCGGACCGTTACCTCCTGTCGCAGGTCGCCTTTAGGGTTGAAAGCGCGACGCTCAGTCTTTATCCCCTTGGGCCGCGATGTCCGGAGCATAACCGGACCACCAAGGGTTAAGAAGAAGGAAACACCATGGCCAAGCTGATCCACTCGATGGTCCGGGTGCTGGACGAAAAGCGTTCGGTGGAATTTTACACGCAGGCTTTCGGGCTTGAGGTTGCGGAACGCGCCGAGTTCGAGAATTTTACGCTGATCTATCTCAGCAATGCCGAGGGCGATTTCGAGCTGGAGCTGACCGTCAACCGGGGTCGCGAAGTGCCCTATGCGCTGGGTGACGGCTATGGTCACCTGGCCGTCAGCGTTGCCGATGTGGATGCCGAACACCAGCGCTTCACCGAGATCGGGCTTTCGCCCGGCAAGATCATCGAAGCCGATTATAAGGGCCAGCCTTTCGCGAAATACTTTTTCATCTGCGACCCGGATGGTTACAAGATCGAAGTATTGCAGCGCGGCAACCGGTTCAAATAGGGTAGAGGCACATCATGGCAGAGGCAGGCGTCAAACTCGAGGATAGCTGGAAACGCGTTCTTTCCACCGAATTCGCCAGCCCCTACATGCTGAAGCTGAAAGACTTCCTGCTTGCCGAAAAAACCGCCGGCAAGCGCATCTTTCCCAAGGGTGCCGAATATTTCCGGGCGCTGGATCTGACACCGCTGGATGAAGTCAAGGTCGTCATTCTGGGGCAGGACCCCTATCATGGGCTTGGCCAGGCGCACGGTCTGTGTTTTTCAGTCCAGCCCGGCGTGCGCATTCCGCCTTCGCTCGTCAATATCTACAAGGAATTGCAGGCCGATCTCGGCATCCGCCCGGTCGGTCACGGTTTTCTTGAGAGCTGGGCGAAACAGGGCGTGCTTTTGCTCAACAGCGTGCTGACGGTGGAGGAATCCCGCGCTGCCTCACATCAGGGGCAGGGCTGGGAGAAGTTCACCGATGCCGTCATCCGCGCCGTCAATGACGAATGCGATCACGTGGTGTTCCTGCTCTGGGGCTCCTACGCCCAGAAAAAGGCGGCCTTTGTGGATCAGCGCAAGCATCTGGTGCTGCGCTCGCCGCATCCTTCGCCGCTTTCGGCCCATAACGGCTTTTTCGGCAATGGCCATTTTTCCAAGGCCAACGCCTTTCTCGTTTCCCACGGCCGTCAGCCGATTGACTGGCAATTGCCGGAAACGGCGGGAAGCGACAAAAACCTTCTTTAGATACTCATAAATACCTTTGCGCTTTGCGGCTGCCGGGATTAAAGATAACCGGACTATAAAGTGAAGGATTATGCCCGTGTCTCTCCTGTCTGCAGAAACCTCCGTCTCGCTGCCCGATCCGCTGTCGATCGTCGATGCTTTCGAGGATCATTTTTCCGAGCATATGGAGATGGAGCGTGAGGGGCCGACGGTGCGCTTCAAGACAGAATATGGCCATGGCAGCTTCAGCGCCGAAGGCGGCCGTTTCGCCGCGCGGGTGAACTGCATTTCCGAACATATCCTGATGTCGGTTAAGGCCATGGTGGCCGAGCATATTGTCGAGTTTTCCGGCGAGACGGGGCTGGATTTCCGCTGGAGCGGCCATGGGGCCTACCAGCGGGAATTGCCCAATCTCTTCATCGGCAAGGTTGCCCGCGCCTATAACCTCACGCCGCATATGCGCCGGCTGGTGGTGTCGGTCGAAAGCGGCATCGAAAGACTGGTCACCGGCGGCATGCATGTCCGCCTGCTCCTGGTGCCGGATCAGGCCCGTGCGCCGGTCTGGCCCTACCTGGCACCCACCGGCGCCATCGTCTGGCCGGCCGGCGACGATCTTTTGATGCGACGCGTTTATACCATCCGTTCCGGCGATGTCGGTCGCGGCGAAGTGGATATCGACTTCGTCATGCATGAGGGTGACGATATGCCGGGCGCGACCTTCGGCGCGACGGCAAAGCCGGGTGATGTTCTCGGCATCATCGGCCCGAGCGGCACCTGCCCGGAGGCGGAGCGTTACGTCTTTGCCGGTGACGAAACCGCGCTGCCGGTGATGCTGCGCATGGCAGCCGAAATGCCTGTCGGCAAGAAACTCAGCGTCTACGCTGAAATTGACGACGAGGCTGAGCGGCAGGAGATTGTCTGCGCGGCCGACGTCGAGTGGACATGGCTTTATCGTCGCGGCAAGCCTGCCGGCACCTCCGGCCTCATCGAAAAGGCGCTGCGCGACCACGCCTGGAGTGCGGACCACGAAGGCCTGCATGTCTTTGTTGCCTGCGAAAAATCCGAGGCGAGGGCGGCGAAATCCTTCCTGACCGATGAAATAGCCTTCCCCAAGGCGTCGCTGCGGGCTGTCGGTTACTGGGCCATGGGCGCTGCCGACGACCATTGAGGTCTGCGGCATGGCGGATTCGGCTGAACAGTGAGTTTTATCGTTCACCAATCGGGAACAATCCGTTCCCGTTGTCCGGTCTATGCCTTCTGCGCCTCTTACCCCATCTTTACGCCATGAACAGGGCGGGCCCGATTGCGAGGCCTGCCAGGCGAAAAGGGGTTTATCATGCTCAACCAGATCAAGGGCCTGCACCACGTCACGTCAATGGCGGCCAGTGCGCGCCAGAATAACGGCTTTTTCACCGATACGCTCGGCCTGCGCCGGGTAAAAAAGACCGTCAATTTCGACGCGCCTGACGTCTATCACCTCTATTATGGCGATGAGGTCGGCACGCCCGGCTCCGTCATGACCTATTTCCCGTTCCCGCATATCGCCCAGGGCCGTCCCGGCACCGGTGAAGTGGGCACGACGCTGTTTTCCGTTCCGGAGGGATCGCTCGGCTACTGGCAGGAGCGGCTTTCAAAGGCCGGTGTTGACGGCCTGAAGGCCGATGAGGCCTTCGGCAACAAACGCCTGCATTTTGCCGGACCTGACGGAGACGGTTTCGCGCTGGTCGAGGTGAGGGATGACAATCGCGCGCAGTGGACCGGCAATGGTGTCGGCGAAGATCAGGCGATCCATGGTTTTCAGGGCGCCAGCTTGCGTCTTCGCGATGAAGGGGCAACTGCCGAGCTGTTGAAATTCATGGGCTATCAGGAAGTGGATCGTCAGGATGGCGTGCTGCGCCTCGGTATTCCCGGCGGCAATGGTGCCGACTTCATCGACATCGAAACCATGCCGAATATCTCCGGCGCGCGGCTGGGTGCGGGGTCCGTGCACCACATCGCCTTTGCGGTCGAAAACCGCGCCAAGCAGCTGGAAGTACGCCAGGCGCTGATGGATACGGGCTATCAGGTCACTCCCGTCATCGACCGCGATTATTTCTGGGCGATCTATTTCCGCACACCCGGCGGCGTGCTGTTTGAGGTGGCCACCAACGAACCCGGTTTCGACCGCGACGAGGATACCGCCCATCTCGGCGAGGCGCTGAAGCTGCCAAGCCAGCATGCGCATCTGCGCTCCGCGCTGGAAAAGCAGCTGGAACCGCTTGGGGACGAGAAGGCGGTTTAATCCGCTCTTACTTAGCCCTCCATTGCGTTTTGGCAGGACGTTGCCTCGTCTTTCTTCTCCCCGTTCGGGGAGAAGGTGGCCCGAAGGGTCGGATGAGGGGGCAACGTTGCCGTATCTCACGACCCTTGCCCCCTCATCCCGCTGCCGCGACCTTCTCCCCGGCGGGGAGAAGAAGCAGGCGGCAAGCCGCAAGCCGCTCGTTCCACATGAGAATGCTCCGTTTGGCCGCCGAAGCTGTGCGGAAGCTGTTGAACCTTCTCCTTCCAGAAAGGATTATCCGATGAACAAGGACACCTATTTCCACAAATCCCGCGCCGGTGCCGCCGGTGCTCCGCTTTTCGTCGTGCTGCATGGCACGGGTGGCGATGAGAACCAGTTCTTCGACTTTGGCTCCCGTCTTTTGCCGCAGGCCACCATTCTCTCACCCGCCGGCGATGTTTCCGAACATGGTGCAGCGCGCTTCTTCCGGCGCACGGGCGAGGGCGTTTACGACATGGCCGACCTTGCCCGGGCAACCGACAAGCTGGCGGATTTCGTCAAGGCAAACCGCGAACACTACCAGTCCGGCCCAATCATCGGTCTCGGCTTTTCCAACGGCGCGAATATTCTCGCCAATGTGCTGATCGAACAGCCCGAGCTTTTTGATGCCGCAGTGCTGATGCATCCGCTGATCCCGTTCGAGCCGAAAATTTCCCCGGCAAAACCCACGCGCCGGGTGTTGATCACGGCGGGAGAGCGCGATCCGATCTGCCCGGTGCCGCTGACGACGGCGCTGGAACAGAGCCTTCAGGCGCAGGGTGGAACCGTGGAGACGGTATGGCATCCGGGCGGGCATGAAATTCGCTCGAACGAGATCGATGCCGTGCGGGAATTTCTCTCGGTTTACGGGGAGTGATGCTGTCTTCCGTCATGCCGGCCTTGAGCCGGCATCCAGCCACGGCGCGTCTGCGCCGTGGAAAGAGTCTTTCGCGATCAAGGACTTGATCGCACTGGACCCCGGATCTAGTCTGGGGTGACGGAGGAAGGATTTGCTGCTCCGTCATATAATCCCAACGGAGCTCGTCCCGCCGAGCCTCAGCGATATCCGCATTGCTGCAGCTGCGCCTCGTAACGCAGCGCCATGTTGGCGGAGCGGCGGGCGGCCTTCTGGACGGCGGAATTGTTGCGCCAGCTGCCCTTGGCATAACCGGCATGGCCGGAATAATAGGCGAGGTAGAGATTGTAGGGATCGTTCAGCGAAATGCCGTTTTCGCGGCGGCTTTTGGCGTGATACCAGCCGACGAAATGGATGGCATCGGTGAAATCCGTGCGGCTTGCTCCCCGGCGGCCGGTTTCGCGCTGGTAAACACTCCATGTGCCATCCAGCGCCTGGGCATAACCATAAGCGCTCGACTGGCGCGTCCAGGGAATGAAGCCCAGCAGCTTGGTGCGCGGCGGCCGTGCATAGGGACGGAAGGCGGATTCGGTATAGATCGTCGCCATCATGACAGGCACGGGCACGCCGAACTCCCGTTCGGCCGCTTTCGCATCACGTCGCCAGTTGTTGAAAATGCCGTTCCGCTGTTCGAAAATCGCACAGGCATTGGTGACCTGTGACGGTGCGGTGGCGCAGCCGGCCAGAACGAGCATCAGAAAAACTACGGCAAATACGCCACGCATAACGGAACCCTTTCGTTCCGCTATTCTTAAATTGCTAACCATTAACGTCGGGTTTTAAGACAAGGTTAATTCAAATGCCGTCGATCAAGGGCCTGTTAACCCGCTGAAAATTCCTGTGGCCGGGATGGGGCGAAAGCGTGTGCCGCGCCTCTCCTGCGTGCCTTTTTCGCGATACATTTATCCCCGCGCGTCCACGGGTCCGGCCGGCTCGCTATAATCTCCTTATCCCGGTCATTGAGCGTGCGCGCGGCGCAAGGTGGACGGGGCAGGCGGCCGAACCGGGGAATTTCCCGATGTCACGGTTAAGGCAGCCGGCATATGTCCATCCGCCAAACAGGAACCGGTTTGGCGGGCGGCGTATATGTTGAGACCGGGGCCGCATCGCCTGCAAACCCTCAACCATCCTTTCAATACCCCGCAGTGATGCGGCCCATTTATCGCCTCTCAACACTGCTTCCGAATTGGGGCGGTGATATCGGCGCATATTTGAATAAAAAGCGGTCGCTGTACAAAAATGAAAACCGATAAAATTGTAGCAATCGGCTTAAAGCGCTCGAAAACAGTCGTGTGCCATTGTGGGATCACAGACGGAGAGCGCCTCTGAAAAGAGACGTTCCCACAAAACAGAAATCGAGACCGGCACAAGCCGGCGGATCGCCAAACGGGGTATGAAATGTTGAAGAAGATTATTGCTGCTGCCATCTGCGGAATTGTCGTTGCTTCCATGTCCACCCACGCCGATGCGGCGGGTGCTGCCGGTTTTGCCCGTGGTTTTGCCGCTGTTGAAAAGAGCGCGGTGACGGAGATCGGTGTTTCGGCGCCGGGCGGTTTTGATGGCTGTGTTCTTTCCGCCGGCCAATGTGTTTCGACGATTGCCGCGCCGCTTAACGGCGAGCGTCGTGAGGAACTGTTGCGCGTCAACCGCGATGTAAACGCCACCATGGGTGCGCTCGATGATTATTTTTCCGGCTTCGCAACCGATGTGCCGGCAACACCTTCGTTAAGCCTTGGCGATTGTGGTGATTGCGCCGCGATCAAGCGCACGGCGCTTGCCGGTGCCGGCTGGTCTTCGAGCGCGCTGCGCCTCGCCTTTTCGCTAAACAATGACGGATCGCTCGAAAAAGTGCTGATCGTTACAACCGACAAGGGCGATATCGTTCTCGGTAATGCCGTCTTTTCTCCGGCCGAGCGCGAAACCGCGCTTTAAGCCCATCTCTTCATGCCTGCCAGACTACGCCGGTTTTTCCTGATCCTATCTGGATCAGGAAGCCGGCGATTTTTTTCGTTCCGCGACGGCAATGCCGGCGAGCGCCATGACGAGTGCCGCAATCTGGTAGGTGTGCAGGGTTTCGCTGAGCACCACGACGGAAAGAAGCGTGCCGAAGACGGGTACGAGGTTGATGAAGAGGCCGGCGCGGTTGGCGCCGATCTGTTCAACGCCCTTGATATACAGGATCTGCGCGACGAGGGACGCAAAAATGGCGGCATAGACCACCAGCACCCAGCCCTTCTGATCCGGCCAGACGACGCTCTCGCGTGAGATTTCCCAGAAGATCAGCGGCACGGAGGTGAGGAGGGCGAAGAAGGCGGGGATGGCCATCAGGGTGCGCCAGTCGACCGCCGGTTTCCAGCGCAGGATGACGGTGTAGATGGCATAGACGAGCACGGCGAGCAGCATGATCGCGTCGCCGACATTCATTTCCAGTTGCAGCAACGAGACCGGATCGCCATGCGAGGCGAGAAGCGCCACGCCTGATATGGTGAGACAGAAGCCGACGATCTGGCCGAACAGCACGCGGGTGCGGAACAGGATGAAGTTCAGGACGAAGATGACCATGGGAATGCCGGCCTGAATAACGGCGGCATTGATGGCGGAGGTGTGCTGCAGGGCCGTGTAGAGAAACACGTTGAAGGCGGTGTAACCGACGCTGCCGAGCACGAAGAAATACGGCAGGCGCTTTTTCACCACCGGCCAGTCCTTGATGAGTTGCGGCACGGAAATGGCGAAGATGATGGCGACGGCGAAGACCCAGCGCAGGAAGGTGAAGGCCATGGGGCTGATGTGGCCGACGGCCAGCTTGCCGGCAACGGTGTTGCCGCCCCAGCAGAGCGTGGCGATGATGAGGGCGATATAGGCTTTGGAGGGCACGCTGATGTTTCGCTTCTTCACGGGGCGGGAAAACGGTTAAGGGGTGAATGGCGGTCTTGCGCCCGCGCTTGGGCCCCACGGGGCGAGATAATGCGGGAAATCCACGCCTTGTCACGGAAAAAGCAAAATTCTCCATAAGAAACAGGGTCGCTTTCCGTAAAACAACACAGTATACATTCGCGGGTTTGGGTTTCCCATCGGGTTATCGGGCGCGCAAGCGCCATGAGCAGGAAAGCAAGAAATGACGAATGTTGTGGTGGTCGGCTCGCAATGGGGCGACGAAGGCAAAGGCAAGATTGTCGACTGGCTGTCCGAGCGGGCAGATGTCGTCGTGCGGTATCAGGGCGGCCATAATGCCGGCCATACGCTTGTCATCGATGGCATCAGCTACAAGCTTTCGCTTCTGCCGTCCGGCGTCGTGCGTCCCGGCAAGCTCGCCGTCATCGGCAATGGTGTCGTGGTCGATCCGCATGCGCTGATCGCCGAAATCGGCCGTCTGGAAGCGCAGGGCGTCAAGGTTACCCCGGAAAACCTGCGTATCGCCGACAATGCCACCCTTATTCTTTCGCTGCACCGCGAGCTGGACGGCATGCGCGAAGACGCCGCCTCCAACAGCGGCACGAAGATCGGCACCACCCGTCGCGGCATCGGCCCGGCTTACGAAGACAAGGTTGGTCGCCGCGCCATCCGCGTCATGGATCTGGCCGATATGGAGGCGCTTTCCGCCAAGGTCGACCGTATCCTCACGCATCACAACGCGCTTCGCCGCGGTTTCGGCGCGACCGAAGTTTCGCACGAGACGATCATGGAAGAGCTGGGCTCGATTGCCGAGCGCATCCTGCCGTTCAGCGAAACCGTGTGGCTGCTGCTCGACAAGAAGCGCCGCGCCGGTGCGCGCATCCTGTTTGAGGGCGCTCAAGGCTCGCTGCTCGATATCGACCACGGCACATACCCCTATGTGACCTCTTCCAACACGGTTGCCGGCCAGGCCGCCGCCGGTTCGGGCATGGGTCCGGGTTCGCTGGGTTACATTCTCGGCATCACCAAGGCTTA
Source organism: Agrobacterium tumefaciens (assembly GCF_005221385.1). Lineage (NCBI taxonomy): Bacteria > Pseudomonadati > Pseudomonadota > Alphaproteobacteria > Hyphomicrobiales > Rhizobiaceae > Agrobacterium > Agrobacterium tumefaciens. The sequence continues at coordinate 2,283,641 of NZ_CP039903.1, read as the reverse complement.
CACCACCCGCGTTGGCGAAGGTCCGTTCCCGACCGAGCTGAATGACGAGATCGGTCAGTTCCTGGGCGAAAAGGGCCATGAATTCGGCACCGTCACCGGCCGCAAGCGCCGTTGCGGCTGGTTCGATGCCGCACTGGTGCGCCAGTCGGTCGCCACCAATGGTATTACCGGCATCGCGCTCACCAAGCTTGACGTGCTTGACGGTCTCGACGAGCTGAAAATCTGCGTCGGCTACAAGCTTGACGGGCAGGAAATCGACCATCTTCCGGCCAGCCAGGGCGCGCAGGCGCGCGTCGAGCCGATCTACATCACGCTGGAAGGCTGGAAGGAATCTACCGTCGGTGCCCGAAAATGGGCGGATTTGCCTGCTCAGGCAATCAAATATGTCCGTCAGGTCGAGGAATTGATCGGGGCGCCTGTCGCGCTTCTGTCGACAAGTCCGGAGCGTGACGACACCATACTTGTGACTGATCCGTTTGAGGATTAATGTCCTCGGCGATCTAGATTCATAAACCATATCGGGCCGGTACGTCGCCGGTCACGACGAGAAAGTGCTTATGGCGGATTTTGTAGCAGTCATTCGCAAGGCCGTGGATGGCTTGGCGAACAATACTCCCGAAAACCGGGCGAAGGTTTACGACAAGGCGCGCAGTGCGGTTGTGCGCCAACTCGAGAATATGAAGCCACGTCCGCCGGAAGAATTGTTGCGCCGGCAGATCGCCAAGCTGGACGCCGCAATCGCCGAGGTGGACAGCGAATATGCCGAGGCGCTTCCGGCGCTGGAGGAGGATGAAGAATTCTCCTCCGCTGCCGAAGAGGCCGCAGCACCTTACCATCAGCACGATATCGATGAGGATCGCGCGGCCCATGCCGCCGAGCCTGTCGAGGCGGAAGAACCCGCCTCGACCGAGGCCGCACAGCCAGAGCCGGCTTATGAAGAACCCGCCGTCGAGGAAGAGCCTCGCCACGAAGCGCCGGTTTCCGCCGCCGCCGAGCAGGATGAGCAGGTTTATGAGGAACAGCGTGAAGAAGAGCGCGAGCCGGAAGAGCTCTATGAAGCGCCCGCGCCGATAACGCCCGCCGTTTCCGATGAAACGCACGGAACCTATTTCACCCGTGCGGAGGAAGAGCCGGCCTATCGCGCGGCTGACGAGCACGATCGCGAATTCGAAACCGCGCCGCGCGAAGATGACACGTCCGTTCCCGCCCATTGGGCAAAGCCGGTGGATGAGGACGACTGGCGCAAGCTTGAAGAAACGCAGGCCGACGATGCGCCCGCCGCTGACGACTATGCCGACGTGCGTGCCGAGACGGACGAGCGCCCGCTGGTTGCCGGTTATGCCGCGCAGCATTATCAGGACCTGGCGGTGAATTTCGAGCCGGAAAAGCGCGATGCGGATGACCGCTTCGGCCATGCGGCAGTCGATCACGATCCGGTCTTCGGCCGGCAGGATGAATTTTCCGAACCGCGCCAGGCGGACGATACGACACCGAAAAAGTCTGCCGTCGTTGAGGATTTCTCGTCCTATTTCCAGGACACGGAGATCGCCATTCCGGCCAAGGACGCGCCGGCTCTGCCGCGCGCCGACAATGATCCCTTCGGCGATCAGACACCGGCCAAGGACAACAAGGAACGCACCCCCTGGGACGATCTGGATGAGCTGATCGGCTACGATGGCGCGTCGTCTTCCAGCCGGGCAACTGCGGACGATACACCCGCCGTGGGCGCAGGTGCCGCGACGCCCGCCTACATGGTCAAGAAGAAGCCGCGCCGCAACTATGCGTCGCTTGTGCTTGCCCTTGTCGGGGCCGGGCTTCTGGCAGGTGGCGGTTATGCGCTGTGGATGAACCGCGACGCCCTGAACGACATGGTCGGCGGGCTGGTGCAATCGGCACAGAATGGTGGCCAGACCCAGACGCCTCCGGCCACTACTCCGACAGGTGAAGCGCAGACATCGACGCCGCCTGCAACCCAGCAGCCGCCCGCCACCGGGCAGCAGCCGGCAAACCACCAGACGCCGACGCATGGCGACGATGGTTCCGTGACCGGCACGAAGTTTACCCAGCGGCTTCTGGCCGACGGGACCGAGCGTGACGAGGGACCTGCGCCGGGCGCGAACGGCCAGCCGGTTACGGCAGAAGGCCAGTCGGTTTACGAGCAGAACGTCGCGCCGCCGCCTGCGGGTGAGGCTCCGGCCAATACTGCCGGCGCGCCCGCAGGAACGCCCAATGGAACACCTGCCGGCACGCCGCCGGCCCAGCAACCTGCCGCTGCCGCCACCGGCGATCGCATGTTCCTTTACGAGGAAGTGCTGGGCCAGACCGTTCCAACGGCCATTCAGGGCAGCGTTTCCTGGTCGCTGCAGCAGGAAAATGATGCGGAAGGCAAGCCATCGCCCACCGTTCAGGGCCAGATCACGGTTCCCGGCCGCGGCTTGAGTGCGCTTATTACCTTCAAGCGCAACACCGATCCGTCCCTGCCGGCCAGCCACCTGATCGAGATAGTCTTCTCGGTTTCGCCCGGTTTCGAAGGCGGCGCGATCGACAGCGTCCAGCGTATCGCGATGAAGAGCACGGAGCAGGATCGCGGCAATGCCCTGATCGCGGTTCCGGCCAAGATCACCGACGATTTCCACATGATCGCGCTTAACGACTTCCCGGATGCGATGAAGACCAATCTGGAGCTGCTGAAGAGCCGCAACTGGATCGACATCCCGGTCTCCTATCGCAACGGTCGCCGCGCGCTTCTGACGCTGCAAAAGGGCAATGACGGCATCGCCGCCTTCGACAAGGCGCTCAGCGAATGGGCGGCGGCGGCTCCTGCTGCCGGCGGTCAGTGATGATTTTGGGGGCTTGCCGAGAGCTTGCCCCCTCATCGCCTCGCTTACGCTCCGGCACTTCTCCCCGGCGGGGAGAAGAAACTGCCGCGCCCGATTGCGCTCTTCAGACATAGTCCCTGACATTTGATGCGGAATGAGACGTCGCCGCAAATTCTTCTCCCCGCCGGGGAGAAGTGCCGGAGCGCAAGCGAGGCGATGAGGGGGCAACGCCCACCGGTTCTCCGCAACCATGCGTCTGGCAAACAAAAAGCCCGCAGATCTTGCGATCTGCGGGCTTCATATTGACTTGGACGTTTAAGGACGGCTTACGCATCCACCACGCGCAATGCGCGCGCAGCTTCCAGCGCTTCCTTCTGCACCGCTTCCTGAACCTTCTCGAAAGCGCGAACCTCGATCTGGCGCACGCGTTCGCGGCTGATGTCGAACTCTGAGGAGAGTTCCTCCAGCGTCACCGGATCTTCCGCAAGGCGGCGAGCCTCGAAGATACGGCGCTCACGGTCGTTCAGCACGCCCATGGCCTTTGCCAGCATGCGGCGGCGGGTTTCCAGTTCGTCCTGCTCGATCAACACGGCTTCCTGGCTGTCATGGTCGTCCACCAGCCAGTCCTGCCATTGGCCGGACTCACCTTCGGAAGCCTTGATCGGCGCATTCAGAGACGCGTCGCCATGCAGGCGGCGGTTCATCGAGATGACTTCTTCTTCGGAAACCTGCAGCTTGGTGGCGATTTCCTTGACGTGTTCCGGCTTCAGATCACCGTCGTCGATTGCCTGGATACGGCCCTTCAGCCGGCGCAGGTTGAAGAACAGTCGCTTCTGGTTGGCCGTCGTGCCCATCTTTACCAACGACCACGAACGCAGGATATATTCCTGGATCGAGGCCTTGATCCACCACATGGCATAGGTGGCAAGACGGAAACCGCGTTCCGGATCGAACTTCTTCACCGCCTGCATCAGGCCGACATTGCCTTCGGACACGACTTCGCCGATCGGCAGGCCATAACCGCGATAACCCATGGCAATCTTGGCAACGAGACGCAGATGGCTGGTGACGAGCTTATGGGCGGCGTCGCGGTCGCCATGCTCGGCGTAACGCTTGCCAAGCATGTACTCTTCCTGCGGCTCCAGCATCGGAAATTTACGGATGTCGTCGAGATATCTATTGAGACCGGCTTCACCGGCCGTAATCGTAGGCAAACTATTGCGGGCCATAAAGCACCCCCTTATCTATGGTCTGGAACGGCGCCCTCTCTGGCGTGGCAAAATCACCCGCCCGAGGCACGCCGTAAGCTGCGGGTCGTTACCGACCCCGCACGAACCCATGTGACAGATATGTATGCGCCCGCCGCGTTTCAAGCGAACGCTGCGTTCACACATGCGTTATGTTCCGGCGGCATTGTCTCTGACCTGTTTAACTTTCGAACGGTAGATTCGTTCCGAAAAACCGCCAAGGCCGGAGCGTACCATCAGCTCATACATTACCCGTCGCCGCATGGGATTGTGCAGGCGCACGACGTTGGAACCGAGGAACTGCGTCTCGACATGGCCAAGCGCCTGCAGATCGGGGTCAGTGGCAATTGCGCCCGCATAAGTCGCGTGAAATTCCCGGCGGCAGACATAGGTTTTATATTTGGTCATGCCGAAGCAGACGAGGCTATGGCCATGGGTGCGCAGAAAATCGGCCACACCCACCGTCACCTCCGGCCAGGCCGGGTTGAAGGTATCGTCGAAAACGATGATGCCGTGCGGGGCGATCACCTCCATCGCCAGTTTCGCATCCGCCAGCACGTGATGCAGGTGGTGGCCGCCATCGATGCTGAAGAAGCGCGCCGGGCCGATGCGTGAGGTGATCTCGGCGGGGGCCAGCCGGGTGCTGTCGCCCCTGATGATCAAGTCCTCATCCATGGCAAAACCCAGCCGGCGGCCGTTTTCCATCAGCCGCTCATATTGGTCTAGGCTGCCATCTTCGGGCGGATCAAGATCGAACAGATCGACGCCCAGCACCTTTTCCTGCGTCCCAGCGAATTTGCGCAGCAGGAAATAGGAGCGGCCATAATAGACACCGATTTCCGCCATTCCACCCTTGAGATCGTCCCGCGTCTGCGCCTGCAGCAAAGCCTTGAAGACAAGCGCATCGGGTGGGTCGATATAACCTTCTATGCTGCGTAGATCCTGAAATATGAACCGGCGGTCTTCGATATTCATGCGCGATAGATCCCGTCATCATGCCGGTTCCGCTCAGGCTTTTGCATCGAACGGAAGGCGTTGCTTGCGGCGTCGGTTATTCGGCAAGCTCGGCATGCGGCCACGGTGTTTGCGGGGACGATGACAAGCCTTGCGGGGGCCGAGGAGGTGCGACGATTGAAGCGAAATTGGGGCGGTCTACAAAAAGGACCGACTGCGGAATATCGCTATCCGCTAATCTTTTTTTATTATCCGAGACTTCCGGCGAGATACGTGGCGCGGTTTTTTTGACCGCGCCATACCAGTTTTCAGCTGCGCAGGGCTTCAAGCAGTTCTTGCATATCGTCAGGCATATCGGTTTCGAACTCCATCACCTCGCCGGTGCGAGGGTGTTCGAAGGCCAGCAGATAGGCATGCAGCGCCTGTCGCGGAAAGCGGTTGACGGTGCTTCTGGCCGGTTCTTCCAAAAGGTTCGCCTTGGTGCGGAAGGACGCGCCATATTCGGGATCGCCGATCAGCGGATGGCCGATATGGGCCATATGCACGCGGATCTGGTGGGTGCGGCCGGTTTCCAGGCGGCACTCCACCATGGAGGCGAGGCAGGATGCGTCAGGCCGTTCATGGAAGCGTTCCATTACCTCGTAATGGGTGATCGCTTCGCGGGCGTCATCGGTATCCTCACGTTTGACGGTGCGTTTGGTGCGGTCGGCGCCGCGGCCAAGGGCAGCATCGATGGTGCCGCGCAATGTGCGCGGGCGGCCCCAGACGACGGCCTTATAGGCCCGCTCCAGCGGCCCGGTGCGGCCGTGATCGGCAAATTGCGCGGCAAGATGACGGTGGGCATTGTCGTTTTTCGCCACGACCATGACGCCGGAGGTTTCCTTGTCCAGCCGGTGCATGATGCCCGGCCGCTTCACGCCGCCAATGCCGGAAAGGCTGTCGCCGCAATGGTGAATGAGGGCGTTGACCAGCGTCCCGGTCCAGTTGCCGGCGCCCGGATGCACGACAAGGCCGGCGGGCTTGATGAGCACGATCAGGTCCTCGTCCTCATATTCCACGTCGAGCGGAATATCCTCGCCCTGCGGCACGGGGTCTTCCGGTTCCGGCATGACGATTTCGATGCGATCGCCCGGATGCACCTTCTTTTTCGGTTCGGTTACGGGCGTTCCGTTGAGAAGGACGGCGCCCTGTTCGATCAGCGCCTTCAGGCGGCTGCGTGACAGATCGCCGCCAACTTCGCCCACCAGCCACACATCGAGGCGACCTTCGGCGTCTTCCCCGGCAATCAGGACTTTCCTTGCGTCTCCGCCTTGTTTAAAGGGGTCGTTCATTGTTATTTTTCCGATCCATCAGCATTTCAGGGAACCCGATGACGCAGATCGAGCCAGACGAACAGGAAGACAAGCCGCTTGATCCGGCCGTGGAAAAAGTTCGCCGCAAGATGATCCGTTTGCAGATCGTGTCGGGCTCCGTGATGTTTATCAGCCTTATGGCCGTCTTCGGTGCGGTTGTCTACAAGGCGATGGGGCCGTCGAAAACGGTTCAGACGCAGAGTGCTGCGCCAAATCTTGCCGTTCCCACCGGCAACGGCCCGCTGGCCGTCACCGCCAGCCTGCCGCAGGGCTTCGTGATCGACAATGTCAGCTATTCCGGCGGCGACATGCTGTTTTATGGCCGGCTCGCCAATGGCACCCGCAAGGCGCTGGTCTTCAACGTCGCGGCCGGCCGTTTTCTGGCCGATGTGACTGTTGATGCCCAGTGAGGGCAACGAGGGTGTGCTGCTGGATGGGCGGGCGCTGATTCCGGTCGAAGACCCGGCCGATCCGCGCATCGCCGCCTTTCGCGATATTCGCGAGCGTGACCTGACCGGGCGTCAGGGCCGCTTCATTGCCGAAGGCACGGTGGTGCTGCGCATGCTGGCCGCCGCCCACAAAGCGGGTGGCGCCTTTGCGGCGGAAAGCATTCTCATCCTCAAAAACCGGCTTGCCGGCGTTGCCGATATTCTTGCCGATTTCCCTGATGATGTTCCCGTTTATGTGGCCGAAGCGCCGGTGCTTGACGGTATCGTCGGTTTCCACCTGCATCGCGGCATTCTGGCGCTCGGCCGCCGGGTGGAACGCGATGGGCTGGAGGAGATGACGGCCGCGCTTCCGGCCGCCTCGCTGGTGCTGGTGGGCTGCGGTATTTCCAATCACGATAATCTCGGCGCGATGTTCCGCAATGCGGCGGCGTTTTATGCTGATGCAGTGTTGCTGGACGAGACGTGCTGCGACCCGCTCTATCGCAAGGCGCTGCGGGTTTCCGTTGGGTCGGTCCTTTCTGTGCCCTATCATCGCGGTGGTGCTGCGGTGGAGATGCTGGAGCGGCTGTCCGAGGCCGGTTTTGCCATCTGGAGCCTTTCGCCAAACGGCGAGACCGAAATCCGTGATATTCCCCGTTCAGAGCGCATGGCGCTTGTCATCGGCACGGAAGGCGAGGGGTTGCCGCAATCGGTGCTGTCGCGGTTTCATACCGCGCGGATTGCGCAGTCGCCGCAGCTGGATAGCTTGAATGCGGGCACGGCTTCGGGTCTGGCGCTTTATCAGATGGCAGGGGTGATGGGGCGGATTTAAGGAGTGCTTACCGCTGCCTTTGCGTATGCCGCTTCACCCCCCTCTGCCCTGCCGGGCATCTCCCCCTCAAGGGGGGAGATCGACTCGTGGAGATGTCTCGCCTCTCTCAACGTTCGCGAATGAAGCGGTGGCAGCGCCTCTTGCCGATCTCCCCCCTTGAGGGGGAGATGCCCGGCAGGGCAGAGGGGGGGTAAACCACACCCACTGAGGCGGACTATCCCGCACCACCAGTTTTACTGTTCCCGCTTCCTCATCAACGCACTCGCCCCCGTCGCAAGGCTCTCCCGCCCCGATGAGCCGGAGGCCTTGGCCAGCAGACCCGGAATAGGCGACGTCTCGCCCTCCTGTGCAGCCGTCAGTGCAATCATCTTTGCGGCGATCCGCGCGATTTCGCGGCGGATGGGTTCGTCATTGCCAGTGCCGCGCACATTCAGCAGACGTTCGGTGAGCGCCGTTCCCTGATTGCGGATGTCCTCGATTTCCTGCTCCAGACCTTCCGGCGACGGTGTCGTCGGCTCAACCATGGGGGAGACCGCGGCCTCCTCCGTGGTCACCGCCTGTGTCACGTCCTCAGCAACGACGGGTGTGGTTTCGAGCGCGGCAGCTGGGGCCGGGACAGGGGTCGCCGGTTGCAACTGGCTCGCCGCTTTCTCAACCGGCACGGCCGGGTTCGGCAGGCGAATGATCATGTCGTTGCTGCGGCCGCCAGTTGCCGCCAGCTGTTCCTTCAGGCGGGCGACTTCCTGATTGCGCAGCGTCAGCATGGTGTCGAGATCGGCATTTTTCGCCATCACAGTGGCGACCTGGTCTTCCAGACGCGTGACCTTGCGGCTTTCGCGCGCAACCGCCGTCATGGCTTCCTTGTTGCGGGCCGCCACATCCTGCAATTCGCGGGTGGCGGTTTCGCCTTCCTTGCGGAAGCGCGAGGCGCTCTGTTTTGCCTGCTCGGCTTCCAGATCGCGGGTGGCGGCGGTGATTTTCGAATCATCCAGCTCGCGCGTCAGATTGGTGAGACGGGCGGTGAGATCAGACATCTGGGCGGCGCGCTCGTTGGCGGCCTGTTCCTGTTGCGTGAGGCTCATGGCAATGGCACCGGCGCGTTCTTCGCTGGTATCGAGGGCGGCGCGCAATTCGCCGATCTCCAGCGTCAGCTCCTCGATTTTCAGCGAAAGGCTGCGGTTCTGTTCGCCCAGCCGATAGGCGTCGCTGGAAGCGGCTTCGTTGGCGAGGCGCAGCGAGGTGTTTTTCTCCCGCTCGGTATCCAGTTCCTGGCGAACCTTGGCGTTTTCAGCGGCGTAAAGCGCGCGCGCCATATCCTTCTGGGCGCGGACTTCCTGCGGGCTGATGGGCATCGTCGCGCGCAGGCGGTTTTCCGTATAGGCGACGATGCGGCGGTGGATCGCGGGTGCAATCAACAGGGCCAGCAGGGTTGCGGTGAGAAAACCCAATCCGAAAAGAATGGCATATTCGATCACGCGGGACAGTCTCCGAAACTCAGATACGCGCGCATTCGGAAAGAGGAGCGCGAAAGCACGTTACGCTATTATTGCAACCGTGGGGAGGGGTCTCCCGGCAATTGCAGAGGCGGTGTCAGCGCCGCTTGTTTCTTCTCCCCGTGGGGGAGAAGTCCGCGGCAGCGGGATGAGGGGGCAAGGGTCATGAGGTGCCGGCAACGTTGCCCCCTCATCCGGCCCTTCGGGCCACCTTCTCCCCGGTGGGGAGAATAAACCTGCCGCAATCTCTCGTCCTATATGCCACCGCTGGCTCCGCTGCACTTTGATTTCAGCGAATCAGAAGGGGTTCCAGGTCGGCTGCTGGGTAAGCTTCAGGTAACCGACATTGATGCCGAGGCGTGCGCCGATGCCGGTGCGGATGGGGGCGAGCGTCACATCGCTGCTCTTCAGATAGGTCATGCCGACGCCAGCGACGATGAAGGCGGAACCGCTGACACCGCCATAACGGCGGTAAAGTGCATCGACGGAGGGAAGATTATAAACCAGCATCATGGCGCGGGTGCCCTGACCGCCATAATCAAGCCCGAGCGACGGGCCCTGCCAGAACACCGGATGCTGGCCGGCATTCTTGGTATAAAGCGTGCCTTCACCATAGGTGAGGCCGGCAACGAAGGCGCCGGAGCCTTCCTGGCCAAGAATGTAACCGTTCGGAAGTCCGTATTGCTGGAAGGCGCGCTCCACCACCTTGGCAAGGCCGCCGGTGGTTTCACCGAAGAATCCGTGGCCTGCATCCACGACTTCCTGGATGGAATATTGATCGCTGGTCTGGGCAAAGGCCGGTGCGACCCACATCAAGAGGCTCGCAAGGAGCGCGAAAATCTTTCCCAGTCCGAGGCGTGCAATGGTGCGGGTTTTCGTAAGGCGCATCGTCATGTCCGTCCGTCTGTTTCGTTAACGCATCAGCCCGAAAAACCGAATCGATTTTCGCAAGGGCCGATGCGTAGAGTCAAAGTTCTACAGCATCTGTCGTGCATCCTGGCGGATACACGGGGCTCCAATGTGGCCTGTTAAGGCATTTGGCATTTTGAAACCATCCTATTAACAATCGGTTTACCAAATATGGTGTCATTATGGCTTAACAATTTCCACACCGTCCGCGCCTCCCTTGCGCAGGAGAGAATTTTATGACGAGCAAACTCAATATCACGCTGTCCGGTCCCGATCTGGCGGCTCTTTTGTGCAGTCGCGTGTGCCATGATGTGATTTCTCCTGTCGGCGCCATCAATAACGGCCTCGAACTGCTGGACGAGGGCGGCACGGATGACGATGCGCTCGATCTCATCCGCACGTCAGCCCTTAACGCATCCGTGCGGCTGAAGTTCGCCCGGCTCGCTTTTGGCGCTTCCGGCTCGGCCGGTGCTTCCATCGACACCGGCGAGGCCGAAAAGGCCGCGCAGGATTTCGCTGCGGCTGAGAAGAAGGCTGAAGTCAGCTGGAACGGTCCGCGGGCCATCGTTCCGAAAAATCGTGTCAAACTTCTGCTCAACCTCTTCCTTGTCGCTTACGGCGCAATCCCGCGCGGCGGCAATGTGGATGTGCTGCTGGAAAGCCCCGATGGCGACGCCAAGTTCGAAATCACCGTCAAGGGTCGGATGATGCGCGTTCCGGCCAAGTTCGTGGAGATTTACGAAGGCCGGCTGGAAGAGGCGGTCGATGCCCATTCCGTGCAGCCCTATTACACGCTGCTTCTGGCGGAAGAGGCCAATATGACGGTGGAATATAAGGTGCATGAAGATCGCATCGTCTTTACCGCAAAGACGGTTGCCGAGTGACCATTCGATTGCGGAGATGATTTTGCGAAAGGGCCGGGATTGCGTCTGCCGACGTGCCGGCCTTTTTTCGTTTTGGGGAGCATGTTCATGGTTCGTCTGACCACCGCTCGCCTTCTCCTTCGGCCACACGCCATCGGGGATGAAGCGCTTTATCGCGCGTTCTGGGGGGCTGATGTTCCACAGATCGAGGGACTTACCGCGATTGCTCCGCTGGACGCGGAACTCGCATTCGCAAGGCTTTTGCGCTTTATCGGCCATTGGTCCGCTTATGGGTTCGGCCCCTTTGTGGTGGAAGAGCGGGCCACGGGGCGTATCGTGGGCGAGGTGGGCTTTGCCCATATGCGCCGTGGAAACGGGGCCGATTTCGATGGTGTTCCCGAGGCGATGTGGAAAATCGATGTCGAACTGGGCGGCAAGGGTGTCGCGACCGAGGCCGTGGAGGCCGTAACCGGGTGGTTCGACAGCAGCGGAATTTCGCAGCGGACCGTCTGCATGATCGATCCGCTGAACAGCCCTTCCTTGGCCATTGCCGCCCGATTCGGCTTTCGGCCATTCCGCGAAACGACGTTCCGGAAACACCCGATCCGGCTTTTCGAACGTGTGGCCGGGGTTTAGACGATTGGTGAGGGCGCTGCCTTGATCGTGTTTCAGTCCGTCCTCAAACCCGTTTGAGGTCTCGGGCGGCGGCGGTTTGAGCCAGGAGTTGGTGCATATCAACTCCTGGAGCATCTCATGCGCAATTTTCTTCTGGCGACAATTGTCATCTTCTCCCTTGTTCCCGCCGCGATGGCGGAAAGCGCCATCGGTTTCAAGCAGATCAAATTGCCTGACGATGCCGGTGCAAGAGCGCTCAATGTATCATTGTGGTATCCGGCTGTTCCGTCCGGAAAAACCGAGGTCGTGGGTGAAAACGCCGCCTTTTACGGCCTTGGGGTTCAACCGGGTGCTTCCATTCCGCCCGGTTCCCGCCCCCTCATTCTGCTCTCGCACGGGTTTGGCGGAAGCTGGCGCAATCTGAACTGGCTTGCCGGAGAGCTTGCGCAGGACGGTTATGTCGTGGCCGCGCCGGATCATCAGGGCGAATCCTTTACCGAAGAGAATGCAGTCGAGGTCATTCCGCTATGGGAGCGACCGCGCGATATCGGCAGAACGCTGACGGCACTTCTTGATGACGATCGGCTGGCCGGCGAGATCGATGAGACGCGCATCGCCGTGATCGGCCATTCCCTTGGCGGCTGGACCGCGATGGAGCTGGTGGGAGGCCGTTATAACGCCGAACTTGCCTTGAAGGACTGCAACGCAGAGAAAACGCCACCGCAATGCAAGGCGCCACGGCTGCTGGCCAAGGTCGGCATCATCGGCGGTGGCAAGGCCGATCCGCGCCTTTCGATGGATTTGCGGGATATCCGCATCCGCGCGGCCATTGCGCTCGATCTCGGCCCGGCCGCCGGGTTTTTGCCGGGAACGCTTGAAGGTGTCGATGTGCCGGTTCTGGTTCTGGCTGCCGGTGTGGAGACGCCGGAGATCGCCGCGATCAGGGCCGATTCCGGTTATATCGCCCGGCATCTGCCAAAAACCACGACGATCTATCGGGAGATACCGGATGCCAGCCACTTCAGCTTCATGCAGCTGTGCAAGCCCGATGGCGAAAAAATCGTCGAAGAGATGTCACCGGGTGAAGGTTTCGTCTGCCGGGATGGCGGGGGGCAGGGGCCGCGCTGAGATCCATGCGCAAATCGCAGAGATAATCGGCGGCTTTCTCAAAGAGAAACTGCATTGAGACGCCTATCCGCCTGATAGATGGAGGGACGCCTCGCTGAAACCTTTCGGTTTTGCGCCGCGTCCCGATTCCTTCAAGCAACGTTGAGCGGGTAATATCGGAAAACGAGATCTTCCGGGTCGTTGCGCGGCGCGGAGGGGTCGGGAGAACCACCGATTCGTTTGGCGACGGCGGCGGATTTGCTGTTTTGCGGTGATACGTAGCTCACCAGCGTGGGCAGCTTCAGGGTTTCAAAGGCCCAGCCACGCAGCGTTATGGCGGCTTCGGCGGCATAACCTTTGCCTTCGTGGCCGTCATAAAGCAGCCAGCCCAGTTCCTTTTCGGGAAATAGCGGGCCGTGATTGATGCCGACCTGGCCGATGCATTCCCCCGTTTCATCAAGCTCGATCATCAGCGCGCCGTGGCCGAAGAAGTGCCAGTTGGCCAGATCGTGGCAAAAAACGCCCCAAGCTTTCCAGAGGTCATAGGGGCCGCCGACACCGAGAGAGCGCGGTGAGGCCATGAAGGCCAGATAAGCGGGGAAATCCGCCATGGTCTGCGGGCGCAATGTCAGGCGTTGGGTTTTGAGAGTGGGGATAGGGTGGTTCATGGCATTGGTCCTTTTTGGGAGTGCCAATATGCGCTTTCTGTTGCGTCCGAATGAAGCGGGCATGTTTTGGCTGTGACGCACAACAAAAAACCCGCTGTCGCCAGCGGGTCTTTTAAAACTGTCCTGTCCTTATAAGAGATCAGGCGGTTTCGAGGAATTCCGTGGCGCCGTCAGGCTCGCGCAGAACATAGCCGCGGCCCCAGACGGTTTCGATGTAGTTTGCGCCGCCAGCGGCATTTGCCAGCTTCTTGCGCAGCTTGCAGATGAAAACGTCGATGATCTTCAGTTCCGGCTCGTCCATGCCGCCATAAAGGTGGTTCAGGAACATTTCCTTGGTCAGCGTCGTGCCCTTGCGCAGCGAAAGCAGCTCGAGCATCTGATATTCCTTGCCGGTCAGGTGAACGCGCTGGCCACCCACTTCAACCGTCTTGGCATCGAGATTGACGATCAGCTCGCCGGTGGAAATGACCGACTGCGCATGGCCCTTGGAACGGCGGACAATGGCGTGAATGCGGGCAACAAGCTCGTCCTTGTGGAACGGCTTCGTCATGTAGTCGTCGGCGCCGAAGCCGAGGCCGCGCACCTTGTCCTCGATGCCGGCCATGCCGGAGAGGATGAGGATCGGCGTCTTGACCTTGGAAAGGCGCAAGGTTCTCAAGACTTCATAACCCGACATGTCAGGCAGGTTGAGGTCGAGAAGAATAATGTCGTAATCGTAGAGCTTGCCAAGGTCCACGCCTTCCTCGCCGAGGTCGGTCGTGTAGACGTTAAAGCTTTCCGACTTGAGCATCAGTTCAATGCTCTGCGCTGTCGCGCTGTCGTCTTCAATCAGTAGAACCCGCATAATTATCCCCTTTGCCGCCCGCGAACCGGTAAAACATTGCCTCGCGCGATGCGGATCCAGACGTTGCCTGATTTGCAGGCTGCCACCAAATGGTTAACAAATTCTAATTGCCTTTGGCAAGGTGTATCGAATTTATTAAGCAAAGAAGGCATTTCGCTGTTTTTGCACGTGAATCCACCATCGCCAAAATTGAAGCTTAACGTGAGGATTTCTCGCTAAGTGATTCAATCGACTCTTACATCGTCTGGCCCATTTTTTTGGACCTGGCATTTACCGACCCTTAAATGATCGTGTTTATCATTAACGATGCCCGTAAACGAAAGGTTAACGACGGTGGTTTTTTATTAACGTCGGGTAACTTTTAGGAATCATTCCGGCACAGGAGTTAACCTTTGCGGAGTGACGGGCGGGTTAAACGGGCCGATCAGGGGGGCATAGTGCCTTTTTGATCCGGGTCTCGCTATCCATGGAGTATTGCGTATGAAGTCGCGTGACAGCCTGGTTCGCCTGAAGGAATTTCAGGTCAATGAAAAACGCCGGCAGCTTAACCAGCTGCAGCAGATGATGTCCGAATTCGAGCGGATGGCAAAGGAACTGGTGCATCAGATCTCGCTGGAAGAGAGCAAGTCGGGCATTACCGATCCGACACATTTTGCCTATCCGACCTTCGCCAAGGCCGCGCGCCAGCGGGCGGATAATCTTCAGGTCTCGATCCGGGAGTTGAAGGCCCAGCAGGAAGCCGCCGAAGCTTCGCTGGAAGAGGTGCAGGCCGAATATGAAAAGGCCGCTGCCCTCGAAAACCGCGACGGAGCAATCCGCGCCCGCGCCTGATATCAGGCGCAACATCGGACGAATGATCGTCCTCATTGACGGCTGCCGGTGGATCAGGAGGCGGCTTTCAATGACGGGACGGCATGCATTTTTTTAAAAGGCCGCCTCTCAGGGGCGGCCTTTTGTTTTGCCGGGTCGCCGTATCTCCCTGCCGCCCGGCCACTCGCTGATTTCGATTGTCCGGGGGTGGGGAAAGGCGTAATTTAAGGGGGTTCCGACCGTGAGCCGGAGGCTTTTACGCGCACGCGCCCCGTGCGGGTGCGGGTGGCTATTGCAGGGAGGGAAAAATGGCCCGCCAATATATTGATTGCCGCGAATTCCCCAGTGACAGCAAATGCACGATCGCCATCTCCGCCGATTCTCCGGAGGAGCTTATGGAAGCGGCCGTGCAACATGCTGTTGCCGTGCATGGCGCAAAGGATACGCCTGAATTTCGCGAGGAAGTCCGCCACAGCATGCATGCAGGGACGCCGCCGCTAAAGGTGGCGTGACGGGAGGCCCGACGCGCATTTATGAATGACGCAATATGGGAACGGTTGTGAAGGATCGAGCGTCTGCCGCTTGTTTCTTCTCCCCGTCGGGGAGAAGTCCGCGGCAGCGGGATGAGGGGGCGAGCGTGCAGCCTATCGCTAGCGTTGCTCATCCGACCCTTCGGGCCACCTTCTCCCTGGCGGGGAGAAGAAGACGCGGCGACGCTTTTGACTATTCTGCCGGCTTACCCCTGGATAACATCCGCCCATTCTTTATGGCGCAGCGTCTGAGCCTTGAAAAACGGGCAGAGCGGAATGATTTTCCAGCCGCCCTTGCGGGCCTCATCAATCGCGTGGGCTGCGAGCGCCTGGCCGACGCCTTTGCCGCGCAGGGCATCGGGCACGCCGGTATGATCGATGATGATAAGGGAAGGGGAGGTGCGCGAATAGGTCATCTCCGCCTTGTGGCCGTCGATGGTTGCCGAATATTCGCCGTGCGATCCGGTTTCGGTGCTGAGAATGTCCATGGTTTGCGCCTCCGTGTTGCTGTTCGTTCTCGCCACTGTAATGGCTTGCGCCTGAATTGAAACAGCGGGAAAGCGAACGCAGCGGACACAAACCGGCGACAATCTTTTACCGTGGGGCGGACATGCTATGCGGGGGGAATCCAAAATCAAACCGAAAACCCCGTCGATAATCTGACGGGGCATTTGAAATTCGGTTTGGGCGCGTTGCCGCGCCGGCGCAATATCAGTGGCGATATTGCTGAATGCGCGTGGTGCGCAGGCCGGCAAGGCCATGATCGGAGATCGAGGACTGCCAGGACAGGAATTCTTCAACGGTGAGCGTATAACGCTCGCAGGCTTCCTCGAGGCTCAACAGTCCTCCGCGTACCGCTGCAACCACCTCCGCCTTTCTGCGAATGACCCAGCGTCGGGTATTGGCAGGCGGAAGATCCGCGATCGTCAGAGGGCTGCCATCGGGGCCGATGACATATTTAACTCGTGGGCGTATCATTTCGGTCATTGGACACTCTATACAAACTCAAGACCATATGACGGGAACTCTATCCCCGTACCTTTAAAAATTGCCTAAGCAGCTCTAGACAATTTATTAAGAATTTGAACGGTTTCGCCTGATCTGTTCGAGTCGCCTTATTTTGCCGGGAAAAAATTTTTCCAAAAATCGCAATTTTTATCGTCCATCGGTTGTTTGCACTCACAGTGCTGCAAGCGAGAGGCATGTTTTCCCGTTACCCTGGGTAAATTCCGCCGTCCCCTCATGCTGCAGCCGCAGGCGGTCGCCGGCATTGAGGGAAAGGATGGAGGTTGCCGACTGCGAGGTGCCTGAAGTCGATGCATTGCCGGCGATGCCGAAGGGGGCCGCCGCGCCGTTGATGAAAAGCGTCACCCGGTGGCCGGAAGAGGAGACCACGGCGAGCATCAAGGCCGCCAGATAAAGACCCTTTGCCGGAACCACGAGTTCGCGCCCGCCGCCGCTCACCGCATCACCGAGCGCAAAGCCGCCCTCGGCGAAGGAGAGCACGGAAAAACCTGCAGCCGTGCCATTGGCAGGTTTCGTCGTGCCCGCCGGCAGGCCGGCGACGGCGAGCGGGCGGTTCCGGCATCGAGACCCGGCCGTCGCCGCTGCAAAGAAGTGCGGTGTGCCATGCGGTGCCATCCTCGCTGGTCTTGATCGAAAACCCGTCATTGCCGGCAAGGCCCATTTCCGCCCGGCCGCTCCATCCTGACTGGAACAGCAGCGAGGCGGTATCGGCCTTGCCCGCCTTGTTGACCGTCAGGCGATGGCTGCCGTCTTCCGGCGCATGGGTGAAGAGGCTGGAGGGGGAGGCGAGCGCCAGACGGTTCGTCGTGTCGGCATCCGTGCCGATGCCAACCCTTTCCATCCGGCCAGCGGCAGGCAGCGGCATGTCGCGCCAGACGCCGTCGTGCAGGATGCGATATTTATCCTCACTGACAAACCAGGCCGTCCAGCCGGGCTGTGGCGTGAACGAGAGCCAGGCGCCATCCTGCTTGAAGGCGAGCCTGCCGCCTTTGCCGGCCCAGTCACCCGCGGCATCCGCGGAGATGAGGAAGCAGTCTCCTTCCGCCGCATTTTCGGGCGGTGTGGCGACGGCGGCCTTGATGGTGAGCTGCACGATCGCATCCAGCCTTTGCAGGGCTTCGTTGTGGGTGACGTGTTTCTGTGCCTGTGAGGGGAGGATATAGGGAAGCCGAAGTCTCGCCGTCTGTTCCGTCATGATGTGCCTTCCGCGCTGATGTGTTCGTTCGCGGGGCATTGTGAGGCGGCGGGGTGGGGTGGGGATGAGGGGGGATGGGATTATTTTGGGAGCTTCGGCGTATGCCGCTTCACCCCCCTCTGCCCTGCCGGGCATCTCCCCCTCAAGGGGGGAGATCGGCAGGAGGCGCTGCCACCACTTCATTCGCAAACGTTGAGATGGGCGAAACCCGCCCGCGAGTCGATCTCCCCCCTTGAGGGGGAGATGCCCGGCAGGGCAGAGGGGGGTAAACCGCACACGCACGTCACAGGAGGTCGCAGAAGACGCCGAGCGCCCGTTACCCCGCGACTTCCACCGCCACCGCCCCTTCGGCAATAAAATCCGGATTGGCCAGCGCATCCTCACCATCACCCCTCACGGCATAGCCGAGCAGCTGGCCTTCGCAATCGAGCGTCCGGCCGCCTGCGGCACGCAGCACGGCGTCGCCGGCGGCCGTGTCCCATATCATGGTGCGGCTGAAGCGGGGATAGATATCGGCGGCCCCTTCCGCCAGCATGCAGAATTTCAGTGAGGAGCCGACGGAAATGCAGTCTTTCAGCCCGTGTTCGGCCACGAAAGCTTCCGTCTTCGCCGTGCAATGCGAGCGGCTGATCAGCGCCACGGGCGAAGCGCCGCGCTGGCGCGCGCGGATGGGGTGGCGGGAAAGGATTGCTCCCTCGCCGGAAATGGCGAGCTTTTCGGCCTTGTTGCCTTCGCCAGTCCATGCCTGCCCGCGACAGGGTGCGTAAACCACGCCCGCAACCGGAGCGCCGTTGCGGATAAGCGCGATATTGACGGTGAAATCGTCCTTGCCGGAAATGAATTCCTTGGTTCCGTCAAGCGGATCGACCAGGAAGAATTCCTTGCCCGTTTCCGGCAGAATTCCGTTTGAGACAGCCTCTTCGGCGATCACGGGAATGTCGGGAAAATGAGCGGCCAGCGCCGCAAGAATAATTGTTTCGGCGCGTTGATCGGCCTCGGTCACCGGCGAGCAGTCATCCTTATAAGACACATGCGGGCCGGCGCGATGGACCGCCATGATTGCCTGCCCGGCGTCCAGCGCCGCTTTCGTCAATATGTCGATCATCTCTTTGCCGTTGCCATCCCGTGCCGGGATCTTTCGATCCCCAATGTCGCTACTCCTTTGCCCGTCGCCCGTCAAATAATGGCGGTAGACAAGACTAAAATAAGCATTCCAGCGTCATTTTTTCAGCACTTCCTGCCGAAATCATGGCTCTTTTGACCGGGAAACGGGCAGATGGTGTGGAAATTCCAAATTTTGTGCAGGATCGCCTGTTTTTGACTTCACATTTTTAGCGAACACGATATGCATTTTGGGAGTGGGGATGCCCGCAGGGGCTCCCCCTATAATTAACATAACGAGGCGTGGCCCATTTGAGGCCATACCCGGGGGAAAGACATGGAGTATTTTATCCAGCAGCTCATCAACGGGCTGACTCTTGGATCGATCTATGGCCTCATCGCTATCGGCTATACGATGGTTTACGGCATTATCGGCATGATCAACTTCGCCCATGGCGATATTTTCATGCTTGGCGGCTTCGCCGCGCTGATCGTTTTTTTGATTGCAACATCGTTTTTCGCCGGCATTCCGGTGGCGCTTCTTCTGCTTCTGATGATGGTCGTCGCCATGCTGATGACCGGCCTGTGGAACTGGGTCATCGAGCGCGTCGCCTACCGGCCTCTGCGCGGCTCATTCCGGCTTGCACCGCTGATCACCGCCATCGGCATGTCGATCGCGCTGTCCAACTTCATCCAGGTCACCCAGGGCCCGCGCAACAAGCCGATCCCGTCCATGGTGACGGAAAGCTATCATTTCGGCGCCATCACCGTATCGCTGAAGCAGCTGATCATCATGGTCGTTACCTCGGTGCTGCTGTTCGCCTTCTGGTACATCGTCAACAAGACCCCGCTCGGCCGGGCGCAGCGCGCCACCGAACAGGACCGCAAGATGGCTGCCCTGCTCGGCGTTGATGTCGACAAGACGATCTCCATCACCTTCATCATGGGTGCGGCGCTGGCGGCTGTCGCCGGTACGATGTATCTGATGTATTATGGCGTGGCTTCGTTCAGCGACGGCTTCGTTCCCGGCGTCAAGGCCTTCACCGCGGCCGTTCTCGGCGGCATCGGCTCGCTTCCGGGCGCCGTTCTCGGCGGCCTTTTGATCGGTCTGATCGAATCCCTGTGGTCGGCCTATTTCTCCATCGCCTACAAGGATGTCGCGGCATTCGGCATCCTGGCTTTCGTGCTGATCTTCAAGCCGACCGGTATTCTCGGTCGTCCGGAAGTCGAGAAGGTGTGATCCCATGACCAATATCGCTTCCGAAAATGCCGCTTCCAGCCCGAGCCTGATGGCAACGGCGGTGAAGGAGGGGCTGATTGCCGGCGTCGTCTCGTTCGGCATGTTCATTCTCTACATCGGCATCATCACCTATCAGGATATCAACAACCAGCTGATCTGGGGCACCCGCTGGGGGCTGCTGGCGATCTTCGTCGCCGTCGCCGCCATTGGCCGTTTCCTCGTGGTCGGCTTCTTCAAACCGTCGATGGATCGCCGCAGGCTTGCCAAGGCAAAAACCGGCATTCTGGAAATCTCCGAGGACAAGGGCTTTTTCCATAAGCACTTCCTCAAGCTGGCGCTGGTTCTGCTGCTGCTTTACCCTGTTATCGCCGTGCAATTGTTCGGTTTTCAGGGTTCGCTGAAATTCGTCGACAATTTCGGCATCCAGATCCTCATCTACGTGATGCTGGCCTGGGGTCTCAACATCGTCGTCGGGCTGGCCGGCCTGCTCGATCTCGGCTACGTGGCCTTTTATGCGGTTGGCGCTTATTCCTATGCGCTGCTGTCCAGCCAGTTCGGCCTGTCCTTCTGGGTGCTTCTGCCGCTTGCCGGCATTCTCGCGGGCTTCTGGGGCATCATCCTCGGTTTCCCGGTTCTGAGACTTCGCGGCGACTATCTGGCGATCGTCACGCTCGCCTTTGGTGAAATCATCCGTCTCGTGTTGCTGAACTGGACAGATGTGACCAAGGGCACCTTCGGTATTTCCGGTATCGCCAAGGCTTCCGTCTTCGGCATCTGGTCTTTCGATGTCGGCGCGCCGAACAACTTCGCCAAGGCGTTTGGCCTGTCGATGTCATCGGCCTATTACAAGATCTTCCTGTTCTATGTGATCCTGCTTCTGTGCATGCTGACGGCCTACGTCACGATCAAGCTGCGCCGCATGCCGATTGGCCGCGCCTGGGAAGCGCTGCGTGAGGACGAAATCGCTTGCCGTTCACTCGGCATCGATACCGTCATCACCAAGCTCACCGCCTTTGCGACGGGCGCGATGTTCGGCGGTTTTGCCGGTTCGTTCTTCGCGGCGCGTCAGGGTTTCGTGTCGCCGGAAAGCTTCGTGTTCCTCGAATCCGCCGTCATCCTCGCCATCGTCGTGCTTGGCGGCATGGGGTCGCTGACAGGTATTGCCATTGCCGCCCTCGTCATGGTCGGCGGCACGGAGCTTCTGCGTGAAATGGAATTCCTGAAGCACATCTTCGGGCCTGATTTCACACCGGAACTCTATCGTATGCTGCTGTTCGGCCTCGCCATGGTCATCGTCATGCTGTTCAAGCCGCGCGGCTTCGTCGGCTCGCGTGAACCCACGGCCTTCCTCAAGGAGCGCAAGGCCGTGTCCGGCAGCTTTACCAAGGAAGGTCACGGTTGATGGCTTCCGGAACGATGAACATGACATCCAATGCGAACGGCAATACGACGGGCGACACGATCCTCAAGGTCGAACATCTCTCGATGAAGTTCGGCGGCCTGATGGCCATCAACGACTTCTCCTTCGAGGCGAAGCGCGGTGAGATCACCGCGCTGATCGGCCCCAACGGTGCTGGAAAGACCACGGTTTTCAACTGCATCACCGGCTTCTACAAGCCGACGATGGGCATGATCACCATGCGCCAGCAAAGTGGCGAGGCGCATCTTCTCGAGCGCCTGCCGGATTTCGAAATCACCAAGAAGGCGAAGGTGGCGCGCACCTTCCAGAACATCCGCCTGTTTTCGGGCCTCACGGTTCTGGAAAACCTGCTGGTGGCGCAGCACAATGCGCTGATGAAGGCCTCGGGTTACACCATTCTCGGTCTCCTCGGCCTGCCTGCCTATAAGAGGGCGGTTGCAAGCTCGATCGAGAAAGCCAAATACTGGCTGGAAAAGGCCGATCTGATCGACCGCGCCGACGACCCGGCCGGTGATCTGCCCTATGGCGCGCAGCGCCGTCTGGAAATCGCCCGCGCCATGTGCACGGGGCCGGAGCTTCTGTGCCTCGATGAGCCGGCCGCCGGTCTCAACCCGAAGGAATCGCTGGCGCTCAATGCGCTCTTGCGCGGCATCCGCGATGAAGGCACGTCGCTGCTCCTCATCGAGCATGACATGTCCGTTGTGATGCAGATTTCCGACCATGTGGTGGTTCTGGAATATGGCCAGAAGATTTCCGACGGCACGCCGGACCATGTGAAGAACGACCCGAAGGTCATCGCCGCCTATCTGGGTGTCGAGGATGATGAAGTGGAAGACGTGATTGCGGAAGAACTCGACGGAGGAGCGGCCTGATGTCCGGTGAACCGCTTCTGAAAGTCCAGGGTGTCGAAACCTATTATGGCAATATCCGCGCTCTGGCCGGTGTCGATGTCGAAGTCAACAAGGGTGAAATCGTCAGCCTGATCGGCGCCAATGGCGCCGGCAAGTCGACGCTGATGATGACCATCTGCGGCAGCCCGCAGGCGCGTGCCGGCCAGGTGATCTTCGACGGCGAAGACATTACCCAGCTGCCGACGCATCTCATCGCCCGCAAGCGCATTGCCCAGTCGCCCGAAGGCCGCAGGATTTTCCCGCGCATGACGGTGCTGGAAAACCTGCAGATGGGCGCCAATCTCGACAACCTCAAATATTTCAAGGAAGACGTCGAGAAGATCTTCGTGATGTTCCCGCGCCTGAAGGAACGCCAGAGCCAGCGGGGCGGCACGCTTTCCGGCGGCGAGCAGCAGATGCTGTCCATCGGCCGCGCGTTGATGGCAAGGCCGAAGCTGCTTCTGCTCGACGAACCGTCGCTCGGTCTCGCGCCGCTGATCGTCAAGGGCATCTTCGAGGCGATCAAGAAACTCAACCAGGAGGAAGGGCTGACCGTCTTCCTGGTGGAGCAGAACGCCTTTGCCGCGCTGAAGCTTTCCGACCGCGCTTATGTGATGGTCAACGGCAAGGTGACGATGAGCGGTTCGGGCAAGGAACTGCTGGCCGACCCACAGGTTCGCGCCGCTTATCTGGAAGGCGGACGGCACTGAAAGATTTTACTTGCGCCGCAAATTTTGCGGCGCAAAACTGCAAACGGTGTTCAGCCGCTGCCTTCGTGCAACGGCTGCACACAAAACAATAAAATGCCCACCGGCAAAACGGCGGGACGACAGATAAGGCAGGGTCTGGGCATTTTCGCCCGGCACTGATGGGGAAAGAGATGCAGGGCCTTTTTTTCGAAACCGATAACGGCGTGCGTTATGTTCTGCGCGCACTGGTTGTCCTCTTGGGTTTCTGGACGGCATGGCGCACGGGCAAGTCCGTGGCCGATGGCTGGGGCGATTATACGCGTGTGGTGATCTATACGCTGGCATTGGGGCTGGTGATGCGCTTCCTGCATCACGCGCTCTTCAACGGGCCGTTCATCAACGGCTTTTATTACGT
Organism: Agrobacterium tumefaciens; assembly: GCF_005221385.1. Lineage (NCBI taxonomy): Bacteria > Pseudomonadati > Pseudomonadota > Alphaproteobacteria > Hyphomicrobiales > Rhizobiaceae > Agrobacterium > Agrobacterium tumefaciens. Next base: position 2,260,194 of record NZ_CP039903.1, on the reverse strand, counting down.
GTTTGACGTCGTTCTTCTTCTGGTCTTTTCCAGCATCGGTTTCCGCATGCGCCGGACAAGCCAGATGGTCAATAACTACTATTGGCTATACGATCGCACGTCGGCATTTTCCTACAAGAAGAAAGATTGACAGGCGGATTTTTCCGGCTGCACAATGCTCGTCAGAGTGGAACGGTTTCTGTTCGGTTAAGGTGGGTACCGAACAGGTCCTTGCAATCAACCCATCCAAGGAACTGGGAGTAAAGTAATGAAGAAGTCTCTTCTTTCCGCTGTCGCGCTGACCGCCATGGTCGCCTTCGGCGGTTCGGCCTGGGCCGATGTCGTGATCGCTGTCGGCGCACCGCTGACCGGCCCGAACGCTGCTTTTGGCGCTCAGATCCAGAAGGGTGCCGAACAGGCTGCGAAAGACATCAATGCCGCCGGTGGCATCAATGGCGAGCAGATCAAGATCGTGCTGGGCGATGACGTATCCGACCCGAAGCAGGGTATTTCGGTTGCCAATAAATTCGTTGCCGACGGCGTGAAATTCGTCATCGGTCACTTCAACTCCGGCGTTTCCATTCCGGCTTCCGAAGTCTATGCCGAAAACGGCATTCTCGAAGTGACGCCGGCTGCAACCAACCCGGTCTTTACCGAGCGTGGCCTGTGGAACACCTTCCGCACCTGCGGTCGTGACGACCAGCAGGGTGGCATTGCCGGCAAATATCTTGCCGACCACTTCAAGGACGCCAAGATCGCCGTCATTCACGACAAGACCCCCTATGGTCAGGGCCTTGCCGATGAAACCAAGAAGGCAGCCAATGCGGCCGGCCTGACGGAAGTCATGTATGAAGGCGTCAATGTCGGCGACAAGGACTTCTCGGCGCTGATCTCCAAGATGAAGGAAGCCGGCGTTACGGTCATCTACTGGGGTGGCCTGCACACCGAAGCCGGTCTGATCATCCGCCAGGCGGCCGATCAGGGCCTGAAGGCGAAGCTGATTTCGGGTGACGGCATCGTTTCGAACGAACTGGCGTCCATCGCCGGTGACGCTGTCGAAGGCACGCTCAACACCTTCGGTCCCGATCCGACGCTGCGCCCGGAAAACAAGGAGCTGGTCGAGAAGTTCAAGGCCGCCGGCTTCAACCCCGAAGCCTACACGCTCTACTCCTATGCAGCCCTGCAGTCGATCGCAGGCGCGGCAAAGGCCGCCGGTTCCGTCGAGCCGGAAAAGGTTGCCGAAGCTCTGAAGAAGGGTACCTTCCCGACTGCACTCGGCGACATCTCCTTCGATGAAAAGGGCGACCCGAAGCTTCCCGGCTACGTCATGTACGAGTGGAAGAAGGGTCCGGACGGCAAGTTCACCTACATCCAGCAGGGCAGCTAAGCCTTTCTGCGATACACGATCGAAGCCCGGCAGCGATGCCGGGCTTTTTGTTTTGCAGCTTCTGCCTGCCACACTGGAGACAACAAGGCGGGAAACAAAAGCCTCTCACGAAAACTGCAATGGGGGGTGGCAATGACGATAAAGCGGGCCTTGTTTCTGTTCCTTGTTCTTGCCGTGCTGGCGGGCGCGCTTCTCGGCCTGCACGCCTTCAGCAAATCCCGCACGACACAACTCTTCGGGACCATCATCGCAAGGGTCGAAACGGAGAAGCCCGTCGTGGCGCTGACATTCGACGATGGACCTTCGGCGCGCTTCACGGAGAGTGTCTTGACGACCCTCAGGGAGCGCGGGGTGAAAGCGACTTTTTTCCTGACGGGTAAGGAAACCGAAGAAAACCTGCCGCAGGCGCGGATGATCGTGGGCGCGGGGCATCAGCTCGGCAATCACAGCTATGCGCATTCGAACATGATGCTGATGGGACCGGCGCGGATCAGGGAGGAAATTGAGCGCACCGACGTGGCCATTCGGGCCGCGGGCTACGGAGGCGAGATCATGTTCCGGCCGCCCTATGGCAAGAAGCTGGTGGCCTTGCCCTGGTATCTTTCCCGGCATGAGCGGAAAACCATCATGTGGGATGTTGAGCCGGAATCGTTTCCCGATGTCGCCGGGGATACGGCTGCCTTTGCAAAACACGTTATCGAGCAAACGAAAAACGGCTCGATCATCATCATGCATGTCATGTATCGAAGCCGCGAGATATCCCGGCAGGCCTTGCCCTTGATCATCGACGGTCTGCGTCAACGCGGGTTTGAATTCGTCACCGTTTCGCAATTGCTGGACAGTCGCTGAGGCCGGTTCAGCTGCCTGCGGGGTGCCGTTCAACCGATCCGCGTCAAGATAAAGTCTGCACGTTCTTCGATGCGTGTTTTGGGGAGCACGACGATGTCGTAGCCAAGCGCGTCATAATCGCGGAGCAGACGCTTGTATTCCTCGACCGCCGCATCGAAATCGTGTTTGCGTTCGCTGTCGCCCCTGTAGATTTCCGGCCATGGCGGGGTGAGGAAGACCAGACGGTTATACCGGTGTGCATCCCGCAGCGTCTCGATGAAGGCATCGCCATTTATGTGTCGAAGCGCTGAGGCGGCATCGATGAGGCCGCGATCGAAGAAGATTGGGCCTTCCGGCGGGGCCTTTTGCCGGTCTTCGAGCGCCATGGCGATGGCGCGGCGGGCGAAGGCCTCCATGTCGATCCATGGCAGGGCGGTGCCGTTGTTGCGGGTTTCTTCGATGACGATGCGGCGGCCCGGTTCCTCGACGGTGGCGAAACCGCGTCGGGCAAGCTCGGCCAGAAGCGTGGATTTTCCGCCGCCGGAGCAGCCGGAAAGGATGATGAAACGGTCCATGGGTGTTTGTTCCTGTTGGGTCAGCGGATCGGACTGTGATTTTGGGTGATGGGTCGCCGCGAGTTTCTTCTCCCCGAGGGGGAGAAGGTGGCCCGAAGGGTCGGATGAAGGGGGAAACGTTGCCGGATTTGCGGAGAGCTTGCCCCCTCATCCCGCTGCCGCGGACTTCTCCCCCTCGGGGAGAAGAAACAAGGGGCCGCCGCTCGACGAATGAGTGGACGTTGCGCGCTCAAGCGGAAAATATATGCCGGACGAACCTTAGCATATTAACGGCGGTCGTCACCCCTGATGCAATATATGCGCCGCCTTCACAGCCGCCGATGCCCGGTTTTCCACGCCGAGCTTCACATAGATCTGTTCCAGATGCTTGTTCACGGTTCTCGCGGAAAGGCCGAGAATATCGCCGATATCGCGGTTGGATTTGCCCTTGGCGATCCACAGCAGCACTTCCGATTCCCGTGTTGTCAGGGCGAAATGGTTTTTCAGCAGGTGGTCGTCGGATTTCTCGTTGGCGGCGGTCAGGCGGAAGAGATATTCGTCCGGTCCCATCGCGCCGAGGAAGGAGAGTTGCAGGGCTGGCCTGCCGGCCTCGGTGATCGTCAGGGGCGTGTCGCGGGCGGCATCCACCGTCACCCTGTCCGAAAGCCAGCCGGAAATATGGGCAACGACGATCTCCAGCCCGTCATCGCGGCCGGTGGCGGCGTTGACGAGCCGCGTCGCCTGCGGCGTCGACCAGTGGATGACGCCATTAGCGCGCACGGCGAGCAGGTGGCGGCCGGCGGCGTCGAGCGCGACGCGGGCGCTTTGGGCCGAGCGGGCATTGGAAAGATGCACGCGGATGCGGGCGCGCAGCTCGTCGATGTTGATCGGCTTGGTCAGATAATCGACGCCGCCGGATTCGAGCGCCCGCACCACATGTTCGGTCTCGGTCAGCCCGGTCATGAAGATGACGGGCACCTGCGCCACCGCCGCATTGGCCTTCAGGCGGCGGCAGGTCTCGAAACCGTCCATAACAGGCATGACGGCGTCGAGCAGGATGATATCGGGCGTAATGCGTTCGGCAATGTTGAGGGCTGCCTGGCCGGAGGTGGCGATGAGGGCGGAAAAGCCGGACTGTTCCAGCGCATCGGTGAGAAACCCGAGCGCTTCCGGGCTGTCATCCACCAGCAATACAATGTCTCTCGGGGCTGCCGCCGCCTGACCGCTCATGTCGTGCCGTCCCCCGTGTCGTTATCCGCAAACCGTTTGAGAAAATGCGCGTAACCGGCCAGATCGAAGGCCTGCACATAGGTGCCGAGTTCCTGCGTGAAGGGCAGGTTATCCGTGTTGCGGGCAAGATCGGCGAGTTTCGCCTCTATGCCGCGTATGTAGCCTATTTCACCGAGACGCTGCAAATCCTGAATGTGAATTGCGCCGGGATGGACGATCTGCGCCACGGGCGGCGGCGATGGCGATGGCGGCATATCCGCCTCGTAGATCCATTTGAGGCCGAGATGCACGGCGAGCCTGTCGCACAGGTGGCGGATATCGACCGGTTTGGCGATGGCGTCGTTGTGATTGTCTTCTCCCGCACCCGCCACGGTTCCGTCGCCGATATTGGCCGAGAGCATGATGAGCGGGGCGGTCTGCCCGGCTTCCCGCAGTTTCGTCACAAGCTGCCAGCCGGTCATGCCGGGCATAGAAATATCGATGAGGAAGAGGTCGGGCTTCACGCCCTCGATCAGCGTCAGGCATTCCGGCCCGCTCTGGGCGGTCAGCACCACGAAATCGAGCGGGGAGAGTACTTGCCGCATCAGCTCGCGGTGGTCCTCATTGTCATCGACCACGACGATGGTGCGGCGCGGGCCGGAATAGGAGCGGATGGTCTTTTCCGCCGCCGGCGCCGTGCTTGGCCGGTGCACGGCAGACAGCATGAGGCGCACGCGGAAAGTGGAGCCATTGTCCTTTTCGCTGGAAACGGAGATTTCGCCGCCCAGCGTATTGGTGAGAAGCCTCGTAATGGTCAGGCCAAGGCCGAGGCCGGGCATGGGGCGCACGCTGTCTGCCTCGCCGCGCTGGAAGGGCTCGTAGATGCGGGCGAGGTCCTTTTGTGCAATACCGCGGCCGGTATCGGAGACGGTGAAACTCGCCACCTGGCTGCGATAACCGACATCGAAGGTGACGGTGCCCTCATCGGTGAATTTGATGGCGTTGGAGATGAGGTTGACGAGGATCTGGCGCAGCCGCTTTTCATCGGTGCGGACATATTGCGGCAGGGCGCGGGAGCGGTCATGGCGGAACTCCAGCCCCTTGGCCTGCGCCTGCGGGCGGAACATATCGACGATCTGGTCGAGGAAATCCTGAATATTGATCTCGTTGGAATAGACCTGCAAGCGGCCCGCCTCGATCTTGGAAATATCGAGAAGCCCGTCGATCAGGCCCGACAGGTGATCGGCCGAGCGGCGGATGACCTTGATCGCCGATTGCCGGGGTTGGGGGATGGTGTCGTCGCGTTCGAGGATCTGGGCATAACCCAAGACGGCGTTGAGCGGCGTGCGCAATTCATGGCTGAGGCCCACCACATAACGGCTCTTGGCGCGATTGGCGGCCTCGGCCGTTTCCTTGGCGTCCTGAAGGGCGGCGTCGGTCTTCTTGTGGGCGGCGATTTCCTTGAGCAGCAATGTGTTCTGGCGCGAGGATTCCTCTTCCGCCACCACCCGGCTGTCATGGGCAAGCACGAGGAACCAGCAGACGATGCCGGCAATGACGGCGAAGACAAAAAATACGATGAGGATGGTGCGGTTCACCACATCGGCCGTTTCCGGCGAGGCGGTGCCGACCTGATGGGCGATCATCGCCAATATGCCGCCGATGGCGGTGACGGCAATCGCCGCCGCCATGCCATAGCGTCCGAGCCGGGTAGCGAGCTTCGCCACCAGCTGATCCGGCAGGAAGGATTTCGCGACGGTCGCCACCTGATAGTTCAGCTTCGCCTTCGGCTTGCACATGTCATGGCAGCGGCTGTCCAGTGAGCAGCAGAGCGAACAGATCGGTGCGGCATAGGCGGGACACCATGCCATGTCTTCCGGCTCGAAAGGGTGCTCGCAGATGGAGCAGGTGATGGTGCTTTCTTCGCGCCATTTCTGGCGCGGCTTGCGGGCGAGATAAAATTTGCCTTTCGTGCCCCAGGCAATCAGCGGTGAGGCGATGAAGGCGACGATCAGCGTCAGATAGGGCGCGAGCGAGGCGGCGAGCGGGCCGAAAGCGCCGAAATGCGCCATCAGGGCGATGGTGGCCGAAAGCGCCATGGAGCCGACACCGACGGGGTTGATATCGTAAAGATGGGCGCGCTTGAATTCGATGCCCGGCGGGGCAAGGCCGAGCGGTTTGTTGATGAAGAGATCGGCGGAAATGGTGCAGAGCCACGCCATGGCAATAATGGAGAAGATGCCGAGCGTTTCTTCCAGCAGCCGGTAAATGCCGAGTTCCATCAGAAGCAGCGCGATCGCCACGTTGAAGACCAGCCAGACGACGCGGCCGGGATGGCTGTGGGTGAGGCGCGAGAAAAAGTTCGACCAGGCGAGCGAACCCGCATAGGCATTCATGACATTGATCTTCAGCTGCGAGACGACGACGAAGGCAACCATCAGCAGCATGGCGGCGGTTTCGTTGGGGATCATGTAACCGAAGGCGGTGAGGTACATCTGGGCCGGATCGGCGGCGCGATCCACCGAGACGCCGGAACTGAAGGTGAGCACCACGAGGAAGGAGCCGGCGAGCAGCTTCGGCACGCCGACGACGACCCAGCCGGCGCCGGCCAGGAAGACGGCAAGGCGGTGGCGAAGGCGGCTCTGGCCCTCGGCAGGCAGGAAGCGCAGGAAGTCCACCTGCTCGCCTATCTGCGACATCAATGCGAGGATGACGGCCGAGGCCGCGCCGAATTCCACGAGGTTGAAATCCGCCACCGTGCCCGGTGGACCGGAAGCGTGGTGAATGCCGGAAAAGGCCCGCCAGAGATCGTATTTTTCCCAGTCCATCAAGGCGATGAAGATGAAGGGCAGGACGTTCAGCACGATCCAGAAGGGCTGGGTGATGATCTGGAAGCGGCTGATGAGGCGCACGCCATGGGTGACGAGCGGAATGACCATGACAGCCGAGATGATGTAGCCGATCCACAGCGGAATGCCGAGCGCCAGTTCCAGCGCGCCGGACATGATCGACGCTTCGATGGCGAAGAGCATGAAGGTGAAGGCGGCATAGATCAGCGAGGTGATGGTGGAGCCGATATAACCGAAGCTTGCGCCGCGCGTCAGAAGATCGATATCGACACCGTGGCGGATGGCGTAACGGCTGATCGGCAGGCCGACGGCCAGCATGGCGATGGCGGCGACGAGGATGGCGTAAAAGGCGTTGGTGGTGCCGTAGGAGAGGGTGATCGCCCCGCCGATGGCTTCCAGCGCCAGAAAGGAAATTGCGCCGATGGCGGTGTGGGAGATGCGGTTTGAGGAAAATTGCCGGGCGCTTTTGGCGGTGAAGCGCAGCGCATAATCTTCCAGCGTCTGGTTGGCGACCCAGCGGTTATATTCGCGCCTGACGGGGATGATGCGTTGCCGTGCGGCCATGCCTATCGAGCGCCTTTCCGCAACGGGCCTCTCACAGCCGCACCGACATGCCGCCATCCACCGTCAGCACATGGCCATTGACGAAGGAGGCCGCGTCGCTTGCCAGAAACAGCGCCGCACCGGCGATTTCATCCGGCCGGCCCCAGCGCTCCAGCGGCACCCGCAGCTTGGCGAAGGCCACCATCTCAGGATTTTCGGAAAGGGCGGCGTTGGTTTCGGTGGCGAACATGCCCGGCGCTATCGCGTTGCTGGTGATGCCGCGCGCGCCATATTCCACGGCTATCGCGCGCATCAGCCCGGTCAGCCCCTGTTTGGCGACGGGATAGATCGCATCCCCCGGCCGGACGATATGGCCGAGAATGGAGGTGATGGTGATGATGCGGCCGTAACCATTGATGTTCATGGCCTCTGCCGCATCCCGCGACAGCGAGACGGAAGAGGTGAGGTCGGTGCGGATGAGTTCCAGCACGTCCTCGTCGCTGAATTCGGCAAGCGGGCGGCGGTCGCGCGCGCCGACATTGTTGACGAGGATATCGAGATGGCCGGTTTCGTCCATGATACGGCGGACAAGGGCGCTGCCGGCCGCTGTGTCGGCAATATCGAAGGCGGCGTAATCGGCTTTTCCGCCGGCCTTGCGCAGCACATCTGCCGCCTGCTCCAGCGTTTCGGCGTTGCGGCCGGTCAGCCAGACATGGGCGCCCGCTTCGGTAAACGCGCTGGCAATTTCAAAACCGAGGCCGCGGCCGCTGCCGGTGATGATGGCCGTGCGGTTTTCGAGAGAGAATTTCTGGAGAATGCCCATCGCTCACCTTTTTTGCTTCAGAGCATCGGACCGAAAACGATGTTGCGATTTTCGGAAGATCCGAGGCTGTTTGTCAAAGCCACGCAGCTTGTTTGAGCTGGCGTAGGGGAAGACTATGCCGTGTGCGGCGTTCCGTGAAAGGTCGCCAGTCCGGCCTGGCCGTTCGGTGGACACAAAAATGGCGTCGCCCGGCTCAGGGCGACGCCATGTCTTGGCTTATCAGGCAGCAGCCGACTTTGCGAGCGGCACTTCCGCGATCGTCTGCAGAACGACGGAAGCGATCTGGTATGGGCAGCCCTGCGAGTTCGGACGACGGTCTTCGAGGTAACCACGGTAACCGTTGTTGACGAAGGAATGCGGAACGCGGATCGAGGCGCCACGGTCTGCCACGCCATAGGAGAACTTGTTCCACGGAGCGGTTTCGTGCTTGCCGGTCAGGCGCAGATGGTTGTCCGGGCCGTAAACGTCGATGTGTTCCTGCCAGTTCTTGGCAAAAGCGGCCATGAGGGCTTCGAAATAGTCCTTGCCGCCAACTTCGCGCATGAACTTGGTGGAGAAGTTGCAATGCATGCCAGAGCCGTTCCAGTCGGTATCGCCGAGCGGCTTGCAATGGAATTCAACGTCGATGCCGTACTGTTCGCAAAGGCGCAGCAGCAGGTAGCGGGCGATCCAGATCTGGTCGGCGGCGCGCTTGGAGCCCTTGCCGAAGACCTGGAATTCCCACTGGCCCTTGGCCACTTCAGCGTTGATGCCTTCGTGGTTAATGCCGGCTTCGAGGCAGAGGTCGAGGTGCTCTTCAACGATTTCACGGGCAACCGAACCGACATTCTTGAAGCCGACGCCGGTGTAATAAGGACCCTGCGGAGCCGGGTAACCCTGTTCCGGGAAGCCGAGCGGGCGGCCGTCCTGGTAGAAGAAATATTCCTGTTCGAAACCGAACCATGCATCCTCGTCCTCGAGGATGGTGGCGCGGCTGTTGGAGGCGTGCGGGGTAACGCCATCGGGCATCATGACTTCGCACATGACGAGCGCACCGTTGGTACGGGCCGGGTCGGGGTAGATCGCAACGGGCTTCAACACGCAATCCGACGAATGGCCTTCAGCCTGCTGGGTGGACGAACCATCGAAACCCCAAAGTGGCAGCTGCTCGAGTGTCGGGAATTCGTCGAATTCCTTGACCTGTGTCTTGCCGCGCAGGTTGGCGACCGGCTTGTATCCATCCAGCCAGATGTACTCGAGTTTGAACTTAGTCATTACGAACCTCTCATAGGTAAAGATGCGAAGCCTTGAGGCTTCCGTGGCTTTCGCCGCCGGAAGCGCTTTCGCGTTCAAGGGCTGACCCCATAGATGCATGCCGCGTGCCAGATTGGCGATGTTTAGCAGATTCTTCGAAAAATCTTTCAGAGGCTCTGGAGCGCAAGGGCTGCGATATTGCGGGAACCCGTTCCTGCTGCGCCGCAGAAGGCAAATTCACCCCTCATGTTTCGTCATTGAATCCTGATAGATAGCCGGCGTCCTGGCAGAGAATGCCCTGTTGCGGTGCAATGATTTCAATTGCGCGCGACGGATCGGCATTTGCCCCAAAAACTGGCGCTTCCGGAATGGTTTTTCTTGCTGATTGGTCGCTTAGTGCCTATATTTTTCGCAACGTGATTTTTTTTTAATCAAACGGAGCGAATCCGGCCTTTGCGGGTTTGCTTCAGACAAAAAGTGCCTCGATGCAAACAAAGTGAGATGATCGAAATGGCAACTGGCATTCATCGCGAGACGGCAACGATCTATCAATTCCCGGTCGGCGGGCGCGCGGGCCTTTCCAGGTTCGGCAACAGCGGACTTAGCGAGCTTGAGCGTCAGGCGCGGGAGCCGCATGTGGATTTCGGCTCCTGGTATCATGATGAAGCGATCCGGGATGAAGAGCGGGGCGATAAGCCGCATTCCTGATGTGAGACGACGGTGCGGCGCATTTCTTCTCCCTGTAGGGGAGAAGGTGGCCCGAAGGGTCGGATGAGGGGGCAAGCTCTCCTGATATCTCGCCCCCTCATCCCGCTGCCGCGGACTTCTCCCCGGCGGGGAGAAGAAACAAGTTTAAGCCGCCCATTCCACATGGGACCCCTTTACTCGTATCTGCCCTTAAAACCTCCCCCCTGCATCTTTCGCCACCCCGCCTACGTCAATTGACGTATACGGTTTCGCGTTCGCGAGATCGATAGTCCCTCCCAGCAGCGGCCGCAGATGCCGCTGAGCCTTGATAAGAGGCCAAACAAGGAGAGGGGTTCTTCCGATGATATTCCGCAAGACGCTTAGTGCTGCGCTGCTTGGCGCGATCCTGTCCACCACCGCCTTCCATGGCGCTTTTGCCGCTGACGACACCATCAAGGTCGGTGTGCTGCATTCGCTGTCCGGCACCATGGCGATTTCAGAGACGACGCTGAAGGACGCCATGCTGATGCTCATCGACGAGCAGAACAAGAAGGGCGGGGTGCTCGGCAAGAAACTCGAAGCCGTGGTGGTCGATCCGGCTTCCGACTGGCCGCTATTTGCCGAAAAGGCCCGCCAGCTGATTTCGCAGGACAAGGTCGCGGCCGTTTTCGGCTGCTGGACGTCCTCCTCGCGCAAGTCGGTTCTGCCGGTCTTCGAGGAACTGAATTCGATCCTGTTCTACCCGGTTCAGTATGAGGGTGAAGAATCCTCGCGTAACATCTTCTATACCGGTGCGGCGCCGAACCAGCAGGCCATTCCGGCCGTCGATTATCTCGCCAGCACCGAAGGTGTGGAGCGCTGGGTTCTGGCCGGCACGGACTATGTCTATCCGCAGACCACCAACAAGATCCTGAAGGCCTACCTGATGTCGAAGGGCGTCAAGGAAGAGGACATCATGATCAACTACACGCCGTTCGGTCATTCCGACTGGCAGACGATCGTGTCCGACATCAAGAAATTCGGCTCGGCCGGCAAGAAGACCGCCGTGGTTTCCACCATCAACGGCGACGCCAACGTGCCTTTCTACAAGGAACTGGCGAACCAGGGCATCAAGGCTGAAGACATTCCCGTCGTTGCCTTCTCGGTCGGCGAAGAAGAACTTGCCGGTCTCGACACCGCACCGCTGGTCGGCCACCTTGCCGCCTGGAACTACTTCCAGTCCGTCGATGCGCCTGTTAATGCCGAATTCATCAAGACCTGGCATGCCTTCACCAAGAACGACAAGCGCGTGACCAACGACCCGATGGAAGCCGCCTATATCGGCTTCAACGCCTGGGTAAAGGCCGTCGAATCCGCCGGCACGACGGATACGGACAAGGTTCTCGACTCGATTATCGGCGTTTCCGTGCCGAACCTTTCGGGCGGTTACTCCACCGTCATGCCGAACCACCACATCACCAAGCCGGTGCTGATCGGCGAAATCCAGGCCGACGGCCAGTTCGAAATCGTGCAGCAGACCCCGCAGGTTGTGGGTGACGAATGGTCGGATTACCTGCCGGATTCGAAGGATCTGATCTCGGACTGGCGGAAGCCGATGTCGTGCGGCAACTTCAATGTGGCCAGTGGGAAGTGCGGCGGCAAGGGTAGCTGATAGCGGGTGGTTGCCGCCCCCGTTGTTTGGGGGCGGTGCTTCAATAGTTGAAAACTGAACAAGCGTGCCCCCCTCTGCCCTGCCGGGCATCTCCCCCACAGGTGGGGAGATCGACTCGTGGCTAGGCCCCGCATTTCTCTTCGGTCGAGATAGAGCGATGCGAGCGCACCTTGCCGATCTCCCTCCTTGTGGGGGAGATGCCCGGCAGGGCAGAGGGGGGTAAACCGCATACTCAAGTGGCATTACCCAAAAACGCCCCGTCGTAAAACGCCCAAGGAACCCGACATGACGATCCGATCTTTTCTCGGAGCCATCTTCCTCTGGCTCACCCTGGGGATCGCCGCCCAATCCTTCGCGCAAAGCGAGCCGAAGGCGCTGATCGACCAGCTCGGCACGGCGGATTTCAAGCAGGCCGAAGTGCTGATCGGGCAGATCGCTGCCACGGGCGATGCGCGTGTCGTGCCGGCGCTCGAGGCTTTTGCGGCGGGCGATCTTTACGTGCGCAAGGCCGACAATCTGGTTTTCATGACGAAACCGGCAGGTTCCAATTTTACGCTGATCGATCCGCTGACGGGCGAAAGTGCGGGTGAAGCGCCGAAGGCGGCTGTCAGCAAGATCAAGGTCAACAATAATCTGCGTCGCGTCATCCGCGCCGCACTTGGCGGCCTGACCCTGCTCAGCGCGGAAAAATCCGTGCGGCTTTCTGCGGCCGATGCGGTTCTGAAAGCGCCGAGCGCCGAAAATCTCGAATTGCTGGAAGCGGCCATCGCCAAGGAGACCGATACTGAGGTGCGGACCCGGATGGAGGAGGCGCGGGCTGTCTCGCTGCTCTCCTCCGAACGGTCGCTCGAAGAGAAAAGGCAAGCAATCGCGACCATCAAGAAGCTCGGCGGGCGCGATGCCATCGGCATTCTCATGGCGGCGTCGGCCTCCGTGGATCAAAGCCTGAAACCCGATATAGACGAGGCCATTTCCAGCATCGAAAGCGCGCTTGCCTTCTGGGATTACGTGCAGAATGTCTGGTATGGCCTTTCACTCGGTTCCGTGCTGCTGCTCGCCGCCATCGGTCTTGCCATCACCTTCGGCGTCATGGGCATCATCAACATGGCCCATGGCGAAATGGTGATGATCGGCGCTTACTCCACCTTCATGGTGCAGGAGGTGATCCGCTCCAGCTTCCCCGGCCTGTTCGACTGGTCGCTTGCCATCGCTTTGCCCGTCGCCTTTCTGGTGACGGCCTTTGTCGGCCTTGTCATGGAGCGCGGTGTCATCCGCTTTCTTTACGGGCGGCCGCTCGAAACGCTGCTCGCCACCTGGGGCATCTCGCTCATCCTGCAGCAGGGCGTGCGCTCCATCTTCGGCCCGACCAACCGGGAAGTCGGCAGCCCCGGCTGGATGTCCGGCTCCTTCAGCGTCGGTTATCTCAATTTCACCTGGAACCGGGTGTGGATCGTCTGTTTTTCGCTCTCGGTGTTCTTCGCGCTGCTGGTGCTCCTGAAGCGCTCCGCTTTCGGGTTGCAGATGCGCGCCGTGACGCAGAACCGTCGCATGGCCTCTTCCATGGGCATTCGCACGCCGTGGGTGGATGCCTTCACCTTCGCGCTCGGTTCGGGCGTTGCCGGTCTCGCCGGCGTAGCGCTGTCGCAGATCGACAATGTCTCGCCCAATCTCGGCCAGAGCTACATCATCGACAGTTTCATGGTGGTGGTGTTCGGCGGCGTCGGCAATCTCTGGGGAACGCTGGTGGGCGCCCTGTCTCTCGGCGTGCTCAACAAGTTCCTCGAGCCGACGGTGGGCGCCGTTCTCGGCAAGATCCTCGTGCTCGTTCTCATCATCCTGTTCATCCAGAAGCGGCCGCGCGGTCTCTTCGCACTCAAGGGAAGGGCGATCGAAGCATGATTACCGGCTTCCTCCTGCGCGCGCTCGATCGCCGCATTTCCATCGCCATCGGCATCATTCTCGCCATCGCCGTGCTGGTGCCGGCCTCCAACCTGCTGTTGCCTCAAGACAGCGCGTTCCGCATCCCGACCTATATCATGTCGATGCTGGGCAAATATCTGGCCTATGCGCTCCTGGCGCTCGCGCTTGATCTCGTCTGGGGTTATTGCGGCATCCTCTCGCTCGGCCATGCCGCCTTTTTCGCGCTCGGCGGTTACGCCATGGGCATGTATCTGATGCGGCAGATCGGCACGCGCGGGGTTTATGGCCATCCGGTGCTGCCTGATTTCATGGTCTTCCTCAACTGGAAGGAACTGCCGTGGTTCTGGCAAGGCTTCGACATGTTCTGGTTTGCGGCGCTGATGGTGCTGGTGGTGCCGGGCCTGCTCGCCTTCGTGTTCGGCTGGTTCGCCTTCCGCTCGCGCGTCAACGGTGTTTATCTCTCCATCATCACCCAGGCCATGACATATGCGCTGCTGCTCGCCTTCTTCCGCAACGACATGGGTTTCGGCGGCAATAATGGCCTCACCGATTTCAAGGACATCCTCGGCTTTTCCGTGCAAGCGGATGGCACCCGCGCCGTGCTGTTTGCCATGACGGCGGTGATGCTGGCGCTCTCCCTGCTGATCGCATCGGGCATCGTCAATTCCAAATTCGGCAAGGTGCTGGTGGGCGTGCGCGATGCCGAAAGCCGGGTGCGTTTCCTCGGTTTCCGGGTGGAAAACATCAAGCTCTTCACCTTCGTCGTTTCGGCCATGATGGCGGGCATTGCCGGCGCGCTGTTCGTGCCGCAGGTGGGCATCATCAATCCCGGCGAATTTTCGCCCGCCAACTCCATCGAAGTGGTGGTGTGGACGGCGGTGGGCGGGCGCGGCACGCTGATCGGGCCGATCATCGGTGCGCTGCTCGTCAATGGCGGGAAAAGCTATTTCACCGGCGCTTTCCCGGAATTCTGGCTGTTTGCGCTGGGTGGCCTGTTCATCGCGGTGACGCTGTTCTTCCCGAAGGGCATCGTCGGCACCGTGCAGCATTATCTGGCCGGGCGGCGTGAAAAGCGGGTTGCGCGGGCGGCAAGCAGCGCAGAGCCGGGCAATGACGGTGCCGTAACAGTGGCGCAACAGGCGGCGGAGTGAGGCGGATATGAACACGATTTCCGAAAAGAGAACGAAGAGCCTGCTTTATCTCGATGGCGTCTCGGTATCCTTCGACGGTTTCAGGGCGCTGAACTCGCTCTCCTTCGTGGTGGAGCCGGGCGAGCTTCGCGCCATCATCGGCCCGAATGGCGCGGGCAAGACGACGATGATGGACATCATCACCGGCAAGACAAGGCCGGATACGGGCACGGTGCTGTTTGAAGACAGTATCGACCTGACCAAGAAGGATGAGGCTGACATCGCCCAGCTCGGCATCGGGCGAAAATTCCAGAAGCCTACGGTGTTCGAAAGCCATACCGTCTGGGACAATCTGGAACTGGCGCTCAACCGCAAGCGCGGTGTTTTCGCGACGCTCTTCTACCGGCTGACGGAGGAAGACAAGGCCCGCATCGAGGAAATCCTCGCCACCGTGCGCCTTGGCCACCGCCGCGGCGATCTTGCCGCCAACCTCTCGCACGGCCAGAAACAATGGCTGGAAATCGGCATGCTCTTGGCGCAGGAGCCGAAGCTGCTTTTGGTGGATGAGCCGGTGGCGGGCATGACGGATGCGGAAACGGCGGAAACCGCCGTGCTTTTGAAGGAAATCGCCAAGACCCGCTCTGTTGTCGTGGTGGAGCATGACATGGGCTTCATCCGCGAGCTGGGGGTGAAGGTGACGTGCCTTGCCGAAGGCTCGGTGCTGGCCGAAGGGTCGATCGATTTCGTGTCCAGCGATCCGAAGGTGATCGAGAATTATCTGGGGCGATAGAAAGAGCTGGCCTCTACTTGTGCCTGTAATAATAACCGGATTTAAGTTGAAAAATTTAAAATCTGGAGTTGATCGAATGGCGTTGATTGGAATTCTGGTTATGGCAATCGGTGCTGCGGCAGTCTGGTATTGGCGATTGAAGATGGTGCGTGAGGCCGGTAGCGAAATCATCGACACCGTCGAGAAAATGCGGGGCGCCTATAAGCGCAGGGCATTTCGGAAAAAGGCCGAAGTCGCACCAATCGCGTCCATTCGTGATCCTGCGATTGCTGCGGTGGCATTCTTCATGTGCCTTGCCAACGAAAAGCCGATGTATCTCGACGCGGCAAAAAAAGTTGTCCGTGAAAAGATGAGAGACATCATTTCGCCGGCGGATATGGAAGAAATTATCGTCTTCGGAGAATGGGCATCCAGAAATGTCGTCAATCCCGAAGACCCGATCCGCAGATTTCGCGATTTATGGGCGAATGCGCTCGATTTCGATGAAAGACGACAGTTGATCGATATTGCCGAAGAGGTCAGCCAGGTCGGTGGCGACAAGACCAGCGAGCAGGAAAATGCCCTGCAGGCTTTGAGACGAACATTGCTGAATTAGAACAGGTGGATGAAATGCTGAACGTCGACAACATCAACCTCCATTACGGCGCAGCGCAGGCCCTGCGCGGCGTTTCGCTGACGGCGGAGATGGGCAAGATCACCTGTGTCCTCGGCCGCAACGGGGTGGGCAAAAGCTCGCTTCTGCGCGCCGTTACCGGCCAGCACGCCACCAGTGCCGGGACGATCAGCTTTGAAGGGGCGGCGCTGGATGGGCTGGCGCCTTACCATCGGGCCAAGCGTGGTGTCGGTTACGTGCCGCAGGGACGGGAAATCTTTCCGCTGCTCAGCGTTCAGGAGAATCTCGAAAGCGGCTATGCGCCGCTGCCGCGTAAGGAGCGGTTCATCCCGGATGATATTTTCAGCCTGTTTCCGGTGCTGCAATCCATGCTGGGAAGGCGCGGCGGGGATCTCTCCGGTGGTCAGCAGCAGCAGCTCGCCATCGGCCGGGCGCTGGTGACGCGGCCGAAAATCCTCGTTCTCGACGAGCCGACCGAAGGTATCCAGCCGTCGATCATCAAGGATATCGGCCGGGCGATCAAATATCTCAGGGATTCCACCGGCATGGCCATCCTGCTGGTCGAGCAATATCTGGATTTCTGCCGTGAGCTTGCCGATTACGTTTACATCATGGATCGCGGTGAGATCGTGCATGAGGGGCTGGCTGAAACGCTGGATACGCCGGAAGCGCGGCGTCATCTGACAGTATAAATCGAGACTAAAAATGCTGCGCGCCGATCACGGCGTGCAAACGGCCGATTAATATTTTGAAAGCCTATGCGCCTCTGCATGGCTTTTATGCGCAATTTTAGCATTTCGTTGAATAAAAGCCTGTGATATTGGCAGCGCAAATGCTGCATGCGAGACACAGGAAAAGTCTATTCGCACGCCGCGACAGTTGATCCCTTACATTCCATGCACCTCCGACGTATCGTCGGAGACATAGTGCCAATAAAGGCGTGTCAATGCATCAAGACTTTGCAACTGGCCGGGCTGCCCGGTTGTTCCGCTCCGCCCGCACCCTCGTTCTGGGCATTGCGATGTGCGCAAGCGCCGGTGCCGCGGCGTCGGCATCGACCTGCGGTCAGCTTCCCGGACCCGGCATGGAGCCAGGCCGGCATGATTTTTCCATTCTCTCTAACGGGCACAAACGCGACGGCGTCTATTTCGTTCCCTCCGCCTATGACGGAAAAAAGCCGTTGCCGGTGGTATTCGATTTCCATGGCTCCAACAGCAATCCGCACGGTCAGCTGAACCGCAGCGGCTGGGACAAGCTTGCCGAGCGTGATGGCCTGATGGTCGTGGCACTGGCTGGCAGTTTGAACGGCGAATTACCCGGCACCCATGCCTGGAACGTGCCGGGCGTTACCACGCGCCCCGGTGGACTGGATGAGGTCGGTTTCATTCGCAATGCGATTGACATGGTCAAGGGCAAATTCTGCGTGGATGAAGAGCGCTTTTACGGTTCCGGTTATTCCGGCGGCGGGCGCATGCTGTCGCAATTCATCTGCAATGGCAGCGCGGATTTCACCGCCGC
Source organism: Agrobacterium tumefaciens (assembly GCF_005221385.1). Classification (NCBI taxonomy): domain Bacteria; kingdom Pseudomonadati; phylum Pseudomonadota; class Alphaproteobacteria; order Hyphomicrobiales; family Rhizobiaceae; genus Agrobacterium; species Agrobacterium tumefaciens. Next base: position 2,242,480 of record NZ_CP039903.1, on the reverse strand, counting down.
GGGCTTTGTCGCTTCGCTGCGCGCGGGTTATCCGCTGGAGACCGAAGGCAAGTGGGGACCGGATGCGGCAAGCTGCGCACCGGCGCGGCCTATGTCGATCATCGCCTTTGCCGGGTTGAAGGATCCTGCCAACCCCTATCAGGGTGGTGGCAAATCCTATTGGCAATATGGCGGTGAGACGGCGCTGAAGCGCTGGGCCGAGATGGATGGTTGCAAGGGCGGCGCCAAAACCAAGCCGGGTGAGAGCTTCACCGTGAATTCCTATGATGTCTGCAAGGGCGGTGCGCGCATCCAGTCCTATGTCATTGAAAACTGGGACCATGCCTGGCCGCGCGCCGCCATGAAGGCGGAAGTGCTGGCCGCGAGCGCCGTCGTTACCCGCAAACCCGGCGGCGAACAGACGCCGAAGGCGGAACCCGCCGTGGAGCGCAAGATGCCCACAGGCGAAGTGACCCGCACGGTTGATGCGGCCGAAAGAATGTGGGACTTCTTCCGTAATACGGAAGGGCAGCTGGTGGTGGACGCCGTCGTCAAGAAGGATTGTGGCGCCAAGGCCTCATCCGCTTCCGCAACTACATCGGAGACCGCGTGCAGCAGCAACAGCAAGCCATCGGCACTTCCGGTTGCGAAGACGCTCAACCTGTCCGGCAGCAGCGCGCCCGTGGCAGAGGACGCATTGTAACCAAGGCGGTTGAAGGGCGCAGCCGGCTGGACGAGTTGTTTCAGGAAGGCTGCGCCAAAATCCGACTGCCGGATACGTTTTCGAACGAAGCCGAGGCCATTCTCATCAATTCTTCCGGCGGGTTGACCGGCGGAGACGAAATAGAGTGGCAGGCCACGGCCGGTGCCGGCACCTCGCTGGTGGTGACAACGCAGGCCTGCGAAAAGGTCTATAAGGCATCATCAGGCACAGCCACCGTCACCGCCCGCGTTTCGGCCGGGCCGGGTGCCCGGTTACACTGGCTGCCGCAGGAAACCATTCTCTTCGACCGCGCTTCCCTGAGCCGAAGACTAGAAGCCGATCTTGACCAATCTGCCGAATTCATCGCCGTCGAAGCCGTTTTACTTGGCCGCCAGGCCATGGGCGAGATGATGACGCATGGCCTTTTTCGTGACCGCTGGCGCATTCGCCACGGCGGCAGGCTGGTGCATGCCGAAGAGCTTCTGCTCGAGGGTGAGGTGGCGGAGCTGACCGTAAGGCCGGCGGTTCTGGCCGGTCAGGTCGCCTTTGCGACGCTGCTTTATATCGGGCCTCTCTCCGAGGCGCTTCTGCCTAAAATCCGGGCTATTGCCGGTGAAAGCGGCGGCGCCAGCGAATGGCAGGGCAAGCTTGTCGTGCGCGTCTCTGCCGCCGATGGTTTCTCCCTCAGAAAATTGCTTTTTCCGATCATTTCGCTCTTGCGAAACGGCGCGCCAGTGCCGAAAGTCTGGAATCTGTAACCTCCGGATCGCTCGCGACAGGCGACCTACCGGGGTCTGTCAAACAAGTCGGATCTGTTCCCCCAAACCCTCAGTGGTTTGCGGAGCAGGTGCGAAAGCTGCGGGACGACGATGAACCTTAGCCCAAGAGAAAAAGACAAGCTGCTGATTTCCATGGCCGCCATGGTGGCGCGCCGCCGGCTGGAGCGTGGCGTGAAGCTGAATTACCCGGAAGCGATTGCGCTGATTAGCGATTTCGTCGTCGAGGGCGCCCGTGACGGCCGCGCCGTTGCCGACCTGATGGAAGCTGGCGCGCATGTGATTTCCCGCGATCAGGTGATGGAAGGCATCGCCGAGATGATCCATGATGTGCAGGTGGAAGCGACGTTTCCGGATGGCACCAAGCTGGTGACCGTCCACGAACCGATCCGATAGAGGAGGGTGGCATGGCGCTGGAACTGAGGCCCAATTGCGAATGCTGCGACCGCGATCTTGCACCCGACAGCCGGGATGCAATGATCTGCTCGTTCGAGTGCACCTTCTGCGTTGATTGTGTGACGGATGTGCTTCAAGGCGCCTGCCCGAATTGCGGCGGTGAGCTGGTTCGCAGGCCGGTCCGCCCGGCGGCAAAACTCGTCAACAATCCGGCGTCAACGACGCGCGTGCTGAAGGCCGAAGGCTGTGCGGCCGCGGCGGCCGCCTGAGACAGATGAAGGAGAGCACCATGAAGCCAGGCGAAATCATTGCCGCAGAGGGCACCATCGAGCTCAATGCCGGCCAGCCGACGGTGACGATCGAGGTGGCCAATTCGGGCGACCGGCCGGTGCAGGTGGGCAGCCATTACCATTTCTTCGAGACCAATGCCGGGCTTATTTTCGAGCGCGACAAGGCGCGCGGCATGCGTCTCGATATCCCGGCAGGCACGGCGGTTCGTTTCGAACCCGGCCAGAAGCGGGAAGTAACGCTGGTGCCGCTTTCCGGCAAGCGTGAGGTTTACGGTTTTCGTCAACAGGTCATGGGGAGGTTATGAAATGGCCAGTGCGCATTATCATGGAAGCTGCCAATGCGGCGACGTCAGCTTCGAGGTCGATGCCGATCTCGATCACACCATTGTCTGCAATTGCTCACGCTGCAAGCGTCTGGGTTCCACGCTTGCCTTTGCCCCGCGCGAGAAATTCACCCTGCTTTCCGGCGAGGACAAACTGACGGAATACCTCTTCAACAAGCACCATATTCATCATCTTTTCTGCTCCACCTGCGGCATTGAGAGTTTCGCCTATGCCGACGGGCCGGATGGAACTCCGATGGTGGCGGTGAACGCCAATTGTCTCGATGGCGTCGATCCGCGGGCGCTGAAGCCGCAGGCTTTCGATGGCGCGGCGGCCTGAATGATGGGTATGAGCAGGAAAAACTTCGGTTTCGTGGCAGCCTTGCTGCTGACCGGCGGCTTGTCGCTGCCGGCGGCGGCGCAGGATGAGCCGGATTGCAAAGCGCCGGAAACGCAGACGGATATGACCATCTGCGCCGGCAAGGATTATGAAAAGGCCGACAAGCAGCTCAACGCCGAATACCAGAAGCTGCGCAAGGCGCTCACTGCGCGCGACAAGACGGCGGATGCGGACGGCAAGGGCGCGACCGAGGCGCTTGTAGCGGCCCAGCGTGCCTGGGTGGCGTTCCGCGATGCCAATTGCGCGCTTTCCGGCTTTCAGGCCCGCGGCGGCACGATGGAGCCGATGCTGATTTCGTCCTGCCTCGCTGAAATGAGCGGCAAGCGGGCGGAAGAACTGCGCCAGCTTGGCGAGGGTTTCTGAACGGCATGGGGCGGCGCATCACGATTGTCGGAAACGGGGAATTGCCGTTGGGTGCGGCTGATTTCATCGACCGTTCCGACATCGTCATCCGCTTTAATGATTGCCGGTCGCTGGGGCCTGGCGGCACGCGCACCGATGTGGTGGCTGTCTGCAACACGGGGCGGCCGGGCCGTGAGATGACTGAAGGCACCGACTGGCGCGAGAGTGACGGGGTGCGGCAGGCTACCGCCATCTGGTCGGTGCGTGATCCGGCAAAGTTTGCCGAAATGGAGCCGGATATTCGCCGGCGCTGGCCGGAACTGACCGATTTCTGTGCCGATTATACCGCCGCTTTCGCTGCAATTGCGCGGGAAACCGGCAAGAGCCACATCGTCATTCCCCGCGGCGTGCATGACAGGATGGATGTGGCGCTCGAAGCCTATACGCCCGCGCCCTATGTCTGCCCCAGCACCGGCCTTTTTGCCATCGCCCATGTTCTTGAGAGTGTGAGCGGCGATGGTGACGAGGTGGCGATTGCCGGTTTCGGCCATCAGGGCTGGAGCGGCCATCCATTTGCCGCCGAACAACAACTGGTCGAAGCCCTCACAAATGAGGGCCGGCTGACACGAATTTCTCCCACATCGATTTTCTCCGCGTCCGAAGGAGCCTGAGCCTATGCCTTACAAGATTTCCCGCGCTGCCTATGCCGGCATGTTCGGCCCGACCGTTGGCGACAAGGTGCGTCTTGCCGATACCGAACTCTTCATCGAGATCGAAAAGGACCACACGACCTATGGCGAGGAAGTGAAATTCGGCGGCGGCAAGGTCATTCGCGACGGCATGGGCCAGAGCCAGGCGACGCGGGCGCAAGGCGCTGTCGATACCGTTATCACCAATGTGGTGATCGTTGACCATAGCGGTATCTACAAGGCGGATGTGGGCCTGAAGAATGGCCGCATCCACGCCATCGGCAAGGCGGGCAACCCGGATACGCAGCCGGGCGTGACGATCATCGTCGGTCCTTCGACGGAGGCGATTGCCGGTGAAGGCAAGATCCTGACGGCCGGCGGCATGGATGCGCATATCCATTACATCTGCCCGCAGCAGATCGAGGAAGCGCTGATGAGCGGCGTGACCTGCATGCTGGGCGGCGGCTCCGGCCCGGCGCATGGCACGCTTGCCACCACCTGCACCGGTGCATGGCATATCGAGCGGATGATCGAAAGCTTCGATGCCTTCCCAATGAATCTGGCGCTGGCCGGCAAGGGCAATGCCTCGCTGCCCGCACCGCTGGAAGAGATGATCCTCGCCGGCGCCTCCTCGCTGAAGCTGCACGAAGACTGGGGCACGACGCCCGCCGCCATCGACAATTGCCTGACGGTTGCCGATGAATATGACGTGCAGGTGATGATCCACACCGACACGCTGAATGAAAGCGGTTTCGTGGAAGATACGGTCGCCGCGATAAGGGGCCGCACCATTCATGCCTTCCACACTGAAGGGGCGGGCGGCGGGCACGCGCCCGATATCATCAAGGTCTGCGGCAATCCGAACGTCATTCCGTCTTCCACCAACCCGACGCGGCCCTATACCGTCAATACGCTGGCCGAACATCTGGATATGCTGATGGTGTGCCACCACCTGTCGCCGTCCATTCCCGAAGATATCGCCTTTGCCGAAAGCCGCATCCGCAAGGAAACCATCGCGGCGGAGGATATTCTCCACGATATCGGCGCGTTCTCGATCATCTCTTCCGACAGCCAGGCCATGGGCCGCGTCGGCGAAGTGGCGATCCGCACCTGGCAGACCGCCGACAAGATGAAACGCCAGCGTGGCCGCCTGAAGGAAGAGACCGGCGAAAACGACAATTTCCGGGTGCGCCGTTACATCGCCAAGTATACGATCAACCCAGCCATTGCCCAGGGTGTCAGCCACGAGATCGGCTCCATCGAAGTCGGCAAACGTGCGGATCTGGTGTTGTGGAACCCGGCCTTTTTCGGCGTGAAGCCGGAGATGGTGCTGCTCGGCGGCTCGATTGCCGCCGCCCCGATGGGCGATCCGAATGCCTCCATCCCCACACCGCAGCCGATGCATTACCGGCCGATGTTTGCCGCCTATGGCAAGCTGCGCACCAATTCCTCGGTCACTTTCGTCTCGCAGGCGTCGCTGGATGCCGGCCTTGCCCAGCGCCTTGGCGTCGCCAAGACGCTGCTGCCGGTGAAGAATGTGCGCGGCGGCATCTCCAAGGCGTCGATGATCCACAATTCGCTCACCCCGCATACCGAGGTCGATCCGGAAACCTATGAGGTGCGGGCGGATGGCGAACTTTTGACCTGCGAACCGGCGACCGTGCTGCCGATGGCGCAGCGTTATTTCCTGTTTTAACGGCGTTTCGTGTTGAGATTTATCACAAAGTGGATCGGCGGCGGCGTGCTGCTGATTGTCCTGTTTCTTGTGCTCGGCACCCCCGTGCCGCGTCCCTTTTTCGCTGACAATGCAGACGGCGGCGCGAAGGATCGCGAGATTCTGCTATTGTCCAATCCGATCCACACCGATATCGCCCTGCCGGTCGATGACGATCTGCGGCGGGTGTTTTCCGAGTTGCAGGAGGACGGTATTGCCGTCAATCATCCCGCAGCTGCCTATCTGGTGTTTGGCTGGGGTGGACGGTCGTTTTACATAGAGACGCCCACCTGGGCCGATCTGAAACCGCTGCCGGTGCTGCGCTCGTTCACGCTTGACCGATCGGTGATGCATGTGGACGTGACGGGAGACTTTCCCGCCGATATGGCCGGAGTGAAACGGCTTCGTATTTCAGAAGCAGGCTATCAGCGCCTTCTCGCCGGTATCAGGGCAAGTTTTGTCAGAAATGACGGCAAGGTCCAGCTTGTCCCCGGTGCCGCCTATGGTTTGACGGACGCGTTTTTCGAGGCGAATGGCTGGTTTAATGCGCTGGCCGGCTGCAACACGTGGTCGGCAGCCATGTTGCGCGAGGCCGGTATTCGAACAGGCTGGTGGACGCCCTTGCCGCCGCTGTTGCGCTGGTCGGTCGATCTCCACAATTGATCTTCCACAGATGCGGGATTTCGTACATTCGATGACTTGAATCCGATTTTTATGCTGCACCGCAGCGCATCTTGCGCTATGGAAACGGCAAAAGAATTCCGTGCGGATTGATCCCAAGCGATCCGCGTAAAACACCTGATCAGGAGAAAAGCCATGCTCGGCAAAAAAGTGCCCGCCGTAACTTTCCGCACGCGCGTTCGTGACGAGGCCGTGGGCGGCCCCAACCCGTTCCGCTGGCAGGACATGACCTCCGATGATTATTTCAAGGGCAAGAAGGTCGTTCTGTTTTCGCTGCCGGGCGCCTTCACGCCGACCTGCTCGACCTATCAGCTTCCCGATTTCGAAAAGCTGGCTGGCGAATTCCGCGCGCTCGGCGTGGATGAAATCTATTGCCTGTCGGTCAACGATGCCTTTGTCATGAATGCCTGGGCAAAGGGCCAGAACCTCGAAAACGTCAAGGTCATTCCGGATGGTTCGGGTGAGTTCACCCGCAAGATGGGCATGCTGGTCGCCAAGGACAATCTCGGTTTCGGCATGCGCTCCTGGCGTTACGCCGCCGTCATCAATGACGGTCTGGTGGAGCAGTGGTTCGAGGAAGAGGGCTATCAGGATAATTGCGAATCCGACCCTTACGGCGTTTCCGCGCCGCAGAACATTCTGGAAAACCTGAAAAGCCGCGCTGCGGCCTGATTTTGGTTTTGTGAAGGCCCGGCACCGATGTCGTGTTCGGGGTGCCGACAGCAGGCGAAAACCTCTCCTCCGTCATCCTCGCCCCTGAGGCGAGGATCCATAAACGCCTGACGGGTGGATCCTCGGGTCAAGTGTAAAGACCGGAGACATCCCTGACATGTGTTCGGAGAGATCCCTGACAGTCAGACTTTGTCTTCGAGGTTTATCTTTGCGATCTGCGTTGCCCCGAAGAACACGCCGAAGAGACCTGGGCTGTTGAGTGGCCGGATGGCCAGGCGCTCGCTTCTGAAAGCGTTCGGGATGCGCCATGCTTTGCCCTTGAAGCTGAGATAGCCTTTGGTAGAACTGACGCTGCGCACGATCTCGCTTCTGTCGTAGACGGGCTCAGGAAGCTGGCTTGGAAATGGGCGTGCAGAAGGCCGATAGCGGCTTGCAGGCACAGCCATGTCGATCGCTTCATGCGGGCGATGGTGATTGTAAATCTCACGCCAGCGGTCGAAAGCTCTCTGGGCATGGGCCTGATCCTTCAGCGCGGCGAAGTCCGTCACCTCGGCCTTGAGGCTGCGATGGAAACGCTCGTTCTTGCCGCCCCCTGCGGATGATAGGGTCGTGAATGGATCAACTCGATGCCAAGCTTCAAAAGCCAGACCCGCAAGCGCGTCCACTGGTTTGGAACACCTGCACCCCACGGGTTGCCATTGTCGCAGTAAATCGCCAGCGGCATGCCATAGCGGCGAAAGATCGTCTCCAGCTTCGTCTGTACGGTCTCCAGTTGCTCGTTGAGGCAGGCCTCTATCGCGATGGCAAAGCGGGAGTGGTCATCGATGATCGTCAGGGGGTAGCACCAGTTGCCGCAGCCCATCTGCGTACGCCCCTTGAAGTCCATCTGCCACAGAAGGTTCGGTGCTTCACGCTCGAAGCGGCTCTCTGTCATGCGCTCACTTGCCTGCGGTCCGATCCGACCATGGCGGGACAGGACAGCATGCACGGTGGATGCTGAGGGAGGCTCGATGCCCAGATCCTGCATTCGCCTTGCGATCTTGCGAGCACCCCAGGCAGGGTGCTCGTCACGAATGGCAAGCACGCAGCGCTCCAGATCATCGGATGTCCGTCGAGGGCTTGAGTGCGGACGACGGGAGCGATCCTTTACCGCCTCTCCCGCATTCGCCCGACGCCGCCAGAGATAACCCGTTTGCCGACTGATGCCGAAGCGCTTGCACAGGGCCGAAACATTGGCCCCGTCCAACGTCGCAAGCAGCACGAACTCCCTACGCTGGTCCATGACAGAAATCTCCCGCCAAGCCATCCCGCCCCTCCTCTGCCAACCGGCAAAAGTGTCAGGGATGTCTCCGAACATCTGTCAACTATGTCTCCGGGCTGAACATCAAGCCCGAGGATGACGGCGAAAGTGGAGAAAGGTTTGCACCTGGCCCGGCTGTGATGCCGGGCTTTGTCATTCTGGTGGCCATGTGCCCTGAAATCGCGCCTTGAAATCCCCCCGCCTATCCGGCAAAAATCAGACCCCCAAGACAGTTTTCGAACGGATCATCCCATGCTGCGCGTTACCTCTTACCATCCCGCCGGAACCCCTGGCGACGAGCCTTCCGGTTATGTCACGCTGGCGCATGACCAGCGGCATCTGCGCCGCAAGCTGCTGCATCTGCAAAATGACGAGATGGTGATGCTCGACCTGAAGGAAGCCGTGCTGTTTGCCCATGGCGACCTTCTGGTGGTGGAAAACGGCGATCTGATCGAGGTTCGGGCCGCGGCTGAAAAGCTGTTTGAAATCACGCCGAAGGATCGGCTTCACCTGATCGAGCTCGCCTGGCATCTGGGCAACCGGCATCTTTCGGCACAGATCGAAGAAGAGCGCATTCTCATCCTGCGCGACCACGTCATCCGCGCCATGCTCGAAGGTCTCGGCGCCACGGTGCGCGAGGTGGAAGAACCTTTCCAGCCGGCCCGCGGTGCCTATCACGCCCATGGCGGCCATTCCCATGGTCACGGGCACGGCCATGATCACCACCATCATGATCACGGCTGATCCGTGAGCGACGATCGCGGCGTTGCCGCGCTGCTGCGGCTGATGGCCTGGCTGTCGCCGGCATTTCCGGTTGGCGGTTTTTCCTATTCCGGCGGGCTTGAAAAGGCGGTTGAGGATGGGCGTGTGCCTGATGCAGCCGGTCTTCTTGGCTGGGTGGAGACGCTTCTGCGCCACGGCAGCCTGTGGAACGACGCGGTGTTTCTGGCGGAAGGCTGGCGCAGGGCCAGCGATGCCGCCGCCCTGAATGAAACAGCCAATCTGGCGCGGGCGCTGGCCGGCTCGGCGGAGCGATATCGTGAAACGATACTTCTGGGTGATGCCTTCGTTGCTGCCGCAGGCGCATGGCCGCATGTGGTTCTGGAACTGTTGCCGGAGGAATGTCCATATCCTGTCGCCGTCGGGGCAGTGGCCGCCGCGCATGGGGTGCCGCTTAAGGAAACACTTGCCGCTTTCGCACATGCCGGCGTCTCGCAAATGGTTTCGGCCGGCATCCGCCTTGGCGTGGCAGGCCAGAAGGATGGTGTCGCCATTCTGGCAGCAAGCGAGGCGGTGATTGCGGAGATGGCTGCGCGGGCTGCGCAATCCACGCTCGATGACCTCGGCAGCGCGACGATCATCGCCGATACGGCGGCGATGCGCCACGAGGTGCAGGGCACGCGGCTTTTCCGCTCCTGAAAGTTACAGCATCGATGGAGCGAGCGCATGCCGCTTGTTTCTTCTCCCCGAGGGGGGAGAAGTCCGCGGCAGCGGGATGAGGGGGCGAGCTCCCCGAAATCCGGCGACGTTGCCCCCTCATCCGACCCTTCGGGCCACCTTCTCCCCCTCGGGGAGAAGAAACTCGCGGCACGATCCTTGCATATCTTGAAGCGAGTAGCGGAGGAGATATGGTGAGACAGAACCAAAGCATAGAAGGAAACACAGTCGTGAAATCGGGCATGAAATCGGGCAATGGCCCGCTGCGCGTTGGCATTGGCGGGCCGGTTGGTTCGGGCAAGACGGCGCTGACGGAAAAGCTCTGCAAGGCGATGAGCGCTGATTATTCCGTCGCCGTCGTTACCAACGATATCTATACGAAAGAGGATGCCGAGGCGCTGGTGCGCATGCAGGCGCTGCCGTCGGAGCGTATTGTCGGTGTGGAGACGGGCGGTTGCCCGCATACCGCTATCCGCGAGGATGCGACGATCAATCTGCAGGCGATTGCCGGGCTCAATGCGCGCTTTCCCGATCTGGATGTCGTCTTCATCGAATCCGGTGGCGACAATCTCGCCGCGACCTTTTCGCCCGATCTTGCCGATATCACCATCTATGTGATCTCCGTCTGTCAGGGTGAGGAAATTCCGCGCAAGGGCGGGCCAGGCATCACCCGCTCCGATCTGCTGGTCATCAACAAGAAGGATCTCGCACCTTACGTCGGGGCCGATCTGACCGTAATGGATAATGATGCGACCCGCATGCGCAATGCCATGCCCTTCGTCTTCACCGATATGAAGCGGGGCGATGGGGTGGAGCATATCGTCGGCTTCCTGAAAGAGCAGGGCGGTCTCTGAGCCATGAATACGCCTCTTCGTTTCAGCCCCTATGCCGTGTCCCGTTTTGTCGACGGCGTCTACAAGGCGCCGGTCGGCCATCTCATCCATCGGCAGGGCGAGGTTGCGCTGGCCGCGGTTCTTGCCGGGCTTGAAGGCGAGACGGTGGATGTGGACGTCAATTGTTTCGCGCTCTCCGGGCCTGATGGCATCTGGCTGATCGATGCCGGTTGCGGCACCGCCTGGGGTGCGGCCTATGGCCATGCCCGCGCGGCGATGATCACCGCCGGTATTCAGCCGGCCGATGTGACGCGTGTCATCCTCACCCATATTCACGGCGACCATGCGCTTGGCCTCATTGATGGCGACCGGCCTTATTTTCCCAATGCGGAAATATGGGTGCCGGAGGCCGATCTTGGCTTTTTCTCCAGCGCGGATGCCCGCAAGAGCTTGCCGCCAGCCCGGCAGGGCGGTTTCGATCTCGCCGCCCGGCTGCTCGATATCTGTGGTGCCATGCTGCGGCCGATCCCCATGGGAACGGTTGCCGACGATATCGAGGCGATCGCCATGCCCGGCCACACGCCGGGGCATGCCGGCTATCTCATCGGCAGCGGTGATAACCGGCTGTTATTGTGGGGTGATGTGCTGCATGTGAGTGGATTGCAGGCTGACGATCCTGAAATCGCTTTCGTTTACGATATCGATTCCGAACTTGCCTATGCCACCCGTCTTGCGGCGCTGGCCGAGGCGGCCGATCACGGCTGGCTGGTGTCCGGTGGCCATCTTGGCGGCTTTTTCCATATTGAACGGCAGGGCGACGCCTTCCGCTTCGTGCCGCAGCCGGGCTGATCTGCCCTTTCCACAATGGCGAAATCCACAATGGCGAAAGGCGGGCTGCCGGCTGGCATCCCGCCCTTCTTCCTCTCCCGCTGTCTTTTCTAGATCTGCTTCAATGCGGCGACGTCATTGACCTGCACGATGCGGCCACGCACGGTGACGCCTGATTTTTTCAGCGCCGAGAAGGCGCGTGACAGGGCTTCCGGCGCAAGGCCGAGCTTGCCGGCAAGCAGGCTTTTCTGGAACGGCAGCCGCAGCGAAAAGGATGTCGCATCACGCGGGCCCTGATTGATGAGATAATGGGCGACGCGTTGTGGCGCGGTCTGCAGCCGATCGTTGGCGATGCAATCCATGGTGCCAAGCAGGCTGTTGGAAAGACAACGCATGACGGCTTTGGCGATTGCCGGTTCCTGATCGATCAACGCCCGGATTTTCGCGAGCTCGAAACGCGCCACGGTGCAGCTTTCCGCCGCCTGCGCGCTGTAGCGATAGGTGTCGCTGCCGAAAATCAGGCATTCGTTGAAGGTATCGCCCGGACCACTGACGCGCACATCCGCCTCGCGCCCATGCCTGTCCAGCCGGTAAAGCCTGATATAACCCGACAGAACGCAATAAAAATGCTGCGCCGCTTCGCCTTCCTTGAAGAGCACATGGCGGGCGTTGACATTGATGATGGTCGCCGCCTCCATCAGCTTCAACGCCACTGCGTCATCCGCTATCCCTATCAAGGGCGCGCGCAGCAGAATGTTCCTGTCCCTGTTGCTCAGTTTCACGGTCTTGTTCACGTCCATCCGGCTCCCGCTCAAACCTTTTGCCGGGCTGTCCGAAGCGATACGAAACCGGGGATGTTCCGTCTCTCTCACGCCTATCTGCAAAGAACTCATCGCATTATCCTTCGACCGGCAATTCCCGATGCGAGGGAGATTAGCAGTTCACCTGAAAAGCGAATTGATTTCGATCAAACGGGGTTGCAGTCGTTATGTGAGAGGAAATGACGGGCCGTTCGTGTTTCAAAGCACAGAGGGAAATATGGGGCGGGCGATTGCCACATATTTCTTCTCCCCGAGGGGGAGAAGTCCGCGGCAGCGGGATGAGGGGGCGAGGGTAGAGGGATTCGGCAAGGTTGCCCCCTCATCCGACCCTTCGGGCCACCTTCTCCCCGGCGGGGAGAAGAAACAAGCGGCGACGTTTTGCCCTTTAAACGTCCGCCCAAAAGAAACGCCGGGCACAAGGCCCGGCGTCTCAATCGTTATTCTGCAAGCTTTATTCCGCAGCAAGCGGCGGCAGCCGCAATATGTTGCTGCCCTTGTCTGCGGCCTTGTCGCCGGTGCCCTTTTCCATGCCGGCGACCCGCGCCTCCAGCGAGGAGAGCGCCAGGCTGTTTTCGCGGGCGATCTCCGAGAGTTTCTCGTTGGAGAGAGCCTCTTCCTCCTCTTCCTTCTTGCCGACGAAGCGGCCGAAGAGGTGGGCGAGCAGGCGCGACAGGTCGTCCATGATCAGGAAGAAGGCAGGAACCACGATCAGCGACAGAACGGTCGAGACGATGATGCCGCCGATGACCGCGATTGCCATCGGCGCGCGGAACGAGCCGCCTTCGCCGACGCCGAGTGCCGAGGGCAACATGCCTGCCGACATGGCAATGGAGGTCATGATGATCGGGCGGGCGCGCTTGCGACCGGCCTCGATCATGGCATGCACCCGCTCCATGCCGTGACGGCGCATCTCGATGGCGAAGTCTACCAGGAGGATGGCGTTTTTCGTCACGATGCCCATCAGCATCAGGATGCCGATGAGAACCGGCATGGACAGCGCGTTCTGGGTGATGATGAGCGCGACGGCCACGCCGCCGATGGCGAGCGGCAGCGAGAACAAGATGGTGAAGGGCTGGATGACATCCTTGAACAGCAGGATGAGCACGACAAGCACCAGCAGCAGGCCAAGCAGCATGGCGTTGACGAAGCCCTGCTGCATTTCACCCTGCACCTTGGCATCGCCGCTTTCCGCCAGGCGCACACTTGCCGGCAGCTTGGTTTCCTCGACGATCCGCTTGAATTCGGCCGTCGAGGTATCGAGCGCCGTGCCGAATGGCACGTCGGAGCCGATGGAGACGACGCGGTTGCGGTCGTTGCGCTTGATCGAGCTCGGACCTTCCGAATAGTCGATATCGGCAACGCTGTAGAGCGGCACCAGCGAGCCGGATGCGGTCTTGATCTTCAGGGCGCGGATGGTGGCGAGATCGCGGCGGGTATCGATGGACGCCTGCACGCGGATCGGAATCTGCCGGTCATCCAGCGAAATCTTCGTCAGCTGGGCGTCGATATCGCCGATGGTGGCGACGCGAACCGTCTGCGAAATCTGCTGCGGCGTGATGCCGAGGCGGGCGATTTCATCCTTGCGCGGGCGGATCTGCAATTCCGGACGCGGCAACGCGCCTTCCGAGCTGACATTGGCAAGGATGGGTGAGGCGCGTAGACGGCTTTCGAGAATGCCGACGGCGTCGTTCAGGTCCTTCTCGTTCGACGACAGGAAGTTGAAGCTCAGTTCGCGTTCCGCACGGTCGTTCAGCTTGATGATGCGCACATCCGGAATGGCGCGGACCTTGGCGAAGATGTCCCGCTCCACATCCCATTGCGGACGTGTGCGGCCCTTTTCTTCCACCTTCGGAAGATATTGGCCGATGAGCGGAATGGAGCCCAGCCCCTTGTTGACCAGCACCTTCAGCAATGAGTGGTCGATATGCTGGAGGATGACGTTGACGGTGGCGCGGCGAAGTTCCAGATCGCCCTTGGGCGAAGCACCGCCGAGAATGAAGACGCTTTCCACGCCGTTGATGTCACGGATGGCATGGAAGATTTCGGTCGTCGTCCGGTCGGTTTCATCCAGCGTCGCATTGGGCGGCAGTTCCACCGAGAGCGTCACGCGCGATGCGTCGTCCGGCGGCAGGAAGCTGCCCGGAACGCCGGCGAGAAGAATGACGGAGGCGACGAGGAAGCCGACGGCGCCGATGAGCGTGAGGTAACGCGCCCACCATTTGCGGGTGGTGGCGGAAACCATGCGCGTATAGGCCTTCATCAGCCGGCCGTCATTGTCGTGATGGTCGTCCATCGCGTCTTCGGCGCGCATCAGATAGGCCGCCATCAGCGGTGTGATGAGGCGGGCCACCGCCAGCGAGAAGAACACCGAGAAGGCAACCGTCAGACCGAACTGGATGAAGTACTGACCGGGAATGCCGGGCATGAACGAGACAGGCACGAAGACGGCGATGATGGTGAAGCTGGTGGCGATGACGGCGAGACCGATTTCGTCGGCGGCCTCGAGCGCTGCCCGATAGGGCGTCTTGCCCATCTTGATGTGACGGGCGATGTTCTCGATTTCCACGATGGCGTCGTCCACGAGAATACCCGTGGCGAGCGTCAACGCCAGGAAGCTGACGAGGTTGAGCGAGAAGCCCATGATATCCATGATCCAGAAGGTCGGGATCGCGGAAAGCGGTAGCGCGACGGCGGCAATCAGGGTGGCGCGCCAGTTGCGAAGGAAAAGCAGGACCACGATGATGGCGAGGATGGCGCCCTCGATCAGCGTATCAAGCGCCGCCTTGTAGTTGCCATAGGTGAAATAGACGGCGTCATCGACCATCTGGATCGAGACTTCCGGATGATCCTTGCGGACCTTTTCGAGGCTTTCCGCCACGGTTTCGGCGACCGAGACTTCGCTTGCACCCTTGGAGCGGAACACCGCGAAGGTGACGGCGGGGTTGCCGTTGAACCGCGAGAAGGATTTCTGTTCCTGATAGGTGTCGGTCACCGTACCCAGTTCGGAAAGCTTGACGAAGCGGCCGTTGGAGAGCGCGATGGTGGTGTTGGCAAGCTGCGTCACGTCGCGGGTGTCACCGAGCGTGCGGATCGTCTGCTCATTGCCGCCGACCTGGCCGCGGCCGGATCCGAGATCGACGTTGGTGCCGCGCAGCTGGCTGTTCACCTCGCTTGCGGTGATGCCATAGGCATCAAGCTTTTCGGGGCTGAGCGAAACGCGCACCTCCCGGTCCGCACCGCCGTAACGGTCGACCTTGCCGATGCCGGACTGGCCCTGCAGCGAGCGCTTGATCGTGTCGTCGACGAACCAGGACAGTTCTTCGAGCGTCATGTTCGGCGAAGAAACGGCAAAGGTCTGGATCGCCTGGCCTTCGACGTCGATCTTGCTGACGACAGGCACTTCGATATCGGCGGGCAGATCGCTGCGGATCTTGTCGATGGCGTCCTTCGTGTCCTGAACCGCCTCTTCCGTCGGCTTTTCGATGCGGAAGACGACCGTGGTCGTCGATTGGCCGTCGACTACGCTGGACTGTATTTCATCGACGCCGCTGATGGCGGCGACCGCGTCTTCGATCTCCTTCGTCACCTGCATTTCCAGCTCGGAGGGCGAAGCGCCGCTCTGGGTCACGGTGACGGCAACGACGGGGACGTCGATATTCGGAAAACGGGTGATCGGCAGGGTCTTGAAGGCCTGCATGCCGAGGATCATCAAAAGCGCGAAGCCGAGAAGCGGCGCAATCGGGTTACGGATTGACCATGCGGAGAAGTTCATTTCATTCCCTCAGTCAGTTGGACGCAGCCGTCTGGGCTTCAACCGGGCGGATCCGGTCACCATCGCGCACGAATGCTCCAGCTTTCTCGACAACCTTGTCTCCAGCGGCAAGGCCGCTGACAATTTCGATGAAACCGCTGTCTTCTATGCCGGTCTCGATCTTCACCTGCTTGACGACGTCGCCTTCCACCTTGCGGGTGGTCGAGCCTTCGCGTCCGGAAGTGACGGCCGATAGCGGCAGGGCAAGCGCGTTCGTCTCTTCAACGATGATCTCGGCGCTAGCATACATGCCTGATCGTGCCGGGCTGTTTTCCGGCAGCACCACATGCACGGAACCGAGGCGCGTCGTCGGATCGACGGTCGGCGAAACGAGGCGCACCTTGCCCTCTATTTTCTGGGCTCCGCCGGCAACCGTCAAATAGGCTTTCTGGCCGGCCTTGACCTTCTGGATATCGGTTTCCGAGAGATCAGCGACGAGTTCGATCGCGCCATCCTTGATGACGGTGAAAAGCGGATTTCCGGCACCGCTGGCAATGGCCCCGACCTTGGCGTTCTTGGCTGAGACGATGCCGGCGACAGGAGTTTTCACGCCGGTGCGGGTCAGTTTCAGATCGATATCGTCGATCTGCGCGGCGACGACCTTGATGTCAGCCTCGCCGGCGGACACCGCCTGTTTTGCTGCCTCCAGCCGGGCCTGTGCCACTTGCGCGGCGGCTTCGGTCTTTTCCGTCTCCGAAACCGAACCGGAGCCGCTCTGGCCGAGCTTGGCGGCGCGGTCACGCTGACGAAGGGCATCGTTGAGATTGGCCTGCGCTTCCAGCACCTGCGCCTTCGACTGGGTGACGGAGGCTTCGGCCTTGGCCTTGTTGGCCTCAAGCTGGCTCTTTTGCAGCACAAGGCTGTCGGACGAAAGCACGGCCAGAACTGCATTGGCTTCCACCCGGTCGCCAATATCGGCATTCAGCGTGTCGATCGACAGGCCGTCAACCAGCGGCTGGACGTAGATCTCGTCCACGGGGCGGATTGTGCCTGTCGCGATGATGCGGTCCACGAGATCGCGTTTTGCGGCGTGCGCCACGATGATGGAGGGCAGGTTCTGCTGTTTGACCGGTGCCGGCGCTTCGCCTTCGGCGGCAGCCGAAAAGGGCAGGGCCGTTGCGGAAAGAAGGACGAAAACGAAGCGGTTAAAAGTAACTTTATGCTGCATGTGTCTTGGCTCGCGCAATATCCGATCACATGTCCTGCAGCCGTGAGGCGTGTTTTAATAGGTCATGCGATAGCGAATGTGAAACAAGGGATCACAATACTTCCTTTTCGATCCTCCCGATTCAAACGCCCCTCAACGCGAATCTCAAGCACCTTGCCCTTGTGCTTTTTCTACAAGATCAAATTTGGCAGTCTTGTGGGCGGGACTCTAATTGTTGTTGTCGTGCAAATCAATCCGCATAGCCGCGATGGTTGATATACATTTTTGTATAGGCCCGGATATTGCAATTCATCAAATACGTTACCACTGAAAAACGAAACGCGCGGGCGGAGCCGCGCGTTCCATGCTTTCGGGTTCGATTTGACTATTTCAGCGCCGCATCGGTGATTTCGGTGGTGTAGGCGCCGGATGGTTCCTTGGTGATGACCGGATCGGACCCGCCGCCGAGCAGCGTCTTGACGGTGCGGTCGTAATCCGCCTTGTCGAGCGCGCCTTTCGAGCCGGCCGTGAGTTTTGCCACTTCGCCCATCATGCGCTTCTGGTGCTTTTCGGTCTGGGCGCCGGAGGCGTCGTTTTCGAGAACGATGTCGGCCGCATCGTCAGGGTTTTCTTCCGCCCACTTCCAGCCCTTCATGGAGGCACGGACGAATTTGACCATGTCTTCCTTGAACTTGGCGTCCTTCAGCTTGTCTTCGAGAACATAAAGCCCGTCTTCGAGCGTCGCCACGCCTTCGTCCTCATATTTGAAGGTGACGAGTTCCTCCGGCTTGATGCCGGCGTCGATAACCTGCCAATACTCATTATAGGTCATGGTGGAAATGCAGGCGGCCTGCTTTTGCAGCAGCGGATCGACGTTGAAGCCCTGCTTCAGGACGGTGACGCCATCCGCGCCGCCGGTGGTTGGGATTTTCAGGTGCGCCATCCATGACAGGAACGGATATTCATTGCCGAAGAACCAGACGCCCAGCGTCTTGCCCTTGAAGTCGTCGGGCTTGGTGACGCCGGTTTCTTTCAGGCAGGTGAGCATCATGCCCGACGATTTGAATGGCTGGGCGATATTGACCAGCGGCACGCCCTTTTCACGGGTGGCGAGTGCGGATGGCAGCCAGTCGACGATCACATCCGCACCGCCGCCGGCCAGAACCTGTGCCGGTGCAATATCCGGGCCGCCCGGCTTGATGTCGACATCAAGGCCTTCGGCTTCGTAAAAACCCTTGTCCTTGGCAACGTAATAACCGGCGAATTGTGCCTGGGTCACCCATTTCAGCTGCAGGGTGATCTTGTCGGCGGCCTGCGCACTGAAGGCCGTCATCAGTGACGCGCCGGCAAGAAGCATGGATGCAAGTTTCATTTTCATCGCTGTTCCCTTTTTCGTTATTTACGTTCGTCCCCCACGGACGGACGGATGCCAGAAGGTGACGGCCCGCTCTGCGAGCGCCACCAGACCGTAAAAGCCTGAGCCGGCCAGTGCGGCGACCGCGATTTCGGCCCAGACCATATCGACATTGCTGCGGCCCATTTCCGCCGAGATGCGGAAACCCATGCCGACGATGGGTGTGCCGAAGAATTCCGCGACAATTGCGCCGATCAGCGCCAGCGTGGAATTGATCTTCAGCGCATTGAAAATGAAGGGCCAGGCGGCGGGCAGGCGCAGCTTTACCAATGTCTGCCACCAGCCGGCGGCATAGGTGCGCATCAGGTCGCGTTCCATGTGGCTGGAAGCGGCAAGCCCCTGAACCGTGTTCACCAGCATCGGGAAGAAGGTCATAATGACGACGACCGCCACCTTCGACTGCCAGTCGAAGCCGAACCACATGACCATGATGGGGGCGATGCCGACCACCGGCAGAGCGGAGACGAAATTGCCGATGGGCAGCAGCCCGCGCTGGAGGAAGGGTGAGCGATCGATGAGGATGGCGACGATGAAGCCGAGGCCGCAGCCGAGCACATAACCCGTCAGCACCGATTTGAGGAAGGTCTGGCGGAAATCCGCCCAGAGGATCGGCAGGGAGCCGAGAAGGCGGGCAAGAATGGCGCTGGGTGCCGGCAGCAGGATGGGCGGCACGGAAAACCCGCGCACCACACCTTCCCAGATGGCGAGAATGGCCAGCCCGAAGAGAAGGGGTACGGCGATGCGGCTTGCGCGTTTTGCCGCCTGCGCGGAAAATCTGCGGCGCACCAGCCATTCGTTGCAGGCCCAGGCGGCAAGCCAGAACAGGATCGCGCCGAAAAACCAGCCGGGGTTCGTCATGGCCTTGCTCCCATTCGTTTCAGGACCGCGGCGTGGGCGATGCCGATGATGGACACCAGAAGCGCTGCGACACCGGCGGCCATGAACAGTGCCGCCCATATCTGCACCGTCTGGCCATAATAGGAGCCGGAAAGCAGCCGCGCACCGAGACCGGCGACGGCCCCCGTCGGCAATTCGCCGACGATGGCGCCGACCAGCGCAATCGCAATGGCGATCTTCAGCGAGGTGAAGAGATAGGGGAGTGCGGCGGGCCAGCGCAGCTTCCAGAAGATTTGCGCAGGCGAGGCATAATAGGTGTGCATCAGATCAAGCTGGATGGTTTCCGGGCTTCTGAGACCCTTCACCATGCCGACGACGATGGGGAAGAAGGAAAGATAGGTGGAGATCAGCGCCTTCGGCAGCAGCCCGGAAATGCCGATGGAATTCAGGACGACGATGATCATCGGTGCGACGGCGAGGATCGGGATCGTCTGGCTGGCGATGATCCACGGCATGACGGAGCGATCCATGGCGCGATTGTGGATGATCGCGACGGCAAGCAGGATGCCGAGCACCGCACCGATGGCGAAACCGAGCAGCGTGGCGGAGAGTGTGACGCCGGCGTGATAGATGAGGCTGCGTTTGGAGGTGATGGCCTTGTTGACCGTGGTGTCCCACAGTTCGGCGGCAATCTGGTGCGGGGCGGGGAGAACCGGGCGTTCCTGTGCGAAGGTTTGCGGTAGGAGTTCGAAGAAGCCCGGCGTCTGGCCGGCGCGGGTGGCCTGATCGCGGGCGAAGGGGATGTTGAGATAGATGACGGCGAGGTGCCAGAGGATGAGGATGGCGAGGAGGACGGTTAGGATGGGGAGGATGCGGTGGCGGAGGAGGGTCATTGGGGGAGCCTCCGTGGGTGGGATTTGCGCTTGCTCCGAGGGTGACGCTTACCCCCCTCTGCCCTGCCGGGCATCTCCCCCTCAAGGGGGGAGATCGACTCGTGGTTAGGTCTCGACCATCTCAATGTTTGCGAATGAAGCGGCGGTCGCGCCTCTTGCCAATCTCCCCCCTTGAGGGGGAGATGCCCGGCAGGGCAGAGGGGGGTAACGCCTGCCGCGAAGGCCTCGTTTCTCAAGTCACCCCTCATAGCTATGCCCCGCCTTCAACCCCTCACGCACACGATGCGCAATCGCAAGGAACTCCGGCGTTTCCCTGATCTCAAGCGGCCTCTCCCTCGGCAAGGTGGACGTAATCACATCCGTCACCCGACCCGGCCGCGGCGACATGACGACGATTTTCGTCGAGAGATAAACGGCTTCCGGAATGGAATGGGTGACGAAGCAGATGGTCTTGCCGGTCGTATCCCAGAGTTTCAGAAGTTGTTCGTTGAGGTGATCGCGGACAATTTCGTCCAGCGCGCCGAAGGGCTCATCCATCAACAGCAGGTCGGCGTCGAAAGCGAGCGCGCGGGCGATGGAGGCGCGCTGCTGCATGCCGCCGGAAAGCTGCCAGGGGTACTTCTTGCCGAAACCGTTGAGGTTGACGAGGTCCATCGTGCGGTCGATGCGTTCGCGTTGCTGGGCTTTGGTGTAACCCATGATTTCGAGCGGCAAGGCGATGTTCTTTTCGATGCTGCGCCAGGGATAAAGCGCTGCGGCCTGAAAGACATAACCGTAGGATCGGTCTTGCCGGGCGTTTTCCGGCGTCGTGCCGTTGACGGTGATCTCTCCCGACGTGTGTTTTTCGAGATCGGCGATGACCCTGAGAAAGGTGGTCTTGCCGCAACCCGACGGACCGATGAAGGAGACGAATTCGCCCTTGCCGACCTCCAGGTCGACATTGGACAGCGCATGTACCGGGCCATCCCCCGTTTCGAAGGTGAGGCCGAGATTTCTGGCGGAAACGACGGAATAGGGGGAGGCCGGATTCATCGTGGCTTGGTTTCGCTTTCCATCAGGGCCGCGCGCGCCAGTGGCAGCATGCGGGTTTCGGTGAGTCTGGCGATCGGCAGATCGGGTTTGGCGTCGAGATCGAGCCAGCGCACTTCCTCGATTTCCGCCTGCGGCAGGACCTCGGTATGAAGTCTGGCTGTAAAAGCATGGGCGACGACATCTGCCCCCGGCTCATTGGCGGCTTCCTCGCGAAAAACGCCCTCATAACGAACGGCATGCTCGGGCAACATCAGGCCGATTTCCTCGGCAAGTTCGCGGTGAAGCGCCTGTTGCGGTGTTTCGCCCGGGTCGATCTTGCCGCCCGGTTGCATGAATTGCGTGGTGCCGCGCTTGCGCACCACCAGCATCTGCCGCCGCTCGTTTAAAAGAACGGCAGCGGCGATGATGATCTCACGTCTTGCTTCGGTGCTCATGGTTACACGCCCGATGCCGGGATGCCGCTGCGTTCCACCCGGCGTGGCGAAACGAGTTCCTTCCAGGTGGAGAGCGCGCGGCTGACGGCGGGGTAGGGGTCGCGGGCGACGAACTGGCCGTGGCCCGGCTGTGTTTCGATGCTGCCCTCCTCGATGCTGACGAGACCGCGCGACAGGGTGAAGCGCGGCAGTCCCCTGATCTTTTGTCCCTCAAACACGTTGTAATCGATGGCCGACTGCTGGCTCGCCGCGCTGATGGTCTTTTTCAGTGCCGGATCCCAGACGACGATATCGGCATCGCTGCCAACGAGGATTGCGCCCTTTTTCGGATAGATGTTGAGGATCTTGGCGATGTTGGTGGAGGTGACGGCGACAAATTCGTTCATCGTCAGGCGTCCGGTCGCCACACCATGGGTCCAGAGCAGCGGCATGCGATCTTCCAGCCCGCCGGTGCCGTTCGGTATCTTGCGGAAATCACCGATACCGAAACGTTTCTGCTCGGTGGTGAAGGCGCAATGGTCGGTCGCCACGCATTGCAGCGAGCCGGAGGCCAGACCCGCCCAGAGGCTGTCCTGATGCTGCCGGTTGCGGAAGGGCGGCGACATCACCCGGCGGGCGGCGTGATCCCAGTCGGCATTGGCATATTCGCTTTCATCGAGGATCAGGTGCTGGATCAGCGGTTCGCCATAGACCCGCATGCCGTTTTGCCGGGCGCGGCGGATCGCTTCATGGGCCTGCTCACACGATGTGTGGACGACATAAAGCGGCGCACCCGCCATATCGGCGATGATGATGGCGCGGTTGGTTGCTTCACCCTCCACGGAGGGAGGACGGGAGTAGGCGTGCGCCTCCGGCCCGACATTGCCTGCCGCCATCAGTTTTTCCTGCATCTGCGCGACGATATCGCCGTTTTCCGCATGCACGAAGGGAATGGCGCCCAGTTCGGCGCAGCGCGAAAAGGAGGCGAACATCTCGTCGTCATTCACCATCAGCGCGCCCTTATAGGCCATGAAGTGCTTGAAGGAGTTGATGCCCTTTTCCCGAACCACCGTCTTCATCTCGTTGAAGACCTGCTCGCCCCACCAGGTGACGGCCATGTGGAAGGAATAATCGCAATTGGCGCGTGTCGCCTTGTTGTCCCATCGTTGCAGGGCATCGAGAAGCGACTGCCCCGGCTCCGGCAGGCAGAAATCCACTACCATGGTGGTGCCACCGGCGAGCGCCGCCCGCGTGCCGCTCTCGAAATCATCGGCGGAATAGGTGCCCATGAAGGGCATTTCCAGATGCACATGCGGATCGATGCCGCCGGGCATGACATAACATCCGGTGGCATCGAGCACCGTGCCGCCCGTCAGATCGGGCCCAATCCCGGTGATCCTGCCGCCTTCGATCTTCACATCGGCCTTGTAGGTCAGGTCGGCGGTGACGATGGTGCCGTTCTTGATGATGGTGGCGGTCATTCCACGATCTCCGCCGTCTCCAGCACCGCATGCAGCAGCACGTCGCAGCCGGCCTTTGCCCATTCCTGCGAAATCTCTTCCGCCTCATTGTGGGAAAGCCCGTCCACGCAGGGGCAGAAGATCATGGTGGAGGGGGCGACCCTTGCCGTCCAGCAGGCATCGTGGCCGGCGCCGGAGATGATGTCCATGTGGCTGTAGCCCAGTCTTTCGGCGGCGGCGCGCACGCGGCCGACCAGCACCGGATCGAAGGTGACGGGGTCGAAATGGCCGATGGCCTCGATCGTGCAGCCGACGCCGAGTTCTTCGGCGATAACAGGCACCTCGCGCTCGAAAATGGCGCGCATGCTGTCGAGTTTCGCCTGTGAGGGGGTTCTGAGGTCGATGGTGAAGACCACCTTGCCGGGCAGCACATTGCGGGAATTGGGGGTGAAGATCATCTGGCCGACGCCGGCGACGGCGCCCGGCTGGTGGGCCATCGCCACTTCCTGCACCTTTTCGAGAATGCGGGCGGCGGCAAGGCCGGCATTGACGCGCATGGCCATCGGGGTGGAACCGGTATGGGCTTCCTTGCCGGTTAACGTCACTTCCAGCCACCATAGCCCCTGGCAATGGGTGACGACGCCGATCTGTTTGCCTTGCGCCTCCAGGATAGGTCCCTGTTCGATGTGATATTCGAAATAGGCGTGCATTTCGCGCGCGCCGACGTCTTCTTCGCCCAGCCAGCCGATGCGCTTCAGTTCGTCACCATAGGTCTTGCCGTCGGTGTCGGTACGGCTATAGGCGTAGTCGAGATCGTGGATGCCGGCAAAGACGCCTGATGCCAGCATGGCGGGCGCAAAACGTGCGCCTTCCTCGTTGGACCAGTTGGTGACGGTGATCGGGTGTTTGGTCCTGATATTGAGGTCATCAAGGCTGCGCACCACCTCCAGCCCGGCCAGCACGCCAAGCACGCCATCGAACTTGCCGCCCGTCGGCTGGGTGTCGAGATGGCTGCCGATATAGACGGGAAGCGCATCCGGGTCCTCGCCCGGGCGGGTTGCGAACATGGTGCCCATGCGGTCGACGCCCATCGTCAGCCCGGCCGCTTCACACCAGCGCTGGAACAGGCTGCGGCCTTCCCCATCCTCATCGGTCAGAGTGCGGCGATTATTGCCGCCGGCGATGCCGGGGCCGATCTTCGCCATGTCCATCAGACTATCCCACAGACGGTCGCCATTGACCGTCAAGTTCTTACCCGCCGCCATGAAATGTCGTCCTCACCTGTTTTGTTTTTATCGAAGCAAAGCTTGTGCCGTTCCCGTTTTTGCCGACTAAGATAACAGCCATTGCCTTGTGCTGGCGATGATGGATAAATTGACCGGCTGGTAAACAATGCAAATTTGCGATGACGTCAGCAAGGGACTTTCGTGACGAATCGCACTAATTTTGCCCAAACTGTACGCGTCGATTATTTTTTAATCATACTGTAGCGGCAATTGCATCGAAAAGAAACAGAGAGCAGAGAATGGCCATACCGCGCGCAGCGAAAACACAGAAGCGGACCCGCATTCAGGAGGAAAAGCAGGAAGCTATCCTCGAGGCAGCGCTCAGCGTATTTTCCATCAACGGCTTTCGTGGTTCCACCATAGACCAGATTGCCGAGGCGGCCGGCATGTCCAAGCCGAATGTGCTTTATTATTTCCGCACCAAGGAGGCGATGCATCGCGCGCTTATCGAGCGGGTGCTGGATACATGGCTTGATCCGCTCAGGGCTTTTGACGCCGAGGGCAATCCGGAAAGCGAAATCCGCTCCTATATTCGCCGCAAGCTGGAAATGTCGCGGGATTTCCCGCGTGAAAGCCGGCTGTTCGCCAATGAAATCCTGCAGGGCGCGCCGCATATCGAGGATGAGCTTAAAGGACCGCTGAAGCAACTGGTGGATGAAAAGGCCGAGGTGATCCGTGCCTGGGTGAAGGCCGGCCGGATCGCCAAATGTGACCCCTACCATCTCATCTTCTCGATCTGGTCGACCACCCAGCACTATGCGGATTTCGATGTGCAGGTGCGGGCGGTGCTGGGTGACAAAAACGGCGGCGATGGTCGTTTTGAAGATGCGGCCCGGCATCTGGAGCAGCTTTTCATGGGTGGATTGCGGCTAAACGGCTAAGCGGGATGGGGTCTCGCGAATATGTGATCGATGTTTTGCGTCAAAACATGAGGAAAATGATCACCTTTATACTTTACTCCAAAACTCATCTTTATTATGGTGCCGCTATCCCGAACGTCCGGGGCATGAAAAATCAACCGGCAGGTGAGGGAATGGCACGCAAGGAAAAGAAGAAGGCCGAACGCGGCGGCAAGCAGGGCAAGGGCGCGCCTCAAAACGAAAAGGACGTGGCCGAACAGCAGCTTTCCGGGCCGAAGAGCTTTCTTTATGTTGGCGGCCGTGACTGTCAGGTTGCCCATCTTCGCCAGATCGCCAGCAATTTCGGCGCCGAACTTATCCATCACGATGGGGGATTGCGTGAGGCGGTGTCGCGCATCGATACCGTTCTTCCTTCCGTCGACTGCGTTTTCTGCCCGATCGACTGTATCAGCCACGATGCGTGTCTGCGGGTGAAGTCGGGTTGCAAGAAATTCGGCAAGACGTTCATTCCGCTGCGCAATGGCAGCAAATCCAGTCTGGAGCGGGCGCTGCAGACGATGAATGAACGGACCTCCGGCGATGAGCGACGAGCGCAATAATTTCCATGATGATGAGCCCGCGGCAGCAGAAGCCTGCCGCGTGGAACTGCACAAGATGGCTGAACAGGGCGCCGATCCGGCCCTGACGGACATGTATGAAATCGTCGGCGAACGGGAGCGGCGCAACCGTGCGGCGGCGGCCGACAGCAATGTGGTGGTCTTTCCCCATCTGCGTACCCGCCAGCCCGGCGAAACGCCGTCCTTCGCCCTGGGCGAAGCGGCTGAAGGCGGCCGCAACATCCTGTCATTTCGCTGGACGCGGCGTTAAGGCCGATCAGCCTTTCGGCTTCAAAAATGCCCCGGCGCAGAGCACGAGCCACCCGGCAATCATGCCGAGGCCACCCGTGGGCGCGGCGAAGGGAAACAGGCTGTGGCCGGAAAAATGCCTGACGACGAGATCGCCGACGAAGACCGCCGTGCCGAGGCCGAGGATCAGGCCCGCCGGAATGGCCGTTCTGATGCGATCCGCGCCGATATGGAGCGCCACCAACACCGGGGCATGCGCCAGCGCCATGGCTGAGGCATTGCCCAGCATATAGGTTTCGCCCGTGTGGGTGGCGGCGGCGGCAAGCATCACACCGGCAGCCCCAAGCAAACCGCCCAGCAGCAGAATGAAAGATCGCAACCGTTCGCGCGGCACTGTTGCGTCTGTCGAACTTCCGTCGCTCATGCTTGAATTGCTCATGGGCTGTCCGCCTCCTGGTTCTGCATGTGAAAGGCCAGCCGCTCCACCGGCGCCCAGATGATCTCGCGCAGCTTCGGGTTCTCGATGGTTTCATCCATGGCGCGGCGGAAGCAGAGCAGCCATTCGTCGCGCTCGGCAGGGCCGATGGGCGCGACGAAATGGCGGCGGCGCAACATCGGATGGCCGTGTTTCTCGACATAGACGGGCGGTCCGCCAAGATATCCCGTCAGATAATCGTAAAACTTCGCTTCACTACCGGAAAGATCGGCAGGGTGAATGGCACGGCAACGCGCCGCCTCCGGCAGGGTGTCCATCAATTCATAGAAACGCCTGGTCAGGGCCTTGACGGTCGCATCGCCGCCGATCGCTTCATAAAGGGTAATGGTCTCGCCGCTCATCGTCCGCCTCATCTGGCCCTTCGGTCCTTATCGCTTTCTCAAGCGGGAAGAGCAACAGGGAAAGGCGGGATGCGACATTTGGGACATTGTGCCGATAGAAACCTCAGTTTTCGGGCCCGACGGATCGTTGAATAGCCTGAACGGCTATTTTGAGTGGCGCGACATGTTCGGTCACCACGGCCCAAACCACATCGTCCGCGATCTTGTGGTATTCATGGCGGAGAATATTGCCGATTCCGAAAATCTGTTTCCATGGAATGTCCGGCGCGAGGTTTAGCAATTCCTCCGGTATGTGTCGCGATGCCTCTGAAACGATCTCCAGAGCGCGCTGTACAGCAAGCTTGAGGAGCCAATTTTGCTGGAAATCAGCAAGCGACAGGCCTGCGGTGTGGGTCTCAATACCGTTTATGGCCTCCAGAATTTCGGCGAGAACCGGCCCGACCCTGCGTCTGGTCATCAAAATATCCGTACGGCGGATTGCTCGATGTCATTCCGGAGCAGCGGATGGAGGCTGTTGCGTGTTGTCACGTCGACTTCCACGGCTAATTCCTCTTCCAGAAACTGCTTGATACCGACGAGATCGATCAACGAGAAACGGCGGCCCGGATCATAGTCGATGAAGATGTCCAGATCGCTGGAGGCAAGGGCCTCATCGCGGGCCGTCGATCCAAAAAGATAGAGCGACGTCGCGCCCATGCTTTTCACTGCATGGGCGTGTCGCTTGAGTTTTCTTATTGCGTCCGTTCTCTTCATGCGCGCAGCTTACACCATCGCGTATGCGGCATCCACTCTCACCCAAAATTGCGGATGAGATCGAGCCCCTTGTTCAAAAGCGTTTCGGCTTCGTCCTGATTGGCGGCTTCGACGTAGCAGCGCATTTCCGGCGCGTTGCCGGAAGGGCGGAAGTGGATGGTGCTGCCGTCGGTGAGCGCCACGCGCAGGCCGTCGATGTCGCTGAGCGTCTTGACCTTGCCGACCGGGGCAAGGAAAGCCTCGAGATTGTCGCGAGACGCGCGCAGATGCGTCATCAGGGCGGCGCTTTTTTCCTGGGCGAAATTCTCTAGACGGTCGGCGGCGGCGACTGGCAGATTGTAGGCGGCGGCGATCTCCGACAGCGGCTTTTTCTGCTCGGCCGACAGAAGCAGCACAGCGAGAACCGGCAGGAAGCTGTCACGCGTCGGTAGTGGCGAAACTGCCCTTCCATTGAGCGTGAATGCCGAAGCCGTCAGCAGGCCGCCATTGGCTTCGAAGCCCATGACGCCGTTTCTGCCGGCGGCAAGCGCCTCTGCCATGCCGGCGATGACGAAAGGCGAGCCGACCTTGGTGCGAACGACCTCGAAGGAACCGCTCGCTTCAATGCCGGAATTGGAGGTGACGGGGGTGACGACCACGCCGGCATCGAGGAAATTGGCGGTGATGAGCCCGATCAGGTCGCCGCGCAGCGGCACGCCGTTCTCATCGGCAAGCAACGGGCGATCACCGTCACCGTCAGCGGAAACGATGGCGTCGAGACCATGCTCCGGGGCCCACTTCCTGAGAAGCGCCAGCGTTTCCGGCGAGACCGCCTCGGTATCAACAGGAATGAAGGTCTCCGAGCGACCGAGCGCCACGACGTTAGCGCCATAATGGGCGAGAACGTCGACGAAGAGATCGCGGGCCACGGTGCTGTGCTGGTAAACACCGATCTTGAGGCCCGACAATGCCTTTTCCGGCAGAAGGGCGATGTTGCGTTCGTAAAACAGTTCGGCTGCGGTTGCGGAATGGTCTTCCGCCGTCGCGGCCTCGTCGCTGATGCCTTCCGCTTCGACTTCGGCTGCAAGGGCGGCGATTGCCGTTTCATCCTGCTTGTCGATTTCGCCGTCCGGGCGATAGAATTTGATGCCGTTGCGATCGGCCGGAATGTGCGAGCCGGTGATCATCAGCGCGCCGGCCTTCAACGACAGGCCGTAAAGCGCCAGAGCGGGTGTCGGCACGGTGCCGCAATCGAGGGGGGTAAGACCGGCGTTTTTCAGCGCGGCGATGCAGGTTGCCGAAACATCGGGGCTCGAATCCCGGAAATCGCGGGCCACGAGAATGGGGTCGCCCGCCTTTGCCTGACCCGATGTGAGAAGGTGCCTTGCAAATGCCGTGGCATACACGGCCGAGGCTTTTCCCTTCAGATCGACAGAGAGGCCGCGAAGGCCGCTCGTTCCAAATTTCAGGCTCATGCCAAACTCCGTTTCGATAAAATCTTTGAGGTTCAAATGGATAATGCAAAAATATAACGCCTGAAAGAACCGTATCGATCCATTCACGTCAATCCTCTCTTTCATGATGGACGCGAATGGGCGATGATTGCGGGGATGAAGCGGGTAACTTAAAATTCACCCGTCATATTTAAACTTGTCCGTCTATAGCGGCTGTGGCGACGATGGAAACCATCTGTTGCCGGCCTTTTTGTGGTTCATTCGAGTTGGATTGGCTGATGTACAGGCTTCAAAAGGCGGGACATAAGCAGGCACGTCCGCTTGATGAAAAAACGGCGCCCGCCGCGAGAACCCACGGTTCCCTGCTGGACGATCTGGTGGATGAGGACGAGGTTTTCGAACGCACGGTGCTGAAAGAACATCTGGAGCCGAAACCGGTCGCCGCAGCAGAGCCGGCTCCAGCCGAAAAGCCAGTGAAACCATCCTCGCCGACCGGTAGTCTGGTGGCCGCGCTGCCGGGCCTGAAATATATCGACAGGATCGGCGTGGACGATATCCTCATCTGGCTGCGTAACGGCATTGTCTGGATCGTGCTGGCGATCATTCTCTGCGTCGCCGCCGCACTTACCTATGCTTCCATGACGCCGCCGCGTTACACCGCCTATACGGATATCGTCGTTAATCCCTCCAATCTCAACGTCGTCAATGACGGCGTGTTTTCACCGAGCCAGCAGCGCGACACCCAGATCCTCGAAGTGGAAAGCAAGCTGCGCACCATCACCTCGCGCAACGTGCTGGCACGGGTGGTGGATGAGCTGAAGCTCGATCAGGATGCCGAATTCATCAGCCCGCCGCCGCTTGCCCGGCTGAAGGCGATGTTTTCGTCGAAGCCGGAAGATGGCGACAACCGGGTCGGGGCGCTCCGTTCCCTCGGCGACCGGGTGGCGGCGGAACGCGATCCGCGCTCCTTCGTGGTGACGCTCTCGGTCTGGACCAACGATGCGGAAAAATCCGTGACGGTTTCCAAGGCCATCGTCAAAGCCTTTGAAAGCGAGTTGTTCCAGACGACCTCCGACAGCAGCCAGCGCGTTGTCGACGATCTCAAGAAACGGCTCGAGGAGATGCGCGAGAACGTGACGGCTGCCGAAAAGCGGGTGGCGGATTTCCGTCGTGAGAACGGGTTGCAGGAAAATAACGGCCAGCTGGTCAGCAATCTCGCCTCCGGCGAACTGAACGCGCAGGTTCTTGCGGCACAGCAGCGCGTCATTCAGGAAGAATCACGTCTGAAGCAGATGGAAGCGGCGATTGCCCAGAACCGCACGCAGAGCGATGCCATCTTCGACAGCCAGACCATGAACACCATCCGCGCACAATATAGCACCCTGCAGCAGCAGATCGGCGCGATGACGCTGACCTATGGCGCGCGGCATCCGCGTCTGGCAACCGCAGGGGCGGAGCGCGCCATGCTGGAACGCGGCATGGCGGATGAAGCGCGGCGCATCCTGCAGGCGGCCAAGACCAATGTCGCCGAGGCCCGCTCCTCGCTCGATGCCCTCAGATTGAAGGCGGTAGCGGAACGGGCCAACGTCTTCACCGACAACGAGGCGCAGGTGCGGCTCAGGGATCTGGAGCGCGACGCCAATTCGGCCGCCGCGATCTACGAGACCTATCTTACCCGCTCGCGCCAGCTTGCCGAACAGCAGTCGATCGATTCCACCAATGTGCGGGTAATTTCACAGCCTGTCGCCCCGAATTCCAGAAGCTGGCCGCCAGGCAAGCTGACCTTCCTGATTGCCGGTGGCGCAGGTGGTCTGTTCCTTGGTCTCGGCATTGCCGGGGCGCTCGGGCTCTGGGGTTATCTGCGCCGCAACGACCACGATGAAAGTGCTGCGCGATACGCCTGATGAGGCTGGCCCGCTGCGCCTATTCTTCCGAAATCAGGCCGTCATACACTTCGAGCAGGGCAGCGGCGATGGCAGCACCCAGCGCATTGCCTGCATCCCGAATGCCAGCCTCGTCGCCGTCGCGGACCGAAATGGCGAGATCGGACGCTTCGTTGGCGACGATTTCCTTTGCCCGTTCTATTGCCCAGAGGCCGAAATCGCCGCGGTTGTCGATCGAGATGGTTTCCATGGCCGGGACCTTTTCTGTGGTGTGGTTTCGCCGTTCCTTAACCCATCGGCCGGGAAACCGGAATAGGCGGAAAGCGTGGTCTCAACCTCCGGGCGTGTAAATCGTCCGCTTCAAACGATGGGTTTATAAAAATATTAATGATAGTTCTTCGTAGTGTTTGAAGCCTTATACCTTAAGCATATGTGTGACTATAACAATGAAACGATGCCTATCTTGGACACCGGACAGATTATGACAGGGAGCGAAATGCCGGATGCGAAAGGGCCGAACACGACCTGGCCCGTCATTCCGCTTGCGGCTTTACCCATCACTGACGCGACGATAGAAGAAACGGCTGAGGATTTCATCCTGCGGGCGGGGCACGTGCGCGCTGTCGGCGCAAGGCCGTTCTATTCGACCTCGGCGAACGGTCAGGTCATCGCGCTCTGCCATCACGACAGGGAATTTGACGCCATGCTGCGGCAGGCGGACCAGATTCACGCCGACGGCATGTCACTGGTCATCTTTTCCCGCACGTTCTGCCCGAATGCACTGCGCGAACGCGTGGCCACGACGGATCTCGTTCATGCGGTTGCCCGCCGGGCCGAAGAGACGGGTGCGCGGTTTTATTTCCTCGGTGGCTCCGAAGAGGTCAACCGCGCCGCGGTGGAGGAAATGCAGAGGCTTTATCCGCGCCTGGTTTTTTCCGGGCGGCGCAACGGTTATTTCAGCCGGGACGAAGAAGAGGCGATCCTTGCCGATGTCGTCGCATCGCAGACCGATATTCTCTGGGTCGGCTTCGGGATTCCGCTGGAGCAACGCTTCGTTTCGCGCAATCTGGACAGGCTTTCCGGCATTGCCGTGGTCAAGACGTGCGGTGGTCTGTTCGATTTTCTCGCCGGCAAGAACAGCCGCGCGCCGCAATGGATGCAGGATATGGGGCTGGAATGGCTCTACAGGGCGATGCTTGAGCCGAGACGCCTCGGCAAACGTTACCTGCTGACCAATCCCATCGCTATATATTCGCTTCTGAAACACAGTTACCGGGCTTCGGGACGCTGACGAAGCGGAGAGGAAGACGGCGGTTTTGCCGTCCTCGGTTTTGCCATTCTCAGTTTTGCCATTCTCAGTTTTGATTGCGCAGCGGATTTTTTGAAAGCCGCGCGCTCCAATCTATATGAGATCATCCTAACGTATTGAAACGATGCGCCTCGCCGCTAAAATACGTTGCAACTGGGCGCAACGGCGTTACACTGGGGAAATATTATAAATTTATTCGAATCAGAGATATTTGAGGGCAGCGATGGTCATTACGTCCATTTCTCTTTTTGTCTATGGGATTGGCACTGTTACCTCTCTCGCCATGACCTATATTGAAGGCGCCCGCCGCGACAGGGATTGGGATTTTTATCGGGTGACCGGTATCGTTCTTTGTTTCTTGTGGCCGGTTCTCGTTCCGGTTCTCATTCTTGCAGCCGTGTTTTCTTCCTTCGGTTTCCAGAAACGCATGAATGCGATTTCGCTGGGCAGGGAAAAAACGCTGAGCTGACACGGGTGCCCGTAATGAGGAATATCAGGCCTTTTTCACCGGCGCCTTATAGGGCGTGAGCGTGATGCCCAAGCTCGCCATCACGCGGCCGATGGACATCAGCGGCGGATGGGTGGCAGGCAAAAGCGCCCCGGTTTTCAGGAAAGCGGCAATGGCGCGGATGAGCGACAGGCACAGGCTGACGACGTTTTTGGCGGCAAGCAGCAGTCCACCCTTGAGGCCAGGGCGGCGAGCGCGGTCGATGCTATAATTGATGATGCCGGTTCTTAGCGAGCGCTCCATGATCCAGCGCGGCGCCATGCGGTTTTCCGGCACATATTCGATGATGAGGGCTTGAGCGTTCCAGGCGAATTTGAAACCGGCCTTACGGCAGCGGGTGAAGAAATCCATATCACCACCGCCGAGGAAATTGAACCGCACGTCGAATTCCGGTTTTGACAAGCTTTCGAAAACTTTCCGCGAAATCAGGCAATTGCCCGATCCGTGGATCTGCTCGACGAGACCGGTCGGCGCTTCGATGGAGCCGAACAGCGGATGTGACAGCACCGCCTTTGGTGCGGGTGCGTCGAATTCACGGTTGACCGGTCCGCCGACGATATCGGCGCCGAAGGACCTGGCCGCCGACACCATTTCGGCGAGCCAGACGGGGGAGGCGGCCTCGTCGTCATCGATCATCAGGAACCATTGAGCGGAGGGATAGCTCTGCCGGGCGGTGCGGAAGGCGGTATTGATGGCGTAACAATTGCCCTGCGTCGGCTCCACCAGTGTCTGGCCGGTCATGCCGCTTTCGCCAAAAAATGCACGCGCGACGGCAAGGCCCTGCTGGCCTGCGCCATCATTGTCGACCACGACGATGGCGAAGGGGAAATCGACCTTCTGGGCCGCGAGCGACAAAAGCGTCTTTCGCAAGCCTTCGGGCCGGCGGAAACTGGGAATGCACACCACCGCTTCCGGCATGATCTCGGGCATGGAAACTCCTAAATACCGGCAAGCGCTGCGGCGGAAAAAACGACGGCCCTGAGGCTTTGGCGGGGGCGATGAATGAGGGTATCGGCAAGCGCCGAAAAGGCCTCACGGTACCGGCGGGCGCGGAAGGCCTGCGCCACTGTGTAGGCATTCATGTGGTTTTCGGATTTGTGGCGAAGCCGCCGCAGTTCCTGCGGGGAAATGGCGGCGACGATGGCGGGGTCGGAAAACACCGCCTCGATGGCCGGCTCGCAATCCCGGAAGGTCAAAAGCCGGTTCATCATCACGCTCGTCCGATGCACCCGGTAATCGAGAACATGGCAGCCGGGCAGATAGACAAAGCGGCCGGCAGCGGCGAGCCTGCACCAGCCATACCAGTCTTCCGCGTAACGCAGGGTCTCGTCGAAACCGCCGAAATCCTGAAAGATGCGTGTCCTGACCAGCATGATGCCGCCATTGACGATGAAGTTTCCGCCCAGCAGCGGCTGGAGGATGAAACCGTCAGGCTTTTCACGCCGGCGGATGAGATTGCGCCGGCCGATCTTTGCGCCGTTTTCGTCGATACGCTCATAATCGCCATAGACGGCAACGACGTCAGGGCCGGAGATGCCGGCGCAAAGGGCGGCGATGGCGCTCGGCTTCAGACGGTCGTCGGCATCGAGGAACATCGTCCATTCGCCGCGTGCCTGCGACAGGCCGAAATTGCGCACGGCGGAAACGCCCTGCCGGCCCTGCGGCCGGGCAAGCAATTTGACACGCGGATCGGAGAAACCTTCCACCTTTTGCGCGGTGGTATCGGTGGAGCCGTCATCGACCACCAGCACCTCGCAAATGGTCTCGCCCTGAAGCAGGACGCTTTCGATCGCTTCCACGATGTAACGCTCGCCGTTGCGAACGGGAATGACAATCGAAACGGAAACCAAGGTTTTCAACTCCATAAGGGTGGGCCAAGAATTCGCACAGCGAAGTTACTACCGGATTAAGCGGGCCTCGCCAATTATGACGTGGTATAGCGTCGGTTAACCTTGCAAATCTTTAATATCCTTTTGGCATGATCGTGGTGTTATGTTTTGAGAATTAGAGCGCGGTTGCGTCCTGTTGGACATTGATGCGCCAGGGTTGCGGAGGCGGGTAAATGCGGATCGGGCGACGGAATTTTCTGGGCGGTGCGGCAAGTGCCGGCCTGTTGCATGCCATGGCCGGCCCGGCCCTTGCCGTGCAGAAGAAGACACCGGTCAAAACCGCCCCTTACGGCGCCGCCGTCTATCTGCCGGATCTTAATGCCGATAGCCGCATTGGCACGGCTGTTGTCAAATATTGCTCGCGCATCACCCCGGTTACCGAAATGAAATGGGAGGTCATGCGGCCTTCCGCTGACGTGTTCGATTTCGCTGCCGCCGATGCAATCGCCAACTTCGCGCGTCAGCACAAGCTTTCCATGCACGGCCATCCGCTGATCTGGTACGCCTCCAACGCACCCTGGCTTGCAAGTATCGGCGGCGGCGGCAAGGTCGAGAAACTGATGGAGACCCACATCGTCAAGGTGATGGAGCGTTACAAGGACGTGATCCACAGCTGGGACGTGGTCAATGAGCCGATCCCCGACGTGCCGGGCAATGTGCGCGCGCGGCGCGATGCCTGGTATTACGGAGCGGGGTCGGACGCCATCAAGAAGGCCTTCGATATTGCCCATGCGGTCGATCCGAAGGCGCAGCTTGTTCTCAACGAATATGATGTGGAATTCGCCGTCGAAAAATCGCCGGCCAAACGCGCGGCCTTCCGCAACCTCATTCTTGAACTGCTTGAGAAGGGCGCGCCGATCAACGCCATCGGCCTGCAGGGGCATCTGCGCGGCGGCTGGCCTATCGCCAAGGACGAGCTCGCCGCCTTTGCCACGGAAATGCGCAGCTACGGCCTTGCCATTCTGGTGACGGAGCTGGATGTGATGGACCAGACGCTGCCCGGCCCGGAGGCCGAGCGCGATATGCTGATCAACGGTCAGGTCCGCGATTTTCTCGAAGCGGCCTCGGCGGGTGGGGGGCTTTCCTCGATCACGACCTGGGGCATTTCGGACCAATATAGCTGGATCCGCTGGGCCTATCCGCGCCGGGACGGCACGGCCAATCGGCCGCTGCCGTTGGACTGGAGCTTCAACGAAAAACCGATGATGGCCGTCATCAACGAATTCCGGAACCGTGGTGCATGAGCATGAGTGCTGAAACTTTGCTTCCTCCCGTACAGAAAGCACTGCAGATCAATCTGCATCCCTTCGACGCACCGCATGCGGCCCTTACCCTGCCACATCAGCTGCGGGTCTGGGGCGGTCAGGTGGACCGCATTCTTCTGACTGTTGATACCGGGCAGGTCGGGGCAGGCCGTTACAAGGGCAACGGCTTTGATGCGGCCAGCAAACGCCTTTTCGACATGTTGGAGGAAATGCAGACCAATTATCCGCATCTGTATGTGGATGTGGTTGATTACAGCGATGCGGCACGCAATCTGGTGGCAAAGACCTTCTTTTCGCGCTCGCCGATCCCCTATCCGGCCAAGGCCTTCGATGGTGGGCCGTTTCATGTTTATTTCTACGGGCTGAAACGCGCCAATGCCCGTTATGTGCTGCATATGGACAGCGACATGATGTTTGGCGGCGGCAGCCAGAACTGGTTCGAAGAGGCCGTTGCCCTGCAGAGGGCCAACCCCGATGCCCTGTGCATCACGCCGTTTTCCGGGCCGCCGACCGTGCGCGGCGATCTTGATATTTCCCGCCATGTCGGCATGCCGGGCGTGAGGAATATTCCAGAGCCGCGCAAGCTGCCATCGCGCGTCCCCACATGGCGCTTCGCTACTGTCTCCACGCGGCTTTTCATGATTGACATGGACCGCTTCGCCAAACGGATCGGCTCGCTGGAACTGCTGCGGCCGGATGCCAAGCGGCGTATCCGCTCCTACGCCTATAACCAGCAGCCGGTCTCGATGCCCGCCGAAGAGGTGCTGAGCACCAACATGATGCGCGTGGGCGTGCACCGGCTGGATTTTCTCGGTACGGGAAAGGGCATGTATTCGTTGCATCCGCCCTATCGCTCGCCGGAATTCTACGCGGCGCTGGGGTCGATCGTCGAACGTATCGAAAAGGGTGACGTTCCCGAAGGGCAGCTGGGCGACTTCGATATCAATGGATCGATGGTGGACTGGACCAGCGCGCTGGCGGCCAAGACGCGCTCCAAACGTTACGCGAAGGCGCTGCGCCACCTGATCTCGGCGAATGTGCAGCGTTTCACCAAGGCGTAAAACGTTGCGGCCTGCCTTCTGCGTCAAACACGTGGGGGCGGCTCAATAGTCGGTTATCAGCTTGCTCCAGCGTTCCGAGCACAGGCCGCCAATATAGATGTCGCCGGCAATCGCCCGCTCCCGCAGTGCTTCATCCCGGGTTGCCATGCAGAAATATCCGTCATGGCGAAAGCTCATATGGTTCTGGCGGTACAGTGCATTTATGAGAAAGGGCTGCGACATGCCGGTGACGTGGGCGTAGTTCTCGTCGTCGAAATGGCGGAACAGGGTGTTGAGCACGTCGTTTTCACGACCGGCATCGCAGACGAGATTGAGCACATAGGCGGTTCTTCCCGGCTGGCCAAAAAACAGGGCGGCGCCCATGACATGGCCTTCGGCGGTTTCGATGGTCAGGCTTTTCAGTTCACCGAGGCTCTCATTGGTCCTGCTCATTTCTATCAGCCAGTGGAACTCGTCGTGAGACCATTCCGGACGAATGGAGAACCGCTCGATCATCGTCAGCGCCTTGCGGCGGAATGTCTCGAAATCCACGGTTCTTACCCTGGCGCCGGCGACTTGATGCGGCCTCAAGCCTTTTTTCCATGATCGCAGAATACCGTCGACAAATCCAAGCGCCGACAGGGCAAGGGTGGTCTTGGCCAGTTTCGAGCGTCGCGGCATGCGCAGCGCGATCGTGCAGAAGGGCTTGAGGGCCTTGTGCCATTGCAGGCTTTCGATCGGCATCATGGTGCCGCCGATCGCGACCCAGTGATCGGCGCTGACGGGGGAGGCCGTGTCCGAAAACAGCATGTCATGTTTCGCTGCCCGCATGCTGCGAGACAGGCGGGCAGCCCCCAGCGCGCCGAGTTTCCCATCCGATGCGAAAGCGCATAATAATCTGGCGGTAATGGCTTTTCCATTCGCGATAAACCGCATGGGGACCGCGAGAATGACGCTTGTGACCCTGTTTTCCCCCGCGTCATAGACGACGCTGCCATACTCCGGATCAAAGATGGGGCTGCTGAAGAACAATGTCTCGACATAGGAGCGCAAATCGAAGTTTACTTCACGCCCGGTCTTCTTGAAAGCGCTGTTGAGCACCGCCTCGACCGCCTCGACATCGTCCCTGCGCATGGGGCGAATACCGACCGTTCCGGACTTGTCCGGGCACCGTGTCGATTGACCGCTATCGCCATCGTCCATGTTGGTGTGTCTCGGAACGTCCACCTTAGGTCTCCAGCCTTATGCGCAATTATGAGATCAACTCAAGGATATATCTTAAGTTGTTAATAGAGGCTAAAGAGAGCCTTGGGCTATGCCCTCAATACGCCCAAATGGATATTCCATCGCGTAGGTAGAAGTAATTTATTCGATGGTTTATTTCGTTCTAATATTAATTAAATCAAATATTTGATTTCAACGGGCAGAATTTTTTCCGGCGGAAATTCCGTCACTTTCCAAATTGACCTGCCGAATTCGGCTCTGTTTCTCTGCCTGTGCGCCTATCCCTTCCTAACAAAAGAAAATGACGAAATTACTATTCTTCCGTGCATTACGAATAACTAAAAAATAGGATATTTGCAGGATATTCCTGTGACGGGGATGAAGCATCGGATACGATGTGTGCCGACGTGGAAAAAGGAAGAGAAAAACCCCTTATGGATGCAGCGGACGACGGACAGGGGCGTGGATATTGGCGGGACGCATTGTTTTATGTGACCTTCCTTTACTTCACGATCGGCTTTTCGCCCTATGTTTCACTTTCCTCCACTTATTCCGGCTCCGCCATGGCAGCCGGCTCCAGTCTTCTCAACCAGTTCACCGCGATCATTCTGCTTTTCAGTTTCGTGGCGTTCATGGCGAAGGAAAAGTCGTTCTCGATCCTCTTTGCACCGCGCCTGCTGATAGCGGCGATTTTCGGCTGGTATGCGTTCACTTCGCTGGTGGGCGAAGCGCCGATGTTCTCGCTGCGGCGACTGGTCATGTGCGCCATCATCTGTGCGCTTGCCGATGGTTTCCTGCAATTGCCGCGCTCCGAGCGGCATTTCACCACAATGCTTGCCTTCTGCGTGTGGATTATCCTGTTCCTTTGCTATTTCGGTATCGCCGCTCTGCCCGGACGGTCGATTCATCAGGTCAGCGATGCGCTGGAGCCGTTTCTTGCGGGCAACTGGCGGGGCGTCTTCAATCACAAGAACGAGGCTGCCTCGATCATGTCGGTGCTGATCATCGTCGGGATCTATCTTTGCAGGCGCTGGTCCTTCTTCGGGGGGCTGGTGGTTCTGTTGCTGTCGCTCATCTTTCTGGTCAAGTCAGGCGGCAAGACGGCACTTGGGCTGATGCCGATCATCATTGGCACAGGCTGGTTCATCGTGCGCTGGCCCCAATGGCGATATCTAATGGTGACCCTGCTGATGGTGGTCTTCGCGACGGTGGTGATCGGCACCACCGTCGATCCCGTCTTTTCGCAGATGCTGACCAAAATGGGTATCGACGCCAGTTTCACAGGCCGAACCGATATCTGGACCATCGCCATTGATTATATCCATCAGCGACCGGTTTTAGGATATGGATATCAGGCCTTCTGGCGCAGCGACGCGCTGCTATCGAGTTCCATTGAAAACAATAGCTGGGCGGCGACCGCGCCGGCTGCGCATAATGCCTATTTCGACCTCGTGCTTGCGGGTGGCGTGCCGGGTCTGGTGCTGGTGCTGGTATGGATTTTTCTGCTGCCGCTTCATTATCTTGGCAAAATGGATGAGGCCACGCGCAAAAGCCCACTGACAAGGCTCTATGTCGGCGTGTGGCTTTATGTGCTGCTTTACAGCTTTCTGGAAACGATCCTCATGCTGAGTGCGGGTTTCGTCTGGTTTTTCCTTATCGTTGCCGTGATGGGCCTGCATCTGCAGGCAACTGCCAGCCTGGTTCAGGATGAGAAGCGGCGGGAGCCGGCCCGCGCCGACGGTGAAGGGATGATGGTGCCGAAGCCTCTTTCGCGCCACCCATAGGCAGTTGGCTGCCGACGATATCGGGCAGGAGGAAACCGGCTTGTGCGCGTGGCTACGCCGGGGTGATGGCGGGACTGGAGACACCATCCGCCATTGATGGGCATATGTTTTTTATCGCGGCTATTGACCTCAACTATAGTTGAGGAACTATCAGAGCATGGAACACTGTTGAAGGACGTTCCATGAGCGATATTATACTCTCCCTACGGATCATATTTGGCAGCGGGCGCAATCCGCGGTTCTGCGACGTCATCGGCAAATGGCTGCTGGTGCGGCCCCGGCCGCCGGTGGTAAGCGCGCTGGTGACGATGATGAACACACCTGGCTGGTGGGCGCATGTGCTGAAGCAGGCGCGTTCCTCTACCCCTTGCAGGGAGGCGTGACGATGGCTGAAAATTCCACGGCGCTGAAAATCACCCTGCTGTTTGTCGCCACACTCACCATCATGGCCGGGACGACGGTTGCGCCCTCGCTGCCCGCTATCGAGCAGAACTTCCTGTCGACAGCCAATGTCGGGCTGTTGAGCCGTATGGTGTTGACCTTGCCATCGGTTTTCGTCGCACTCTGCGCGCCCGTCGCCGGGATGCTGGCGGATCGCTTCGGCCGCAAACGGCTGCTGCTGGGCGCAATCCTGCTTTACAGCCTTTCCGGCATATCCGGTCTTTTTGCTGACAGCCTTGCGGGCCTGCTCGTTGGACGGGCGTTTCTGGGTCTGGCGATCGGCGGCATCATGACGATCGGCACGGCTCTGGTGGGCGATTATTTCGAGGGGCCGGCACGGGAGCGCTATCTCGGGCTGCAGCAGGCTTTCACCCAGCTCGGCGGCGTCTTGTTCGTCGTGGCGGGTGGATTGCTGGCCGATATTCACTGGCGCGCACCCTTTGCGGTCTATGCCGTCGCCCTCGCCATTCTGCCGGCGGCCCTGCTTTTCCTGAGGGAACCGGCACGGGGCGATAGCCGCGCCCGGGACGCCGGGCCGGCTTTTGCGGTCAATTGGCCGCTGGTGGCTGTGCTGGCGGTGGCAGTGTTTCTCGTCAACGCGCTGTTTTACACCATCCCCTCGCAATTGCCGTTTTTCATGCGTGAACTCGGCGTGTTTTCCGGCAGCGTTGCGGGATATGCGATTGGCATCTTCAATCTGGCGGGCGCGCTGACGGCGCTCAATTTTGCAAGATTGCGCAGGCATATGGGGGTGGCCGCCATTCTTGCCGTTGGGCTGGTGCTGATGGCGACGGGATTTGCGCTGCTTGCCATGGCAGACGGGCTGGTCCCCATGCTGTCTGCGGTTGGTGTGGCGGGGCTTGGTCTCGGCCTTGTGATGCCGGCCATCATGTCCACGACGATCATGCTAGCACCGCTGCGGCTACGCGGGCGTATCGCCGGCATCGTCACGGCATCGATGTTCCTTGGGCATTTCATCTCGCCGCTGGCGAGCCAGCCGTGGATTGCCCGGTTCGGTTTTGCAACGGCCTATCGCGATATCGCCCTGGTCTTTGCCGTTATGGCCGGTCTTGCGGCATTGGCCGCCATTATTCAGCACTGGGTGGTGATGCGAAAGGCACGGTCTTTTGCCCGAAGCGGATAAGGGCCTGGCAGGGGCGGCGGCTACCCGCCGCCGCACGCGTCTTGATTTGGCAGGGCTGGCGCTGATGGCCCTGCCGTCGCTTTGCCGTCTTATATTTGCCGGGCGTCCGGATAGGAAGGAATTGTAAAGTTTTTAACTATAATCATTTTATCAGACAAGAAATGGCAGTCGGCATCCAAAAAGCAGCCCTTCCATTTTTCTCGAAATGTGGTCCGGCGTCCCCGCTCGCTGGCGGGCCGCCCGCGTCGCACGAATGGTAACCTGCCGATTTCTGAGGAAAAGGCATTACCCTTCGCGGACGCACGCATGATGCAAATTACGGCCCGAGCCGATGATGCGTCTCGTGAAACCTTGATGATCAAGGTGTTCGACGTGCAATGCCAGTCTTGCCGAACACCTCCGGCACGGGGAAGGAGCGGCTTTTGTTGACGTGAGGTTTCCCCGTGTCCTTTCTTCAAAATGCCAGCATCCGCACCAAAATCCTGTCGCTTATTCTGCCGCTCTGTATCGTTGGCCTTGGCGCCACCGCATTCATGTCCAACCGCTACAAGGAAGCGGATACGACCTATTCATTCTTCATTGCCAACGACAACGCCGCTCTGGTGGAGCTTGCGCGCGCCAACCGAAACCTCGTCGCAGTTGCTTATGGCGCCTATCAGGTAATGGCCTATGACGCGGCCGGACCGGATATCAAGGTCGCGCGGGATTTCTACACCGAGAGCAAGAGGCTGCTGGTGATGCGCCTTAACAATGTGAAGGCGGCATTTCCGGAAGAGACGACTGCCATTGACGGGTTTCTTGCAAAGTCGCAGGAGATTACCGCAATCACGGACAAGGCGGTTGAGCTGGGTCTGGCCAATCA
The DNA here is from genome assembly GCF_005221385.1 of Agrobacterium tumefaciens. Lineage (NCBI taxonomy): Bacteria > Pseudomonadati > Pseudomonadota > Alphaproteobacteria > Hyphomicrobiales > Rhizobiaceae > Agrobacterium > Agrobacterium tumefaciens. The sequence continues at coordinate 2,199,926 of NZ_CP039903.1, read as the reverse complement.
GAACGAAGACGCGGCAGTCCAGATGCTGAAGGCCGATGCCGCCATTCGCCCGACGGCTGACAATATGGCGGCGCTGCTGGAAAAGCTGGTCAACGGCGTTGCCAAGGGAAGTGGCGAGCTGACGGATGAGACCAATTCGACGATCCTGACATCGCTTGCCGTGATTGGATTTGTTTTCTCCATCGGCGTCATTCTGGCGATTTTTGTGGCGTCGCGTGGCATCACAACCCCGATCGCCCGTCTGCGCGAGCGCATGGTGTCGCTTGCCGGCGGCGAGACGGCAACGGAAATCGACGGCATGGGCCGCGGAGATGAAGTCGGCCAGATGGCCAAAGCCGTTCAGGTGTTCCGCGAAAATGCGCTTGAACGCCTTCGCCTCGAGCAGGAGACGGAAGCCAATCGCAGCCTGTCGGAAAAGGACCGCATCGAGCGTGAGCAGCAGAAGGCAAACGAAGCGGCCGACGTCAAATTCGCCGTCGAAAATCTGGCTGCCGGCCTTTCGAAACTGTCCGAAGGTGATGTTTCCTACCGCATCGGCCAGCCGTTCACCGCGACGCTGGATAGCGTTCGCAACGATTTCAACATGTCTGCCGAAAAGCTGCAGGCGGCCCTGACCAGGGTTGCGCAGAATGCCGGCGGCATCGGTGCCGGCGCAAACGAGATCAAATCGGCCGCTGACGATCTTGCCAAGCGCACGGAACAGCAGGCCGCAGCCGTGGAGGAAACCGCCGCCGCCCTGGAAGAGATCACCACCACGGTGCGCGATTCCACCAAGCGCGCGCAAGAAGCCGGCCAGATCGTCAGCCGGGCCAAGGCGGGTGCCGAACAATCCGGCGAAGTGGTGCGCCGCGCCGTGGTCGCCATGGAACAGATCGCAAAATCCGCCAATGAGATCAGCAACATCATCGGTGTGATCGACGAGATCGCCTTCCAGACCAATCTTCTGGCGCTGAATGCCGGTGTGGAAGCCGCGCGTGCGGGCGAGGCGGGCAAGGGATTTGCTGTCGTCGCGCAGGAAGTGCGCGAGCTTGCGCAGCGCTCCGCCAGTGCGGCCAAGGAAATCAAGGCGCTGATCAACACGTCTAACGATCAGGTGCAGCAGGGCGTTCAGCTGGTGGGCGACACCGGCAAGGCGCTGACGACCATCGTCTTAGAAGTGCAGGAAATCAACCGGCACGTGGTCTCCATCGTGGAATCCGCGCAGGAGCAGTCTTCCGGTCTCCAGCAGATCAACACGGCCGTCAACCAGATGGATCAGGACACGCAGAAAAATGCGGCGATGGTGGAGGAAACCAACGCCGCAAGCCATAACCTCGCCAAGGAGGTCGCGTCGCTCAATCAGCTGCTCTCGCAGTTCAGGCTTGCCGACGCCGCCTATCAGCAAAAGAGCCAGCGCGCTCCGGTTCGCAATGCCGGCGGCAACGACAGGCCGGTAGCATCCCCCGTCCGCGCGCTGGGCCGCAAGATCGCATCCGCCTTCTCGGGCAACGCGGCCGTGGATACGTCAAAGGATGACTGGCAGGAGTTTTAAGCGAGGGTTGGTTGTTTGCAGTAGCGTCGGCGGGGTTATCCCCGCCGATGTTCAGGAAACATGCCGCGCAATCGAAAATCGTTTGCGCGGCATAATTTTAACAACGGATGATCGGTCTATTCTACCCTCACGGCAGCTCTGCGTGGAACCGCAGAAGCGCAAGGCCGAAATCACTTGCCCTGCAGGACACGGATGTACACCGGCCTGTGATTGACATAGTCGCTATACGTAATCCGCTTGCTTGCGACTGCATCATATGTCCGCTTGCAATAGGTGAAAGCAATGTTGCTGCTCGGGCTGACATTCATAAGCTTCGCCATTTCGGCGCTGTCACTTGGAGAGACCTTCCTTGTGGCTTCTTCACATTTTTTTATCACGTCACGTTTGATGGCCGGGCTGCCGCTGACCATTTCTTGCTCGCGATTAAAATTCGCTTCTGTCTGGCATCCCGCCAGAATGAATACAGATATCGAAAGAGTAAAAATCGTCTTTGTTTTCATTTATTAAGCGTCCATATTTGTATTTGCTATCTGATTATCAATGTACGTATACATCCATAATTTTATATTTTAATCCAATTTGCGGAATATAATTTTTTATATGGACGACTGAGCTGCGGCTTTGTGTTTTTCACGAAATTTGCAATGAAAATCTGGAAAATATTACCGCTACTGCGCGCCCTGCTGTTTTGATCTCGCCTCTCGATCGAATAGATTGAAGAGGTGGAAGGCGTGGCATAATGTTGCCAACATGAGGCAAGCCGAAGCCTTGCTCACATTTCCTTGCGAGTGTGAAGTAACTTACAATGCGGCGAGATTTCTAGCTTCGGTAAATGGCGCACCCGACAGGATTCGAACCTGTGACCTTTGGAATCGGAAGGCAGGGGTGAAAGATTTTCTGCCGCTTCCTCTTGTTTACTCCAAATTGATTTTGCTATCCAGATCAAGCGGAAAGCCTTTTCCGCAATTACAACGGTCTGGATCAAGTTTACCCTGATTTGCTTCCTGCCGCTTCCTATGTGCTTCCTGTACAGGACGGAGAAAGCCAGCGTGGCAAAGCTGACAAAGCGGATGATAGACGGCCTCGCGGCTGGCGACAAAGATTATTTCGAGTGGGATGACGAATTGCCCGGCTTTGGGGTTCGCGTATGGCCTAGCGGTCGCAAGACCTATGTCGCGCAATACAGGGCGGGCAAACAGACGCGCCGTTTCAAGATTGGAGTCCATGGCCCGTTGACCGTGGAAGAGGCACGGAAAGAAGCAAAGGCAGTTCTTGGTGACGTTGCGAGGGGCGAAGATCCGCAGCTTGACCGTTCAACGCGGCGGAAGGCACTAACCGTCAAGGAACTGTGCGATCTGTATTTTGAGGCGGCAGACAAAGGGCTGGTATTCGGAAAGCGCGGGAAACCGAAAAAGGTGTCCACCTTATATGTCGATAAGGGTAGGGCAAACCGCCATATCATCCCACTCATTGGCAACAGGCGTGTACAGGAACTGAAGACCGCCGATGCCATCAAGATGATGCGCGACGTGACGATCGGCAAAACAGCGGCTGACGAGAAAACAGGGAGGCTGCGTGGCCGCGCGGTGGTGACAGGCGGGGCAGGGACGGCGTCGCAATCTGTGACGCTCTTGAGTGCCATTCTCACCTATGCCGTGTCCGAGGGTATCATTCCGAACAACCCCGCGCGCGGTATCAAGAAACCGGCGGTCGGGAAAAGGACACGCCGATTGAGCGCAAAGGAATATAGAGCCCTTGGAAAAGTTCTGGAAAATGCGGACGACGAACTCTGGCAAGGCGTTGTCGGCACGAAGCTGTTTCTTCTGACAGGCTTTCGGCTCAGCGAAATCGCCGGGCTGATGTGGTCGGAAGTTGACGAGAGCGGAAGCTGCCTGCGGCTTGACGATTCCAAAGAGGACGCTTCCGTTCGTCCGGTGGGTAACGCAGTGTTCAAGGTTCTGCGAGACGTTCCAAGAGATGGGGATAACCCCTACGTTCTGCCGGGGCCAAGAAGCGAGAAAGGCCACTACACCGCGCTGGACGATGCGGTTGACCGCCTGACGAGCCGGGCGGGATTAGCGGGTGTAACGTCGCATACGTTACGGCATTCTTTCGCCAGCGTTGCGGGTGATCTCGGGTTTACCGAAATTACAATATCCGCGTTGTTGGGCCACGCGGCCGGCAACGTGACGCAGCGATACGTTCATCACCTCGACGCAGTGCTTATTGCAGCTGCCAGTAAGGTCTCCGACGAGATCACGCGTTTATTGTCTGAGGAAGTTTAGGTTCTCGGCAATTGTTGGTATTTTTTATGGCGCAGACTTTAGAAATTGGTAGCTTGTCCGATGTAGGGCTAGGCCCAAAGAGGATCCAAGATGATTGAAGATGAAGATTACAGAGATCAGCCGTTCGAGTATGATGAGCAGGCCGAGGGAAGCGACGACTATAAAGTTCGGCCAGAGGATTTCAAAAATCTCTTCATAATTCCGTCTGATTGGACAGTATCGACTATTCGCGATCAAATCGCCACGGAACTCGATTTAGACCCCGAGTTCCAGCGTCGCGCGGTGTGGAATAAAGTGGCGAAATCCCGCTTTATCGAGTCCCTTATCCTTGGGATACCTATTCCACAAATCCTGCTGTCTTCAGACTCGCGCTCAAAGGCATCTTATATCGTTCTTGACGGTAAACAGCGCCTTATAGCGATCAAGCAATTTTTCGATCAGCAATTTGATGACGGCACGACGTTCAAACTTTCGGGTTTGGAAAACCTTGACGAATTGAATGGTAAAACTTGGGACGACATCCAGCGTATTAGCAAGTTCAAAAGGGCGATCGAGAACGCAACAATACGTACTGCCGTCCTCAAAGGCTGGGAAAAAGAAGCAGTATTGTACGAAATATTCTATCGCTTGAACTCGGGGTCGGTGAAGCTTTCGCCAATGGAGTTGCGTACAGCGCTGCACCGTGGTCCCTTCTTGCGTTTCGTTATCCGATGGACTGAACAACTTTCAGAACTTCACGCGCTGTTGCGCCTCAAAGCTCCAGACAAGAGAATGTCTGATGTAGAGCTTACTGTTCGATACTTGGCGTACAAAGACTCCAAGATTGAGTATCGAGGGAATTTGAAAGACTATTTAGATAAATACTGCCGACAAAAAAATGATGATTTTGACGTATCTGCGCTGGAGAAGCAGTTGTCCACGTTCGAATCATCGATCGGCGCGGCTAGAAAGGTCTTCGGGCCTAAAGCTGTGTGTAGAAAATGGCTTGCTGACAAAAACGAGTTCGATACCCGCTTCAACCGTGCAATTTTCGACGTAATAATTGGGTCATTTGCTCATGACGAGTTTCGTGCGTGGGCGCTCAAGCATGCCCCAGCCGTTCGGAATGGCTTTATTGAACTTTGTCAAACCGACCATCGATTTGTAACGTCTGTCGAGACAACGACAAAAAGTACGGGAGCGACACGGTATAGGTTCGAAAAGTGGTATGAAGTTGCTAGTAAGCTGTCGGGTGTAAAGTTGACTCTTCCAAAGATAGCTAGCGATGCCGAATAGCGATGCATTCTCCGAACTTCGCTCCGGTATCGTTGACGCGCAAATCATCTGCAACAAGGTTCCAAAAGGGGAGCCGAAGACAGATTTACATTATCTAAAAATCCGCTCGTTAATCCTGTTGTCACACGCGGTGTTGGAGCAGTATCTTGAAAAGCTTTCACTTGAGGTTGCCCAGAAGTCGATAGACCGGTTGACGGACGAGCGTGTTCTCACGTTGCCGATGTTATCGCTAATATCCGCACACAAAAGTAAGTTGCACGAGTGTGTGGATTGCTTCGACAATTCAGTGAATTTTTTTCAGTCAATAGAGGGGGTCGGCAACGCCGCAATTTCCGCCCATGAGAAAGTTGTCGAAGACAATCACGGTATAAAGGCAACGAACCAAGATAAGATTTTTCATCCGCTTGGAATTGATACCAAGGCCGCCGAAAATCTGACGCTTAGGGCTGCGCTAGACAGCTATGGAAGCAAACGGGGTTCGGTTGCACATAACTGGGGGATAACCACGATCCACACGCGCGGCGATATTGAGAGTGATCTCAAAACAATAACAGAACAACTTGCTGCGTTTGACGAGCGGGTTGTCCTGTTGTCAGAGCGTGAATATCACTCGTTTTAAGGCCCGCTAGCGTTGCTCAGAGGTCGATGAAACGGACCGTGAGAGGCGCTTCGATGCCCATGCGTCAAGATCACAAATGTGGTAAAGTGGAATTCTTCCAGTGTATTGCATCGTTGGGCCGCCCCCTACTGTGGCGAGTTTAGCCAGAGTAGATACGGCAATATCTATGCCGTGGACGGAAGCAAGATAGGCCGGGACGTCCTTCCGGCGGAGCCGCGGGCGCTGGCTGTTTTTTACAGGCATGGCTACTTCGTTCATCGCGTACCCTCCTCGATCCGAATGAATCTGGCCGTTTCGCCCTGGACAACGAAACGAAATGGGACGTCAAAGTCCGACCACCAATAGGCATCGATATCGTACCGTCCTTCCTTCATCTCACACGACGAAATCAGGTCTTCAATCGAATATGCCAACGTGTCGTTGTCGCGTTCGAAGCGGAAGCAGTTGGCCTCCTGCGGAACATGGAAATCGGTTGACCAAGTGCCATCAGCATCTACGGTCAGGACGAAATCGCCAAACACGCGGTTTTCATTAAATGGAACGATGTCTCCGCGCTGCAATCGCTGCGAATAGGTCTCATCATCGTGGGCGTCTTCTGGCGGACGCAGGAACCACATTTCGCCCGTCTGACAAATGAAGTTGTCCGGGTTCTCCTGTGGGTCGGGAATGTACTCATCCCGCCACGCGGATGGCAGATATTTCAATTTAGTCATGAGTTTGACTCCGGTTGTTGCGGATCGAAGAACCTGCACGCCACCGCACTCGCGGGGATCTTCCGGCGGGCCTTGTTCAAAATTGGTTTGTTGCAAAGCGCGTCCTTGCGCTGGCCGGGGCGGTCTTTGTGGCGGGCGCTGAAACGGCCGGCATCGGCGGGAACCTCGCGCACCTCGTCGCCGACCTTGACCTTTTTCCAAAGGTGCCAGAAAGCGCACTGTTCGCAGGTGCGGCCAGCAGGCCCGGTTCCGGCAATGTGCGCCTGTCCAACATGGGTCGCGGCAATCGCCAAATGCGCGGCGTCTTCCTTGAGCTTGGGGGAAACTTCAACGTGGACCATGTCACGCCTCGCTTTTTACGGCGCGAGGCGCTTGAGGGGGCTGCTTAAGCATGACGGCTCCTTTCAGTCACGTGCTCCCGGCGGCTACGTGGTGGCGCTTGATCTCTGCGAGGCTGGCGGCGCAAAGCGCCGCGCCGCCGATGATTGCGAGGATGAGGACGCCGCACGCGCAGGCCAGAAAAAAGCGGCCATAGGCCGGCGCTGCCTGCTGTGGGCGCTCTGTCGGAATCATGGGATAAATCTGGATCAAGGCTGTCTCCATCCGTTCGGGAAACCGCCTCGCGTGAGGCGGAAACCGGAGCGGATGACTAGGCCGCGAAATCGCTGATGTTGGCGGTGAGGTCTTCGAGGCTGGAAACGGCTTCTTCAAGCGCGTCAATTGCCTCTTGGGCCGTGCTGCCTTTTTCGCCGTCCTGAAAAGATTCCGGCATGTTGTCGTAATATTCCTGCTCTTCGTCGCGGCAGGTTTCCAGTATGCCTTTGGCCTCATCGATCATCGCGGCGGCGCGTGCGATTTCCTTGCGGCGTTCCTTGTTCATGTTTTTCTCCGTTGATGCTGTTGGATGATGGCCCGAAGGCCATCGCCAAACCGCATCAGGCCGCAGCACGCGCGTCCTGAACGCGCATGTCATGGAGCCGGGCAGTAGCGGCATCGCCGCAGCGGTGGATTTCATCGGCGGTGAACCATTCCCGAAGGTCGGCTTTTGTGCAGCCTTCGCCCACGCGCTGGATGGCATCCGCCATCGCCTGCGTCAGTTCGGTGTCGTTTGCGGTATTGATGCGCATTCCGGTATCTCCTGATTGGGTTGGGGCGAGCCTTTTTCCTCATGCTCAGGAGGGCTTTTCAGCGGGACAAGCGGCCTGCGACGAAGCCGATTGCGACCAGCAGGACGCTGGAAACGAGGTCCATGGCGAAGGAAAAGAAGAGGGCCTGCATCGTGACGAGAAGGCCCGCCGCCGTCGCCAAGGCGATATTCTTCGCGGTCGCCATGGTTAGAGGTACTTGGCCAGATCAAGCCCGACAGTGGACGCGATCTTCGCGAGCACTGCTTTTTCGTCGTCGGAAATACCGCCGCTGTCTGCCACGTCCAGCGCGACCAGAAGCACAGTTTCGCTCATGTCGTGGTCGGCCTTGATGTCTTCGATTTCCTTGAAGAGACCCGCCTTGCCCACGCGGCCCACGGCGCGGCTGCACATTTTGTCCATCGTGGTTTCGATGGCGCGGGCATCGAACGCGCCGGAAAGGGCGGCGTTGGACTTCACTGCGGCGACAGCGGCCAGAAGCTCACTATCGTCAAGCTCGCCGTCAGCCGTGGCGACGAGGGCGGAGGCGGCGCAAACCGCTTCCAGAAAATCAGTCTTGCCGGAAAACTTCTTTGCCTTGTCACCGACGAGGCTTTTGAACATTGCAAGCATAAGTCTCCATCCTTCTTTCGTTGAGGGAGCCGGGCGGCTTGTTCACATTTCGAGGGTGCGCCGCCCGGCAGTCTGCCCGAGCCGCAACGAGGTTGAGCGGCTTGGTTGACTTGGAAAATAAATCCAATTATTAGTTTGTCAATCCATAATTGGAAATAAAATCCAATTTACGAAAACGACTCGACTCTCCATGCGTTTTTGCAAATATTAGAACGGAAGGAGAACAAAATGGGCTATGCGTTGATGAAATATAAGATGTTCACACTGTTTCTGCGGTGTGAAAACTGCCTTCGGGAGACGTCTAGGGCGATTGAAATCCCTCCTGGGGATGATAGCCCGCGCGACGTGGACGAGTTGCTTGAAAGCGGCTTCCTAGCGCAAATCCCGTTCGCGTGCGGTCCTTGCGGCAACCCGATTGCGCAATTGATCGGAGTAAAGGAGTAAAGCCATGCGGGAAACCGAAGTTCTGGAATTTGTTATTGTTCCACCGTACCCAAAGCGCCACCAGATAGCGGCCTCAGAGGCGCATTTCGCTGACTTCCTCAGACGGCGTTTCCGGGGTTACTCTTTCAAGGTGGCGGGGATCGCGCCTGTTGGGTCGGATGACGATGATAGTTTTCACGTCATCCCTGTTATGAGCTTTCTAGATGACGCGGGAAACATGCGGATGTGTGAACCGCCCCAGCCTTGGATTATCAATGAGATTAGCGACGCATGCCGCGAGTTTTCGGCAAACAAACGCCGTTGGCTTTCTTAAAACGACAAGTCGTTTATGACGCGGCGCGCAAGCGCGATAATCTCAACCTGTGTGCCGTCGTCCGCCGAATAGTCCCGATTTATGATAATCGGCTTGTGTCTTGCGTTCGTAGAGCGTGGGTGGAATTCGGTCCTGTCTTGATAGATTTCCACCTGCTTGACGGACCATTCGCGCGTCATGCCGCCGTCCTTTGACCGCTCCACTACGACCACCATGCCATCCCGCAGCACCACTTCATTGGCGATATCTTCGAACGATACGGCGACAATTCTGTCGCCTTCGAGGATTGGGCGGGGTTTCAGGTCGTTCATCGAATCCCCGGATACGTCGAATATCATCTGCCGCGCATGGGGGAACCGTTCATCGGGCGGCACGGAGACTAGTTCTCGCTCTCTTTGGTCGAAGGCGTCAACTTCTCGGAATGTTCCAGCTTCGACCCTGCCGATGACAGCGGCTGTAACAAGCTGGCCCTGAATGGGCTTGACGTTCTGATGGTCTGCTACCTCGATCCCATCTCTCAACCAGAGAAGCGAAACGCCCAACGTATTAGCCAAGATTTTCAGCGTATCGCCGCGAGGCTGGCTGATATCTCCGCGCAGATATTTGTTTACGCTGTCATAGGGAATGCCGGAGCGCTTCGAAAGCTCCTTCTTCTTCCAGCCCTTGGCGTCCATCGCCACTTGTAATCTTTGCCACCAATTCATGTTTGCCATCATAGAGCCGGAGTTATTTTCCGTTTTGGATTTCTGTTGCCTTGTAATTGGATTTTAAATCCATTATTGGTGCGTGCATGGACACGACGCCGACTCTCACAATTGCTGAAATCATCAGCCGCGCTGGCGGACCCAAAGCAATTGCGGACGCGAGCCGGTTGACTGCCGATCCCTTCTCGAAGGATGCGGTTTACAAGTGGGCTAAAGGCGGGATTCCAGATCGCCATTGGCCAATTATTATCGCGCTTACCCATCTGGAAGTTTCGGCGATCTATTCGGCAAATCTCGCGGCGAGGGGCAACGTCTTTCCGCAGCTTTTTCATGAGGCCGTAGAATGAACGGCCTCTTTTCCCTTTCGCGCGGCCAATCCTCCCGGCCTGCTGCGACCCGCGCCGGTGCGCTTTCCTTCTTCTCGCCCGGCGCGGGCAACTCTCGTTTTGCATGTGGGCCTCCGTAGCTTCCTGACGCCCTGAAACTCTCATCTCCAATCAATTCCCACCACGGGAAAAACGCCGGGGTTTTCCCGGCGCGGGAAAGGTATTGTCTCATGATTTCAAATGCATGGTTTCACCGCATCAAAGCCGCGCAACGTGACCTTATCCGCCTCGTGGGCGGTATCGAGCGTGCGGCGGACATTTCCTCGATCTCAAAAAGCCACATCGGGCGCATGAACAACGCGACCGACCCGGAGTTGATGCCGCTGCACGCCGTCTACGCGCTGGAAAGCGAATGCGGTGTGCCTGTTGTCACCTCTGCCATGGCGGAACTGAACGGGCGGCGGCTGTCGGACCCGGAAGGCGAACGCGCCGCCGACCAGTGCGTCGTCGTTGCCTATTCCGATATGGTGCGCAAGGCTGGCGATTTGATCTCCGGCGGCGCGGTCGCGATTTCCGACATGATGGTAACGGCTGCCGAAGCCACGAAGATGGACCGGGACGCGGCGGAACTGGAAGCCGGTCTGGCCGCGCTCCGCAAGGCGCTTGCGAGCGTCAAAGCCAAGGGCGGTCAAAAGGTCGGGCTTAGCGTCGTGGGGGGTGCGGAATGAAGCGCCAGACCGATCCGGCCATCACCGAACTGATGAAGCGCCCCTTGTCCGAACGAGCAAGGGGCTTTTTGCGTCATGTGAAATTCGAGGGCGGCAAGGTGGATTTGTCCGTCTGCGGCATCGCTTTCCACATTCTCGCCGAAGAGTGCCGCCGTTGCGGCTACGTCCATATCACCGCCGATGGCGATACCGCCAAGTTGACGGGCTTGGGGCAGGCGTATCTTGACCGTCTGATGAGGGCGCACTGATGGCCCCTTACAAGCAAGTCAAACTTCCCAAGCCCGGCCCAAGCGCCCTTGTCGTCATCACCGCCGCTGTCCGCAACGGAACCGTAACCGTGGAAACGCAGCAGCAGGGCGCGGCGGCAAACAAGTCTGTTAGTAACGGTTACCTGACGCGCGACAAGAAAAACGGGAAAACATACTACCCAACCGACCGCGCCCGCGAAATGCTGGCGATGCTGGAAGGCATTGCGGAGCCGGGTGACATGCCGGAACGCGAAACTGAAACCGCCGTGGTGCCGGTCGCGGATGCGTCCGGGCTGGTCGCCACGGTGGAGCGAGCGCGGGCGCTTCTCGATGACGGTGATATTATCAATGCCCGCATCGTCGCATCGGTCGCCTATAATCAGGCCAAGACCGCCGCACAGTTCGCCGAACAGATCGGCGCAACCGAAAAACTCATCGCAAAAGCGCGGCGCATGCAGGCGGACGCGCTGTTGATCGAAGCCCGCGCGAAAATCCTCATTGCCGACAAATGGGACGAGGCGCAGGCGTCGGGCGAGGCTTCGAAGGGCGGCAGACCGAAAACCCTTTCCGATGGAAAGGGTTTTTCCGTCGATGACACGGGCCTGTCCTACAAGGAAATCCATGAAGCCCGCAAGCTTTCGGCGGCGGAACATCGCGAACCCGGCATTGTCGAGCGGGCAATTCAGGCGCGTCTTTCCGCCGGTCTGGAACCGACGAAAGCCAATCTTCGCGCGGCAGTAGGCACGGCGAGCGCCACGAAGGAAGAACGCGGCGCAAACCTATACGAAACCCCGCCGGAAGCGATGTTTACGCTGCTGGCGCTGGAAGAATTTACCGCGACCGTGTTTGAGCCTGCCTGCGGGCGCGGCGCATGCTCTCGCATGTTGGAAGCCCATCATTATGGCGTGGTGCTGGCCGATATCAACGATTACGGCACGGCGGACAGTAACGGCGAATTGCAGGCGGTGCAGGACTTCTTGACCTCGCAACCGCTGGGAGCCGGCTCATACGATATCGTCACCAACCCGCCTTACGGCGACGTTCTGAACGCTTTCGTGGCCCATGCCCTGCGGGTCTACCAGCCGCGCAAAATGGCGCTTTTGCTCAACCTGAATTTCCTTGCCGGGTTCGCGGACGACGACCGGAATTTCGTCATGGACGATTGCCCGCCCGCGCGCGTCTACGTGTTCAAGCGCCGCCTGCCGATGATGCACCGTGACGGATGGGAGGGCAATAAAGCCTCCAGCCGCATGAACACGGCGTGGTTTGTTTGGGAGCGTGACGAGGCCGGAAATTACGGCAGCGCCACGGTTGTTCGCCGGGTGGACTGGAAGGATTTCCAGCCGCAGGAAGCGGCCGCGACGGCGGAAAGCGAGGCGGCATGATGACGCCAGCGCAGGCCGACCGCGACCGGGAAAAGGCCCGTCTCACGCGAATTGCGATGATCGCTGACAGGTGCAACGGCGACAATTGGGAAATCGATGCTGACGGCAAGCAAAGGCATGTAGTTGCCACCCGTTCGACTGGTGACCGGGTGATACTGTGCACGATTTACGAGGATGCGCTGCCTGATGAGGTTGACCTTATCAGTGGCGCTCTGTCCGACGCTATTCTTTTCCTAAGTCTTCGGCGTAGGGCGATTGCTGCTCTGAAAAATGGGCAATCCGTGCCGTTGGACTCACAGCAACACTATCAGTTGAGGGATGGTGATTTTGCTGCCAACGCGGCCATGCTTTGCGCGGAACCGCTGTTTCACCGCTTTCTTGAGCGCCGGGACCAGACGCGCGCGATCCACAATAAGGACCATGCCGACACGGTTTTGAAAAAGCTGCTCGGCATCACCAGCAAGACCCAACTCAATCGCGAAGAGCGGGCGCAGACGGCGTTTATTGATCTGCGCACGGATTTCGAGATTTGGGCAAAGAGGGTTTCGACGTGAGCGACCGCATCTTCCCAGAAGTTTCCATTTCATACGGCGACAAGTCCACCAAGGCCATGCAGATCACATGCGCCTGCTGCGGCGCTGTCGCCTATTTCCCGCATCAAACCGGGATCAATCGCAAGCCGCCAATCGCGGCAACTCAGCATTTCCAGAACAAGGGATGGGTGGTCGGCAGCAGTCCGCGCAAGGATTTTTGCCCGCTTCACGCCAGCCCGGCCAAGCGTAAAGGACAGAAAGCCATGGCTGACACCGTAGCGACAATTGCAGACAAGCCCCGCGAAATGAGCCGCGATGACCGGCGCATTATCAATGACAAGCTGGACGAAGTTTACGCGAAGGATACCTACAAATCCCCTTGGACGGATGCCGCCGTGGCGAAGGATTTGGGCGTGCCGCGTGATTGGGTGGCGCAGGTGCGCGAACAGTTCTTCGGACCGGCAGGCTCGAACCCGCTTTATGATGAGTTCCTGAAAGAGACGAGGCTGGTGGAAGTCGCATTCGTCGCCTGCGAGGAAGCTACCGCACATGCCGAAAAGGCTGCTGCCGACCAGCGCCGGGCGCATGGCGATCTATGCAAGGCGATGGACATCTACCGCGCTCTGGCGCGCAAGGTAGAGCGGGAAATCAGCCGATGACCGAACTCATGCCTATTGTTGAACTTCTGGCAGACTGCCAGACGGATGCGGCGCGCGCGGACTGGCTTTTGCGCGCGCCGCAGGGTGTTATTTATCGCGACCATACTGACATTCGGCGGGTTTTGCAGGCGGCGCATTTCTCGCTCGGCGTGGACGCGCTGGACGTGGAATTTGCGGCCATCAATGCCACGCGCCTGCCGGACGGCGGATTGCCGCATACGGTCGTTCTCGGGGTGCACGCCGTGCGCTCTTTCCTGCGCGACGTGGTACGGAAAGGCGGTGTGCGGTGATGGAACCAGATCACGGCGCAACGTCGCGTGCATGGTCTTGGCGGCACGCGGTTGCCAAATCCGGCTTGCCGCCTATTACGCGCCTTGTGCTGCATACGCTTGGCCTGAAAATGGATGCGACCGGCGGTTCCTGCTACCCGCCGATTTCGGACCTTGTGGACCTGACGGGCCTCGACAAAAAAACCGTCATGAAACACCTCGAAATCGCCGAAGAAAGCGGTTGGATCGTTGTCACGCAACACGGCTTTCGCGGCCAGAAATGGAAGCGGAACGAATACGTGGCGCGCTGGCCGGGCCGCGACCTTTCCGGCACTGCCGCCAGCGCTGATGAACAAGAAGGTGGTGGAAATCCTCCACCACCTTCCAATGATGCCGCGACCCGTCAAGGTGGTGGAACAGTTCCACCACGTTCTGCCGAAAAGGTGGTGGAAATGGTTCCCGAAGGTGGTGGAAATGACGACCGGAAGGTGGTGGAGGAGTTCCACCAAGATAAGAATCTTCCAGATACTCTTCCAAACAACTCTCCCTCCGCTGACGCGGAAGAGGGAGCTTTGAAAAAGGTTGATCGAAAGAAGATTGAGCACGCTTTCACGCTCTGGTTTGCGACGTGGAAAAAGGGCGATGTGGTGTATGCCCGCAATGCATGGTTCGCGCTTTCGCCGGAAGATCGCGCCGAATGCGTGGAGCGGACGCCCGCTTATCTTCGTTGGGCCAAGCCTTCCGAACTGATGGCCGCAGCGGTCTATCTCAAGAACCGCCATTGGCGTGACCTGCCGGAACATGCTCTTGCGGAGCCTGTGCAGACGCGGGGCATCGCCAAGGTTTGCGGCAAGCTCTGGATGGGGACGCGGCTTGAGGCTCTGTCGAAAGAGCCGACCGGCCCGCTGCACCTGACCACCTTTGACGAAACCCGTATCGCCAAGGGCATGATTTCCCGTGAACAGCTTGTGCACGAAAAGCGCCGTGACAACGGTTGGCCGGTTGTTAGCGCCATGCGGGACCATGCCCGCCGCCGGGAACCCTACACCACTTCGCTCGCACTTCTCCCCTTCGTACAGGACTTCCGGCAGGTGCATCGTGATAGCGATGTGTTTGCAGCGTGGAAGCGCCTGCATGAGCGCAATGGCTGGCCCTTTATCGAGTATGCGCCGGAATGGGTCTATCTCCCGCCTGTCGATGACGGGGCAGACGATCTCGAAGCGGCAGTTGATGCCGCACTCTCCAACTTCCTTTTCTCCATAAACGAGGGACGCTCCAATGATGCATAACGTGAAGATTTATGCCGCCAACAAGCCGGTCAACCCGGAGCTTTATGACCTGACACGCTTTGCGTCTCTGTTCGACCAGATGCAGAACACGAAGCGACTCACCGTCACCATGCTTTCCATGGCAGCGGAGAATCAGCCGGGCAAACACGAATGGTTCGTGGTGGAGACGAAGCACAAGGCGGAAAAAGCTGTTGAGGATGCGCTTGGCAAAGCCGGTGTGAAAACTTTTTTGCCTATGGAGAACTGCGGTAAACAGGTCTTTCGTGGCCGCGTTATCCATGATGTTTTGCGTCCGATGATGCCCGGTTATGTGCTGGTCAACATGGTTTACTCGCCCGCCGCAGTCTGCGGAATTGCCCGGCTGGAAGGTGTCGCGGGCTTCGTCGGCGGCATGATCGAGCCGCATCGTGTATCAGACGAGGAAATGAATCGATTCAAGCTCTTCGGTACTCAAGAGCTTGATCTTGATTTGGAGCACTGCAAGAGCTTCCGGCGTGGTGACAGGGTCCGCTTTAGCAGCGGTCCTTTCGCCGGGTTTACCGGCCACGTCACCAAACTGCGCAAGGACAAAGTGGTTGACGGGGAGCGTATCGCGAGCGGTGCAATCGTCTCTGTCGAGATGTTTGGTGCGGTCACGCCTGTCGAAACCTCTCTTGCATTGCTCGAACAGTTGTGACTATGCATAACGCAGGATGATCTGCTGATCCTGTGCAAGCGCGTCGGTCTTGACCGGCGAGTGGAGTTTAAACCTCCCACGCGGGTATGCCGGGTAGACCCTGCCTTGACCCTCTCGTCAGAGAGACCGATTCAAGGCCAGTGCGACAGCTATATCATCGGCGGACTTGAGCGAAGGCGACCCTAACCCGGTCGCCTTTTTCGTTTGCATAGGGTGTAGGCAACTTCCGGGAAATTTGAGGATGGCTGTTCTGTCCATGAAGTGGGCCGACCGCAATCTTGCGGAATACGGCGACCGGATAGCGGAACTGAAACGGCGCTTCCCGACAGTTCTGCCGCGCATCGTCAATCAGGTCGGCAACAGAACGAAAACCGTTGTCATCCGTGAACTGACGAAACAGACAGGCTTGCCGCGTGCCACCATCGTTAAGGCCATCGGCAATCCGGCAACCGCAAAGCCGGGCCGGTTCGTCTATGACATGACTACGCGGGGCGGCAACATTCGCCTCAAATATTTGCGCCCGAAGGAAACCGAAGCCGGTGTCGTGGCGCGACCATTTGGAAAGCCGACGCTCTATCCCGGCGCATTCCTGCGTGGCGGTCAGTTCCCCGACCGTAAGCCGGTGGCGCAGTTCAACGGACATGCCTATTACCGGCTCAATCGCTCCGGCACGAAGATCACCTTCGCTCGCTCGGGCGTCTTCATCCCGAAGGAAATGACTAGCGGCGCGACAGCAGAAGCATTCCAGCGCATTGCAGCGCCCTTGCTGAAAGAGCGGGTCGAAGCCGCCCTTGTCAAGCTGGTCCCCTGACCGGCCGCCCCGACCCCCAACCTCGACCCACCCCATACCCCCCTCGGTCGGGTCCTCCCCCAAAAGAGGCCAAGTAGCGGGTGTGGGCGACTGCGGGATTTCGCTCTGTGAAGAAAATTATAGGGGGGTTCCACCGCCCTTTCGATGGAATCGGAATCAGATGGCAAAGAGCTATCCTGACGAGTTGCGTGAACAGGTCGTGGCCTTCATGGACGAGGGCCATACGGTTCGGGAAGCGGCGGCAAAGTTCAACGTCAGCCCGAGTTTCGCGGCCAAATCGCACAAGAAACATGCGGAAGCGGGCGAAAGCCTCCCGCTGCTTAACGAAACGGCACCTGCCGAACCGGAAAAGCCCTCGCTCGATATCGAAATCACCGCATCCGAACTGGCGGAACTGCTGAAGGTTTCGAAGCGGGCGGTTTCGGATTTCGTAGAGCGTGGAATCGTGGTGAAGACAGAACGGAATCGCTTCGACCTGCGCCAATCTATCCAGCTTTATTGCGAGCATTTGCGCATTGTTGCCGCCGGTCGCGGCGGTGACGGCGCGGATGTTCTGACCGCCGAACGCGCCAGACTGGCGCGAGAACAGGCCAACCAGACGGCCATGAAAAATGCGGCCATGCGCGGCGAACTGATTTCGATGACGGACGTGCGGAACGAGTGGGTTTCGATAGGCCGACGCATCCGCAACGCTGTTCTGTCTGTGCCTTCGCGCTGTCGGCAGATGCTGCCGCATCTCACGACCTACGATGTGGACCTGATCGGCCAAGAAATCCGGTCGGCGCTTACCGAACTTGGTGACGAGGACGATGACAACGGCGCTGGCGACATTGCGGCGAGCGGTATGGGACAGCCTGTTGCCGCCGCCGAAACTTCGGCTGTCGGAATGGATTGAACATAGCGTCCATTTGCCGGAAGGCGTTTCATCGCTGACCGGCAAGGTTCGGCTGTGGCCTCCGCAGCGTGAAATTGCCGATGCCATTGGCGATAGCGCGATTGAGCGGGTAACGCTGGTCAAGCCGGTCCGTGTCGGCTTCACGACGCTGCTGACCAGCGCCATGGCAAGCTTCTGTTCTAACGATCCATCGCCGATCCTTTCGCTTCTGCCGACTGAGGCCGACTGCCGCGACTATATGGTTTCGGACGTGGAACCGATTTTCGATGCCTCGCCAGCGCTTCGCGGTCTTTTGACCGGCGACACCAGCGAAGGCGGACGCAACACCCTTCTTGCCCGTCGCTTTCCCGGCGGCTTCCTGAAAGTCATTGCCGCCAAGGCACCGCGCAACCTGCGCCGTCACAATGTCCGCATCCTCTTCATTGACGAGGCGGACGGCATGGATGCGACGAAGGAAGGGTCGCCGATCCTGCTGGCGGAACGCCGCACGCTGTCGTTTGCCGACCGCAAGATTGTCATGGGTTCGACGCCTGTTTACGAGGCGACCAGCCACGTGTTGCGGGCCTATGAGCAATCGGACAAGCGTATTTATGAGGTGCCTTGCCCCGAGTGCGGTCACTTCCATGAAATCACATGGGCCGATATCCATTGGCCCGAAGGTGAGCCGGAAAAGGCGTATTATGTTTGCGCCGAATGCGGCTCTGTGGTGGACGAGCGGCACAAGCCGGGCATGGTGGCGAATGGCCGCTGGCGCGCCCTTCGACCGGAAATCAAGGATCATGCCGGTTTCCGCATGAACGCCCTGATTTCTCTTCTGCCTAACGCCTCTTGGGGTCGGTTGGCGAAAGAGTTTGTCGCCGTAAAAAACGACCCTTCGACGCTGCAAACCTTCGTCAACACCATCCTTGCCCAAGGGTGGAAAGAGGACGGCGACGAACTGGACGATATCGAGCTTGCGGGCCGGGCCGAAGATTTCGGGCTGGAGAATATCCCGATCCAAGTGCTGATTATCACGGTCGGCGTGGACGTGCAGGATGATCGTCTGGAAGCAACCTTCGTCGGTTGGGACAAAGAGGGCATCCCCTATGTTCTCGGCCATACTGTTGTGTGGGGTCGCTACGATGACCATACCACGTGGGCCGAACTGGACGTTGCCCTGACGACGCAATGGGACCATCCGCTTGGCGGCAAGATCAAGGTCGATGCCGTTTGTGTCGATAGCTCGGACGGCGAGACGATGGAAACGGTCTATCGCTTCGCGTTCCCGCGCTTCAATCGCCGCGTTCTGGCGATCAAAGGTGCTGCGGGCAACCGGCCATGGATTGAACGCTCCAAAACCAACGTCAAGGGCGGACGGCTTTTCATCGTCGGCGTGGACGGCATCAAGAGCCACATTTTCGGCAGGCTGGTCCGGCCCAAGTCCATCCGGTTTTCGAAGGACTTGCCGGAAGTCTGGTACGAGCAGCTTGCGGGCGAAAAGATGGAAGTCCGCTATCTGCGCGGCCAGCCAAGCCGCCAGTTCGTTCCGATACCGGGCCGACGCCACGAAGCGCTCGACTGCACCGTTTATGCCTTCGCCGCCCGCCAGATGGTCAATGCCAATTGGGCGCACCGCGAGGGCGAGCTTTCGACACCGCCGGAACCGGCGGTCGCCACCTACACACAAGAAATCGCGAAACCGGAGTGGCTTGCATAATGGCGACTACAGACGATCAAATTGCTGCGCTTGAAGATGCAATCGCAATGGGCGCGCGAAAGGTGATATTCCACTCTGGCGGCACGCGCCGCGAGGTGGAATATCACTCTCTCAAAGAAATGATGCAGGCGCTTTCCGCCCTGAAATCCACCCGGTCGGGCGGCTCCCGTACTATTTACGCGGCGCTCGACTGATGGGCCTCGCGACCGTTCTTGACCGGACCATTGGTTATTTCTCGCCCGAAGCTGGCCTTCGGCGGGTAAAGCACCGCGCCGCGCTGCAAATCATGTCGCGCGCATACGCTGGCGCAGAAACCAGCCGCCTGAAATCCGGCAGGCGTGCACCATCAACATCGGCGGACGCAGAAATTGCGCGCGCCGGTCGGACCCTTCGGGACCGCATGCGCGATCTCGCCCGCAACAATCCTTATGCTGAAAAGGCAATTCACGAACTGGTCACCCACGCTATCGGTGACGGCATCATTCCCCGTTCGAAAAACAAGAAGCTCAATAAGCTTTTTGCGGAGTGGAGCAAGGTTTGCGATGCGGACGGCGATCTTGATTTCAACGGTATCGTCAACCTGACGGCCCGCGGAATGTTTGAAAGCGGTAACGGTCTGGTTCGCCGCCGCCGCCGCAGGCTGGAAGATGGCCTGCCTGTCCCGCTGCAATTGCAGGTGCTTGAAGTTGACCTGATTGACACCGCCAAGGAAGGTATTCTTTCGGATGGCGGCAAGATCATCCAAGGCATCGAATTTGATGCCATCGGCAGGAAGCGTGCCTATTGGATGTTCGGTTCGCATCCGGGTAACAGCTTCTTCGACCCGAAATCCACGATTGTTTCGAAGCCGGTTCCGGCGGCTGACATTGCGCACGCTTTCGAAAAGAAGCGGACGCAGGTGATGGGTGCTCCGTGGGGCACGGCGGCAATGGTCGATACCTACGATCTGGCGTCTTACGAACAGGCGGAATTGACGCGCAAGCGGCTGGAAGCCTGCCTTGTCGGCGTGATGACCGGCGGCGACGAAGCCGACCAACTTGGCATGTCAGTGACTGATAGCCAGCCCACCAAGCCCGGCATCTATGACGTGAACGGCAGGCGTGTCGAAAAATTCGAACCCGGCATGTTCTACAATGCCGTCGGTGGCCGGGGCATGGAGTTCTCGCAACCGGCGGTGACGGATAGCTATGATCCGTACAAGAACTCGATGCTGCACACCATTGCCGCAGGTTGGCGCGTTCCTCATGCGATCCTGTCCGGTCGGCTCGACAAGGTGAACTATTCGTCCAGCAAGGTTGGGCTGGAAGGGTTCCGCCGGACGATTTCCGCCGTTCAGTGGCTCATCATCATTCCGATGCTGTTGCAGCCTATTTGGGACTGGTTCTGCGAAGCAGCCTACTTCGCGGGCATCATCAAGACCCCAAAAGTTGCCGTGGAATGGTCGCCGCCGCGCTTCTACTCCGCCGACCCGCTGAAGGACGTGAACGCCCGCATCAAGGAAGTGCGGTCGGGCTTCCGGTCCCTCTCCAGCGTCATCGCCGAGATGGGCGAAAACCCGGATGACGTGCTGGACGAAATCGCGTCCGACGCCGCCAAGATCGACAAGCGCAAGCTTGTTCTCGACAGCGACCCCCGGCGGATGTCTCAGGCCGGGCAGGTGCAGCAGCGCGACGAAACAGACGACCCGCCCGACGACAAGTCGGAAGACGACAAGGACCCCGACGATGACGAAACTTGAACTGCGTAAAGCGCCTGCGTCCCTGCCGATGCAGGTTCGCGGACAGGACCTGAATGTTAGTTCGATCGATGCGGAGGCGCGCACCGTTACGCTGGTATTCACGACTGGCGCGGCGGTGCGCCGCCTGCGCTATACCGGATGGGACACGGCTGTGCCATTCGATGAAATCCTTGTCGTCAGCGAACGGGCGCTGGACCTGACGCGCATGAATTTGGGTGCGCCGGTTCTGGACAGCCATTCCCGGTGGTCCACCTTTTCGCAGATCGCCGTTGTTGAACGGGCGTGGATCGAAAAGGGCGAAGGATGGGCGACCATCCGTTTCCCCAAGGCCGGGATCGATCTCGCCGCCGACCGCATGTTCGGGCTGGTTTCTGACAAAATCATCAAGAATGTATCGGTGGGTTACTCCATCGATAAAATCAGGGTGGAGGAAGCGGCGAAGAAAGGCGAGGTCGAAAAGATTTTCGTGGAGCGCTGGACGCCAAATGAGATTTCATTTGTGACCGTTCCCGCCGATCCCGGCGCGCAGGTCCGATCCAGCGAAGCCACGTTCCCGCTTTCAATCCAGTCTGCCGCATGTCTCGACCTTCGGGCCGCTCGCATGCGCATGGCCGAAGCCGAACGCCGCTTCGGCTGACACTCATTCCAATTTTTCCAGTTCGCCGCCTGACTTCTACCGGGGATGCAGGGCGACGGCGCTTGTCCTGCCCGGTAATACAAAAGGAACCGCACGCCATGAAAAAGGCTGCATATGTTTTCGCGACCGTCGCCGCAATCGTCTGCTTCGGTCTCGCCTTCACCATTCTTTCCGCAGACCCTTCCCATGCTGCTTCGCTGATCGGCCACGATGCATTCGTGCAGACGCGCGGCATGCTGGATCATGTCTATCAGGCCACCCCGGCGCTGCTGGCGTTGCGGGCGACCGCCGCCGACCTGACGACGCGCGCCGAAAACAAGCGCAAGGAACTGGTGGAAGGGCTTTCCGATGAAGCGGCCCGCGCCATCGAAAAAGAGCATTCGGACATTCTCGCCGAACTCGATGGCGTCCGCGCCGGGATTGCAACGCTCGAAAATGCGGAGCGAGGCGGTACGGCCCCCGCGCCCCAGAATAACAATCCGCAGGCCGCAGCGCAGAACGCAGAGCGTGCCGAACGCGAGCGGATCACTACTATCGATGATCTGGCGGCGCGTGCGGGTTTTCCTGAATTTGCGCGTGACCATATCCGCTCCGGCACTTCGCTGGACAGCTTCCGGGGTCTGCTGCTGGATCACATGGTGACCAATGAGCGCACCGCACCGACCGACAGCCGCGTTCGCGTGCAGGTCGGCAACGACGAAGCCGATACCATCCGTTCGGCCCGTGTCGAAGCGCTGGCGTACGGTCTCGGCGCGCCGGTCCCGCAGGCCGGTCCGTCCGCCGCCGCTCGCCAGTATATGGGTCAAGGTCTGGTCGATATCGCTGCCGATTCCGTGAATTTTCATGGTCGCCGCATGCTGAATGCTCGCGATATCGACAACATCTTCAGCCGCGCCGCGCATTCGACTTCTGATTTCCCTGTGATCTTTGAAGGTGCAGTCAATCGCACGCTGGAACAGCGCTACGCACTGGCGCAGCCGACCTTCAAGCGCTTTGCCCGCAAGAAGAACTTCCGCGACTTCCGCCCGGATACGGTGGTCAAGACCGGCGATTTCCCGATGCTGGAAAAGATTCTGGAAAACGGCAAGATCAAGTTCGGGTCGTTCGGTGAAGGTAAGGAAGCCGTACAGGCATTCAGCTATGCGATTGCCCTGAACATCAGCCGCCCTATGCTCATCAATGACGATCTCGGCGCCATCGCCGAACTGCTGACGAGCTACGGCGCATCGGTCGCCCTGTTCGAAGAACTCACCTTCTATGCTGGCGCATACAACGGCAAGCTTGCGGACGGCAAAACCGTCTTCCATGCTGACCATAATAACCTTGCTGCTGCTGGTTCTGCCATTACCGTCGACAGCGTCGGCGAAGGCCGCAAGTCGATGGGTCAGCAAAAGTCGCTGGATGGCAAGCCGTTGCTGGCAAACCCGGCGCGTATCATGCTGGTCGGCCCGAACCAGTTGACCGAAGCGGAAAAGCTGCTGGCGTCGATCACGCCCGCAACGGTTTCCACGGTCAATATTTTCTCCGGCAAGTTCGAACTGGTGGAAACGTCGCAGATCGCTGACAATTCCTGGAATCTCTTCGCCGATCCCGTGACCGGCTCCAATTACCGTTGGGGCTATCTCGAAGGTTACGAGGCCCCGCGCGTCCGCATGGACGAGCCGTTTGGCTCGCAGGGTTTCAGCATGTCGGTTGAACACGACTTCGGTTGCGGCGCGACCGACTTCCGCTTCGGCTATCGCAACCCCGGCCAAGCGTAACCCGCTCGCCTGACTTCGTTGGGGGAGCCGCCCGGCTCTCCCTTTCCTGTCACGTTGATCGCAAGGAAGATCACCATGAAAAATTATCGAGGCCCCGCCGATACGGTGGAAGTCACCGCGCCCGCCGATGTCAATTCCGGCGACGGCGTTCTTGTCGGCAAGCTGTTCGGCGTGGCGCAGTTTTCCGCCAAAGCTGGCCAGCGCGTCAATCTCGCTCGAGAAGGCGTCTTCACCCTGCCCAAAACGAATGCGCAGGCATGGACCGAAGGCGCACTTCTTTATTGGGATGGTGCCAAGCTGACCACCGCCGATAATGCTGGCGCGAATACCAAGGTCGGTTACGCCGCCGCCGTCGCCGCCAATCCTTCGGCGACCGGCGACCTCATCTTGCATCAGTAAGATGGTGGACTGGCGAAAACTGGAAGCTGCCGTTGACCGGAAGGTTGGCGGCGCTTTCGGCGAGACGGTCCGCCTGTCGTTCTTGGTGAACGGCAAGACGGACCCGGCCCGCCCTCAGATCGTCATCCACTGCGAGGCATTGCACACGGAAGACGACACAACGCGCCCGGCAGGCAATGCCGTTAGCGGCCCTCATCGCGTTCGCTTCGCTGCGGCGGATGCCGTTCTGTTCATTGACCGCTCGACATACGAAGGCCCGGCGCTTCAATCCGGTGACCGGGTTCGTGCGATGGATCGGGCTGGCGAACCGGCTTGGTCGGTTGATTTCGTCAGTGACCGGCATAGCAACCTTATCGCTGTCGCCCTGAAAGAGATTTAGGAGCTTCCATGTCCTTTATCAATTTTGCCGCCCGCATCTCCGCCGTGGAGGCGACCAAGGGAAACACCATTGTCGGCTCGAACGTTCTGGACAGCGAAATCGGCGTACTCGATATCGCTGCCGATGGTTCATTGCGGACGGATAAGGACAAGCAATTTATCTCGGTTTACACCGACAGTTCTAAGGTCTCGGACGGTCTTGAGCTTCGCTCACTGTCGTCTCCCGGCCTTCTCGATATCGTCTTCGAGTCCGGGGTGGCCACGGCGCACGCGGTCACCGATTCCGAAACGGACGAAAGCGTTATTCTCGGCATGCCTGCGACGGACGCGACGTTTGAGTTTCTTCTTGATATGGCGCTTCGCCAGACTGGCGATGCCCTCAACGATCCCGATAATGAATGGGCGGCAATCTTCCGCTCACTCTGCCTTTCTTTCCAATCTGTTTCGCGGTCGCGCATCAGCGGCGATACAAACGGGATGCGGCTTGCCGCGCACCAACTGAAAGTCACCGCGAGCATGGTGGCCGAACCTTTGCGCGGCGAACCGCTTAATCCCGGTTCGCCCTTCGCCCGGTTCCTCGCCAAATGCGAAAGCGATCTTGCTCCGAATGATCCGTCCATGGCCGAAAAGATTGCCCTCATCCGGGCGCAGCTTTCCGGCGATGCCAGCGAATTGCAGACGGCAATGCGGCGATACGGTCTTATTCATGACGAGGCCGACGCCATGTTGATCACGCCTTACGAGGGGTCGCCGTAATGGCCAGTTTGGTGGACCAGATCACAGAACTTTATATGCGAATGGCGGAACTTGAGCGCCGGAACCGCAACCGGCGGCGCAAGGGAACGATTGCCGAAGTCAGCGACGACAAATCGAAATACCGCGTCAAGCTGTCGGAACAGGAGGACGGCAAGCCCTACCTGACGCCGTGGATCAAGGCGCGAACCCTCGCTGCCGGTGGCGTCAAAGTCGATGTCCTCTACAGCGTCGGCGAACAGGTGGATGTTGTTTCCGAAAACGGCGACATGACCGATGCGCAGATAGATTTCTCCACCTACAGCGACGACAACGCCCGCGAAAACAGCGACACGCCGTTTCATATCAAGATCGGCGATACCGTGATTGAAGCATCGGCGGGACAGGCGAAAGTTACGTCGCCGAAGGTGATTGTTGAATCGCCGAACGTGCAGCTTGGCGGCGACGGCGGCAAGCGTGTCGCCCGGCTTGGCGACAGGGTGCACGTCTCAAGCGGTTCGTCTACGGGCTTTTGGCCGATTGTCGAAGCCTCGGAAAAAGTCTTCGCGGTGGACTGAGGAAATCCCATGAAAAACTACAAGGTACGAACCGGCTGCGAAGTCGCCGGGCGCTGGCGGTCGGCTGGCGAAATCATCCCCTTGACCGACGACGAAGCCCGCGAGCTTGCGCCGCCCTTCGGCAATGTCGTTTTCCCTGAAAAAGAGGATAGCGCCCATGGCAAGCTCAACCGGCGTAAACGGCCAGACCGGCGCGCCGCTGAATGACTGGCCGCATACGCAGCAGTCAATCCGCAAAATCCTGAAAACGCCGAAAGGCTCGCGCGTCATGCGCCGAAACTTCGGCAGTGATATCCCTGATTTTATTGACAGCAAGATGACGCGGCGGAACGTGCTTGCGCTCTACTCCGCCGCAGCTACCGCAATCCTTGAATGGGAACCGCGCTTCCGCATGACTGCCGGGCGCGTGACGCAAGCGGATGCCGGTGGCGTCATCGCGCTCGATATCTTCGGCACCTATTATCCTCGCGGCCATCGTGGCGATTACTCCATTGCGGAGAGTGCCACCGTCCGCGTCATTTATCCGGGCAGATGACCATGGCGATTTACGCACCGACGACGATTGATGTTTCCCGCCTGCCGTTGCCCGATGCGATTAGCCCGCTGGATTTCGAAACGCTCTATAGCGAATTCAAAGTGCGCTTCGTCGCATTCTGGAACACGCTGCGGGCGGTCGATCCTTCGCTACCGGAATATGACGTGCAGGATCTCGAAACGGACCCGGCGGGTGTCGTCGGTGAAGCTTGGTCATACCTGCGCCTTCTGGACCGGCAAAACGTCAATGATACTTTCCGGTCGCTTCTCGCGGCATATGCGAAGGGGTCCAATCTGGACGCTATCGCCGCAAACCGGAACATTGTCCGCCTGACCGTGGTTCCCGCAACCGCGAATGCGGCGGCCATCATGGAGGGCGATGATGCGCTGTTGCGGCGTTATCTGCTGTCTTACGATCTGCCGTCCGCCGGTTCTGCCGGTCGCTACCTTTATGATGCGTGGACGGCTTGGCCGCAATCTGCTGACAAGGCGCTTGGGCTTTGGGATGCTCGGGTAAATGGCCGGGCTGTCCATGGCCGTCGCGGCGATACGGATGTTGTTGTCATCGGCCCGATGGGCAGGCTTCCGACTGCCTTGGAGCTGGATACGGTCCGGGCGTCGGTAACGAACCCAAACCGCGCGCCGGAAGCCGTGGCTATCTCGGTCATGGCCGCCGGGCGGACGGAATACGCAGTCTCGCTTGTCCTTGAAATTCCGGCGGTCGGGCCGTCTGCGGATATCGTCCGGCAGGAAGCGGAAAAGCGTGTCACCGCAGCGGCGACCGCCCGAATCCTGATCGGCGGCGAAATTCCAGAAGCCCTGTTTTCGGGTGCGGCCTTCGGTGATGGCGTTATCAGGGTGCGCGACCTCGCGCCCGTCGTCATCCAGCCCGACGCCTATAAGGTGCCGGTGATGACCAGCCTTAACATCACTGTCGAGGTGCGGGCATGAGCGACGTAGGTGTGTTGCTGCCATCATCGGCGGAGCCATTCGAAAAGACGCTTGCCGCCGGTATGTCGGATGATTTGCCGATACCTTACGCGGTGCTGATGGACCCGTACCAGACGCCTGCGCGGTTCCTTCCATGGCTTGCCGTGCATCACTCGGTCGATCTCTGGTTTGACGATTGGACCGAAGAGCGCAAGCGGGAAATGATTGCGCAGTGCGCCGGGGTTTCAACGCTCTATCCCGGGTCTCCCTTGGCGGCGCTGAAAGGCACGCTTGCCGGGCTGAAACGCTACCTTGCGTTTGTTGATGCGGAAATTGTGGACCGCATCGCCCATCCGAACCGCTTCACCTTCGGGCGGGCGGTGATTGGCCGGACCCCGATAGCGCATCAGCCATTCGTTGCGCATTACCTTGTCCGCGTCACGCTGACAGCGCCGAAGAACCGCTTTCAGATTGGCCGCAGCGCCTTCGGGCGAGCGGCGATGACGGCCATCAACCTTGAACCCATTCGCCGCGCCAAGCGCGCCATGACGACCGCCAAGACACCGGAGACGCTCTATTCGGTGTCCTTCGCATGGCGGCGCGGCATCACCTTTAACGACAATATTTTCATCGACGGAAGCCATGCCTTCGGCGGTTACATGGATCGCAAGCGGCTGGATTGAGGGTAACGACACATGCAGCGCACTTCCTTTGCAGAAGCTGAAATCGCCGATCACGCGGATTTCGAAGCTATGGGTTTACAGGCGCAATCCGCGACGGACGGTCTTTGGCTGGATGCCATCGGCTATCCCGCCCATTGGGCCGCTTTCACGGTGGCACGTAAATCGGCGCAGGAAATCACGGTTTCCGCTGGCCGTTTTGTCGCCGGGGAAATCGTTTATGCGCATGAAGCGCCGAACGATATGAACCTTCAGATTTATATTCCAGCGGCAGCTTCCGACCAGCGTTGGGTTGCGATCCTGCTGCGCGGTAAGGAAGTGACCGACACGGCAACGCGCCCGTTCGAAACTTCCGACGATCCTGAAACCAGCGTCATCGTCAACCGCACGACGCCAAAGACGATCCGCCGGGTTGTCGAATTGATCGTGCAGCCGGGCGAAGCGAATCCGGTTCCGGTTAAGCCGGTGGTGGCATCGACGGACGCATGCATCGCCTTTGTGCTGCTGACCTCGGCGGGCATCACCGCTATCGAGCCGGGCAATGGCGACCGCGTGAAGACACTATATGAAGTGGAAGGGCGTGTTGCGGCGCTGGAAGTCGATCTGGACGGCCTGTTCATGCGGACCGAGACCATTGAAACGCAGATCGTCAATATTACGGCCAAGCTGACCGAGATTCCGCGCCCCGTCGTCATTCGCCAAATGCAACGTGATATCGGTGCAGCCCGGTTGAAAGTCGATCTGCCGGACGAGGCGCGCGCCTATGTTTTTGATGATGCCCTTATTCCCGACCGTTGGGATATGACACATGTCGATTGGCTCGCGCGCATTGAAGAGGGCGTCCGCTTCGGTTTTGCAGCCGAAGCGCAGGCGCGGCTTGAGGTACAAGCCGAAGACGACCCCAAGATTTATTTCCGTGGTCGCCGCATGGTGCCTGCCTTTGACGAGGTGACGCGCATTGCAAACACCTCGCTTGATGCCACGCTCAACATTTCGCAGTTGGTGCATACGGAAACCTCGCTGGTTCGCAAGGAAGCTTCCCGCGTACGTCTTACCTATGGTCCGACGATGGGCGCATGCGAAAACGCGGCGGGGTGGGCAGGCCTTGGCGGCGATTCCAGGGTGGGGCAGATGCTCAATGTCGGCGGCGAGACCTTCGAAGTGGTCTATATCGGCGGCAACTTCGGTCCCGGCCATCAGACTTACGGCGTTCGCCAGCTTCGGTATGAAATCTATAGCGAACCCTATTGGGAGTACGTCACCGAAGAGGTTGGCATCAACGGCTCTATCTGCGCGCAGTCGTTTCTCGTCGCGCAGCCCATGCAGGTCACAAGTCTCGACCTGTCGTTTGCCCGCGTCGGTATCGACGGCGATGTGCATGTGTTCATCGTGGAAACCACGACCGGCGGTGTACCGCGTTTTGACGCGGTGCTGGCGCAAGGCATGCTGAAACATGCGGAGCTTACCGTTGGCTGGAACAAGGTGGAATTGCCCATCACGTTGCTGGAAAGCGGAAAGCGGTATGCGTTCGTGACGGTAACAACCGGCGCGCATGCGCTGCATATTTCCGGGTCGAACAAGTATACTGGCGGCACGCAGTTTCTCACCACAGACGGCGCGTTTGCTCAAGGATCGACGGAAACGGATATCTGCTTCCGGCTGAATGCCGCCCGCTATCGCAGCCCGCGTACGGTCATTCCGATGCAGGCTTTGAACCTCGCGGACGGCATGACGCAAATCGACATGCTGTTTGCCGGTTGGGTGCCGGGTGGTTGCGCGCTTGGATGGGAAATCCGGCCTTCCGGTGCGACCGTCTGGACGGAACTGGATGATGGCGACCCGGCAACGAACCCGCTTGTCGGGCTTCCCGCTTCGGTGGAATTGCGCATGGTCATGATGGGTACTGCTGATTTGCAGCCGATGATCCAGCTTGACCAGAAAGCGGTTTCCCGTGTTGCCCGAAACCGCAACAGCATGCGTGCCGTCAGCAAGAGTTTTCCATTCGGGTTTTCTAGCACAAGTATTCAGACGCAATACACGCTGGATTCCTTCGATCCTGCCCGGCACGCCTTCACACCCGCCATCATGGTCGGAAACACGGTCGTCAACCCGGACAGCACCGAAATCACTGTCGATCCGCAGATGCCTGCGCGTCGGACCTATCTTTCAACCTACACGCTCGGCGCTGCGGCCAATGCCGCCCGGATGCGTCCTGCGGCAACCACCAACAATGTAGCGTCCGTGCCGTTCGTGCAGGACGCTTTCATTGCCGCACTTTAAGGGGTTCCAATGGCTAGCAAGATCGACCCGGAGAAATCCTACGATGTGAAACTCTCGCGCATCGTCAAGCGCGGACGTTTCACATTCTATCCGTTGAACGAAATCAACATGCGCGGTTCGCTGGTGATGGCGATCATCGAGCAGGAAGGTGACGAGGTGCTTGACTATGCCAGAGAGGTCTGACGGCTATCAGCTTCCCTCGTGGCCGAAGACGCTCATCGACCGGCTGTTGTGGAATGCCACGATGGCCGACATTGATGAGCGTCTGACTGCCCGCGAGCAGCTGGAAGCATCATTTGAACGCCTCATGGCAGAGGGCGTGCAGGCGTCACTCGATTACATTCAGGTCAATGTTGCGCCGCAGATTGCCACCCTGCAGCAATCAATTTCGCTCGCACAGGAGCAAATTGACCAGATCATTGTCGGCGGGACCGCGCCGAATGCCCTCAAGCTCGGTGGGAAAGAGGCTGCATGGTATGCGTCAGCGCAGGCCGTACAAGACGCCATACAGGATGCTTCGGAGGCTGTTGATACCAAGCTCGCCGACTATCTGCGCGCCGATCAGAAAGACGTTGCGGATGGGGTAGCGCCACTCGGCCCGGATGCAAAAGTGCCGCAGGCCAATCTTCCGGCGCTGACGACAACCGCCACAGTGGGTGCAGCCGTCGCCGGGGCGAATGGCAAGGCAACGCCTGACGACGGCGATTTCTTCGCTGGCGTTGCGGCTGGTGCTTCCACCATGTTCAAAACGACATGGGGAAACATCAAGGTTGCGCTTACCACGCTCTTTGACGGGCGATACTTGAAACTGATTGGCGGCACCTTAACGGGCAACCTCCAGATCAGTAACAACGCTCCCACGGTCCATCTGCGGGACACCGACAACAATCAGACCCGAAACTTGCACCATAACGATGGCAACATCGGCTTTGTCGCAAGTGACGGGAATTGGGCATTCCGGGTATCCGATGACGGGGCGATGTGGTCTCGCTCGATAGGTGACATCAATAGCCGGATCGAAGACCGTGCCTACGCTCATGCAAACGAGCGCGGTCAGGCTTGGGCTAATGACCGCGTGGCGAACCTTAATTCCCGGTGGGTGTCTCGTGGTGAATTCACTATGAGTTACAACTTATGGCGGGAAGCTCCAGCAGGAAGCGCGGTGACTGGCTTTTATGTCGAGAGCAACAACTGGATGAAGCACTTCTGTTACCGCTACTTCCAACTGTTTGATCCGGTGCGCGGCTGGATCACGGCACATAACGCTTGAGGTGAACCCATGGAAATCGTCAACTTTGGACACTTCAAGCTCACCAGTACGAGCGGCATCATGTTCTTCAGCAATGAGGACGGCCACGACTGGTATGATATCCGGCACGGTCTTACGACATGGGACGAACAGGGCAACTTCCTCACGGCCATTTATGGCGCGTGGGCGATGGTCGACCCGGTGACATTCAAAGTCACCAACGTTGAGCAAGACCCCTCACGTATGGTTCCCAACGACAGGATTGTTTTGGGCATTGACGCCGACCCGGACGATATTGCGGATGGAACGCTCTATCAGGGCGGTGTGCTTGTTGACGCTCCACCAGAACCGGCAGTTTTCAATAACATCTCAGCCCGTCAACTTCGGCTCACCCTCGTTAGGAACGGCATTTCCGTAGAATCGGTGGAAGCTGCAATCGCCGCAATGCCGGAAGGTCTTGCCAAGGAAGAAGCGAAAATCGAGTGGTCTTCTACTGGCAATTTCGAACGCTCTCACCCGACACTTCTGCTAATTGCCGCTGCACTCAGCCTGACTGAAACGCAGGTTGACGCAATGTGGCGACAAGCGGAAATCGCCTAACGCCAGACCGGCCATTGAACTGTTGAAAATACACCCCGCCGCCATCGGCGGGGGCGCTTCCTCATCTCCGGGTTTGAGCCGGAACCCTTCTTCAAAATTTGGAACCTTCAAAGGAGACCAGCAGAATGGTTGACCTGTCCTATCATCATGGCGTCAAGCTTGTAGAAAGCGCCGACACCCCAGCAATCGCAGGCGTGACCCGCAGCGGAATTACCTTCGTCAACGGCATCGCACCAGACGCGGACCCTGCCGCCTTTCCTCTCGATTATCCGACCATGGTTCGGTCGTTGACGGCGGCGGCGGCGCTCGGCGCAGCGGGAACCCTGCTGCAAGACCTTACCACTATTTTCGATGAAGGCGGCTCTTGGTGCATCGTCAACCGTGTCCCCGACAGCGCCGACCCGGCAACGCTGCAAAACAACCTCATCGGCGATCCCGTGGCCCGGACTGGCATCTATTCCGCACTCCGCGCCAAGGCCCTGACCGGCTATCAGCCGCGTGTCATCATCACTGCCGGAGATACCGGCGCGTGGATTGAAGACGGCGTTGTTTCGGTATCGCTGACTTCGCAGGGCGACAACCTGACGGAAGCGCCGGTCGTAACCGCGACGGGCGGCGGCAATGATCCCGGCAAGGTGTTGCCGACGCTGGAAGCCGTGATGGGGACCGGGGCTGACGCCGACAAGGTTGTTTCGGTCAAGGTCGTTACGCCCGGCAAGAAAATGTCGCAAGCGCCTGCCCTGACCTTCACGGGCGGCGGGGCGGATGCTGGCAAGGTGCTGCCGACCGCCACCGCCAATGTCGGTGACGTGGCGAACCCCTTCGTTTCGGCGCTGAATGCCATCACCCCGAAAATCCGCGCGCGCGCCTATATCTCCGGGCCGAACACGACCGACGCCGAAGCCGTGCGCTTCCGTCAGACGGTTAACGGCGGGCGCATCCTCATCATCGACCCGAAGGTGATCAAGAACGTCAACGGCGTGCCAGTGACCAAGCCTGTTGCCGCCGTCTTCGCTGGCGTCCGCGCACGTGTCGTCGCATCGTCGGAAGGTTTCTCCGGTTCGGTGTCGAACAAGATCATTCGTACCATCGACGGCGTGGCGCGGACGATCTCCTATCCCGATGACAGCAACTACCTGAACGAAAATCAGGTCGCCACGATCATCAATGAGCGCGGCGGTTTCAGGACGTGGGGTAGCCGTCTCGCAATTGATGATCCGCTGTGGCAGTTCGACAGCGTGCGCGCCACCGCCGATATGGTCAATGAAGCCCTTGAAGACCTCTATTTCTTGCATGTGGATCGCAAGACTCGGAAGGGCAATTTCAAAATGCTCATCGAAGACGGTAACGCGGCTATGCGTGTCTTCACGAACAACGAAGACATTCTCGGCGGTAGCGTCTGGCTGTCGTCCCAGAATGATCCGACGCTTATGGTCAACGGCAAGACCCTGCTGGGTGTGGAGTTCGAGCCGGTCGGTCTGATGGAGCAAATCCACATCACTACCCATCGCAATCCAATCGTCCGGTATCAGTTGCTGATTGACGAGGTGAACGGGGCAATCGAAATCGGCGCGCTCTCGGTCGCCGCGTAAGGAGCTTTTCACATGGCGCAAAAAACTCTCCCGGCCTACATCCTGCGGAACTGCATGCTGTGGGCCGACCGTCAAAGCAAGCTCGGGCAGATCGGCGATATCACACCGCCGGTTCCCGAAGCCGTCCGCGAGGATGTCCGCAATGCCGGGATGATCAAGGCCCGCAAGGTCCATCTCGGTTACAACGCGCTGGAATTCAGCTTCAAGATGCCGGGCATGGACCCGCAGATTTTGAAGCTGCACGGTATCAAGATCGGTACGGAAACGCCCTTCATGATTACCGGCGCACTGGTGGACGAGGACGGCACCACGCATAGCGCGGTGATGACCATTCGCGGCAGGGTCTTCAAACCCGATGCCGGCACGTGGAAGCCGGGCGAGCTTTCCGAAAACGACTACGGCGTGGACGTGAACTATTACAAGCTCGAAATCGACGGCGAAGAAATCTACGAGATGGACGATTTCGATTTCAAAGTCGGCGGCGTCTCGCAGTTCGGCGATATCCGCAACGCCTTGCTGCTGTAGCGGCTCGCCCTCCCTTCACTCTCCATTCCTTCCAATCCGGCCCGCGTGATGCGGGCCATTTTTTCAGGTGACACCATGGATTCCGTAAATGTACCGCTTGCCAAGCCGGTGGAGCATGATGGCAAGACCTATTCCGAACTGACGTTCCGTGAACCGGAAGTCGGCGACCTCCTGTTGGCGGATAGCTCTTCTCCTGGCATCGGCCAGATGGTCACGCTGCTGGCCCTCATTTCCGATGTTCCGCTGCCTGCCTTCAAAAAGATCAAGGGCAACGACTTTAAAATCATCGTCGCCAAGACAAAACCACTCTTGGGAAACGACCCGACGAACACGACTGGCGGCTAGTCGCCGTCTGCGTCGCCGATACTGCAAAAACATCGCTCGACGTCATTGAGCGATGGCCCGCCCGAAAGCTCCTTGCATATTTCAACACCTGCAAGGAGTACCGGAAAATCATGAGAGAATGACCATGGCTGTCCAGCAAAGCACTCTTCGCGTCTCCCTCCTTGATGATGTGTCTGCCCGCGCGAAGCACATCACGCGGTCGCTGGACGGCCTGCGGGCGCAATCTGTTTCTGCCTTCGCCCCCATGCGCGGTTTGATCGGGCAGGCCGTGGCGCTCGGCGCTGGTTACTTCGGCGTCACGCGTGGCTTCGAGGCGACGGCGGGCGCAGCCATCAGTTTCGAGTCTGCATTTGCAGACGTGAAAAAGGTGGTCGAAGCCAATGACGAACAGTTTGAAAACATGCGCCGCAGCATCCGGCGCATGTCCGGCGAAATCCCGCTCGCCGCAAATGACATTGCCGCGCTGTTCGCTGCCGCAGGTGAAAGCGGTATCGCGACCGAAGACTTGCAAAGTTTCGCGGAAATGGCGGCGCGCGTCGGCATCGCCTTCGATCTCGGCGCAGGTGAGGCAGGCGAAAGCCTTGCCAAGCTGAAAACGCAGCTTGGTTTGACGGTCGCGGAAACCGGCGACATGGCCGATGCCATCAACCATCTGTCGAACAACATGGCGTCCAAGGCCAAGGACGTGACCGAGTTCATGTTGCGGGTCGGCTCCTTCGGTGAAATGGGCGGCTTCGCAAAAGAAGAACTTGCGGCCATGGGTAGCGCCATGATCTCCGCCGGTTCGGATGCCAGCACGGCGGGAACCGCCATGTTGAACGTCATCCGTAGACTGACGAAAGGCGAGTTTGCCCAAAAGTCGCAACGGGACGCGGCCAAGGCGCTAGGGCTGCATCTGCCCTCCATCGCCAAGGATATGCAGAAAGACGCGAAAGGCACCATGCGCAAGGTGCTGACGGCGATTGCGAAAGCGCCGAAGGATAAGCAGGTTTCCTTGCTGTCCGAATTCTTCGGCGACGAAGCCCGCGCCTTCATGCCGCTGGTTGGCAATATCAAGCTCTTGGATCAAGCGCTGGACAGCGTGGCCGACCGCACGAAATACGCAGGCTCGGCATTCAATGAGTACATCCAGCGCGCCAGCACCACGCAAAACGTTCTGGACCTGCTTGGGAACAAGATTTCCAATGTCTTCGAGGAAATCGGCGACAG
Source organism: Agrobacterium tumefaciens (assembly GCF_005221385.1). NCBI lineage: Bacteria > Pseudomonadati > Pseudomonadota > Alphaproteobacteria > Hyphomicrobiales > Rhizobiaceae > Agrobacterium > Agrobacterium tumefaciens. The sequence continues at coordinate 2,164,604 of NZ_CP039903.1, read as the reverse complement.
CATGTTGCCGACCATCCGCGAGGGCGCGCAGGGCATCGGTGAGGTGCTGGACACGCTCGGCAACCGCGTGACGATCTTCGACCAGATCACGAATTTCACGAAGGGATTTGCGCAGGGCTTCGGTTATACCGGCGGCATGAAGGAGTTCATGAACGATCTCGGCGACCTGTTGCTTGGTCCTGTCGATCCGAACGCCGCCGACCGCATTGGTGCAATCTTCATGCGGGCGAAGGAGTGGGGCGCATCCATCCGCGAATTGAACGATGCGATAAAGGATAACCCTATCGCCAAGTTTTTTGCGGAAATGTCTGGTTATGGCTTCCAGCTTTTTGCGTGGGGCATGGGTATTTCCATGTTGGCTGGCACCATTCGAAAGTTGGCGGCGGCGCTGTTTGTGTTGTCTGGAGCAAGCACATTGCTCGGGGCGCTTAAAGTCGCGGGGGGAATTGCTGCTATTGTTGGCGGTAGTACGCCCGCTGCTGCTGCCGGAACTGGGGCGGCAACAGCAGCTACTGCCGCGGCTGTGGGCGGCGCTGCCGGTGGATGGTCTTCCATCCTCTTGGGGCTTGCTCGCATGGGGGTGTATGGTGCTGCCGCTGGCGGGGCCTACGAATTGGGCAAAGCAGCCTATTCCGGCAACACACCCTACAGCCAAGGAAAAGCACTGTTGCCGGGTGTCGAAGATGCTCTCCACGCTATAGGCAGCTTCTTCTCATCCCTGCCCACCGATCCAGCGCCGCCCTCAGTTTCGACACAATTTGCGTTGGATGCGGCGAGGGCTGCGCGCGCGAACGGTTTTGGCGGCAGCACGGAAAACTTGCCCGGAAAAACTGCCGATGATCTTGGTATCAAGTCCGTGAGGATCGATGCCGCCTCGCTATCTGAAATGACGAGGCCAACTGCCACGCAGGATGTGCGTATTGTCAACCCGCAGCCGCCGAACGTAACGGTATATGCGACCGCCACCATAACCGGTATTGCCGACTCCAAGGAGGCAATAGCGGCGGCGGCTACCGATCTCGGCAGCCAGATTGCCGCAGGTACGGAAGGGTTGTTTAGCGATTAATCAATGAGAACGGCGTCCGCTACGATGCCGTTCTGAAACATTACATTTCCCACCTTGCCTTGCACTGTGGCTCGGCAACCCATGCTGCATTGTTCCAGTAACTTTTTTCGTTGGTCTCGCGGCACCTTCTTAAAGTCAAGAGGCAAGGGATTTGCGTCCATCATTCCATCTTGGAGCATTCCCATGTCGCCGAATATCTGGACGTTTGCTTGGGTTTCGATCTCTTGTCCTGCCATTTTTTGGATGTCTAACTTCAGGTCGATCAACGATATCTCGGAATATCGTGACGTCTTTCGTGGTTTCCATTTAGCAATCTCTTGCAAACCTACATCCATAATCGCTTGCTTCGGCGTCGCTTTGCAGCTTGCTGAGACTGCAAAGAGGTATTTGTTGAAATCCGTATTGTCGACCGTCGCTGGCGTTTGCTTGGTCACCGCCAAGTACGCTCCAAACAAAAAAGTCGTGGCTGATCTGTAGTCGGCGGACATGTCGCTGAAGGTTTTACCTTTGTTCTTTTCATATTCGGCCTCGTAAGCGGCGCAGTAAAGGTTGCTGGCGTGTGCTCCCGTGCTGGTGATTAGAAGCCCTGCCACTAAAAAAACTATTCGTTTCATCTCTTTCCCCCTTGGAAGCCCATAGATCGCTTACAGCGAAATTCGAAACTTTTGGAGTCCCTATGGCTGGTCACACATCAATGATGCTCGGAGGCTTCGCCTTCGAGGGTTTGGGTTTTGGATATCAGGGCGTCAAGCGCAAGGTGAACACCCCTTGGGTGGATATGCCTGTCGGCCAAACCCTTAACCAGCAGCAATGGACCGGCCCGACTTCCGACGAAGTGACAATTTCGGGTGTTCTTTTTCCCGAAGAGTTTGGCGGGCAATCGCAGCTTGACGGTATCATTGCCGCATCCATGGCGGGAACGGAGATGATGCTTGTGACCGGTGATGCGGCGCAGGGTGTCATCCAAGGTATGTTTACGGTGCAGTCCGTGGAAGAGGACCGCAGCTACATTAACCGCCGTGGCGAGGCCGGGCGTAACGCCTATTCCATCACGCTCAAGCGCTCTGGCTCCGGCACATTGCCAAGTGCGGGCGGTCTTGTGGATCGGGCTGCATCCTTCCTGTCTGAACTGTTCCGGTGACCACATGGCGACAATTTACACCACACGGCAGGGCGAGACTGTTGATCTCGCCTGCCTCGCTTTCTATGGGCGCACGGCCAAAGTGGTCGAAGCCGTTATTGATGCCAATCCGGGTCTTGCCGCGCTCGGGCCTGTTCTTCCTCTCGGCACGAAAATCACCATGCCGGACATACCCGCCACCAGCACGGCCAAGCCGTTGACCAGCCTTTGGGACTGACCATGAAACCGCGCGTGGAAGTGAGTATCGACGGCGTGCCGGTGGCAGGCCATTTCTATGAGCGTTTGCTCTCCCTGACCGTCACTGACGAAGAGGGCATGAAATCCGACACGGTGGATATTGAACTGAATGACGGCCCGCCGAACTTTCTTGCGATCCCGCGTAAGGGTGCAATCATTTCGGTCAAGATGGGTTTCGGTGATGATCTCGTGCTGAAAGGCGTCTTCACTGCGGACAAAGTCAATGTCGATTGCCTGCCTTATAAAATGTCGATCTCTGGCAGGGCTGCGGACCTTCGCAGCGGAAAGCTGAAAGAGCGGCAGGAAAGGTCATGGGATAAAACGAAGCTAGGCGATATCCTGTCACAGATCGCCAACGAAAGCGGGTTAAGCCCCGCCGTTGATGAAGACCTTGCGGACTTCCAATATGAATGGCTGGCGCAGCAGGACGAAAGCAATATCAATTTCCTGCGGCGGCTTGCGGAACGGCATAACGGTCTTTTCGCCGTCAAGCAAAAGCGCCTGATTTTCACCCGGCTCGGCTCCGGTCTTTCTGCGTCGGGTGCGCCGCTCGGCTCGATCATCCTGACGCCCGAGAAAATCAAGGTCGGAAGCCTGAAAGTCGAAATCAACGACCGTACGAAATACAGCAAGGTCGTGGCGTACTATCAGGATTCCGACAAGGCCGAACGGGTGGAAATCGACGCCGATGCGGACGCAGACGGCGATAGCGTTTATCGTTTGCCGGAACCCTATGCATCGCCCGCCGAAGCCGACAAGGCCGCGCGGGCCAAGGCCAAGGAATTGCAGCGCGGCGAAGGCTCGGTTTCTGTCACCGTTATTGGCGATGCGGGGATTGATGCAGGCTTGCCCTTGTTGTTCGCCAATGTCCGCCCCGGCGTGGACGGTGTGCCTTACATCATCAAGACGGCGAAAACGGCCTACATGAAAACCGGCGGTCTTGAAGTGGCGGTTTCGGGCAGGCTCTACGATGGCAAATCCGCAACCGAAAAATCGGCCGGAACGGAAAACGGCGGTGCCAATGCCACTTCGGACGCCTCGAAAGCAACCGGCAAGGTTGCCCCCAACAGTGCGCCCGGAACTCCGGCCACGCCTTCCTCTTTCCTGACGCCGCGCCGCTTCGGGCGGACGGACGAGAACTAACCGGCATCCAGCCGACAATCCCCCTTGAAAATTTGGAGACTATAATGGGTTACGTGCTTTCCCAACGCAGCCTTGCGCGCCTTGACGGCGTGCATCCTGACCTCGTGCGCGTTGTGAAGCGCGCCATTCAGATCACCGACATTGATTTCGTGGTGACGGAAGGCGTGCGGACGCTGGCAAAACAAAAGGAAATGGTGGCGACGGGCGCTTCCAAGACGATGAACAGCCGCCATTTGAAGGCCGCGAACGGTTACAGTCATGCGGTCGATCTGGCCGCGCTGGTCGGCGGTAGCGTGGTTTGGGACTGGCCGCTTTATGCCAAGCTCGCCAAGGCCATGAAACAGGCGGCAAAGGAACTTGGCATTCCGCTGGAATGGGGTGGTGACTGGAAGTCCTTCAAGGATGGCCCGCACTTCCAGTTGCCGTGGAAACAATACCCTTCTGCTGGGCCGGTCGCTGGCAAGAAATATATCGCTGAAACCGAGACGCAGGCCAAGTCCAAGGCGCTGGCGATCTTGGGCGGTGGCATCAGCACCGCCGTTCCGGTCGGACAGGAGCCTTTGACGAAGGCTGTTGAGGTTGTCTCGGCGCAGCAGGGCGAGCTTTCCTCAGGGGAATGGGCGCGAATGGCAATCGCCGTCTTCATCGTCGGTATCTCCGTCTATCTGGCGTGGCGGAAACTCTGATGCGGTTTTTTGACGCTGCATTGATCGGGGGCGGCATCGTCATCGGTGCCGCTCTCATGGCTGCGCCCGCCTACTTTGTCGGCAAGGGGGCAGGAAAAGCCGAAGTCGCGGTCGGACTCCAGGATGACCGTATCACTATTCTCAAAGACGGACAGAAGATCGATGAAGGCGCTTTGCAAGCTGACGATTTTGATTTGTGCGGGCTTCTCGGCGGTTGCATGCAGCCCGACCGTGAAGGCGATTGAGCCTTGCGATTTGCTTGTGCCGATCAACCCGCGCCCGGAAACAAACACCTATCTTGTCACCCACGACCGGAGCGCCGCCGTTGATATCGCCCGGCATCGCGGACGTTATGCCCTCTATTGCGGAAGGCCCGACTGATGCCGGAGAAATACACCTCTTTCATCGAATTGGTGAATGCATGGCTTGGTGGTGCCTTTACCACTCTTTTCGCAGCCGTACTCGGGCGGGCGATGTGGCACGGCAATGAGGCCCGAAAGGGCCGCCGCAAATTCTTCGGCATCGAATTGTTTTGGGAATTGCCGGTGGCGATAGGTATGGCGGTCATCGGCGAAAGTGCCGCCTCATATTTCAGCTTCGGGCAAACAATCTCTACCGGCCTGATTGCGCTTCTGGCTTATCTTGGGCCGCGCGGTGTCGAAGCGATCATCCTCAAATGGGTTGACCGGCGCATGGCCGATTGATCTATCCGGTACTACATAGTCAAAAGCCGTCCGGTTCGCGCCGGGCGGCTTTTTGCGTTTCTGGCGCTTGCGTCGGGAATGACATTCTAATTTCTCGCTCCAATCGCCGCTTTTATGATGGGTCTGGAATCCCGAACGCGTCGCGCGGAAGAGTGAGCTTGATCAGAAGCCCATGCGGTTGCCACTCCCTCGACACCTGAGCATTCAAGGCTCGTATCAACATTTTCTCCAGCGTCGTGCCGAAGCCTGATTCTTTGCTCCCTGCGTCGGGCTCTGGCATCGTGTTCGACTCCAGCCACATGATCTGGAAACAGTCCGGCGCAGACGTGAGCGTGATGTCCAGCCGCCCTTCCGAAGCCGAAAGCGCGCCGTACTTAACGGCATTGGTAGCGTATTCATGGAACAACAAGGCAAGGCTGGTTAACCGGTCCGCGCTGATGTGAGTATCGTCGCCGTGCAGGTGCCATCGCCGCGTGTCTCTCCCCTCAAACGGAGAAAGCAGATGTGTCAGAAGCGTAAAAAACGTGGTGTTTTGATCCGCGGATGAAACCCCGCCGCTGAAGCTGGGCAATGTCATTTGGTGAGCATGCGATAAAGATATCAGGCGATTCTTCATGCCTTCGGCAAGTTCCTCCGGCGTGCTCGCGGTGCGGGCCGCCAGTGTTATGATGCTGCTGGTAATTGCGAAAAGATTTTTTACCCGGTGATGCATCTCCCGCAACAACATACCCTGCTGCTCTATCACCCGTTTCCGCTCGGAGATATCACGAGCAATCTTGGACGCGCCCACAATCTTGCCGTCGCTGCCCCTGATTGGCGAGATCGTGAGAGATATGTCGATAAGCGTACCGTCCTTGCGGCGGCGCACCGTTTCGAAATGGTCAACCCGCTCCGCCGCCTTGATGCGAGCAATAATAGCTGGCTCTTCGTCCAATCGGTCCTCTGGAATAAGTATGGTGATCGGTCGTCCCACTACTTCAGTCGCCGTGTAGCCAAACAGACGCTCTGCGCTCAAATTCCAAGTGGTGATGATCCCGTCTAGCGACTTGCTGACGATCGCATCGTCGGAGGATTCAACGATGGCCGCAAGGAAGGCCGCCGCATCGTGGCCGGGCTGTACTGCACTAACATCACCTAGAAATCTCTCTAGTTGGTTTTCTCTCATCTCGTCCCGCCACAATACGGCGTCCCCTCTTTCGCCGACAAGAACTCCCTTGGAATAGAGAACAACAGTTTCTACAACAGTGCAATCCAGTAACGAGGGTGATATCTTAGCCGACACCTCCTAGCGAAGACCGGATAGCTTTCGCAGATCGCTATTGAGGCGTGACTGCCATCCCTTGCCCATCGCCCTGTAATGTTCCACCAAGTCAGGATCAAGACGGATCGTAACCGGCATCTTTGGTGCATCCGCCTTCGGCCTACCACGGCGCGCAATCTCCCGATCAATGCTCTTGGCAAGATCGGGGAAAGCCTCGCGGAATGGCTTTGCTTGCGCCATATCTTCATCCGTGGCTTCGGGGGCGTCCGGGTCGGACGCAATCATTTTCTGAATTTCTGCCTCTTCCTCATTCTTGAGGGGGCGTTTCGAAGAAAATTTTACGGGCATTAGAGCCTCCTTTCCTTGGCGCTGGCTGGCCGCATGGAAATGACGGACAGAGCCTGCGAACCTAACGGGCGGAACACCACCGCAATGATGATACGGCCCTGAAACTCGCCTACGGCCATAAAGCGGTCTTCCTTGGCTGGAAGGACGATTGAGCCTGCAAAGAACTCAATCGTCAGATCGGCGAAGTCTAGACCGTGTTTCTCGATGTTCGTCAGCCGCTTCGTTTCGTCGTAAGTGATTTTCATATTTTGTATGTACATTAAATAGCCTGCATGCGCAAGATTTTTGTACATACAAAAAATATTGATTTAGGTCGCGCCGCTTCGTCCGCTTGTGGCTGTCATCCGCTGCGCCAGAACTTCTATTCTTCGCGTCCGCTCGATATCGCGTTGTTTGGCAGCTGGTGAGTCTGTTGGCGAATGATCCGGGCTTAAGTTGGCTTGTCCCAACCCATGGCAATACTCGCACCTCCAGCGCCTGTTAATAAAGCTTTGCTCGGGTGGCATTTTCTCCAGATCGACTTTGACGACGCGGTTGCATGGGTCGCAATAGGCCGTCACGGTGTAGCATTCTGCCCATAAATAACCGTAGGTGCCGGGCTGCGGTTCATAGCTCATGGCCAGTCCCTCTTTGTGCGCGCCAGAACAAAGCTGTTTTTCTCACGGTTGCCGCAGCCAAGGCACCGCAACAGCGGTTCCATGGATATGATTGGCCGGAATTTTCCATAACGGCGCTGTAGCGCCCACCTGTCCAACATGCCGACGTGTTTGCTGCGCCAGCATTGCGCGCCGACGACATACCATTGCGGCAAATCGGCCAAGGTCGCCGAGTGGTCGCGCTGCGGCACGAAGATGCCTGTCGGCTTCGGCGGCATATTGTCGTTGTTGCCGCCGGTTAGATCGATGCCGCGACGGTGGCGCATGTCATTCCCGCTCGGCGCTCGGCTTCCATCCGCGCGTATATCCCCGGCCCATGGCTACGACGGCGATGGATAGTTGATTTTGCAGATGGTTGATTTCGTCCAGCAGCGTTTCCACGGCGGCAACAGCATCGCCGTCATGGCACTGGATGACATAGGCCGCGATATCGTCCGGCTGTTTGGTTGCATTCGGGCGCACGTTTCCAATCTCCTGTTTCAGAGCCGCAAAGTTTCCCCTGTCGTGAAAAAGGCGCGCGCCCCCGCGCCGGTAAATCAGTCTGGCATAAGGTCGGCAATTTGGCCGTGCTGGACCAGCAGGCGAGGGTTGGCCATGCTGCCGCTTTCTTCGTCCACGGTAACAGCGTATGCCGCAACGCCGATATGACGCGGTGCCATGGCGCTTGCAATTTTTTCTGCGGATGCTTGGCTGGTTGCAGGTCGCATGTCGCCCGGCACAATGCCCCCGCGTCCCTTTTTGAACTGTACTACGATGATTTTTTCAGCGTCAGACATATCTCTTGCTCTCTCGTTTGTTCTATAAATGTTCTCATTTTAGAAGAGAGTCAAGACGATGGATTTCCGTCCTGATTGGGAGATTGATGGAGATAACCGGCGAGCGGGATGGAGTCGAACCATCTCATGTTTCCACCCGGAACTTGTGTCTTCGTTTCCACCGGGGATTTGTGCCAGCGCGCCAACCGAGCGCCCGCTTGCCTAGGAATTTCCATAGCATGAATTAAAGGTTTTGGAACGAAAAGGATTGCGGTTCCTGCGCTCGTAAAGTTTTACAGCGCTATTGAAAACATTGAGAGAATTTCGACACGAAAAGACGAGTTTTACCCCTAGCGTGTTGAAATCGTAGCGATAGATCGAGCTTCCCAAGCTGCTTAAGTGTTGCGTTTGCTTGGTGCCTTAGTCCTGTGTCCTCTCGTCTTTTGCGCTGTTCGAGACAGTTGGGCGCACTTGGGACAGCCGGAAATTAAACCCAATTCGGACGCATAAACATGCGGCAGCCAAATATCCATTCCACCGGTTCTGATGGACTCGAACGACGGGGATTGGAATGTTTTGTCGCCGTAGGAAGTTTCAACTAAGAGGATTTCGCTCAATGGACGGTTTTCGGGATTAAAGACCCGCACATCACCTCCCTGTCGCCTAGAAACCTCTTCATCGTGCTGGTGACCGTACGCTGCATCTAGGACCTTCGTCCAGTTGACAGGCTCGCTGGCGCTACATGCCTCAACAATCTTTTCCAAATTTTCGGAACTTATTTTGCGGGCGAAATCGCCGTGCTTCTGACATACGCCCACCTCTGCAAATTGGCCGTAGGTGAATTCGTAGGACTTATCAGCTGAAATTAAGGGCAATCGAAAATACGACTCGACCGCGACCGGCCATACGTAGGTGTGTCGCAAAAGCATAATTAGGCACGCATAAAACGAATACAAGGAAAGTCCGTCGTAGTCGGGTTGCCCGTAAATTTTGAGTTCTTCGATTCTTTCAAGATAAGGATTTAGGATATATCCACCGGTTTCATCACCGTATCTCCACGCTCCTCTGTCCAGTACGACTATCGCGTTCGGAAGGCTATGCCTGGGGTTTTTGTCGCCAAAATCTTTCAGGGCTGCTGTGATGCTGTCCCAGTCCAAGTCTGTCGTGAACGCGAATAGGACAGCAAATCCGCGTTCCGATTTTGTCGATTCGGTAAATCTGATGCCGCCGAGATTTTCATTGCGAGGGCGGGCAAGGTTTTTGAATGATGCAAGATTATCTAACGCCGAAGTCAGTTCCTTCTTACTCAGGTTGGACTTGACTTGTATGACCCCATAAACGCTCTCAATTGGGTGCACTTCATAGACGTCTTCTCTGTTCATCAGGGTTAGGGACTCTTTCGGATCGAAAAGCGCAATGTCGATCTCTTTGCTGATATGTCCCGTTGGGGAAACTACCCTTACACTTCGCTCTGAAACTCCGTACTGTTTTGGAAGATAACCGCTCTCGCTTAAAAATCTTCGGAGGATTGTTTCGCGGATTTGGCCAAGGTCGCGGGGGTGCTTAACGTCCTTCGATCTTTGGTAGTCGGCGAGCATCTGGGCTTGATAATAAAGGAACTCTCGTTCCAGCCCATGAAATTCCCGGTCCTTGGACCTCTGAGCGATAGCCCGTTCTGCTTTGGCGCGGAGGCTCGCGCGCAAAAAATCCATTCGGCTTTTATCTTCATCTTTTGCCATAGTTTTTTCGGCGCTCGCTGGTTTTGTAGTCTCTAACGAAAATTTTGCATCAGGAAAGCAAGCTGCTTCCTATATGCTTCCTGTAAAATTATTCGGGGGTAACCAATATGCGAGAAAGGCCCGGAAAATATGGCGCACCCGACAGGATTCGAACCTGTGACCTTTGGAATCGGAATCCAACACTCTATCCAGCTGAGCTACGGGTGCAGCGGTCACGCTTGAATCGCGTGCAGCGGTTGGTTCATACCCCAGCTTTCTTTCCGCATCAATGTCTAAAAATCAGAGATTTGCGAAACGGCACCTGTTTTTCTGCCGGGGTGAGACGCGATTTGTTGCGGGGTGCCTATGCCTTTGTGGGGGGTGGGGAAACAATGCGTCGTTTGGCGTATTGCTTTTTCTGTTGAAATCGGGTTTCCCCTATAAGTAGTATGTTATCGCCTGATCCGGCAGCTGTTTTGCCGTCATCATGAGCAGGTGGCGAGATTGGTGCAATGCCTTTCAAACACGGCGCGGCAGGTGGTGCCATACCCTCAAAATCGGCGGGTAAATAGTCATATTTTTCTCGGTCTTCAGATGGCGGCCTGGAAGTGGGATTTGGGGTTTTGCGGATTAACTGTCAAATTATTATACAATATTAGTATCATCTACATTTATTTGGGATACAGTTTTGGAACGTTGTCGGTTATGATTTCGGCAGGGTAAAGGAACGAATCAAGCGGGGGATCGGATGGCTTTGCGATTGGCACATAGCAACGGGCCGCGGGCGGAAAAGGCCGAAAGCGACGGAGTGCAGCCGGTGCATCTTACAGCGATTGACTATGGATTGTTGACGACGGCGATCGGCTATCATTTGCGACACTCGCAACTTGCCGTGGCAAACGGGTTTTCCGATGTGCTGGCAGAACGGGGATTGCGACCGGCCGATTTTTCCGTTCTCGTCATTGTCGGTGGCAATCCTGGCCTGAAACAAAGCGATGTGGCGGAAGCGCTCGGTATCCAGCGTGCCAATTTTGTCGCGATCGTTGACAGCATGGAAGAGAAGGGGCTGCTTGTCCGTCGCCGGTCGGAAGAGGACAGGCGTGTTCATTTTCTCGACATGACCGAGGAAGGCAGCCGCCTTCTCGACAGCCTTTCCGATTCATGGCGCGACCGTGAGGAAAAGCTGATCGACAGGATTGGCGGCAAGAAAGCCCGCGACCAGTTGCTGTCGCTGCTTGGGCGTCTGCGGGGCTGAACGCCGCTATCGGCGATGGGGCCGCTCTGGAGAGGCGACGACCCGAAAAGTGCGGGTCGTGCCGGTTTTTCGGCCCGCTGGGCCGTGCATGGGGATTTGCCCTTCCGGTATTTTCACGACAGCCTGATTGGTGGCGGCTCGATTTGCGTTGCAATTTTCCTGTGAAACGGCCAAGACGACCTGCATATGCCTTTGGTCACCCGATGCCGTAAGAGTTCGGTGGGCCGGAAAAGGCCGGAAACGGGAACGCCATGCTGAACATCGATACCAGCCATCCGCTTTATCGCCCTTTGTGGGTCAGGTTGCTGATCGTTGGCTTTTGCGCGGCCTGGGCTGTGATCGAATTCGTCAATCGCGAGTTTTTCTGGGGAACGATCGTCGGCGGCATCGCCGCCTATGCTGCCTATGAGCTGCTGGTGAAATTCAAACCCGTGAGCGTCAATGATGCGGCCAAGGGTGGAGCGGACAAGTCTGCGCCAGACGAACCCGCCGATAACGCGCCCGTCGACAAAAACGACGCTGGCTGACATCGGCATATGCTGCGGCAGGCGCTGCCGGCCTTGCATTCCATTTCATGATTTAGGTTTTCAGCATCCGGATCGCCTGGTCGATCAGCAGATTTGCCGCCGTCATGCGCAGGGTCGCATTGTGCCGGAACTCCGGTTTCACTCCGTCCGGGTGGTTGAGGCGGGCGAAGGCGCGGCGTTTTTCCGCAAGCGTTGCCGCGGTGTCGGTTTCATGGATCGCCAGTTCCATTGACACATCCGCGAGCGAAGTCTTTTCGAGATGGGCCGGCATGGGTTCCGGCTCTGGTTCCGGCTGGGGTTCAGGCGGTGGCGCCGGATCGGCCAGAAAGGCCAAATAGGCGTCGAGGCCGCCGTTTCCCGGTTGCGGTGCAGCAGAAGGTGAGCTGACGACAAAACCGGAGTTGAAACCGGCGATGCGGTGGTTGACCGGCGGCGGCGGTTCCGCGGCTTCTTCTTCTCTTTCCTGCTTCAGTCTTTCGACGACCGACTGGAAGACGGATTGTCCGAAAAGCATGCGGCTGTTCCCCTGCGCCGGCCCGTAAATCCGGCCTGTTTATAAGATGAAGGTGGCGTCTGGCTTTCCACGTCGTTGCGGGCCTCTCGTGACGGCCTGTCATCATGGGCCGGTCAGCTTGCGGCTTTCATCCAGGACCAGATCGTAAAGCAGCCGGGCGCTGGGCGGCAAAACGCGGCCTTTGGTGGTGATGATGCTGTAGGGCTTGACCACAAGTTCGAAATCCGTCGGCAGGATGCGGGTGCGGCCGATGTCGGCCTGCTGGCCTGTCACGAATTCGGCCATGTCCTGGGCGATCGGCGCAATCGCATTGGTGTTGCAGATCAGCGCAAGTGTCAGCAGCATGGACGGCGTGTTGATGATATTGCGCGGCATACCCACGCCATGGGTGAGGAACACGTCTTCCATCGTTCTGCGCAGCAGGGCGCCCGGCGGCTGGAAAACCCAATCGTAAGCGGAAAGATCGCCCAGCGTTACCGGCTCGCCGCCAAGCAGGGGGTGGCCTTCGCCGACCACCAGACAGGCGCGCTCGATGCCGATTTCATGGATGGAAAACAGGCCGGGGTCGAAATCGTCAGGGATGCGGCCGATGATGAAGTCGTGACGCGCGGCCAGCAATTCCCGGGCCAGCACATTGCTGCTTTCCACCTGCACGTTGATCTCGATGCCGGGATAGGTGTCCGTCGCCCGCTTGATGGCGGGAACCACAAGGCTGATGGCAGGTGCTGTGACGGCGCCGATATAGACCGAGCCGCCGCTGCCGGATTTCATCTGGTTAAGCTCGCGGCTCGCCTCGCGCAGTTCCAGCAAGATGGTGCGCGCCCGCCGCGCCAGCGCCTCGCCGAATTTCGTCAGCACCACGCCGCGCGAGGCCCGTTGACAGAGCGGGCTTTTGACGATGGCTTCCATTTCGGAAAGCATGCGCGAGGCCGCCGGCTGTGTTATGTTCATGGCGGCTGCCGCGGCGCTGACCTGCCCGTGCTCCTCGATCATGACCAGCATGCGCAGATGGCTCATCTTCAATCCGGCGCGCAGAAGCGGGTTGTCTTCAAAGACGAAAAGCGCGTCTGTTGTTTGCGTCTGCTCATACACTTTCTGGTTGCTCATTCGCCGTTTTATACCCCTCATCGGTTATTGTATCGATTTAATATAGCATAATTGATATAGGTAAGCCGATATATTCTATTTGACAGTTATATGGATTCAGAACAGTTTGCGGGATGCCGGGGAGGAGCGGCATCTGTTCCATTTCGCAGCTGCGAGATCGGGACGGGCCGAACGCGGCTCCTTCCTCTGACGGCATGAATTTCATGGTGCGCCGCAGCAAGCGGGCACCAGAGAAGGGTTCAAGGGAGAGAGTTAATGAAGTCCATTATTTCGCTGATGGCGGCTTGTGCCATCGGTGCTGCTTCCTTCGCAGCACCGGCTTTCGCACAGGACAAGGGTTCCGTCGGCATTGCCATGCCGACCAAGTCTTCCGCTCGCTGGATCGATGACGGCAACAACATCGTCAAGCAGCTGCAGGAAGCCGGTTACACGACCGACCTGCAATATGCCGACGACGACATTCCGAACCAGCTGTCCCAGATCGAAAACATGGTCACCAAGGGCGTGAAAGTCCTCGTGATCGCCTCGATCGACGGCACCACGCTGTCGGACGTTCTGAAGCAGGCTGGCGAGCAGGGCATCAAGGTCATCGCTTATGACCGCCTCATCCGCAACAGCGGCGACGTCAGCTACTACGCCACCTTCGACAACTTCCAGGTTGGCGTTCTGCAGGCGACTTCGATCACCGACAAGCTTGGCCTGAAGGACGGCAAGGGTCCGTTCAACATCGAGCTGTTCGGCGGTTCTCCTGACGATAACAACGCCTTCTTCTTCTATGATGGCGCAATGTCGGTTCTGAAGCCTTACATCGACAGCGGCAAGCTGGTCGTAAAGTCCGGCCAGATGGGCATGGACAAGGTCGGTACGCTGCGTTGGGATCCGGCAACGGCCCAGGCCCGTATGGATAACCTGCTGTCGGCTTATTACACCGACGCCAAGGTTGACGCCGTTCTGTCGCCTTACGACGGTCTGTCCATCGGCATCATCTCCTCGCTGAAGGGCGTTGGTTATGGTTCGAAGGACCAGCCGCTGCCGGTCGTTTCCGGTCAGGACGCTGAAGTCCCGTCGGTCAAGTCGATCATTGCCGGCGAACAGTATTCCACCATCTTCAAGGACACCCGCGAACTCGCCAAGGTGACCGTGAACATGGTCAACGCTGTTCTGCAGGGCAAGGAGCCTGAGGTAAACGACACCAAGACCTATGAAAATGGCGTCAAGGTCGTTCCGTCCTACCTGCTGAAGCCCGTTGCAGTAACCAAGGAGAACTACAAGCAGGTTCTCGTCGATGGCGGTTACTACAAGGAAGACCAGCTGAAATAAGCTCGACACACATGCGGGGATGACTTGGCGTCATCCCCGTTTTTCCATAAAAATAAAAACGCCGGAATTAATCGGGCGCTGGATTGCGATATGGCCAATACCATTCTCGAAATGCGGAACATCACCAAGACGTTTCCGGGCGTGAAAGCGCTTGAGAACGTCAACCTCAAGGTTAAAGAGGGTGAGATCCACGCACTCGTCGGTGAGAACGGCGCGGGGAAGTCGACCTTGATGAAGGTCCTTTCCGGTGTTTACCCCGCCGGCACCTATGAGGGCGAAATCCACTATGAAGGCGCAGTGCGGAATTTTCGCGCCATCAATGATAGCGAAGATATTGGTATCATCATCATTCACCAGGAACTGGCGCTGGTGCCGCTCCTGTCGATTGCGGAAAACATCTTCCTTGGCAACGAGGTCGCCTCGAACGGCGTCATCAGCTGGCAGCAGACCTTCAACCGGACCCGCGAACTCTTAAAGAAAGTGGGCCTGAAGGAATCGCCGGAGACGCTGATCACCGATATCGGTGTGGGCAAGCAGCAGCTCGTCGAAATCGCCAAGGCGCTGTCGAAGAGCGTGAAGCTGCTCATCCTCGACGAGCCGACCGCCTCGCTGAACGAAAGCGATTCCGAGGCGCTGCTCAACCTTTTGATCGAATTCCGCAAGCAGGGCATGACCTCGATCATCATCACCCACAAGCTCAACGAAGTGCGCAAGGTGGCCGACCAGATCACCGTTTTGCGCGACGGCATGACGGTGAAGACGCTCGACTGTCATCAGGAAGAAATCAGCGAGGATGTCATCATCCGCAACATGGTGGGACGCGATCTGGAAGATCGTTATCCGCCGCGCGACGTGCCGATCGGCGAGACCATTCTCGAAGTCAAGAACTGGAACGCCTATCACCAGCAGCACCGCGACAGGAAGGTTCTGCACGATATCAACGTCACCGTGCGCAAGGGCGAAGTCGTCGGCATTGCCGGGCTGATGGGGGCAGGGCGCACCGAATTCGCGATGAGCGTGTTCGGCAAGTCCTACGGCCACAAGATCAGCGGCGAAGTGCTGATCCATGGCAAACCCGTGGATGTGAGCACCGTGCGCCGCGCCATCGATGCCGGTCTTGCCTATGTGACGGAAGACCGCAAACATCTCGGCCTCGTGCTCAACGATAATATCCTGCACAACACCACGCTTGCCAACCTGGCCGGCGTGTCGAGTGCCAGCATCATCGACGACATCAAGGAAATGAAGGTGGCGAGCGATTTCCGCACGCGCCTGCGTATCCGGTCCTCGGGCATCTTTCAGGAAACGGTCAATCTTTCGGGTGGCAACCAGCAGAAGGTGGTGCTGTCCAAGTGGCTGTTCTCCAATCCTGATGTGCTGATCCTCGACGAGCCGACACGCGGCATCGATGTCGGCGCGAAATATGAAATCTACACCATCATCAACCAGCTCGCTGCCGACGGCAAAGGCGTTCTGATGATATCATCGGAAATGCCCGAACTGCTCGGCAATTGCGACCGCATCTACGTCATGAACGAAGGCCGCATCGTCGCTGAATTGCCGAAGGGAGAGGCGAGCCAGGAAAGCATCATGCGCGCTATCATGCGCTCAGGGGAGAAGAACTCATGAGTTCGGCAAACACAACAAGCGAAGAAAGTAACGTCATCTCGATCTCATCCTATATTCGCTCGAATATCCGCGAATATGGCATGCTGATCGCGCTCGTCGCCATCATGGTTTTCTTCCAGTTCTACACCGGCGGCATTCTGTTCCGCCCTGTGAACCTGACCAACCTTATCCTGCAGAACTCGTTCATCGTCATCATGGCGCTGGGCATGCTGCTCGTCATCGTCGCCGGGCACATCGACCTTTCGGTCGGCTCCATCGTTGCCTTCGTCGGCGCGATCGCGGCCATATTGACCGTGCAATGGGGCATGAACCCGTTCCTGGCGGCGCTGATTTGTCTCGTCATCGGCGGTATCATCGGTGCTGCCCAGGGTTACTGGATCGCCTATCACCGTATTCCGTCCTTCATCGTCACCTTGGCGGGGATGCTGGTGTTTCGTGGCCTGACGCTGTTCGTGCTCGGCGGCAAGAACATCGGTCCTTTCCCGACCGATTTCCAGATCATCAGCACCGGCTTCCTGCCTGATATCGGTGGTATCGAAGGTCTCAACACCACTTCGATGATCCTGACCCTGCTGATCACGGTGGCGTTGTTTTATCTGGCATGGCGTCGCCGCGTGGTGAACGTGAAGCATGGCATCGACGTGGAGCCGTTCGGTTTCTTCATCGTGCAGAATCTGCTGATCTCAGGTGCTATCCTGTTCCTGGGTTACCAGCTTTCCACCTATCGCGGCCTGCCGAACGTGCTGATCGTGATGCTGGTGCTGATTGCGCTTTACAGCTTCGTGACGCGCCGCACCACCATCGGTCGCCGTGTCTACGCCATGGGCGGCAATGAGAAGGCGACCAAGCTTTCCGGTATCAACACCGAACGCTTGAGCTTCCTCACCTTCGTCAACATGGGCGTGCTGGCCGGTCTTGCCGGCATGATCATCGCGACCCGCCTCAATTCGGCAACGCCGAAGGCCGGTGTGGGCTTCGAACTTGATGTGATCGCAGCCTGCTTCATCGGCGGCGCTTCCGCATCGGGCGGCGTTGGCAAGATCACCGGCGCGGTCATTGGTGCTTTCATCATGGGCGTCATGAACAACGGCATGTCGATCGTCGGTCTCGGCATCGATTTCCAGCAGATGGTCAAGGGCCTCGTGCTGCTCGCCGCCGTGTTCTTCGACGTCTACAACAAGAACAAGGGCTGATCGGCCCACCCAAATCGCAAATCAAAAAAGTGGCCGGTTTCCGGCCACTTTCATAAGGTGCAGGCGCAAGGCGCCGACGAAGATAAGGCGCGTTGCGCCGCAGGAAGGAAATCCCGTGCTCATTTCACAGATCAAAGATGCCAGTGGCAAAATCATTGTAGCGGTTCGCGAAGACGGCGGACAGGCGCAGGTCGTCAAGGGTGCCGGTTCGGTCTACGCGCTTGCCATGGAAGCCGCCAATAGCGGCAAGAGCCTTGCCGATGTCATTTCCGCCCATGGTCTCGGCGATGCCGTCGACCTCGAAGCGGCCTATGCCGAAGGCCGTTTCCTGCCGCCGATCACCCATCCCGATCCGGCGCATCTGCATCTGACCGGCACGGGGCTTACCCATCTCGGTTCGGCCGCAACCCGCGACAGCATGCACAAGAAGACCACGGAAGCGGCGGAAGAAAGCCTGACGGATTCCATGAAGATGTTCCGCATGGGTCTCGAAAACGGCAAGCCCAAGGCTGGCGAAAAGGGTGTGCAGCCCGAGTGGTTCTACAAGGGCAACGGCCATGTGGCGGCAGCACCGGGTGCAGCGCTCACCTCGCCATCCTTTGCGCTGGATGGCGGCGAAGAGCCGGAAATGGCCGGCATCTACGTCATTTCGGACAAGGGCGAACCCGTGCGCATCGGCTTTGCCGTCTCCAACGAATTTTCCGATCACGTCACCGAGCGGGTCAACTATCTCTATCTCGCCCATTCCAAGCTGCGCCCGGCAAGCTTCGGCCCGGAAATCCGCGTCGGTGCCGCACCTTCGGATATTCGCGGCACCTCGCGTATCCGCCGCGGCGACAAGGTCATCTTCGAAAAGCCGTTCGTCTCGGGTGAAGACAACATGTCCCACACCTTCGCGAACCTCGAATACCACCACTTCAAATACGGCCTGTTCCGTGCGCCCGGCGATGTGCATGTGCACATGTTCGGCACGGCAACCCTTTCCTTCGCAGATGGCATCAAGCCGGAGGCCGGCGACGTCTTCGAGATCGAGGCAGCCGGTTTCGGCCTGCCGCTGAAGAACCCGCTGGCCGTGGACGCGGAAGAAGAGATCGCCGTTCGGCAGATCTGATCTGCGGGCTGATTTTGAGAATGCCAAGGGGGGTGGGGTCATCACATGGTAATCCCACCCTTCGACGTCATCCTCGGGCTTGACCCGAGGATCTGCAACAGACTGACCTACGAGGCGTGGTTAGATCCTCGGGTCAAGCCCGAGGATGACGCTAGAGGTTAGGCCTTATGTCCAATTGTCCCTTTGCGTGCGGGCAATGTTCAAGCGGATTGCTTCTCAACCGTCGTCGTCTGTCAGATGCGAAACATCCGCCAGTGAAACGACGGCGCGATTTTGCCAATAGTCGTCTTCCTTCAAATGCGTGATGCTGCCAGACCGTGCCGGAAAACTGACATGGCCGACGCTTTCGATCGGCATCTTGATCCATGCCGCGATGACGAAAGTCAGAGCAAAGCCATGGGTAACGATGACCTGCGCGGGGCAGGGGCGTGATATAATGGTGTTCACAGAGCGGTACACCCTTTCGGCCACTTCACGTCTCGTTTCACCATCAGCAATTCCGCCGCGATGATCCATACGGTTATGATGAGGGGCGGGGATCTGGCGGGCGTCGAGCCACTCCTGCGGCATACCGCCGGCTGAACCGTAGCTTATTTCCCGCAGGTCATCTGTGCTTTCAAAAGGGTGCTTGAGGTGTTCAGCGATGATTGCAGCTGTCTGGGAGGCTCGGAGGAGATCGGAGCTGAAGATTTCAACTGGGGCGTTGCCGATCATCGCTGTAAGCTTGGCGGCTGTCGCCTCCGCATCGGCCCTGCCCTTGGGTGTCAGCTCGGTATCATACCAGCCTCCGACTTTGTTCTCGACATGGTGCACGGATTGAGTGTGCGTGACGACAAAGATGTTCTTCATAGCATTTTTCCCAGTATTTTCAGGCTTGCTCAATCCCCCACAGCTTGCCTTCGCCGACCTCCACTGAATTACCCGCGGGATCGCGGACATAGACGGAATAGCTGTCATTCGGCCAGCGATGGTAATGTTCGACGGGAATTCCAAGCGCTTCGAACCGGTCCTTCCAGCCATCCACTTCCGATTTATTCTTTGCATAAAAGCAGAAGTGGCCCTGGCCCACCGCCCCATGGCGCGGGATCTGATTATCGGGGTCTGCCCGGCGGGATTGCTGCGGATCGAAGATCAGCAGCATTTGCTGGCCGCATCTGAAGAAAACGAATTGGCCGGGCAGTCTGCGCACCACCTCCAGCCCGAACACATCGCGGTAAAAGGTCTCGGCGGCGTCGAGATCATCCACGTAGATTGCGGTTTCCATGACGGCTGTTGGCGGGTGCATGTTTCCTCCGGTATCTACTGTTGTCCGACACTGGAAGTGGCGGGACGCTTATGTTTTGGTGCTGAAGGTCAGCACGGTCAGATCGTGTTTGCCGACGCCGCGTTCCAGAACCGTCCAGCCGCAATTGATGTAATAGGCTTCGAGATCGCTCTGGCAGCAGAGATAGCTGGTATGATGGCCGAGTTCGGCGGCCCTTTGCGTGGCGGCCTGCATCAGGGCCTGGGCCACACCTGAGCGCCGTCGGTCTTCTTCCACCCAGAGAGCGGCAACCCACGGCAGATATTGCGGCCGCTCCTCCAGATCGCAATGGATAAGGAATGCGGAGCCGACGTAAGCCTCACCGTCATGGGCAACGAAACCGGTGGGCAGTGCATGGGGGTTGGTCATGTCCTTCAGGTGTTCGGCGACGTCGCCGACCTGAAGGCCGCTATCCTGCCACCATGCCGTCCAGACGCGCTGCGCGATGACGGGGCCGTGGGACTGGCAGTCGCGATAGTCGGAAATAGTGTACAAGGCCGTCTCCCGGTCGGCTTCCTTCCCGCGGGCTGAAGCCGGATCATGCTTTCAAATCAATGCGGCGATTTAAACGGTCGGGAGACGCTTTCGCAACCGGCAAGTTCCGGAAATGGATCAGGACTTCGTTGCCGTGACATGCAGCCAGTCGGTCGGCATCTTGTCGTAACCGCTGCCGTGGCGGGATGTGATCTCGATGATCGTCCAGTCAAATTGTCCGTAGACATTTTCGAGCCAGGCTCTGGAAGGATAGTTGTAATAACGGCCAAACGTGTCGCGGCCTTCCGCCTCTCCGGCCTTGAAACTGGCGTAAAACACACCGCCCGTTTTCAGTGCCCCGTGAATACGGCCGATAATGCCGGCAAGTGCTGCGCGTGGCACATGCAGCAGGCAGGCATTGGCCCAGACACCGTCATAACGTTCTTTGTCGTCAATATCCTCGAACAGCAACGTCGCGACGGGAATTCCAAGCCGGGCTTGCGCCGCTTTGGCGATCTCGGGTGTTCCATCGGTGGGGTGAACGTTGAAACCGGCAGCCAGCATAAATTCGCTGTCCTGCCCACCGCCGCATCCGAGTTCGAGAATGCTTGCACCCTCCGGCAGCTGCGCCAGAAATGTCTCCAGATGCGGACGATCCGCCGCCTGTCCGCGCGAGGTGTATGCCGCGGCGTTACCCGTATAGAAGCCGATCGTTTCGTCGTCCTTGCCGGTCATGGTCTCAGCTTTGCGACTGGCTCTGGCTCTGCGACTGCTGCACGGTGACAGTCACATTCAGCGTCTCACCGGCGGGGCCGATGCGCATGCCTGATATCGGCGCGCAGTCGCGGTAGCACAGGCCCGACGCGATGCGGACATAACGGTCATCGGGGCAGATATTGTTGGCGGCGTCGAAGCCGACCCAGCCAAGCCCCTGAAGATGCACCTCGGCCCAGGCGTGGGTGGCCGTCTGTTCCTCCACCTCTTCCATCATCAGATAACCGGAAACATAACGGGCCGGCAGGCCCATCAGCCGGGCGGCGGAAATCAGGATATGAGCATGGTCCTGGCAGACGCCCTTGCCAGCTTCCAGCGCCGCTTCCGCCGTGGTTTCAATGTCGGTCGAACCCGGAACATAGTCCACCTTGCGGTGAATATTCTCCATGAGGTCGTGCAGGCGTGAGAGTTCGGTATCGCCCGTGCTGACTTTTACCAGTTCACGCACCAGCTTTCCCGGCTTGGTGCGCGGCGTCTCGCGCTGGAAGAGCCAGAGCGGCGCATTGCCGACATGGTGCCCGAACACGCCGGCTTTGTCTTCGGTGGTGACGAGACCGCTTGCCACAACCTTGACCTTGCGTTGCGGCCCCTCCGTTTCCACCAGCGCAACCCGGTTGCCGAAATGGTCGTCATAGGTCACTTCGACGGTGGCGCCATCGACCGAGACGTCCCAGTTCTCCACCGTCTGGCAGGGGCCGGTCTGCGGTGTCAGGCGCAGCCGCTGCAACGCATAGGGCATCGGCTCGTCATAGACATATTCCGTCGTATGGGTGATTTTCAGACGCATAAGCTGTCCCCGTCCACGCGCTTATTGATAAAAGCGGTAGCCTTCCATGATTTCCTGTCCCAGCTGCCCGTTCCGGTTGATAAATCTCTCCAGAAACTCGTGCAGACCTTCATCCATGACGCGGTTGATCGTCGTCTTGCGCAGGCTGTCGCGAATGCTCTCGGCCGTCTCATGCGCCTTGTGCCTTTCGCCGTAGTCTTCTGCTATATAATTGAGGTTGCTGGCGATCTTCTCGTAACAATAGGCGAGCGAACGCGGCATGCGGCCATTGAGAATGAGGAAGTCAGCAATATTGGCCGGCTTGTATTCCGCATCATAGACCCAGCCATAGGAACGGTGCGCCGAGACCGAGCGCAGAATGGATTCCCATTGTGCATTGTCGAGCGAGGAGCCGACATGCGCCACAGCCGGCAGCAGCACGTAATATTTGACATCGAGAATGCGGGCGGTGTTGTCTGCGCGTTCGATGAAGGTGCCGATGCGGGAGAAATTGTAGAGATCGTTGCGCAGCATAGATCCATGGAAAGCGCCGCGCACCAGACCGGCGCGGTGTTTTATGCCGTCGATGGTCTGCGGCATGTCCGCCGGCTTTACCCTGCGCTCGAGACTGGTCTTCAGCTCGATCCAGAATTCGTTGGTCGCTTCCCAGGTCTCGCGCGTCAGCGCGGTGCGCACCATGCGGGCATTGTTGCGGCCCGCCTCGATGCAGGAGAGGACGCTGGAAGGGTTGGCTTTATCCCGCAGGAGATAATCGATCGCATCCGCCGTCGTTACCTTGTCGTGCGTTTCGAGAAAGGCCTCGTGCACGCCGGCGCTTTGCAAGACGCCGTCCCAGTCCTCATCGCCGCTGCCTGAGCGCGTCAGTGAAACGCGCAGGCCCGCATCGATAAGCCGGGCGATGTTTTCAGCGCGCTCGATGTACCGGAACATCCAGTAGAGCCCGTTTGCCGTTCTGCCCAGCATGGCTTAGTCCTCCAGTACCCATGTATCCTTGGTGCCGCCGCCCTGGCTGGAATTGACCACCAGCGAGCCCTGCTTAAGCGCGACGCGGGTCAGGCCGCCGGGAATGATCTTCACCTTGTCCGACACCAGCACATAGGGGCGCAGATCGACATGGCGCGGCGCGATGCCGTTCTTCACCATGATCGGCACGGTGGAAAGCGACAGCGTCGGCTGCGCTATGTAATTGGAGGGGCGGGCTCTCAGCTTTTCGGCAAACAGCGCCCGTTCCTTTTTCGTTGCCGTGGGGCCGACCAGCATGCCGTACCCCCCCGAACCGTGGACCTCCTTGACGACCAGTTCGGCAAGATTGTCGAGCACGTATTTCAGGCTGTCTGGCTCCGAACAGCGCCATGTCGGCACGTTTTCCAGGAGCGGCTTGCGGCCGGTATAAAATTCGACGATCTCAGGCATGTAGGAATAAACGGCCTTGTCATCGGAAATGCCCGTGCCGGGCGCATTGGCGATGGTGATGTTGCCGGCGCGGTAGACATCCATGATGCCGGGCACGCCGAGTGCGGAATCTGGCCGGAAGGTCAGCGGATCGAGGTAGTCGTCATCGACGCGGCGATAAAGCACATCAATCGCTTCATAACCGCGGGTGGTGCGCATCTTGACCTTGCCGTCCATGACACGCAGGTCGGAGCCTTCCACCAGTTCCACGCCCATCATGTCGGCGAGGAAGGAATGTTCGTAATAGGCGGAATTATAGATGCCGGGGGTGAGCACCGCTACACGCGGCTTGCCAGTGCAGCCGGGCGGGGCGAGCGAGGCGAGCGATTGCCGTAGCAGATAGGGATAATCTTCCACCCGCCGCACGCGGTTTTCGTGGAAAAGTTCCGGGAACATCTGCATCATCGTCTCGCGGTTCTCCAGCATGTAGCTGACACCGGAGGGCGTGCGGGCATTGTCTTCCAGAACATAAAACTGGTCTTCACCGGTGCGGACGATGTCAGTGCCGACAATGTGGGTATAGACGCCGCCGGGCGGCGTAAAACCGATCATTTCCGGCAAAAAGGCTTCGTTTTTCTCGATGATTTCGCGGGGGATGCGGCCGGCGCGGATGATTTCCTGCTTGTGGTAGATATCGTCGAGGAAAGCATTGAGGGCGAGAACACGCTGTTCGATGCCCTGGGCCAGTTTGCGCCACTCCCGTCCGGAGATGATGCGCGGGATGATATCGAAGGGGATCAGTTTTTCTGAACTGTCGGCATGGCCGTAGACTGCGAAAGTAATGCCGGTTTTTCGAAAGATGTTTTCCGCGTCTTTTGATTTCTGGATCAGGTGCGACCTGTCCTGTCGGCTGTACCACTCGTTATAGTTTTCATATGGGCTTCGCGGAGTGTTGTCCGCATTTATCATTTCGTCAAATGCCAACTTCGATGTCCCCTTTTTTACCATATGAATACAAGGCCAAATGCAATGCAAGAACTATGCGGACCTCCTCATGAAGATTTTTTGTCGCCCTAGAGTTTTAAAAAAGAAGCGTTTTTTCGGTTTCAGCCTATAAATGCGGCATCGTCAAAATGGTTGCGCGGCGCGGCAGGGCGGAAGGGCATGATGGTGCTGTGCGCGCTGTGGGCGAACGCACAAAATTTGTTCGTTCGTTTTCGGTTGATGGATCGCAGATACCGCATCAGAAAAACTGAAAGATGTGATCACGAAAACGCCTTTGACCTTTGGCGGGGATGGCGATACCGCCTTGGCAAAGGGTCCGGGTGCCGCCGCAGGCCAGATGACACGCCGGCCTGCTCTTTCGCCGGTGTGCCTTGGCCGAAATATCAATTCGCTGCATGACCTTGCGTCCCCGGCAATGTCCGAGAGGCGGGATCATGCCGCACAGGGGATGTTCCCATGTCGCTTGACCGCCTGGCTCCGGCCATTTTCGTGTTTCTCTGGTCGACCGGCTGGGTCACTGCCAAATATGCGGTCTATTATACCGGGCCGTTGACCTTCCTCTGTCTGCGGTATCTGCTGGCCGGCCTGATATTGTGGGCGATCTGCCGGCTGTCCGCCATTTCCTGGCCGAAGAAGCGCGCCGACGTCCTGCGGGCGATCCTGTCCGGCGTGTTCCTGCACGGCATTTATCTCGGCATGATCTGGTGGGCCATCGGGCAGGGCGTGCCGGCGGCGATTGGCGGCATTATTGCCGGCCTGCAGCCGTTGATGACGGCGGTGGCCGCCCGTTTCATGATTGGCGAGAGAATCTCACCCATACAGCGTGCCGGGTTGCTGCTCGGTTTTGCCGGCATTGCCATCGCCGTGCTGCCGAAGGTTATGGCCACAGGTGCACTGGGCATGTCCGTGCCGCTTTATGCCGTGGCGGTGAATGTGCTGGGCATGGTCTCGGTGACCTATGGTACGCTCTATCAGAAGAAATATGTCCATGGCGGAAACATCATGGCGGTGGCGACGCTGCAATATGTCGGCGCGCTGCTGGTCACCGTTCCCTTTGCGCTTTTGCTGGAAGACGGGCATGTGGACTGGAGCCTTGGGCTGGCTGCCACGCTTGGCTGGTCGGTGGGGGCGATTTCCATCGGCGCGGTGGCGCTGCTTCTGTATCTGATCCGGCGCGGTCAGGTCTCGCGCGCGGCCTCGCTGATCTATCTCGTGCCGCCACTTGCCGCCGTGGAAGCTGCGCTGCTTTTCGGGGAAACGCTGACGCCAGCCATGATTGCCGGCACGGTTCTGGCGGTCACGGGGGTCTATCTCGCCAACCGCCGGCCTGCCGCGTCGGTTGCGGCGGGTTAATTACTGCAACCTCATATTAGGGGTTTGTTAACCATAAAATTATACCTCTCGTTAATCACATGATTTGGCGGGGGTTACATGTCTATTTCACGTCGTGGGGTTCTGTTCGGATTGCCACTGTTTCTGGCGGGCTGCGCGAATACCGGCATCGGCCAGCAAAGGCTTAATTATGCGGCGAAGCCGGAAGAGAAATTCCCGCTTCCCGCCATGCATCTCGACAAGGTCAAGCCGGAACTTCGCCGGCAGGAGGTCACCTACGACACCAGCCATCCGACTGGCACGGTGGTGGTGGATACGCCGGCACGGCGGCTCTATTACGTCATGGGCGATGGTCGCGCCATGCGTTACGGCGTCGGTGTCGGCCGGCAGGGTCTTGCGCTGAAGGGCGACGCCTATATCGGCCGCAAATCCGAGTGGCCTTCCTGGACGCCGACCGCAAACATGATGCGTCGCGATCCACGTAACCTGAAGTTTGCCGGTGGCATGGCGGGCGGCCCGAACAATCCGCTCGGCGCACGCGCGCTTTATCTCTATCGCGGCGGCAACGATACCATGTTCCGCCTGCACGGCACCAACCAGCCGCAATCCATCGGCCACGCCATGTCGAGCGGTTGCATCCGCATGCTCAACCACGATATCATCGATCTTTACAGCCGCGTGCCTGTCGGCTCCAAGGTGGTTGTGCTGCAGGCGTGATGGAGAGGCGGATTTTTCCGCCTTTGCCTCGTCGAAAAATGCCTGTACCCTTGAGTTGATTTTTTCAGAAGATGACCAATTTTATGCTGGAAAATCAACCATGTGTAGAATGCCTCCCTTTCCGTATTTAAGGGAGTTCTGCAATATCGGAAACGTGATTTCCGGTGTTCGAGACGTGTATCCATAAAGGAGAAAATGCACTGTATCGAGCGCGGCACCACTTCAACGGGGACACATGAACATGGCAACTTTCGATAATCTTTCTCGCTATCGGCCTTATGCTCTGGCGGCACTGCGCATCATCGCAGCGCTGCTTTTCATCGAACACGGAACGCAGAAGCTGTTCGGCTTTCCAGCATCGCAGATGGAAGGCTCGCTGCCGACCCTGATGCTGGTGGCGGCGCTTCTGGAACTCGTCGGCGGCATTCTCGTGCTGATCGGCCTGTTCACGCGACCGGTCGCCTTCATCCTTTCCGGCCAGATGGCCGTCGCCTATTTCATGGCGCATGCGCCAAGCAGCTTTTTCCCGGCCTTGAACGGCGGCGATGCGGCTATCCTGTTCTGCTTCGTATTCCTTTATTTCGTCTTTGCCGGTCCGGGAGCTTTCTCGGTGGATGAGCGCCGGGCCTGATCTGCCCGACCGATCATCATGGATCCTTTTGCCGAAGCCCCGCATGGTCATGCCGTGCGGGGCTTCGTGTGATAAAAAGGGGGGGAAACTTCGGCCACGGCCGAAGCACCGATGCTTGTTTCCGGGCTACGAAGGGTTCATCCTGAACGCAGTTGGAAAGTCGATCCGTGAACACTCAAAGTCCCATTGCCCGTGAATTGCTGCTGCTCGCGCTCCTGTCCACGCTGTGGGCGGCTTCTTATACGTTCATCAAGATCGGCGTGGAGACGATACCGCCCATCACCTTCATCGCATGGCGAACCCTGATCGCCGGTCTGCTTCTTCTGGTCGTGATCCGGCTGCGCGGGCTGCGATTGCCGAAGGATT
Organism: Agrobacterium tumefaciens; assembly: GCF_005221385.1. Lineage (NCBI taxonomy): Bacteria > Pseudomonadati > Pseudomonadota > Alphaproteobacteria > Hyphomicrobiales > Rhizobiaceae > Agrobacterium > Agrobacterium tumefaciens. The sequence goes on along the minus strand of NZ_CP039903.1, from coordinate 2,137,452 downwards.
TGGCGACCTGGCGACTGTTCTTCATTCAGGCCTGTATCAACAGCGTGTTGCCTTTCACGCTGATCGCCTGGGCGGAGCAGAGCATCGATGCCGGTCTTGCGGTCATTCTCAATGCAACAACGCCGATCTTTACCTTTCTTCTCACCGCGCTGGTTATCAGGCACGAGGCGGTCAGCGGGCGCAAGCTGTTCGGCACCACTGCCGGCATGACGGGTGTGTGCCTCATCATCGGCATGGAGGCGCTGAGTGGTGCGGGCGAGGCGATATGGAGCCAGCTTGCCGTGCTGACAGCGGCGTTTTCTTATGCCTGTGCGGCGATATTCGGCAAGAACTTCAAGGGGCTCGATCCGATCATGCCGGCGGCTGGCTCGCTTATCTGCGGGGCCGTCCTGCTGCTGCCCGTCAGCCTGATCGTTGACCGGCCGTGGACATTGTCGCCTTCGGCCGCTTCGCTCACTTCGCTTGTGTGCCTGAGCGTTTTTTCAACCGCGCTCGCCTTCATGATCTATTTCCGGCTGATGCAGACGCTCGGTTCGGTCGGCACCACCTCCCAGGCTTATCTCCGGGTTCCGGTCGGCGTGGCGATCGGCATGGCATTTCTGGGAGAGGTGCCGACACCTGCCATGTGGGTCGGTCTTGTCTGTGTGATCGCCGGCGTGCTGGCCATGACCTTGCCATCCCGGCGCCGGCCGGTTGTGCAGCGTGGGTGACGGCAAAGAAAAACCCCGCAGGCCGGTGGCTTGCGGGGTGTGATCTGAAGGCGTCTCGGAAGAGGACAACCGTATAATAGACCGAGCGGGTGCCGCTTGTTTCTTCTCCCCGAGGGGGAGAAGGTCGCGGCAGCGGGATGAGGGCGCGCCTCTGCCGGATTTCGGAGGGCTTACCCCCTCATCCGACCCTTCGGGCCACCTTCTCCCCGGCGGGGAGAAGAAATGGGCCGTAAGCGTCCTCAATCCACGCGAAGCAACTTAACGGTTGCGGCCGCGATTGCCGTTGCCGGAAGCGCGCTTTTCCTGGCCGTTGCCGCCAGCAGGTGCGTGGCGGTTGGCGCCGCTGCCGCCGGGCTTGCGGGCCGGACGGCGGTGCTTGCGCGGGCCGGCCGGACGACCTGCATCGCCTTCGGCCTGCTTCACGCGCTTGAAGTCGGAGGTGACTTCCAGATCATTGTCCGCATCGCGCGGCGCGTGGTTGCGGGACGGGCGGGATTCGCCGTTGTGACGTCCACCTTCACGCGGGCCGCGCTGCTGGCCACCATTATTGTTGTTGCGGCCGCCACGGTTGTTGTTGGGGCGCGTCGGGCTGGCAAGGCCGGCCGGACGTTCACCTGACGCGACCGGGATATCGATCTTCATCAGCTTTTCGATGTCGTGCAGCAGGCGGGTTTCGTCCGGCGCGCAGAAAGCGATGGCGATGCCGTCGCGGCCGGCGCGGGCGGTACGGCCGATGCGGTGAACATAGGCATCAGGCACTTCCGGCAGGTCATAGTTGAAGACGTGCGTTACGGCCGGAATGTCGATGCCGCGGGCGGCGACGTCGGTTGCGACCAGAACCTTGATGTCACCATCCTTGAAGCCCTTCAGTGCCCGCTCGCGCTGGCCCTGGCTCTTGTTGCCGTGAATGGAGGCGACCTTGAAGCCGATATGTTCCAGATGCTTGTACAGCTTTTCCGCGCCGTGCTTGGTGCGCAGGAAAACGATCGAGCGGCCGTCCGGGTTCTCGTTCAGCGACTTCTTCAGGAGATCGGTCTTGTCGTTCTTGCCGGCGACGAAATGCACGTACTGCTCGACCTTGTCGGCAGCCTTGCCCGGAGGCGTGACCTCGACCTTGATCGGGTCGGTCAGGAAGTTGCTGGCAAGCTCGGAAATCGCCTTCGGCATGGTGGCCGAGAAAAGCAGCGTCTGGCGCTTGGGCGGAACCATTCTGGAAATCTTGCGCAGATCATGGATGAAGCCGAGATCGAGCATCTGGTCAGCTTCGTCAAGCACCAGATAGGTGACCTTGGAGAGCGAGATGGCGTTGCGGGCGATGAGGTCCAGCAGGCGGCCGGGGGTCGCCACCAGGATGTCCGTGCCCTTTTCGAGCTGCAGCTGCTGCTTGTTGATCGACGCGCCGCCGACAACCTGGTTGATGCGCAGCGGTGTCTTCTTCACGAAGGAGCGCAGGTTTTCGCCGATCTGGTTCACCAGTTCGCGGGTCGGTGCAAGGATCAGCGTGCGGGTGGTGCGGTTTGCCGGACGGTCGGCCTGCTTCATCAGCATTTCGATGATCGGCAGGCCGAAGGCTGCGGTCTTGCCGGTGCCGGTCTGTGCGAGGCCAATGAGGTCACGGCCTTCGAGCAGCAGCGGAATGGCTTTTGCCTGAATGGGGGTAGGGGTTGTGTAGCCAAGCTGGGTAACGCTGGCCACGATCTTTTCGGAGAGGCCGAGTTCGCTAAAACTGGTCAATATATTGCCTTTCGGGGCGCCAAAACAAACTCAGCCGGAGCAGGGCTGCTGTCCGGTGGTTTCGGCGTCAAGAACCCCGCGTGAATTGGGAACTTGTGGGTTGGAATAACTTTCTGCGCATCAGTGCGGCAAATGCCGTCTTCTGTATTCGTTGCGCTTTTCCTTCATGCGGGCCAGATTTCTCTTGGAACAAGTCGTTCTGGACATACGCTGCAGCTCACGCGGCTGCCGAAGGTGAAAGCTTGACCGGCATGTGGGCGTTTTGCGCGTTAAAGTCAAGCGATAGTTTTATAATGCCGCTGTCGGGCGACGCATGGCAGCCATGCGCAAGGTCGGGCGGTTATGGCTGGAATGGCGCGTCGGGGCGAATAATTATGGTTAAAAAAGGGTAGCGGTGCCGCTCGGTACATAGCAAACGGCGATTTTATCACATAACGTTTTTACGACGATATCCGGAAATATTTGATTCGACAGAAATGGAACTGCACGGTGTGGAGTATCGATTGACCGAAGGCAGCGGGTTGCTGGAAAAAGCTTACAGGGCCGTCGCCGCCCTGGACCTGCCCGCGTGCATCAAGGACAGCGAGCTGCGCTATCTCATGGTCAACGCCGCCTATGGCCGGATCATGGGGCGTCCACCCGCAGCGTTTCAGGGGCAAACGAGCCTTTCCCTCTCCGCCGATATTCGCGATGCCGAGCGGGAAGACAGGGAGCGCCGCTCGCTGGTCTTCGCCACGGATGAGCTTATCGCCTGTCATGGTGCGGCGTCTTCCGGGCCATATACGCTTCGTTGCGAACGTTTTATCGGCGATGACGGCAATCTCTTCCTGTTCGAAGCATTCGAGGAAATGCCGGCGGTTGCCATTGAGGGCTTTTCCAGCGGCGATAACGCCTCCGAATTGCTGTTCGGCAGCGGTGTGATCGATCTCATCGACGCCGGTATCGTTATCTATGACGATGAAAACCGGCTGATCTATTGCAACGCCCGCTTCGTGGAATTCTACAGTGCCTTCGGTGTTGCGCTGAAGCCGGGCATGCGGCTCGAAGCGCTGATGGAAGCGGTCTATTTTTCCAGCGGTTACAGCCGCGCGAAAGTGGACGATCCGGCTTTTGAAAGCTGGAAGCAGGAGCAGCTGCGGGATTTTTCCCTGCCCTATCTGGAAAGGGTGGAGCAGTTTGCCGATGGCCGCTGGGTGCGCATGGTCAACAAGCGGCTGGAAAACGGCATGCTGGTCGGTCTGCGCATCGACGTGACCGAGTTCAAGGCGCATGAGACCCTGCTCAGCACGCAGATCCGCGAGACCTGGCTGCTGCGCGCCGCGCTTGAGCAACTGCCGGTGGCGGTGTTCCTGCGCGATCACGACAGGCGGCTGACTTTTGCCAATGCGGCCTATGAAAAATTTGTCGGAGGCGATCTCGCCCATTTCATCGGCAAGACCGAAAACGAGATGTTTCCGGCGACCGGCGAGCAGTCCCGCCTTGAAAACGAGCGGCTGCTTGAAACCGGCGAGGCGATTGAGAAGGCGGAAACCCTGCCGCTGCCGGATGGCGGCTCCGTTCCCGTCATCACCCGCCTCGGCCGGGTGGCGACGCCTGACGACGAATATTATCTGGTCGGCTCGGTCACCGATGTCAGCCTGTTGCAGGACCGTGAAAATGCGCTGATTGCGGCACAGGCCAGGGCAGAGGCGCTGCACCGCCAGCTGGAGGCGATTCTTCACGCCCTGCCGGTGGGGGTGCTGCTCATCAATGCCGATCTCGTCATCGAATATGTCAATCCGTTCTTTTACGAGGTCTGGGGCGAAATTGGCGGCGAGAAGTCGCTGGTCGGCAAAAGCTATCGCGACTTCATGGAGCTGAATTTCGAAAGCGGCCTTTACGACTACGGCGACATGTCCTTCGACGATCTTTATAGCCAGCGAACGGAGCGGCTTCTCAGCAAGGAGGCCTCTGCCCCCCGCGAAGTGCGCAGCAAAAGCGGCAAGGTCACCGTCATCTCGAAAACCCGCCTCGATGGCGGGAAAATCCTCAGCACTTACGCCGACGTGACCGATGTGCGCATGCGCGATGCAGAGATCATGAAGGCCAAGGTCGAGCTGGAGCGCGTCGGCGAATATATGCAGGGCGCCACGCGCGCCATGGCGCAGGGCCTGGTGCTGGTCGAGCAGGGCACGATCATCATGTCCAACGAAGCGATGGCGCGGATGTTCGACGTGCCGCCGCATCTCCTGGAAAAAGGCCGCAATTGGTCGGGTTTCTTTGCCCATTGTGCCAAGCGCGGAGATTTCGGCACCGCCGAGGAGGCGGCGGCGACGCTCGCCGCCTGGAAAGACAATATCGCCGCCAACCAGCCGTTTTCCTGGCTCATCCATGTGGCCGGCAAAACCTGGCTCAATCTGGAAGCCACCAATAGTTCCGGCAATTATTGGCTCGTCATCGTCACTGATGTGACCGAGATGAAGCTGCGCGAGGAAGAGTTGCAGCGGCTGCTTTCGCGGGCGGAAGCGGCGGATCGCGCCAAATCGGAATTCCTGGCCAATATGAGCCATGAAATCCGCACGCCGATGAACGGCGTGCTCGGCATGGCGGAGCTTCTGGCCAAATCCAATCTGGATACGCGCCAGAAGACCTTTACCGATATCATCGTCAAGTCAGGCAATGCCCTTCTGACGATCATCAACGACATTCTCGATTTTTCCAAGATCGAGGCCGGGCAGATGAAGCTGCGCAGCGTGCCTTTCGATCCGGCCGAAGCGGTGGAGGATGTGGTTTCGCTCCTCTCCTCGGCGGCGCTGGAAAAGGACATAGAACTGGTTGTCCGGATCGACCCGTCGGTTTTCGGCAAGGTCATGGGCGATGCCGGGCGGTTCCGTCAGATCGTCACCAATCTCGTCGGCAATGCCGTTAAATTCACCGAAACGGGGCATGTGCTGATCGAGCTTGCTGCGCAGTCGGCCGAGGCGTCCGAAACCATGCTCTCGCTGCGCGTCGAAGACAGCGGCATCGGCATTCCGCGCGACAAGCTCGAGACCATCTTCGACAAGTTCATCCAGGTGGATGGTTCGGCGACGCGCCGGCACGAGGGAACAGGGCTTGGACTGGCGATCACGGTCGGCCTTGTCGGTCTCTTCGACGGTTCGATCAATGTCGTGAGCGAGGTCGGCAAGGGATCGACCTTCGAGGTCAATATTCCATTTCAGGTCACCGAAAGGCGGCGCGACGTTCCGCTTATGTCCGTGGCGATCGACGATATCCGGGTGCTGGTCATCGACGACAATGACGTCAATCGCCGTATATTGACCGAGCAGCTGAAGACATGGGGCATTGATGGCCATGCGGTGGAGGACGGCCCGTCCGGCATCGCCGTGCTGCAGGAGGCCGTGTCGCTCGGCTTTGCCATCGATGCCGTCATTCTCGATTATCATATGCCTGTCATGAACGGGCTGGATGTGGTCGAGCGTATTCGTGCGGACCGACGTTTCGATGAGATTGCCATCGTGTTCCTGACCTCCATGGATGTGGTGGGCGACGAGACGCTGTTTACCGATCTCAACGTGCAGGCGCATCTGATGAAGCCGGCACGGGCGCGGCTTTTGCGCTCCACCCTGTTCGATGTGGTGCGGGATGTGCGGCTGAAGCGTGCCCGCTTGCAGCCGCTGGCGCTGGAGCCAAGCGGCGGAGCCGTGCGCCCGGAAAGGCGTCTGGCTGAAAAGAAACAGCGTATTCTGCCAGCGGACCCGGCTGTTCCCGAACGCCGCAGGCCGAGCCTGATCGACGTGCTGGTGGCCGAGGACAATGACGTCAACCAGATTGTCTTCACCCAGATTTTGCAGCAGGCGGGTTTGCGTTTCCTGATCGTCGGCAACGGCAAGAAGGCGGTTCAGGCGTGGGAGGAAAACAATCCCGCCATCATCCTCATGGATGTCTCGATGCCGGTCATGAACGGCCATCAGGCCACGCTCGCCATCCGCGCCGCCGAACAGGCGGCGGCTGACGGCCGGCACGTGCCGATCATCGGTGTTACCGCCCATACGCAGGAGGCTGACCGGGAACTTTGCCTGCAGGCGGGCATGGATGATTATCTGTCGAAACCGATCAGTCCTGAAATTCTCGAGGACAAGATCGCGCAATGGCTGGGGGATGCCATGCCCCGCCGTGATGCGCCAGGCGTCTGATCATCCGGCGCGGCGACGGTTTTCGGAATTACCTCAGGCGGGCCGTTTGGTGCCGCAGAGCATCTCCCGCTTTCCGGCAAACCCTTTGCGGCGCTCCAGATCAAAACCGGCGGCGATGAGGTTGCGGCGAACGAAACCGGCGGCGGCATAGGTGGCGAATGTGCCCTCCGACGCCGTTTTGGCAAAGAGCGCCTGCATGATTTCCAGCGACCACATGTCTGGATTACGCGCCGGCGCGAAGCCATCCAGAAACCAGGCGTCGAAACTCTCGTTGCTGTTGGAGATTCCGGCAAGGGCCTCGCCGCAGACCACCGTCAGGCGCGTCTCGCCATCCAGTTCGATTTCGACCCTGCCTTGTGGCTCTTCCGGCCAGAGGGCGACGAGCGCCTTGCGCTCAGTATCTACCTCCGGCCAGCGGGAAAGCGCCCGGTCGATTTCGTCCGCCTTCATCGGGTAAAGCTCGAAGGAGATGAAATGCAGCCTGGAGCGGCCGTTGCGGACTTCTTTCCATTGGCGCCATGTCTCGCAGAGATTAAGGCCGGTGCCGAAGCCCAGCTCACCGATGCGGAAGGCGCCCTCCCGTTCGAGCCAACGTTCTGGCAGGCCGTTTCCGGACAGGAAGACATGGCCGCATTCCAGTCGGCCATCCGTCTGGCAATAAAAATGGTCGTCAAAGGCCAGTGAATAGGGCATATCCCCATCACGCCAGTCGAGCGCGGTGCGGGTTTCTCCGGTTAAGGAACCGGTCTCTGTGCCAGCCTCTGGGATAGTGTCGTTGGAATTTTTCATGGCTAATGCCGATAATCCTGCTTTCGAACAGGGTCAATCTCCAAGATTGGCAGTGTCAACATTGCCCGGTTCCATACCGCTCCTCATCGTCGGTGGCGGCATTATGGGGCTATGGGCCGCCGTCAAGGCAGAACGGCTCGGAATAGACACTCTGCTGGTGGAGGCGGAGCAGCTTGGCAGTGGAGCAAGCGGCGGGCTGCTTGGCGCCTTGATGCCGCATATGCCGGACCGCTGGTCGGACAAGAAGCAGTTCCAGTTCGATGCCCTCGTGGCGCTGGAAACGGAAATTGCCGAGCTGGAAGCCGATACCGGGCTTTCCGCCGGTTATCGCCGTTGCGGCCGGATCATTCCGCTGCCCAAGCCGCATTTGCGCGGCATCGCGGAGCGGCACGAACGGGATGCCGGGGAAAACTGGGTTTCGGGCGAGCGCCAGTTCCACTGGCATGTCGGTGACCGGCCTTCCGTTCTTGAATGGGTGGATGATGCGGCGGGTCAGGCGGGTTTTGTGCTGGATACGCTGGCGGCGCGGGTTTCGCCGCGCGCGATGATCGCCCTTCTCTCGGCGTTTCTCCGCAAGGCGCATCACGTGCGGGTGGCGGAGCAGCGCCGTGTTGTCTCACTCGACCTGCAGGCCGGGCGGGCAATGCTGTCTTCGGGGGAAGAGATTGTCTTCAGCCATGCCATTGTCGCCAACGGGCATGGCTCTTTCCCCCTGATCCGCGATGCGCTCGGCCTTGCGGCCGGCGTTTCGCTCGGGCAGGCGGTGAAGGGGCAGGCAGCGCTTCTTGACACGGCGGTTGACCCGGCCATGCCGGTCGTCTTCCTGAACGGTCTTTATATCGTGCCGCATGAGGATGGCACCGTCGCCATCGGCAGTACCAGCGAAGATTGTTTTTCTGCGCCTTTCAGCACCGACGAAAAGCTGGAAAAGCTGCTTGCCGAGGCGTGTGCGGTGGTGCCATCGCTTGCCCGCGCACGAGTTCTCGAACGGTGGGCCGGCCTGCGGCCAAAGGCGGTCGGGAGAGACCCGATGGTGGGGTCGGTTGCCGGTTGTCCGAAGCTTGTTGCGCTTTCGGGTGGTTTCAAGGTCAGCTTCGGTCTTGCCCATTTTCTTGCCGATGCGGCGTTGCAAACCGTGTGCGGGAAGACACCTGTCCTGCCCGCCGGGTTTCGCCTTCAACAACACGTGAATATTGCCGTCACGGACTTTGGAAAGTGCTGATCAGGCCGTCCACGTCGTTAATCTGTCATGCAAATCACCTATTTGCTGGCCTGCAACGAGGCCGGTTTGGCCGCTTTTGCGGCGAGGTGACAGCGCATGCGATACGCCATTCATTTCACGCCTACCCCCAATGACCCCCTGACGCAGGCAGCCGCCGCGTGGTTGGGGCGCGATGCCTATTCCGGTCAGGCGGTGGAGCCGCCGGGCATGATCGATCTCGGCATGCAGGAGATTTCATACCACACGGCGCTGCCACGCCGTTACGGTTTCCATGGCACGATCAAGGCTCCTTTCCGGCTTGCCGAGGGCCATTCCGAGGCCGCGCTTTTGCGCGACCTGATGTATTTCTCCGGCAAGCAGGATCCTTTCACGCTTCCACAACTCGTGGTGGCAAGGCATGGAAATGTCTTCAGCCTCGTCCCCGAGCGCCCCTGCGAAGTGCTGCATTTTTTCGCCGCCCGCGTGGTGCAGGAATTCGACCGTTACCGCGCGCCGCTTTCCGAGGCGGAAATCGAGCGGGCGGATCCGGACCGGCTTTCGGCCTCGCAGCTCACCAACCTGCACCGCTGGGGCAGCCCGCATGTGATGGATGAGTTCCGGTTCCAGATGTCGCTGACGGGCGGTGTTGAGCCTGCCAGCAGCCAGAGAATCGAGCGTGCCGTGCGCAAGGTTTTCGAGCCGTTGCTGACCCGGGAACTGCAATTTTCCAGCCTTGCTCTCTTCATCGAGGATGAACCGGGTGCGCCCTTCCGGGTGCATTCGCTGCATCCCATGGGCCGCGTGTCCGCCCGCAAGATTGCCTGAGAAACGGCTGCCCATAATCGTATACAAAAAAGCATCGGAATGTCGGCAAAATTGATCTCGACATTCCGGATGCGGATGATACCGTTCGGCATCGCATATCCGAAGTTTGCGCCGTTTACCCATTCCGGGGTCGGCGCGCTTTGGAGATTTGTTTATGTCTCCCTAAATCGGTTTTCGCCTGGGGAGAGATGTCTTGGGTGGCTGAATGATTTCCGACAATTACTCCCGCAATCTGGTGGGCTATGGCCGTCATGTTCCCGATCCGAAATGGCCGGGCGGCGCGCGCATCGCCGTGCAATTCGTCATCAACTACGAGGAGGGCGGCGAAAGCTGCATTCTCGATAATGACAAGGCGTCAGAATCGCTGCTGTCGGAAATCGTCGGCGCCCAGCCATGGCCCGGCCAGCGCAACCTGAACATGGAATCGATCTACGAATATGGTTCGCGCGCCGGCTTCTGGCGGCTGTGGCGCATGTTCACAGGTCTTGGCGTCACCACCACCGTTTATGGCGTGACCGCCGCCATGGCCCGCAATCCGGAAGCCGTTGCGGCCATGAAGGAAGCGGGCTGGGAAATTGCCAGCCATGGTTATCGCTGGCTGGAATATAAGGATTTCTCCGAAGACGAAGAGCGCAAGCACATAACCGAAGCGGTGCGCCTGCATAAGGAGGTGACCGGTGAACGACCTTACGGCATGTATCAGGGCAAGCCTTCGGACAATACGCTGCGCCTCGTCATGGAAGAGGGCGGTTTTCTCTATTCGTCGGACTCCTATGCCGACGATCTGCCCTACTGGGTGAAGGGTGCGAAGGATGAGCCTTTCCTGATCATTCCCTATACGCTTGACACCAACGACATGCGTTTTGCCACGCCGCAGGGTTTCAATTCCGGCGACCAGTTCTTCACCTATCTGAAAGACGCGTTCGACGTGCTTTATCAGGAAGGCGCTGAAGGCGCGCCGAAGATGATGAGCGTCGGCCTGCATTGCCGTCTTGTCGGTCGGCCCGGCCGGGCGGCGGCACTTCGCCGTTTCATCGAATATGTGCTCAGCCATGACAAGGTTTGGATCCCGCAGCGGATCGAGATCGCCCGGCACTGGCATGAACACCACAAGCCGGTGGCTCCGTGATGTCGGCGCGGCAGGAATTTGTCGCCCGTTTTGGTGGCGTGTTCGAACATTCGCCCTTCATCGCCGAACGTGCCTATGATGCCGGTGCGGTCGAGGGTGATTTGGCGGCGAAGGCGGTTCATGCCGCACTCACCGCGCAGTTCCGCGCCGCTTCAGAGGCCGAACGGCTTGGTGTATTACGGGCGCATCCCGATCTTGCCGGCAAGCTGGCGATTGCGGGCGAACTGACGGCCGATAGCCGCAACGAACAGGCGGGGGCGGGGCTGGACCGGCTTACCCCCGAAGAGCACGCCCGTTTCACTGAGCTGAACAGCGCCTATACCCAAAAATTCGGCTTTCCCTTCATCATCGCGGTCAAGGGGCTGAACAGGCACGATATTCTTTCCGCCTTCGAAACCCGCATTGGCAATGACGCGGCGCAAGAGTTCGCGACCGCGACGGCGCAGGTGGAGAAGATCGCCTGGCTTCGCCTTTCCGCGATACTGCCGGAGGGTTGAATTGGCGAGCGGTGGCCGTTCTGCTAGAATCGCGCCGTCTGGAGATTGAGATCATGAGACCGTCCGAGGCGCTGGAAAAGAACAGGGAAGCGATCCGCGAAGCGACGAAACGCTTCAACGCGGCAAACCCGCGCGTGTTCGGCTCCGTTGCGCGCGGCGAGGACCGGCCGGACAGCGATCTGGATATTCTGGTGGATGCGCTGCCGGGGGCCACCTTGTTTGATCTGGGTGGCCTGTTGGAAGAGCTATCGGCCATCATGCGTGGCACGGAAATTCATCTGTTGACGCCGGGGGATTTTCCCGAGCGCATTCGTGTGAAGGTTTTGCAGGAAGCGAAGCCTGTATGAGGGTCGAGCGGCTGCACGTTTATCTTCAGGATATCAGGCAGGTTGCTTCGGAAACCATCGACTTCGTTCGACCGAAAACAAAGGATGAATTTTTGGCTGATCTCGTCCGCCAACGGGCGGTCGCGATGAACCTTTTGATTATCGGCGAAACGACTGCGCGGATAATGGAAGAGTTCCCTGCTTTCGTGGCGGATTTTCCCGATATTCCCTGGGTCAAGATGCGCGGAATGCGAAACAGGATCGCGCACGGCTATATGAGCATCAATCTGGAAACGGTCTGGGATACGACCCAGACGGCTATACCTGATCTTCTGGACAAACTCTCTCTTCTGCATAACTGGCATGCCCAAGGTGAATGACATTTGACTGATTTTCTCGACATAAAACCCCTTACCAAGCAAGCATTCGCATCCTTCGGTGATGTGATCGAAGCTACGCCTTCTTCCATGCGCCACATCAATGGCGGCCAGACCGAGAGGCACCATGCGCTTGCCGCACCCGAGGCGGCGGGCGAGGGTGGGCGTGTCATCCTCAATATTTTCCGTGGGCAGCCGCGCGTCTTTCCGCATGAAATCGAGATGATGGAGCGGCATCCGCTCGGCAGCCAGAGTTTTTCGCCGCTTTCCGGCAGGCCTTTCCTCGTCGTCGTTGCGGAAGATGACGGAGGCCGGCCGGCGCGGCCGCAGGTGTTTCTGGCGCGTGGCGATCAGGGCGTGAATTACCGCCGCAATGTCTGGCATTATCCGCTGATGCCGTTGCAGGCGGTTTCGGATTTTCTGGTTGCTGACCGCGAAGGGCCGGGTAACAATCTGGAAGAGTATTTTTTCGATGAGCCCTTCATGATCGCGGAGCCCAAGCCATGACCGGTCTGACCACCCATGTTCTCGATGCCGCCCATGGTACGCCGGCGCAAGGGCTGACAATCGAGCTTTACCGGCTCTCCGGCGATCGCCGCGAGAAGCTGAAGACGGTGAAGACCAATAGTGACGGCCGGGTGGATGGCGGGCCGCTGCTAGTCGGAGAGAGTTTCAAGGCGGGCGAATATGAGCTGGTTTTCCATGCCGGTGATTATCTGCGCGGCAAGGGCTTGGCGCTGCCGGAACCGGCCTTTCTCGACATTATCCCGATCCGTTTCGGCATTGCCGATGAGAGCGGCCATTACCATGTGCCGCTTCTGCTTTCGCCCTATAGCTATTCCACCTATCGAGGAAGCTGATTGCCATGATCTTTGCCGCCATCGCCGATATTCACGGAAACTGCGCTGCGCTTGAAGCCGTGCTGGAGGATATCGCCAGGCTCGGCATCAAGGAGATCGTCAATCTTGGCGATTGCTTTAGCGGGCCGCTGGAGGCGGGTTTTACCGGTGATGTGCTGGTGGGCAACTGGATACCCAGCATTCGCGGCAATCACGACCGGGAACTTATCGAGCGGGCACGGGAGGATATGGGGAGCTGGGAAAGGCCGGCCCATGCGCAGATGACCGCTGCGCATCTGGACTGGCTTCAGACGTTGCCCTTCAGCATGGTATTCAAGGACGTCGCCTATTGCTGCCACGGCTCGCCGCTTGACGATCTCGACTATTGGCTGGAAACGCTTTCGCCGGAAGGCGTGCTGAAATTGCGGCCGCTGGCTGAAATCGAGGCAAGGGCGGAAGGGATCACCCAGCCGCTGATGCTGTGTGGCCATACCCATATTCCCCGCGCGGTGCAGCTTTCCGATGGCCGGCTGATCGTCAATCCCGGCAGCGTCGGCTGCCCCGGCTGGAAGGACGATACGCCTTTCGACCACCACGTCGAGGCCGGTCATCCGCTTGCCAGCTATGCCGTGCTGGAAGAAACCGGGCGCGGCTGGCAGGTCTATTTCCGGAATATCCGCTATGACAATCTGGCCATGGCCGAGATGGCACGGGTCAACGGCATTCCCTATCTGGCCGATGCGCTGGCGAGCGGCTGGCTCAAGCGGTAAAACTTACCCCTCGCTGTTCATTACCACGCAGGCGTAAGACTGCGCCTTCAGTTCCTTGCAGGCGGAAACCGCCGAAGACTGGTCTTCGAAGCCAGTGAAGCGGGCGCGGTAGAGGGTCGCCGAGCCGCTTTGCACCGCTTCGGTATAGGGGGCGATCCCGGCATAGCTTCCGATGTTGGAGCGGGCATTGGCGAGCAGCGAGCGGGCGGCGGCTTCGCTGTCTGCTGCGGCGATCTGCACTTCCCAGCGGCTTCTCTGGCCCGTGGACTGGCCGGCGGAGGCTGCCGCGGGAGCCGGCCGCGGAATGGCGGAAACCTGCATCATATCGGCCATCTGGTTGTTGGCCGTGGCGATCTGCATGGCGACCGGATCGACGCGGCGTTCGGCGAACATCGGTAATGGCACGGAGGCGGGCGGTACGGCAGCGGGGCGCGCGGTTGCGGGCGGCACATCGAAGGTGCGGCTGACATTGGCGCTGGCGACGAGCTGTTCGGTGTTGCGGCTTCTCGATGCCTGCGGCACGGCCTTGTCGAGAAGGGCGGCCATCTGGGCATCGCGGCTGCGTGCGGTCTTGCCACCCAGCACGACGCCGACGACGCGGCGGCCATTGTGGTTGATGGCGCTGACGAGGTTGAAGCCGGAGGCATTGGTGTAACCGGTCTTGATGCCATCCATGCCCCGATAGCGATACATCAGATTGTTGTGGCCGCGGATGCGTTTTCCCCGGAAGCTGAAGGATTCCATGGCAAAGAGGTCATATTCCTTGGGGAAGTCGCGCTGCAGCGCAAGACCGAGCTTCGCCATGTCACGCGCCGTCGTCACCTGCGATTTGCTGGGCAGGCCGGAAGCATTGCGGAACACCGTTTTCGACATGCCGAGCTGGCGGGCCTTGCGGGTCATCATCTCGGCAAACCTTGCCTCGGAGCCACCGAGGTGATCGCCCATGCCTTCCGCCATGTCATTGGCGGATTTGACGATCATGCCATAAACGGCTTCGCGCACGGTGAAGGTCTGGCCCTGGCGCACATAAAGCTTCGAGGGGATGACGGCTGCACCATTCTTGGACATCTTTATCTTCTGGTCCCAGCGAATCCGGCCGGCATGCAGCGCCTCGAAGGTCATGTAAAGCGTCATCATCTTGGTAAGCGAAGCGGGGTGGTTCAGCACATCGGCATTGCGGGACGCCAGAACCTTGCCGGTATTGGCATCCATGATGAAATGGGCGTAGCCGGCCTGTGCGGGCGATGCCTGCAATGAGAGGATCGCGCAAAAGAAGGCGAGCGCGAAGACCCATGTTCCCGCCATTCCCCGTTTGACCGTTCCCGACATAATCCGCCCCTTTTGTTTGACCGCCGCTGTTGATTTCAAGTTTTACTGACACTTTCCGGCAACAAAACCGCTAAAACTTTAGAGATCGCTTTCATGCTTAATTAAGTATGAATTTCAACCCATCCGCTGCCCTCACAATTTTCTTGAAAAGAAACCTACCATCCGGTATGTTTTGGGAAATGACAAATGCTCACGAACGAAAGAAACAGCCCGAGATCGTGCGTCGCAGCCTGCTTGACTGCGCGGCGAAACTTGCTGCCGATCAGGGCGTTGCGGCACTTTCGATACAGGCCGTGGCCGATGCGGCCGGGGTGACGAAAGGTGGGTTGTTCCATCATTTCGCCTCCAAGCAGGCCCTGCTTGAGGCGGTGATGGCGGACCTTCTTTCGGCGCTGGACGCGGAAATCGAC
This sequence comes from Agrobacterium tumefaciens, assembly GCF_005221385.1. Classification (NCBI taxonomy): domain Bacteria; kingdom Pseudomonadati; phylum Pseudomonadota; class Alphaproteobacteria; order Hyphomicrobiales; family Rhizobiaceae; genus Agrobacterium; species Agrobacterium tumefaciens. The sequence goes on along the minus strand of NZ_CP039903.1, from coordinate 2,122,341 downwards.
GCACTGATCTCACAGGATTGTGAAGCTTACGGATGCTTCACGCGGGCCTATGCGAACGCGGTTTTCGATGATCGTGACCGAGATTCGGGCAGGCAATGGGCGGCGATCTCGGTTTCCATGGTCGGTGAACCGTCGCTTCGGCGCATGTGGACCAGTTGGGTCGAGGGGCGTCTTGCCCGTCATAAAGAGACGGATGACGGGGTGGTACTGGAGATGGTGCGGCTCGCGGCTGATGGCATCTGGTTTGCCGATCTTCTGGCTGATGATAGCAGGGCAGGTGGCGACAGGGCGGCTCTCAAGGCCCGGATGATCGCCCAGACGAAAAAGGAAATGGAACGATGAACGCGGCACTTTTTACCTATGGGGCGCTCGTCGCGGCTATTGTTTGCGAGGTTATCGCGACGTCTTTCCTGCAGCAGTCGCAGCAATTCACGAGGCTGCTACCGACGGTGCTGATGGCACTGTTTTACGGTGCGGCCTTTTATCTGCTGTCGTTCACGTTGCGCGCCATGCCGGTCGGTGTGGCTTATGCGATCTGGAGCGGGCTCGGCATCGTGCTGATTTCCGGCATCGGCTATTTCGTGTTTCGCCAGACGCTGGATCTCGCCGCCGTCATCGGTCTCGGGTTTATCGTGACGGGGGTGGTGATTGTGAATGTGTTTTCGAAGACGGTGGGGCATTGATAGGGCGGGGCGTATGCGGGATCAACATCCTCACGCCGTCACCCCGGACCTGATCCGGGGTCCAGCGCGATCAAGTCCTTGATCGCGAGAGACTCTTTCACGGCGCAGACGCGCCGTGGCTGGATGCCGGATCAAGTCCGGCATGACGGCAGAGAATGGAGCGGCCTCCGACGCATCTCCGGAACGCCTTCTGCCTTTTCCAACATCACGCCAGAATGCTGCGGTCCACATCCGTAATCAGCCGCTTGCCGCAAAGCGCCATGCTGACATCCATCTCCTTGCGGATGATCTCCAGCGCCGTCGTCACGCCCTGCTTGCCATCGGCACCGAGGCCATAGAGGAAGGGGCGGCCGATATAGGTGCCTTTGGCGCCGAGTGCGACGGCTTTCAGCACATCCTGACCGGAGCGGATGCCGCCATCCATATGCACCTCGACTTTATCGCCGACGGCATCGACGATCTTCGGCAGCATGGCGATGGAGGAATGCGCACCGTCGAGCTGGCGGCCGCCATGGTTGGAGACGATGATGGCATCGGCGCCGGTATCGAGCGAGGCGCGGGCATCTTCCTCGTCAAGGATGCCCTTGAGGATCAGCTTGCCGCCCCAGCGTTCCTTGATCCATTCGACATCCTTCCACGACAGGCGCGGATCGAACTGCTCCGCCGTCCAGGAGGAGAGCGAGGAGAGGTCGGAGACATTTTTGGCGTGGCCGACGATGTTGCCGAAGCTGCGGCGCTTGGTGCGGGCCATGTCCATGCACCATTTCGGCCGGGTCGCCATCTGCCAGATATGTTTCGGGGTAAATTTCGGCGGTGCGGAGAGGCCGTTGCGAAGGTCTTTGTGGCGCTGGCCGAGAATTTGCAGGTCGAGCGTCAATACCAGCGCCGAGCAGCCGGCGGCCTTCGCCCGGTCGATGAGATTGTTGACGAAATCCCGGTCCTTCATCACGTAAAGCTGGAACCAGAAGGGTTTCGAGGTGACGGAAGCGACATCCTCGATGGAGCAGATGCTCATGGTGGAAAGCGTGAAGGGCACGCCAAATTCTTCCGCTGCCTTGGCCGCCAGCATCTCGCCATCGGCATGCTGCATACCGGTCAGGCCTGTGGGGGAGAGCGCCACCGGCATCGAAACCTTCTCGCCGACCATTTCGGTGGCCAGCGACCTGTCTGTCATATCAACCAGCACGCGCTGGCGCAGCTTTATCTTGGCAAAATCATCCTCATTGGCGCGGTAGGTGCTTTCCGTCCACGCGCCGCTATCGGCGTAGTCGAAAAACATTTTTGGCACACGGCGCTGGGCCCGATTTTTCAGGTCAGCTATGGTCAGGATTTTGCCCATGGATAAAGCCTTCACATTTAAATGATGGCTTCACATATCATATTCGATGTCGGTGCGCGAGTTGGACAGTCGCAGTTTGAGGGTTTTTTTGAATCGCTTTCACCTCAAAATTATAGTTGATATTTTCTTGGTATCGGGCAATTCTATAAGTATATATCCGAATTGGAATTTTTAATCATGTTTATATACTTACTTAGAATTTTTGCTGCCGTTCTTATAGTTCCAAATATTGCTTTTGCAGCGGAGTGCCCTTCGGTCAAGAGTCATAAGAGCGGATTTGTCCTTAGTCATAGTGGCGTGCAAAGCGAATTCAAAACATCGGGACCGGTGGTTTCCGTTCAACATGGCTTTGCTGACGGTGGAAAACAGAAGGCTTTCCTGTATCAAGGGCTTATAGAAATTTTCCGTTCGGGAAATGACGGGAATTACAATCAGTATTTCACGTCGAATTTGAACGATTTCTGGCCGTTGAGAGTCGGTGCCCGCCGCACTTTCGAATTCATTCCGCTGGACGCCGATGCTTTTAAGGAGAAGTGGACTCTGGACCTTGCCGTTACAAAACGACGGGCTTTTTCTATCGGTTATTGCAGTTATGACGTTTTCAACGTCCTTTACGACGTCAGAAGAAACGGTGAGGAAGTTGAACGCTGGACGGCGGTTTATGCGCCGGATCTGCTTGCAACGGTTGCAAAGATCTACGACGAAGGTACCAGTAACGAAGAAACCGTAAGCTACACGGCTATCAAACCGTTGAAATAATGTGCTTGCCGTGCTTGGCGACAGCGCGGGTTAATTCCAGAATGCACGCAGAAACAATTCGAAGCCTAGCAGAAGCAGACAGATGAGAAACCAGCTCCGAAACGTCGCCGGGCTGACGATATGGCGGATTTTTTGGCCAAGCCACATGCCGAGAAGCGCTGGCAGAACGGCCAGCGCGGAAAGCGACAGATGCTCGACATGAAAAGCATTCTGGGAAGCAAGGCCTGCGGCGAGCGCGACGGTGGAGACGGTGAAGGAAAGGCCGAGCGCCTGCACGAGATCATCCCGGCTGAAACCGAGCGACTGGATATAGGGCACGGCGGGCACGACGAAAATTCCGGTGCCGCCGGTCAAGAGGCCGGTTGCCAGCCCCAAGACCGGGGAGAGCCTGGCTTCCAGCCGTGGCGGAACGGAGAGGGGTTTGGCGAAGAGGCTATAGGCCGCGTAAGCCGCAAGGCACAGGCCGAGCGCCGAGGTGGTCCAGACGCCGGTGCCTGATGTCATCAGCCGGATGCCGATGAGGGTGCCGAGGGCAATGGCGATCATCATCGGCCACAGCCGCTTCACGATGGCCCGGAAATCAGGCCCGGCCAGCAATTGCCAGATGTTGGTGATGAAGGATGGCAGGATGAGCAGGCCTGCGGCGACGACAGGCGGCATGAACAGGCCGAGCACGCCCATGGCGACGGTGGGCAGTCCCATGCCGGTCACGCCCTTGACGATGCCCGCGACGGTGAAGGTCGCGAAAACCATGAGTATGGTGGTTGTGTCCAAATCCGGCACGGCGCACTCCAGAGGTCATTCTCGTTTTGGCCGGTATGGCGTTGGACGATCATTAAGAATCGAGCGGGTGCGACACGGCTTCTTCTCCCCGCCGGGGAGAAGGTGGCCCGAAGGGTCGGATGAGGGGGCAACGCCAGCGATAGACCGCAAGCTTGCCCCCTCATCCCGCTGCCGCGACCTTCTCCCCGGCGGGGAGAAGAAACGAGCAGCACCCGCTCACTCCAATATGTGACCGATATAAAGGAGGCCGCAGCTTTATGTTTCGGCCTCAGCCGAACTATGCCAGCACGCTCTTCATCGCCCTGCCGGCCACATAGGTCTCCACCACCGTGCGGTCGTCGCCCATGGTCAGCATCAGGAAGAGTTCTTCCGTCAGGCTGTTCACCACTTCCATCTTCAGCGCCATGGCGGGGGTGGAAGAGGCGTTCAGCACGGTGATGTCCGCGTCCGTGCCGGCCTCCAGCGTGCCGATGCGGTCGACCATGGAAAGGGCCTCGGCATTGCCGCGGGTCATCAGATACCAGCTTTCCAGCGGGTTGAGGCGCTCGCCCAGCAATTGCTGGATCTTGTAGGCCTCGTCCATGGTGCGCAGCATGGAATAGCTCGATCCGCCGCCGATATCGGTGGCAACCGCGATGCGCACGGGCTTTTCCCGACGCTGCAGCTTTTTCATCGGGAACAGGCCGGAGCCGATGAAGAGGTTCGAGGTGGGGCAATGCACCGCCACCGCGCCGGTGTCCGACAGCACGTCCGCCTCGCGCTCGGAGAGATGGATGGCGTGGCCGAGCAGGGTCTTTTTGCCCATCAGGCCGTAACGCACATAGATATCGGTATAGTCGGTCGCATCAGGGTAGAGTTCGCAGGTATATTTGATCTCGTCGAGATTTTCCGAGAGATGCGTCTGGATGAAGAGATCGGGAAATTCCTGCGCCAGCGCCTGTGCGGCTTCCATCTGCTTCGGCGTGGAAGTGATGGCGAAGCGGGGTGTGATGGCGACGTGGTTGCGGCCCTTGCCGTGCCAGTCGGCGATGACCTGACGCGTCTCGTCATAGGAGGTTTCCGGCGTGTCGAGCAGGCCCTGCGGGGCGTTGCGGTCCATCATCACCTTGCCGCCCACCATCAGCATATTGCGCTTCATGGCCTCAGTGAAGAAGGCGTCGGCGGAGGTCTTGTGCACGGAGCAATAGGCAGCGGCCGTGGTGGTGCCGTGGCGCAGAAGCTCGTCGTAAAAATGCGTGGCGATGCGCTGGGCATGGGCGCTTTCGACGAAGCGGCATTCTTCCGGGAAAGTATAGGTGTTCAGCCATTCCAGGAGATTGGCGGCGTAGGAGCCAATGACCTGCATCTGCGGAAAATGCAGGTGCATGTCGATGAAGCCCGGCACGATGAGATGCGGCCGGTGGTCCTTTTCCTCGATATCTTCGGGGGCTTGCTTGCGGATATCGGCGTATTCGCCGATGGCGGCGATCCGGCCGTCTTCGATCAGCAGGCCACCATCCTCAATGTAAAGATAGCTTTGCGTATCGTCGATTGCGAGCGGCGCGCGGCGGAAGCTCAGCAGGCGGCCACGCAGCAGAACCATGCTCATTCAGTCTTTCCTTCGGCTTTTCCGGCCCCGGAAACCGCACTTTCATACCAGGCGGTCAGCACCTTGCGCTCATCCGGGGTGATGGCGGTGATGTTGCCGGGAGGCATGGCATGGCTGCGGCCGGCTTGCAAATAGATTTCGCGGGCATGGGCGGCGATCTGTTCGTCGGTTTCGAGCTTCACCGATTTCGGTGTGAAGGGCACGCCTTCCCACACCGGCTCGGCCGCATGGCACATGGAACAACGGCCCTGAACCACATCGCGGGCCTTGGAAAAATGGGCGTCGCTGACGAATTGCTGCTGCATCGGCGAAAGGGTGGCGGCCTTCTGTTCTTCTTCGCCGGTCAGCACCTTCGGCACGGTGGAAAGCCACATGATGACGATGAAGATCAGCGCGGTCAGCAGCCAGGTCCAAGTCGGCTTGCCCTTGCGGGCATGGGTGGTGTTGAACCAGTGTCGGATGGTGACGCCCATCAGGAAGACGAGTGCGGCGATGATCCAGTTAAACTGCGTGGCAAAGGCCAGCGGATAATGGTTCGACAGCATGAAGAAGATGACGGGCAGCGTCAGGTAGTTGTTGTGCAACGAGCGCTGCTTGGCGATGCGGCCATATTTCGGGTCCGGCGTGCGCCCGGCGATCAGGTCGGCGACGACGATCTTCTGGTTCGGGATGATGATGAAGAACACATTCGCCGACATGATGGTGGCGGTGAAGGCACCGAGATGCAGGAAGGCGGCGCGGCCGGTGAAGACCTGCGTATAACCCCATGCCATTGCCACCAGCGCGACGTAAAGCACGATCATCAGGCCCCAGGTATTGTTGCCGAGCGGCGATTTGCAGAGGAAATCATAAAACAGCCAGCCGATGGCCAGTGAAGCGAGCGACAGACAGATGGCCTGGAACTGGGTGAGCGCCAGCACGGAATGATCGATGAGGAAGAGATCCGCGCCGCCGTAATAAACGATGCAGAGCATGGCGAAGCCGGAAAGCCAGGTGACATAGCTTTCCCATTTGAACCATGTCAGGTGCTCGGGCATCTGGGCAGGCGCAACCAGATATTTCTGGATGTGATAAAAGCCGCCGCCATGCACCTGCCATTCCTCGCCGTAAGCTCCCGGCGGCAGATGCGGCCGTTTGACCAGCCCGAGATCGAGCGCGATGAAATAGAAGGACGAGCCGATCCAGGCGATGGCGGTGATGACGTGGAGCCATCGGACGGCAAAGGCCATCCATTCCCACGCAATGGCATATTCGTACATGCGGTTCCCCTGATCCTTGTGCAGCGCACCTTGCGAGAAATTTGGCCGTTAGGGAAGGGAAAAGCAGAGGATGGGAGGCGATTGTTCACAATCCGGTTCGCTTGTGTGCACAACATCAATCGGGTGGAATATTTGCGACAACAGGCCCGGCAAAGTTGCGGTGACGGTTTGCTGCCGCATAGTTTGTGCTTAGCTGGCTAACGCGACTCAGCTATTATTTCGTGAGCAGTCTGGTGATGTGCTAAAATATAGGGCTGCGGAGCTTTTAAAGCTTCCATGACATGTTTCGCTGGCGGTTATTCCGAAAGCGGGTGCTGCGGACCCTGTGGCGGGGGAGATCAGGGGCAGGTGTCGCGGTTCCCGGTGCCGTTGTGTCCGGGTGCGTGTTGATGTGTGGAATTTGAATGAAGGGACGCAATGACCTTCCGGCAGCCGCCGTTGTTTTCAACGGAGACCATGCCGATGCGCCTTGTTCTGACGGTCCTTTTCTTATCTCTGGCGTTCACCGCCACGGCACTTGCCCATGAATCCCACAAGGGGTTCAAATATGAAAGCTATTGCTGCAATGGCGATGCCGAAACCGGCGACTGCCAGATGATCCCAACGCGCAGCGTTCGTGTCACGCCCGACGGATATGAGGTTTCGCTCGCCCCCGGCGATCATCGCATGGTGACGCGACGCCACACGTTTAATTGGTCGCAGAGCGAGGCAAGACGGTCGGAGGACGGCGAATATCATCTTTGCCTGTTTCCGGACGAGGATACGCCGCGCTGTTTTTACGCGCCTGACATGGGGTATTGATGGGGCTGCGGCGGCCGGCTTTCTTCGATCCGCTTCAATATCCAGTCGCGAAACAGTTTGATCTTGCGGATGTTCCTCCGGTTTTCGGGATAGACGAGCCAGTAGTTCTTTCCTTCGCTGCTGAGATGCTCGAAGGGCTGGTAAAGACGGCCAAGCGCGATCTCATCGGCGTAGAGTTCAGGGGTGAGCATGGCCACACCCTGACCGGCGATCGCCGCTGCGGCTTCGAAAGCCTGTACGTTGAGGCGGCTGCGCGGATAACGCTCCAGATCAGGATTTTCAATACCGACTTCCCGGAACCATTGGCTCCACCACACGTCACCGGGATCGATGATACGCAGGCGCAGAAGGTCTTCAGGCGTCTTCAAACCATCGATGCTTTGCGCAAGATCGGGATGCAGCATCGGCGTATAAACGCCGCGAAGCAGCCGATGATAGGTCAATCCCTTGCCGTCGTCCCGGCTCCAGCGAATGGCGACATCGCAGTCCGACTGGTTGAAATCAATCAGGGCGCCCGATGTTTCCAGCCTGACGGCGATGGAGGGATGTTCAAGCTGGAAGGCGCCCAGATGTCGCGACAGCCAGCGTGATGCGAAGGTGGCCGTGGAATGTATGGTCAGGGTGGCGTCGGGTGTCTCGCGCACACTGTCGACGGCCTCCCGCAGCGTATTGAAGGCGTCGGCAACCTTGGGCGCCAGTTTCTCTCCCACCTCCGTCAGCGATACCTGCCGTGCCGTGCGCAGGAAAAGCGGCTCGCCGATGTTCTCCTCCAGCAGCTTCACCTGATAGCTTACTGCCGTCTGCGTCATGCCCAGCTCTTCGCCGGCCTTGGTGAAGCTCAGATGCCTTGCGGCGGCATCGAAGACGCGCAGGGCATTCAGGGGGAACTGGCGAGACATCTTCATGGATAAGTTCTCTTTATGCCAAAGGCCAAAGGTTTCATTGGTTTTTCTCCTGAAACCAGAGCATTTTTAGCTCAATTCATCAACTGAGCTTCTGACATTTTTGAATGGAGACGAACATGCGCACAGCACTTTTGCGCGCGTGGTCCCGCCTGCGTGCGGGCCTGCGGACAGCGGAACAGTTTGCCTTTGAGAGCTTTCAGCCGGACAATCTGGCTGATGAAAGCCTGCCCGATGGGCTCAAGCGTGATCTTGGTCTTGAGGATGGGCGTGTCGATTTTCGTTGCGACGGATTTCGGCAGCGGAAAATGCTTGCAGCAACTCGGCTGCCACAAGGGCCGCTATGACGGCGGGGCGCTTGTCCCTCACGCTTGTGCCGCCGATGGGCAGGATGAGTTTTTGAAGCCGGGAAGGGGGCTCTCCTTCCCGTTCCAGCCAATGGGCGAAGGTGGCGCGTTTGGTCTTGGAACCGATCATGCCGACATAAGCGAGATCGTCGCGGGCAAGCGCTTCCTTCGCAATCAGGAAATCCAGTGCGTGATCGTGGGTGACGATGATGGCCGCACCGTTTGCGGGAATTTCCGCGACGAGAGCCTCCGGCATCGGGGTCAGCACGGATGCGACGCCGGGAGAAAGATCGCGCAGCTCGTTTTCACGGGTTTCCACCACGGTTAGCGTCAAAGGCAGAAGCGACAGGGCCTCGGCCAGCGCCTTGCCGACATGGCCCGCCCCGAAAATGAAGACTGCGGGCTGCTGCTCGGCCTCGCCCTTAACCCGCGCTTCAAGCGCTGCCGCGATTTCCGCCGTTATCAGCCGGAACCGGATGAGGGTGCGGCCGCCGCAGCATTGGCCGATTTCCGGGCCGAGCGGGATATCCATCCGGTCTTCGGCAACGCCGCTCCGCAGCATGGCGCGGGCGTGGTCTATGGCCATATATTCGAACTGCCCGCCGCCGATGGTTTCCCACAAGTCAGCCTCTGAGACCAGCATGAAGGTGCCGGCTTCGCGCGGGGATGAGCCTTTCACGGCCTCGATTTCCACGAGGATCGTTGCGGGAGAGCGGGCGAGGAAAGTGGATAAGGAAGTGTCAGGCATTGGGGCTGGCCCCCTTATCCGGCGCTGCGCGCCACCTTCTCCCCGCCGGGGAGAAGGTGGCCCGAAGGGACGGATGAGGGGGCTCGGCCGCATGGGTACGTCCTCCCTCACACCTTCTTCAGCCGTTCCACCGCCATCAGCACCCGCTCGGGCGTTGCCGGCGCATCGAGGCGCGGGCAGACCTTGTAATCGGCGACGGAGGCGACGGCCATGGAGAGGGCTTCGAGAACCGAGATCGCCAGCATGAAGGGCGGTTCGCCCACGGCCTTGGAGCGGCCGATGGTGGGTTCGGCATTTTCCGCCCATTCCGCCAGCCTGACGTTAAAGCTCTTCGGCCGGTCGGAGGCGAGCGGGATCTTGTAGGTGGAAGGCGCATGGGTGCGCAGCCGCCCCTTGCCGTCCCACCACAATTCCTCCGTGGTCAGCCAGCCCATGCCCTGCACGAAGGCGCCCTCGATCTGGCCGATATCGATGGCGGGGTTCAGCGATTTGCCGACATCGTGGAGGATATCGGTGCGTTCCATCAGGTATTCGCCGGTCAGCGTATCGATCGACACTTCCGAGCAGGCCGCGCCATAGGCGAAGTAATAAAACGGCGTGCCGCGGCCGGCGGCGCGGTCCCAGTGGATTTTCGGCGTCTTGTAAAAACCGGCGGCGGAAAGCTGCACGCGGGCGAAATAGGCCTTTTTGATGAAATCATTGAAGGCGATTTCCTCAAGGCCGATGCGCACCCGGTTCGGCAGGAAGGCGACCTCTTCTTCCGGCACGTTCCAGTTCTCGGCGGCGAATTTGACGAGCCTTTCACGGATTTGACGGGCCGCGTCATAGGCGGCCATGCCGTTAAGGTCGGTGCCGGAGGAGGCTGCAGTAGCTGACGTGTTCGGCACCTTGCCCGTCGTCGTGGCTGTGATCTTCACCCGGCCGATATCCACCTGGAAGGCATCAGCCACCACCTGCGCCACCTTGGTATAAAGGCCCTGGCCCATTTCGGTGCCGCCATGGTTCAGGTGGATGGAGCCGTCATTATAGATATGCACCAGCGCGCCGGCCTGATTGAAGGCGGTCATGGTGAAGGAAATGCCGAATTTGACAGGCGTGAGCGCGATGCCCTTGCGGATGATCGGGCTCGTTTTGTTGAACTCGACGATCGCCTCTCGCCGCGCGCGATAGTCGCTGGAGGTTTCCAGCTCCTCGACGATGCGGGCGATGATATTGTCCTCGACCTCCTGGTGATAGGGCGTCGTGGTGCGGCCGGAGCCGGTTTCGCCGTAGAAATTCAGCTTGCGGATATCGAGCGGGTCCTTGCCCACCGCATAGGCGATTTCCTCGATGAAACGTTCCGCGCCCAGCATGCCCTGCGGGCCGCCGAAACCGCGAAAGGCGGTGTTGGAGACGGTGTGGGTTTTCAGAGGCCGCGAGGTGAGGTGCACATGCGGGTAGAAATAGCTGGAATCGGCGTGGAACAGCGCACGATCCGTGACCGGGCCGGACAGGTCGGAGGAAAAGCCGCAGCGGGCGGCATAGGTGGCGTCGACAGCATGGATGCGGCCTTCCTCATCGAAACCCAGTTCGTAATCGACGCGAAAATCGTGGCGTTTGCCGGTGGCCGTCATGTCCTCGTCGCGGTCCGGGCGGATTTTCACGGCTCGGTTCAGCTTCTTGGCGGCGATGGCGCAAAGGGCTGCGAACTGGTTGCCCTGCGTTTCCTTGCCACCGAAGCCGCCGCCCATGCGGCGCACCTGCACCGTGACGGCGTTGGACGGCACCTGCAGGATGTGGCTGACGATATGCTGGATTTCGCTCGGATGCTGGGTGGAGCTCCACAGCGTTACCTCGTCATCCTCGCCCGGCACGGCCATGGCGATGTGGCTTTCGAGATAAAAATGTTCCTGCCCGCCGATACGCATCGTGCCGGTGAGGCGGCGCGGCGCGACATCCATTTCGATCTTGGCATCGCCGCGTTTCAGCGTCATCGGATCGATGACAAGCGCGCCGCCATTTTCAATCGCCGTATCGATATCGGTGAAATGCGGCAGATCCTTATAGGTGATCTTTGCCTTGCGGGCCGCCTTTCTGGCGATATCGCGTGTTTCGGCAAAAACCGCGAAGATCGGCTGGCCGTGGAATTCGACCTTTGTCTCGGCCAGTAAAGGTTCATCGTGGCGACCGCCTGACGAGATATCGTTTTCGCCGGGCACGTCCTTGCCGGTCATGACCCACAGGACGCCCGGTGTGGCCTCGACTTCGGAAAGGTCCATCGAGACGATTTCGGCATGCGCCCGGTCGGAAAGGCCGAGCGCGCCGTGGATGAGGCCGGCGGGCTCAGGGATATCGTCGATATATTCGGCGCTGCCCGTCACATGCTTATGGGCGGAGTCGTGCCGGAGCGACGTGTGGATGGGGCCGTCGATTTCGGTCTTGGTCTTGTCGAAGCTTGTGGTGTCCATGGTTCAAGCCTCCTCCAGTGCAAAACGTACAAGTTCCTGCTTTTGCCCCGAAGTCTCGAGGAAAAACCGCGTCAGCAGGTTTTTGGCCGTCAGCTGCCGATATTCGGCGGTGGCGCGCCAGTCGGTCAGCGGTGTGAAATCCTCATCCAGCGCATCGCGCGCCGCATCGATGGTATCCTGCGACCACTCTTTGCCAAGAAGTGCGGCCTCCAGATGCGCGGCCCGTTTCGGCGTGCCGGCCATACCGCCGAAGGCGATGCGGATGTCTTCCACCGCGCCATCGGCATCAAGCGTCAGATTGAAAGCGGCGCAGAGCGCGGAAATATCCTCGTCGCGCCGCTTGGAAATCTTGTAGACGGCGTAATGGCTTTCCGGCTTCTGGAACGGGATGAAGAGCTTTTCGACGAATTCGCCGCTCAGCCGGTCCTGTTTGCCGTAGTCGATGAAATAGCTTTCCAGCGGCAGGCTGCGGCCGCCGGAAGACGAGCGCAGGGTCAGCGTCGCGCCAAGCGCAATCAGCGCCGGCGGCGTGTCGCCGATGGGCGAGCCGTTGGCGATGTTGCCGCCGATGGTGCCCATATTGCGGACCTGTTCGCCGCCGAGGCGGTTAAACAACTGTGCAAGCGGCGGGAAATGCGTCGCAACGGTCTTGAAGGCCTGGCTGTAGGTGACGCCGGCACCCAGTGTCACGCCCTCCTCATCCATCGTAATCGCCTGCAAATCGCCGAGATTGTTGATGAAGATGACGGGGTTCAGCGTCCGCATCTGTTTCGTCACCCACAGGCCGACATCGGTGGAGCCGGCGACGATGGTGGCCTTTGGTTCAGCGGCGTAAATCTCGGTCAAATCGGAAAGCGTCGCCGGAATGATGGTGCGATCCTCACCGCTGGTGACCGTGATCGTCTCGTTTTCGCGGATCGCCCAGAGCCTTGCCATGATGTCGGTGCGGTCACGTTGCAGCGGGTCGAAGAGCGCACTCGGGCGGGCCGCGGCGATTTTTTCGGCGGCCTTCACAATCGGCTCGTAGCCCGTGCATCGACAGAGATTGCCTTGCAGCGCCTTTTCGATATCGGCGCGGCCGGGTTTTTCGCTTGATAGCCAGAGGCCATAAAGCGACATGATGAAACCCGGCGTGCAGAACCCGCATTGCGAACCGTGGAAATCCACCATGGCTTGCTGCACGGGATGAAGCGTGCCGTCGCGCGCGGCCAGATGCTCCACCGTGACGATATGAGTGCCGTGCTGCGAGCCCAAAAAGCGGATACACGCATTGACGCTTTCATAACGCAGCGAACCATCGAGCAGCCGCCCGACCAGCACCGTGCAGGCACCGCAGTCGCCTTCCGCACAGCCTTCCTTTGTCCCGGTCAACCGCTTGCTGATGCGGAGGTAATCGAGAAGCGTGTCCGTCGGTCCGAAATCCTTCAGCGAGATGGTTTCGCTGTTGAGGATGAAGCTGATCGCGTCTTTCATGCAATGCCCTGCTTTTTGTCCGGCTGCCGAGCCGGTTTCTTGTCATTTTCCCGATACATCTATGCACGCCCGTGCGCGCATATCGATTTCCGTTTTGGCAATTCATTGTTTCCAGAACGGAAAGAAAATCCGGCAATTATTGCGCCGTCCAGCCGCCATCCACGGAAATATGCGTGCCGGTGATATTGCTTGCGGCGTCGCTTGCCAGAAACAGGGCCGCCGCCGCCACGTCATCGACGGTGACGAATTGCTTGGTCGCCTGCAATTCCAGCATCACGTCGTTCTTCACCGCCTCTTCGCTGATGCCGCGCACCTTGGCCATTTCCGGTATCTGCTTTTCGACCAGCGGTGTCAGAACGTAACCGGGACAAATGGCGTTGACGGTGACGCCGGTCTGCGCAAGTTCCAGCGCCGCCGTCTTCGTCAGGCCCATGATGCCATGTTTGGCCGCCACATAGGCCGATTTGAACGGCGAGGCGACGAGACCATGGGCCGAGGAAATGTTGATGATGCGGCCTTTGCCGGCCTTCTTCATCAGCGGTATCGCGGCGCGCATGGTATGGAAGGAACTGGTCAGATTGATGGCGATGATCCAGTCCCATTTTTCTGTCGGGAAGTCCTCGATGGGCGCGATGTGCTGGATACCGGCATTGTTGATGAGCACATCCACCGAGCCGAGCTTTTCATGGGAGGAATTGATGAGGTCGGCGATCTCGTCCGGTTTCGTCATATCCGCCGGGTGATAAAGCACGCGCCCGCCGCTTTCGGCTTCCAGCAAAAGTCGAAGTTTTTCGATCTCGTCCTCGTCGCCGAAACCGTTCAGTACGAGATTGGCGCCTTCCCTTGCAAACCGCTGGGCGATGCCAAGGCCGATACCGCTTGTGGAGCCTGTCACGATAACTGTCCGATGCATGCTTTCCCCTTTTTGCATTACTTCGCACATGTTTAAGCAGGTTATGCCCAAAGGGGGCGGGCTGGCAATCGTCATTTGGGGCGCGATTTCGGGGGGCATTTCAGGGAAGGCTGGCGCGGTGGTGAATCCGGCTGCGCCTATCCATTTTTTCGAAGCTAAGCTTCCAGATTTTGCGTTTGTCTGGGGGGGCTGTCCGTGCCTATCTCTGTGGCAAGCAAACAGAGGTATCGTTTATGGAACTCGGTCTTTACACATTCGCGGATGTCAATCCTAATCCCGCCGATGGCCGCGGGCCGGAAGGTGCGCGCCGTCTGAAGGATCTTCTCGAGGAAATCGAGCTTGCCGATCAGGTCGGGCTCGATGTTTTCGGGCTGGGCGAGCACCACCGCCCGGATTATGTCGCTTCCTCACCCTCCACCGTGCTTGCGGCGGCGGCGGTGAAAACCAGGAACATCCGTCTCACCAGCGCCGTCTCGGTGTTGAGTTCGGATGATCCGGTGCGGGTGTTCCAGCAATTTTCGACCGTCGACCTTCTGTCGAACGGTCGCGTCGAAATCATGGCCGGGCGCGGCTCTTTCATCGAATCCTACCCGCTGTTCGGTTACGATCTTGAAGATTACGACGTGCTCTTCGCCGAAAAGCTCGATCTGCTGCTGGCGTTGCGCGAACAGGAAATCGTCACCTGGTCCGGCACCAAACATCCGGCCATCAATGGGCGTGGGGTCTATCCGCGCCCGCTGCAGGAGCGTCTGCCGGTGTGGATCGCGGTGGGCGGCACGCCGCAATCGGTGGCGCGTGCCGGGGCCATGGGCCTGCCGGTGGCGCTTGCCATCATCGGCGGCGAATACCGCCGCTTCGCACCGCTGTTCGATCTTTACCATGAGGCGGCGCGCCGGGCCGGTCAGGAAAAGACCACGCTGCGCACCAGCATCAATGTGCACGGCTTCATTGCCGACACAACAGACAAGGCGGCGGACCAGTTTTACGGCCCGCAGGCGGAGGTGATGAACCGCATCGGCCGCGAGCGCGGCTGGGGGCCGACGAACCGCGCGCATTTCGATGCGGCGCGCGGGCCGGAGGGCAATCTCTTCCTCGGCGAACCCGAGCTGGTGGCGGAAAAGATCATCAAGGCACATGGTGTGTTCAAGAATGATCGCTTCCTGCTGCAGATGGCCATCGGCCTGATGCCGCACGACCAGATTATGCGCGGCATCGAGCTTTATGGTACGAAAGTCGCGCCGATCGTCAGAAAAGAATTGACGGGGAGTGCCGATCCGGTGAAAGCCACGGCCTGATGATTACCAAGGCGGGCGTTTTGAGACCCGCCATATAAAACGACGGACAGAAACATGGTCATTTCCACCGAAGAAGAACTGGTTCTGCTGAAGGATATCGGCCGTCTTTGTGCCGTGGCCATGCAGACCATGGCGGACGCGCTGGAACCCGGCATCACCACGGCCGAGCTGGATGCCATCGGCCGCAAGGTTCTGGAGGATAACGGTGCGCAATCGGCGCCGGAATTCTGCTACAAGTTTCCCGGCGCGACCTGCATCAGCGTCAACGAGGAAGTGGCCCACGGCATTCCGGGGCCACGCATCATCAAGGCGGGTGATCTCGTCAATATCGATGTCTCGGCGGTGAAGAACGGCTTCTTTGGCGATACCGGTTCGTCCTTCGCCGTGCCGCCGGTGAAGAAGGAGATCGAACGGCTGTGCCGCGATGGCAAACGCGCCATGTGGACAGGCCTGCAGCAGGTGAAAACCGGCCGGCCCTTTGCCGATATCGGCAATGCCATCGGCGCTTTTGCGAAAAAGAACCGCTATACGCTGATCACCAATCTGGCGAGCCACGGTATCGGGCGCTCGCTGCATGAAGAGCCGAAGGAACTGGCGACCTGGCCCGACAAGGACGAACGGCGCATCATGCAGGAAGGCATGGTGTTCACTGTCGAGCCGTTTCTCTCGACGGGAGCTTATTGGGCTGAAGACGGCGATGACGATCCCTGGACGCTCTATAGCGATCCGAGCGCGCCGACGGTGCAGTATGAGCACACCGTGGTTGCGACGAAGAACGGGCCGTTGGTTCTGACGCTTGCGGAGTGACTGCTACACCTGCCTCCGTCACCCTCGATTTTAAGGTCGGAGCGAGCGCGTGCCACTTGTTTCTTCTCCCCGAGGGGGAGAAGGTCGCGGCAGCGGGATGAGGGGGCGAGCTCTCCGAAATCCGGCTACGTTGCCCCCTCATCCGACCCTTCGGGCCACCTTCTCCCCCTCGGGGAGAAGAATACGCGGCACCCTTCGAACGCATCGCCGCGCGACAGATAAAGTCGGCTTATGAGGCCGATCAAAATAACTCGCTTGTCCCTCATCCGCCCGGTTGCGATAAGCCGTTCATGATCACCGACAAGCCACTTTCCGCCAGACATCTGACTGCACTCGGATTTTCCGGGGCGCTGATGATGGCATCCGCCATGGGTTTCGGCCGCTTTTCCTTCACCCCCATTCTGCCCGGCATGATGGCGGATGTGCCGCTCTCGGCGGGGGATGCGGGCATTGTGGCGGCGGGCAATTTTGCCGGTTATCTGGCGGGTGCGGTGCTTTCGGCCTATTCCTGGGGCTCTGGACGGGAGCGGCTGGTAGCACTTGGCGGTCTGTTTTCCACCGCTGCGCTGCTGCTGGCCATGGCGGCTTTCAATTCCGTCGCGGCCTTCACCATCATCCGGTTTCTTGCCGGTGTCGCCAGCGCACTGACCATGATCTTCACCTCGCAGATCGTCATCGGCCATGCCGTCAAAGCGGGCAGGGATAATATCCAGGCGTTGCATTATGGCGGTGTCGGCGCGGGCATCGCCATCTCCTCGCTTGCGGTCTATCTGATCGGCGTCGTTTTTGATGGCGGGGGTTCCTCATGGCGTGAGGAGTGGATCGCAGGTGCTGCCTTTTCCTTCGCCACATTCCTTCTCGTCTGGCGGGTGCTGCCCGCAGGCCCGCCGCGACATGCATCCTCGGCGGCGGAGCCGCCGCTCAACTGGACGCGGCCGCTGTTTCTGACAACGCTCGCCTATGGGCTTTTCGGTTTTGGTTATGTCATCACCGCCACCTTCATTGTGGCGATTGCCCGCATGGCTGCTGCCGGTGCCTTCGTGGAATTTCTGGCCTGGTTCATCACCGGCTGCGCCGCCGCCGTTTCCCTGTTTCTCTGGAAGCCGGTGCTGAAGTCACAGGGGCTGAAGCGCGCTTTCGTGATCGTTCTTGCCGTCGAAGCCATCGGCGTCTTTGCTTCCGTGATGCTGCCGCCCGTGCCGGGCGTTCTGGCGGGTGGCCTACTCTTGGGGCTGACCTTCATGGTCATCACCGCCTATGGCCTGCAGCTCGGCCGGGAATTTGCCGGGCCAAGCCCGCGCCGCGCCTTCGCGCTGATGACGGCGGCCTTCGGAACGGGCCAGATCGTCGGGCCACTGGCCGCCGGCTGGATCGCCGAGGTGACGGGCAGTTTTACCGCACCCAGCATTCTCGCCTCCGCCGTGCTTGTCGTCAGTATTGTGCTGATGCTGCCGGTGCTCGCCACAGAGCGGAAGCGTTAGGCGCGGGCCGTCTTTCCCAGCCTTTATGCGGTGTTCCATCTTGGCTCGTTTCGCCAACTTCGTCTTACATCTTGTTAAGGTCCGCGCTTCGCCGTTGCTGTGCACAAATTTCTGCCCTAGGTTCGGGCCATCTAGTGCTTCGCCAATAATGGCTGATTTCAAACGCGCGTGAGTTCGAAAACGTGTTTCATTCTTTCTTTCCCAAGCCGAAATTGTTCTTCACCTCCGCTGCGCTGTGGACTGTTGTCTGTATTCTTGTCTGGTACAGCGTCGGTCCGCAAATGGGCGCCGCCCTCGGTATGCCGCCTCTGGCTCCCGGAGAAAGCGCGCCTCTCGGTATCGCCTTTTTCTTTTCGCGAGATAATGTCTGGTTCTATCTTTATTTCACGATTTTCGTCGGGATTTTCGGCGTCGCCTGGCAATTGATCGCCAGAGACCACCCCTGGACGAATTGGTCGATCTGGGGTTCGGCCTTCATCATTTTCATCGCCTATTTTGCGGTGCAGGTTTCGGTTGCGATCAATAATTGGCGTGGTCCGTTCTTCGACCTTTTCCAGCGCGCGCTAGAAAAGCAGCCCGGTATTACGGCAGACCAATTCTATTCACTTCAGTTGCGTTTTCTTGAAATCGGCATGGTTGGCGTCGCGATGAACGTCATCACCGCTTTTTTCACCAGCCACTATGTATTCCGGTGGCGCACGGCCATGAATGATTTCTACCTGTCAAAGTGGGACAAGCTGCGTCACATCGAAGGTGCCTCGCAGCGTGTGCAGGAAGATACGATGCGATTTGCGTCCATTGTCGAGGGGCTTGGTGTCGTGCTCATCAACTCGGTCATGACGCTGGTGGTGTTCCTGCCGCTGCTGTTCCAGATGTCGGCGCATGTGACGGAGCTGCCCTTCCTTGGCGCCATTCCGCATTCGCTATTCTGGCTGGCTTTGTTGTGGTCAGTTTTCGGCACGGTGCTGCTTGCCGTTGTCGGTATCAAGCTGCCGGGACTGCAGTTCCGCAACCAGCGTGTCGAGGCGGCATTCCGCAAGGAACTGGTCTATGGCGAAGACCATGAGGACCGTGCTCAGCCGCCGACCATGCGGGAGCTTTTTGCCAATGTGCGCAAGAATTATTTCCGCATGTATTGGCACTATCTCTATTTCAACGTTGCCCGCTACACATTCGGCCAGCTTGATGCTCTCATTCTAACCTTCATGTTGATCCCGACCATCGTGGCAGCCAAGATCACGATGGGTATCTGGCAGCAGATCGCCACCGCCTTTGGGCAGGTAAGCGATAGTTTCCAGTATCTGGTGAGCTCCTGGTCGACGATCATCGAGCTTCTGTCGATCCGCAAGCGTCTGGTGGCCTTCGAGTCCGCGATCGACGATCAGCCGCTGCCCGATATCGACCAGCGCTATCTGCAGCGCGAGGCAGAGAGTGGTCCGATGGAGGCCAATCGGCCCTGAGGCAAACAAAAAAGGCGGCCGGATGGCCGCCTTTTTTGTCGGGTGCCAAGAGGTTTCAGCCCTCGGTCTTCTGCTTCTTGCGGGCCTCGATCATCGGCATGGCCTCAGCATAACTCACGCAGGCGACATCGTCTTTCCGGCAGACTTCGCGCAGCAGGCGCTCAT
Source organism: Agrobacterium tumefaciens (assembly GCF_005221385.1). Lineage (NCBI taxonomy): Bacteria > Pseudomonadati > Pseudomonadota > Alphaproteobacteria > Hyphomicrobiales > Rhizobiaceae > Agrobacterium > Agrobacterium tumefaciens. Next base: position 2,103,091 of record NZ_CP039903.1, on the reverse strand, counting down.
AGGCGTTCCAATAGGCGCCGCCATTCATCTTCACGAAATGAAAGCCCATCTGTAGCGGAATGCGCTCGCCATTGTACTGTCTGTCGAAGGCATTGCGGAAGGCCGCATAGGCGCGGTCTTCAAATTCCCTGGCGCGATCCGGCGTCTCGACACCGATGGAGTGACGGATGAAGAGATTGTAGTCCATGGCGATGATGGGACGGTTGCCCGGCCCTTCGGGAATGAGCGGCAGGCCGAAATGCTCTATGCCGTCGCGCTCCGCCGGCCATTCCGGCCCCTTGGTGATGCTGGTGGCATCGTAAACGAAGCCGTGTTTTTTCTGGGCGGCGGTCAGTGCCGGTCCCTGCGACAGATAGGGCGCACGGAAACCGTTGATGTTCTTCACCATGTTGCGCCAGCCTTCAGGCTCTTCGCCCTTCTTGCCGATCATCTGCCAGGCATTTTCCAGCGTGCTGGTGAAGGTGGTGAATTCGCCGTCCCATTGTTCGGCGGTCCATTGGCCCCCATCGAAATGGCCGCAGGTGTGGTTGCCGATCTCGTTGCCTTCACGATAGGCGGCCCAGATGTTTCTGAGCCTCGTCTCCACCTCTTCCGGCGACTGGCCGAAACCGACATTGGAGCGACCGGCCTTCTGGCCCGGACCCTGATAGGTCTTGGCGCTGGTCTTGCGGTCCATGACCAGCGTGCAGGCGAGAAAATAGGTGAAATGCGCGCCGACTTCCTTCGCCGTCGCCCGGCTTCTTTCCCACAGCGTATTGTCGCCCGCACCGTCAAAGGAGACGATGACGAGCTGCTTCGGCTTTTCCGTATTTTCGGCGAAAGCGGGCAGGGCGGTGAGAAGCGACAGGGAAAAAGCGGTAAATGGGCGAAACATCAGTCATCCGTCATATGATACACCGTGGCCTTTTGCGGGTGGAATAAGGCGAAGCTTTGAATAGTCTGGCTTTTTTACGCCTTTCAGCCTAATTCCTGTTCTGCCTCGCGGTGATAGGGCCGCGTTCCGATCCACCGGGGGACCGTGTTCCATGCTTTTTCTCGTACTCTGTCTTGCCTTGTTTTTCCTGACGCATCTTTTGAAGGTGTTTGCGCCGCAGTTTCGCGCGCGGATGATCGCGAAGCTGGGTGAAGGTCCTTTCAAGGGGCTTTATTCCGTCGCCAGCCTCATCACGCTCGGCCTCGTCATCTATGCCTTTGGGGAAGCCCGGCAGGAGACGGGCATGTTGTGGTATCCGCCGGTCTGGACGAGCCATCTTGCCGTGACGCTGATGCTGCCGGCGATGATCTGTCTTATCGCCAGCCTCATACCGGCTGGCCACATCGCGGTGAAGACGAAGCATCCGCTCATTCTCTCCGTCAAGATCTGGGCGCTCGCCCATCTTCTGGCGAATGGCGAAACCTCTTCGATCCTGCTTTTTGCGTCGTTCCTTGCCTGGGGTGTGGTGATGCGCATTTCGCTGAAGCGGCGCGAAAGGGCGGGCGAAAAAGTGCTCCGTCCCTTCGTCTCGGGCCGCTATGATGTGGTGGCCATTGTCGGCGGCATCGTTCTCTGGGGGGCTTTCATCCTGAAACTGCACGAATGGTTGATCGGCGTTCAGCCGATCGCGATGTAGGAAATCAACGTTTCCCCCTTACATATCAGGCAAAATAGGCTAGAAGGCCGACCATGACCCGGTCGGCCACGCTTGTGCTTGCCCGGGTAAGCGGCTTGGTATGTCCGCGGACGGATGGATCGGAGACGATCTCCGCGCGGGTAACGGAGAATTTGATGGCAAACGAAAATGATACCTTTATCCGCGAAGTGAACGAGCAGATCCGCTCCGAGCAGCTGTCGCGCTTCTGGGGCCGTTACGGTATCGTGGCTGCGGGCGCCGCCGTTCTCGTGGTTCTCGGCGCTGCCGGCGCCGGCATTTACGAATACTGGAACACCAGCCGCGCTTCTAATTCCGGTGACCAGTTCCTTGCGGCGCTGACGCTTGCTTCTGAAAACAAGACGGATGAGGCGCTGAAGGCCTTTGCCGATCTCGAAACCTCCGGTCACGGCAATTATCCTGTGCTGGCGAAGTTCCGCTCGGCCACGCTGCTGTCGCAGAAGGGTGATGCGGCCGGCGCCATCGCTGCCTTCACCGCCATCGGCAACGATACATCTGCGCCGCAGGTCTTCCGCGACACGGCCAAGGTGCGGGCGGCCTGGCTTTTGGTCGATAACGGCACCTATGATCAGGTGGTTGCACTGGCCGAGCCTTTGAGCGCTGAAGGCCAGACGATGCGGGCGTCGGCCCGCGAGGCACTCGGCCTTGCTGCCTACAAGGCCGGTGATTTCGTCAAGGCCAAACAATGGTTCGAGCAGATCGTCAACGATACGCAGGCACCGCGCAACGTGACGAGCCGTGCGCAGATCATGCTCGACAATATCACCGCTTCGGGCAAAGCTGCTTAAAGCCGCTCTCCGAGCTATCGCCCCGGCATTTCTTCGCATTGCCAAAGCGATCCAACTGATTATTTTACGCATGTCTTTTGCCCAAAACAGGTAACGTTTTGGGCAGACTTGCTCTAAGGAACAGACAACAATGAGCTTCACCGTCGCCATAGTCGGGCGCCCCAATGTCGGCAAGTCCACGCTTTTCAACCGTCTGGTCGGAAAGAAGCTGGCCTTGGTGGACGACACGCCTGGCGTGACCCGTGACCGCCGCCCCGGCGACGCGAAGCTTGTCGATCTGCGTTTCACCATCATCGACACCGCCGGTCTGGAGCAATCCGGGCCGGAAACGCTTCAGGGTCGCATGTGGGCGCAGACGGAAGCGGCAATCGATGAAGCCGATGTAACGCTGTTCGTGGTTGACGCCAAGGCGGGGCTGACGCCCGCCGACGAGACGCTCGGCGAAATGCTGCGCCGTCGCGGCAAGCCTGTCGTGCTGGTGGCCAACAAATCCGAAGCGCGCGGTTCTGACGCCGGTTTCTACGATGCCTTCACGCTCGGTCTTGGCGAGCCTTGCCCGATCTCGGCCGAACACGGTCAGGGCATGATCGACCTGCGCGACGCCATCGTTGCGGCGATCGGCGAAGACGCCGCCTTCCCGCCTGAAGTGGACGAGGCGGAGACGGATATCGTTCTGCCGCGCGCTGAGCCCGGCAGCGAGGAAGAGGAAGACGAAGACGAAGAGCCCGTCTATGACGAGACTAAGCCGCTGCGCGTCGCCATTATCGGCCGACCGAATGCGGGCAAATCGACACTCATCAACCGTTTCCTCGGTGAAGACCGGCTGCTGACCGGCCCGGAAGCCGGCATTACCCGCGACAGTATTTCGGTCGAATGGGACTGGCGCGGCCGCACCATCAAGATGTTCGATACGGCCGGCATGCGCCGCAAGGCCAAGGTGACGGAGAAGCTGGAAAAGCTCTCGGTGGCGGATTCGCTGCGCTCCATCCGTTTTGCCGAGACGGTGGTGATTGTGTTCGACAGCACCATCCCGTTCGAAAAGCAGGATCTGCAGCTGGTCGACCTCGTTATCCGCGAAGGCCGCGCCGCCGTGCTCGCCTTCAACAAATGGGATCTGGTCGAAGACCCGCAGGCCTATCTGGCCGATCTGCGTGAAAAGACCGAGCGGCTGCTGCCGCAGGCGCGCGGCATCCGCGCCGTGCCGATCTCCGGTCAGACGGGTTATGGCCTCGACCGGCTGATGCAGAGCATCATCGATACGGACAAGGTCTGGAACCGCCGTATCTCCACCGCCAGGCTCAACCGCTGGCTGGATGGGCAGACCACGCAGCATCCGCCGCCGGCCGTTTCCGGCCGTCGCCTGAAGCTGAAATATATGACGCAGGTCAAGGCTCGCCCGCCCGCCTTCATGATTTCCTGCACCCGCCCGGAAGCCATTCCGGAAAGCTATACGCGTTATCTGGTGAACGGTTTGCGCAAGGATTTCGACATGCCTGGCGTGCCGATCCGCGTGCATTATCGTGGGTCGGATAATCCGTTCGAGAGCAAGGCGAAGAAGAGGCGTTGATTTTGACGTGAAGGGTCGGATGAGGGGGCAACCTCTCCTGATATCTCGACCCTCGCCCCCTCATCCCGCTGCCGCGGACTTCTCCCCCGGGGAGAAGAAACAAGCGGCGGGCGCTCGTCCAACGTCTTGTTTTGAAGAGTAAAAGACCATGCTGATCAAGCAGACCGACTATCACCGGATTTACCGGGTCATCAACAGCCTGCTCCTCAGCCAGAATGCCGATCCCGCTTCGGCCTCGATGTATTTCAGTACCTTCGGCGCTTTCATCCTCAAGCAGCACTACAAGGTCAAGGCTTTGCCGAAGGGTGGGCTTGCCGCCTATAATCTGGATGGGAAGGTCCTGCTGTTTGCGGATCATCGTGACGATGGTTACGTGACAGGTGCGGGCGACAATTTCCATTGCTGGGTCGAGGCGGATGGATGGGCGATCGATTTCATGGCGCCGGCTTTTGCCGATGGTGCCCGGGGATTGTCCGTGCCGCCGAAGATGTTTCAGCGCCCACTATCCACGATGGCGGCATCAATCAACGATCTCGGGCAATCCGGTGATTTCTTCTACCGTTCAGAACCTGAAGCGACGGCAAGACGCTTTGCCGACTGGCACCACCACGCCATGCTTGGCGATATGGCAAGCGTCGCCGCCAACTGGTTCCGCAAATCGCCTAAGCAGATGTCGGCATCGCTGTCGGCGACGGACAAGGACGGCAAGCCGCGGACTGTGCCGCTTTCCGGGCAAATGCTTACCGGAGCATGGTGAAGGCAGGTTCCGCCGCACGGCGCTGATCCCCAAATGTTTCGGCAGCGAAAGGTCTTTTGATTTATAAGGGCAACCCTGCTACGCAGATTAAACTGCACAGGGACGGGATGACGTGCTCCTATGGCCGATGAAACGATTTCAATAAGCTTCACGCCCGACCCGAAACATATCCCCGACTATGTCCATGGTTATCAACATCAGGCGTATGAAAATTACAGCATGATTCTCGACAGGTCGTGGACGCGCCATCTTGCCTCGGCAAGAGTGAAGCTGTCGATATTTGCGGGACTGGCCGCCGGTTTCATCTATTCCCTAAGCCTGCCATGGTTCCCGGGTGTCTGGCCGGTGGTCGGTTATTGGGTGTTTGCACCCGCACCGATCGTGGCCCTCGTCATATGGTGCATTATCTGGCAGGGCGCGAGACGGGAGGCGAAATCCTATTACGAGGTTCTGGCACACTGGAATATCGCGCACGAGCGCATGTATTCGCCTCATTCGCTGATCGAAATCGGGCCCGAAGGCTTCAAGCAGGTCACACGGCTGGACACCGTGCACTTGAGCTGGGCGCGCTATCATCTCGCAATCACGCCGCCGGACAGTCTGGTGCTGGTTTTTCACGGAACGGTGGCTGTCATACCCAACAGCGCCCTGCCGATCGCTCCAAAGGACATTATCGAGAAGATCAACCAATGGTCCGCAGCCCAGCAAAAAGAGCTTCTTCCTATATCCTGAAGCGGCATCCCAATGGAGCTGGCGGGGTATCATCTTGAAATAGGACGGCCAGCGTAATCTCGCGGCAACCGCCTGACGTCAATCAGCAGCCCGACCCCGTTCTAAAGATAACGGCAGTCGCGTCCTGATCGCCTTGTGACATTCCCGTCATGTTTCGTCCACTGTCCTTGCAGAAAAAACCGGGGGATGTGTTTACCTTCAGGCCAGCCGTGAGCGGGACAGGAGCGGCAGGGATTTTCCAGCCGCGTGAATGACGTTGTCGAGGAATTGCCGCGACGCCTTTTCCCAGCTGTAGCTTTTGGAAAGCGCCAGCGCCTCCTGCGGTGAACAATGAAGTGCTGCCAGGCAGGCATTGCGAAGATTGTCATCCAGCGCGCCGGCGGCCGGGTTGCCGCCGAGAATGTCGATCGGCCCGGTGACGGGGAAGGCGGCGACGGGTACGCCGCTTGCCAGCGCTTCCAGAATGGTGTTGCCGAAGGTGTCGGTCTTCGAGGGGAAAACGAAGACATCCGCCTGCGCATAGGCATCGGCCAGCTCTTCGCCGGTCTTGACGCCGGTAAACAGCACGCCGGGATATTTTTCCTGCAACTCATGGCGGGCCGGGCCATCGCCGATGACGACCTTCGATCCGGGCAGGTCGAGTTCCAGGAATTCCGGCAGGTTCTTCTCCACCGCCACACGACCGACCGTCATGAAGATCGGCCTCGGCAGATCGAAAGGCAGCGTTGTTTTCGGGCGCGGATGGAACAGTTCGGCATCAATGCCACGGCTCCAGCGCTTCAGGTTCTTGACGCCGCGCGCTTCCAGCTCGGTCTCGAGGCTCGGCGTCGCCACCATGCAGGTGTTGCCGCCATTGTGGAACCAGCGCACGAAAGCATAAAGCCAGCTTTCCGGGATTGGAAAACGCGCCGCGACATATTCGGGAAAGCGTGTGTGATAGCTGGTGGAAAAACGCATATGGTTCTTCACACACCAGCGCCGCGCCATGAAACCCAGCGGCCCTTCGGTGGCGATATGCACGAAGGAAGGCTGGCTTTTTTCGATCTCGGCCGCAACACGACGATAGCCGGCGACCGAGAGGCGGATTTCCGGATAGGTTGGGCAGGGAATGCTGTAAAAACTCTGGGGCGTGACCATGTTCACATCCACACCCAGCCGCGCCAGCTCGGTATTGGTGTTTTCTATCGAGCGAACCACGCCGTTGACCTGCGGGTGCCAGGCATCTGTGACAATCGTGATTCTCGTCATGAAACACTGATCCTGCTCATCTGCGCGCAGGCGATTCCCCATTGCCCGGCTTCCGCCCGTATATGCGGCGCGCGTGTTACAGGATCATGTCAGGCCATGTGACGGCGGGGAAGTGGGGTTTTCGCGCAGAAGTTTGCGGTTGTTCACGGCGCTTCCCAGTGCGGCGGAGCCTTATCCCACCAGCGGCAGCAGCTCGGGGCTGATCAGCGCGCCGTGGTGACCGATGACGGTTGCCGCCGCCCTTGCCGCGAAGGTGGCCGCCTCCTCCGGCGAACTGCCGGTCACATAGCGGGCGAGGAAAGCGCCGTTGAAGCTGTCGCCGGCGCTTGTCGTATCCACCACGTCCACGGCCTTCACCGCCGGGGCGTGACTGCGGCTGCCGCCGAAATCGAGCGTCGCGCCCTTGGCTCCATCCTTGACCACGATGTTCTCGACGCCGAGGGAACGGTAGCGGTCGATGGTTACTTCCACGGAGACATCGCCGAAATGGCTCGCCTCGTCATCGAAGCTTGGCATGACAAGCGTTGCGGCGCGTGCGCCGTTGGAGATGGTCTCAAGCATCGTATCCTTATCCGCCCACAGGCGCGGGCGGATGTTGGGGTCGAAGACCACCAGCTTGCCCGCTGCTCTGGCGCGGCGCAGTTCGGCGAGGAACGTATCGACATCATGGGCGGAGGCGAGAATGGCGAGCGTGATGCCGGAGAAATAGACGACATCGGCGCTTTCCACCGTCCTGCGCAGGTGGTCCGCATCGGCGGCGAGCTGCCTTGCGGCGGCGGCATTGCGCCAGTAGCTGAAGGTGCGCTCGCCATCCTTCAGGTTGATGAGGTAAAGGCCGGGCGTGCCGCCCTTGATGCGGCGGATTGTTTCCGTGCCGATGCCGGCTTCCGCAATGAAGGCCAGCATGTCTTCCGAAAGCGGATCGTCGCCGAGCGCGGTGAAATAATCGACCGACCAGTCTTGCGGCAGGCAGGCGCGGGCATACCAGGCGGTATTGAACGTATCCCCGGCAAAACCCTTGCGCAGCAGCCCGTTGCCGGCCTGCGACAATTCCACCATGCATTCGCCAATCGACAGAAACCGTCCGCCCACGCCGTCATCCTCCCGTTTTTTCCAGCCATGCGGCTTACGACGAGTGCGCGCCGCTGACAAGGGCGGTTCTGGCCGATTGTGCATCTGCGAAGTTCCGGTTTACGCGGGCGCAACGGCTTTATATTCTCGAATGAACCGCCATCAGGAGATCGCCCATGACGCCAACCCATGCCCCGGTCCACAAACCCCAAGCGCAATCGGACTGGTGGAAGGGAGCGGTGATCTATCAGGTCTATCCGCGCTCGTTTCAGGACACGACCAGTGACGGTTACGGCGATCTTGCCGGGGTGACGAAACGGCTGCCCTATATCGCCTCGCTCGGCGTTGATGCCATCTGGCTGTCGCCGTTCTTCACTTCGCCCATGGCCGATATGGGTTATGACGTTTCCGATTATTGCAATGTCGATCCGATGTTCGGCACGCTTGCCGATTTCGATGCGCTGATGGCCGAGGCGCATCGGCTGGGGCTGAAGGTGATCATCGACCAGGTCATTTCACACACGTCAGATCAGCATCCGTGGTTCGTGGACAGCCGCGCCAGCCGCACCAACAGCAAGGCCGACTGGTATGTCTGGGCCAATCCCAAGCCGGATGGCACGGCGCCCACCAACTGGCTTTCCGTGTTTGGCGGGCCGGCATGGGAATGGGACGGCGTGCGCAAGCAATATTACATGCACAGTTTCCTTGCCTCGCAGCCAGACCTTAATTTCCACAATCCGGATGTTCAGGATGCGCTTCTCGAAACCGTGCGTTTCTGGCTGGATCGCGGCGTGGACGGTTTCCGGCTCGATACCGTCAACCATTATTTCCATGACAAGCTGCTGCGAGACAACCCGCCGCTTTTCGATGAGGAGAGCTTTGGTCTTGATGCCTCCGACGTCAATCCCTATGGCATGCAGGACCATCTCTACGACAAGACGCGGCCGGAAAATGTTGCTTTCCTGAAGCGTTTTCGCGCACTGCTCGATGACTATGAGGGCCGCGCCACCGTGGGTGAGGTGGGAGACGGCGCGCGCTCGCTGAAGACGGTTGCGGCCTATACGTCCGGCAATGACAAACTCAACATGTGTTATACCTTCGATCTTCTCGGGCCGGATTTCAGCGCAAAACACCTGCGCGGCTCGGTGGAGACCTTCGGCAAGGTGGTGACGGATGGCTGGGTGTGCTGGGCCTTTTCCAACCATGATGTGGTGCGCCATCTCAGCCGCTTTTCCGAAAGCGTGGAGGAGCAGACACGGGTGGCGAAGCTCGCCATCTGCGTTCTCGCCAGCCTGCGCGGTTCCATATGCCTCTATCAGGGCGAGGAACTGGGGCTGACGGAGGCCGAACTTGCCTTTGAGGATTTGCGCGACCCCTATGGCATTCGTTTCTGGCCCGCCTTCAAGGGGCGGGACGGGTGCCGCACGCCGATGGTTTGGGAGACCGGCAAGCCGAATGCCGGTTTTTCAAGCGCTGAAAAGCCCTGGCTGCCGGTGCCCTATGCCCATGCCATGCAGGCCGTTGATGCGCAGGAGCGCAAACCGGAGTCGGTACTCAATCATTATCGCGCGGTTCTGTCTTTCCGCAAAACCCACGGCGCGCTGCGCGATGGCGACATGCATTTCATCAAGACCAATCTCGACGTGCTGGCCTTCACACGCCAGAAGGGCGACGAGAAATTGCTGTTCGTTTTCAACCTGACCCGTGAGGCGGTGGAATTCCCGATACCGAAGGCCATGCGGGTCACGGATATATTGCCGATGCCGGGTTTCTCGCCGCTGTTCGATGGGGGGATTGTAAAGCTCGATGGGCTGGATGTGTTTTGCGGGGTCGTCGCATGAGCAGGCAATTTGTCATCGAGACTGCGGGAGAAACATCGCTCGATGACTGGTCCCTCCTGCGGCACCGCTTGTGGTCCGACGCCTCACCCGCTGAACACCGGGCGGAATTGTAGGACTTCTCCGACAATGAAGTTGGATTTATTGCCCATGATCCGGCGGGTGCGGCCATCGGTTTTGCCGAAGCCAGCCTGCGGCAGGATTATGTCAACGGATGCGACACCTCGCCCGTGGCGTTTCTCGAAGGTGTTTATGTGGAGGAGGCGTTTCGCAAACAGGGCGTTGCGGCTGCATTGATTGCCGAGGTGACCCGTTGGGCGATCAGCAGGGGCGTGAGCGAGCTTGCTTCCGATGCCGATATTTCCAATGTCGATTCACACCGCATGCATGCGGCGCTGGGGTTTGAGGAAACGCAGCGGGTGGTTTATTTCCGTAAGTCTCTGCCTCTGGGTTCATAACCTCCCGGCACTGTTCAGCCAGCAGACGATGTCAGTCTTCGCGGGTGCGTTCTGACGACCGAATGCGGAGCCATAGTCGCGTCTCGGGTGTTGATTAGTACTATTTAGGTATTTGTGAATTTTATAATATCTTAAACTTAAATTAATTCATGGTGAAAACCTATGTATATTCTTATTAACAAATACAACTAAGTAATTTTTTTCATAATTACTTCGTTGTTAGCGATCCTCGGGCAAGCTTCCCGTATTAATGAATTGAAACCTACAGATTTTCGGTCTCCACCCATAAAGTGAAGCAGGGATTGTCATGTCCGTTTCAATCAAGAGTTTTAATCAGTCCAGTACCGCTAATGCCACATCCTCCCGTGCCAAAGCTCAGGCCGCCCCTCCATCCATCAGAGACGTCTTCCTTTCCGGGCAGTCGGCGGCCCGCGCATCCACACCGAATCCAGCCCCGAAAACCGCTTCAGCCGACTATATCGCATCGCCGGCCTTCATGCGGAATCTGAAGGCCAAGCTTTCGTTGGCGGGGGACGATCCGGCGCAATATCTGCGCGCCCGGTCGATGATGGGCGCTCTCGAGCGCGGGGCCCTGCAGGTTTCGACCCCCACCCAGGGCAAAACGATCGACGCCTGGGATCCGAACCAGAAAAACGCCAAGCCGACGACAGCCACTGACATCGCCAAGACCAACTGGGTCGACTTCCTCAACACGCAGCTGAAGCGCAGCGAAGACGGCGCGCTTTCCAGGGATGGAAGCGGCAGCTATGTCGACAAGGCGACGGGAAAACACGCCTATTTTGGCAGGGTCGCGGGCAAATATTATTACGTCACCTGGCCTTCGGAGACGAAAGCATGAGGCCGCTCTCGCGGCCTCAACGCAGATTGAGCGTATCCGCTGCCTCTGGTCGCTAAACCACCATTAAATCAGCGTAAACCGGTCCACGTCCACCATGCCCATATCCGAAATCTTCAGATGCGGAATGACGGGCAGCGGCAGGAAGGCCACCTGCAGGAAAGGCTCCTCCAGCGTTGTGCCGAGTGCATAGGCCGCCTTTCGCAGCGTATGCAGCGTATCGCGCACCGTCTCATAGGGTTCGAGGCTCATCAGCCCTGCGACGGGCAAAGCGATCTCGCCGGTTACACTGCCGTCTTCCACCACCACGAAACCACCCTTGATTTCGCCGAGCCGGTTGGCGGCGAGCGCCATGTCGTCCTCGTTGACGCCGACGACGCAGATATTGTGGCTGTCATGGCCGACAGTGGAGGCGATGGCGCCTTTCTTCAGGCCGAAGCCCTGAACGAAACCATTGGCATGGTTGCCGTTCTTGCCGTGGCGTTCGATGACTGCGACCTTGATGATGTCGTTCGCAAGATCGACGGTGGTCTGGTTGCCATCCGTTGGCAGCTTGTAACGGCGGTGCTCGGTAATGATCTTGCCGGGAAGCACGCCCATGACGGGTGTTTCGCCTTCGGTGACAGGCACGCCAAAATGGGAAGCGAGCACCGGTCTTGCCTTGACGCTGTCGAGGCCGACGGGGGCGACCGGTTTGCGTGTGGCAAAGAGGGCGTCATCGACGATCCGTCCGCCTGATAACACCATGCTGGCCTTGCAGTTCTGCAGGCTGTCGATGACCACGAGATCGGCGCGCCAGCCGGGTGCGACGAGGCCGCGATCGCGCAGGCCGAAGGCTTTTGCGGCGGAAATGGAAGCGGCGCGGTAGATGGCAAGCGGTTCCACGCCGCTGGCGATGGCGGTGCGGATCATATAATCGAGATGGCCCTGTTCGGCGATATCGAGCGGGTTGCGATCATCCGTGCAGAGCGCCAGATAGGGCGACAGGCGCTCGGTGATAATAGGCATCAGGGCGTGCAGGTCTTTTGAGACCGAGCCTTCACGCACCAGAATATGCATGCCCTTGCGGATTTTCTCCATTGCTTCCGGGGCGCTGGTGCATTCATGTTCCGTGCGGATGCCGGCGGCGAGATAACCGTTGAGCGCCGTTCCGGAGAGAAGCGGTGCGTGTCCGTCGATATGCTCGCCCTGAAAGGCCGCAAGCTTTGCCATGCACACCGGGTCCTTGTGGATGACGCCCGGAAAATTCATGAATTCGGCAAGGCCGATGACCTTCGGATGATCGCGGAACGGCAGCAGCTTTTCGATGGGCAAATCGGCGCCGGCGGTTTCCAGATGGGTGGCGGGCACGCAGGAGGAAAGCTGCACGCGGATGTCCATGATTGTTTCCATGGCGCTGTCGAGGAAGAACTGAAGCCCCTCCACACCGAGAACATTGGCGATCTCATGCGGGTCGCAGATGGCGGTGGTAACGCCGTAGGGCAAAACGCAGCGGTCGAATTCGTGTGGTGTCACCAGTGACGATTCGATGTGGAGATGTGTATCGATGAAACCCGGAACGACGATCTTTCCGGAAATGTCGATTTCCCTGATGCCTTTATAGTTCTCGCAGGTTCCGACGATCGTGTCACCACATATGGCGATGTCCGAGGCGACGAGTTCTCCGGTGACGAGGTCGAAGAAACGTCCGCCCTTGAGAACCATGTCCGCCGGTTCACGGCCCGTACCCTGATCGATGCGCGTTTCAAGTCTGGAATTCATGCGGGTTTCTTCGGCTCCTGGTTTACGTCGTATGCGAGAATTTTCACTATTTACATTCCAAGGTTGATTATTGGTCTATTCGAATTTATGCTTTGAGTTTTAAATATATCCGGAGTAAAATATTTTCATATTTGTGTTATCTAATCTTTCGAGGTCCAAGTTTAGGTAAAATCGGGAAGGCTTAACTTCACCTTTATATTTTAGGCGGTTGCGTGCCGACATTTTTTACGAATTACGGTTTCAGGTTATCATTCCCGGGAAGGAAAATAAAAGCATCTGATGCTCAAACGAATTTCCAGCCAGCAACTGACGATTGGCATGTTTATCGAAGCGGTCGAAGGAACGCTTTCGAACCAGGGATTTTTAAAGCGGCACCGCTTTCTTTTGCGGCACGAGGAATTAATGCGTCAATTGAAATTAAGCGGCGCCGAAAGCATTATCATCAATACGGCCAAGGGACATGATACCGAAGGCAGCGCGCGCTCCGCGGCCGTTTCGCCGCAATCGGACAATTGCCCGGAAACCGTCGCCGCCGTTACCCATGCCGTGCGCTCGGCCGCCGATGCGATCGCCGAGACCTTCGCCTCCGCCGAAGCTGGCGGCTGTGTTTCGTTGAAGGGCATGGCTGCCGCGGCGAGCAAGATTTCGGATGCGGTGCAGTCAAACCCGGCGATTTTCATCGGGGTCACCCGCCTGAAATCGAAAGACGAAACGACCTTCGTTCATTCGGTCTCCGTCAGCGGTCTGATGATTCTTTTCGGCAATTATCTCGGGTTGGACAGGGGAGCGGTCGATCTGCTCGGCATCAGCGGCTTGCTGCACGACATCGGCAAGGTGGAAATCCCCTCTTCTATCCTCAACAAGGCGGAGGGGCTGAGCGCCAATGAGCGGGAGATCATCAATCTTCACCCCGTATTCGGCCGGGATATATTGTCGCGCAATGCGCAGATGCCTGGCATGGTGCTTGATGTCTGCTTCAACCATCATGAGCGAATGGACGGCGGCGGTTATCCGAGTGGCCGTGCGGGCAGCGAGATCAGCCTTTACGCGCGTATCGCGGCGATCTGCGACGTTTATGATGCCGTCACTTCGGTCAGGCCCTACAAGAAGCCGTGGACTGCGAATGACGCGCTGACCTGGATGCTGCGGCGGGAAGGGCATTTCGACATGCAGCTTCTGAAGAAATTCGCGCTGTGTATTTCCGCCTCGCTGCCGAGGGGTTAGGTGCCGAAAATGATCGCCATGTTCAGGCTGTCGATGTATCGCCCGTCGATCAGAACGGCGTCACGGCCCCGGCCTTCATGCACAAAACCGATCTTTTCATAAAGCGCAATTGCTCTGGCATTGTCCGCATGTACGCTTAGCTCGACACGATGCAGCCCGCATTGACGGGCGGCATCGAGTGTCTGCCGCATCAGCCGTCCACCCAGCCCCTTGTCGCGATAGGCGGGCAGGATGCCCATGCCGAGCGTGCCGCAATGGGCGCGGGTTGCTCTGCTCTGGCGGCGAATATCGCACCAGCCGGCCACTTCGCCATCCGCAATCGCCACGAATTGCGGATGGTCGTTTTCAATCATGTCGAGAACGAAGGCGCGGACCGAATCGAGCGGCGGCGCCTCCAGGAAGCTCAGATATTTCCGCTCACGCGAAACCGTATCGAGAGCACGGTGAAAGCTTTCAACGTGCTCCGCCCGGATGGGTTCTATGGCAATGGCGCCGGCTGCGGCCATCATGCCGCCTTCGTCTTCGCCTTGCGGGTCAGATGCACCACGACGTTCTCGATCATGCGCATGCCGGCGTCCTGGCCGAGCGTCATGATCGATTCCGGGTGGAACTGAACGGCGGCTACCGGTTCCTTGGCGTGTTCGATGCCCATGATCGTGCCGTCCTCGCTTTCCGCGGTGATGATGAAATCACGCGGCAGGGTGGCAGGGTCGGCGAAGATCGAGTGGTAACGACCGACGGTCACTTCCTTGCCGAGACCGGAGAAGACGAGACCGGGTTCCAGCACGCGGATGCGCGAAGGCTTGCCGTGCATCGGCACTGCAAGCTGGCGCAACTCACCGCCATAGGCTTCCGCCAGAGCCTGAAGGCCGAGGCAGACACCGAAAATCGGCAGATCACGGGCGCGGGCGGCCTTGATCGTCGCCTTGCAGTCGAAATCCGTCGGGCTGCCGGGGCCGGGAGACAGCACAACGAGATCGGGCTGGAAGCGGTCGAACACGTCTGCGGCGACCGGCGATCTGACGGTGGAGACAGTGGCACCCGTCTGGCGGAAATAATTCGCCAGCGTGTGGACGAAGCTGTCTTCGTGGTCGACGAGCAGGATCTTGACGCCGGTGCCCACCTTGGCGGCATCGCGCTTGGTGGCCGCCGAGTTGGTGGCTTTTGCGTCACGAATGGCTGCGATCATGGCCGACGCCTTCAGTTCGGTTTCGGCTTCTTCTTCCTGCGGGTTGGAATCGTTGAGCAGCGTCGCACCCGCACGCACCTCGGCGATGCCGTCCTTGATGCGGATGGTGCGCAGCGTGAGCCCCGTATTCATGTCGCCGTTGAAGCCGACCATGCCGATTGCGCCGCCATACCAGGCGCGCGGGCTCTTTTCATGACCTTCGATGAAACGCATGGCCCACAGTTTAGGTGCACCGGTGACGGTGACGGCCCAGGCGTGGCTGAGGAAACCGTCAAAGGCGTCCATATCGTCGCGCAGGCGGCCCTCGATGTGATCGACGGTGTGGATGAGACGCGAATACATCTCGATCTGGCGACGGCCGATGACCTTCACCGAACCCGGTTCGCAGACGCGGCTCTTGTCGTTGCGGTCTACGTCCGAACACATGGTGAGTTCGGATTCGTCCTTCTTCGAGTTGAGCAGTTTCAGGATCTGCTCGCTATCGGCAATCGGATCGTCGCCGCGCTTGATGGTGCCTGAAATCGGGCAGGTCTCGATGCGGCGGCCGGAAACGCGCACGAACATTTCCGGCGAAGCGCCGACCAGATATTCCTGATGGCCGAGATTGATGAAGAAGGAATAGGGCGAGGGGTTGATCGCCTTCAGGCGACGGGAAATCGCCGATGGATTGCTTTCGCAACGCTCCATGAACTTCTGGCCGGGAACGACTTCGAACAGGTCGCCGCGGCGGAAGCTTTCCTTGGCCTTCACGACAAGTTCGGAATATTCGCCGGGACGGTGATCGCCCTTGGGCGGGATCGTATCGGTGGTCTTGAAGGGATCGGGCGTGATGTCGGAGGACTTGCCGTCCGTCGTTACGCCGTCCTTTTCGAAATCGTAACGGTCGATCCAGGCCTTGGCGGAATAGTGGTCAACGACGAGGATTTCATCCGGCAGGTAGAGCACCATGTCGCGCTGATCTTCCGGGCGCGAAAGCGACAGCTTGATCGCGTCGAACTGGAAGGCGAGATCGTAGCCGAAGGCGCCGAACAGGCCGATGGCCGAATCCGCGTTCGAATAAAAAAGGTCGACGATGGCTCTGAGCGCCGTGAAGACCGTCGGGATTTTCGAGCGTTCTTCCTCGGTGAAGACGCGGTCCGGTTCGTTGACGGTAAGATCGAGACGGCGGGCGGAGGATGCGCCGAGCGTGAGATCGGGCGTCGCCTTCAGCTTTTCGGTGATGAAGCCGAGCAGCACTTCGCCACGGCCATTATAGGCCTCGATCCACATCTTGCGGCCAAAACAGGAAATGCCGAGCGGTGGGTCGATGATGGCCGTATCCCAGCGGGTGTAGCGGCCGGGATATTCATAGTTGGACGAAAAAACCGCGCCTCGGTGAGAATCGAGCTTTTCGATGTAATTATCGATGGCGCTCGCATAATCGGCGGGTCGACGCTTCCGGCTGACTTTTATGTCGCCTTTCGTCTCGTAGGTTTCCGCTCCGTCATCCTGAATGATCGTTACCATTTCTTTCGTACTTCCTGTTGTTCAGGCCCGATGACAGGCGGCAAAATAACAAAAAAGCCGCCTGAAAATTCGGGCGGCTTGGACTTTGTCTGAAGACATGACTGGTCAAGGCCGCGTAAAGCTGCTCCACCACCAGTTAGCAATGTTCATAGACACGATATTCATGGGAAAATTGTTAGCGTGCACGATCCGCCTTGGCAAGCGGATTTCGGTGAGGGAATGAACCTTAGGGGGCGCTGCTGCGTTGCTCTCCTGCCGAAACGGTCAGGAGTACCCCGTATAATGCTTCATCGCCTGTGTCTTCTGGTAGCCAGCCTTGCATTGATTTCCGCCTCGGAACCGCCCCCCCAGGTGCCTGTGCCACAGCCCAAGCCGGGTGAGGGGCAATCCTCCACCCCTTCGGAAAAACCATCGGACGGGAAGGCGCAAGACCCGGTGGAAGCGCCGAAACCGGTTCCGAAGCCGCAGGCTCCGGAAGAACAGAAACCGGATGGTGAAAAGACACCTGCTGATAAGAGTGCCGATGACGCGAAGGGGAAAAGCGAGGGCAAGGATGGCGGGGAACAACAGAAACCAGCTGACGAAGCGGCAAAACCGGAGAAACCACCGGAGCCGGTAAAGCCGGAAGACCCGGCAGCACTTGAGGCCTGCCTTGGTGCGCTGAAGGAAATCGGCGCGGAATTCAAAAAACTTGAGCCGATCCGTGACGAAGAACAGGGCTGCGGCGTTGAAGCGCCAATTGAGCTTTCCGTGGTTCTGCCTGATATAAAGCTTGAACCTTCAGGCACCATGCGCTGCGAAACCGCGCTTGCCCTTTCCCGCTGGACCAAGGAGATGGTGTTGCCGGCGGCGGCCCTTGCCCTGCCGGAGAAGAAGGTGACGGCGATCGCCAATGCCTCGACCTATATCTGCCGCAACCGCAACAGTGCGGAAAACGGCAAGATTTCCGAACATGCCAAGGGCAATGCGGTGGATATTTCCACGATTTCCTTCGACAAGGGCGAGCCGTTGGTGATGAAGACGCGCGGCGAGGACGGAACGCCAGAAGGCGCCTTCCAGCGCACGATTACGGCCGCCGCCTGCCTGTTCTTCCGCACCGTTCTTTCTCCCGGCAGCGATGCCACCCATCAGGATCACCTGCATCTCGACGTCCTGGAGCGAAAGGGCGACTACCTTTATTGCCGGTGACAAAAAAGGGGCGACCCGAAGGCCGCCCCGACTGGAGGTGATGGTTCTGGCCCGGTTTTAGAATTTCTGGGTCAGAGAGATTTTGAAGCTGCGTCCGGCTTCCGTATAGAAGTCGACCGGCTGGTTGACGCTGCTGACGGTGTTGGGATTGACGTCACGAACGCCGACCGCATTCCAGTATTGCCTGTCGAACAGGTTGTAGATGCCGGCCTGGATGCGCAGGCCCTTGGTCTGTTCCGGCTCCCACCAGCCGGTCAGGTTGAAGATGCCGTAACCGGGTGCGTCAAAGGTGGTTGCGACCTTGTCGTCACGCATGCCGGAGGAGAAAATGCCGGTGAATTCCGTGCCCCAGGTTTCCTGCGCGTAGCCGATGCCGAGCACGGACTTGAACGGTGCCACCGTGCGGATGAACTCGTTGGTGTCTGTGTCCTTGCCATAGGCATAAGCAAGCGAGGCATGGGCGAAGAAGCCGTTTGCGAGGTCCTTGCGGACCTTGGCTTCCACACCGGAGATTTCAACATTGTTGCGGTTGCGATAGGTGAAGAGCGATCCGTTGCCCCTGCCGCCAAAGCCGGGGAACAGGGTCGTCGAGGTCGTGTACTGCTCGATGAAGTTCTTGTACTTGTTGTGGAACAGCGTCAGGCTTCCCGTGAGGTCACCGGAGGCATAGTTCGCGCCGATTTCAAAACCGTTGCTGGTCTCGGGGTTGAGGGCGGAATTGCCGACCACTGCGTAACCGGAGCTGACGTTGGAGAAGTTCAGGTACAATTCATTGATCGTCGGCGCACGATAAGCCATGGACCATTGTGCGAAGAGCTGAAGTTCCGGCGTCACGTCATAGGTGGCAAGCAGTTTTGGCGAGAAGCGCGAGCCGCTGTTGCCGCTCGGCAGGCCGAAGGTATTGTAGCCGCTGTTGCTGGATACCGAACCATCCGGATCGTAATCATAGGAATCGAAGCGCAATCCGGGGGTAAGGCGGAAGCCGTTGCCAAATGCGATTTCGTCATCGAGATAGAGGCCGAGGCTCTTGCCGCTCACGTCAGGCATGTCTGATTGCGACGAAGAGGTTGAACCAGCCGTGTTGGCGAAAAGCTCCTGGCTGAAATCGGTCGTCATGGCGTTGCCGCCGAAACGGACCGTGTGCTGCACGCCGCCGAGTTCGAAACCGGATTCAAGGCCGCCAACGATGCCGAATGCGCTGTTGCGCATGCTGTCTTCGCGAATATAGAGCGAATTGTTGGTCAGTCGGTCTCCGGCGCCGGATTCCTTGGAAAGACGCGTCCAGTAAAGCGAAAGATTGGCGGCGTCGATGAAGCCGTCGGTCGAGGGCGCTTCGTATTCGTAATCGAGGGATACGCGATCACGCTCGGTATCCTCGTAGCCCCTATAGTCGCCAATGCGGTAGGTCGATCCCGAAACGCTGACGCCCTGCAGGGTCTTCATGTCGCTGCGGTTTCTCAGCGAATAGCGCTCGGCTGTCAGGCCGATGCGATGGCCGCCTTCAAGATCCTGACGGATCTTGAACATCAGGTTGCTTTCATAGGTGTCGGCGGGATTGGGCTTGGTGCGGCGCGTGCCGTAGATATCGGCTGTGCCCTTGTTGTCCGTCTCGTTGCCGCGCTTGTAGGAACCCTGGAACAGGACCGAAGTGTTCTCGATCTTCTTGGCGACGGCGAGGGATCCGCCGACGCTTTTGTCTTCGCTGTCATAGGTGGTCTTGGCGACACCGCCCCAATCCCTGCCTTCGCCGATCAGGTCTTCCGGCTCGAGCGTGCGTAGCACCAGCGCGCCGCCGAGAGCACCGGAGCCGATACGGCTGGAATCTGCGCCGCGCACCACGTCAACCGTCGAGAGCGAGGAAAAATCGAAGCTCGAACTCGTATCGCTGAGGGTGGTGGTTGCCTGTCCCTGGCGGGCGAAATTATTGAAGTAGGGGACGGGAATATTGTCAATCAGCGTTACGACACGCGCGCCGCCGAGGCCGCGAATGAACAAGCCGCCGGGCCGGCCGGGCTTGGAATCCACATAATCGACGCCCGGTTCCGTGCTGTTGCCGAGGTCCTTGATGCTGCCGATGTCCTTCTTGCGGATGTCTTCCGCCGTGGTCTGGCTCGCCAGTGGCGTGTCGGCGGCGGCATTGGCGCTTTTGACGCGCTTGCCCTTGACGACGATCCTTTCAAGCGTGGTAGCGCCGTCCGCCTGCGACGCGGCATCCTGTGCCCGTGCGGGGCCGGCAAGCGGCAGAAGAGACATGGCAGTGCACAGAAGCAGCGCGGAATGGGTGCGCGAGATGGACATTAAGTACCCCCGGTAGGCGCACGGATAGACACGGCGCGCGAAAACGCGCCGCACTTGTGCGCGGCTTAAAATGTTCTGAATTGTTACGGGCGAGCCGATAAGCGAGGACTAGAAAACATGATGATAACTGTCAACATATTATATATGACTTTTAGCATCATGTTTTAAAGCATAACGGTATGTTGCAGAAATGTTACGGGCCGCCGTGGCGTCTTCCAGGTGCTGAATGCGGCAAAAACGCCACGGTGCCGCCAAAGTCCCGACATTGCCGCTTGCTAGGATATTCGCAGCCAGTTTACATGGCGAAAGAAAGCATGCTCCAACAATAAACAGATTATTAATCGGATACGGAAATGAAGTCTCTTGAACTGCTCGTCGAGCGGATCATCCTCTCCAGCCGCTGGCTGCTCGTCGTTTTTTATCTCGGGCTTGTCGCGGCGCTGGCGGTTTATGCGTTTTCCTTCGCGCTCAAGTTCCTGAAGGTTGCAAAGAACGTCTTTATTTACGACGAGTCGGATATGATCCTCGCCATGCTTGGGTTGATCGATGCGGCGCTGGTCGCCAGCCTGATCGTCATGGTGATGATTTCCGGTTACGAGAATTTCGTCAGCCGCTTCGACAATGCGGATGACGAGGTTTCTTTTCTGGGCAAGCTCGACGCCGGCAGTCTGAAGATCAAGGTCGCGTCGTCGATCGTGGCGATTTCGTCGATCCATCTGCTGCAGATATTCCTCAACGCCAACCAGTATTCGGACAGCAAGCTGATGTGGTTCACCATCATCCATCTGGCTTTTGTCGTCTCGGCGGTTATGCTCGGTTTTCTGGAAAAACTGATGGCCAAGCCGAAGGACAAGTCCGAAAACCCCGCGCTTTAATCCAGGTGGTCCGCCCGTCATGAAGGTCGCAACCGTCTTCGCCTCTGCTGTCTGTTCCTCACATTGGGACATTTTGCGCCCATCGGGTGGTGGTGGCTGAATGTCGAAGACGGAGCGCCAGGCCAGACTTTGCCGTGACCTGTCCGCCGCCGCCGACAGGCAGCAATGGTTGATGGCGCTGCAAGAGGTAATGCACGCATTCGGCTATGCGCATGTGACGCTGATGAAATTACCCGGTGGCAGCAATGCCTATGCCTTGCCAACAGTTGTGGAAAGCACCCTGCCGGTCTGGGTTGTGAATGCGATGACCGCGAATGGCGCGCTTGGCGAGTGTCCGGTTATCAAGCGCGGCGCCTCATCGATGATGCCGCAATACTGGTCGCTGGAAGACGCGGATATTGCCTGCGGAACGCTGGCGGAAGCGGGGGCCTCGCTCGGCAGCATCGGCATCACCTCCGGTCTCATGGTGCCAGTGAGCGGCATGAGCGGAAACCGGCATCTGATGAATTTTGCGGGTGATCGTGATACCCTGTCACAGGCATCGCTGAATGAGCTGGGCATGATCGCGCTGCATGCTCTGGAGGTCTATGATCGTCTTTGCCGCATCGGCTCCAAAGGCCCGTCGCCCCTCACGAAACGGGAGCTTGACGTGGTGCGCTGGACCGCGCAGGGCAAGACCTCCGTGGAGATTGCCGAGCTTCTCTCCATCTCGGAGCACACCGTCAATACCTATATGAACAATGCCATGCGCAAGCTCGACTGCGTCAACCGTACGCAGCTGGTGGCAAAAACCATACGTCAGCGCCTGATAGATTGAGCCGGCCGCAAAGAGCCGGCTCCCTTGTCAGCGGTCGAGAACGGAACGGAGCTCGACGAGGTTGGAGCGCACCCGCAGCACGTAAAATCCCATCGTGGCGAGATGCGAGGGCATGATCCAGCCGCTTTCCTCACCGTTGGAAATGATCGCCGGCTGGATGCGAAGGGCCGCGCGGGTCTGCGCCAGCGTGTCGTTCCACAGGTTGGTCAGGTTGCGCTCGCGGATGACCTGCGCGAAGTCCGATCCGGCGGCGGAAAGCACGCCGTAATATCCGTAGAGCTGGCCATAAGCGAACCAGAAACGGTCATCGGCGCGGGTGTCGAACCAGCCGCCATTATAATTCTCCGAACGCTCGCGCAGAATTGCAGAGGTGGAGCCGATATCGCCGGCGATGCGGTCGATGAACTGGATCAGGTTGTCGGCGCGGGTATCGAAGACGGCCTTGCAGGCGGTCAGTTCGCCATTAAAGGCCTGGAAGCTGCGGATCGCGGCGCGGTAATAGCTGGGCGTCGGCGTCTTCGGGCCGAAGGGATCAAGGCCGAAATACCAGGAATATTCGCTAAACTGCATGTTACCGCGCGCTTCCTGGAGATTGTTGTTGATACCTGAGGTTCCGCGCACGCGGCCGAGCGTATCCACCAGTTCCACCGAGGTGCGTCGCACGGCCTGGTTCACGCCACGCTGGAATGACGCCTTGTTGTCCAGAAACGGCGTGCTGTCCCAGTCCATGCCGAAAAGGCCGAGACGGTAAAGCAGCATGGAGGAAATCCATGCGTTCTGGTTGACGTTGAAATCGGTGAGATCGGCGGCGGCATCGACGATGGCGGATCGCTGGCACACCGGTGCGGACGTGTTGGCGGCAGCGCCGGTGGCGCCGGCGGCCGCAGCCGGGGTGGCGGTCGGCAATTCCTGTCCGGGCGGCACGGTGCGTTCGGCTAGCTTGTAGCGGGAAATGTAATCCGGGTCGAAATTGCTCCAGACCTGCGTCTGCCAGACGAAATATCCATAAAAGCCGGCAAGCAGGATGAGAACCAGAGCGATCGGCCCCTTGATGATCCAGTTGCGATCGCGATACCAGCCATGGGCGGCCATGAAGGGCCACAAAAGCCAGGCGACGACCATGCCGGCGGCCTTGCCGATGGCGCTGAAGGCTGCCTGAATCAATGCGGTGATCCGGTCGATCATGTCGTCATAGTCTCCTCTGCCCGTGGGGCTGGACGCCGGAAGAAAATCCGCGGCTCAACCGGGCGCCCTTCGGCGCTTCGGAAAAACCACGGTCATTTACTGTCTTCCAGATATGTCCCGGTCAACCGGGATACAACATGATTGCGAAACTTTTCTCAACCTGCGGTCCGCGTCGGCTGTTCCGGCATGCTCAGACTGCTTCACCGGATACTACCGTCGCGGAGCCGCGGGGATATGCTGTTACAGGCCGAGCTTGGCAATCTCGGCGTTCAGCCGGTCGCGGGCTTTTTTAGGCAGCTTGCCATTCTTGACGGCATCCAGATTGGCCGGCGGCGCATCGCCGACGACGACCAGCGCTATCATTCCCATGCCGAGATGCGGCGTGCATTTGATGACATAAGCGCCTTCCTTGTCGACAGTGACCTTCACCGTCTCGTTCATCTTGCCCTTGAAGTCGGCGACACCTTCGGGGATCATTTCCTTGACGGCTGCCGCATCATGGCCCTTGTCGACCGGGACGAAGGTGATGACGTCACCGACGGCGGCCTTGACGGTTGCCGGTTCGAAGACCATCGCCTGACCGTCGCTGCCCTTGTTGAGCATCTTTACTTCGATTTCAGCCGACAGGGCGGGAAAGGCGAAAAGGCCTGCGATGATGGCGAGGCTGGCGAATTTGGCAGTTTTGTTCTGCATAATTTTGCTCCTGAGAGAAAGCACATCCACGCGAATGTGTCTCGGTGGTCTTAGCGCAGGAGCAGGGCAGCCATCTTTGCGAAAAATCAAATGCGGCAACCGGACGCAGATTTAGAGCGCTTTCACTTTTCTTCGGATGGCGAAAAACTCTAACTCTTTGTTTAGTCGCGTTTCAGGACGGAAATGGGGGCACTTTTCCTGGAAATGCTCTAGCCGCCCTTCACCGTTTCCACCCAGTGGCGGCGGCAGAAGGACACATATTTTTCGTTGCCGCCGACATCGATCTGCGCGCCTTCCTTGACGACATTGCCCGCATTGTCGAAACGGGCAACCATCGTCGCCTTGCGGCCGCAATGGCAGATTGTGCGGATTTCGCGAAGCTCGTCGGCAATGGCGAGCAGTTCCTTCGAGGCCGGAAAAAGCTTGCCCTGAAAATCGGTGCGCAGCCCATAGGTCATGACCGGGATGTTCAGCCGGTCGGCAATGGCGGCCAGCTGCCAGACATGGTGTTCCGAAAGGAAGTTGGCTTCGTCGATGAATACGCAGGCGACCGGCGCTTCGGCATTGAGGGCCGATACTTCGGCGAAGATATCCGTGCTTTCGTCGAAGGTCCGGGCGTCGGAAGAAAGGCCGATGCGCGATGCCACCCGGCCGGCACCCGCCCGATCGTCAAAGGCGGCCGTGAAGATCAGCGTGCGCATGCCGCGTTCCTGATAATTATAGGACGCCTGCAGCAGCATGGTCGATTTGCCGGCATTCATTGCCGCATAATTGAAATAGAGTTTTGCCATTATCCACTCCCGAAGCGCCTTTGCGTCCTTCGGACGCGCCGTAACAATGCTCCAACCTCTTGAATCGGCGCATCGCGCCTGCGCAAAACCGATTCTCATTCCTGAACGATGTTGCAATCTGCGTCTTTTGACGGCGAACAAGCGGGTTGAAAAGTGCGGCGATGGAAAAAACACAGATTTCCACGGCCTGCCATTCTCGCCTTTACGCCGTTAAAGACCGACATTTTCACGGTTTTGTCGCAAACGGTGGGCCAAAGCACGCAAATGCACGCGAGTTGATTGTGGCCGGCAGATATTGATAATGGCAAGGGAACGAAAAAACAGGGAGCAAGCGATGTTTGCAAATAAAAGTCGCTGTCTGGCCTTGGCCGCAGCAATCTCCTCCATGACGTTCAGCGTGGCCGGTGCCGCCGAGCCGGCAAGTTGCGGTACGGTGCGTTTTTCAGATGTTGGCTGGACCGACATCACGGCCACAACGGCGACCGCCACCGTACTTCTGAAAAGCCTGGGTTATGAAACCGACGTCAAGCTTCTCTCCGTACCCGTTACCTATACATCCTTGAAAAACAAGGACATCGACGTCTTCCTCGGCAACTGGATGCCGACCATGGAAGGCGATATCGCGCCTTACCGCGAGGACAAATCTGTTGAGACGGTGCGTGAAAACCTGACGGGCGCGAAATACACGCTGGCGACCAACGCCAAGGGCGCGGAACTCGGCATCAAAGACTTCAAGGATATCGCCGCCCATAGCGCCGATCTTGGCGGCAAGATTTACGGCATCGAGCCGGGCAATGACGGCAATCGCCTGATACTCGACATGGTGGCCAAGGACAGTTTCGGCCTGAAATCATTCGAGGTGGTGGAGTCTTCCGAACAGGGCATGCTGTCGCAGGTTGCCCGTGCGGAAAAATCCGGCGAGCCGATCGTCTTCCTCGGCTGGGAGCCGCATCCGATGAATGCGAATTTCAAGCTGACCTATCTGACCGGCGGCGACGAGGTCTTCGGCCCCAATCTCGGCGGCGCGACGATCCATACCAATGTCCGCAAGGGTTATGTCGAGGAATGCCCGAATGTCGGCACTCTTTTGAAGAACCTGCAATTTTCCCTGCCCATGGAAAACGAGATCATGGGCAAGATCCTGAATGACGGCCTTGAGGGCGAAGCGGCAGCGACCGCCTGGCTGAAGGCCAATCCGGCAGCGATCGAGCCATGGCTCGCCAACGTCAAGACCAAGGACGGTAGTGCCGACGCCTTGCCCGCCGCCAAGAAGGCACTGGGCCTTTAACGCAAGACTATGCATGACTGCGTCCGGCCTGTGCGACAGGCCGGATTGCAGCGGGAAATAACGATGCCCATGCATGACCTCAGCCGGCGAATTTTATCGCATCGCAGGTCACGCGCCAGCACCGCGTCCGGCAGTCTCGCTGCCGGCCGTCGTTTCTGCATTTGTTCACGAAAGGTCTTTTCTTACCGTGGAATGGCTCAGCGCTCCTGAAAACCGCCTGCCTGTCGGCCGATATGCCAAGGAGGCCATCGACTGGCTGACCGGCAATCTCGCTTTTTTCTTCGATTGGCTTTCTTTCATCTTCCAAAGCGTCATCAACGCCCTGCTTTATGTTTTGCAGGCGCCGCATCCGCTGATCATCGTCGCGATATTGACGGCGCTTTCGGCCTGGACACGCCGCTCGGTC
The DNA here is from genome assembly GCF_005221385.1 of Agrobacterium tumefaciens. Classification (NCBI taxonomy): domain Bacteria; kingdom Pseudomonadati; phylum Pseudomonadota; class Alphaproteobacteria; order Hyphomicrobiales; family Rhizobiaceae; genus Agrobacterium; species Agrobacterium tumefaciens. Next base: position 2,076,906 of record NZ_CP039903.1, on the reverse strand, counting down.
GGTATGCCGCTCTTCACGGCGCTCGGCCTGCTGCTCATCATCAATCTCGGTTACTGGAAGGCCACGACGGAAACGTTGGCGCTGGTGATTGCCGCGAGCGCTGTGTGCATGATCATCGGCATACCGCTCGGCATATTGGCGGCACGGCGTAAATGGATCTATGCCGGCATGCGCCCGGTGCTGGACCTGATGCAGACCATCCCGACCTTTGTTTATCTCATTCCGGCGCTGGTGCTATTCGGCCTTGGCATGGTTCCGGGGCTCATCGCCACCGTCATCTTCGCCATTCCGGCCCCCGTGCGGCTTACCCGCCTCGGCATCGTCTCGACGCCGCCGGCGCTGGTGGAGGCGGCGGTCGCCTTCGGTGCGACGCCGTCTCAGGTTCTGCGCAAGGTGGAGCTTCCCTTCGCTGCGCCGCAAATCATGGCGGGCTTGACCCAGACGATCATGCTGTCGCTGTCGATGGTGGTCATCTCCGCTCTCGTCGGCGCCAACGGGCTCGGCGTACCGGTGGTGCGCGCGCTCAACACCGTCAATATCTCCATGGGCTTCGAGGCGGGACTATGCATCGTCATATTGGCGATCGTTCTCGACCGGCTTTTCCGACTTCCCGGTGCGGAGGATGACCTATGAGTGATGCCATCATCTTCGGAAATGTCGACATCGTTTTCGGTGACCGGCCCGATGCCGCCCTGCCGATGATCGACAAAGGCAGTACCCGTGACGAGATCAATAGCGAGACCGGGCTGGTGCTCGGTGTTGCCAATGCGTCGCTGTCGGTGAGTGAAGGCGAAATCCTCGTGCTCATGGGGCTTTCCGGATCCGGAAAATCGACGCTGCTTCGCGCCGTCAATGGTCTGGCGCCGGTGGTGCGCGGCAATGTCGGTGTGAAGACCAAGTCCGGTTATGTCGATCCCTATCGCTGCCCGGCGAAGACGCTGCGCGACCTGCGCACGCATACGGTTTCGATGGTGTTCCAGCAATTCGGCCTTCTGCCCTGGCGCAATGTGGCCGACAATGTCGGTTTCGGGCTTGAGCTTTCCGGCGTGCCGGAAGCAGAGCGCAAACGCATGGTGGCCGAGCAGCTGGAGCTGGTGAACCTGTCCGCCTGGGCCGACCGCAAGGTGGGGGAGCTTTCCGGCGGCATGCAGCAGCGCGTGGGGCTGGCCCGGGCCTTTGCCACCGGAGCGCCGATTCTCTTGATGGACGAGCCGTTTTCGGCGCTCGATCCGCTCATCAGAAGCCGTTTGCAGGACGAGCTCCTGGAATTCCAGAGCCGGCTGAAGAAGACCATTCTCTTCGTCAGCCACGATCTGGACGAAGCATTCCGCATCGGCAATCGCATCGCCATGATGGAAGGCGGGCGCATCATCCAGTGCGGTACGCCACAGCAGATCGTCAAGCAGCCGGCCACGCAATATGTCGCTGACTTCGTGCAGAACATGAACCCGATCTCGATGCTCACCGCCGCCGACGTGATGAAACCGGGTGTCGACGAGCGAAACGGGCGGCTGACCGTGGCCGCCACCGCGCTTGCGTCATCGCCGCTGATCGACATTCTCGATGCGCTTGCGAAGCATTCGGGCGCGATCGGTGTCGTCGACAATGGCGCCATCATAGGCACGATTTCCGCAGATGAGATCGTGACCGGGCTGACCCGTCACCGAAAAAAATAATATTTTTTTCTGCGAGAACAGCATAAAGGGCCTTCCGTGATGGATGGCCCTTTATGCTTTTAAACGGACGTTGCAGCGCAAGTTATACCTTCCCATGGTAGCAAAGAATATTTTTGGTATCACAAGTTATGCATGAAAATAATTACTAATAAAAATCATATTGCAAATTTCGAGAAAATTGCGCAAAGTTAATCTAGATTCTGTAGGCCGTTGCTAAATTTAAGGTGGTATAAGATTGCAGCCTCAAAACCGGTCACTGGTCGTCAGGATTTATACGCTCAAATTCTGATCGTTTGCTGCTTATAAATACTACCGCTAATACATAAGGTTATTGATAAATTGATAAAAATCAGGCAAAAAGATTATAATTTAGTCGCGATGTCTTAAGTAAATAAATGATCAAGAATAGTCTTTGAAAGGGACACGATATAAGCAAGATTTAGGTATATACAACGTATCCGCCGAATTATAAAAACTTCTTTTGGAACACCTATTATAGCCACCATGACGGTCTTTCCGACTGTCATCAGGAGACTTGAGCGTATGGATAACCAATCTCTGTCGGAACATAGCATCGCCGCTGCAGACTTGCTCTCAGCGATGGCGAATCCCAAGCGCCTGATGATCTTATGCACGCTGGTGGATACGGAAGTGCCGGTCGGTGTTCTCGCTTCGCAGGTTGGTCTCAGCCAGTCCGCTCTTTCGCAGCATCTTTCCAAATTGCGTGCGCAACGGCTGGTCAAGACACGACGGGATGCGCAGACCATCTATTATTCCAGCAATTCCGAATCCGTCAAAAAAATCCTCGCATCCCTCGAGGAAATTTATTGCCAGGTGCAGAAGAGCAGCAGCAAGACTGCCGCTTGATCCCACGGCCATTTCAGGCCTTTACGGCAACATATCCGTTGAAACCGGCGCACGACGCCGGTTTTTCGTTTTCGGGTCCTGCGTTTGCATCAGAGGGTCCATAGGGCAAAGAGATGCGCCTCTCACACCGGCGGGTTTCAGGAGGATGGCGCCGCCTGCATCTGTCGTTTGAGGCGGCTCGACGCAGCCGCATATCCGCCATCTGCGCCGTCCACGAAATGCATGTGATCTCGCGAAAGAGGCGAGGGAACGATACAGGTCATCAAGGCAGCCCCCTGCTCGTGCAGGCCGAAATAACAGGTTCCGGACAAGCGGGCCTGTTCCAGCCGGGCATGGATTTTTTCGAGCCGCGCGGCGTCTATGTCCACCGTCATCTTCAGCCCGTCATCGAATTTTCTGAAATCGGTATTGCTGGCCACCGAGCGCCGGTAACGCATGGCATTGAACCGTCCAAGCGATAGTCCCGTCCGGCCGAGGAGATTGACGAGCAGGCTTTCGCCGAGGATGCGCAGCGAACGGCGCTTCTGCCCCCAGCCATCGTGATAGGCCGCGCCGGCCTTTGCTTCCAGATCGAGGCCTTCTCCAACAAAACCGAGTTTCGGTCCGTCCTCCGGCACGGGGTGGCCATGTCTTGCATCCTGTGCGGCCAGGTCAACGAGATCGACGACCAGTTGCCGGAAGGCGGGCATATCCTGCGACGGTCCCGGCACGGCGATGATCGACACCACCTTGCCATGGGTGGCCGGAATGGGGTTCCAGCGACATGAGAGGCCAGTGAGATCCGGCCGCTCACCCGCTGCGGCGGCTGGCAGGGTATATTGCCCGTCTTTCATCCGCGCTTCCGCCCAGCTGTTGCCGCCGCCCGAAAACATGGCGTAGGAAACATCTTCGCTTGCCTGAAAGCGTGCGACCCTGACATCGAAGCCGTTTGTGCGGATGTCTTCGATCGGGACCAGGGCGACCCGCATCGAAAGGTCGAGATCGTCCTTCACCCAGCGCTGCACGTTCGAAAGAGCGATGCCTGCAAGCGGCAGTCCATTTGCGGGCACGGCGACGGCAGCGCCATCACCGCCGAAGACGAAGGGCAGGTCGTGGCGGCCAAGACTGTTCGAGACGCCTGATATGACCGCCGCGCCGGCCATGTTGACGGACTTGTATCTGCCGGCGCCGATTGCGGCCGTCGAATCGACGATATCGGCGATGGCCAATCCCCATCCCGGCGGCAGGGCGCGGTAAAGCGCCGGGTCTGCCACGTCTTCAAAATGCCGGAAGACGGGGAGGCCCGTCAGAAATGCGTCATCTGCTGCGATCATGCCGGCATTATCCTCTTCTGGCAGGCAAACGCCAAGGGTTTACGAAGGGTCGATTATCGGTTCTGATGGCGCAATCATGACGGGCGGGGCGATTGATTTACAGGTAATAGACCTTATCCAACAAAGGTGACTTGCATAAATCATCAAACCTTCCGTATGAGTTGAGATTGAAGGCTCGGAATTCAAACATGGAACGAGTTTTCGCCGGGAGGCGTCCGATAGGTTTCATTCGGTCAACGCCCATGGCGCTCACCGGGTCCGCGACCCCTTTTAAGGAGACACCAGGATGAAACTGAAGACATTGACCAGCGTGACGCTTGCAGCGTCCTTCGCATTCGCACCCCTTGCCCATGCCGAAATCGTCATCGGGCTGATTGCGCCGCTGACCGGCCCTGTCGCCGCCTATGGCGACCAGGTCAAGAACGGCGCCCAGACGGCAGTCAATGAAATCAACAAAAAGGGCGGTATCCTCGGCGAACAGATCGTGCTGAAGCTGGCCGACGATGGCGGTGAGCCGAAGCAGGGCGTTTCCGCGGCCAACCAGCTCGTTGCCGAAGGCATTCATTTCGTCGTTGGTCCGGTGACGTCGGGCGTCGCCATTCCGGCATCGGATGTCTTTGCCGAAAACGGCGTGCTGATGATCACTCCCACGGCAACTGCGCCGGGCCTGACGAACCGTGGCCTTTCCAACGTCTTCCGCACCTGCGGTCGTGACGACCAGCAGGCCGAGGTTGCGGCGAAATACGTTCTCGCCAACCTCAAGGACAAGAAGATCGCCATCATTCACGACAAGGGCGCTTACGGCAAAGGTCTCGCGGATGCCTTCAAGGCAACGCTGAATGCCGGCGGCGTGACCGAAGTTCTCTATGATGCGCTGACACCAGGCGAAAAGGATCTCGGCGCACTGACGGCCCGCCTGAAGTCCGACAATGCCGATATCGTCTATTTCGGCGGTTACCATCCGGAAGCTGGTCTTCTGGTGCGCCAGCTGAAGGACATCGGCTCCAAGGCCGCCGTCATCGGCGGTGACGGCCTGTCGAACAGCGAGTTCTGGAACATCGGTTCGCAGGCTGGCGAAGGCACGATCTTCACCAACGCCTCCGACGCGCTGAAGAACGATGACAGCAAGGCCGCAGCCGAAGCGCTGAAGGCCGCCAACATTCCGGCGGAAGCCTTCACTCTCAATGCCTATGCTGCCGTTGAAGTGTTGAAGGCCGGCATCGAGAAGGCTGGAAGCGCCAAGGATGCCGAAGCGGTTGTCAAGGCTCTGAAGAGCGGCGATGCTTTCGCCACGGCCATCGGCAAGGTCACCTATGGCGAGAATGGCGACCTGACGTCGCAGACCTTCTCGCTCTTCAAGTGGCAGGACGGCAAGATCGTCGCCGCCGAATAAGCCTACGATACCGGCCGCACCCGTTGCGGCCGGTCTTCTTTTATGGCCTGAAAAGGGGCAGTGACAATGGGCGACGCCGGGAAGCACAGCCTTTCAGAAATCGGTTTCGAGCGAACATTCCCAATCGTCAGGATTTTCGACGAGGCCAAGGCGCGGGAGTTTTATGTCGATTTTCTCGGTTTCGAGATCGACTGGGAACATCGCTTCGGCGACAATTTCCCGCTTTATATGCAGGTATCGCGCGCCGGAATGGGGCTGCACCTCAGCGGCCACCACGGCGATGCGACGCCGGGCTCCAACATCTTTGTCACCATGCGCGGCGTTCACGCTTTTCAACAGGAACTGGCGGCACATGATTATCGCTTCATGAAGCCGGGCGTCGAAGAACTGCCCTGGGGCGATGTGATGGAAGTCACCGATCCCTTCGGCAACCGCATCCGTTTCTGCGAACAGAAAAGCGAGGATTGAGGTCGTTGATGCGACCTAGAGCCTCTTGACCTTGCCGGCGGTTTGAACGATAGAAAACCCAATAGCGAACCGCGCGCACGGAGACCCCGTGCGCGCGGTTCGTGCGTTTTGGCAGTCGGTCATGCAATTCGTTCGCATCCGCACGGGGGCAAAAATGAACAGTGAAGGCAATGCACTGGTAAGGAAGCTCGCATTCTGGGGCATTCCACTTTCTTTCGGCGTGCTGGGCCTCAAGCTTCTGGCCTGGTGGGTCACGGGGTCCGTCGCACTTCTGTCTGATGGTCTGGAATCGACCGTCAACGTGGTCGCGGCCTTCATCGCCTATTTCGTCATCCGGTATGCGCAGAAACCTGCCGATGACGACCACCAGTTCGGCCATCACAAGGCGGAATATATTTCCGCCGTCGTGGAAGGTGTGCTGATCGTTGTTGCCGCGCTGTTGATCGTGCAGGAAGCGTGGGGCAGCCTCTTCAATCCGAGGCTGCCGGAAGCGCCGGTTCTCGGTCTTGCCATCAACGCATTTGCAGCGGTCATCAATGCTGTCTGGGCGACGACCCTGATCCGTGTCGGCAGGAAATACGCCTCGCCGGCGCTTGCCGCGGATGGCCATCACATCATGTCCGATGTCGTGACGTCAGCGGGCGTTCTCGTCGGCCTCATTCTGGCGCTTCTGACGGGTTACGCCATTCTCGATCCGCTGCTCGCCATACTGGTTGCCATCAACATCCTGTTTCAGGGATCGAAGGTCATCCTGCATTCGCTTGGCGGGCTGATGGACCGGGCGGTGGAGCCGGAAGAAGACGAGGCGATCAAGAAAGCTATCGCCGAACATTCCGGTGGCGTGATGGGCGTGCATGACCTTAGAACCCGGCGCGCCGGTTCGGCGGCTTTCATCGATTTCCACGTGGTCGTTCCCGCCACGATGACGGTGCGGGAGGCGCATGATATTTGCGACCGCCTTGAAGATGCCATAAGGGAGGTCATACCGGGCGCCAGCCTTGCCATTCACGTCGAGCCGGAAGGCGAAAAGGCGCATGGCGTCAAAGTCATTGTATGAATGAACAGGAGTATTCCATGTCCGTGACGGATGTTTCCAGCCTGTCGCAGCTGGGCACGAAGGTCGATACGCCCGAGAGCCCGGAAAAGGCCATTCTCGAAAAAGTGCCGAACGGCAATGCCGGTACCGATTACGTCGTGCGCTTCACCGCGCCCGAATTCACCTCGCTTTGCCCGATGACCGGCCAGCCGGACTTCGCCCATATCGTCATCGATTATATTCCGGGTGATTTCCTGGTGGAATCGAAGTCGCTGAAGCTTTTCCTGCAATCCTTCCGCAACCACGGCGCATTCCATGAGGATTGCTCGGTCTATATCGCCAAGCGTCTGGTGGAGCTGCTGCAGCCGAAATGGCTGCGCATCGGCGCTTACTGGTATCCGCGTGGCGGCATTCCCATCGACGTCTTCTGGCAGACCGGAGCGGCGCCCGAAGGCGTGTGGCTGCCGGATCAGGGCGTCGCGCCTTATCGCGGTCGGGGCTGATCCGGCTGTTTAGACGCATCAAGATTCAGGCGAACGAACCGTCGTCGCCTGAATCTGAATCCATATCGTCGGCGCTGTCATCATAATCAGCCTGCTGTGTATTGTCGTCATCGTCGTCGTTATTCTGCTGGCTGGCGCTGTCGCCGTAATAATTGTTGACGACGGTTTCCTCGACGGGGGCGTTACCCGCCGCATTGCCGCCGCCGAAGGGTGAACCGAGCCCGAGCGACGACATGTGGCTGCCGAAAATGCCGCTCAACGAATTGGCAAGCAGCATGCCGCCTGCGACGCCGGCGGCCGTGCCGAGCGCGCCCTGCAGAAATCCACCACCTGAACGCCCAACGGCAGTAGGTTGCTGGCTCCAGGGGCCGCTGGGTTGCTGTTGACCCGCCTGAGATCCCCACGGACCGGCCGTCTGACCGGCGGTATCGTTGCGCCATGAGGTTGGCGCCACAGCAGGGGCTGGCGTTGGTGCGGGTGGCTGAGGCTGGCCGGTGCCGAAAATGGAACTCAGGAACCCGCCCTGTGCGGCCGCCTGCGGGGCGCCATTGCTGCTTTCCAGCGCATGGATGCGTTCTTCGAGCTGCCTGATATGGGCTGCTGCCGCTTCCAGCCCTTTTTCCTGAACGATCACCGCCTGGGCGAGATAATAGGGGGCTGCGGGCTGATCACGCACGGCGTCTGCGATCAATGTTTCCGCCTCGCGGTCACGCGGGGTGGCGGATGCGGTTTTGGTCCTGTCGAACAGGCCCTTGAGAAGCTGGCTTTCTTCCGGTGACATATGCTGCCTCCTTACCGTGAAGCGTAAATCCACGATAAGGAGGTAGGCCTCAATTTTGGCTTTTCAAAGCGGCCCGAATTTTAAATTTCGGTAATGATCGTCAGCCGCCGAGGGCAAGCGACAGGCCGGCGATTGCCGTCAGCGCGCCGATGGTGCGGCTTGCCACCGAGCCGAAACGGGCAATGCCAAGGCCAAGCGCGATGCCGGCCAGATGCAGCAGCGCGGTGGCGATCATGAAGCCAAGGCCGAATTGCCAGGCGCCTGCACTGCCCAGTTCACCACCATGGGCGTAGCCATGGAAAAGCGCGAAAGCGCCGACAACCGCTGCTGCTGCCGCCGCGGGAAGTTTTGCCGCTGCGGCAACCAGCAGGCCGAGACCAATGACGGAGGCGAGAATGGCGGATTCGACGAAGGGAAGACCGATACCGTAAACCGCCATCAGAAACCCGACGGCCATGGTGCCAACAAAAGCGGAGGGCACGATCCACAGGGCTTTGCGGTCACTGTCCGCCGTGGCGATCTGCGAGGCCCATATGCCGACGGCCACCATCGCCAGAATATGGTCCGCCCCAAAGAAGGGGTGGGAAACGCCAGCCATGAAGGAGCCGTGTTCTTCCGGGTTCAAATGGGCAAAGGCGGGCAGGGCGGTAACGCCGAGCGCGGCAGCGGCAAGGCTTAGTCTTTTCAGCATGTTTCCCTCTTTTGATTGTTGCCGCCGGTCAGGATCCTGGGCTTCCGGGCCGGGCGGCGCTGCAATAAGGGGGCGACGATATCGTGAACGCAAATAAGCTGTCCATGCGTCATCTGCCGGGGGTGCTGTTTATTGTTCAGGCGCGAACCTTGTCTTTTTCGCTCATTGCCTTACGTAACAAGTCGCACTATGTCCGAAGGGCATGCAAGAATTACGCTGGAGAGAGCCGTTGATGAACGAAGACGAAGACGACAAGAGCAAGGAACTGCCGATCGGCAAGGAAACGGAAGCGAATCTTTTCAAGTCGCGTTCGATCTTCATCTATGGTGGCATCACGCAGGAACTGGCGCAGAAGGTCTGCACGCAGCTGGTCGCGCTTGCCGCCGCCAGTGACGACGACATTCGCGTTTACGTCAATTCACCGGGCGGCCACGTGGAATCGGGTGATTCCATCCATGACATGATCAAGTTCATCAAGCCGAAGGTCTATATCATCGGCACGGGCTGGGTCGCTTCCGCCGGCGCGCTGATCTATGTTTCGGTGCCGAAGGAACGGCGCCTTTGCCTGCCCAACACCCGCTTCCTGCTGCACCAACCCTCCGGCGGTACGCGTGGCATGGCATCCGACATCGAAATCCAGGCCCGCGAAATCATCAAGATGAACCAGCGCCTGATCAAGATCTTCTCCAAGGCCACCGGCCAGAGCGAAGAAAAGATCGCCAAGGATATCGATCGCGATTATTGGCTCGGCGCGGACGAGGCCAAGGATTACGGCCTCGTCGGCAAGATCGTCGAGAGCCAGTCGGAACTCTGAGTTTCTGATTATCTGTTGAAAAAGCCCGTGCCGGTGGAAACCGGCGCGGGCTTTTTCATTCAGGCTAGAGCATTTCCAGCCAAAGCGGGATCGCTTTTACGTCAGGACAATGCGTAAAACAAAGAGACGGAGTGTTTTCGCGTTTCGGAGAAAAGCGAAAATGCTCTGGTGTCATTTCATGGTGTCGCAGGCCTTCATCATGTCGGCCTTCTTCATCTTGTCCATTTCCATGCCAGCCTTGTGCATGCAGTCCTTCTTGCTGGCCATGGACATGCCGTCCTTTTTCATCGGTTCCATTTTCATTGTCTCAGGCTTCATGGCGTCTTTCTTCATCGTATCGGTTTTCATGCTGTCGGCATGGACGATGCCTGCGAAAGACAGGGCGGACAGCATGGAAGCGACGGCAACGGCTGCAGAAATGCGGGTCATGAAAGGTCTCCTCTGGACGTCATCTTGTGTCCACCGGCGTTGTGCCGGGGGTTCACGACTGTCCATTCGGTCGGAAACGGCCTATCGTTACAGCTTCACGGTCTTGTGACGGCATATTCGGGCGAGATTTTTTTAAAGCCATTATGTAACAATATCCTTCGGACTGCGAATAACCCGATAGTGACGATGACAGGCAGCCTTTCGGAAGAAACATTAAAGATGCTGATGCTGCGTTCCCTTGACGGGGACGATAGCGCCTATAGGCATTTGCTCCACGCCTTGCGCCGGTTGCTTATTGCCTATTACGGGCGGCGCATGGCCTCCACTTCCAGAGGCGATGTGGAAGATCTTGTGCAGGAAACCCTTTTGTCGCTTCACGCCAAACGGGAGACCTATGATCGTGCGCGACCGTTCACGGCCTGGTTCTTTTCGATCGCGCGCTACAAGCTCATCGACCACTATCGCGGCAGGGGCGGGCGCATGCGGGCGGAAGTCGAGCTCGATGAAACGCTGGAGGCCGAGCCAACCATCGATGCGGTGACGGCACGCATGGATGTGGAGCGGCTGCTCGACGACTTGCCGGAACGGCAACGCGACCTCATTCGCAATGTGAAGCTTGAGGGGCAGTCGATTGCCGAAGCGGCAAAAAAATCCGGCCAGACCGAGCTTGCGGCAAGGGTCGGCATCCACAGGACGCTGAAAGTCCTGGCGGCAAAATTGCGGGGAGATTCGTGAGAAAGACGGACGACATCATTGATCAACTGGCGGGTGACCTCAGGCCCGTATCCGCTTTTGCGATGGAGCGCAGGCTCGCGCTTGCGGTCTTGCCCGCACTCGGCATTTCGCTGGTGCTGATGCTCGTCATTCTCGGGCTGCGCGTCGATATGGATGATGCTTTCACCGAACTGGGTTTCTGGATCAAGTCAGCCTACAATGCCGTGCTGGCCGTGGCTGCATTTGCCGCCATCAGGCGCCTTTCCAGCCCCGAAGGGGACAGTGGTCTTTTCTTTGTTTGGCTTGCGCTGATTTTCGTCGCGATGGTGGCGATAGCGCTTGTCCAACTCGGTTTTGCCGTGCCGGGCAGTTATCACGCCCTTATTCTGGGATCGTCGGCGCTGCATTGCCCGTTTCTGATCGCGGCTTTTTCACTTCCCGTGTTTTCGGCGAATTTCGCTGTTCTCAAGCGCTCCGCCCCGGCTAACCCCACGCTTGCCGGTTTTGTCGGTGGCCTTGCAGCGGGTGCGGCGGGAGCCTGGGTCTATTCCTGGTTCTGCACTGAAAACGGCATGGCATTCGTGTTGATCTGGTATTCGCTGGGCATTCTCATGATGGGCCTGATCGGTGCCTTTGCGGGTTCCCGTTTTCTGCGCTGGTGAAAGGCACTTTTCTTGCCGGCTCCGAACGTGGTCCGGAGCCGGTATCTCATGCCGTCACTGACTTCACTGACCCAGATTAGCGGGAATTGCGAAGGCTGCGAATTGGGTGAACTGCTTGCCCGGATTGAAATTATCGTCCGAGGCGATGAAGAAAAGCTGCTTGCCATCCACCACCGGTCCGAAGGCGAAGCTTTCGATGTTGTCGATGTCGAGCCCGAAATCGCCTTCGTTGATCTCGAACCATGGGGTTTTCGATACGGCGCGCACATTCGCCGCCTCGATCTTGTCCTTGCCGAGGATGTTTTCCGCGCCGGACAGGTCGGCAATGAAAAAGCGGATATGGTTGCCGACGCCGGAAGCGAAATTGCGCTCTACAGTGACGAATCGACCATCCGGCATGGCGGCGATGGCGGAGAGACCATTGTCGTTGTATTTCGGCTCGGCGGCTGTCGGGGTCTTGGAGATCGCCTCGGTGACATAGACATGTTCGGCGACCGGCTTCAGTGTCGCCGTGTCGATGACGAGGATACGGGCCGGGCTGCCGGCCTGCGGGGTCGCCTTCTGGCCGTCCTGGGTCAGCGCGTTTTCCGTGGCGGCGATCAGCCGGTCGGATGACAGGGTCAGGCCTTCAAAGCCGAGATTGTTCTGCACGCCCCTGGTCTTTGCATCATTGACGAGATAGGCGTCAGGCAGTTCCAGCCGTTTCACATTACCGCCATCGAGGTCCGAGACATAGATCGCCGGCTGGTTTTTCAGGTCGCGTTCCGAGGACCAGTAGAGCTTGCCGGCCTTGCGGTCGAGCGCGATGCCTTCGGCGTCGATGCCCTTCAGCGCGAAGGCTGCGCCGGTCTCGTCCTTCAATTCGCGCGTGGCCGCGATGTTCAGCGTGACGACACCTTCCGTGACGGCCAGTTCCAGTTCGTAATAACGGGCAGGGCCTTTTTCGACACGGTCATCGGAAATAGCCAGATAGCGGCCGGTTTCGCTATCAAAACTCAGATCGGAAATGCCGCCGAAAGCGACGCCATTGATCGAGAGGCCGGAAGGCACGATGATCTGGCCGAGAAAGGCGGGCGGCGGCGGGGTCTGGGCGGCGGCCGGAAGGGCCACAAGGCAGAAAGCGGCGATGGTGGCGATGCGAAACATGGCAAGGTCCCTCTTGTGGCGGATGGTCCTGTTGGGATGGATGCCGCGAGGATTAGCGCCCTGCCGCTAAACTTTGATGACGTTTTCCGTATCTCCGTACCTGAAGTCCGGCGGTTCATCTTGCCAGGCCTTGTCTTTTTTGATCCTGACTATAGTCATGCTTCATCCAAAGCGTGTCGCGCCGTCTGGATTCGCGCCCTACGCTTCAAATTTTGTTCCTGCCTGTCGCCCCGCAGTCCGCTGCGGTTCTTGCGACTGGCAGCAGGCCCGCAGAGTGCTTCATGCTGAAAGATTTTTCCGTCCAGAGCCTGTTCATGGGATGCCTTACCGCCTTTGTCGGGTTTGCCAGCTCCTTTGCCGTCGTGCTGCAGGGACTGAAAGCCGTCGGCGCGACGGATTTCGAGGCTGCCTCCGGGCTGATGGCGCTTTCGGTGGCGATGGGGCTTTGCGCCATCGTTCTTTCCGTCACCACCCGGCTGCCGATCAGCATTGCCTGGTCGACGCCGGGTGCGGCCCTTCTGGCAACCACCGGGGTGATCGAGGGCGGATTTCCGGCGGCTGTCGGCGGGTTCATCATCTGCGCCGTCCTGATCATCATCGCCGGCCTGTTCAAGCCGCTCGGGCGCGCGGTTGCCTCCATTCCCGCGCCGCTTGCCAATGCCATGCTGTCAGGTGTCATCATCGGCCTGTGCTTTGCGCCGGTGAAGGCGATCGGCTTTAATCCGGCGCTCGGCCTGCCGATCATTCTCGCCTGGATCGTGGTTGGGGCTTTCCGGCGGCTTTTCGCCGTGCCTGCGGCGCTTGCTGCCTTCGTGCTTGTCATGATTTTCGGGGTCGATATTCCGGCGGGCGCGCTCGATAGCGTGGCGCAATCGCTGACGCCGCCGATGGAATGGGTAACGCCCGTCTTCAGCCTGCACGCCGTCGTCTCCATCGCGCTGCCGCTGTTCATCGTCACCATGGCCTCGCAGAACATTCCCGGCATCGCGGTGCTGAAGGTCAATCATTACGATCCGCAACCCGGACCGCTCTTCGCGGCGACCGGCTTTTTTTCGCTGCTGTCCGCCCCCTTCGGCGGCCATGCCGTCAATCTTGCGGCGATCACGGCGGCGATGTGCGCGGGCGAGGACGCCCATGCCGATCCCAAACGTCGCTATTGGGCTGCGATCATCGGCGGCGTCGGTTATATCATCTTCGGCCTGTTGGCTGGCGTGGTCACGGCATTCGTGGCGCTGGCGCCGCCTATCCTCATTCAGGCGGTGGCAGGGCTGGCGCTGGTCGGCGCCTTTTCTGGCTCTGCCGTCGCGGCTTTCAAGGAGCCGGAGACGCGAGAGGCGGCGGCGATCACCTTTCTCATCACGGCCTCGGGCCTCTCCTTCGGCGGTGTTTCCGGGGCTTTCTGGGGGCTGATCGGCGGCGGGTTGATGATGGCGTTGCAGCGGCTGGTGAAGCGTGGTTAAGTAGTGGAAATGGTATAGTTTTTATATTATATTCTTATGGTATTCGAATTTGATCCGGTAAAGAGCGCTGGGAATAAAGACAAGCACGGCATTGATTTTGTCGACGCGCAGGCATTGTGGCACGATAAATACGGTTTGACGGTTACCGCGAACGGTATTGGAGAAGAGCGGCTCGCGCTCATCGCTCTTCTCGGAGAGAAATTGTGGCTGGCTGTCCATACATTGCGAGGCGGCCGTATTCGCATCATTTCCGTGCGCCGTGCCCGTGAATTAGAGAGGCATCATTATGAAGACCATAAGCGTAGAAGAATTCGACAGGGTGGCCGATGATGGCGAAGACATCAGCGAATATCTCGACTGGTCGACGGCGCGGCATCTCAACATCGAACCCAAGCGCGTCAACATCGATTTTCCGACATGGGTCGTCAACGATCTCGACAACGAAGCGCGACGTCTCGGAGTGACCCGGCAGTCGCTTGTCAAATTGTGGATCGCCGAAAGACTCGAGAATGGCAGGCAAGTAAAATAACCTGCGCATCACAAGATCACTTGTCAGACCGCCAGCCGCTGTTTATACACGTCGCCATGAGCAACAGCATCGCAACCATTTTCGGCATGAGCGCGCAGATTTCTGCGAAGGCCTCGCCGTGCGGTGCACTCTCGCTTCTTAGCCTCGACCTTACACGCGGTTGCCGGGTCCAGTGAGGAGCGCCCGGCGGCCGAAAGCCCGCTGGCGCAAACGCTCCTCATCTCGAAATCTCATTTTATACTGGATTTAGGCTCTAAAGGGCCGCGCATCCGCCGATGGCTTGAAGAAGCCCGCGGACTGCGCAAGGAGGAAGCGAAATGGACGGCAAGATCACCAATATTTCCAAGGGCATGACTGACGCGAGCGTGAAGTATCGTCCTTACCCGACCATCAATATCCCCGATCGTACATGGCCGGGCAAGACCATCGACAAGGCGCCGATCTGGTGTTCGGTGGACCTGCGCGACGGCAACCAGTCGCTGGTCAACCCCATGGGGCATGACCGCAAGGCCCGCATGTTCAAGCTGCTGCTCGAAATGGGTTTCAAGGAAATCGAGATCGGTTTTCCTTCCGCCTCGCAGACGGATTTCGATTTTGCCCGCTGGTGCGTGGAAGAAGGCAATGTGCCTGACGACGTCTCCCTGCAGGTGCTGGTGCAGTGCCGCCCGGAGCTGATTACCCGCACCTTCGAGGCGCTGCGAGGCGCCAACAAGCCGATCATCCATTTCTACAATTCCACCTCGGAATTGCAGCGCCGTGTCGTGTTCGGCAAGGATGTGCACGGCATCAAGCAGATTGCCGTCGATGCCGCCAAGATGATCACCGACATGGCGGCCAAGGCCGGTGGTGGTTTCCGCTTCGAATATTCGCCTGAGAGCTTTACCGGCACCGAACTGGAAGTGGCGCTGGAAATCTGCAACGCCGTGGTCGAGGTGGTGAAGCCGACGGCGGACAACAAGCTGATCCTGAACCTGCCTTCCACCGTTGAGATGGCGACGCCGAACATCTATGCCGACCAGATCGAATGGATGTGCCGCAATATCGACAACCGCGAAAACGTCATCATCTCGCTGCATCCGCATAATGACCGCGGCACCGGCATTGCCGCGACCGAGCTGGGCCTGATGGCGGGTGCGGACCGTGTCGAAGGCACGCTGTTCGGCAATGGCGAGCGCACCGGCAATGTCGACGTCGTGACGCTGGCGCTGAACATGTATACGCAGGGCGTCGATCCGGAACTGGATTGCCGCGATATCGAGCGCATCAAGGCCGTCTACGAATATTCCAACGAGATGACGATCCCCGAGCGCCATCCTTATGTCGGCGAACTGGTATATACGGCGTTTTCCGGCTCGCATCAGGATGCGATCAACAAGGGCATGAAGGCGATCAAGGTTGCCAACCATCCCGTCTGGGAAGTGCCCTATCTGCCGATCGACCCGAAGGATGTCGGCCGTTCCTACGAGGCGATCATCCGCATCAACTCGCAGTCCGGCAAGGGCGGCATCGCTTATATTCTCCAGCAGGATTACGGCATCAACCTGCCGCGCAACCTGCAGGTGGAATTCCGCGAGGAGATCCAGCGCATCACCGATGAAGAAGGCGTCGAACTGCCGGCCAAGCGCATCTATGAACGCTTTATCGAGCGTTATGTGACGCAGCCGAATGCGCGCATCAAGTTCGTCGATCACCACACCTATCCGGCCGGCGATTTCAAGGGTGTGCGCATCGTTGCCGCCGAAATTACCGACAATGGCGAGGTGAAGCGCATCGAGGGCAAGGGCACCGGCCCGATCGACGGGTTCATCAATGCGCTGTCGGTCTATCTCGGGGTTGATCTGTCGGTGAATGATTATTCCGAGCATTCGCTGCAGCATGGCTCCAATGCTTCGGCCATCGCTTATGTCGAGATGGAGCATCCGGGCGGCAAGCTGTTCGGGGCAGGCGTCAATACGAATATCGTGGCGGCGTCGCTGGAGGCGATTGTTTCGGCGGCTAATCGGGTGCTGGAAGAGCGGGCTAAGTAAGCTTGTTTTGAGGGTGGGGCTTTACCCCCCTCTGCCCTGCCGGGCATCTCCCCCTCAAGGGGGAGATCGGCAGGAGGCGCTACTGCCACTTCATTCGCAAATGTTGAGATGGGCGAGACCCAACCACGAGTCGATCTCCCCCCTTGAGGGGGAGATGCCCGGCAGGGCAGAGGGGGTAAAGCCCACCCGCGAACCTTGATCTCGCGAACCTATTCCCTCGGCAAAGAAAACCCCAGCGGCCGCCCGTTTTCATAAAATACCCGCACATCCTCCAGCGCCACGCCCGTCCCCGTCTCATCAAGACTATGGCGCTCGCAGGTGACGTTCCAGGTGCCGGGACCACCGGAAATATGAAAGAGATTATAGGCCGCGCGCGGTTTTTCACCGCCCGGTCCCTGGCTGGCGGAGGAAATGCCGACGACCGGGATGTGGTCTTCCCCGTGATGGGTGTTCAGCCAGTACACCGTATTCAAATGGGTATGACCGTGCAGCACGAGTTCCGCGCCACCGACGCCGAGAGCGGCGGCAAAGCGACGAACGCCGAACATGCGTTTATGGGCGGCAGTGGCGCCCCGGATCGGCGGATGATGGATCATCACAACGCGAAAAAGGCCCTGTTCGCCGGCTTTTTTCAAAAGCTCCGCCGTCGCGCGCGCCTGTCGGTTGCCGAAATAGCCGGTTGCCGAAAAGGGCGGTGTGGCAATCGAGGTGGAGCAGCCGATCAGTGCGACGGGACCGCGCACGCGCATATAGGGGAAAATCTTGCGGTCGTCGTCCCATTCCGGCGGGTCGCCATCGCCACGCACATAGGGGTACCAGGCCTGCATGGCCTTGTCGTGCGCGCCGGAAACATAGGCGTCATGATTGCCGGGAACGACGGACGTCTTTTCAGGATCGCCCACTTCCTCCAGCCAGTCGGCGGCGGCGCGAATTTCAATGCCGGTCGCAAGATTGACGAGATCGCCGGTAATAGCCAGATGATCGGGCGATTTGCTCTCGAGATCGTCGAGCAGTTTTTCCAGCGTATCGGTGAAGAGATGCTTGCGGCGGTTGCGGTGCCAGTTGACGAAACCGGTGATACGCTTGGATGCAAGTTCCCGGAAAGTGAGTTTCGGCAGTGGCCCTAAATGGACGTCTGAAATATGCGCAAGTTTGAACATGGCGGCAGAGATAACCTATGATATGTCGCACGTCCAATAAAAGCCGGCCGGCGGGGGAAACCAGGGTGAATGACGAGACAACCGAGCGACAGGCCCGTCCGTTCCATATGCGTGTCTTCATCCGCTTTCTGCATTTCGTTTTCCTGCTCACGCGGGGCGCCACGCTTGGGGTGCGTGCGGCCTGTTTCGATGAAAATGGCAGGATTTTTATGGTGCGGCACACCTATCTGCCCGGCTGGTATCTGCCGGGCGGTGGCGTGGAGCGCGGCGAAACCCTGCTTGCGGCGCTGCACAAGGAAATCCGCGAGGAAGGCAATCTCGAAGCGGCTTCAAAGCCTGAGCTTTTCCACGTCTATCTCAATCTGGAAGGCAGCAATCGCGACCATGTCGCGCTTTACCGGCTTGATGTCATCCAGACCCGGCCGAAAAAGCCGGATCATGAAATTGCCGAAAGTGGTTTTTTCGACCTTTCGGCTTTGCCTGAAGGGGTGACACCCGCCACCCACCGCCGCCTTGCGGAACTTGCCGGCAAAGCGGCGGTTACCGATCACTGGTAACGGCGGCGGCTTTCCTTCAGGCAAGCGTCTCGCGGCCATGGGCCATGGTCAGGTCCAGCTCGGGTCCGACGGGCACGATGCCGGTAGGGTTGATGGTACGGTGGCTGCGGTAATAATGCTCCTTGATGTGGCGCATATCCACCGTGTCAGGAACGCCCGGCGTCTGGTAAAGGTCGCGCAGGTAACCCGTCAGGTGCGGATAGTCGTGGATGCGGCGGATATTGCATTTGAAATGACCGACATAGACAGGGTCGAACCGCACCAGCGTCGTGAACAGGCGCCAGTCCGCTTCCGTCTGCTCCGCACCGAACAGGAAGCGTCTGTCTTTCAGGCGATCTTCCAGCATATCAAGCGTTTCAAACACCTTCACGGCATTCTGCTGATAAGCATCCTGCGTGGTGGCGAAACCGGCCTTGTAGACGCCGTTATTGACGGTGTCACAGATCACGTCGTTCAGCGCATCGATCTCGGCGCGCAGCGCTGCGGGATAATAATCCGCGTTCGATCCGGTAAGGTCGTTGAAGGCAGAGTTGAACATGCGGATGATTTCCGCCGATTCATTGGAGACGATGGTGCCACGCTGTTTGTCCCAGAGCACCGGCACGGTGACGCGGCCCGAATATTTGGGGTCCGCCCGGGTGTAGACCTGCCAGAGCGTGGAAGAGCCGAACAGGTGGTCCTCCGTCGCGCCCGGGGTGCGTTCGCCCTCAGGCTTGAATTCCCAGCCATTTTCCAGCATCAGCGGATCGACAACGGAAACCGAGATCAGGTCTTCCAGCTTTTTCAGCTTGCGGAAGATCAGGGTCCGGTGCGCCCAGGGGCAGGCGAAGGAGACATAGAGGTGGTAGCGATCCTTCTCCGCCTTGAAACCGCCTTCGCCCGAAGGGCCGGGGGTGCCGTCGACCGTCACCCAGTTGCGGAATTGTGAGGCGCCGCGCTTGAAATGCCCCTTGGTTTCCTTGGTGTCGTACCAGACGTCTTTCCATACGCCTTCCACCAGCATGCCCATGACGATCTCCTTGATTGTTTCCTTGACGGCGATCCTAACCGTTCCTTGTCGTCTCGCGAACCCGCAAGGCGTTGAACAATGCGTTTCCGCTCTTGCCTGGGCTGAATGAGATGGCTTCGAGATTTGTTCTGGACGGGTGGGAATTTTCCTGATAATTGCGATTTTCACAAATCTGAGGAAATTACTGACTATGATCGAACCACGGATGCTCCGACGACGCTGACGCTCCTGAACGCCCTTACCGGCGCAGCCGTCACCTATTGTCGCACCCGCATTCTGGAAGTTTCGGTCTCTTCATGTCCAAGCACGATCTTGTCTACCTCACCGAGGACGCGTCGCACGACGCCATCATCGACGTCATCAACGAAGAAGCATTTGGTCCCGGCCGGCACACCCGTGCGGCAGCACGCATCCGTGAGCAGGGGCCGCATGACCGGTCGCTGTCCTTCGTCTGCGCCGATGACGGCGAAACCATTGCTTCGGTGCGCATGACGCCGGTTCTGGCGGGCGATGTGAAGGGCCATATGCTTGGCCCGCTTGCCGTTCGGCCCTCGCACAAGAACATGGGCATCGGCCGGGAACTCGTTCGGATCGCCATCGCGGCTGCCCGGCGGAAGGGTTCCGAAGCCGTGATCCTGATCGGCGATCCGCCCTATTACATGCCGCTCGGTTTCGAGAAGGTCGCTTATGCGGCGCTCGATTTTCCGGGACCGGTCGACCCGAACCGCGTGCTGGTGGTGCCTGTCGGTGACGATGTGCACCAGCGGCTGAAGGGCAGGATCGGCTGGCGCAAATGCGAGGCCGTGATGCCGGCCGCTGCGGCGGAAGATGAGGGTTTTGAGGAGCCGCTCAGGGTTTACGGCTGAGGGGTTATCCGAAGGGGCTTTGTGCTTTTTAGCGCGACATAAACCCCGTCATTCCGGCCTTGAGCCGGAATCCAGCCAGCCCAAGTCTTTGGGCTGAAAAGACTCTTCCCACGGCGCAGACGCGCCGTGACTGGATGCCGGATCAAGTCCGGCATGACGGAAGGGGCGTTGCGCGCTATGGCAAATATCGAGACTGCCGTGCACGTCTTTTTGTGTGGTAAAATCTTCTTCCGATGGTCTGTCTCGAAACAGCGCGTCTCCCTCCACAGAATTCAATTCCGTTTCCTCCCCTTATACGATAGCAAATCAAAGTAGATTTCTTCAAAGGGGCGGGGCATGACGGCGATTACCATGAACGATGCGCTGGAGCGCGCGGGCGCAGGCGCCTATCAGCGGCGGCTGATGGGCATTTTCGGCCTCGTCTGGGCGGCGGATGCCATGCAGGTTCTGGCGGTTGGTTTCACCGCCGCCTCGATTGCCGCAACCTTTGGCCTGACGGTGCCGCAGGCGCTGCAGACCGGAACGGCGTTCTTCTTCGGCATGTTGCTGGGGGCTGCCGGTTTTGGGCGGCTGGCGGATCGTTATGGCCGTCGCCGAGTGCTGATTGTCACCGTGGCCTGTGATGCCCTGTTCGGCGTGCTTTCGATATTTTCGCCAGATTTCACCATTCTGCTCATCCTGCGTTTTCTCACCGGTGCCGCCGTGGGCGGCACGCTGCCGGTGGATTATGCGATGATGGCCGAGTTCCTGCCTGCCAAAAATCGCGGCCGCTGGTTGGTCTTTCTGGAAGGCTTCTGGGCCGTCGGGACGCTGATCGTGGCGCTGGCGGCCTGGGGCGCCAGCCTCGCCGGCGTCGCCGATGCCTGGCGTTATATTTTTGCCGTGACGGCCTTTCCGGCCGTCCTTGGTCTTGGGCTTCGCTTTCTGGTGCCGGAATCGCCGCTTTACCTGCTGCGTAGCGGGCGATTGGAGGAAGCCAAGGCCGTCGTCAACCGTATGCTGGTGACGAATGGCCGTGCGCCGCTCGATGCCGCGACCGGACTTTTCCAGCCTGACGTGGCCAAGGGGCAGGGGATATTTTCACCGGCGCTCCGGCAGCGCAGCATGATGATCCTCACCATCTGGTTTCTCGTCTCCGTTTCCTATTACGGCGTTTTTACCTGGATGCCGGCGAAGCTGGCGGGAGACGGTTTCGGCTTTGTGCGCGGTTACGGTTTCCTCGTACTGGTGGCGCTGGCGCAGATTCCCGGTTATGCGCTTGCCGCCTATGGTGTTGAAAAATGGGGTCGCAAGCCGACGCTGATCGGTTTTTGCCTGCTCTCCGCGCTTGGATGCCTGCTTTTCACGCTCGCTTCCGGCGGCGCGATGATTGCCGCCTCGCTTCTCATCATGAGCTTTGCGCTGCTCGGCACCTGGGGCGCGCTTTATGCCTTTACGCCGGAGCTCTACCCGACGGAATCACGGGCGACCGGCATGGGGGCTGCAGGCGCCATGGCAAGGCTGGGTGGCCTGCTGGCCCCGTCTCTGCTCGGTTATGCCATTGCGCAGGGCTTTGGCGTCGCGATCGGCATATTTGCCGGGCTGCTGGTGCTGGCAGCCATCGCGGCCACGATGATCAATGCGGAAACGCGGCAGGTGGCGTTGACCTGACTGCCGCTCAGGGGTGATGGCCTGATCTGATCCACGATCAGGCCATTCTGTTCTGCGCTTACAGCGTCGTATAATTGACCGGCAGCCAGTCGTAATTGGTGCTGTCGGTGCGCACATGGCCGATGCCGGGGAAGGCGATATGCGCGCCGGCCACCAGATATCTGCCCTCCACCGCCTGTTTGAACGCCAGATCACGCGCGATGACGGCAGCCTTCTGGTCGACGTCGAACTCGATGGCCACATCAGGCTCATCGAACTGGAGGATATCGCCATGGGTGATATCGCCCCAGAAGACGATCTTCTGGCCGTCGCTTTCGACAACGATGCCGCTGTGGCCGGGCGTATGGCCAGCATAAAGGATCGAGCCGAGACCGGAGACCGGTGCGGCATTATCGCTGAAGGTCTCGAATTTACCGGCATCGATATAGGGCTGGATGCTTTCCTTGGCTTCGGCATAACCTTTCTTCAGCGCTTCAGGGGCTGCCTTGGCCTTTGCCTCGTCAAGCCAGAAGGCGGCTTCGCGCGCATTGACCCTGAGCGTCGCATTGGCAAAGACGCGTTTGCCATCTGCCGAAAGCCCGCCGGAATGGTCCGTGTGGATATGGGTGAGGATAATGTCGTCTATCTCGTCGGCCTTGTAACCGGAGGCCTCGATATTGGCGACGAGCCTGCCGAGGCTTGGGCCGAGATAGGTGCCGGTGCCCGCATCGATCAGGACCAACCTGTCTCCTGTGTTGACGAGAAACGCATTGACCGACGTCGGTGTCTCTTCCGGCAGGAACGCATCCCTTAGCACCTTGGCCGCATGTTCCGGCGTCGTGTTGGTGTAGATTTTGGCGAGCGGCAGCGCGATGACGCCGTCCGAAAGGGCGGTGACTTCCACCTTGCCGACCATCAGCCGATAAAAGCCGGGTGCCTGAGTGGCGGCCAAGGGTGCCTTGGCGAATGCGGCGGCGGGGGCAACGAAAGGGGCGGCGAAGATGGCACTGGCAGCGCCTTTGAGAAGTGAGCGGCGTGATGGCATTGGGAGCTCCTGGGTTGAGGGAATGTCTTGAAACTTTCCGCACTCCAGCTAAGTGTAGGCAGGTCAGCAATCAAATCGATGTGACTTATGCAAACTATCGATCATTTCAATCTCCGTTCCTTCGACCTCAATCTTCTCATCGCTTTCGATGCGATGATGGAGGAAATGAATGTCACGCGCGCCGCGCGGCGGCTGAAAATCCAGCAGCCGGCCATGAGCCACAACATCTCCACCCTGCGGACGCTGTTTCAGGATGAGCTTTTCATCCGCGTGGGACAGGAGATGAAACCGACAGCGCGGGCGCTCAATCTGGCCGGCCCGGTGCGGCAGGCGCTCCGGCAGGCGCAGGCGGCGGTGATGACTGCGGATGTTTTCGATCCGGCAACGGAGCGACGCACCTTCCGGCTAGGCATGTCGAGCGAGGTGGAATTGTTGCTGCTGCCGGATCTGACGGCGCGGCTGCGCGAGATCGCCCCGGGAATCCGCATTCTCGCCCGCAGCGGGCAGGAGCAGGAAATCACGGCGATGCTGGATACGGGTGTGATCGACATGGCGGTGGGATGCACCTATTCGAAAGAGCAGCGTCACCATTGCGAGCCGCTCTATTCCTCCAGCGTGCTTTGCTGTTTCAACCCGGCCCTGCTCGATCTGCCCAATCCCGTGGGACTGGACGCCTATATGGAGGCCAAACACGCGGTTATCTCGCAGACGGACAGCCTGCATGGCTGCATCAAGGATGCGCTGGAACTGAGCGGATTGGAAATCGATGTGGTCGCAGCCGCACCTGATTTCCTCTCGGTTCTGGCCACGGCGCGATCTTCGGCGGTGCTGGCCACCGTGTCCTCGCGCATCGCGCTGCGTTATGCGCCGATGCTCGGATTGGAGATAAGCCCGGTGCCCGTAACGCTCAATTTCCCGCCCGTTGCCATGGTCTGGACATTGCAGACCGACGCGGATGCCGGAGCCGTGTGGCTTCGCCAGCAAATCCGCGAGGCCATGGTTCGCAATGTGGATGGTGGGGTCTCGGGGATCGCCGCCTAGAGCATGTCTCCCAAAACTGTGCAGCGGTTTTGGGAGACATGCACAAAAACAAAGAGATAAAGCGCGTCGCATTTAATCTGCTTCCACAGTACGCGACACTTGAAATCATCGACGGCGCTGGGTGTCGTTATACCCCCCTCTGTCCTGCCGGACATCTCCCCCTCAAGGGGGGAGATCGGCAAGAGGCTTTCTCGCCGCTTCATTCTCGACCGTCGAGAGGTGCGAGACATCGCCACGGAACAATCTCCCCCCTTGAGGGGGAGATGTCCGGCAGGACAGAGGGGGGTATAACGACACCCAGCGCCATCGATGATTTTCAACAGCCTGCTAGAAGCGTTTCTCGAGCCAGGTGATCGATTGGCCGCTGGAAAGGGGGCCGAGCGAGCCGATCCTGGTGAAGCCGTAGCGTTCGTAGGTTCTCAGGGCATCCGGGTTCATCGTGTCGATATAGGCCCCCATGCAGCCGCGCTTTCTGGCTTCCTCCTCCGCCATTGCAAGCAGCTTCGCAGCTGTGCCCTGACCGCGCATGGTTTCCGGCACGAAGAGAAGCTGCACATAAAGCCAGCCGCGGCCGGTATACCCCACCAGACCGCCGGTGACGGTATTGTCGTCATCGCGGATGGTGATGGTGAGGTCGCGTTTGTCGCTTTCGCCGAAACGGGCGAGATTATAGGCCACCAGCGGATCGCGGATGGCCTTTTCGGCCTCTGCATCCGCGACGTCGCTCAAAACGAAATTCATGTTCATCTTCCCAGGCCGCCGGGCGGCGGCCGCTTCCCGTTTTCCGTTCCGAGACGTGAAGCGCCTTAAGCTCTTCGCTGGAAACGCCCTTACCGCCCTTCACGCCACCAGAGCGCGGAGAAGGCAAGCAGCAGGGCGGCAAGCCCGGCAAAACCGGCAAACAGCGGCAGGGTGTTGACACCTTTCAGCACTGTCTCGTCGGTCAGACGTATCAGCATGCGATCTTCGTCGGCAACCCTGATGTCACCCCGCACCGGCAATATATCGGGCAGCGCGATGCGGCCGGAATTATCGGCGACACGGTGCACGCTGCCCCTGGTGGCGTCGGCCAGCGGTTTCAGCGTTTCGGTGGTCGAAATCATCGCCTTGAATTCCGGCGCATCCACCGCGCCGACATGGACGAGGGTGGTGAAATCGCCGTTTTTGATCTCGAACAGGCCGGTTTCGTCCATACGGCGCTCGATCCTGTAAAGACCGGGCTCGGTGCTGGTGAAGGCCATGTTCTCGGTCTTGCCGGAAGGGAAGCGCACGTTTGCCTGACCGGGATCGTCGCCGATGGTCTGGCGGGTGATTTGCAATGTGCGGCCATTGGCCCGCGCCGTCAGCGCTTCTTCTTCAAGCTCCGGCTCTTTCATCAGCCAGTGGGCGATGCGGCGGTAAAGCGCCACATGCGGGCCACCGCCTTCATAACCGCGAGCCCAGAGCCAGCCCTGATCGGACAGCAGCATGGCCACACGGCCTTCGCCCTGACGGTTCAGCACCAGCAGCGGGTCTTGCCCATCGCCCAGCATCACGGTCTGGCCCTGCGGCGGGTCGACGCTGATGGTGCGGAACCAGCGGCCCCATTGCGGCGGCTCAACGCCAGATCCATCCAGCCCGCGGGTGACGGGGTGTTTTTTGCCCGCTTCCGAAAGGCGCGGGTAGAAAGCGGCTTGATGCACCTGACCGGTCGGCTGGGCCGGCAGCACGGAGGCAAGCGGCGTCATGGCGATCGAATCCTGACCGGCATGTTCCGGCCCGGCGGCGATCAAGAGCGCGCCGCCCTTTTCGACATATTGGGCGATGTAATCGTAATAGAGGATCGGCAGCACGCCGCGATGCTGGTAGCGGTCGAAGATGATGAGGTCGAAATCCTCGATCTTTTCGACGAACAATTCGCGGGTGGGGAAGGCGATCAGCGAGAGTTCGTTGATCGGCGTGCCGTCCTGTTTTTCCGGTGGGCGCAGAATGGTGAAATGCACCAGATCGACCGAGGCGTCGGATTTCAGGAGGTTACGCCACGCCCGTTCGCCGGCATGCGGCTCGCCGGAGACCAGCAGCACGCGCAGGTTCTGGCGGATGCCTTCGATCAGGTGAACGGCGCGGTTGTTGGCCGCCGTCACTTCGCCGGGAAGCTCGGCGACGGAAAATTCCATGACATTGTTGCCGCCACGCGGAACCTTGAAACTGAACGGCGTCGGCTGGCCGGGGGTGGCCTGCAGCGTGGCGATTTCTTCGCCATTCATCTTCACCGTCACTTCCGCCGCACCGCCGCCTGCGGGGCGACCGTCGTCAAAGACGCGCAGCGTCAGCTGCTGTTCCTCGTTGACGATGCCGAAGCGTGGGGCGCGGACGATCTCGATACGGCGGTCGAATTCATCGGCCTTGCCGGTGATCAGCCCATGCACGGGCGCGCGGAAGCCCAGCGCCTGTTCGGCATTGGGCAGGGCATTCGGGATATCGTGGATCTGGCCGTCGCTGAGGAAGATCGCGCCGCCGACGCGTGACGGCGAGACATCGGAAACGGCCGAGGAGAGCGCCGAGAAAAGCTGGGTCGAGGGCGAATCACTCTCGCCATCGTCGCGTACCTCCACAATGCGCGGTTCGATACGCGGGAAGCGCGACAGCCGGTCTTTCAGCGTCTCCAGTGCGGTATCGGTCATTTGTGGCCGGTCCTGCACGTCCTGGCTCTGTGAACGGTCGACGATTACGGGCACGATGGTGGAGAGCGGCTCACGTTCCTCCTGCGTCAGAAGCGGATTGGCAATGGCCGCAAGCAGAGCGGCGAGCGCCAGCCCGCGCAGCCATGCGCCGCGCACGCCGCGCCACAGGCCGATGAAGGAGAGCGCGAGGGCGGCGACGGCCAGAATGGCGATCACGATCCACGGCAGGAAGGGGGCGAAGGTCAATGTCATGTCACTGCCCCAACCGTTCGAGAAGTGCGGGAACGTGGACCTGATCGGCCTTGTAGTTGCCGGTCAACATATACATCATGATGTTGACGCCGGAGCGGAAGGCATGTTCGCGCTGCATCTCGTCCGGCGGCACGGTTGGCAGAACCGGTGCGCCCTGCGGATCGACGGCCCAGGCGCCGGCGAAATC
The DNA here is from genome assembly GCF_005221385.1 of Agrobacterium tumefaciens. NCBI lineage: Bacteria > Pseudomonadati > Pseudomonadota > Alphaproteobacteria > Hyphomicrobiales > Rhizobiaceae > Agrobacterium > Agrobacterium tumefaciens. The sequence goes on along the minus strand of NZ_CP039903.1, from coordinate 2,049,988 downwards.
ATTGCCCGTTATCATGATCGGCGTCACGCCATCGCCGGAGGAGGAGAGGCCCGAGGTGGTCTTCGCCGCGCCCTGACGGGATTCCACCCAGAGCGGCGAACCATTGTAACGGCCGGGGAAATTGGTGAGCAGGTAGAAGGAGCGCGTCAGCACGTGGTCTTCCGGCACGGGCTCCAGCGGCGGAATATCGATATTGGCGAGGATCGCCTGCAAACGCTCGCCATTAGCGCTGGTCGTGCCGGTGTCGAGCGACGTGAACTGGTCGCGTGTATCAAACAAAACCGTGCCGCCGGCGCGCATATAGGCGTCGATGCGCGATATGGCGGCGCTGGACGGCATGGGTGCCGTGGCGGAAACCGGCCAGTAAATGATGGGATAGAAGGACAATTCATCCTTGGAGATGTCGAGGCCAACCGGCTGACCGGGCTCCAGCGTCGTGCGCCAGGTCAGGAATTCGCTGAGACCTTGGAGACCCTGCTCGGAAATGCGGTCGACATCGTCTTCGCCGGTGCGGACATAAGCGAGATGTGTCGTATCCAGCCGCTCGAAAATCTGCTCGTCGCCGGGTTTCGGATCGTCGGCGCGGGCATCCGTTGGCGACATGGCGGCAAAGGCGCCCAGGGCCAATAGAATGGTAGCGGCGGTGGCGCTGCGGGCTTTCGGCAGGCGCGCGAAGGCGCCGTTCATGAAGAGCACGATCAGGCTGTCGGCAATCAGCATCAGGAAGGCGGCGATGAACAGGGCCGGGCGCAGCGATTTGGCGGTTTCGCCGATCAGCGCTTCGCTGGTGGTGCTGACACCGGCGGCGGATGTGTCGAGCGGGCGCAGCGTCGCACCTGCCGGCAGGAGGTTGAGAGCCACGAAACCATCCTCTGTGCCGTAAAGGCCGGGGGGATTGTCGAAACCGGTGCGGGGCGGCTGGCCGGCGCGCATTTCCAGCGGTCGGGCAGTGCCGATTTCGGCGGACAGTGCGCCTTCAGCCGTCAAGAGGCGGAACGGGGGCAGGGCGGCGGCCGGGGCATTGGCGTTGGCAGAAGCGCCGCCCGCCTTCGACAATTGCACGATACGGCGCAGCATATCGACGAAATGGCCCGAGATCGGCAGGTCGGACCAGCTCGCTTCAGCGCTGACATGGAAGAGCACGATGCGGCCAGCATCGACAGTGCGGGTTGTAACGAGCGGCGTGCCATCGGCAAGGCTTGCCCATGTGCGTTCCGCCAGGTCAGGTGTCGGTTCGGCCAGAACCTGGCGTTTGACGAGAATGCCATCCGCCTTCGGCATGCCGGCGAAAGCGCCGAAATTCGGGAAATCGGCAAGCGGCTGCGGCTCGGCCCAGGAGAGCGCGCCACCAAGCGCACGTTCGCCCTGCCTGAGCGTCACCGGCACCAGAGGATCGTCTGCCGGGGCTGCGGCAAGACGCGGCCCTGCGAAACGGATGAGCGTGCCGCCGCCGGCGAGCCAACGCTGCATCGGCTCATAGGTTTCCTGCGGCAGGCGGCCAATATCGGCCATGACGATGACGGAGGGGTTGGATTGCAGGATTTCCGGGATCGCCTGCGCCAGATCGGCCTGCCGCTGCGGAATGAGATCGGCGAAAGGCTGAAGTGCGCGGCTGATGTAATAAAGCGGTTGTAGCAGCGGCTGGAAATCATTGCCGGTTTCACCGGCCAGCAGCGCCACGCGACGGCGGCGGAAGCCGTCGTCGAGAAGATGCACCGCACCCGCCGTAGACACGCCTTCGAGGGACAGGCGGGCAAAATCGTTGCGCAGTTCGAAGGGGGCTTCCACCGTTGCCGTGGTTTCGGCCGCGCCGGGCGCGAAGTTCGCGATACCATTGGCGAGGATGCGGCCCTGGCTGTCTTGCGCATTGACGGTCAGCCGGGCGGCTTCGGCCGTGTCGAGCCGCGAAAGTGTGACGCTCATGGCATCGGCATTGTTGGTGGCGCTGGTGATGGCGGCGATGGCCTTGCCGTCGCCCTTCACGATGCGGAATTCGGCGGGTGAGAGGCTGGCAAGCGTTCTCATCGCGTTTTCATCCTGCGCGGTCTGAACACCATCGGCAATATAAGCGAGCGTGCCGGGGGTCGTGCCGTTCAGCGCCTCGGTGATGGCTTCGGCCGTGCGCACGCGGTCCGGTATCAGCGGTTTCGGCTTGGCGGCGGCAAGCTTGTCCAGCGCCACGGCCGTCGTTCCCGAGACGGCATCATGTTCGGCATCGGCGGTGAAGCTGATGGAGACGGGGCGGTCGGCCCGCTCCGCATCGCCGATCAGGGCCTGAGCGGTGGCCACGCGCCTTTCCCAGTCGGGTGCGGAGGCCCAGCCATTATCGACCAACAGCACCAGCGGGCCGCTGCCGGCAATGCTGTTGTTGCGCGGGTTCACCACCGGATCGGCCAGCGCGAAAATCACGGCGGCGGCAAGCGCCATGCGCAAAAGGGTCAGCCACCACGGGCTTTTCGATGGCGTTTCCTCGCGCTTCAGCACCGTTGCCAATATCTTCAGTGGCGGAAACACTTCCGCCTTGGGGCGCGGCGGGGTGAGCCGCAGCAGCCACCAGATGGCGGGCAGCGCCAAGAGGCCGAAGAGGATGTAAGGGCTGGTGAAGACGAAAGGCAATGCGCTCATCTGTGCCCACCGCCTTGCGCTGGCGCGCCGGAAAGATACATGTGAACGGCCACAAGCGCCTCGGAAGCAAGATGATCGGTGCGGTGGAAGACGAAGTTCCAGCCGAGACGGCGCAGCGATGAGGACAGCGCCTCGCGCCTTGCGAGATAGGCGCGAGTGTAATCCTCACGAATGGTCTCGGCGCGGCCGGACACCAGTTTTTCGCCGGTTTCCGGATCGGTGAATTCCGTGCGGCCGGAATAGGGGAAGGTTTCCTCGGCCGGATCGGCGATTTCCACCACATGGCCGCGCAGGCCGCGCCGGGCGAGCGGCGAAATCCGCTCCATCACGTTTTTCGCATCATCGAGAAAATCGCCGATGAGGACGATATCGCTCGCGCCGCGGATCATGCCCGTTTCCGGCATGCCTGTGGTGAGCGGCGCATGCATGATGGCGGCGGCCAGCCGTTCGGCGGCGTTTCTGGCCGAGACCGGCTCCATGATGCCGGGGCAGCCGATGCGCTCGCCCGAGCGCGCCAGGATTTCCGCCAGCGCCAGCATAAGCACCAATGCGCGGCTTTCCTTGGAAACGGAGCCGAGGGTGGATTTGAACATCATCGATGGCGACATGTCGGCCCAGAGCCAGATGGTGTGGGCGGCTTCCCATTCCCGGTCGCGCACATAGGTATGGTCGTCGCGGGCCGAGCGGCGCCAGTCGATGCGCGACAGGCTTTCGCCTTCGGCATAGGGGCGGAACTGCCAGAAATTTTCGCCGATGCCGCGCTTGCGGCGGCCGTGCCAGCCGGCGGTGACGGTGTTGGCGATGCGCTTTGCCTCGACCATGCAGTCCGGCACCAGTGCGGCACGCTGGCGCGCGCGCGCCAGAACTTCGCTACCCGGCGTCTTGTCTACGATCTGGCCGATGGATGCCACAGGCACTCCTTTCGCGAAAGGTTAGGCACGCGTCTTTTTAGTTCTTCGCCTGCTCCACGAGGGCTGCGATGACATCGCGCACCGACATGCCTTCGGCGCGGGCCGCAAAGGTCAGCGCCATGCGGTGTTCCAGCACCGGTTCGGCCAGTGCATGGACATCGTCCAGCGACGGGGCGAGCCGGCCTTCGTAGAGCGCACGGGCACGAGCCGTCAGCATCAGCGACTGGCCGGCGCGCGGACCCGGTCCCCAGACAACGTGCTTGTCGGTCAATTTGTTGCCATGGCCGGGGCGGGCGGAGCGGACGAGCGAGAGGATCGCATCCACGACCTTGTCGCTGACCGGCATCTGGCGGATGAGGGCCTGGATTTCCATCAGGCGCCCGGCATCGATCACGCCGCGCGCTTCGCCGGAGGCGGTGCCCGTCGTATCGAGAAGAATCTGGCGTTCGGCGGCAAGTTCGGGATAACCGACATCGACCTGCAGCAGGAAGCGGTCGAGCTGGGCTTCGGGCAGCGGATAGGTGCCTTCCTGTTCCAGCGGGTTCTGGGTGGCGAGAACATGGAACGGCTTCGGCAGTTCATAGGTCTGGCCGGCCATGGTGATGTGATATTCCTGCATGGCCTGCAAAAGGGCGGACTGCGTGCGCGGGCTGGCACGGTTGATTTCATCGGCCATCAGCAGCTGGCCGAAAATCGGACCCTTGATGAAACGGAAGGAACGGCGGCCGTTCTCGTCCTGATCCATGACTTCGGAACCGAGAATATCCGACGGCATCAGGTCCGGTGTGAACTGGATGCGGTTGGCATCCAGGCCAAGCACGGTGCCGAGCGTGGTAACGAGCTTGGTCTTGGCGAGGCCGGGAACGCCGACGAGCAGCGCATGGCCACCGGAGAGGATGGCGAGAAGCGTGTTCTGCACCACTTTTTCCTGGCCGAAAATGACCTTGGAGACTTCCGTGCGGATGGCCGCGATGTCGGAAAGCGCCTTTTCGGCCGCGGCGACGATGGCCTTTTCATCGAGGGTTTCACCGGTATTCATCACGCCCATGTCGCTCTCCTCATACCTTCGCCGCTGTCACAGTCGCATCCCGGTGTTGCTGGCAGTTGGCCGGGACGGATTTTGCGCTGCATATAGCTTATTGCTCTCTTGGCCGCTGACAAGCGCCATTCGAATGACTATGTCGTGACTTAGTATTTCCTTATCGGCAAAGCGAGACTCGAATATGGCAGCGGAGACGATAAATTCGGCTGATGATGCGGCCGGGCTTGCGGCGATGATTTCCCGCGCCGCCGAACAGACTGGTGACGCCAAGCGCGGGCCGGCCCCGGTGGATCGCTGGAATCCGCCCTTTTGCGGCGATCTCGACATGGAAATCCGCGCCGATGGCACATGGTTCTACCTCGGCACCCCCATCGGCAGGGCGCCGCTGGTGCGGCTGTTTTCCACGGTTCTGCGCAAGGATGAGGACGGCAAGACCTATCTTGTAACTCCTGTGGAAAAAGTCGGCATCCGGGTGGTGGATGCACCATTCGTCGCGGTGGAAATGACGGCGAATGCGGGTGTCGAGGATGGCGAATCCTTGCTGACCTTTCGCACCAATGTCGGCGACGTGGTGGAGGCGGGGCCGGAGCATCCGCTGCGCTTTGAAATTTTCGGTGAAAACCGCGAATTGAAACCCTATCTTCTGGTGCGCGGCCGGTTGGAGGCGCTCGTCTCGCGGGCCGTGATGTATGATCTCGTTGCGCTCGGCGAGGTGATCGACGTGGATGGCGTCGAGATGTTTGCGGTGCGCTCGGGCGGGGTAATCTTTCCGGTGATGCCCGCAAAGGAACTGGAACGGCTTTCACAATGACGATGATGACAACGGGCCTCAAGGCTTTTACCGCCGCCGATTTCCGCCGCCGTGTGCTGCAGGAAGGCGAGGGCGTGGCCGAGCGGGAAAATGGCGACCATGTGCTCAATCCGGGCGTGGTGCTCTCTGGCAACGGCATTCGGCTGAAGGATGCCGCAGTGCTGATACCGGTTATCGACGATGGCAACGATGCGCGGGTGATCTTTACCCAGCGCACGGCAACCCTGCGCCAACATTCAGGCCAGATTTCCTTTCCGGGCGGCGGCATCGATGCCGAGGACCGCACGCCGGAAGAGGCAGCGCTGCGCGAGACGGAAGAGGAGATCGGCCTTTCCAGGTCCTTCGTGGAAACGGTCGGACGGCTGCCGGATTATATTTCCGGGACCGGTTTTCGCATCAAGCCGGTACTGTCCGTCGTCCGTCCCGGCTTTGATTTGACGCTTAATCCCACGGAGGTGGATGAGGTTTTCGAGGTGCCGCTGTCCTTTTTGATGGACCCGGTCAATCACGGGCGCGGCAGCCGCATCTTTCAGGGGAAGGAGCGGTTTTTCTACGAAATGCCCTATGGCGAACGCTACATTTGGGGCATTACGGCGGGCATCGTACGGACGATTTACGAGAGGTTTTATACATGAATAGCCTTGCCGGGCGTGACTGGTTCGAAAAACCTGCGCTGAAGCGCATCTTCACGCTTCTGAATGCCGATGGCGGCGAGGTGCGGATCGTCGGCGGCGCGGTGCGCAATGCGCTGATGGACTTGCCGGTCGTCGATGTCGACATGGCAACGACGCTTACCCCCGATGTGGTTGTTGCGCGGGCGAAGGCGGCGGGCATCAAGGCGGTGCCAACCGGCATCGAACACGGCACGGTAACGCTGGTGATCGATGGCGAAGGTTTTGAAGTCACGACTTTGCGCCGTGATGTCGAGACCAATGGCCGCCACGCGCAGGTCGCCTTCGGTACCGACTGGCAGACCGATGCCGAGCGGCGGGACCTCACCATCAATGCTCTTTATGCCGACGAGAAGGGCGAGATCATCGATCTCATCGATGGCCTTCCGGATGTGGAAACCCGCACGGTGCGCTTTATCGGCGATGCGGCGATGCGGATTTCGGAAGATTATCTGCGGATTCTCCGGTTTTTCCGGTTTTTCGCTCATTATGGCTCAGGTCGCCCCGATGCAGATGGTCTTCGGGCAAGCGCGCGGGCCAAGGACAAGCTTGGTACGCTTTCGGCCGAGCGCATCTGGAGCGAGCTGAAAAAGCTGCTTTCCGCCCGCGATCCTTCCCGCGCCCTGCTGTGGATGCGGCAATCGGGTGTTCTGGCGGAAATTCTGCCCGAAACGGAGAAATGGGGCATCGATGCCATTCACGGGCTGGTGGCGACGGAGCAGTCCCTCGGCTGGGCGGTGGACCCCATGCTACGGCTTGCCGCCATCGTGCCGCCCGACAAGGAGCGGTTGGCGGCGCTTGCAACGCGACTGAGGCTGTCGAAGGCTGAGGCCGGATATCTTGCTAATTGGGCTTCCGCCCCGGTTATCGACCCTGAAATGAAGGAGACGGCGCTTGACCGGCTGCTTTATCGTGAGGGCGTCGAGGGTGTGAAGACGCGGCTGAAGCTCGCGCTTGTCTCGGCCCGTGCCGACCTTTCGGCGGGTGATGCGGCGATGCAGAAAGTGGCGCGTCTTTCGACGCTGCTGACGAGAGCGGAAAAATTCAAGAAACCGGGATTTCCCTTGAGCGGTGCGGATGTGATGGCCGCCGGCGTCGAATCTGGCCCGAAGGTGGGCGAGGTGCTGAAAAGCCTTGAGGAAAAGTGGATCGACGTCAATTTCTCACTGGACCGGGCAGCGCTGACCGCCCGGCTGAAAACCATGCTGGAGAATTGAGGCCGCAGCGATGACGGCGGTTCGGCTTAAGCCGCATTTGCCTCATCGCGGATGCGGGCCTTGATATTGTCGATCATATTTTCGCGGATCGTGGTTTCGCCATGGGCCGAGCGCATATGCTCCACCGTGCGGCGGACAACTTCGGCGTCGTCATCGGCGCGTGTATGCCAGGCACAGCCGGGCACGAGCGTTCCACATTCAAACAGTCTCATTGGTTTTGCCTCCCTGTTTCGAGTGAGGGACAGCATTGAATGAACATGCTGTCCCTCGCACAAGAAACGAATGTTCGCCGCTTATGTTCCAGAGCGGCGTCCTTCGACCTTATTCAGGCCCCTATTCGGGCATCGCCCAGCACTGGAAAACAGAGGATGTGCTGGCTGCCGGGACTTTTGTACGAGGCATTTCGTCATTGGCCGCCCGCCGTGCCGTCGTTTGTCCGGCAAGGGTGCGCTTTACCTGTTCGACATAAAAGGAATGCGGCAGTTCGCGATCGCCCGTGGCACGCATTTCCGCTGCCAGGCGGTCGATCAAATCAGGGGTATCGATGGATTGCGGTGCTGCCTCGGGGGAAGCAGAAATAGGCATGCTGTTCGAAGTAATCATGACGATAGCTCCTCCAGTACGTCTGCGGGAGGAGACTACCACTGCCTTGATTTTTCCATAAGTCCTAATTTGCGCCATTTGCGACAAATTGGCTGATGAGCGTCAAATTTGCGTGAGGTTTTTTAGGGCCAGCGAACCACCGGCGGCAAAGACGACAGGATCGATTCGACGTTGCCGCCCGTCTTCAGGCCGAAGATGGTGCCGCGATCGTAAAGCAGGTTGAATTCCACGTAGCGGCCGCGGCGGATAAGCTGCTCGTCGCGGTCCTCTTCCGTCCAGTTCTGGTTGAAATTGGCGCGGACGATTTTCGGATAGACCAGATTGAAGGCGCGGCCGACATCCTGCACAAAGGCGAAATTGGCGTCCCAGCCGCCCTTTTCTTCTTCCGGATGCAGCCAGTCGAAGAAGATGCCGCCGGTGCCGCGTGGCTCGTTGCGGTGTTTCAGGAAGAAATAATCGTCGCACCACGTCTTGTATCGCGGATAATCGGCGACCGGATGACGGTTGCAGGTGATCTCGAAGGCGCGGTGGAACAGCTGGGTGTCCGGGTCCTCTTCGTTGCGCCTGCGTCCCAGCACCGGCGTCAGATCCGCACCGCCGCCGAACCAGTGGCTGGTGGTGACGACCATGCGGGTGTTCATATGGACGGCCGGCACATTGGGATTGACCGGATGGGCAATCAGCGAAAGGCCCGAGGCCCAGAAACGCGGGTCCTCTTCCGCACCCGGTATCTGCTTGCGGAATTCCGGCGAAAATTCGCCATAGACGGTGGAAGTGTGCACGCCGACCTTTTCGAAGACGCGGCCTTCCATCATCGACATCCTGCCGCCGCCGCCTTCGCCATTGTCGCGCAGCCAGTCTTTCTGCACGAAGCGGCCGGGCTCCTGATCCGACAGGGGGCCGGTCAGGTCGTTTTCGAGCGTTTCGAAGGAGGTGACGATGGTGTCGCGCAGATGCTGGAACCACGCCTGGGCAACGGCCTTCTTGTCTTCGATGTCCTCGGGCAAGCCCTTCGGCAAGATTGGCCGTTCCATATCTCTTCTCTCCTGCTGTGAAGTCCGTTCCCTGCCGCGTCTAGCAGGTGTTTGCGCCGCGCACAAATTCGACTCGCCAAGGCGGCGTGCCGACACTATCTTTACCGATGTAGGTGCCAGAGGTGAATATCATGACGAAATTTGCCGGACCGCCCCTCGACGGGCTGAAGCGCAGGATTGCCAATCACCGCAAGGAACGCGAAAGCGCCGGCGGCGAACAAAAACGGGACGGCATGTTCGTGCGCCAGACCTTCTGTCTTGGGCGTGAGGAGGCCCGTGCCAAGGCGCGCGAATGGTTCGACAGCTTTCCGAAGGCCGCCTATTGGACAGAAGTGGAAAGCTGGCGGCTGCTGGAAGGCGACCGCATTGAATTCACCATGCGCAGGCTTCCCTCGGCCGATTGAGTTTCAGAGCGGTTTCGCATTTCCGGACGGGAAGCCGAGGACCACTTTTCCTGGAAAGGCTCAGGCGCGCGGCTCGGCATAACGCAGGCGGCTTTCGATCAGCACGCCGCTTTCATCCAGAATGGGATGCGCCACCGAAACGATATGGGCGTTGATGCGCTTCAGATCCCGCAGCATGTCGAGGTGCAGCGAGCTGGTCTGCATGCTTTCTGCCAACCCGTCACGCAGACGCTCCAGATGGCGGTTGGAGGACTGTTTTTCGAGGCGGCGTATATCCACCTTGCTTTCCATCAGCCGGCGGGCAAGATCGAAATCGCCGGTGACCAGAATGCTCTGCGCGGCCCGCAGATTTTCAATGGTCATGTCGAACAGGGTTTTCAGCTCCTCGTAACCGTCGTCGGAAAATTTGAAGCTGTTCAGCACCTTCTTGCGGATCTGCTCGCAGATGCCTTTTTCGATGATATCGCCGATATGTTCGAGATTGATCGCATAGTCGATGATGGCGATCGAACGGCGTGCTTCCTCGTCGGCAAGCCCCTTGCGCCCCAGTTGCGAAAGATAGACCTTCACCTCCTGCTGGCGGCGGTCGACCTTCTTTTCGAGCAGGGAAACTTCCTGAAGCGGCGCCAGATCATTGTGCTTGAAGGCGTTTTCGGCGCGGATCAGCATCCGCTCGATGCTGTCGCCGACGCTTAGGACTTCGCGGGTGGCGTTGGCAAGCGCGACGACGGGCATATCAAGCGCCTGCTGGTCGAGGAAATTCGGGCCGTCTTCAGCCTTCGGATCGCCCGGCACCAGTTTCGCCATCAGGTCGGATATCAGGCCGGAGAAGGGCCAGGCCACCGCCGCCAGAATGACGTTGAAGATGAGATGCGCATCCACTGGCAACTTGGCGGGCGAAAGCGGTAATTGCTGCAAATACGCCGCGCCGTAAGAGGCGAGCGGCATGGCGATGAGGCAGCCGATGGTGCGCACCACGAGGTTGCCGATGGTGATGCGTCGCGCAGATGCGGGCCCGGAAAGTGTGGCGATGACGGGCGGAATGGCGCCGCCGAGGTTGGCGCCGAGAATGAGAACGATGATGAGGCCGGCGGAAAGCGTGCCGGTGGCGGCCAGCGACAGGATCAGCACCACGACGGCAAGGCTGGAAGAGGAGACGAAGGCCAGCACCGCGGAGAAGATCAACGCGACGGGCCATGCGCCATCCAGCAGGCCGATGAAGACGCCAAGGGCGGGGGAGGCGCGCATCGGTTCCGTGGCCCCGCTCAAAAGATGCAGCGACAGAAGCATGAGGCCTATGCCAATCACCGCCGTTCCGCCGCCCTGTCTGGCATTGGAACTGCCTTTCTTGAGGATGATGCCTGAAAGGATCAAAAGTGGTGACAGCCATTCCACCCCGGCGGCCACAATCCATGCGGTGACTGCGGTGCCGACATTGGCGCCAAGCAGCACCACCTGCGCCATGCGCGGTTTGATGAGGTCACGTTCGGCGAAGGAGGCGACGGTGAGCGCCGTTGCCGTCGAGCTTTGAAGCGCGACGGTGGCGAAGAAGCCGGAAAAGAAGGAACGCGGGCCGTTCTGGGTGCCTGTGGCCAGCACGCTTCTGAGTTTCATGCCGAAGGCGCGGGTGACGCCGTCCTTGACCTGCGCCAAGCCGAAAAGCAGCAGCGCGACCGCGCCGAGAAGGTTGACGATGACAATGGTGGATTGCATGCTACGTCTCCTCACACCCGCCGGCGGATTGCCCCGGCGAGGGCGATTTTTAGTTGCCCGGCTAATCAGTATAGGAGCGTGAACGCGTCCGGTACAGGCCATGTTGCGACAGTTTCGCGATGAAATCGGTCAATTTTCATATTTGCCTGAAAAAATGGCTGCAAAGATGGCGGGTCAGGCCCATTCCGTCTGGCGCAAGGCCTCGCCGGAGATCATCGCCGCCGACATGGCGACGTTGATGGAGCGTTGTCCGGGCACCATGGGGATGATGATTCGCTCATCCGCTTTTTCATGCACGTGGTCTGGCACGCCGGCACTTTCCCGCCCGAAGAGCAGGATATCATCGGTGCGGTAGCTGATATCAGTATAGGGCAGGGCGGCCTTGGTAGAGGCGAGAACAAGGCGGCGCCCGGTGGCTGCACGCCATTCCTCGAAGCGATCCCAGCTGACATGGCGCGTCAGTGCCGCCGCGGCAATATAATCCATGCCCGCCCGTTTCAGATTGCGGTCGGAAATATCGAAGCCGGCCGGCTCGATGATATCGACGCCGAGGCCAAGGCAGGCGGCCAATCGCAGGATGGTGCCGGTATTGCCGGGAATATCGGGCTGATAAAGGGCGATTCTGATTTCGGGCATGGTTTTCTCATGGCGATTGGAGTGCCTGCCCGATTATCACGAGCGGCGGGCGGGCAACAGATGCGGCACAAAAAGTCCTTTTCCGGTGCCGTCGTCGGCCGGATATTCATTCGCGTGACACACAGGGCGGCTACCCATTCACCAGCACATCGTCAGGCCAGTCCGGAACATCGGTCGTGGCCGTCACGATATCTTTTCGAGCCGGATTTTCTGCACGCAACAACAGGAGGACGCGATGTCCGAACGGGTGAATTTTGTCCATCTGACCGATCTGCATATCGGCAATCCGCAGCTGCAGGATGATGATCTTTATTCCGACACCTCGGCTACGTTGTCCGCCACGCTCACGCAGATCAAGGCGTTGGTGCCGCCGCCGGAATTCATCGTCGTCAGCGGCGATCTGACCAACCGGGGCGATGCCGCCAGCTATGAAGAACTCAAGCGCCTGATGGCTGAGGCGGAACTGGATGTGCCGGTGCTTTTCGCGCTCGGCAATCATGATCGTCGTGACGGCTTTTACCCCGTCATGCTCGGCCGCCACGAAGATCTGGACGCACCTTACGACCATTCGCAGGTGATTTCGGATATCCATGTCATCGTCATGGATACCAGCGTTCCCGGCAAGGTCGGTGGCGCTTTCGAGCCCGGCCAGATCGAATGGCTCGAGGAAGAACTCGAAAACCATCCCGACCTGCCGAAACTCCTGGTGATGCACCATGCGCCGGCGCTGGATTTCGACCGTCCCGACGCGGAGTGGGAATCCCTGTCCTTCGACGATACCGAGGCGCTGGACGAGGTGCTGTTCGAACACGACGTTATGGGCATTCTGGCGGGCCATATCCATTATGATCGCATGTCGCACTGGCAGGGTATTCCCGTTGTCGTCGGCATCGGCCAGCATTTCGCTACCGATCCGCTCTGGCTGCATGAGGGTGTGCGCATGCTGTCGGGTGCATCTTTTGCCATCGGCACGGTGCGGGATACCGGTCTGACTGTCACCTTCGCGCCACAGCCCAGCGATCGCCGGGAACTCAAGCGTCATACGCAGGCCGGCATGGTTGAGCTCGTTACGGAATATGAAAGCGGGCAGGCGCAGGACGCAGCCGAATAAGACGGCATATTCATATTGAGTGATGGGCGGTAACCTTTGCGGGTAAATCCGCCCATTTTGTTCTGTTGGACACAATCGAGAGTTTTCTGACGCATCCAGTATCTTTCCGACTGGTCATTGATTAATTTTTACGCTACAAGGCCACATCTTCAACACCAGCTAGGGAGGTTCTCATGGATATTCACATTCGCTTTCGCCTCCCGGCCCCAGTAGTGCCGCTGCTGGCTTAGGTGTTACTCTGCGGTTTGACCGCGTTTCCCATTTCTCGATTCGTCATGTGGCTGTCACGGCCATATCCAAAGACTTTTCCGTTCCGTCGTGAGCCATATTTGCGTTTGCTCACCTTTCGATGGGGCGATTGATTGCCGGAGCTTGGCCTATGTTTGGCTGGTTTGAAAAACGCCTCGATCCATTTCCCTCTTCGACGCCGGATGTGCCGCCGAAGAGACTGTTGCCGTTCCTGTGGCATTATGTGAAGCCCGCCTGGCCGTGGCTGCTGCTGCTTGGCCTGATGTCCATGGGCATCGCCATTGCGGAAGCCATGCTCTACAAATTCCTCGGCAATATCGTCGACTGGCTTTCCACGGCCGATCGCGCGACGTTTTTCGCCGATGAGGGCTGGCATCTGATCGTGATGGCCGGACTGGTGCTCGTGGTGCTGCCGCTGATGGGTGCTGTCCACACCATGACGATGCACCAGACGCTTGCCGGCAATTTCGGCATGATCGCGCGCTGGAAAATGCATCGTTTCCTGCTGCGTCACTCCATGAACTTTTTCGCCAATGAATTTGCAGGCCGGGTTTCGACCAAGGTGATGCAGACGGCGCTGGCGATCCGCGAAGTGGCGCTGAAGGTGATTGACGTCTTCGTCTATGCCATCAGCTTCGTCGTCTCGATGCTGTTCATGGTGGCGGCGGCCGACTGGCGGCTGGTCATTCCGCTTCTGGCATGGCTCGGCATCTATATGTGCATTCTCGCCTATTTCGTGCCGAAACTCGGTCGGCTGGCGCAGGAACAGGCCGATGCGCGCTCGATGATGACGGGGCGGATCGTCGACAGCTACACCAATATCTCGACGATCAAGCTGTTTTCCCATGCGGGCCGCGAGGAGAGATATGCGCGTGAGGGTATGAATGTGTTTCTCGGAACCGTTCACCGCCAGATGCGCAAGATCTCCGGCTTCAACATCCTGATCGACCTCAACAATGCCGTGGTGCTGTTTTCCACGGCGGCGCTCGGTCTTTATTTCTGGATGCAGGGTTCGGTGACGGCCGGTTCGGTCGCCATCGCCATCAGCCTCGCCATGCGCGTCAACGGCATGTCGCAGTGGATCATGTGGGAAGTCACGTCGCTGTTCGAAAATATCGGCACGGTCTATGACGGCATGTCGATGATGACGAAACCGCACGATATCGTCGATGTCGCCAAGGCGCCGCAGCTTGCGGCACCGCAGGGCGCCATCCGTTATGACAATGTCCGCTTCCACTACGGCAAGAACAAGGGCGTGATCGACGGGCTAACGCTTGATATCAAGCCGGGCGAGAAGGTTGGTCTCGTCGGTCGCTCGGGCGCTGGCAAGACGACGCTGATGAACCTGCTGCTGCGCTTCTATGATCTGGAAGCAGGCAGGATCACCATCGACGGGCAGGACATCTCGAAGGTATCGCAGGACAGCCTGCGCGAGTTGATCGGCGTGGTGACGCAGGATACTTCGCTGCTGCATCGCTCGATACGCGACAACATCGCCTATGGTCACCCCGAAGCCACCGACGAGCAGGTGATCGCGGCGGCGAAGCGGGCGAATGCCTGGGATTTCATCGAAACGCTGGTCGACATGCATGGTCGCCAGGGTCTCGATGCCCAGGTGGGCGAACGCGGCGTGAAACTCTCCGGCGGCCAGCGCCAGCGTATCGCGATTGCCCGCGTGTTCCTCAAGAATGCGCCGATTCTGGTGCTGGACGAGGCGACCTCGGCACTTGACAGTGAAGTCGAAGCGGCGATCCAGGAGAACCTGTTCTCGCTGATGCAAGGCAAGACGGTGATTGCGATTGCCCACCGTCTTTCGACGCTGACCGAAATGGACCGGCTCATCATCCTCGACAAGGGCCAGATTGTCGAGGCGGGCAGCCATGCGGAGCTGGTGGCGATGGGCGGCATCTATGCCGATCTGTGGCGACGCCAGTCCGGCGGTTTCATCGCCGACCACGAAGCGGAAGTGGCCGCGGAATAAGGAAAGAGAAAGGGCGGGAGTGATCCCGCCCTTTTGTCAAAGGCCTGAACCTCTCTGTCGTCATGCCGGCCTTGAGCCGGTATCCAGCCATGGCGTGTCTGCGCCGTGAGAAACGCATTTTTTTGTGATCAGGCGCGGAACGTGTCTGACTTCGAAACCGGAGTAAAGGCATGCGAATGGAGCTGATATCACCGCAAGTATCCACCCCTTCCGAGTTTACGACCGAGTGGCGTGGAGCCTTCGAAAATGCTGAGGTCAATGCCCTTCATGCCGAGTGCTTTGCGCATCGGCTCCTCGCTGATGACTGGTGGTCGCAGGTCAACCGCTTCAGTCTCGGCTGGGTGTGCACCCGCCATCTGGGGAGGCTCATCGGGTTCGTTAACATCGCATGGGATGGCGGGGTCCACGCGTTTGTTGTCGATACAATGGTGTCGTCTGCTTTCCAACGTCAGGGCATTGCAAAGGCGCTGATAGGGGAGGCGGTTAATCAGACGAAAGATACCGCCTGCGAGTGGCTTCACGTGGATTTTGACCCGCATCTCCGGCAATTCTACTTCGACGCCTGCGGATTCCGCCCTACGGACGCTGGACTCATCGCCCTGAAGTAGGAACATCGCCTGACATCCGTTTTCATTCCCGCCCTTTTCATTTCACGAATGTTACCGAAATATAATCTCTTCCCAAAGGCTCTGCGGCTGTTCCGGCGACGGGAATCCGCCTATATCCGGATGATGGTCATTACGCGCATCTTCGAGTTCTTCGAGAACTGGATTAGGCCCTTCGCCCGCAAGGACGACCTGCGGCCGCCTGAAAACACATTTGCTTTCATCTGGTTTTATATTTCGCAGGCCAAGGCGCCGTTTTTCGCCATGCTGGTGCT
Organism: Agrobacterium tumefaciens; assembly: GCF_005221385.1. Lineage (NCBI taxonomy): Bacteria > Pseudomonadati > Pseudomonadota > Alphaproteobacteria > Hyphomicrobiales > Rhizobiaceae > Agrobacterium > Agrobacterium tumefaciens. Next base: position 2,034,100 of record NZ_CP039903.1, on the reverse strand, counting down.
GGGCGGGCTGACGGCGGCCATCGAGGCGGCGCTGTTCTGGTTCGTAGGGCGGCTGGTGGATATTCTCTCGACCGTGAAGCCGGAAGAGGGCTGGGCCGGGCTGCTTTCCGCCCATGGTGGCGAGCTGGTGGGCATGCTGGTGTTGATCGGCGTCGTGCGTTTTATCGTCACGATGATTACGGCGCTGGTGGACCAGCAGATCATCACGCCTGGCTTTTACAATCTGGTGCGTTGGCAGTCCTACATGCATGTGGCGCGGCAATCGCTTTCCTTTTTCCAGAACGATTTTTCCGGTCGCATCGTCACCAAGGTCTGGTCGGGCGGGCAGGCGGCGGGTGATCTCGTCACCTCGCTGATGGAAAGCGTCTGGTTCGTCGGCATTTATTCCGTCTCGATGCTGTTTCTGATCGGCGGGCTGGACTGGCGGCTTGCGGTCGTCGTGCTTGTCTGGGTGCTGATCTTTTCGGCGCTGGCGCGTTATTTCGTGCCGCGCATCCGCTACCATTCAAAAGAGACGGCGGAAGCGGCGTCCATGCTTTCCGGCCGTATGGTGGATGCCTATAGCAATATCCAGACGCTGCGGCTGTTCGGGCGTGATGATGCGAATGACCGCTACATGCGGCAGGGCTTCGACATCTTCCAGAATGCCACCATGACGTTCACGCGGTTCATCACCGGCGTGCGCGCCTCCATGGCGTTGCTGTCGGGCGTGATGATCACCTCCATGGCGGCGCTGTGCATTGATCTGTGGCTGTCCGGCAGGATCAGTTCCGGTGCGGTGGCCTTCACGCTGGCGCTGGTGCTGCGCCTCAACTTCCTGCTCGGTCGGTTGATGACGCAGTTCAACGGCATCATGCGCAATTTCGGCACGGTGCAGAATGCCGCCGAGTTGATCTCGCAGCCGATCGGCCTCACTGACGCGCCGGGTGCGGCGGTGCTGGAGGTCAAAAAGCCGAGTATCCGCTTTGAGAATGTCAGCTTCCATTACGGACGGGCAAATGGCGTCATCGACAATCTCAATCTCGAGATCCAGGCGGGCGAAAAAGTCGGTATCGTCGGACGCTCCGGAGCGGGCAAATCCACCCTCGTCAACCTGCTCCTGCGGTTTTACGACGTCGAGAAAGGCCGTATCCTGATCGACGGGCAGGATATTGCCAAAGTGACCCAGGAATCGCTGCGCGCCCATATTGGCATGGTCACGCAGGATACCTCGCTTTTGCACCGCTCCATCCGCGACAACATCATGTTCGGCCGCATGGATGCCACCGAAGCGCAGTTGCGGGAAGCAACGCGCCGGGCCAAGGCGGATGATTTCATCGAGAGGCTGGAAGACCAGCGCGGCCGCATCGGCTTCGATGCCCATGTGGGCGAACGCGGCGTGAAACTCTCCGGCGGCCAGCGGCAGCGCATCGCCATCGCCCGGGTGATGCTGAAGGACGCGCCGATCCTCGTGCTCGACGAGGCGACCTCGGCGCTCGATTCTGAGGTGGAGGCGGCGATCCAGAGCAATCTGGATGAGCTGATGCAGGGCAAGACTGTGCTCGCCATCGCTCACCGGCTATCGACGATCGCGGCGCTGGACCGGCTGATCGTGATGGATCAGGGTCGCATCGTCGAACAGGGCAGCCATTCCGATCTGGTCTCGCAGGGCGGACTTTATTCGGAGCTTTGGGCACGGCAATCGGGTGGTTTTCTCGCTGCCGAGGAAGCTGCCCAATAAAGGCGCGCGCTATTTTCCGATCATGAAATCCGCCACCAGTCCGTAATGATTGGAGCCGAGGCTGTCGGGCAGGCGGGTCGTCTTCATCAGGATTGCCGGCGCACGGGCGAAGATGTGGTCTATGGCGATGCCGAAGCGACCGGCTTCCGTCGGCCAGGTGGCGGGTTCGAAGGTCGCTTTCTTCAGTTCGTTGGCGGCGAGGAAAGCGCGCATGTCGGGGGCGATGCTCGCCGAATTGAAGTCTCCCGCCAGAATGAGCGGCCCAGTGACGCGAAAGAGAATTTCGCTGACCTCATCCAGCTCATCGCGGTGATAATCGTCGAAATAGGGTTTGGTGATGTGCCCGGCGGCAAGCGTCAGTTCCGTGCCGTCGACATCGACGCTGGCAATTGCGAAACGGTCGCGGCGCAGATCGCTAAGGCTGTGGAAACGGCCTTCCAGCAACGGCCGCTTCGACAGGATCAAAAGGTCGCAGGTCGGTGTTCCCGAATAACAGCCGAGCCTGTGGGGATAGGTTTGCTCAAGCCGTGGCAGAGCCGATTGCAGCGCTGCCGCCTCGAACAGATAGACCGCATCCGCGCCTGATTCGAGAATGGTGTCGGCAATCGCATCCGCGTTGGCGGCATTGTCCATCAGCACGTTGAAGGACAAAAGCCGGAAAGGCCTCGCATCCGATGCCGGATTGGCGGATGTGGAGAATTCCATCAGCATGGCGATGGCGTGGATGGCAAGTGCAAGAGACCAGACCACGAGCAGGGCGGAAACCGCATCGCGCGTGAACCAAAAGACGAGGCACGACAACAGGATACAGACAATGGCGATGTGGAGCTGGAAACTTGTGACGAAGGCGAGAAGCCAGAAATCCGTCACATAACGCAGGCTGGCGATGAAAAGAACGGCAGCCACCATCGTGGAGACCATGCAAGCGAGCTTCGCCGTCATTCGAATCCCTGCTTTCCGAGCTCTCCCTGTGCGTCTCGTAACATGGGGCACAGGCGGGCACAATGTTGCCCACCTGCCAAGGCTCGGGAAAAATGCGAAACAAATCGGCCCCCTCAGGCAGAATTACGGCAGCTTTGTGTGCTTTGCTCTTGCCAAGTCAGTCAATATTTTGCGATCAAACACAGTGACGCGGTTTCTTGATGCCGCAGTTGTGTCCAGGACGATGGGACGGAGTTTGTCCTGGATCAAATCATAGCGGGAGGACTCATGCGATTTACGGCAAAAACAGCGCAGAGGATGGTGTAGCGGTGAGCGAGCACGTAACCAATCACGACGCCTCGGGTGAACCGACCCGTCGCGATTTTCTTTATCTAGTAACCGGAATGACGGGCGCCGTTGGCGCTGCTGCAGTCGCATGGCCTTTCATCGACCAGATGCGTCCCGATGCATCGACGCTGGCGCTCGCTTCCATCGAAGTGAATGTCGCGGCGGTCGAGCCGGGCATGTCGCTTACCGTGAAGTGGCGCGGCAAGCCGATTTTCATCCGCAACCGCACGGAAAAGGAAATCGATGAAGCCAAGGCGGTCGCTCTCGGCGACCTCAAGGATCCGGTGGCACGCAACGCCAATATCGCCGTCGACGCCCAGGCGACGGATGTTGACCGTTCGGCCGGCGAGGGCAAGGAGAACTGGATCGTCATGATCGGCTCCTGCACCCATCTCGGTTGCGTTCCGCTCGGCCAGGCCGGCGATTTCGGCGGGTGGTTCTGTCCCTGCCATGGCTCGCACTACGATACGGCGGGCCGCATTCGTAAGGGTCCGGCGCCGCAGAACCTCGCCATCCCGACATTTGCATTCACATCCGATACCGTGATCAAGATCGGATAAGGGGACAGATATTCATGAGTGGCCATTCCAGTTATCAGCCGTCCACCGGCATCGAGAGGTGGATCGATTCGCGGCTTCCCTTGCCGCGCTTGATCTATGACAGCTTCGTTGCCTATCCTGTCCCGCGTAACCTGAACTACGCTTACACCTTCGGTGCGATGCTTTCCGTCATGCTGATCGTGCAGATCCTCACCGGCGTCGTGCTTGCCATGCATTATGCCGCTGAAACGACGGTTGCCTTCAATTCCGTCGAAAAGATCATGCGTGACGTCAACCACGGCTGGCTGCTGCGTTATATGCACGCCAACGGCGCGTCGTTCTTCTTCATCGCGGTCTATCTGCACATTGCCCGTGGTCTTTATTACGGGTCCTACAAGGCGCCGCGCGAAATCCTCTGGATTCTCGGCTGCGTGATTTATCTCCTGATGATGGCGACGGGCTTCATGGGCTACGTGCTTCCCTGGGGCCAGATGTCCTTCTGGGGTGCGACCGTTATCACCGGCTTCTTCACGGCTTTCCCGCTGATTGGTGAATGGATCCAGCAGTTCCTGCTCGGCGGCTTTGCGGTGGATAATCCGACGCTCAACCGCTTCTTCGCGCTTCATTACCTGCTGCCCTTCATGATCGCGGGTGTCGTCATCCTGCACATCTGGGCGCTGCACGTAACCGGCCAGACCAACCCGACCGGTGTGGAAGTGAAGAGCAAGACCGATACGGTTCCCTTCACGCCCTATGCGACGCTGAAGGATGCGCTTGGCGTTTCGGTGTTCCTCATCGCCTATGCCTGGTTCATCTTCTACATGCCGAACTTCCTCGGCCACCCTGATAACTACATCATGGCGGATCCGCTGAAGACGCCGGCGCATATCGTGCCGGAATGGTATTACCTGCCGTTCTACGCGATGCTGCGCGCCGTCACCGTCAACATCGGGCCGATCGATTCCAAGCTCGGTGGTGTTCTCGTGATGTTCGGGGCGATCATCGTGCTGTTCTTCTTGCCCTGGCTCGATACGTCGAAGGTTCGTTCCGCCGTCTATCGTCCGTGGTACAAATTGTTCTTCTGGATTTTCGTGGTCAACGCCATCGTGCTCGGCTGGCTGGGTTCGCGCCCTGCTGAGGGTAGTGGCCTGATCGGGCTGATCTTCTTCGGCGATATAAAAGGCAACTATGTTGGCTTTTCACAGCTCGGCACGTTCTATTATTTCGGGTTCTTCCTCGTCATCATGCCGATCCTCGGTCTGGTCGAAACGCCGCGGCGTATTCCGAATTCCATTACCGAGGCCGTTCTTGAAAAGAACGCCGCCAAGAAGGGTGCCGCGCCAGCGGCCGCCCAGATCTGAGCGCGAAGGAAGGATGACGACAATGAAGACGCTTCTCACGAGCATCGCGCTTATCGCCGCCATTGGCTGTTCCTCCGCCGCATTCGCGGCCGAGGAGAGCCATGACCTCGCCACTAAGACCGAACATGCGGTTGCCGGCGGTCACTTCCCGGTTATCAAGCCCGAGGAGCAGAGCTGGTCCTTTGCCGGACCTTTCGGCAAATACGACAAGGGCCAGTTGCAGCGCGGTCTCAAGGTCTATAAGGAAGTCTGCTCCGCCTGCCATTCGATGAGCCTTGTTTCCTTCCGCACGCTGGGAGATCTCGGTTATTCTGAAGATCAGGTGAAGGCTTTCGCTGCCGAATACGAAGTGCAGGACGGCCCTAACGCCGATGGCGAAATGTATAGCCGCAAGGCCGTGCCTTCCGATCATTTCCCTTCGCCGTTCCCGAACCACGAGGCGGCAGCCGCCGCCAATGGCGGGGCCGCACCGCCTGATATGTCGCTGCTTGCCAAGGCGCGCGGTGTGGAGCGCGGGTTCCCGCAATTCATCATCGACATGATCCCGATCATCGGCGGTTACCAGGAAGGCGGCCCGGATTACATCCATGCGCTGCTGACCGGATATCAGGATGCGCCGGCCGGTGTTGAAGTGTCGGAAGGCACGCATTTCAACCCATATTTCGTCAGCGCCGTGGCGCTGAAGATGGCGCCGCCGATCAGTGCCGATCAGGTGACATACGACGACGGCGCGCCGCAGACCGTGGATCAATATTCCAAGGACGTGTCGGCATTCCTGATGTGGGCCGCGGAGCCGCATCTGGAACAGCGCAAGCGCACCGGTTTCATGGTCATGGTGTTCCTGTTCATCTTCACGGCGCTGATCTATCTCACCAAGAAATCGGTCTACGCCCGCAAGGAACATTGAGCCGGTTTCAAGCGGCTACAATCAACGGCCCCCACGGTCTTCCGTGGGGGCTTTTTTATGGCCTCTCCGACAGAGCTGTTGTCCGATCGCAGTTCGCGCGACTGAGGCCGTTGAGGTTCTGTAGCAACAGATCATGGCCGAAGGTCGCGGTCCTTTTTTGTTGGTCCGCCGCCATCAAATTGATAGGGTGGCCCGAACCTTCTGATCCATTCCCATATAAATGGAAATACCATGACCCTTATCGCTTCGGAGCTTTCCGCTGCCATCCGCTCCATTCCCGACTATCCGAAGCCGGGCATCATCTTTCGGGACATCACCACATTGCTTGGCAATCCCCGGGCTTTCCGGCGGGCGGTGGACGAGCTTGTGCAGCCCTATGCGGGAACGAAGATCGACAAGATCGCCGGCATGGAAGCGCGCGGCTTCATTCTGGGCGGGGCGGTGGCGCATCAGCTCTCGGCCGGTTTCGTGCCCATCCGCAAGAAGGGCAAGCTGCCGCACACCACGGTACGGGTTGCCTACAGCCTGGAATATGGCGTGGACGAAATGGAAATGCATGTGGACGCCGTGCAGCCCGGCGAGAAGGTCATTCTGGTCGACGATCTGATCGCGACCGGCGGCACTGCCGAAGGCGCGGTCAAGCTTTTGCGGCAGATGGGCGCGGATATCGTTTCCGCCTGCTTTGTTATCGATCTGCCCGATCTCGGTGGCCGCAAGAAACTCGAAGACCTCGGCGTCGAGGTGCGGACGCTGGTGGAATTTTCGGGACATTAAGGCGTACAGGGCGTTACCCCCCCTCTGCCCTGCCGGGCATCTCCCCCTCAAGGGGGGAGATCGATATGCGGCGAAGTTTCGCCCATCTCAGCCTTTGCGAATGAAGTGGTGGAAGAGCGTCTTGCCGATCTCCCCCCTTGAGGGGGAGATGCCCGGCAGGGCAGAGGGGGGTAACGCCCCGCACGCCTCAGAGCGTTTTCGCTTTTTTCGACTCGGGAAAACGCTCTGAGGCTGTCCGGGGCAATCGGCAGCAGTCATTTTGCCCCGGTGGGTTTATTCGAACTCCAGAACCCCGCTCTGGAAGGTCATCACGGTTTGGCCCGACTGGTTCACGCCCTCATTGAAGGTGGTGTTCAGCCAGATGCCTGCTCTTGATTCCAGCGGGCGGGCATCGAGCAGGGTGACGAAATAGGTCACATCATCACCGGCAAACACCGGCTTCTTCCATTTGAGCTCTTGAAACCCCGGAGAGGGGCCGAGCCGCGGTGGCTCGATGCCCTGCTGTTTCAGCCTTTTGACCTCTTTTGCCCAATGGGAGAGAAAACATTTCATCCAGCCCGCGCCGGTGTGCCAGCCGGAAGCGCAGAGCGCGCCGAAAACGCTGTCTCTGGCGGCTTCGGCATCGAGATGAAAGGGCTGTGGATCAAAATCGCGGGCGAAGCGAATGATGTCTTCGGCGGAAAAATGCAGCGTGTCGAGGGTGACGCGCTCGCCGATCGGGGATAATTCTGCCAGTCTCATGCTGCAAGGCCTCCGTTTGCCCGCATCAGGAACATTACGGTGTTTTCGCCCTGCGCGACCAGAATGCCGCGCTGATTGTAAAGCTCATGGCGGAATTTCACGAGGCCGATGCCAGCGCGCGACGCGGAAGGGCGCTGTTCCAGAACGATGGATTTTCCCGAAAGCGTGTCTCCGGCCAGAACCGGCTTTTTCCAGTCGACGTAATCGATGCCGGGGCTGCCCTGCGAGGTTGAATTGGCAATATAGCTGTCTGCCATCATCCGCATCAGCAGGCTGCAGGTGTGCCAGCCTGATGCCGCCAGCCCGCCGAGAATGCTCTGACGGCCGGCTTCTTCGGAAAGATGCATGGGTTGCGGATCGAATTCGCTGGCGAAAGCAATGATCTGCTCTGCGGAAATCGATTGCGGTCCGAGGGGGAATTCCCGCCCGACGGAAAAATCCTCATAGGTGTAAATCGCGACCGGCGTCATGGCGTCCTCCCTTCGCACAGTCAATGTCGGCGCATCTAAGATGATTTTTCCCTTTACGTAAAGGTCAAATCGAAGCCGGAAATGTGGGAATGGGAAGGTGATATGAAGAGAGTTAGCGCGTCTTGCTTCTTCTCCCCGCCGGGGAGAAGGTCGCGGCAGCGGGATGAGGGGGCGAGGGTCGAGAGGTACGGCAACGTTGCCCCCTCATCCGACCCTTCGGGCCATCTTCTCCCCGGCGGGGAGAAGAAACAAGCGGCAATGTCCGGGGTAATTCGGTTAGCGTTACATAACGAAACGGGCCGATCATCACCCCGCCCAAACCAGATCAGGTGTTGAAGCGGAAATGGATGACGTCGCCGTCCTGAACGACATATTCCTTGCCTTCGTCGCGTCCCTTGCCGGCTTCCTTGGCGCCAACTTCGCCCTTGTAGGCGATGTAGTCGTCAAAGCCGATGGTGAAGGCGCGGATGAAGCCGCGTTCGAAATCGGTGTGGATGACGCCGGCGGCGGCGGGGGCCTTGGTGCCACGCACGATCGTCCAGGCGCGCGTTTCCTTCGGGCCGACGGTGAAATAGGTGATGAGGTCGAGCAGGTGATAGCCGGCGCGGATCAGCCGATCGAGACCGGCCTCGTTAAGACCGAGGGCCGAGAGGAATTCCTCTGCTTCATCGGCCGGAAGCTGTGCAACTTCGGCTTCGATCGCCGCCGAGATGATCACGCATTCGGCGCCCTGCTGCTTTGCCATCGCTGCGACGGCCTCGGTGTGCTCGTTGCCGGACGATGCGTCGGCTTCCGAGACGTTGCAGACATAAAGCACCGGGTGCGACGTCAGAAGATTGAGGCTTTTGAGGATTTCGATCTCCTCGGCTGCCAGCGTCTTCAAAAGCAGGCGTGCCGGCTTTCCGTCGTTCAGCAGCGCGATGACGGCTTCCATGACGGGAAGCTGGGCGAGGGATTCCTTGTCCTTGCTGCTGGCGCGCTTGCGGGTCTGCTCGACGCGGCGTTCCAGGCTTTCGAGGTCGGCGAGCATCAGTTCGGTCTCGATTGTTTCGGCATCGCCGACCGGGTTGATGCGGCCTTCCACGTGGGTGATATCGTCGTCTTCAAAGCAGCGCAGTACGTGTACGACGGCATCGACTTCGCGAATATTGGCGAGGAACTTGTTGCCGAGACCTTCACCCTTCGATGCGCCACGCACCAGGCCGGCAATGTCCACGAAGGAGATGCGGGTCGGAATGATTTCCTTCGAACCGGCGATGGCCGCAAGCTGCTGCATACGCGGATCGGGCACCGCAACCTCGCCGGTGTTCGGCTCGATGGTGCAGAAAGGATAGTTGGCGGCCTGTGCGGCGGCCGTTTTCGTCAGCGCGTTGAAGAGGGTGGACTTGCCGACATTTGGCAATCCAACGATACCGCATTTGAAGCCCATGGCTTGAAACCTGTCCGTTTGAAAGAATTCGTTGAGGAGCCTTTTGCGGAAAGGGCAGGGCAAGGTCAAGCCCGCGGGCCGATTTGGGCTGGCAAAGCCCTGCGAAAGGTGACGATTTCCGGGCAGGCTTGCCGATAGCGCGGTTGCGGCGCAATATAAGCGGGTCCAAAGCGCGATCTTTCGCCATCCAGCGGGATTTTTCCCCTGAACCACGATGATGAACCACCATGACGAGCGACAATCATGAGTGACAGTCCTGTCGATCTCAAACCGAAACCGAAAGTCAAACCGAAGCTGGAGCGGCCGAAGCTCTACAAGGTCATGCTGCTGAATGACGACTATACGCCGCGCGAATTTGTCACCGTGGTGCTGAAGGCCGTCTTTCGCATGAGCGAGGAAACCGGCCACCGGGTGATGATGACGGCGCATCGCTTCGGCAGTGCGGTGGTTGTCGTCTGTGAGCGCGACATCGCCGAGACCAAGGCCAAGGAGGCGACCGATCTTGGCAAGGAGGCCGGTTTTCCGCTGATGTTCACCACCGAGCCGGAAGAGTAAACATTAGTCCTGCCGGATCTGAAAGCCGGTCTTGTTCTGCACAAAACTGCAACTTTCGTAAAAGGCATGAACTGCGGGGTCGTCGCGGCCCGTCAGCAGCATGACCTTGTAACAGTTTACGGCAAAGGCGGCCTCGATGGCATGGCGGACGACCATGCGGCCATATCCCCGGCCGCGAAGCGCTTCCAGCGTCACCACATTCTCGATGAGAGCATAGGGGCGGGCGGCGCGTGTCAGGTTTGGAACAATCAGAAGCGTGGCGGTCGCAACCGGCTGTCCGTCATGCATTGCCAAAAACACGGTCAGGCCGGGCTGGTTGAGCATGGCGGCGAAGGGCGCACCAGCCTCATGCATCGTCAATTCGGGGTCCGATGGATTGAGCGACTGGTAAAGCTCAAGCAGGCCAGGCAGATCGCCGGGACCGGCTTCGCGCAGGGCGATGGTCTCTGAAAGCATTCGAGCTAGTCCTTCTTACCGAACATTCGCTTCAGCATTTCAGCCATCGGTCCGGTTTCCGGCAGCTTTTTCGGCTGGGCGCTGTTGCGCGCCTGATGGATGTGGGACTGCCCGGCGGGTTTGGCCGCCTTTGCCGGCTTTTCTGCCTCCGGCTTGCTGCCCGTGGCAAGTGCCAGCTTGTTCATCAGCTGCGAATCCTCACCCTTCACCAGCATGGCGGCATTGTCGGCAATGGCGTCCAAAAGCGGATCGAGCCAGACCCGGTCGGCCTTGGCGAAATCGCCGAGCACGTGGCCGTGCACCCGCTCCTTGTCGCCGGGGTGGCCAATGCCGAGGCGCAGGCGACGGTATTCCTTGCCGCAATGGGCATCGAGCGATTTCAGGCCATTATGGCCGCCATGACCGCCGCCCGTCTTGATGCGCGTGCGGCCGGCGAGAAGATCGAGTTCGTCATGGATGGCGATGATGTCGCCCGGCGCCAGCTTGAAGAAGCGCATGGCCTCGCCGACGGACTCGCCGGAAAGGTTCATATAGGTGAGCGGCTTCATCAGCAGAACCTTCTCGCCGGCGATTTCACCTTCGGAAATCTCCGCCTTGAATTTCTTGGACCAGGGCGAAAAGGAGGGCAGGCGCTGCAGCGCGTCGACGGCCATGAAACCAATATTGTGGCGGTTTCCCGCATATTGTGCGCCGGGATTACCAAGTCCTGCGATGATCTTCATGGGGCATGTCCGCGTTTTACCTGATGCTGCTGTTGTCACCATCCCGAAATCCGCCGGCTGTCAATCTTTTTATGGATTTGCGGGATGTCGCTTCAGGGGCTGACGAGATTGTAGCGGTCGAATATCCGCTGCTGCGTTCCATCAGCGATCAGCCTGTCCAGCCGCGCCTGCAATTTTGCGATAAGCGCGTCGGGAACGCTTTTGTTGCAGGCTAGGCCCAGCTGTTGCCGTGTCAGGGTAATCACTTCCCTGAACGTGCCAACCGGCAGGCTTTTGAAGGTACTTTCCGACATGGGCATGAGGTCGATGCGCCCCGCTTTCAGCTTGTGAAGCGTGATCTGGAAATCGGCACCGACATCCACCTGCGGGAAGCCGAGCGTTTCCAGAAGGGTTTCGGTATAGTCGCCACGCTGGGTGCCGACGCGGTATTTCTTCGCGTCCTCAAGGCTGGAGACATTGATATCCGCTTTACGGCGCGCCACGAGAATGTTGCGATCGCTGTGAATAGGCGAGACCCATTTGAAGAGTTTTTCCCGCTCCGGCGTTCGCGCCGTGGCGAAGACGCAATACATGGTCTGTGTCGTGGCCAGGGCAATTGCCCGCGCCCAGGGCATGACAGCGACTTCATAACTGGTGCCGGTTTCCTCCAGCACGATCTTCAGCTGATCGAAATAAACGCCGTGCACGCTGCCGTCGGCGGCCTGCTGATTATACGGGGGATAGACTTCGGTTGTCAGGAAAAGCTTGGCCGCGCTGGCCGGCCATGGGGCGAACGGGAGTGCGAGAGCAAGAAAGATCAGACAAATGCGGATCAATCCCATGGCTCTTCCCACCGCCTCACGCTTGCCGTGCCGCGACGCGGCCAATATCGGATATTGTGTCCAATGTCTTGATCAGCCGTTCGACGGGCTGTGGCCTTGCGAAAAAATAACCCTGTCCGTAGTCAGCGCCTATTTCCGTCAGAAGTTCCTTCTGCTCTTCCGTCTCGACGCCCTCGGCGATGACGGTGCAGTTCATCTTGTGCGAGATGGCCGCTATGCCTTCGACCAGCATGCGGTTGCGCTGCCTGATTTCCACTGCGTCGTCGCAGATGGAGCGGGTGAAGGACTGGTCGATCTTGACGATATCGACCGGAAAACGGCTGAGATAGCTGAGCGAGGAATAACCCGTGCCGAAATCATCCAGCGCGATGCGGCAGCCCAGCTGGTGAATGGCGTTGAGGATCGCCCGGATTTGCGGGTCGTCCTTCATGATGACGGCCTCGGTTATCTCGATGACCAGTCGCCTGGGAAGAATGCCGTGCCGATGCAGAACGCCGGCGATCCGCGTCGGCAAGCCCGGTTCGAATTGCAGCGGTGAAAAATTCACTGCCACATAGGTCTGTTCCAGGCCCGGCAGACGCGACAGCCTGGCAAGATTGGCGATCGACTGATCGAGAATGACATTGCCGATGCGATGGATGGTGCCGTTTTCTTCCGCAAGGCTGATGATGGCGGCGGGGGAGAGCAGACCCTTTTCCGGGTGGTTGAGACGCAGCAAGGCCTCGAAGCCCGCCGTTCCGCCGGTTGCGAGGTCTTGAATTGGCTGGAAATGCGCCTCGAACCAGTCTTCGGAAAGCGCCTGTGCGATATCCCGCTCCAGTTCCGCATGTTCGCGCGCCCGGTCCATGATCGAACTGTCGAAGATCTGCGAGCCGTTCTTGCCCGTTCTTTTGCGGCTATACATGGCCATGTCGGCATTTTGCAGAAGCTCGGCGGCGCTGGTGGCGTGCAGAGGATAAACCGCCATGCCGATGCTGGCGCTGAGGCGGATGCTGTTGCTGCCGATCTCAAAAGGCGTATCCAGTATGGCGCAAATCCGCTCGCAGAACTGCAAGGCGCGCTCTTCTACCGTGTCGCCGGCAAGCAGGATGGCGAATTCATCGCCGCCCAGACGCGACGCGCTGTCCAGCGGTGTCAGCAGGGGTTCGAGTTTCAGCGTGAATTCACGCAGAACCGCGTCGCCCACCGCATGGCCGAGATTGTCGTTAATGGCCTTGAACCGGTCCAGATCGATGAACAGGCAGGCCAGCTCGCTAGCGTTCCTGTCCGCTTCACGGATTTGCAGGTCGAGGATCGACTCAAAACCCTGACGGTTGAAGAGGCCGGTCAAATGGTCGGAAATGGCCTGCTGGCGGTTGCGTTTTTCCGACTGGCGCAATTCGGTCACGTCAGTCATGACGCAGAGGCATGTGCTCTGCTGTGCCGCGTCGCCGGAATCGAGGGCTTTTTCGAGGATGAGCGCATCCATGACGCTGCCACCCATGCAATGAAAGCGGATGGTGATGCCGACATGCGAAGCCTCGGGCGACTGTTGCGTCGCCTTGCGTTCCTGGAACAGGGAACGGTCATCCGGGTGGATAAGATCGGCGAAGTTGAGGCCGAGTATCCTGGCGCGGTCATAACCCGTCGCCTGCACCCAATAATCGCTGACTGCGGCAATCCGATCGTGCCTGTCGAGCGAGAACAGCATGGCGGGCGTCCGGTTGTAGATTTCCGTCTTGCGCTCATGGGCGTTCTTGATCTCCAGCTCTTCCTTTTCAAGCTGGGTCTGCATTTCGTTGAAGCTTTTCGCCAGCCGGCCGATCTCATCCTTTGAGCGCCAGTCGACATGGTGGCGGGAGCCGAGACGCCGTGTCGCCTCTATCGCTGCCGCAAGCCGCATCAGCGGGCGGATGACCATGAAGCGGTTGCCGGCAATGGCCGCCAGAACGATGGTCAAGATGGCCAGAACGAAAATCGTGATGAACGCCATCTCGGTGCGGCTGAGAGAGGTGAGAAGGCTGACATTGTCGTAATAGACCGTCAGTTCACCGACAGTGACCGTGCCCTTCGTCGTCTTGTAGGTTACCTCGCGCGTCGTCGAGGCGGCATCCTGAATAATGTCGCTACCAGCCGTCTGCACGATATCGAGCTGGCCGGACGTATCCTTGACCTCGACCATCTTGATCATCGGGTCGGAAACAAGGGTTCCGGTAATCTGATTTATGGTGTCGTCGTCCATATCCCAAAGGGGACGGGCGAGCGCCTGCGAATTTGTCGACAGCAGAATCTCAAGGTGATTGCGCTGGCTACGGATGGCCTCGTTGTAGGAGAGCGTCAGCAAAAGCGTAAAGAGCGGAGCGACCACTGTAAGAAGTGCGCCGGAAACAATCGCGATAAAGCGGCTTTCGACGGAATGAGCCATGTTAGATTGCAGCTACCCTTTGCCCCAGAATTTTTGCGCGCCGTTTTCGTCCGTCCGGAGTTTCCACAACGGCGCAAGGGTATCGTTTCATGGAAGTGTTAATCGACGCTAAAACAGGGTGGGCATCCCGCATGGTCCGCAGGTTTTCTGTCTTTAAAGTTCATAAAAACTAAAAGGCCCGTTCCGAAAACGGAACGGGCCTCAATGCGCAAAGCTATTCGGCCTTGCGGCCACCGATTATTCTTCGGAAGCTTCTTCGGTCGTTTCTTCTGCAACGCCTGCGGCCGGAGCGACGATCGTTGCGATCGTGAAGTCACGGTCGGCGATCACAGGCGAGATGTTCTTCGGCAGCTTCACATTCGAAATGTGGACGCTGTCGCCGATCTTCAGACCAGACAGATCAACCGTGATGAATTCCGGTATGTCGTTGGCCGGGCAGTGGAATTCCACCGTGTGGCGAACGATGTTCAGAACGCCGCCGATCTTGATGTCCGACTTTTCTTCGTTTTCGAAGTGAACCGGAACTTCAACGTTGACGAGCGTGTTGCCCGAAACGCGCAGGAAGTCGACGTGCATGGTGAAGTCGCGGACCGGATCAAGCTGGTAATCCTTCGGGAGAACCTTGATCTTCTTGCCGTCGACGTCGATGATCGCAACCGTCGTCATGAAACCGCCGGCGTGGATACGCTTGGTGACTTCGTTTGTCGACAGGGCGATGGAAATGGGGGCCTGCTTGTCACCATAGATGACAGCGGGAATCAAACCGTTGCGGCGAAGTTCACGAGAGGACCCCTTACCAACTCGTTCGCGCGCCTCGGCCTTGAGCTCATACGATTCTTTGCTCATGGCAATTCCTTTCGAGGTTATATGGAGAGTTCACGCCGACAGTGCGGCCTGAACTGGAGAGGCCATAAAGCCATCCCGCCCGCGTTGCCTCCAAGGGTGTCTACACGGGTGCGGGCGCTATAATACAAAAGGGCCATAAAGACAAGAGCAGCCGGTTTTTCACGGGCATCTAGTCAGGATTTTATTAGTTACAACTAATTCACTCGTTTGTTGCAACTTTTAATATGTGCTTATCCATGCATATAAACTCGCTGAAAACCTGGCAAATGATAAAGCTGCACAAAATTCCAATTGTGTAGATAACAATGCTGACAGTTCTCCAGTGCCTCGCCATCGATCATGACTTCCGATACACCGCCGCAGCGGTCTTCGTCTGCATGCTGGGAAGCTTCGTGACGATACGTCTTTTTTCGAGGGCGCGTCTGGCGACCGGGCTCCAGAAGGTCAATTGGCTGTTTCTGGCGGGCGTGAATGGCGGTGCTGCAATATGGACCACCCATTTTGTGGCGATGCTGGGTTATTCTGCGGCAGGCGAGGTGGGTTACGATCCCTATCTGACGGGACTTTCGCTTCTTATCGCCATTACCACGACGACCGCCGGCTTCGGCATTTCCGCCTATGCCGGACGCAGCGTGCTGGTGGAAGCCGGTGGCGTCATCCTGGGTCTTGGTATTGCGGCGATGCACTACACCGGCATGGCTGCTTATAATGTACAGGGCATGATTTTCTGGAACCAGGCTTATGTCATCGCCTCGCTGGTGCTGGGGGCGGTGCTGGGGGCGATTGCGGTCAACAGAGTGGCGCGGCCGCTTAACCGGTTCTGCCAATATAGTGCGGTGACGTTTCTGATCCTGGCCATCGCCTCGATGCATTATACCGGCATGGCCTCGATGTCCTTCGCGTTTGATCCTCGCGTCGTCATTCCCGAGAATCTGCTGCCGCCGGCCATCATGGGCGGAGGAGCCATCGCGGTCACGCTTCTGCTGCTGGCGCTCGGTCTTTCCACTTATGTCATCGATGCCCAGTCCACCCAGCAGGCGGTTGCCCGCTATCGTCATCTTTCGCTGCACGATCCGCTGACGGGCATTCCCAATCGCGCGGCCTTCATCGAACATCTCAACCGCCGCACACGCCATCTCTCCCTGGGCGCGCATACCGCACTTCTGTCCATCGATCTCGATCGCTTCAAGGAAATCAACGACGTGCACGGTCACGCCGCGGGCGACGCGGTGCTGCGCGCCATTGCCGACCGGGCGAGTTCCGTGCTGAAGGCCGGGGAGTTTCTGGCGCGCATGGGTGGCGATGAATTCGTGGCGATGACCCATTCCTATTATACCCGCGCCGATGGTGCGGAATTCGCCCAGAGACTGATCGAGCAGATCAGCAAGCCGGTCGAGTGGAATGGGCAGACATTTTCCGTGGGCGCAAGTGTGGGTATATCCGTCCGCAACAGCGGCGCCATTGACGCCGATACGCTGATGGCGCAGGCCGATGTCGCCATGTATCGGGCAAAAAGCGGTAGTTCGGATACGATCTGCTTCTACGACAAATCCATGGACGAGGCCGCCCGCGAGCGCAACGCGCTTGCCATTGCCATGCGCAGTGGTCTCGCCAATAAGGAGTTCGAGCTTTACTACCAGCAGCAGAACGATACCAAAAGCGGCAGCATTGTCGGTTTCGAGGCGCTCTTACGCTGGAAACATCCCGAGCGGGGCATGATCTCTCCCGCCGAGTTCATTCCGATTGCCGAACAGACCGGCTTTATCGTCGAACTCGGCGAATGGGTCCTGCGGGAAGCCTGCGTGCAGGCGGCGCTGTGGAAGAAATCGCTTGCCATCGCCGTGAACGTCGCGCCGCAGCAGCTCGCGGACAATGATTTCCCTGAAAAGGTGGAGAGGATCATCCTGGAGACGGGACTTGCGCCGGAAAGGCTCGAGCTGGAAATCACCGAAGGCAGCATCATCGCCGACCATCGCCACGCGCTTGTCACGATCCGCAAACTCAAGGCGCTCGGCGTCAAGATCGCCATGGACGATTACGGCACGGGCTATTCTTCGCTATCGACCCTGCAGAGTTTCCCTTTCGACAAGATCAAGATCGACCGTGCTTTCATCGACGGCCTGGCGACCAATGTGCAGTCGGAGGCGATTGTCCGCTCGACGCTCATTCTGGCGCATAGTCTCAATATTCCGGTGCTGGCGGAAGGGGTGGAGACCAAGGCCCATATCGAATTCCTGCGCCGTGAAGGCTGCCTGCAGGTGCAGGGCTTCTTTTTCGGCAAGCCCGGTCCGCTGAACTCCATCGCCAATCTCGTCGATGACACGTTTCTTTCGGTTGAGGAGGAAACCGACGTGAGTGACGGCCGGCGTTACTTCAAGACGGCTCGATAGGCTGGCCGCAGCCCGCGGTTGCGCCCGGCCTTGCCGGTCGCAAAGTTTTTAGTTGAAACATGAACGCTTCCAGCGCACCATCGCCGAAAAGCTTTGGGAGGAGCGTATGCCGACCGACATCGCCCATGCAGAACGCGTGTATGAAACAGCGCGCCACCGTTCCGCAGCCGCAAGTTCTCCGATTGTCGCTTCATGGCGCCGCTGCATGGTCAAGCATCGTCTTGCGCCGGAGGAAAACCGCAAACCGATCTTTCTCAGCGAGTTCGAATTTCGCCGCGCCCGCGAAAGTGCTGCCGGCCTGATCGCCGAAAGCACCGACGAACTCGATCGCATCTTTCACAGCGTCGGCAAATCCGGCTGCTGCCTGCTTTTGACCGATGCGCAGGGCGTTGCGCTGGAACGGCGGGGTGCTGCCAGCGACGACCGGGATTTCCGCGCGCTCGGTCTCTGGTCCGGCGCCGTCTGGAGCGAAGCGAGCGTCGGTACGAACGGCATCGGCACGGCGCTTGTCGACGAGCGCTCGGTGGTGGTCTATCGCGACCAGCATTTCTTTACGTCGAACACCGAACTCTGCTGCACCACCGCGCCGATCCGCGATCACACCGGCCGGGTGACGGGTGCGCTCGATATTTCCACCTGCCGTGACGACATCAACGAAATGACCTTCTCCTTCGTCACCCAGGCGGTGAGGGATGCGGCGCAGCGCATCGAGGGCAATCTTTTCCGCCGTGCCTTTCCCGGCGCACGCATCGTCGTTGTGCCGACCGGTTTCGGTGCGGCGCTTTCGCTGCTGGCGGTGGATCAGGACGATCTCGTTCTCGGTGCGACACGTGCCGCCCGTCTTGCGCTGAAGCTCGACGACCATGCCATCGCGCAGGGTTTGCCCGCTGCCGATATTCTGCAGGAAGAGCGTCATGACAGCGGTTCCGACCTTGCGGAAGCGGAGCGTTCGGCACTGCGGCGGGTTCTGTCACGCACTAATGGCAATGTCACGCAGGCCGCATCCCTGCTCGGCATCAGCCGCGCCACACTGCATCGCAAGATGAAGAAGCTTGCCGTGCATTGAGGCTGTTTAAGCTGTCCTGCGGCGGGTCTGTCGCAGATGTGAGACAATGTGCGCTGCGGAACCGCGCTGCCCCTCTACCCGACCGTACTATCTAGGCCCACCTTCCTCTCATGCGGTCCGTCGCGGATCGTTTTCATCAGGGAGGATGAAATCATGAATATTCAGGTTCAGCAGAAAGCCGGCGAAGCGCCCTTCAAGCTGAAATACGGCAATTACATCGGCGGCAAATGGGTGGAGCCGAAATCCGGCCGCTACATGGACAATCTTTCCCCCGTCACTGGTCACAAGATCTGCGAAGTTCCGCGTTCAGATGCATCAGATATCGAATTTGCGCTGGATGCCGCCCACAAGGCCCGCGACAAATGGGGCAAGACGAGCATAACCGAGCGTTCCAATATCCTGCTCAAGATCGCCCAGCGCATCGAGGAAAATCTCGACCTCATCGCCCGGGCCGAAACCTGGGATAACGGCAAGCCGCTGCGCGAGACCACCAATGCGGATATTCCGCTGGCCATCGACCATTTCCGTTATTTTGCGGGCTGCATCCGTGCGCAGGAAGGCACGATCGGCCAAATCGACAACGACACCGTCGCCTATCATTTCCATGAGCCGCTTGGTGTTGTCGGCCAGATCATTCCGTGGAACTTCCCGATCCTCATGGCCGCCTGGAAGCTTGCACCCGCGCTTGCCGCCGGCAATTGCGTGGTGCTGAAACCGGCGGAACAGACACCTGCTTCCATTCTGGTGGTGATGGAACTGATCGAAGATCTGCTGCCGCCCGGCGTCCTCAACATCGTCAACGGCACGGGCCTCGAAGCCGGCAAGCCACTGGCGCAGAGCAACCGCATCGCCAAGATCGCCTTTACCGGTTCCACCTCGGTCGGCAAGGAAATCATGCGTTATGCGGCCGACAACGTCACCAACATCACGCTGGAACTGGGCGGCAAGTCGCCGAACATCTTCTTTGCCGATGTGATGAACGAGGACGATGCCTTCCTTGACAAGGCGCTCGAAGGTTTTGCCTTCTTCGCGCTCAACCAGGGGGAGGTCTGCACCTGCCCGTCGCGTGCGCTGGTGCATGAATCGATCTATGACCGCTTCATGGAAAAGGCCATCAAGCGCGTTCAGGCCATCAGCCAGGACGATCCGCTCAATCCGTCGACCATGCTGGGCGCACAGGCCTCGCAGGAACAGTTCGACAAGATCATGAGCTATCTTGAAATCGGCAAGAAGGAAGGCGCCAAGGTGCTGACCGGCGGCGACCGCAAGACGCTGACCGGCGACCTCAAGGACGGCTATTATATCCAGCCGACAGTCTTTGAGGGCAATAACAAGATGCGCGTCTTCCAGGAGGAAATCTTCGGCCCTGTCGTTTCCGTCACCACCTTCAAGACAGTGGAAGAGGCGCTCGAAATCGCCAATGACACGGTTTACGGACTGGGTGCCGGCGTCTGGAGCCGTGACACCAATATCGCCTATCGGGCTGGTCGCGGCATCGAGGCGGGTCGTGTGTGGACCAATTGCTACCACGTCTATCCGGCGGGTGCGGCATTCGGCGGCTACAAGCAGTCGGGCATCGGTCGCGAGACCCACAAGATGATGCTCGATCACTACCAGCAGACCAAGAACCTGCTCGTTTCCTATAGCCCGAACAAGGTCGGTTTCTTCTGAGCTCCTCCCCGGAAGCCGGCAAGGGTCATCGTGATCTCCCGTCGCCGGCGCGTTCCCAGGGGCTTTGGCCCCTGGGAGCCCGGTACAAATAAAAAGGCCGGAGGTTTTGCCTCCGGCCTTTTTCGTTGCGGCTTATGCCGCGTAACGCTGGTCCCGCTGTTGGCTATGGCCGACGGAGAATTGCCCTACCTGTTCGGTCAGGCCATCCGCCTCGTTTGCCAGCGAGAAGGCCGCTGCCGTGGTTTCCTCCACCATGGCCGCATTCTGCTGCGTCACATGATCGAGTTCATTGACCGAGGCATTGATCTCGCCAAGGCGGCCGGATTGTTCGCGCGATGCGGTGGCAATCGCGCCGATCTGGTCGTTGACCGACTGGATGCGTTTCTGGATCTGCTCGAGGCTTTCGCCGGTCTTCAGCACCAGCGCCACACCGCTTTCCACATCGCCTGCCGAGGTGGCGATCAGTGTGGTGATGTCGCGGGCGGCGGCTGCCGATTTCTGGGCGAGCTCGCGAACTTCCTGCGCCACGACGGCAAAGCCCTTTCCGGCTTCACCGGCACGCGCCGCTTCCACGCCGGCATTCAGCGCCAAAAGGTTGGTCTGGAAGGCGATCTGGTCGATGACATCGATGATCTGGCGGATCTTGGACGAAGAGGTCTCGATACGCTCCATGGCGACGATCGCTTCTTTCACGACAGCCGTGGATTTATGGGCGTCCTGCATGGTTTCCGCCGTCGTACCGACTGCGACATCGCAGCGTGAAAGCGAAACATTGACGGCCTGCGTCATGTCGCCGAGAGCCGCTGCGGCTTCTTCAAGGGCGGCCGCCTGACGTTCCGTGCGCCGCGACAGATCTTCCGATGCGCTTTTCAGCTCGCCGGAGCCGGAGCGGATGGCATTGGCGCTTTCGCCGATATTGGAGATTGTCGTTTCCAGCCCCGCCATCGAGTTGTTGAAGTCGATGCGCAGATGATCGAGCGAAGGTACGAAGGATTTTTCAATACGCAGATCGAGCCTGCCGGCTGCAAGATGGGCAAGGCCGGAGGCAAGCGCATCGACCGCCTCTTCCAGTTCCTTGGCGCTTCTCGCCTTTTCCATTTCCCGCTGGGCGCGTTCCTCGTCCAGTTCCTCGCTCTTGCGATGGGACTCGGCTTCCATGTTCTGCTTGTCCAGAATGCCCTGACGGAAGGATTCCAGCGCGCGCGCCATGGTGCCGATCTCGTCGCCACGGGAAACCGCCTTGATTTCGATGTTGTTTTCACCGCCATTCAGGCGTTCCATCAGCCCGGCAAGGCCGGTCAGCGGCTTGGTGAGGCTGGCGGACACGAAGATACCGACAAGTGTCATGACAGCGAGCACCGCCAGTGTCGCCAGCGTCGCCCAGAAGGCCAGATCATTGGCGGCGGCGAGAACCTTGCTTTCCTGCTGGCCGATTGCCAGAAGATGCTTCTGTCCGAAGACGGAGACCGGGCGATAGGCATAGAAGATGTTGCCCGCAGGCGTATGCGCCATTACCGTTCCCGCATCGCTGGTGCCGGAGAGGGCCGCGAGGCTTTCGGAAACGGCGGCGTCTGCGCCGCCCGAAAGCACGCCTGCCCGGCGTTTGCCATCTGCAGTCAAGAGAACGGCGTCATCGATGGACTTGCCGGTTTCCTCCGGCGTGACCACCGCACCGATGCGGTCGGCTGAAATGCGCATGATGACGGCGCCCTTGCGCTGCAACTGGCCCCAGTTGGAGACCGCGAGCGGCATGCCGACCATGGCCGAATCATTCGCTCCGCCGGTAAATCCGGTCGTGCTGACTATACCGTCCTTGCCGGCTTCCACGCGGTCGAACAATTCCTTAATCGCGCTGTTCTCCGGGTCCGTGACATTGGTCAGGAAGTTCTTGCCCTTGGTGACGGAATAGATAATCAGCCCGGTCTTGTCGATCACATAGATATCGCTGACCCGGGTGTTGCGCCAGACGCTGGCGATGGTCGCGTTGATTGTCGCGTGGCGAATGGCATAGAGCAACCGCAATCCTTCGCCGTTGAAGGAGGCGCGCTCCTCCTCGGAGACACCTTCGCGGCGGAAAGCCTGGATGATCGCATCCTTTTCCGTCGGCACGACATTGGTCATGGTTTCCAGCGCCTGGGCGATCGCGGCATTTTGCGACAGTTCGGAAATGCTCTGTTCAACCCGCAGGGTATAGGCATCAAGCTGCTTGGACTGGTTTCCTGCAACCGTCTCCAGCCTTATTTTGCTGGCGTCGATCAGGCCCGACTTGCCCATCTCATAGGACAGCAGCCCCACGGACAGGCAGGAAACCAGCGTTGCGCCCGTGACGAGCGCCGCAAATTTAGCCTTGATTGACAATGATTTAGCTCTGACAGCAGTCGGATTTGCACCCGGCATCTGTTTCCTCCCCCAAAAAAACGTTGCCGCAGCGTCGCAACAATTGTTTACGGCCACGTTAAAGGGCTGAAATTTGTATGATTATTTCCCGCATACCGCGAAAAAATCGCTGACCTGCAGCGGTGTCGGGCCCGTAATAAAACTGCAACAGAACGGGCGCATACCGTGCAAAGTTCAACGGTCGTTCATGTTCATGCAAGCTTTTCGCGCTCCATCTCCTGCCACTATCGATGATGTTTGCGGAACCCGCGCAGACGGATGTGACGGAGCCACCTTGCGATCGACGCCGGATTTCGCCGTTATCGTGCCCATGCACAATGAAGAAGCGAGTGTGGAAACGCTCGTGGCGGAGATCGTGGCTGCGTGCCAGCCGGTCGGCCAGTTCGAGATCGTCGTGGTGGATGACGCCTCCTCCGACCGCACGGCGGATGCCGTTCTTGCGCTCGGCGATCGTTATCCCATGCTGCGGCTGGTGCGGCACAACCGTCAGGGCGGGCAATCGGCGGCGATCCATAGTGGTGTACAGGCGGCGCGCGCGCCTGTTATCTGCATGCTTGACGGCGATGGCCAGAACCCGCCGGACAATCTGCCTGCACTTCTCGCGCCGCTTCTTTCCGCCAATGCCGCCGGCCGTCTCGGGCTCGTCGCCGGCCAACGCGTTGGCCGACGCGATACGCTTGGAAAACGGCTTTCTTCCCGCTTCGCCAATGGGCTTCGGGCACGGATATTGAAGGACGGAACGCGCGACACCGGCTGCGGCCTCAAGGCCTTCCGCCGCGACGCCTACCTCGCCTTGCCCTATTTCGATCACCATCACCGCTATTTCCCGGCGCTGTTTAACCGCGACGGCTGGCAGGTCGCCCATGTCGATGTGACGCACCGTGCGCGGCAGCATGGCAATTCCCACTACACCAATATCGGCCGCGCGCTTGTCGGCATTCACGATCTGATCGGCGTTGCCTGGCTGTTGCGCCGGCGCAAGCGGGCAAGCTGGGCCGAAACTTTCAAAACGGAGACATCGCCGTGAATACACCGGCCTTATGGTCCATGCTGCATGTGAACAGCTGGGAGGAATTTCTCTGGGTCATGACCGGCTTCATGGGCCAGATGCTGTTCACCATGCGTTTTCTGGTTCAGTGGATTTCGTCGGAACGGGCCAACCGTTCGGTCATCCCGGTGGCCTTCTGGTATTTTTCCGTTCTCGGCGGCCTTGTGCTGTTGTCCTATGCGGTTTGGCGTCGCGACCCGGTCTTCATCATCGGACAGGCGTCCGGCCTGTTCATCTATGCCCGAAATCTCTGGTTGATCCATGCAGAACGCCGCCAGCATGCATGACGGAGCAGCGGCTTTGCCCTATGCGCAGGCGAGCCAGCAGCGCCAATGGATGACGCTGGCGCTTACGGCCATCGTGCTTGTGACGGCGCTGCGCGTCCTCGGTCTTGCCTTCAATCGAACCGATCTGTTCGTTGATGAGGCGCAATATTGGCTGTGGGGCCGGGAGATGGCTCTCGGCGCTTATTCCAAACCGCCGCTGATCGGCTGGCTCATCCGCGCCTTCAGCATTCTGGGCGGCGGCGAGGGCACTTTTCAGGTGCGGCTGGCCGCACCCGTGGTGCATGGCATCGCTGCGGCGGCCATCCTTGTTCTCGGGCGGATGATCTACGATGTCAGGCTGGCTTCGCTCGCCGCCGTCGTCTATCTGACGCTGCCCGCCGTGACGCTCGGCAGCCTGCTGATCTCGACCGATACGCCGATGATGCTGTTTATCGTGCTGTCGATGATTTCGGTGCGCAAATTGGCGCAGGCCCGCGGTGAGGGCAGGGCGGCGGTGGGCTGGAGCGTTGCGTTCGGTCTCTGTTTCGGCCTCGGCCTGATGTCGAAATATGCGATGATCTATTTCCTGCCCTGCTTCATCGCGGCTGGCTGGCTTTGCATGGGCTGGCGCATCCGGCTGCGGGACGCAGGCGTTGCCGCCCTTGTTTGCGTCGCGGTCATCGCTCCCAATCTGTGGTGGAATGCGGCGCATGATTTCATGACCGCGCGCCATACGGCTGACAATGCCAACTGGCATGGCGTTCAGCTGAAAATCGGTCCGGCGCTTGAGTTTTTCTTCTCGCAGGCGGGTGTTGTCGGGCCGTTCGTCTTTGTCGCCATGATTGTAGCGACATTGCGCGCCAAGAATGCCGAAACCCGGGCGCTGGTCGCTCTTTCGGTGCCGATCGTGCTGTTGATCACGGCGCAGGGGTTGATGTCGCGGGCGCTGGCCAACTGGGCCGTCGGGGCTTATGCGGCGGGTGTGCTTCTGGCGGTGCCGGTACTGGCATCCCGACGCTGGCTGACGGTTTCCACCCTCGTGCTTGGTGGTATTGTCGCCGTCGTGCTGCCCGTCATGACAATTACCGGGACGGAACTGCGCCTGCCGAGCGGTGAACTGGCGATGAAGCGTTATCTCGGCCGGTCGGAATTGGTGTCTACCGGTTTTACGCGGGCGAAGGAAACGGGGGCGGATGCCATTGTCGCTTCCGATCGCTCCATATTGGCCGAGCTTTTTTATCAGTTGCGGGACGAAAAACAGGTGCTGACGCGCGCATTGCCGGAAACCGGCGTGCCTTCCAGCCACTACGCGCTTCTTTATCCGCTGAAAGCCGGTGAGGCGAAAAATCCCCTGTTCCTGGCAAGCATGGATGGTCTGCCGGCCTGCCTGGCCGGCGAAGCGCCGGTTGTGCGCTGGACCGCCGGGCCGGGCTTCCTCGAAGGCAGGGAAATCGGGCTATGGCGCCTGCCGCCACAATGCATTCCGGGAGGCGCCAATGGACAATGATCTTTCGCATATGCGGATCACGATCTGGGTAATGTTCGTCACCCTGGCGCTTGTCATCCTGTTTGCGACCTTTCCCTCTATCGATCTTGGGGTTTCTTCCCTGTTTTTTTCTCCCGAGGGGCGTTTGTGGTCTGGCCGCGAACCGCTTCCCGAGTGGTTTCGCGATACATTGCGCGAGCTGACGGAACTCGCCACCATTTTGGCCTTCATCGTCTTTATCGGCAACATCCGGCTTGGTTCCGTGCAGCGTACCGGTTGGCGCGTATGGGCGTTCCTCTGCGGGCCGGTTGTTTTGTGTGCCGGGCTTCTGGTCAACGGCGTGCTGAAAGCCAATGTTGGTCGTGCCCGGCCATTCAGCGTCAGCGATTTCGGCGGGCAGCAGCTTTTCACACCGCCCTTTCAGTTCAGCACGCAGTGTTTTTCGAACTGTTCGTTTTCGTCGGGGGAAACGGCACTGATCGCCAGCTTTTTCCTGCCGCTCTGCGCGCTTGTCTGGCCCCGCCTGAAATGGCGCGGTCGTGTTGTGATGGGCAGCTTCGCCGCCGGTGCAGTCATCTTCATGTCCGGTCTTCGTATCGCGGCCGGCGGGCATTTCCTCAGCGATGTGGTGATGTCAGTCCTGTTTTCAGCACTGACGACGCTGTTTCTCTACCGGGCGCTGGCAATCGGTCGCCATCGACATCTGTTTACGAGTGATGCCGTTACGGCCGATACCGTCAGCCTGTGGCGCAATGGCAGCCATGCCGTGCGTGTGCGGGCCAGGCGCTGGTGGCCGAAAATCAAGGCCGCCGCCACACGCCTGCAGCGTCCGCCGGATGCGGGCGCTGCATCGTCTTGAGGTATGCAGAATGATTCTTGCGATTGCGCTTTAACGCGTCAATGGTTTCCGTGAGGCGAAAGGCAGCGACCTTTGGTCGAGAACACGTGCTGCAGGGCGGCTTGTGTTCCCAACAATATAAATAGTGCGATTTTTTTGCTTGAAACGCGCATGCGTTCAGCGGACGCTCGGATGCGAGGTTTTCAAACCGTCGGTCATCCTCGGGCTTGACCCGAGGATCCATAACTCTTTGAAATCAAAGGATCCTCGGGTCAAGCCCGAGGATGACTGAGCGCGAGGAGATGACGGCAGCGTCAGTCGAACAGGCCGGACACCGACTGTTCCTGCGCGGTGCGGTTGATTGCTTCACCGAGCAGGCCCGCCGTGCTGATGACGCGGATATTATGCGCGGATTGCACACCGGTGGTCGGCTGGATGCTGTCGGTGATGACGAGTTCGCGCAGCTTCGAGGAGGCCACGCGGGCAACTGCGCCGCCGGAAAGTACGCCGTGGGTAATATAGGCGGTGACGCTGGTGGCGCCTTTCTTCAGCAGCGCTTCGGCTGCATTGCAAAGTGTGCCGCCGGAATCGATGATGTCATCGATCAGGATGCAGTCCTTGCCGGAAACATCACCGATAACGTTCATGACTTCGGATTCACCTGGACGGTCGCGGCGCTTGTCGACGATGGCCAGCAGACAGTCCAGACGCTTCGACAGGGCGCGGGCGCGCACCACGCCGCCGACGTCAGGTGAAACGACCATGACGTTGTTGGTGTCGTAATGTTCCTTGATGTCGCGGGCCAGAATGGGGGCTGCGAACAGATTGTCGGTCGGGATATCGAAAAAGCCCTGGATCTGGCCGGCGTGAAGATCGAGCGTCAAGACGCGGTCGGCGCCGGCTTCGGTGATCAGATTGGCGACGAGTTTGGCGGAAATCGGGGTGCGGGGGCCGGCTTTGCGATCCTGGCGGGCATAACCAAAATAGGGAAGCACCGCGGTGATGCGCTTTGCCGAAGAGCGGCGCATGGCATCGATCATGATGAGCAGTTCCATCAGATGATCATTTGCCGGAAACGATGTGGACTGAACGACGAAAACGTCCTCACCACGTACGTTTTCACTGATTTCTACGAATATTTCCTGATCAGCAAACCGCTTTACGGTGGCATTTCCGAGAGGAACGTTGAGATACTTGCAGATCGCTTCGGCAAGGTGCCGGTTCGAATTGCCTGCGAAAACCTTCATTGCGGCCGCCTGTTTCCATGCCATCGCCTTGCGCTACGGAAGTCTGTCTGCCGTAACCAAGCGTCGTTCAAGGGGAGGAACATCCGGCCGAAAAGCCTTTGCCGGACACGCCTTGTTGCCATGCGCGCCTTAATAGCGCTGTTGCTTCCGATTGCAAGAGGACTCAGCGCTTTCGCAATGATTTTCATGAAATCTCTGTGACTTCTCCCGCCGTTTCACCTCATCCCCTTTGAGACTGCTTCCATGATGAATAGTCGTTGAGCGTTTTTGCGGCGATATCCTGCATGACCCTGTCGGTCACGGCGGCCCATGGATCGCTGCCTTTGGCGGCCACTGTCTCTTGTCCCTGAAGACGGTGGAGCCGCACACCATTGGCATCCAGAACGTCCCAGACGTAAATGACATTGACCTTGCCGCCATCGGCGAAGGCGGAAAAATATCCCTTCAGGATGTTTTCGGCCGAATTGTCGTTGGAGGCGCGGATGGTCAGTCCCTTCGCCCGTGCTTCGGCACCCAGTTGCCGCGAGAGTGGCGTGACGGCCTGAACGGGCGCGCCGATGATCGGCAGGAAGCGGATGGTATTGCCGGAACCGGCAGGAGCAAGCGAGGCCGTTTGTTGCAGGGGCGGTTGCTGGCCACCCGCAGGGGATGGTGCGGATGAAGGGGCCTGGCCAAGCGGCTCACCATACTGGCTGCCGCTGGAAAGCGCCTGTGCCTGCGCCTGCAAGGAATTCTGCGGCGCATAGGCCGGCACGGAAGATGCGGTTGCTGAAGCGCCTGCCGGCGCGCGGTCGGCAGCGGCGGCCATCTGGTCGAGATCGCCCTGGGTTACCGGCGTCGATTGTGAGGTGTTGTGGCCAACATCCACCTGCGGGGTCAGCGCCTCCGTGGTGTTGCAGCCCGAAAGGGCCAGCACCAGTGCCGGAACGGCAAGAGCTGGAAAGACAAGGGCTGGGAAAGGGGAGACACACCCCGTCCGGCTCATGTGACGTTTTCTCTCATGTTCCGCTCCTTCTTGCCCAAGGTGGCGGCAATGTAAGGGCGGTTTTCCCGCTCTGTCAAACCCGGTAGTGATTTAAGCTGTGAGAAGATCGAGGCTATGGCGTGAGAGCGGCTCCGGAGCGCCGTCCGTGGTCAGATAGGTCTGGCCGAGCGTCATGGCGGTACCGGCATCGGAGTCCATCACGATCATGTGCACGAATAGCGTCATGTCGCTGGTAATCTCCTGCGGATTGCCGGCATGGAACATCTGATGCTCCATCCAGGAAGGGGAGAAACGCGCGCCCAGCGAATAACCGCAGGAGTTCAGCCGGTGACGGGTCAATCCGCGCTCGTCCATCACGCGGGCATGCACGTCGAAGACATCGCCGAAGGTCTTGCCCGGCCGCAATACGTCCTCAATGGCGGTGAGGTTTTGCAGGCACGCGCTGTAAAGCTCCTTCTGGCGGAAATCCTGTTCGCCGATTACCACCGTGCGCATCATCGCGGCGTGGTAATGGGCGCTGACGCCGGCCCATTCCAGCGTCAGCTGGTCCTTGGTATCGAGCCTGCGGCGGCCGGCCTTGTAACGGCATAGCAACGCGTCGGCACCGGAGCCGATGATGAATTCATTGGCGGGATAATCGCCGCCGCCCGCCAGCACCGCGCCCTGCATCGCTGCGAGAATTGCGGCTTCGTCCGCGCCGGGCTTGATGAGTGGCAGCGCCGCGTCGAGGGCGTCGTCAGCCAGCTGGCCGGCCTTGCGGGCATAAGCAATCTCGGCCGGGCTTTTGACGAGCCTGAGCGTGCTGACGAGGTAGGAGGCGTCAACCATCTGGCCGAAGCTGGCAAGCTGGTTGTCCAGCAGGCGGGCGACACGGCCGGTCATGCCGTGGGTATCGTATTCCACGCCGATCTTTGCGCCGAGCAGGTCGAGATCGCTCAGGAGATTTTTAAGATCGAGCGTCGGGTCGGCATTGGGCCGGTCGACCCAGATGAGGATATTTTCGATGATCGAGGTGTTGCGCGCCTGACGCAGATCGGCCGAGCGGGTCAGCAATGTCATGGAGCCGTCCGACTTGACCACCAGCGTCTGGAAGAAGCAGTAGCCGAAGGTGTCGTAACCCGTCAGCCAATACATGCTTTCTTGCGCGAAAAGCAGCAGGGCATCCAGCTTCTCTTCCGCCATTTTCGCCATCAGCCGCTCGCGGCGGGCATCGAATTCCGAAAGCTCGAAGTGCAGGGCCATGTCAGTCCTCCAGAATTGCGATTGCGGAAATCTGCCGGCCATAATCGGGTTCGGCGCGGTGGGTCGTGCGGCGGTAGGAATAGAAACGTTCTTCGTCAGGATAGGTGCAGAGGCCGAGATTTTCCGCCTTTACGCCGGCTTTGGTCAGGCGGTCGATGGTGAACCGCTTGAGATCGAAGAGGGCATGGCCCTGCTTATCCGCTTCGGTGAAATAAACCGCGTAAGCCGGATCGATATCGGTGAAGCGCGCCACATATTCCGGCCCGACCTCGTAATTGCTCTGGCTGATGGAGGGGCCGAGTGAGGCGGAGATGCGCTCGCGGCTGGCGCCCAGCTTTGTCATGGTCTCGATGGTGTTTTCGAGAACGCCGAACAATGCACCCTTCCAGCCGGCATGGGCAGCGCCCACGACACCGGCTTCGGCATCGGCAAACAGGATCGGGCCGCAATCGGCGCTCAGCACGCCAAGCACGAAACCCGGCGTCGCCGTCACCATTGCATCGGCCTGCGGGCGGTTGCCATCATAGTTTTCATCGACCACGAGGACATCAGGGGAATGGACCTGATGCACGGTGGCGAGGCGTTCCGCGGACAGGCCGAACCATTGCGCCACGCGCCGCCGGTTTTCCTGCACAAGTTCAGGCTCGTCATGCGAGCCGAGACCGACATTGAGACCCTGATAAAGCCCTGAGGAGACGCCGCCCTGCCGGGTGAAAAAACCGTGGCGAACACGGTTTTCACTAGAGGCGGCGAGCAGGGGGCTCTGGATGGGGAGCGGCAGCGTTGCGTTCTGCATGGTGCGGGAGTTCCTTGGAGAATATCGCTGTTGGCCAGTGGGGTGCGTTAAGCGAGATGTTTCCTGTTGCTGCGGCGTTGCGCGGCGTGTGTGATGCAGTGTGCCTGCTTCGTGTGTCGCGGCGATGTTGGCCCAGAGGTTATTGCGCTGTCAATCCACCGCGCGAAACGGCATGAGATGAAGCGCGGGACTTGAAACGGCGACGACCTTGAAAAGTTCCCCCATCTTGCCGGCCCCTTCGCCGGCGAGACGGTTGACCGCTTCGGCTATGTCCAGGGTCTGGTCAGGTGTTGCTTTTGCGGCAAGTGCGCTCGCCCTTTCCTTAAGGCCGAGGCCATAGAGAAAGTCACCCTGCCTCAGTGTGCCATTGATATGGACGCCGGTTGCCTGCGCTGTTTTTACGAGGCTTTCGAAATCGACGTGGCTCGTCAGGTCGGCCTCGCCCGGATGTGCCAATGGCGGGTCGAAGGCATGGTTTCGCATGGCCTGCAGGGTGTCGCCAAACCCGGCGACCAGATGGCCGTAATCGATGGCGAGCGCCGTACCGCCATGGGCCGACAGGCGCTGGCAGATGGCCGTCATCACGGCTTCGCGGGCGGGTGAAACTTCGAATATGGTGCCAAGCGGCTGTCGTTCAGGCTGCGGCGGCAAAAGGGCCGGGTCGATGCTGGCAAGGCCGGTCGAGAAGACAAGCTCGTCATTCGCATCGAGACTGACGACCCGTTCGCGAAAACCCTGCGGTGTTCTCACGAATTGCCGGATCGGAATGGCGTCGAAAAGTTCGTTCGCGACGAGGAGCAGGAAGCCTTCGGGCACCACGTCGAAACTTTCATGCCATGTCAGCCGGTCGGCATGGTCGGCAAGCGTTTCCTTCTGGATTGTGGAAAGGCGGGAACTGGTTTCCACCAGATGTACCCGCATCGTTTCGTAAAGCGGCGGGGCGATGCGGCGGATGACGCGCAGCATGTCCGACATCATGGTGCCGCGACCGGGGCCAATTTCCACCAGCTGCGTTTGAGCCGGTGCGCCGTGCCGCTGCCAGGCATGGACAACGAAAACCCCGAGCATTTCTCCGAAAAGCTGGCTGACCTCGGGTGCGGTGATGAAATCACCCGAGCGGCCGAAGGGTTCGCGGCTCTTGTAATATCCGTGTTCGGGATCAGCGAGGCAAAGCGAGAAATAATCGGTGACGCTGAGCGGACCGTTGAGCCGGATAAGGGATTTGATGCGTTGCGCAAGCGGTGTGGTCATGGCAGGCCATACCGCTCAGGCGCTTTTTGCCGCGCCGCGCGCGCGAAGGACCGCCCACAGCCCCAGAAGGAACATGGGTGTGGAGAGCACCATGCCCATGGTCAGCCAGTTGCCGGCCAGATAACCGATCTGGGCGTCCGGCTCGCGGAAGAATTCCACGAAGATGCGCGACAGCGCGTAACCGCAGACGAAGATGCCGGTGACGACGCCGGGCGTCTTCAGCGCCTTGAAGGCATAGATGGCAATGGCCAGAATGATGACGAGCACAAGGCCTTCGAGGCCAGCTTCATAAAGCTGGCTCGGGTGCCGCGCAAACGGACCGCCGGTTGGGAACACGACTGCCCATGGAACGTCGGCGATGCGCCCCCACAATTCGCCATTGATGAAATTGGCGATGCGGCCGAACAGCAGACCGATGGGTGCCACGGCCGCAATGACATCGAACATGCTCCAGACCGGGATGCCGTTCTTGCGGGCAAAGAGGATCATGGCAATGGTAGTGCCGATAAGCCCGCCATGGAACGACATGCCGCCGTTCCATATTTCCAGCGCCCGTATCGGGTTGGCGGCAACGGCGCCGAGATCGTAAAACAGGATGTAGCCGATGCGGCCGCCGAGCACGATGCCGCCCGCTGCCCACAGGATAAAATCGTCAAGATGCTGTGCCGAGATCGGCGACGTATCGTTTGGCCACAGGCGATCCGTGCGGGCGAGGCGACGGGCATAAAACCAGCCGAGCATGATGCCGGCGACGTAGGCAATGCCATACCAGTGGATCGCCAGAGGCCCGATGGAGAGCGCAACCGGATCGATATTGGGAAATGGCATGATGGCAAGTTGAGTGGGAGCGGCTAACAATCCGTATATTCCGTCATCGTTGCTGGGCGGACAACAGAATGATCCATTGCCTCAAGGGGCCGGGCGATGATGCTCACCGGTCTCCCTGACGCCAAGGAAAATGGCGATTGCCGAGGCGGCGGTCAAGGTGATTTTTCGTGAGCGGATTGCGATGTCGGGCGCTGCAGCGAAAGGCCGCATTTTTCGATTTCGCTTGCAAGGCGGCTGCCGAGCACCTACCTGAAAGGCATCAACAGCAGGGAATGGAACGCTCCCTGAACCGACGAAGGACCAGCGCCATGAGCACGACAGGCACCAACCGTATTCTGGATGAATTCGCCAAGCTGATGACCGATGCGGCCGGCGCGGCGCAGGGCGTGCGCAAGGAAGCGGAAGCCGCCCTTCATGCACAGGCCGATCGCTGGCTGAACAGTCTTGATGTCGTCAAGCGTGAGGAATTCGACGCGGTGCGTGAAATGGCCATCAAGGCGCGTGATGAAAACGACGCGCTGCGCGCCCGCATCGAGGCTCTGGAAGCAAAGCTTTCGGCCACTAACGACTGATTCTTTAGCGCTTTTTCCTGATGGGTCCCGGATCGCCTGCGATTCCGGGACTTTTTGTTTACGGGCCATGCAACCCGAACTAATCTCTGGTTGCCGTAACCAGCCTCCAGCGCGATTTTTTTGGGGCCTGTGGACACTTCCAAAAAACGCAATCGCCAGAGTCGCTTATGTATCTCGCCTGAGGTGATGGGGGAGAAGATATCCACTGTTCAAAAAGCAAAAATGGCGCCTGAGGGGTGGCAGCAGGACTCGGCCATTATACACTGATTTTAAATGATGATTCGAAACGACCTGGTAAGCTCCGGACAGGGTGAATGCGTAATTCTGTTGGTGTCGGGCAATCGTCTCAAATGTTGAATCCGGTTTGTGTGTGCGTTTTGTGCCCGGCGTTCAAAACAGAACATTCCATACCGGCTGAGAAGGTGCCGCATGAGCCTGATAGAATTTGAAATTGAGCGTCAGTCCAATCCCGTGGACATGATCGAGATTGTCGCCGCCTCGAACGACTGGTCTTTCGAGCGTTCCGGTGAAGACGAGATCGCCATGACGGTGGCGGGCCACTGGGCCGACTATCACGTTTCCTTTGCGTGGATGGAGGATTTCGAAGCGCTGCATCTGGCTTGCGCCTTCGACATCAAGGTACCTGACCAGCGTGTCAACGAAGTCATTCGCCTGCTCTCGCAGATCAATGGCCAGGTGCTGATGGGTCATTTCGATCTGTGGCGGCAGGAAGACGTGGTGATCTTCCGGCAGTCATTGCTTCTGGCTGGTGGTGCCGAACCGAACAACCAGCAGGTGGAAGTGCTGCTTTCCAGCGCGCTGGAAGCCTGCGAACAATATTATCAGGCATTCCAGTTCGTCGTCTGGTCGGGGCTGGATGCGAAAAGTGCAATCGAAGCGGTCATGTTCGAGACCGTCGGAGAAGCGTGACGATGGTGTACAAGGCTTCTGGTCCGCTCGTCCTCGTCGGCGCCGGCAATATGGGCGGCGCCATGCTTTCGGGCTGGCTGAAAAAGGGCGTGCCGGGATCTCAGGTCATCGTCGTCGATCCGGGCCCTTCCGATGCCATGCGCACGACGATTGCCGAAGCGGGCGCGGCGCATAGTCCAAGCGTTCCGCAGGGCGTCAAGGCAGGCATTCTTTTCGTGGCGGTGAAACCGCAGATGATGGAAGCCGTGCTGCCGTCTCTCAAGCCCTTGCTGGGGCCGGATACCGTCGTTGTATCGATTGCGGCCGGCACGACCATCGACACCTTCGTGTCGCAGTTCGGCGCGGTTGCCGCCGTGCGGGCAATGCCCAACACGCCGGCCATGGTGGGGCGCGGTGTGACGGGCGCCTATGCCAATGAACTGGTAACGCCGGAGCTTAAGGCTGTGGTGGACGGATTGCTGAAGGTCAGCGGTCCGGTCGAATGGGTGGAAACCGAAAGCGATATAGACGCGGTGACCGCTGTCTCGGGCAGCGGCCCGGCCTATGTCTTTTATCTGGTGGAATGCATGGCGGAAGCCGGCCGTAAGGCCGGTCTGCCGGCGGATGTGGCCATGCGCCTGGCGCGAGAAACCGTCGCCGGCGCAGGCGAGTTGCTGCACCAGTCCCCCGACGAGGCGGCGCGGCTGCGCCAGAATGTGACCTCACCGGGCGGCACGACGGCTGCGGCACTTTCCGTGCTGATGGCTGACGATGGTATGCAGCCGCTGTTCGACAAGGCGGTTGCGGCGGCAAAAAAACGCGCCGAAGAACTTGCTGGTTGAAGCATTGCAGGCAGGTGGGAGCAGGGCATGAGCGGTGAAATTTCCTACGCCGATTTCGAGAAGGTCGACATTCGTGTCGGTACGATCGTTGAGGCTGAACCCTTTCCCGAAGCCCGCAAGCCGGCAATCAAGGTAAAAATCGATTTCGGACCTGAGATCGGCATCAAGAAATCTTCAGCACAGATTACGGTGCATTATACGCCGGAAAGTCTGGTTGGCCGGCAGGTGCTGGCTGTGGTGAATTTTCCGCCGCGCCAGATCGGTCCGTTCCGCTCCGAGGTCCTGACGCTCGGCTTTGCCGACGGTAACGGTGATATCGTGCTTGCCGCCGTTGAACGGCCGGTGCCGAACGGCGAGAAAATGTGCTGAGATAACAGCACGGGCGCTCGATCTTTCAGGTTGAGCACGGGACTCCCGAACGCCTCATGACAGTTTTCTGTTCGGCGTCCTACGCCGGGATTTTGACGATCACCCGCAGTCCGCCCAAGGGGCTGTCATCCAGCGATACGTCGCCGCCATGGCTGCGGGCGATGTCGCGGACGATGGAGAGGCCAAGTCCCGTACCGGAGGCGTTGAGGTTGCGCGCTTCATCCAGCCGGAAGAACGGCTTGAAGACATCCTCTCTAGAAGCTTCCGGAATACCCGCGCCGTCATCATCGAAGGTCATGATGATGGAGCGCGGCGCCTTGCGGATATCGATGTGCAGATTGGTCGCATAACGCCGGGCATTCTCCGCCAGATTGGCGACGAGGCGGGAAAGAGCATTCGGGCGCGCGATGATGCGGTCGATATTATAAAGCTCGTAGCTGAATTTCTTGCCGTGAAGCTCGAAATCATGGCCGATCTTCTCCAGAAGTGCGGGAAGTTCGAGCGTGCCGACGTCCTCTTCGACATCGGTGCGGGCAAAGGTCAGATAGGCCTCCAGCATTGACTGCATGTCCTCGACATCCTTGTCCAACCCTTCAAGGTCCGGATTATCGCCTGCCAGAGCCAGTTGCAGCTTGAAACGGGTGAGGATGGTGCGCAGGTCGTGGCTGACGCCGTTCAGCATGGCCGTGCGCTGTTCCATCTGCCGCTCGATGCGTTCGCGCATCAGTATGAAGGCGAGACCCGCCCGCCGGACTTCATCTGCGCCGCGGGGAGAATAGGCGCTGATCTTCTGGCCGCGGCCGAAATTCTCTGCCGCTTTGGCAAGCGCTTCGATGGGCTTGATCTGCCCCCGCAGGAAGAGGATCGAGATAGCAATCAACACCAGCGATGCGCCGACCATCCAGACGAGGAAGATATGGGTATTTGAGGCATAGGCTGCGCTGCGGCTGGTGAAGACGCGCAGGGTCTTGTCGTCCAGCTGGACGCGGATTTCGACCAGCGAGCCGTTGCCATAGGTGTCGATCCAGAACGGCCTGCCGATCTGCTGCGTCAACTGATCGGCCAGAATTCTGTCGAGGATCGAAAACAGCGGCTCCGGCCTCGGCGCGGGCAGGTCTGCCTTGGGTTCGATATAGACGCTGAGATCCAGCTTCTCGCGGGCAATGCGGATGACGCGCTGGTAGTCATCTTCCTCGGGGTCGGTTTGCAGGAGCTCGATGATTGCGGCAATATCGCGCGTCACGGCGGCGGAAAGACGTTCCGTCACCAGCTGCCAGTGGCGTTCCATGAAGACGGCGGCGACCACGCCCTGAAGCAGGATCATCGGCAAAATGATGATCAGCAGCGAACGTGTATAAAGCCCGGTGGGCAGCCAATGGCGCAGCCCTCTGGCAAACGAGCGCCAAGCCTTTGCTATACCACTTTTTTTGACCGTACTGAGAAAATCGAGGCTTGCCATGGCCGTGCGCCCGCCTTTCGTTTGTCCTTGTCAGTCCACCCTCAGCCGGTAGCCGATGCCGCGTACCGTTTGCAGATAGACCGGATTGGCGGGGTCGTCCTCGATCTTGCGGCGAAGACGGTTGATCTGCACGTCGATGGTTCTTTCGCCCACTTCCGATTCCGCCTCGACCAGTTCGTGCCGTGGGATGGTGTCACCGGCGCGAAGTGCAAAAAGCAGCATGATCTCCTGCTCGCGGTCCGTCAGGCGGATGGTTTCGGGGCCGCGGCGCAATTCCTTCTTGGGAATGGAGAAGCTGTAGGGCCCGAACATGATCTGCTCGATCTTCGGTGTATCTGGCGAGGTGTTGCGCCGCAGGATGTTGTTGATGCGCAGCACGAGTTCGCGCGGATCGAAGGGTTTGGCGAGATAGTCATCCGCCCCGGCCTCCAGCCCCTCGATGCGGGAATCCGCTTCCGAGCGGGCGGTCAGCAGAATGACCGGCACGGACTTGTCCTCGTTCAGCGAGCGGGTGAGCGAAAGTCCGTTTTCTCCCGGCATCATCACGTCGAGGATGAGCAGGTCGAAACGGATGCCGATCATCTTGCGCCGGGCTTCGGCCGCATCTGCAGCGACGGAAATGCGGTATCCCTTCTCACCCAGAAAGCGCTGGAGAAGGTTGCGAATGCGGGCGTCGTCGTCAACGATGAGAAGGTGGGCGGCGTCATCATCAGCCGGCGGGCGCTTTGTCGTTGCTGTCGCCATCGTCAGTCGCCTTCCGCTGTTGTCGGGCTGCGCATCTGCGCCAGGAATTTTCGCACGCAGGCGCGAGCATCGGGACCAAGTCCCTCCAGCGCACGATCGATACGCCGCGATTGCGGTTCACTCAGCGCCAGCGCCAGTTCGCGTCCGGTCAGCGTCGGATAAAGCCGGCGCTGGCGGCGGTCTTCGGGACCGGCCATCTGGCGGATATAACCGTCGTCGATCAATTGCTTCAGCACGCGGGCAAGGCTCTGTTTGGTGATCTGAAGCGTGTCGAGCAGATCCGCCACCGTCATGCCGGGCTGCCGGCTGACGAAATAGACCACCCGGTGATGCGCACGGCCATATTCCAGCTTCGACAGGATGACATCGGGATCGGAGACGAAATCGCGATAGGCAAAAAACAACGCCTCGATCGTATCGAAGTCGATCTTGCCGTCGTCAACCTTCGGGAGTGCCGGTATTTGCCTCGCGGCGGCGGTTTTGAGCGATTGCGGTGGCACTGCGGTTCCTTCATATCCTGCGGCTGACATACGTCGATGCGCCAATATTCTGTAAACATAGCCGAAAATGCGTCCGCTCGGGAGAATGTCGCCGATCATTTTCTGTTGCGGTGGATAATATGCTGCGGGTGCGGGTGCAACTGGAATCCTGAGTGACCTTTACCGGAAATAGAAAAGAGCGCGGGAAGCCCGCGCTCTTCAGTTGTTTCATACCGTTCAGTAAGTGGGTCTACTGGTAGACATAGACGATGCGGTGGGTTGATGGCTCGACCAGAACCGGCACGTCGTTCACCCGTACATAACGATACTGATAGTCGGGAACTTCAACGAGACGGGTATCTGACGGCAGAGTTGTGCCGACGACCACGTCGCCATCGAAGGTGACGGTGTCCGCAGGATGTTCGTCCATATAGGTGATAACCGCTTCGGGCGGGGTGATGTCGACATCGCCAACGCGGCCGAGATTCGGATCACCGGGATTGGGTTCAGCCTGCACGCTTGAGGTCTTCTCATACGTCACGACAGGCACGCTGAGTTCGGTGCGACGGTCTTCGAGAATGACGGGAGAACCCTCATACATGACATTCAGATAGTCCGCATGCGCCCAACCGCGCAGGCCATTGACCTCGATGCGGCACCAGCTGCTGCCATCCATGCAGCCGTCCAGAACCGCACTGCTGCCACGGGTGGCCAGACCCAGTTCGGGATAGTCTTCGCCGGGGCCTGAGCGAACGGAAATATCCGATGCGGTGGTGGCGACCATGGCGGCGTTTGCATAACCGGCCATCAGGGCGAAAGCGCCGCCAGCCATGAGCATTTTAAGCGTTTTGTCCATGTGTCTCACTCCTTTTAAGACTGGAGCTACAACGTCGGAGCCACCCGGGCGTTCCACATTTTTCGGTAGAAATTTCCGTTTTGAGCAGGAATATGCCGGTTATCTTATTGAATTTTATTGTTATTTTTAAAGGCAATCCGGCAACGGAAAAGCCGTATCTTTTCTCCGCCATTGTACTGGGGCCGGTCGCGGTCTATAGGAAGCGGGATTTTTCGGACACGGAGACACGGGATATGGGAAAGTTGCAGGCGGGCATTATTCCGGTCACGCCGTTCGAGCAGAACTGCACCATCCTCTTCGATCAGGATACCAAGGAGGGTGTTGTCGTTGATCCCGGCGGCGATGTGGACGTCATCCTTCAGGTCGTCGCTGAAAACGGCATCACCCTCAAGGAAATCTGGCTGACCCATGGACATCTCGATCATGCTGGCGGTGCCGAGGAATTGCGCGCGAAACTTTCGCTGCCGGTGATCGGTCCGCATGAGGATGACCGGCCGTTGCTGGACAGGATCGAGGTGCAGGCCGAAAAATACGGTATCGCCGGTCTTCAGAATGTTGTGCCGGACAAATGGCTGAAGGACGGGGACAGGGTATCCTTCGGGGACCATGTCTTTGAGGTCTATCACTGCCCGGGCCACGCCCCCGGCCACGTCATCTATTATAATCGTGACCAGCAATTTGCCCATGTCGGTGACGTACTGTTTGCTGGGTCGGTGGGGCGGACCGATCTGCCCGGCGGGAACCACGAGCAATTGATGGCGTCCATTCGCGACAAGCTTTTGCCGCTCGGCGACGATGTCGGGTTCATCTGCGGGCATGGTCCTGGTGGTCGGCTGGGCGATGAACGCCGCAACAATCCCTATCTTCAGGGGATCTGAGCGCGTTACGCATGGCGTATGCGCAGGCATAAAAAAACCCGGCATTCCTGCCGGGCTTCAACTAGAAAAGAAAGCCGTTTTAGGGTCAGCCAGCAATCTGCAGATTGACTGCCTTCGGGCCCTTGCCGCGACGATCCGGTTCCGTGTCGAAGCTCACTTTCTGATTTTCTGAAAGTCCGGACAGGCCAGAAGCCTGTACAGCAGAGATGTGAACAAAGATATCAGCGCCACCATTGTCTGGCTTGATGAAGCCGAAGCCTTTGTCTGTATTGAAGAATTTTACGGTGCCAGTTTCGGCCATGCATCAGGTCCTTTTCGCTCTGCCCGCGTTCAGCTACAGGCAGCATTACAGTTTTGCCCCGCGAGGGCGTTGGCAGGCAGTTCTTGACTATTGAGAAAATGGACCTTCACAGCGGGAAGTAATGGCGTTCTCATCCAACGTTTTTCGTCCCACCGCCCGAGGTTTTTAGCGTCCCCAGTGCGCAAATTTTATAGGCCTTCCCATGCTCGCAAATTGCCCGAACCGCGGTAGAGTGATGCGTTTATGGAAAATTGGCAAGCAAAAGTTTTCACGGGCTTTTTGTCAGATAAAAAACCTGCGGTAGAATAACGGCGTGCAATCGCACATTTTTTTCGCATAGGCGATATTTGATGAAATAATTGCCGGTTGGGGTGGGTGTTCCCGGCAAAATTTTGGATGCCGAAACGCGTTTTTTACGCGGGCGAGAAAAAACGGTTCTTTTTGCGTCAGGCTGTGCCAGCCACGGTTTTTTGCCGTTTTCGCGTCAGTTCCGGCACCAGTTCCACGATCAATATGGCGATGAATATGATCAGGCATCCGACATAACCGGCGCGGGAAATGGTCTCATTCAGGAAAAGCGAGGCCATCAACGCGCCGAAAAGCGCCTCCGAGGACAGGAATATCGCCGCCTGCGGCGCCGTGGTGTAACGCTGGCCGATGACCTGCAAGACGAAGGCGAGGCCGGAAGATACGAGGCCGACATAGAGGATTTCTGCTAGCGAGGCTTCGATTGCGCCCATGCTGATGGGTTCGAAGGCGATGCCGATCATGCAACTAAGAAGGGAGCAAACCGCGAACTGAGTGCAGGAGAGGGCCAGCGGCCGCCCGCTCTCGGAGACGAAGCGGCCGGCAAGCGTGATCTGGATCGCCCAGAAGAAGGCGCAGATGATGCTGAGAATATCTCCCCTTGTCAGCGCCTCGAATGCGCCGCCGGAGAGGAGGAAGATGCCACCAAGCATCATCAGGGCGCAGGGCCAGACGATCCAATGGGGATGTCGCCGGTAAAGCACGACGGCGATCACGGGAACGAAGATGACGTAAAGCCCGGTCAGGAAGCTGGAATTGGTGACGGTCGTGGTCAAAAGCCCGACCTGCTGGGTGGTGGCGCCGCCGAACAGGGCAAGGCCCACGAGAATGAAGCTGCCGATCTCCTTGCGGCGCGGCGGCGACTTTTTCGACCGGGTTTCCATCATCGCAAAGGGCAGCACGGCGATTGCGGCAATGGCGAAACGCAGGCCGACGAACCAGAAAGGGCCGATGGAGGCCATGGCGGAGGATTGCGCGACAAAGCCGCCTCCCCAGATCGCTGCGGCGAGCAGAAGCAGCATATTGGCCTGAATACGCGTCATTGTTGGCACCAGCACACAAGGGGCCGGAAGATCATTCAATCGCGGCCCTGGCAATTCGGGGATTTTTTGAAATGTCGATCAGACGGTTTCCCGGGTGCTTTAGCAGCAACCTGCCGGTGCCGCAAGCCGGCGGAAGGAGGTCACCGCCAGACGGGGCGACTGCCATGGCTTTTGGGGCATCAGCTTATTTGTAGCGGCGGGCTTCATCCTTGAGACTGCGCCGGGTAAGCGTCAGGCCGCCGATGCCGAGGCCGATGAAGGCCGCAGCCGAAAGGATGATGAGCAGGAAGTGCGGACCCGCCTGCGAGGTGGCCGCTTGCGGGATCGAGGCAGTTTGCAATGTATCGACGGCTTGGGCCGCCGCATTGGCGGATGTCGCGATACCCGCGGCCATGGTGACGATGACAAGAAAAGCAGCCGCTGCCATCCAGAGGGAAAACAGCGTTCTCTGCGCCCTTAACCTTTCAACGGAAGTCCGGTCGTTGGTAAACATGGCGATTGCCTCTTGTCCCTGTCCATGAAGGATAAAAGAGGCTTCGAAATGGACGGCTTGGAGACCGAATTCTGGCGTTCCGCGGTATTTATTGCGGCAATATTGTGGCAAACGCGATTACAGGGAACTGCCTGCCGCAGATAGGCTCAGAGGCCGCGTTTTCCGAAGGTGCGGGTCTGGCGCTGTGGATGCGGCTCCGTCTGGCGCTCTTCGCGGAAAAATGGTGGCATCGTACGGTCCGTCCGCGGAGCAGTATTGAAATAGGCGCTGCCGAGTTCGGGAAAGCGTGCGTCGAAACTCGTGGGTGCGAGTTCCGGTTTGGCGAGAGCGTAACCCTGCATCAGCACGACGCCGAGTTCCTCACACAGATCGACCTGCCAGCCGCTCTCCAGCCCTTCGAATACCGGCTCTATTCCATCGTCGCGAAACTGGCTGACGATGACGCGCAGAAGGGCTGCCCCTGCAGAATTCTGCATGAAATCGCGCACCCAACCCGCTTCGAATTTGACATAATCGGGTTTGATGAGTTTTACCCGGTCGATGTCGGAATCGCCGGCACCGTAGTCGTCCAGAGCCACGCGAAAGCCGATGTCGTGCATGTGGTAGGCGAAGTCTGCGACCATCTGCGTGTCGGAGGCTTTTTTCTCGGAAATTTCGCAGACGATACGGTCTGCCGTCATTCCGGCCTCGTGGGCGGCAAGGCGCATGCGCTCCACTTCCTGCCGCATCTTTGCCGGCGTCTGGAACAGGCCCGGATGGAAGTTGACGAAGATGCGGGCGCGGGAACGGTTGAGCCTGCCGGTATTGAGAATGTGGATGGTGCGCAGGATACTGTCGATATTCTCGATATCGTCAGGCTCCACGAGGGAGAAGAACTCGCCTGGTGTCACCGGCTCGCCGTTGCGATGCGGCCGCACCAGACCTTCGAAGGAATCGATGTCGAGCGCGCCGCTCGTCGTTCGACGGAAAATGGGTTGCAGGGCAGATTTCAGGTTGAATGTTTGGTAGGCCGTGGACCATGTGCCATCGACCTCGCGGACAAGACTGGAAAAGATGCTTTTGGGCGCCATTTTTCAACCAGCTATAGAGACACGACCCCTAGGCTCGCGAATATAGCGTATCAAGCGTTACTTCCGGGTTAAGGAAGGTTTAAATTCCCTGCTACAGCACATAAGCCGGCTTTTGACCTTGAAAGAAGGTCTGTCTTTCGACATAGAAAGTGCCGCAGAAGACAAGTTTTTCAGCGTCTACCGATGTCAACCCCAATAGGACCGATTAAAAATGGCCTTCCTTGCCGACATTCTCTCCCGCGTAAAGCCATCCGCCACCATCGCCGTTACCCAGAAAGCCCGTGAGCTGAAAGCGAAGGGCCGCGATGTGATCAGCCTTGGCGCCGGCGAGCCGGATTTCGATACGCCCGATAATATCAAGGAAGCGGCCATCGACGCCATCAAGCGCGGCGAAACGAAATACACGCCCGTTTCCGGCATTCCGGAACTGCGCAAGGCCATTGCTGACAAGTTCAAGCGCGAAAACGGCCTCGACTACAAGCCGGAGCAGACGATTGTCGGCACCGGCGGCAAGCAGATACTTTTCAACGCCTTCATGGCCACCCTCAACCCGGGTGACGAAGTCGTCATTCCCGCGCCTTACTGGGTCAGCTACCCGGAAATGGTGGCGATCTGCGGCGGCACGCCTGTATTCGTCGACACCACGCTTGAAGACAATTTCAAGCTGACGCCGGAAGCGCTGGAAAAGGCGATCACACCGAAGACAAAGTGGTTCGTCTTCAACTCGCCTTCAAACCCCTCGGGTGCCGCCTATTCGCATGACGAACTGAAGGCGCTGACGGACGTGCTGGTCAAGCATCCGCAAGTCTGGGTGCTGACGGACGACATGTACGAGCACCTCACCTATGGCGATTTCAAATTCGTCACCCCGGTTGAGGTTGAGCCTGCGCTCTATGATCGCACGCTGACGATGAACGGCGTCTCCAAGGCCTATGCCATGACCGGCTGGCGTATCGGTTACGCGGCCGGCCCGCTGCCGCTGATCAAGGCCATGGACATGATCCAGGGCCAGCAGACCTCGGGCGCCAGCTCGATCGCGCAATGGGCGGCTGTTGAAGCGCTGAACGGCACGCAGGATTTCATTCCGACCAACAAGAAAATCTTCGAAGGTCGCCGTGATCTCGTCGTCTCCATGCTCAACCAGGCCAAGGGCATCAATTGCCCGTCACCGGAAGGCGCATTCTACGTCTACCCGTCCTGCGCCGGCCTGATTGGCAAGACCGCGCCATCTGGCAAGGTCATCGAGTCGGATGTGGACTTCGTCTCCGAGCTTCTGGAAGCCGAAGGCGTCGCCGTCGTGCAGGGATCGGCTTTCGGCCTCGGCCCGAACTTCCGCATTTCCTACGCCACGTCGGAAAGCCTGCTGGAAGAAGCCTGCAAGCGCATTCAGCGTTTCTGCGCCGATTGCCGTTGATCGGTTTTTGATATTGATTG
Organism: Agrobacterium tumefaciens; assembly: GCF_005221385.1. NCBI lineage: Bacteria > Pseudomonadati > Pseudomonadota > Alphaproteobacteria > Hyphomicrobiales > Rhizobiaceae > Agrobacterium > Agrobacterium tumefaciens. Next base: position 1,989,820 of record NZ_CP039903.1, on the reverse strand, counting down.
AAGAAGCCCGGCAGCGATGCCGGGCTTTTTTGTTTTTGATAGATGCCCGCTCATTCGACGTCATCCTCGGGCTTGACCCGAGGATCCACAACCCGGAGCGATGGATCCTCGGGTCAAGCCCGAGGATGACGGCGGAGGGGTTTCGACGACGCCTTTCAGATACTGGAAATCTGGGTGGGCCCCTGGTTTTTTAAAGCCCCAGAAACAGCAGCATGATGAAGGTGGCGAAGAGGATGAAATGCGTCATCCCCTCGATCGCATTGGTTTCGCCGTCATTGAGATTGATGGCGGCGGCGATGAGGGTGATGAAGACCATCACGGTCTGAACCGGTGTCATCGCCATGATGAAGGGCTGGCCGGTATAAAGCGCGATCCCCTCCATGACCGGCACCGTGAGAATGACCGTCGACAGCGATGCACCCATGGCGATGTTGACCACGGCCTGCATGCGGTTTCGCAAGGCGGAGCGGAGTGCGGTGAGGATTTCCGGCGACGCCGAGATCGTCGCGACCACCACGGCCATCAGCGCCGGTGGCGCGCTGGTGCCTTCGAGGCTCTGGCTTAAGAAGGCCGCCATGAATTCCGCGAGTACACCGATCAACACCACGCCGGCGATGATGAGCCCGATGGAGAGGGACACGCTGCCTTCTTCCTCTTCTTCCGCGTGGCTGCCGGATTGTTGGCCGGCGGGATGCGCCTTGCGGGGATAGGCATAGCTGAAGAAATAGCTGTGTGGACCGACCTGCATTTTGAGGAACAGGGCATAAAGCGCGATCATGGCGACGATGGTAAAGGCGGAGTAAACGTGCCAGCTTTCGTCGGGAATGAACTCCGGCACGATCATCGAGATGCCCATGGCGGTAAGGATCATCACCCCGTAGGTCTTGCCGGAATCGTCATTATAGGGCTGCTCGCCGTGGCGCAGCCCGCCGAGCAGGGCGGCGAGGCCGAGAATGCCGTTGATGTCGATCATTACGGCGGAATAGATCGTGTCGCGCACCAGTGTCGGTGAGCTGGATTCGCTCATGATGATGGCGAGGATCAGCACTTCCACCGCAACTGCCGAGAGTGTCAGGATCATCGTGCCATAGGGATCGCCGACCTTGGCGGCGAGGATTTCGGCGTGATGGGCAACCCGCATCGAGACCAGAACGATGAGCCCGATCAGGGCGATCGCGGCAATAAGCGAGGCCGTCTTTCCGGCCTCGAATATCGCATGTTCGGCCATATAGGCGGCGATTGCCGCCGGTATCGCGAGCAGCAATATGCGCTCCTGCTTCAGAATAGAACCCACCATTGATTTCCCTTCCCCTGATAGCCGCAGGCTGTGACGTATCGTCTCTCAGATCAAGCAGGATTTGCGCTTGAGTGCTTTTGGTAGGATAGTGATGTCGCAGGACATGCTGCTCATGCCGCGGTGTCCCCGTTGGGTGCAATGCTTGAAACGCGGTTGTGGTTGCCATGTCGCCTACTGAAACAGGAGGAACATGCATGACCAAAGTAGTGTATGAAATCGTCGAACATGACGGAGGCTTCGCTTACCGCATGAACGGCGCTTATTCTGAAACTTTTCCTTCCTGTGCGGATGCCGTCGAGGCTGCGCGTATCGTTGCCGCTGAACAGCAGGTGGGCGGCGATGACGAGGAAATCAGCTATCAGGACGAACGCGGCCAATGGCATGAAGAATATAGCCAGGGCGGCGACCGGCCGGAAGCTGAGGTCGTGGACAAGACTTTACCGTCGGCCAGACTGTTTTGATGAAAGAGCCGGCATTTCCGGTCAAATCGGCATCACCTTACATGTTCCGCAAGTTGGTTTTACATCATCGCGGACCGAGGTGTGCTCGGCCTCCGTTGCCCGTCAGCCTTAACGCCGTTGTGGTGGTGCGCCCGGGTCGGTCTCCTTGAGATGCGCCTTCAGGCCTTCGACGAGGGCGCTGAACATGGCACGACATCGTGGCGAGGTCTTCAGATTTTCATGCATCGCGACCCAGGTGTGCAGCGGGATGTCGATATCGGGAAGAACCTGCACCAGCCGCGGGTCCTTGCGCGCAAGGCCGATCTGACAGACGCCGATGCCCGCGCTGGCGCGGATCATGGCAAGCTGGGCGAGATTGCTGTCGGCGCGGATTTCGAAGCAGATGTCTTCAATGTCGGGTATTTCCGGATCAAGGGCGCGCATCCGCTGAATGGCCGCCCTGATGAAAGGCGTCTTGCGGTCGAAACCGACCATCCGGTGCTCGTTTAATTCTTCCATGACCTTCGGAATGCCGGCTTTCGCCAGATAGTCGCGCGTCGCATGAAAGCCCAGACGGAAATTGCCGATGTAGCGCATGACGATCGCATCCTGCTGCGGTTCCGTCATGCGGATGGCGATATCGGCTTCGCGCCGCAAGAGGTCTTCCAGCGTATCCGATAGCGAAAGCTCAATCTCGAGCCGGGGGTGAATTTCCTGCATGGCTGCGACGATGGGCGGCAGCATTTCCACGCCGATGATGTCAGATGCGCTGATGCGCACCGTGCCTTCGATCTTGCCGACTTCGCCGGATGCCGCACGCATGAGCGCTGCCGCTGTCGCCGCGAGATTTTCCGCATAGGGCCGGAGCGCAAGGGCAGCTTCCGTTGGCATCAGCCCGTGCGGTGAGCGGATGAACAGCGGAAAGCCGACCGCCTCTTCCAGCGCGCCGATATGGCGCCCCGCAGTTGGTTGGGTGATGCCCAGTTCACGCGCGGCCGCAGACAGCGAGCCGTCACGCAGCACGCTGAGGAAGGTGCGGTAAAAATCCCAGCTGACATCCCGGCTCTTGACCATAAATTTTTGTATATCTGCTCCACTCATTTCGACAATTTCGTATATCGCGCAACGGAACGATACTCCAGCCCACAAGAAGGAGTGACGGCGATGATATATGAAAAACACGCAAATACAGCAGAGAATCAGCCTCTGGCGCTGATCGTCGGGGCGAATGGCGGTGTTGGCAGCCATGTGGCAAAGATGCTGTTGCAACGCGGCTGGCGGGTGAGGGCGCTGACGCGCCAGCAGGCACCATCCGGTGTGGTGGACGGTATGGAGTGCGTGACCGGCGACGCCATGAACCGGCAGGACGTGGTGGAGGCCGCGAAAGGGGCAACGCTCATCGTCCATGCGGTCAACCCTCCGGGATATCGCAACTGGGACAGGCAGGTGCTGCCGATGCTCGACAACACCATCGCGGCGGCCGAGGCCTGTGGAGCGAGGATCGTCTTTCCCGGCAGCGTCTATAATTTTGGTCCGGATGCTTTTCCGCTTCTGACGGAAGACAGCCCGCAAAAGCCTTTCACCCGCAAGGGTGCGTTGCGGGTGGAGATGGAGCGGCGGCTGAAGATGGCGTCGATGCGCGGCGTGCCGGTGCTGATTGTCCGCGCCGGGGATTTTTTCGGTCCGGATGCGAAAAACAACTGGTTTTCACAGATGCTGGTGCGGCCGGGCAAGCCGGTGCGCAGCGTCCAGAACCCTGCGGCACCCTATGCCGGACATCAATGGGCCTATCTGCCTGACGTGGCGGAAACGATCGGCCGGTTGCTTGATCGCTCGGGCGAGCTTCCAGCTTTTTCCGTTTATCACATGGAAGGTTTCTGGGATTTCGATGGGTTACAACTGGTCGGGGCAATCGAGCGGGCTGCTGGTCATCCGGTCAAGATGCGTCGGCTTTTCTGGCCGGGCATAAAGCTGGCCGCACCCTTCGTTCCGCTGTTCCGTGAAGTGCTGGAAATGCAATATCTCTGGCAGATGCCGATCCGCATGAGCAACCGCAAGCTTGCGGATTTTCTTGGAGCGGAACCACGGACGCCGATTGATGCAGCCGTGTCGGCGACATTGGCGAGCCTCGGCTGTCTCGAACAGGTGCAGCAACCGGCGAGCCTCCATCATCCGGCTGATGCCGGGGGCAGGGTGTGATGGCTACGTCGGCAAATGGGATGTCAGCGCGGCGTCACGTGTTCGCGGTTATTTCGGCAGGCGTGCCGGTGCTGATTTTAGCGCAGGTGCTCTTGGCGGGGTTGTCGATCTATTATGACGGATCGCTGATTTCGATGCATAAGGGGCTTGGCATGTTTATCGCCGTCCCCGTCGCGTCGCTGGTGGTCCTTGCGCTGCGTTACGATGATTTGCGGCCGAACCTCAATCGTGCGCTGGTTTTGCTTGCCCTCTATTGCCTGCAAGTGGCGCTGATGAGCATCGGCCGGGAAACGGGCAATGGCTTTCTGCAGGCGCTGCATGTGGCCAATGCCTTTGTCATGGGTGCGTTTTCCGATTTCGCCGCCCGGCAAGCGCGCATCGCATCCTGAAACGCCAAACGCCGCACTGCTGAGAAGCAGTGCGGCGTTTGGTTTTATCAATGATCAGCCGAGCGCCGGATAGTCGGTATAGCCTTCTGCGCCGCCACCATAGAAGGTTGGCTGGTTCGGCTCATTCAGCGGCGCATCGTTCTTGAAGCGGCGCACCAGGTCCGGATTGGCGATGAAGGCCTTGCCGAAGGCGACGGCATCGACCTTGCCGCTTTCCACGGCTTCGATGGCGCTTGCACGGTCGTAGCCATTATTGGCGATCCACAGGCCCTTGCCGCCGGCATTGCGATAGGCGCCCTTAAAGGCGGCGTAATCGAAGGGCTTGTCCCCCTGCTTGAAATCACGCGGGCCGCCGGTCGCACCCTCGACGACGTGGATGAAGGCGAGATTGCGCTTTCCGAGCTGTTCCGCCACGTAATTGTAAAGCGGCTGCGGATCGGCCTCGAAAATATCGTTGGCAGGCGTAACGGGGGAGAGACGGATGCCGGTGCGGCCCGCGCCGATTTCTTCCGTAACCGCATCCACCACTTCCAGAAGGAAGCGGGCGCGGTTTTCGATCGAGCCGCCATAATCGTCGGTGCGCTGGTTGGTGCTGGATTTCAGGAACTGCTCGATCAGATAACCATTGGCGGCATGGATTTCGACACCATCGAAACCGGCTTCCAGCGCGGCACGGGCGCCGCTGCGGTAATCTTCAAGGATGAGGCCGATATCGTCGATGGTGAGCGCGCGCGGCTCGGAGGTCTCCGCAAAGGCGCCTGTGCCGTCATCATTGATGATATAGGTCTTCGATTTGGCAGGGATGGCGGAAGGAGCGACGGGCTGGCCGCCGTGTGGCTGCAGCGACGTATGCGAAATGCGGCCCACATGCCAGATCTGCGCAACGATCTTGCCACCGGCCGAATGCACGCCGTCGGTGATCTTCTTCCAGCCTTCGACCGCTTCCTGCTTGTAGAGGCCCGGAACATCGGCGTAGCCCTGTCCCTGCTGGGAAATCGGGGTGCCTTCGGTGACGATCAGCCCGGCTGTGGCGCGCTGCTCGTAATATGTGGCGTTCAGATTGTTGGGAATTGCCCCCGGCGAACGGTTGCGGGTGAGGGGAGCCATGACGATACGATTGGCGAGTGCGATATCGCCGGCCTGTGCCGGTTCGAAAAGACTGGTCATGCGACTTCACTTTCTGGTCGGTTGGCGAAATTGCGCTTAGGGCGCGCTGTCTTTCGGTCTGGGTGCCGGAAGGAGAACCGCTTGCTGGTTTCCGGTCCGGCACCCCAGGGCTCAAAGCTTGGGAGGCTCAGAGATTCGCGTGCAGATAATTGCGGAACGCGTCGATGGTTTCCTCGTTGCGTTCGAAAAACACCCATTGCCCGACCTTCTTCGACCGGATCAGGCCGGCTGCCTGCAACACCGCCAGATGCGACGAGACGGTGGATTGTGACAGGCCGCTGATCTGAAACTGGTTGGCGCACACACCCATGCTGAGCGGATGATCCTGGCAGAAGTGATTTTCCGGGCACTTCAGCCATTCCAGAAATTTCAGCCTCGCAGGGTGGGAAAGGGCTTTGAGGACTTCCTCCGGGTTCATCGGTGTTTCTCTAATATCTGGCATGAGCGATGTTTATATCGATGATTTACGATATACAAATCACGTATCCGTGAGGGCCTGTGGGGTGACGGGAGCGCTTCCCAAAAAAGAAGGCCGCTGGATGTCTCCGCGGCCTGATAAGTTTGAAGGTTAAAACCTCCAGAGGGGAACAGCTGTCGCGTGCCTTATGGGAGCGTGACAGCCAACTAAAATATGGGAGCGCTAATAATGCAAAACAAGGTTGCATCATGCGATATTTCGCCAAATTGGGGAAAATTCTTGCGGGTAAAAAAAGAGGGCCGCCGGATAGATCCAGGGCCCTTTAAGTGTGAAGGTCAAAAACCTCCAGAGGGGAACAGCTGATGCGGTGGAACTGGGAGGAAAAGCCACCGTGTGCATCAGCTGAGAGCGATATGGTGCTTTTTTGTGCACGAAACAACTCTTTTTTGTGCAGGTCAGGCATGCGCGCGATGCAGGCCTCGATATTTCCGGTATATTTTATGTGCAATGCTGGTGAGGGCCGCCCATCGGCAGCCCTCACATTCACAATTTTAAGTATTTGAATTTAAACGGATATCTTGGGTTTCCGACTATTTTAACGTCAGAAGTTCCAGTTCCGCGCCTTGGCGACGATGAAATCTCGGAAAGCTTTCAGCTTTGCAGCGTTTTTCATTTCATCGGGATAGCAGAAGTAGGTATCGAATGACGGAATATCCGCGGCCAGCGACAGCTGGATGAGACCGGGATCGCGGCCGACGATGTAGTCGGGCAGACAGGCAATGCCTATTCCCAGCAGGCAGGCACGTTTGATCGAGGTCTGGCTGTTGATCTGCAGATGCGGGATGCGCGTATTATCCGAAGACCGTCCGGCATTCTCCAGCCAGTTGACGTCCAGAAGGTAGTTGGGCGCCGGTTCACCGAAGGAGATGATGCGGTGATTGTCCAAATCCTCGATCGACTGCGGTTCGCCGTGGCGATTGATGTAGGACGGCGCGGCATAGACATGCATGTGCACCGTAAACAGCTTGCGCTGAATAAGGTCCGATTGCTGCGGCTGGCGCAGGCGGATGGCGCAATCTGCGTGGCGCATGTTCACGTCCAGTTCCTCGTTGTCGAGGATGAGCTGGATCGACATTTCCGGATAGAGCTGCAGGAATTCCTGCACCTTGTCCGTCAGCCAGCCCTGGCCGAGACCAACCGTCGTCGTCACGCGCAACTTGCCGCTTGGCTTCTCCGTCGTTTCGGTCAGTTGCATCTTGACGGTTTCGAGCTTCAGCAACACGTCATGGGCGGTGCGATACAGCAGCTCGCCCTGTTCGGTGAGGATCAGGCCGCGAGCGTGACGATGGAACAGCTTGACGCCGACATCCTGCTCCAGTGCGCTGACCTGACGGCTGATGGCCGACTGGGACAAATGCAGCTTGTCGGCAGCATGGGTGAAAGACCCTGCTTCGGCTGCGGCATGAAAAATGCGCAGTTTATCCCAGTCCAATGGCATTGCCATGCCTATCCTGCCTTTCGGTTATTCCGCTGCAACCGCAAGCGGTTGTTGCGCCGTGAGATAGCGTTCTGCTTCGAGGGCGGCCATGCAGCCCATGCCGGCGGCGGTGATCGCCTGGCGGTAAATGTCATCGGTGACGTCACCGGCCGCGAAGATACCTTCGACGTCGGTTGCCGTGGAATCGGAGGCGGTCCACATGTAGCCGTTGTCTTTCAGCTTCACCTTGCCCTTGAACAGTTCAACCGCAGGCGCATGGCCGATGGCGACGAAGACACCGTCGATGGGCTTATCGCTGATGACGCCGGTTTTGGTGTCGCGCAGGCGCACGCCCGAGACGGAGGGTGGCATGGGTGGCTTGGCCGGAGCGCCGGTGATTTCGGCAATTTCCGTGTTCCACAGGATTTTGACGTTTTCCTTGGCGAACAGCCGTTCCTGCAGGATCTTTTCCGAACGGAAGCTGTCGCGGCGATGCACGACGGTGACCGATTTGGCGATATGGGCGAGATAGAGCGCTTCTTCCACGGCGGAATTGCCGCCGCCGACCACGATCACATCCTTGTTGCGATAGAAGAAACCATCGCAGGTGGCGCAGGCGGAAACACCGAAGCCCTGAAAATGCTGCTCGCTCTCGATGCCGAGCCATTTGGCCTTGGCGCCGGTGGCGATGATCAGGGTATCGGCGGTCCAGACCTGACCGGAATCGGTCTTGACCACAAATGGCCGGGTCGTGGTATCAACTTCGGTGACGAGGTCGCTGACGATTTCCGCACCCACATGGGTTGCCTGTTTCAGCATCTGGTCCATCAGCCATGGGCCCTGGATCGGATCGGCAAAGCCCGGATAGTTCTCCACATCGGTGGTGATCATCAATTGCCCGCCCTGTTCCATGCCGGCAATCAGCACAGGTTTCAGCATTGCGCGGGCCGCGTAGATCGCCGCGGTATAGCCGGCGGGACCGGAGCCGATGATCAATACCTTCGTGTGGCGGGCAGACATGGGAACATTCCTTCTCAATAGCAGGGTCTTCGCTCAAGGCCTTCCAGCCGCAGGACGGCGGACGGGCCGCAACCCCTTCGTTGGCAGGTATTTAAGGTTGTCTAGTGTCTTTATTCAAGGGCAGCCTTGCGTTACCAACAAGGCAGTTGTGGATGCACGCGCAATTTTGTGACCGGCCGGCGGCATATTGTTGCGAATCCCGTGCCGAATAGTACAAGGAACTTCTACGGCTTAACGAGGAACTTCTCCGTGACCAGCGTCGAACTCGATGCCATCGATCTGAAAATCCTGCGCGAATTGCAGCGCGACGGGCGCATGACCAATGTGGAGCTGGCCGAAAGGGTCGGTATTTCCGCACCGCCATGCCTCCGGCGCGTCCGCAAGCTTGAGGAAGCTGATGTGATCGAGGGTTATCACGCCATGTTGAACGCGCCGAAGCTCGGTTTCAATCTCGTTGCCTTCTGCATGGTCGGCCTCAAGCGGCAGTCGGACAGCAACCTGAAGGCCTTCGCGGCGGCGACGGGCGGATGGTCGCTGGTGCGGCAGGCATGGATGGTGTCAGGCGAAAGCGATTTCCTGCTGCATTGCGTCGCCAGAAACCTCACCGAGTTTCAGGATTTCGTCATCGAGGTTCTGACGGCGGACGAAAATGTCGATACGGTGCGCACCATGCTCACCATCCGCCAGGTCAAGCGCGTCGGTCTCGTGGAAATCTGAACGGCGGGCTTTGCAGCTGCTTTGCCGAGCGTTATCCGCGCCGTAGCGCGTCATAAACCGCACCGAGACTTGTCGCCTCTTTTTCCAGCGGGAATGTGGTGCGCACATGCGCAAGCCCGGCGAGCGCATGGCTCTTGGCCAGAGCAGGGTCCGCAAGATAGGGCTTTATCGCATCCCTGAGCGATGCATAGTCCCCGGCCTCGACGACCATGCCGGTCTCGCCCTTGACGGTCATTTCTTCATAGGCGCCGGCATTGCTGGTAACGACCGCCGTCTGCGAGGCCATGGCCTCCAGTGGCGTCAAGCCGAAACCCTCATTGCGTGACGGCGCGACATAGAGCGTCAGTCGCCGATACCAGGGCTTTATGTCATCGACTTCGCCCTGAAACACGATGCGGTCGGAAAGGCCGGCCGTGGCAACATCGGCCTTCAGCGTATCGCCAAAGGCCTTGTGTTCCGCCGTCACGCGGCCGGAAACCACGGCTGTCCATTCCGGATAGTGTGGCAGAAGCTCGATCATGGCGCGCACGAAGAGGTCGGTGCCCTTCTGGTGGCGCACCCGCCCGAAACAGCCGATCAGATATTGCCCCGGCAGGCCGGTTGACGCGATGGTATCCTCGGCGCCCGTCGCCGGGTGAAACAGCTCGGTATCGACGCCGTGCATGACGACCCTGTGGGGAACTTCCAGAAACGCGCCGGAACGGCCGTTTGTCGCAACGACCGCATCCATCTTCGAAATCAGAAAGCGGGTATAGGCGGAATGCCGCCTCTGTGCGGCCGAGGTGAAGAGCAGCTTTACCTTCATGCGCAGTACATCACGCATGAAAATGCCCGGCAGCATTTCAAGATTGCGGCGGGCGTGCCAGATGCGGGGGGCGCCGAATGGCCCGTTTTGCCAGAGACGCCACAGATCGTGGAAGCGCACATGCGGCAGATGCGGTGGCAGGCCGGGGCCGATGACGGCCACTTTCTGTCCCAGCCGGTTCTGCACCGGAATGAGCTGAACGATGGTGGAGGTGACGCCGGAGAGCCTGCGCTTGAAGTTCGGCGCAAGCACCTGCACATCTTTCAGACTGACGTGGGACAAGATGGGCTTCCGTCTCTGCGGCTGGTTTGGCGGTTTGATATGTCAGAAAGCAATGCGCCCGCGAGGGGCGCATTGCGGTGAGGCTCATCAGCCCCACTGTACCGCGAGGATTTCGTAACCCTTGGCGCCGCCCGGGGCGTTGACTTCGATGCTGTCGCCGACTTCCTTGCCGATCAAGGCACGGGCGATGGGCGAAGAGATGGAAATGCGGCCTGCCTTCACATCGGCTTCCTGGTCGCCGACGATCTGGTAGGTCTTTTCCTCGTCGCTGTCCTCATCGACCAGCTTGACGGTGGCGCCGAACTTGATCTTGGAACCGGACATCTTGGAAAGGTCGATGACCTCCGCGCGCGCGGTCAGGTCTTCCAGTTCGGTGATGCGGCCTTCATTATGGCTCTGGGCTTCCTTGGCAGCGTGGTATTCGGCATTTTCCGAAAGGTCGCCATGGGCGCGCGCTTCCGCAATTGCCTCGATGATACGGGGACGTTCCTCCTGCTGGCGAAAGCGCAGCTCCTCCTGCAGCTTGACGAATCCACCCTGAGTCATCGGCACTTTTTCTACCATTTTTTTATCCTTCGCAGTCCTGTCGCTTTTACTTGCAGACACAAAAAGAAACAGGTTCCGGAGAGGAACTCCGGAACCATGCCAAAATCATAACTAAGCCGACTATATCAGAAGACGACAGCGAAATGCCAGCAAATTTGAGGCGGTCAATTTTATACGTCCATTCATGGAGTTAAGCGGCATGATTGACATTTTTCAATAGAACATATAGTGAACACAATTATGAAGAAGTCAATCAGGCAACGTCTGGCCATTCTCTCCGATGCGGCGAAATATGACGCATCCTGCGCCTCCAGCGGCACGACGAAACGCAGCTCCGCTGCGTCTGGCGGGCTGGGTTCAACGGAGGGGTCGGGTATCTGCCATGCTTATGCGCCGGACGGGCGCTGCATTTCGCTCCTGAAAATCCTGCTCACCAATTTTTGCATCTATGACTGCGCCTATTGCATCAACCGCTCCTCCAGCAATGTGGAGCGCGCGCGATTTACTGCCGAGGAGGTGGTGTGGCTGACGCTGGAGTTCTATCGACGCAACTATATTGAGGGGCTGTTTCTGTCTTCCGGCATTATCCGCTCCTCGGATCATACGATGGAAGAGATGGTGCGCGTGGCGCGGGAGCTGCGCGTTACCCATGGATTTCGTGGTTATATCCATTTGAAATCGATCCCTGAAGCGTCGCCGAAGCTCATAGAGGAGGCGGGGCTTTATGCGGACCGCCTGTCGATCAATATCGAGTTGCCGACCGATAGCGGTATTGGTCGTTTCGCGCCGGAAAAGCAGCCCGCCAATATTCGCCGCTCCATGGCCGATATCCGTCTGAAGATCGAGGAGGCGGGCGAGCCAACGGCGCGGACGCGTCGGACCAAGCGCTTCGCGCCCGCCGGACAGAGCACACAGATGATCGTGGGTGCTGACGGTGCCGATGACAGCACCATCCTCTCCACCAGCGCCAGGCTTTATGGCAGTTATGGTCTGCGGCGCGTCTATTATTCGGCCTTCAGCCCCATTCCGGATTCTTCGAAAAACCTGCCGCTGATCAAGCCGCCTTTGATGCGTGAGCACAGGCTTTATCAGGCGGACTGGCTTTATCGGTTTTACGGTTTTGACATCGGCGAGATAACCGCGATTGGTGGCGATGGCATGCTGGATCTCGATATCGATCCGAAGCTGGCATGGGCGCTCAAAAATCGCGACCGTTTTCCGGTGGATGTGAATGTCGCGGATCGGGAAATGCTGCTGCGAGTGCCGGGTTTCGGCACCAAGACGGTCGCTTCCATTCTCTCGTCGCGACGGTTTCGGCGGGTACGGCTGGAGGATATTGCCCGCTTTGGGGTGTCTCTGAAAAAAGTGAAGGCCTTTATCGTTGCGGACGGCTGGACGCCGGGCAAACTGACTGAACGGCCGGATCTGCGGGCAATGTTTGCGCCGCAGCCCGAACAATTGTCGCTGTTGTGATGTACGGCCCGGTTCTGGAAGGGCGGGGCGATTTCGGCGAGTGGCGTGACGCGGCTCGGATGGCGCTTGCCGCCAATATACCACCGGAAGCGATTGACTGGCAGCTGCGGGATGACGAAGCGGGGCTGCTGGATTTTGCCGGTGAGCCGTTGCCGACACCCAGGGTTGGGGAAGCACAGGTTTCCGTTCCGTCCGCCTTCGTGGCGCTGGCGCAGGCGGTGATCTGTCACAGCGATAATGGCCGTTTTGCGTTACTATACCGGCTGTTGTGGCGGCTTAGGCAGGATCGCGCCCTGTTGCAGTTCAAGTCCGATCCGGATGTTTCACAAGCGCGACTGCTCGAAAAATCCGTCCGCCGTGACTGTCACAAGATGACGGCCTTCGTTCGTTTCAAGGAGTTACCATTACCGCAGGGGCAGGGTGGGCGACGGCGCTTCGTCGCCTGGTTTGAGCCGGATCATTTCATTGTCGAGCGCGAGGCGCCGTTTTTCCAGCGGCGGTTCACTGACATGGACTGGCTGATCGCGACGCCGAAAGGGTCTGCGCGATGGGATGGAAGCGTGTTGCAGACGTCGCGGGAGGCCGCCGCTCAACCCGACCTGAAAGATGAAACGGACGATCTCTGGCGGACCTATTATGCCAATATTTTCAATCCGGCCCGCTTGAAGATCAAGGCGATGACGGCGGAGATGCCAAAAAAATACTGGAAGAACCTGCCGGAAGCGGATCTCATTCCCGGCCTCATTCTGGGCGCGGAGGCGCGGGTGCTTGATATGGCGGCCAAGGCGGCAAGCCAGCCGCAGCCGTTTCATCACCGCCTGCAGGCCGTTGCCGCCGCGGCGCGGAAGGAGGCCCCGCAGGAACTGGAAGATTCGCTTGGGTCCCTGAGGCGGCAGGCAGGCGAATGCACCCGATGTCCGCTGCATTGCAAGGCGACACAAACTGTTTTTGGCGAGGGGCCGGAAAATGCGGATGTCATGATCGTCGGTGAACAGCCGGGCGATCACGAAGATCTTGCCGGAAAACCTTTCCTCGGTCCTGCTGGTCAGCTGTTTGATCGAACGCTGGGCGAGATTGGCGTGGACCGCAGGCGGCTTTACGTCACCAATGCCGTCAAGCATTTCAAATATGAAACACGCGGCAAGCGGCGTATTCACCAGCGGCCGAATGCGGGTGAGATCCAGCAATGCCGCTGGTGGCTGAACCAGGAAATTGCACTGGTGCAGCCGAAGCTCATCGTCGCCATGGGCGCTACGGCGCTTTATGCCCTGACCGGTGGCAAGGAGAAAGTCACCGAAGTTAGGAGCCGCCCTCTTCCCATGCAGGAAGGGCGGACGCTTTTTGTCACGGTGCATCCATCCTATCTGCTGCGTCTGCCGGATGTGCGGGCGAGAGAGGCGGAAACTCTGCTCTTCAAAAAGGACATGGAGTTTCTAAGATTATTCGAATAAATTGTTTTATTGATCTATTTATATATAAAAATGTATTTTAGGTTTTATGAATATAACTTACGATTTTTTGATTCGGTATTTTTATTAAAATTTTATACTTATCGATGATAATTGAATCGGTTTTATTTATTTATTGCGTGGACATATTATGTTGGGTGAACTCGACCTCACGACAGTCATATTGATGCAGAAGTGCTCTTATATTGTAGGATTGTTGAGTTTCATCTATCTAAAGTTGTCGAATCGAGGGTTGCGTGGCCCGGTGGCTCTTGCTGCCGGCTTTGCAGCCATGACAATTGGCTCCACACTCGCCGGTTACGGCGAATGGGGGATAATGTCACCGGCTTTATGGCGGCTCGGCAGTGTCGTTTTCGGCATTATCGGTTATGCGCTGATCTGGCTCGGTCTGAAAGTTCTGAGCGACGGACGCCCTGTGGGCCGCCGGACGGTGGTCGCCCTCTGTCTTGTCGCGCTGCTGGCGATTGTCGTCGCGCTGCAAGTGGCTGAAAACAATGCGTATCGCGCGGCTTTGTTCAATGGCTGCGCGGCTCTCGCCTATCTTGCGGGCGCGGTTGGGCTTTTCGCAAGGTGGCGCAAGGAGCGGCTTCTCTCCCGTCTGGCGCTTGGCGCAATCGCCGGGATTTCCGGTCTGATTTCGCTCTCTGTGGTGAAGAGCATATTTTTCCCGGACTATGCCACCATCAACCTGGTCAATGCGTTTTTCTTCATCATCATGTTGAATTTCGCCATCGCGCTGTTCGTGATGATGCTGGTGGCCGAGCGGTCCGAACGGAAATTGCTGGTTCTTGCCAATACCGACCCGCTGACCGGCGTCAAGAACCGCCGGTTCTTTTTCCAGGCGATGCCTGCGGCGCCCGATCCTGCCGATGCGGCCATGCTGCTGGATATCGATCACTTCAAATCGATCAACGACCGTTTTGGCCATGCCGTCGGTGACAGCGTCCTTCAGGAAGTGGCAAAACGCATCGGCGGCAGCATACGCGGCGGCGATGTATTGGCGCGGTACGGTGGTGAGGAATTCATCATCTTCCTGCCGGGTGCGGGTGGTCAGAAAGCCTCTGTTATCGGCGAGCGTATTCGCAATGCGGTTGCGGTCAACGACGTTGATTGCGGTGGGTTGCGCGTTGGTGTCACGATCAGCATCGGCGTTGCGACCGCGGGCGAGATGCGCTGCGACCTGCAGACGCTGGCGGAAATGGCGGATCGCGCCCTTTACCGGGCCAAGAGCGAAGGGCGTAACTGTGTGCGCGAGGCGCTGGCGGCCTAGCCCTGCGGCTCGCTCACTTCATCCGCCGCGGCGCGATGGTGCAGGGCTTCCTTGAGCAAGATCTCGATCTGGGCATTGATGCTGCGCAATTCGCCGCTGGCAGTGTTCCTGATCACGTTCAATATTGCGGGTTCGATCCGCAGCGGAAAAGCCACCCGTTCCGGTCCCGGCGGACGTCCTGCCATCGCTTCAGCCCCGCAAGGTTGCGGTGTCGATCACCGGGGTTGCGTCAACAGGCGCGGAAATGCCGGCGATCATGCGGGCAAGCATAAGCGGACTATTTCCGCCCGCGGTCGAGGGCGGTATGTCGGTCTTGGATAAGGGCATCATGAACCTCACGTGGGAATGATGCGTTTTTGATACCGGAAACGGATTGCAGGGGGATTACGCAATGCGAAACGCCGCGGATCTTGTGACCCGCGGCGTTTCGTTTTCATTCAGCACGTAACGGCGTGGATTTCCCGCAGGCCGCTTACTGGAAATAGCTCTGCAGCGGCTTCACTTCCAGATTGCCGGCCTTCAGCGCCTTGATGGCAAGGGCGGCGGCTTCCGCGCCGGCCATGGTTGTGTAGTAGGGTACCTTCTGCATCAGTGTTGCACGACGCAGCGACTTGCTATCGGAAATCGCCTTGTTGCTATCAGTGGTATTGATGACGAGCTGGACCTGGCGGTTTCGGATGGCATCTTCGATATGCGGACGGCCTTCCTGCACCTTGTTGATCTTTTCAGCGTTGACGCCCCGTTCTGCGAGGAAACGCTGGGTGCCGCCGGTCGCCACGACTTTGAAGCCGCTTTCCACCAGAATGCGGATGGCGGGGAGAACGCCTTCCTTATCGTCGTCACGCACCGAGACAAAGACGGTGCCGGAGCGCGGCAGGTCGACGCCGGCGCCGAGCTGGCTCTTGGCGAAGGCCAGCGCGAAATCCGTGTCGAGGCCGATGACTTCACCGGTCGAGCGCATTTCCGGTCCGAGCAGAATGTCGACGCCGGGGAAGCGGGCGAAGGGGAAGACGGCTTCCTTGACGGCGATGTGCTTCAGGTTGCGCGGATCAGGCTTTTCGCCGTAAGCCGCAATCGCCGCGCCGAGCTTTTCACCGGCCATGACGCGGGCGGCAATCTTGGCAATCGGCGCGCCGATGGTCTTCGCCACGAAAGGCACGGTGCGCGAGGCGCGCGGGTTGACTTCGAGAACGTAGATCGTGCCGTCCTTGATGGCGTATTGCACGTTCATCAGGCCGCCGACATTAAGCGCTTTTGCAAGTGCCGTCGTCTGGCGTTCCAGCTCGTCAAGGGTTTCCTTGCTCAGTGAACGGGACGGCAGCGAGCAGGCGCTATCGCCCGAGTGGATGCCGGCTTCTTCGATGTGTTCCATGATGCCGGAAACGAAGACGCTTTCGCCGTCGCAAAGCGCATCGACGTCCACTTCGACGGCGTTGGTCAGGTAGCTGTCGAACAGAAGCGGGTTCTTGCCGAGCAGGGTGTTGATCTGGCCGGTCTTGTCGTTCGGGTAACGCTGCTTGATGTCCTCAGGCACCAGGCCCGGAACCGTGTCGAGCAGATAGGTCTGGAGCTGGCCTTCCGAATGGATGATCTGCATGGCGCGGCCACCCAGAACGTAGGACGGGCGAACCACCAGCGGGAAGCCGATTTCAGACGCGACGAGGCGGGCCTGCTCGACCGAATAGGCGATGCCGTTGTTCGGCTGGGCGAGGTCCAGCTTCATCAGCAGTTTCTGGAAGCGGTCGCGGTCTTCGGCAAGGTCGATCATGTCAGGCGCTGTGCCGAGGATCGGGATACCGTTCTTTTCCAGCGCTTCGGCAAGCTTCAGCGGGGTCTGGCCGCCGAACTGCACGATGACGCCGACGAGTTCACCCTTTTCCTGTTCGGCACGCATGATCTCGATCACGTCTTCGGCCGTCAGCGGTTCGAAATAGAGGCGGTCGGAGGTGTCGTAGTCGGTGGAAACCGTTTCCGGGTTACAGTTGATCATGATCGCTTCGAAGCCGGCATCCTTCAGCGCGAAGGCGGCATGGCAGCAGCAATAATCGAACTCGATGCCCTGGCCGATGCGGTTCGGACCACCACCGAGGATGACGACTTTCTTGCGGTCGGAAACCTGCGCTTCCGAACGGGCGGCGCCGACGAAGGGGATTTCATAGGTCGAATACATGTAAGCGGTCGGCGAAGCGAATTCGGCCGCGCAGGTGTCGATGCGCTTGAAGACCGGGCGAACATTGAGGCTGTTGCGCAGCTCGGCCACTTCCTTCGGGCGCTTGGACGTCAGGCTGGCGAGGCGGGCGTCGGAAAAGCCCATGGCTTTGAGCATGCGCAGGTTTTCGGCATCCTGCGGCAGGCCGTGCTCGCGGATGCGGGCTTCCATGTCGACGATGGCCTTGAACTGGGCGATGAACCACGGATCGATCTTCGAGTTTTCGTGGACTTCCTCTTCGGTCATGCCCATGCGCAGCGCCTGGGCGACCATGCGCAGACGGTCCGGCGTCGGCGTGCCGATGGCGGCGCGGATGGCGTTCTTGGAGCCTTCGCCTTCCTCAAAGCCGGGGATTTCGATTTCATCGAGACCGGTGAGGCCGGTTTCCATGCCGCGCAGAGCCTTCTGCAGCGATTCGGCGAAGGTGCGGCCGATTGCCATGACTTCGCCGACCGACTTCATGGCGGTGGTGAGGATCGGCGAAGCGCCCGGGAATTTCTCGAAGGCGAAACGCGGGATCTTGGTGACGACGTAGTCGATCGAAGGCTCGAAGGATGCCGGCGTCGCACCGCCGGTAATGTCGTTTTCCAGCTCGTCCAGCGTGTAGCCGATGGCGAGCTTGGCGGCGATCTTGGCAATCGGGAAGCCGGTGGCCTTCGATGCCAGTGCGGACGAGCGCGAGACGCGCGGGTTCATTTCGATGACGACGAGGCGGCCATCTTTCGGATTGACGGCGAACTGCACGTTCGAGCCGCCGGTTTCCACGCCGATCTCGCGCAGCACCGCAATCGAGGCGTTGCGCATGATCTGGTATTCTTTGTCGGTCAGGGTCAGCGCCGGCGCAACCGTGATCGAGTCACCCGTGTGGACGCCCATCGGATCGATGTTTTCGATGGAGCAGATGATGATGCAATTGTCCGCCGTGTCGCGGACCACTTCCATCTCATATTCCTTCCAGCCGAGAACCGATTCTTCGACCAGCACTTCGGTGGTCGGCGAGGCATCGAGGCCGCCCGAGACGATGTCGAAGAATTCCGAGCGGTTATAGGCAATGCCGCCGCCGGTGCCGCCGAGCGTGAAGGACGGGCGGATGATGGCGGGCAGGCCGACATGGTCGATTGCCTGCGCGGCAATCGCAATCGCATGGGCCATGTAGCGCTGCTTGCGGTCAGTCTCGCCGAGGTTCCACTGGTTTTCGAGATCATCCAGCGCCTTGTCCAGTTCAGCGCCGGAAAGCTTTGCCTTCAGCTCAGCGCGCGCCGCCTCATGGGTCTTGCGGTCGGCATCCTTGATTTCGGTCGCGTTGGCCAGCATAGATTTCGGCGTTTCAAGGCCGATGCGCGCCATGGCTTCGCGGAAGAGAGCGCGGTCTTCGGCCATGTCGATGGCTTCCGGCTTTGCGCCGATCATTTCGACATTGTAACGGTCGAGAACGCCCATGCGCTTGAGAGAAAGCGCAGTGTTGAGCGCGGTCTGGCCGCCCATGGTCGGAAGCAGCGCGTCCGGGCGTTCCTTGGCGATGATCTTCGCCACGACTTCGGGCGTGATCGGCTCGACATAAGTGGCGTCGGCAAGGCCCGGATCGGTCATGATGGTCGCGGGGTTGGAGTTGACCAGAATGACCCGGTAACCCTCTTCCTTCAGCGCCTTGCAGGCCTGCGTGCCGGAATAGTCGAATTCACATGCCTGACCGATGACGATCGGTCCCGCGCCGATGATGAGGATGGACTTGATATCTTGGCGCTTCGGCATGGCTCTCTCGTTCCGCTTTTTGGTTGCGCAAAGCACCGGCTACGGTGGAAGATCACCGGCCGGGGAGCGCAATTCAAATGTTTTCAGGCTAGAAGCGGCTTATAGGCAAATGTTTTTGAGAACGGAACCCCATAAATTCCGGAATCGACAGAAACTCTTAACCGGCAGGGGCGTGCGCGGCGAAACGGGCCTGCACCGCCGCATTATGGGAGCGGCTGACGGGAATTTCCGTGCCGTCTCTGGTCATGAGGTGCAGGCGGCCCGCCTGTTTGCGCAGCGAGACGACGTCGGCATCGGCAATCCAGTGCGAGCGGTGTACCTGCAAGCCTTTCGTATCGCCAATTTCCTTCATCGCATCGGCAAAACGCAGCAGAACCAGCTGACATCCCCGCGTCGTCACCACCTCGGTATAGTGATCCTGCACGGAAAGACGCAGCAGCGGTCCGCGCCGCTCCGGCTCCAGGCGGTCAAGAATTGCGGGACGCTCCTTGACCGAAGGTGGTGGCGTGGTTTCCGCTCCTGTCTCTTCGGTTGGATCGGTTGTGTTTGCGGGGCCGGCTGTCAGGTAACCGAGGAAACAGAATATCAGGCAAAGCGGCAGAGCAGCCTGAGCATCCTCGCCAATCGAGGCGATATCGACGGGCTGCGCGAAAAACGCATGGTTAGCGAGGGTTATGGTCGCACCGATCGGCAGGGCGGCGGCGATCGCTCCGGCCATCATCCGGGCAAGCGGGCTTGTCAGCGTCCGTACCAGCGCGGCATTGGCGAAGGCCGAAAAACCGGTGGTGATGATCCAGCCCGAGCCTAAGAGCAGGGTCCAATAGGCAGCCCTTGGCCAAAAGGCCATTTTCTGGCCCGTACCATAGGGACCTGTCACGATGAAGAGAACGGCTATGGCGACGAAGGTGCTCCACAACGAGCGGGAACGACCCTTCGCTTGCAATTGGCGAAGCGTGGATTGCACGACATTGCCGTTCACGAAGTTCTCCCGCTGTTTGCGCTATTCCGGTTGAGCCAAGCCATGTTTCGCTGAAATTGCCGCCGAGTTCAACCGGGTGAGACAAATGTCCCTTCAACCTCTTCTCGACGCGCCTTTCGCCGTTCAGCTGCATGTGGCGACGGTCATTCCCGCCGCCATTCTCGGCGCGGTGGTTTTGTTTTCTCCCAAAGGCACGCCTCTTCACCGGCTGCTCGGCAAGATCTGGGTCGCGCTGATGGTTCTCACGTCCTTCTCGACATTCTTCATCCATGAACTGAATGTCTTTTATGGTTTCAGCCCGATCCACCTGATGTCGATTTTCACCATATATGGCTGTCTGCAATCGGTCTATTTCGCGCGCAGGGGTGAAATAAAGCGCCATATGCGGATCATGCAGGGCGTTTATCTCGGCGGCATCGTCATTGCGGGCGGTTTCACCTTCCTTCCCACGCGTATCATGAACGAGGTTGTTTTCGGCAATGGCGGGGAGGATTTTCTGACGCTGTCGGTCGGTGGCCTGTTGTTTGTTTTCCTGTTCGTTGCGGTCTTCAGGCAAAAGCGGCGTGCCGCCTGAGAGAGGCCAAGCTTTCTTCCGGAACAAGATGTATTATAGTGCCGTTATAAGGCAGCTTGTTGAGGCGATATTCGCCGGGAGAAGAGCATGGAATGGAGAGGGCGTCGCCAATCGGACAATATCGAGGACCGGCGCGGCATGTCAGCGGGTTCGGGGCCTTCGGGCAACGATCCTTTTTCCCGAGGGGGAATGCGTGTGCCGATTGGGCGCCGCGGCGGCGGCATCGGCATCGGCGGCATTCTGGTCATCCTGCTGATCAGCTGGGTGCTTGGCATCAATCCGCTGACGCTGCTTTCGGGCGGCGATATTTCACTGGATGGTGGTGGCACAACGCAGCAATCCGGAACCCAGCAGTCCGGCACGCGTCCGCAGGGGCAATCATCTGACGAGACGACGGCTTTCGTGCGCACCGTGCTGGCCGAGACCGAAGATACGTGGAGTGGCATTTTCCAGTCCGCTGGCGAGACCTATCAGAAACCGACGCTGGTTCTGTTCTCCGGCCAGGTGTCTTCCGCCTGCGGTTATGCTTCGGCTGCCAGCGGCCCGTTTTATTGCCCGGGTGACCGCAAGGTCTATCTCGACACCAGCTTCTTCAAGGAATTGGACCAGCGTTTCGGCGCGGCCGGCGATTTCGCGCAGGCTTACGTGATTGCGCATGAGATTGGCCACCACATCCAGAACCTGACCGGCGTCCTGCCGGAATTCAACCGCCGCCGCCAGTCGATGAGCCAGGTGGATGCCAACAAGATGTCGGTGCGCGTGGAGCTTCAGGCGGATTGTTATGCCGGCATCTGGGGCAAGTTCACCGAGCAGAAGGGCATTCTCGAAACCGGCGACCTTGAGGAAGCGTTGAACGCCGCCCATCAGATCGGTGACGACACGTTGCAGAAGCAGACCCAAGGTTATGTGGTGCCTGATAGTTTCAACCACGGCACCTCGGCACAGCGGGCGGAATGGTTCAAGCGCGGTTTCCAGAGCGGCCGTGTCGAGGATTGCGATACGTTCTCGGCCAATCTTTGAGAATGAAGAGATGAGGGGGCTTTTTAGCCCCCTTTTTTGTTTAGCGCATCAAAAGCGCCACGGCATACATGCCGAGTGCGAAGACCGTATGGGCAACGAGGTTGAGAACACGAACCTTGGTGGGATTGGGCGTTTTTGAGGCCGCCCAGCCGATGCCGAGACCCGGCTGCAACAGGAACCAGCCCGCGCCGACCGTGACGATGCCGACGATCCACGGCTGGATGAAGGACGGGTTTGCAAACCAGGCAGCCGGCACCACCAGCGCCAGAATGATGCCGTAGAGGATGCCGACGGCGTAGTGCGAAATCCAGCCGAGCGCCAGTTCATGTTCATAAGGCGCGGCCGTGGCGATGCTATCGTGAAATATCGTACCTTTCGGTACGTGCCAGAACCAGCGGCCGACCGGCGCCCAGTTCGGCGCTGACTGGCCAAAAAACCGATGCAGCACAATCGCCCATATATCCATAAACACCGTGCCGCCAATGCCCATGGCAATGCCGCGCCAAATCAGTTCCAGCATGAGTTCCTCCGCATATCATGATCGATCAAGCTCTAGCGGATCGGGCGGGTGGAGAGAACGGGGTATCTTTCGCACAGCAAATAAAAATGGCCGGATCGATCCGGCCATGAAAGAGGTTGAAACCTATCCTCCGTCATGCCGGACTTGATCCGGCATCCAGCTACGGCGCGTCTGCGCCGTGAGGAATGAGTCTTTCGCGATCAAGGACCTGATCGCGCTGGACCCCGGATCTAGTCCGGGGTGACGGCGTTTGTATGCGTTGCCTCCACTAAACGAGCAGGCGGTTCCCCTAAGCAGCCCGCCCATATTCCGCCTGCCGCCGCGTGGCCGTGGCAAGCTGGAATTGCGCCAGCAGATCGTTGAGCGCCGCCGCTTCCGAAGCAAGGCCATGGCTTGCGGCCGTCTGTTCCTCGACCATGGCGGCATTCTGCTGCGTGCCCTGATCGATGGTGTTGATGGCGGTGTTGATTTCCTGAAGCCCGGTCGACTGTTCGCGCGACGACGTCACGATGGCGTCGATGTGACGGTTGATCTCCTGCACTTCGCGGACGATGGTTTCCAGCGCCTTGCCGGCATTGCCGACGAGATCGACGCCGGACTGCACCTGCGATGTCGAGGCATTGATCAGCGTCTTGATTTCCTTGGCGGCATTGGCGGAGCGCTGGGCAAGTTCGCGCACTTCCTGTGCGACGACGGCAAAACCCTTGCCGGCTTCACCGGCACGCGCCGCTTCCACGCCGGCATTCAGCGCCAGAAGGTTTGTCTGGAAGGCGATTTCGTCGATCACGCCGATGATATTGCTGATCTCCGACGATGATTTTTCAATGCCTTCCATGGCGCGAACCGCATCTTCGACGATGATGCCGGATTGTTCGGCATTGCCGCGGGCGCGATCAACCAGACGTCCGACTTCCTCGGCGCGGCGGGCGGAGTCCTTCACGGTGGTGGTGATTTCCTCGAGCGCCGCGGCGGTTTCCTCCACCGAGGCTGCCTGCTGCTCCGTGCGCCGTGCCAGATCGTCGGCGGATTGGCGAATCTCACCAGCACCGGCGTCGATTGCGCGGGCATTCTGGCCAACGGTGCTGAGCGCCACATTCAGCTTGGCGACGGAATTGTTGAAATCGTCGCGCAGGCGGTCGATGCGGCTCACGAAAGGCGTGTCGATGCGGTAATTGAGATCGCCGTCCGAAAGATGCGCCAGACCTTTGGCGAGCGAATCGACCGCGAACTGGATGTCCGCCGCGTCTTTCGCCGAACTTCTCTCCCGCTCGTTGCGCTCCTGTTCGGAAAGCGTGCGGTTTTCTTCGGCGTCACCTTCGAGACGCAGGCGCTCCATGGCGTTCGACCTGAAAACGGCAACTGCCGCGGCCATCGAGCCGATCTGGTCGGTGCGCTCCTGGCCGGGAATGGCGACATCGAGATTGCCGGCCGCAAGGCCTTCCATGGCCGAGGTCATCTGTGTGACAGGGCGGACGATGAAACGGGAGAGCACAGTTGCAAGCAGCGCGATCATGATTGCAGCGGCAAGAACCGTGGCAATGGTCGCTGCCAGCCGGAACTGGCCGATTGCGCTGTAGGCTATATCGGAATCGACGACAAAGCCGAGATACCAGTCGACCGAGGGCAGGCCGGCAACCGGGATGAAGCTGGTGATCTTGCCCTTGCCGTCAATTTCGGTCTGGGAAATCGCCGAGGAAATTGCCGGTGTGTTGACCTTGAAAAGATCGCTCAGCGGCTTATCGACGAGTTTCGGATCGGGATGAATAAGGATCTTGCCGTCCTTACTGACAAGGAAGGCGTAACCGTCCGTGCCGGCATCTACGGACTTGATCATCTTTACCAACGAATCCAGCGAGAAGTCGCTTCCCGTCACGCCAGCCAACTTGCCATCAACGGAAACGGGCATCGCTGCAGTGATGACGAGGCCGCCGGTCGAGGCGTCGGTGTAAGGTTCGGTCAGCACCGGCTTGCCGGCCTTGACCGCATCCAGATACCAGGGGCGCTTGCGCGGGTCATAACCTTCCGGAAGCGGTGTTTTCGGGAACGTCGTGAAGACGCCGTTTTCGGCATTGCCGAAATAGGTGGACATGAACTGCGCTGTCAGCACGTCGTTCTGAAGGAACTGCAGCTTGGCATCGTCCTCCGGAAGCTTCGCAAGCGTTTTCGCCACCGTGTCGGTGAGCATGATGCGGCCGTTCAGCCAGTTTGCGATGCTCTGTGCGGCCTGCTTGCCGGACGAATCGATGTTTTCCGCCACCGCTTCCGTCGTGACCCGGTGCTGAAGGCTATCGATATAGAAAGAAAATCCCGCAAAGGCGGCGACAACAAGTGATGATGCCGCAAACAGAATGCGCGTCATGAGGTTGGATTTTTTTGGCAAGCTACACGTCCTTGAAACCAGATATGCCCGGTCGGGTCATCTTGGAGAATGGGGGGAAAGACATGCCTCTAGGGCGGGAATATTCTGCGTCATGCAGCTTATGATTTAAAAGAACTACGCGATGTTCTAATACGTAAAGTGAAATGGTAAAATTCGACTAAATTTGTTTTGGTTCATGCCGTTTCAGACTGTGCCGGCAGGTTTTGCCATTTTGCGTAAATTTTGATCATCGGGCTGCAAAGGTTGCGTGCAGGAAGGGAATATTTTATTCATCACCCTGCTGCCGTTGCGCAATTCGCGGGCAATGGCCAAAATTCAGGTGAATTACAATGTCTTCGTCGGTTGTTGCAGAAACCGTTCCCTCCGGATCGGGGTCGTGGCTTTCGCATTTCAAGGCTACGCTTGCGCTTGGAATTCCGCTTATCGGTGCGCAGCTCGCGCAGCTTGGCATCCATACCACTGACATGGTCATCGTCGGGCAGCTGGGGGCTGAAAAGCTGGCGGCCATGGTGCTGGCCGGGCAGTTCTTCTTCGTCGTCTTCATTTTTGGCTCGGGATTTTCCGTGGCCGTGGTGCCAATGGTGGCGCAGGCTTATGGGCAGGGCGATGCGACGGCGGCCCGCCGCTCGCTGCGCATGGGCATGTGGGTGGCTATCGCCTACTGGATCCTCGCTTTGCCGATCTTCTTCAATGCCGAGCGGATTCTGGTCTATCTCGGGCAGAATCCCAACGTGGCGGCGTTGACCGGCCATTATCTCGCCATCGCCAAATTCGGCCTGTTGCCAGCTTTGCTTTTCTACGTGCTGCGCGGACTTGTCAGCGCCATCGGCCGGGCGGGCATCATTCTTTATGTCACCATCATCATGTTGGTGATGAACGGTTTGATGGCTTATGCGCTCGTGTTCGGCCATTTCGGCTTGCCGGCAATGGGCATGAATGGTGCTGCCGTCGTTGCCGTCATCGTCAATGCCTTCAGCTTCGTCTTCATCGTTTTCTATGTACAGACGCGTGAAGAGACGAAGAAATACGAGCTGTTCGTGCGTTTCTGGCGGCCGGACTGGCATGCGCTTTTCGAAGTGCTGCGTCTCGGCCTGCCGATCAGCATCACCATCCTTGCCGAAGTGACGTTGTTTGCCGCCGCCTCGATCCTGATGGGGCAGATTGGCACCGTGCAGCTTGCGGCGCATGGCATTGCCCTGCAGCTTGCCTCGATCGCCTTCATGATCCCGCTTGGCCTGTCGCAGGCGGCAACCGTGCGCGTGGGCATTGCCCGCGGTCAGGGAGATTTCAAAAATCTCATTCGCGCCTCCATCATGATCTACGCCATTGCCTGTGGCATTGCACTTTGCGGCGGCATCCTGTTTGCGGTCGTTCCGGACTTTCTGGCGAAATGGTTCCTCGATCCAAAATTGCCGGAAGCCGCGGAAGTGCTCGCCTATGCCAGCAGCCTCGTGGTGATCGCCGGCGTCTTCCAGCTGGTGGATGGCATTCAGGCCGTGACGGCGGGGCTGCTGCGCGGGCTGAAGGATGCCCGCATTCCAGCGATGCTGGCGCTGATCTCCTATTGGCCGATCGGCCTGGCGCTTGCCTGGACCATGGCCTTTCCGCTCGGTTTTGGCGGGCGTGGCGTCTGGTTCGGTTTCGTGATCGGTCTTTCGACGGCAGCTGTTTTGCTCACCGTCCGCTTCGTCATTCTGGTGAAGCGCGAAATGCAAACGGCCCGCTGATAGCGGGCCGTGCGAATGTTGGAAAGCTTTCCATACCCGCCGAAGTCAATGGATCCTCGCCTCAAGGGCGAGGATGACGGAGGAGAGGTTTCGAAGGCCTGTCTCAGCGCTCGGCGAGCGCTGCCTCGCCTTGTCTCTCGCGCAGCAGGTTGACGAAGCGGCGGAAGAGATAATGGCTGTCCTGCGGGCCGGGTGAAGCTTCCGGGTGATGCTGGACGGAGAAGACCGGCTTGCCGACGATGCGCAGGCCGCAATTGGTGCCATCGAACAGCGACGTGTGGGTTTCTTCGACGCCATCAGGCAGCGATTTGGCATCAACCGCAAAACCGTGGTTCATCGAGACGATTTCAACCTTGCCTGTCGTGAAGTCCTTGACCGGATGGTTGGCGCCGTGGTGACCCTGATGCATCTTTTCGGTCTTTGCGCCGACGGCGAGGCCGAGCATCTGGTGGCCGAGGCAGATGCCGAAGATCGGCAGCTCGCTCTTGATGAGGTTCTGGATGACCGGCACGGCATATTCGCCTGTAGCCGCCGGGTCTCCCGGGCCGTTGGACAGGAACACGCCGTCCGGCTTCAGCGCCAGAATGTCTTCGGCCGAAGTCTGGGCGGGAACTACGGTCACCTTGCAATCGAGACCGGCGAAAAGGCGCAGAATGTTACGCTTGACGCCGAAATCCACGCAGACGACGTGATATTTGGCATCGGCTTCGCCGAGCGTGCCATAACCCTTGTTCCAGACCCACGGCGTTTCAGCCCAGCTGGAGGATTGGCCGGAGGTCGCTTCGATGGCGAGGTCGAGGCCGACAAGGCCGCTCCAGGCCTTTGCTTCGGCCTTTAGCGCCTCGATGTCGAAGACGCCGTTCGGATCATGGGCGATGACCGCGTTCGGTGCGCCGTTTTCGCGGATCCATGCGGTCAGCGCGCGCGTATCGATGCCGCAAAGGCCGATGACGCCGCGGGCCTTCAGCCAGGCATCCAGATGCTTGACGGCGCGGAAGTTCGAGGGATCGGTGATGTCGGCCTTGAAGATGACGCCAACGGCGCCGCGGCGGGCGGCGGGAGTCAGGTCTTCAATGTCTTCCTCGTTGGTGCCGACATTGCCGATATGCGGGAAGGTGAAGGTGACGATCTGGCCGAGATAGGAAGGGTCAGTGAGGATTTCCTCGTAGCCCGTCAGCGCCGTGTTGAAGCAGACTTCGGCCTGAACCTTGCCGGTTGCGCCGATACCTGTGCCCTCGATCACCGTGCCATCGGCAAGAACAAGCATTGCGGTCGGTTTGCGGGTAGTCCAGGGCGCTGTCTCGGTCATCTCGTTCCGTTTCTGCCGCTTCGCACCCCGCCTCTTGAAAGGCAGGGGGTAAGGGGCCATTTTTGTCGCAGGCTTCGTGACATAAAGGGGCGCGCGATAAAGCTCGCGTTCCGACCCTTCGTTAAAATCTCGTGCAGGTGCCGGAAAATAACGAAAGCAGCCCAAGCGGTCAACCATAGGCTCAAGATTTACGCGGATTTAAGATGCCGTGGATTCAAGGGCTTATGCAATTGATTTGCTTGAGCGTAGTTGCTCGTTTATGTCGTTGCGAAAAATAAGGTGGAAAGTTTGCCTATCGCGAAGCTGCGGAATGGGCTTTCCCAAGGAGAAGAAAAATGATGCGCGACACGTTCGCAAATACTTTGAAAGATGCGCTGAAGGCTCGTGACGCCCGACGTACATCGACCGTGCGTCTCATTCAGGCGGCCATCAAGGATCGCGATATCGCCAATCGTGGCGTGGGCAAGGATCCCGTCAGCGACGAAGATATCATGCAGATCCTGACCAAGATGGTAAAGCAGCGCGAAGAGTCCGCCACCATCTATGACGGTGCCGGCCGACCCGAGCTCGCCGCGCAGGAGCGCGAGGAAATCGTCATCATCAAGGAATTCATGCCGGAAGAAATCCCGGCCGAGAAGGTGCGCGAACTGTGCCAGGCGGTCATCAGCGAAACCGGTGCCTCCGGTCTGCGTGACATGGGCAAGTGCATGAACGCGCTGAAGGAACGTTATCCCGGTCAGATCGACTTTGCGAAGGCCTCCGGCGTTGTCAAGGACTTGCTGAAGTAGGCTTTCAGCGTGTTGGAAAAAGTAAAGGCAGGGTAGCCGAGGCTACCCTGCCTTTTTTCTGTCGACGAAAGCGCATTCCGGCGGATCAAAATGCGGTCCTCACAGGCTTTTTTAGGGGGACGTGCCTGTGGGCGTCGGCAGATTTATGGAAATGTTCACGCACTGCCTTTGACTGTGTTTTGTTTTTACACCGTCGCGACGGGGTGCTCAAATTACAAAAACATAATTTTTGGTGATGTTGCACTGCCATAAATTCGCCGGAAGCAGGCGCAATGGCGGCTTTGCATTGTCAACCCGGCCGTTTTTTCTGCTCATGCACATAGTGGCGCAGAACCGCATTCATCCGGGTTTGATAGCCTTTGCCGGTGGATTTGAAAAAATCGACGACATCCTGGTCCACGCGAATGGAAATCGATTGCTTGGGGGTGGGGAAAACCACTTCGGCCTTCGCCCAGTCGATGTCTTCAAAGCCGGCCCAGTCCGGATCGTCGCGCATGGCGCGGTCGATATCCTCGTCGGTCATGGCGTCGACACGCGCCCAATCGGTGCGATCTTCACCCCTGGCGATCTTTTCCCGGATCTCATCCAGAGAATATCTGACGATACGTTCTTCGCTCATTTTTCCTTGTCGCCCTTGCCGATATGATCCGGCAGACCTCGCCCCGCATCGTATAAACGATTGCGATGAGATCGTCTGTTTCCGGGCATATCGCCAGAATACGACACTCCCCATTTTGATCGGAGCGACTTTCCAGATGGGGTTGTGAAAGCGCTCGTGCCGCCCTTGGAAAGTCGATGCCGTGCTTCTCGATATTGCTCAGCCGCTTGTTTTCATCCCAATCAAAGGAAATGAAATCTTTCATCACGATATCCATGAGTTGCCTACCGCTGCTTTCAGCTCATAGGCACTCATGCACTGAGTATGTATATACACTCGTATATTCTTCTGTATATACACTGATGTCAATGCCGCCTGTGAATAGTGGGTATTATTCACCTACCCATTTTGTATTGCGGCCTTTATGCGCTTATATGAAAGACTGGCCTCGAACAGGTAACCCATGCGCTTTTCCAATTCTTTTCTCGATGAGATACGCGACCGCGTGAACATCTCCGATGTGATCGGCCGACGTGTGTCCTGGGACAAGAAGAAGACCAATACGCCGCGGGGCGATTATTGGGCCTGCTGCCCGTTCCACGGTGAAAAAAGCCCCAGTTTCCATTGTGAGGACCGCAAGGGGCGGTATCATTGTTTCGGCTGCGGTGTTTCCGGCGATCATTTCCGGTTCTTGACCGACCTTGAGGGCTTGAGTTTTCCCGAGGCCGTGCAGCAGATTGCCGATATGGCCGGCATTTCCATGCCGCAGCCCGATCCGCAGGCGGAAAAGCGCGAGCGTGAGCGCACCTCGCTGCAGGACGTTATGGAAATGGCGACGCTGTTCTTTCAGGATCAGTTACAGACGGCGCTTGGCGCGCGGGCGCGGGCTTATTTGCGCGATCGCGGGCTGACCGGGCGCACCATCGAGACCTTCAGGCTTGGTTTTGCGCCGGATAGCCGCAATGCTCTCAAAGAGCATCTGGCGAGCAAGGGTGTGGCGCGCGAGCAGATGGAGGCCTGCGGGCTGGTGGTGCATGAAAACGTACCGGTTTCTTATGACCGGTTCCGGGATCGCATCATGTTCCCGATCCTGTCGTCGCGGGAAAAGGTGATCGCTTTCGGCGGCCGCGCCATGGCGGCGGATGCGGTGGCGAAATATCTGAACTCCAACGAGACCGAGCTTTTTCACAAGGGCAATGTTCTTTACAATTTTGCCCGCGCCCGTCGCGCCTCGCAGGCTGCCGGCGGCACGGTCATCGCCGTTGAAGGCTATATGGATGTCATCGCGCTTTATCAGGCCGGTGTCGAAAACGCCGTCGCGCCGCTTGGTACGGCGCTGACGGAAAGCCAGCTCGATCTCCTGTGGAAAATGTCGCCGCAGCCGATCCTCTGCTTCGATGGCGATGGCGCCGGTATTCGCGCCGCCAACCGTGCGGCAGATCTGGCCCTGCCGCATATCAAGCCGGACCGCTCCGTCAGCTTTGCGTTGTTGCCTGACGGAAAGGACCCTGATGATCTCGTGCGGCTGGAGGGGCGCGCGCCGTTCGACCGGGTGCTTTCGGAAGCAAAGCCGCTTGCGGCGATGGTCTGGAGCCGTGAGACATCCGCCGTTACCTTCGATACGCCCGAAAAGCGAGCCCAGCTTGAAAGCCGCCTGCGACAGATCGTTTCCGTGATCGGCGACGAGACGGTGCGCCGTTTTTATCAGCAGGATATGCGCGACAGGCTGAATGGCTTCTTCCAGCCGCGCTTTCAGCAAGGCGGGCAACAGGGCGGTAACTTCCGTCGCGATGGCGGGCAGGGAGCCGGGCGTGGCTTCCAGCGCAATGCGCCGGGGCGGGGCGGGGCGATGTCGACGCCTGCCAGCAGTATTTCGGACCGGTTGGCGCAATCGGGCCTGGTGAGGGGGTATCAGACCAAGCCCTCGCTCCGGGAAAGCGTTCTTGCCATCACCATCGTCAACCATCCCGAATTGCTGCTCGAGGAATATGACGAGATCGCTGCCATAGACTATGAGAACCGTGATCTGCAACGTCTGTGGTCGACGGTGCTGACCTATGCGGCGGAAAGTGCGGCGGAGATATCGCGGGCCGGGCTGATCGAGCGCCTGTCGCAGCAGGATTTCGAGGCGCTTTTGAAGACGATGGACCAGCAGGTGCGTAATGCCCGCCTGTGGACGGCGACTGAACAGGCGGCGATGGAAGATGCGCGTGAAGGTTATGTGCAGGCGCTGTCATTGCACAAGCGAACCAAATCCCTGCTCTGGCAGAAGCGGGAGCTGGAACGGGAAATTGCCGAGGCGACGGATGACGAGCGCGGCACGCTTCTGGTGCGGGCATTGGCCGAGGTGCAGCTTGAAATCGGCCGAATGGAAAATCAGGAGGCGATCATCGATGGTTTCGGGGTTATGTCCGGGCGGGTGAAGGGGCCGGCCTTCGGTCATGGCTGAGAGGGCTGGCCAAGAATTGAAAGACGTGTGGGGTTGCCTTTTGCGGCAAGCGTCCTAAATAGGGGATAGTCTGGTGATAACCGCGAAATGCGGCCTTTTTTGAGAATTTCCGTGGCTGTCTCGCCCTCAAAGGCTTGACGGGGCGGGAAATAGCGGGAATCACCATTTCAGGAAAAGTAAGGTGGAATGAGCCTTGGCGGATAGAAATTGCATGAGCAAGCATTTCCGGGTGCACTGTCTTTGCATTCTGCCTGAGGCTGCCGTGGTTAATCGGCAATTAAAGATCACTCCGTTAGGTGTCTGACAGTGATTCGCGGCAAACCGCTGGATGCTCATGGGGCGGACGGCGATGCGGCGGAACAGGTGTTAGCGTCAGGGAAAGCGACGAGATAGATGGCAACCAAAGTCAAAGAAAACGAAGAAGCAGAAAACGAACGCGACGGTGCGACGGACGGTCCGCTTCTCGATCTTTCGGATGACGCGGTCAAGAAAATGATCAAGGCCGCCAAGAAGCGCGGCTATGTGACGATGGACGAGCTGAATTCCGTCCTGCCGTCCGAAGAGGTGACGTCCGAGCAGATCGAAGACACGATGGCTATGCTGTCCGATATGGGCATCAACGTCATCGAGGACGAGGATGCGGAAGAAGCGTCTGGCGAGGCTGAAAGCGACGATTCGGAATCGGAAGATTCCGAAGGCGGCGAACTGGCGCCCTCCGGCGGCACAGCACTTGCGACCGCCAAGAAGAAAGAACCGACCGACCGTACCGATGACCCGGTGCGCATGTATCTGCGCGAAATGGGTTCCGTCGAGCTTCTGTCGCGCGAAGGCGAAATCGCCATTGCCAAGCGCATCGAGGCCGGCCGCGAAACGATGATTTCGGGCCTGTGCGAAAGCCCGCTGACGTTCCAGGCGCTGATCATCTGGCGCGACGAGCTGAATGAAGGCACGACGCTGCTGCGCGAGATCATCGATCTCGAGACCACCTATTCGGGTCCGGAAGCCAAGGCTGCGCCGCAGTTCCAGAGCCCGGAAAAGATCGAAGCGGACCGCAAGGCTGCCGAAGAAAAGGAAAAGACCCGCAAGCTGCGTGCGCCGACCGGCGACGATGACGTGACCGATGTGGGTGGCGATGGCCTTCCGCCGGAAGAGGAAGAAGAGGACGACGACGAGTCCAATCTTTCTCTTGCCGCCATGGAAGCCGAACTGCGCCCGCAGGTCATGGAAACGCTCGACACCATCGCTGATACCTACAAGAAGCTGCGCAAGCTTCAGGACCAGCAGGTTGAGGCGCGTCTGGCCTGCACGGGCACGCTTTCTTCCGGCCAGGAGCGTCGTTACAAGGAACTGAAGGATCAGCTGATCACGGCCGTCAAGTCGCTGTCGCTGAACCAGAACCGTATCGACAGCCTCGTCGAGCAGCTCTACGACATTTCCAAGCGTCTGATGCAGAATGAAGGCCGGCTGCTGCGCCTTGCCGAATCCTACGGCGTCAAGCGCGACAGCTTCCTCGAGCAGTATCACGGTGCGGAACTCGATCCGAACTGGATGAAGTCGATCGCCAATCTGGCCGCCCGCGGCTGGAAGGAATTCGCCCGCGAGGAAAGCAACACGATCCGCGAAATCCGTCAGGAAATCCAGAACCTCTCCACGGAAACCGGCATTTCCATCGCCGAATTCCGCCGCATCGTTTCCATGGTGCAGAAGGGCGAGCGCGAAGCGCGCATCGCCAAGAAGGAGATGGTCGAGGCCAACCTGCGTCTGGTTATCTCGATTGCGAAGAAATACACCAACCGTGGTCTGCAGTTCCTCGATCTCATTCAGGAAGGCAATATCGGCCTGATGAAGGCGGTCGACAAGTTCGAATATCGCCGTGGTTACAAGTTCTCGACCTATGCGACCTGGTGGATCAGGCAGGCGATCACCCGCTCGATCGCCGATCAGGCGCGCACGATCCGTATTCCGGTTCACATGATCGAGACGATCAACAAGATCGTTCGCACCTCGCGCCAGATGCTGCACGAGATCGGCCGCGAGCCGACCCCGGAAGAGCTGGCCGAGAAGCTGGCCATGCCGCTTGAAAAGGTGCGCAAGGTTCTGAAGATCGCCAAGGAGCCGATCTCGCTCGAAACCCCCGTGGGTGACGAAGAAGATTCGCATCTCGGTGACTTCATCGAGGACAAGAATGCGCTCTTGCCGATCGACGCCGCCATTCAGGCGAACCTGCGCGAGACGACAACTCGCGTTCTGGCTTCGCTGACGCCGCGCGAGGAACGTGTTCTGCGCATGCGCTTTGGCATCGGCATGAACACCGACCATACGCTGGAAGAAGTCGGCCAGCAGTTTTCGGTCACGCGCGAACGTATTCGTCAGATTGAGGCGAAGGCGCTGCGCAAGCTGAAGCATCCGAGCCGCTCGAGAAAGCTGCGCAGCTTCCTCGACAGCTAAGCGTTGCGCTTCCTTTAAAATTGAACCCGGTCAGTCACCTCTGGCCGGGTTTTTTGTTTCCCGCACTGGCGAACTCTGCGACAAGCCTTATGTGTGAGGACGAAGCATTCCGCTTCTGGTGGATATGCGCAGGTTCGATTTGGTTCGATGAGATGCAACAGGTTTCGGCAAGCAGATGGCGTCGGGGAGGATGGGCTGTGCCCGTCTCCGTGCTGCTGCATATTGCCGTTGTTGCTCTCTTCTTTTTTCAACTGCCGGAGCGGATAGCCGAGCCGCAGGAGCCGGAGAGCATCAGCGTCGATCTGGTGCCGCCACCCGAAGAAAAAAAGGCGGAAGAGGCTCCGCCACCGGGCGAAGAGAAGGCGAAAGAGGAAAAGCCGCAACCTCCACCGCCGCCGCCCACTCCTCCGGCAGAAGAGGCGAAACCTTTGCCGCAGCCGCAGGCGACGTTGCCGGCCATCGCCATGAGGCCTGAGGAAATGCAAGCGGACCGCGAAGACAAGCCGGGAAAGACTGAGGAAGCGGAAAAGACCGAGCCTTCCAAGGAGCCCGCAAGCCAGCCTGAAAAGACGGCCGAGGAAAAGCCCGCACCTGTCGCCGCCAACAGCGATCTTCAGGCTTCCGCCGAGCAGGGGGAAATCGCGGTCTCACCCATCAAGCAAGAGGTTGAGCCGGATCAAGCACCCGTGCCGCAAGCGAAGCCCACGGAGGAAAAGCCCGCTGACGTGGCGGAGGAAAAGCCCGCAAAACTTCCTGCTGCCAAAAGCCTGCTTTCCTCGTCGCTGCTTTCCCCCGCCCAGAGACGTCAGATGTTCGGTGACCTGCCGCCTCGCCGCCGTATTGTTAATCTTTGCAGCACGGAAGCTCTGGCCCAAATTCAAAGTGCGGGTTTTGCTGCCAGAGGTATGATACCGACATCGGATACCGGTCGTAAGATTTCCGGAAGTTCGATCGACGCGACTGGCGGTGCATTCAACGTGGGTGGAACCTGGTATGATGTATCGTTCCAGTGTGACGTCGATCTGGAAAACTACGCGGTCACGGAATTCCGGTTTAAAATCGGGAACGCCATCAGCCCGGAAGATGCGAAAAAGCGGGGCTTCACGCGTTTCCAGTAAGGGTGGTAGATTCTAAGTTCGCCGGTGAAACTCCCAACATCTCTTTCGTCATCCTCAGGCTTGTCCCACTACTGTCCGGTAAATTTCCGGACAAAGCGTAGACTCTCATTCGAATAGGCTTTTAGGATTCCCGCCTTAACCGGACACCAAAGAAGAGCGGCGGCGTCAGATGGGAAGAAGAGTCGAGCCAATCGCGCCGACGTCATCCTCGGGCCTGTCCCGAGGATCTGCCAACGTATTGATTTCATTCGACGTGATTAGATCCTCGGCACAGGGCCGAGGATGACGTTGAGAGAATGCGCACCCTTCACGATTCACGGCAAGGGGACTGCAGCCTGCACGGAAATTCAAACCGGACAGTAGTGGGACAAGCCCGAGGATATCTTAGAGTACGGCGTCAACGTTCTCGAATAAACGGCGTTACACCCGCTCCGCATCCCCCACCAGAAGCCCGATGCCAGCCATCAGTGCATCCTCATCATAAGGCTTCCTGATCACCGGCACGTTGCCGAATTCGTCCGGCACCATGCTGCCATCCGCATAACCGGTGGCGAACAGGAAGGGGACGCCGCGGCGGTGGAGTTCACGGGCGACGGGGATCGAAGTGTCGGAACCGAGATTGATGTCGAGGATGGCGACGTCAGGCATGTAGCTCTTCAGCTTTTCGATCGCCATCGCCGATGAGGTTGCCGTTTCGATCGTCTTGATGCCGTTGTCTTCCAGCATGTTTTCGACATCCATGGCGATCAGCATCTGGTCTTCGACGAGCAATATCTTCAACGGTTCCTCCCGATTGTAACGTCTGGCCTGCGGCGCGATTTCTTCCTCGGTTTTTGCGGTGGAAGCCGCCGTGGCCGATGAAACGTGGCGGGAGGGCAGGACAATGTCCGCCTCCAGCCCGTCCGGCAAATATCGCATCGTGCTGCGTCCGCCGAGATCGTAAGGAATGCTGCGACTGATGAGCGCCGTGCCGAAACCGGCGCGCGACGGCGTCGGCAGCTTGGTCGGCAGGGTTTCACGCCATTGAATTTCGCAATCGCGGTTCTCGTTGACATCCCAGTGTACGTGCAATTGCCCGCCGGTCTGTGAAAGCGCACCGTATTTAGCGGCATTCGTCGCCAGTTCATGCAGAACCAGGGCCATGACGGAGAAAGCGCGCGAATCGAGCGTGATCTGCGGGCCTGCAAGTTTAACCGCCGTTTCCGGCGAACGATGCGGCGACAGTTCAGCTTCCAGCAGATCGCGCAACGCGCCACCGCCTTCACCGCGAATGATCTGGTCATGGGCGAATGACAGCGCCTGAATGCGACCCTTCAAGGCGGTGACATATTCCTGCAGCGTCTTACCCTCCTGCGAGGGATTGCCGACCAGCGATTTGATGATGGCCAGAACATTCTTGACGCGGTGATTAAGCTCCTCGTTCAGCATGCGCTGGCGCACTTCCGCGCGCTCCCTTTCGCCGGCCATCAGCTCGCTGTGATGGAAGGCGACCTCAACAAGCGCAATCCTGGCCGCTTCGGCAATTTCCCGGTCTGCCTCCGACCAGGGCTGCGCCTGCAGGCGAACGGTTTCTTTCCAGATTGCAAAGCTCTTGCGGGGGGTGAGACGGTCACCTAACGGCCCGGTCTCATAGGATTTTTCGGGATTGCCTGCCCAGTTCAGATTTTGCACGATCTCCTTGCGGAAAAACAGCAGGTAGTCGTTCTTGACCTGCGACAACGGAATGGCGAGCATCCCGGCGGCGGTGCCGGCATAGATTTCCGCTTCCGGTATGGCTTGCGACATGGCATGGGTGGCCCAGACCTTACCTTCCGAAGCCGAGGCGACAAAGCGCGCCAGCCGTGGAATGGCATCCTGTGGCGGCGTTGCGCCATGGCCGTGCCAGTTGTTGCCGACCCAGAGCCCGACGCCATCGCAGGGCATCAGATCGGCAAAATCCTGGAAACTGTCGATCAGCAATTCTTCGATGTTGGTGTGATGAGCGGCAAGCCGCAGGAAGCGGTCAAGTGCTGCATGGGCGTGGTTGACGGTATCGAGCCGGCGTTTCTGCTTCAGAACCTGCAAATGCATGGAGAAAAACTCTCCGAACATTTCGGCGGCGATCCTGACCGGCATTGTCAGCACGCGCGGAGAATAATGGTGACAGGCGATGAGGCCCCAGAGAGCACCATCGACAATCACCGAAATCGACATGGAAGCGCCGACACCCATGTTGCGAAGATATTCGCAATGGATGGGCGAGACGCTGCGCAGATGCGCGAAGGACAGATCGAGCGGTTCGCCGGAGGCATCGAAAGCAGGCAGGATGGCAACGCGCGCGCCGCTGGCATTGGAAATGATGCGCAGCGTGTTCTTGAGATAAAGCGCCCGGGCTTGCTGCGGTATGTCGCTGGCCGGAAAATATTGTCCGAGAAAGCTTTCCAGTTCCGGCTGCTTTGCCTCTGACACCACCTTGCCGGCCCCGTCATCCTCGAAACGGTAGATCATCACCCGGTCATAACCCAACGTCGCCTTTATCAGCCGGGTCGTTCTTGAAATCAGGCTTTCGACGCTGTCAGCCTCACGGATGCGATCCACCATCTTGCGCGCCGTGCCAAGCGGCTGCGTTTCGCTTTGCGATGGTTCGAACTCGATGATGGTGGTGGATTTGTAGCGGTGCAGAGCAATATCGAAGCTGCGGCCATCGCTCATCTGCATGTTGGGCAGCATGGCGGGGCGCGTGGTTCTGCCGGTTACAGTCAGCGCGTTGCGAAGATCGTGGACGAGGTCTTTCCCGAGCACCTCTTCGGCAGTCCTGCCGTTCAGATCGCCCTCAATGCCCAGAATGTCGCGGCAGTTTTCCGAATGACGCAGAACCATGCGCAGGGAATTGTCGCAGGCGATCAGACAGCCATGCGGTTGAATATAACCTGGAATGTGGATGGGTTCACGATCGCAATTGGTCAGGTCGACTTGATAGTCAGTGGATGCCATGAATACGTCTTTCGCACCCTGTGCCTGGCTTGGTACTTGTCTTGCGCTGAAAATATTCTGTTCGTCGAGGGACGGGGAAGCCTGAATAGTTCATTCTGATATTGCCAACCCTTCCCCGTTTTCTTGCAACCGTGACGCCGCTTTTCCGTTAGTTGTTACGGCCCGCCGTCACGTTATTGTTTTATCTCTACCCCCATCGGGTAGAATTTGACATGGCGTAACGTTTGCAACGCCGATTTTGTTCCAGCCTGTTTGAAAGAAAAAATGTGCCGCAGAAGACAATAACCATCGCCACCCATGGGCAGGGGCTCTACGAGTTTACATCCGAGGCCAAGGGTTTCGTGAGAGAGAGCGGCGTGGACGAAGGCTTGCTGACCGTCTTTGTGCGGCATACATCGTGCTCGCTGCTTATCCAGGAAAATGCCGATCCGGATGTCCGGCGCGATCTCTCGGTGTTCTTCTCCCGCCTCGTGCCGCCTTCGGACGATGCCTCGATGCGCTGGGTCACCCACACGCTGGAAGGCCCTGATGATATGCCTGCCCATATCAAATCGGCCCTGACCGCGGTTTCGATCGGCGTGCCGATCGGGCAGGGCAGGCTTGCGCTTGGCACCTGGCAGGGGATTTATCTTTTCGAGCACCGCGACCGGCCGCACCGCCGCGAAATCGTGCTGCATATTTCCGCCTGATCTTCCGTTAGGGAATGTGTGTTTTCCCGTTAATAACCATGAACCCCTGCTGAACATGCGGTTCTGTTAATATTCAGACGGGTGGGGCTAGGGTCTCGTCAATCGCTGAGGGACGTTCCCTGCCGGCGAAGAACAAATGGAGTGAGTTCATGTTCAACACCTTCGCAAAAGCCGGCCTTGCCGCTCTCATTGCCTTCGGCGGCATCTCCGCCACCGCTCCTGCGGCTTCGGCTGGCTCGGATGTTCAGTTCAGAGTTCAGGTTCAGGATGGCTATGGCCATGACAGAGGCCGCGGCTGGGGTCGTCCCGATCGCCCGCGCTTTGGTTGCTCGCCGCGCTTTGCGGAAGAAAAGGCAAGCCGCATGGGTCTTCGCCGTGCCCGCGTTGTTGATGTGTCGCCGCGCCGCGTTGTGGTTGCAGGCTTCGACCGTCGGGGCCGTGACCGCATCGTCTTCGCCAATGAGCGTGGCTGCCCGGTAATCCGCCGCTAAAGCGGACAATATCGATCCGGTGACATCCCCGTCCGCCGGATGGATAAAAAATGCCCCTCGCTTGTCCGGAAAGGCAGGCGAGGGGCATTTCTTTTTTTAAACCGGCCGATGACCGGATTAAAATGGGGGAGGCGACACGCAGGTGCCGCCCCTCCATTGTTCTTACTGGTCGAGGGCGAAGGTGACGTTGACCACAACGCTGTAATTGTTCTCACCCGAAGCGATCGGCACGCTGTCGGCTTCCTTCATCATCGAAGCGCGCATCGCGCCGGCTGGCATCGGCATCGGGCGCTGCGAGTTTTCGCTGATCTGGATGACGCGGCCGAGCTTCACGCCTGCCGCTTCCGTCAGCGTTTTTGCCTTGGCGATAGCATCGGCCACGGCCTGCTTGCGGGCCTCGGTAACAGTGGCTTCGGGCTTGTCATTGGTGAAGGTGATATCGCCGCCCTGATTGATACCAAGCTTGACGGAGGTATCGAGGATCGCGCCGAGCTTCTTCAGGTCGCGCACCCGCACGGTCAGGCCGTTGGAAACCTGATAACCGGTGATCTCAGGCGCAACATAAACGCCGTCCTTCGGCTCATAATGCTTGTAGAGCGGCTGTACCGAGAAATTGCTGGTCTGCAGATCCCGGTCTTCGATGGCGGCTTCTTTCAGCGCTTTCAGAACATCGGCGAGCGCCTTGGAATTCTCCGTGAGCGCGGCAGCTGCCGTCTCCGCCTGCTTGACGACGCTGAAGGAAAGGATCGCCATATCAGGGGCAATGGCCGCCTGGCCTTCGCCGGAAACACTGATGGTGGCTTCGCGCGGGTTGGCGTCCTGCGCAAGCACCTGGCTGGCCA
This sequence comes from Agrobacterium tumefaciens, assembly GCF_005221385.1. Lineage (NCBI taxonomy): Bacteria > Pseudomonadati > Pseudomonadota > Alphaproteobacteria > Hyphomicrobiales > Rhizobiaceae > Agrobacterium > Agrobacterium tumefaciens. The sequence goes on along the minus strand of NZ_CP039903.1, from coordinate 1,949,985 downwards.
GCGGCACCATTGCTGCTGCGGTCAAAGCGGTGAGTGCGAAGAGGCGGGCCTTTTTTGTCGTCATGGTGTTTCCTCGTTGATTGTGTCCCTTTGCAGGGTATTGCCTTAGATTGTGTAGCTAATACGGCGGCGCTGCCTTGCGGAAGCATCAATGGCTTGTCGGGCTATAAAAATTACGTTAGAGCGTGACCCACCGGATTCGAACCATTGCGAAACCGGTATTTCGGATCACCTTGTTCCGATAAGGGCCTGTAGCTCAATGGTTAGAGCCGGCGGCTCATAACCGCTTGGTTGGGAGTTCGAGTCTCTCCAGGCCCACCATTTTCTTTCATATTTCCAATGAACTGGCGATATTCCGCAGGGGCGAATCGATATTTCGTTGATCATCGCCATCTTCGGCACTTTTGGCTCCTTACAACAAAAAATCCGACCAGCCATTCAGACTGATCGGATCATCCGTTGTGAATTTTTGGCCATGCGGTCAGTTACAGACCCGCATGCTTTCGGTGTGCCAGCCGCCGTCATAGGAATTGGGAACGCGGCGGTCTTCGAACCAGCAGCGCGGGCGGGGCGGCGGCGGGGGTTCGTAGTAGCGGGGGGCGTTGTTGTTGCCGTTGGCGATGGCGCCACCGATCAGGCCGCCGATGACGCCTGCGGCAAGGCCACCGGCGATTGCTGCGCCGTCATTGTGGCGGCGATGTTCGCGGTAGGGCGGCGGGGGTGGGCCGCCACGGTCATAACCACGGTCGTAGCGCGGACGATAGGGATAATCCTGCGCGGCAGCGGTGCCGTAGGATGCGAAGACGCTGCCGGTGGCGACCAGCGCGGCAAGGGTGGAAAGAATGATCTTTTTCATCGGGGGCTACTCCATAAGCCTGCCTTGGGAGATAGAGGCTCATTATGCCCGCATGATGGCACGGGTCTGCTGAACGGTTTGTGAATGTTTCGTTGTTGAGGGGTTCATGTTTTTGGCATCGCTAAAGTCGGCAGGTTGAGGCGGACATTGTTCTTTTGGCCAAGAAAAAGCCCGGCGAAGGGCCGGGCTTATTCATGCTGAAGCTGGTTGGGCAGGATCAGAATTTCACGCCGAGACCCACCTTGACGGTGTGCTGGTCGAAATCGGTATTGACGCCGAAAATGTCCTTGTCGCCATAATCGTTGTAGCGATATTCCAGCCGGCCGAACACATTGTCGGTGAAGGCGTAGTCGAGACCCGCGCCAATGGTGTAGCCGTTGAACGTGGTGCTGTCCTTGCCGGCGCCGGGGGTTTCGATGAAACCACGTGTGGCTGTCCAGCCGGCAGTGCCGTAGAGCAGGGCGCGGTCGAAGGCATAACCGACGCGGCCGCGGACGGAGCCCTGCCAGTCGGTGCCGATCTGCACGCCGGCATAGTCATTGTCATTCCAGTTATAATCGACATCACCTTCGATGCCGACGACGAAATTATTATCGAACTGGTAATTGTAACCGGCAAAGGCACCCAGAATGCCGCCATCGAAATTATCCGAAGCGACGGGACCGCCAGCCGAAAAATCGCCATTTGCCCAGCCCGCGCCGCCTTGAATACCAAGATAGGGGCCAGACCAGGTGAAGACCGGCAGGGTTTCCTGCGCGACCGGAGGTGCCGGCGTTTCGTAGACGGCATCCGCGGCCATTGCGGTGCTGGCCGAAAGGGCCAGAAGTGACGTTACGATCAACGTTTTCATCGTTATTCTCCCTGAGCTACTGTCGTCTATAGCATATATTAGTCGCATTTAATATGGTCTCGGGCCTGGCAGTTCCAAGAGGCGCTGTGTCCTCCGGTGTTCTTGACTGTCGTGCCCGGATCGCGGCGTTTTTTCTCGCCCCGCCATGCTGTTGTGATGCGGCGAACGTCTTCAGCGGTGTTTGGTTCCCTTTGTCTTTCCGTCAGCGGGCCGGCGAACTGGCTGTCCGGTGTCACGCTTGGTTGTCTTGACAGCGGGGGGCACGACCATAGAGTTGTGCCTGTCCGTGGCAGGACCGCCGCTTCGGCGCTCCAGCCGCTTCACATCGGAAAGGATGTGGTGAGCGGTTGAACCGTTGTTGTCACGCCGGGTCGCCATGGACGGAAATGGGTAAGGGAGGGCAGGATCGCATGCGGGTTTGTTTTTATGAGGGAGGGGCGACGTGATCGTCGGAGCCGTTCTCAGTGCCGTTCTTCTTCTGACCCTCATCGCATTTCCGCGGCATCTCAAACCCGTCGTCATCTGCCTGCTGCTGATCTGGGGGGCGACCGCTGCCTTTGTCATTTATGACTGGTGGCGCGGCAGCCAGCGGCTCGGCCATGTCATTGCGACAGCCAGTTTCGATGCCGCCTGCCCGGATCCGGCTTTGCCCATTCGCGTCAGTTTCCGCAACGACAACAATGTCGCGGTACAGCGCCTGACCTATACGCTCGAAGGGTTCGAGCCCGCCTTTCGCGCTTCCGTCGCCTTTGATCCCTATCAGGTCAGCGAAAGGCGCATCGAGGCGGGGGAGACTTTCGCCGCATGCCGCGCTTTCCGGTTGCGCAACAACGAAAGAGTGGAACCCCAACGGCTGGAATGGCGCGTTACCGTTATTTCGGCTGAGTTTGATTGAACCGCCGGTCGCGGGTGCGGCCATCACGGCATTTTGAAAACTCCACCTCTGCCGCGCAGCGGCGTGAAAACCCTTGCGGTGCAGCGGATCTGTGCGGGCCATCAGCCGATTGCCTGCCAAGCGGCTGCCTGTTTGGCCGGTGGCGGACTTGTTTTTGCCGGTTTGCAATGCCATCTCGCCACCGTCCGATGAATGTCGCGGGTTGATGTTTTGCGTATTATTTTGAAGTTTCTGAAAATCACGGCCATCGGCCTTGTCGGCCTGCCGGTTCTGGCGGGCGCACATATGGGTATCGGCCAGCTGACCGGAAATTTTCACGAGGTCATCCCCGGCGAACTTTATCGTTCAGCCCAGCCGAGCGGGAAGGATATCGCAACCTATGCAAAGGCTTACGGCATAAAGACCATCATCAACCTGCGCGATGAAAAGCGCGAGGGCTGGTATGACGCCGAAAGCCAGGCGGCGAAGAAAAACGGTATCCGGCTGGTCGATTTTCCGATGAGTTCAAGCGAAAAGCTTTCGCCGCAAGATGCGGAAACGCTGGTGGCCGTGCTGCAGAATGCGGAAAAACCCATCCTCATCCATTGCGAACATGGCGCCAACCGCACGGGGCTTGCCTCGGCAATCTATGTGGGAGCCGTGGCCGGCAAGGGCGAGGCGGCGGCCGAATTCCAGCTCTCGCCCTATTACGGGCATGTGCCGATCCCGGGGATCGGCCGATATGAGATGTATCAGTCCTGGGATGATTTCGAGGAAACCATCGGGTTTTGAGGGTTGCTTTATACGCGACGTCATCCTCGGCCCTGTGCCGAGGATCTAACCACGTTGCGTCCGGCAGATAGGTTGCAGATGCTCGGGACAAGCCCGAGCATGACGGCAGAAGGGCTATTGGCCGCAACGCGCCTCAATAATCACCGCCGGTTTCCGCAATCACCTTCGTCAGGCTTCCCGTGGCCGGGAAAAGCGGGATGAGGCAGGCCTGAAGCGCGTGGTAGATATCGCCCTTGCCGGGGAACAATGTATGCGCCGGAACCAGATTTTCCGTCAGTTCCTCGTGCCAGCCGCCATTGTCATGGTCGATGAAGTTGTTGGAGATGGTGCTCCAGATGCGGCGATAGCTGTCTTCGTAAAAGGGGTCCGCCGGCAGGTTTTCGTTCAGGAAGTGGGCAGCACCCGCCGCCTCGCACATCGGCCACCAGAGCTTTGCCGTCTTGTCCGGATTGTCGTCCCAGTCGAGCGTGTAAAAGAAGCCGCCCTTTTCCCGGTCCCAGCCGAGCGCCATGGATTGCACGAATAGCGATTTTGCGGCCACCGGCATCCAGTCGTGGCGGCGCTCGCCCAGCACCCATAATTGCAGGATGAGACGTGCCCATTCCAGCCAGTGGCCGGGGGTGGAGCCGGAGGGGCGGAACATTTCGTTGCCGCGATACTCCTTGTCCAGCGTCCAGCTCTCGTCGAAATGCTCCGGCACGCGGAAGTCCAGTTCGCCGGCGCGGCGGCGGATGACGAGATCGGCGATGCGTTCGGCCTTGCTGAGATAGTTGCTGTCGCCTGTCGCCTCATAAGCGGCCATCAGCGCTTCGGTCAGGTGCATGTTGGAATTCTGGCCGCGATAATTATCGATGGGCGACCAGTCGCGGTTGAATTCCTCGGCGATGGCGCCGTGTTTTTCTTCCCAGAAGCGGGTTTCCAGCACCTCGGTAATATCGGCCAGCATCCGGTCGGCCAGCGGATGCCCGACGGTCTTGGCGGAAGAGGCGGCCAGAAGCACGAAGGCATGGCCGTAACCCTGCTTGGTGGCGTCCACCGGGCCGGCATCGTTCACCTGCCAGAAATAACCGCCATGCTCACTGTCACGGTGTTTGTTCCAGAGATAGGTCATGCCGTGGTCGACGATATCGCCGCAGCCCGGCCGGCCGAGCAGATGGCCGATGGAGAAGCAATGCACCATGCGGGCCGAGGCGTGGATGCCGCGCACGGGGTCATTTTTCTGCAGCGGCGCGCCCTTGGGATCGAGGTCGAAAAAGCCGCCGGCGGAATTCACGGCGCGATACTGGAAGAAATCGAAAAGTCCTTCGGCCTGTTTCACCAGCCATTGGCGGTGCCAGGGAAGGGTGTTCCAGTTGCGGCTGTTGTGATCTTCCTCGGGCATTTCGTCCTCCATGCGGTTTGCTGCCTTGGCTTATATCCTTGCCGTATAAACCTGTCATCTGTCAGTGAAATTTCGTAGTCTGCCGCAACGACGCAAAGCTATGCCTGTCCCTTGAAGATATATTGACATAAACATATCTTTATGTGACTTGACGGCTTGCGATCTTGCAAATCGAAATGAGGAGTGTGCCCGTGTTTGACGACCTGTTTGGCCCTGAAGGGGCAAAGCGCGACGGCGCGGAAATTTTCAAGGCGCTGCGCGAGGCCGCAAGCGAACGCATCCTCATTCTCGATGGCGCCATGGGCACGCAGATCCAGGGGCTGGGTTTTGACGAAGACCATTTCCGTGGCGACCGTTTTATCGGCTGTGCCTGTCACCAGAAGGGCAATAACGACCTTCTGATCCTGACCCAGCCGGATGCCATCGAGGAAATCCATTACCGTTACGCCATGGCGGGTGCGGATATTCTCGAAACCAACACGTTTTCGTCGACGCGCATTGCGCAGGCCGATTACGAGATGGAAAATGCCGTCTACGACCTCAACCGCGAGGGTGCAGCGATTGTCCGCCGTGCCGCCCAGCGCGCCGAGCGCGAAGATGGCCGCCGTCGTTTCGTGGCGGGCGCCATCGGCCCCACCAACCGCACGGCCTCCATTTCGCCTGACGTCAACAATCCCGGTTATCGTGCCGTCAGTTTCGACGACCTGCGTATCGCTTATGGCGAGCAGATCGACGGTCTGATCGACGGCGGGGCCGATATCATCCTGATCGAGACGATCTTCGATACGCTGAACGCCAAGGCGGCGATCTTTGCCTGCGAGGAGCGTTTCGAGGCCAAGGGCATCCGCCTGCCGGTCATGATCTCGGGCACGATCACCGACCTTTCCGGCCGCACGCTTTCCGGCCAGACGCCGTCCGCGTTCTGGAACTCGGTGCGCCACTCAAACCCCTTCACCATCGGCCTGAACTGCGCACTGGGTGCGGATGCCATGCGTCCGCATCTGCAGGAACTGTCCGACGTGGCCGATACCTTCGTCTGCGCCTATCCCAATGCCGGCCTGCCGAATGAATTCGGCCAGTACGACGAAACGCCTGAGATGATGGCGCGTCAGGTGGAAGGCTTTGTCCGCGATGGTCTCGTCAACATCGTCGGCGGCTGCTGCGGTTCCACGCCGGAGCATATCCGAGCGATTGCGGAGGCTGTCAAAGGTTACAAGCCGCGCGAAATTCCCGAGCACAAGCCCTTCATGTCGCTTTCGGGCCTCGAGCCTTTCGTGCTGACCAAGGATATTCCCTTCGTCAATGTCGGCGAGCGCACCAACGTTACCGGCTCGGCCCGCTTCCGCAAGCTCATCACCGCCGGTGATTATACGGCGGCGCTGGCTGTTGCCCGCGATCAGGTTGAAAACGGCGCGCAGATCATCGACATCAACATGGATGAGGGCCTGATCGATTCTGAAAAGGCGATGGTGGAATTCCTGAACCTCATCGCCGCCGAGCCTGATATCGCCCGTGTGCCTGTGATGATCGACAGCTCCAAGTTCGAGATCATCGAGGCTGGCCTGAAATGCGTGCAGGGCAAATCGATCGTCAATTCCATTTCGCTGAAGGAAGGCGAGGAGAAGTTTCTCCAGCAGGCGCGGCTCGTCCATAATTACGGTGCGGCGGTCGTGGTCATGGCCTTTGACGAGGTCGGGCAGGCGGATACCTATCAGCGCAAGGTGGAAATCTGCTCACGCGCCTACAAGCTGCTGACCGAAAAGGCCGGCCTGTCACCGGAAGACATCATTTTCGACCCGAATGTGTTCGCCGTGGCGACGGGTATCGAAGAGCATAATAATTACGGCGTGGACTTCATCGAGGCCACCAAGACCATCCGCGAAACCATGCCGCTGACGCATATTTCCGGCGGTGTTTCCAACCTGTCCTTCTCCTTCCGCGGCAACGAGCCGGTGCGTGAGGCGATGCATGCCGTGTTCCTCTACCATGCTATTCAGGTCGGCATGGATATGGGCATCGTCAATGCCGGGCAGCTTGCTGTCTATGACAATATCGATGCCGAACTGCGCGAGGCCTGTGAGGATGTGGTGCTGAACCGCCGCGATGATGCGACGGAGCGCCTGCTTGAAGTGGCGGAGCGTTTCCGTGGCACGGGCGCCAAGGACACCAAGGTACAGGATCTTTCCTGGCGCGAGCTTGCCGTCGAGAAGCGGCTGGAACATGCGCTGGTCAACGGCATCACCGAATACATCGAGGCCGATACGGAAGAGGCACGCCAGAAGGCTGCCCGTCCGCTGCACGTCATTGAAGGGCCGCTGATGGCCGGCATGAACGTGGTCGGCGACCTGTTCGGCTCGGGCAAGATGTTCCTGCCGCAGGTGGTGAAATCCGCCCGCGTGATGAAGCAGGCGGTTGCCGTTCTACTTCCCTACATGGAAGAGGAAAAGCGCCTGAATGGCGGCTCCGAGCGCAGTGCCGCCGGCAAGGTGCTGATGGCGACCGTGAAGGGCGACGTACACGATATCGGCAAGAACATCGTCGGTGTCGTGCTGGCCTGCAACAATTACGAGATCATCGATCTCGGCGTCATGGTGCCGACGACGAAAATTCTTGAAACGGCGATTGCCGAAAAGGTGGATGTGATTGGCCTTTCCGGTCTTATCACGCCCTCTTTGGACGAAATGGTGCATGTGGCCGCCGAAATGGAGCGGCAGGGTTTTGACATTCCGCTCTTGATCGGCGGCGCGACGACCAGCCGGGTGCATACGGCGGTGAAAATCCATCCGCGTTACGAGGCGGGGCAGGCGATCTATGTGACCGACGCCTCGCGTGCGGTGGGTGTTGTCTCGGCGCTTCTCTCCGCCGAGCAGAAGCCTGCTTATATCGATGGTATTCGCAGCGAATATGCCAAGGTGGCGGAAGCCCATGCCCGCAACGAGCGCGAAAAGCAGCGTCTGCCGCTTTCCCGCGCCCGTGAGAATGCGCACAAGATCGACTGGTCGAGCTACAGCGCCGTCAAGCCGCAATTCTTCGGCACCAAGGTGTTTGAGACCTATGATCTGGAGGAGCTTTCCCGTTACATCGACTGGACGCCGTTCTTCCAGACCTGGGAATTGAAGGGCCGTTTCCCGGCGATCCTTGAAGACGAAAAGCAGGGCGAAGCGGCGCGGCAGCTTTATGCCGATGCACAGGCGATGCTTGCGAAGATCATTGAGGAAAAGTGGTTCCGGCCGCGGGCGGTGATCGGCTTCTGGCCAGCCAATACGGTGGGCGACGATATCCGGCTGTTCACGGATGAAAGCCGCGGCGAAGAACTCGCCACATTCTTCACGCTGCGCCAACAGCTTTCCAAGCGCGATGGACGCCCGAATGTGGCGCTGTCGGATTTCGTGGCACCTGTCGATAGCGGCGTTGCCGATTATGTCGGTGGCTTCGTGGTGACGGCAGGTATCGAGGAAGTGGCGATTGCCGAGCGCTTCGAGCGGGCGAATGACGATTATTCGTCAATCCTCGTCAAGGCGCTGGCCGACCGTTTCGCCGAAGCCTTTGCCGAGCGCATGCATGAGCGGGTGCGCAAGGAATTCTGGGGTTATGCACCGGAAGAGGCTTTTGCCGGCGATGAACTGATTGGTGAAGCCTATGCCGGTATCCGCCCTGCACCCGGCTATCCGGCGCAGCCTGACCATACCGAAAAGAAGACGCTGTTTGCCCTGCTCGACGCCACCAATGCGGCGGGTGTGGAACTGACGGAAAGCTATGCCATGTGGCCGGGGTCCTCCGTCTCCGGCATCTATATCGGCCATCCCGAGAGCTATTATTTCGGTGTCGCCAAGGTGGAGCGGGATCAGGTTCTCGACTATTCGCGCCGCAAGGATATGCCGGTCACAGAGGTGGAGCGCTGGCTCGGGCCGGTACTCAACTACGTGCCGACAAATGGCGCGGAGGAAATAGACAGCGCGGCGTGATGTTTCGGGCGTTGCTGCAATAAAAAAGCGCGGGTTCTGCCCGCGCTTTTTTTGTTGGCCGTTAAGCTTACGACCTCAACGCCGCCAGTTCTTCTATGCCGACATGGCTCTCGACCTCGCTGCCGCGCAGATAAAGGTAAAGGCCGATGCAGAAGGCGAGGACGGCTATGAACACCAGATACCAGGCATGCGCCATGGGATTGACGGCAAGTGCCGTGGTCACGCCAATCGGTGTCAATCCACCGAAGACGGCATAGGAGACGTTATAGGCGAAGGAGAGGCCGGAGAAGCGGACCGATGCCGGGAAGGCACGCACCATGACATAGGGCACGGCTCCCGCCATGCCGACCGAAAGGCCCATGACGCCGTAGAGAATGAACATGGTTTCAAGCGACGCGCCAGCGTAGCTGTAGAAGGTGAAGGTGGCGATGCCGAAGAAGATGCTTGCCGCCATGAAGAAGATGCCGGAGCCGACGCGGTCGATGAGCGCGCCGGCAATGATGACGCCGAAGATCAGGAACAGCGTGCCGAAGCTGGTGCCCGCGAGCGCCTGCGTCGGGGTGTAGCCATAAAGCTTTTGCAGGAATGTGGCTGTCATCAGCGTCGTCACGACGATGGCGGCCGACAGAACCCAGGTCAGCAGGGCGGAAATGATGACACCACGCATATGATGTTTCAGCACCAGCCCAAGCGGCAGCTTGTCCGTCAGTGATTTCGATTTTTTCATCTCGTTGAAGATCGGCGTCTCTTCCAGCCAGCGGCGCAAATAGACGGCGATCAGGCCGAAGATGCCGCCGAGCAGGAAGGGAATGCGCCAGGCATAAGCCGCCACATCTTCTGCCGAGAACAGGGAATTGATGGCAAAGGCGATCAACGAGCCCAGCATGATGCCAAAGGAAAGACCCGATGTGAGGAAACCGCAGGCAAGCCCGACGCGGCGGAAGGGCACGTGTTCGGCAACGAAGGTCCAGGCGCCCGGCACTTCACCGCCGATGGCCGCGCCCTGCAGCATGCGCAGGATGATGAGCAGGATGGGAGCGGCGACGCCGATGGTGGCATAGGTCGGCATCAGCGCCATGCCGAGGGTGGAGAGCGCCATCAGGAGGATGGAGAAGGCAAAGACGCGCTTGCGGCCATAACGGTCGCCATAATGCGCCAGAACGATGCCGCCGAGCGGTCGCACCAGATAACCGGCGGCAAAGATGCCGAAGGTCTGGATCATCACCAGCCAGTCCGGCATTTCCGGCGGGAAGAACAGATGGCCAATGACGGTGGCGAAAAACACGAAAATGATGAAATCGTAAAATTCGAGCGCGCCGCCGAGGGCCGAAAGGCCAAGAGTTCTGTAATCCTGGCTGTTCAGGGGCCGGGCAGCTGCCGGTGTGTTGGTGGGAGACATAGGCCTGCTTCTTTTTCTAATTCACATGTTGCTAATGGGCATGCTGCAAGAGAAGTGGGATTTCAAGCTTTATCGGCTCTCAATCGCTTATGAATTTTGATGGACGATCGAGAAAGCGCCGCAGGAAAGTGATGTTCTCCAGCTCGTCATAGAGGCGTTCGGTGATGCCGTTCTCATCGAAATAATAGATCGTCGCTTCGGGAATGGCCAAAAGCACGGGTGAATGGGTGGCGATGATCAGCTGCCCGCCACTGTCGGCGGCGTGGCGGATGATGGCCGCAAGATCCAGCTGTTTTTGCGGTGAAAGCGGGCTTTCCGGTTCGTCGAGGAAATAGAGGCCGGCGCCATGCACCCGCTGTTGCATGATATCGAGAAATCCTTCGCCATGCGACCGCCGGTCGATGGTGTTGTTCCTCACGATCCTGCGAAAGGTCTCCGGGGTTTCTTCCGGAAAGTCCTCGCCTTTTTTCAGGGCTTTTTCCCGCTCCCAGCGAAAATCGTCCAGCGTCTCTTCATTCAGCCGGCGGATATAGCCAAGCACATCTTCGGCGCGCATGAACATGCGGATTTTCGGATATTTCTTGCGGGCGAAATAAAAGGCCTTAGAGACTGTCTCGGCATGCTGAAGGTACAGATCGCCCGAAACCTGGCCGTGGTTGCCGATGGCATAGGCCGTCATTCCGGCCGCCAATCCTTCCAGAAGCGTTGATTTACCGGAGCCGTTATTGCCGGCAAAAAAAGTGATCGGCGTCTTGAATTCCAGGCGTTCCAGCTGGCGTAGCGCCGGAACCGAGAAAGGATAGTCGTCCCGTCCGCCCGGCGTTTCTTTCATGGTTACGCTATCGAGAAACAGCATGTCACGGTCCTTGCATCTAATCCGTCATGTTTGCCGACGTTGCGCTCTGTCGCATCATCGCGGCCCTGGTCTCAAAGCAATTGCGTGTGATTGCGGCTTAACGTGGGGCCCTATGTGCGCAATGGTTTGCAGTGTTGGCGGAATACGCCATGCCGCCTCTTTAGAAAACAATACTATTATAACTTAGATAATATATATAAAGTAATAATTTTGTATAATTTAGGAACTTATAATAAATGTCTTAACCTTAGGATGTTACTTTAAGTATAAATCTTAAATTAATTCAGTAATGCCAGTTATCGTCATTCTCGTTGTTATTGGAGAGAGTGAATGAAGCATGTTGCGCTTTTTTCGGTTGCGGTTCTATTTTCTGCGTTATTCGTGAGCGAAGCTGAGGCGCGAAGGTCTCGGTTTTTTGTCATCCCCGGATTTGGCGGCGGCGAGACGGTCGATCTCGTTTACGATCTGCCGGACAACGAGCCTTTTCTTCGCGACGGGGAAGCATTCGACGTTGGCTATCTCAACAGCGGGGATAGGAGCGGTTATGTGCTGTATCGTGGAGAGCGGTACAGCAAGCTCAGCGATGCGGACATCGCCAGGCTGAAGGCGACGCTTGGTTTTGATCCGACGACAAAAGACCGCATGGAGCGGGCGGCGAGGGGCAGCGACGCGCCCTGGAACCTCGTGATTATCATAGCGGTCGGAATTGTTGGTATCTTTGTGCTTGTTCACAAGGGCATGCAGGTCGTGCGGTGGATTTCGCGATTGGCGACGACCTCCGCAGTTGCGGGAAGTAAGCAACAGCAGGAGGAGGATGCCCCCGACCCGCTGGAGGTCCGCAAGAAACAGCTGATAAACCGTCAATGGACCGATAGCCAGACCGATCACGCGGCGCATATCCCGGCAGCATCGCCGGCCCATGCGTCTGCCCCGGGAGCGGCTCCGGTCCGGGCATTCGGGCGCAGGGGTGCCTGAACCGGACGCAATTTGCGAATCTCAGGTGGTTGCGGGAGCCTGCACTATTCGAACCGGTCGATGATGCTGATGCCGCTTTCTTGGAAACTGTCCATGGCGGGCAGGGCCGTGATGGCGTCGGAGAGGGTGATGTGGCGGCCGATCAGTTTTTCCGGTGCAAGCTTGCCGCTTTCGATCATGGCCAGCATGTCTTCATAACGCCATGCCTGCATGCCGTGGCTGCCGTAAATCTCCAGCTCGTGGGCGATGACCCGAGCCATGGGAATGGCGGGCATGGCGTGATCGGCCAACATGAGGCCAACCTGAACATGGCGTCCGCGCCGGCGCAGATTGCTGATGGAATTGCAGCAGGTCTGCGGATGACCGAGGGCGTCGATTGACACATGCGCGCCGCCGCCCGTCACCTCGCGCACCGCTTCCGAAACATCGGCGACCGATCGGCTGTTGATGGTGGCCGTCGCGCCGAGCTGGCGGGCGAGTTCGAGCTTGTCTTCGGCAATGTCGATGGCGACAACCTGCGCGCCAAGGCCCGCGCCGATCATGATGGCGGAGAGGCCGACGCCACCACAACCATGCACCGCCAGCCATTCGCCACCCTTCAGGCGCCCCTGATCGGTCACGGCGCGGAAGGAGGTGGCGAAACGGCAGCCGAGGCCGGCAGCGGTGGCGTAGCTCATCGTATCAGGCAGATGCACGAGGTTCTGGTCGGCATAATCGATGGCGACATATTCGGCAAACGAACCCCAATGGGTGAAGCCCGGCTGGAACTGCGCCTCGCAGACCTGCTGGTTGCCGGAGCGGCATTCATGGCAGTGGCCGCAGCCGGAAACGAAAGGCACCGTAACACGGTCGCCTGTCTTGAAACGGGTGACGTTCTTGCCGACCGCGGCGATGACACCGGCGAATTCGTGGCCTGGAACATGCGGCAGGCGAATATCCGTGTCATGCCCCATCCAGCCATGCCAGTCGCTGCGGCAGAGGCCTGTCGCTTTTACCTCGATGACCACGCCACCATCGGTTGGCTCCGGATCGGGCAGGGATGCGACGACAGGGGTTTCGCCAAATCGTTCGTAAAAAAGCGCGCGCATCATGGCCTCATATCGCTGGCATGCAGGTTCGTATTCAATACCTGCTCTATATCTTTATTTCTTCGCATTTTCCGGACGCAAAACCGCTACGCACTTTTACTGGAAATGCTCTAGCCTCTTCTACCGATGGAGAAAAGCGGTTTAGTCCCTGATCACCATCAGATCGCCGGCTGCGAATTTGAGCGTCACCTGTTCGCCAATGGCGGGCGGCGCGGTGCCGGGATCATTGAACATGTCGAAAGACAGGGTCGAGCCGCCGAGATCGAGACGGGTGCGGATGACGGAGCCGAGGAACTGGCTGGAGGTGACGACGCCGGAAATGGCGACATCGCCTTTCGCGTCGCTGCCGAGCGAGCCCGCTTCCGGGCGGAGCGCGAGGGTGATTTTTTCGCCGTTTGCGGCTTCGACCGGCTTGTGGAGCGTGATCTGCTGCTCTCCGACGCGGATGATGTTGGACGCGGAATCGACGATGGTGGCGTCGATGAGGTTCAGCGTGCCGACGAAGGAGGCGACGAAGCGGGTGGCGGGCTTGTTGTAGATATCGAAGGGCGTGCCGATCTGGTCGGCACGGCCGCCATTCATCACCACGATGCGGTCGGAGATCGACAGCGCCTCTTCCTGATCATGGGTCACGAAAATGGTGGTGATGCCGAGCTTTTGCTGGATCTGGCGGATTTCCTCACGCAGCGACACGCGGATTTTGGCGTCGAGCGCGGAGAGCGGTTCATCCAGCAGAAGCACTTCCGGCTTCGGCGCGAGCGCGCGGGCAAGCGCCACGCGCTGCTGCTGCCCGCCCGACATCTGGTAGGGATAGCGGTCTGCCAGATGTTCCAGATGGATGAGCTGGAGCATTTCCTTCACGCGCGCATCGATCTCGGCTTTCGGCTTGCCGGCGACTTTCAGGCCAAAGGCGACGTTCTCATAGACATTCATGTTCGGGAACAGCGCATAGGCCTGGAACACCATGCCGATATTGCGCTGGTTGGGGCGCAGCGTCGTCTGGTCCTTGCCGTTGATGACGATGGAGCCGCCTGTCGGGATTTCGAAGCCGGCTATCATGCGCAGCACGGTGGTCTTGCCGCAGCCCGATGGCCCGAGGAAGGAGACGAATTCGCCCTTTTCGATGGCCATGTTGAAATCATGCACGACCTGTACGGAGCCGAAGGATTTCTTGATGTTGCTAAGTGTCAAAAAGCTCATGAAAATCTTGTCCTCAGGCCTTGGGAGGCGCGCCCTTCTGGTAGCGTGAAACGAGTTGGATCAGACCAAGGCAACCCCAGGTGATGCCGAAGGAAATCACGGCAAGTGCTGCCGGCTCATAGGCGCGGTTGGCGCCAAGCAGCTGCATGTAGGGGCCGAAGGCCGGGCGGTTCAAAAGGGCCGCCATGGTGAATTCACCGATGACGATGGCGAAAGTCAAAAACGCACCGGACAGCACGGCGACCAGAACATTGGGCAGGATGATGCGCGACAGGATGGTCGTCCAGCCTGCGCCGAGGCTTTGGGCGGCTTCCGTCAGCGTCGAAACATCGATGGTCCTGAGGCCCGTATCGACGGCGCGGTACATATAGGGCAAGGCCAGTGTGGCATAACCGAACATCAGAAGCAGGTTGGTGCCGAAGGTCGTGCCGGTCAGCGGCAGCCAGCTTGAGGTGTTGTAAAGCCTGATATAACCGAAAACGATGACGATGGCCGGGATGACCAGCGGCAGGAGTGTGATGAATTCAATATAGGGACGCAGGTGCGGCAGTTTCAGGCGCACCCAATAGGCCGTCGGCACCACCAGCAGAACCCCGAAAACGATGGTGAACAGCGCCATTACCACCGAATAGCTGAAGGTTTCCTGGAAACGTGGGTCGGTGAGCACCTTGCCATAGGCGTCGAAGGAATATTCGCCGCGCCGCATCTTCAGCGAGAAGTTGGTCATGCCGATCAGCGGCAGGGCGAAATAAAGCAGGCCGAAGATCAGCGCGCCCCAGGCGAAGAACCGCTTCATTTCAGCCACCTTTCGCTGCGGGCGCGCAGCCAGATATATAGTGCATTGGCAATGCCGGTGACGACAATCATGCCGAAGGCGAGTGCGTAACCAAGATGCGGATTGCCGAGGACATCGCCGCGGATCTGCGCGAAAAGCAGGATCGGCACGATGTTGAGCGAGGAACCGGTGAGCGCGATTGCTGTGGCCACCGCGCCGAAGGCATTGGCAAACAGCAGCGACATGGTGCCGAGCAGCGACGGCAAAAGGATGGGGAAGGCCACCATGCGCCAATATTGCAGGCCGGTCGCGCCGAGGATTTCCGCAGCCTCGCGCCATTCGCGCTTCAGCCCGTCCAGCGCCGGCGTGATGATGAGGATCATCAGCGGTATCTGGAAGAACAGATAGGTGACCGTGAGGCCCCAGAAGGACAGGATGTTGAAGCCGAGGAGCCGAAGATCAATGCCGATCTGCGTCTTCAGGAAGACGGTCAGCAGGCCAACCGGACCAAGCGTGGCGATGAAGGCGAAGGCAAGCGGAACGCCGGCAAATTGCGAGGCGACGCCCGAAAAGGTGAGAAGCGGCCCGCGGATGCGCTGCGGCAGGCCGCCGAGCACCACGGCGGCGGCGACGCCAAAACCGATCAGGCAGCCGAGAGCCGCCGAGGCGAGGCTGATCTTGATCGAAATCCAGTAGGCCGAAAGAATGGACGGGGTGAAAAGCCCGGCGATGTTTTCCAGCGTCAAGCTGCCATCGGCATGCTGAAACGCGCCAATGACGATCTTCATCGTCGGCATGATCAGAAACAGCAGAACAAAAACGGCAAAAGGTACGACGCCTATCCAGTGCAGCGGCAACTTTCTGCCCGCGTCGGATGGTCCGCCGGTGTTGGTTGATGGCATGCCTTGTCCCCAAACGCCGTTTTCGAACGGTCTGTCTATTAAGGTCTTCATTATAAGAAGAAACACCCCGGCTTTTTGATCAGCCGGGGTGCTTTTTCAACAGTTTACTTCACGTTTGCGCCGACGACGCTGTCCCAGCCGGCCGTAACGGCGGCCTTGTTGGCGTCAACTTCCTCGAGCGTCGGGAAGATCGCCTTTTCATAGGCGGCTGCCGGCGGCAGGCTATCGATCAGTTCCTGCGGAACCTTGCCAGCCTTGACCATGGCGTTGAAGCGGATCGGGTGGCAATAGCCCTTCAGCCAGCCGAGCTGACCGTCGTCGGAATAAAGATGTTCCATCCACAGCTTGGCGGCATTCGGATGCGGCGCGTAAGCGGAGATACCCTGAACGTAAACGCCAGCCAGAACGCCCTTCTCAGGGACGACGACTTCCGTCGGCGGGTTGTCGTTCAGCGTCTTCTTCCAGGAAAGGGCGTTATAGTCCCAGGCGATGATGATTGGGGTCGCGCCCTGCGCCAGCGTGCCGGCCTTGCCGATAACCGGCAGGAAGTTTCCGGCCTTGTTGAGGTCGGCGAAGTACTTCAGGCCAGCTTCACCGGCTTCCTTGCCGGATTTCGCACCGGAGGCAAGACCAGCGGCGAGAACGCCGAGGATCGCCTGGTTGGAAGCGCGCGGATCACCTGCGAGTGCTACCTGACCGGAATATTCCGGCTTCAGCAGGTCGGCCCAGTCCTTCGGCGTGTTCTTGACGAGGTCCTTGTTCACGAACATCGACATCACGCCGTAATAGTCGCCGTACCATTAACCGTCGGCATCCTTGACGTTGTCGGGAATTTCGTCCCAGGTGGAGACCTTGTAGGGCTGCAGCAGGCCTTCAGCCTTCATCTGCGGGCCGAAAGCGAGGCCGACGTCGACGACGTCAGGCGCCTGCGGGCCCTTGTTGTCCTTGTTTGCCTTGACTGCTTCCACTTCGTCGGCGGAGCCGGCGTCGGGGTTCAGCTCGTTGACGGTGATTTCCGGGTACTTCGCCTTGAAGGCGGCGATGACGTCGCCGTAACCGCACCAGTCGTGCGGCAGCGCAACGGTGGTCAGCATGCCTTCTTTCTTGGCGGCAGCGATCAGTTCGGCGCTCGGTTCAGCAGCGGCGATCGCGGTGGAGGCGATGACCAGTGCAGTGGTCGTAGCAAGCAGTCGGCGGCAGTGAGAGATCACTTTTTTCTCCTCTTCGTGTTCTCATATTGCGGACGCTGATACGGATTCTAGATGAAGCTAATGTGACGGCTGGATTGCAATTTATTTATCCGGATTCCGTCACTTTACGCCCATTTTCCGCCATCGTCAGGCTTTTATGCCTGCAATTGCGGGATAATCCCCTCATCATCCTATTGGCCAGATCTGTTCCCCAGCTTGGTTATGTACCCTGTTTTTCGTGCTGGTAGCGATCACAGGTATCCAATCAGCGTGCGGCATCCGCGTCAAGCAAGTTGCCGGCTATATAATTTCTCATGTTCTGTCCGGCCGGCGGAACAACCGCGTCTGCTCGAACAGGCCCTCCAGCGCGTTCATGCGCTGCTTCGTTTCATCCCAGGTGCCGCTTTGCACCGCCTCGATCAACGCTTCGACCACGAATAATGTGACGACTGAGGAATCCCAGGCCGAGGGTGCCTCAATCTTCACGCGGAAAGTGTGCAGCGCGTGGCGCGCCACCGGTGATGTCCATTGGTCGGTGAAGAGAATAATCTGCACGCCGTTTGCTTTCGCGACTTCGGCGAGTGTCGTCATATCGTGTTCGTAGCGACGGATATCGAAGATTACCAGCACGTCGCCGGCGCTCATATTCAGCATATATTGCGGCCAGGCGCTGGAATTTGATGACATCAGCGTCGTTTTCGGCCGGATCACCTGCATATGGGTGAAGAAATATTCGGCGATCGCGCCGGTGATGCGTCCGCCGACGAAATAGATGCTGCGTTTGCGGTCGGAAAGCAGTGCTGCCGCATTGTCGAAGACGGCGGTATCGAGGTCGCTCAACGTGTCGCGCAGATTGCCGGTGATGGCGTCGGCAAAGCGGTTGAGAATATGCAGCCCCGGCGCATTGGTGGCCCAGCGGTCGTGTTTGGCGACCGGCCCGGAGATTGTCGCTTCAAGCTCCTGGTGCAGATGCGCCTGAAATTCCGGGTAGCCCTTATAGCCGAGCTTCTGCACCATGCGCGCCACGGTCGGTGTTGAAACGCCTGCATTTTCGGCAATGGTGGTGATGCTGCCGAGGCCCGAGACGGGGTAGTTGCCGAGCAGGCTCTCCGCCAGCCGTTTTTCCGAACGGGTCAGCGCATCATAATGGGCATGGATGACATCCGACACGGTCGCCGTCGTGCTGCGCAAATCTTTCCCCTTCCGGTCTTTCTGCCGGTGCTTCCACTAAAATAAACATCTGTGTCGGCGATCGAGTCAATGGGAAAAATGAAGAGAAAATTTCAAAATTCCATTTGACACTGGCAATAATGTGAAGAATTCTTTTCGTCGTTGACGGAACGGCGGGTTTCCGGATGGGGTTCGTGCATGACGGTGCGTTCACGGTTTTTCAAGCAGGTGGAAGGACAGGCGGTTGGCGTCGAGAACGCTGCGGGAAAGGGCGATGTCCTTCTCGTCTGCGAACATGCTTCCGCCACCATCCCTGAAAAATTCGGTACGCTCGGTCTGTCGCCGGAGGTGCTCTCGAGCCATGCGGCCTGGGATCCAGGTGCCCTTGCCGTGGCGCGACTGCTTTCGCAAAGCCTTGACGCCACGCTCGTCCATCAACGGTTTTCGCGTCTGGTCTATGATTGCAACCGCCCGCCCGAATCGCCTTCCGCCATGCCGGTGAAAAGCGAGATTTACGATATTCCCGGCAATTTCGATCTTTCCGAAGCGGAGCGGTTCGCCCGCACTTCTGCGCTCTATGTTCCGTTTCACGACCGCGTCAGCGAGATCATCGCCGAGCGGCAGGTCTCCGGGCGCAAGGTGGTCGTGGTGACGATCCACAGTTTCACACCGGTCTATCACGGCCAGTTTCGCGCCGTTCAGATCGGCATTTTGCATGATAGCGACAGCCGTCTGGCCGATGCGATGCTGGCTGGCGCCGAAGGGTCGGCGCTCACGGTCAAACGCAACGATCCCTATGGTCCGGAAGATGGCGTGACGCATACGCTGAGGCTACATGCGCTGCCGGACGGGCTTTTGAACGTCATGATCGAGATTCGCAACGATCTCATCACCAATGAAGGGGAGCAGGCCGCAATTGCCGGGTTCCTCCACGAGCTTATGGGGAAGGCGCTCTCATCAATCGATGAGTGAGGGAGCAAGGGCTGGCCGATGGTGAAAACACCGGGGCCGGCCACCAGACGAGACTGCCGACATTCAAGGAAAGCCGGAAAGGCATGAAGCGGCAAGGGAACAGCAAATGCGTGCGGCACAGCGCGGAAACCTTCCGCAAGTGCTGAAAACTGGGGCACAATCGGCCAATAACGGCTGACTGGCTTGTTTTTTTCTTATTCAGGAGAGAAGGGCATGGACAGTTCATCGTCAGGCGTCAGCTACAAGAAGGCTGATGCATCCTATTTCGAAAAACGCGGACTATCCCGTTATGCGGGCGTCTGGTCGCTCTGGGCGCTCGGCGTCGGGGCGGTCATATCAGGGCATTTTTCCGGATGGAATTTCGGCTTTTCCACCGGCGGCTGGGGCGGCATGCTGGTGGCGGGCATCATCATCGCCATCATGTATCTGGGACTGACATTTTCGATCGCGGAAATGAGCCCGGCCTTGCCGCATACGGGGGCGGCCTATTCCTTCGCCCGTACCGCGATGGGTCCCTGGGGCGGCTTCGTCACCGGACTTTGCGAGAATGTCGAATATGTGCTGACGCCGGCGGTCATCGTCACCTTCATCACGGCCTATATGAATTCCATTCTGGGGCTCGATCCGGCCTATTCACCCTTTGTGTGGATAGGTTTCTATCTGATCTTCCTTGCCCTCAACGTCTTCGGGCTGGAGCTTTCCTTCAAGGTGACGCTGGTCATCACGCTGATTTCGCTCGGTGTTCTGGTGTTTTTCTGGATCAGCGCCATTCCGAACATGGATTTCTCGCGTTTCGCGCTGAATATCGGCGTTGGTCCTGACGGCAAGGCTGTGGAGCTGCCAGAGGGCGGCGGTTCGTTCTTCCCCTTCGGTTTTTCGGGCGTTCTCGCCACGCTGCCTTTTGCGGTCTGGCTGTTCCTCGCCATTGAACAGCTGCCGCTGGCGGCGGAAGAATCGGTCGATCCGAAACGTGATATGCCGAAGGGCATCATTCTCGGCGTCATCACACTGATGGTTTCGGCCTTCATGATCGTGCTGCTCAACCCGTCGCTGCCGGGTGTCGGCGCCTTCCATCTCGGTTCTTCGCTGGAACCGCTGCTTGATGGTTTCAAGGCGATTTACGGCGATGGTGGCGTGGTGCTGCTTGGTCTCGTGGCGCTCACCGGCCTGATCGCCAGCTTCCATACGATCCTGTATGCGCAGGGCCGGCAGATCTATTCGCTGTCACGTGCGGGCTATTTCCCGACCGTGCTGTCGATCACCCACTCGAAATATCGCACACCCTTCGTCGCCAACATTGCCGGCGCAATTGTTGGTCTTGCGGTCATGCTGGTCATCTGGTTCTCGCTGGGTGCGGAACAGGGCGGCAGCATCATCGGCAGCGTGCTTTTGAACATGGCCGTGTTCGGCGCGATGTTCTCCTACATCCTGCAGGCGATTTCCTTCATTCTGCTCCGAAAGAACCTGCCGCATATCGAGCGGCCGTTCCGTTCGCCCTTCGGTATTCCGGGTGCGGTGCTGACGATCATCATCGCCATCGTCACGCTGCTTTACCAGATCCAGGATCCGAACTTCAGCAAAGGCGTGCTGTGGGTAGCGGTCTGGTTTGCCGTGGCGATCGCTTATTTCGCCTTTGTCGGACGCCATCGCCTCATCCTGTCGCCGGAAGAGGAATTTGCGCTGGAGCACAAGCAGGCTGCCATGGCAGCGGCGGCTGCAAAGGCCTGATGCTCAAACAAACGGGCGGCCGTATGCGGCCGCCCGGCCAAGACAATAAAGGGAACGGACAAAATGACGAGCTATACATTCGACGCGCTTAAGATGGATGTCGCCGAGGGGCGCATCGACACGGTTCTGGCCTGCCTTGTCGACATGCAGGGGCGTCTGATGGGCAAGAGATTTCAGGCCGAATTTTTCGTTGAAAGCGCCTATGAGGAAACCCATAGCTGCAATTACGTGCTTGCCACCGATATGGAGATGGAAACCGTTCCCGGCTATAAATCCTCCAGCTGGGAAAAGGGTTATGGCGACTATGTGCTGAAACCCGATCTTTCGACGCTGCGGCGTGTGCCGTGGCTGGAAGGCACGGCGCTGGTTCTGTGCGATGTGCTCGATCATCACACCCATGAAGAAGTGCCGCATTCGCCGCGTGCGCTCCTGAAAAAGCAGGTGGCGCGGCTGGAGGCCATGGGTCTGAAGGCCTATATGGCGACCGAGCTGGAATTCTTCCTGTTCGACCAGACCTTCGATGCGGCGCGCGCCAGCGGCTACAAGGGCCTGAACCTCGCCAGCGGTTATAATGAGGATTACCATATCTTCCAGACGACCAAGGAAGAGGATGTCATGCGGGCGCTGCGCAAGGGTCTGCAGGGGGCGGGAATTCCGGTCGAGAACTCCAAGGGCGAGGCGTCTCCCGGCCAGGCCGAAATCAATGTGCGTTATGCCGAGGCGCTGACCATGGCCGACCGGCACGCCATCATCAAGAACGCCACCAAGGAGATCGCCTGGTCGAAGGGCAAGGCGGTAACTTTCCTTGCCAAATGGAATTACAACGCCGCCGGCAGTTCCTCGCATATTCATCAGTCGCTTTGGAGCGCTGACGGCAAGACACCTGCTTTCCTCGACAAGGACGCCAAGCACGGTATGTCTGAGTTGATGCGGCACTATGTTGCCGGGCTTCTCGCCCATGCCAGCGAGATCACCTATTTTCTGGCGCCCTACATCAATTCCTACAAGCGGTTCATGGCTGGCACGTTTGCGCCCACCAAGGCGATCTGGAGCCTCGACAACCGCACGGCGGGATATCGCCTGTGCGGCGAAGGCACCAAGGGCATCCGCATCGAATGCCGCGTCGGCGGCTCCGATCTCAATCCCTATCTCGCCATGGCGGCTTTGCTTGCGGCGGGCATTGACGGCATCGAAAATAAACTCGAACTTGAACCCGCTTTTGTCGGCGATGCCTATGGCGGCAAGGATGTGCGCGAGATACCCAAGACACTGCGTGACGCCACCGCCTTTCTGGATGGATCGAAAATGCTGCGCAACGCCTTCGGTGACGATGTGATCGATCATTACGTCCATGCCGGACGGTGGGAACAGGAAGAATACGACCGCCGCGTGACCGACTGGGAAGTGGCGCGCGGTTTCGAACGAGCCTAATCATTACGGGAAAACATCATGACCATGATCCAGAATATCTCGCCCATCGACGGCTCGGTTTATGCCGAGCGGGAGGCGATGTCGCTGGAGGCGGCGCGCGCCGCCGTTTCGAAGGCACGCAAGGCGCAAAAGGACTGGGCTCGCCGCCCGCTTGAGGACCGCGTTCAGCTGGTTCTGAAGGGTGTCGCGCGCCTCAACGAAATGGTGGCGGAGGTGGTGCCGGAACTGGCGCATATGATGGGCCGTCCGGTGCGTTATGGCGGCGAGTTCAAGGGCTTCAACGAGCGCTCCAACTATGTCGCTTCCATTGCGGCCGATGCGCTGGCGCCGCTCGTCATCGAGGAAAGCGGCAATTTCGAGCGTCGCATCGAGCGCGAGGCGCATGGCGTGGTCTTCGTCATCGCGCCGTGGAACTATCCCTATATGACGGCGATCAACACCGTCGCACCCGCCTTGATGGCCGGTAATACGGTCGTCATCAAACATGCGGCGCAGACGCTGCTGGTCGGCGAACGCATGGTGCGGGCTTTCGTCGAGGCCGGTGTGCCTGACGATGTCTTCATCAATGTTTTCCTCGACCATGGCACGACTTCGGCGCTGATTTCCGAGGGCCTGTTCAATTTCGTCAATTTCACCGGTTCGGTGGAAGGCGGTCGTGCCATCGAGCGCGCCGCTGCCGGCACCTTCACCGGCCTTGGGCTTGAACTCGGCGGCAAGGACCCCGGCTATGTGATGGAGGATGCCGATCTCGACGCTGCCGTCGATACGCTGATGGATGGCGGCACCTATAATTCCGGGCAATGCTGCTGTGGTATCGAGCGCATCTACGTCAACGAAAACCTTTACGACGAATTCGTCGAGAAGTCCGTCGCCTGGGTGTCCAACTACAAGCTCGGTAATCCGCTGGAACAGGAAACCACGCTCGGGCCGATGGCCAACAAGCGTTTCGCCAAGGTGGTGCGGGCGCAGATCACGGACGCCGTTGCCAAGGGCGCCAAGGCGCTGGTCGATTCGAAACTGTTCCCGGCCGATGACGGCGAGAGCGCTTATGTTGCACCGCAAATCCTCGTCAATGTCGATCATTCCATGGAATTCATGACCGAAGAGACTTTCGGTCCCGCCATCGGCATCATGAAGGTCAAAAACGACGATGAAGCCATCGCGCTGATGAATGACAGCAAATACGGCCTCACCGCTTCGCTGTGGACGCAGGATGCGGCGCGTGCCGGGCGCATTGGTCGCGAAATCGAAACCGGCACCGTGTTCATGAACCGCGCCGATTATCTCGACCCCGCCCTTTGCTGGACCGGCGTGAAGGAAACCGGCCGTGGCGGGTCGCTCTCCGTCCTCGGTTTCCAGAACCTGACCCGTCCGAAATCCTACCATCTGAAGAAAGTCACGAAATGAATATCGTCGCCAACTGGAGCTACCCCACCGCCGTCAAGCTTGGCCGTGGCCGGATCAAGGAACTGGCGGAAGCCTGCAAGACGCTCGGCATCAAGAAGCCGCTTCTCGTCACGGATCGCGGCCTTGCCAATATGGCGATCACCGCGCACGCGCTCGACGTGCTGGAAGAGGCGGGACTTGGCCGGGCGATCTTCGCCGAAGTCGATCCAAACCCCAACGAGATCAACATGGAAGCCGGCGTGAAGGCTTACCGCGATGGCGGCCATGACGGTGTCGTCGCCTTCGGCGGCGGCTCTGGCCTCGATCTCGGCAAGACCATCGCCTTCATGGCCGGGCAGACGCGCCCGGTCTGGGATTTCGAGGATATCGGCGACTGGTGGACACGGGCGGATGCCGCCAAGATCGCCCCTATCGTCGCGGTTCCGACGACGGCAGGCACCGGTTCGGAAGTCGGCCGCGCCAGCGTCATCACCAATTCGCAGACCCATGTGAAGAAGATCATCTTCCATCCGAAGCTGTTGCCCGGCGTCGTCATCTGCGATCCGGAACTGACGGTCGGCATGCCGAAGGTCATCACGGCGGGCACGGGCATGGATGCCTTTGCCCATTGCCTCGAGGCCTATTCCTCGCCCTTCTATCATCCGATGAGCGCCGGTGTGGCGCTGGAGGGCCTGCGGCTCGTCAAGGAATTCCTGCCGCGCGCTTATAAGGACGGAACTGACATCGAGGCGCGCACCAATATGATGGCGGCGGCGGCGATGGGGGCGGTGGCCTTCCAGAAAGGTCTCGGCGCCATTCATTCGCTCTCGCATCCGATCGGCGCGGTCTACAACACACATCATGGCATGACCAATGCCGTCGTCATGCCGGCGGTGCTGCGTTTCAACCGGTCGGCCATCGAGGACAAGATTGCCCGCGCTGCCGCCTATCTCGGTATCTCCGGCGGCTTCGACGGCTTTTATGACTACGTGCTGGAACTTCGCAGGGAACTCGGCGTGCCTGAAAACCTGACCGCCATGGGCATCAAGCCGGACCGTATCGACGAACTGGCGGCGGAGGCGATCAAGGATCCGAGCTGCGGCGGCAATCCGGTGCCGATGACGCTGGAAAATACCAGGAAATTGTTCGAGGACTGCTTTTAAGGAGCTACCTTTATTTGTCAGGTTTGTGAGAGGTTGAGAGGGTGCCGCATGTTTCTTCTCCCCGTGGGGGAGAAGGTCGCGGCAGCGGGATGAGGGGGGCAAGCTCTCCGAAATCCGGCAACGTTGCCCCCTCATCCGACCCTTCGGGCCACCTTCTCCCCGGCGGGGAGAAGAAAATAGCGGCAACGTCGTGCCCTGCATCAGAACCGAGCTACGTACGATTTCTAATCCATGAAGCCCGCGATGACCCGATCGTGGGCTTTTCGCTGTGCGGCATAAGCGTCTTAGCCTTTTATTAACCCTGTTCGTTAAGATTACGGAAAGCACCATGAATTGCTTCGGTGCGTGAATGAGCATGAAACGGCTCTGACCAACAGGGGGTGTCATGTCAGTCATCACTTTCGCCAATACCAAGGGCGGCGCCGGAAAAACGACCGCCGTGCTGCTTCTGGCGACCGAACTGGCCCGCAGCGGCCACCGCGTGACGGTTCTGGACGCCGACCCGCAATTGTGGATTTCCCGCTGGTACGAATTATCAGGCGAGATCGAAAATCTCTCGGTGATTTCGCATGTGACGATGGCCTCGCTCGAGGGCCATATTCGCGAAAACAAAACCAATACCGACTGTTTCATCATCGATCTGCCAGGTGCGAAAAGCCCGCTTCTAACCATGGCGCTCGGCATTTCCGATCATGTGCTGATCCCGGTTCAGGGCTGCGCCATGGATGCGCGCGGCGCTGCCGAGGTTCTGGACCATATCGAATTCCTGAAGCGCAAGATGGGCAAGGCGATTGCCCATTCCATCGTGCTGACGCGGGTGAACGCCATGGTGGCGACGCGCTCGCTGCTGCTCGTCAAGATGTTGCTGGCGGAAAAGAATGTTTCGGTTCTCAATACGCCGATTGTCGAGAGAGCGGCCTATCGCGATATTTTCGATCTTGGCGGCACGCTTCTCTGTCTCGATAAGAACAAGGTGAGCAATATCGACAAGGCGGTCGAGAATGCCAGAGCATTCACCGGCGAAGTGCTTGGCCTGCTGCCAAAACGCCTGTTGCGGCTCGGCACGCCACCCGCGCGCCTCTTCACCCGCAAAGCCGCCTGAGACACTGTTTTCAACGTTCGCCCCGTCTGCGGTGTTCATCGCCGCAGAGGCGGGATGATGTTTCAGATGCTCGACTGCCGTTTGGCTCGCCCGAGTGCGGTCACGGCCTTTTCCTGTCAGCTTCATTATTTGCTTGATTTGGAAATGATCGTTTCCTATATTCCGACCATGAGCAATATCAGCCACAACCAGTCCGAGGAACAGCGCCATCGCGGCAGGCCGCGCGAGTTCGATATCGACCGAGCGCTCGATGGTGCGATCCGGATTTTTTCCAGGCGCGGTTATCACGCCACCTCCGTCGGTGACCTTACCGATGCGATGGAGCTGGCACAGGGCAGTCTCTACAAGGCCTTCAAGGACAAAAAGGCCGTCTTTATTGCCACGATGGAACGCTACAGGATTGTGCAGACCGAGCGTTTCGAGGCGGCGGTGGCCGGTTACAATACCGGTAACGAGCGCCTGAGGGCAGGGCTGATGTTCTATGCGGAGCGGTCGCATGGCGGTGCCGGCTCTGATGGATGCCTTGTTGTCGGTGCTGCTGCCGATCTGGCGGCGCTGGATGATGATATTGCCGTCGTGGTCGAGCGGGCCGTGAAGGCGAGGGAGCGGATTGTCGCCCGTCTCGTTGCCGAAGGGCAGAAGGATGGTTCGGTGCATTCGAGGGCCGATCCCGATGATCTCGCCCGGGCGATGCTGTGCATGATGTACGGCATGCGTGTGGTGGGAAAGACAGGGCGCAGCCTCAAAGACATGGTGGCCGTGGTGGATATCGCCATGAAACTTGCCGAGTGATTTTGTGACTATTTAGGAAACGATTGTTTCCATATTGGAGAAGATGATGACGACGCGTGTAATTGAAGGGGAGGATGTTGAGGCAACATCCATGTCCCCGGCTCTGACCTTTCTGTTGGCGACAGCCTGCGGATTGATTGCCGCCAATCTTTATTATGCCCAGCCGCTTGCCGGCATCATCGGGGCGGAGCTTGGTCTTTCCGCCGGCGCCACCGGGCTGATCGTGACCCTGACGCAGATCGGTTACGGTGTCGGCCTGCTGTTCGTCGTACCGCTCGGCGATCTCATCGAAAATCGCAGGCTGGTGGTGAGTTCTGTCGCGATGGCGGTGCTTTCCCTTGTGGCTGCGGCATTCGCGCCGCATGCGGCTCCGTTTCTCATCGCGGCCTTCCTGGTGGGTGTCAGTTCAGTGGCGGTGCAGGTTATCGTCCCCTATGCCGCCCATATGGCGCCGCACGCCATTCGCGGGCGGGTGGTCGGCAATGTCATGAGCGGGCTGATGGCCGGCATCATGCTGGCGCGGCCGGTATCCAGCCTGCTGTCGGAAGTGGTTTCGTGGCGCGGAGTGTTTCTCACGTCGGCGGCAGTCATGGCGCTTCTTGCAGTGGTGCTTTTCCGGCTTCTGCCCGCCCGCATGCCGGAGGCACGGCTGGGTTATGGCTCGCTGATGGCCTCGATGGGAAGGCTTGCCCTCCACACGCCGATCCTGCGGCGGCGGGCGATCTACCATGCCTTCCTGTTTGCAGCGTTCAGCCTGTTCTGGACCACGACGCCGCTTTATCTGAGCGGACCGCATTTCAACCTGAGCCAGGGTGAGATTGCGCTCTTTGCGCTTGCCGGTGCTGCGGGCACCGTGGCTGCGCCAATTGCAGGGCGGATGGCTGATCGCGGCTGGACCCGTGCGGCAACTTTCCTTGCATTGGTGGCGGTGGCGCTTTCTTTCGCCGTCACGCATCTTGCGCCCGAAGGGTCGCATCTGGCGCTCGCCATTCTGGTGGTTGCGGCAATCGTTCTGGATTTCGGCGTCACCACCAATCTGGTGCTTGGCCAGCGCGCCATCTTCACGCTCGGTGCGGAATTCCGCAGCCGCCTGAACGGCATCTATATGGCGACGTTTTTCATGGGCGGCGCCATCGGTTCCGCCGTGGGTGGCTGGGCTTATGCGGTCGGAGAATGGGGCGCTGCCTCGTGGATCGGCTTCGCCTTGCCGGTCGCGGCCCTTCTATATTTCCTCACGGAAAAACGCGACTGAAACGCGATTAAATGAAAAAAAGCCCGGCGGACCACAATCCGCCGGGCTTTTCTTTTCTTCCGGTCGATTATTCCGCGAATTCGACCACCACGCCGGCGCGGACCATTTTCGCCAGTTCGGTCGCGTCCCAGTTGGTCAGGCGGATACAGCCGTGACTGTTCGTCTTGCCGATCTTCGAGGGTTCCGGTGTGCCGTGAATGCCGTAGGTCGGCTTTGACAGCGCAATCCAGACCGTGCCGACCGGGCCGTTCGGACCCGGCGGGATCTGCAGGATCTTGTCGTTCTGGCCCTGCTTGAAGTTGATCTTCGGATTATAGGTGTAGCCCGGATTGAGCGCGATGCGCTCGACCGTATGCGTGCCGCTCGGGGAAGGCGTGTCCGTGGAGCCGATGGTGGCCGGGTAGGCGGCGATCAGATTGCCGTCCTCGCCATAGGCGAAGACCTGCTTGATGCCCTTATGCGCGACGATGCGGGCTACCTGTCCCTTTTTCGCGTCACCCGGATTGACGACCTTGATGATCGTGCCGGGCACGGAGAAATCGATGCCGGGGTTCAGTTCCTTCAGATAGTTCTCATCCATGTGGAAACGTTCGGCGAGCGCTTCCGAAGTCTTTGTGAAGGACAAGGCGGGCAGCTGCGATTTTTCGGCATAGTCATCCGGAATCGAAGCCACATAGGGACCGGCCGCATCGGCGGCGGTGATGGTGTAATCGACGATGGGCATGCCGCCGGAGGACCGCAGGCGCTCCAGAATGTCGTCGGAATTGTTCGGGTCGAGCTTTTCGCCCGTCATGTCCTGCCAGGCGGCAATCGCCTTGTTGACGTTGTCACCCATCTTGCCGTCGATAACGCCGGGCGAGATGCCTTCGCGGTCGAGGAAGGTCTGGAGCGCGACGATCTCCTGCCGCGAACGGTTGACCGGTGTAGTCACCGGGGTGTGGCGTTCGATCAGGTGATCGGGTTGTGGGACGGCGGCCGTGGTGCTTTCGCCGGGCATGGGCTGGCCGAGCGGGCCGCTTTCCACCGCGCCGGGGCCGGGAACTGAGCCGGTATAGACATTGTCACCGGAGCCATCACCGCGATATTCGCGATAATCACGCACGCTGCCATTGTCCTGATAACCGTAATCGCGCGGTGGCTCACGGTACTGGCCGCCGGGGGCGGGCGGATAATAGGTGGTGTCGCGCTGCTGGCGCGCCTGCTGCCGTTGTTGATAGCCGGAAGGCATTTCAGTGGCCAGCAGATTGCCGTACTGGTCGTAAAACACCGTGCGACCCATCGCATCGCGGCTGATGACGATATCGCCGCGCTCTGGCATGAAGTCGAGCACGCGACCGTCAGGTGTTACCAGCATCGTCTGCTGGTCGCCATAACGCTGCTGCGCGCCAGCCTGTAGCGGGGCGAAAGCCGCCACTACCGCGACTGTCAGACCCAGAGCTGCGTTAAGAAACTGTTTCACGATTCTGCTATCCTTGCTTCGTTCGCCCATAAACACACCGCAATCTTGACCCTATTGTGAAAAAGGTGAATTCGCGGTTAATGCAATCTTAATTTCCGTCACGGCTAGTAGCGTTTCCGTGATTCATGCGTTTTTACTGCCACAGGAGAGGTTGTCTTGCGTTCGTTTCAGGCTGGCAGATCGCCCCATATTTTCCTCGATGAAACCTCTGTTTTCGATATTGGTTCCTGTATCGTCGATGGCACTGACATCGCGCCCGGCCGCGCCATTCCCGATGATGGCGATGCACGCATCGACCATTCGCTGGAGGGCTTTCTCTTCACCTGCGGTCCGGATCATATCCGTCATCCCGAACTGATCGACGGTGACGGCGAGGGGCGTCGATATCCGTTGCATGGGTCCTTTTCCTCGCATCCCGCGACGATCATCGCTTTCGACGTTCATGAGTCCAATGCGCTGGCGCGTGTGGAGGTTCCCGTGAAGCTTGCCGATGGCGGCACCGCAGTTCTTGAACGGACATGGCGCATCGATGGTGAAAGCGGCGAAGTCAGCCTTGACGACCGGATCGTCAATACGAGTTCGCGGCCGATCCCGGTCTTTCTGATGTATCACATGAATGTCGGCGCGCGCCTGTTTGACGATGCCGTGCGGCTTGAAGGCGCCATGCTTGAAGGCGGCGGCCATGGCTGGCGTTTCGGCGAGGAGCCGGGAACTGTTTTCTGCGTCTCTGCCGGCAAGGACGAATGGGCGGAATTGAAGCTTGGCCCGATTGCGGCCATCGGCGGGAAGACGCTGACCGTGCGTTTTCGCACGGAGACGCTGCCCTATCTCCAGATGTGGCGCAACCAGCAGGACCCCGCCAATGTGCTCGGCATCGAGCCGGTTTCGCATCGCTGGGTTGGGCGGAGCGAGCTTGAGACCGCCGGCGAGTTCAATATTCTCCAGCCGGGTGAAAGCCGCAGGTTCGGTCTGCGCTTTTCAATCCTCTGAATGCCGTAGCGAATGCCATGCCGAATGACGGTGCGCCGTCATTGACGCAGGGGTTTTGACCGCTTACATCGGATGCGGATTTTGAAGGGCGACAGCCAGCGGCGCGGACGCCGGTTTCAGCGGAGGCAGACATGGATATCAGGCGCATAGACGACGAATATTCGGTAACGGGACAGATCAGCGTCGCCGATCTGGATGAGGTCAAGGCACTCGGCTTCAAGTCGATCGTCTGCCACCGCCCTGACGGCGAAGAAGACGGCCAGCCGCTTTTCGCCGATATTGCCGAGCGCGCAGAGCAACTTGGCCTCACCATCATGCATGTACCGGTTGGTCGCTATGGCGTCGACGCCGATGCCGTTGCCGGCATGGTGGATGCGCTCGATGAATTGCAGCGCCCGATGCTCGGCTATTGCCGTTCCGGCGCGCGCTCCACGGCGATCTACGAAAAGACCCATCACCTGCGCGGCTGATTTTCCGCGCATCGTTCTATTTTAATGCCAATCAACAGGAGTTTTCCATGACCATCAAGCGTATCGAGCCGGGCAAGCGCATGAGCGGCGCCGTCGTACACGGCAACACCGTCTATCTGGCCGGCCAGGTCGGCGAGGGTACGAGCGTGACGGAACAGAGCAAGTCGGCGCTGGCGGAAGTCGATCGCCTGCTGGCCGCTGCCGGTTCCGACAAGTCGAAGGTCCTGCAGACGATCATCTATCTCTCCGACATGTCCACCTTCGGCGAAATGAATGCCGTCTGGGAAGGCTGGATCGACCCGGTAAACCCGCCGGCCCGGGCCACCAGCGAAGCAGCGCTTGCTACCCCGGACTACAAGGTTGAGTTCATCGTGACTGCTGCTCTCTGAGCATCCGTCTGAGTTTTCTGAGAAAGGCCGGGTCGCGGAATGCAGCCCGGCCTTTTTTTATGGGAAATTCGAAACGCTCGTTTCGTCATGCTCGGGCTTGTCCCGAGGATCCACTCACGTATCACAACTTGATAGGTGGCAGATGCTCGGGACAGGCCCGAGCATGACGGAAGAGAGACGATTGTCCCAGGTTTGTGAGTCGTTTGCGCCCTTCATTTCACAAGCAAAGCAAGCGCCTTCTCAAACTGCTTCAACGTCGTCACCCGCTCCGCAAACCACAGCCGGGCGAGATCGCTGGCCGAAGCGAGATCGATGCCATCAGGGTCAATGGAGGTGATCGTCCAGCGACCGGCCTTCGCGCCGGCCAGAACGGCGAGCCGGGCCGCTTCGCCTTTGATGGCATTGAGGCGGGTCGCTTCGCTTTGCGCCACCGCCATCAGTTCCGCCGCGCCGGAAAGCTCCGTGCGCAGATCGGCGGAGGTGATGTTGCTGGCATTGCGGGCCGGGCCGCCGTTGATCTGTACGCCTTCCGTTCGCAGCCGGTAGAGCCTCGTGTCGGGAAGGGAGAGGTAAAGTTTCGCCTTGGGATAGCGGGCGATGTAGCGCTGTCTCGCAAGCGGCACCTCAGCCGGGTCGATCAGTTCCGCTTTCCCCACCAGCGTCAGCCGCGGCAGCGTAAGCGCATCGCCCTTGCCGAAGGGGGCGAGCGTCAGCGAGATGCGCGGGTCTGCCTCCATGTTGCGGGCGTGCAGCGTCAGGCCCGCCGCGAAGAAGAACGGCGTACCATCAGGCTCGATGCCGATATTGGTTGCGGTCGTATAAGGATAACCGCTGACCGGATCGAGGGTAGCGAGCGCTGCCGTGCGGGATGTGTGCAGCACATCGCGGGCCACGCGCACCGCCTCGAAAGGTGCGCCGGCCGAGGGCTCGATCTTCGCGCCGCGTGGGGTGATGACGGGAGGGGCTGCATCCGGCATGTCGTTTCCTGATCCGAAGGGCTGCTGAAAGAAGTGTTAAACCTCTCTTTCGTCATGCTCGGGCCTGTCCCGAGCATCTGCAACCGATGAATTTTACGATACGTGATTGGATCCTCGGGACAGGCCCGAGGATGACGTCGTGCGAGTGTCAGGATTTACACCATGCCGGAGCCGTGTCCATCACCAATATCGAAGGGCGATATCAGGCCCGGGTTTTGATCTGCGTCAGCGTGCGCGTTGGCGTGATGGCCTCGGCGTCCAGCTTCACCTCGATGATGGCCGGCTTGCCGCTTGCCCGCGCGCGTTCGAAGGCGGCGGCGAAGTCCTCGGTTTTTTCCACCGTTTCGCCGTGGCCGCCATAGGCCTTCGCAAAAGCGTTGAAATCCGGATTGACGAGATCGGTGCCGCTGACACGGCCTGGATATTCCCGTTCCTGATGCATGCGGATGGTGCCGTAGGTGCCATTATTGACCAGGACGGTGATGATCGGCAGTCCATAACGGACGGCGGTGATGAATTCCTGCCCATGCATCATGAAACAACCGTCACCGGCAAAGCAGATCACCTCACGCTCCGGGAACAGATGCTTGGCGGCGACTGCCGCCGGCAGGCCATAACCCATCGAGCCTGATGTTGGCGCCGATTGCGTGTTGAAGCGGCGGAAACGGTGGAAACGGTGCACCCAGGTGGCGTAGTTGCCCGCGCCATTGGTGAAGATCGCATCCTCGGGCACATTGGCTTCGATCCAGTCCATGATCGGACCCATCTGCACCGGGCCGGGGCCGCTCTGCGGCGGCGTGGACCAGTTGAGGTAAGCCGCATGTATGGCGGCCGTGCGTTCGGCCCATGCGGCGTTTGCCGGAAGCGAGATGGAGGAGAGGGCGGCGACGAAATCATCCGGCGCGGCGCAGATTGCGAGATCGGGACGGTAAACGCGGCCAAGCTCTTCGGCTTCCGGATAGATGTGGATGAGTTTCTGCGACGGGTAGGGGATGTCTAGCAGCGTATAACCGGAAGACGGCATTTCGGAGAGGCGGCCGCCGACCAGAACCACGAGATCGGACTCCTTGATCTCCTTTGCCAGCGCCGGGTTGATGCCGATGCCGACATCGCCGGCATAGGAAGGGCTCAGATGATCGAACAGCATCTGGCGGCGGAAGGAACAGCCGATGGGCAGCTTGTGATTTTCGGCAAATGCCCTGAAGGTCGCCACGCTTTCCTCGGACCAGCGGGTGCCACCGATGATGAAGATCGGACGTTTTGCCTCGCCCAGCATTTTTGCGAAGGCGGCCATCTGTGACGGGCCGGGATGTGCCTCGACGGGTGTATAGGGCTTTGCCTCGGGCGCTTCGACCTCTTCCACCAGCATGTCTTCAGGCAGCGTCAGCACCACCGGGCCGGGGCGACCGGAGGTGGCAACAGTGAAGGCGCGGGTGACGAATTCCGGGATACGGCGCGCATCGTCGATCTCGCCCACCCATTTGGCGAATTCGGTGAAGGCGCGGCGGTATTCCACTTCCTGAAAAGCCTCGCGCTCGCGGGCGTCGCGCTGCACCTGGCCGATGAACAGGATCATCGGAATGGAATCCTGCCTTGCGATGTGCAGGCCGGCCGAGGCGTTGGTGGCACCCGGGCCGCGGGTCACCATGCAGATGCCGGGTTCGCCCGTCAGCCGGCCCCAGGTATCGGCCATCATGGCGGCGCCACCTTCCTGGCGGCAGACCACGGTTTCGATGCCGCTTTCATAAAGCGCGTCCAGCACGGCCAGATAGCTTTCGCCCGGAACGCAGGACACGCGGGAGACGCCGTTGGCCTTCAGCGCTTCGACGATCAATTGCCCACCTGTTCTGGTATTGCCTGTTGTTTTCATGGCGTGGTGGTCCTTTCGATGTTTTCCAGTTCGGCCAGTACCTGTGCCTGATGCTCACCGAGCTTCGGGCTGGGGCGTTCATAGCGCAAGGGGGTTTGCGAGAGCACAATGGGGGTGCGCACGCCGGGAATGACGGTGCCGTCTTCCGTTTCGAGATCGACACGCAAGCCCCGCGCCTTGATCTGCGGATCGGCGAACATTTCCTCGATGGAGTTGATAGGCCCGGCCGGCACGGCATTCTGCTCGCAAGCGGTCAGAAGATCGCGCTTCTGCCATTTCAGCGTTTCGGTGGAAACGATCTGCCGCACGTCCACCTTGTGCGCCACGCGGGCCTTGTTGGTTGCAAAGCGCTCGTCATCGGCGATCGCGCCAATGCCGAGGATGTTGCAGAGGCGGCGGAACTGACCGTCATTGCCGACCGCGAGGATCAGGAAACCATCGGCCGTCGGCACCACCTCATAGGGGGAAATATTCGGGTGGGCGTTGCCGAGCCGGACGGGTGGCTTGCCGGAAATCAGGTAGTTCATGTTCTGGTTGGCGAGCACGGCCGACTGCACATCCAGAAGCGCCATGTCGATATGCTGGCCTTCGCCTGATCGAATGGCGTGGATCAGCGCCGCCTGAATGGCTGTCACGGAATAGATGCCGGTGAAGATATCGGCGACGGCGACGCCCGCCTTCATCGGCTGGCCGTCCGGTTCGCCAGTGATCGACATGAAACCCGACATGCCCTGCACGATATAATCATAACCGGCGAAATCGGCATAGGGCCCGGTCTGGCCGAAGCCGGTGATGGAGCAATAGATCAGCTTCGGATTGAGCACCTTCAGGCTCTCGTAATCGAGGCCGTATTTGGCAAGCCCGCCGCGCTTGAAGTTCTCGATGACGACATCGGCGGTGCGCACCAGCCTGCGCACCAGCTCGCAGCCATCCGGCGTTTTCAGATCGGCGACGATGGAGCGCTTGCCGCGGTTGGTGGCGTGATAATAGGCGGCGGAGAGGTTTTCTCCATCCGCGCCTTCAACGAAGGGCGGCCCCCATGTGCGGGTATCGTCGCCGCCCTCGGGGTTTTCCACCTTGATGACGTCAGCGCCCATGTCGGCCAGCATCTGCCCCGCCCAGGGACCGGCCAGAACACGCGCTAGCTCGATGACGCGAATGCCGGATAGCGGCTGTTTCCTGTTCGGCATGTCGGTCATCTGTCCCCCGGTATTGTCGGCCTGCCGGTTTATAGACCGCTGCTTGCCCTGCCGCATGTGATTTTATCTCATGGACTTATTCCGTTTCGGCAAAGGCTCCTCAGTCGCCGACGACGCGGCCGCACCAGGCGGCGAAATCCGCCGCGACGGCCTGCCAACCGATTTCGTTCAGGGTCTCGTGCCGCATGCCCCGGTAGATCGTATGCTCGACATGGCTGAAGCCCGCCTGGCGAAACCGCTCCGCAAGCCAGACGATTTCCTTGCCGTTGTTGGTGGCGGCATCCTGATCACCGCTGATCAGGAGAAGCGGCAGGGTTTTCGGCAGGCGCTCCATGAGTTTCGGGCCGCGATAGGAGAGTTCGAAAACATCCTGCCAGAGGGAGACGCTGGCCTCGAACTGGCACAGCGGATCCTCCGCATAGGCGTCCACCGCCGCCTTGTCGTGGCTCAGCCAGTCCGCATGGGTGCGTTTTTCCGGCATTCTGGCGTTCCAGACGCGGAAAGTCGCTTTCGGCAGAATGGCGCTTGGCACGTCCGAGCCTTTCAGCATCTTTTCCAGCCGCAGCAGAACCTGCGCGACGCGGCCCATGAGGCCGGGATTGAGGTTGGAATTCCAGATGGAGAGGCCATCAAAGGCATCCGGGTGGCTGACGGCGGTGTTGAGCGCCACCAGACCGCCCATGGAATGGCCGAACAGGACCACCGGCAGGCCGGGGTGCCTTTCGCCGACCATCCGACGTATCGCCATGACATCGGCGACGACCTTGCCTGCTCCGTCCTTCCAAGCGAAGCGACCGAGAGGCGCGTCCGCAGCCTTCGTGCGGCCATGGCCGCGATGGTCGTGGGCGTAGACCTCGAAGCCCTGCTTCGACATCACATCCGCAAGCCGACGATAACGGCCCGCATGGTCCACCAGCCCGTGGCAAACCATCAATACGCCGCGCGCCGGAGAAAGAGCGGAGGGCTGGTGGCGAAAGGCAATGGATGCGCCGGAGGGGGCGTCCAGCCTTTCAATCCGGCTGAAGGCGGAGTCGTCCGTCGTCTCATTCATCATCGTACCCATCGTATCATCACGCAGCTTGTCATAATCATGGGGTCATAATCGTGCCAGAGGTTGCCCCACGGTCCTATTTACCCTACATAGCGGCAAATTTCCCGATACGTACTCTTAAAATTCCGATGTGGAGCATTCGCTACAATGGCACGTCAATTCATCTATCACATGGCTGGGCTGAACAAGTCCTATGGCGCGAAGAAGGTTCTGGAGAACGTCCATCTCTCCTTCTACCCCGATGCCAAGATCGGTATCCTCGGCCCGAACGGCGCCGGTAAGTCAACCGTTTTGAAGATCATGGCCGGTCTCGACAAGGAATATACCGGTGAAGCCTGGCTCGCCGAAGGTGCGACGCTCGGTTATCTCGAGCAGGAGCCGAAGCTCGACGAAAACAAGACCGTGATGGAAAACGTCATGGAAGGCGTTGCGAGCAAGACGGCAATCGTTGACCGCTACAACGAACTGATGATGAACTATTCCGACGAAACGGCGGATGAGGGCGCGAAACTTCAGGACATGATCGACAGCCAGAACCTGTGGGATCTGGAAAATCAGGTCGAAATGGCCATGGACGCCCTGCGTTGCCCGCCCGGCGATTCACCCGTGACCGGCCTTTCGGGTGGTGAGCGCCGCCGCGTTGCGCTTTGCAAGCTGCTGCTTTCGCAGCCCGACCTGCTGCTGCTCGACGAACCGACCAACCATCTTGACGCCGAAACCATCGCGTGGCTGGAAAAGCACCTGCGCGACTATCCCGGCGCCGTGATGATGATCACCCACGATCGCTACTTCCTCGACAACGTGACCGGCTGGATTCTCGAGCTGGACCGTGGCCGCGGCATTCCTTACGAAGGCAACTATTCCGCTTACCTGCAGGCGAAAGCCAAGCGCATGCAGCAGGAAGCCCGCGAAGACGCCTCGCGTCAGAAGGCTATCAGCCGCGAACAGGAGTGGATCGCTTCCAGCCCCAAGGCTCGCCAGACGAAGTCCAAGGCGCGTATCCGCGCTTATGACGAGTTGGTGGAAGCCGCTGAAAACCGTCGTCCCGGCGACGCGCAGATCGTCATTCCGGTCGCCGAGCGTCTGGGCCGTGTCGTTATCGAAGCGGAGAACCTCACCAAGTCCTATGGTGACCGGGTGCTGATCGAAAACCTCACCTTCAAGCTGCCTCCGGGCGGTATTGTCGGCGTCATCGGTCCGAACGGTGCGGGCAAGACCACCCTGTTTCGCATGATCACCGGTCAGGAACAGCCCGATAGCGGTTCGGTAACTGTCGGTGAAACGGTGCAGCTGGGCTATGTCGACCAGAGCCGCGATACGCTGGCGGGTGACAAGACCGTCTGGGAGGAAATCTCCGGCGGCAACGACATCATCAAGCTCGGCAAGTTCGAAGTGAATTCTCGCGCCTATTGCGGCGCCTTCAACTTCAAGGGCGGCGATCAGCAGCAGAAGGTCGGCAATCTCTCGGGTGGTCAGCGCAACCGCGTTCACCTTGCCAAGATGCTGAAGGCCGGCGGCAACGTGCTGTTGCTCGACGAACCGACCAACGACCTTGATACGGAAACGCTGGCAGCGCTTGAAGAAGCGTTGGAAGCCTTTGCCGGTTGCGCCGTTATCATCAGCCACGACCGCATGTTCCTCGACCGCCTGGCCACCCACATCCTCGCTTTCGAGGGTGACAGCCATGTGGAATG
Source organism: Agrobacterium tumefaciens (assembly GCF_005221385.1). Classification (NCBI taxonomy): domain Bacteria; kingdom Pseudomonadati; phylum Pseudomonadota; class Alphaproteobacteria; order Hyphomicrobiales; family Rhizobiaceae; genus Agrobacterium; species Agrobacterium tumefaciens. Next base: position 1,911,787 of record NZ_CP039903.1, on the reverse strand, counting down.
GTTCGAAGGCAACTTCGAAGACTACGAAAAGGACAAGGTCCGCCGTCTCGGCCCGGAAAGCATCAAGCCCGGCCGGGTGAGCTACAAGCGCCTGACGCGCTGATCCCTTTCCATATCTCTTCAAAAAGGCCCGCCGCAAAGCGGGCCTTTTCTCGTGTAATAAGTGGACTTGATGGAGGTGCAGCACAGTTTGCGCTTGCATCGATTGCCACATCGACATAAAGATATCTTTATATGTTGATTAGCTTGCGAGGTGCAGCAGACGTGGCGTTCGGTTTGGACAAATTGGTGGATCTCCTGAAGGCGGCGGGTGAACCGACGCGCTTTCGGCTGCTGGCGCTTCTGGCTGCCGGCGATCTGACGGTTACCGATCTTACCGAAATTCTCGGCCAGTCGCAGCCGCGCATCTCCCGTCATCTCAAGCTTTTGACGGAAGAGGGGTTGATCGAGCGTTATCAGGAAGGCGCCTGGGCCTATTTTCGTCTGCGGCAGGATGGTGAGCCCGCCGTTGTCATCAGGCAGCTGCTTGGCGCTGCATCGCCCTCCGACGCCGTTCTCCAGCGTGACAGCGAGCGGCTTGCCACCGTCAAGCGGGTGCGGGCGGAACGTGCACAGGATTATTTCAGCCGCAATGCTTCCGCCTGGGACGAGCTGCGCCGCCTGCATGTGAGCGACGAGGCCGTGGAAGGCGCGCTGCTGACGCTGGTTGGCACCACGCCCGTCGATTCGCTGCTTGATCTCGGCACGGGCACTGGCCGCATCCTCCAGCTTCTGAGCGGCGTCTATCGCCGTGCGATAGGGGTGGATGCCAGCCGCGACATGCTTTCGGTGGCGCGCGCCAATCTCGACAAGGCGGGTGTGGTCAATGCGTCCGTCCGCCATGGCGATATTCTCAACCTGCCGCTGGAAGGACAGGATTTCGATCTGATCGTCATCCATCAGGTTCTGCATTTTCTCGACCAGCCGGAAATCGCGCTTTCCGAGGCAGCACGCATGCTGCGACCGGGTGGGCGACTGATCGTCATCGATCTGGCGCCGCATTCCTTCGAATATCTGCGCGACGAGCACGCGCATGTGCGGCTCGGTTTTTCGCATCCGCTTATGGAAGAATGGCTGAAAAAGGCCGGGCTTGAGCCCGACCGCGCCGTTGATCTTCATTCTGAAAAAGCGTCCGACGAAGCTCTGGACGTGACGATATGGGTTGCCCGCGACCAACGGCTGCTGATGGCAGACGATGTGGTGCAAGAGGCGGTTTTACTTGGCTCCCGGAGGGCATGATATGTTGAGGTCGGAAACCGCGCGCCACGATGGCGATATCCGGTTATCTTTCGAGTTTTTCCCGCCCAAGAATGCCGAGATGGAGACCCATCTCTGGGAAACGGTTGCCGAGCTGAAAAAATGGAACCCGGATTTCGTGTCCGTCACCTATGGCGCGGGCGGATCCACCAAGGCGCCGACGCTGGATGCTGTGCGCCGTATGATCGGCGACAGCCATCTGCCGACCGCCGCGCATCTGACCTGCGTGGATGCCAGCCGTGACGATGTGCATCAGGTTGTCGAAGAGTTTCGCAATGCCGGCGTTCGCCACTTCGTGGCGCTGCGCGGCGATCCCTCGACCGGCATCGGCACGGCCTACAGGCCGCATCCGGAAGGTTACGAAAACGCCGCCGCCCTGGTGAAGGGCCTTCGCGAGATCGGCGATTTCGAGGTTTCCGTTTCGGCCTATCCGGAAAAACATCCGGAAAGCGCAAGCGAGGCGGTCGACATCGACATGCTGAAGCGCAAGGCGGACAATGGCGCCACCCGTGCGCTGACGCAGTTCTTCTTCGATAATGATGTGTTCGAGCGTTATATGGAGCGGGTGACGGCGGCGGGCATCACCATTCCGGTGGTGCCGGGCATCATGCCGATCCAGAACCTGACCCAGCTGAAGCGTTTCGCCGGCCGCTGCGGCACCAGCGTTCCCGGTTTTCTGGATGAGCGTTTCGAAGGTTATGATGATGACCTCGAAGGGCGCGCCCGCGTGGCCGCCGAGGTTGCCGCAGAGCAGATCGCCGATCTGCAGCGGCGCGGCGTGAACGAGTTCCACCTCTACACCATGAACCGCGCGCCGCTAGTCAATGCGGTGCTTGAAAATCTCGGGCTGGAACGCCTGCGCCGCAGCGCGGCCTGATTTAAAAACTCTATTTTCGACATGAAAAAAGCGCAGACCCGAAAGGATCTGCGCTTTTTAAATTCGTGTCATCTACGGTTCTTATCTGCGTTTGGTCTTCACGTCTCGTCAGATGAAAAGCATCATCGCTACGAACAAAAACGCCAAACCGACTGCCAAGGCATTGAGAGATTTTGTAAGTCCCATGGGTGCCTCCTGTTGTTGACAGGTTCGATAATATGACCGTTTTGTGGCAGTTGAAAAGCGGTTTCTGTGATGCAGTGCAGCACGCTTTGAGGCGGCATAAAAAAGAAGATTCTGTAATTATCTGAAAATAAAAGATTATTTCTCTTTCACGCAGTGCTTCATATGTTTAAAAAAAGTAAATGACCGGGGTGTTATCCCCAGTCATCTGGTCGAGATTAACGATTTCGCCTTGATTCCGGCGGACAGATTAAAGGCCTGATGGCGCCGTTAAGATTGCTTAAAGCGCCTGCAGAAGAGCCGCCGACGGCCAGCCATCCGCGGGCATGCCGAGGCGCTGCTGTTCCTTCTGGATGGCGACACGGGTGCCGGAACCCAGGATGCCATCGACCTTGCCGACATTGTGTCCGCGCGCCTCAAGCTTGGTCTGAAGTTGCTTCATCGTCGCGTCATCAAAGCCCGGCTCGGGATTGCCCTTATTGTAGACGGGCGAACCCATCAGGCGGGTGGCGAAATAGGCGGCCGAAGTCGTGTAGATGAACGACTGGTTCCATTCCAGATAGATGTTGAAATTCGGATAGGTGATGAAGGTCGGACCCTTGCGGCCCTGCGGCATGATGAGGGCTGCGGGCAGGGAAGCGAAGTTTTTGTTGCCGTCACGCGGCGTCACGCCAAGCGCGAACCATTCACCGGCGGTGAGCGGACCGCCGAGGCCGGATTTTTCCCATGGCAGGTTTTCCGGCAGGGAGACTTCCTGAATCCACGGCTCGCCCTTCTTGAAGCCGAGATGCTGGATGAATTTTGCAGCGGTCAGGATGGCATCCGGGGCGCTATCCTTGACGTTGATGTGGCCGTTGCCGTCACCATCAACACCGAAAGCGATGATGTCCTTGGGCAGCATCTGCACCTGGCCGATTTCACCGGCCCATGCGCCGGTATTGGCGGCGGGGTCGAGATCGCCATGCTGGACCATTTCAATGAGCGCCAGCAGCTGCGGACGGAAAAGCTCCGGGCGGCGGCAATCATGCGAGAGGGTCACCAGTGCATTGCGGGTGTTGAAATCACCCTGAACGGCACCGAAGTCGGTTTCCATGGCCCAGAACGCGGCGATGACGCCAGCCGGTACGCCGTATTCACTTTCGGCGCGAGCGAAGGTGGAGGAGAGTTCCTGCAGCTTCCTGCGGCCGATATCGAGACGGGCCTGGCTGACGGTGCGCTGGGAGAATTCCAGGAAGGTCTGGCGGAAGACGCCCTGTGCACGGTCACGCGAAAGCACTTTCGGGTCGATCTGCGCGCCGGCAAGCGCCTTCTGGATCGCGTCGGCCGGAATGCCCTTGGCCAGCGCATCGGCTTTCACGCCCTCGAGAAATGCGCCGAGATCACCGCCGCAGGCGACCTGTTTGGGATCGTCAGGCGAGGCAACGGGCGGCGTGGCAAGGGCGGAGCCAGTGGAAAGAAGCGACAAAGCGGCGGCAAAAATGATGCTGCGCGACCGGAAGGTAGACATGGGAATTTCCTCAATGGGTTGTAGGCCCGCTTTACCCATATGTTTGCGACAAAAAAACGGGTCTCGCAGCCAGACGACAGGTGAGAACGCGGTTTTTTCGAATGTGTTGCTTCTTGGCCGTGTTTATTTGGCGGAGGCGACCCATTTCCGCCAGTTTTTCTCACTGCCGGCAAAAACATTGATATCGGTCGGGCCGTTTACGCCGGGCACAACGCCGGTTGCCGTATATTGCCAGAAGGCCCATTGGCGTTCTTCGTAGATTTTGGCCGGATGGGCTGCGACGGAGCGCACCCAGAAATGGTAATTCTTGAACTGGCCAACGAGATTGTCGCGGTGGAAATCAACAGAGGTGTAGATGATCGGGCGCTTGCCGTAATGGGCTTCGAGGCGATCCATGAAACGCTGCATCTCGGCGCGGACGATGCCGGGGGCGGGCCTTGTCTTGCAGGTGGGGGAGGCGGGGTTCCATTCGACGTCGAGAACGGGCGGCAGGGTGACGGCTTCCTTCGGCACGTTGCGAATGAACCAGTCGGCCTGAGCATCGGCCGTCGAGCAGAAATAATAGAAGTGATAGGGCGCGTGGAGGATATCCGCCGCTGCGGCGCTGCGCCAATGGTCGCCGAATTTCGGATCGATGCGGTCCGATCCTTCCGTCGCCTTGATGAAGACGAAGGACACACCTGACTTGCGCACGGTCTGCCAGTCGACATCACCATTCCATTTGGACACGTCGATACCGTGCACCTCGTGGCGATGCGGGTTGTTCATGCCGAAATCCTGTGGGTCGGTATCGGCGAATTTCGGCTTGGAAACGGATGCGGTTTCAAGCAGGTCGTAACTCGTGGACGTGCAGCCGCCGATCAAGAGCAAAGCCGACAATAGTGCCGAAAAACGCAGCCGCATTGGAACCCTGATGAAAGTGTTGTTGCCCATCCCGCAGCCGCAACATGGCGCGGCGCATCTCCCGATTTACCCATAACATGGTAAACAAATTGATATGGCAAGGGACAATGGCCCTTTTCGACATCGCAAGTCGCTGGATTTGAAGCGATTTGTGGCGTGGCGGCGGGAATAACGGCAAGGATTCGCAAGTGGTACGCCGCGCGTTGGCAGCGCACCCCTGTTCCTGCGGAGGCGCCGGAATATTTTTCGAGAATCAGGCGTCCGCCAGCATCCGGCTGATTTTTGGCTGCACTTCGGCGACCGGTAGCGTGATGACGGCCCGCCACGCGTAACCGCGGGCGATCTCTTCGAATTCTAGATTACCGTCAAAGCGGCCAGCCATATTGGCCAGAACATAACGAAGATTGGCGCGCGGCGTCACGTGGAAACGGGTAAGCCACGCCTGCAGAAGGGTGCGGAACCACTTCGGTAATTGTTCCTGCTGGCCAAAATCGACAATATGCAGGGAGCCGCCCGGTTTGAGCGCCGTGAGCGCCTGTTCGATCGCCTTTTCCCATTCCGGTATCATCGACAGCGCGTAGGGGATCATGACGCGGTCGAAACCGTCGGGTTGGCCGAATTCAGCGGCGCGAAAGGCAGTGGCATCGGCCACGCGCAGAATGGGGCGCTCCGCCTTACCGGCGAAATTTTCCGACGCGGTCAGCAGCATTTCAGATGAGATATCGAGGCCGAAGAGTTTTGCCTGCGGAAACTTCCGGCTGGCCAAAAGCAGGTTACGGCCCGTGCCACAGCCAACTTCCAGCAGCGTGCCGCCATCGGGCACATCGAGGCCGGAAATGGTCCTGTCGCGGCCCAGAAGGTAATATTTGCGGGTGATATCGTAGATATGCCGCTGGTGGCGATACATGCGGTCCATCAGGCCCGCATGCGCGCTGTCTGCAAGACCCACATTCTCGCCAATGGTTTTCATGCCATAGCCCTCTGGTAGATATGGAAACCGCCATAAATGGCCGATCGATCCATGGCGTTCAGCTCTTGCGAACGCTCTTCGAGATAGACCCACTGGTTGCGAATGTCGGTGGAGAGCCTGCCTTCGATAACGCTTTTTTCGGCGGCGGTGCGGAAGATGACGCGTGCGCCGGGAGCGGCTGTGCGACTGATCTGCGACCACAATTCGTTGAGTTGCCCGTCCGTCATCCAATCCTGCGCGTCGAGGAGAATGTAGCGATCAACGCCGCTTGCCGGCTTTTTGGAAAGAAGCTCGGTATAGGTGGCGTGGTGCACGGCGACGCGGGCCGTATTATTACGGATCGTCTCGTAATATTCCGGCTTCAAATAGGCGGGCAGGGCGCCTTCATGTGGCTCGGGATAACGGCGCGCAAAGGCCTGCCAGGCGAAATAATTGTCGCTGAGCGGGAAGTTGCAGGCAAGCTTTTCCAGCCGTTCCTTGAGCACGGCGGCAACCGTGCCGTTAGAGGAAAGGCTCGCCAGCTCGTCATATTGACGGGGCGGAATACCGAGGCCGAACAGAGAGCTTTTGCGCTTCGTCAGCCAGCGCACCACCGGCTTGTCGAACAGGGGGGCGACCTTGCTGTCGAAAAACTGGCGTTGTTCGTCCAGCGTGCGGGTCTTGGCCATTTCGGTGAGTTTCACGCCGTGCAGGCGCGCCATCAAATGGCCGGCGCCGATGAAACGGCCAAGCAGGCCGGTGCGATAGATGTTCCGGTCGAACACCGAAATGCGGCGGCGGCCGGAGAGGGTACGCTTCGACCAGTAGGCCTTGGTCGTATCGTCGAGATGGTCGGCGATGAAACGGTCATAACCATGACTGTTGCTGCGCGTATTGGCGCGGCCGAAGTGACGCACGACGTCCTGATGGGCGGGCAGGTGGCGGAAGGCGGCGAGCTTCAGCTTGTTGAGGGCAATGTGATGCGGGTTCAAATCCACCACATCGATGCTGGCAGGGTTGCGGGAGAGATAGGCCAGCATGTTGCAGCCGCCCGAACCGATGGTGACGACCCGGTGGCCTTCGCCAAGCTCCATCGCTTCCATGTCGATTTCCGGGTCTTCCCAGATTTGCGGATAAACGAGACCGGAAAAAAGAACTCCGAAGAACCTTTCTGAAAGGCCGCTTTTCGAGAGTGCCTTGTGCTGTAGCAATGCGGACTTCAGTTTCGTGTTTTTGCTGAAGCCGGTCTTGGGTGCCGCACTCGTCATATGTTCACCTCTCAGTCGATTGAGAGGCGTCTACAGCCGTGACGCTACAGTTTGATGACAGGGGCTGTGGGTGAAAGCAACGAATCAGAAAGACGGTGGGAAACCTGCCTACGCCTGAGATTATCGATAAGGCAGTCATCACGGGCGGCGTCATCCTCGGGCTTGTCCCGAGGATCCAATCACCATGACAAAATCAGACGGTTGCAGATGCTCGGGACAGGCCCGAGCATGACGGAGGATAGGTTTGCGTCATATCTTCAGAGAAGCCGTAGGGTTACACGGCGTTTCCAACCGAGCCGGAGGCTATTACTTCCGCAGAACGTGCAGCATGCCCTTGCGCTTGGCATCGTAATAATAACCGCGGGCATAAAGACGGACCGCGTTGTCGCGGTTGTTGTCGGCCACCACCCATGCGCCGCTCAGATATTTGACGGCGTATTTGAGGTTGGTTTCGGCATCGAACAGACCGGAGGCAGGGCCATCGAAGCCCATGGAGCGGGCCGTGGCGTGCCTGATCTGCATCAGGCCGAAGTTGCCGCTGTTATAGGCGCCGGGATTGTACATGCTTTCACGCTGCACAACGCGGTGAACCAGATCTTCCGGCACATTATACATGACGGCATATTTGGAAATCAGTCCGCTCAGCTTCTCGCGTCCGGCTGGCGCTGCCTTGAGCGGCGTCGTCATCGCTTCGTTCTGTCGGATGGCGGCAAGGGCGGCGTTGGTGGGGCCAGAGGCGTAGGCAAGAACCGTGCTGTCCGGCTTCGGCAACGGAATGACCTTTCGTTCCGCCGTTAGTTCAGTGCCAATGGAAGGCGAACCGGGCGGCGGCGGTGCGGGCGGGAAGCTGCCCTTTACGGCAACGACCTGCGGCAGATCGGCTGCGGCGTTGTGAATGGCCGGCTGTGCCGCTGAGCCAGCGGTAGCAATCGCGGCTGCTGCCGGAGTGACGCCTGTCGGAGCGAGGGCCGCGACCGTGGTCGGCGCTGATGTCATCACCGTCGCCTGAGCGACTTCATTCTGCTGCGGTTGCATCTGCGCGCTAATGGCGGCTGCCGCTGCGATTTCAGAGGCCGGCGGCAGGGCCACGCGTCCGCCCTTGACGGCGACTGCGGTGGGAAGTGCTGCAGGCTGGGAAGAGGTTGCCGCATCAGCAGTCTGGGTCGCCGGTGCGGCGGAAGTTATGCCGGGTACCGTTTCGGCTGCTGCCGTCTGTGTCGATGCTTGGGCGGCGGGTGCCGTTGCGGGGTTGACTGTTGCGATTTTCGGGCCGTTCGGACCTTCCTTCGCGGTATATTCGACGCTGGTACAGCCGCTTAATGCCAATGCCAGACCCACGGTGGAAGACAGAAGAAGTGCACTTCTTCCGCGGAATTTGCCCGAATTTCGCATGTTGCCGCCTTCGTTATGCCTGTCTCTCGATACCCCCGCGTCAAGCGAAGCAGGCAGTGTCCCGTCGAGCCTTCATTAACCTATTGTAAGGATAGCGGCAAGCCGGGACGTGGCATCCCGGTTTTTCAGGCTGCGATGCGCCTGTAACCGGCGCTGACGGCGCGGCCGGAAATGAAGTGGGTGCGGTATTTTGGCCGGATTTTCTTCTCGCCCGACATGCGGCGCACCAGCGCCAGCGTTGAGCCGGCAAACAGCGCCTGTGCGGTGAGAACGGCAAGCGCTAAAAGCAGGATTGCGGCCTGCGCCGCCGCCAGCGTTTCCACGGCGTTGCCGGAGGTGGAAATGAATTGCGGCAACAGCGCCAGAAAGAATGTGAAGTAACGCGGGCGCAACGCGGCAATGGCGTAAGAATCGCGGAAAATGCCGCTCCACGATTTGCCCGGCAGATTGTCGTTATCGGCATTGGCCGCCTGGGCGGCGGGTGTCGCAAAAGTCCACAACAGGAACAGCATCAGCCAGCCGATGCCGGCCCATTGCACTATACCCAGAAAGGATTGCGGCAGATAGGCCAGACCGGCCACCGGAATGGCCGAAATCGTCATGGCCGTGACGACGCCGAGCGCCCCGCCGCTGACGGAGGCGAAGATGGTCTTTTTGCCGCGGATGGCGGCATAGGAGGCGACAGAGAATACAAGGGGAGAGGGAAGTGCGAACACAACGGCACATGCTGCACAAAAAATCAGCCAGGCCTGTCCAGACATTCTTTTCCTCCTTGCCCTCCCTGTCACCGCATTAATTAGCCTATCGTAAAATTAGGCCGCTGTGAACGGTTGACCGACGTGTTCCATCACTTCGGTAAACCATTTTGCAGAAAGGTCGAAATGCTTTCCGCCCTTGATACGCGGAAACTCGATCGTCCGCAATTTGCCGTTCTGATCTTCATCATGGCCGGTGACGCCGGAGACCTTGTTGAGCGCGCTTTCGACGGCGAGATCGACCATGCCCTGGATGAGCCGCAGATCATCGCCATTGGCGGGCGCGGACCGGGCGAAATAGCCCGACTTCTGCACCATGGAGCGTTCGGCGCCGATGAGGCCGGCGAATTGCTTCTGGAACCAGCCACCGACATTGATGGTGTCGATCTTCACGTGGCCGAAGGCGTCGCGCTTGACGGCTTCGCCAGACGATTCCCGTTCGGCAACGATGGAATCAAGGCCGGCACCTTCGGAAACGAACAGTGTGACGTAGCCGTGTCTGTCCATGATCGCCTTCAGGCGTTCGGCTTCCGCCTCGATGTCGAAGGCCATTTCCGGCAGGTAGATGCCGTCGATATTCTTCATCTGCGTGTTCATCATCAGGCCTTCGACATATTCATTGCCGCTGGTCTTCTGGATATAGGCGCGCGCGGTTGCCGCCGTCAGCCAGCCGCAATGGCGGCCCATCACTTCATGGATCACGAAGGTCTTCGGCGCAGCGCTCTGTTCGTTGCTGACATTGTCGAAGAAGGACGCGCCAACTTCAGCGGCTGTCCATGCGCCGAGAGACTGCTTGATCGGCACCACGTCATTGTCCACAGTCTTCGGCAGGCCAACGACGGTGAGGTTATAGCCGTTGGCGCCGAGATAGGCGGCGAGGTCGGCGGCCGTCGTATTGGTATCGTCGCCGCCGATGGTGTGGAGAATGGTGATGCCGTCAGCGGCCAGCCGTTCGGCGGCGACGCGAAGCGGATTGTCGCCCTCTTTCACCAGTCCGCGCTTGGCGCAGTCGGCGGCGTTGGTGAGCTTGACGCGGCTGTTGCCGATCGGCGAGCCGCCGTATCGGTGCAGCAACGGGGCCTTTTCACGCATGTCGCTGGTGATCTCGATGCGATCGCCCAGAAGAACGCCCTGATAACCGGAGCGATAGGCCACGATGTCGATCTCAGGCGCAATGTCGCTATAGCGCTCGATCAGGCCGCCGACGGCGGAAGAGAGACAGGGCGCAAGGCCACCCGCGGTCAGCATTGCGACTTTCTGTTTGGCCATCATGGCTCTCCTTTTTGCATAAACTCAAAGACATGTCTGGCAAATGGATGCGACAGCCGCGTGTAGGTGTAAAGTGAATTTATCAAGAAAAACGCCGATTTCTCGCGGCTTTTCAGCGGCTTGAGGAAACTGACGGAATATAATCGTTTCAATCCGCGTCGAGGCCACCAACTGCCTGTGTCCGCTTGCGTCACCTGTGGAAAACCCCGGCCGTGCCGTTTGCCCCCTTCTTGTTCCTGAAGCAAAACTGTCGCAAAGATGAATAAAAGTTAATGCCGCAGCACTGCCGGACATATTGCATTCACGGCAATATCCCGTCATGCTTGACGGCATGATGTTCGATTTTGCCTGTCTGCAAATTTCATCCCTGTGGGAGCGGCTGCTCGGCGCAATCGGCGACGCGGCAGGCGGTGCGCTTGGACGCGTGGTTGAAGCCATCCGCACCCTCTTTGAAGGAGACCCGGAGACGCGGCGCAAGGTTTCCTTTTCCGTCGCGATTATCGCACTCTCCGCCAAGATGGCGAAGGCTGACGGCGTCGTCAACGACGCCGAGGTGCGCGCCTTCCGTCAAATCTTCGATTTTCCCGAAGAAGAAGCGCGAAACGTTGCCCGTCTTTACAATCTCGCGCGTCAGGACGTTGCCGGATACGAGGCCTATGCCGAGCGCCTTGCCGGTCTCTGCGGTTCCGGGCACGATAATTGCGAGATGCTGGAAAGCGTCATCGACGGACTGTTTCACATCGCCAAGGCCGATGGGCTGATCCACGAGCGGGAACTGGCCTTCCTTGGCCGTATCGCTGAGATATTCCATATCACCGAAGACCACTTCGAAACGATCATGGCGCGGCATGTCCATATGGACGGGCGCGATCCTTATCGTGTGCTTGGCGTTTCGCCCTCGGACGACTTTCTGGATATTCGCAAGCGTTACCGTTCGCTGGTTGCCGAACACCATCCCGACAAGCTCATTGCACGCGGCGTGCCTATGGAATTGCATGCTGCCGCCAATGAGCGTATGGCGGCTCTCAATGCCGCCTATGCGGCCATCGAGAAAGAACGCCGCGTCGCATGAGTGAATGTCTGCCGGATTTTACCCCGGATTTTCCGGGCGCAGCCGTTGCGCCGTCGCCTAATCATGGCGAAAGACTTGATGTGGTCGGCCCCGATATCATTCTTCTGCATTATACCGGCATGACGACGGCGGACGGCGCGCTGTCGTGGCTCTGCAATCCCGAAAGCCAGGTCTCCAGCCATTATTTCGTTTTCGAGGACGGCCGCGTCATCCAGATGGTGCCGGAAACCCGCCGCGCCTGGCATGCGGGCAAAAGCACCTGGGCAGGGGATCAGGACATCAATTCCCGCTCCATCGGCATCGAAATCGCCAATCAGGGCCACCCCGGCGGTTTGCCGGAATTCCCGAAGAAACAGGTCGACGCCGTCATCGAATTGTGTCGCGATTGCGGCCAGCGCTGGAATATCGCGCCTGAACGGGTGCTTGCCCACTCGGACGTAGCGCCTATCCGCAAGGTCGATCCGGGCGAAAAATTCCCGTGGGACATCCTGTCGCAGAACGGTGTCGGTCACTGGGTGGAGCCTGCGCCGATCCGCGGCGGGCGCTTTTTCCAGCGCGGCGACCATGGGCAGCCGGTGGAAGCACTTCAGTCGATGCTGTCCATTTATGGATATGGCGTTGAAATAACAGGCGCTTATTGCGAAAAGACCGAAGGCGCCGTTGCTGCCTTCCAGCGGCATTTCCGTCCGGCTCTGGTGGATGGCATCGCGGATTTTTCCACCATCGACACGCTTCACCGGTTGATTGCCAGCCTGCCGAAATTTTCGGCCGCTTAAACGCGAATTCTGGAAAATAGTTCCCTGTTTTCCGGGCGTTCAAGTCGCTTTTTTTGATGTGCCACAGTTAATCCGCATTGAGGAAGTTTAAGAACAGCACTGCATGCGGTGTCGTTCTTCAGGGGAACCAACCGTCAATATCAATCAAGGAGACTGGACTGCGGAAGGTCGCGATCGACTTTCCGGGCGCTGAATATTTGTGTCGCTTCATTGGTTCAGTCATCCGATCTGGAGACTTTTTCTACATATGAACAGGGTTGTTGTTGCTGTTGCGGCGGGTGTTGTTATGCTCGCTTCACAGGCGGGGATTGCTTTTGCCAAAGACGAGGACGTCAAGACCAAAACGGTGACGCTGGAGACCTTCTTCCGCAAGCCCGGTTATCCCATTCCGGAAAAGAGTCTGCCTGCGTCGCTGAAGAACGACTATTCCGATCTGATCGTCAAATATGCCAAGCGTTATGGCGTTCCCACCAATCTGGCGCATGCCGTGGTTTCGGTGGAAAGCAGGTTCAACCCCAAGGCTCGCGGCAGCGCAGGCGAGGTCGGGCTGATGCAGATCAAGCCGGCCACGGCGCGCATGATGGGTTTTCGCGGCACGACAAAGGCGCTCTACGATCCCGAGACCAATATTCGCTGGGGCATGCAATATCTGGCGACCGCCCACCAGCTTGGCGGCGGGCAGGTTTGCAGCACGATCCTGCGTTATAATGCCGGCCATGGCGCCACACGGATGAACCCGGTGTCCAAGCGTTATTGCGGCAAGGTGCAGGCGCTGCTGGCCAGCTGAGGTTTTGCGTATCTTTTCAGGAAGCATTTCCTGGAAAAGCGGAACCGGTTTTTCCGCCCGGAAATCCGACAACGCCCCAAGCTTTTGCGAAAAGCGATTCCGGTTCGCGCGGGCATGCTGTAGTCAGGGATAAATCTGATACGGAGCATGTCATGCCGGATTTCAAATATATCGTGGTCGGGGCCGGGATGATGGGTGCGGCCGCGGCGCGGCACCTTTCGGCGCAAACGGATGGTGTGGCATTGATCGGGCCGGCCGAGCCCGCCGATCGCAAGACCCACAAAGGCGTATTTTCGAGCCACTACGACGAAGCGCGCATTACCCGTGGGTTTGACGGCGATCCGGTCTGGGCGGAACTGGCGCAACGTTCCATCCGCCGTTATGCGGAGATTGAAGCCAAAAGCGGCATCCGTTTCTTCACCGAAGCGGGCTGCCTGTTTACCGGAAACGGCAAGGGGCTTGCCGGAGATTATATGTCGCGGGCGCTTTCCTCTGCCGACCGTCTCGGTCTTGGCGTGGAAACGCTCGGCGCTGACGCGCTGGCTGGCCGGTTTCCAATGTTCTCGCTCCCTGCCGATCACGGTGGTTGCTTCGAGGCCGGTAATGCCGGCCACATCAATCCGCGCGCCTTGGTGAAGGCGCAATGCGCAATTGCCGAGGCACAGGGCGCGCATTTGGTGCGTGAGACCGCGGCGCATATTCGCGATACCTCGCATGGCGTCGAGGTGGTAACGCGGGAAGGTGCTGTTCACACCGCTGAAAAGGTCATCGTGGCCGCGGGTGGTTTTACCAATATGGCTGAGCTGTTGCCTTCGCCGGTCGATATGGCGGCCACCGGTCGCACCATCGTATTTTTCGAGCTCGATGAGACAAGGCAAGCGCTGTTCGGCGCCATGCCGTCAACCATCGTGCTGGCGGAGACGGAGGACGACATCGTCTACATCCTGCCGCCGGTACGCTATCCCGATGGCAAGGTCTATCTGAAGATCGGCGGCGAAAGCGAGAAGGGCAGGCTCGAGACACTGGCCGAGGCGGTGGACTGGTTCCATTCCGACGGCACGCCGGGCGAGGTGGAATTCCTGACGAGGAAAGCCCTGTCGCTGATGCCCGAACTTGCCGGCTGCCCCGTGACCTCCGGCTCCTGTGTCGCATCGATTACCCGCAGTGGTTATCCCTATATCGGCTATACGCAATCCTCCAATATCGCAGTTCTGACCGGCGGCAATTTCGTCTCCGCCAAGTCTTCGGACGAGATCGGACGGCTGGGCGCTGTGTTGCTTTTGAACGGTCAACTGACCGAGGATGAGTTCGCGGCTGAAATGTCGCCGGTTTTCGTCTGACATGCCTCTGCGAAGCGGCTACAAGGTTGCTATCGAACTGGGTGAATGAAGAGGGCGGCATGTCGGGACATTTCAATTATATCGTCGTGGGTCGCGGCATGATGGGTGCCGCCGCTGCCCGACATCTGGCCGAAACGGTGGATGGCGTGGCGCTGATCGGCCCCGGTGAACCCGCCGATATCAAATCACATCATGGCGTTTTCGCCAGTCACTATGATGAAGCGCGGATTACCCGCACCATCGATGGTGATGCCGACTGGGCGCTGCTCGCCAACCGCTCGATTGCGCGTTATGCCGATATTGCCGCGAGAAGCGGCGTGGAATTTTACGCGCCGGTCGGTTGCCTGATGGTGGGGCCTCAGCGGGGCGGGGATAATCCCTTTATCGATGATGTTCGCAAAGCGGCGACGCGGCTCGGTGTTGCAACGGAATTGCTGGACGGCGAAAGCCTGAAAAGCCGGTTTCCCTATTTTTCCTTCGAACCGGGCTGTGAAGGCGTGTTCGAAAGGGACAATGCCGGTTACGTCAACCCGCGTGGGCTGGTGAAGGCGCAGGCCATTCTGGCGGAAAAGGCCGGTGTCACGCTGATCGACGATATCGTCGTCTCGACGCGGGAAGAGGATGGCCGCGCTTCGGTGCAGACGGCTTCGGGGGCGGTTTATACCGCAGATCGGGTGCTGGTGGCGGCCGGTGGTTTCTCGATTACGAAAGATTTGCTGCCGAAGCCTGTCGAACTCAATGTCTATGCGCGGACCATCGCTTTCTTCGAGATTGATGAAGCAGATCTTGGGCAATATGCGGCTATGCCGTCGCTGATCTACGAGCCGCACGACACCACGAAACATATCTATCTTCTGCCGCCGGTGCGGTATCCCGATGGCAAATTCTATCTCAAAATCGGTGGTGATCCCGACGACAAGGCGGTTGGCAGCGATCCGGAAATCCGGGAATGGTTCCGGTCCGGCGGACGTGAAAGCGTGCGTGATCACCTGTCGGCCATCGTCGGAACGCTGGTACCTGCCGTCGATCTTTCGCGTGTTTCGATGGCCGCCTGCGTCGTCTCCAAAACGCGGAGCGGTTATCCCGCCATCGGCTTTACCGCCTCGCCGCGTATCGCGGTTCTGACCGGCGGCAATGGAACCGCGGCCAAGAGTTCCGATGAGATCGGGCGGCTGGGTGCCGCACTGCTGCGGGATGGAGAAATCGCCGACGGTGCTTTCACGACGGATTTCACGCCCGCATTTCTTTGATCCTTGATTGCGCTTTTCGGTGGCTTTCGCTCCAGAACATGGTTATGCAGCCCATGCCAGTTGGCCGGGCAGCCGCGCTTTACCAATGTCGAAAGACGGTAAGGTGAGGAAAGTCCGGGCTCCACGGAAATACGGTGCCGGATAACGTCCGGCGGGGGTGACCCCAGGGAAAGTGCCACAGAGAGCAAACCGCCATGCCTTGCATGGTAAGGGTGAAAGGGTGGGGTAAGAGCCCACCGCGCCGCTGGTGACAGTGGTGGCAAGGTAAACCCCACCGGGAGCAAGACCGAATAGGGATGACACGGGACGGGCGAAAGCCCGTTTACAGCCGGTTTCCGGGTCCGTCATCCGGGTGGGTTGCGCGAGGCGGCATGCAAATGCCGTCCCAGATGAATGGCTGCCACGTTCCGGGTCAAACCGGAGCCATACAGAACCCGGCTTACAGGCCAACTGGCGAATTTTCCTGCCTGTGTGCGATGCTCCGCTGCTAATCCGGAGCATTTGCGGTGAAGGTGATCACTCTCTGCGACGCGTGCTCATTCGGGTTTCTCGATACGGATGGGACGGGTTCCGACCGGGGCGCCGGTCACGCGGTCTATGGTGACGGGATCGATTTCCGTTCCGGTCTCAGCGTCGAAAAAACGGGTTACCTCACCGCCGCCGCGATGCTTGTTTCCCCATGCGCCAATTGCAAACAGCACCGGCAGAAAATCGCGACCGGCTTCCGTCAACATATATTCGTAGCGTGGCGGACGATCGGAATAACGGCGTTTCACCAGCAATCCCTCTTCGGTCAGCGATGAAAGCCGCGCCGTCAGCATCGTCGGCGCGATGCCGAGGCTCTTGCGAAAATCATCAAAGCGGGTGAGGCCCGCATGGGCATCGCGCATGATCAGCATGCTCCAGGCATCGCCGACAAGGGCGAGGCTGCGGGCGATGAGGCAGGGCTGGTCCGAGAGATTTTTCATGTCGATATCTTTTTAGTAGTGACTTTGTATCGATTTGATAGTAACTCAATGCTCATTGTTGTTCCATAACAAAATGAAAGTGGACGCAGATGAGCAAGACAGAACGCGGCATTGCCCTGGTGACGGGCGCATCCTCCGGCATCGGGCTGGTGACGGCGCAGGCGCTCCGGCGCGACGGTTACCGTGTGTTCGGCACCAGCCGAAAGCCGATGCCCGATATCGAGGATGGAATTTCGATGCTGGTCTGCGACGTTACCGACGATGCGTCCGTGCGGCGCGCGGTGGATGAGGTGCTGAGCCGCGCGGGAAGGATCGATCTTCTCGTCAACAATGCCGGGATCGGATTGCTGGGCGGTGCGGAGGAATCGACGACGGAGCAGGCGAAGGCCGTATTCGACGTCAACGTATTCGGCGTCATGAGAATGACGAACGCCGTCCTGCCCGTCATGAGGCGGCAGCGTCGCGGCCGTATCGTCAACCTCAGTTCCATCCTTGGGCTGATTCCCGCCCCCTATAATGCGCTCTACGCCTCGACCAAACACGCCGTCGAAGGTTATTCGGAATCCCTTGATCACGAAGTGCGGACGCAGGGCATCCGCATCGTGCTTGTCGAGCCTGGCGTTACCCGCACCCCCTTTGAAGAGAACATCACGCGGCCTGACCGGCCGCTTGCGATTTACGATACCGTTCGCGCGGACGCCGAGAAACTGATGCGTGACGTCATTGGAAAGGGCGATGCCCCGGAGGTGGTCGCAAAAGTCGTTCTAGAGGCTGCCAATGCGACATCGCCGAAACGGCGCTATACTGCCGGAAAAGCTGCGGGGCAGGCGCGCTTCATCCGCCGTTTCCTGCCTGAGTCCTTCGTCGACAGGAGCTTTCGGAAATTCAGCAGACTTGCCGATTGAGCTTTTATTGCCGGTGCCGGCCGCAGAAACGAGAGTTAGTCCGATGAAATCATTTCTGATCGATCGCTACAAGAAAGGCGGCGCATTGCGGCTCGGCGAAATCCCCGAGCCGGAATTGCGCCCAAACGACGTTCTGGTCGAAATCCGCGCCGCCAGCGTCAACCTTCTGGACAACAAGATCAGGGACGGAGATTTCAAGCTCATCCTGCCGTACCGCCTTCCGCTGGTGCTGGGCAACGATGTGGCGGGTGTTGTGGTCCGCGCTGGCGCCAATGTCCGCAAATTCAAGCCCGGTGACGAGGTCTATGCCCGTCCGGACCAGGCGCGTATCGGGACATTTGCCGAGTATATTGCCATCGATGAGGCCGATGTGGCGATGAAGCCGAATAATCTGACCATGGAAGAGGCGGCATCCTTGCCGCTTGTCGCCTTGACCGCGTGGCAGGTGCTTGTCGAGCGGGCCAATGTGCAGAAGGGACAGAAGGTGCTGATCCATGCCGGCTCCGGCGGCGTGGGCACTATCGCGATCCAGCTTGCCAAACATCTCGGGGCTCATGTGGCCACAACCACGAGTACAGCCAACGTGGATCTGGTAAAAAGTCTCGGTGCAGACGTCGTGGTCGACTACAAGAAGGAAGACTTCGAAAAAGTGCTGCACGGTTATGATGTCGTGATGAACAGCCTCGGAAAGGACACGCTGGAAAAATCCATTGCGGTGCTGAAGCCGGGCGGCAAGCTGATTTCGATTTCCGGCCCACCCGATCCGGATTTCGCACGGCAGAATGGCTCCGGCTGGCCGCTTCGGCAGGTCATGTGCCTGTTGAGCCTTGGCATCAGGAGGAAATCGAAACGCCGGGGGATCGGCTATTCTTTTCTCTTCATGACTGCGAATGGCAGGCAGCTTGAAAAGATTACCGCTCTGATCGAGGCGGGCCACATACGTCCGGTGATGGATCGGATATTCCCGTTCGAAAAGACCAATGAGGCATTGGACTATATCCAGACCGGTCGTGCGAAGGGCAAGGTTGTCATTGCGGTGAAGTGACGTTTGCGGTCCGTGGGGCCAGCAATTCCTTTTGCGGTTCAATTGCCGGGCAAATTTGGGGCCGATTCCCGGCTTATCGGGCGGCGCTTGAAGCCATCAGGCCTTTTGCCGAAGTGTTTCCGATGAAGTCTGACGCTGCACTTCCGTCGCCGGTGGCGCAGAGCGCAATCGTGACGTGGCTTTCTGTCCATTCCGGCTGAGGCCGTGAGCCGGGCGAAGAGGCGCCTTCGTCCGGCCGGCGATCAAAAGTGGCGCCGCCGAAATCATTTCCTTGTTTCAAAACGGAAAAATGTCGATCTCACCGCGCTTTGGCGTGCCGTGAAAAAGCGTCTTTGCGGCCGAAGTAAACCATTCGTTAAACTTAACGGCTTATGAATTTCCGATGCGAAGTCGGTATCGTGCCGGCTTCTCCCATTGACGCCCATAGTGTCCCATGATATCCCAAATACACACCACACTGGGTCGTGTTTTTGACCCGCAATCGCTGAAACGAGTGAGGAGCCTGCAAGGGGCTGCTGCAGGGCATGTTGCCCTGGCGCTTGGCGATGTGTCGTGCGTACCGGTGTTGTCTGTGGGGCGGATGGTTCGTCTGGCGGATTGCGGTTTGGGCGAGTTGAGTAATGGACCGCTTTTTATCGAACGTAACGAACAGGATCGACGCCAAGGGGCGCGTTTCGGTTCCGTCTCCGTTTCGTTCGGTGCTGGTGAGGCGCGGTATCCAGGAGCTTTATTGCCTTCAGGATTTCGCTTTCCCGGCAATCAGTGTCGGCGGTCCGGATTTGCTGGAGCGCTACGAGCGGCAGATCGCATCCATGGATGCCTTCTCGCCGGAAGCGAACGCGATGTCGCTGCTGGTTCACGGCGGCGGTGTCTTCATGAAGCTCGACCAGGAAGGTCGGTTGATGGTGACGGATTTCGTGCGGGAATTTACCGGCATATCCACCGAGGTCACCTTCGTCGGACGGGCGGATCATTTTCAGCTTTGGCAACCGAATGCGTTTTTGGGCGCGCAGGCGGAAGCAAGAGCGGGGCGCGGTTTTTCGGCTGCTCGCCCCGCATAGGACGGGGACACGGAATGGCGGCGAATTCTGGCGGACGATCTTCTGATGCCGATAGCGGACCTCAGCGTCACATCCCTGTCCTGCTTCGCGAAGTCATTGCCGCGCTTGAACCCGCATCCGGAACGATCATCCTTGATGGCACTTTCGGTGCCGGCGGTTACACCCAGGCCATTCTCGATCAGGGCGCCAACGTCATCGCGCTTGACCGCGATCCAACCGCGATAGCCGGCGGTCAGGCGATGGTTGCCGCCAATGGCGGCAGGTTAAGCCTCATTCAATCGCAATTTTCCGATCTGGCGAGGCACGCGCCGGAAGGCGGCCTTGACGGCGTCGTTCTCGATATCGGCGTTTCCTCCATGCAGATCGACGAGGCCGAGCGCGGTTTTTCCTTCCAGAAGAATGGCCCGCTCGACATGCGCATGTCCGCTTCCGGCGTTTCGGCGGCGGATGTCGTCAATCGTGCGAAAGTCGGTGATCTCATCCGCATCTTCGGTTTTCTCGGTGAAGAAAAGCAGCCGGGCCGCATCGCTCGCGCCATCGAGAAGAGGAGGGCAGACGAGCCCTTCCGCACCACGCGCGATCTTGCGGGTCTCATCGAGATCGTCACGCCGCGCAAGGCGAAAGACAAGATCCATCCTGCGACGCGGGTGTTTCAGGCGCTTCGGGTTTTCGTCAATGACGAACTCGGCGAGTTGGCACAGGCGCTTTTCGCTGCAGAGCGGTCCCTGAAGCCGGGTGGTCGCCTGGTCGTCGTCACGTTCCATTCGCTGGAAGACCGCATCGTCAAGAAATTCTTCTCCGACCGTTCGGGCAAGGCCGCCGGTTCCCGGCACCTGCCGATGGTTGAAGACAAGCCCGCCATTTTTGACAATATCGGCAAGCCGATGATCGCTGCCAGCGATGCGGAGGCGGAACTCAATCCGCGTGCCCGCTCAGCCAAGCTGCGGGCCGGTCTGCGCACGACCGCGCCAGCGCGCGCGGCGGATTTCTCGATCTTCGAGCTTCCCGATCTCGCCAGCCTTGAAAAGATGGGAGGCTGATATGCTGCGTACTTTCGATGTCATCTTGATGGGGGTCATGGTCGCGGCGGCCGTCGTCACCTATTCGATCAAGCACAAGGCCGATCTGAAGCTCGAAGAGGTCCGCAAGCTCGAGGCCGAAATCAAGCTTGAAAAGGATACGATCGATTTGCTGCGGGCCGACTGGGCGCTCTTGACGCAGCCGAACCGTCTGCATCGTCTGGTCAATGCCTATCAGGACGAGCTTGGTCTTTCGCCGACGCTGCCAACACAATTGGCGCAGCCGCGCGAGCTGCCCATGCTGCGCTCGCAATTGCCGCAACCGCCTGAGCCGGAAGGCATGAGCGTCGAGGATGTGATTGCCGCCGCCGTCAACGGTTCCAAGCCGGGCGCGACGCTTGGCGCGGCCACCAAAAAGAAATCGCCGCCGGCGGGCCAGATCGCCGCCAATGGCGCCCCGGTTCCGACGCCGCGGGCACGCGTTTCCCGTCCCCCAGCGGCTCCGGCCGTCTCCGCCGTTGCCGGTGATGAAACCGATGACATGGATGACACGATAACAGGATCGGTGAACCGCTGATGTCTTTTCTCTCCCGCGTCATGGTTTTGAAGAGCAAGGCTCATTTTTCCGCCAGCACGACCGGCGTTTATACCGACCATGCGGCTTTCGAGGGCGCCCGCAAGAAAAGGGCGGCGCAGGCGAAGAGCCGCGTCGGCCTGATCATTTTCGGATTCGTCGCTTTTTACGGCGTCGTGGGCGGTCGTCTGGTGCAATATGGCATGGCGGAACAGGAAACCGTTTCGAGCATCGCGCCCGCAGACCGGCTGATGGCGTCGCGCCCGGACCTTCTCGATCGCAACGGCGAGGTTCTCGCCACCGATATCCGCACTGTCTCTCTATTTGCCGAGCCGCATCGCATTGTCGATATCGACGAGGCGATCGAGAAGCTGCGCACCGTTCTGCCTGATCTCGATCAGCGCGGCACCTATCAGAAGCTCACCTCAAATTCCCGTTTCCAATGGCTGCGTCGTCAGTTGACGCCCAAACAGCAGAGCCAGATTCTGGCGCTCGGTATTCCCGGTGTGGGGTTCCGCCCGGAAAAACGCCGGTTCTATCCGGGTGGGCCAACGGCTGCCCATGTCGTCGGTCATGTGAACATCGACAATCGCGGCGTGGCGGGTATGGAGCGTTATGTCGACAATCAGGGACTTGCCGATCTGACGGCGCTTGGCATGACCAGCGATCAACCGCTGGAACCGGTAAAGCTTTCGATCGATCTGCGCGTGCAGTCCATCGTGCGTGAAGTCGTAACGTCGGCGATCGCCAAGTTCCAGGCAATCGGTGCCGGCGCCGTGGTGCTGGACGTGCATACGGGTGAAGTCCTCGCCATGGCCTCGGTGCCGGATTACGATCCGAATAACCCGGCCGAAGGGGCGAAAGAGGGCTGGCTCAACCGCATGTCGAACGGTACGTTCGAAATGGGGTCGACCTTCAAGTCCTTCACCATCGCCATGGGCCTCGATTCGGGTCGTGTGCGTCTGGGTGACAGTTTCGACGCCCGTTATCCGATCCGGATCGGCGGTTTCACCATCAAGGACTTCCACGGCAAGAACCGCGTTTTGTCGGTCCCGGAAATCTTCCAGTTTTCGTCCAATATCGGTACGGCCAAGATCGCCGACACCGTGGGCACCGAAGGCCACAAGGAGTTTCTGACGAAGCTTGGACTTTTGACCCGCATGCAGACGGAATTGCCGGAGGTAGCGCTGCCATCGCAGCCGCGTGAATGGAAGAAGATCAACTCCATCACCATTTCCTTCGGTCACGGCGTTTCGACGACGCCGCTGCAGACGGCGGTTGCCGGGGCTGCACTCGTCAACGGCGGCAAGCTGATCGAGCCGACCTTCCTGCCGCGCACCCGCGAACAGGCCGATATGGTGGCAAAGCAGGTTCTGAAGCCCACCACCAGCAAGGACATGCGCTTCCTGTTTGAATGGAACGGCGTGAACGGGTCCGGCCGCAATGCGCGCGTCGACGGTTTTAACGTCGGCGGCAAGACCGGCACGGCGGACAAGGTCGTCAATGGCCGTTATGTGCGCGACAAGAACTTCAACGCCTTCCTGTCGGCTTTCCCGATCGACGACCCGCAATATGTGGTGTTGACCTTCATTGATGAACCGAAGACGGACAAGGGCAATGGCGCAGCACTCGCCGGCACGTCCGCAGCGCCGATGGTGCGCGATATCATCGCCCGCACGGCGGCAGTGCTGGGTGTGAAGCCGAAGTTCGGCAAGGATGGCTCGGCCTTGCTCGTGTCTTATTGATTGTTAGAGCTTATGATGTTCCGGCGATTCGCGCCGGGGGGACAAGACGGACACAGTCGATGAATTTGCGAGATATATCCGGAAACGCGTTTCCGGAATTGAAAGAATTGCTCCTGTCTGAGATCGGGGCGATCGAAATCGGGGGAATAACGGCAGACAGCCGCAAGGTTCAGCCCGGCAGCCTGTTCGTGGCGGTTGCGGGCACGAAGGCGGATGGTGCGGCCTATGTGAAGGACGCGGTTGCCAAGGGTGCGGTTGCCGTCGTTTCTGCACATGCGGCGCAAGCTGACGTGCCGGTGCTGGCCGTTACGGACCCGCGCCTCTATCTCTCCCTTGCCGCAGCCCGGTTCTACGGAAAACAGCCTGAAACCATGGTTGCCGTCACCGGCACGGCTGGAAAGACCTCGGTCGCCTCTTTCGTGCGGCAGATCTGGGCCTTTGCCGGCCATGCCGCCGCACAGATTGGCACGACGGGTGTCATTGCGCCCGGCCGCGAGGATTATGGCGCGCTGACGACGCCCGACCCTGTGACATTGCATGCACTTCTGGCCGAGCTTGCCTCCGAAGGCGTAACGCACGCGGCGATGGAGGCTTCGAGCCACGGCCTCGACCAGCGCCGCATCGATGGCGTGAAGCTTGCAGCGGCCGGTTTCACAAATCTCGGCCGCGATCACATGGATTATCATCCGACCGTTGAGGACTATATGGCCGCGAAGATGCGGCTGTTCGACACGTTGATGGAAAAAGGTGCGCCGGCGGTGATCTTTGCCGACGATCCCTGGTCGCAGCAGGCGATCCGCGCCGCGGGTGATGCGGGCCTTGATATTCGCACTGTCGGCCGCAAGGGCGATTACCTGGCGCTGAAACGGGTGGAGCATTTCCGTCATAAACAGATGATCGAAGTGCATCATGACGGCGTGATTTACGAAGTCGATATTCCGCTCGCTGGCGATTTTCAGGTGGCCAACGCTCTCGTGGCGGCCGGCCTTGCCATGTCCACCGGCGTTTCCGCCACTGTAGCGATGAAGGCGCTTGAAAAGCTGATCGGCGCTGCCGGTCGTCTGGAACTCGTGGGCCAGACGAAGAACGGCGCGCTTGCCTATGTGGATTATGCCCATAAGCCGGATGCGCTGGAGAATGTACTGACCTCGGTCAGACCTTTCACTTCAGGCCGTATTATCACCGTCTTTGGCTGTGGCGGCGACCGCGACAAGGGCAAACGCCCGATCATGGGTGAAGTAGCGACGCGGCTTTCCGACATCGTCATCGTCACCGATGACAATCCGCGCTCGGAGGATGCCGCAACGATCCGGTCCGAAGTCATGGCGGCGGCGCCGGGTGCAGTGGAAATCGGCGACAGGTCGCAGGCGATCCACCATGCGGTGTCGCTGCTTTCAAACGGCGATACGCTGATCGTCGCGGGCAAGGGGCATGAAGAGGGGCAGATCGTCGGTTCCGTGACACTGCCGTTTTCCGATCATGAACAGGTGCGCGCTGCGCTGGAAGGATTGAAGATTTGAGCTGGTTATGGACAGTCGCCGATATGATCGCCATCACGGCAGGACGCCCGGTGGGCAACCTGCCGACCGGAATCACCGGCATTTCCATCGACAGCCGGACCGTTAAACCCGGAGAGGCCTTCTTCGCCATCAAGGGTGATCGGGTCGATGGCCATGATTATACCAGCTTTGCCGTTGCAAATGGTGCCGGCCTTCTGGTCGTGGCCGAAGGCAAGCTGCCAGCGCTCGGCCGGCTGACCGTGCCGATGATCGTGGTGGAGGATGTTCTCGCCGCACTCGGCAAGCTCGCAATTGCAGCACGTGAAAGAACGTCGGCGCGCATCATCGCGGTGACCGGTTCGGTCGGCAAGACGACGACGAAGGAGATGCTACGGCAGGCTCTGGAGCCGTCGGGCCGGGTTCACGCGGCGGTCGCTTCCTTCAACAACCATTGGGGTGTGCCGCTGACGCTGGCGCGCATGCCCGCCGATACCGAATTCGGTGTGTTCGAAATCGGCATGAACCATTCCGGCGAAATCCGCCCGCTGGTGAAGATGGTGCGCCCGCATGTGGCGATCATCACCACCATCGCTGCTGCCCATCTCGGCAATTTCAAGAACATAGAAGAAATCGCAGCCGCCAAGGCGGAGATATTCGAAGGTCTGGAGGAGGGCGGCTCCGTCATCCTCAACCGCGACAATGCCCAGTTCGAGCAGCTTGAAGAGGTCGCGCAGGAACAGGGCATCGAGCATGTTCTGACCTTCGGGCAGCATGCAAAAGCAGATTTCCGGCTTGCCGATTTCGAAAGCACGCCTTCGGGTTCAACCATCTGGGCGATCGTGAACGGTGAGACCAGCGAATTGCACCTGAACGTTCCCGGTCGTCACATCGCCGACAATGCCATGGCCGTGCTTGGTGCTGTTGCCGTGACCGGCGCCAATCTCGACCGGGCTTTTGAGGCGCTTGGAACACTCGAGGCGGTGAAAGGGCGTGGCCAGCGCCACCGCCTGACAATCGACGGCGGCTCCTTCCTGTTGATCGACGAGAGCTACAATGCCAATCCGGCCTCCATGCGGGCAGCGATTGCCGTGCTGGCGGAAACCGAAACGCAGGGCCACGGCCGACGCGTTGCAGTTCTCGGCGACATGCTGGAAATGGGTGAATTTTCCGCGCAGCTGCATGAGGAGCTGGCCGGGCCGCTGCTTGCGGCGGGTATCGAACATGTCTGGCTGGCGGGAGAGGCGATGGCCGCTCTTCGCGATGCGTTGCCGGATAGCGTCACCGTCATCTGGTTCCCGACAACAGTGGAACTCACCGATTTCGCCCTGCAATGGGTGCAACCGGGAGACGCGCTCATGGTAAAATCGTCACTGGGGCTTGGTTTCGGCAAGATTGTCGCCGCCCTGCTTGACAAGTATCCGGCATTCCCCGAGACGGAACGCCAAGTCTGAAATAGCCTTTTGAAAGGGCAAATATGCTGATCTGGCTCGTCGAACTGTCGGATAAAGTTCAAGTCTTCAACCTCTTCCGGTACATCACCTTCCGGGCGGGTGCCGCAATGTTCACCTCTGCGTTGATCGTCTTCCTGTTCGGGCCGGCAATCATCAACTCGCTGCGCGTTCGCCAGGGCAAAGGCCAGCCGATCCGCGCTGACGGGCCGCAGACCCATTTCAAGAAGGCCGGTACCCCGACCATGGGCGGGCTGATGATCCTTGCAGGTATTCTCGGCGGTTCGCTGCTCTGGGGTGACCTGTCGAATGTCTATGTCGTCGCTGTTTTGATGGTGACGCTCGGTTTCGGCGCAATCGGCTTTTACGACGATTATCTCAAGGTGACGAAGCAGAGCGACAAGGGTTTTTCCGGCAAGGCTCGTCTCGGCATCGAATTCGTGATCGCGGCGATTGCCGTGTTCTTCATGATGAAGATGGCGCTTGCTTCCGCGCCGCATGGCGGCACGCTCGGCAGCTCCATCGCTTTTCCTTTCTTCAAGGAATTCGTGATCAATCTGAGTTATTTCTTTGTGCTGTTCGGTGCTTTTGTCATCGTCGGTGCCGGCAATGCGGTGAACCTGACGGATGGCCTCGATGGTCTCGCCATCGTGCCGGTGATGATCGCTGCTGCCACTTTCGGCGTGATTGCCTATCTCGCCGGCAACGCGGTTTTCGCCAATTACCTGCAGATCAATTTCGTTCCCGGCACCGGTGAACTTGCCGTCATCGTCGGTGCGGTCATCGGCGCGGGCCTCGGTTTCCTGTGGTTCAACGCGCCGCCCGCCGCCATCTTCATGGGCGATACGGGTTCGCTGGCGCTTGGCGGCCTCATCGGCTCCATCGCTGTCGCGACCAAGCATGAGATCGTCATGGTCATCGTCGGTGGCCTGTTCGTCATGGAGACGCTGTCGGTCATCATTCAGGTGTTCTGGTTCAAGCGCACCGGCCGGCGCGTTTTCCTGATGGCGCCGATCCACCACCATTTCGAGAAAAAGGGCTGGACCGAAAGCCAGGTGGTTATCCGCTTCTGGATCATCTCCGTGGGTCTCGCGCTGCTTGGCCTCGCCACCCTGAAGCTGAGGTGAGCGATGATCCCGGTCACGTCGTTCAAAGGTAGGAAAGTCGCCCTCTTCGGGCTTGGCGGTTCAGGTCTCGTCACGGCCCGGGCGCTGGTTGCCGGTGGTGCGGAAGTCATCGCTTTCGACGACAATCCCGACAGCGTTGCGAAGGCGCAGGCCGAAGGCATCACGACGGCGGACCTTCGAACGATAGACTGGCCCTCGTTTTCTTCCTTCGTTCTGGCGCCCGGCGTGCCGTTGACGCACCCAAAGCCGCACTGGTCGGTGGACCTTGCGAAAGCAGCGGGCGTTGAGATCATCGGCGATATCGAGCTTTTCATTCGCGAGCGCCGCGCCCATGCGCCGGATTGCCCCTTCATCGCGATTACCGGCACCAACGGCAAGTCCACGACGACGGCGCTGATCGCCCATATTCTCAAGGCATCCGGCCGCGATACGCAGCTCGGCGGCAATATCGGCACGGCGGTGCTGAGCCTCGATCCGCCGAAAGCGCAGCGTTTCTACGTTGTCGAATGCTCGTCCTACCAAATCGATCTCGCACCGACGATTAATCCGACCGCCGGCATTCTTCTCAATCTCACACCGGATCATCTCGACCGGCACGGCACAATGCAGCATTATGCCGACGTCAAGGAACGGCTGGTGGCGGGGAGCAACACTGCGATCGTCGGTGTGGATGACAGCCATTCGACGCTGATCGCCGACCGCATCGAGCGCGCTGGCGTCAAGGTGGAGCGCATTTCCAAGCGCAACGTCGTTTCCGAAGGTCTTTATGCCGAAGGCAGCCGCATCCTGCGGGCACATGGCGGCACGTCGTCGCTGCTGGTCGATCTCGACGGTATCCAGACGCTTCGTGGCAGCCACAATGCGCAGAACGCGGCGGCGGCAATCGCTGCCTGCCTTGCGGTCGGCGTTTCCGAAGACGAAGTGCGCGCCGGTCTCAAATCTTTCCCGGGCCTCAAGCATCGCATGCAGCCGGTCGGACGGCGTGGCAACGTCACCTTCGTCAATGACAGCAAGGCGACCAATGCGGATGCTGCTGCACCGGCGCTTTCGAGTTTCGACCGCATCTACTGGATCGCCGGCGGTCTGCCCAAAGCGGGTGGTATAACCAGCCTGTCGCCGCTGTTTTCGCGCATCGCCAAAGCCTATCTGATCGGTGAAGCGGCGGCGGAGTTTGCCGCGACACTCGGCGAGGCGGTGCCATATGAAATATCCGGCACGCTGGACAAGGCTGTGCAGCATGCGGCAGCAGATGCGGAGAAAGATGCAACGGCCGGCAATGTCGTTATGTTATCCCCGGCTTGCGCAAGCTTCGATCAATATAAGAACTTTGAGATCAGAGGTGATTCGTTCGTCGCACAGGTTGCGGCGCTCGACGGCATGACGATGCTCGTTCACTCTGGAAAAGGGGGCTGAAGGCCATGGTAAGCCGAGTTGATCGCGGTCCGGTTGCGGAATGGTTCTGGACTATCGACCGTTTCTTTCTGGCGGCGTTTGTCGCGCTGATGGGCATCGGCCTGATGCTGTCCTTTGCGGCGTCGCCTGCGGTTGCCGAGCGTATCGGCCTCAACAGCTTCTTCTTCGTCGAACGTCAGGCGATGTTCATGGTGCCGTCTCTGGCGATCATGGTCGGCCTTTCTTTCCTGTCACCCCGTCAGGTGCGGCGTGTGGCGGTCATCATGCTGATCGCTTCGCTGTTGATGATGATCTTCGCGCTGTTCTTCGGCATCGAGGTCAAGGGCGCGCGGCGCTGGATTTCCATCGGCACCTTCTCAATCCAGCCTTCGGAATTCATGAAGCCTGCCTTCGTGATTGTCTGCGCCTGGCTGTTCGCCGAACGGGCGCGTCACCCGGAAATTCCCGGCAATCTCTTCGCCATCATCACTTTCGGCATCGTGGCGGCACTTCTGATCGCCCAACCGGACTTCGGCCAGACGATCCTGACCTCGGTGGTCTGGGGCGGCATGTTCTTCATGGCGGGCGTGCCGTGGTTCTGGATCATCATGCTCGGCGGTGTCGGCGTCGGCGGCATCATCTCCGCCTATCTGATGCTGCCGCACGTGGCCGGCCGTATCGACCGTTTCTGGACCGGCGAAGGCGATACGTTCCAGGTGGATACGGCGCGTGAGGCGATCATTCGCGGCGACTGGTTCGGGCGCGGACCGGGCGAGGGCATCGTCAAGCGCATCATTCCCGACAGCCATACCGACTTCATCTTCTCGGTGGCGGCGGAAGAATTCGGCATCATCTTCTGCATGTTCCTGGTGGCCATTTTCGCCTTCATCGTGCTGCGCGGCCTGTCGCACGCCTTCAAGGAAAAGGACGATTTCTGCCGTTTTGCCGTGGCCGGTCTCGTGCTGCAGATCGGCATGCAGTCGATGATCAATATCGGCGTCAATCTGGAGCTGATGCCCGCCAAGGGCATGACGCTGCCTTTGATTTCCTATGGCGGTTCGTCGATGATGGCGATCTGCGTGACCGCCGGCTTCCTTCTGGCGCTGACACGCCACAGACCTGAAAAGCGGGCGCAAGAGCGCAGCTTCTTCCGCGTCGGTTCCGGCGTTCCAGCGGAGTAAACGATCATGAGCAAGGGTATTGTTCTTCTTGCCGCCGGTGGAACCGGCGGCCATGTGTTTCCGGCAGAGGCCCTGGCGCACACGCTGAAAGCGCGTGGTTATCAGGTGCATCTCGTCACCGACAGCCGCGCCGAGCGTTATGCCGGCAAGTTTCCGGCGGATGAAATTCATGTGGTGCCGTCGGCCACCATCGGCTCGAAAAACCCGATTTCCGTGGTGCGTTCGCTCTGGAAGCTGTGGGTAGGTCTTCGTGCGGCGCGTCGGCTGGTTACGAAACTGAAGCCGGTCGCGGTTGTCGGCTTCGGCGGGTATCCCACCGTGCCGCCGCTTCTGGCATCGACCGGACTTGGCGTTCCCTCAATCATTCATGAGCAGAATGCGGTGATGGGCCGCGCCAACAAGGCGCTGGCAGCGCGGGTGAAGGCAATCGCCGGCGGTTTCCTGCCGCCTGCCAATGGCCAATATTCCGACAAGACGGTGGCGACCGGCAATCCAGTGCGCCCGGCGGTGCTGGCGGCCTCTGAAATTCCCTATACGCCATCGCAGACGGGGGAGCCTTTCCAGCTTGTGGTTTTCGGCGGTAGCCAGGGCGCGCAGTTCTTTTCGAGCGCCGTTCCGGCAGCGATCTGCCTGATGAAGGACGAGCAGCGCAAGCGCGTCGTCGTCACCCAGCAGGCCCGGCCCGAAGACAAGGACAGCGTGATAGCCTCCTACCAGAAGCTTGGTGTGAAGGCTGACGTTTCACCCTTCTTCGGTGACATGGCTTCGCGCATCGCCGAGGCCGATCTCGTCATCAGCCGCTCTGGCGCTTCGACGGTGTCGGAGCTTTCCGTGATCGGTCGTCCGTCGATCCTCGTGCCCTATCCGCATGCGCTCGATCACGATCAGGCGGCCAATGCGGCCGCACTTTCGGCTGCCGGCGGTGCAAGCGTCATCAAACAGGCGGAACTGTCGCCACAGAAACTCTCCGGCCTGCTGTCGTCGGCGCTTTCGGAACCGGATCGTCTTTCCTCAACGGCAGCGGCGGCCAAGGCAACCGGAAAACCGCATGCGGCGGAAGTGCTGGCCGATCTGGTGGAGGCGATTGCCGAAGGCCGGTCCGTACAGGAATTTAAAAAGAATAATGAAGGAGTTGGGGCATGAAGATGCCGAAAGCCATAGGCCTTGTCCATTTCATCGGCATAGGCGGGATCGGCATGAGCGGCATTGCCGAAGTGCTTCACAATCTCGGCCATCGCGTTCAGGGATCCGACCAGTCCGATAGCGCCAATGTCCAGCGCCTGCGCGACAAGGGCATCGAGGTTTTTGTCGGCCATACCGCAGATAATCTCGGTGATGCAGAAGTTGTGGTTGTTTCCACCGCCATCAAGAAGAACAATCCGGAACTGATCTCGGCGCGGGAGAAGCACCTGCCGATCGTTCGCCGCGCCGAGATGCTGGCCGAGCTGATGCGTTTCCGCAATGCCATCGCCATCGGCGGCACCCATGGCAAAACCACGACCACCTCCATGGTCGCGACCCTGCTGGAAGCCGGCAATCTCGATCCGACCGTCATCAATGGCGGCATCATCAATGCCTATGGCACCAATGCCCGCATGGGTGAGGGCGAGTGGATGGTGGTGGAGGCCGACGAATCCGACGGTACTTTCCTGAAGCTTCCGGCCGATGTGGCCGTCATTACAAATATCGATCCCGAACATCTTGACCATTACGGCAATTTCGATGCCGTGCGCGCCGCATTCCGGCAGTTCGTTGAAAACGTGCCGTTCTACGGCTTCGGCGTCATGTGTCTCGACCATCCCGAGGTTCAGGCGCTCGTTGGCCGGATCGAGGACCGCAAGGTCATCACCTATGGCGAAAACCCGCAGGCGGATGTGCGGTTTTCGAATGTGCGCATCGACGGCACGCGGTCCATCTTCGATGTGGAAATCCGTCGTCGCCGCACCGGCAAGATATTTTCCTTCACGGA
The DNA here is from genome assembly GCF_005221385.1 of Agrobacterium tumefaciens. Taxonomy (NCBI): domain Bacteria; kingdom Pseudomonadati; phylum Pseudomonadota; class Alphaproteobacteria; order Hyphomicrobiales; family Rhizobiaceae; genus Agrobacterium; species Agrobacterium tumefaciens. The sequence goes on along the minus strand of NZ_CP039903.1, from coordinate 1,880,230 downwards.
TCTCGTTCTGCCGATGCCCGGCCGCCACAATGTTTCGAATGCGACTGCGGCGATTGCCGTCGCCAATCGTCTCGGTATTTCGGAAGCCGACATCAAGAAGGGGCTTGCCTCCTTTGCCGGCGTCAAACGCCGCTTCACGTTGACAGGCGAAGCCAATGGCGTGCAGGTCTTCGACGATTACGGTCATCATCCGGTTGAAATCAAGGCTGTGCTGGCCGCGGCGCGGGAGGCCTGCAAGGGGCGCATCATCGCCGTGCACCAGCCGCACCGCTATAGCCGTCTTTCCAGCCTGTTTGACGATTTCGCGCATTGCTTTAACGATGCTGACACGATTATTCTTGCTCCGGTCTATGCCGCGGGCGAAGATCCGATCGAAGGCGCAAGTTCGGAAGCGCTGGTGTCGGCCATCAAGGCTGCCGGCCACCGCGACGCCCGTTTTCTCGAAAAGCGGGAGGACCTTGCGTCGCAGCTTGCAGCCATTGCGAAACCGGGTGATTTCGTGGTTCTCTTGGGGGCTGGGAATATCACGCAATGGGCAGCGGTGCTGCCTTCGGAATTGAAGAGCATATCAGGAAAGTCTGAATGAGACAGGTCGATGGGGTAAAATTGCTGGGGAGGCTCGGCGACGGGGTAAAGGAATTGCGGGGACGTCTGACACCGGATGCGCCCATGGACCGCGTGACGTGGTTCAGAGCCGGCGGTTTGGCGGAAGTCATGTTCCAGCCGCACGACACTGATGATCTTATTGCCTTCCTGAAAATTCTGCCGGAAGACGTGCCGTTGACCGTGGTCGGCGTCGGCTCGAACCTTCTGGTGCGCGATGGCGGCATTCCGGGCGTCGTCGTCCGTCTGTCCGCCAAGGGTTTCGGCCAGGTGGAGCTTGCCGGCGAGAACCGTATCAAGGCTGGCGCGATCTGCCCCGACAAGCATATTGCCGCCATGGCCATGGATAACGGTATCGGTGGGTTCCATTTCTTTTACGGCATTCCCGGTTCCATCGGTGGCGCGCTGCGCATGAATGCCGGCGCCAATGGCGGCGAGACACGCGATCGCGTCGTGGAAGTCTATGCGGTCGACCGGCAGGGTAACCAGCATGTGCTTTCCAATGCCGATATGGGCTATAGCTACCGCCATTCCGGCGCCGATGCCGGCCTGATCTTCACCGGTGCGCTGTTTGAAGGTTATCCGGAAGACAAGGCGAAAATCCGCGCCGATATGGACGCCGTGCGCCATCACCGCGAAACCGTGCAGCCGATCCGCGAGCAGACGGGTGGTTCGACCTTCAAGAATCCCGAAGGTCATTCGGCCTGGGAGTTGATCGACGAGGCGGGTGGCCGCGGCCTGGTCATCGGCGGCGCGCAGATGTCATCGCTGCATTGCAATTTCATGATAAATACCGGCCATGCGACCGGCTACGATCTGGAATATCTCGGCGAGACCATCCGCAGGCGGGTATTCGAAAAGTCGGGCATTCGGCTGGAATGGGAAATCAAGCGCCTTGGCCTGTTCATGCCGGGTCGGGAAGTGGAGCCTTTCCTGGGGGCTTGAGAATGGATGGCCGGTGAAGGCGCAACGGTTGAAGATGAGCGGGAGCGGCGCCGGCTGGACATTGTTTCCAACGAGCGCCGCAAGCTCATGGCCAATGCGCTGGATCGGTTGTCTACGGCCTTTATTGCCCTCGGCGTTGTCGGTCAGGCATTGTCGTTGACGCCGGCCTCGACGAGTATTTTCAGTATCGTTGTCATGACAGGTTGGATTTTAGGGGCTGTTATACTACATTTGATAGCAAGACGTGTGCTTGGAGGCCTAAGACTATGACCTCGCAGATATTCATCTGGTACGTGTTTCCCTGGCTAGTCTCGGCGATAGGCTTGTGCTGGTTGGCTTACGACCACTTCAAACATCCGGGGCGCTGATAGACACCCAAATAAAAGCCCGCGAAACGACAGTTTCGCGGGCTTTTTTGCTGTCAGCATTTATGCGGCTCAGACTTCGTCCTTGCGGGACAGAAGAATGCAGGCAAGCGTGATGATGGCGGAGACGCAGAGGTAATAACCGACGTAGCCCATGCCGTAATTCACCTGCAGCCATGTGGCGATATAGGGCGCCAGCGATGCGCCGAAGATGCCGGCCATGTTGAAGGTGATGGACGAGCCGGTGTAGCGCACGCGGGTCGGGAAGGGGGCGGCGAGCGCCGTTCCGATCAGGCCATAGGTCATGCCCATCAGCGTCATGGCCAGAGCCGCGAAGACGAAGATCGAACCTTCGCTGCCGGTCATCAGGCTGGGTAGCAGGAAGGAGAACAGGCCGATCAGCACTGTCGTCAGGATCAGGATTTCGCGACGGCCGAATTTCTCCGCGAGCTTGCCGGCGGCCGGGATGAAGATGCCGAAGACGATGGAGCCGAGGATCTGCACTTCCAGCGCGTCAAGGAACGGGATTTTCAGAACCTTGACGTTGTAGGACAGAAGATAGGCGGTGCCGATGTAGAAGAGCACGAAGGTGGCCAGAGCCACGAAGGTGCCCAGCACGAGGCTGCGCTTGTGGTTGCGGAACAGTTCCGCGACCGGCACGGCCACACGTTCTTCCTTTTCAATGGCTTTCTGGAAGTCGGGCGTTTCGGTGATCGAAAGGCGAACCCACATGCCGACTGCGATCAGGATGATCGAGGCGACGAAGGGAATGCGCCAGCCCCAGCTTAAGAGCGCTTCCTGCGACATGAAGTGCAGGAGGATCCAGAACACGCCGGAGGAGAGGAACAGGCCGACGGGTGCGCCAAGCTGCGGGAACATGCCGTACCAGCTGCGCTTGCCCGGAGGTGCGTTTTCCGTGGCGAGCAGGACCGCGCCGCCCCATTCGCCGCCAAGGCCGAAGCCCTGACCGAAACGGCAAAGCGCGAGCAGCAGCGGCGCAAGAACGCCGGCGGTTTCATAGGAGGGCAGGAGGCCGATCACGACCGTTGAAACACCCATGGTCAGAAGGGCGGCAACGAGAGTTGTCTTGCGGCCGACGCGGTCACCATAGTGGCCGAAGACGACAGCGCCGAGCGGGCGGGCAAAAAAGGCGATGGAGAAGGTGGCGAAGGACGCCAGAAGTGCCGTCATCGGATCGTTGTTCGGGAAGAACAATGCCGGGAACACGAGCACTGCGGCCGTGGCGTAAACGTAAAAATCGAAAAACTCGATGGTCGTGCCGACCAGGCTGGCAGTGAGAACTCGTGCAGGCGAATTTGTCTTTACAACGTTCGAATTGCCAGCTGTCGACGATACCGGAGATATCGCGTCAGTCATGGTTTGGGTTCCATTTCAGATGATTGGAATGTCATGCCTTGGGAGGCAGGGACTGCGTTAACGCAATTTTTGTTCTTATGGAATGTTAAAAAAGAAATAATGCAAATAATGTGATCTTTGAAAGCAACGGGTCTGATGGGCGGCCTCCGGATGCGATTCCGTGATTGAGAGACTGATTCAGGCCGCGGATTTAAAACGCTGAAACGTCAGATAATTTTCACTGGGGAAAAGCGCCGTTCGTTAACGTTTCGGTCTTGCTTTCAGCGGGGAGCGGCAGGCGCGCTGGCGGGGCTTTATTTCCGATCATTGAAAACCTGCATGTTGCAATCCATGCAACTCTCTGATTCCAAGGAGGGAATCCGGATCGATGCTGATTCTTTAATGGAACTCGGCATGTTGGGCGCGGTGGTTAACGAAAGTAAACGATTCATTAACCTTAATGGCGTTTAACTGATCTCAAGGGTCATGTGCCAGAATCACCGTCCGTCAAATTCGGTCGGTTCGGGCGTGGTTCGTAACGGAGAGTTGGTGTCAGAGGGTTCGATGGGCGGCAAGCACGTAGCTGTTCTTTTGGGTGGGTTTTCGTCGGAGCGGCCGGTCAGCCTCTCGTCGGGCAACGCTTGCGCGCTTGCGCTGGAAGGCGAGGGCTACAAGGTCACCCGGGTCGATGTAGGGCGCGATGTCGCTGCCGTTCTCGCGGAACTGCGCCCGGACGTTGCCTTCAATGCGCTGCATGGCCCCTTCGGTGAAGATGGCACCATTCAGGGCATTCTCGAATATCTGGCCATTCCCTATACCCATTCCGGCGTGCTGGCTTCCGCGCTCGCCATGGACAAGGCGCAGGCCAAGAAAGTTGCTGCCGCCGCCGGCATTCCGGTTGCTGCCGAGCGCGTCATGAACCGCTTCGATTTCACCAGCGAACACCCGCTCGCGCCGCCCTATGTGGTGAAGCCGGTGCGTGAAGGTTCGAGCTTCGGCGTCGTGATCGTCAAGGAAGACCAGTCGCATCCGCCGCAAATCCTCACCTCGTCAGAATGGCGCTACGGCGATCAGGTCATGGTCGAACGTTATATTCATGGCCGCGAACTGACCTGCGGCGTGCTTGATGGCGAGGCGCTTGGCGTCACGGAAGTGGTGCCGCTCGGTCACAATTTTTATGATTATGATGCGAAATATGCGGCTGGTGGCTCGAAACATGTCATTCCCGCAGAAATTTCACCGAAAATTTACCAAAAAATTCAAACACTGGCGGTTATGGCGCATCGGGCGATCGGGTGCCGTGGCGTAAGCCGTTCAGACTTTCGTTACGACGACCGCTTCTCAGAAGATGGCGAAGTTATCTGGCTTGAAGTGAATACACAGCCGGGCATGACGCCGACCTCCCTGGTGCCGGAAATGGCGGCCCATGCTGGCCGCTCCTTTGGTAACCTTGTCAGCTGGATGGTGGAGGACGCTTCGTGTTTGCGGTGACCGGCAAAAAGTCGACGGCAAAAAAGCGCGAGCAATATGCGGCGGCGGCCAGTGCCGACGATCGCAGGGTGCTGCCGCGTCCGCTGCGTCGCTTCGTGCGTTTCGGTGTCAGCCTTGCGACCGGACGCATTCACATTCCCGCCCATACGGGTACGATTTCGGCCATCGCTTTTTACGCGGTGACCGGGCTTTACGGCATGTCGCTCGGCGGCCACACCAACATCGTCACCCAGACCACGACATCGGCTGCGGGCTTTGCGGTTGAAGACGTGAAGGTCTCCGGCAATCGCCAGACGTCGGAAATCGAAGTCTTCCAGCTTCTCGGCCTCGATGGCAGCACCTCGCTCATCGCGCTCGATATCGATGCGGCGCGCCGCAAGCTCGTGCAGCTTCCCTGGGTGGAAGATGTCGATATCCGCAAGGTCTATCCCAAGACCGTCGAGGTTCGCCTGAAGGAGCGTGAAGCCTTCGGCATCTGGCAGCACGGAACGGAACTGTCGCTGATCGAAAAAAGCGGCAGCGTGATTGCTCCGCTGCGTGACAATAAATTCGCCGAGTTGCCACTGTTTGTCGGACGTGATGCGGAAACCGGTGCTGCCGGTTTTGTCGGGCAGCTGGCCGACTGGCCGGAAATCCGCAACCGTGTCCGTGCCTATGTCCGCATTGCCGGCCGTCGCTGGGATCTGCATCTCGATAACGGCATCGTGGTCAAGCTGCCGGAAGAAAACTTGCCGCAGGCGCTGCAATTGCTGGCGCGGCTCGACCTCGAGGAAAAGGTTCTGTCGCGCGATGTCGCCGCGGTCGATCTCAGGCTCGCGGACCGCACCACGATCCAGCTGACCGAAGGGGCGACAGAGCGCCGTCAGGCCGCCGTCGATGCGCGCACCAAGGCTCTCAAGAAGGCGGAGAAGAACACATGAGCTTATTCGGTTCTTCCCATTTCGGCCTGCCTCGTCTGAAGCCGCTTTCCTCCAAGCGTAGCCACATCGTCTCGGTGCTGGATATCGGCTCGACCAAGGTCGTGTGCATGATCGGCCGGCTGACGCCGCGCCAGGAGAGCGAAATCCTGCCCGGTCGCACCCACAAGGTCGAAATCATCGGCATCGGCCATCAGCGTTCGCGCGGCGTGAAGTCAGGCGTGATCGCCGATCTCGACGCGCTGGAAGGCGTCATCCGTCTTTCGGTCGATGCGGCCGAACGCATGGCGGGGCTTACCGTCGACAGCCTGATCGTCAATGTTTCGGCAGGACGGCTGGCGAGCGATATCTATACCGCGAGCATCGATCTCGGCGGACAGGAAGTGGAAGCAAGCGACCTGCGCAAGGTTCTGGTGGCGGCAAGCCAGCAGTCCATGCGCCAGGACCGGGCGATCCTGCATTCGCTGCCGACGGGCTATTCGCTGGATGGCGAGCGCGGCATTCGCGATCCGCTCTCCATGTATGGCGACCTTCTTGGCGTCGACATGCATGTGGTGACAGTTGAACGCACGGCGCTGAAGAACCTCGAGCTTTGCGTCAATCGCGCGCATCTTTCGGTCGAAGGCATGGTGGCGACGCCCTATGCCAGCGGTCTTGCGGCGCTGGTGGATGACGAAGTCGAACTCGGCTGTGCGGCCATCGACATGGGCGGCGGCACCACGACAATCTCGGTTTTCGCCGAAGGCCGGCTCATTCACACCGATGCGATCGGCCTTGGCGGCCATCACGTCACCACAGATCTTGCACGTGGCCTCTCGACACGAATCGAAGATGCGGAGAGACTGAAGGTGGTGCATGGTTCGGCTTTGCTGAATGGCGCGGATGAGCGCGACATGATTTCGATCCCGCCGATTGGCGAAGATGATCGCGATCAACCATCGCAAGTTTCAAGAGCACTTGTAACCCGCATCGTGCGGGCGCGTATCGAAGAGACGCTGGAATTGATCCGTGATCGCATCCAGAAGTCCGGCTTCAGCCCCATCGTCGGCAAGCGCGTTGTCCTGACCGGCGGCGCGAGCCAGCTGACGGGGCTGCCGGAAACGGCACGGCGCATTCTCGCCCGCAACGTTCGCATCGGTCGCCCCATGGGCGTGGCCGGTCTTCCGGTAGCGGCAAAGGGACCGGCATTTTCAACCGCCTGCGGACTGATGATCTATCCGCAGGTGGCGGACATCGAAATTCATGCGGCGCAAGGCGGAATGTTCTCGCCGTTTGGTACGGGTAGCGGCCGGATAGCCCGGGTGGGGCAATGGCTGAAAGAGAGTTTTTGAGTGGCCTCGTGGCGTAAGCCGGAGGTTTCAGAGTTGAGTTTTCAAGAATCGGCCAGCGGGGCGATGCGGCCAGAGAAAGAAGGAATGGTAAAATGACGATACAGCTGCAAAAGCCTGATATCACCGAGCTGAAGCCACGCATCACCGTTTTCGGTGTTGGTGGCGGTGGCGGTAACGCTGTCAACAACATGATCACGGCCGGCCTCCAGGGTGTCGACTTCGTCGTCGCCAACACGGACGCGCAGGCACTGACCATGACGAAGGCAGATCGGGTCATCCAGCTCGGCGTCAACGTCACCGAGGGTCTCGGCGCCGGTTCCCAGCCGGAAGTCGGCCGTGCCGCCGCTGAAGAATGCATCGATGAGATCATCGACCACCTGAACGGCACCCACATGTGCTTCGTCACCGCCGGCATGGGCGGCGGCACCGGCACCGGTGCTGCACCTGTCGTCGCACAGGCGGCCCGCAACAAGGGCATCCTGACGGTCGGCGTCGTCACCAAGCCTTTCCATTTCGAAGGCGGCCGCCGCATGCGTCTTGCCGAACAGGGCATCGAGGAACTGCAGAAGTCCGTCGATACGCTGATCGTCATTCCGAACCAGAACCTCTTCCGCATCGCCAACGACAAGACGACCTTTGCCGACGCCTTCGCCATGGCCGACCAGGTTCTCTATTCGGGCGTTGCCTGCATCACCGATCTGATGGTGAAGGAAGGTCTCATCAACCTCGACTTCGCCGACGTCCGCTCGGTCATGCGTGAAATGGGCCGCGCAATGATGGGCACCGGCGAAGCTTCCGGTCCGGGCCGTGCAATGCAGGCTGCGGAAGCGGCAATCGCCAACCCGCTGCTCGACGAAACCTCGATGAAGGGTGCTCAGGGCCTGTTGATCTCCATCACCGGCGGTCGCGACCTTACCCTGTTCGAAGTCGACGAGGCTGCAACCCGTATCCGCGAAGAAGTCGATCCGGATGCCAACATCATCCTCGGCGCAACCTTCGATGAAGCTCTGGAAGGTCTCATCCGCGTGTCGGTCGTCGCCACCGGCATCGACCGCGTTGCGGGCATTGGCGAACAGAATGTTGCCGAAATGCGCGCTGCTGCCGCCAAGCCGCTTATCCGTCCTTCCGCGGCCGTTGCTTCTGCTCCGGCCGCAGTTCAGCCTGCCCAGTCAGTATCGCAGGCACCCAAGACCGTAGACCCGATCGCCCAGACCATCCGTTCGGCGGAAGCTGAAATGGAACGCGAACTCGGTTTCGCCGCTCACCAGCAGCCGTCTCAGGATTTCCGTCCGCAGAGCAAGCTGTTCGCATCGTCCCCGGCTGAAGCGCCGGCTCTGCGTCCGGCCCAGCCGGTTCAGCAGGCCGCTCCGGCCCCGATTGCTCCGGCACCGGTCTACCACGCTCCGGAACAGGTTGCCGCCCCGGCACCGCGCATGCAGCAGCCGCAGGCTCCTGTCTATCAGGAACAGGCGCCGGTTGCCCGCCAGCCCGAGCCGGTACGTATGCCGAAGGTTGAGGACTTCCCGCCGGTCGTGAAGGCCGAGATGGATCATCGTGATCGCGCTACTCCGGTTGCACAGGAAGAGCGTGGCCCGATGGGTCTTCTGAAGCGCATCACCAACTCGCTTGGCCGCCGCGAAGAGGAAGAAGTTCCCTCCGACATGATGGATGCGCCGAGCATGGCGCCGCAGCGCCGCGCGCCGCTTTCGCCGGAAGCCAGCCTCTACGCACCGCGTCGTGGCCAGCTTGACGACCACGGTCGCGCAACGCCCGCATCGTCCAGCCATCATGATGACGACCAGCTGGAAATTCCGGCCTTCCTGCGCCGCCAGTCTAACTAAAGGCGATTCCATCCGCCTCTCCAAACGCCCGGGTTTCACGACCCGGGCGTTTCGTTTATTTTGCGTGATTAACACTAAATTAATTTTCGTTTTCAATGGTTTAGGCGTGTAACAATCCGAAACGAACAGTGATTTGTCGTGGCACCTACATGTGCGTATGTATGAGGCTGGGTAAAGGAAAATACGGACTTGGCCGGTCGCCAAAACCGGCTTTAAAACTTGAACGGCGCTTCACCAAACGGCGCGGTTTGCAAAACAAGGCATATACGCATGACTATCGGACTGCTCGGATTTCAGACAACTATCGCAAATGCTGTTCAGCTTAAAGGCATTGGCGTGCATTCCGGCAATCCGGTCTCTATGACGTTCCAGCCCGCAGAAGCTGGGACGGGCATCGTATTCCATCGCCTTCATGACAATGGCAATGTCACCGAGTTGAAGGCGGTTTCGGCCAATGTCGGCAATACCGACCTGTGCACCGTGCTCGGCCGTTCGCTGTCCCAGTCAGTGGCGACGATCGAGCACGTCATGGCCGCCATCTACGCCATGGGCCTCGACAATCTCGTCGTTGAGGTTGACGGTCCGGAAGCGCCGATCATGGATGGCAGCTCTGCTCCTTTCATCGAAGCCATCGAATCGGTCGGCATCAAGACCCTCGGTGCGAAGCGCCGTTATATTCGCGTCACCAAGCCGGTGCGCATCGACTCGGGCGCGTCCTGGGCGGAATTCCGTCCCTATGACGGCACACGCTTTGAGGTCGACATCGATTTCGACACGCCGCTGATCGGCAAGCAGTCCTGGAAGGGCGACCTGACGGCTGAAACCTTCAAGAATGAATTGTCGCGCGCCCGTACCTTCGGTTTCATGCGTGACGTGGAGCGCCTGTGGGCTGCCGGTTACGCGCTCGGCTCCTCGCTTGAGAATTCGGTCGTCATCTCCGACGACAACAGCGTCATCAACATGGAAGGCCTGCGTTACGCCAAGGACGAATTCGTCCGTCACAAGACGCTGGACGCCGTGGGCGACCTGGCGCTTGCCGGCGCGCAGTTCATCGGCTGTTATCGCTCCTATCGCGGTGGCCACAAGGTCAATGCCAATGCGCTGAAGGCGCTGCTGAGCGACCGCACGGCTTACGAGATCGTCGAGGCACCGGCTGCCCGCAACCAGATGGTGCGCGCCCGCGAATTCGTACCGGTCAACATGCCGGAATTTGCGCCCTGGTCTGCTTAAGTTTGTTCGCAAGCTATCGATTGACAGAAAAGGCCGCTCCCTTGGGGGCGGCTTTTTTATGATGCAGGGCAAGATGTTTCGTCATATCGCCTGATATTCATGCGATTGCGTGCGCGGATGCCATAAAAATGCGTTAATGCGTCATCATTGCGTTGCCCTGCGGATGCTTTTATGGCTAGAAACGCCAGTGCAAAGCCGATGCTTATGTATTTGCGCGGGAAGTGGGAACTGTCGAATGAAGCATGTAGGGTCTGGTGCGATGAAGGGTACGATGCGGGGGATCGCCGTTTCGTTGTTGTTGGTCGGTGCAAGTGTCGCCGTCACGGCCTGCCAGTCCGATCCGGATATCGACATTACCAAGCTCGGTTTTGAATCCGATCCGCCTGATGTTCTGTACAAGCAGGGGCTTGCCAACATGAACGCCGGCAACATGACGGAAGCCTCACGCAAGTTCGAGGCGATCGACAAGCAATATCCATTCACCGAATGGGGCCAGAAGGCGCTTGTGATGCAGACCTTCATTGCGACGCGCACAAACAAGAATGATGTGGCCATCACCAACGGCAGCCGCTTCCTGCGGCAATATCCGCGTTCCAAGGATGCCGCTTACGTTCAGTACATGATCGGCCTTGCCTATTCGAAGCAGATTTCCGACGTGACGCAGGACCAGCGCGCAGCCCAGCGCACTGTCGAGGCGATGAACAAGGTGGTCAACGACTATCCCGATTCGGAATATGTCGCCGATGCGCAGGCCAAGATCCGTTTCGCCCGCGACCAACTCGCCGGCCGCGAAATGCAGGTCGGTCGTTATTACCTTGAGCGCAAGGAATATCTCGCTGCCGTTTCGCGTTTCCGAATCGTCGTCGAGCAGTACCAGAACACCAACCAGATCGAGGAAGCGCTGGCGCGTCTGACGGAGGCCTATTATGCGATGGGTCTTGCCGACGAGGCGCAGACTGCGGCCGCCGTTCTCGGCAACAACTATCCCGACAGCCAATGGTATGCGGACTCCTACAAGCTGCTGAAGGGTCAGGGGCTGGAGCCGCGTGAAAACAAGGGGTCCTGGATTTCGCGCGCCGGCAAGAAGCTTATCGGCGCCTGAGACGGGGCATAGGCCATGCTGGTCCAGCTCTCGATTCGCGATATCGTCCTGATTGAAAGGCTCGACCTCGGTTTTGAGGCGGGCCTTTCGGTGTTGACGGGTGAGACGGGCGCGGGCAAGTCCATTCTGCTCGACAGTCTCTCCCTTGCGCTGGGTGGCCGGGGTGATGGTGGCCTGGTGCGCCACGGCGAAGAGAAGGGGCAGGTTACCGCCGCTTTCGAAGTGCCGAACAATCATCCGACAAGGCTGCTGCTGCGCGAAAACGGTCTCGATGACGATGGCGATCTGATTTTCCGCCGGGTGCAATCCGCCGATGGCAGGACCAAGGCCTATATCAACGATCAGGCCATCAGCGTGCAGATGATGCGCCAGCTCGGGCAATTGCTGGTGGAAATTCACGGCCAGCATGATGACCGCGCCCTTGTTGATACCGATGCCCACCGCACGCTGCTGGACGCCTTTGCCGGGCTTACCGATGAGGCCCGCGCCGTTCAGGGTTTCTACCGCACCTGGAAAGACGCCGAGCGTGCCCTGAAGACCCACCGCGCCAAGGTGGAGGCAGCAGCCCGCGAGGCGGATTATCTGCGCTCTTCCGTCGAGGAGCTGGAGACACTTTCGCCGCGTGACGGCGAAGAGGACGAACTGGCCGAGCGCCGTGCTGTGATGCAGAAATCCGAACGCATCGCCGGCGATATCGCTGAAGCCAGCGAGTTTCTGAACGGCAATGCTTCGCCCGTGCCTGTCATAGCATCCATGATGCGTCGGCTCGAGCGCAAGAGCCATGAAGCGCCGGGATTGCTGGAAGACACCGTGCAATTGCTGGATGCCGCGCTTGACAACCTTTCCAATGCGCAGATGGAAGTGGAGGCGGCGTTGCGCCGCACCGAGTTTGATCCGCGTGAGCTGGAGCGGGTGGAGGAGCGACTGTTCGCGCTGCGCGCCGCCGGCCGTAAATATAATGTCGCGGTGCCTGACCTGCCGGCTCTTGCCGAAAAAATGGTGGCTGATCTCGCTGATCTCGATGCCGGTGAAGAAAAGCTTGGCAAGCTGGAGGCCAATCTCGGCGTCGTCAAAGCTGATTTTGACCGTGCTGCCCAGTCACTTTCCGACAAACGCCGCCATGCGGCGGATGCACTTTCCGGTGCTGTCATGGCCGAGCTTCCGGCGCTGAAGCTGGAGCGGGCGCGGTTCACCGTTGAGGTAACCTCCGATACCGAGCAGGCGACGGCCGACGGCATCGACACGGTGGAATTCCACGTTCAGACCAATCCGGGCACACGGCCGGGGCCGATCATGAAAGTCGCCTCGGGCGGCGAATTGTCCCGCTTCCTGTTGGCGCTGAAAGTGGCGCTGGCGGATCGCGGTTCGGCACCGACTCTGGTGTTCGATGAAATCGATACGGGTGTTGGTGGTGCTGTGGCGGACGCTATCGGCCAGCGGTTACGTCGCTTGTCGAAGACCGTGCAGGTCCTGTCCGTTACCCATGCGCCGCAGGTGGCGGCGCGGGCGGCGACCCATCTTCTCATTTCCAAGGGCCCATCCGGCGATGGCAGCGAGCGCATCGCCACCCGCGTCGCTACCATGGAGCCGAAACACCGCACCGAAGAGATTGCCCGCATGCTTGCCGGCGCGTCGGTAACGGATGAGGCGAGGGCTGCGGCGGCCCGTCTGCTGGCAGCCAAGGACTGACTGCTGCCGATAGAGTTGCGCGAGCGGATTCGGCTTGTGAGTCCAACGGCAAAACTGTTTTTAATGTTTGTTATTTCGGCTAAAAGCGTTCGGTAATTCCGAAAAGAGGCCGTCATGTCGAAAGACCAGAAATCCGTCGAAAACCTCACCGAGCTTGAAGCCTCTTCGGAGCTGGCATTTCTGGCCGCTGAGCTTGCGCGCCACGATGCGCTTTACCACGGCAAGGATGCGCCGGAGATTTCGGATGCCGACTATGATGCGCTGAAGCGGCGCAACGACGCCATCGAGGCGGCTTTTCCAGCGCTGGTGCGGGCTGACAGCCCGTCGAAAAAAGTTGGTTTCGCACCGCTTCCGACCTTTGCGCCCATCGTGCATGCCCGCCCGATGCTGTCGCTCGACAACACGTTTTCGGAAGGGGATCTGCGGGATTTCGTCAGTTCCGTCTATCGTTTCCTCGGGCATCTGCCTGACGATTCCATCGCCTTTACCGCCGAGCCGAAGATCGACGGGCTTTCCATGTCGATCCGCTATGAGAAGGGCAAGCTGAAGACGGCGGCGACGCGCGGCGATGGCACGACCGGCGAGAACGTCACCGCCAATATCAGGACCATCAAGGAAATCCCGAACGAGTTGCCTGCCGATGCACCCGATGTGGTGGAAGTGCGTGGTGAGGTCTATATGGCCAAGAGCGACTTCATGGCGCTCAACGCCCAGATGGAGGCCGAAGGCAGGCAGACCTATGTGAACCCGCGCAATACGGCATCCGGTTCGCTGCGCCAACTCGACGCCAATGTGACGGCGAAACGCAAGCTGCGGTTCTTTGCCTACGCGTTAGGTGAAGTCTCTGACGGCGGCCAGCCTACGCGGATTGCCGATACGCAATATGGCATCGTCGAGAAATTCCGGGAGTGGGGATTTCCTGTCAATCCGCTGATGAAGCGATTCACCTCCGCCCAGCAATTGCTTGAGCATTATAATGAAATCGGTGTCGCGCGCCCTGATCTCGATTATGATATCGATGGTGTCGTCTACAAGGTCGACCGGCTTGATCTGCAGGAGCGGCTGGGCTTTCGCTCGCGCAGCCCGCGCTGGGCTACGGCGCACAAGTTCCCGGCCGAACAGGCTTTCACCACGGTCGAGAATATTGAAATCCAGGTGGGGCGCACCGGGGCGCTGACGCCGGTGGCGCGCCTGACCCCGATCACGGTCGGCGGCGTCGTCGTCACCAATGCGACGCTGCACAATGCCGATTACATCGAAGGCATTGGTAACAGCGGCGAGCGCATTCGCCCTGAGGATCATGACATTCGCATCGGCGACACTGTTATCGTGCAGCGTGCTGGCGATGTCATTCCGCAGGTGCTGGATGTTTTGCTGGAAAAACGCCCTGCCGAAGCGGTGAAATATGCGTTTCCGGAGAAATGTCCTGTTTGCGGCAGCCATGCGGTGCGGGAACGCAATGAAAAGACCGGCAAGCTCGATTCGGTCACGCGCTGCACCGGCGGTTTCGTCTGCCGGGCGCAGGCGGTGGAGCATCTGAAACATTTCGTTTCGCGTAATGCCTTCGATATTGAAGGGCTGGGCACCAAGCAGATCGATTTCTTTTTCGAAAGCGACGATCCAGCGCTTTCGATCAAAACCGCTCCGGATATTTTCACGCTGAAGGTGCGGCAGGAAGCCTCCCACCTGACCAAGCTCGAAAATATTGACGGTTTCGGCAAGGTCAGCGTCAAGAAGCTGTTCGATGCCATCGACGTCCGCCGCGAGATCGATCTGCATCGGCTGATCTTTGCGCTCGGCATCCGTCATGTCGGCGAGACCACGGCGAAACTTCTGGCGCGTTCCTATGGCACCTATCAACATTTCGAAGAGGCCATGAAGGCGGCGGCCGATCCGGCAAGCGATGCCTGGGCCGAACTCAACAGTATTGATGGCATCGGCGAGGTGGTGGCCCGCGCCATCATCGAGTTCTACAAGGAACCACGCAATCTCGATGTTATAGACCGGCTGATACGGGAGTTGCAGCCGAAGGAGGCCGAAAAGCCGTCCACTGAAGGCAGCCCTGTGGCGGGCAAAACGGTGGTCTTCACCGGCTCGCTGGAGAAATTTACCCGGGACGAGGCCAAGGCCCGGGCGGAAAGCCTAGGCGCGAAAGTGGCCGGTTCCGTCTCGAAAAAGACGGATATTCTGGTGGCGGGGCCGGGGGCCGGCTCCAAACTGACCAAGGCGGCGGAGCTTGGCGTGCAGACCATGGACGAGGATGAGTGGCTGGCGCTGATTGGTGGCTGATATGCCGTCATTGCCGTGTTGTCCTGCACCGCTAGAGGTTTGCGCCTGAAACGGGGAACGCATCATGGATGACCGCATTGTCGTCACCACCCAGCAGGTTCGCACGCTGATTGCCCGCCAGTTTCCCCAATGGGCGGCGCTCGATGTTCGGCCGGTGGAACCAAGCGGCTGGGACAATCGCAGCTTCCGCCTTGGCGACGACATGCTGATCCGCATGCCAAGTGCTGAGCGCTATGTGGCGCAGGTGGAGAAGGAACATCGGTGGTTGCCGGCCCTTGCGCCCCTTCTGCCTGTTCCGATTCCAGCACCGTTAGCGCTTGGACAGCCGGGCGAGGATTATCCGTTCTGCTGGTCCATTTATCGCTGGCTAAAGGGTGAACCTCTCGCCCTCCAGCTCGACAGTATCGATCTTTCGGCCATCGCCAGTGATGTTGCGGCGTTTTTGAAAGCCCTGCATTCCATCAATGCTTCGGATGGCCCACCTGCGGGCGCACATAATTTCCATCGCGGCGGATCGCTTGCGGTCTATGACGGGGAGGCAAGGGCTTCGGCGGAGCGGCTTGCCGATGAGGTGGATCAGGCAATGGCCATGGAGATATGGCGGCTTGCCCTTTCCAGCCGCTGGCAAGGGCAGGGCGTGTGGGTGCATGGCGACATTGCCGAGGGCAATCTGCTGGTGCAGGACGGGCGCCTGTCGGCCGTCATTGATTTCGGCAGTTCCGGCATCGGCGATCCGTCGTCCGATCTCATTCTCGCGTGGAATGTGCTTGATGCGGAAAGTCGGGCTGTTTTTCGCCGGGCGCTGAATCTGGATGGGGCTACATGGCGGCGAGGGCGCGGCTGGGCACTGTGGAAGGCGCTGATCGTGCTGGATGCCGAGCGCGGGCGGAACGAAAAAATGGCCGAATGGTCACGGCGGACCATTCGGGAAATATTTGAAGATCATTCCTTGGCCGTCTGAACCACTACCGCAGACGCGCCATGCAATAGGCATCGATATATTCGCCGTCGCGGAAGGCGAAAGATTTCAGGTGGCCCTCGACCTCGAAGCCGAATTTGCGATAAAGCGCCAGCGCCGCTTCATTGTCGGTAAAAACGGTCAGTTCGATCCGTTTCAGGTCCAGCCAGCGATCTGCAATGGCGAGGATTTCGCCGATCATGGCGCTGCCAATTCCCCGTCCCTTATAGGCATCATGAACACCCATGCCGATGCTGCCCGCATGTGCCCGGCGGTTGGTGTGGCGCGTCAAGCCGATATCACCGACGATCTTGCCGTCGAGAATGGCGATCAGCGCAAAGCTGTTGGTTGACTGGGTTTCGATGCCCTTGCGAATATCTTCCGGATTTTGATGCGGCCAGCGCAGCGTTCCGTGGCGAAATCCGGCCATGTTGTGCAGTGCTGTTATCCCCGGCGCATCTGCCGGGGCGCGGGCGCGAATGCACAGGCCTTCGGGCCAGCGCGCATCAGGGTCAAGGGGTGAGGGTATCTCGCATTCCGGCATGTCTGCTCTCCTTGGATATTTCGGCCGAGGCAGAGCGGGAACACCAAACCCTGCCAATATGCGGCAGGGTGGTGGACGGATGACCAGCTGACTAACGCACTGACACCGCCACGCGCCCTGCGGGGCGAATGGTCACGGTGAGATGCATGTGGGTAGCAAAGCCGGTCATGGTTGCATAAGGCCAGAGGAGCCACTGGGCGTCAAGGCGGCACGGCAGGGTTCACTCCCGAAAAATACCGGGGTGAGAGGAAAGGATGAGGCAGCTCTCTTGCAGGCCGGCCCGATCTTCCCGCCCTCATTGCAGCCGTTGGCGAGGCTGGCGCAATCTGGAAAGCAATCTGCCATCGATCGCGGCCAGCCCGGCAGCGATCATCGCCATGCCGGCGAAATGCTTCATTTCCAGTTGCTCGCCGAGAAGCAGTGAGCCGAGCAGGATGGCGCTGACGGGAATGAGGAAAGTAACGAGGGCGAGATTGGTGGCGCCGGCGCTGGCAAGAATGCGGAAGAAGATGAGATAGGCGAGCGCTGTCGACAGCAGGGCGATGCCGATAAGCGCGCCCCAGGTGCCGAGGCTTGGCATGGCGAGCGTCCACGGCTTGTCGACGAGAAGAGCGACTGGGATCAGCATCAGCGTCGAAGAGGATATCTGGCCGGTGGCGGTCATCAGCGGCGGCACGCCCATGGCCTTGAAACGGCGGCCGAATATGCCCGCGAAGGAATAGGAGATGGCCGCGCCGAGAATGGCGATCTGGCCCCAGAGGCCGGATGATCCGCCGAAGGCTGCCGGGCCGATCATGGTCGCCACCCCGGCAAAGCCGATCAGCACGCCGGCGAGCTTGTTGCCGGTCATCTTCTCGTCGGCGGTGAGGAAGTGGGCGACGATGACGGTGAAGAGCGGCGTGGTGGCATTGAGGATCGAAGCAAGCCCGCTGGCAATCTGGGTCTGGCCCCAGACGATCAGGCAAAAGGGAATGATGTTGTTGAGCAGGCCCATGCCGAAAAAGGCGCGCCACACCGCCCATTCTCGCGGCAGGCGAAGGCCCATGATGCGGCAGACGATGAGAAGCGCGATTGCCGCGAGGCTGACGCGCAGCGTGACGATGGTGACGGGCGGCAGTTCCTTGACCGCGACGCCGATGAAAAAGAAGGATCCGCCCCACAGGAGCGAAAGCGCGACGAGCATCGCCCATTCGCGGGCATCCATCTGTTTCTGTATCGCCATTTTCGTCTCCCAAAAGCATGAGCATTGACATGATCGCAGACGGGATCACCGCCATCCACCCGATATCGGTTGAGTTCAGCTCAAGCCGACAATGTGTGTTTTCACGGCGTCTCATGTCTTGTTATGCCTATTTACTCCCTGTTTTATGGTATCTTCAAACGATTGTTTCTCGCACGATAATTGAGATGAGCTAAATCATGGCAGCCGAACTACCTTCTCTGAAAGGTTTGCAGGCCTTTGAAGCCGCGGCGCGGTATCGCAGTGTCACGCTCGCCTCCAACGAGCTGAATGTCACACCCGGCGCGGTCAGCCTGCAAATCCGGGAGCTGGAAACGCGTCTTGGCGTGCAGCTGTTTTTCCGCAAGCCGCGCAGCATCCAGCTGACGCGTGAAGGGGAACGTTATTACGGCGCGCTTCGTACCGCCTTCCGGATGATGCGCGAGGCGACGGCGGAACTGACGGCTCGCTCCGAGATCACCGTTCTGACGCTGAGCTGCACGCCGACTTTCGCCGTGCAATGGCTGATGCCGAGATTGCCCGGCTTCCAGCAGCAGCACCCGCATGTGGATGTCCGCATCAGCGTGACGAACCGGCTGGTGGATTTTTCAAGGGACGATGTCGATCTGGCGGTGCGGCACGGTTTTGGCCGTTATGAAGGGCTGGAGAGTATCCGTTTCATCGATGACGGCACCCTGCCGGTCTGCTCCCCACAGTTCCTGGAAAAATATGGGTCACTTCAAGAGGCGAGCGACCTGAAATCCGTGCCGCTTCTGCACGATGAGAACCGCAATGAATGGCGGCGCTGGCTGGAGGCGGCGGGGGCGTCAGACGTGGATGCCTCCGGCGGCACGGTCTTCATCGACAGCAATGGCGCGCTGGATGCGGCGAAAGCCGGGCACGGCATTGCGTTGACCCGCCGTTCGCTGGTTTCCCGCGAACTTGCGGAAGGTGCATTGATCGCCCCCTTCGGGAAAGACATGGCTAGCACGCTTGCCTATTTTCTGGTTTATCCGCGACGCATGCTTGATAATCCCGATCTGGTGACGCTCATCGAATGGATGCTTTCGCAAGCGCGTTCAGCCGAGGCCGGTTCTCTTTGATGCCAATCCGGTCTATGCCGGAATGAAACAACGGGAATCACTCTTGAAAACCATCGCCATCGATTTCGAGACCGCCAATGAGGAGCGGGGCAGTGCCTGCTCCGTCGGGCTTGCATGGATAGAAGACGGTAATATCGTTCGTGTCGAGGAACGTCTTATTCGCCCGAAGGACATGCGGTTTTCGTCCTTCAACATTGCCGTGCACGGAATTCGCCCTGATGATGTCGAGGACGCGCCGGAATTTCCTGAAGTGATGGAAGAGTTCATCGACGACTTCCATGGCGCCACCATGATCGCCCACAATGCCGCGTTCGATTTCAGCGTCATGCGGGCCTCCTTTGACAAATATCGGCAGTCCTATCCGGACCTTTCCTACCTGTGCAGCGTCAAGATTGCGCGGCATGTCTGGCCACATCTGGAATCGCACAAGCTGAATGTGATTGCCCATCATCTCCAGCTGCGTTTCGTGCACCACAATGCCGCCGAAGACGCGGTTGTCTGTGCTGCCGCATCGATTGCGGCGGCGAAGGCCTTGCGTGTCGCCCATATCCGCGATCTGCCGGAAAAGATCGGCATGGTCGCCGGCCGCCTCACATCCACCGGCTACCAGCCTTGCAGCATGAAAAAACGCGCTGTCGCCCGGGTTGCTTAATGGTGTCGCCCACCTATGTTTGAAGCAGCGTAACGGAGAAAATGCGATGACGATGAAAACTCTGTCGGGGTTGTTTGCGGGCTTTCTGGCATTGCTTCCGGTGACAGCGGCG
Organism: Agrobacterium tumefaciens; assembly: GCF_005221385.1. Lineage (NCBI taxonomy): Bacteria > Pseudomonadati > Pseudomonadota > Alphaproteobacteria > Hyphomicrobiales > Rhizobiaceae > Agrobacterium > Agrobacterium tumefaciens. The sequence goes on along the minus strand of NZ_CP039903.1, from coordinate 1,860,483 downwards.
CATTCGCAGGTCGTGGGTGAGGTCGGGGTCGACTGGATCGGCAACGATATCGTCATCGAGGCGATCGCCGATCCGAAGATCAAGGGCGTGACCTGCCATGTGACCTATTTCGAGCGTGGTGTCATTGATCGGTTGAAGAACGGCAACTGGTTCGAAGACCCTTCCAACAATGCCATTTCCTGCAGCCAGACGGGGCCGGTGGAGATCGGCGATATCGATCTCTCCAAGGGCGGGGAAGAGGTGTTCCGGCAGGGCATGTCGCTGGTCTGGAAGAAGCTCGTCGTCAGCCGCGTCTATGACAAGGCCAATGACACGCTGATCTATCTGATACATGCGCGGGAACTGACCGACGGTTCGGCCAAGATGGCGATTTCCACGGTGCCGCTCTATAATCAGCAGGTGACGTGGGAAAAAGGCAAGCCGTGAGGTTGCCGACCCTCAACTGTCATGCCGGACTTGATCCGGCATCCAGTCACGGCGCGTCTGCGCCGTGCGAGAGTCTTACGCGATCAAGGACTTGATCGCACTGGACCCCGGATCAAGTCCGGGGTGACGGAGCTTTACTGAAACGGGACTGCCAAATTGAACATCCCGCCGCTTATACGGCGCTGACGTAAACGGTAGCCCGGCCCGATTAGGCCGCCTCGCGCGCCAACTCGTCCGCAATGACGGTGTCGAGGTTGAGGAAGCAGACCATGCTCTTTTCCAGCGCCACGATGCCGCGGCAGAAGCTGCGCTGTTCTTCCGGAATGATATCCGGCGCGGGCTGCAGGTCTTCGGAACGGATGGTCATCATGTCGGAGACCTGTTCCACCAGGAGGCCGACCAGCTTGCCGCCGATATCGGTGACGATGATGGCGGAGCGTTCGGAGGGTTCGGTCATCTTCATGCCGAGGCGGCCGGCCATGTCGATGACGGGAATGACGGCGCCGCGCAGGTTGATGAGACCGAGAACATAGGGCGGCGTGTGCGGCATCGGGGTAACCGGCGCCCAGCCGCGGATTTCGCGGATCGCCATGATGTCGATGCAGAATTCCTGATCGCCCAGATGGAAGGAAACGATTTCGAGATATGCGCCGGATTGCTTGATGGCGTTGGACATGACGGCAGGTTTCCTCTGATGGCTCTCTAACAGGCCCACGCAGGATTGAGCTTTATGCGGTGGCCGGGGAATGGACCGGGAGACATCATGTCGAGGCTTTAAAAACCGCTATGGTCATAATGCACAGCAAGATTTTAAACTTTCCCTAACAATTGCCGCTCTCTCCCCCGCAAAACCCAGTATTTTGGCGGTTTTCGCGTCGGTGTAAAAAGGTTATGATGGCTCTATGAACGCACTCGTTTCCAACCCGCTGAAGTTTATTCTGGCAAGTCTTGCGGTCGTCGCTTCGCTGGCCATCGTGCTTCTTGCCTTCGACGGCTGGGTGCGACACAGCACGGATATCTTCCTTTCCACCGTGCAGAGCGGTATCGCCTGGTGTCTGTAAGCCGCCCGGCAGTTGCGGCTTTGTGACAAATCAGCGCGGTTCCCGCAAATACGTCCAGTTGATTTGCGGTCGCAGTCGCCGTTCGTTATCAGTCTGCCAGGGCTTGCTATATGCTGCAGGCTTTCGGGGTAGGATTGGACAATGAGAAATATTCGCATCGTATTGTGGGCCGTGGTGGTCGTTCTCGCCGGTGTCGTCAGCTGGCTGACGATCGAAATGACGAAGACCCGTGAGGAGATGGTTGAAACGGCCTATGGCGTGCCTTTCGCGCTCACCGCGCAGGACGGTCAGCCGATCACCGAAAAGGCGTTTCAGGGCAAGCCGACGGCCTTGTTCTTCGGTTTCACCCATTGCCCGGAAGTCTGCCCGACGACACTGTTCGAGCTAAACGGCTGGATGGAAAAGGTGGATCCTGCCGGCGACAAGATGCAGGCCTATTTCGTCTCCGTCGATCCCGAACGTGATACGCCCGAGATCATGCAGCAATATGTTTCCAACGTTTCGAAGCGGATTACCGGCATTACCGGTCCGGCCGACAAGATTGCCGAGACGCTGAAAGGCTATCGCATCTATGCCAAGAAGGTGCCGGTGGACGAGAAGGATCCGAATGGCGATTACACCATGGATCATACCGCGTCCGTCATCCTGCTCGATGCCAAGGGCCGTTTTTCAGGCACCATTGCTTATGGCGAAAACCCTGAAGTTGCCGAGCAGAAGCTCCAGAATCTTCTGAAGGGCTGATAGAGCCGGCATAATTGCGCCAGGCTTATTGGACTGGCGCAGCTTTTGTGGCAAAGGCAAGACAACAACCTCAGCCAGAGAAAGCAGCCTGCCGTGAGCGAAATCCGACTTTACGTCACCACGACCGAAATCAAGGCCGGCGAAATCCTCGATCTCATGTCGGATTATTTCGGCGAGGAGGATGTTGCGATCGCCACGACCGAGGTGGATGAGAAGCGCGACATCTGGGAAGCCTCCGTCTATTTGATGGCCGAGCAGGAGGATGAGTTCCGCGAGCGCGTCAGCGCTTTGCTTGCGCCAGCATTTCCCGGTCTCGTCATTGAAAAAGAGATCGTTCCCGATGTCGACTGGATCGCCAAGTCGCTAGAGGGGCTGAAGCCGGTCAGGGCAGGGCGCTTCATCGTGCATGGCGCGCATGATCGCGACAAGGTGCAGCCGCACGATCTGGCTATCGAGATCGAGGCGGGGCAGGCTTTCGGCACAGGCCATCACGGCACGACGGCGGGTTGCCTTGAAATGATCGAGGATGTTCTGCGCGCCCGGACGGTGCGAAACGCGCTCGATCTCGGCACCGGTAGCGGTGTTCTGGCGATTGCCGTACGCAAGATGCGCCATATTCCCGTGCTTGCGACGGATATCGACCCCATTGCCGTCAAGGTGGCCAAGGAAAATGTGCGGCTGAATGGCATCGTTTCCGGGCTGGCGCTGGAAACCGCACCGGGCTTTCACTCCGATGCCTTCCGCAAGCATGGCCCTTTCGATCTCATCATCGCCAATATTCTGGCGCGGCCGCTGATCAAGATGGCGCCGCAGCTTGTCACGCATCTGGCGCCCGGCGGCACCGTCATCCTGTCGGGTATTCTCGCTTCACAGCGCTGGAAGGTTCTCGCCGCTTATAATGGCGCGCGGCTTTCCCATATCCGCACCATCTGGCGCAACGGCTGGGTGACGCTGCATCTGCGCAAAGACTGACGCTCTTTCGACATCGCTTTCGGGCAAAAGAAAAGGCGGCGCTTTCGCGCCGCCTGGAACCCGCGAGCATATGGGAGGAGCTTGCTCAAGCGGGTCGACGTATTCCTGGTGAGACGCGGTGGAGGGAGGATCGCCGCGCCTGACGTTATCAGAATACGTAGCTGGACTTTGCCTTGCGACGCAGGTCGGCGCGGTTCATGCCCAGCGCTTCGAGCGACTTGTCGTCAAGGTTCAAAAGTGCTGCGTTGACATGGCGGCTGACCTGACGCTCGCGTGCTTCAACGACGCGATCGAAGGCGGTGCGGAGGAAAGATTTTGCCATTGCTTCAAATCCTTGGTTGCCAGGAGAGTGTCTCTCTCGCTGTGTTGATCCAGATATAAGCGATGTGATTTTGTTTGGTTAGATGGGATGTATCAATGTTGATATGCGCAGAATGCATATCACTTGTTTTCTAATATTACTTATTTCGCAAAATATGCATAATTTATCACCGCAATCGGTTCTGTCATATATGGCTTGAAACCGGGTTTGCCCACGTGGCATTGTCGTTGTGCGCCAATGATTTGACGGCGTGAATGAACAGCTTTCCTCATGACAGTTCCCGAAAGACGCCCATGTTCCAGACCTTCGAAAACAAATCCGCGCCGCAATTCGGCAAGGCCCGCGTCGAGGCGCTGCGCGCCGGTTTCGACGCCCTCGGTATCGACGGTTTCCTGGTGCCGCGCGCCGATGAATATCAGGGGGAATATGTGCCTGAATGCGCCGAGCGCCTGTCCTGGCTGACGGGGTTCACCGGTTCGGCCGGCATCGCGCTGGTGACACGCGGCGAGGCCGTGGTTTTCGTCGATGGCCGGTATACGACACAGCTCAAGTCGCAGGTCGACCAATCCGTATTCACGGGCGGTGATCTGGTCGGGGCGCCGCCTTCCGTCTGGCTATCCGAACATGCGGCGCAGGGCTTTCGACTGGGGATCGATCCGTGGCTGCATACCGGCGCTGAATTGAAGCGGCTCGAAAAGGTGCTTGCGGCCAAGGGCGGTTCCGTCGTGCTGCTGGAGCGCAATCCGCTTGACGCCCTGTGGCAGGACCGCCCGTCCGAGCCGCTGGAGCCCGTTGTTATCCAGCCGGAAGCCTTTACGGGCAAGTTGGCGAAAGAAAAGATCGCGCTGCTGGCGGAGACGGTTTCGGCCAGGCAGGCTGATGCCCTGCTGGTTACCGATCCGTCCTCCATCGCATGGATTTTCAATATTCGCGGCAATGACGTGCCGCATACCCCGCATCCGCTCGCCCGTGCCATCATCTATGCCGATGGCAGGACGGATATTTTTCTCGACAAGCGCAAGACCGGCATCGAGGCCGAGGCCTATCTGGCGCAAATGGCGACGCAGTTGCCGCCATCGAAGATTGCCGACCGCCTGCATGCGATTGCCAGTGCCAAGGGCCGGGTTATGGTCGATGCCGATCTGGCGCCGGTGGCCCTGACGGGAGCAATCACGGCGGCGGGCGGCACATTGGTCGAAGCGGCCGATCCCGTCCGCCTCCCGCGCGCCTGCAAGAACAAGGCGGAGCTTGCCGGTTCAGCCGCAGCACACGTGCAGGATGGCGCGGCCATGGTCGAATATCTGAGCTGGCTGGATCGCCAGCAGCCGGGCAGCGTCACCGAAATCGCGGCGGTCAAGGCGCTGGAGGCAACGCGGGCCAGGGTGGGGCAGGCGATGCAGAACCCGTTGAAGGATGTGTCTTTCGATACGATTTCCGGCGCTGGCGAGCATGCTGCCATCATCCACTACCGCGTCACCACCGACACGGACCGCCCACTTGCCGATGGCGAGATGTTCCTCGTCGATTCCGGTGCGCAATATGTCAACGGCACCACTGATATCACCCGCACCGTCGCAATCGGCACGGTGCCGGAAGAGCAGAGGCGTTTCTTCACGCTGGTGCTGAAGGGGGTGATCGGTATCAGCACCGCACGGTTTCCGAAGGGAACGCGCGGTTGCGACCTTGATCCGCTGGCACGCATCGCGCTGTGGAAGGCCGGGGCGGATTATGCCCATGGCACCGGCCACGGTGTCGGCTCCTATCTCTCGGTGCATGAGGGGCCGCAGCGTATCGCAAGGCTTTCGACGCAGGAGTTGCTGCCGGGCATGATCCTGTCAAATGAGCCGGGTTATTACCGCCCCGGCGCTTTCGGCATCCGTATCGAGAACCTGATCTATGTGCGTGATGCGGAGGAAGTGGCCGGCGGCGACCAGCCAATGTTCTTCTTCGAGACGTTGACCTGGTGCCCCATCGACCACCGGCTTGTCGTTGTGTCACTCCTCACCGACGAGGAACTCAACTGGCTGAACGCCTATCACGCGAATGTTCTGGAGAAGCTCTCTCCGCTGATCACCGATGAAGAGGTGAAAGCCTGGCTTGTTGCCGCGACCAAGCCACTGGAAAGGGTCGCTTAAAGCAGCCCGAAATGCCTGATGGCGATGACGACGGCCCAGCCGATTGCCAGCATCGTCAGGCCGGGAAACCGCAGGCAGACCAGAAGGGCTGCCACCATGCCGATCTTCACTTCGTATCCGCCTTCAAAGAAGGCGGGTGCGACAAGCGTGGTCAGAACCGCAACGGGCACGGCGTTCAGGCCGGCTTCCATGCGCGGCGGAATGGATTTCATTCGCGTCATCAGCACATAGCCGCCGATGCGGGTGAGATAGGTGGCGATGGCGGCGAGCGCGATCAGGATCATCGTGTCGGTGTGGAGCATGTCGCTCATGGCGTTTCCACCCCGTTTTCAGGATTGGCCTCGCCGTTGGGTTTGGGCGGATAAAGAACGGCGACGAGAATGCCGGCGACCGCGCCGAGGCTGACATGCCAGGGCGAGCCGACGAAGTGATAGGCGACTGTTGCGCCGACCGCGCTTGCCAGCATCACCGGGTAAAAATTCTCCCGCTGGCGGAAGCTCAAGACCATGCCCATGAAATAGATCGGCAAAAGCACATCAAGGCCGATGGCCTTCGGATCGCCGATGAGGTTGCCGAGCGAGGCGCCGAGAATGGTCATGGCCAGCCACAGCACATAGACCGGCGCAGCAAAGCCCATATACCAGGAAAAACCGACCGTGCCGGTGTTTTCATATTTTCGGACCGATTCGGCGAATTGCGGATCGACCAGAACGAAGAAGCCGGCCGCTTTCTGCATAAGCGACCAGCCGGAGATCATTCGGGCAATGGCCGCCGAATAAAGGATGTGACGGAAATTGACGGCGAAGACGGAAAGAACGATCAGCCAAGGGGCGACCTTCTGGCCAAACAGTTCGATGCCGACAAGCTGGCTCGCGCCGGCATAGACGGTGCCGCTCATGATCGTGGCTTCGGTGACGCTCAGGCCGTTATCGACTGCAACCGCGCCGAACAGCGCGCCGAAGGGGGCGGCGGAAAGGGCGATCGGAAAACCCGTGCTCAGTCCCTCGCGAAAATCTTTATTGAACATTCTCTGGAAACTCCTTGCCGCCGCTCTATCGCCGTCCCGGCCAGCTGGCAAACGAATTGCATGAATGGATCGATTGATTCCCTTGAAGCTTCCGTTACGGTAACGCCGACAGGCAACGCCGGATGAAAGATCGCATCGGGTTTCGTCGGCGCACTCACACCGTGACATCATGGAAGATCAATGCTCGAAAAGCAGGAAAAGGCGGTCTTGGCCGCGCGTATCAAGGACTACCTTGCCCGGGAGACCGAAACCGAGATGGGCCTTCTTGAGGCGGAAATCTTCGTGGAGTTTCTGGCCGAGGAGGTCGGATATGTTTTCTATAATCAGGGGCTAAAGGATGCACATGCTGCAATTCTGCGGCGTCTTGAGGACGCGGCCGGTGATATCGACGTGCTGGAAAAACCGAGGCTGCGTTAAAGTGGCGGTCAGTCGCGCAATATGTCGCGGCTGTTGACGATTGCTGCGCCCTTTTCCCGCATGGCGGCAATCGCGGCCTTTATGCCCTGCGGATCGATGCCGCGGCTTGCATCCTCGATGAAACGGACCTTGATGCCGGGCAACATGTCGATGGCATCGAGCACCGAAAAACTGACGCAATAATCGGTGGCGAGGCCGCATATGTCGAGCTGCGTCACGCCCTGACGGGCCAGATAATCAGCAAGTCCCGTCGTCGCCAACTGGTCGTTGTCGCGAAAGGCGGAATAGCTGTCGACGGCGGGGTTTTCACCCTTCTGCTGAATATAGTCGAACGCTTCCGTCTTCAGATCGGGGTGGAATTCCGCATCCTGCGTGCCCTGCACGCAATGGTCCGGCCACATCATCTGTGGTTTGCCGGAAAGCTCGCCCATGTCGAAAGGTTTCCTGCCCGGATGCTGGGACGCGAAACTACCATGGTTTTCCGGGTGCCAGTCCTGTGAGGCGACGATGAGATCATAACCGCCATTGTCAATCAGGGCATTGGCGGCGGGCACGATCCTGTCCCCTTCGGCAACGGCCAGATTGCCACCCGGGCAGAAGCCGTTCTGGATGTCGATGAGCAGCAGCGCCTTCATGATATGCCTCCCTTTTGCCAGCAGGATGCCAAGCTGGCTTTGGCGGATCAAGTACTCATTCAACCTTTGTGCACACGTGGCTGGTTGATGACGGCGGCCTGTCCCGTCGCAGTCCTGCCGCATTTACAGCAAATTTCCGGCCAAGTCGGAATTTACCTGACGATGCGGCGACGGAAACTTTAAAGGCCGATGACGCCCCGCGGGGCATTTTTCAGGACGAGCGATGCAATGCACGCCGTTCCCGTACAGGTCATCGTTTCGCCTTCGCCTGACATGCGCAGACCTTAACGAAGTATTTTTGCAGGGACTCGTAAACACTTTGGTTACCATAATTCGTCATGCTTCGAACCAGTCAGTTCCGAAAGCGGCTTGGTGTTCAACCGCTCTTTGGATGCCCCAAAATCCCACCGGCATTGGCCGGGTGTGCGTGAACGGTTCGAGTAACGAGTATCATGGCGTTTTCTGCTGCGGCCTATAATGGCGCCGGTCTTGCCGGGTCGTCCTGCCTCAAGAAAGGCAAATCCTTTTCGCTTGGCCGAATGTCCGCGCTGCTCGGCGGCGGTGCCTTTGCCGGTCTTTTCGCCTTTGCTGCCTTCGCATCGCTGCACAGCATGGCGGCCGCCTCACATGGCGTCGGGCAATTTGAAAAGACGCTGGTGGCCCGGCTCGATTCCGCCGAGACGGCGATCGGCCACGCGGCGGGGCGGGATATTCACGTCCGCAAGTTTTCCCGTCTGAGCGATCACAGCCATGGCCCACAGAAGGCCGTTCGCCTTGCCGGCATCATGCCGGAGATCGGCGCTAAGGAATTCGGTGAGCGTTTTGGCGCGGCGGCGAATGCCAAGGGGCAGGCGACGGTGAAGGAACTTGCCGCGCTCAGGCCTTCGGCAATCGTCGATTCGGCGCTTGGGCGCACCACTGATGTGGCCTATCAGAGCGCTGCCTCGCAACATCCAGCATTCGAAGTGGCGCTGGCACGCCCGCAGATCGAGGAAGAGGCGAGCAGCCTGCTTCCTGATGATGTGCCGCTTCCGAGCTTCCGGCCCGAAGTGGCGGCGGCCGAGACGGTTGAGCCGTCGCCGCGCCCCGCCCTTTCCAAGGCCGCCGTTGCTTCAGCCCCCGATTTTGATGCGCCGGTTCCGCTGCGCGCGCCGCAGCAGCCGAAGCAGAGCACCGGTGCCATGCTCGCCTTTGCAAAGCCTGATAATCCGATGCGCGAGCCGAGCAAGATGGATGCGGTTCCGTGGCCGGATCGCGGCAATGGCACGGCCATTTACGATATTTCCTCCGGAACGGTTCACATGCCGAATGGCGAGAAGCTGGAAGCGCATTCCGGCATCGGCAAGATGCGCGACAATCCTGACTTTGTTCACGTCAGAATGCGCGGCTCTACGCCGCCCTCCAGCTATCGTCTGACGATGCGCGAAGCGCGGTTTCATGGCGTCGAAGCCATTCGCCTGACACCGGAAAACGGCGTCAACCCGCATGGCCGCGATGGTCTTCTTGCCCATACCTACATGCTGGCGAAACGCGGCGAATCGAATGGCTGTGTCGTGTTCCGGGATTATTCGCGCTTCCTTGCGGCCTTCAAACGCGGCGAAGTCAAGCGCATGGTCGTGGTGCCCAAGCTCAACGGCAACCGTCCGACGCTTGCCAGCAGCGGCGGGAAAAGTGGTGGCAAGACGCTGCTCAGCATGTTCTCGCGCGGCAACGATTCCTGAGCTTATTTGAATTTCATCAACGGCTGCGTCGCTGTGTCAGCACCATGCCGGCGAGGATGAGAAGAATGCCAAGCGCGCTTGCCCAGATTTTCGGCGGATGATCGCTGAAAAGATCGAGCACAACGCCTGACACCATCTGGCCGCTGATGACCAGAAGTGCGGTATTGACCGCGCCGATGCGCGGGATGAGCCAGCTTCCCGAGGCGATGAAGACAACGCCGATCGGCCCACCGATAAAGGCAAGCCAGGGGGCATCAGCCGCGCCCGGCGGAATGAGGCCGCCGACGATGAGGCCGATGACGGTCAGCACGGCAAAGCCAACGATATGGTTCCAGAAGGAAGCGATAAGCGGTGAGTTCGACAGGCTCAAGCGGCCGTTGATCTGGCGGCTCAGCGCCACGAAGACGCCGCCGGCAAAGGCCATGGCGATCCAGACGATCATGCCGTTCTCCCGACAAGAATGATAAGTGCGCTGCCGCAGAGGATCAGCGCCACCGCTGCCATGTCCCGCATATCCGGCCGCCGTTTCGGCAGGCCGAAAAGGCCGAAAAGATCGGCCAACAGGCTGAAGATCACCTGTCCGCCGAGACCCAGCGCGATGGTGCCGGAAAGCGCCAGCGGCGAATTGACGGCGGTGGAGGTGAGGATGACGATGGCCGCACCCACGACCCCGCCGCAATAGGCCCAGAGTGGCGCTTTCGGTTTTTCCGGTGTGCCCGCGTCTTTCTTCGGTCGCATGATGGCCAGATAGATCAGCGCTGCCACCGTACCTGTGCCATGCGCCGTCCATGAGGAAAACAGCGCGCTGCCGTAGTGGGCAAGCTGACCGTTGAAATGCACCATCAGGGTCAGAAGGCAACCGCTGGCGAAAGCGGCGGCAAGATGCAGCGGGTTAAGGCGAGGATGCGTCGTGTCTGTCATGGCGTGTCTGTGATGGCGGGCCGGGAAAGCTGAAGAGGTACCCGAGCTTTAGCCGATATGTGCCTGAAGCGGAATCGAATTGCACCGTTTGGCGGCTTCAGGCGGCATTATCCTGTGCGCTACGGAACCAGTGACCCTGCCGCGCATTATTCCACCATGAAGAAAACAACGCGCAAGCCATTGAACCGGATGACGATTTTCGTCATTTCGATTTTCATTCTCGCAGCCGTGATCGCCGCGGTTTATCTCATCGGCTTTACGCCCGGCGAGGCATGATCCAGCTTGTCTAATTGCCGGCGGGAGCAGTCTTGCCCTTGCCGCCTTGCAGCGCGACACTCAGCTTGGCGATGGCGAAGCGGAGGCCGCGGAGAAGAAAACGGCTGGTTTCCAGATAGGCGCGATAGGGCAACACGGTGAAATAACGCCAGCGCGGCAGGCGGTAAATGCGCAGATTGTTCTGGATCTGGCTCTCACCATCCGCATCCTGCGTGGCGCAGAGCGGGTAGATGAAAGCCCCCTTCAGCCCCGCGAGATATTCCAGATCGAATGCGATATCATAAGCCAGCCGCATGGGGATCAGTTTCGATATCCATTTTCCGGCGCGGCGGTTGACGAGATAAGCGCCGGAGCCCTTTTCCCGTGTCAGGGCAATGGCCAGTGAGCGGCCATTGGAAAGCGGACGAAACGGGAATTTGCGCCCGTTGCTGACCGTCGTCAGTCGCAACAGATCCCAGTCGCCGCCGTTCAGCACCGCCTCATCGATTGCATTCAGAAAATCATTGTCGAAGACCACGTCGTCCTCAAGGATGAGCGCGATATCGGCGTCGCCATCCATGAATTTATTGGCGCAGGCGACGTGGCTGAGATAACAGCCGATTTCCGGCGGCGAGGTGCGCCGGCCATGCATGAGCATGTAGGAAATCTCGCTGAATTCCGGGATCGGATAATTCAGTTCGCGGCCATTGACGCCGGCGATACGCTCCGCCTGCAGCCCGATGGCGTCGAGCCTGGCAGTCATATCCTCAAGGCGCTTCGTGGCGCTGTCCATGTTGATCAGGAAAACGGCAAGCTTGCGCTGGCTTTTCGGTAAAATATGCAAAGCGGTCCTCGCCCGGTTTTCGCTGTCGTGTAGCAATTTCTTTATTGCAACGGCATGACGCGGGCTATGGAAAAAGCTGTCTCGAACCTGTCTTAACCGTTCGAATCAAACCTTTTCCACAAATCCATCCAGCACGCGCTTTTGTCCGGCGCGGTCGAAATCGATGGTCAGCTTGTTGCCCTCGATGGCGGAGATATTGCCATTACCGAATTTGAGGTGGAAGACGCGGTCACCGACAAAAAATTTCGATGGTGTGTCGGCAACGGATTTGGCCACCAGCTCGCCATCAATCGTGCGGGTGCGCGGGCCGCTTTCGCCATAACCAATCCGCTCGACCGCATGGCCGGAGCGTGTGCCCCAATTATCGCGGGTGGCATCTGATTTGTTGGCCTGCGCACGTTTCCAGCCGGGGGTGGAGTAATTATTGGCGAAGGGTTCCGCCTTGTCGAAGCGGGACTGACCATAGCCCCCGCGTCCGCCATAACCGCCATAATTGCTGTCGGATGCCGCCACATCCACATGGGCGGGCGGCAGTTCTTCCAGAAAACGTGAGGGCAGGGTGGATTGCCATAGACCATGGATACGCCGGTTCGACACGAACCAGATATGGCATAGCTTCTTGGCGCGGGTAATGCCGACATAGGCGAGGCGGCGTTCTTCCTCGAGACCGGAGCGGCCGCCTTCGTCCAGCGCCCGCTGGTGCGGGAACAGGCCTTCTTCCCAGCCGGGCAGGAAGACGGTGTCAAATTCCAGACCCTTGGCGGAATGCAACGTCATGATGGACACGGCATCCAGTTCCGCATTCTGTTCCGCGTCCATGACGAGTGCGACGTGTTCCAGAAATCCACGCATGCTTTCGAAGGATTCCATCGAACGGATGAGCTCCTTCAGGTTCTCCAGCCGTCCGGGGGCTTCCGCCGTCTTGTCGGCCTGCCACATGGCGGTATAGCCGCTTTCGTCGAGGATCTGCTCGGCAAGCGTGGTGTGTTCGGTGTTTTCCAGCAGGCCCTGCCAGCGGCGGAAATCCTGTACCACGTCGAACAGCGCCTTGCGCGCCTTCGGTTTCAGCTCATCGGTCTCGATGATGTCGACGGCTGCCGCCAGCATCGGAATATCGCGGGCACGGGCATAGTCATGCAGGTTGCGGATCGTCGTATCACCAAGGCCGCGCTTGGGTGTATTGACGATACGCTCGAAGGCGAGATCGTCGGCAGGCTGGCAGACCAGCCGGAAATACGCCATGGCGTCGCGGATTTCGAGGCGCTCATAAAAGCGCGGGCCGCCGATGACGCGGTAATTGAGACCAAGCGTGACGAACCGGTCTTCGAACTCGCGCATCTGGAAGGAGGCGCGAACGAGGATGGCCATGTCGTTCAGCTTGTGGTTCTTGCGTTGGAGCTGCTCGATCTCCTCGCCGACGGCGCGGGCTTCCTCTTCGGAATCCCAGGCGGCATGGACCACGACCTTTTCATCGTCAGGGCTGCTGCGTTCGGTGAACAGCGTCTTGCCGAGACGGCCCTCATTATGGGCGATCAGATGGCCGGCCGCGCGGAGAATATGTTCGGTGGAGCGGTAGTTACGCTCGAGCTTGATGACCTTGGCGCCGGGGAAATCCTTGTCGAAACGCAGGATATTGTCCACTTCGGCGCCGCGCCAGCCATAGATCGACTGGTCGTCGTCGCCAACGCAGCAGACGTTCTGCGGTTCGCCCTTGGCGCGCTGGGCGAGAAGCCGCAGCCACATATATTGCGCCGTATTGGTGTCCTGATATTCGTCCACCAGAATATAACGGAACTTCTGGTGATACTCTTTCAGGATATCGCTGTGGCGGCGGAAGATGCTGATCGGGTGCATCAGAAGATCGCCGAAATCGCAGGCGTTCAGCGTCTTCAGCCGGTTCTGATAGGCGGTATAGAGGTCGCGGCCCTTGCCGTTGGCAAAAGCGCGGCTGTCGCCTTCCGGAATATCCGGCGGCGTCAGGCCCTTGTTCTTCCAGCCGTCGATCATTCCGGCGAATTGTTTGGCGGGCCAGCGCTTGTCATCAAGACCTTCGGCCTGGATGAGCTGCTTGATCAGCCGCACCACGTCGTCGGTATCGAGAATGGTGAAATCCGACTTCAGACCGACGAGTTCGGCATGGCGGCGCAGGAGTTTGACGCCGATGGAGTGGAAGGTGCCGAGCCAGGGCATGCCCTCGACAGCACCGCCGACGAGAACACCGATACGCTCCTTCATCTCGCGGGCGGCCTTGTTGGTGAAGGTCACGGCGAGAATCTGGCTCGGCCACGCGCGGCCGGTCTCCAGAATATGGGCGATGCGGGTCGTCAGAACGCGGGTCTTGCCGGTGCCGGCGCCCGCGAGAACCAGAACGGGTCCGTCAAGCGTTTCCACGGCATCGCGCTGTTCCGGGTTGAGACCGGACAGATAGTCAGGTGCTGGCCGCGCCTGATCGCGCGCCGCCATGGCGCGGGCGGCAATGCCAAGCCCGCCGCCGTTTTCCGAAGGGGCATTGTTCGTTGCCCTGCGCGGTGCGGCGGGTTCTTCATCGAAGAACGGCATATCGTCGAAACTGTTGCTCATGCGGCCCAATGTAGTGATTCGGGATATAAAGGCCAGAACCGCGTTCTGCTTTTATTCCGGTATCGTCAGTCAAAACGCCTATTCCAAGGCATTTTCTTCGTCTCAAGCCCCTCTGTCGGCATCGAAAGCAGCGTCAACGGGCACTTGCAGCGCGACCGCAAGCTGGTTGGTCTTGGCTGCAAGCGCGATAATGCGCATCAGGTCGGCATGTTGTTCGGTGGTCATGCCCTTGGCTTTTGCGGCCGCCGTGTGGGAATGAGCGCAATAGGAGCAGCCATTGGTTACGGAAACGGCGATATAGAGCATTTCCTTGACCAAGGGATCGAGCGCCGAGGGCGTCGCCATCACCGCCTTGACCTCGGCCCAGGTGTTTTCCAGTAGATCGGGATCGAAGGCGAGGTATAGCCACATATTGTTGATGAAATCCGATTTGCGGGTGGTGCGGATATCATCGAACACTGCTTTGACGCGTGGGTCGGCTTCGGGATTTTCGGCTTTCGTCACCGTGCTCATGGCTTCCTCCGGGAATGGTTTTCGGCTTTTAGAGTAACCGATCAGCGGAGATTCGCGACAGAAACGGCTGCGCGATGCGTCCCGACGAAAATTCATCACAAATTACAATTATGTAAGGAACGGTTTTGTGCGTTGCCTTCGTCAAGGCAAGCGGGAATACTTTGCACGTTCCAACGGTGTTCGGTTTGGAACTCCATTTTACTGCGCGGATCAACCGGAGAAATATATGCGGGTCTGGAAACAGGTGGGTGTCAGTGTTGCCGTGGTGGGAGCGGGGCTCTGTCTCTGGGGTTTTTATTCGCCCGAAGCCCGCAATGTTCTCGCTGCCATCGGGCTTGGCAAAATGCCGGCCGGTGCGATCGAGGTTGCCGCATCCGGTGCCGGAACCTCCGGCACGCCAGCGGGCCAGAATGCCGGCGGCGCGCGTCGCAACGGCAATACCACTCTGGTGGTCATGGCTCCCGTCAAAAAAGGTACGGTCAATGACCGGCTGAATGCCATTGGCAATGGCGAGGCGATCCAGTCGGTCGTTGTCATGCCGCAGGCCTCCGGCACGCTTTCGGAAATCCGCACCTCCTCCGGTGCCCGCGTCGTGAAGGGGCAGGTGCTCGCGCGGCTCGACGATGAGGAGCAGGTGATCGAGCGCGACAAGGCGCAGGTCACGCTGCGCAGCGCGGTTGAAAAATCCAATTCCTACAAGAACCTGAAATCCGTTTCCCGCCTTGACGTGCTGGATGCGCAGATTGCCGAGGAGGCTGCCAAGCTTGCGCTGAGCACGGCCGAACTCAATCTCAAGCGTCGCGACATCGTCGCGCCGATCGAAGGTGTGGCGGGCATCGTTGCCGCCAATATCGGCGACAACGTCACCACGCAATCGACCATCGTCAGCATTGACGACCGTTCCGAAATTCTTGTCAATTTCTGGGCTCCCGAGCGCTTCGCAACCGCGATAAAGGTCGGCATGCCGGTGGAGGCGACGTCGATTTCCCGACCCGGCGAGGCTTTCAAGGGTGAGATCGAGGCCGTCGACAACCGTGTTGACGAGGCAAGCCGCACGATCCGCATCCGGGCGAAGTTCGGCAATGAGAAAGACGAGCTGAGGGCCGGCATGTCCTTCGGCGTCACCATGCGTTTTGCCGGGGAAACCTATGCTTCGGTCGACCCGCTTGCCGTGCAGTGGGATGCGGAAGGCTCCTATGTCTGGCGCGTTACCGACAACAAGTCGAACAAGGTGCGGGTGCAGATCGTGCAGCGCAACCCCGATGCCGTTCTCGTCAAGGCGGAACTGGCGGAGGGTGAGCCCGTCGTGATCGAGGGTCTGCAGCGTGTGAGAGAAGGCGGCGCGG
Source organism: Agrobacterium tumefaciens (assembly GCF_005221385.1). Classification (NCBI taxonomy): domain Bacteria; kingdom Pseudomonadati; phylum Pseudomonadota; class Alphaproteobacteria; order Hyphomicrobiales; family Rhizobiaceae; genus Agrobacterium; species Agrobacterium tumefaciens. The sequence continues at coordinate 1,844,567 of NZ_CP039903.1, read as the reverse complement.
TCCGCGTCGGCAATCAGCCGAAGCCTGAGGAGGTTGCCAGCCAATGACGACACCGCCGCCTTCGGTTAAGGATTCCAAGCTCGCCTTTACGGCATTGTTCGTCCGCAGGCCCATTCTGGCGGCGGTCCTCAACACGCTGCTGGTCGTCGCCGGCCTTGCCGCGCTGGTTGGTGTCGAAGTGCGCGAATTGCCGGATGTCGACCGGCCGATCATCAGCGTCAGGACCACCTATGACGGGGCGGCGCCCGAAACCATCGATCAGGAAGTGACGCAGACCATCGAAGGTGCGGTGGCACGTGTCAGCGGCGTCAAGTCCATCTCTTCCAATTCGCAATTCGGCACAAGCCGCGTGACGCTGGAATTCGGCGACAATGTCGATCTGGCTGTCGCCGCCAACGACGTGCGCGACGCCATCGGCCGCGTCACCAATCAGCTGCCTGACGATGCCGACGAACCGCAGATCATCAAGGCGGATTCCGACAGCCAGCCGATCATGCGTCTTGCCGTCACCTCGACCACGCTCAGCATGGAAGACCTGACCAAGCTGGTGGATGACGAAATCATCGACCGTCTGGCCGCCGTTGACGGCGTTGCCGATGTGGAGCTTTACGGCGATCAGGAAAAGGTTTTTCGCGTCGATCTCAATCAGGCGGCGCTGGCAAGCCGTGGTTTGACCGTCACCGATGTTTCCAACGCGCTGGCGAGCGCGGCCCTCGACGTGCCGGCGGGATCGCTGAAAAGCACGACGCAGGATATCGTCGTGCGCGCCACGGCCAGCCTGACGAAGCCCGAAGATTTTTCCAATCTTTTGATCAAGAACAATATTCGCCTCAGGGACGTCGCGACCGTCATGCTGGGGGCGGATGATGAATCCACCTCGCTGCGTTCCAATGGCGTGCAGGGCGTCGGTCTCGGCGTCATCCGCCAGGCGCAATCGAACACGCTCAGTATTTCCACGGGCGTGAAGGCCGCTGTCGATGCCATGTCGGCCAACCTGCCTGATGGTACGCGTGTCGTCATCACCAGCGATGACGCCGTCTTCATCGAAGGCGCGCTGCACGAGGTTGAACTGGCGCTCGGACTTTCCGCGCTTATCGTCGTCGTGGTGCTTTACCTGTTCCTGCGCGACTGGCGGGCCACCCTCATTCCGGCAATCACCATGCCGGTGGCGCTGATCGGCACCATTGTCGCGATCTATATGGTCGGCTTTTCGGTCAATATTCTGACGTTGCTCGCCATCGTTCTGGCGACCGGCCTGGTGGTTGATGACGCCATCGTGGTGCTTGAAAACATCGTGCGCCGCCGCACGGAAGGCATGGGGCCGCGGGCCGCTGCCGTTCTCGGCACGCAGGAAGTGTTCTTCGCGGTTATCGCAACGACGGCGACGCTTGCCGCCGTGTTCATTCCGCTTTCCTTCCTGCCGGGCCAGCTTGGCGGCCTGTTCCGCGAATTCGGCTTCGTGCTGGCCTTCGCGGTGGGCTTGTCCTCGATCGTGGCCTTGACGCTTTGCCCGATGCTGGCTTCGCGCATGCTGAAGGAGGGGCTGAAGGAACCGACGGGACCGCTTGCCTGGTTCGGTAATGTCTTTGCCTCCACCTATAAGTCGACGCTTTCCGCCTGCCTCAACAATCCGCTGATCGTCATCGTCGTGGCGTTGATCTTCTCCGGCCTGTCGTGGATCGCCTTCGGCATGATCCAGAATGAGCTGACGCCGCGCGAGGACCGCGCCTCGATCATGATGCGGGTGACAGCGCCGCAGGGTGTCAGCCTTGAATATACGCGCGACCAGTTGCAGCGGATCGAGGAAAACCTGCAGCCGCTGCGCGACAGTGGCGAAATCCGCAATATCTACTCCATCACCGGCATGAACGGTTCGTCCAATACCGGCTTCATGGTGCTGACGCTCGCCCCCTGGGCAGACCGCGAGCGTACGCAGAACCAGATCGCCGCAGATGTCACTTCCGCCGCCAACAGGGTGCCCGCGCTGCGCGGCAATGCGATGCAGCCGAACAGCCTCAGAATTCGCGGCGCCGGCAACGGGTTGCAGATGGCGATGGTCGGCAGCAATTATGCGGCGCTGACGGCGGCGACGCAGAAATTGCTGCTTTCGATGGAGGAAAGCGGCCTGTTCGACACGCCGCGCTTCGACAATGAACCCAATCAGGCGCAGATCTCCGTCTCCATCGACCGCGAGCGTGCGTCGGATCTCGGGATCGACATTACCGGCCTGTCGCGCGCCATGCAGTCGTTGCTGGAAGGGCGCTCGATCGTCGACGTCTTCGTGGATGGCGATGCGATCCCCGTACGGCTGCTATCGTCTACCCGGCCGATCAACGATCCGACCGATCTTGAAAACGTCTTCCTGAAAACGGGCGACGGCAAGATCGTGCCGATGTCGGTCATTGCCACACTCAAGGAAAATGCGGTTGCCCCGCAGCTGAACCGCGAGCAGCAGCTTGCCTCCGTCGGCTTCACCGCCAACCTCAAGGATGGCGTTTCGCTTGGTGAGGCCCTTCAAAAGGTGAATGAGCTGTCGCAATCGGTAATGCCGCCCGGCGCCCGCCTGCTGCCGCTCGGTGAAGCGGCGACGCTTGAGGAAAATTCGAGCGGCATGTTGCTGACCTTCGGTTTTGCCATCGCCATCATCTTCCTCGTGCTGGCTGCGCAGTTCGAAAGTGTGCTGAGTTCGGTCATCATCATGTCGACGGTGCCGCTCGGCCTTGCCTGCGCGGTCATCGCGCTGCTGGTCACCGGGTCCAGCCTCAACGTCTATAGCCAGATCGGCCTCGTGCTGCTTGTCGGCGTCATGGCCAAGAACGGTATCCTGATCGTCGAATTCGCCAATCACCTGCGGGATCAGGGCGCTACCGTGCGCGAAGCCATCGAGAAGGCCACCAGCATCCGTCTGCGTCCCGTCATGATGACTATGATCGCCACCATTCTCGGCGGTGTGCCATTGGTGCTGGCGCAAGGGGCGGGTGCGGAAGCCCGCATCGCGCTCGGTTGGGTCATCGTCGGCGGTCTCGGTTTTGCGACTCTGGTGACGCTTTACATCACCCCGGTCTCCTATCTGCTGATCGCCCGCTTCGCCAAACCGCAGGCGGATGAGGAAATCCGCCTCCACCGCGAACTGGAACTTGCCGCCCGCCGCAAGGCGCTGGAGGAAGACAAACCGCTTCTGGCGGCGGAATAAAAAACGGTTGCCGCCAATTACCGTCCGGGCAATTGCGATGCTGGACAAAGCGTTAACCTTATCCCATACCACCTGACGGAATTTCGTAACGGATCGAATCCGTTACGGGCGGATGTTGCGGTGGAGATGGATGATGGCGCTGAAAGATGTGGTGGCGGGAAAGCGGAACGAAGAGGGTATCGCATCTGCGCTCGCGGTGCTGAAGCAGCAGCTTGGCGACAGGCTCCAGACCGGCCAGGCGTTTCGCGAGCAGCACGGCCACACCACCACCTATCTGACCCTGCAGGCGCCTGACGGCGTTGTCTTTGCCGAGAGCGCCGATGATGTGAAGGCCGTGGTGAAGGTCTGCGCGCAATATAAGGTGCCGGTCATTCCGTTCGGAACGGGGTCTTCGCTGGAAGGTCAGGTCAATGCGCCCAACGGTGGAATCTGCATCGATTTCAGCCGGATGAATCGCATCATTGAGGTGAATGCCGAAGATCTTGACGTGACGGTGGAGCCGGGCGTGACGCGCGAGGACCTGAATGTCTACCTGCGCGATACCGGCCTGTTTTTCCCGATCGATCCCGGCGCCAATGCCTCGATCGGCGGCATGGCCTCGACGCGTGCATCAGGCACCAATGCCGTGCGCTACGGCACGATGAAGGATAATGTTCTGGCCGTCACCGCCGTCGTCGCCAATGGCGATGAAATCCGCACGGCACGCCGTGCGCGCAAATCGTCCGCCGGTTATGATCTGACGCGGCTTTTCGTGGGGGCGGAGGGGACGCTCGGCGTCATCACCTCGGTCACGCTGCGGCTGCAGGGCATTCCGGAAAAGATCGCCGGCGGGGTCTGCACCTTCGATAGCATCAAGGCAGCCTGCGATGCCGTCATCATGACGATCCAGATGGGCGTTCCGGTTGCCCGCATCGAATTGCTTGATGAGGTGCAGGTGCGCGCCTGCAACGCCTATTCCGGCCTGAACTACGCGGAGAAACCGACGCTGTTCGTGGAGTTCCACGGCACGGAGGAAACGGCGGCGCTGCAATCGCAGCAATTTGCCGAAATCGCGGCCGAATGCGGCAGCGTCGATTTCCGCTGGACGGGCGATGCTGCCGAGCGCAACAAGTTGTGGAAGGCAAGGCATGATGCCTATTGGGCGTCGCGGGCGCTTGCGCCGCATCTTGACGGGCTTTCCACCGATGTCTGCGTGCCGATTTCGCGCCTTGCAGATTGCGTGGTGGAAACGCAGCAGGATATTGCTGAAAACGGGTTTCTGGCGCCAATCGTCGGCCATGCGGGCGACGGGAATTTTCACGTCCTTATTCTGTTCGATGGCAAGGATGCCGAAAGCGTCGCGAAAACCGAGGCTTTTGTCGCCCGCCTCAACCGCCGGGCGATTGCCATGGACGGCACCTGCACCGGCGAACATGGCATCGGTCAAGGCAAGATGAGTTTTCTGGCCGAAGAAGCAGGAAATGCGCTGGATGTGATGCGTGCCATCAAAACGTCGCTCGATCCGGATAACATTTTCAATCCGGGCAAGTTGTTCCGGCTTGTCTGATCATTCTCACATTTGATTGGTACAAAAGGCTGCTTGCCGTTAAGGCAGAAAAGAATAGGTTTGCAGCGTTCGCGAAGGGAGATGCAGGTCAGTGCTCGGGCGTATTCTGGTTTTTCTGGGCGGACTGCTGGCCTTGGTGCTGTTTTCGGCGCTGCTCATTCCCTATTTCGTCGACTGGACGGATTTCCGCCGCGATTTTGAAGATCAGGCAAGCCGCATTCTGGGCAAGAAGGTGGTGGTGCACGGCCGGGTCGAGGCGCGTATCCTGCCTTTCCCTTCGGTAACGCTGCATGATGTGCGCGCCGGAACGGATGCGGATGGTTCGCCGCTCATCCAGGTTGCGCGTTTTTCCATGGATGCCGAGTTAGCACCTTTCCTTTCCGGTGAGGCGCGCATCTTCGACATGCGCATAGAGGAGCCCAAGGCCAAGATCAGGCTTTTGAAGGACGGCACGCTGGATTGGATGCGTGGCAGCCGGGCGGAAATTCCCGCCCGCACCGTGGTTCTGGAAAGCGTGCAGATCGAGGGCGGGCAGATCGAATTCATCGATGAGCAATCCGGCCGCAACCGTGTGGTGACCGGCCTTAACGCCGACATGTCCGCCAATTCGCTGGCCGGGCCGTGGAAGGCGGAAGGGCGTGCTGCCGTTGACGGGCATCCGGGCTCTTTCTCCCTCTCCAGCAGCGAACCCGATTATGCCGCTGGCCGCATGGGCCTCAGGGTGCGGGTTGTGCCGGATGAACATCCGGTCGAGGTCGATCTGGACGGCGCGATTGCTGCAACGGCGGGAAAGCCTGCCTATAGCGGTTCCTTCGCTTTCAGCTTCCGGGAAGATGAAAAGCAGAAACAGGCCGGACAGTCGCTGTTTTCCTCGCCGCGTACACGCGGCAGTTTCGAACTGACCAATGAAAGCGTGCGCATATCGAGCTACCGCATGGAACTCGGCGGCAGCGAAAACCCTTACGTCGTGACCGGCGAGGCGACGCTGGATACCGGTGCGAAGCCGGAATTTCTGCTGACGGCGGATGGCCAGCAGATCGATGTCGCCCGCTTTGCGCCACCCGTCGTACAAACGGGCAAGACCTCGCGCCAGCCCACCGTCTCTGTGCGCCAGCGCATCGAGGCTTTTGCGGCCATGGTGGCGCGCATTCCGGTGCCGCAGGTGCCGGGCAAGGCCAGCATCAGCCTTCCCGCGCTGGTTTCCGACGATACGACCATCCGTGACATCAGGCTGGATGTGCGCCCTGATGGCAGCGGCTGGCAGGTGGTGAATGCGGTTGCGACATTGCCGGGCAGGACGCAGCTGGAAGCCAAGGGATCGCTGACATTGCTTGGCGGCCCGGCCTTCAACGGCAATCTGCTTCTCGCCTCCAACCAGCCGTCGGGGCTGGCGAACTGGCTTTCCGGCTCGGTCGATCCGGCGATACGGCAGCTGAATGCGGCCGGTTTTTCCGCCGATGTCTCGCTGACGACGCTCAACCAGCGTTTCAACAATCTCGAGCTTGCCATCGGCGACGCTTCGCTGAAGGGCGAGCTGGAGCGGCGCTCGGATGGCAAGACTTCCAATCTCTCCATCGATCTTGCCGGCAATGAAATCGACCTCGATGCGCTGAAGGCGCTCGGTAGTCTGGCGCTGGGCGATCAGGTTGGAAGCTCGGTTCTCGATCATCGCATCGACGCCAAGTTCAAGGCCGACCGGTTCAACATGGCCGGCGTGACCGCAAATCATGTCGAGACCGCCTTCACCATGGCCGGTGGTGTTCTGACGCTTGAAAACATGACGGCCGGCGATATTGCCGGCGCTGAGGTCAAGGCCAGAGGGCAGTTGCAGGGTTCGTTGCTGAAATATGCGGGCAAGGGCACGGTAAACCTGCATGCTCCGGATATGCAGCCGTTCTTTACCATGCTGCAGCAGAAATTGCCCAATCACCCCTTCCTCAGCCGTCTGGCCGCCAGCGCGCCCTGGTACGCCAATTCCGATCTTGCCGTAGATGTTTCGGTGAACAGTGAAAATGGCGGGGCCAATGTGGCCGTATCAGGCACCGTCAACGGCAGCCGCCTGTCGGCCGTTGCCAAGATGCCGGATTTCCTGTCGATCACCGATGATACGGCGATGTCGCTGGAAGCGGTGTTGAAAAACCAGTCGACGGCCATCCTGTTCGGGCAGGCGGGGCTTGATCCGCTGCCCTTCGATGCGGATGGCGAGGGGCTTCTTTCCGTCAAGCTCAATGGCACGCTCGGTTCGCCGGCCCAGACCGATATCCGCTTCTCAACGGAGCGTACGCATTTTTCGATGAGCGGCTCCTTTGCCGTTGCTGCCGCCAATTTCGGTGAGGGCAGCGCGGATGTGGCGCTCGAAAGTGCTGATATCGAGCCATATCTCATCATGAATGCGGTGGGGTTGCCGCAACTCGGCGGCGGCATGGCTGTGAAGGCCAATGCGAAAGTGGCGGTCGATGCGCAGAAGATCGCTTTTTCCTCGGTTGGCGGGCAGGTGGGTGGCAATCCCTTCTCCGGCAATCTCGCGGTTCAGCGCGCCGCGCCTTATCCCGTCAGCGGTGATCTGTCGGTCAGGACCGCCGATCTCGCCTGGCTGGGTGATGCGATCTACGGCCCGGTGATTGACCCGGAAAATGGCGCGCTCAACGCCAAGCCTTTGGCCATGGCGGCTTTCCCACAGCTCAAGGCCTCACTGTCGCTGAAGGCGGAAAACTTCGAAGCGGGTCCCTTCGGCACGATCACGGGTCTGGCGGCCAAGGTGACGCATGATTCGGGCAGTCTTTCGCTCGATGATGTCACGGGCGGCTTCATGGGCGGCAAATTGACGGGCCGGCTTGCCATGTCCACGGGTGAAGGGGCGGGGATTTTCCGCACCAAGATCGCGGTGGCCGACGCCAATCCGGAGCCTATCCTGTGGGCGAACGCCAATGGGCCTGTGGCGACCGGCCGAATTGCCATCGACCTGACGGCTGAATCGACCGGCAAGAGTGTCGGCGAAATTCTGAAGTCGGCGGGTGGTTCAGGTGAAATCCGTGCCGGCGGGCTGGCGCTGAAGGGGCTCAATCCCGCCGCGCTGCCGCCGATCCTGCAGGCGGCGGATGGTTTGCAGCAGCCTATCGATGCGCCCAAAGTTCGGCCGCTGGTGGACCAGAACCTGTGGCAGGGTGAAATCGGGCTTGGCGATGTGGCCCTGCCGTTCTCGCTGAATGGTGGTGCGCTTCATTTCCAGAATCTGCGCGCCGGGATCGATCCGGTGACGCTTGCCGGTGATGCGACGGTGGATATTGCCGCATCGACCGTGAATGGTGATCTCGATCTTCTCTTCAATCCCGGCACCGAAGCGGTTGCCGGAGCCGAGCCGTCTCTACGCCTCAACTATAATGGCCCGCTGGCGGCACCGGCTTTGACGATCGATGTTTCGACGCTCAGCAATTACCTGTCGCTCAGGGCTTTCGAAAAGGAGCGCCGTCGGGTGGAGGCCATGCAGGCCAGCGTTCTTGAAAAGCAGCGCCTGCGCCGCGAAGTGGCGCTTTACCGCTCCCAGGCGGCTGAGCGGCAGGCTGAAAAGGAACGGGCAGAAGCGGAAGCCAAAGCGAAGGCGGAAGAGGAGGCCCGGCTGAAGGCTGCCGCCGAGGAGCGTCTTCGCCAGGAGAAAGAACAGCAGGAGCGGTTGCTGCAGCAACAGCAGCAACCCGTGCCCGAGCGGCAATCGGCGCCGATTCTGGTCGTGCCACCGACGGAAAATGCGATCCGCGACCTGGCGCCGGAAAACGCGCCGGCCAATCCATAGCTTGTTTGAAAAGTGGAGGTGGATCGCCTTCAGATTTGCAGGATGTGGAGACTGGCACCCTAAAACGGGTTCATTCCCTTTCCCGGGATCTATGGCCATCGTCGCGCCCGGTTGCGAAACTTCGGGTCAAGTCAGGGGAGGGGTGTCTGGTAACGGCTGGTGACATCGTCTCAGGACAAATGTTGGTGCGGTCTGGATACCCGTGTTTTTGGCGGTCTTTCCAGAGTTGTCCGGCAGCCGATTAAATCCAGCTCTCTCGTTCGCCGAAGGGCGTGTCGGCATCGAAGTTTTTCGTGCCAATCCTGCTGCTCTCTCCCGACAGGCTGGGCTTATCCGCGCTGTCGCCTGAAGCTGCCGATTTGTCGGCGCTGTTTTCGAGAGCCTCAAGCTGAGCCTTGAGCGAGGCGATGGCGCTCTTCAGTTCCTCCTGGGCTTTCGCTTCGGTGGTCTGGGCCAGCTCCGACTGTTTTTCGGCAATCTGCGATTTCAGCTCGGAAACGCTTGAAGAGGAGGTGGATGAAGAAGAAAGGACGGAAACAGCAATGCTTGTTCCCGAAACGGCAGAAACCATGGGTCGCCTCGTGGCGGATGTGTGGATTGGAAAGTTATGAAACAAAGACTGAAAACAAGGCTACGCAATACGGGAATGCCTTGCAGCGCAGATTAGGCTGCTAATGTTTAATGAATGCTTTCGCGACGTTACGAGTTTTTCGGCCCGAATGTTTGTAGTCTGTGGGCCGGCAGATCAGGGGCTGCGCCCATGTCGTTGGCTGGACGGAAAGATTACCTTGTCTTCAGCCAGTTCAGCACATAAACGCGCAAAGACGAGGACAGATTGCTGTCGACGGGCCGGTTGTCATCAATTTCCGCCAGCAGGGCAGCGAAGCTGATCTTGCGCTTTTCGGCAATCGTCTTCAGTTCTTCCCAGAAGGCATCTTCAAGTGAAATGCTGGTGCGGTGGCCGTGTAATGTTGCTGAGTGCTTGCGGATCATCAGATCGGCCTCCGGCTGGAAATCTGAATCATGTTTCGCCGGCAAGCCTCTGTTTTGCGATTGATTTCCGATTTTGCGGGGAGTTCGCTGCGGCAGGTCCGATCGTCAGTCCCTGTCGGCCCCGCCATCACCCTTTTCGAGCCGCCCTTGATCGAGCGCCTTTTCAGCTTTCTCATTGAGGGCTGATGTCAGATTTTTTTCGGTCTTGCTGCGGCCGAAGGACAGGCGGTTCTGTTCCGCCTGTTTTTCCTTTTCGTTGCGGGCTTTCTGCTTCCGAAACTGACGCAGATTGACGATATCGGCGGCCATGCGGATATGTCTCCTTGGGTTTCGGGTGGCGAAAGAAAGGCCGTTATTGCTTCTTGCGGAAGGCATCCAGCGAAACGACGGAGCCTTCCTTCTTTTCCTCGCCTGCCTTGGGGGCCTCGGAGGTGGAAGCGGGCTTTGCCTCGTTGGAAACGGGGTAGGCAGTGATTTCGGCCTCTTCCATCTCTTCTTCATCGGCCAGAGGCACGTCGAACTCAAGCTCGAAGTTGACGGAAGGATCGTAGAAACCGCGAATGGCGTTATAAGGGATAACCAGCTTTTCAGGCGTATCGGAGAAGGACAGACCGATTTCGAAGCCGGTTTCGGTTACCTTCATATCCCAGAACTGGTGCTGGATAACGATGGTCATCTGCTCGGCATATTTCGACTTGAGGTGCTGGGAAATCCGCACGCCCGGCGCGCCGGTCAGGAATGTGATGAAGAAATGATGGTCGCCGGGCAGGCGGCCGGTTGCGGCCACTTCACCCAAAACCTTACGAATAACGCCGCGAAGGGCATCCTGTGCGAGAATGTCGTAACGGATATGATCCTGCCCCATGCGGTCCTGTCTTTCCCTTATTCGAACGTCTTTTAATGCGCTGCGCGCCTTGCGCGCCAAGGACGCTGTAACACTTTGAATCCTTGCGCAATCCTGAACCGGAGATCGAACTCGATCCAGACGGCTGCGCGTTACCCAAGTATACGCAATGTCCCGAACGGCAGCAACGGAAAAGCCGATGCCGTTCGCAAGTCAGCTATCATATAACCAATTCAGGCAAAATGGAGAAGGTGGAGGTTTCTGTTGCCAGGTACCTCCGAACCCCGCCTTACGGGGCTAACCGTAAGGACTTAGAGCGGAATTCCCGCACCGCCATTAGGCAGCGAGAGCGTATTCCTTAGCGTTGTTGTCGTTTGCAACTACACTTGTGACCCGATAACGGCGGTATCATGCCGAGCAAAAGTTCGATCTTTACGCCCTTGTCGATCCTATTTCGCCCCCATCAAAAGCCGGCCTTCCCTTGAAAGAAGTCCGCCGGTTTTTGGTGGAGGCGCCGGGTACCGCCCCCGGGTCCAATAGGTTTATTACACCGACCGTTTATCGCCATAGCCGGGTTGCCCCGGCAAAGCTCATATAGGCGTTTCGCCCGGCGGAGAAAAGGGGGGCTATGACAATTCCATGAAAAGGTTTCGTGTTTGACGTTGACAATTTAGACAATTCTTGACGACGAGAGATTGCTGTCACATTCTCCGTGCAACCGGTCACCAGAAGCAACGTGGCGCCGGGGACACACGAAGGAGTTGATATGACCGACTATCTCGCAGATGTGAAGAAATACGATGCGGCAGCCGACGAAGCCATCGTTGGCAAAATCGTCAAGCATCTCGGCATTGCGTTGCGCAACCGGGATTCATCGCTGGTGTCCGCTTCCGATCCGGAAGAGCTTGCGCGCGTCAAGGCAAGCTGGTGCGGCAAGAAGCTCGGCGTGACCGACGATAGCGCCGACAAGGCGATCGACGCCACTGCGAAAGCCATGGCTGCGGACCGCTCCAAGTCGCGCGTGACCTTCTATTATCTGGTGGCCAAGGAACTGGGCAAACTCCAGTCGCTTTGATTTGAGGCGGGGATAAGCCCGCATTAGGTGATTGGTTCTGCCGCCCTGTGCTATTATATTCTCCTGATATCAGGGAATCGGCGGCAGAACGCATGAAACAATATCTCGATCTTCTCCGGCATGTGATGGACACCGGCTCCGACCGTGGAGACCGCACCGGCACCGGCACGCGCTCGGTCTTCGGTTACCAGATGCGTTTCGATCTTTCGCAAGGCTTTCCGGTCCTCACCACCAAGAAGCTGCATCTGCGCTCCATCATCCACGAACTGCTGTGGTTCCTGAAGGGCGACACCAATATCGCCTATCTCAAGGAGAATGGCGTTTCCATCTGGGATGAGTGGGCCGATGAAAATGGTGATCTCGGCCCCGTTTATGGTGCGCAATGGCGCTCGTGGCCGGCACCGGATGGCCGTCATATCGACCAGATCGCGCTTTTGATCGAGGCGCTGAAAACCAATCCCAATTCCCGCCGCCACATCGTTTCAGCCTGGAACCCGGCGCTGGTGGACGAAATGGCGCTGCCGCCCTGCCATTGCCTGTTCCAGTTCTATGTTTCGGATGGCAAATTGTCCTGCCAGCTTTACCAGCGCTCGGCCGATATCTTCCTCGGCGTGCCGTTCAACATTGCATCCTATGCGCTGCTGACGCTGATGGTGGCGCAGGTCGTAGGTCTGAAGCCGGGAGATTTTGTCCACACGCTCGGCGACGCGCATATCTACGCCAACCATTTCGATCAGGCGCGGCTGCAGATGACCCGCACCCCGAAAGCCCTGCCGACAATGCGTCTCAACCCTGATGTGAAGGACCTTTTCGACTTTAAGTTCGAAGACTTTACGCTTGAGAATTACGAGGCCGATTCAAGCATCAAGGCACCGATCGCGGTATGAGCGAGGCGCGTGTCACCATCATCGTTGCAGTGTCGGAAAACGGCGTCATCGGCCGTGACCTCGACATGCCGTGGAAGCTCTCCACCGATCTCAAGCGCTTCAAGGCGATGACGATGGGCAAGCCGCTCATCATGGGCCGCAAGACGTTTTTGTCTGTCGGCGAGCGCCCCTTGCCGGGGCGGCCGCATATCATCGTCAGCCGCAATGCCGATTACAGGCCGGATGGGGTGGATGTCGTCTCGTCGCTGGAAGAGGCTTTGAAGCTTGCCAAAGACAAGGCCGCGGAACTGGGCGTGGATGAGGTTTTCGTGGCCGGCGGCGGGGAAATTTACCGTCAGGCGATGCCGTTTGCCGATCAACTTTCCGTCACCCATGTGGCGGTAAAGCTCGATGGCGACACTTTTTTTCCGGATATCGATCCTGACGTCTTTGAAAAAATCGACGAGAATGCCGTTCCCGCAGGGGAAAGGGACAATTATCCGGTTCTGTTCACCACTTATTTGCGAAGAGCCGCGTCAAAGTGAACTATTTACCGCGATTGGGTATTTAGTTACCACCTCTGCGTTGAAACGGACGCTTCTCCTTCTTATAACGGGTCGATATTCCCGCCGCACGCGAGCAATCGCTTTCGAACGGAACCGGGAGAGGCTTTTATAAAGAGGTATTGATGCCCTGGAGCAATCAGAATGGCGGCGGCGGCCCTTGGGGCGGCGGCGGTGGAGGAAACAACCAGGGTGGCGGTGGCGGCCCGTGGGGACAGGGGCCTAACCGGCCTCGCGGCGGCGGTGGCGGCAACAATGGCGGCCCACCTGATCTGGAAGAGATCATCCGGCGCAGTCAGGACCGTTTCAAGAATGTCCTGCCGGGTGGCTTCAACGGTGGCGCGGTTGCGATTCTCGTTCTTGTCGTCCTCGTTTTCCTCGGCATCCAGTCCATCTATACCGTCCAGCCGGATGAGCGTGGCGTTGAGCTGCGTTTCGGACGTCCCAAGGACGAGATCTCGATGCCCGGCCTGCATTTCCATCTGTGGCCAATCGAGACGGTTGAGATCGTCAAGGTTACGGAACAGCAGCAGAATATCGGCTCGCGCGCCTCGTCGTCCTCATCGAGCGGCGTGATGCTGACCGGCGACCAGAACATCGTCAACGTGCAGTTCTCGGTGCTCTATACGGTCTCTGATCCGAAATCCTATCTCTTCAACGTCGACAGCCCGGCCGAGACGCTGCAGCAGGTTTCCGAAAGCGCCATGCGCGAAGTGGTCGGCCGTCGTCCGGCGCAGGATATTTTCCGCGATAACCGTCAGGCCATTGCGGGCGATGTACGCAGCATCATCCAGTCCACCATGGACGGTTATGGCGCCGGCATTTCCATCAATGCGGTCGCCATCGAAGATGCGGCGCCGCCGCGCGAAGTGGCCGATGCCTTTGATGAGGTGCAGCGCGCCGAGCAGGATGAAGATCGCTTCGTTCAGGAAGCCAACCAGTATGCCAACCAGAAATTGGGTGCGGCACGCGGTCAGGCGGCACAGATCGTTGAAGAGGCGAACGCTTACAAGTCGCGTGTCGTCAACGAGGCCGAGGGTGAGGCGCAGCGCTTCATCTCCATCTACGACCAGTATCGCACGGCACCTGATGTGACCCGTCAGCGCATGTTCCTTGAAACCATGGAACAGGTCCTGAAGGGCTCCAACAAGGTCATCATCGACGAAAAGCAGGGCGTGGTGCCTTATCTGCCTCTGAATGAGATCATGCGCGGCAATACGGGCGCAGCACAGCAGGGAGGCAACTGATATGGGTAACCGTCTTACTGCCATTCTCGTCGGCCTCGCCGCCGTGCTTTTCCTCGGCTATTCATCGATCTTCGTCGTCAACGAGCGCCAGCAGGCAATCGTCGTGCGCTTCGGTCAGATCCAGGATGTAAAAACCGCGCCGGGCCTCTACTTCAAGCTGCCCTTCGCGTTCATGGATGCCGACCGGGTGCAATATGTCGAGAACCGGGCGCTGCGCTTCGATCACGACAATATCCGTGTTCAGGTTTCGGGCGGCAAGTTCTATGAAGTAGACGCCTTCGTCGTTTATCGCATCACGGATGCACGCCGTTTCCGCCAGACCGTTTCGGGTGACCAGATGTCGGCCGAATCGCGTCTTCGCACCCGTCTCGACGCATCTTTGCGCCGGGTCTACGGTCTTCGCGGCTTTGAATCGGCGCTTTCTGATGCACGCGCATCGATGATGCAGGAAGTGCGTGACGATCTGCGCCCTGATGCGGAATCGCTCGGCATCAGCATCGTGGATGTCCGCATCCGCCGTACCGATCTGACGCAGGAAGTGTCGCAGCAGACCTTCGAGCGCATGAAGTCGGAACGTCTGGCTGAAGCTGAACTCATCCGCGCCCGCGGTAATGAAGAAGCCCAGCGCCGCCGCGCTATCGCCGACCGTCAGGTCGTCGAGTTCGAGTCCGATGCGCGTCGTCAGTCTGAAGTGCTGCGCGGTGAAGGTGATGCCAACCGTAACCGCATATTCGGCGAAGCTTTCCAGCGCGATCCGAACTTCTTCGAGTTCTATCGCTCCATGGCGGCCTATTCCAATTCGCTGAACGGCACCGGTACGACGCTGGTCCTGTCCCCGGACTCGACCTTCTTCCGTTACTTCAACGACATCAACGGTGCTCCGTCTGCGGCTCCTGCCGCACCTGCAGCGCCTGCGCCGGCGAACTGATATCGGATCAAAAGAGTTTGAAAGGGCCGGTTTTACCGGCCCTTTCTTTTTGACAGGCCCCGCACGACATCATCCTCAGGCACGAGCCGAGGATGACGGAGGAGAGGGCTGAGCAGCCGTTGTTGCTAATTTGAGGACTGGTTTTGGCCGGCCCTTTCTTTTCACTCCCGTTTCGTGCCAATGCTGTGGGCAGGGGCAAGGCATCAACTGCCTGTTCACGAAAAGGTATTTTTACACTTCATCATTCCGCCTTATGCTTTGTCGATATATGCAAGGCGAGACTATCTGAAACGCGAGGACGCTTATGGCCGTGACCCTTCTTTCGCCTTTTCGCAACAGCATTGCCGCAGTCGCGGGCATCGCGCTTGTGGCGGGTAGCCTTTCGGCACCGGTTGCAGCGAGAGCGCAGAGCCATGGGCCGGAATCGGTGGCCGATCTTGCCGAGCCGCTTCTGGATGCGGTGGTGAATATTTCGACGTCGCAGAACGTCAAGACCGAGGGCAAGGGACCTGTTCCGCCAAAGCTGCCGGAGGGGTCGCCCTTCCAGGAATTCTTCAAGGATTATTTCGACAGCCAGAAGCCGGAGGGCGGTGAAAAGGTCAATTCACTGGGTTCCGGTTTCGTCATTGATCCCGCCGGTTATGTCGTCACCAACAACCACGTCATCGAGGGTGCTGATGCCATCGAGGTGATTTTCCCGAATGGCTCGAAGCTGAAGGCAACGCTTGTTGGCACCGATACCAAGACCGACCTTTCGGTCTTGAAGGTAGAGCCGAAAACGCCGCTCAAGGCCGTCAAGTTCGGCGATTCGCGCAGCATGCGTATCGGCGACTGGGTAATGGCCATCGGCAACCCCTTCGGCCTTGGCGGTTCGCTGACTGTCGGCGTCATTTCCGCGCGTGGCCGCAATATCAATGCCGGCCCCTATGACAATTTCATCCAGACGGATGCGGCGATCAACAAGGGCAATTCGGGTGGTCCGCTCTTCAACATGAAGGGCGAGGTGATCGGCATCAACACCGCGATCATTTCCCCGAGTGGTGGTTCGATCGGTATCGGTTTCGCCGTTCCGACGGAACTTGCGCAGAATATCGTGCAGCAGCTGATCGAATTCGGCGAGACCCGTCGCGGCTGGCTCGGCGTTCGCGTTCAGCCCGTCACGGATGATGTGGCGGCAAGCCTTGGCATGGAAAGCGCCAAGGGTGCGCTTATCTCCGGCGTCGCCAAGGGCGGCCCGGTGGAGAACGGCCCTATCCAGGCCGGCGATGTCGTGCTGAAATTCGATGGCAAGGACATTCATGAAATGCGTGATCTCTTGCGGATCGTGGCGGAAAGCCCGGTTGGCAAGGAAGTCGATGTGGTGATCCTGCGCGACGGCAAGGAGGAGACGGTCAAGGTCAAGCTCGGGCAATTGCAGGATACGACCGACGAAAAGGCCGCGACCGAAGACCCGCAGGCCGAAGATGGCGATGGCGGCGTGGTTGCGCCTGATGATGATGGCGGCACCGACGATCAGGCGCAGGACCAGACGCCGGAAGTGCGTGAAGCGCCGCAGAGCGTGCTTGGCATGAACCTCGTCGTCCTCAGCAATGAGCTGCGCACGGAAAAGGGCATTGCCGAAAGCGTCGAAGGTGTACTGGTCGCAAGCGTCGATCCGGGTTCGCCGGCCGAACAGAAGGGCATGAAACCGGGCGATATCATCGTCGAAGTCGGGCAGGACTTCATGGAAGTTCCCGGTGACGTGCTGGTGCGGATCAACGGCCTGAAATCCGAAGGCCGCAAGAATGCGCATATGATGGTTGCCGATGCGCAGGGCAATCTGCGCGTGGTGGCGCTGCCGCTGGAGTAAAGCGCTTTCCACCCGGTTCGGCAGGAATCGGGTGGTTGTGGTCCCGGCCTCTCTCTAATCCTTGGTCTCCATCAACGGAGGTCAAGGATATGAAATCACTCGAAAACAAGGTTGCCATCATCACTGGCGCGTCATCCGGCATCGGCCGGGCGACGGCGAGGCTGTTTGCCTCGCATGGGGCAGCCGTCGTCATCAATGCGCGGGGTGCTGCTGCGCTGGAAGAGGTTGCCGCCGGGATTCGCGAGACCGGCGGCCGTGTCCATGCCGTTGTCGGCGATGTCAATCTTGAGGAGACCCATTCCCGGCTGGCGGATGCGGCCCTGAGCATTTTCGGCGGTCTCGATATCGCCGTCAACAATGCAGGCGCGGTCGGAGCCATGAAGCCGCTGGCGGAGATTTCCGCCGAGGAATGGGATTCCGTGCTCACAGCCAATCTCACTTCCGCATATCTTGGGGCGCGTCACCAGATTCCGTTGATGCTGAAGCGGGGCGGTGGCTCGATCGTCTTTATCTCCAGCTTCGTCGGCACCAGTGCCGGCATACCGGGCATGACGGCCTATGGTGCGTCGAAGGCGGCGCTGATGGGGCTGGTGAAAGGCATTACCGCAGATTATGCCGTGCAGGGCATTCGCGCCAATGGGCTGCTTCCCGGCGGGGTCGACACACCCATGGCCGGAGATGCGGCACAGAAGGAATGGGCTGCAGGCCTTCATGCGATGAAACGCATCGCCGAGCCGGAAGAACTGGCGCAGGCCGCGCTTTTCCTCGCAAGCCCGATGTCTAGTTTCGTCGCCGGGGCGGCGCTGTTTGCCGATGGCGGCAATGCCGCGGTGAAGTAAAGTTCGAGGCTGGCGGGGAGGGCGTTATTGCGACTGCCGTTCCCGCCATTCCGCCAGCGTCAGCGCATAGGTCACATGCGGACGCAGATGCGGATGGGTGTCATCAGGCACGCGTGGATGATCGAAATCGCGTGACGGGTCACGCTTCAGGCCGATGCGCTCCATCACGCGGGTCGAGCGGTGGTTGTCGTGGACGGCGAAGGAGACGATTTCCGGCGTTTCCTTTTCATCAAAGGCCATGACGAGCAGCGATTGTGCGGCTTCGGTGACATAGCCGTGGCCCCAATAACGGGTGGCCAGCCGCCAGCCGATCTCCATGGTACCAATCGGGAAGGGCGGATCGAGGTTCATGACGGGCGATATGCCGCAGAAACCCATGACTTCGCCGGTTTCGCGCAGCTCCATGGCGTAGAAGCCATAACCGCTGCCACGGATCATGCCGTTGATTGTTTCCAGAACCGCATCCGCTTCCGCATGGCTGCGGCGGAAGGGGAAGAACTCCATGACCTTTTCGTCGGCATTGATTTCCCGGAACAGGTCGCGGTCGCTCTCCTTCCACTCGCGCAGAATGAGCCTTGGTGTTTCGCGGATGATCATGGAGTGACAAAATCCGTCTTGCGGTAGCCCTGAATGTAAAGCAGCGCGGTGAGATCGCCGTGGTCGATGCGCATCTGCGCTTCAGCCGCGACGGCAGGCTTGGCGTGCAGGGCAACACCTGCGCCGGCCAGATGCAGCATGCCGAGATCGTTGGCGCCATCGCCGACCGCCATCGCCTCTTCCGGCGAGATGCCGAGCTTTGCGGCAATGTCATTCAGTGCGTCCACCTTGGCCTGTTTGCCGAGGATGGGTTCGGCAACGGTGCCGTCAAGCTCGCCATTGGCTTCGCCGAGCAGATTGGCGCGGTTTTCATCGAAACCCAGCATGGCCGCGACCCGGCCGGTGAAGACCGTGAAGCCACCGGAAACGAGTGCGGTGTAGTAGCCCTTCGCCTTCATGGTGGCGATCAGTTCCTTGCCGCCTGATGTCAGCGTGATGCGCTTTTCGATGACGTCGTCGATCACTGAGACCGGCAAGCCCTTCAGCAGCGCCACGCGTTCCCGGAGTGCCGGCTCAAAAGCGATCTCGCCATTCATGGCGCGGGCGGTGATGGTGGAAACCTTGTCCTTCAGGCCGACTTCGGCCGCCAGCTCGTCGATGCATTCCTGGCCGATCATGGTCGAATCCATATCGGCGATCAGAAGTTTCTTGCGGCGCTGGTCCTGCTCCTGGATGACGATATCGATCGGCTGGCCAGTGAGCGCGCCGGCAATCGCGTTGCGGGCCTCTTCGGCATTGGTGCCGGAAGGCAAAGCGATATCGCAGGCGACACCATCCGCCAGCCAGTAAAGACCTGACGCATTGACGGCCTTAGCGGCGGTTTCGCCGAGGGCCGGTGTCAGAACAGGATTTGACGGATTGGCGATAAGCGTGGCAACGAGAGCCATGATGAAAAACCTTGATGAGAATTTTGATGCGATCCTGATAACCGGCCCGACGGCAAGCGGCAAGTCCGCGCTTGCGCTTCGTCTGGCGCGGGAGCGGAATGGCGTCGTCATCAATGCCGACAGCATGCAGGTTTATGACACGCTGCGGGTGCTGACCGCCCGGCCTTCAAAAGAAGAAATGCAGGGCGTGCCGCATCTGCTTTACGGCCATGTGCCGGCAAGCAGCCTCTATTCCACGGGTGAATGGCTGCGGGATCTTTCCGTCCTGCTTTCGGATCTGCGTGGGCAGGCGCGTTTTCCCGTCATCGTCGGCGGCACGGGGCTTTATTTCAAGGCGCTGACCGGGGGATTGTCGGACATGCCTGCCATCCCGGAGGAAATCCGCGACAGGCTGCGCGGTCGGCTGATTGAAGAGGGGCCGGCGGTTCTCCACACGGAATTGTCGCGACGCGATCCCGTGATGGCAGAGGCTCTGCAGCCGGGCGACGGCCAGCGTATCGTCCGGGCGCTGGAAGTGATCGAGGCGACCGGAAAATCGATCCGGGATTACCAGAAGGCCAACGGCCCGGTGATCGTCGATCCTGACCGGGCGCAGAAATTCGTCGTCTTGCCCGACAGGCCGGTGCTGCATGACCGCATTAACCGGCGTTTCGACGCCATGATGGAAAGCGGCGCGGTGGAGGAGGTGGAGGCGCTTCTGGCTCTCAAGCTTGCGCCCGACGCGACGGCGATGAAGGCGATCGGCGTTTCTCAGATCGCCGATATGCTGGCCGGGCGCATGAGCGAAGCGGAGGTGATCGAAAAATCGGCCGCTGCGACCCGCCAATATGCCAAACGGCAGATGACCTGGTTCCGCAACCAGATGGGGGAGGACTGGACGCGCATCCAGCCCTGAAGGCTGGCGTCAATCCTTGCGATAAAGACTGCCGAGTGGCTTTTTCAGGAGGCTCTCGCGCAGCGACGGGCGCGTATCGGCCGGCGGGGGACCACTTTGCGTCTGCATCTGGAAACCGGCTCGGCGCAAGTCGTTGACGGCACCAGAGGCGCTGTCCATCCTCTCCGGGTTTTGTGGCGGTGGCGATGTGCGTCCGGGCAACATGTCCGGGCGGTAAGGCTCATAGCTCTCCGTTGCGGGTGTTCCCAATTCTCGCTTCCAGCGATCGATGTCGTCTGCTTCTCCGGGCGCCACCGGCGATTCCGGCAGATCGGAAAAGGCCGCTTCGACGCTTTGCTGGAAGCCGGTGATGACTGGCCTCGCTGTGGCCCGCATGCGGGTGACGATGCTGTTGAGGTCGACGGTGTCCGGTGTTTCGTGGGGGGCGTGGCTGACCGTGCCGCTTGCCTTCGGCAATTTGATTGCCGGCACACGGTCGAAACGCATGCGCATCGGCACACCCACCGCCTCGCCGAAGGCGATGGCTTCACCATTGCCGATGGAAGAAAGAAAGCTGGTGGTGGAGGCCGAGGCGTTGGGTACGGCCGACAGAATGATCTTCTGGTCAATCTCGTTTGACAGCCGCATGGCGAAAACGGTCGAGCATTGCGACAGGATGGTCTGATCCAGCTCGCTTGGCCGCTGGCTGATGACGCCGAGCGAAATGCCGTATTTGCGGCCTTCCTTGGCGATCTGGGCGATGGACTGTCGGGTCGGGAAAAAGCCGCGCTCGGGGTCAGCCGGAACATAACGGTGGGCTTCTTCACAAACCACAAGCATATGCAGCGACCCGCGCGCCAGCACCGCCAGCTCGAACGACATGCGGCAGAGAACGGAGACCACCGAGTTCACCACCTCGGAGGGAATGCCCGAGAGCTGGAACACTGAAATCGGCTTGCCTTCCCCGGGAATACGGAAAATATGCGCCACCGTCTCCAGGATGGTGTCGCTGATCGTATTGCTGGAGAACATGAAGTTGTAGCGCGGATCGTTGATGGCCGAGAGGATGCGGCCTTTCAGGGAGCGGAGCGCCGGCTTTTCGCCGCGCCCTTCCAGCCGTCCGATACGCTCATCGATAGAAGCCAGAAGATCGGCCATGCGATAGGGCACCGGCGAATCCGGTGTGATCGCGCTCTTGTCGGAGGTGCGGCGGACGGCGGAACCATCCGTACCGCGAAATGCCTTTTTTGCCTCGGGTATGACGTCACGCAGAACGTCCATCTCTTCCGGCACAGGCTTGCGGCCACGGAAAACCACTTCCGCGAATTCCTCAAGGCGCATCAGCCAGAAGGGAAGGTCGAGCGTATCGGTATCGATGACAACCGAATGATCGGGAAAAGCGGCTGCAAATTCGTTGTGCGGATCGAGAATGAGGACGCGCAGTTTCGGGTCCGTCGCGATCGCCTTGTTCAAGAGCAGTGAAACCGCAGTCGTCTTGCCGACCCCGGTAGAACCGACGACGGCGAAATGCTTCGAAAGCATCTGCGGAATATTGATGGCCGCGCCGATCGTATCATCCTGCGTCAGTTTGCCGATGATGCAGCTGTCACGCTTGCTGCTATCGTAGATCTTGGCAAGGTCGCCGGTGCGGATGCGATGGGCCACGGCGCCGAGATAGGGATAACGGGAAATGCCGCTGGAAAACCGTTCGCTGCCGTCGTCGGTGCGATAAACCTCTCCCATCAGTTCCACGTCGATCAGCAACCTGTTCGACCTGTCCGAGGACCATTGTCTTTCATCGGTGCGCATGGCGAAGACCAGTGCCGCGACACGGCTCGTTCCCATTTCGATGGAGATCAGGCGTCCGACGGACCAGAGTTGCGCAACATCAGTGGAGCCCGGCTCCGTTTCCGCGGCGATGGTGGCATGGGCGCCGTCGCAGGCGATGACGCGGCCAAGCGTGCGGTCTGCCGGTTGCAGAGCGGATCGCCGTTCGGTTTCGTCCACGCCGGACGCTCTATGAAACTCGTTATTATTCACATCTTATCCCGGGACATGCGGATGATCGCGGTGGTTCGGGCAGTACCTGCGCCCTCGATAATAAAAGATTATATTTAACAACAGGTGTATCAATTGCGTTCGAAAATTTCGTCGATTGGCGCTTTTACGTAATAAAAGAAGCGGTCGCCGATTTTTTCCGCAATATGCGTTGACGGCTGGGGCTTTTGTGGCTAACACTCCGGCCCATGAAAAATCTTAACGTACTTATCGTGGTGGGACGGCGCATGGGCAGGATGGTGTAACCATCCGGCGAAAGCACCCATGCGCTGAACGAGGCTCCTTAAGGGGCCTTTTTTTATGTCTTCAAACAGGCCCTCGGGCTCCTCGATATCCAAAGCCAAAGCGGGATGGAAACAGGCAATGACGGATAAGGACAATACGGAAAACAGCAATCGCATGACAGGTGCGGAGATTGTTCTCAAGGCGCTGAAGGACAATGGCGTCGAGCACATCTTCGGTTATCCCGGCGGCGCCGTTCTTCCGATTTATGACGAGATTTTCCAGCAGGAAGACATTCAGCACATTCTCGTGCGCCATGAGCAGGGCGCCGGCCACGCTGCCGAAGGTTATGCCCGCTCTACCGGCAAGGTCGGCGTCATGCTCGTCACGTCCGGTCCCGGCGCCACCAATGCGGTGACGCCGCTGCAGGATGCGCTGATGGATTCCATTCCGCTCGTCTGCCTGTCCGGCCAGGTTCCGACATCGCTGATCGGCTCGGATGCATTTCAGGAATGCGACACCGTCGGCATCACGCGCCCCTGCACCAAGCACAATTGGCTGGTCAAGGACGTTAACGAGCTGGCGGGCATCATCCATGAAGCCTTCCGCATCGCGCAGACGGGTCGTCCCGGTCCCGTTGTTGTCGATATTCCGAAGGATATCCAGTTCGCCACCGGCACCTACACGCCGCCTTCCGCTGCGGTTCAGCAAAAAAGCTACAAGCCGAAGGTCCAGGGTGACCTCAATGCCATTAACGCTGCCATCGAACTGATGTCCAAGGCGAAAAAGCCGGTTTTCTACACCGGCGGCGGCGTCATCAACTCCGGCCCGGAAGCGACCCGGCTGCTGCGCGAACTGGTCGAGCTGACCGGTTTCCCGATCACCTCGACCCTGATGGGTCTCGGCGCTTATCCGGCTTCCGGCAAGAACTGGCTCGGCATGCTGGGCATGCACGGTTCTTACGAAGCCAACATGACGATGCATGATTGCGACGTCATGGTCTGCGTCGGCGCGCGTTTTGACGACCGGATTACCGGACGCATCAACGCGTTTTCGCCGAATTCGAAAAAAATCCATATCGACATCGATCCGTCCTCGATCAACAAGACCGTGCGCGTCGATGTGCCTGTTATCGGTGATGTCGGCCATGTTCTGGAAGATATGGTTCGCCTGTGGCGCGCTTTGCCGAAGAAGCCGGAGAAAGCCCAGACGGCGGACTGGTGGTCGCAGATCGAGCGCTGGCGTGCGCGCAATTCCTTCGCCTATAAGAACTCCAAAGATGTCATCATGCCGCAATATGCCTTGCAGCGGCTTTATGAGGCATCGAAGGGACGCGACACTTACATCACCACCGAAGTCGGCCAGCACCAGATGTGGGCGGCGCAGTTCTTCGGCTTCGAGGAGCCCAATCACTGGATGACCTCGGGCGGTCTCGGCACCATGGGTTACGGCCTGCCGGCGGCCATCGGCGTGCAGGTCGCGCATCCGGAAGCGCTGGTCATCGATATCGCCGGTGACGCCTCGATCCAGATGTGTATCCAAGAAATGTCCTGCGCCATCCAGTACGGTCTGCCGGTGAAGATTTTCATCCTCAACAACCAGTATATGGGCATGGTGCGGCAGTGGCAGCAATTGCTGCACGGCAATCGTCTGTCGAACTCCTATACCGAAGCCATGCCTGATTTCGTCAAGTTGGCGGAAGCCTATGGCGCGGTCGGTATGTATTGCGACGACCCGAAGGAGCTGGACGACAAGATCGCCGAGATGATCGCGGTCAACAAGCCTGTCATCTTCGATTGCCGCGTCGCCAATCTTGCCAATTGCTTCCCGATGATCCCGTCTGGTAAAGCCCATAACGAGATGTTGTTGCCGGATGAGGCGACGGATGAAGCGGTTGCCAACGCCATTGATGCCAAGGGCCGTCAGCTAGTCTGAGCCGGGAGAGGAAAAGGACATGAACGCACACCTACAACCCACCGGCTCCGCCTATTTCATCCAGAAGGAAACGGCTGCCGTCGAAAATCATACGCTGTCGGTTCTCGTCAGCAACGAGCCGGGCGTCCTTGCCCGGGTCATTGGCCTGTTTTCTGGCCGGGGCTACAACATCGAAAGCCTGACGGTTTCGGAAACGGAGCATGAAGCGCATCTGTCGCGCATCACCATCGTGACGCGCGGCACCCCCATCGTGCTGGAGCAGATCAAGGCGCAGCTGGAACGCATCGTGCCGGTTCATCGGGTTCTCGACCTCACCGTCCGCGCCCGCGAACTGGGGCAGGAGAGGCCGATCGAGCGCGAAGTGGCGCTTATCAAGGTCGCCGGCACGGGTGAAGTGCGCGCAGAAGCACTGCGCCTTGCCGATGCGTTTCAGGCCAAGGTGGTGGATGCGACTGTCGAGCATTTCATCTTCGAAATCACCGGCAAGTCGTCTAAGATCGACCAGTTCGTCGCCATCATCAAGCCGCTCGGCCTGATCGAGATCTGCCGCACGGGTATTGCCGCGATGAACCGTGGTTCGCAGGGGATGTAATCTCTGCATTCACAATATGTATTCTGACCATCGAAGCCCGCGGTTCGCCGCGGGTTTTTTTATGGGTTTTCGCGCAGGGAATCTATATTCAACCATATGGTTGACATTTCGGATTGGCGCGCTATATTCAACAACATGGTTGAATTATCTGTTCCACAACTCGACACTGTCTTTCATGCTCTTGGCGACGCGACGCGGCGCACGATGCTGCGGGATCTTTCTTTTGGCGAACGAACGGTAAGCCAGTTGGCCGAGCCATTCGATATTTCGCTTGCCGCAGCCTCCAAGCACATCAAGGCACTGGAGAATGCCGGGCTTATCCGCCGTGAGGTGAAAGGGCGTACCCACGTGTGCCGTCTTGCGCCGGAGCCTCTGGCGCAGGCGCATGAATGGCTGGGCTTCTACCGGCAGTTCTGGAACAGCCGTCTCGATATTCTTGAGCAGATGCTCCGGGAGGATGATCAGGGGAAAACCCCTGCAAATGGAGGAAATGACAATGGCTGATATCGCAGTACCTGACACCTATGGCCGGCTCGTGGAGCCTGCGACCCTGAAGATCGAACGGCTGTTGCCGGGACCGATTGAGCGGGTGTGGGCCTATCTGACACAAAGCGATCTTCGCCGCCGCTGGCTGGCATCAGGCGAAATGCGGCTGGCGCCCGATGCACCCTTCGAACTGGTCTGGCGCAATGACGAGCTTTCCAATCCACCCGGCCGCCGTCCGGAAGGCTTTTCCGAAGAGGAAAAGATGGCGTCCCGCATCATCACTGTTGTTGTGCCGCATCGCCTCGTCTTCAGTTGGGGTGAGGGTGCAGAAGTGTCGATCGAACTCCAGTCCCTCGGCAGGGAGGTGCTTCTGACGCTCATTCATAGCCGGCTTTCGGATCGGAAGAGCAAGCTCGATGTCAGCTCCGGCTGGCACGCACATCTCGATATTCTCGCTGACCGCCTTCAGGAAAAGGAACCTGGACCCTTCTGGGATGCATGGCTGAAACTGAGAAAAGAGTATGAGCAGCGCATAGGCTCATAAACTACATCAGGCCTGAACGGCGCGGCTGGTCCGCGCCGTTAAAGGGGGAGCTGTAGCGCGGTGGCCCCGGTTCTCACGTTCTGATTCAACCGCCTCAGCGCCCGATTCCGAAAAGTCTCTTAACCCATTGCTGCGTCAAAGCATTTCCAGTGCCGTCTTGCGCGTTGGCGGCGGGAAGGCGGCGTCGAGGGCGGTCCAGTCTTCGTCACTTATTTCAAGATCGGTCGCGCCGCGATTTTCTTCCACACGGGAGGCGCTGGCGGATTTCGGGATGGCGATGACGCCGTCTCTTTCCAGCAGGAAGGCCAGCGCCAGTTGCGCCGGCGTCGCCTGATAGGCCTTGGCGATGCGGATGAGTTCGTGGTTTTTCAGGATGCGGCCCTGCTCTATGGGGGAATAGGCCATCAGCGGTACACCGCGCTCCTGGCACCATGGCAACAGCGAAAACTCGGGGCCGCGCCGCGACAGGTTGTAAAGGACCTGATTGGCGGCGCAGTTTTTGCCATCGGGCACGGCGAAAAGCTCTTCCATGTCGTCGGTATCGAAATTGGAGACGCCCCAGTCATCTATCTTGCCGTCGCTCTTCAGTCTTTCGAAAGCCGCCACGGTTTCGCTCAGCGGGTGCTCGCCGCGCCAGTGCAGCAGATAGAGATTGATATGATCGGTGCCGAGCCTTGCAAGGCTGCGCTCGCAGGCCTCCGCCGTGCCTTTAGCGCTGGCGTTCCACGGGTATACCTTGCTGACCAGAAACACGTCGTCACGGCGGCCGGCAATTGCCGTGCCGACCACCTCTTCGGATCGGCCATCGGCATACATTTCGGCAGTATCGACCAGCGTCATGCCGAGATCGATCGCCTTGCGGATGCTCTCGACCTCCTGAGGCGCGGACGATCTGTTTTCTCCCATGTTCCAGGTGCCAAGGCCAAGGGCTGGAACCTCTTTTCCGGATGGCAGGGTAACGGAAGGAATGTCGTCATACATTGTTTCGCTCCAGCGGTTGTCGGGGGAGAATAACCCCTTGTGCCGACTTCTCAAACCCGGCACGGGAGGGATCGATCCATCAAAAAAATTGACCCCGGCCATCGGTCTGCCGGGCTGGTTTGATAGTGGTCGGGTGGCTAGGGTCTCTTTCACAGGAGAGATCATGACTGTTGAAACCTTCGCTGCACTGGTGCTGTTTGCCTTCACCACCTCCATCACGCCCGGCCCGAACAATATGATGTTGTTTACGTCAGGCGTGAATTTCGGGTTCCGCCGCACCATCCCGCATATGCTGGGTATCGGCGTGGGGTTCCTGTCGCTTTTGATCGGGGTCGGTTTCGGCCTTGGTGCGGTGCTGCATTCGGTGCCGTTGCTCTACACCGGGCTGAAATTCGCCGGCGGGCTTTATCTCGTCTGGATCGCGTGGAAGATCGGCACTTCCCGCAGCCTGAATGAAGGGGCCGCCGCATCGCAGCCGATGGGCTTCCTTGCCGCCGCAGCCTTTCAGTGGGTCAATCCGAAGGCCTGGGTGATGGCGGTGACGGCGATGGCGACCTATACCAACGAGGCGCAATATTTCGTCACCGTTCTGGTGGTTGGCGTGGCCTTCGCCGCCGTCAATCTTCCCAGCGTGTCCACCTGGGCGGGTTTCGGCTCCGCGCTGCGCGACTGGCTGTCCGTGCCGATCCGGCTCAAATGGTTCAACATCACCATGGCCGTGCTGCTCGTCATCAGCCTCTGGCCGATGCTGAAATAACAGTCTTTACGTCGGGAATTGCCGATAACATTCCTCGGCGATCGCCTGCACCTCGTCGCGTGTGAGTTCGGCCGACACGGCGTAACCCAGTTCGTTGTCGATCCAGTAGAAAGTCTCGATGCCGTCGGCGCTGGCCATGCGGAAACTGGTTGTGCGGTTTTCCTCGTTGTGGCCGATCAGTACCGTGACCCGGCGGCCGGTCTTGTCCTGATACATCAGCATCGCGCCCGGCTTGCCGCTGACGGGAATGAGGCGCCCGCCGACGAGGTCGTATCCGATCTTGGAAAGATCAGGGATCGCAAAGGGATAGCCGAGCCGCTTACCGAGCCATGTCGCGAGATGCTGCTGCTCTCCCGCGCCAACCTCGACGGGGTGGCGCACTTCGCTCGCATAGATGAGATAGGCGGATTTTGCCTGTGCCGGAATATCCGTCGTCAGCGACGCCAGCGTCACATCCTGCGGTGTGGAGACTGATGGCGGCAGAAGCCTGCCGGCCGCGGCGCCCGCCGCGAAGATCATGAGGGCTGCTGCCGTTTTGAGGAGCGCCGGTCTCAGTCGCCAGGCGCGGTCCGGTTTCGGTGGGCTGAGCATCGATGCGTCGTGCGGATGGGCGGCGGCATAGGAAGCGAAGGCATTGCGAAGAATGTCGGCCTGCTGTTTCCAATCCTGCACGCGGGCCTGCTCTTCAGGTCTTTCTGCGAGCCACGCCTCGACAGCCGCGCGGTCGTCGTCGGAAAGAAGCCCGTCGACATAGGCGTGCAGGTCGTCTTCGGTTATGGCATCGGGCCGTTTCATCGTGGTCTCCGCAGGGGAATGATATTGTCCGCCGCCAGCTGCTGGCGAAGGGTTTCGCGGGCGCGGGACAGTCTGGACATGACGGTGCCGAGCGGGATCGATAGCGTTTCGGCCGCCTCCTGATAGCTGTAGCCTTCCACCGTCACCAGCATCAAAACCGCCCGCATGTCGGGTGAAAGAAGGGCGAGCGCGCCGTGCAGCCGATCGTTCTCCAGCGTATCGGACAGCTGATCGGTGACGGCGATGGTCTCATGGCCGTCAAGGCTCTCGGACGGATGGCGTTTCTCGGCGCGGTGGCGGTTGCGATAAAGATTCGTCATTATCGTGTAAGCCCATGATTTCAAACCCGTTCCGCGCCATTGCCTTTTATTGATAAGCGCTTTTTCCACGCAGTCCTGCAAAAGGTCTTCGCCATCTGCATCCGAGCGGGAAAGGCTGCGGGAATAACGGCGCAGCATGGGTATCAGCGCCAGAACCTCCGCTTCGAAGGTGCCGGCTGCGGGGGAGACGCTCCCCCGCGTTTTGCCATTCATGCCATCAGGGTTTTGCGGCATCCCATACACCGTTCATACCGTCACCGGTGGCGTCGCCTTTTTTCATGTCCTTGGCCCAGTAATAGAGCGGCATGCCGTCCTTGGCCCATTGCATCTTGCCGTCCTTGCGCGTCACGGTCGTATAGGCCCCCTCGGCCTTGTCGCCCATGGCTGCGAAAAACGGCGGCCAGTTCACCGCGCATTTGTCATAACAATTGGATACGCCCTTCTTGTCGTTCTTGAAAGTGTAGAGCGTCATGCCTTTTTCGCCGGCAAGTACATTGCCTTTGTCGGTCTTGACCGTTTCGACCGCCGGGGCCGCATAGGCCGTTCCGGCAAAAGCCAGAATGAGGGCGGGAACGATAAAGCGGATCTTCATGGACATATCCTCCTTGGTTCGGGCGGGCTTTGCCGCCAACAGATCAAGAGACACCGCAGCCGGCGGGTTTATTCCCTGTCGCGACACGATTTTTGCGATTTTAAAACTTATCCATTGAGCTAAGTATTTTATCGTGATAGTTAGCCTTATGGAAAACTATTCAGACGCGCTCGACGATATCTTCCAGTCTCTTGCCGATCCGACCCGCAGGGCGGTGATCCTGAGGCTGGGCGGTGGGGAGGCGAGCATCGGAACGCTGGCCGAACCTTTCGACATGGCTTTGCCGTCGTTCATGAAACACATTCGCCAGCTGGAAGAGGCCGGGCTGATCGTGACCCGCAAGCAGGGCCGAGTGCGGTTCTGCGCGTTGGAGAAACAGCGGTTTTCCATGCTTGATGGCTGGCTGTCGCAACAGCGCGCCATCTGGGAAGGCCGCACGGACCGGCTCGAACAATTCGTCATGGCGCAACAGGATAGAGCGTCAAGCAAAGGGGAGAATGACCAATGACCGAGACTTTCAATCCCGATCTCGACCTGAAGATTTCACGCATCATAAGGGCGCCGCGCCGGCTTGTCTGGAATGCGTGGGTGGACAAGACCAGCCTTGAACAATGGTGGGTGCCGCATCCCGGCCAGTGCCGGGTGGAAAAAATGGAGCTTTATCCCGGCGGCGCGTTCGAGACGCGCTACAGCGAGGATGGCACGATATTCGGCGACCATATCAGCGGCTGTTTTCTGGCGGTGGATGATGGGGAGCGTCTGGTTTTCACTGATGCCCTGACGGCGGGCTTTCGCCCCTCCGCCCAACCGTTTCTCACTGCCGTCATGCAATTCCGCGATCATCCCGAGGGCATGGAATATGTGGCCTATGCCATGCACAGAAACCCCGGGGATCGCGATAAGCACGCGGAGATGGGGTTCTTCGATGGCTGGAACACGGTTGCGGAGCAGCTGGCGCAGCTTGTCGAAAAGCAGGCGGCCCATTGAACGGTATCAGCCGAATAGAGGAATATCCGGCTTGTTGAGCATCAGCCAGATAATGCCGAGGACCGCGAAGAAAGCGGGGAAACCGCAGACGAACCAGATGCGGTAAAGACGGAACCATTGCGCCGGCAGGGCGTGTCCCGTAGCGGCGCAGTCTCGGGCGATATTGCGCAGCTGAATCTGTATCCACACCACCGGCAGCCAGAAAATGCCGGTGAAGACATAAAGACCAAGCGAAAGGGCGATCCAGCCTTCGGTCAGCGGCCAGCCGATGATGCGCGCCAGAAAATAGCCGGTAACCGGCTGGATGATCGCCGCCGTGGCGGTGAAGATCGTATCGGCGATAACGACGGTGCCCGCCACATGGGCGATCAGCGCCGGGTTTGCCGTTCGCCGCGCCATCACCATGAAAAATGCGATGCCTGCGCCGGTGCCGAACAGCACCGTTGCGCCGATGACGTGGGCGAGCCGCAGCAGTTCCTCAAGCGTCATCAGCGTTCATCCAGCGTGGCGAGGGCAACAAGCGTCAGGGCGATGGAAGGCAGGACCTTGACGAAGGGGCCCAGCGGATCGATCCACAGGCCCGGTTCCAGCAGGCTGCCACCGGCGAGGTAAGCCGCGCTGACCAGCAGCATGCCGATGAGCACCTTTCTGGCGAGCGGGCGAAACAGGACGGTAACGCCGAGGGCGATATCGATGAGGCAGGTGGCGAGTGTGAGGGTCACGGCCAGTGACTGCGGCATGAAAGGCAGAAAATGCGCTGCTGCTCCATTGATGTTCAGCAGCGGCACGAGGCCGGACAGCAGCCAGAATAAAGACAGGCAGAGGATGACCAGCGGTTTGAGCAAATATGATCTGGCAAACCATAGGTCCTGCACGCCGGAGGGGTGGGCGGCCAGCGTCTGCGTCAGGGTCTTGAGCGACAACGTCCTCGGTCGCGCCTCACCCTCCGTCACGATGCCTTCCGACATGACCGTCATGGCGGTCGAACGCAGCGGCGAGCGCCAGCCGAGCGCGCCCGCGGCATCCGCCACAAGGCTGACGGGACGCATGAAGGCCGCGGGAAGGTTTATGACAGGGGCAGGGGACAGGCCGAGCCACTGCCGGTGGGTGACGACCACGTCCCGCAATGTCAGTGCTTCCCCGGCAGCAAGTTCGAGATCGCTGCCCGCCGGAATTTCACCATCGATCGCCGCGTTGACGGCTGCCGCCACATCCTCGACCGCGACCGTGCGAACCGGCATCGTGCCGCTCACGAGTGGCAGCATGAGCGGAAAGCTGGCAAGCGCGCGCACCAGTGCCGTGCCGCCATGGGCATTGCGCCCGACAACCAGGGCAGGGCGAAGAATGACGTAAGACAGGCCGCTTGCGGCCAGTGCCGCGTCCGCGTGGCGTTTGGTCGCGAGAAAGGGCAGGTCGGCTGCGGCTCCCGCCGTGCGGGCCGATATCTGGATGAGCAGCTTGCCGCCCGCCTGCGCCGCAGCCTCGTAAAGCGCCAGCATGGCTTTTTCCTGTGTCGCGGCAAGGTCGTCCGAAAGACCGTCCTGAAGCGCGCCGGCGCAATTGACGATGGCGTCATGATCCCTGACCAGCGCATCCCAATTTCCTGGGTGCGTCATGCGGGCGAGATCGGCGGCAATCCAGTTCGCGAAAGGCCACTTGTCTTTGGCGCGTCCCACGGAGCGTGCCAGCCCGGTGACGGCGCGACCTCTGCCGTGGAGGCTACGCACTACCTCCGAACCGATGAAACCTGTCGCGCCGAGAATCAATATCTTCATACGCGGTATGATAGCCGTCGTGGTTTAAAAACCAGCCGTGTTTTATTGCCGCATTCTGGCGGCGCGATTCATCTTTCGTTCTTTTTCTGTTGCGCATGAGGCTCGAATCCTGCGATGAGGGCGCATGTTATTTTCACCGCAACAGGACGAAGCGCTCAAGGCTGTTTCCCGCTGGCTGAAGGAAGGCCGGACGCCGGTTTTCCGGCTGTTCGGTTATGCCGGAACGGGCAAGACGACGCTTGCCAAACATTTCGCGGAAAATGTCGATGGCGAAGTGCTGTTTGCGGCCTTCACCGGCAAGGCGGCGCAGGTGTTGCGCTCGCGCGGGGCAACCAATGCCCGTACCATCCATTCGCTGATCTACCGCCCGCGCGGTGAAGAAACGGTGGAAGACGAGGAGACCGGCAAGACCTCGGTGGCGCCGATGTTTTCCATCAACCGCCAGAGCCCGCTTGCCAAGGCGGCGCTGATCATCATCGACGAATGTTCGATGGTTGATGAACAGCTTGGCAAGGATCTGATGAGCTTCGGCACGCCGATCCTCGTGCTTGGCGATCCAGGGCAGTTGCCGCCGGTATCGGGCGGCGGTTTCTTCACCGAGCAGGAGCCGGATTATCTTCTGTCGGAAATCCATCGGCAGGCCAAGGACAATCCCATCATCCATCTTGCCATGGATGTGCGCGAAGGCCGCGAGATCATGCGCGGCGATTATGGTTCCGCGCAGGTGATCTCGAAGTCAGAAGTGACGCAATCGCTGGTGCTGGAAGCCGATCAGGTGCTGGTCGGCACCAATCGCACGCGCCGCCGTTACAATCAGCGACTTCGCGAACTGAAGGGTTTTTCGGCCGATTATCCGCAATCGGGTGACAAGCTGGTATGCCTCAGGAACGATCCGGCCAAAGGCTTGCTGAACGGCTCGCTCTGGCAGGTGATGAGTTCGTCGCGCGAGACGGTGAAACCCGGCATCAATCTGATGATCCGGCCGGAAGACGACGATATGGATCGCGGTGCAGCCAAGATCAAACTGCTGAAGGCGGCGTTCGAGGATGTCGAGACCGAAATACCGTGGTCGACCCGCAAGCGTTACGACGAGTTCGATTTCGGTTATGCGCTGACCGTGCACAAGGCGCAGGGTTCGCAGTGGAACAATGTAGTTCTTTTCGACGAGAGCTATGCATTCCGGGATTCACGTGAGCGTTGGCTTTACACAGCCATTACCCGCGCGGCCGAGACGCTTACGATCGTTCGTTGAGATTGGGCATTGGCTCGATCTCCTTGTCTGCGCATTGTCCGGGCGGAAAATCGCTATGCACTTTTCCTCGACAGGCTTTTATGCGCGGATAACACCCAGCAGGACTGCCTTGGCGACCGCCTGAAAGCGGTTGCTGGCACTGAATTTGCCAATGATCTTCGCCTCAAGCGCATTGAGATCGCTGCCCGAAAGGCCAAGAGCCCGGGCGAGCCGCACCGGGGCATAACCTTCTGCCATCAGTTCCAGACATTTCCGTTCGGTATCGGTGAGGGCGATGTCCTTTGCCGGACCGCGTTCAGCACCGTCGAAGCCGTCCGCATCGCTATCGATGACGAGCAATTCCTCGATCTGCTGTGCCTGACGCTGAAGGGTTGAAAGCTCGGCCGTCAACTCTCTCTTCCGCTGTCTCAGCGCGACGTGGAATATGTCGTCTGCCTCTTCCTGCGACAGGGAGCGGACGAGTTTTTCCATGATCTCGGTAATGGCGGCAACCGAAATGCCGACTTCGCGGCAGACATTGATGACGGCCATGCGCTGGACGTTGCGGTGGGTGTAGACCCGCATCTGGCCGATGCGCTTCGAGGTGAGCAGCGCCTTTTCTTCGTAGAAATGAAGCGTTCGGTGGGTCACTCCGAAGATATTGGCCATATCGGCAATGGGTACCGGTTCGGCGGGCAGGGAAGAGGGCAGGCTTATCTCAGGTAAAAAGCTGCTGAGCCTTAGATTGGGTTTGTCCTCGTCGCCGTGTTCAAACGGCATACGGCCATCCTGCATTGTTTCCCCCTTTGCGCTCTTTGGCGGCGTGCCTGCTTTTAAAAGACCTCCGTTGCTTGTTCCCCCGCAACGGTCTGTCTTCTGATCAAGACATCATGCCAAATGCTACATAAGAACCGTAACGTGTATTGTGTGTTTTCGTTCCCGTGTTCCAAAAAATTTTATCGGCCTCCTTGCGGTCGGCGTCAACCTGCGTGAAACAGGATGCAGATTCCGAACCGGAGCCCGACGCCATGCCCGCAAAACTTTCCGTCAATCTCAATGCAATCGCCATGCTGCGGAACCGCCGCGATCTTCCGTGGCCGGATGTCGCGCATTTCGGGCAACTGGCACTCGCTGCGGGTGCAAGCGGCCTGACTGTACACCCTCGTCCCGATCAGCGCCATATCCGCTTTTCAGACCTGCCGGTGCTACGCGCTCTGATCGATGACAGCTTCCCCAAGGCTGAATTTAACATCGAAGGCTATCCGAGCGAAGATTTTCTCGTTCTTTGCGAAAAGACGCAGCCGGAGCAGGTAACGCTTGTGCCTGACGATCCCTCGCAGGCGACATCAGACCATGGCTGGGATTTCCGGAAGCACGGCGTTTTCCTGAAGGAAGTGGTTGAACGCCTGAAGGCCGGTGGCATGCGGGTTTCGCTGTTCGCCGATGGTGACGGGGAACGCGAGCCGGTGGAACTGGCGGCTGCGACAGGTGCGGCGCGTATCGAACTTTACACCGGCCCCTATGGCGGCTGCTTTGACGATCCGCAAAAGGGCGACGCGCTTCTCGAAAAGCTCGGACAGACGGCGGATCATGCGAGAGCGCTCGGACTTGCCGTCAATGCCGGCCATGACCTCACCGTCGCAAACCTACCCAGTCTGATGAAACGCATTCCTTATCTGGCCGAGGTTTCCATCGGTCACGGGCTGACGGCGGATGCGCTGGAATATGGCATGGCTGAAACAGTCCGGCGTTTTTGTCAGGCCTGCGGTCAGCCTATTTCATAACCAAAGTCAATTTTTTCGCCTATGCTTTGCCTGCGCATGCTCCGTGCGCGAGCTTTTGAAGGCAGAGACATATGCAAGAACATCATGTTGTCGTCGTGGGTGGAGGCTTCGGCGGTTTGCAACTGGTACATGGGCTGGAGGGGGCCCCTGTCCGCATTACACTGATCGATCGCCGCAACCATCACCTGTTCCAGCCATTGCTTTATCAGGTTGCAACGACAGCTCTCGCGACATCTGAAATCGCCTGGCCGATCCGCCATCTCTACCGCGACCGCAAGGAGGTGACGACCCTGCTTGCGGAGGTGACCGGCATAGACCGGGCGGCGCGGACCGTGCATTTAAGTTCGGGTCAGGTGATCGGTTTCGATACGCTGGTGCTGGCAACCGGCGCCCGCCACGCCTATTTCGGCCGCGACGAGTGGGAGCGTTCCGCCCCCGGCCTCAAGACGCTTGAAGATGCGACGACAATCCGTCGCCGCCTGCTTCTGGCTTTTGAGCGGGCCGAACTCGCCACCAGCGAAGAGGAACGGCAGGCGCTGCTGACCTTCGTCATTATCGGCGCAGGGCCGACGGGCGTGGAAATGGCAGGCATGATTGCTGAACTGGCCCACAAGGCGCTGCCGCCGGAATTCCGCAATGTCGACACCCGGCAGACCCGCGTACTGCTTGTCGAGGCCGGACCCCGCGTCCTGCCGGTTTTCACTGAGGATCTTTCCGCCTATGCCAAGGAAGCGCTTGAAAAGCTCGGCGTCGAGGTTCTGCTTGGTACGCCGGTGACGGCCTGCACCGATGAGGGCGTGACGGTGGGCGAGACCTATTATGCCTGCCGCACCGTTGTCTGGGCCGCCGGCGTGCAAGCGTCTCCCGCCGCGAAGTGGCTGGATGCCGCTGCCGACCGGGCGGGACGCGCGATTGTCGGGCCGCATCTCAACCTGGAAGACGATGCTGACATCTTCGTCATCGGCGATACGGCCGCCGTCAATCAGGAAAACGGCAAGCCGGTGCCGGGCATTGCGCCCGCGGCGAAGCAGCAGGGCGCTTATGTTGCAAAGGTCATCAGGGCGCGGCTGGACGGCAAACCCTTGCCGGCACCGTTCCGCTACAGCCATCAGGGCAATCTCGCCACCATCGGTAAACGTGCGGCGGTGATCGATTTCGGCAGGTTCAAGCTGAAGGGCGTGCTGGCGTGGTGGATTTGGGGCCTTGCCCACATCTACTTCCTGATCGGAACACGTTCGCGGCTTGCCGTGGCATGGAGCTGGCTGTGGATTTATCTGAGCGGGCAGCATAGCGCGCGGCTGATTACCCAGAAAGAGACGCTGAAGGACGAGGCCTGAGCGTCGGGCGGGCAACAAGAAAGGGCGGGAAGCATGTGCTTCCCGCCCTTATGTCATGACAGCTGCCCCAAACTACTCCTCCGTCATGCCGGACTTGATCCGGCATCCAGCCGACGCGCGTCTGCGCGGCGAGAAGAGTTTTCAGCCCAAGGACTTGGGCTGGCTGGACCGCGGGTCTGGTCCGGGGTGACGGCGTGTGGATGTGGCGTGTTTGCCCGATCCAACGCTTAAGCGTCGAGCGACGCCATATCGATGACGAAGCGGTAACGCACGTCGCTCTTCAGCACGCGCTCATAGGCTTCGTTGACGTCCTGGATGTTGATCGTCTCGATCTCCGAGACGATGTTGTGCTCGCCGCAGAAATCCAGCATTTCCTGGGTTTCCTTGATCGAACCGATCATCGAGCCGGAGAGGTTCTTCGCACCGAAGATGAGCGCGAAGGCGTGGACCGGGATCGGATGTTCCGGTGCGCCGACGACGACCATGCTGCCCTTGGGCTTCAGGAGGCCGAGATAGGCATTCCAGTCGATGGCGACGCCGGCCGTGCAGATGATCAGGTCGAAAGTGCCGGCCAGCTTCTCGAAGGTTGAGGCGTCGCTGGTGGCGTAATATTCCTTCGCGCCGAGCTTCAGGCCGTCTTCCTTCTTCGACAGCGTCTGGGAGAGAACGGTGATATCCGCGCCCATGGCTGCACCGAGCTTGACGCCCATATGGCCGAGGCCGCCCATGCCGACAATCGCGACCTTCTGGCCGGGACCCGCATTCCAGCGGCGCAGCGGCGAATAGAGCGTGATGCCGGCGCACAGAAGCGGCGCGGAAGCGTCGAGCGGCAGGTTGTCCGGGATCGACAGGACATAACCTTCCTTGACGACGATGGAGTCGGAATAACCGCCATGGGTTGCGGTCTTCGTGAACGGATCGACGTCATTAT
This sequence comes from Agrobacterium tumefaciens, assembly GCF_005221385.1. NCBI lineage: Bacteria > Pseudomonadati > Pseudomonadota > Alphaproteobacteria > Hyphomicrobiales > Rhizobiaceae > Agrobacterium > Agrobacterium tumefaciens. Next base: position 1,807,149 of record NZ_CP039903.1, on the reverse strand, counting down.
AGGTCTGGACCAGACCGGGCATATAATGCTCGTTGTCGAGATCGCGGGTGGCGCAACCGACGCAGGAATCGACGAAGCAGCCGACGCCGACATGGTCGCCGACCTTGAACTTCGTGACCTTGGAGCCGACGGCTTTCACGACGCCGGCGATTTCATGGCCGGGAACGATGGGGTAGACGGCGTTCTTCCATTCGTTGCGGACGGTGTGGATGTCCGAGTGGCAGATGCCGGCATATTTGATATCGATGACGACGTCGTCATCGTTCGGCTCGCGGCGTTCGAAGGTGAACGGGGTAAGCGGCTTCGACGCATCGGTCGCAGCGTAACCTCTAGCAATGGCCATCTGAATATCCTTTCGGGGGTTGGGGACGACGGAATATGCGATGGAAGCGCGACAGGGCGTTAGAGCGATCCTCCAGCCTTTTTGCACGATCCTGCAAAAATATGCGGGCGCGCTCTTTGCGCAGACGCAGAGGCTTTCTAGATAAAAGGCATCAGACGCATCTCTTCCTTCAGTTAAGGGATTTCCCCTATGTCCTTGCCGTTCAATGTCTATCAGGAGATCGCCTCCATTGCCGCGCGGCACGCCACCAGCGAGGGCGAGGTGCAGACGGCGATCGGATCTCTCGGCATCAGCCGGCGCACGACGCCGAGCGCGCCGTGCCACGGCAGCTATCGCCCGTGTCTCGCGATGGTGATCCAGGGCTCGAAAAGCGTTCAGCTGGGAACGGACACCATCAATTATGGCGCGGGTGACTATCTCCTGACCTCGCTTGACCTGCCGGTTGCATGGCGGGTGGTGGAGGCGAGCAGGGAGGTTCCGCATTTCTGCATCGCGCTTGCCATCGACAGTGAAAAGCTGCTCGATCTCATGCGCCGCGTCCCCATCGATCCGCCCGCTGAGCCGGCGAATGCGCAGCGCGGCATCGTCGTCAATACGGCAACGCCGGAACTTCTCGATGCGGCTATCCGCCTGTTGCGTCTGCTCGATCGTCCAGCCGACATTGACGCCATGGCGCCGCTCATCGAACAGGAAATCCTCTACCGCATCCTGACCGGGCCGGCGGGCGGGCAATTGATGAACATCATCGCGGCCGGCAGCCATGGCAACCGCATCGCCCGCGCCATTGCCTGGCTGCGCGAGAATTTCGCACGCCAGCTGCGTATCGAGGATCTGGCCGATCATATCGGCATGAGCGTCTCGTCCTTCCACCATCACTTCAAGACGATCACGGCCATGACGCCGGTTCAGTACCAGAAACAGCTGCGGCTGCATGAGGCGCGGCGGCTGATGCTGCTGGAGCGGCTGGATGCGGGCACCGCCGGCCATCGCGTCGGATATCAGAGCCCATCGCAGTTCAGCCGTGAATATAGCCGTTTCTACGGGTTATCGCCGTCGCGGGATATCGATGCATCGCGGGAGATCAGCGCGGCTGGGTAGATTGGTTCTTTGGGACAGTGGTTCATTAACAGCGGACTGAGGTGCGTGGGGCTTACCCCCCTCTGCCCTGCCGGGCATCTCCCCCTCAAGGGGGGAGATCGGCAGGAGGCCCTACCGTCGCTCCATTTGCAAACGTTGAAATGGGCGAGACCAAACCACGAGTCGATCTCCCCCCTTGAGGGGGAGATGCCCGGCAGGGCAGAGGGGGGGTAAACCCCACCCACCTCGGTCCGCTACCCACGCAAAATTCCCTGGAGGCTCACCTCAAGCTTGCAGTCATACTCCGGGGCAGCACGTCAATTCTCATCCTCCCCTGAAGAATCCGCTTGACCCCAACGCAGCCTCCGCTTAAATGGCGCTCGAACCGTACCGTACGGTACATTAATCGAGCCTCTGGAGTGGAAAAGACTTGGCTTCCGACCCGATCACAGCGCAGGAATTTTCGCCGCGCCAGAACGCCGTTCTGGACCAGGCATTGCGTCTTCTGGTCGAGGGCGGAGAGAAAGCGCTGACGACATCCGGTCTGGCGCGCGCGGCCAACTGTTCCAAGGAAAGCCTCTATAAATGGTTTGGCGACCGGGACGGTCTGCTGGCGGCGATGATCACCTTTCAGCAGAGCAAGGTGCGCACCTTCGAGAAGGCGGGCGACCGCGTCTCCGCGCCGCAGCTGGCCGATCATCTCGAAGTTTTTGCGCATGATCTGCTGGACGTTCTGGCGGGCGATGTGTCGCTGGCGCTCAACCGTCTGGCGATAGGGCAGGCGAGCCGCGACGGTTCCAAGCTCGGCGATCTGCTGCTCGAACGCGGCCGTCGTCAGATCGACCGCCGCGCCCGCGGGCTGATCGAGGCGGGCCGCCGTTCCGGCTACCTGCGTTTCGATGATGCCGAAGAGGCATATCGCAGTTTTTACGGCCTCATCGTTTCGGATCTGCATGTGCGCATGCTGCTGGGCGAGGCGCCGGACAAGGATTTTTCCGGCCGGGCGAAGAAGGCGGTCGTCGCCTTTCTGACCCTCTACGGCACGGAAAAGGTACATTCGGAACTCAGCGGCAAACCCGCCTGACATTCCGGTTCAGACAACTGAGAGACAAGCATTAGGGAAGGACCATAAAATGCGCGTTTATTATGATCGTGATGCCGATCTCAATCTCATCAAGTCCAAGAATGTCGTCATCGTCGGTTACGGCTCCCAGGGCCGCGCCCATGCGCTGAACCTCAAGGATTCCGGCGCCAAGAACGTCGTCATCGCTCTGAAGGCCGGTTCGCCGACCGTCAAGAAGGCCGAAGCCGACGGCTTCAAGGTCATGACCGTTGCCGAAGCTGCCAAGTGGGGCGACCTCCTGATGATGGCGACGCCGGACGAACTCCAGGCCGACATCTACAAGGCCGACATCGCCGGCAACATCCGCGACGGCGCAGCGATTGCTTTCGCACACGGCCTCAACGTTCACTTCGGCCTCATCGAGCCGAAGGCGTCGCTCGACGTCGTCATGATCGCACCGAAGGGCCCTGGCCACACGGTTCGCGGCGAATACCAGAAGGGCGGCGGCGTTCCTTGCCTCGTTGCCGTTCACCAGAACGCTTCCGGCAATGCGCTTGAACTCGCTCTCTCCTACGCCTGTGGCGTTGGTGGCGGTCGTTCGGGCATCATCGAAACCAACTTCAAGGAAGAGTGCGAAACTGACCTCTTCGGCGAACAGGTCGTTCTGTGCGGCGGTCTCGTCGAGCTCATCCGCGCCGGTTTCGAAACGCTGGTCGAAGCCGGTTACGCACCGGAAATGGCCTATTTCGAATGCCTGCACGAAGTGAAGCTGATCGTCGACCTGATCTATGAAGGCGGCATCGCCAACATGAACTACTCGATCTCCAACACGGCCGAGTGGGGCGAATACGTCACCGGCCCGCGCATCATCACTGCCGACACCAAGGCTGAAATGAAGCGCGTCCTGCACGACATCCAGACCGGCAAGTTCACCTCCGAGTGGATGCAGGAATGGAAGGCCGGCGGCGCCCGCTTCAAGGGCATTCGTCGCAATAACGACGCCCACCAGATCGAAGAAGTCGGCGCCAAGCTGCGCGGCATGATGCCCTGGATCGGCAAGAACAAGCTGGTCGACAAGGCTGTCAACTAAGCTTCATTGTTTGGTGGAAGATATGGAGGCCGGAGCGAAAGCTCCGGCCTTTTTCGTTCTGGGGCAAACTACGTAACCTTGACTTTCGTCGTCGAATGCGTACATAAATCTGTACATATTTCCGAAAGGCGGCTTCTATGGCAAATGTGCGATTTACGGAATTCCGTCAGAACTTCGCGACCCATTTCGACCGGGTTCTCGAGACGCGGGCGCCCCTGCTGGTTACCCGGCAGGGTAAGGAAGCCGTGGTGGTTCTCGCTGAAGGTGAATATGAGAGCATGCAGGAAACGTTGCATCTGCTTTCCAACCCTGCAAACGCCTCACGGCTTCGCAATTCCATGCAGGAGCTTGAACGTGGAAATACAGTCGAGCGGGATCCGACCGAAGAATGAAGCTCGTCTGGAGCTTGAGTTCGTGGGACGATTATGAGTTCTGGCAGAGAACCGATGCCCGCATGGTCGAGAAAATCACCGACCTTATTCGAAATGCCAAACGCACACCCTTTTCAGGGCTTGGAAAGCCGGAGCCCTTGAAGGGCGACATGGCCGGTTACTGGTCGCGGAGAATTACCGGCGAGCATCGCTTTGTCTATCGGGTGTCCGGGTCTGGAAGCGAGCAAAAGCTGGAGATTGTTCAGTGCCGCTTCCATTACCAGTAGCCGCTTACTTCGGCTGGATAACGCCCTTCGTCAGCAGAAAGCAGCCGTAAAACCGCGTCTCGCCAGTGGTGATGACGCAATAGGCCTGCTTGGCTTTTTCGTAAAAAGCGAAACGCTCGATACCGTACATCGGCGCGGATTTTCCTTCCGCCGCGTCGATTTCCTGCTGCACCTCGGCCTGCACCGGCTCCAGCTGATCGGGCGCGCCCATCACTTCCATGCGCCCGACCGAGGGCTGCAACGGCGTGTCGAGCGGCAGCACTGACAGGATTGCCTTCATGGCGCGGGCGGCCGAGACATTGTCGATATGCAGCACCTTGCCGACCGTCGTGTGGCGGGCAACCGAATCGGACGGGAAATTGGTGTCCGATATCACCAGCGTATCGCCGTGACCCATGGCGCGCAGCGCGTGCAGAACATCGGCATTCAGCGCCGGGTCGATATTTTTCAACATGTGTTCGAACTCCCATCATGGTCACGCCATTTGCGGCACTGCCGCGCAATCCAGCCGGAAATGCGTGTGGCGTCAATCTCAAACGGAAGATTGTTAAGCTTTACCGGAGGGTGTATCTGGCTTTGTCCGGAAAAACGGCCGCGAATGCGAGGCTGTGGCGGACACCGTGCAGGGAGGCAGAAATAATTCGAAAAACTGATAAGTCAGTATTGCTGACATATCGACATTTCTGTAAAGATGCACGCATAAAAACGACACAAGAGGAAACGTACCCATGCTTGATTGGGAACAAATTTTCGCCACGCGCTCTTCGCGCATGAAAGCGTCTGAAATCCGCGAGCTGCTGAAGCTGCTCGAGCAGCCCGATATCATTTCCTTTGCCGGTGGCATTCCGGACCCGGCTCTTTTTCCCGCAGAGGAATTCCAGCAGGCTTATGCGGAAATTTTTTCCGGTGCGCAGGTCAATGCAGCGCTGCAATATTCGGTGAGCGAGGGTTACAAGCCGCTGCGCGAATGGCTGGCGGGCGAGATGGCCGACATCGGCATCGACTGCACCGCCGACAACGTCTTCATCGTTTCCGGCTCGCAGCAAGGTCTCGATTATCTCGGCAAGCTGTTCCTGTCGCCGAAGGATACGGCGCTCGTCACCTGGCCGACCTATCTCGGCGCGCTCTCCGCCTTCAACGCCTACGAGCCGAATTACGATCAGCTCAATCCCGGCGGCAACCGTACGCCCGAGGCTTATCGCGAAACCGCCGCCAAGCATGGCGGTGCGGTCAAGTTCGCCTATCTCTCGGCCGATTTCTCCAACCCCACCGGCGAAACAGTTGATCTGGCCGGCCGCGAGAAGGTTCTGGCGCTGGCAGACGAGCTGGATATCGCCGTCATCGAAGACGCCGCCTACCAGTCGCTGCGTTACGATGGCGAGGCTGTTCCGCCGATCATGGCGCTCGACATCTCCCGTTCGGGCGGCATCGAGAATACCCGCACCATCTATTGCGGCAGCTTTTCGAAGACGCTCGCGCCGGGCCTTCGTGTCGGTTACATCGTCGCTTCCGCGCCAGTGATCCGCAAGTTGGTGCTGATGAAGCAGGCCGCCGACCTGCATTCCTCGACCATCAACCAGATCGCCATCGAACGCGTTGCCTCGCGTGGCTTCGACAGCCAAGTCGCCAAGATCAAGGCCGCCTATAGCGCCCGCCGTAATGCGATGCTGGCCGCGCTCGACAAGTACATGCCGAAGGGTACACACTGGACGAAGCCGGAAGGCGGCATGTTCATCTGGGTGACGCTGCCTGAGGGTATGGATGGGGCCGCGCTGCTGGCGAAATCCATCGCCACGGAAAAGGTGGCCTTCGTTCCCGGCCGTGCTTTCTTTGCGGATGGCTCGGGTACGAACACGCTGCGCATCAGCTTCTCCTGCGCCAACGAGGCGATGATCGAAGAGGGTATGAAGCGGCTTGGCCGGTTGATTACGACGGCACAGGCGGAAACGGGCGAAGTGCTTCCGGCGATTTGATAGCGTCTCTAGGAAATGGCGGCGGGTGTGGCTTCACCCCCCTCTGTCCTGCCGGACATCTCCCCCACAAGGGGGGAGATCGACTCGTGGTTGGGTTTCGCCCATCTCAACGTTTTGCGAATGGAGCGGTGGTAGCGCCTCCTGCCGATCTCCCTCCTTGTGGGGGAGATGCCCGGCAGGGCAGAGGGGGGTAAGCCGCAATCTCCAATAAGAGTTGCACTCTCCTGCCTGACGCTCCCATGTATTAAGGAGATCATCCCCCAAAAATCCTGCCTGTCACATACATGTTATGCAATCATGTTTTAGCGGTCCCACCAACAACAGGGACTGGACCCATGAAAACGCTGCTCTCCGCTTTCACCGCCATCGTATCGTTCGGCTTCATCGCCACCGCTGCCAATGCTGCCGATCTGGTGCTCTATACCAGCCAGCCGAACGAGGACGCGCAGGCGACCGTTGATGGTTTCAAGGCCGCCAATCCCGGTCTCGAAGTCGAATGGGTGCGTGACGGAACGCCGAAGATCATGGCGAAGCTGATGGCCGAGATCAGCGCCGGCAATCCGGTTGCCGACGTGCTCTTGATCGCCGATACCGTGACGCTCGAGCGCATGAAGCAGGCTGGCCAGTTGCTGGCCCACAAGTCTGCCGAAGCCAAGAACATCGACGCTTCGCTTTATGATGCGGACGGCTTTTATTATTCCACCAAGCTCATCACAACAGGCATCATGTACAACACCGCTGCCGCAATGAAGCCGACGAGCTGGAAGGATCTGGCCAAGGCTGAAGCCAAGGGTCTCGTGACGATGCCAAGCCCGCTGACCTCGGGTGCGGCGCTGATCCATGCGCAGACGCTTGCTGCTGCCGATGGTCTCGGCTGGGACTATTACAAGCAGCTGAAGGCCAATGAAGCCATTGCCGGCGGCGGCAACGGTGCGGTTCTGAAGTCGGTCGCTTCGGGCGAAAAGGCCTATGGCGTGGTCGTCGATTACATGCCGATCCGCGAGAAGGCCAAGGGCGCACCGGTCGAGTTCGTCTTCCCGGAAGAGGGCGTTTCCGCCGTCACCGAACCGGTCGCGATCATCAAGGGCACCAAGCACGAGGAAGCGGCCAAGAAGTTCGTCGATTACGTGCTTTCTGAAAAGGGCCAGCAGGGCTTCGTCAAGCTCGGTTACATCCCTGTTCGTGCCGATGCCGGCATGCCGGAAGGGTTCCCGGCGCGCGACAAGATCAAGGTTCTGCCGCTCAGCGCCGCTGATGCGCTGAAGAACTCCGAACAGGACCTGAAGACCTTCTCCGATATTTTCGGCTCCAAGGGCTGATAGTGCGGCATGTCCCGTTCAAGTGCCTATGGAAACAGCCAGCCGCGCTGGCTGTTTCCTTTTGTGGTCAGCGTTGTTTTTGCGCTCAGCGCCCTGCCGCTCGGGCGGCTGGCCTATACCGGTATCATCTCATCACTCAATGGTGACATATGGCGGCTTCTCGCTGATCCAGCCCTTTGGGATGCGGCGCTGAACACGCTTTCCACCTCGTTTTTCGGCATGCTGATCTCGCTGGCGATTGGCGGCGCCTTCGCGCTTTCGCTGACGCTCTGCGACATTCGCGGCAAGTCGATTTTAAGCTTCCTGTTCATGCTGCCGATGATGATCCCGCCGCAGGTGACGGCGCTGTCGTGGATCGGCATGACCGGCCCGTCGAGTACGTTGTTGAAGGCTATCGGCCTTGCGCCGGCGATGGGATCGCCGCAACCGCTTTATTCGATTGCGGGCATCGCGCTTTTGCTCGGCGTGCAGCACGCACCGCTGGTTTATCTGTCGCTGCGCGCCGGTCTGCTTGCGCTGCCGCAGGATGGCATCGAGGCCGCCAGGCTTTCCGGTGCTTCACCGCGCCGCGTGCTGTTCGATATCATCCTGCCGCTCTCCACGCCGGGCTTGATCGCGGGTGCCGCGATCTCCTTCGTGTCCAATGTCGGCAATTTCGGCATTCCGGCGATCCTCGGCATTCCCGCGTCAATCTTCACCCTGCCGACGCTGATCTACAGCCGTTTTGCCAGTTTCGGCGCGAGCACATTCGGCGATATCGCCATTCTCTCCACCATGATCGCCATCATCTCGGTCGCCGGGCTTGCTCTTCAGGAACGGGCGATGAAGGGCAGGGATTATCGGATCATCGGTCTTTCCGGCAAGGCCGCGACCTTTGGGCTGTCGCGCTGGCGGATGGTGGCCGAGCTTGCTTTGTGGCTCGTGCTGTTCTTCATGCTGGTCGCACCGCTTGCCGCGCTGGTGGCAAGTTCGCTCGCCCCCGCCTATGGCGTGCCGCTCAGCCTCAAGACCGCGACGCTGCATGCCTATGAGGAACTGCTTTATCGCCAGAGCGTAACCCGTACCGCCTTCCGCAATTCGCTGTTTCTGGCATCCGCCACATCGCTTTGCCTATTGGCGGTGACGGTGCTGACCGCCTATTTTCTGGTGCGGGGCAAAAGCCGCTTCATGTTCCTGCTGTCGGCGCTGGTGGATATTCCCTATGCATTGCCGGGCGTGGTGATTTCCGTATCCTTTGTCCTGCTTTTCGCAGCCCCCATTCCGCTGCTCGGCTTCACGCTTTACGGCACGATCTGGATCATATTGCTCGCCTATTTCTCCTCCTTCTTCGCCGTCAGCCTTAAGCCGATGGTCAGCGCCTTTCTGCAATTCGACCCGTCGCTGGAAGAGGCGGCGCGGTTGTCCGGCGCCGGTTTCTGGCGGCGGTTGAAGGATATCATCCTGCCGCTGGTCGGGCCTGCGGCGGGGGCTTCGGTCATTCTCGTTTTCCTGATCGCCTGCAACGAGTTGACGGTGTCGGCACTGCTGTGGTCGGCCGGCACGCAGACGCTCGGTGTGCTCATCTACAATCTCGATGACAGCGGCAGCTTCGATCTTGCTTCGGCACTTTCGGTGCTTGTCGTCATCATGGTGATTTTCCTCATGGCTCTGCTCGAAATTTTGGGGCGCTATCTGCCGAAAGGAGTGGTTCCTTGGCGAAACTGATTCTCAACCGCCTGTCGAAAAATTTTGGAGCCGGATCGAAGCCTGCCGTCGATGATGTGTCGCTCACCGTACGTGACGGCGGCTTCCTAGCCTTGCTCGGCCCTTCCGGCTGCGGCAAGACCACGGTGCTGCGCATGATCGCCGGTTTCGAACAGCCGACCGACGGTTCCATCCTGCTTGGCGAGCGCGTGCTGGCCGATGGGGGCAGCATGGTGCCGCCGGAGCGGCGCAACATGGCGATGGTGTTCCAGTCCTATGCCCTGTGGCCGCATATGTCGGTTGCCGACAATGTCGGTTATCCCCTCAAGGTGCGCGGCATTTCCGGTGAGAAATATCGCGAGAAGGTGCGCCAGGCGCTGGCGGCCGTGCGTCTCGAAAGTTTCGCGGATCGCCGCCCCGCTGAATTGTCCGGTGGCCAGCGGCAACGCGTGGCGCTGGCCCGTTGCCTCGTTACCGAGCCTGATGTGGTGCTGCTCGACGAACCGCTCGCCAATCTCGACCGGCATCTGCGTCAGGAGATGGAGGAAACGTTTCGCGAGTTCCACATCCGCTCCGGCGCGACGATGATCTATGTCACCCATGATCAGGCCGAGGCCATGGCGCTCGCGACGGATGTGGCCGTCATGTCGCAAGGCAGGTTGCTGCAGGTGGCGCCACCGGCAGAGCTTTATGCGCGGCCGGAGGGACGGCTGGTCGGTTCGCTGGTGGGGCAGGGCGCGATCCTGACCCTGCCGGTAGCGGAAGGGGTTTCGCGCGATCTTGACTGGACGGCGCTTCGGGCGGCGATGGAGAGCGGCAGGCACTTGCCGCAGGCGGATTTTCTTGTGCGGCCACAGGATGTGGTGCGGGACGCTGAGGGTGTCAGTTGCACCGTCACTTCGGTCCTTTACGAGGGGGAGCGTTATGCTCTTCGTCTTGACCTGCCGGATGGGCAGGCGCTCAGGGCCTATTCGCGGGAAGCGGTTGCCATCGGAGACCGTTTGCCGGTTGCCATTCGTGCGGCCTGGCGTCTTTAAACTATTGGCGAGGCGGGGCAGGAGCGGCTAAGCTCCTATTCCAGCAACAGGAATGAAACATGTCGCTTCGGCTTGCCACCTTCAATATCGAAAATCTTCTTACCCGTTTTGATTTCACCGGGTTTCGCAACCAGACACGGCGCGACAGGGCGATCCAGCTGTTCGATATCAGGGACGAGGCGACCTATCAGGCGCTTGAAAGCGCGCGGACAGTCTCCTCTACCGACGATACGCGCCAGCTTTCGGCGCTCGCCATAGCGGACGCGGATGCGGATATTCTCTGCCTGCAGGAGGTCGATAACATGGCCGCGTTGCAGGCCTTTGAATATGGCTATCTTTACCGCATGGTCGGCAATGGCTACCTGCAGAAATATCTGGTCGAGGGCAATGACAGCCGCGGCATCGATGTCGCCGTCGTCATGCGCGAGCAGACCCGTGATGGTGACAAAATCGAGGTGGTCGACATCAAGAGCCATGCGGCTCTGACCTATCGCAATCTCGATCTCTTCAATCCGGCGCTGGCTGCGACTAACCAGATCGACGACAAGATTTTCAAACGGGATTGCCTGGAAATAGACCTCCGGATCGGCGGCAAGCCGCTGACGCTTTACGTCACGCATTTCAAATCCATGACCAATTCCCGCGACCCGGTCGATGCGCGGCTCGCCACCATGCCGATCCGCGAGGCGGAAGCCATGGCCGTGCGCCGTATCATCGAAAACCGCTGGGGTGTCGGCAATACACGTAACAAGAATTTCGCCATTTGTGGCGATATGAACGATTATCAGGAGCGTGTGGCGATTTCCGGTGACCGGCGCAACGGCTACGGCTTCACGCCCATTGAGGAAGCGCGGAGCGCGCTCGATGTCTTCACCGCCGATGATTTCGTTACCAATCCGATGCTGCGCCGTGATGTCATGGATCGCTGGACGCTCTATCATTCCCGCGGGCCGCAGGAGCAGCATCTGTGCCAGCTGGATTATATCTGGCTTTCACCGCGCCTGGCTGAAATCAACGCGACAAGGGCTCCTGAAATCATCCGGGCGGGCCAGCCGTATCGCACCATCTTTCCGCCGGGGCAGGAAGTGGAGCGTTATCCGCGCACCGGCTGGGATCGCCCCAAGGCTTCCGATCACTGCCCGGTGGTGATGACGCTGGATTTGATCTAGAACCGCCGGCAGTTTGCTGATCCATGCCAGCATCTATCCGTTGGCGACCTTTGGGAAATAAGTGGCCCAGACGCGGTTGCGGCCGGCGCGTTTGGCTTCATAAAGCCGGTCGTCGGCGATTGCGATCAACTCGTCCCAGCTGCTTATCGCCCGCGCTTCCTGCCACACAACGCCAAAGCTTGCGGTCAGCGACAAGCCGCTTTGCTCATCAATGATCTGGGCTTCGATCAGGCGGCGAAGGCGGTCGGCGGTTGCCGTCGCGGTGGCATGGCTGACATCCTGGAGCACGACGACGAATTCCTCACCGCCGTAACGGGCCAGAATATCGTTCTTGCGCAATGCGCTGCGCAAAAGCCCCGCCGTCTTTTGCAGCGCGAGGTCGCCCATGGCATGGCCATAACGATCGTTGATCGATTTGAAGTGGTCAATATCGACAATCATCACGCCGAGCGACTGATACTGTTCCTCGCCGCTCAATATGGCACGAACGGCCTTTTCCAGCGCACGGCGATTGAAGACGCCCGTCAAGGAATCGGTTTCAGAGAGCGTGCGTAGCTGCTCGGCCAGCGCGCGCTGCTGGTTCTCCATTTCGCCTTTCTGGCGAAGCTGCTCGCGCAGGAAATCAAGTTCCTCGAACATCTTCTTCACTTCCGGGGCAACCCTGTCTTCACAACGGGTTTCGGAAAGGTCACCGGCGGCGATCGCGGCGATCTGCGCTCGGACGGATTGCATGGGCTGGAACAACGCCGTTCTATAGACGGAAGTGAGACGCAGCAGAACCAGAACCGCGATGGCGGCGAGAAGAAGGGATGCTCCACCAAAGACCAGAGCCTCGTTCTTTCTTTTTTCGAGTCTTGCCCGCGTTTCGGAGAGAATGAGGTCGCGCAGCGTATCGGACGAGCGCATGCCGGCAATGTAGTTCCTGGAGAATTCAAGAATGCTCGGCTGGGCGGAGGGCATGGCTATCACGATCGTATTCTGCGCGTAACGCAGTGCCTGACCGAAATAATAGGTCTCCATATCCTGAAACGCCTTGTCCAGTCCCGGCGTCGACAGGTAGGCGGCGGTGTAGTTGATCAGCGAGGCTTTCAGCGACAGCAGGCCCTGCATTTCATTATCGAACTTGGCGCGATACCCCAGCTTATCCTGCCGGTTTGCGCGCAGACTCATCACTACATAGGAGCCGAGTCTGCCAATCCTGTCGCGCATTACGCCGGCAGTGCCGGTCATCGCGATGTCGATCGCCACGTCGGGCGTGACCTTGATGACGGCGCGCGCCGCCTTGCCGCGCAGCAGGTTGACGCTATCGGCTGCCTTGAACATCGATAAAATCGCGTTGGACATGGCGCTCTGGCTGCGCGTGGAAGAAGGGAGCGCGGCAACCCGATCCACCGCTTCGCGGGATTGGGCGAGCTTCTGGCGGGTTTCAGCCAGTGATTTCGCCAGTTCGGGTTGCGTCTTGATTTCCTCGGTGAAGGAAACTTCAAGCTCCGACAGCTTGTCATCCGTCGCCTTGCGTGCAGCTGCAAGCCCCTCGACCAGTTTCGGATCGGGGGCGGGTGCGCCCATCAGATTGTTTGCAGGGCCGCGCTCGGCCGAGATCAGCCATGCGGACTGAAGTGCTGTTTCGAAACGGGTGAGCTGGGCGGCATTGGCGCGGTAACGCAGATAATTGGAGACACTTGGCACCGCGGCGAGAGTGGCCAGCAGAATTGAACTCGCGGCGATGACGATCGTGCCTGTCAGCTGTATTTTCTGTATGCTCGCGCGCATCTGAGGCGTATTTCTCGCTGCAATGGTTATGTTTCATCGCCATCTTACCGGCGCTGCGTAAATACTTCGCTTATTTTCCGGGCCTTTGCCGCGATGATGGTCTTCGAGACGTTAAGCGCATGTGATGTGGAAAAGATATTCGCTGATGCCGTGTCATCAGTTTTTGCTTTACACCAGATCAGAATCTGATAGTTGGCAAGGCACTGGATTGCCCTTGTAGCTCAGTTGGTAGAGCACCTGATTTGTAATCAGGGGGTCACGAGTTCGAACCTTGTCGGGGGCACCAGTATTTTCAACCACTTAGGTGCTTTCCCCCTGAAATTCCTGTCGCATCATGTCGCAACTGATTATCGTTGAATTTCAACGGGTGTAACTCACTATCGGCAATTCGACGCGACACGGATTGCAACATGCAAAATGGTCTGGCAGGTTTGCCCGAGCTAGGGGGATTGCATGGATAAATTTCTGGAAGTTGTTGGCGCGCTGGGCGCCTCTATCGTCTTGCTCGTGATGATTTTGATCACGGCCAACAGCGGCGGCGGATCGGCAACCGCGCTGACCATCTTGGCGATGCTGCCTTGGGCGGCTCCTGCCATCGTGGGCTTCGTCATCATTGCAGCGTTCGGCAACATGCTGAGCCAGCTCAAGGCGATTCGGTCGGCTTCGGAGAGACAGGCCGATATGTTCGCAGAGATCATGGCCGGCCGTAAGAAGGCGGACTAAGCCGCTCTCCTGAACCATCCGTCAAATACCTCGGCCGTCAGCATGTGCATGGGCACGAAGGGGATAACCGCGGGCGTCTGCCGGCGCTTGCGCTTGTCCATCACCAAAATGCATTTGCGAGAGCAGTACTTCGCCCGGGCCATTTTCGCGAGGAAGGGTTCACCACAGCAACCGCAAACTCTCTCGAATTTCGGAACCCGCAGACTGGCATAGGTGCATTCTTTGCTGCAGAAATTTCCCCTCCCGCCCCATTCGTTTTTAGGCCGGAACACATCCCCGCAATGGCTGCACGTTCTCTCTTGGATAGTCTTCATGCTCTCGCCCATGCAGGCTTTTGAACAGAAGTACTGAGAGGGGCGCTTCGGAAAGAATGGCTCCTGGCACACCGCGCACGGCTTGGCGTGGTACTTCCGGTTCGCCTTGTCGCGGCAAATGGTCGTGCAGTATTTCTGCGACACTCTTGAGAACGCGAACGGCTTGAAGGATATCCCGCACTCCTCGCAAGTTCTCTCTGCCGATAACTCACGCCTGACGGCCCGATACGCCGTTTCGATGATCGATCTGTCGCGGCAATCTGACGCCCTTATCCGGTAAGTGAGCGCGGCCTTTGCGCAAACGCCAGAGCAATACTGCCCGTTGCGCTGGCCCAACTGCTCTTCCTCTGGAAGCGGGATGGCGCACCAGCGGCAATAAACGCTGGCCGCATAATAGTCACGCTGCCCTTGCTCCCATGAAGGCCGAGCGGCACCAACGGCTTTAACTGCCTCTCCGACCAGCAGCGCCGCCTCGTGGTCCGAAACCTCCCAGCGGTATCCCTGAAGGCACAATGCCGAGCGTATCCCCGCGCGCGTCGATCCTTCGTTTTCGAACGGCGAGTGCCGCCAGTCAGACATGATGTCAATCACGTCATGAATAACGTGCCGCCTCTCATCCTGCTTGAAGACCCTTGGGAGCGTCACAGGTTTCGGTTTGCCATGCCGATACTCGGTATACGATCTGTACATGCTCTTGGTGAGCGTCATTTCGCACCCCCGAATTGAGCATCAAAGAGACCGGCCGTCAGCGGAGCTTTCGATACCGGCGGGAGAACCTTCACGCCCTCAGGCGCCTGCGGTTGCTTCTTGTAGACGGTTTCGAGGTAGGCCTGATCCATGGCTACGAGGATTTTTACGTGCCGTGGCTCGATCGGCAGGGAGTAAATATGGCTGTAGGCCATAATTTCCGCGTAAGTGATCGGCTGAGGGCCAGCCATACCAGTCTGCCGGGTCTTGTGCAGGGCCATGAACCATTTCCACAGCAGTTCGCCGCCAGAAGGTATTCGTGTGTCACGAACACCCTTGGCTTCAAGCTGGCGCTTCAGTTCGGCGCAGAGGAGCTTTTCGAGGTTCATGAGACGAAAACCTCCGTTGCAGAAAAGCTGCCCTCACGGCTGTTCCATGACTTCGGCGCCTGCACGCTGCCGGGGTCGATCATCATCAGGCACGAGGGCTTTTCGAGGTGACCGGTGCACGTCGCGTTAAAGTTCTGCGTGTCCAGCGGATACATGATCTGCACGGTCGCAAAGCCATTGGCATCCGACACTGCTGGCTCGGTGACCCTGTGCAGGGATCGCTTCAAAACGCTGGCTCTCACCTCGACGTAATCGCCTGCCGTGAAGATGAACCCCGCCGGCAGTCCACCGAGATACAGCGTGTTTGCGGACACGGCCTGAAAGAATACATCGCCGTTAAATGCCCCGCCGCCTGCCTTGGTGCCGGATAAGGGCGAACCGGTATCCATCGCGATCGGGCGCGGGCGGAACACGTCATACCCAAGGAACGGCTTGCCCCGAACATCGGCCTTCATGGTGAAGGCATCGAACAGGCCGAACAGATGGGTTTCCAGCCAGTGCGTGGCGAGCTTCAGTGTCCAGTAAGGAGTACCGAACGATTGAGATTCCGTCCGGCGGCCTTCCATGCGCGACGAGCTGGCCGGGCTTATCGGGTCAAAGCTGCACGATGCCCACGGCAGCACCTCGGGTATGATTTCATAATCGGCCATCAGTATTCCCTCCCGCCGTTTGACTTGAAGTTTTGCGTGTCTTTGTTGTTCTGGGAAACGATCTTCACCGTCTGCCCCTGAGCCTGCTTCAGGATTTCCCCCACCAGTTCAGGCGATAGCTTCACCAGCACCTCAGAGGAGCCGCCAGACGCGCTTCCAGCACCGGAGGCGGCAGAACCATTCACCGCCACGCCAAGGCGCCCAGAGCCGTCCCTAGAGAGCGGCATAATTGCTTCCGGCCCAGCTTCACCCATGAGGCCAGCGCCATCGGCAAAGGCGAACATCGTGGGTGTGCTGACGATCTGGTTTGAAAACCCGTTGATGCCATTGGGGAACGCTCCGCCATTGGCGAATAGTCCGCCCGTGATCGAGCCGGATTTGATACCTGCCCATTGCGAGCCGCCGCCGCCAAACAGACCTCCAAGCAAGCTGGACAGGAAGCCACCGCCACCACCGCCGCCGGATGCCGCCTTGTTGACCTGAAAAATGCTGTCGAGCACGTCGTCAAGCATCGTGTCCGCGATGCGCTTGAGGCTGTTGACGGCAACGTCGCCCATCGCCTCCCAGAAGCTTTTGCCCTCTTCGATCGCGCCGAACAGGTCATCAAGGCCAGCCTTGGTTAGGTCGCGGTAGTAGAGCATCTGCTCGTCGGCTTTCCGGCGCGCCTCCTCTTCCTGAAATATTGCTTCATTCAGCTGGATTATCTTTTTCCGCTCGTCGTCGGTCGCAGCTGCTCCAGCCTGCCTGGAAGCCACTGAGGCGCGCTTGGCTGCGTCGGATAGGTTGACGATACGAAGCTCTTCCTCAAGCTCCTTGATGAGGTCTTCAACTGCCTTACGCTCGCGGTCAGCCTGCGTCGTGGAGGCCGAGCGGGAAGACTTACTTTTGCTGGGCGGCTTGTAGTCAGGAGGCGTCCACGTGTCGTTGCCGCTTCGCTGCATGGGCTGCAGCTTGTCACCGATCGCCTTGGTGATCTTGGCGTCTTCCTGGTTCAGCTTTTCAAGCTCGATGCGATACTGGCCAACGGCCTTATTTTGCTGAGCATCCGTCGCCCAGCTCTTGTTCTGGGCCTCAAGGATCTTGTTCTCGATGTCCAGCCGCTTCATGCCGATTTCGCGCTGGGTGTTCTGGAGCGTGCTGCTCATCTGGTTCTGATAATCGCGGAACCCATCGATGAACTCGGCCAGGCTGTCGGCAGCCGAGACGATGGCGCTTTTCAGTGTTGATCCGACTGTATTGGCGATCTGGTTGAACCGGCGATCGACTTCCGCGGCGCGGTCGATGAGCTGCTGATCCATCACGATACCAAGATCATTCGCGGCTTTGATCGTGTCGCGGATGCCGGCTTCGCCCTGGTCGATAAGCTGGACGAACTTCTCGCCGCCAGTGCCGCCGAAAATCTCATCAGCGATTCTGATCTGCGCCGCCTTGCTGAGTTTCCCCAACTTACCGATAATCTCGGTGAAGAGGGCAGAGGGGTCTTCGAGCTTCTTTTTCAGGTCTTCCGCCGAGAAACCGAGCCGCTGGAACGCTTCGGCCGCCGAGCCTTGGCCGGTCAGGATAAATTCATCAGCCCGGAGATTGAGTTCTTTCAGGCCATCCGTCAGCGCGTCAACGCCGATGCGGTTCTGCTCGGCAACGTATTTCAGCTCTTGAAACGCCTTGACGTTGACGCCGGCAATCTTTGCCTGATCGCCTACTTCTGAAATGCCTTTTGCGAGACTGGCAAGCGTGCCCACGACACCAGCCACGCCAAGACCAGCGATACCGCCCCACACGCCAGCGCTGAACGCCTTGCCGACGGCGCCGATCTTGGTGCCGACCGTAGCCATCGCCTGATTAATGCGCGTGGTTGACCTGATGGCATCCTTCTCCATCTGGTCGGTCGCACGCTTGGAAGACTGCGACATCTTGCGGAACTCGCGCTCCGTCGTGCCGCTGGCCTTCGCCATGTTGCGCTCGAGATCCTTAATTCGGGCCTCAAGCATAATCACAAGGCGTTCTTCGTCGGTCTGGCTCATGCGTAGCTCCATTCTCCGATGTCACCATCGAAATCGTCGTAAGAGGATCGGCCGCTATCGCCGGCAGCGCAGCGGGCAACGGCCATGGCTGTGGCGACGGCGCCATCGATGTGGTCTTTGCTTTTGGCTTTGTGGAAGGAACGGTTGCCGGAACTGTCTTCGCGGAGAGCGATGTTATCGAAGTGCCACCGTAGGATCGGGTGGCCGCCGTGCTGGAACTGCCGGGCCAGGATGGCACGCTCAAGCTCATTGATGGCAGGGGACATCGTGAGCCAGCCCTGCCGAAACTCGACCACGGGCAAACCTTCATCCAGAAGATTGTTGATGCTGTTGCGGGCGAGCGCCGGATCGAAAGCTATCTCGCGAACGTTGAACCGGGCGCATAGCTCTTTGATGTGAGCCTCTACCGCGTGGTAATCGACCACGTTGCCCTCTGTGAGCGTGATGTGGCCTTGCTCTTCCCAGACAGCGTAATTTACACCCTCACGCGCGCCACGCTTCAGCAGGTTGTCTTTCGGCAGGTAGAACCAAGGGTGGACGGCATACCCGTTCTCACGGTCTCCCCAGCAGGCAACAACGGCGGTCAAGTCGGTGGTCTTGGAAAGGTCCACGCCGAGATAGCAAGGCGTCTGGTTCGCTTCCAATTCGTCCAAATCTGGACGAAAGTTCCCCTCGTCATAGATCGGCATGGAGACGAACGGAGACGCGCTGTAATCGAGCCAGCAGTTGAGGTGGAACTGGCGGAAGTTATCGCGGTCAGATGGCCGTTCCTTGGCTTCCCGCGCCATGGTGCGCAGGCCGTCGATATCCGGATAGCCTTCAGCCAGGCCGGGATTGACCATGTGCCAGAGTTCTTCATCCTGCCAATCGTCGTCGGGGTGGCTCTCGAACAGGACCGGCAGGAAGTTCGGATCATGGATCACACTGGACTGGACCTTGCGGGCATAGGTCAGAAGCTCATAGGCAAGGTTTTCCTGTCCTCGGCCGGCCTGCGTAATGATCACCAGCAGCGTGTTCGGAACCTTGTTCAAGCCCGTGCGGATGGCCTGCCAATTGCGGCGGCTGTTCTCGCCCTCCCAATTGATCAGCTCGTCGGCCAGCACGAAGTTTGGAGTCTTGCCGAGCTTGCCCTTGCCACCGGATGCCAGAGCGCGGAACGTGGCCTTGCTCTTGCGATGCTCCAGATAGAACACGCTCTCGGTAGGCTTCATGGCTGATTGCAGCCACTCGGTTTCGCCTACGATGCCCACGGCCTCGTCGTAAGCGATACGGGCGTCTTCCTCGGCAGAGGCGGCAACCATTGCCTGACCACCGGGAACGCGCTCCCAGCCCACCGTATGGAGCAATGCGAGGCCTGCGCCCATCGTGGTCTTGCGGGCGCCACGCGGCAGGAGGATGAATACCGTCTTCACCTGTCGGCGCTTGTTCGGATAGCACGGGCCATAGATGCGGCGGACGATACGTTCCCAGAACAACGGCAGTTCGAAATCACCGCTCTCGCTCTTCGGATGCTTCAGGCGGCGCAGGAAGTCCACGGCGCGCTCGCCATAGCCGAACGTGTCCTCGATCTCGCTGCCGTCGAAGATCCACTCCGGGCGCGTGGCTTTGAATTGTGGAATATTTTCCACCTTAGACGTCGAGGCCATCGGGTGCGCCTCCTTTCTTCGAGTTTCCCTCCGATGGAGTAAAACCCTGCTTCGATCTCGCTGCCGGCGTCAGGCCAAGCTCTGCCGACATGCGGGCAACGGTCTCCTGCGCCTTGGACATCAGGCCAGAGGCTGGGTTCGGCTTGAGATTGCCGTGGGCTGTTTTCGTGAGAATGCCGTGCTCCTCGATCGCCTTCTGGCATTCGCGCACGGTCCAGATTGCAATGAGGTACGCTTCCAGCAGTCCCGTCATGGATGCGGTCAGGATTTGACGCTGCACCATTTCGGCGGCAATCGTGTTCCATTCCTCTTCCATCTGGGTCGGCAAATTTGCAGAGGCTTTGGGAACGCCCTTCAAACCGCCGTCGATGGCCTTCAGCGTGGCCTTCGCTCCGCGTGTCCCTTTGCTGCTCATGCGGACACCTTTCGTTCACAGCGCAGGTCCAGGCCCTTGCGACGGCCGATCTCTTTGACCTCGCGGACGTTGAAGGTATTGCCCTCGTAGATGACTTGGCTAGAGGTTGTTACGCCACCGAAATAACGGGTGCGGAAAATGATGACGGTCTCGTCGGTTGCGCCGCTGGTCAGGAACTCCTCTGTGCTGCTCTGGATGATCTGGGCGCGCACGGTGGCAACGTCGGTCCACGTCTCGATAGGCGTGCCGAAGTCGTTCACGGTGCTGGTGAAGCTCTGGACGGTGATAGAGCGATCAAGGTTCCCGGCTCTCATGCGACCTCCTGCACAAGGGCGTCGATGGTGACGATGGCGTGACTGGTCTTGCCGTCTGGATCGCGCATGAAACGGGTGCCGCGCACTCGGCAATCGGCGCAATTGTATCCATCCCCCACTGGGGGCCGGACCTTCATGGCAAGCCGGATCGCCCCGGCAATGCGCTTGCTGATCTCCGTTGATGGCTCTTCCACCCACACATGCAGGTCCATGTAAACCCGCGTCAGGGTGCGGGCGATGCTGTCGCCTTCGTCCACGCTCTGGCCTTCACCGATGACGATGGAGGGGCGCGGGTTCGGACGCTCGTTGCGGTCGAGGATGTTGGCAGCGGGTAGCAGTCCCAGAATTTCTGGGGATGCCACGAGGCGCGCACGGATGGCTTTCTGCAGGGCAAGTTCAGCGCTCATCGGCCACCCCAGTTCTTCTTCACGGCAGTGGATGCAGCGCGCTTGATGCGGCCTGTAATCTTCTTGCGGAGGAGACGGAAGGCAGGCCAGAAATACGGCTGCGCTGCAGCCTCCTGTGTGCCGTACTCTACGAGGTGCGCATACCTGACATCCTTGTTTCCAGCGGTCACAGCGACGGCCAGTTCAGGGACCGTGACGCGGCCACCGGGTGTGGAGTAGGGCGGGGTGTTCGATCCACCCGGCGTTACCGTGATGCTCTCCTGCAGGGCGCCTGTGTCCCGTGGCGCGAGGATGCGGGCTGTCACTGCGAGGTCGTTGCCCGACTTCACCAGCTCCGGCACCATCGCCTCCCGCACGTTCTTCGGGATCATCGCCAGCCGCTGCTTGATGCGACCGATTCCACCATCGTCAGCCAAAGGAATACTCCCTGAATTCGTTGACGATCTGCCAGACGCCGAAGGGCAGTTCCTGAGCGCTCACACCGACAAGGGTTGCTTCCCGGTTTTCGTACCAATGCGCCGCCAGTTGACAGACAGCCTCAACCAGCGCCGACGGAATTTCGTCTTGATCCGTGCCGCCATAGGTCTCCTCAATCCTGAAGCCGAGCAGGCGTTCGATATGGTTCTGGGCGGCCTCGATCTTGCGCTCGATCAGCGCGTCATCGTCCGTTCCGGGGATGCCGGTGGCGTTCAATTGCTGCATCAAAATCGCTACGTCTACAATCATTGAACAACCTCCTTTCTGTCGTTCACAAAATCAGGGCCAATTGAGAAATTTTTCGCACGATGGACCCGCCGCCGGTCCCCTTGAGGGGTGGAAAGTCTGAGACCACCCCCCGGTAGGGTCAGGTACGCTCAAGCACGATGTCCTCGCCTTTGAGATAGACGTTGAAGCCTGGGCCACTGAAGTCACCGCCCTTGAACAAGCGCATAGCCTGATAGAGCGTGTCCTTCTGGTCGTGCGTCAGTTCCTGCTCAACGATCATGAGCAGGTCGCCGTCTTCGTCCTTACTGACATCGACCTTGATACGGGCGGGTATGATCATCATGGCTTAGGCCTCCGCATCGACGCGCACCACGTTGCTGTTGACGCCAAGGGAGGCGTTCAGCTTCATGACGCTGTTGGCTGCATCGTACTGTTCGGCCTGGCTCATGACCTTGGCGATGAACAGACGCTCCGAAGGGGTGCCGCCTGCGGGTGCATCGTTCAGCACGATCCTGAATTCGTAATCGTGGATGGTCTTCTCGGCAGCGATGAGAGCCTGCTGACCGGGGTCGGAATAGTCGATGCCCATGACCAGCTCCATCGTGCCGGCAGAGCGTGGGCCTTTGAGTGTACGGGTGCGGCTGTCACCGATCGATGTGAAGTTGATGGCCTCGCTGGTATCACCCACAGAACCGAGACCTTCGACTTCTCCGATCTCCTTCCATGTGACTGCATTGGCAGCGGAGAAGTCAGCCAGCACAAAGTCGGCCTTCTTCTGTTCCTTAGTGGTGCCGATGTAGATTTTCGCACCGGCCGTCGCGTTGATAGTCATGGCTTGTTCCTTTCAAGGGTGCGCCGTTCATTCGCGGCGTCGATGGCGTTGCACCTCTGGCAACCCGGCTTCCAGTTGGATCGGGCCATGCGCAGGTCTGGGCGCTGCCGGATGGACTTGATGTGCATCACGACGGTCGCCTTTGCCCCACACTGGCAGAACTCGTTTTGAGGGAGGGAGAGGAAAGCCTTGGCCTCCCTTTCCCATGTGCTGTCATAGCCACGCTGGCGGGCGCTGGGGCGCTTCTGGTCGTGGCGGGCTTTGCGCTCCTTCTGGATTGCTCTAACAGCAACGCAGGTCTCACCACGGGGATGAGCCTTGTTGCAGTGTCCACAGACTGAGGGGGCGCGTGTCGGCATGGTCAGGCCCACCCGTAGAATGTGCCGGTCGTGCCTGTTGCCAGAACACGAACCGGACGAAGGGGGAGGATCTGGCCAGCCGTCATGGCATAGGGCAGATCGACACCCAGCTCGTCACGGCAGACGATTGTGCCATCAGCCTGGCAATAGATCGCCTTAGGCGCGTCGGCAGATCAGCCGAGTTGCTGGGGGCGATCTGGAAATGACGCCTTGCGGGTGCAAAGACCACATCAGCCTGAGTGTCGAACTTATCAGCCATCATGCCACCGGACGGTTCGCGGCGTTGCCCTTGATGGCAATCACGCTGACGAAGATGGAGGTGCCGCTGCCCTTCGTGAGGACAGGCCGCACGTAGCGCTTGAAGCCGCGATAACCGACCTTGGCCGTGATATTGGCTGCCAGGTTGCCAGAGACCGGCGCCTGATAGTGATCAGCATCCACGGCGGTGAAGGTGGCGTTGTCGTCGCTCTCCTCTAGCGTGAGCGTGAATGCGCCGGACGCGGTGCGGACGCCCGTCGTGGCGATGAAGGCCACACTGTCGAAGCCGAGCAGGTCAACAGACGTGCCCTGTGTGGTGGCGGCGATGTCGGCAGGCGCAATGCTCTGCACGACACCAATATTGTGAACGATGTCACGCATGGTCATTCCTCCTTAGGCGGTCGCCATCTTGAGTTTGCGGAGTGCTTCGGTGAGGGTCGGGCCACCACCGACGCGGCGGCGGGCGTGGAAGCGAACCATGCCCTTTGTCGCCTGCGTGTACGGGTCGCGCAGCACCGACATGCCCACGCGGTCATAGACGCGGTATGCCTTGCTGAAATCGCCGTAGTAGATCGGGAACGTGCCGTTTGCGATGTCCGGCATGGTCGGGTCTTCAATAACCGGACGGCCGAGCAGGGTGGACGGCTGGCCCGCCTGATAGGACGGCTGCCAGAGGTAATTGCCCTGACCATCCTTGATGGTGCGGACCTTGCCGAGCGTGGTGCCGTTCATCAGCCAGGAGCCGTTGTTCCGATAGGCGGCCGGCATGGCGTACATCAGGCCGATAAGCTGGTCAGCGCTGATGTTCGTGGCGTGGCCGTTGATGACTTCCGCGATGTTCGGAACCTGCTGGATGCCGAGCGGCTTCTTGGCGCCGTTGCCATTCGAGAAGGCCGCGTTTTCCTTGAGGGCGAACTCCTGCGACAGTTCCGTGGCAATCTCGGATTCGACGTTGATGGCCGAGTCTTCGAGAAGACGGAGCGACACGTCGATAAAGCATGCAATCTCGTGGATCGGGATTTCAAGCTGACCATAGGTCATGGTCGTTTCATCGCGTTCCTCGTCTTCACCCACCCACGAGGCAGTCGGGCGGCCGGTGAGCTTCGGCAGGATGACGGAACCGGCAGAGGTGGAGCCGACGCGGACAGCCTGACGGATCGGGGAGATTTCCACGATGCCGCGGATGACTTCGGTCTGGAACTCGGCAGGAGCCAGATAGCCGCCCTTGGTGTCATCACCCACGATCAGAGCGCGGGTTTCTTCCGGGTCCATGCGGTTGTCGCCCAGGCGCAGGAAGTTGGAGAACGCACGGCGCTCCAGCGAGATTTCGTCGTCGCCGGGATTGCCTGCGCCGCCGGGACGGTTCATGCGGGTTTCGAGGTCGGCAAGCTGCGTGCGCAGTTCGTTGATCTCGGTTTCGGAGCCGGTGCGATATTCGGTAAACCCGGCGCGCAGCTCTTCCACGGCCTGCGTTGCTGCGGCCAGCGGATCATCTTCCGGTTCGGCTCGGGTTTCGAGGGTGAAGTGCTTCATGGTCATTTCCCTTTGCTGACGAGAGCGCATTTCGCCTTCCGGCATGCGTTGATGAAGGCCGCTGCGCTCTCGGTAGAGCGGCCAGAACTGCGAACTGAGGTGATCCGGGCATTGGGTGCAGATGGCATGCCCACGAGGGAGATTTCGCGCACGTCGATGCCGGTCAGGATGCGAGTGCCGGCCTGTCGTGTCTCGCCGCCCTTGTTGAGGCGGAAGCCGATCGAGAGACCATTCAGCGCGTCGGCCTTCAGAAGCTCGTAAGCCTCCCGGCCGCGCGTCGTGCCGGTGACGATTTTCCCGCGAACGAACAGGCCTTTCTCGTCCTCACGGATTTCGGTCCATACGCCGATGATGTCAGTTGGATCGTGCGACCAGAGCATGACGGGCCGGGTGCCTGCCTGCCTGTGCAATTCCAGAGAAGCCCGAAATGCCCCACGCTTGACGATTTCGTTATGGGCGTTGCGCTGATCCCAGATGACGGCATAGCCGGAGAACTCGCCGGTATCGCTGGGCGCCTCAAATCTGAGGGAAAGGTCGAGGTGATCCATCACGCCGCCTCGCTTCGGAAGTTGGCACGGTCAGCGGCAAAGGCGTCAACCTGCTGCTGTATCCATGCGACGTTCAGGAAGACGAGGAGAGCCTTTTGCGAGAAGGGCAACGGCTTGCCATCTTCCTCGATCTCCCAGCCAAGGACACACCGGCCAAGGCAGTTGACGCGGGCTTTCTCGCGGAGTTCGAACGATACCTTGCCTTCGCCGTCAGCAGCGGCGGCCAATTCGTCCATCATCTGGATACGGGCGCGGTGCTGCACGTCGCTATCAGGGCCGGCGATACGAAGGCGAAGGACAAGCTGTCCCTCCCATGGGCCGAGGATATCGAGCCAGCGGCCACGATCCTGATCTGCGAGGTTGGCGCGGATATCATCGAGCGTCATCGGGCTTAGGCTCCTTGTCGGTTTTCAAAGTGTCGGCGCCGTCCTCTTGATCAGCGGGCAAATTTGCCTTCTGGTCGTTCGGATTGATGTGCGGGTTGCCGTACTCGTTGCCGCCCTCGTATGGCCCCAGATCGAGCCACCCACGGGCTTCGTTCGGATTGAGCACCTTGGCGCTGATGAGGGTTGAAATCGCTGTAGCGCGCGACGTGAGGTCAGCACGGGTCAGGTCGTCTCGGTCGAAGCTGATGCGGTAGCGCTTGCGATCCTCGCGGGTCAGCAGCGCACGGCCAAGGGCAGTCTCCAGAGCGCGAAGCCATGGCTCCAGCGTGTAGGTCAGGAACTCCCGGCCCATCTGCTCGGAATTGCTCCATGTGGCGCGGTCGAGTTCGAACAGCATGGAGGGCGGGACGCGGAAGGCGCGGGCAATCTCGATGATCTGGAACTTGCGCAGTTCGATGAACTGGCTGTCCACCGAGTTGAGCATGAGCTGCTTGATATCGGCGTCATCCCAGAGAACGGCAGCCTTGCCGCTATCCGACGGCTGGCGGAAAGCCTTGCGCCATCCGGCGATCATCTTCTTGGCGCCTTCGTCTCCAAGGCTCTTCTTGTTGAGGATCACGACACCAGGCGTTGCGCCATTCTTGAAGAAATTGGAGGCGTGGGTTTCCATTACCTTTGCGGCACCGATTGCTTCGGCGGCAAGGGTGAGCGGCGATTTGTCGAAAGGACCGCGGACGTGCACCACGCTATCGGGCTTCACGATTTGGCCGTTGATGCGATAGGTCGGTTCGCCGGTCCAAGGATCGAAGGTCACGCTGATGCCTTGCGGCTGGTACCGGATGATTTCGCGGATCTCGCCGCGCACGCGGTTCACATAGGCGAGGCCACCCCAGTCACGGGTGAGGGCGTCGGCGGCCAGATCGCGGATAAGGTCGAAGCCTGCAGACCATGGGTTGACGTCACCACGCAACAAGACACCGATCGGGTGATTGCGGTCCTCTTCCTCGGTGCCGTCCTCGCGGCGTTCCATGATCCTGATATCGAGGGTGGCGGCGGCTTCAGATATGACCCTGACCGCATTGGCCACGGCCGGGACGCGCAGCGCTTGAGCGCCGGAGATTGCCACCGTGCCGGAGGAGACACCGGACCACAAGGCAGCGAGAAAGCCGTCCTCATCCTTGAGGTTCTCGTCTCGCGTCTCGATCTTTTCGGTGCGTTTGAAAGGGTTCCAGCTCATGGGCTGGAAGATGGCGTATGGCTCTGATTTGAGCCATTACGCAAATGCGGCGTTTTGCAGCAAATTCAAGCAGATTGCTGCACTTCATCATGTCGCGGCTGAAGCCAGACGACAATCTCCGTTCGGGTCACAAAGAGCCTACCGAATCTTATCCGCGCTGGAAAGGTCGGATCGGTCTTCGCCATGCGGCGTACCGTGTCAGGGGAAAGGCCCATGAAAGCGCCGATTTGCTTCGGACCCCATAGGCTTTCCTTGGCGAGTGCAGACCGACTTTCCCCCAAATTTGGGGATAAGATGGCATCGAGGCGGGCGGCCGTCAGCTTCGGTTGGTTCAAGCTTTGCTCCACCCTTTTGTTGCTTCGGAAATCAGCCGTATTCTATCGTCTTCCGTTGCCGCATTCCATGCCTTCACCAGACGTTCCCACGAAGTTTGCTTCGGTCTCTCGTCAATCTGTGCCATGGCCGCGTTGAGGGTGAGTGCACCTGCCTCGATAGCTGGAACAAGGTCAGGACGGAGCCGCGCTATCTTCCGGCTCATGTAAACGGTCCGCTCGGAAACGTTCATGATCCGAGCGGACCGTTTACAGTGATCTGCAAATTTGCAGTCATGCAGCACCTTTCGGATTACTGGAAGCATCCATCTGCAACTGAGAGAAAACAGCATTGGCAAAGCATCTTACCTCAGCCTTGATATCCTCATCTTTCATGCCTCGAACCTGGAGGCGAGCATAAAGCCTGCGCGTTGTCATCTGCCAAAACCTGTCAGCGGCCGCCCCTTGCTTGATGGTCAGAATGCGAGCGGTTTCACGGATGAAGCCGATCTCTCGGTCAACCGGAAACAAAATTACCTCGGCCATCGGTTTCTTCTCCGGCTGATCAAAGAGATTAAGCTGTTCACCTTTCATGCTGCTCTCCCTTGCAGCTTGTCGCCATTCCCATGAGGCCCTGCCTCTTGGAGCTCCGCTGGGGGATGATCCCCCAGACCCACCATCAACCCCGCTACGCGTGCTTGATGCATATCGTTCTGGGCATCGTGCGGTGCCTGATCTGGCTTTGACGCAAGTGTGTCGCCATTTGTTGATATATCTATTCGCGATAGACTTGCGACACGTCGACGTTCCCATGTTCGGCGTGAAATTCCCTCTTGCTCCCACGGCTTGAGGCTGGTCAAAGATGTAGCCTCATAGGACTTGCGATCAACACGACCGACTTCCCTCCGCTTTTGTTCCTGTCTGTTCCGGTCACGTTCACGCTTGCGTTCTTTAGCGCTAATTTGACGTTCGGCTTTCGAAACGTCGCAAGCACCGATCGTCTTCAGGCCAAGCATCGTCCTTTCCTCCAGCCGAACAAATAGCATTTTGGCCACAGCATCTGCCGGCGGCATTTTTTTCCGCCCTGCCGCTGTCTGGTCGAGGAGATCAACGGTGACCGGGTCTACCCATGGCGCCCACACAAGCGCCCATGACGCGGCACTTTGGCTGTCTGGCGTCAGTGCTACCGCACGCAAATAATTGAGGCAAAGTTCAACATCGTCGGTGCCTGCTGGATCGGGAATACCTCTTCCATGCCGGTGGCGGATGATCTTCTCAATCTCCCGCAACCGATGGTTTTCGATAGAATACGGGAGGTCATGAATTTTTGCCCGCTTCCGGGAAGGCCGTTCTTTCATGATAACAGCCCCGAGCAATACCTGCTCGGAGCCGTCCTTGTTCGTTTTGGTTACTGCCTTCAACCGTGCGCCCTCCGGAAGGTGCGAAACTTGTTCGCGAGTGTACACGCTTGCGCCGCCTCACTGGCGGTGATTCCGAACTTATCCCGAAGAATTCGGATGATGTCGCTCGGGGTTTCCTTTTGCTCTGACAGCCACATGGCGGCTTTCTCGATGGGTGTGGTCATTTCCGAGCCTCCTGGAAGCGAGCGGCTTCCGCTTTGACAAAGGCAATCTTCTCGTCGCGCTCCTCCATCGTGACTTCCCTGCGGAACCGCTGCTGCCTCGGCTGGTCCCACATGAGACCGTTTGAGAATACGTCCACGATAAAGGCGATGAAGACGACCGGCATTGAATGCACGATCAGGAAGGTGGCGACATCGGGATCATCGTCGTTGGTGTGGACCTGAAAGAAACCGCCAGTATGACGGTCGAGGCGCCACCACATCATCGTGTCTGGGGTAGGTTCTCCTTCCCAAACGGCCATTATGGCCTTGCCATCCGAAGGCATAATTTCCTGCGCCTCATCTATCTCTCTAAGAGCCTCGGTGACGCCGATCAGACCAATGTACTCGGAGCCTAAGCCGGACTGGACGAGTCGCATATATCGCTGCGCTGTTCGCGGCGGCAGGCCTGTCTCCTTCAGGAAGCCGGTCCAATCGCCGTGTCCGCAGAGTTCTTTCGCTTCAATGAGCGATTTCCCCATAACGAACGCGGCCGATGCTGTCGTCTTTTGCGCCTGGGCAAAAACGACATTGGCGGTTTTGATTTCAGCGAGCAGATGCGGGAGACGGTTGCTACCTTCTGTCATTGCTCCCAGTCCCCCATGCTCCAGCCCTTAGGCAAAGTGTGATCGCCAAAGCGAGGATTGGACCAACCCATGCTGTGCTCGCTGTCGGCCGTGTCCTCTTCCAGATCGTCCTCTACACCGTCACGGCCAAGCCTTCCGTGAGCGCCAATGGACGGTTCATCGTCGCCGTTGTCTTCAAGGTCGCAGTCGCCGTCGACCAGATCGAGAAGAGCGACCAGTTCCTCGATCTTCGCTTCGAGGCAGGCGCGGGTGATTTCGACGGGAGCCTGTTTCATGCTGAGGCTCCTTCCAGATATCCAAGAGCAGCGCGAAGCATGGGGCCGATGCTGTCCGAACAATAAATATCCTCGCTCTCAGCCAACGCATGCCGAAGGGCCGCGATTGCTCCGTCTCGGGATGCGCAAGGCCGGTCCCAGTTCTCCAGCGCCTTCATAGGCCCGCCATAGGTCTTTTCGATTACGGCATCCTCTCCGCCATGGAGCGGCCAATCAGCGCTATTGATCGCATTGAACCGTGCGCAGCCGTCTCGGTAGTCTTGAACGGCTTTCACTACCGGATCAGTCTTCTCGCCGTTCTCGTCACGGAAGAGACTGCGGAACCAGTAGCCGCGGACATCGCCGGCAGGATAGACCATCGCCATGAACTGGCCATTGAACCACTGCGGCAGGGCTTCGGAAAGCTCTCGGGCCAGACGGTCAACCTTGTCGCAGATCAATTCTTGTTCGACGGCGGGAGCCGTGGTATTCGTTGCAACGTTCATTTCGTCTTTCCTCATGCAGGGGTGAGTGATTGAGCCATGGCTCGGAACCGTTGGCGCGGTTGCCGGGCCTTTTGCTTTCATGCCTTGTTCGATCAAGTGGACGATCAGCGCGTTCATCGACACGTCAACGTCAGCAGACATAGCTGCTATTGTGGCTCGCATTCCCGGAGGAAGGCGAAGCTGGAATTGGTCAAAATCTTTGACCTTGGTCCTCTTGTTGAAACGGCTCATGCCGCTGCTCCCTTCGTCTCACCCTCTTCCATGAAGAAGGATACGAGCTTCTGGCGGCTGGCGACGTAACGCTCACCCACCTGTTTCACCATCGGAAGATGACCGGATTTCACCATGTGGTAGGTCTGCTGATAGTTGCGGCCAATCAGCTTGCCGATTTCGTCCAAGCCCCAGATCAAATCCATCTGCTGCGCTTCTGCCATTTTCGATCCTCGCTAGTGTTTAATTAAACATACCCATTGGGTATATTCGTAACCATACCCACTGGATATGATTGACGCAAGAGAAAAAAATACCCACTGGATATGATGCAAGGACAGAGGGGATCACCATGACGACAACCCGAAGCAAGCCAGATCAGTATCAGCTGAGGTTCCCGCCCGGTCTGAGGGATCGTTTGAAGAATGAAGCCGATCGGCGCGGGCGCTCGATGAACGCGGAGATTATTGAGCGTCTTGAGCAGTCTCTAAGAGGCTGGCCGAAGGTCACGGTTCCAGAACAATTGTTCGAGAGAGTGAAGCGGGCTCGGAGCTATCAACGTGATGAGATTGAGCAAGAAATCAATAAGTCAGCAATAGCCCTGATCGAGAAATCACTTCCCTCATCAGGAGCTATGCACCGTGATCTCTTGGGTCTTTTCTATCAGGTGCTGAACATGGTTCCCGATGAAGAGCGGGAAAGTCTTCGAGAGCGGTTTAAGGACATATTCGATGATCTGGTAAGTGCTTCAGATGACAGGAGGAAAAGGTGAGCGTCCGTAAGCGCGAATGGACAACTCCGAAAGGCGAGGCGAAGAGCGCCTGGGTGGTCGACTATGTGGACGGCAACGGAACGCGCCGGCTGAAGACGTTCAAGCTCAAGAAGCAGGCTGACCAGTTCGCCGCCACGGCGACGGTCGAGGTTAGAGAAGGCACGCACGTTGCCGACAGCGCCACGGTTACGGTCGAAGAGGCGGGCAAGTTGTGGATAGCGTCCACGCGGGCAGCCGGTCTTGAGCGGTCATCCATCGAGGACTACGAGCGTTCCCTTCGTCTCCATATAGTGCCGTTCATAGGTTCGCTGCGATTGAACGTCCTCAACACCGCTCGCCTGCGATCCTACGAGGATCAGTTGCGGGAGGAGGGCCGATCCCCTTCGATGATCAAGCGGGTAATGACGACGCTCGGCACGCTCCTTGCGGATGCTCAAGAGCGCGGCCTTGTCGTGCGCAACGCTGCCCGTGAGATGCAGGCGAGAAGAGGCAAGAGCGCCAACCGGCAGGAGAAGCGCCAGAAGGGCCGTTTGAAGGTCGGAGTAGACATTCCCACCCGCGAAGACGTTAAAGCGCTCCTTGGTGTGTCTGAGGGCCGCTGGCGGGCTTTCGTGCTGGTGGCAGCGTTCTGCGGTCTGAGAGCTTCAGAACTTCGTGGGCTTCGGTGGCAGGATATCGATTTCAAGAAGAACGAAATCAGAGTGCACCAGCGGGCGGATCGCTTCAATGACATTGGCCGGCCGAAGTCGATATCGGGGGAGCGCGTTATCCCGGCACCGCCGATCGTCATCAATGCCTTGAAGGAATGGAAGCTGTCTTGCCCGCGCCGAGATACCGGCAAACTCGATGATAACGGGAATGCGGTACTCGTTCTGGATCTCGTTTTCCCGAACGGGCTTGGCAAGGTGGAGAGCCTGAAGAACATCCTTCGACGGCATATCCATCCTGCCTGGGTCAAGGCCGGGGTCATCTCTGACAAGGAAGAACTGGATGAGGACGGCAAGACAGTGCTGGCGCCGAAGTATTCCGGCCTTCACTGCCTGCGCCACTGGTTCGCTTCATGGTGCATAAACCGCCGCGAGGATGGCGGGTTAGGATTGCCGCCGAAGGTGGTTCAGGAACGCATGGGCCATTCCACCATAGCGATGACGATGGACACTTATGGACATTTGTTTCCCCGTGATGATGACGGGTCAGAATTGGCGTCGGCGGCCGATTACTTCGTGTCTTGACGCGACATGGACGCGACAAGTAGGGCTAAACCCCATATTTTCTGGGCTTCCGATTATGATTTGTAATCAGGGGGTCACGAGTTCGAACCTTGTCGGGGGCACCAGTATTTTCAATAGCTTGAACCTGTCCCCACCCGCACTTCTGTTGCTCTTCCGGTCCGCATCTACCGCTTGATGTGGTAAAGCTTGTGCACGATCGACCAGTTGCCTTCGTGTTCCAGCAGGGACAGGTATTCGTAAAAATCCATCCCATCGAAACTTGTCGTCAGCTTCACCGAGGCGCTGTCGCCCTCCTTGTCGATGCCGATGATTTCGAACGTGGGGTCGTGATCGGGAAGGCCGCGTTCGGTTTTTCGCATCTGGTCAACGAAGTCCTCCAGAGACAGCCATTCGGTCTCGCCCTCGAAGGTACCGACGATGCTGGCGCGGGGATCGAAAACGTCACGCATCAGGCCCTCATCGGCATAGGCCATGGCGTGCACATAGTCCGTGACGGTCTGGGTAATGGTTTGCGGCATCGGATCATTCCTCCCTTCAGATCCAAAAGCCGAGCTTACACCCGTTGGTGATTTTCCACCATAACCTCCTGAAAACGTGCCCGTTACGCCTTCGCAAAAGTGTTTTACGGCGGCTGCCATAAAGACGGTGCGCAGAGTGGCGGCATGTTTTGCTGCCGCTTTCCACAATTTTGTCCCGCCTGTCATTATAGTCGCCTTGGGTCCGACAAATTTCAGCATCAAGGGCTTTTCCGCCGGTCGTCCTGCGGCGCGTCATGAGGCTTTTATGTGGGCTTTGCCGGTTTAACCGCCGGTGCGGGGTGCCGCGCGGGGTGGATTTGGCCTATGATCCGCCCGCAGGTCTTGTGACGGTGGTATCAGGCATGCGGGTAACAGTTTGCGTTTGAAGGTGTTTTTGTGATCGATCCCTATGTTTTGCTTGGCGTGGAGCGCGATGCCGACGAGGCGGCGGTCAAGTCGGCTTATCGCAAGGTTGCCAAGGCAGCCCATCCCGACAGCGGTGGCGACGCGGATCAATTCGCCCGCCTGCAAACGGCCTACGAGCTTTTGAAGGATCCGGTGCGCCGCAAGGTGTTCGATGACACAGGTTACGACCCGCAGCTTGCCGATGCCAAGGACTTGAAGGGCCTGCTGATGCTTGAAACGCTGGTCAACGAGTTCATTCTGGATGAGCGCGAGCCCGGAAGCTTTGATCCCGTGGCCGCCATGCGCCGCAAGCTGACCGACGATATTCTCAAAAGCCGCTTCCATATTCTGGAACTTGAACGGCACCGCACGCGGGTTCGCAAACATATGGATCGTCTCGGCCGCAAGCCGGAGACCGATGTGCTGAGTTCCATGCTGCGCGCCCGCAGCCAGTCGATCGCCGAAGCCATCCGCAATGCGGAAGCCCAGATCGAGGCAATCGAACAGGCCTATACGATGCTTGAGGGCTATTCCTATGAGCTGGAGACCATGGTGCTTTCCGAGCCGCTGCTGAAAGGCGAGGCGGCGGAATAATCGCTCTTCAGGGACCGTTGACCAGTGCGAGAATGAGCTTGTGCACCCGCCCGCCGGGGGAAAGCTCGTCGCGGTCGAAGTCACGGCCGCGCTGGCGCTGCTCGTTGGAAAGCTCGCCCAGCCGTTGCTGCAGAACGACGCGCACCTTCTGGCATTTCGGATCGTTTTCTGCCCGG
Source organism: Agrobacterium tumefaciens (assembly GCF_005221385.1). NCBI lineage: Bacteria > Pseudomonadati > Pseudomonadota > Alphaproteobacteria > Hyphomicrobiales > Rhizobiaceae > Agrobacterium > Agrobacterium tumefaciens. The sequence goes on along the minus strand of NZ_CP039903.1, from coordinate 1,773,354 downwards.
AGGCCAGTGCTGAAGGCCTCGATTTTTTGCACCATGTCGAGGATATGTTCGCCATGGACGCGTTCATGGGTTTCGACGCCGGAAATGAAGGTTCTCCAGCTGGCGGCAACGGCGGATGGTAATTGCGCCGGTGCTTTCGGCCAGGTGTAGATAATGGTGAGATTGGGCCTTGCTGTGGCCAGAACACAGGCGCCATCTGGCTGCGGACGATAATCCCGCCGCCAGGTTAGCTTGAAGGTCGTGTGGGCGATCGCCTGCACCCCGGCGGTCGGGCCGCGTTCGCCGATCGACTGGTATAGTGCACCGCCGGTATTACCGCTGATGGCATATGTTTTTATCTGCTCCGCGGGTTTCCAGCCGGTGGATTGCGCAGACAACGGAACGGCGCTTAGCAACATCATGACGGTGCTGGTGGCGAGGGCGGAGATGGTCTTGGCGGGCACGCATGGATCCTTGGTGATTTGCGAGCCGAAGATAGGCGAGAGGCGGGCTGTCAGGCAAGGGTCTGTGCGATGGGATTGCCAGATGCCTGGCCGGAATTTACCGCATGAAAAACCCCCGCGATGACGGATCGCGGGGGCAAGCTTGCGACTGCAGGGGTAATCAGTCGTCCAGCTTGTCGTAGTCGAGCTTCGGCGCATTTTGCAGCGCTTCCTTGGTTGTGTCGACATAGGCCTTCCAGGTGCCGTTGTCGTTGTGAACCGCGACGGAGGCCGGGTCGAGCACCACGTAGCTCTTGTCTATGCCGAGGAAACCGCCGACGCTGGCCACAAGGCCGATCACCGACTTGCCGTCGCCGATGACGACATCTTCGATTTCGCCGATGTTTTCGTTCTGGGCATTGTAGATGTCGAGACCGTCGAGCTGGGAGGCGGTGAGGTCGGTCTTCTGGACATTAACGAACTTCAGCGGGCCGTTGGCCTTGGTGCCCATGGTGATGCCCGGGCCGGACAAAGCGGCATCCGCGCCGGCAGCGGGGGCGGTGGTGGCCGTCTGGGCAAAAGCCACAGAAGAAGAGAGCACTGCCGCGGCAGCGAGCGCGATGACCTTGATTTTCATGATGTTTCTTCCCTTTGTATGCTGAACGTTGCGTTCGGGGAGGAAACGGTGAAGCGGGAATTTGGTTCCGCGTGGGAGGACATGAAAATTTGGTCTATGCTGAAAGACGAAACAGTCGCGAGGCGGGCCGGCAGCCGCGGCGCAGTGAAATCGGGAGAGTGTCATGGCCAAAACGACAGCGGAGAAAGATACGGGGGATATAGCACCATCGGCCTTCATCGATCGGAAAATTGCGGAACTAGGCGACTGGCGCGGCGATACGCTCGCGCATGTCCGAGCGCTGATCAAAAAGGCCGATCCGGAGGTGATCGAGGAGGTGAAATGGCGCGGTGTACCAGTCTGGTCGCATGCGGGCATTCTGTGCACCGGTGAAACCTACAGGAACGCCGTGAAGATGACCTTCGCCAAGGGTGCTTCACTCGCTGACCCGACGGGTCTGTTCAATTCGAGCCTTGAGGGCAATATGCGGCGGGCAATCGATTTTCACGAAGGGGATGTGGTGGATGAGGAAGCGCTGATAACGTTGATCCGGGCTGCCGTGGCGTTGAACGCGTCGGTGAAAACCGGAAAAAAGCGGGCTGGGAAATGATCAGGCTGATCCGGCAGTAAGAAGACAGGCGGGTTCCTCAATCTTGCGCGACATCCGCTGCCTTGTCCCATTCGCTATCGATAAATTTCAGCGCGTCGATGATCGAAACCTTCCACACAGACCAGACGTGATCGCCATCGGTCACCCGCAGTTCGGATTTGCGCTTGTCGGCCTGTAGCGTCTCATGCAGGGCGATGGCGCCGCGCCAGAGGAAGAAGCCGTCATCGTCGCCGACGGTCAGATAGGTGGCGGGAAGACCCTCGCTTTCGGCGACATGCTGCGCGACGAGGGTGAAGACGTTCTTTTCATTAAAGAGCCTTGCATCGAAAGGCGTGCCGAAGGCGCCGGAAAAATGATCGCCGGTGGAAGGCAACACGATGCCGCTGGTGACGGTGGTGGGGTCGATGCGGTGGAAGAAGGCGCTGTCCTGAATGAGCTTCAGTTCGGCGGGCGTCTTGTCGAGATCGGAGGCGGGCACGTTCTGCCAGATTGCGCCAGACAGGCTGGCGACGGCGCCATAGAGGTCTTCGTGACCATAGGCGAGATGCAACGCGCCGAAACCGCCCATGGAGAGGCCGGCAATGGCGCGGCCTTCACGATCCTTGCGCACCGGCAGGTTTTTTTCGATCTGGTGGCGCAGATCGCCGGTCAGGGCCGTTTCATAGTCGCCGGGACCACCGATGGCGGCGGAATCGACGTACCAGCTGTTTTCGACACCGGGCATGACGACCACCAGCGGGCGGATGGCGCCTGCTTCGATGAGCGTGTCGAGCGTCTTTTCGATATTGCCGAGATCACGCCAACTGTTCTGATCGCCATCATGGCCATGCAGGAGATAAAGCACCGGCCAGCCGTTTTCGGGCGGCGTGCCGTCCGGGCGGTAGATGTTGACGGGAAGCGGCGCGTTGAGGGCGGCGCTGTGGAAGGTGGCATCCTCGATCTGGCCGGAGAAGGCTGGTCCCCAGGAAAGCAAAAGGCAGAAGGCCGCCAGATTTTTTTGATGCATGCCGTTCTCCCTGCCGCCATTTCCAGAAGATAATCAACATTCGCGGGAACCGCGTGGTCTGGGCATAATGTTGCGGTAATGCTCTCCTTGCAAGTTTGCGGGCGGTCTAATGGCTTCAGCTTCGGAAACCTGGATGCGGCAGCCGTTCATATCGCGCCACAGTCTCCAGGGTTTCATGATGACATTGACATTATCGCGTTTCAAACCATTGCTTATTTTGCTCGTTTTCCTCTCCGGCTGCATGACCACGCCGATTTCCAGTATTCCCAAGCTGATGCGGCTCGATTTTCTGACGATGAATTTCGAGCATGTCCGGGTGGGCTTGCAGCTTCCCACCTTCCTTTCATTACGCGCCGGCGATGCGGTTATGATCATCCGTAGCACCACCGATGGGGTGAAGGACAAGACTGTCGAAACATTTGGGCTGATCGAAGAAAACATGGCTGAGGCTGACCGCGCACGGTTCAACGTAAAACACCGGGCCGGATGGGGCACCAGCGTGTGGAGAATAAAGCCTGAGGATATTGCAAGGCTCACCGCATTACAGGAGAAAGTGCGCCGCTCGCGCATTGAGGGGCCGCGCATCCGCGGCAGCACGGAGATAGAGATATTGCGGGTCTGCGTCGCCGGCACTCTGCCAAGTGGGCCGATCTATTTCTCGACTTATATCAGGCCTGCGGAAAATGAGGACTACATCCCGATGTCCCTCGATGCGGATCTGGTGAAGGTGTTTGGGGCGGCACAGATTGCGACGCGGGTCAGCCGTTGTGAAGGTTAGAACGTATCCGGTTAAACGGATTCGCCGGACGTGCTTTGTCTTTTTTACGCATTTCCGGACGTAAAGCGGCCGCGAACCTATATTGGAAGCGCTCCGGACATGATCGGAAGCTGTTCTGCCAGGCACAACGCTGAAGCGGGGGCAAATTTATCGCCCCCGCCTGATTGGTCGTTGCGCATCAGCGGCCGGGACGGCCGGTCTTTCCCTTCGTCCGGCTTTTGCGCTTCTGCTCACCGGCATCCTCGTAGGAACCAGCGCCGATCTTGCCCCGTACAAGCGGTCTTGGATCGTCCGTCGTACGCTCCGGCTGGCCTTCCAGCAGCGGTGAGAAACGTTTGCCGGGCTCGGTTTCCGGTTTGTCGGGAACGGTGCCGCGCACCGGTTTTTCGGTTCTGCCGACTGTCATTTCGTCCAGCGAGTTTCTGCGGAACAGCGGCTTTCCAGCGTCCGAGCCCGGACCCATCTCGTCCAGTGCGGGTTTGGCGAAGAGGGAGGTTGCGGCGTGTGGCTCGCCCCCCTCTGGGGATGAGATCGGCAAGCGGCTGCGTCTGTTGTTTTTTCCGCCGCCTTCAACAGCGCGGGCTTCTTCCTTGGCCATGGGGTCGTCCATGGTGGCCAATTCGGCGGCCTTGAGGCGCTTGATTTCGTCGCGCAGGCGGGCGGCCTTTTCGAAATCGAGGTCGGCGGCGGCATCGCGCATGGATTTTTCCAGCGCGTTGAGATGGGCCTGCAGATTGTTGCCGACCAGATGGCCGCCATCGGCGAAGCCCTTGCCGGAAGTGCCAGAAATATCGGCCCTTACGTGATCGCGCTCATAAACTGAATCAAGAATATCGGAGATCTTCGCCTTGACCGATTCCGGCGTGATACCGTGTTCGGCGTTATAGGCCATCTGCTTTTCGCGGCGGCGGGAGGTTTCTTCCATCGCCCGCTTCATCGAGCCGGTGATATTGTCGGCATAAAGGATGACCTTGCCGTCGACGTTACGCGCGGCGCGGCCGATGGTCTGGATCAGTGATGTTTCCGAGCGCAGGAAGCCTTCCTTGTCGGCGTCGAGGATGGCCACGAAACCGCATTCGGGAATGTCGAGGCCTTCGCGCAGCAGGTTGATACCGACAAGCACGTCGAAAGCGCCAAGGCGCAGGTCGCGGATGATTTCGATACGCTCCAGCGTGTCGATGTCAGAGTGCATGTAACGGACGCGAACACCCTGTTCGTGCAGATATTCGGTCAGGTCCTCGGCCATGCGTTTGGTCAGCACGGTGCAGAGCGTGCGATAGCCCTTGGCGGCGGTCTCACGGATTTCGCCGAGAACGTCGTCGACCTGGCTGCGGGCCGAGCGCACTTCCACCGGCGGATCGATGAGGCCGGTCGGGCGGATGACCTGCTCGGCAAAGACGCCGCCGGCCTGTTCCATCTCCCATGAGCCGGGGGTGGCGGACACCGCCACGGTGAGCGGGCGCATCGCATCCCATTCCTCGAAGCGCAGCGGCCGGTTGTCCATGCAGGAGGGCAGGCGGAAGCCATATTCGGCCAGCGTCGCCTTGCGCCTGAAGTCGCCGCGATACATGCCGCCGATCTGGCTGACGGAAACGTGGCTTTCGTCGATGAAGAGGAGGGCGTTATCAGGGATATATTCGAACAGGGTCGGCGGCGGTTCACCGGGATTACGGCCGGTAAGGTAACGCGAATAGTTCTCGATGCCGGCGCAGGAGCCGGTCGCTTCCAGCATCTCGATGTCGTAGCGGGTGCGCTGCTCCAGCCGCTGGGCTTCGAGAAGGCGGCCGGCCTTTTCCAGCTCGGCGAGGCGGCCCTTCAGCTCTTCCTTGATCGACTTGATCGCGCCGTTCAGCGTCGGACGCGGCGTGACATAGTGCGAATTGGCGTAAATCTTGACGGATTGCAGGTCGCCGGTCTTCTGGCCGGTCAGCGGGTCGAATTCGGTGATGGAATCAATCTCGTCGCCGAACATCGAGATGCGCCAGGCGGCGTCCTCAAGGTGGGCCGGGAAGATTTCGATGGTATCGCCGCGCACACGGAAAGAACCGCGCTGGAAATCCATGTCGCGGCGTTTGTATTGCTGGGCCACGAGGTCGGCCAGAAGCTGGCGCTGGTCCAGCCGGTCGCCCACCTGCATCTGGAAGGTCATCGCCGTATAGGTCTCGACCGAACCGATACCGTAGATGCAGGAGACCGAGGCGACGATGATGCAGTCATCGCGTTCCAGCAGCGAGCGGGTAGCGGAGTGGCGCATCCGGTCGATCTGTTCGTTGATCGAAGATTCCTTCTCGATGAAGGTGTCGGAGCGCGGCACATAGGCTTCCGGCTGGTAATAATCGTAGTAGGAGACGAAATATTCCACCGCATTGTCGGGGAAGAAGTTCTTGAACTCCGAATAGAGCTGCGCGGCCAGCGTCTTGTTGGGGGCAAGGATGACGGCCGGGCGCTGCGTCGCTTCAATGACCTTGGCCATGGTGAAAGTCTTGCCCGATCCCGTGACGCCGAGCAGCACCTGGCTGCGCTCACCGGAATCGATGCCTTCAACAAGGTCGGCAATGGCGGTCGGCTGGTCACCGGCGGGCAGGTAGTCCGAAGCCATGCGGATCGCGACGCCGCCTTCTGATTTCGGCGGCCGGGCCGGGCGGTGCGGCGTCCATAGCTTGCCGTCCTTGAACAGCGGATTGCCGCTCTCGATTAGCTTCGACAGCGCATCCACCGTGGCGGTGACGGCGCCCGGGGCGAGATTGGCGGCTTCTTCCAGCGACACATCCATGCCTGCCACCGGGTTGAGGCCGGCGGCGGCGCGGGTTTTCGGATCGCTCGACGCGCCGATGGATACGCCGCGCGCAGTTTTGGACGCGGTGGTGTTCTTCGCCGTCCTGGAGGCTGCCTTTTCCGCTTCCTTGCGGGCCTCGATCTCGATCTTCTTGCGGTGCTTGCCCGCTTTCGAGGCGATTTCGCGCTGGGTTTCCACCGAACCCGCCTCGGCTTCCGCCTCAAGCTGCTTCACCCAATCGGCGACGCTGCCGCTGAGCGGCGCACCTTCGAATGACGATTGCGGAGCTTCCTCGAAGCCTGAGGGCGAGGAGGTGGACTTTTTCGGTGATCTGGCCATGCGCGAAATATGGAGGGAGTCACGCATAAAGGGAAGGGGATGCGGTGAAAAAATGAGTACAAAAAGGAAACGAAGCGTGTGGAACAAAATTCGGCCGGATGCGTTGCGTAGCGGCTGAAAACAGCTTTGCTCAAATCCGTAGAAAATCGATTCCGGTTTTCAGGCGGATGCGCTAGAGCAAATCCATACGGGCAGAATGAGGGTTCCCTTCTGACTGCCTCCTCCTGCCGCATTTCCTGACATCCTTCCCTTTTTTCCAGGACCCATCATGCCGTTTTCAATCAGCCCTGCCCATATCTGGCCTGTCCTGATGCTTATCGCCTCCAATGTTTTCATGACCTTCGCCTGGTACGGCCACCTGAAGCACAAGGGCAGCGCGCTCTTCCTGGCGATTGTCGCCAGCTGGGGCATCGCCTTCTTCGAATATGTGCTTGCCGTTCCCGCGAACCGCATCGGTTCGGAGGTCTATTCCACCGCGCAGCTCAAGACCATTCAAGAGGTCATCACGCTTGCGGTCTTCGCGCTGTTTTCGATCTTCTGGCTGAAGGAAAGCATCACCATCAATCATGTGATCGGTTTTGCGCTGATCGCTTTCGGTGCATCCTTCATTTTCCGGTCCTGAAGACCGACGGGAGAGGCTGGCGCTCTGCCGGTCCGGAACCAGTCGCAGCGGATATGAGGTGATGTACCGATGAAAATACGGCCTGCACAAGTTGACGATGCAATGGGAATGGCGGCGGTGCAGAACGAGATATTCTCGGCCGGCCTCAGAAAAGCACCGACGGATATCACGGCGGTGCTGGAGAATTACATCCAGCACGCCGACCGTATCGAATGCTCGGTTGCCGAGGACGATGACGGACGTATTCTGGGCTTCCAGTCACTGCGTTATGCGCGGGAGGACAATCCCTATGGCGTGGCGGAAGGCTGGGGCATCATCGGCACCCATGTCAGCCCGCAGGCGGCGCGAAGAGGCGTGGGATCCGCCCTCTTTGCGGCAACGCGCAAGGCGGCGGAGGCGCGGGGCCTTCAGAATATCGATGCCAGCATCGGCGCGGACAACATGCTCGGGCAGCATTATTATGAGGCCATGGGCTTCACGACCTATCGTCAGCCGGAAGGGCTGGTCTGCAAGGTTTATCGGCTGGGATAGACGCGGCCTGCTTACGGTCAGCCGCGATTGTCGTTTTCGGAATATTGCAGGCGGGCCTTGCAGATGCGGACATGGTTCTCGTCCGCCCATTGCACCAGCAATTGCATCGGCACCAGAAACGAACGGCCGAGATTGGTCAGTTCATATTCCACGCGCGGCGGCACCTCGGCATAAAGCGTGCGGCGGATGAAGCCATCCTCTTCCAGCCGCTTCAGCGTGCGCGACAGCATCTGCTTGGAAATATCGTCGATCCTGCGGTTCAGTTCGTTGAAGCGAAGCACGCCGCCCTGTAGCGCTTCCAGAACCAAAAGGCTCCATTGATCGCCGATGCGATCCAGTACGTCCCGGATCGGGCAGGGTTGCTCGAAGGTGAAGATTTCCTTTGTTTGCGTATCCGTCACTGTTCTTACCCCTTGCCCTTTTTCACCCATCAAGGTCATCGCCATGTGACCAGATCAGCCGCCGCTGACTTCTTGCGGCTATGGTTGCGATATCATAGCTCTCTTTCGCGGTCTATTATTTAGACCTATAACGATAGTGACGAAAGGACAGAAGCCATGGCTAAAATCGCGCTCGTCGGCGCTTCCGGCAATGCCGGCTCCCGCATTTTGAAGGAACTTTCCGACCGGGGGCATCAGGTAACGGCGATTGCCCGCGCTCCTGAAAAGATCGCCAGCCTGCCGAATGTGGTGGCCAAGAAGGGCGATGTTTTCGATCAGGCAGCGCTTTCGGAGCTGCTGAAGGGTCACGATGCCGTGATAAGCTCGGTGCACTTCACTGCCAGCGATCCCTTGAAGCTCATCGAGGCCGTGCGCGCTTCCGGCGTTCAGCGTTATCTCGTGGTCGGCGGTGCCGGCAGCCTTGAAATCGCGCCCGGCCAGCGCGTGGTCGACCTGCCGGATTTCCCGGCCGCCTACAAGGCTGAGGCTACCAAGGGCGCGGAGTTTCTTGATCTGCTGAAACAGGAAAAACAGCTCGACTGGACCTTCCTGTCGCCTTCAGCCGAATTCGTGCCGGGGGAAAGAACCGGAAAATTCCGCATCGGCAAGGACAGCCTGCTCAGCAATGATGAGGGCAGCCGTATTTCCTTCGAAGACTATGCGATCGCGCTTGTCGATGAAATCGAGAAGCCGCAGCATTCCCGCCAGCGTTTCACCGTCGGTTATTGAGAGGTATCATCCATGAATTTCGTAACACGCCGTCTTGCCATCGCCGCTTTCGCCCTCGTGCCCGCTTTGGCGGCCGCGCCTGTACTTGCGCAAACCGCAACACGGGATTTCGCGCAGGAAGAAGCCAACCGCAAACTGGTGATCGAGTTTTATGACACGGTCTTCAACAAGCATGAGGTAGACAAAGGCGCCGCCGTCCTCGTCGACAGCTACAAGCAGCATAACCCGATGGTGCCGGACGGCAAGGCGCCGTTCGTCAACTACTTCACCGGCTTCTTCAAGGAGAATCCGCAGTCGAAAGCGCGTATCGTTCGCAGCGCCACGGATGGCGATCTGGTCTATCTGCACATCCATTCGACGGAAAATGAAAGCGATCGCGGCAGGGCTATCGTCGATATCTTCCGTGTCACCGATGGCAAGATCACCGAACATTGGGACGTGATCCAGCCGGTGCCGGAAACGGCGGCGAACAACAATACGATGTTCTAAGTCGGGCTTTCCTTGATATCGAGGGTGACAGCCGGGATTTTCGCCCGGCTGTTTCCATTTTAGAGCACGCCGTTTTAAACGGCACGCCTTCTCTGGCGAGACTGTACTATCAGATCCAGCGCCAGCATCACCAGCAGGCTTGCGCCCACCAGCGGGAACATGAGGCCGCCAATGGCGAGCAGGGCGATGAGGCCGCGCAGCGCACGTTTTTCCTGCGGCAAAGGTGGTACACCGAGCGAGCCTTTCGGGCGGCGTTTCCACCACATGATGCCGGCTGACATGGCAAGCAGCACGATGCCGATGCAGGCCATCACGAGGACGATCTGATTGGCGAGGCCATATTGCTGGCCCAGATGCACGTTGATGCCCCATTCCAGCGCCTTGCCGAGCGGGCCGTAATCGGCGTAGCTCATATCGATCAGCGGCTCACCGCTATATTGGTCGAGGTGGACGACGCGTTGCTTCGTCAGATCGTCAGGATAGGCGGAGCCGCTATAGACACCGGACGATTTGATGGGAAGGGAGACGGCGTAACCGGCAGCGAGGCCCAAGCCGTCGAAACGCGCAATGGCTGCATCGATCCCGATCGGTTGGCCGATGGTGGACGCAATGGATTCGGGGATTTTTGCCTGCTCCAGCGACCAGCTTGTTTTGGCCACGTGATCGAGATGGTCACCGGACATCGGAACATCGGTGCGCACGCCGGCCGGATATCCGAAATTGCTGCCATTCGCCCATTCATTGACCTTTGCGCCCCACACGCCCGACCATGGCATGCCGGTGACGGCGAGGAAGACGATGAAAAAGCCGACGAAGATGCCGGTGACGGCATGGGTATCGCGCCAGAAGACCCGCTTTTTCGGCGTGCCGCGCACCGTGACGACACCGCCCGTCTGTTTTCGCGGCCACCAGAGATAGATGCCGGTGGCGACGAGAAGGATCGACCAGCCGGCGGCGATCTCGATCAGATAGCGGGCATAGGTGCCGAAATATTTCAGGCTGTGGAGATAGCGGATCGTCCACATGACGGTGCCGCGATCCGGCAGGGAGCCGGCAACCTCAGCCGTATGGGGATTGACGTAGACGGCGCGCTTGCCATCCGTCGTATTGACGGTGATTTCCGTCGAGGCACCCGGATCGGCCGGGGTCGTATATTTGACGGCGGTGCCGGGAACCGCAGCAAGTGCAGCGGCAACAATTTCGGAAGGAAGCGCTTTCGGTGCGTCTTGCACCATCTCTATCCGCTTCAAATCCGAATGGATGAGGTTATCGAATTCGTCCCGGAAGAGATAAAGGGCGCCGGTGACGGCGAGCGATATCATGAAGGGCAGGACGAAGAGACCGGCATAGAAATGCCAGCGCCACACGGCGCGGTAAAGATTGATGGACGAGGAATGCGCAGGCGCGCGCTCGCCCTCAAAAGAGGTCGTAACGGACATGGATGTCTCCGCAAGAAGAGTGATTTCCGGCAGGCCGGGATTGTTTCAGTTTTGCGGAGGGGTGGGCGGTGCGCGTGGGCGTGATTCCAGGTTCGGCGGCGAGGGCGGCAATGCCGCGTCGAAGTTCAAAAAGGCAACTTCGTCCGTCGTAACGACCCTGTCTGCGCGTTCGACAGGCGTAACCGGAAGGGTGGCTATGGTGGCCGATGCCAGCCGGCACAGCGTTCCGCAGCAGTCGGCGGCAATTTTGCCTGCCGGGTCCTGCTTTGCGGGCCCTTCCGGCATGTGGCTGGAACAGATGACCTCATCCGTCGCAAGCGCGGCCATGGCCATGTTGCCGCTGGTCAGGCCATTGGCGAGACCCTGCAGGAGGAAAAGCAGGACGGCCAGCGTGGCGATGGCGCCCGCCGAGCTTCTGTCCTGCATGATCCTGCGAATATGTCCCATACGGCCGGAATGCCATAGTCGCGGCTAAATGTCACCGCGACACAATGACGGCATCAGGGCGTTGCGGTCTTCAGGCCAACAGGTCGTAGGTGCGGAAAATCCAGGCGATCTGATAGATCAGCGCGAAGACCACCAGGAACCGGTGGAAGCGGCGGTTGCCGATGAAGGCGGCGGACGTGAAAAGAACGACGTAAATGGTTGTACGGATGAGATATTCCGGGCCGAGCGTGGCGAGGTAGTCCTGTCCCTTCAGCAGCGTGTCACCGACATCGGTGACGAAAAGCGCTGCCAGAAAACCGAAGAACCAGCTTTTGCGGGAAAAGAAGTAATCCTCATATCCTTTATATTCCTTCATGTCGGTGGGAAACAGCAGCACGCAGAGGAAATAAAACAGCGAGCAGAACAGGATAAGGAACAGGAAGGCGCCGAAGCCCAGCACGTGGCCGGTGGCGGAAAGCCGGTGCTCCCACCACCAGAAATGCACCAGCATCAGAAACAGGAACGCCACCCAGCCGAGATGCAGCGGATAGATGCGTTCCTTCTTTGGATGTTGCACGAAACCGGCAAGGCCGGTCAGCAGGCGGGCGAGGCTGAGGCCGACCACCATGCCCATGACGGCACGGATGTGCGAATAGGCTTCCGCGGCGTTGACGGCGGCCTCCATCGTGCCTACTCCGCCGGGGGAATGGGCGTCGGCTGCCCGTTTTCGTCCATCGCCACCATGATGAAGGTGCCAGCGGTGACCTTTTCCAGCTTGTCGAAACGCGAGCGCTGTGCCCAGGCCTCAACCGTCAATGTGATGGAGGTGCGGCCGACGCGGGCAATATCGGTATAGATGGACAAAGTATCGCCGATCTTCACCGGCAGTTCGAAAGCCATTTCCTTGACCGCCGCCGTGACCACGCGACAGCGCGAGCGTTCCGCTGCGCGGATGCCGCTCGCCAAGTCCATCTGCGACATGACCCAGCCGCCGAAAATATCACCGGCGGGATTGGCGTCGGCCGGCATGGCAAGTGTCCTGAGCGTCAGCTCGCCGGTCGGTTTGATGGTCTGCTCGGTCATGTTGAAATTTGCTCCTTGCGAAAAAGCGCAGCATGCGTTGCGCTTTGGGATTTCGCAAGGAAGGGAAAGCGTCAGGACGACGCTTTGCCCAGAAATTGCTGCGTTGCGTAAAGGGCGATGGCCGCCGCATTCGACACGTTAAGCGATTTGATCTCGCCGGGCATATCGAGACGGGCGAGCGCCGAGACCGTTTCGCGAGTCTTCTGGCGCAGGCCCTTGCCTTCGGCTCCCAGCACCAGCGCGACTTTTGCGCCGCTGAAGGTCTGTTCGATGGGGGCGGGACCTTCCGAATCCAGCCCAACCGAAAAGAAGCCGAGCTTGTGCAGCTCGCCCAGAGCATCGGCCAGATTGGTGACCTGGATATAGGGAATGAGTTCCAGCGCGCCGGAGGCGGATTTTGCCAATACGCCTGACTCGGTCGGACTATGGCGCATTGTGGTGATGACGGCACCGGCGTTGAAGGCAACCGCCGAGCGCATGATGGCGCCGACATTGTGTGGATCGGTGACCTGATCGAGCACGAGGACGAGCGGGCTGTCCTTCAGCGCGCCTAGCCTCTTGACCGGCAGTGGCTTCGTTTCCAGCATCACGCCCTGATGGATCGCCTCGGGGCCGAGCACCTTGTCGATATCCTGCGGGGAAACCATCTCGACCGGGAAGGGCTGGGCGTCCGCCTCACCGATATCCAGACGCGCAAGGGCATTCTGGGTGACGGAGAGCTTGACGATCTGCCGTTCGGGATTGGCGAGAGCGGCGCGCACGGTATGCAGGCCGTAAAGATGCACCTGATCCGGTGCAAGCTGCGGCGGCTTCCAGTCGTCCGCATCGCGGTTCCTGCGCCTCTGCTGCGGCGGAGTGGGGATTTCGCCCCTTTCGCGCTTGGCGTCGCGTACGGCGCGGCGCAGGGTGGCGTAGTGCGTATCGCGGGTGGATTTGTTGTTGGGATCGTCTTTGCTCATGGCGCCTTATATCTCCGCAAAGAGGCGCGCACCAGCCCCCGCGATAATCCACAGGGCTGTAAAGATGTTTGAATTTTTTCCCGAAAATTCGTGAAAGGGCGTGTTGACAGAAACGAACGAGGCCGTCATATACGCGCCACAGACGACGCAACGGCGCTTCGCCGCAGCGAAATCTTAAAGAGCTTGGTAGCTCGATCCTAGCAGAACGCTGGAGGGATGCCCGAGTGGTTAAAGGGGACGGACTGTAAATCCGTTGGCTACGCCTACGTTGGTTCAAATCCAACTCCCTCCACCATTCTGCACGGATCGAAATCACCACCGCGGGTATAGCTCAATGGTAGAGCAGCAGCCTTCCAAGCTGAATACGCGGGTTCGATTCCCGCTACCCGCTCCAGCTATTCTCCCCATAAAATCAATGACGTCGATTAAGCGCGGATTTCACAGCGTTTTGCCTCGCCTGTGCAGAAGCGAAACGGTGTTCGCCCGCAATCATCTTGCCTGTCGAGCCTGCCGATAATCTGCATCGGAATCTCGGCCACCAGGCCGTCATGGCGTCATCTGTAGATTCGACACCATGTTTGAGCGCTTTGCCGCGAAGGCGGCGTCCGCCATTCTTTGCAATTGAGGTCAAAGGCCGGTCATGGTTCCATGCCGGGCGCGTAACTGATTCCTCCCCGTCGATACCAAGCTGTGATCCGAGAGGCCCATGTCGATTTCAGATACGATTTTTCGCCCTTTCGAGACATTGATACGGCCACTCGAGATTCCCTTCCGCCCGTTGCCGTCGAAAGGCCCCGTGGCGGTGCTGCTGCATTTCATTTCGATGTTTCGTGGCGTCCTCATTGCTCTCGCCTTGTCGTCCATGGCGGTGGAAGCCATCAATCTCTCCATCATCTGGGGATTGTCCGTCATCGTCGATGGCGTGACGGCGCATGGCGCGGAGGTTTTCCTGCGTCATGAATGGCGGCTGCTCGCGGTCCTCGGACTGTTGATCTTCCCTGCCATGCCGATAGCGTCGTTTCTTCTCAATACCCTCAATTCGCACACACTGGGCATTGCGATGCCGGCGGCCATCCAGTGGCAGGGCCACAAGGCCGTGGAGCGGCAGGATCTCGCATTTTTCCATGAGCTTTATGCCGGGCAGGTCGCCTCGCGTCTTTCGCAGGTCTCGTCGGCGGTTCAGCAGCAGATCATCAATGCCTTCCAGACTGGACCGCGCTTCCTGCTGCAGATGGTCGGCTCTCTTGCGCTCCTTGCCGCCTTGTCCTGGCAGCTGGCGCTGCCGGTGTTCATCTGGATCGTGCTGAATGTGGGGCTCGCCGTTAAACTGGCTCCCGTCTTCACGGAGCGGTCGCGTCGTTCGGCCAAACAGAAGAGCCTTGTCTCGGGTGCGATCACCGATCTCTACAGCAATATGCAGATGATCAAGCAATTTGCCGCTGAAGACAGCGAGGCGGGCGCAATCCGCCGTATCCTGAACAAGGCGGTGCAGACGCAGCACAGGGAGCAGCGTGTCTACCGCGCGTCCGAACTGGTTGTCGTGGCGCTCAACATGGCGTTATGGCTGGCAATCCTGTCGGTGGGTTTTTCCGGTCTGGTGAAGGGCTTCATCACGGTCGGAGAATTTGTCGGCGCCGTCTATATATTGCAGCGGCTGTCGGGTCACACATTCACCTTCCTGCAAATGGGCCAGCAGATATTCCAGGCGATCGGCACGATCAAGGATGCCATGCCTGTCATGACGACGCCGCCGACCATTATTGACAGGGCAGGCGCGGCGGAACTGAGTGTTTCGAGCGGGGATATAAATTTCGACCATATCCGCTTTGCCTACAAGGCTGGAAAGCCGGTGATTGACGACCTGTCGCTGACGGTGCGCGGGGGAGAGAAGGTCGGGCTCGTGGGCCTTTCCGGCGCGGGAAAAACGACGCTGGTCAATCTGCTCCTGCGGTTTTACGACATTCAGGATGGTGCCATTCGCATCGACGGTCAGGATCTCCGCGATGTCTCACAGACGAGCCTGCGCCGCAATATCGGGGTGATTGCGCAGGACGTTGCGTTGCTGCATCGTTCCGTCGGCGACAATATCCGCTACGGCCGACCGGAGGCGACGCTCGAGGATATCGAGCAGGTGGCGAAAGTTGCGAAGGCGGATGGTTTTATCGCCGACCTCGCTGATAGCGAGGGGCGCAAGGGATATCAGGCGTTTGTCGGGGACCGCGGCATCAAGCTTTCCGGCGGACAGCGCCAGCGGGTCGCCATTGCCCGCGTGCTTTTGAAAGATGCACCCATTCTGATCCTCGACGAAGCGACATCTGCGCTGGATAGCGAATCCGAAGCCGCCATTCAGGAAAAGCTCAACCTGGTGATGGAAGGCAAAACGGTGATCGCGATCGCGCACCGCCTGTCGACCATCGCGAGAATGGATCGGATCATCGTGCTGGATCACGGCCGAATCGTCGAAGAGGGGCGGCCGGAGGAACTGGTCGAGCGGGACGGGCTGTTTGCGCGGCTCTGGAAGCGCCAGATCGGCGGCTTCATACCGGAAGACGAGTGATCAGACAGATATGCGTTTGCCGCAAACGTGTTGGGTGCCACCCACCATTTAAAATCGCTGTTCTCTAAGTCGGATCAATAGGGGGAAAGACACTGCGTGCGTGTCCCTGCAGGGGCCATATAGCTGTTGTCGGTCGGATGGTAGGACGTGTATCGCGCCGCACACCATTTGACATGGTTTATCTCCGCCTGCGACAGGGCGTAACCATTGGAGGTGGCTTCCTCACCCTTTCCCGCGGCGAAGGCGGATGCGGGGTAGCTGTGCTGGTTCGAATTCTGCGCCTGTTCCGGCGGTTCATACGCCGGCTGTATGAGGCTCAGCGCATGGGCTGGTATGACGGAAGCGCCAGATAATGCGACGCCAAGAGCGAGTGCGGAGATAGTCTTCGGCATCCTCAACATCGATAAATCCTCGTTATTCGTTCGGGATGCTAACGAAAATTTAGGAAATTCGTTCCGTGAGAGGGTTGACGTCACACGAATACGTGATTCTTCGAGATTGGCGGAAAGGTGGAGCGGCGGGATTGGACCGGCTGCTTCCTGGGCTGTTGGTCATTACGCGTCCACGCGCAAAATGTGAGGCGGCATGACGCCGTCTTCACCAGGACGATGCCGTGTCGCGTGAGCAGGTTTCATTTCCCGTCAATTCGACTTTGCGTCCTTCCCGCACTGCTCGTTGACAAGCGGAAAATCCGGTCGGATAGTCGGCCGGCAATCATGCAAACGGGAGTCTTCAATGTTTAACAGGGTTGTCATTCTCTCATCCTTTGCGCTGCTGGCATCGGCAGCGTTCGTCTCCCCCGCAGCCGCACTCACCATGAAGGAGTGCAGCGTGAAATATCAGGCGGCGAAAGCCGACGGGTCGGCCAAGGACGTCAAGTGGAACGACTATCGCGCCAAGTTCTGCGGCAGTGAGGCGGCGGCCGAGGATGCGGCTGACGATAAGCAGGTCGCGGCCACCACAGACAAGGAACCCGCAAAAGCGACGACAAAGGCCCCGAAGGGCGTCGCTTTCCCGAGTGCTGTCGATAAGAAATATTCAAGCGAGACGCCCGGCAAGGCTCGCCTGAAGACCTGTGTCGACTCCTATCACAAGAACAAGGATGACGGCACGCTCGGCGATCTGAAGTGGATCCAGAAGGGCGGCGGCTACTGGAGCCTGTGTAACACGGCGCTGAAGAGCTGATATGGGGCAGGGCGGCGGCGGACTGCCGTCGCCCGACCATCAGACTGATTCCAAAATCATATCGGCAGGCGGGATACCGTTTCAGCCGGGGAGGGCGTGTTTGAACTTCCTCCGGAGTTGTGCGCCTTTATCTCTTTTGCAAACCCTGCCGGCAATGGCGGGGTTGTGTTCACGCGCCGTCCATCGCCAGACGGGACAGAGGTGGGGCAATGCCCCCAATGGTCAGGCGTGGCGGGGAGGGACATCCGGGCCCTTGGGCAACCCCGTTTTCGGGCGGGTAAAATCTGTGAATAGTCCGTGATTCAGTATCTTGGTAGAAAGAGTTGATCCTGCGGTTCGACCCGCATCCAGCAATTCAACGGTGAGAGCTGTCCCGTGACGGCCGACCGGCAATGTGGGCGGATGACCAGACGATTTCGAAACTATCTCGCGGTGCTGGCCATATCATTGATGATGTGGGCGGTGATTCTTGGTGTCGCTTATTGGATGTATCGATAAGGGCACCGGGGGTGTCTTCCGGCACGAACTGACGGGCGTCGTCGATAAGCTGCGGTATGTCTCCCGTCATTCATGTTGCCGCAAATTCCAAAAGGCCAGGAATGGTCCGCCCAATTTTGGCTTTGCTGTCGTGACCTTATGTTTCGACCGGATCAGGAAAGGGTCATCATGAAAAAATCCATCGCCGTCACGTGTCTTGCAATCTTGTCGTCGCCGGTCGCTTCCGCCGCCCTAGCGGATGATCTGATGATTCCGCTTCCGAAGGACACGACGATCGAGAAGGTCGAGACTGTCTATCAATGCGCCGCCGACACGGTGGAGGCAGTCTATTTCAATGCCGGCGACATCAGCCTCGTGCGGCTGGGACTGAAGGATGGCGTCATCGTTGCCGCAAATGTCATTTCAGGCTCAGGGGCTAGATATCAGGGCGGCGTCCATGTCTGGTGGTCGAAGGGTGATGAGGCCGATCTATACGATCTGATGGCCGATCCCGAGATGAAGAAGCCGGTTCATTGCGTGGAAAAGAAGAAGTCCTGATCGCCGACGGCTGCCCTTAAAGGAGCGGCGGCAGGGCGGTTATGAAACCTTGCCATGCCGCCGGTCAGTGTTGGTCTGCGCTTGCGGCGCGTTCAGACGAGAACGAGCGACGCCAGCAGCGCGAGAAGGATGAGGGAGCTTGCGACAACGCCGAGTTTCATCCTTCGAAGGCGGCGGGTACGACCGCCGCTCCAGTCATAAGCCATTGGCAGCTTTACCTTTCTTTTTATTATTATGACTTATTACTAGCTCCCTAGGCTTGCTTGTGGCTGACCTCAATTGCCAGAATCCATAGGCGAGAAATTACGATTTCCCTGCCTTGCCCGGATGTTGCAGCGGTTGAACCTGATGATTCTTGAGGTGTGCCTGCCGGTTGGTCGAAATGGTTTTTTGAAGAAGTTCGCCGTGCTCGTCAGCTCGTAAAAAAGGCCCGGAAACTTTTACGTTTCCGGGCCTTTCAAATGGCGTTGCTGCGGGGCGGCTCAGCCCAGATAGGCCTTGATATAGGGCAAGACTTCGATCACGCCGTGATAGAGCATGTTGAGTGCCACATAGATGATGACAATCAGGCCGAGATAGGAAATCCAGCGATAGCGGTGCAGCAGCTTGGCGACGAAGTTGGCGGCAAGCCCCATGAGAGCGATCGAGACGATGAGGCCGATCACCAGTACCGTCACATGTTCCTGTGCGGCGCCGGCAACAGCCAGAACGTTGTCCAGCGACATGGAGACATCGGCGATGACGATCTGGGTTGCGGCCTGAAAGAAGGTCTTGTGGCCTTTGGTCAGGTCGGCTTCTTCGTCGGTCACCTCGTCTTCGATGGAGCCGGCGGCTTCGCGCAGTTCGGACCACATCTTCCAGCATACCCAGGCGAGCAGCAGGCCGCCGAACAATTGCAGGCCGACAATGGCGAGAAGCTGCACGGTGACGGCGGCAAAGGCGATGCGCAGAACGGTGGCGGCGATGATGCCCACCAGGATTGCCTTGCGGCGAAGATGGGCGGGAAGCCCCGCAGCGGCAAGGCCGATGACGATGGCATTGTCGCCCGCCAGAACGAGATCGATCGCAATGACCTGTAAGAATGCCGTGAAACCGGCGGCTGTAAAGATTTCCATGGGATGGTCCTGAAACGGATAGAAAGGCCGCGGGGGAAAGCGACGGAACGAGATAAGGCATGGGATGGCGCGCCCGGCGCCGCATTGCGATCGCCCGTCTCCCCCGGCGATGGACTGTCCTTAAGCCATCATGGCGGTGCAGGTAAAGAAGTTGTGATGGAAATATCTTAATTAGTGATCGAGAATAACAGAAAGGCGCTCCGCGCGGCTTGCGTCGACGTCATCCTTCCAAGGGTTTAAATGTCGCAAACAACACACCATATGCGGGCCTCGGGGCACGCTTGAAGCGCGTGCGCAGGCGCTTTCACAATTAAGTCTTGCGCATTCGCTTACAAAGCCTTAAACGGCGACACCAAACCGGTTCGCCGGGGAAACTACTTCACGTTCACAGGAAGCAATTCACATGGCAAAGAGCAAGTTTGAGCGCAATAAGCCGCACGTCAACATTGGCACGATCGGTCACGTTGACCATGGCAAGACGTCGCTGACGGCCGCGATCACGAAGTTCTTCGGCGAATTCAAGGCGTATGACCAGATCGACGCCGCGCCTGAAGAAAAGGCCCGTGGTATCACGATTTCGACGGCACACGTTGAGTATGAGACGCCTGCCCGTCACTACGCGCACGTCGACTGCCCCGGCCACGCCGACTACGTGAAGAACATGATCACCGGTGCTGCCCAGATGGACGGCGCGATCCTGGTTTGCTCGGCTGCCGACGGCCCGATGCCGCAGACCCGCGAGCACATCCTGCTTGCCCGTCAGGTTGGCGTTCCGGCAATCGTCGTGTTCCTCAACAAGGTCGACCAGGTTGACGACGCCGAGCTTCTCGAGCTCGTCGAGCTTGAAGTTCGCGAACTTCTGTCGTCCTACGACTTCCCGGGCGACGATATCCCGATCATCAAGGGTTCGGCACTTGCTGCTCTTGAAGATTCTGACAAGAAGATCGGTGAAGACGCGATCCGCGAGCTGATGGCCGCTGTTGACGCCTACATCCCGACGCCTGAGCGTCCGATCGACCAGCCGTTCCTGATGCCGATCGAAGACGTGTTCTCGATCTCCGGCCGTGGTACGGTTGTGACGGGTCGCGTTGAGCGCGGTATCGTCAAGGTTGGTGAAGAAGTCGAGATCGTCGGCATCCGTCCGACCTCGAAGACGACGGTGACCGGCGTTGAAATGTTCCGCAAGCTGCTCGACCAGGGCCAGGCTGGCGACAACATCGGTGCTCTCGTTCGCGGCGTTACCCGTGACGGCGTTGAGCGTGGCCAGATCCTGTGCAAGCCGGGTTCGGTCAAGCCGCACAAGAAGTTCATGGCAGAAGCCTACATCCTGACGAAGGAAGAAGGCGGCCGTCATACGCCGTTCTTCACGAACTACCGCCCGCAGTTCTACTTCCGCACGACGGACGTGACCGGCATCGTTTCTCTGCCGGAAGGCACGGAAATGGTTATGCCTGGCGACAACGTCACGGTTGAAGTCGAGCTGATCGTTCCGATCGCGATGGAAGAAAAGCTGCGCTTCGCTATCCGCGAAGGCGGCCGTACCGTCGGCGCCGGCATCGTGGCTTCGATCGTCGAGTAATAATTGCCGGTAGAAATACCGGTGATGCATGTATGATTTCAGAAAGCGGCGGCACCTTTGGTGTCGCCGCTTTTTTTGTTGAAAAATTCGAATTTGGCCGACGTGAACTTGAAAATATAAGTAATTTTTTTTAGGCGTATCTGCCGGGGGCGTTATGGTTACTTGATCTCATAACTATAATGCCTGCGCATCTGGGTGGAGGCGTAATAGATGACATTTTTATTGCATGTTTGTTGCAGCTCATTTTCGGCTCGGTGTTCCGAGCCCAGGCATCATTATTTTCTATTCGGGCGGGAGATTCCATCCCGCGTAAATGCTGTCTAAATTCAAGATTATAAGATGTCTGATCTTACTGTAGTGCTGACGAGTTGCCGACGCCCGGATCTGCTTGTTGCGACGGTTGACGCATTTTTCGCGACGAACGATTACCCGCTGCGCGAGTTTATCATCATCGAGGATTCCGGTGACGAGTCGGTCCTTGATCTTCCGGCAAGATATCCCGACCAGCCGGTGCGGGTAATTTTAAACGGCGTCAATCTCGGTCAGCATCGCTCGATAGACAAGGCCTATGCTGAGGTCAGCACGTCCTATATTTTGCATCTTGAAGATGATTGGACCTTTCCCGTGCCGGGGACCGTGGCGCGGGGGCTGGAGATACTCAGGCGAGACCCGCAGGTTGCCCTCGTCCAGCTAAGGACGCACGAGGACATGCCGGAAGATGTTCGCCGGCTTTCCAAAATGTCGAATGACATCGGCTACTGGAAGATACCGCCCGCTGCGCATCGGGTCTGGCATAGCTTCACGTTCAATCCGACCCTGAAGCGTTTCGCCGATTACCAGAAACTGCCCCATGGCTATGCCGGATTTGCCACCGAAGCGGAAATCAGTCTCTATTATAAAGACCTTGGTGCAATCATGGCATGGCTGGCGGATACGCACGTCAATCACTCCGGTTTCGGCCGCAGCAATTATGGCAGCAAGTCTGCTGGCGGTCTGGCAGGGGTATTAAAGGGTGCGAATCGATTTTTCTCGGTGGCGACGCTCAGAAAATGGCGCCGTTCCGTCGATCGGCGCGTGGCTCATCAAAGGCGCAAACATCGTGAAAAACAAAGCGTGGCGGCGACGGATAAGATGCCTGAGTCCTAGCCCTCTTGTGCGGGCAGGGCTTCATTTGTGGGCGTAACACCTGTTCGATCGCGGATGTGTGGGGTGTGGGCTGCCGAAGGCTCAGGGGTTATGACCCGACGACAGCGCGAGGGGCGGTATAAACTTCTGAAAGCCGGCAAAAAGCGCTTGCCATTCTTTTTTCAGGGCCTTAAAGGAACGCATATCGAACTGGCCAAGCGATTTTCGCGGCCGGTTACGGTGATGAAGGGGTATAGCTCAGTTGGTAGAGCGGCGGTCTCCAAAACCGCAGGTCGTAAGTTCGAGCCTTACTGCCCCTGCCACTTTCCATTCGCAAGCGCGATCTTCGCTGCATGGCAGATGGGTGCCGGATTTCCGGCGAATTTCGCGGAATGTCGATTTCCTCTTGTTAAAAGTGGAATCGGTGTTTATGTAGGTCAAAACAGACACGCGGTGCGTGGGGCTGATTAGTTCGGCTTTACGCGCCGTAATTGCGTGGGCAGTCAATGGCATCCAAAACCAATCCGTTTACGTTTCTGCAGCAGGTTCGCGCCGAAGCGTCAAAAATTACTTGGCCGTCGCGCCGCGAGACCATGATTTCGACGGCTATGGTGCTGGTGATGGTCATTTTTGCGGCTCTGTTCTTCTTTGCTGCGGACCAGCTCATCGGCTGGCTGCTCAGCCTCGTGCTGAACGTAGGCCGGTAACGGCACGGTCAAAGGATTGAACGGAGAATAAAAATGGCAGCACGCTGGTATATCGTTCACGCATATTCGAATTTCGAAAAGAAGGTCGCCGAGTCGATCGAGGAAAAGGCTCGTCAGAAGGGTCTTGATCATCTTTTCGAGAAAATCCTCGTGCCGACCGAAAAGGTTGTCGAGGTGCGTCGCGGCCGTAAGGTTGATAGCGAGCGCAAGTTCTTTCCAGGTTACGTGCTGGTGCGCGCCAACCTGACGGATGAGGCCTATCACCTCATCAAGAACACGCCGAAGGTTACCGGTTTCCTCGGTTCGGACAATAAGCCTGTTCCGATTCCCGATTATGAAGCCGATCGTATTCTCGGTCAGGTTCAGGAAGGTGTCGAGCGTCCGAAGTCTTCGGTTTCGTTCGAGATCGGCGAGCAGGTTCGCGTTTCCGACGGTCCGTTCGCGTCGTTCAACGGCGTGGTTCAGGATGTCGACGAAGAGCGTTCGCGCCTGAAGGTGGAAGTTTCGATTTTCGGCCGCGCTACGCCGGTCGAGCTGGAATACAATCAGGTCGAGAAGGTCTGATTGGAGGGGTGAAGCCCCAGGCGCGTGGAAGGCAATCTGGCTCTTAAGCCGGGGCAGGGCGCCGCACCACGCAACCGCAGCCGCCGGAGCGATCCGGCTAGAGAGAAGCCGGGTAACCGGTTTGAATTGAAAGGCAGAGAGATATGGCTAAGAAAGTTGCAGGCCAGCTCAAGTTGCAGGTAAAGGCTGGGTCGGCCAATCCGTCCCCGCCGATCGGTCCGGCACTTGGTCAGCGTGGCATTAACATCATGGAATTCTGCAAGGCGTTCAATGCCGCCACGCAGGAAATGGAAAAGGGTATGCCGATCCCGGTCGTCATCACCTATTACCAGGACAAGTCCTTCACCTTCGTCATGAAGCAGCCGCCGATGACCTATTGGTTGAAGAAGGAAGCTAAGATCACCTCCGGTTCCAAGACGCCTGGCAAGGGCGCCAAGGTCGGCTCCATCACCAAGGCTCAGGTCAAGACGATCGCTGAAGCCAAGATGAAGGATCTGAACGCAGCCGATATCGAAGGCGCAATGGCAATGGTTGAGGGCTCCGCCCGCGCCATGGGCCTGGAAGTGGTAGGTTGATCATGGCCAAGGTAGCAAAGCGCATTCAGAAGATCCGCGAAGGCGTGGATCCCAACAAGCTCTACGTTCTCACCGACGCCATTTCGATGGTCAAGGAACGTGCGGTTGCCAAGTTTGACGAAACCGTTGAAGTTTCGATGAACCTCGGCGTTGACCCGCGCCATGCGGACCAGATGGTTCGCGGCGTTGTCAACCTGCCGAACGGCACCGGTCGTGACGTTCGCGTCGCCGTTTTCGCCCGTGGCGTCAAGGCTGATGAAGCCACGGCTGCCGGCGCTGACGTTGTCGGCGCGGAAGAACTGGTTGAAATCGTTCAGGGCGGCAAGATCGACTTCGATCGTTGCATCGCGACCCCGGACATGATGCCGCTCGTCGGCCGTCTCGGCAAGGTACTCGGCCCGCGTGGCATGATGCCGAACCCGAAGGTCGGTACGGTGACGATGGATGTTGCCGGCGCCGTCAAGGCGTCCAAGGGCGGCGCTGTCGAGTTCCGCGTTGAAAAGGCTGGTATCGTGCATGCCGGCATCGGCAAGGCTTCGTTCGACGCCAAGGCTCTTGAAGAAAACATCAAGGCTTTCGCCGACGCGGTCGTCAAGGCAAAGCCGACGGGTGCCAAGGGCAACTACGTCAAGCGCGTTGCCATCTCCTCGACCATGGGTCCGGGCGTCAAGATCGACCCTTCGTCGGTTACGGCTTAATCAATTCTCGCGCGTCCTTCGGGCGTGTGACTAAAAGAATTTCCGGCTCTCAGGGAGCCGGAGATTTCCGGGGAAACCCGGAACTCCTGTCCGAGATTGCGGGTGGCCATGTCTTTCGGGATCTGGCCTTAATCATTCAACCTGCATGAGACGGGTGAGGCTGGATTTGAGACATCTGAGGATGTCTGACTGTCCGGTTCGAACCTGGTGTGCCTGTGCCTGAAGCCGTTTGCGGCGACAGAGCGGGGGACAGGATCCTCGAGCGTCGCTCGGGATCTTTGTAAAAAGGTCCCCTGGGGCAAAGGCAAACCCGACGGGTTCACAATCATGTGGTCCCGTCTACTGGAGACAGACAGTGGAAAGAGCGGAAAAACGCGAATTCGTCACGGAGCTGAACGAAGTCTTCAAGGCTTCCGGTTCGGTTGTCGTGGCCCACTATGCTGGTGTCACCGTTGCGCAGATGAACGACTTCCGTTCGAAAATGCGCGCTGCCGGAGGCACCGTCAAGGTCGCGAAGAACCGCCTGGCCAAGATCGCTCTTCAGGGCACGGAGTCGGAAGGGATGACAAATCTCTTCAAGGGCCAGACGCTGATTGCATACAGCGTCGACCCGATGATCGCTCCGAAAGTCGTCATGGACTTCGCAAAGGCCAACGATAAAGTCGTTGTTCTCGGCGGTTCCATGGGCGCAACCACGCTCAACGCCGAAGCAGTCAAGTCGCTTGCGACCCTGCCTTCGCTGGACGAGCTGCGCGCAAAGCTGCTGGGCCTTCTCAATGCCCCGGCAACTCGCGTCGCTACGGTTGTTGCCGCACCTGCAAGCCAGCTTGCACGCGTGTTTTCGGCTTACGCCAAGAAGGACGAAGCCGCTTAAGGCGGTTTTTCGCTGTAATTATTCAAACTGGTTCGAACTGAACAAAAGGAACTATCAAAATGGCTGATCTCGCAAAGATCGTTGAAGACCTCTCCACCCTGACCGTTCTGGAAGCTGCAGAACTGTCGAAGCTTCTTGAAGAAAAGTGGGGCGTTTCCGCTGCTGCTCCGGTAGCTGTTGCTGCTGCTGGCGGTGCTGGCGTTGCTGCTGCTGCTGAAGAAGAAAAGACTGAATTCGACGTGATCCTGGTTGACGCTGGCGCCAACAAGATCAACGTCATCAAGGAAGTTCGCGCTATCACGGGCCTCGGCCTGAAGGAAGCCAAGGACCTCGTTGAAGGCGCTCCGAAGGCTGTCAAGGAAGCCGTTTCCAAGGCTGAAGCTGCTGATCTCAAGAAGAAGCTTGAGGACGCAGGCGCCAAGGTTGACGTTAAGTAATCTTGCGATTGCTTGCGGGGGAGGCTGTCTCAGCCTTCCCCGTCTGTCATCGTTTTAAACCTTATTACCCAAAAGCCGCGTGAAAATGGCTTTTGGGTAATGGGTTCTTCAAGAGAATGGTTCCGAACCGGCTCATCTAGGCAATCCGGCCTGATCGATCCGGGATGTGGAACGAGATTGATGATACCCATTGCTTGACGGGGTCGACTGGCCATCGGTTCCCGTCCGTTGCAGGCCCGGATGCAATTTTAAAGGAGCGACGATGGCTCAGACCCTTTCGTTTAATGGTCGCAGGCGCGTACGCAAGTTTTTCGGCAAAATTCCAGAAGTAGCGGAAATGCCGAACCTCATCGAGGTTCAGAAGGCTTCGTATGACCAGTTTCTCATGGTTGACGAGCCCAAGGGTGGCCGTCCCGACGAGGGATTGAATGCCGTATTCAAATCCGTATTCCCGATCACCGATTTTTCGGGCGCATCCATGCTCGAATTCGTATCCTACGAATTCGAAGCGCCGAAGTTCGACGTCGAGGAATGCCGTCAGCGCGATCTGACCTATGCAGCGCCGCTGAAAGTGACGCTGCGCCTCATCGTGTTCGATATCGACGAGGATACTGGCGCGAAGTCCATCAAGGACATCAAGGAACAGTCCGTTTACATGGGCGACATGCCGCTCATGACCAATAACGGTACGTTCATCGTCAACGGCACCGAGCGCGTCATCGTTTCGCAGATGCATCGTTCGCCGGGCGTGTTCTTCGACCACGACAAGGGCAAGAGCCATTCTTCCGGCAAGCTTTTGTTCGCTGCCCGCGTCATCCCGTATCGCGGTTCCTGGCTCGACATCGAGTTCGACGCCAAGGACATCGTTTATGCGCGTATCGACCGTCGCCGCAAGCTGCCTGTGACCTCGCTCCTGATGGCGCTCGGCATGGATGGCGAAGAAATCCTGTCGACCTTCTACACCAAGGCTTCCTACGAGCGCTCCGGCGATGGCTGGCGCATTCCGTTCCAGCCTGAAGCGCTGAAGAACGCCAAGGTCATCACCGACATGATCGACGCCGATACCGGCGAAGTCGTTGTCGAAGGTGGCAAGAAGCTGACCCCGCGCCTTATCCGCCAGCTCGTCGACAAGGGCCTGAAGGCGCTGAAGGCGACTGACGAAGACCTCTACGGCAACTTCCTTGCCGAAGACATCGTCAACTATTCGACGGGTGAGATCTATCTCGAAGCCGGCGACGAAATCGACGAGAAGACGCTCGGCCTCATCCTGCAGTCCGGCTTTGACGAGATTCCGGTTCTCAACATCGACCACGTCAATGTTGGCGCCTATATCCGCAACACGCTGTCTGCGGACAAGAACCAGAACCGCCAGGAAGCGCTGTTCGACATCTACCGCGTCATGCGTCCGGGTGAGCCGCCGACCATGGATTCGGCCGAAGCGATGTTCAACTCGCTGTTCTTCGATGCTGAACGTTACGATCTCTCGGCTGTTGGCCGCGTGAAGATGAACATGCGTCTCGACCTCGACGCGGAAGACACCGTGCGCACGCTGCGCAAGGAAGACATCCTCGCCGTCGTCAAGATGCTGGTCGAACTGCGCGACGGCAAGGGCGAAATCGACGACATCGACAACCTCGGCAACCGCCGTGTTCGTTCTGTCGGCGAGCTGATGGAAAACCAGTATCGTCTGGGCCTTCTGCGCATGGAACGTGCGATCAAGGAACGTATGTCCTCGATCGAAATCGACACCGTGATGCCGCAGGACCTGATCAATGCGAAGCCGGCAGCCGCCGCCGTTCGCGAATTCTTCGGTTCCTCGCAGCTGTCGCAGTTCATGGACCAGGTGAACCCGCTTTCGGAAATCACCCACAAGCGCCGTCTTTCGGCTCTTGGACCGGGCGGTCTGACCCGTGAGCGCGCCGGCTTTGAAGTCCGCGATGTTCATCCGACCCACTACGGTCGTATTTGCCCGATCGAAACGCCTGAGGGACCGAATATCGGTCTGATCAACTCGCTTGCAACCTTTGCCCGTGTGAACAAGTACGGCTTCATCGAAAGCCCGTACCGCAAGATCACCGACGGCAAGGTGACGACCGACGTGATCTATCTCTCCGCGATGGAAGAGGCCAAGTATTACGTCGCACAGGCCAATGCCGAACTCGATGGCGAAGGCGCCTTCGTTGAAGAGTTCGTTGTTTGCCGTCACTCGGGCGAAGTTATGCTCGCACCGCGCGACAACATCAACCTGATGGACGTTTCGCCGAAACAGCTCGTTTCGGTCGCTGCGGCTCTCATTCCGTTCCTGGAAAACGACGACGCCAACCGCGCTCTCATGGGCTCGAACATGCAGCGTCAGGCCGTTCCGCTTCTGCGGGCGGAAGCGCCGTTCGTCGGCACGGGCATGGAACCGGTCGTTGCTCGCGACTCCGGCGCTGCCATCGCGGCTCGCCGTGGCGGTATCGTCGATCAGGTGGATGCGACACGTATCGTTATCCGCGCTACGGAAGACCTCGATGCCGGCAAGTCGGGCGTCGATATCTACCGTCTGCAGAAGTTCCAGCGTTCGAACCAGAACACCTGCGTCAACCAGCGTCCGCTGGTCTCCGTCGGTGACGCCATCTCCAAGGGTGACATCATCGCGGACGGTCCGTCGACCGACCTCGGCGATCTGGCGCTTGGCCGTAACGCGCTCGTCGCGTTCATGCCGTGGAACGGCTACAACTACGAAGACTCGATCCTGATGTCGGAACGTATCGTTTCCGACGACGTGTTCACCTCCATCCACATCGAAGAATTCGAAGTGATGGCGCGTGACACGAAGCTTGGTCCGGAAGAAATCACGCGCGACATTCCGAACGTTTCGGAAGAAGCGCTGAAGAACCTCGACGAAGCCGGTATCGTTTACATCGGTGCGGAAGTTCAGCCGGGCGATATCCTCGTCGGCAAGATCACGCCGAAGGGCGAAAGCCCGATGACGCCGGAAGAAAAGCTTCTGCGCGCCATCTTCGGTGAAAAGGCCTCCGACGTTCGCGACACCTCCATGCGCATGCCTCCGGGCACGTTTGGTACCGTCGTGGAAGTCCGCGTCTTCAACCGTCACGGTGTGGAGAAGGACGAGCGCGCGATGGCTATCGAGCGCGAAGAGATCGAGCGCTTGGCGAAGGACCGCGACGACGAGCAGGCAATTCTTGACCGTAACGTCTACGGTCGCCTGATCGACATGCTGCGTGGCCACGTTTCCATCGCCGGTCCGAAGGGCTTCAAGAAGGGCGTCGAACTTTCCAACGCCGTCGTCTCCGAATATCCCCGCTCGCAGTGGTGGATGTTCGCGGTCGAGGACGAGAAGGCTCAGTCCGAACTGGAAGCGCTTCGCGGCCAGTACGACGAGTCCAAGTCGCGCCTTGAACAGCGCTTCATGGACAAGGTCGAAAAGGTCCAGCGCGGCGACGAAATGCCTCCGGGCGTCATGAAGATGGTCAAGGTCTTCGTTGCTGTTAAGCGCAAGATCCAGCCGGGTGACAAGATGGCCGGCCGTCACGGTAACAAGGGCGTCGTCTCGCGTATCGTTCCGGTCGAGGACATGCCGTTCCTTGAAGACGGCACGCATGTCGACATCTGCTTGAACCCGCTCGGCGTGCCTTCGCGCATGAACGTCGGCCAGATCCTCGAAACCCACCTCGCATGGGCATGCGCAGGTATGGGCAAGAAGATCGGCGAGATGCTCGAAGAGTATCGCAAGACGATGGACATCAGCGAGCTTCGCAGCGAACTGACGGAAATCTACGCGTCTGAAGCCAATGACGAGGTTCAGCGCTTCGATGACGACTCGCTGGTGAAGCTTGCCGAAGAAGCCAAGCGCGGTGTTTCCATCGCGACCCCGGTCTTCGACGGTGCGCATGAGCCTGACGTCGCCGCGATGCTGAAGAAGGCAGGTCTGCATGAATCCGGTCAGTCCGTCCTTTACGACGGTCGTACCGGTGAGCCGTTCGACCGCAAGGTCACCGTCGGCTACATGTACATGATCAAGCTGAACCACCTTGTCGACGACAAGATCCACGCTCGCTCGATCGGTCCTTACTCGCTCGTTACCCAGCAGCCGCTGGGCGGCAAGGCGCAGTTCGGCGGACAGCGCTTCGGGGAAATGGAAGTCTGGGCTCTGGAAGCATACGGCGCGGCCTACACGCTGCAGGAAATGTTGACCGTCAAGTCGGACGACGTGGCCGGCCGCACCAAGGTCTACGAAGCGATCGTCCGTGGCGACGATACCTTCGAGGCCGGTATTCCGGAGAGCTTCAACGTTCTCGTCAAGGAAATGCGGTCGCTCGGTCTTTCGGTTGAGCTGGAAAACTCGAAGATCGAGAACCAGCCCGACGACCAGCTGCCCGACGCGGCGGAATAAAAATGAGAGAGGCGGGCGCCTTCCGGGCGCCTGCCGGTTTCCCGTCAGCCCGGCTGGCGTGGGACACTTTCGCCGCATTGTGCGGTTAATCCGTATTTAAAGCTCTGGACGGTGACCCGGGAAGAAGCCGGTCCGGATGCAAACAGGGGCAGCAGCTAGCCTCTCAAGGAGACAAGGCATGAACCAAGAGGTCATGAATCTTTTCAATCCTCAGGTGCCTGCGCAGCATTTCGATTCCATCCGGATTTCGATTGCTTCGCCGGAAAAAATCCTGTCGTGGTCCTACGGCGAGATCAAGAAGCCGGAAACCATCAACTACCGTACGTTCAAGCCGGAACGCGACGGCCTTTTCTGCGCGCGTATCTTCGGACCGATCAAGGACTACGAGTGCCTGTGCGGCAAGTACAAGCGCATGAAGTACAAGGGCATCATCTGCGAAAAGTGCGGCGTCGAAGTGACGCTGTCGCGCGTTCGCCGTGAGCGCATGGGCCATATCGAGCTCGCAGCGCCGGTTGCCCACATCTGGTTCCTGAAGTCGCTTCCCTCGCGTATCTCGACCCTGCTCGACATGACGCTGAAGGATGTCGAACGCGTTCTCTATTTCGAGAACTACATCGTCACCGAGCCTGGCCTCACTTCGCTGAAGCAGAACCAGCTTCTGTCTGAAGAAGAGTACATGATCGCCGTCGACGAGTTCGGCGAAGACCAGTTCACCGCCATGATCGGCGCTGAAGCCATCTACGAGATGCTGGCTTCGATGAACCTCGAAAAGATCGCCGGCGACCTGCGTGCCGAACTTGCTGAGACCACGTCTGATCTCAAGCAGAAGAAGCTGATGAAGCGCCTGAAGATCGTCGAGAACTTCATGGAAAGCGGCAACCGTCCGGAATGGATGATCATGAAGGTCGTTCCGGTCATTCCGCCGGACCTGCGCCCGCTGGTTCCGCTGGATGGCGGCCGTTTTGCGACGTCCGACCTCAACGATCTCTATCGCCGCGTCATCAACCGTAACAACCGTCTGAAGCGCCTGATCGAGCTTCGTGCGCCTGGCATCATCATCCGCAACGAAAAGCGTATGTTGCAGGAATCCGTCGATGCGCTGTTCGACAACGGCCGTCGCGGCCGCGTCATCACGGGTGCCAACAAGCGCCCGCTGAAGTCGCTGTCCGACATGCTCAAGGGCAAGCAGGGCCGCTTCCGCCAGAACCTTCTCGGCAAGCGCGTCGACTATTCCGGTCGTTCGGTCATCGTGACCGGTCCGGAACTGAAGTTGCACCAGTGCGGCCTGCCGAAGAAGATGGCGCTCGAACTGTTCAAGCCGTTCATCTACGCCCGTCTCGACGCCAAGGGTTACTCCTCGACCGTCAAGCAGGCCAAGAAGCTGGTTGAAAAGGAAAAGCCGGAAGTCTGGGATATCCTCGACGAGGTTATCCGCGAGCATCCGGTTCTTCTGAACCGCGCACCGACGCTGCACCGTCTGGGTATCCAGGCTTTCGAACCGATGCTGGTCGAAGGCAAGGCCATCCAGCTGCACCCGCTCGTCTGCACGGCCTTCAACGCCGACTTCGACGGTGACCAGATGGCTGTTCACGTGCCGCTTTCGCTGGAAGCCCAGCTGGAAGCCCGCGTGCTGATGATGTCGACCAACAACATCCTGCATCCGGCGAACGGTCACCCGATCATCGTTCCGTCGCAGGACATGGTTCTCGGCCTCTATTACCTGTCGATCATGAACCAGAACGAGCCGGGCGAAGGCATGGCTTTCTCCGACATCGGTGAGCTGCATCACGCGCTTGAAAACAAGGTCGTGACGCTGCATGCCAAGATTCGCGGCCGCTTCAAGACCGTGGACGCCGACGGCAAGCCGGTTTCCAAGATTCATGAAACGACCCCTGGCCGTATGCTGATTGGCGAACTTCTGCCGAAGAACGTCAACGTGCCTTTCGACGTCTGCAACCAGGAAATGACCAAGAAGAACATCTCCAAGATGATCGACACGGTCTACCGTCATTGCGGTCAGAAAGACACGGTCATCTTCTGCGACCGCATCATGCAGCTCGGCTTCAGCCACGCCTGCCGCGCCGGCATTTCGTTCGGCAAGGACGACATGGTCATTCCGGACAGCAAGGTGAAGATCGTTGGCGACACCGAAGCCTTGGTGAAGGAATACGAACAGCAGTATAATGATGGTCTCATCACCCAGGGCGAAAAGTACAACAAGGTTGTCGACGCCTGGGGCAAGGCAACCGAGAAGGTCGCCGAAGAAATGATGGCGCGCATCAAGGCTGTCGAGTTTGATCCGGAAACGGGCCGCCAGAAGCCGATGAACTCCATCTACATGATGTCCCACTCGGGCGCGCGTGGTTCTCCGAACCAGATGCGTCAGCTGGGCGGCATGCGCGGCCTGATGGCCAAGCCCTCGGGTGAAATCATCGAGACGCCGATCATCTCGAACTTCAAGGAAGGCCTGACCGTTAACGAGTACTTCAACTCGACCCACGGTGCCCGTAAGGGTCTGGCAGACACCGCCTTGAAGACGGCGAACTCGGGTTACCTTACCCGTCGTCTGGTTGACGTCGCGCAGGATTGCATCGTCGTTTCCACCGATTGCGGCACCGACAAGGGCCTCACCATGACCGCCATCGTCGATGCCGGTCAGGTCGTTGCCTCGCTCGGCGCACGTATCCTCGGCCGTACGGCTCTTGATGATATCGATCATCCGGTTTCCGGCGAGAACCTCGTCAAGGCTGGCACGCTCATCGATGAGGCCGATGTGGCCGTCATCGAAAAGGCGGGCATCCAGTCCGTGCGCATCCGCTCGGCTCTGACCTGCGAAGTGCAGGTTGGCGTTTGCGGCGTCTGCTACGGTCGTGACCTTGCACGCGGTACGCCTGTCAACATGGGCGAAGCCGTTGGCGTCATCGCCGCACAGTCGATCGGTGAACCAGGCACGCAGCTCACCATGCGTACCTTCCACCTTGGCGGTACGGCGAACGTGGTCGACCAGTCGTTCCTTGAAGCCTCTTACGAGGGCACGATTGCGATCAAGAACCGTAACATCCTGCGCAACTCCGAAGGCACTCTCATCGCGATGGGCCGTAACATGGCCGTCACCATTCTCGATGAGCGCGGTGCGGAGCGTTCGTCGCAGCGCGTCGCTTACGGCTCGAAGATCTTCGTGGATGATGGCGACAAGGTAAAGCGTGGCCAGCGTCTGGCAGAATGGGACCCCTACACCCGTCCGATGATGACGGAAGTGGAAGGCACCGTTCACTTCGAGGACCTCGTCGACGGTCTTTCCGTTCTGGAAGCCACCGACGAATCCACCGGCATCACCAAGCGTCAGGTCATTGACTGGCGTTCGACGCCGCGCGGTTCGGACCTCAAGCCTGCGATCGTCATCAAGGACGCTTCCGGCGCTGTTGCGAAGCTTGCCCGTGGTGGCGAAGCCCGCTTCCAGCTGTCCGTGGACGCCATCCTGTCGGTCGAGCCGGGTTCGAAGGTCTCCCAGGGTGACGTGCTTGCACGTTCGCCGCTGGAAAGCGCCAAGACGAAGGACATCACCGGTGGTCTGCCGCGTGTTGCCGAACTGTTCGAAGCACGTCGTCCGAAGGATCACGCCGTCATCGCCGAGATCGACGGTACGATCCGCCTCGGTCGCGACTACAAGAACAAGCGTCGCGTGATGATCGAGCCTGCGGAAGACGGCGTCGAGCCGGTCGAATACCTGATCCCGAAGGGCAAGCCCTTCCATCTTCAGGAAGGCGACTACATCGAGAAGGGCGAATACATTCTCGACGGCAACCCGGCACCGCACGACATTCTGGCGATCAAGGGCGTGGAGGCTCTGGCTTCCTACCTCGTGAACGAAATCCAGGAAGTCTACCGACTGCAGGGCGTTGTGATCAACGACAAGCACATCGAGGTGATCGTTCGCCAGATGCTGCAGAAGGTTGAGATCACCGATGCCGGCGACAGCCAGTACATCGTCGGCGACAACGTCGACCGTATCGAGCTGGATGACATGAACGACCGCCTGATCGAGGAGGGCAAGAAGCCGGCTTACGGCGATCCTGTTCTGCTCGGCATCACCAAGGCTTCGCTGCAGACGCCGTCCTTCATCTCGGCCGCATCCTTCCAGGAAACCACCAAGGTTCTCACGGAAGCTGCGATTGCCGGCAAGACGGATACGCTGCAGGGCCTCAAGGAAAACGTCATCGTCGGCCGTCTCATCCCGGCCGGTACTGGCGGCACCATGACGCAGATCCGCCGCATCGCTACCTCGCGCGACGACCTCATTCTCGAGGAACGCCGCAAGGGTACGGGTGCAGGTTCTGCAAACCAGATGCTGCAGGACATGACGGATCAGGTTCCGGCCGCCGAATAAGGCGAACGAAGCCGAAAGGGCAGGGGCTTTACGAAGCCCCGCCACGGTTCATAAAAACGCCCGGAGCAATCCGGGCGTTTTTTCGTTTCGGCGGGTCACTGCTGCGGATGCGGGGGCTGGTTGATATTCAGATCGGTGTGGCCGAGGGCTTCAAGCCGTGCGGCAGGTTCAGCCCTGCTCGCCGATGTTGTAGCGCGTCAGAACGGAAAGCCGGCGGACGAGATCGGTCTGGCCGGTGCTGCCGGTCTTCGCATAGATCGACTTGGCGTTGCTGCGGACCGTCTCGTGGGAAATCTGCAATTGCTTCGCCACCGAGGGAAGCGAAAGCCCCTTCATGATTTCCAGAGCAACGCGGGCTTCGGCCCTGGTGAGGTCATAAAGCCCTTTCAGGAGCAAGGTCGCGTCCGCGACGGCGCCTACGGGTTGCGATATCAGAACGATGGCGCTGCCGTTCGGGGAGAGGTCCAGCGCATCCTTGCGCAGCGGGATGACGTGAAGGATGCAGGCCCGCTCCTCGCTGGTCGGCATGGGGAAAGAGCTGACGCCACGCCCGGCCAGCGCCTTGTAGAGCAGCCGGTTTACTCTTTCGTCGGAAATGGAGATCCTGTCGCGGGCGCGGGTGGATATGCACTTCTGGAGCGTCTGAAACAGGCCGTTGGCGGAAAGGACACGCCCGCTTGCCTGCAGCACCGCCGCCGGCGCGCCAATGGCATTGAGACCGAGTGTCATCGCATCGGCCCTCTGGCGCTGCAGCCGGGTTGCAAGTGTGAGGCTGCGGGCTATATGCGGCCTCAGCCTGCCGAGCGCGGCCATCGTCTCCGGGCCGATGACGCCGCTGTCGAGCTTGCGTTCGAAAAGCACCGTCATTTCCGGATGGTCAGGTGGAGCGACCTGGGTTGCCGCCCCATATCCCAATCCACGTGGCATCAGGAAGTCGCGCACGATCGGTAGCCCGGCCCATTCATCGTGGGTGAAGACATCGAAATCATGCACGAAGGAAAATTGTCCCTCGCGGACCGCGCGGGTGAGGCGGTCATTGCGGTGGTTCCAGCCGCCCTCCATGAAGGCCTGCATCAATTCCTGGAAATTGGGCGTGAAAAGCCAGGCTTCTTCCTCACCCTTGCCCCAGGTGAGGGCGCCGCCCCAGAAATCCAGCCGTTGACCGATTGTGGCGATGACCTTCGCCCAGCGGTCGGGAAAAAGCGCCGCCTCGTAAATGTCATCAATAATGTCTGCCGAAGATATATTGTCCAACCCGCCACCGGAATTTCATGCCGGGGTTATTTAAGCTAATATCTTCATGATGTTCAATGGGAAACGAAGTAATACTAACGAGTTTGAAGTATATAATCTATAAGTGACTTAATATATTGATCAGTCTGCCAAAGGGATCGCGCAGGAACAGGCGGCGCACGCCCCATGTTTCGATGGCCGGCCCGTATTCGACCGGCAGCCCGGCTTTAACTATGCGGGCGTGAACCTCGTCGAAATTGTCGACCTCGATGGAGATGTCGGGGACCGCCGTTCCGGAGCCGCCTTCGCGGGCAAAGCTGATCTGGGCAGGTGTTTCAACCGGGCTTGCATAGGTCACGATCCAGCCGTGATCCATGGCGATGGTCATGCCGAGAATATCGCCATAAAAGACACCCGCCCGTTCAAGGTCGGGTGTCGCGATATTGGTGACGATGCGTCTCACCGTCATGGCTGTGCCTCAGGCGAAGCGGATGATCGCCACTTCGCCTTCCAGTGCGCCCTGATAGGCGGAAGCGTGCGGCTCTTCATCCGGGATTTCGGTCAGCATGCCGATCTGGTCGAGGTCGGCCTCGATGAAGCCTTCCTCGGAAAGCGCGTTCAGTGTTTCACGCACGGCGGTATCGTCGTCCGGCGCCCGAAGGATGACGTGGATGTCGATGCCCTCGGAGTTATCGGTCTCGTAAGCCTTGCCGATGACGATGAAGACCATCGGCTCGTCGCGTCCGTTGTCGTTGTCGGGGAGGGTGCTCATGACGCGGTTCCTTGATCTGTCGTTGCTATGTACGCGGGTCGACCGGAGCGGGTCTTGCGCGTGGCGGGCCAAGTCTGGCCGCTTGAGGGAATCAATAGACGGATTTTATGAAAAGCCAAAGGCCGGAGCGCAAAATCGCTGTTGCCGACTGTGACTTCTGTTAGAAGGAGGGGGAAATGGCCCGCCTGCGGGCTTTGTGGCCGCGGGCACGGGCGCAAAATGCGGATTCGGCCTTGACGAAAGCTGGCTAAAACAGTAGTACGCCCGCCATCGGAGCCTCTGTGGGTGCTGGCCGTTCGGAAACCTTTTTTCCGAACATCATCTCAAACAAGACTCCATTGCACGTAGAAGACACGAATGTTGCATGCAAGACGCCTCGTTGAGGTGTCCTCTGCTCTTGGTGGTCCATCCGTGAAAACGGATCGGGCCACGTTTTGCGCATGAGGATATATACGTGCGTCGTCGCCGGCAACGGCATAGCCGCCACCCGTTCGGGTGGCTAAAGTAGTTTTTGCAAGGGATGGTTATATGCCTACCGTAAACCAGCTGATCCGCAAGCCTCGCCAGGCACAGGTAAAGCGCAACAAGGTTCCTGCTCTTCAGGAAAACCCGCAGAAGCGTGGTGTTTGCACCCGCGTTTACACGACGACCCCGAAGAAGCCGAACTCGGCTCTGCGTAAGGTTGCCAAGATCCGCCTCACCAACGGCTTCGAAGTCATCGGTTACATTCCGGGCGAAGGTCACAACCTTCAGGAACACTCCGTGGTCATGATCCGCGGCGGCCGCGTAAAGGACTTGCCGGGCGTGCGTTACCACATCATCCGCGGTGTTCTCGATACCCAGGGCGTCAAGAACCGCAAGCAGCGCCGCTCCAAGTACGGTGCGAAGCGTCCGAAGTAATTCGGGTTTAAACAAATTCCGGCGCTGCGCGAGGTTCTCCGCGTGGTAAAGCGTCAATAACATTGAGAGACAAAGAATATGTCCCGTCGCCATAGTGCAGAAAAGCGTGAGATCAACCCGGATCCGAAGTTCGGCGATCTGATCGTTACCAAGTTCATGAACGCCATCATGCTTCACGGCAAGAAGTCGGTCGCAGAAAGCATCGTTTACGGCGCGTTCGACGTCGTTCAGGGCAAGACGAAGCAGGAGCCGCTCGGCGTGTTCCACTCCGCCCTCGACAATGTTGCTCCGCATGTTGAAGTGCGTTCGCGCCGCGTTGGTGGTGCTACCTACCAGGTTCCGGTCGATGTTCGCCCCGAGCGCCGTCAGGCTCTGGCCATCCGCTGGCTGATCACCGCTGCGCGCAAGCGCAACGAAACGACCATGGTCGATCGCCTTTCCGGCGAACTCATGGACGCTGCGAACAACCGTGGTTCGGCTGTCAAGAAGCGCGAAGACACGCACAAGATGGCTGACGCCAACCGCGCATTCTCGCATTACCGCTGGTAATCTTAACCGGTCGCATATCGAAAGGCAGTCCATTATGGCTCGCGAATATAAAATCGAAGACTACCGCAATTTCGGTATCATGGCGCATATCGACGCCGGCAAGACGACGACCACCGAGCGTATCCTTTATTACACCGGTAAGTCGCACAAGATCGGTGAAGTTCACGATGGCGCAGCCACGATGGACTGGATGGAGCAGGAGCAGGAGCGTGGTATCACCATCACGTCTGCTGCCACCACGACCTTCTGGAAGGGCCGTGACGGCAAGATGCGCCGTTTCAACATCATCGACACCCCCGGCCACGTCGACTTCACCATTGAAGTCGAGCGTTCGCTGCGCGTTCTCGACGGTGCCATCGCGCTGCTCGACGCCAACGCCGGTGTGGAGCCGCAGACGGAAACCGTCTGGCGCCAGGCCGAGAAGTATCATGTTCCGCGCATGATCTTCTGCAACAAGATGGACAAGACCGGCGCTGACTTCTACCGCTCGGTAGAAATGATCAAGACCCGTCTCGGCGCCATTGCCGTCGTCATGCAGCTGCCGATCGGCGCTGAGACCGAGTTCAAGGGCGTTATCGATCTGATCGAGATGAACGCACTCATCTGGCGCGACGAATCGCTCGGCGCTCAGTGGGACGTCGTCGAAATCCCTGAAGACATGAAGGCCAAGGCTGACGAATATCGCGAAAAGCTGATCGAGACAGTTGTCGAGATCGACGAAGAAGCGATGGAAAACTACCTGAACGGCATCATGCCGGACAACGAACAGATCCGTGCACTGGTTCGCCGCGGCACCATCGACGTGAAGTTCCACCCGATGTTCTGCGGTACCGCGTTCAAGAACAAGGGCGTTCAGCCGCTTCTCGACGCCGTCGTCGACTACCTGCCTTCTCCGCTTGACATTCCGGCGATCAAGGGCATCGACTTCAAGACCGAAGCCGAAATCGAACGTCATGCCGACGACAGCGAGCCGCTTTCCATGCTCGCGTTCAAGATCATGAACGACCCCTTCGTCGGTTCGCTGACCTTCGCACGTATCTACTCGGGCAAGCTCGAAAAGGGTACGTCTGTCATCAACACGGTCAAGGACAAGCGCGAGCGCGTCGGCCGTATGCTGCAGATGCACTCCAACTCGCGCGAAGACATCGAAGAAGCCTTTGCCGGCGACATCGTTGCTCTGGCTGGCCTCAAGGAAACCACCACTGGCGATACGCTCTGCGATCCGCTGAAGCCGGTTATCCTCGAGCGCATGGAATTCCCCGAGCCGGTCATCCAGATCGCGATCGAGCCGAAGACCAAGGGCGACCAGGAAAAGATGGGCCTCGCGCTCAACCGCCTGGCTGCTGAAGATCCTTCGTTCCGCGTCAAGACCGACGAAGAGTCCGGTCAGACGATCATCGCGGGCATGGGCGAACTTCACCTCGACATTCTCGTTGACCGTATGCGTCGCGAGTTCAAGGTTGAAGCCACCGTCGGCGCGCCGCAGGTTGCCTATCGCGAAACGATCACGCGTCAGCACGAAGAAGACTACACGCACAAGAAGCAGTCCGGTGGTACCGGTCAGTTCGCTCGCGTCAAGATCATCTTCGAACCGAACCCTGAAGGCGAAGACTTCAAGTTCGAATCCAAGATCGTCGGTGGTGCTGTTCCGAAGGAATACATCCCGGGCGTTCAGAAGGGTATCGAAAGCGTTCTGTCTTCCGGTCCGCTGGCTGGCTTCCCGATGCTCGGCGTCAAGGCGACGCTGATCGACGGTGCATTCCACGACGTCGACTCGTCGGTTCTCGCCTTCGAAATCGCATCGCGTGCCTGCTTCCGTGAAGCAGCCAAGAAGGCTGGTGCACAGCTTCTCGAGCCGATGATGAAGGTCGAAGTCGTAACGCCGGAAGACTATGTCGGCGACGTTATCGGCGACCTGAACTCCCGTCGTGGTCAGATCCAGGGCCAGGAAAGCCGTGGTATCACCATCGTCATCAACGCGCATGTTCCGCTCGCGAACATGTTCAAGTACGTCGACAACCTGCGCTCCATGAGCCAAGGCCGCGCTCAGTACTCGATGACGTTCGACCACTACTCGCCGGTTCCGTCGAACGTGGCGCAGGAAATCCAGGCAAAGTACTCCGGTCAGAAGTGATCGGGGTACGCCCCACCAGATTTGAAGATTATTCCCGTCAAGGGACAAGAATGGAGAGCCACTAATGGCAAAGAGCAAGTTTGAGCGCAATAAGCCGCACGTCAACATTGGCACGATCGGTCACGTTGACCATGGCAAGACGTCGCTGACGGCCGCGATCACGAAGTTCTTCGGCGAATTCAAGGCGTATGACCAGATCGACGCCGCGCCTGAAGAAAAGGCCCGTGGTATCACGATTTCGACGGCACACGTTGAGTATGAGACGCCTGCCCGTCACTACGCGCACGTCGACTGCCCCGGCCACGCCGACTACGTGAAGAACATGATCACCGGTGCTGCCCAGATGGACGGCGCGATCCTGGTTTGCTCGGCTGCCGACGGCCCGATGCCGCAGACCCGCGAGCACATCCTGCTTGCCCGTCAGGTTGGCGTTCCGGCAATCGTCGTGTTCCTCAACAAGGTCGACCAGGTTGACGACGCCGAGCTTCTCGAGCTCGTCGAGCTTGAAGTTCGCGAACTTCTGTCGTCCTACGACTTCCCGGGCGACGATATCCCGATCATCAAGGGTTCGGCACTTGCTGCTCTTGAAGATTCTGACAAGAAGATCGGTGAAGACGCGATCCGCGAGCTGATGGCCGCTGTTGACGCCTACATCCCGACGCCTGAGCGTCCGATCGACCAGCCGTTCCTGATGCCGATCGAAGACGTGTTCTCGATCTCCGGCCGTGGTACGGTTGTGACGGGTCGCGTTGAGCGCGGTATCGTCAAGGTTGGTGAAGAAGTCGAGATCGTCGGCATCCGTCCGACCTCGAAGACGACGGTGACCGGCGTTGAAATGTTCCGCAAGCTGCTCGACCAGGGCCAGGCTGGCGACAACATCGGTGCTCTCGTTCGCGGCGTTACCCGTGACGGCGTTGAGCGTGGCCAGATCCTGTGCAAGCCGGGTTCGGTCAAGCCGCACAAGAAGTTCATGGCAGAAGCCTACATCCTGACGAAGGAAGAAGGCGGCCGTCATACGCCGTTCTTCACGAACTACCGCCCGCAGTTCTACTTCCGCACGACGGACGTGACCGGCATCGTTTCTCTGCCGGAAGGCACGGAAATGGTTATGCCTGGCGACAACGTCACGGTTGAAGTCGAGCTGATCGTTCCGATCGCGATGGAAGAAAAGCTGCGCTTCGCTATCCGCGAAGGCGGCCGTACCGTCGGCGCCGGCATCGTGGCTTCGATCGTCGAGTAATTTCGACTTTTAAAATTCGCTCCGACGGCGGTGTCACAAACACCGCCGTCGGGCTTTTAATAAAAAGCCTGGCGGCGTTGCATTTTTAGTGCTTGAAAAATTCGGTGAAAGCGCGTAAACGCGCACTCACACTCACCGCTGGATTCGCAAGCATTTGCGAAACGCGGTGTTTTAGCAATACAGACTACTGAAATGATTGGGGTGCGAGGCGCATCCCTCTCGATTTTTGAAAATCTGCGGCGCCACGATCAATAGAAGTTCATGTGTTTCCGCGTGCGGAAACGAATAACAAAGAACAAGGACAAGACGAATGACCGGCCAGAATATCCGTATCCGCCTCAAGGCGTTCGATCACCGGATCCTCGATGCCTCTACCCGTGAAATCGTGTCGACCGCAAAGCGCACCGGCGCCAGCGTTCGCGGCCCGGTTCCACTCCCCACCCGCATCGAAAAGTTTACCGTCAACCGCTCTCCTCACGTTGACAAGAAAAGCCGTGAACAGTTCGAAATGCGGACGCACAAGCGTCTTCTCGATATCGTTGACCCCACCCCGCAGACTGTCGATGCTCTTATGAAGCTCGACCTCGCTGCTGGCGTTGACGTGGAAATCAAGCTCTAAGACCCGGCCCGATCCATCCAAGGTGAGGGCTGAAATAACAAGGAAGGTACGTGGAGCAATCCAACGACTTCCAAACCGGAGACCGGAAACATCGTGAGATGTCGAAGGGCACTCCTTAACAAAGGCCAGAGAGGGTTTTCCCTTCAAGGCTCGCAAGAGGATGAACCAATGCGTTCAGGTGTGATTGCACAGAAAGTGGGTATGACACGCGTCTATAACGACGCAGGTGAACATATCCCCGTAACAGTATTGCGACTGGATAACGTACAAGTCGTTGCCCAGCGCACGGAAGACAAGAATGGCTACACCGCAGTTCAGCTCGGTGCCGGCCAGTCCAAGGTCAAGAACACGACGAAGGCGCTTCGCGGTCATTTTGCCGCTGCCAATGTCGAACCGAAAGCCAAGCTCGTCGAGTTCCGGGTTTCTCCCGAGAACCTGATCGACATCGGTGCAACACTGACCGCAACTCATTTTCAGAACGGCCAGCTGGTGGACGTCACTGGAACCACAATCGGTAAAGGTTTTGCCGGTGCTATGAAGCGTCACAACTTCGGTGGTGGCCGCGCTTCGCACGGTAACTCCGTATCGCACCGTGCACACGGTTCGACCGGTAACAACCAGGATCCGGGCCGCGTCTGGAAGGGCAAGCGCATGGCTGGTCATATGGGCCAGACACGCGTTACGACCCAGAACCTCGAAGTCGTTTCGACTGACGAAGACCGTGGCCTCATCCTCGTGAAGGGTGCAGTTCCCGGTTCGAAGGGTTCCTGGATCATCGTCCGCGACGCCGTCAAGTCGGCTGCGAAGTAAGGGAGCCTTATCATGGAATTGAACGTCAAGACCCTCGAGGGAAAAGACGCCGGCAAGGTTTCTCTGTCGGATGAGATCTTCGGCCTCGACCCCCGCCAGGACATTCTGGCCCGCATGGTTCGCTGGCAGCTTGCTAAGAAGCAGCAGGGAACCCACAAGACCAAGAACCGGTCGGAAGTTTCCCGTACCGGTGCCAAGATGTACAAGCAGAAGGGTACGGGCCGCGCTCGTCACCATTCGGCTCGCGCACCGCAGTTCCGCGGCGGCGGCAAGGCCCACGGCCCGGTCGTTCGCAGCCACGCCCATGACCTTCCCAAGAAGGTTCGTGCGCTCGCTCTGCGTCACGCCCTGTCTGCAAAGCTGAAGGCTGAAGAACTGATCATCGTTGATCAGCTCGTTGCATCTGAAGCAAAGACCAAGGCTCTGCTGGGCAGCTTCGCTTCGCTTGGCCTGACCAACGCTCTCGTTATCGGTGGCGCTGAACTTGATGGCAACTTCAAGCTCGCAGCCCAGAACATCCCGAATGTGGACGTTCTGCCGGTACAGGGCATCAATGTTTACGACATCCTGCGCCGTGGCAAGCTGGTGCTTTCCAAGGCTGCTGTAGAGGCTCTGGAGGAGCGGTTCAAATGACGGATCTTCGCCACTACGATGTGATCGTATCTCCTTCGATCACGGAAAAGTCGACGCTGGTCTCCGAACAGAACCAGGTCGTATTCAACGTCGCCAAAAGCGCTTCCAAGCCTGAAATCAAGGCTGCCGTGGAAGCTCTCTTCGGCGTCAAAGTCACGGCTGTGAACACGCTTATCCGCAAGGGTAAGACCCGTCGTTTCCGTGGGTTCGCCGGTAAGCTGAAAGACGTCAAGAAAGCCGTCGTTACGCTCGCCGAAGGTCAATCCATCGACGTGTCCACCGGACTCTAAAGGTTAGGCCCAAGCGGGCAAAGACCCAAAAGGGAACAATAAAATGGCATTGAAAAGTTTCAATCCGACCACGCCAAGCCAGCGCCAGCTGGTTATCGTGGACCGCGCTTCGCTCTACAAGGGCAAGCCGGTAAAGGCTCTGACCCAGGGCCTCAGCTCCAAGGGTGGCCGCAACAACCAGGGCCGGATCA
Organism: Agrobacterium tumefaciens; assembly: GCF_005221385.1. Classification (NCBI taxonomy): domain Bacteria; kingdom Pseudomonadati; phylum Pseudomonadota; class Alphaproteobacteria; order Hyphomicrobiales; family Rhizobiaceae; genus Agrobacterium; species Agrobacterium tumefaciens. Next base: position 1,729,481 of record NZ_CP039903.1, on the reverse strand, counting down.
CCGTCCGGTTCCAGGGTGGCGGTCACAAGCGGACCTACCGTCTGGTGGATTTCAAGCGTCGTAAATTCGACGTTGAAGGCACCGTTGAACGTTTGGAATACGACCCCAACCGCACCGCGTTCATCGCGCTGGTTACGTATACCGACGGCGAACAGGCTTACATTCTCGCGCCACAGCGTCTCGCTGCTGGTGACAAGGTGATCGCCTCCGACAAGGCAGTGGACGTGAAGCCCGGCAACACCATGCCGCTTCAGTACATTCCGGTCGGTTCGATCATCCACAACGTCGAGATGAAGCCGGGTAAAGGCGGTCAGATCGCCCGCTCCGCCGGTACGTATGTCCAGCTCGTCGGCCGCGATGCCGGTATGGCCATCCTGCGTCTCAACTCGGGCGAACAGCGTCTGGTGCATGGCTCGTGCCTCGCATCGATCGGCGCTGTTTCGAACTCGGATCACGGCAACATCAACGACGGCAAGGCTGGTCGTTCGCGTTGGCGTGGCAAGCGTCCGCACGTTCGCGGCGTCGTCATGAACCCGGTCGACCACCCGCACGGTGGTGGTGAAGGTCGCACATCGGGTGGCCGTCACCCGGTTACTCCGTGGGGCAAGCCCACGAAGGGCAAGCGCACCCGTTCGAACAAGTCGACCGACAAGTTCATCATGCGCTCGCGCCATCAGCGTAAGAAGTAAGAGAGGTAGTCACTAATGGCTCGTTCAGTATGGAAAGGTCCGTTTGTTGACGGCTATCTTCTCACCAAGGCTGAGAAGGTGCGCGAGAGCGGACGTAATGAAGTAATCAAGATCTGGAGCCGTCGCTCCACGATCCTGCCGCAGTTCGTCGGTCTGACCTTCGGCGTTTATAACGGCAGCAAGCATGTGCCCGTCTCGGTCAACGAAGACATGGTCGGACACAAGTTCGGTGAATTCTCTCCGACCCGTACCTATTACGGTCACGGCGCGGACAAGAAGGCAAAGAGGAAGTAATCATGGCGAAGGCTAAGACCGAACGCCGGCTGAAGGACAATGAGGCTCAGGCCATTGCCCGTACGCTCCGCGTCAGCCCCCAGAAACTGAACCTGGTTGCCGCTCTTATCCGTGGCAAGAAGGTTGATCGCGCTCTCGCCGAGCTCGAATTCTCCCGCAAGCGCATTGCAGGCACCGTCAAGAAGACGCTGGAATCTGCAATTGCCAATGCGGAAAACAACCATGACCTCGACGTCGACGCTCTCGTCGTCGCCGAGGCCTATGTTGGCAAGTCCATCACCATGAAGCGTTTCCACGCTCGTGGCCGTGGTCGTGCGTCCCGCATTGAAAAGCCGTTCGCTCACCTCACGATCGTTGTTCGTGAAGTTGAGGAAAAAGGGGAGGCCGCATAATGGGTCAGAAAATCAATCCAATCGGCTTCCGCCTCGGCATCAACCGTACCTGGGATAGCCGCTGGTACGCTGACACCGCGGAATACGGCAAGCTGCTGCATGAAGACCTGAAGATCCGGGCATACCTGATCAAGGAACTCAAGCAGGCCGGTATCGCCAAGGTGGTCATCGAGCGTCCGCACAAGAAGTGCCGCGTTACGATCCACTCGGCTCGTCCGGGTCTCATCATCGGCAAGAAGGGCGCGGACATCGAGAAGCTTCGCAAGAAGCTTTCCGAGATGACCAACTCCGAAACGCACCTCAACATCGTTGAAGTGCGCAAGCCGGAAATCGACGCAACTCTCGTTGCCCAGTCGATCGCCCAGCAGCTCGAGCGTCGCGTGGCTTTCCGCCGTGCAATGAAGCGCTCGGTTCAGTCTGCCATGCGTCTTGGCGCCGAAGGCATCAAGATCACCTGCGGCGGCCGTCTCGGCGGTGCTGAAATCGCTCGTACCGAATGGTACCGCGAAGGTCGCGTTCCGCTGCACACGCTGCGTGCGGACATCGACTACGGCACAGCTGAAGCTGAAACCGCATTCGGCATTTGCGGCATCAAGGTCTGGATCTTCAAGGGCGAAATCCTTGAGCACGATCCGATGGCTTCTGAGCGTCGCGGTCTCGAAGGCGATGCGCAGGGCCCTGCAAGCCGTGAGCGTGGCGATCGTCCCGATCGTCGTCGCGAAAACGCTTGATTGACGCTGGCGAAAGATAAGCTCGGAGAAGTAAGAAAATGTTGCAGCCAAAGCGTACTAAGTACCGTAAGCAGTTCAAGGGACGCATCAAGGGCGTCGCCAAGGGCGGCTTTGACCTGGCATTCGGTGAATTCGGCTTGAAGTCGCAGGAACCGAACCGCGTGAATGCACGCGAGATCGAAGCGGCCCGCCGCGCGATCACGCGTTACATGAAGCGCGCAGGTCGTGTGTGGATCCGCGTATTCCCCGACGTTCCGGTAACGGCAAAGCCGACCGAAGTTCGTATGGGTAAGGGCAAGGGTTCGGTCGAATACTGGGCATGCAAGGTCAAGCCCGGTCGTATGATGTTCGAGATCGACGGTGTTACCGAGGAGATCGCCCGTGAGGCGCTTCGTCTCGGCGCTGCCAAGCTCTCGGTCAAGACGCGCTTCGTACAGCGCATCGCAGAGTAAGGAGCAAGGCACATGAAAGCCGATGAAGTTCGCGGCCTCAGCGCCGACCAGCTCAAGGACAAGCTCGCCGATCTGAAGAAGGAGCAGTTCAACCTGCGCTTCCAGAAGGCGACCGGCCAGCTGGAGAAGTCCTCGCGCATCAACGAAGTCCGCAAGGACATCGCCCGCGTTAAAACCATTGCCCGCCAGAAGGCGGCAGAAGCCAAGGCCTAAGGAAAAATAATATGCCGAAACGCATTCTGCAGGGCGTCGTAGTGTCCGACAAGAACGAGAAGACTGTCGTGGTCCGGGTTGAGCGTCGATTCGCTCACCCGCTCATGCAAAAGACCGTTCGTCGTTCGAAGAAGTACAAGGCGCACGACGAAAACAATCAATACAAGGTCGGCGATGTCGTTTCCATCGAGGAATGCGCACCGATCTCCAAGGACAAGCGCTGGACGGTCGTCGCCGCCCAGGCTTAATTTCATCAGAATCGCGCCAGGCATCTTGTACTTGGCGCGAATTCCTGTATGAAGCAGCGCAAGGACGCTCGTGAATCGAGCGTCTTTTGCTTTGATGCGCACGGAAGGTCCCTCGGGAAACCACCCTGTCACGACATTTCCGCGCAAAAAAAGAGATATTCATAAGCTGGAGCAGGGGGCTTGCTCGGGAGAGTTTGCCCAACCGTTCCGGTAACAACAAGAAGGCGACCTGACATGATTCAGATGCAAACAAACCTCGACGTGGCGGATAATTCCGGCGCACGTCGTGTCATGTGCATCAAGGTGCTGGGCGGCTCGAAGCGCAAATATGCTTCTGTTGGCGACATTATTGTCGTTTCCATCAAGGAAGCTATTCCGCGCGGCCGCGTCAAGAAGGGCGATGTGATGAAGGCGGTTGTCGTGCGCACCGCCAAGGACATCCGTCGCGCTGACGGCAGCGTCATCCGTTTCGATAACAACGCAGCCGTTCTTATCGACAACAAGAAAGAGCCCATCGGCACCCGTATCTTCGGACCGGTTCCGCGCGAACTTCGCGCCAAGAACCATATGAAGATCATCTCGCTGGCTCCGGAAGTACTGTAAGGAGCAATTGCGATGCAGAAAATTCGTAAAGGCGACAAGGTTGTCGTATTGACCGGTAAGGACAAGGGCCGTACCGGCGAAGTAATCCAGGTTTTGCCGAAGGAAGACCGGGCTGTTGTGCGTGGCGTAAACATGGTGAAGCGTCACCAGCGCCAGACCCAGGGCCAGGAAGCCGGCATCATCAACAAGGAAGCATCCTTGCACATCTCCAACATTGCCATCGCCGATAAGGATGGCAAGCCGACCCGCGTTGGCTTTTCTGTTGTAGAAGGCAAGAAGGTCCGCGTGGCCAAGCGTTCGGGAGAAGTGATCGATGGCTGACAAGTACGAGCCGCGTCTCAAGACGGAATACGTGTCGCGCATCCGCGACGCCATGCAGGAGAAGTTCTCCTACGCCAACGTAATGATGATCCCGAAGCTTGAAAAGATCGTGATCAACATGGGTGTTGGTGAAGCGACTGCCGATTCCAAGAAGCCTACCATTGCTGCCGGTGACCTGGCTGCAATCGCCGGCCAGAAGCCGGTCGTTACCCGCGCTCGTAATTCGATCGCTGGTTTCAAGCTTCGCGAAGGCATGCCGATCGGTGCGAAGGTTACCCTTCGTGGCGCACGAATGTATGAATTCCTTGATCGTCTGATCAACATCGCGCTGCCGCGCGTTCGCGACTTCCGGGGTCTGAACCCCAAGAGCTTTGACGGCCGTGGCAACTTCGCCATGGGCATCAAGGAACACATTGTGTTCCCTGAGATCAACTACGATAAGGTTGATCAGATGTGGGGCATGGACATCATCGTTTGCACGACGGCGACGTCGGACGACGAAGCTCGGGCTCTGCTTACAGAGTTCAACTTCCCGTTCCGTCACTAACCGTAACGACGAGCGTAGAAAAGGAACTCCGATATGGCGAAAACAAGCGCAGTTGAAAAGAACAAGCGCCGCCGCAAGTCGGTCGCCCAGCAGGCCACCAAGCGTGCTGCACTCAAGGCGATCGTAATGAACCAGTCCCTTCCGATCGAAGACCGGTTCAAGGCCACTCTGAAGCTCGCTTCGCTGCCGCGTGACGGCTCGAAGACGCGTATCCGCAACCGCTGCGAAGTAACGGGCCGTCCGCGCGCGTTCTATCGCAAGCTCAAGATGTCGCGTATCGCGCTTCGTGAGCTGGGCAATTCCGGCAAGGTGCCGGGCATTGTCAAGTCGAGCTGGTAAGGAGACGGGCACATGACCATGACTGATCCTTTGGGTGATATGCTCACCCGCATCCGCAATGGTGCCGCTCGCCGCAAGTCTGCGGTCAGCACGCCTGCTTCCAGCCTCCGCGCACGCGTTCTCGACGTGCTGCAGGCTGAAGGCTACATTCGCGGTTATTCCAAGGTCGATTTCGAAAACGGCAAGTCCGAATTCACCATCGAACTGAAGTACTACGAAGGCGCGTCCGTGATCCGTGAGATCGGCCGCGTTTCCAAGCCGGGCCGCCGGGTTTATGTCTCGGTAAAGTCCATTCCGCAGGTCGCGAACGGCCTCGGCATCACCATCCTTTCGACCCCGAAGGGTGTGATGGCCGATCACCAGGCTCGCGAACAGAACGTTGGTGGCGAGGTTCTTTGCTCGGTCTTCTAAGATCGAGCACGGATCTCCATAACGAACAGACAGGATTGAACAATGTCTCGTATCGGTAAAAAGCCCGTTCCGGTTCCCGCAGGTGTGACGGCCAATGTCGACGGCCAGAAGGTCACTGCGAAGGGCCCGAAGGGTGAACTGTTTTTCGTCGCAAACGACGATATTCAGCTGAAACTCGAAGATAACGGCGTTTCCGTAACGCCCGCCAATGGCACCAAGGAAGCTCGTTCGAAGTGGGGCATGTCCCGCACGATGATCGAGAACATCTTCAAGGGTGTTAAGGACGGTTACGAACGCAAGCTCGAAATCAACGGCGTTGGTTATCGTGCCGCCCTGCAGGGCAAGAACCTGCAGCTGGCGCTCGGTTTCTCCCACGACGTGGTTTATGAGCCGCCGGTCGGCATCACCATTGCCGTGCCGAAGCCGACGGAAATCATCGTTTCCGGTATCAACAAGCAGCAGGTCGGTCAGGTAGCCGCGGAAATCCGCGAATACCGTGGTCCCGAGCCCTACAAGGGCAAGGGCGTGAAGTACGCTGAAGAGCGTATCGTCCGCAAAGAAGGCAAGAAGAAGTAAGGATCACGCGAAATGGCTAGCAGGAAAGAAGCACTTGCACGTCGCGCGAGCCGTGTGCGCCGCCAGATCAAGGCGGTTGCCAACGGCCGCCCGCGCCTGTCGGTTCATCGCTCGTCGAAGAACATCTACGCCCAGATCATCGATGATGTTGCTGGCAAGACGCTTGCGTCTGCCTCCACGCTCGAAGCTGATCTGCGCGGCTCGCTCAAGACCGGCGCCGACGTTGCTGCGGCATCTGTCGTGGGCAAGCTGGTTGCCGAGCGCGGCGTCAAGGCTGGCGTCAAGGATGTCGTATTCGACCGAGGCGCGTTCATCTATCACGGCCGTGTCAAGGCCCTGGCAGATGCTGCCCGCGAAGGCGGTCTGAACTTCTGATTTTTTTCCGCCCGGACAACGATCCGGGCGGAATTTCACCGGGCCATGCGGATCTCCTCATCGAGGCCGCTGGTCTTTTCGTTTGCCGTTCCACCCGTAAAAGAAAAAGGACAAGGACAATGGCACAGGATAAAAGAGGTTCTCGCGAAGATCGCCAGAACCGCGAAGAGCGCGATAGCGAATTCGTCGACAAGCTGGTCGCGATCAACCGCGTTGCAAAGGTTGTTAAGGGTGGCCGTCGCTTCGGCTTCGCCGCTCTCGTCGTCGTCGGCGACCAGAAGGGCCGCGTCGGCTTCGGCCACGGCAAGGCTCGTGAAGTTCCGGAAGCGATCCGCAAGGCAACTGAAAGCGCAAAGCGCGATCTGATCTTCGTTCCGCTGCGCGATGGTCGCACGCTGCATCACGACGTCAATGGCCGTCATGGCGCCGGCAAGGTTCTGCTGCGTTCGGCCAAGGCCGGTACCGGTATCATCGCCGGTGGTCCGATGCGCGCTGTTTTCGAAACGCTGGGCGTTCATGACGTCGTTGCGAAGTCGACCGGTTCGTCGAACCCATACAACATGGTTCGCGCAACGTTCGACGCTCTGAAGCATCAGGTTCATCCGAAGGACATCGCTGCACAGCGCGGTCTTAAGTTTGCGACCCTTCAGGCTCGCCGCGCCGCGTCCGGCAACGCTTCTGAAGAATAAGGAGCTGGATCATGGCCAAGAAAACTACTGAAGCCAAGAAGACTGTCACGGTCGAACAGATCGGCAGCCCTATTCGCCGCCCGGCAATCCAGCGTCAGACGCTGGTCGGTCTGGGTCTCAACAAGATGCATCGTCAGCGCACCCTGGAAGATACTCCGGCGGTTCGTGGCATGATCCGTGCGGTCCAGCATCTCGTTCGCGTCGTTGACGAGAAGTGAGACGGAGTAACCTATCATGAAACTCAATGAAATCAGAGACAACGAAGGCTCCTCCAAGGATCGCATCCGCGTAGGTCGCGGTATCGGTTCTGGCAAGGGCAAGACCGGTGGTCGCGGTGTGAAGGGTCAGAAGGCTCGTTCGGGCGTCGCCATCAACGGCTTCGAAGGCGGTCAGATGCCTATCTACCGTCGTCTGCCGAAGCGCGGCTTTAACAACATCTTCGGTTCCGAATATGCTGTTGTGTCGCTCGGCCGCATCCAGACCGCCATCGACGCCAAGAAGCTCGACGCTTCCGCAACGATCGATGCTGCTGCTCTCAAGGCAGCCGGCGTTATCCGCCGCGTCAAGGACGGTGTACGCATCCTCGCCGACGGCGAGCTGAAGGCCAAGGTTGCCTTCGAAGTTGCCGGCGCTTCCAAGCCTGCACTCGAAAAGATTGAGAAGGCCGGCGGCTCGATCAAGCTTCTCGTGGTTGCAGCCGAAGCTTCCGAGTAATATATAGACTTCAGGCGCCCGGGGCTTCGTGCTCCGGGCGTCTGCGCTCCCTGGCCAATGTTGCTTTCGATCTAAATCGATTTAGAGATGCATCATGGCAAACTCTTCGCGGTGCAGCTGTTATGCGCGCCGCTTGCGGCATAAAGTGCTGCAGGGAGAGCCTCACAGTTCTTGAACTTCCGTAGGGGAGGGGATAGGACATAAAAAAACAGGGTGAGGCATGATGGCGGCGCAAAGCCGTGTTCGTCCGAAGCCCGGTTTTTGAACCGGTATCTTTTAGACCTTTCCGCATCGGCCGGTTTCGTCGGCTGGCAAGGGTCATTCGGAGAAATTTATGGCTTCCGCAGCGGAACAACTGGCTTCGAACCTGAATTTTTCGACCTTCGCTAAGGCGGAGGATCTGAAAAAGCGTCTCTGGTTTACTCTTGCCGCACTTCTCGTCTACCGTCTTGGCACCCATATTCCGCTTCCGGGCCTGAACCCAGAAGCCTATGCGCAGGCCTTCCAGGGCCAGGCCAACGGCATTCTCGGTCTTTTCAACATGTTTGCGGGTGGTGCTGTCGAGCGTATGGCGATCTTCGCCCTCGGCATCATGCCTTACATCTCCGCTTCGATTATCGTGCAGCTCATGACCTCGGTCGTGCCCTCGCTCGAAGCGTTGAAGAAGGAAGGCGAAGCCGGCCGCAAGATCATCAACCAGTACACCCGCTACGGTACGGTGCTGCTCGGCACGCTGCAGGCCTATGGCATTGCGGTCGGCCTTGAAAGCGGCAACGGCCTCGTGGTCGATCCGGGCTGGTTCTTCCGCGTTTCCACTGTCATCACGCTGCTTGGCGGCACGATGTTCCTGATGTGGCTCGGTGAACAGATTACCTCGCGTGGTATCGGCAACGGTATTTCGCTGATCATCTTTGCAGGTATTGCTGCGGGTCTGCCCAAGGCGCTTGCCGGCACGCTGGAACTCGGCCGCACCGGTGCGCTTTCGACCCCGCTTATCCTTATGGTCGTCCTCGTCGCCATCGGCGTCATCGCGCTTATCGTCTTTGTGGAGCGCGCCCAGCGTCGCCTGCTGATACAATATCCGAAGCGACAGGTTGGCAACCGGATGTTCCAGGGCGATACCTCGCATCTGCCGCTGAAGCTCAATACGGCCGGCGTCATTCCCGCGATCTTCGCATCGTCGCTGCTGCTTCTGCCGGCGACGGCTGCCGGTTTTGCCGGAAACACCAATCTGCCGTCCTGGGCGACCGCGATCATCGCGTCGCTGCAGCATGGGCAGCCGTTGTTCATGGCGCTCTACGGCCTGCTGATCGCGTTTTTCGCGTTTTTCTACACGGCTATCGTCTTCAATCCGAAGGACACGGCCGATAACCTCAAGAAGCACGGTGGCTTCATTCCGGGCATTCGTCCGGGTGACCGCACCGCGGAGTACATCGATTACGTCCTGACCCGCATCACGGTGGTCGGCGCGATTTATCTGGTCTTCGTGTGTATCCTTCCTGAGACACTTATCGCACGCACGGGCATTCCATTAGCCCTTGGTGGTACTTCGCTTTTGATCGTTGTCAGTGTAACTCTGGACACGGTTGCGCAAATTCAGGGTCACCTGATCGCGCAGCAATATGAAGGGCTGATCAAGAAGTCGAAGTTGCGTGGAGGAAAGAGGGGACGATGAGACTGATATTTTTGGGTCCGCCGGGTGCGGGCAAGGGAACCCAGGCCAAGCGGCTGACTGACAAGTACGGGATCCCGCAGCTTTCCACCGGTGACATGCTTCGCGCTGCGGTTAGCGCGGGCACCGAAATCGGCAAGCGCGCCAAGGCCGTCATGGACGCCGGCGGGCTGGTGTCCGACGATATCGTCAATCAGATCGTTTCCGAACGCATCGAGGCGCCTGACTGTGCCAAGGGCTTTATTCTCGACGGCTATCCGCGCACCGTTCCGCAGGCCAAGGCGCTTGCCGAGAACATGCGCAAGAAGAATCTTGCCCTAGATGCCGTCATTGAACTGAAGGTGGACGAAGAGGCGTTGATTCGCCGAATCGAAAACCGCGTCGCAGAAACCATCGCCGCCGGCGGTACGGTTCGTTCGGATGACAATCCGGAAGCCTTCCGCAAGCGGCTGACGGAATATCGCGAGAAGACCGCGCCCCTGTCGAACTATTACAGCGAACAGGGTGAGCTTGTGACGCTGGATGGCATGGCGGATGTCGATGCCGTGACCGAGGCTATTGAAAACGTCCTCGAGAAAGCTTCAGTCTGACGGCTGGGGCGGGGTGGCAAAATCTGCCGGCGATTTTCGCCCGATTTGCCGCTCTCATGATTTAGCTCGTCCTTTGGATAGCAAAAGAATCTTGGCGGAGCCGGTTGCTTTTTTGCGCTGATTCCGTTAAACACCGCGCCAACTCGCGACATCCCAAGCGACTGGCGCGGATTTCCCTCAGGGAAGGGAGATCCGGGTTCGGTCGTTTTGACCTGTCACGGACATCAATTTTGAACTGGCGGCCCTGTTGGTCGCTCGACTGGAATCACCACTTGCCGGATGGCAACTGGAACCAAGGAGAAAAGACGTGGCACGTATCGCTGGCGTCAACATCCCGACTGCGAAGCGCGTTGTTATTGCGCTGACCTACATTCACGGGATTGGTCCGAAATTCGCGCAGGAAATCATGGACAAGGTCGGTCTTCCGGCTGACAAGCGCGTTCATCAGCTGACGGATGCTGAAGTTCTTCAGATCCGCGAAGCCATCGACCGCGACTATCAGGTCGAGGGTGATCTTCGTCGCGACACGTCGATGAACATCAAGCGTTTGATGGATCTCGGCTGCTACCGCGGCCTGCGTCACCGTCGTGGCCTTCCGGTCCGCGGTCAGCGCACGCACACCAACGCCCGCACCCGCAAGGGTCCGGCGAAGGCTATCGCTGGTAAGAAGAAGTAATTTTCCGGTTCTCCGGAAAGGGGAGGCTGGTGCAGTCCGCGCCAGCCTTTCTGAGTTTGGCGAAAAGCTCGAATACGGGCTGATTGCCGGTGTAGCCGCTGGTGTTACGGCGGTGAAGAGATCAATGAAAGGTATAACATGGCCAAGGAAGCCGCACGCGTCCGTCGTCGCGAACGCAAAAATATCACGTCGGGCGTTGCGCACGTCAACTCGACCTTCAACAACACGATGATCACCATCACCGACGCACAGGGCAATGCTATTGCCTGGTCGTCCGCTGGTGCCAAGGGCTTCAAGGGTTCGCGCAAGTCGACCCCGTTCGCTGCCCAGATCGCTGCTGAAGATTGCGCGAAGAAGGCTCAGGAACACGGCATGAAGTCGCTTGAAGTTGAAGTTTGCGGTCCGGGTTCCGGTCGTGAATCGGCACTTCGCGCTCTGCAGGCTGCCGGTTTCATGATCACTTCCATTCGCGACGTGACGCCGATCCCGCACAATGGTTGCCGTCCGCGCAAGAAGCGCCGCGTCTGACGCGACCGTGGTTCGGAAATTCCGCCTTGTCCTCAGGTCAGGCGGAATTTTCGTGTATCTGGCGTGTGCGCGTCGATTTCGATCGACGGACTTGCGCTCAAGAACCCACTGATGAACCACTGAATTAGGTTCCTCTCGGTGTTTTCATGCTCGGTCCGTCACGATTGGATGGTGGCGGCGAACGGAAGGTTTAAAGATGATTCAGAAGAACTGGCAGGAACTTATCAAGCCGAACAAGGTCGAGTTCACCTCGTCCAGCCGCACCAAGGCAACACTGGTTGCCGAGCCGCTGGAACGTGGTTTCGGTCTTACCCTCGGCAACGCGCTGCGTCGCGTTCTGTTGTCTTCTCTGCGTGGCGCCGCTGTGACGGCCGTGCAGATCGACGGTGTCCTGCATGAATTCTCCTCCATCCCCGGCGTTCGGGAAGATGTGACGGATATCGTGCTCAACATCAAGGAAATCGCCATCAAGATGGATGGCGACGATTCCAAGCGCATGGTCGTGCGCAAGCAGGGCCCGGGTGCCGTTACCGCTGGTGATATCCAGACGGTTGGCGACATCGAGATCCTGAACCCAGACCACGTGATCTGCACGCTTGATGATGGCGCTGAAATCCGCATGGAATTCACCGTCAACAACGGCAAGGGTTACGTACCGGCTGAGCGCAACCGCGCGGAAGATGCCCCGATCGGCCTCATTCCGGTGGACAGCCTCTATTCTCCGGTCAAGAAAGTGTCCTACAAGGTGGAAAACACCCGTGAAGGCCAGGTTCTCGACTATGACAAGCTGATTATGACGATCGAGACCAACGGTTCGGTTTCCGGCGAAGACGCCGTTGCCTTCGCCGCTCGCATTCTTCAGGACCAGCTGGGCGTCTTCGTCAACTTCGACGAGCCGCAGAAGGAAGCAGAAGAAGAATCGGTTACCGAACTCGCGTTCAACCCGGCGCTTCTCAAGAAGGTCGATGAGCTCGAGCTGTCGGTTCGTTCGGCAAACTGCCTGAAGAACGACAACATCGTTTATATCGGCGACCTGATCCAGAAGACCGAGGCCGAAATGCTTCGCACGCCGAACTTCGGTCGCAAGTCGCTGAACGAAATCAAGGAAGTTCTCGCTTCCATGGGTCTGCACCTCGGCATGGAAGTGCCGGCATGGCCGCCAGAGAACATCGAAGATCTCGCAAAGCGTTACGAAGACCAGTACTAACAATCAAAAAGGCAGACCCTTTAAAGACTGCCTTTCCCCGTCAAACAGCAGATAAGTCATCTGCATGTGCCAGGAAACGGCAGGTCCGCACAGGAAACCTGCACTAAAGGAGAATAGCAATGCGCCACGGAAATTCAGGCCGCAAGCTCAATAGAACCGCCAGCCACCGCAAGGCAATGTTTGCCAACATGGCTGCTTCGCTCATCACCCATGAGCAGATCGTCACCACCCTTCCGAAGGCGAAGGAAATCCGTCCGATCGTCGAGCGTCTCGTGACCCTCGGCAAGCGCGGCGACCTGCACGCTCGTCGTCAGGCGATCTCGCAGATCAAGGATCAGGACGCCGTTCGCAAGCTGTTCGACGCGATCGCTTCGCGTTACGCAACCCGCAACGGCGGCTACCTGCGTATCATGAAGGCCGGCTACCGCCAGGGCGACAACGCGGCTCTCGCCGTCGTTGAATTCGTCGAGCGCGACGTTGATGCCAAGGGCGCAGCCGACAAGGCTCGCGTTGCTGCTGAGGCTGCTGCTGCCGAAGCCGCATAAGGTTTGACGCCGTTCAGGCGTTGTGAATTAAAAAGCCGGGTGAGAGATCACCCGGCTTTTTTTGCGTTTTGGTACTAGGAAGCTGGGCAAGCGAAATTGCTACTATTCAAGCGCCCTGGGCGCTGTCAGAATGTCGCGCAGTGCCTAATGCCCTGCTGACGATAAATCTCTCTCACTCCGGAACGTGAATACGGGACTTGATGTGCTTGAGATGCGCGACGATGGTGAAGGTCATGATGACCAGCAGGGACCACGAGCTCCATTTCCCGATATGAACGACGGACCAGGCGCCGAGCTGGTCGGGATATTTCCATATGCCGAAGAAGGTGGAGATATTTTCCGCCAGCCAGACGAAAAATCCTATGAGGACGAATGAGAGAAGCAATGGCATCTTTCGGTCGCGGTCATAGGGGCGGTAAATCACCGTTGCGCGGGAGTAGAGCCCGATGGCGCAGGCGGCGATGTACCAGCGGTAGTCGCCGATGAAGTGGTGGGTGAAGAAGTTGGCGTAGATGGCGATGCCGATCAGGGTCGCCATCCAGTAGGTGGGATAGTGGCGAATGCGCACATCCAGCAGCCGCCACGCCTGAATGATGTAGCTGCCGACCGCGGCATACATGAAGCCGGAAAACAGCGGCACGCCGAAGACTTTGCTATAGGCGAAATCCGGATAGGACCATGACTGGATGGCGCTCGATGTCTTGAACACCTCCAGTGCGAAGCCGACGATATGGAACAGCAGGATGGCCTTGGCCTCGTCAAGCGTTTCGAGCCTGCTCCAGATCATGAAGAACTGGATGCCGAGTGCAATGATCAGCAGCACGTCATAACGGGGAATGCCGAGCACTCCGCCATGCGGCACCACAAAGATGGAGAGGAAGAACAAGCCGGCGAACATGCAGGCGCGGGCTTCCTTGATGCCGAAATACAGAAACTCGACGATAAAACGCCTGATGCCCTTGAGTTCGCCCCAGGGATAGGTATCGCAGAGCAGATTGTCCAAGACGGAGAGGCGGCTTGCGGCCTGGCTTGTTCCTGTGCTCATTTCCGTCCCCGATCTCAGTTCGTCACCTTTCATACGAAAACCCGAAGGAACCCGTATGGGCCTGCCACACGTATCCCCATCTTATTTCGCCCGCAGCGGGTTTCTGGCGGGGGCGATGACGGTGGTCGTCTGCGGCCTTTGCCTGCGGGCTTTCGGTTATGACGTGGGACTGCCGTTCGTGGCGGTAAAATATGGCGGATCCGTGCTTTGGGGGGCGATGGTCTATCTGCTGCTGGCAGCCTTCTTTCCATCCCGCTGGCATGGCTATGAGGTCCACATCGCCATTCTTGCCGTTGTTCTCGTGGAACTCATCCGGCTTGTTCATTTCCCGGCGCTGGATGCGTTTCGTGCGACGACGGCCGGCGCCTTGCTGCTCGGCCGTGTTTTTTCGCTGTGGAATATAGTCTGTTATATCGCTGGAATTGGTGCTGCCGCCATTATGGCCGGACGGGTCTCGCGCGTTTGGCTCTCTTCATCGACATGATCGAGGGCCGCACCAGCCGATAGCCGAGCAGGATCACCATAGTGCTGATATAAAACACCGGTTCCAGCGTGATCGACTTTCGCGCCAGCACGAAATGCAGCACGCCGACGATGAGTACGAGATACACGAGCTTGTGTAACGTGTTCCAGCGGCTGCCGAGCTTGCGGATCGACCAGCGGTTGGAGGTGAGCGCAAGGGGCAAGAGCATGACAAGCCCGGCCATGCCGAGCATGATATAGGGGCGTTTGAGAATATCTCCGGCGATGGAGCTGACGATCAGGCCGCGATCCAACACCAGGTAGACGGTGAAATGCGCCAGCACGTAATAAAAGGCGATCAAGCCCAGCGCCCGGCGATAGGCGATGAGGTTGATGTTGAAGAGGTCGCGCAGCGGCGTCACCAGCAGGCCAAGGCAGAGAAAGCGCAGCGCCCAGATGCCGAGCAGGTGCTCGAAATCCTTGACCGGATTAAAGCCGAGGCCGCCGGTTGCGGCGAGATAGAAATACCAGAGGCCCGGACAGAGGCCGATCACGTAAAGCGACCAGATGGCCGCCGGCTGGTAACGCTTTGGCAGCGATGGAAGCGGAAGGGCGAAGGCCATGGTCAATAATTCGCTTTCAGGTCCATTCCGGTATAAAGGCTTGCTACCTCGTCATAACCGTTGAACATCAGGGTAGGGCGGTTCTGGGTGCCGAAAAAGCCGCCTTCGCCGATCCGTTGTTCCGTCGCCTGGCTCCATCGTGGGTGGTCAACCTTCGGGTTCACATTGGAATAAAAGCCATATTCGCGGGCATTGGAGTTCTTCCACGTCGTTTCCGGCTGTTTCTCAACGAGCGAAATGCGCACGATGGATTTGATACCCTTGAAACCGTATTTCCACGGGACAACGAGGCGGATCGGCGCGCCGTTCTGGTTCGGCAGCGTTTCGCCGTAAAGGCCGACAGCGAGAATGGTCAGCGGATGGCGTGCTTCATCGAGGCGAAGCCCCTCGACATAGGGCCAGGAAAGAGGCTGGAACAGACCACGTTGTCCCGGCATTTCGTCCGGCCGCACCACGGTTTCGAAAGCGACATATTTCGCGCTGCCAAGCGGCTCCACCTTGTCGAGCAGGGCGGCGAGCGGGAAGCCGATCCAAGGAATGACCATCGACCAGCCTTCGACGCAGCGCATGCGATAGGTGCGCTCCTCCAGCGGATATTTCATCAGCTCTTCAATGCCGAATTCCTGCGGTTTGGAGACGAGGCCGTCTACCTTTACCGTCCATGGGGTAGGCTTGAACTTGCCGGAATTTTCCTTCGGGTCGGATTTTCCGACGCCGAATTCGTAGAAATTATTGTAGCTGGTGACGGCGTCGAGCGGGGTGAGCTTTTCATCCAGCTTGTAGGCACCGGGTTTTGCGGAAAGAGGTGCGGCGATCGCTTCGCGACCCGTAAGCCCAATTGCCGCAAGTCCAGCCGCCGTGCCGAGAAAGCCGCGTCGGGACAGGTAAATATTCTTCGGCGTGATTTCACTAGCCGAGATGAGGGGCGGGCGATAGGCGGGCATTTCAACCTCCACAAAAGCCGGGTGCATCGGCGATAAATCGATTATGATAGCCAATACGACCACTGCACAGATATGTTTCAGCGCGGTGCGGAAAAACAACGGCCGCACAGTGAAAATCGCGCATTTGTGATGAGCCAGTGCCAGAATGGCGGCTGTAGATGAAGCGTACCGTACCGAACCGTACTGTTTTGCCCGAAGGTGACAGTGACAGGGCTTGCGGTTTGCGCTAGAAAAACCGCAAAATAGGGCAGGGGCCGTTTTGACCGCACTGCGGAAGACGGCTCTTCTGTCCAAGAGATCGAGGAAAACACCATGCCAGCCTATCGCTCCAGAACGACAACCCACGGCCGCAACATGGCGGGCGCGCGCGGCCTTTGGCGCGCCACCGGCATGAAGGACAGCGATTTCGGCAAGCCGATCATCGCCGTGGTCAACTCTTTCACGCAGTTCGTGCCGGGCCATGTGCATCTGAAAGATCTCGGCCAGCTTGTCGCCCGCGAAATCGAGGCGGCGGGCGGTGTTGCCAAGGAATTCAACACCATCGCGGTGGATGACGGCATCGCCATGGGCCATGACGGCATGCTGTATTCGCTGCCGTCGCGCGAGATCATCGCGGATTCGGTGGAATATATGGTCAATGCCCATTGCGCCGATGCGATGGTGTGCATTTCCAACTGCGACAAGATCACGCCCGGCATGCTGAATGCGGCGATGCGCCTCAACATTCCCGCCGTTTTCGTGTCCGGCGGCCCGATGGAAGCGGGCAAGGTCGTTCTGCATGGCAAGACGGTCGCGCTCGATCTGGTCGACGCCATGGTGGCTGCTGCCGACGACAAGATTTCCGATGAGGACGTTAAGATCATCGAACGTTCCGCTTGCCCGACCTGCGGTTCCTGTTCCGGTATGTTTACCGCCAATTCGATGAACTGTCTGACCGAGGCGCTGGGTCTGTCGCTGCCCGGCAACGGTTCGACGCTTGCCACCCACTCGGATCGCAAGCGCCTTTTCGTCGAGGCCGGCCATCTGATCGTCGATCTGGCCCGCCGTTATTACGAGCAGGACGATGCAACCGTTCTGCCGCGCACCATTGCCAACAAGGCGGCATTCGAAAACGCCATGTCGCTGGATATCGCCATGGGCGGCTCCACGAACACGGTTCTGCATATTCTGGCTGCCGCGCATGAGGGCGGTGTCGATTTCGGCATGGAGGACATCGACCGTCTTTCCCGCAAGGTTCCGTGCCTTTCCAAGGTTGCGCCTGCCAAGCAGGACGTGCACATGGAAGACGTTCACCGCGCCGGCGGCATCATGCGCATTCTCGGCGAGCTGGAGCGTGGCGGTCTCATCAACCGCGATACCTATACCGTACACGAGGCGACGCTTGGCGATGCCATCGATCGTTGGGATATTACCCGCACCAACAGCGAGACGGTTCGTGAATTCTTCAAGGCGGCCCCCGGCGGCGTGCCGACACAGGTTGCCTTCAGCCAGTCCTCGCGCTGGGACGATCTGGATACCGACAGCGACAACGGCGTCATCCGCTCGGTCGAAAAGCCATTCTCCAAGGATGGTGGTCTCGCCGTGCTTTACGGCAATATCGCGCTTGACGGCTGCATCGTGAAGACGGCGGGTGTTGATGAATCCATCCTGAAATTCAACGGTTCGGCAGTCGTTTACGAAAGCCAGGACGCGGCGGTGAAGGGCATTCTGGGCAATGAGGTCAAGGCGGGCGACGTCGTCGTCATCCGTTACGAAGGGCCGAAGGGCGGACCGGGCATGCAGGAAATGCTTTATCCGACCAGCTACCTGAAATCCAAGGGTCTTGGCAAAGCCTGCGCGCTGATCACCGATGGTCGTTTTTCCGGCGGCACGTCAGGCCTCTCCATCGGCCACGCCTCGCCGGAAGCGGCGCAGGGCGGCGCCATCGGCCTCGTTCGCCAGGGAGACCTGATCGAGATCGATATTCCGAACCGCACCATCAACCTCAAGGTCACGGATGCCGAACTGGCAGCGCGCCGCGCCGAGCAGGAAGAGCTGGGCTGGAAACCGGCGGCACCGCGCAAGCGCAATGTCACGACGGCGTTGAAGGCCTATGCGGCCTTTGCGTCGAGCGCGGACAAGGGCGCGGTGCGGATTTTGCCGGAGTAAGCCTGTAGGGTTTTGATACGCGAATATCTCTCGGCCGTCATGCTCGGGCTTGTCCCGAGCATCTGCAACCCTTCGATTTTGTGCGACGTGGATGGATCCTCGGGACAAGCCCGAGGATGACGTGGCATGTGAGGCAAGATTGCTATCCTCAAGTTTGCCGCCTTCCGGGGCGGTTTTTTAATGCCCTTCCGGCGAATGCCACGTCGAGGTTCGCAAACTGATTCAACTGCCTCAGAGGATGATTCTCCAAGTCTACGCAACGTGCTGTTTTCATAATAAAATTCGAAACTATCCAACCGGGTGCCAGCCTTCGTCTTAGTCACATTGGAGTGATGTTCGTCCATCGGCTCTTTTCCGTAGCGTAGCGATGCCTAACTTCATCAGCATGAAAAGACGAACCGCACTCGCTCTCATTGCCTCGCTGCCTTTCGCCCCGCGTGCCCGCGCGCAAAGCTCCGGCAATACCGCCCGTTTTGATCCATTGCTGAGGGACGCGGATGCGCTTTCGAGTCTCAAGGCCGTCATCGTCAGTATCGACGGGGCGGAGGTCGCCAGCCGCGCCTATCATGGCGCGAGCCTTAACGGCTCCACCAACATCAAGTCGGCATCGAAATCGGTCATTTCGGCGCTGGTCGGCATGGCGATTGACCGGAAGATACTGTCGGGTGCCGATCAGCCGATTGCGACCATCCTGCGCAGTGATTTTCCGCAAAACCCCGATCCACGGCTGGAGAGGGTCACCATCGGCAACCTGCTTTCGATGCAATCCGGTCTGGAGCGCATGTCCGGCCCGAATTATGGGCGCTGGGTTGCCAGCCGCAACTGGGTGCGCATGGCGCTGGGGTCCGGTTTTGCCGGAGAACCTGACGGTGGCATGCTTTATTCCACCGGTTCCACGCATCTGCTTTCGGCTATATTGACCAAGGCCTCCGGCCGCTCGACGCTCTCTCTGGCGCGGGATTGGTTCCGGCCGCTCAATGGATTTGCCATTGGCGGCTGGGAGCGTGATCCGCAGGGCATCTATCTCGGCGGTAACCAGATGGCGATGACGGCGCGCTCGCTGCTGGCTTTTGGCGAGCTTTACCGACGGGGCGGGGTGACGCCTGATGGTGAGCGGCTGATATCGCAGGGGTGGATCGACCAATCCTGGCAACAGCGCACCACTTCCGTCTTCAATGGCGATGGTTATGGCTATTGCTGGTTCATCAAGGAGATGGCGGGGGAAACGGTCTATTACGCCTGGGGTTATGGCGGGCAGATGCTCTACATCGTTCCCGCCAAGCGCCTGTCCGTGGTCATGACCTCGCGTGAGGATGCGCCTTCGGCCAGAACCGGTTATCGCGATCAGCTGCACGGTCTCGTGGAGAACATTATCCGTGCAGCGTAATTGTCGCTGCATTGCTCAAAGAGGTCTGTTGATGCTCTGGAAAGCGTCGCCGAGCTTCTTCATCCGCTCGTCATAAGCGCCCGTCAGGCAGGCGACGTCCGCCGCGCATTCCTGGCGTTTCTTCAGCCATTGGCTCTGCTCGTCGCGCAGCGTGTCGCGGGCGCCCATGGCCATCAGCTGGGTAAGGATGTCGAAGGTGGTGGCCATCTTCACGTCCTGGTCGTTCAGGGCGCGGTTGTCGCAGATCGCCTTTTCATCCGCCGCCAGATCGGTCTTGGTGCAATCGAAGCTGGCTGCCGAAACCGGCGAGCCGAGAGTGGAGGCGCAAAGGAGGAAGCAGGCGAAAAAAGTCTTTTTCAGATGCATGGATCGTTTCTTTCAAGGACAATCGATGCGGATGAAACCAAAAAGGGGCGTCGGTGGTTCCAATTGCCGGAACCGGCCTGCACAGGGAAAAGGCTGGCCATCATCTTGCCGCTCTTTGCTTTACAGGCTTTGGCGTTATAACTCCATCATACTGATGACGATGAGGAATCACATGCGAAGCGTGTTGAAGTATCTGTCCACCGGCTTTCTCGCCGCGCTCATTCTCCTGCCTGCGGGCGCTCAGGCGCAAGACAACAAGACCGTGCCGGCAAGCCACACGGAAATGCAGCTTTCCTTCGCGCCGCTGGTCAAGCGCACCGCGGGTGCTGTGGTGAACGTCTATGCCGAGCGCGTCGTGCAGCGACGTCTGTCGCCTTTTGCCGGCGACCCGTTCTTCGAACAGTTCTTCGGCCAGCAGATGCCGAACCGCACGGAAAAGCAGTCGTCGCTCGGATCGGGCGTGATCGTTACCGCCGGCGGTCTTGTCGTGACCAACAACCACGTCATCGATGGTGCCGACGACATCAAGGTGGCGCTGGCCGATGGACGCGAGTTTTCCTCCAAGGTGCTGATGAAGGACGACCGCATCGATCTTGCCATTCTGCAGATCGATGCCAAGGAGCAGTTTCCGGTGCTGTCGCTCGGCAATTCGGATGCCATCGAGGTCGGTGATCTGGTGCTGGCCATCGGCAACCCCTTCGGGGTGGGCCAGACGGTGACGAGCGGCATCGTTTCGGGTCTGGCGCGCAACCAGGTGACGCAGGGCGATTTCGGCTTCTTCATCCAGACAGATGCTTCCATCAACCCCGGCAATTCCGGCGGTGCGCTGATGAACATGGCGGGTGAGCTGATCGGCATCAATACCGCGATCTTCTCCAAGGGCGGCGGGTCTAACGGCATCGGCTTTGCCATTCCGGCCAACCTCGTCCGCGTATTCGTCGCTGCGGCTGAGCGTGGGGATGCAAACTTTCAGCGTCCCTATATTGGTGCGACTTTCGATCCCGTTACGTCTGATGTCGCGGAGGCGCTCGGCCTGCATCGCGCCCGTGGTGCGCTCGTCGTCAGTGTCGTCAAGGATGGCCCGGCGGAGAAGGCGGGTATCGAGCCGGGACAGGTCATCACTGCCGTTGATGGTTTCGAGGTCGAGCATCCCGACGCTCTTGGTTATCGCCTGACGACGGCGGGCATCGGTAAATCCGCCGAGCTTACCGTGATGGACAAGGGTAAAGAAAAGAAGCTGACCATCGCACTCGACACGGCGCCGGAAACCGCGCCGCCTGATGAGCGCCTGATCGAGGGCCGCAACCCCTTTGCCGGCGCCACCGTCGCCAATCTTTCGCCGAAGCTTGCCGATGAGTTGCGCATGTCTTCGCAGGTGACAGGCGTGGTCATTACCGACGTGAAGCGCGGTTCGCCAGCCTATCGCGTCGGTTTCCAGCCGAAGGACGTCATCCTGTCGCTGAACGGCGCGGATATCGGCTCGACGGCTGCGGTCGAGAAGGCGCTGGATGACAATCCCGGTTTCTGGCGGGTGGAGATCCTGCGCGACGGGCAGCGCATCCGGCAGTTCCTGCGATGAGTGACGACCTCTTCGCCCCGCAAGTGCCTGTCGAGGTCGCCAATCGGCGGCCTCTTGCCGATCGCCTGCGTCCAAAGACACTGGCCGAGGTGAGCGGGCAGCCGCATCTGACGGGTGAGGAGGGCGTTCTGCGCCGCATGATCGACAGCGGCTCCCTGGGGTCGATGATCTTCTGGGGGCCGCCCGGAACCGGCAAGACCACGGTTGCCCGCCTGCTCTCCGGCGAGGCGGGGCTGGCTTTCGAGCAGATTTCGGCGATCTTTTCCGGTGTCGCTGATCTCAAGAAGGTATTCGAGGCGGCGCGCACCCGCCGGATGAACGGCCGGCAGACGCTGTTGTTCGTTGACGAGATACACCGTTTCAATCGCGCCCAGCAGGATAGCTTTCTGCCGGTCATGGAGGATGGCACCATCATTCTGGTGGGTGCCACCACCGAAAACCCGTCCTTCGAACTCAATGCCGCTCTTTTGTCGCGGGCGCGGGTGCTGACATTTGGTTCGCATGATGAGGATAGTCTCAGTGAACTTCTGAAGCGGGCCGAGGAGGCGGAGAGCAAACCCCTGCCATTGACGGAGGAGGCGCGGGCGAGCCTGATCCGCATGGCGGATGGCGACGGTCGTGCCGTGCTGACGCTTGCCGAAGAGGTCTGGCGGGCGGCGCGCAAGGATGAGACTTTCGATACCGAAGGGCTGACACGCATCGTGCAGCGACGCGCCCCGGTTTACGACAAGAGCCAGGACGGTCACTACAACCTCATTTCGGCGCTGCATAAGTCGGTTCGCGGCTCGGACCCGGATGCGGCGCTTTATTATCTCGCCCGCATGTTCGATGCCGGCGAGGACCCGCTTTATCTCGGGCGTCGGCTGGTGCGCATGGCGGTGGAAGATATCGGCCTTGCCGATCCGCAGGCGCTGGCGGTCTGTAATGCCGCCAAGGATGCCTATGATTATCTCGGTTCACCGGAGGGCGAGCTGGCGCTGGCGCAGGCCTGCGTCTATCTCGCCACCGCACCGAAATCCAACGCCGTTTACACCGCCTTCAAATCGGCAATGCGGGCGGCCAAGGAAAACGGCTCGCTGGTGCCGCCGAAACACATTCTCAATGCGCCGACCAAGCTGATGAAGGGCGAGGGTTACGGCGACGGCTACCGTTATGACCATGACGAGCCGGACGCTTTTTCGGGACAGGATTATTTCCCGGAAAAAATGGGTCGCACGACCTTTTACGATCCGCCCGACAGGGGTTTCGAGCGGGAAATTCGCAAACGTCTCGCCTGGTGGGCGAAGCTGCGCCGTGAGCGTGGCGCGGGGTAGGCGGCGTTCTTCACAAACAGAATCATGTGCTTGGCAAAAAGAGTCGTAAATCCGCGCTATCTATTTGTTTATTACCGAATTTCCGTCAAAATGCGTGGCGCTTTTACGCCCGTAAAATGCGTAAAAATGCTAGAGCGTTTCGCATTTCGGAGAAAAGCGGAAATGCTTTAAAGAAATCAGGACGCTTTGCGCTGCGGCGCGACCTGCGGCTGCGCCGGCAGCATCTTTACCGAGGACTCCGCCAGGCCACTATGCCCCTCGGCGTCGATCACCAGGTGCCAGTGCATCGTTTCCGGAATGGCGATGCGGATCGGTGATTTTTTCGCGACGCCGCCGAGATATTTGAAGTCGAGCAGTTCGGTGAAACGCTGAAAATTCGCGCCTGTCATCAGCCGCACATTGTTGACGGCCGACAGGGATATTTCAATGGTCGTCCCAGCCCGCAATTCCTTCAGGTCGTAGTGCGTAAAGCGGAAATTCGGCCGTGCCATCGCGTGCTTCCCATACCGTATATTTGGCAAAGGAGGATAGGACGCCAGAGTTAACGAGCCCTTTAAAGCCATGGGCACGCTTGTCGAATTTCGGACAGCCAGCCGCTTTTGAGTGGCTGCGAAGAGTATTGGCGGGGTTCGATGAGACGGTCGGGAATAATACTAACGTATAAGATGCGTATTTAATGATAATAAATTTTTCAACTTTAACATCGGCTGATGGGAATGCCATCGTCGGCGTTGGGGGGAATATGAAAAACGTTACGATATCTATGCGTCTTTATGCGCTTGTCGCATTGTTTCTGGCAATATTGACTGCGGCGCTGACATTCAGCCTTTTTGAAACCTTCCATGAGATGGAGCGCGAGCGCAAAGCCGGGCTTGCGGCGATGAACGAAACCGCCGTTGCCATTCTCGAGCAATATTATCGTCTGGAGCAGAGCGGCAGCCTGACACGGGAAGCCGCGCAGCAGCAGGCCAAAACGACAATTGCGGCGATGCGTTATGGCAATGGCAGCGGTTATTTCTGGATCAACGACATGCATCCCAAAATGGTGATGCATCCGATCAAGCCTGAAATGAACGGCACCGATCTTACCGCCAACAAGGATCCGAACGGCAAGGCGCTGTTCGTCGAATTCGTGAACACGGTGAAGGCGGGAGGTCAGGGCTTTGTTGATTATTATTGGCCGAAGCCCGGCGCGCCGGATCCGGTGGAGAAGTTCTCCCATGTCGCCGGTTTCGCGCCCTGGGGATGGATTGTCGGCACTGGTGTTTATGTGGACGATCTTGAGGCGGTGTTCTGGAGCGATGCCTATTTCAACATCGGTCTGTGCGTTCTCTCCGGTCTTCTGGTCATCGGCGTCGCGGCAGCCGTCGTACGCAGCGTGACGCGACCGATCGACCTTATCCGCCAAAGCATGAAGCGGATCGCCGACGGTGACGGCACGGCCGAAATCCAGTTCGCTGACCGCCGCAACGAAATCGGTGCGATTGCGAAAACGCTTTTGGTCTTGCGTGACAGCGTCAATGAGCGCAGCGCCCTGCAGGCCCGGGAGGCTGACCAGCAGCGGGCACTGGAAGAGGCGCGGCGAGGCAATGAGACGGTTCTGCGCTCCGCATCCGAACGTCAGGCCTTTGCCATGAGCCAGCTCGGCAATTCGCTGGAAGCGCTTGCGAATGGCGATCTGACCGTCGAGCTTGCCGATATCGGCGCGGATTACGAAAAACTGCGCATGGATTTCAACCGTGCCGTCAGCGCTTTGCACGGCGCCATTGAAGCCATTGCCAGAACCGGCCATGTCGTCAATGACAGCGCCTCTGACATCAGCGGCGCGACGGGTAATCTTTCGCGCCGGACCGAACAGCAGGCGGCGGCGCTGGAGGAGACGGCAGCGGCTCTTGATGAGATCACCGCCACCGTGCGCACCGCCTCCGAGCGCGCGAATGAGGCGCGGCAGATGGTACAGGACACGAAAACCAGCGCCGGCCGCTCAGGCGAGATCGTTCGCAACGCCGTCGATGCCATGGGCCGTATCGAGGATTCCTCGAAACGCATCGGGCAGATCATCTCGGTCATCGACGAAATCGCCTTCCAGACCAACCTTCTGGCGCTGAATGCCGGGGTTGAGGCCGCACGGGCGGGCGAGGCTGGACGTGGTTTTGCCGTGGTGGCGCAGGAGGTGCGCGAACTTGCGCAACGCTCCGCCAATGCGGCCAAGGAGATCAAGACCCTTATCAACCGTTCGGCGGAAGAGGTCGGCGGCGGTGTCGCGCTCGTGCGTTCCACGGGCGATGCGCTGGAGGAGATCGTGGCGCTGGTCAACCGCGTCGAAGGCCATGTGAATTCCATCGCCACGGCGGCGCGGGAGCAGGCGACCGGCCTGCAGGAGATCAATACCTCCGTCAACCACATGGACCAGATGACGCAGCAGAATGCCGCCATGGTGGAGGAGACGACGGCGGCCAGCCAGACGCTCGCCGAGGAAAGCCAGCAGCTGCGCTCGCTGCTTTCCCGTTTCGAACTTGGACAGGGGGCAGGGCGCGAGGTTTCTCGGGCGGCGTGAGTTGATCCGCTTGGGATTAATCGGAGGGCGCGGCTTTGGCTGCGCCCTTTTTGTTGCGGCTTAATTCTAGATGTCTTTCTGACGTTTTGGCACAGCACTTTGCGCATTTCAGCGGCTACTGTTTCACCAAGTTTTCTCCTCCCGTCATGCCGGCCTTGAGCCGGTATCCAGCCAGCCCAAGTCTTTGGGCTGAAAAGACTCTTCTCGCCGCGCTGACGCGCGTCGGCTGGATTCCGGCTCAAGGCCGGAATGACGGAAGCAATTTGTTTGCGCTGGGTTTTCGAACACCCCAAAACTGGCCGGTTCGTTATTTCCCGCAACCAATAAGGTTTCGTTTACCTCATTTCTTTAAAATTTGACCTGTATTGCCGCGTTTGCGGCCGCTGAAGGTACAGGTTCTCGTATGGCGTATGTTTCCCTTCCGCGTCGTCTTGTGACGTTGCTGATGATTTCCACGGTCATGGTGTCGTGTTCGGCGGAAGGCCTCGTGCCGCCGGCGGAGGTGGATGGCACCACGCGTGTCAGCGCCATAAGGTCGTCGCGGCAGCAGGGTTACAGCGCGCCGCCGGGCGCGGTCTATCAGGCCGAGCGGGCCGGGCAGGCCACCGATTATCCCGCAGCCGTGTCGCAGCCGATGCCGGAGCCTTACGCTTCGCAGGATCCCCTTCTGCAATCGCCGCAGGGTGGACAGGGTTATTCCACACTCGATACCCAGCATCAGGCGCGTATGGCCGCGAGCGGTCACAGCGCCACGACGCAGCCCATGCCAACTCAGGCGATGCCAACTCAGACGATGCAAAACCAGGCCATGTCCTCGCAGCCGATGGCTGACAGCCAGATTGCCGAAGGCGAGGGTGGGGTGAACATGGATTCCATGCTAGGCGTGGAACCGGTTCGCGGGCTTGCGGAAGAGCAGGATGCCGATATTGCCGAGGGCGTCTCGCAACAGCCGGTGGTGGATGGTATCGGCACCGACAATCCGGTGGCCGTCTCTCCTCCTCGCCGGCAGCAGAGCGCCGGTCAATCACGGTTGATACCGCCGCCACCCCTTGGCTCGTCTTCTCGCCGCCAACCGGTGGAGGAGGTTGCCATGTTGATGCCGAACGATCCGATGGCGCGCGGCGGGCAAAGCAACCGGTCGACCATGCCGCCCGGCGTCATGCCTTCCTCCGAGGTTGCCTGTCGCTCCGAGCTGCGTCGGCTCGGCGTCGCTTTCCGCGATGTTGCGCGTATCGCCGACGGTCCGACCTGCGGCATCGATTATCCGATCGAACTCAGCGGACTTGCCAGCGGCGTTGCCATCCGCCCGGCGGTGAAGCTCAATTGCCAGGTCACGCTCGCCTTCGCCAAATGGGTGAAGTTCGAACTCGTGCCATCCTCGCGCTTCCGTTATCTCTCGGGCGTCGGCCGCATCACGCCGATGGGTGGTTACTCCTGCCGCAAGATGAATTCGCGCTCCAGCAACCCGTGGTCGGAACATGCGCGCGGCAACGCCATCGATATCGGTACGATCACGCTCAAGAACGGCAAGGAAATCGACGTTCGCAGCAAAAACTTCTTCGCCTTCCGTGAAAAGGCTCTGCTGAAGGCGGTGAGGTCCGACAGCTGCAAATATTTCTCGACCGTTCTCGGGCCAGGCAGCGATCCCAACCACTGGAACCATTTTCACTTCGATCTGCGCACCCGCAAGTCGGGTTACAGGCATTGCGATTAGAGCGGCGAGAGATAAATCGAAATCGGTCCCGCCGCTCTCAGTTTTTGTTTGAGCATCGGATTTTGTAAAAACCACAATACAGTTTTCGTTTCGATGCTCTAGGTGTGAGTTTTCAGGAGGTTGTCCATTGGCAACGGACTGGAGGTGCGTGGGGCTTACCCCCTCTGCCCTGCCGGGCATCTCCCCCTCAAGGGGGGAGATCGATCTGCGGCAAGGTCTCGCCCATCTCAGCGCCGGCGAATGAAGCGGTGGTAGCGCCGCTTGCCGATCTCCCCCCTTGAGGGGGAGATGCCCGGCAGGGCAGAGGGGGGTAAGCCCCACGCACCTCCAGTCCGTTGCCAATGGACACCCCCCTGAAAGCTAACATCCAGGACGCTCGGTAAGACCTGCCTGGTGGTGCGGGACGATATTCGCTGGGCAGATCGGCGTTTGTTGTGACGCCGTGTATTTTCCGTCATTCCCGTCCCCGAAGCCCGAGGATGAGCCGGAATGACGGAGGGAGGGCGTTGGCATCCATCTCCCAACACATACGCCCCTGTCACATGCGCAAAAAAAACCGGCCCGAAGGCCGGTGAAAAAGACTGCCTTATCGGGGGGATATCGGCGTCTTTGCAAGGGCATAAAATGGGAAGCGATCCCATAGAGTGGTCGATCCGGTGCGGATGCGCGGCAAAAGACATCGCGCCGTACTGACCTGCGGCGAACATGGCTTGCCGCGTCTTTCTGATACGCTATGAGGGTCACATGTTTGTGACAACGGCGCCCGGGAGCCTGTTTTGATGCCCCCTGTTTCAGAGATAATGGTGTTTGCCGCCGCACTTGCGGCGGCGGGTGTTGTCGCCGGCCTTCTCGCAGGGCTGTTCGGCATCGGCGGTGGCGCGGTTCTGGTGCCGGTCTTTTACCACGTCTTCGGGCTTCTGGATGTGCCGGAGGCGGTGCGCATGCATCTTTCGCTTGGTACGTCGCTTGCCATCATCGTGCCGACCTCCATCCGCTCGTTTCTGACCCATCGCCAGAAAGGCGCCGTCGATATCGATCTCCTGAAGGGCTGGATCGTCGCCGTGCCGCTTGGCACCATCCTCGCATCCGTCGTGGCCGCCTATGCCTCCAGCGTCGCGCTCCGCCTGATCTTCGCCTTCATCGCGCTGGCGCTCGCCTTCCGGATGGTTTTCAACCGGGCGAGCTGGCAACTCGGCTCCGACCTGCCGAAAAATCCGGGCCGTTTTCTGGTGGGAACCGGTATCGGGCTTTTTTCCGGCCTGATGGGTGTGGGCGGCGGGGTGATGAACAATACCTTCATGACGCTTTACGGGCGATCCATTCACCAGGCGGTTGCCACGTCCTCCGGCGTTGGTGTGCTGATTTCGCTGCCGGGGCTGCTGGGTTACATCTGGGCCGGTTGGGGGGATGCGGGCCTGCCGCCGTTTTCAACCGGCTTCATCAACTGGATCGCCGTGGTGCTCCTGATCCCCATTACTCTCGTGGTTGCGCCCTATGGTGCGCGGCTGGCGCATGCGCTCAGCAAAAAGCAGCTGGAGCGAGCTTTCGGGGTGTTTCTGGTCTTCGTCGCGGCGCAGTTTTTCTACAGCGTTTACGGCTGATTTTCCTCGATTGCCGAACGCAGTGTTCAGGCCTCCGGGCTGGCATTTGCGCGTTCCACGGCCTATATGGCGTGCATCTTACTCGGTTTTTCGAAAGATTCGCGATGAATGCCATTGTTTCGATACGGAATCTGACCAAATCCTACGCAAATGGCTTTCAGGCGCTCAAAGGCGTCAGCCTTGATATCAGAGAGGGAGAAATTCTCGCTCTTTTGGGTCCGAACGGTGCCGGCAAGACGACGTTGATCTCCATCGTTTGTGGTCTCGTCAATCCGGGCGAAGGTTCCGTTTTTGTCGGCGGGCATGATGTGGTGAAGGATTTTCGCCAGACCCGCGCCCTGATCGGCCTCGTGCCGCAGGAGCTGACGACGGATATGTTCGAGACCGTATGGAACACGGTAAGCTTCTCGCGTGGCCTGCACGGGCAAAAGAAGAACCCGCAACTGATCGAAAGCGTTCTGAGGTCCCTGTCCTTGTGGGACAAGAAAGACAACATGCTGCGGGAGCTATCCGGCGGCATGAAACGGCGCGTGCTGATCGCCAAGGCGCTTGCACACGAGCCGAAGGTACTGTTCCTCGACGAGCCGACCGCCGGCGTCGACGTGACCCTGCGCCGCGACATGTGGAATGTCGTTTCCGAGCTGCGCACCAAGGGCGTCACCATCATTTTGACCACGCATTACATCGAGGAGGCGGAAGAGATCGCCGACCGTGTTGGCGTCATCAATGGCGGCGAGCTGTTGCTGGTGGAAGAAAAGACGGCGCTGATGAAGAAACTCGGACGCAAGCAGCTTTTCCTTGAACTCGCGCAGCCGGTGGAAACCTTGCCCGACAGTCTCGCGCCCTTCGGCCTGACGCTTTCGGATGATCGTTGTACGCTCACCTATGAAATCGAGGACAACGGCGAGCAGGGCCGCATCGCCGATCTTCTGGGCGCTCTTTCCGCCGCCAACATCCATTTCAAGGATATTTCCACGCGGCAGAGTTCGCTTGAGGATATCTTCGTTTCGCTGGTGGGAGGCCAGAAATGAATTTCGAAGCCATCAAGTCCATCTATCTGTTCGAAATGGCGCGCACGCGGCGCACACTGTTGCAGAGCGTGATTTCGCCGGTCATCTCAACATCGCTTTATTTCATCGTGTTCGGAACCGCGATCGGTTCGCGGATTCAGGAAGTTGGCGGCGTTTCCTACGGCGCTTTCATAACGCCCGGCCTGATCATGCTGACGCTTCTGACCCAGTGCATCAGCAACGGCTCCTTCGGCATCTATTTCCCGAAATTCACCGGCACGGTCTATGAGATATTGTCCGCACCCGTATCGATGACGGAAATTGTCGCCGGTTATGTCGGGGCGGCGGCGACCAAGGGGCTGATGATCGGCACGATTATTCTGATCACGGCCACCTTCTTCGTGGATATCCACATTGCCCATCCGTTCATGATGGTGCTGTTTTTCGTGCTGACGGCTATCAGTTTCAGCCTGTTCGGCTTCATCATCGGCATCTGGGCGACGAATTTCGAGCAGCTGAACCTCATCCCCATGCTGGTGGTGCCGCCGCTGACGTTCCTCGGCGGCAGCTTCTATTCCATCGACATGCTGCCACCCTTCTGGCAGACGGTCAGCCACTTCAACCCGGTGCTTTATCTCATCAGCGGTTTCCGCTGGAGTTTTTACGAGATCGCCGACGTCAATCCCGTCATCAGCCTTGCGATGATCACGCTGTTTCTGGCGCTGTGCCTCGGTGTTGTCGGCTGGATGTTCAAGACGGGTTACCGGCTGCGCAACTGACATTGCGGATTACTGCCTGTCACTGAAGACTTCTCTACAGTGCCGTCATCCTCGGGCTTGACCCGAGGATCCATGGTTGCGCGGGGATGGATCCTCGGGTCAAGCCCGAGGATGACGGAAGAGAGAGGTCGCAAGGCCCCTCAAGACATGATCAACCCACCATCGACATTGATCGTCTGGCCGGTGATGTATGCCGCATCGTCGGAAGCCAGAAACGCCACCAGTGCGGCCACTTCGGCGGGCGTTCCCGCGCGGCGCATGGGGATGTTGCGCACCCATTCGGCCATCAGTTCGCCGGGCTTGTAATCGCCGAGCATCTGGCCCCAGACGCGGTCGTTATAATCCCACATTTCGGTATGGATGATGCCGGGGCAAATGGCGTTGACGGTGATGCCTTCCGGAGCGAGTTCCTTGGCAAGGCTTTGGGTCAGGCCGATAACGCCGAACTTCGAGGCGGCGTAATGCGGGGTGTAGATGAAGCCCTGACGCGCCTGGCCGGAAGCGGTGTTGACGAGGCGGCCCTTGGTGCCGCTGGCGCGGAAGCGGCGGATCGCCTCCTGGCAGCACAGGAACGCGCCCTTGGTGTTGACGTCGAGATTGAAATCCCACTGTTCCTGCGTCAGCTCTTCAATCTTTGAAATGGTGATGACGCCGGCATTCTGGACGGAGATGGAAAGCGGGCCGATCGCCTCTTCGGCTGCGCCATAGGCGTCGCGCACCGCTGCCGCATCGCGCACATCGAGGATGATGCCATGGGTAATGGTGCCGGTTTCGTCCGCCAGTTTTCTGGCGGCGTCATGGGTGTCCTTGTCGACAGAGGCGATGGCGACTTTAGCGCCTTCCTCGGCAAAACGGCGGGCTATGCCGTAACCGATGCCCTTGTTGCCTCCGGTCACGAATACGGATTGACCTTCAAAGCGCCTCATGTCTCCTCCTTTATGGGATTTTGGCTATGTTTCTTTGCCGACCAGTCGTTCGGCGGTGAATTTATCGGTGACGAGCACGTCGATCACACCGGTTCTGAGCGCGCCTGCAATTGCCTCGGTCTTTTTCGAGCCGCCTGCGAGTGCAATGACGCGATCGACATTAGAGAGGTTTTCCAGCGGCAGGCCGATGACCCGGTCGTCGAGCGGCGTCTTCACCGGCTTGCCGTCCTTGTCGAAGAAGCGCAGCGAGATGTCGCCCACCGCACCCGCCTGGGCTAGATCGGCCAGTTCCTTGGCGGAAAAGATGTTGCCGGACCGGGCAAGAAGCTCCGATGGTTCGACGGCACCGACGCCGACAATGGCGAGCGTGATGGACCCGAAGAGATCGATGGTTTCGCGCACGAAGGGATCGGCGAGCATCAAAAGCTTGGCTTCGCGCGAGGTGGCGACGCCCGGCACCGGCAGCAGTTTCGGTTCGGCTTCCGTCAACCGGGCCAGCCGGGTGGTGATCTGGGTCGCATGCGTTTGCACGGAAGGATCGCCCATGCCGCCCAGCGTCTGGACGATATAACGCGCCTTGGCACCTTTAAGCGGATGGATGTTTTCCACCATCTTGAAGATCGTCTGGCTCCAGCTGGAAACACCGATGATCTCGTTCTGCGACAGCGTCACCTCGAGGAAATGCGCCGCTGCCTCGCCAATGCGGGCCATGATCGCGCCATCGCGATCCTCGCTGCAATCGACGACGATGGCTTCCGGCAGGTCGAAACGTTCGCGCAGCTGCGCTTCCAGATCGCTATAGGTGCCGGGCGGTGGAATTATGCTGGTGCGGACGATGCCTTCCGCCTCGGCGCGCTTCAACATGCGCGAGACGGTTGCCTGCGAGAGATTGAGATGCTGCGCAATTTCCGCCTGACGCTTGTGCTCGCTGAAATACATCTGCGCCACGCGGGAAATCATTCGAAGTTCGTTTAGCCTGCCCATAAGCCCTCCAGGGTGAATTTTTATTCACCATTACCCGAGGTTACAGGCAAGGTCGAGCGGGCAATCGCGTCGCGCCAGACGCTGAGCCGCTGGCTGTTTTCGCTCGCGGACGGCGCGATGATGTTGCCGTTGCTGTTCAACGCCGCGATTGCATCGAGATCGCTCCAGACACCGAGGGCGAGGCCGGCGAGATAGGCTGCACCCAGTGCTGAGGCTTCCGGCGCGTCGCGTTGGGTGACTGGGTGTTCCAGCATATCGGCGACGCATTGCATCAGGAAACGGTTCTGGCTCGGCCCACCATCCACGAATAGTCGCCCGAAGCCGGAAGGCGACTGCGCGCGCATGGCGGCAAAGACGTCATGGACCTGAAAGGCGATGGAATCGGTGACGGCGCGGGCCATCTGGGCACGGGTGGTGCTGAAATTTATCTGGGAGAACAAGGCCCGGGCATGCGTGTCCCAATAGGGCGCGCCGAGGCCAACGAAGGCCGGTACGAAACCTGGACCTTCGGGTTCTGCCGTGGCGGCAAGCTCTACGAGGGCAGCGACATCCGGCAGGCCGAGAATGTCGGTCATCCAGGGCAGGGAGGCTGCCGAAACGAGAATATTGCCTTCAAAGGCGAAGGTCGGTTTGCCGCCGAGCCGCCATGCAACGGTGGTCGTGATGCCGCGTTCGGGCGCGATGAAATGCGGCAGGGTCGTCATGACTGACGAGCCGGTGCCGAACGTCACCTTGCCGTCACCGGGATTGAAGGCGCCGTGGCCGAAGAGGGCTGCGTGGCTGTCGCCGATGGCGGCGAGGATCGGTGTGCCGTCCTTGATACCGGGAACGCCCGATGTGACGCCAAAATCGCCGCTGCTGTCGCGCAGGTCCGGCAGAGTGTTGATATCGATGCCGAAGAGCTCGCAAAGCTCATCGCTCCAGACCTGCCGGTTGAGATCGAGCACCTGGCTGCGGGCGGCGTTGGAAGCATCGCAGGCATGGACCTTGCCGCCGGTGAAGCAATGGATCAACCAGCTATCGATGGTGCCGAGGCGGAGCTTGCGGCCCTTCGGCGCGCGCTCCAGAAGCCAGCGCATTTTTGCGCCCGGAAACATCGGGTCGATCGGCAGGCCGGTCAGCGCCATGACGCGCTCGGAATGGCCCTTTTTGATCAGTTCGGCGCAGTCCTGCGCCGTGCGGCGGCATTGCCAGCTGAGCACCGGGCCGAGCGGCTCGCCGGTTTCGCCATCCCAGATGGTCACGGATTCGCGCTGGTTGGAGATGGCGATGGCCGCGACATCAACGTCAGAAGGCGAGGCGGCAAGGCAAGCGGAGATTGCCTCGCGGACCGAGGCCCAGATGCGCTGCGGCTCCTGTTCCACCCAGCCGGGCTGCGGATAGGCGATGCCGACCGGTGATGAGCCGCGCGCCAGCAGCTCTCCGCTTTCCGAGACGAGAATGGCCTTGGAATTGGTGGTGCCCTGATCGATGGACAGAATGGCGCGCATCACGTGAGTCTTTCGTCGGCAGTTTTTCGTTTCGCCGTGCGGCGATTAAACGAGGATATTGCAGAAAGGGTTCGCCGCGCATCCGAAGACACGCGACGACTCTGGGAGGAGACTTTATTTTCTCTTGATCAGCGCTTCGGCCGCATCCGCAATGGCCGCCGGCGCCATGCCGAATTCATCGAGCAACCATTCGGCGGAACCGGTGTGAGCAAAGACGCCGGGAACGCCGAGGCGCTTCATCGGCACGGGGGCCTGATCGACCACAACTTCGGCAACGGCAGACCCAAGGCCGCCGAAGATCGAATGTTCCTCTGCCGTCAGGATCGCGCCGGTTTCGGTCGCTGCGGCGACGATGGCCGCCTCATCGATGGGGCGCACGGTCGCCATGTTCAGTACGCGGGCCTTGATGCCGCGGCTTGCCAGAATATCGGCGGCCTTGACGATGCGGTGGGTCAGCGTGCCGTTGGCGATCAGCGTCAGATCGGAACCCTCGCGCAAAAGATTGGCGCGGCCGAGTTCGAAGACATGGCCTTCCGGCAGCAGATCCGGCACGCCGACGCGTGACAGGCGCAGGAAGCAGGGGCCGGCATAGTCCGCCGCCCATTTGACGGCGGCGGCCGTTTCGATGCGGTCGCAGGGGGCGATGACCGGCAGGTTTGGCAGAACGCGGGTCCAGGCAAAGTCCTCGATGGAGTGGTGCGTCGGGCCGAGTTCGCCATAGGCCATGCCCGACGAAATGCCGATCAGCTTCACATTGGCGTTGGAGTAAGCAAGGTCGGCCTTGATCTGCTCCAGCGCGCGGCCGGTGAGGAAGCAGGATGCGCCGCAGACGAAGGGCAGCTGGCCGCCATTGGCAAGACCGGCGCCGACGCCGACCATGTTCTGTTCGGCAATGCCGACATTGACGAGGCGCTCGGGGAATTTCGACTTGAAGCCGCCGAGCTTCGAGGAGCCGACCGAATCGTTGCAGACGGCGACGACCTTGTCATTGCCGGCGGCCAGCGCCTCCAGCGTTTCGGCGAAGGCGTCGCGGCAGTCATACAGTTTGGCGGCGGTTACGGGCGCGTTCATCACAATGTCTCCGAAAGTTCTTTGACGGCGATTTCATATTGTTCCCTGCTCGGAACCTTATGGTGCCAGTCGACGCGGTCCTGCATGAAGGAAATGCCGTGACCCTTGTTTGTGTGGGCGACGATGCAATGCGGGCGATTGCCGCGATACTCCAGCGCCGGAACCACTTCCGCCATGGCGTTGCCGTTGATTTCGCTGACTTCCCAGCCGAAAGCCTCGAGCTTCGGGCGAAGCGGCGCGACATCATTGGTTTCCGAAAGCGCCGCACCCTGCTGGAAGCGGTTGTGGTCGACGATCAGCGTCAGATTGTTCAGGCCGAACTGTGCGGCGGACATGATGGCTTCCCAGTTGGAGCCTTCCTGCATCTCGCCGTCACCGGTCATCACATAGGTGTGGTAGTCCGCGCCGGAAAGCTTGGCCGCCTTCGCCATGCCGACAGCGACGGGCAATCCATGGCCGAGCGGGCCGGTATTTGTTTCGACACCCGGCACCTTGTTACAGTTCGGGTGGCCGTTGAGGCGCGAATTCGGCTGCAGGAAGGTCGAGATTTCCTCTTCCGGGATGAAGCCGCGCTTGGCGAGCGTCACATAAAGCGCGCAGGCCGTGTGGCCCTTCGAAAGCACGAAACGATCGCGCGCAGGGTTCTTCGGATCATCTGGCCAGATGCGCAATACGCGGAAATAAAGGGCCGTCATGATGTCGATAGCGGACATTTCGCCGCCGACATGGCCCGCACCCGCTTCGAAAACAGCCTGTACGTCGCGAAGGCGAATCTGGCGCGCAATGCGCTCTAGCTCCTGGGACTGCATGGAATCCTCTTCAAAACATGCGTGTGAATATTTATACAGCTATTTATATAATTGCAGAGATGGCGTTTCTGTCAAGCCGGAATTGCGGATTCTCTTGTTTCAATTCGTGCTGGTTATTTCTGCCGCTACATTCGCATTCATGGTGAAGAGCATCTCCACCGCCCTCATTCCTGTGCTTGTCACAGGAATCCAGTCAGCCCAAGTCCTTGGGCTGAAAGGGCTCTTCCCGCCGTGCAGGCGCGCGTCGGCTGGATTCCTGTGACGAGCGCAGGAATGAGGTGGGGAGGCGCAAGTCTCCAGCTCTCCCATCTTGCGCAAGGCCTGCCTCGCCATCCAAGCCTATTGACAAGCTTCTCAGAACTGGCTTATGCATGTTTCACCGATGATGAATAATTATTCTAATCGGTTTAAAAAATGCAAGACAGTCACCGGGAGGAGCCATGTCCGCGATTGAACGCAATGAGGGGGTCACACACACCAGGAGCCCGCTTGCCTGGCTGAGTGGTGCGACCGGACCTCTTTTGGGCCTGCTGCTGCTCTGCGTGTTTCTGACTTTCGCCAGCGAGAACTTCCTGTCGCTCAGAAACGGTCTGAACATTCTCGACCAGATCACCGTTCTCGGCATCATGGCCGTTGGCATGACCTTCGTGATCCTGCTCGGCGGCATCGATCTGTCTGTTGGTTCGGTTCTGGCGCTGTCGATGATGATCATGGGCTGGACGGCTAATGTCGCGGGAATGCCGATGGGCATGGCCATCGTGCTGGCGCTTGTCGCCTCTGCCGCCTGCGGCCTTGTGGTCGGTATTCTCGTCACCGCTTTCCGGGTGCCTGCCTTTATTGCCACGCTGGCAATGATGTCGGTGGCGCGCGGACTTGCCAATATGATCACCGACGGCCAGCAGATCGTCGGTTTTCCTGACTGGTTCATGATGCTGGCGATTGAGCGCCATTTCGGCGTGCTGACCGCAACCGTGCTTTTGATGCTGGTCGTGGTGCTGATTTCCTGGGCGTTCCTGCGTTTCCGTTCGGAAGGCCGCACCGTTTATGCGGTGGGTGGCAACCCGGAAGTGGCGCGTCTTGCCGGCATCAACGTGCCGTTGGTGACGATCTGCGTTTATGTCGCCTGCGCGGTTCTCGCCGGTCTTGCCGGTATCGTTCTCGCCGCACGTCTCGACTCGGTACAGCCCTCCAGCGGCTTCGGTTACGAGCTGGATACGATTGCGGCCGTCGTCATCGGTGGAACCTCGCTTTCGGGCGGTGCGGGCGGCATTGGCGGAACGCTGATCGGCGTGCTGATCATCGGCGTGCTGCGCAACGGCCTCAACCTGCTCAACGTTTCTCCCTTTCTCCAGCAGGTCATCATCGGTGTCGTCATCGTGCTGGCCGTGGGTGCTGAAACTTTGCGCCGCCGCAGAAGCTGAATTTGCCTGCGGATGGTGCTGAGCCGTCCGCGCAATAAACGACCCTCCCGGCATGGGAGGCGTGAAAAACGGCCGGAGGGGAGGAGGTTCGATCTGCCCGAAGGTCAACAATCAACAAATGGAGGAATAATCATGAAATTTTCACGCATTCTGCTGACATCCGCTGCCCTTCTCGCCCTGTCGCTCGGCCAGGCCAATGCCGCCGAAGTCAAGAAGATCGGCCTTGCCGTCGCCAATCTGCAGGCGAACTTCTTCAACCAGATCAAGCAGGCCGTCGAAGCCGAAGCCAAGACGCGCGGCATTGCCGTCGTCACCGTTGACGCCAAGGGTGACGGCCCGACGCAGGTGAACCAGATTCAGGATCTGCTGACCCAGAATATCGATGCGCTGATCTATATTCCGGCCGGTGCCGCTGCCGCGACCGTTCCGGTGAAGCTTGCGAAAGCCGCCGGCGTTCCGGTCATCAACATCGACCGCAATGCCGATGGCGCGCCGGGCGATACCTTCCTCGCCACCGATTCCGTCGCTTCCGCCAAGTCGGTTTGCGATTACATCATCAAGCAGGCCGGCGGTTCGGGCAAGATGGTCATCATCCATGGCCAGAAGGGCACGACACCGGAAGTGGACCGCACCAAGGGCTGCATGGAATCGGTAAACGCCAATTCCGGCGTGAAGATCGTTGCCGAACAGTGGTCCAACATGTGGAGCCAGGACGAAGGCTTCCAGATCATGCAGAACATTCTGCAGGCGAACCCCGACGTTTCCATCGTCTTTGCGCAGGCCGACGGGCTGGCACTCGGCGCGGCACAGGCGATCAAGGTTGCCAACCCTTCGCAGAAGATCGTCGTTGGCGGTTTCGATGGCGACACGGCAGCCCTTGAGGCGCTGAAGAACGGCGTGTTCGACGTGACCGCGACACAGCAGACCCAGAAGATGGGCCGCATGGCTGTCGAGATGGCCGTCAAGATCGTCGGCGGCGAGAAGGTTCCGGCCGTGCAGCTCTCCGATGCGACGCTGACGACCAAGGAAAATGTCGAAGGCTTCATCGCCAACCACCCCTGATCCCGTTGCCCCGCGCGTCCAATCTGATGCGCGGGGCATTCATTGGTTTGTCTTTAGGTTATTTCGGACGCAAGGTTTCGGGCATTCCCGCTGCTTACGTGTCCTGGGAGGTCCCGTCATGCGCGAGCCGGTTCTTTCGCTCCGTGGCATCAGCAAACGTTACGGTCCGCTTGAGGTTCTGAAAGCCGTCGATCTCGACGTCTATCCGGGCGAAGTGGTGGCCTTGCTGGGTGAAAACGGTGCGGGCAAATCCACGCTGTCAGGCATCATCGCCGGTTCGCGTGAGCCGTCCGAAGGCAAGATGACATGGCTTGGGCAGCCCTATGCGCCGTCGTCCCCGCGTGAAGCGATCGACAAGGGTGTCGTTCTGATCCATCAGGAACTGAAGCTTCTGCCGGAACTTTCCATTGCCGAAAATGTCTTCATTGGCCGCTGGCCGATGAAGAATGGCGTTGTCGACCGCGCCGAGATGGTGCGCAGAGCACAGCAGCAGCTGGCGCGCCTCAACCTGCACATTCCCGCGACCCGCAAGGTGGCCGGTCTCTCGACTGCGAACCAGCAGTTGATCGAAATCGCCAAGGCGCTGGCGCTCGACGCCAAGCTCCTGATCCTCGACGAGCCGACGGCGGCACTTGGCGGTGCGGAAACGCAGGCGCTGTTCGAGCAGGTGCGCAAGCTGCGCGCCGAGGGCGTGGGCATCATCTATATTTCCCACCGCATGGAAGAGATCAAACAGATCACCGACCGCATCGTCGTGTTGCGCGACGGCGAACGGGTGCATGAATTTGCCGATAGCGCGACTCCGGTGCGCACCATCGTCGAAAGCATGGTCGGCCGCTCGCTGGAGCGCCTGTTCCCGGCGTTGCCGGAACCGCAGGACAAGATGGTGCTGGAGGTCAAGGGGCTGACCGGCGCGGACAATGCTTTCCGCGACATCAGCTTCGGCGTTCGTGCCGGTGAAATCCTCGGCATTGCCGGGCTGATCGGCGCGGGACGCACCGAACTGGTGCGGGCTATTTCCGGTGCCGATCCGACGAGTGCGGGTGAGGTGTTGCTGGACGGCAAGGTGCTGACGTTGAAAAGCCCGGCGGATGCCATCGCCAGGGGCATCGTCATGGTGCCGGAAGACCGCAAATTGCAGGGGCTGGTGGTGGAGCACGAGATCGGTGAAAACCTGATCTATGCCAATCTCGACCGCGTCGGCACCGGCTGGATCACGCCACGCATCAAGCGCGCCTTTACCAGGGAAGCAATCGCCAAATTCGGCGTCAAAGGCCGCAGCGAACAGCCGGCATCCGATCTTTCCGGCGGCAACCAGCAGAAGGTGGTCATTGCCAAGTGGCTTGCCCGCAATCCGCGCGTGGTGGTGCTGGACGAGCCGACCCGCGGCATCGATGTCGGCGCACGGGCGGGCATCTACGATATTATCGTCGGTCTGGCGAAAGACGGCGTCGCCGTCATCGTCGTCAGCTCCGATCTGGAAGAGGTGCTGGGCGTTTCGAACCGCATCCTCGTGCTTGCGCAGGGAAAACAGGCCGGCATCCTCAACCGCGACGAAGCAAACGACGTCTCGGTCATGGAACTGGCGACCATCTGAAGAAGGAAATAGCGATGTCCACCATCACCCTCAACGCGCCGAAACTGTTCGATCTTTCCGGCCAGGTGGCGCTTGTCACCGGCGCCGGCTCCGGCATCGGCCAGCGCATCGCCATGGGGCTTGCCCAGTCCGGCGCCAATGTCGCGCTGCTCGATCGCCGCACCGATGACGGTCTGGCGCAGACGGCGGATTTCATCGCCAAGGCCGGGCGCAAGTCGATCCAGATTGCGGCTGATGTGACCAGCAAAGAAGCGCTGATCGATGCGGTTGCCCGCACTGAGGCAGAACTTGGTGCGCTGTCGCTCGCGGTCAATGCCGCCGGCATCGCCAACGCCAATCCGGCCGAGGAGATGGAGGAAAGCCAGTTCCAGACGATGATGGACATCAACCTGAAGGGCGTTTTCCTCTCCTGCCAGGCGGAAGCCAATGCCATGCTGAAGAACGGTCGTGGTTCGATCGTCAATATCGCCTCCATGTCTGGCGTCATCGTCAATCGCGGGCTGATGCAATGCCATTACAACGCTTCGAAGGCCGGCGTCATCCACATGTCGAAATCCATGGCGATGGAGTGGGTGGGGCGCGGCATCCGCGTCAACACCATCTCGCCGGGTTACACGGCGACGCCAATGAACACGCGGCCGGAAATGGTGCACCAGACCAAGCTCTTCGAAGAGCAGACGCCGATGCAGCGCATGGCAGGCGTCGATGAAATGGTCGGCCCGGCGATCTTCCTGCTGTCTGACGCCGCGAGCTTCGTGACGGGCGTGGACCTGCTGGTGGATGGTGGTTTCTGCTGCTGGTAAGGTTTGGTGTGGAAGTGCTGAGGTTCTTTGTCCAATAGACATAAACGACCGCTTCAATCGGCGGTTCACCACACTCCACGTCATCCTCGGGCTTGACCCGAGGATCCATGGGCGGCTGGGTTGTGGATCCTCGGGTCAAGCCCGAGGATGACGCAGGAGAGAGGTTTTAGCGCCTCAATCAAGAATTTCACGCCCGGCTCTTGCCGGGCGTTTTCGTATTCAAAGTACAAGCAAGCGCAGATCAAGCAACCTGCTTCTGCACCACATCGTCGACAACCTCGCCCTTGAGGTAAGCAACGAGGTCCTTGATCGTCACGACGAGCAGGCCGTGACGTTCGGCGAAGACTTCGAGCTGGGGCAGGCGGGCCATGGTGCCGTCGTCATTGGCGACTTCGCAGATGGTGCCGGAGGGGTATTTGCCGGCAAGGCGGCAGAGGTCCACGGCTGCTTCCGTATGGCCAGTGCGGCCAAGGACGCCTTGCGGATTGGCGCGCAGCGGAAAGATATGGCCGGGACGGGCGAAGTCTTCCGGGCGCGAACCCTCTGAAACCAGCGCACGCACGGTCTCTGCCCGGTCGGCGGCGGAAATGCCTGTCGTGGTGCCGGGAATATAGTCCACCGAGACGGTGAATGCCGTCTTGAGGGATTCGGTATTGCGCGACACCATCAGCGGAATGTCGAGCGCATCCAGACGTTCGCCCGGCATGGCGACGCACACCAGCCCGCGCGCATGGTTCATCATGAAAGCGATCTGCTGCGGAGTGATGCTGTCGGAAGCGGCGATGATATCGCCTTCGTTTTCGCGGTCTTCATCGTCAACCACAATCACCATCTCGCCACGGGAAATGGCTTCGATCGCGTCTTCAATTTTAGCAATGGTCATTCTATTTCAAGCCTTTCAAGGGGTTATGCCGTTTTGCGGCATTTTCGCGCTTCAAGAAGCGCCAAATATCCCTTGGGCGAACAATGCAATGCGAAGCCCACTCACGCGCGGGCGTCCTATGCCTTGTCCTCTTCCATCCGGACTATACCGTCGGCTCCGGCCTCTCACCGGATCTGCTGACCTTCCGGCTTTGGAGACCGGAAGCGCTCGCGGGCTCCGGGACAAATCCCGATACCGCCGGTGGGGAATTGCACCCCGCCCTGAGAACAGAGCCAACATAAATTATCAAATGGGAAGGAATCAAGGGGCAATGCCCTGCGACGACCGGTCGGTGCGAAAAGAACATCCCGATTGGCCCTAAAACGGGGTATTTCCTTTCCGCGGCCGATGACGAAAGCGGAGTGCCTCGGCGGCGCTCACTGATGCCTGGGGTTTATCGATCCCGCAACCGTAACTCGTCCGTCTGCATCTGTAGCGAACCGAGCGTCGACAGGAAGCTCATGCCGAGCAGGCTTTGGCCCAACTGGCCATCCTGCGCGACGAGGGCGGGGATGTTGCGGCGCACGATCGGGCCGATGCCGATTTCCGACAGGGTGACGGGGGCTGCTGCCGTGCGGCCATTTGCGGTCATGACCGGTACGGTATAGCGCAGGCTGCCCGTGTCGATACCGATTTCGGCGGCGTCGGCATTGGCCAGCACCACGGAGCTTGCGCCGGTATCGACGAGCATGTGGATGGTCTTGCCATCAACGCCGACATTCGCCTCGAAATGGCCGCTCATCGATTTGTGCAGCACGATCTCCTGTTCGCCACCTGATGTCGTTACCACCACGGCGCGGCCCGGCATCAGGCCGCCCAAAAGGCGATCGCCGAAGGATTGCAGGTCGTAGCGATAGAGATAAAGCGAGACGAGGCCGAGGATGATGACGAGCCAGACGGCAAGCTGGCGGATGACGGTGCCGAAGCCGCCCCGTCTTCCGGCCAGGATGCCGACCGACAGGAGGCCGGCAATGGGCACGAGATAGAGAGCCTGTGCGAATTGATCATTGTCGATGCCGAGTGTGCGGCCACCATCGTGATTGATGAGAAGCAGGCCGAGGCCCACGGCGAGGAGAAGGAGAACGATGGTCAGCCTGTTCATGCGGTATGCGTCTCCCTGGTGGTCTCGCTCAAATTTTCCAGTCTTTGCGGCAGCGCCTGCATGATCGTTCGACGCTTCTCGTCGCTATAGCCTGCCCAGCCGCCGATTTCATCCAGCGTGCGGCCGCAGCCAATGCAGAGGCTGCTGGTCGCGTTGAGGCGGCAGATGTGGATGCAGGGTGTTTCCATGATGGTCTATATCAGGCCGTTAC
The DNA here is from genome assembly GCF_005221385.1 of Agrobacterium tumefaciens. Taxonomy (NCBI): domain Bacteria; kingdom Pseudomonadati; phylum Pseudomonadota; class Alphaproteobacteria; order Hyphomicrobiales; family Rhizobiaceae; genus Agrobacterium; species Agrobacterium tumefaciens. Next base: position 1,686,743 of record NZ_CP039903.1, on the reverse strand, counting down.
GCCGCAAGGGCAAGGGCGACGAGAGTAACGATCTCCGTGATCTGCTGGCAGGCGCCGATCGTATCGCCGGTGTGGCCGCCGATCTTCCTGTCGCACAGTCGGCCGAACAGCACCGTCGCCAGAATGGTTGCGGCGAGCACAAGTGCAATCGACAGAATGGGCAAAGCGTGCAGCGTGAAGAGAATGAAGACCAGCAGCCCGATCGCCAGGGCGATATTGCGCTCGCTGTCTCCGGGCTGGCCGGCGCCGGCGGCGATGCCGGAGGTTTTGGCGGCGGGCAGGGCCTGCCAGTGCCACACCATCAGGGCGCGGCTCATGACAAGTGCGGCGATCAGGCCGGCGGCGGCAGTTTTTGCGGGAAGTGTCTCGATCAGCGATGCGAGCGCCGTGGCACGCAGCGCGAAGGACAGCACCATGGCGATGGTGCCATAGCTGCCGATGCGGCTGTCCTTCATGATCTCAAGCGTGCGCGCCTTGTCCTTGCCTGCGCCGAAACCATCGGCCATGTCGGCCAGCCCGTCTTCGTGCAGTGCTCCTGTCAGAAGCGCCGTGAGGGCGATGGCGAGCCAGCCCGTGAGCTGCGGCGAGGCATCGAAGGCGGCGAAAATCACCACCAGAAAAGCCGCGGGCAGGGCGATCAGCAGGCCGGCGGCGGGAAAGGCGCGGGCGGTGCGGCGCATCGACACACCATCGGCATTTTCGAAAAACCGCGAAGGAACCGGCAGGCGGCTGAGAAAGGCAACGGAATGCATGACATCTGTTATAAAATCCCGGGCCTTCATGCTCTCTCCGTTGCTGCACTTGCATTTCCGGTTGTTCCGCGGCGCATCCGCGATTATGAGAGGCGCAACAAAGACCGATTTGCCGGAAAACACAAGTTCCGGACGCATGAGCCGATGCGACAGCCAACCCGGCTACGAAAGAGACCGACACCATGAGCATGAGCGGATTGCCCTTCGATGATTTTCGCGCGCTGTTGCGTGAGCTTCCCGGCCCGGATACGCACGCGCTCGTGGCGGCAAAGGAGCGCAATGCGCAGCTGACCAAGCCCGCCGGTTCACTCGGCCGTCTGGAAGAAATCGCCATGTGGCTGGCCGCCTGGTCCGGCCGCCCGCCCGCCGTCACCCGTCCGCTGGTGGCGATTTTCGCCGGCAATCATGGTGTCACCCGCCACGGCGTCACGCCCTATCCGACATCCGTAACCCAGCAGATGGTGGAGAATTTTGCAGCCGGTGGCGCGGCGATCAACCAGATCTGCGTCGCCAACGATCTCGGCCTGAAGATTTTCGATCTGGCGCTTGATTATCCGACCGGCGACATCACCTGCGAGCCGGCCCTTTCGGAGCGCGACTGCGCCGCCACCATGGCCTTCGGCATGGAGGCGATTGCCGGCGGCACCGATCTTCTCTGCGTCGGTGAAATGGGCATCGGCAACACCACGATTGCAGCGGCGATCAATCTGGCGCTCTATGGCGGCACCGCGGAAGAATGGACCGGCCCGGGCACCGGTTCGGAAGGCGAGGTCATGGCCCGCAAGATCGCGGCGGTGAAGGCCGCTGTCGAGTTCCACAAGGACCATCTGTCCGATCCGCTGGAAATCATGCGCCGTCTCGGCGGACGCGAGATTGCGGCAATTGCCGGTGCCATTCTCGCCGCGCGCGTGCAGCGTATTCCGGTGCTTATCGATGGTTATGTGGCAACAGCGGCTGCCGCTCTCCTAAAGGCGGCCAATTCTTCGGCGCTCGATCACTGCCTGATCGGCCATGTCTCGGGTGAACCCGGCCATCTGGCCGCCGTCGAAAAGCTTGGCAAGACGCCGCTTCTGGCGCTTGGCATGCGGCTGGGCGAAGGCACGGGTGCGGCACTTGCCGCCGGCATCGTCAAGGCTGCCGCCGCCTGCCATTCCGGCATGGCGACTTTCGAAGCGGCGGGTGTGGACACCCGCACCAGCCCCCGTACCGATCATTGAGGTCAAAGATGGACGCGACGCCGCAAAAGAAGCAAGCTGAACCGGCATTCCGCAAGGAAAAGGGCTGGCGGCATCTTTTTGCCGCTGCCCGCTATTCCGTGCAGGGGCTGGGTCGGCTGTGGCAGGAGGCGGCCTTCCGGCATGAGGTTCTGGCCTTCGGCGTCGGGCTTGGCCTGCTTCTCATCGTCGGTGCGCCATTTGCGCATCTTCTCGTCTTTACTGTGCTGATGTTGCTGCTGTTTGCGGTCGAGGCGCTCAATACTGCGATCGAGGAACTGGTGGACCGCATCTCGCCGGAAATTTCCTCGGTCGGGCGACATGCCAAGGATCTCGGCTCCTTCGCGGTCTTCTGCCTTTTGATGGCGAACGGATTTTTCGTGCTTTATTCGCTGGTGACGACGTTGTTCTTCTAAGCGGCTGGGAAACCGGGATCAGGCGAAGGACCGTCGGCGCGGCTGGATGGCGTGGGTTTCCTCCACGGCCGGCAGGCTCTGCAGCACGCGTTTTGCCGGCAGGATGGCGATGCCCTCTGTGCCTTCGCGCAACTTCGATTTCAGGATGAACTGGCCGTCATGTTTGGCAAGAATGGCCTGAACGATGGGCAGGCCAAGCCCGGTTCCCTGTTCGGCGCTCTTGATGGCGATCGATCCCTGACCGAAGGCCGACAGCACCACGGGGATTTCATCTTCGGGAATACCCGGCCCATTGTCCTTGATAGACACATATTGTCCGCCGCCCGCCGTCCAGCCGGCCTTCACGAGAATTTCGCCGCCCTGCGGCGTGAATTTCACGGCATTGGAGAGAAGGTTGAGAATAACCTGGCGGATGGATTTTTCATCGGCCCAGACCTGCGGCAGGCTGCTTTCGAACTGCTGTGAAATCCTGATCGTCTTGGCGCGGGCCCGCAACTGGATCATGCCGATGCAATCCTCGGCGATTTCCAGCATCGAGATGGATTCCTCATTGAGATCATAGCGACCGGCCTCGATGCGTGACAGGTCGAGGATTTCGTTGATGAGATCGAGCAGGTGCTGTCCGGAGCGATGGATATCGCCGGAATATTCCTTGTAGAGCGGGTTGTTGAGCGGGCCGAGCACCTCTGACGCCATGACCTCGGAAAAGCCGAGAATGGCGTTAAGCGGGGTGCGCAGTTCGTGCGACATGGAGGCCAGAAAGCGCGATTTGGCCAGATTGGCCTCTTCGGCGCGGCGTCGCGCCTCATCCGAAACCGAGTTGGCGACTTCGAGTTCGGCGATCAGGTCGTCCTTTTCCGTCTGGGAGGAGAGGAGCTTGACGCTGGTCTGGTAGAGCCGGCTGGTGATGCGATGACAGAAGAGGATCGCCATGCCAAACATCAGCGCAAGGCCGACATCGAATGGATCACGCGAGATGGCCGAGGTGACGCACAGCGCCGCCATCACCGGCAGGAAGGTCATGAAAGTCGCCCGCCGCAGCATGAAATTGGCCATGGCGGTCAGCGAAAGCGCGATCAGCAGCGTTGCGCCCTTGAAGAAGAGAACAAGCGTCGGGTCGTTGCGCGCCGGTTCGGCCAGTGCGAACATGGCCCATGCGCAGCCGATGAGGATCTGCATGCCGAGGAACAGATTTTTCCAGTGCTGGAGATTTTCGGGCGTGATCTCCTGCTTCGCCGCCCTCTTGGCCAGCACCAAGGCCATGGCGTGGAAGCTGAGCGCAATCAGCGACCAGATGATCAGCCCGATGTCGCGGGTGATATAAAGACCGATGACGGAGGCGAGCACGATGAAAAGCGGCATGAACATCGCGCCCTGAAGGGTCTCGGCGATGTGCATGGTCAGCATTTCGCGTTCATAGGCTTCGGTTCCGCCGGCACCCTGCTGCAGGCGTTCACGCGTCGTCTTCACCGTGTCGAAAACCGCTTTGTTGCGGTGTTTTTTCGAGCGGTCGACGATGATCTTGTCGGTGGACGTGCTGACGCTTTTACTCATTGTTACAACGCAGGTGACATGAACCCTTGCAGACTACGTGCAAAATCTTAAGAAGATGCTGCCGTGAAAGGATTTGTTTGCCATTTCTGACAAGGGTTTGTTGTTACATGGGACGAAACGGAGGCAGGCGCAGGGGTTTTTCGGCGTTCCGCGACGGCGGGCTGTTTCTTGCCGCGGTTTTTCTCGGCATCCTCATCGCCGCCAAGCTCGACCAGATCAACAGCGAGACTTATAGCGGCCGTTTCTTCGTGATCGACGGCGATACGCTTTCAAAGGGTGAAGAACGGTTTCGCCTGCTCGGTATCGATGCGCCAGAACTGTCGCAGACATGCCGGCGCGGCGCCGAAACCTGGCCCTGCGGGGAGGAGGCGCGCCGTGTGCTGCAACGGCTGGTCGTGGCGCAGAATTTTTCCTGTTCCGGCAGTTCGAGGGACCGCTACGGGCGGCTGCTTGTCTATTGCGCCGCCGGCGGCAGGGATGTCTCGGCGGAAATGGTGTCGGCGGGTTTTGCCGTTGCCTCCGGTTATTTCCAGTTTTCAGGCGAACAGGCGGCGGCGCGCCGGGATGCGCGGGGCATCTGGGCGGGCGAATTCGAAAAGCCCTCCGAATGGCGGCGTGAGCACCGCGCAGCGGATATCGAGACACCGGCGGCGGGGTTCCTGACCGTCATCCGCCATCTTCTGGGATGGTCGCATGGCTGAGATGGATCAATCCATGCCGGGGTTTGATGATGGGCTGGATGAGTTGCGCGGTGAGATTGGCCGCTGCCGCATCTGTCGTGACGCGCCTGTCAGGGGCATGGCCGATCGCCTGCCGCATGAACCGCGGCCGGTGGTTGTCATGTCGAAGAAGGCCCGTATCCTGATTGCGGGGCAGGCGCCGGGGCTGCGTGTGCATGAGACGGGACTGCCCTTTAACGACGCTTCCGGTGACAGGCTTCGGCAATGGCTGAATGTCGACCGCGAGACCTTTTATGATCCCGACCGATTCACCATCGTGCCCATGGGCTTCTGTTTTCCGGGCTACGATGACAAGGGCAGCGACCTGCCGCCACGGCGTGAATGTGCGCCTGCATGGCGTGAGCGGGTGATGGCGGCGATGCCGCAGGTGGAGCTGATCCTTGCCGTCGGCCAATATGCGCAGGCTTTTCACCTGGGTGAGAGGCGGCGCAAAACCATGACCGAGACCGTCAGGGACTGGCGCGGCTACCTGCATGCCAATTCCGGCCCCGGCACTTTACCTCTGCCGCACCCCAGCTGGCGCAATACCGGCTGGCTGAAAAAGAACCCGTGGTTCACGCAAGAGCTGCTTCCGGTTCTGCGGCAACATGTGGAAATGCGGCTTTAGTGAAACAATTTTCTGTTTTTCTGCGAAAATTAGTGTATTGAAAGGAAATTAATTCAGGAGGATAGACGCATTGGATCGCCTTGACCGTAAGATTTTGCGCATTCTGCAAGAGGATTCCACGCTGGCCGTCGCTGATCTGGCGAAAAAGGTCGGACTTTCCACGACGCCCTGTTGGCGGCGTATCCAGAAGATGGAGGAGGACGGCGTTATCCGCCGGCGCGTGGCGCTGCTTGATCCGGTCAAGGTCAACACCAAGGTCACGGTTTTCGTCTCCATCCGCACCGCCTCCCATTCCATCGAATGGCTGAAGCGTTTCTCGGAGGTGGTTTCCGAATTTCCGGAGGTCGTCGAATTTTACCGCATGAGCGGCGATGTCGATTATCTCCTGCGCGTCGTTGTGCCTGACATTGCTGCCTATGACGCCTTCTACAAGCGGATGATCGCGAAGATCGAAATTCGCGACGTGTCGTCTGCTTTTGCGATGGAGCAGATCAAATATACGACGGAACTGCCGCTCGATTACATGCTGCTGGATAATCCGAAATCCGGCGAGGAGTGACGCGCCGCTCATCCGGTTTTTGAGCAATGCCCTTTCCGGTTGCCGGGGAGGGCTTTTTTATTTGCCGGTTGTTGCGACGGAAAGTCGAATCTCTTCAACGGTCTGGGTGATCTTGATGAGATATTGATTCAGCAAAGCAGAGTTCATCGCATTGGAGCGAGCGGACGCCACTTGTTTCTTCTCCCCGCCGGGGAGAAGGTCGCGGCAGCGGGATGAGGGGGCAAGCTCTCCGAAATCCGGCAACGTTACCCCCTCATCCAACCCTTCGGGCCACCTTCTCCCCGGCGGGGAGAAGAAACGGGCCGCAATGGCGAGCACAAGCCGTCGAAGTCGCCTCAGCCCTTGAGCTTGGCAATCACCAGATGGCCCGGTGTCGGGTTGCCGTCCTGCATGCGGACGTTGATATCGGTGACTTCGAGGATATCGAAACCGGTCGCCACAAGCCTTTCGCGGACATAGTTTTCCGCATGGGCGAAACGGTGGTGCGGGCCAACCATATAGGGACGTCCGGCCAGGGTCTCTTCGTCCAGGGTTTCCGAGGAGAAGATCAGCAGGCCGCCGGCATTGAGGTTTTCGGCGGCGCCGAAAAACAGCGGTTCCAGCGCGCCGAGATAGGGCAGCACGTCGGTTGCGGTGATGATATCGAAGGGTTCATCGTCATTATCCTCAAGGAAATCCTCGGCTTCGGCGACGTAAAGCGTCTCGTAGAGGTCCTTCTCATGGGCGATTTCGACCATGTTTTCGGAAATGTCGATGCCGGTAATGTCATCAGCCATGTCACGCAGCGCTTCGCCGGTGAGGCCGGTGCCGCAGCCGAGATCGAGCAGCCGCTTGAATGGGCCGAGGTTCAGCGTCTGCAGCCGCTGGCGCACCATCATCGGCACGGCGTATCCCAGCTGTTCGACCAGAATATCCTCGAAGGCCTCGGCGTGCTGATCGAACAGGGTTTCGACGTAGGCGTCGGGCGCTTTCGGCGGCGTTTCGCCCCGGCCCATGGCGGCGATACGCACGGCGGCACCGCCGTGATCTTCCGGGTCGATCGCCAGAACGTCCTGATAGGCTTTTACCGCCGCGTCCACATCGCCGGCTTTTTCAAGCGTCAGTGCGCGGTTATAGGCCTCGGCAAGCGCCTCTTCGTCGATTTTCTGGTTTTTCGTCATCGTGCGGTATCCATAACGTCTTCGGTTGACGTTTGCTGTAAGCCGCAACGGTGGTTGGCGCAACGTTTATGTGGGAACAGTTTTCAGTGGAGGATGAACTCCCCTTTAAGCGCACGCCATTCCTGCGCCGAGATTACCTGCCGGTGCACGTAGCGGACGGAGTGTAACGGTCCGTCGAGCTTTTCCTGCCAGAATTTGAGGAAACCGTGCATTTCGGGGAAATCCGGGGCGAGATCGTAGTCCTGCCAGACATAGGTCTGCAGAACCAGCGGATGGTCCGGCATGCGGTAGAATATCTGGGCGGTGGTGAGGCCGTAGCCTCTCAGCATCATTTCCATGTCCTTGTTCATGACGGCGGTTCCCGTTTCCATGATTGCCGATCACAGCGTTGCCGCTGTATCTGACATGGGAACACGACAGGGTTAATCCAACCTTGCCAAAGCCATAAGTTGTCACAAAATAGTTATATTTTTCAAAATGTTGGCAGCCTCATTTGATGAGTGCTGCCAAGCTTCGGCCTAACGCTTGAGGTGGCGCGTCAGGCGGGCTTCCAGCCAGGCCCAGACATGTCTCAGCGTCTCGACGATTGTCAGGTAGAAGATCGCCGCCCAAAGATAAGCCTGATAATCGAAGGTGCGGGAAAAGGCGTAGCGGGTCTGTCCCATCAGGTCGAAAACCGTGACGATGGAGACGACTGCCGAGCCTTTAATCATCAGGATGATCTCGTTTCCGTAAGGACGCAGCGCGACGATGAGTGCCTGCGGCAGGATGATCTTGCGGAAGGTGATGAATTTCGAAATGCCGAGCGAGGCGGCGCCCTCATGCTGGCCGAGCGGCACGCTGCGGATTGCGCCGCGCAGGATTTCGGCCTGATAGGCGGCGGTATTGAGGGTCAGCGACAGGAGGCCGCAATACCAGGCTTCCCGGAAGAACCACCACAGCCCGACCGTCTCCAATTGCGGGCGGAAGCTGCCGAGGCCGTAATAGATCAGGAAAAGCTGGGCCAGAAGCGGCGTGCTGCGGAAGACGTAGACATAGGCATAGGCCAGCGAGCCGAGGACGCGGTTTTTCGACATACGCGCAAAGGCGATCGGCACCGAGAGGATTGCGCCGAGAATGATCGAACTGCCGACCAGCGTGATGGTGGTGATGAGGCCGTCAATGTAACGCGGCCCGTAACGTTCGAATTTCGCCCAGTCCCACCCTTCGATCATCGCGAAGATCAAGCCGGCGGCGAGCAGCAGCCAGAGCGTGATGACGCCGATGCCGACGATGCGCGATATGTTGAGCGGCTTGTCGGCTATGGCTGGCGCCGGGCGCGGCGGAATGAGTTCCTGGATATGGCTCATCGGCGTGCCTCCGACTTGCGTGACCAGCGATCGATGAAGCCGATCCCGATGGAGGAGAGAAGTGCGAGAATGAGGTAGAGCAGGCAGGCGATGCCGTAGAAGAAGAATGCTTCCTTGCTGACACGTGCGGCGATGCCGGTCTGACGGATGATATCGGCAAGTCCGATGATCGAGACGTAGGACGTGTCTTTGAGCAGGATGACCCAGAGGTTGGTCATGCCGGGCAGGGCGATCCTGACCAGTTGCGGAATGATGATGAGCACCATGGTGCGGCCGCGTGACAGGCCAAGCGCATGGCCCGCCTCATATTGGCCCCTGGGAATGGCCTTGAAGGCGGAGAGCAGCACTTCGGAGGCATAGGATGAGAACACGACTGATAGCGCGACCATGCCGGCCACGAAGGCGTTGATCTCGACGGGGCCGGTGATGCCGACATAACCCGCTGCTGATTGCAGCAGCATCTGAATGCCGTAATAGACGATGAAGAGCGTCAGCAGTTCCGGCAGGCCACGGAAGATGGTTGTGTAGATGCCGGTCGCCAGCCGTAGCGACTTCTCCTCCGATTGCGCCGCAAGCGCAATGAGGAAGCCGATCAGCAGGCCGACGGGCAATGTCGCAAGCGCCAGCGAGATGGTGACCTTGACGCCGAAGGCGATTTCATCGCCCCAGCCTGCATCACCACACGCAACAAGGGTGCCGTTTCCGAAAAGCGAGAAGAGACCGACCGGACCGCAGAAGGGGTCGAGAAGTGTCGAGACATAGGTCCAGAACGCACCTATGGCGGAAAATGCTCCGCTCATGCCAGTTTTCCCCCGCGGTCTTAAGCCGCCGTGATTGTTATGGTGACGTTTTCAAACAAAAATGGCGGAAGGGCAAGCCTTCCGCCACCAGATTTCAACAGATCGAGCAGGCTTACTCGCCGTAAACGTCGAAATCGAAGTATTTTTTATTGATCTCCTGGTACTTGCCGCTGGCGCGGATACCGGCGATGGCAGCCGTGAATTTATCGGCGAGCGCCGTGTCACCCTTGCGCACCGCAACGCCTGCGCCATTGCCGTTGATCTCGACATCGACCTTGAGCGGCGTCAGGATCTTGCAGCAGGCGCCGGCATCCGTCTTCAGCCATTCCGAAAGCACGACGATATCGTCGATGACGGCGTCGATACGGCCATTGGCGATATCGAGCTTATATTCATCGGCGGTCGGATACATCTTCACGTCGGCATCCGGAAAGTGCTTTTCGGCGTAGTTGGAGTGGGTGGTGGAACCCTGTGCGCCGAGCGACTTGCCCTTCAGGTCGTCGAGGGACTTGATCGGCGAATCCTTCGGCACGGCGATGGCCGGCGGGGTGTTGTAATATTTCTTGGAGAAGTCGACCTTCTCGAGACGCTCGGGCGTGATCGACATGGACGCGATGATGGCGTCGAACTTCTTGGCCTGAAGGGCGGGAATGATGCCGTCCCAGTCATTGGTGACGAAGGTGCACTCAGCCTTCATTTGTTCGCACATCGCCTTGGCGATGTCGATGTCGAAGCCGGTCAGCGTGCCGTCGGCTTCAAGATTGTTGAAGGGCGGATAGGCGCCTTCGGTGCCGATGACGATCTTGTCCTGCGCAAGGGCTGCGCCTGAAAACAGCGAGATGGCGGCAATCGATGCGGCTGCGAGCAGACGGGTGGAAATAGGCATTTCGATCCTCTCTTTTGGTCGTTCATCCGCAGTCTGTTGTTGTTTTCAGTGCGGACGCCATAAGCGCAAGGCGCGACGGAATGTTTTTTGTTTTCCGTGGCCTTCAGCGCCGGGGCAATTATTCATCCGGTTGGTCAAAAAATGCAACTGCAATATTAGTCACCTCGATTGCGCCGCAGAGCTTTCACGAAAACGCCTTGATCTGTTCATTTCCGGTACACAAGGCTTTGTCCATCATGGGAACCGAAGCGTGTGCAAGGCGTTGACCAGCGCCTGCATGCGCAGCCGGTTCAAGATGTCGCGACACAAGCGACCAATAATGGCAGATGAGGAAGCACCGATGCTGAAGAAGAACAGATTGCTGACGGGGGTGGTTTTCCCCCTCATGTCGCTGGCGATTGCGGTGGAGCCCGCTGCTGCCGGTTTTGCCGGAGCCGCGCGGACGCAGACGCAGATGCCCAAGTTGCAGAGCCCGCTTATTCTGGCGCAGGCGCAACCGGAAGGCCAGGTCGCCGAAGAGCAGAACCCGGAAGAGATTCTGCGCAAACAGCGCCAGCAGGCCGAAGAAGCGCAGCCGCAGGCCGAGCCGCCGAAGCAGGCCCCTGAGCCGAAGCCCGAAGCCGCACCCGCCGAACCGCGCCCCGAGCCGCAACGTGAAGCGCAGCCGGAACCCAAGCCCGAACCCAAGCGTGAAGCACAGCCGGAACCTCAGCGTGAGCCGCAGCAGCGCGAAGCCCGCCCTGAGCCGGCGCCTGCCGAACAGCCGCAGGAACGCCCACGCAAACCGGAGCGGGCACAGGAGCCTCAAGGGGAAGGCGAGCAGCGCCCCGCACGCCAGCGCCCGGAGGCCGCTCCTGAAGCTGCACCCGAGGCAGCGCCGGCCGAACAGCAGCCGAAGGAGCGCCCACGTAAACCTGAGCGCGCGGAACAGCCTGCGGGTGAGGGTGAGGCGCGTCCGCGCAAGGAGCGCGCGAAAGAGCCTGCCGCTGAGCAGCCTGCCGCACGTCCTGATAATGCCGAGCAGCCAGCCAAACCGCGTGAGAAAAAGCCGCAGGTAGAAGAAAAGGCTCCGGAACAGAAATCCGAACCGGCCGAAAAGGCTGTTCCGGAGAAAAAACCTGACGCTCCAGAACCCGCCGCGAAGGAAGCGCCTGTTCCGACGGAAGCGCCGACACCTGCACGTCCGCCGGCGCCGGAGGCGCAGCCCAACCCCGCACCCGGCCAGCAGCCTTCCGAAAAACCGGCCGAAGGTCAGGGCAAAGCCGAGCCTGCAGCGCCGGTGCCGGGCACCCCGACGCCCCCGCCGCCAAGCGGCGCCACGACCGGACAGGCGCCTGCCGGTGAGCCCGTTCCCAACCAGGTTGCTGTTCCGCAGACGGAAGCACCGCCCATGACGAAGGAAGAATTGGACAAGGCCAAGGCGGTTGCCAAGGACCCGTCCAAGACCGCCGACACCGTCATCCTGCCGGTCGACAAGGGTGCGGCCGTTCTCGACAGTGATAAGGAAGTGGAGCGCTCCGGCAACAATCAGGCCCGAGAGCAACGCCGCCGCGAGCGTGAACAGGCCGGTGAGGTGAAGGTGCCTACCTCGGACGCCGAGGCGCAGCGCGCCGGTGCCGCTGAAGGCAAGACCCCGCCGCCGCCCGTGAAAATGGAGGCGATCACCTCCCAGCAGGGTGAGCGCATCGACCGCCGTCCGCAATATGAGCGGCCGGAAGGCGTGCGCGAGTGGCAGCCACGTGAGGGCCGCCCGCGTGACCGGGATCGCGATGCGCCGATCATCCTGCAATTCGGCGATCGTGTCGTCGTGCGTGGCGATGACAACCAGCGCTTCATCCGTGATGGCGGCGAGCCCTATTACGAGCGTCTGCAGGGCGGTCGTGTGCGCGAAACCGTCGAGCGTCGTGATGGTACGCAGGTGGTGACGATCCGCAATCGTTATGGCGACGTGATCCAGCGCTCGCGCATCGATGATCGCGGCCGGGAATATGTGCTGTTCTATGCGCCCGAGCTGATGGACGATCCAGACCGCGATTATGTCTATCGTGATCCGGGCCTCGACCTGCCGCCGATGCGCCTGCGTATTCCCGTTCGTGACTACATCATCGACACGTCGAGCGATCCGGACCGCGATTATTACCGCTTCCTCGAGCAGCCGCCGGTCGAACCCGTGGAGCGTGTCTATTCGCTGGATGAAGTACGCTATTCGGCCCGTATCCGCGACAAGGTGCGCCGTATCGACCTCGATACGATCACCTTTGCCACCGGCAGCGCCGACATTCCGATGGCGCAGGCTCGCTCACTGCGCAAGGTGGCCGATGCGATCAACAAGGCGCTGGAAAAGAACCCGGCGGAAACCTTCCTGATCGAAGGCCATACCGATGCCGTCGGCTCCGATGAAAGCAACCTCGTTCTTTCCGACGAGCGCGCCGCTTCCGTTGCCAATGTGCTGACCGATGTCTACGGCATTCCGCCGGAAAACCTCGCGACGCAGGGTTATGGCGAGCGTTACCTGAAGGTCCAGACACTCGGTCCGGAACAGCAGAACCGCCGCGTCACCATCCGCCGCGTGACGCCGCTGGTGAAGCCGGTCGCCCAGAACTGATCGGGTCCTGCAGAAAAACGAAGGCCCGGAGAGCGCAAGCTTTCCGGGCCTTTTTTGTTGGTTTCGAGCTTGCTACTTTCGCACCGTCATCCTCGCCCTTGAGGCGAGGATCCATTCCTGTTGTCGCAACGTGGATCCTCGGGTCAAGCCCGAGGATGACTGAGAAAACTGAATGCTCTTCAGTTCAGCGCCACCGCGATCTCCGCGGCCAGCTGGGCATTATTACGCACCAGCGCGATATTGGTTTCCAGGCTGCGGCCATCCGTCAGTCGGAAGATGTCGCCGAGCAGGTAGGGGGTAACTTCCTTGCCGGTGACCTCGTCGCGCTCCGCATGGGAGATGGCGCGGTTGATGTAGATTTCCATTTCTTCGCGGGGGATTTCGTCTTCTTCCGGCACGGGGTTGGCGATCAGCATGCCGCCATCGATGCCGAGCTGTTCGCGGGTCACCTGGAAATTGGCGATTGCCGCCGGGCTGTTCAGCGAAAGCGGGCTTGCCAGGCCGGAGGAGCGCGACCAGAAGGCCGGGAATTCTTCCGAGCCGAAGGTGACGACAGGTACGCCGTTGGTTTCGAGAACCTCGAGCGTCTTTGGGATGTCGAGGATCGCCTTGGCGCCGGCGCAGACGACGATGACGCCGGTCTTGGCAAGTTCGGTCAGATCGGCGGAGATGTCGAACGTCTCCTCCGCGCCCTTGTGCACACCGCCGATGCCGCCGGTGGCGAAAACGCGGATGCCGGCGCGGGCAGCGGCAATCATGGTGGCGGCAACCGTGGTGGCGCCGGTGCGGCGCTCGGCAATTGCGAAGGCGATATCGGCGCGCGAGACCTTCATGGCGTCAGTGGTCTGGGCGAGCGCCTCCAGCTGGTCCTTTTCGAGGCCGATGTGCAGGGTGCCGTGAATGACGGCGATGGTCGCCGGAACGGCGCCCTGGTCGCGAATGATCTGTTCGACGCTTTCGGCCATCTCGATATTGCCGGGATAGGGCATGCCATGGGTGATGATGGTCGATTCAAGTGCCACGATCGGCGCACCGCGCTGCTTGGCGGCGGCGACTTCCCGTGAATAAACGATGGGCAGGAGCGGGGAGATGGGGCGGGTCATTTATTCTGTTCCAATTCTTGAAAGCGGGTTCATGCCAGTATTTCAGCTGCGGGAACAAGTCCCAACATGGCATCGACACTGTCTTTTGATAAATCCTGCGAGGTGGCGAAGGGCGATTGCACGGTGATGGCCGCTGCGGCCGCGCCCTGTCTCAGCGCTTCCGCGATGGTCTTTCCCTCGGCGATCGCGGCAAGATAACCGGAGGCCATGGCGTCGCCGGCGCCGGTCACGTCCTTTACCTCGCGGATAAGGGGCGGGTTGAGCGTTACGGTTTGCGTCGCATCGAAAGCCACGACCTCGCTTGCGCCGCGGGTGACGACGCCGCCGGCAAGCCCGGCCTTGCGCAGAATGCCGGGCCAGTCGCGGACATTCGCCGCCGTCTCTCCGGTTAGTGCTCGTGCCTCCGCCTCGTTCATGAAGAGAATGTCGATATCGGCAAGCGCGCCTTTCAGTTTCACCGCCTTGGCGGGGGAAATGGCGATGGCAGCCAGCGGCTTTTCGCAGGCGCGGGCGACGAGGCCGAGGGCCGTCAGCGTGTCATCAGGCAGATTGGCGTCGCAGAGCAGAAAGTCGCTTGCCGTGATCGCCTCGCGCACGGCACGCACTTTCAGGCGGCGCGGGGTAAAGAGCTTGTAGAGGTCCATATCGGCAAGGGCGATGACCAGATTGCCGTCACGCTCCAGAATGGCGGTGTAGCTTGGCGTGCGGCGGTCGAGGAAAATGAAGGGTGTATCTTCGACGCCGGCATATTTTGCGGCCTCCGCCACCGCTTCGCCCGTCACGTCGCCGCCGCGTGGCGCGATGATGCGGACAGCAAAACCGAGCCGGGCAAGATTGCGCGCCGCGTTGAAACCGCCGCCGCCTGCCTCCTCCATCCAGGAGCCGGGATTGCTGGCGCCGGGCGCCGTCTCAGTCTCGATCATGCCGCGTCTGTCGATATGCGCGCCGCCCAGAACGAGTATTTTCTTCACGCTTGCTTTTCCCTCTTTGGCGGATGGAAAGGCCGGACGATTCGGCCGACCCCCGTGTTCGTTTGCCTGTCACTTCTCGTTTGCGGCGATAGGCCGAACCCGAAAAACAAAGATAGAACAAACCACTTATCGCTATTTGTTTTCAATATGCTGGCTGCGCCTTGCGAAATGAGAACAAATGGAGTACATACCATTTCCATACTGCTTCATTGCCTGTGCGGCTTCAATAACCTAAAGGTGGTTCAGATGGCACAAAATTCTTTGCGTCTCGTAGAGGATAAATCCGTGGATAAAAGCAAGGCACTGGAAGCGGCGCTCTCCCAGATCGAACGTTCGTTCGGCAAGGGATCGATCATGAAGCTCGGTTCCAATGAAAATGTGGTTGAAGTGGAAACCGTTTCGACGGGTTCGCTCAGCCTGGATATCGCGCTCGGCATCGGCGGTCTGCCGAAGGGGCGCATCGTTGAAATTTATGGTCCGGAAAGCTCGGGTAAAACGACGCTGGCGTTGCAGACCATTGCGGAAGCCCAGAAGAAGGGCGGCATCTGCGCCTTCGTGGATGCCGAACATGCGCTCGATCCGGTCTATGCCCGCAAGCTGGGTGTGGATTTGCAGAGCCTGCTGATTTCTCAGCCGGATACGGGCGAGCAGGCGCTGGAGATCACCGATACGCTGGTTCGTTCCGGCGCGGTCGACGTTCTGGTCGTCGATTCGGTCGCGGCACTGACGCCGCGGGCGGAAATCGAAGGCGAGATGGGCGATAGCCTGCCGGGTCTTCAGGCGCGTCTGATGAGCCAGGCGCTGCGCAAGCTTACCGCTTCGATCTCCAAGTCGAAGTGTATGGTGATCTTCATCAACCAGATCCGCATGAAGATCGGCGTCATGTTCGGTTCGCCGGAAACGACGACGGGCGGTAATGCGCTGAAGTTCTACGCCTCCGTACGCCTTGACATTCGCCGCATCGGCGCCGTCAAGGAGCGCGAAGAGGTGGTCGGCAACCAGACGCGTGTGAAGGTCGTCAAGAACAAGATGGCGCCGCCCTTCAAGCAGGTGGAATTCGACATCATGTATGGCGAAGGTGTTTCCAAGACCGGCGAGCTTGTCGATCTCGGCGTGAAGGCCGGTATCGTCGAGAAATCCGGCGCATGGTTCTCTTATAACAGCCAGCGTCTGGGGCAGGGGCGTGAGAACGCCAAGACCTTCCTGCGCGACAATCCGGAAACGGCCAATGAGATCGAGCTGGCGCTGCGCCAGAATGCCGGTCTGATCGCTGACCGCTTCCTGCAGAATGGCGGCCCGGATGCCGGCGATAGCGACGGTGACGGCGACGAGGGCTGACACCTCAAAAAAGGGGCCGGGCATAGAGTGTCTGGCCACTTTGCTGAAAATGAGCTGATCGAAACGAAATGGGCCGTGCGATTTTCCCTCGCCTGGCCCTTTTTGTTTGCCGATGCGCCTTGGTTTGCCTGCATGGCTGGACAGGGCAGGATACGGACGATAAAAGCCATTGATTTTGCAATATAGCCATCATTTGTGATGGCAATGATGGACTCCAGCTGTGAGCGGTGTGTGGGCATGAGCGGTGTAAATGAAATTCGGTCGACCTTTCTCGACTACTTCAAAAAGAATGGACACGAGATCGTGCCCTCCAGCCCGCTGGTGCCGCGCAACGATCCGACATTGATGTTCACCAATGCCGGCATGGTGCAGTTCAAGAACGTCTTCACTGGCCTTGAGAGCCGTCCTTATTCCACCGCCGCTTCGGCGCAGAAATGCGTGCGTGCCGGCGGCAAGCATAACGACCTCGACAATGTCGGCTATACCGCCCGTCACCATACCTTCTTCGAAATGCTCGGCAATTTTTCCTTCGGCGATTATTTCAAGGAAGAGGCGATCACCCATGCCTGGAACCTGATCACCAAGGAATTCGGCATCGACCGCAATCGCCTGCTGGTCACGGTCTATCACACCGATGACGAGGCCTTTAATCTCTGGAAGAAGATCGCCGGCTTTTCCGACGACCGCATCATCCGCATCCCGACCAGCGACAATTTCTGGGCGATGGGCGATACCGGTCCCTGCGGTCCCTGTTCGGAAATCTTCTACGATCATGGCGATCATATCTGGGGCGGCCCGCCCGGCTCGCCGGAAGAGGATGGCGACCGGTTCATCGAAATCTGGAACCTCGTCTTCATGCAATATGAGCAGCTGACGAAGGAAGAGCGCATCGATCTGCCGCGCCCGTCGATCGACACCGGCATGGGCCTTGAGCGTATTTCGGCGCTGCTGCAGGGCAAACACGACAATTACGATACGGACCTGTTCCGCGCATTGATCGCCGCTTCCGTCGAAGCGACCGGTGTTCCGGCCGAAGGCGAAAAGCGCGCCAGCCATCGCGTCATTGCCGATCATCTGCGCTCGTCTGCTTTCCTCATCGCCGATGGCGTTTTGCCGTCCAATGAAGGCCGTGGTTATGTCCTGCGCCGCATCATGCGCCGCGCCATGCGCCATGCCGAGCTTCTGGGCTCGCGCGAGCCGCTGATCTACAAGCTTTTGCCGGCGCTGGTGCAACAGATGGGCCGTGCCTATCCGGAACTGGTCCGCGCCGAGGCGCTGATTTCCGAAACGCTCAAGCTTGAGGAAACCCGTTTCCGCAAGACGCTGGAGCGCGGCCTGTCGCTGCTCTCCGACGCCACGTCGACGCTGCACAAGGGTGACATGCTTGATGGTGAAACGGCCTTCAAGCTTTATGACACCTATGGTTTCCCGCTCGACCTGACGCAGGATGCACTGCGCGCTCGCGAAATCGGCGTCGATATTTCCGGCTTCACCGATGCCATGCAACGCCAGAAGGCGGAAGCCCGTTCGCACTGGGCCGGTTCCGGCGACAAGGCGACAGAGACCGTCTGGTTCGAGCTGAAGGAAAAATTCGGCGCGACCGAATTCCTCGGTTATGACACGGAAACCGCCGAAGGCGTCATTCAGGCGATCGTCAAGGACGGCAAGGCGGTGGACAATGCCGCCGATGGAGAAACGGTCCAGATCGTCGTTAACCAGACGCCGTTTTATGGTGAGTCCGGCGGCCAGATGGGCGATACGGGCGTGATTACCGGCGAAAATGGCGCCTTCACGGTTTCCGAAACCCAGAAGAAGGGCGAAGGCCTGTTCGTGCATTCCGGTACCGTCTCCAAGGGCGGCCTGAAGCTCGGCGATGCCGTGCAGCTGACCGTCGATCATGATCGCCGTTCGCGTCTGCGCGCCAACCATTCCGCCACACACCTGCTGCATGAGGCGCTGCGCGAAGTGCTCGGCACCCATGTTGCCCAGAAGGGTTCGCTGGTCGCGCCCGAGCGCCTGCGCTTTGACGTTTCGCATCCCAAACCGATGTCGGCGGAGGAGTTGAAGGTCGTTGAGGATATGGCGAACGAGATCGTGCTGCAGAACTCGCCTGTTGTCACCCGCCTGATGAGCGTCGATGACGCCATTGCCGAGGGCGCCATGGCGCTGTTCGGTGAAAAATACGGCGACGAAGTTCGCGTGGTGTCGATGGGCACCGGCGTTCATGGCGCGAAGGCCAACCGTCCCTATTCGGTCGAGCTTTGCGGCGGCACCCATGTGGCAGCCACCGGCCAGATCGGTCTCATCCGCATTCTCGGCGAAAGCGCCGTTGGTGCGGGTGTGCGCCGTCTTGAAGCCGTAACGGGTCAGGGCGCGCTTGCCTATCTCGCCGAGCAGGATGAGCGGGTGAAGGCATTGGCTTCATCGCTGAAGGTTCAGCCGGGCGACGTGCTGTCGCGCGTTGAAGGGCTGCTTGACGAGCGCAAAAAGCTGGAGCGTGAGCTTGCCGATGCCCGCAAGAAGCTCGCCATGGGCGGTGGTTCGTCGGATTCGGGCGCAAACGATGTCCAGCAGGTCGCGGGCGTCAATTTCCTTGCGAAATCCCTGTCCGGCATCGATGCCAAGGATCTCAAGGGTCTTGCCGATGAGGCCAAGGCCAATCTCGGTTCAGGCGTTGTGCTGCTGATTGCGGTTTCTGACGATGGCAAGGCAAGCGCCGTTGCTGCCGTTACCGAAGATCTGACGGCCCGTTTCAGTGCCGTCGATATCGTCCGCACCGCTTCGGCCGCGCTTGGCGGCAAGGGCGGCGGCGGACGCCCGGATATGGCACAGGCCGGCGGCCCGGATGGCGCCAAGGCGCAGGAGGCCATCGAAGCGGTGGCCGCGGCACTGGCGGCCTGATCCGGAAAAGATTGAGGAAGGGGCGGGGTTTTACCCCGCCTTTTTTAATTCTACGCTGAGGCTTGCGAGAGATGGCATGGACCATCGAGCGCTGAAGACGGGGAGGAGGGCATGCGATGCGCTTTGTAAATCCCATCCCTTTCGTGCGCGATATAGACCGCTCGAAGGCGTTTTATCGTGATCGGCTGAGCCTCCAAATATTGCGGGACTTCGGGAATTTCGTTCTCTTTGAGGGCGGCTTTGCCATCCATGAGGGGCGGTCGCTTGAGGAGACTGTCTGGCAAGCACCATCAGGCATGGAAGAGCCCTATGGCAGGCGAAACCTGCTGCTGTATTTCGAGCACGCAGATGTGGATGCGGCTTTTCAAAATATCGCACCGTATGTCGAGCTTATCCATCCGGTTCAGAGGCAGGCCTGGGGACAGAGAGTATTCCGCTTTTATGATCCGGACGGGCATGCAATCGAGGTCGGAGAACCGCTCGGCCAATCCGATGAATAGACCCGCCGCAAAGATCGACCCTGTGGGCGATTTTCGGACGGCCGTGGTTCGTTCTTTGCAATATCGCGGCCGATTATCCCGTCGCCTGCAAATCTTTCGCCGCGTCTTCATCAAGCTGGGCAGCGCGCTTGAAGGCCGGGCGTTCGGTGAGATGCGCCATGTAGTCGATAAAGGCCGGGCGTTTTTCGATCGTACCGAAATGCAGCCCCCAGCCGATATGGGCGCCGACATAAACATCGGCTGCGGTGAAGAGATCGCCGGCAATGAAACGGTTTTCGCTGACCGCCCGTTCAAGCGTGTTCATCACATCCGCATAGCTGCCACAGCCCGCCATGCGCAGTTTTTCCTTCGGCACTTCAAAACCCATCGCCTTCATGCTGGCCGCCATTTCCAGCGGACCAGCGGCGAAAAACATCCACCGGTAATAAAGGCCGCGTGCCTTCGGTGTCGGTGCGAGGTTGGCGCCGGGAAAGGCGTCGGCCAGATAAGCGCAGATCGCCGCCGCCTCGGTGACGATGGTATCGCCATGTTTGATGGCCGGCACCTTGGCCATCGGGTTTATCAGCCGATAGGCGGGTGATTTCATCGAGGTTTCGAAACTCAATATTTCCGTTTTATAAGGAACACCCACTTCTTCAAGCATCCAGCGCGCGATGCGTCCGCGCGACATGGGATTGGTGTAGAAGATCAACTCACTCATAGTCCTGCCTCCCCAAGCAAAATCGCCGCAGCCTCATGGGGAAACCTGGCGGGTCCCTCACTGGCGCGGTGTGTTTTTATAATCCGCAGCATCATTCTCACGCTCCTTGAAGATCGTACTGACGCTGCGGTAAGTTTTGACTGCGCCGGGCAAGTTATCTGTAAGTAGATGCTGTTTCAGCTTTGTCTTATTGTTGTGCTGGCCACGGCACGGCGCAGAATCGAAGTCTGCGCCTAGTGCAACGTCTAATCAAGATACTGTGAACAAAAAAAGAAAACCGGGCGTTTCGACCCGGTTTTCCAGTTTTTCCACCTTTTTTCTGCCCGTGCCGCGGCGCTGACGTTTCAGCTTTATGGCGCAAAAAAAACCGGCGCTGAGGCCGGGTTTTAATGTCACTGAGTGAAGAGGCTTAAGCCGCCATCGCCTTCTTGAGGTTCTCGTCGATCTTGTCGAGGAAAGCGGTGGTGGAGAGCCAGGGCTGGTCCGGACCGATGAGCAGGGCCAGATCCTTGGTCATGAAGCCGCTTTCGACGGTGTCGACGCAGACGGTTTCGAGCGTTGTCGCGAACTTTGCCAGTTCCGCATTGTCGTCCAGCTTGGCGCGGTGGGCGAGGCCACGGGTCCAGGCGAAGATCGAAGCGATCGAGTTGGTCGAGGTTTCCTGACCCTTCTGGTGCTGGCGGTAGTGGCGCGTCACCGTGCCATGTGCCGCTTCGGCTTCGACCGTGCGGCCATCCGGCGACAGGAGAACCGAGGTCATCAGGCCGAGCGAGCCGAAGCCCTGCGCAACCGTGTCGGACTGAACGTCGCCATCGTAGTTCTTGCAGGCCCAGACGTAACCGCCGGACCACTTGAGCGCGGAAGCGACCATGTCGTCGATCAGGCGGTGCTCATAGATGATGCCGACTTCGTCGAACTTCGCCTTGAACTCGGTCTGGTAAACTTCTTCGAAGATATCCTTGAAGCGACCGTCATAGGCCTTGAGGATGGTGTTCTTGGTGGACAGGTAAACCGGCCACTTGCGCATCAGGCCGTACATCATGGATGCGCGGGCGAATTCGCGGATGGATTCGTCAAGGTTGTACATGGCCAGTGCAACACCGGCGCTCGGGGCGTCGAAGACGTCCTTCTCGATGACCTGACCGTCTTCACCAACGAACTTGATCGTCAGCTTGCCCTTGCCGGGGAACTTGAAATCGGTTGCCTTGTACTGGTCGCCGAAAGCGTGGCGGCCGACGACGATCGGCTTGGTCCAGCCGGGAACGAGGCGCGGAACGTTCTTGCAGATGATCGGCTCGCGGAAGATGACGCCGCCCAGAATGTTGCGGATCGTGCCGTTCGGGCTCTTCCACATCTGCTTCAGGCCGAATTCCTCGACGCGGGCTTCATCCGGGGTGATGGTGGCGCACTTGATGCCGACGCCGTGCTTCTTGATGGCGTGTGCCGCATCGACGGTGACCTGGTCGTTGGTGGCATCGCGGTTTTCAACCGAGAGGTCGTAATATTCGATATCGAGATCGAGGTAAGGCAGGATCAGCTTGTCCTTGATCAGCTGCCAGATGATACGGGTCATTTCGTCGCCGTCGAGATCAACGACTGGATTGGCTACCTTGATCTTTGCCATGAATTCCTCACCTTCGAAGCTGTGGCGCCTGATGACGCCGGTATCCGGAAAAATATCCGGTGCGGCTATAGCATCGCGAGCGTCTGAGGCAAAGCCATGGGGGGCGCTTTTTTGGCGCAGCGCAACAGTGGATTGCGCATTGCCAAACCACAATGCCTGAATACAGTCAGGCGAATCGCTTCGCCCGCCTGTCGGGCCTATCCCGGGATCACATCATGCGGAATATTCTGCTTCTGACTGCCGCCGTCCTCTTTTCGCACAGCGCGCTCGCCGCCGGGCCTGCCGACCCCGTCCAGAAGGTGATGGATATTACCGTCAAGAACTGGTCCGGCGACGCCGAAAACTGGAAATATATTTTCGACGAGGACATGCTGACCAGCCTGTTCAGCAAGGACTTCGTCACCCAATATCGCGAAGCATCCAAGAAGCCGGCTTATGAGGCGGAAAGCGGTGAGACCGGCGATCCCTTCGGTTACGATGTGGTGACGAACTCGCAGGACGGCTGCCCGCTGGCGGATGTTTCGGTGACGCCGGGCGCGGTGACGGACGGCGTGACTGATGTGACGGCGAAATTCAAGCTCTGGGCCTGCATGGACGAGGCGGAAATGAAGGCGACCGTCGATGAAGTTCATTTCGATGTCATCGAGGAAGACGGCCGGCCGGTCATCAGCGACATTCACCGGGTCGGCGATGAGGGCAGGGACTCGTTGCGCGAAGAGATGGCGAATATCATCAAGGGGGAGTGAAGGCGGTTGCCGCCGGTCGAATTTGACGATGACGCTTCTTCACACTCGGCGTCATCCTCGGGCTTGACCCGAGGATCCATGATTTCAACGGGTTATGGATCCTCGGGTCAAGCCCGAGGATGACGCCGTTCAGGTTTTGGGTCTTTGTCTCTGCAGCCCGATGTCCTGCTTGCATACGCTACGGCTTTGATTTTGCCGCCGATCTGTGTCAGTGAGGCGCCGTTTAACGCCCTGACCTCATACACGGGCGACGATCCTAGACTGGAAAATGACGATGGCAGGCACTAACAGCGAGCTTGAACTTCTGGCGGAAGGCCCGGCGATCATTCTGGTCGAACCGCAGCTCGGCGAAAATATCGGCATGGTGGCGCGGGCAATGGCCAATTTCGGCCTTTCCGAATTGCGTCTGGTCAATCCGCGTGATGGCTGGCCGAGCGAGAAGGCGCGTGCTGCCGCTTCCAAGGCCGATCACGTCATCGACGGCACCAGGGTGTTCGCGACGCTGGAAGAGGCGGTCAAGGATCTCAATTTCGTTTATGCCACGACGGCGCGCGAGCGTTACGGTTTCAAGCCGGTGCGCGCGCCGGTGACCGCCGCCCATACGCTCAGGGCAAAATTCAAGGCCGGCGAAAAGACCGGCATCCTGTTCGGGCGGGAGCGCTGGGGGCTGACCAATGAGGAGGTGGCGCTGGCCGACGAGATCGTGACCTTCCCGGTAAACCCCGCCTTTGCCTCGCTCAACATTGCGCAGGCCGTGCTGCTGATGTCCTATGAATGGATGAAATCAGGCATGGACGACCTGGATGAAACGCTTTTCCAGTCCGTCGAGCAGCGACCTTCGACCAAGGAACAGGTTTTCGGCCTGTTCGAACATATCGAGGAAGCGCTGGATGCGCGTGGTTATTTCCATCCTGCTGAAAAAAAGCCGAAAATGGTCGACAATCTGCGTGCCGTGCTGTCGAGACGGGGTTTCTCCGAGCAGGAAATCAGCGTTTTTCGCGGCGTGATCAATTCGCTCGACCGTTTCCCCCGGCAGTGGCCAAAGCAGTCAGGCCGGGCGGCGCCGTCGGCCGAAGGCGCCAATTCGGAGAGGGCCGGGGAGAATGCTGAAGACGAGTGAGGCCACGGCCGATGTGCTGAAACCGGTGCTGGTGTTTGATTCCGGCATTGGCGGGCTGACGGTGCTGCGCGAAGCGCGCGTGCTGATGCCCGAGCGCGGTTTCATCTATGTGGCCGACGATGCGGGTTTTCCCT
Organism: Agrobacterium tumefaciens; assembly: GCF_005221385.1. Classification (NCBI taxonomy): domain Bacteria; kingdom Pseudomonadati; phylum Pseudomonadota; class Alphaproteobacteria; order Hyphomicrobiales; family Rhizobiaceae; genus Agrobacterium; species Agrobacterium tumefaciens. Next base: position 1,662,964 of record NZ_CP039903.1, on the reverse strand, counting down.
ATGGCGGCTGGGAAGAGGAAGCGCTGAAGACGCGTATTCTCTCGCTCTTCGAAACGCTGCTGCAGGATTATAGTCCGGAAGTCTGCATCATCGCTTGCAATACTGCCTTCACGCTCGCCGGGGCCGATCTTCGGGCGCGGTTTCCGGACATGACTTTCGTCGGCACTGTTCCCGCCATCAAGCCGGCTGCGGAACGCACCCGCTCCGGCCTCGTCTCCGTGCTGGCGACGCCGGGCACCGTCAAGCGTGCCTATACGCGCGATCTCATCCAATCCTTCGCCACACAGTGCCATGTCCGTCTCGTGGGCTCTGAAAATCTGGCGCGCATGGCGGAAAGCTGGATCAGGGGTGAGCCGGTTTCGGACGAGGCGGTCCTGGCCGAAATCGAACCCTGCTTCATTGATAGTGACGGCAAGCGCACCGATATCGTCGTTCTCGCCTGCACCCATTACCCCTTCATGGCCAACGTGTTTCGCCGGCTCGCTCCATGGCCGGTGGACTGGCTTGATCCGGCAGAAGCGATTGCGAGGCGGGCGCGCCATCTGGTGCCGCTGCCGCAGGATGCGGAACACCCCGATGGTTTCGACTTTGCCGTCTTCACATCCGGCAAGCCGGATTTTGCCACACGGCGGTTGATGCAAGGGTTCGGCCTCAGCGTTTCGGCGGTCTGAGTTTGCTGCCTTAGCGCCTGTTGCATTTTTGCATCTATCCTGTGTGACTTTTGCAATTCGAGATTGCGGCCACTTGTCGCGCCTGGCGTCTCGTGTAAGATGCTCCTCGTCTGTAACCGCTATTAAAGGAGGCGTGGAATGACTGACAATTTTAATATGCGCCTTAACGGCATGTCTGGCATTTCCGGCATGGTCATCGGTGGTTACATGTTCCGAGGCATCAACCTCCGATAAGGCTTATTGCCTGATTTCCTTGCCGTTTGGCATTTTCACTTCGTTCGACATCTGAAATTGTGCGTTCGCGTGGCCTGAGTGTTGCGCCCGTCGTTCCGGCATGTCGCTTATCCATCGATAAAGGACCTGGCCGCTTCGCCGCGCCAGGATGGATTTCCCATGCAGAAAAATCAACCATTGGTAGCATATGCGCTGCCGGATGCGGTCGACCGTTTGTTCGTCACCTTCGGCGTATGGAAAACCTTAAAGGCGGTTCTTGTCGCGGCCATGGTGCCGCGTGCGCCGCCGACAGATATCGCCGATCTACCCGAACGTATGCTGGACGATATCGGCCTCGAGCCCTCTAAGCGGAAGATGCGTCGGGACTGGGCGCCGCCTTACTGGGCGCCGCGGTTTTGATGGTGGTGAGGTTCTCTGGCGACGGAAGAAATGTTGGAGAGGCTTGATGCGTCCTTTAATATTGTTTGTGTCGATGCGATGGGAGCCAGTGTTTGCCCAGACTATGGACAAAGCTCGAAACACTCGCCTCCGTCATGCCGGACCTGATCCGGCATCCAGCCACGGCGCGTCTGCGCCGTGGAAAGAGTCTTACGCGATCAAAGACTTGATCGTGCTGGACCCCGGATCCAGTCCGGGGTGACGGAGTGTGAGGCTACGATGTCGGCAAAATTATCTGTCTTGCACGTCCGACCTTGCCCGTGCGGCTGGAGCGGGCAGGTGTCAGCACAGCCCGCGCATGGCTTGCCATGCAGTCGAATTACGATCTTGCGCAGGCGATGAAACGCGAGCAGCCGCCCGTTCGTCCGCTGGATGACAGGGCGGCATAATCTTCGAAGTTTAAGCTTGATACCTCTCGGTTTCCATGGCTTGCTCACCGCATTGAGTGAAGGGAGATTTCATCATGCCGCTGGAGAACTGGCTGGCCTTCGTGGCCGCATCCGCCATCATGCTCGCCATTCCGGGACCGACGATCCTGCTGGTGATTTCTTACGCGCTCGGCCATGGCCGCAGGGCCAGCACCGCGACGGTGACGGGTGTCGCGCTTGGTGATTTCACCGCCATGACGGCCTCGATGCTGGGGCTCGGGGCGCTGCTTGCCACATCGGCGGCACTTTTCACCGGCCTGAAATGGATCGGTGCGGCTTACCTTATCTATCTGGGCATCAAGCTGTGGCGTTCGCCGGTTGCCGGCGAGGGTGCGGAAGGAACTGGTGTGACGGGCCGCGAAAGGCCGCTTAAAATCTTCTTGCATGCCTATATCGTGACGGCGCTGAACCCGAAAAGCATCGTGTTTTTCGTGGCGTTCCTGCCGCAGTTTCTGGTGCCGACATTGCCCTTCTGGCCACAGGTGCTGATTTTCGAAGCGACATTTCTGGTGCTTGCCACCGTCAACGCCGCCCTTTATGGACTTCTGGCAAGTGCCGCCCGCAACACGATCCGCAAGCCTAAGGTTCAGCGCATTGTCAATCGCACGGGCGGTGGTCTCCTGATCGGCGCCGGTCTCATTGCCTTTGGCTGGAAGAGGGCGGTCGCGCCGTAAGGCACCTCTCGATCGCCTGAAATTCGGACATAACAAAATGGCATTGCCGCATATACTTCTCGCCCTGATCACCGTGTTTTTGTGGGGCTTCAACTTCGTCGCCATCAAGGTCGGCGTTGCCGACATGCCGCCTCTGTTTCTGACGGGTGTGCGTTATTTCTTTGCCGCCGTGCCCCTGGTGTTCTTCCTGCCGAAGCCCAATGTGCCCTGGCGGCATATGATCGTTTACGGCATGGCGATGGGCTTCGTGCAATTCGGCCTGCTTTACCCGGCCATCAAGCTCGGCCTGCCGGCGGGGCTTGCTTCGCTGGTCATGCAGTCGCAGGCCTTCTTCACGCTTGCGCTTGCCGTGGTGTTTCTCGGCGAGCGGCCGTTGCCTTCACAGATCCTCGGCGCAATCATTGCGTTTGGCGGGCTGGCGGTCATCGGTTTGGAGCGCATGACGGCGGCAGCGCTGGTGCCGCTGCTGATGGGGGTCGGTTCGGCCATTGCCTGGGCCTGCGGCAACATCGTCAACCGTCGCATCGGCCAGGTGAATGCGGTTTCCTTTGTGGCATGGACGAGCCTTGTGCCAGTTCTGCCGTTGGTCCTGCTTTCGCTGGTGGTGGAGGGACCGGATGCGATTGCGGAAGGCCTGATCAATGCGACGCCGACGATGGCTTTCGTGGTGATCTACATGGCCTATGGTGCGACGATCGTCGGTGCGGGCATCTGGAGTTACCTGCTTCTGCGGTATCCGGCCGGGACGGTGGCGCCGTTTTCGCTGCTGGTGCCGATTGTCGGTTTCATCAGCGCCTATCTCGCTTTTGCCGAGCATATCACGGTCTTCGAAGTGGTCGGTGCCGCATTGGTCATCATCGGGCTGATGCTGAATGTGTTCGGCAGGCGGCTTTCATTTTTGCGGGTATCATCCGGGGCTGCCTAGAGGCAGTGCAATTGCCTGTGCATTATCGGCATGGGGCAGACGCAACCGGCGATTTTTTGGTAAAGAGTATGTTCGGCCGCCGCCAGGGGAATCGGCCGGATCAGATGCAGCACGAGGAACGGAACATTGCAGGTCGGCATCGACATGGGAACCCTATCGGGCGGGCAGCAGGCCAAGCTCGATATCGAGGAATTGCTTGCGACGCGTTTGCTGGTGCAGGGCAATTCCGGTTCCGGCAAGTCGCATCTCCTGCGCCGGCTGCTGGAGCAATCGGCGCAATGGGTGCAGCAGGTCATCATCGATCCCGAGGGTGATTTCGTCACGCTTTCCGACAGGTTCGGCCATGTGGTGGTGGATGGCGAGCGCACCGAAGCGGAACTTGCAGGTATCGCCAACCGCATTCGCCAGCACCGCGTTTCCTGCGTGCTGACGCTGGAAGGCCTTGATGTCGAACAGCAGATGCGGGCCGCAGCCGCATTCCTCAACGGCCTGTTCGATGCGGACCGCGAATTCTGGTATCCCGTGCTTGTGGTGGTGGATGAGGCGCAGATGTTTGCGCCCTCCGTTGCCGGCGAAGTGACGGAGGATGCCCGCAAGGCGTCGCTGGGCGCCATGACCAATCTGATGTGCCGTGGCCGTAAACGCGGGCTTGCCGGCGTCATCGCCACCCAGCGTCTGGCGAAGCTCGCCAAGAACGTGGCGGCGGAAGCCTCGAACTTCCTGATGGGCCGCACCTTCCTCGATATCGATATGGCGCGTGCGGCCGATCTGCTCGGCATGGATCGGCGGCAGGCGGAAATGTTCCGCGATCTGCAGCGCGGCAACTTCGTGGCGCTCGGGCCTGCGCTGTCGCGCCGTCCGCTGCCCATCGTCATCGGTGCGGTGGAAACCTCGGCGCGCTCGTCCTCGCCGAAGCTGATGCCGCTGCCGGATGCGCCGCAGGATGTGGAAGACCTGATCTTCACGCCGGATCCGGAAGAATTCACGCGCGCTGTCGTGCGCCGGACGCCACCAGCGCCGCGTCCGACCACGGATATTCTGGCCGAACTCTCCCGTTCCACGCCCGCTGCCGTTGGCCCTTCACCGGAGCAGTCTCCGCGTGCCGGTCAGCCGGAACTGACGCCGGAGGAGCGCGAGGAAAAGATCGGGGCCGTGCTCGTTGAAATTCTCGACGATCCGCAATCGGCCTATCGCACGGATGCCGTGCTTTATCAGGATTTTCTGGTGCGCGCCCGTATGCGCCGTATTCCCGGCACGCCGATGACGCTGCCGGAATTCCGCCGGCAGGTGGCGATTGCCCGCTCAGGCGTTGATGCGGCGATGGCGGCAAGCGAAGGCTGGGAGAAGGCCCTGGAATTGTCGATGTCGGTTTCCGATGATCTGCAGGGCGTCTTCCTGCTGCTCGTCAAGGCGGCGCTGGGTGAAGAGCCTTGCCCGTCGGATGCCCGCATTGCCCGTGCGTACGGCACGCATTCCGCTCGCCGCGCTCGCCGTCTGCTCGGTTATTTCGAGGAGAAGGAGCTTGTGGTGGTGCATGCCGATTTCTCCGGCAAGCGCATCGTGGCTTTCCCTGATCTCGACGCAAAAACCGCACCCGGCGATGCGGATGCGGCTGAGGATGATGCCAGACTGGCAGCGGAGTGAGGTAGGCAGGCTGCTTGTTTGACATACCTTCCGTCATGCCGGACTTGATCCGGCATCCAGCCACGGCGCGTCTGCGCCGTGAGACGAGTCTGTTGCGATCAAGGACTTGATCGCGCTGGACCCCGGATCAAGTCCGGGGTGACGGCGTGTGAGGAGGCGTTACCGCCTCCTCATCTTGCTCATCCTTACTCGATGGCCTTTGCTTCCTTTCGCGTCGCGATCAGCGAACCGACGATGCCGGTTGCGAGGATGGCGACCGTGACACCCAGCGAGACGGCGGGCGGGATCTTGGCGATGCCGAGCATATCCGCCACGAAAATCTTCGAACCGACGAAAACCAGAACCGCAGCCAGCGCATATTTCAGATAAGCGAAGCGGTGGATCAGGGCGGCGAGCGCAAAATAGAGGGCGCGCAGGCCAAGGATCGCGAAGATATTCGAGGTGTAGACGATAAACGGATCGGTGGTGATCGCGAAGATCGCCGGGATCGAGTCGACCGCGAAGATCAGGTCGGCGATTTCGACCATGATCAGCGCCAGAAACAGGGGCGTCACGAAGGTCTTCAGCTTGCCAGTGGCTGCATCCGTTTCCTTGACGAAGAACTTCTCGCCATGCAGCTTCTCCGTCACCGGCAGGCGGCTGCGCAGGAATTTCAGGATGCGGTTATTGCCGATATCGGCCTCGTCATGGTCGGACGAGAACAGCATCTTGAGGCCCGTGAAGACGAGGAAGGCCGCAAAGAGATAAAGCACCCAGTGGAAGTTTTCGACGATGGCAGCACCACCGGCAATCATGATGCCGCGCAGGATGATGACGCCGAGGATACCCCAAAGCAGCACGCGGTGCTGATATTGGCGGGGAATGGCGAAATAGGAGAAGATCATGGCGATGATGAAGATATTGTCCATCGCCAGGCTTTTTTCGACCACGAAGCCGGTGACATATTCCATCGCCGACTGCTGGCCGGACTGATACCAGATCCAGCCGCCGAAGGCCAAGCCGATGGCGATGTAGAAGCCTGACATCAGCAGGCTTTCGCGAATGCCGATTTCCTTGGAATTCTTGTGCAGCACGCCCAGATCGAGCGCCAAGAGGCCAAGGACAAGAGAAATGAAGACCGCCCACATCCATGTGGGGGTGCCGAGAAAATCGTTGAGGAGAAACTCCATCAGTCAACCTTTAGCCGGACGAGGTTGGCTTTGCGGATGGGGAACGTGTGTCAAGAATATACGTGGGCCCCAACCTAAAGAAACTCGACATCACGTGTTGTCCGGTAACACGTCAGAGGGGCCCGAGTTCTGATCACGATGGGTAAATGGGTGGCCCCTCGATGTTTTCAAGGGCAAGCTCGTAAAAAAAATCGGCAGGCGCTGTTTGACAAATTTGTAAAACGACTATAGAAGCCGCCCCAACGCCGGGCAGTGATGTCCGGTGTGTTTTGTTGACTGCCTTGCAGTTTAAAGGCTGACGTTCGGCGGTCAATATCACCGACATGTCCCGTGGTTTCTCCATTTGCATGTGAGAAGCCTGTCAGAGGCCCTGAAACGGGCTTCAGAGGAGGGCGTGTTTCCTTAAACCGGTTTGGTAACAGACCGGCATAACCTTTTGAGAAGGAAATACGATGAGCAAGCGCGAATCGGCCAAGTACAAAATCGACCGCCGCATGGGCGAAAACATCTGGGGTCGTCCGAAGTCCCCGGTAAACCGCCGCGAATACGGCCCGGGCCAGCACGGCCAGCGCCGCAAGGGCAAGATGAGCGACTTCGGCACGCAGCTGCGCGCCAAGCAGAAGCTCAAGGGCTACTACGGCGAACTGCGCGAAAAGCAGTTCCGCGCCACCTTTGACGAAGCAAACCGTCGCAAGGGTGATACTTCTGAAAACCTGATCGGCCTGCTCGAGTCGCGTCTGGACGCCATCGTCTACCGCGCCAAGTTCGTTCCGACCGTTTTCGCATCGCGCCAGTTCATCAACCATGGCCACGTCACGGTTAACGGCGTTCGCGTCAACATCGGTTCTTACCGTTGCAAGGCTGGCGACGTTATCGAAGTTCGTCAGAAGTCCAAGCAGCTGGTTACGGTTCTCGAAGCCGTTCAGCTCGCTGAGCGTGACGTTCCTGATTACATCGAAGTCGACCACAACAAGATGGTTGCGACCTACGCACGCGTTCCGTCGCTTTCCGACGTTCCGTACCCGGTCGTCATGGAACCGCATCTGGTCGTCGAATTCTACTCGCGTTAATCGACGCGTTTCAGTATTGAGAAAGCCGCCCCTCGGGGCGGCTTTTTTGTTTGCTGGGGAAGGCTTTGCATGCAGGATATTCAGGCGATCGTCGATTCCATTTACGACAGCATGCTGCCGCGGCTGGGTGAGGGGAAGGTTGCGGATTACATTCCCGAACTCGCCAAGGTCGATCCCAACCAGTTCGGCATTGCCATCACCACCGTCGATGGAACCACCTATACGGCCGGCAATGCGCTCACGCCGTTTTCGATCCAGAGCATCTCCAAGGTCTTCATGCTGACGCTGGCGCTCGGCAAGGCCGGTGAGACGGTGTGGAACCGGGTGGGGCGCGAACCTTCAGGCTCTTCCTTCAACTCCATCGTCCAGCTGGAACATGAGCACGGTATTCCGCGCAATCCCTTCGTGAATGCCGGCGCGATCGTGGTGACCGATATCGTTCTTTCCGGCCACCAGCCGCGTGAGGCAATCGGTGAGCTTCTGCGCTTCGTGCGCTATCTCGCGGATGATGATACGATCAGCATCGACGACACGGTGGCGAAATCCGAGCAGGCGACGGGTTTCCGCAATTTCGCACTCGCCAATTTCATGCGCTCCTTCGGCAATCTGCACCACCCGGTGGAACATACGCTCGGCGTTTATTTCCATCAGTGCGCGCTGTCGATGACCTGTGCGCAGCTTTCGCGCGCCGGGCTGTTCCTTGCCAATCGCGGCCGCAACCCGCTGACGGGTCACACCGTGGTCTCCGACCGCCGCGCACGGCGCATCAATGCGCTGATGCTGACCTGTGGCCACTATGACGGATCGGGCGATTTCGCCTATCATGTCGGCCTGCCGGGCAAGAGCGGCGTCGGCGGCGGTATCATGGCGGTGGCGCCGGGCAATGCCTCGATTGCGGTCTGGTCGCCGGGTCTCAACAAGGTCGGCAATTCGGCGCTCGGGTCACAGGCGCTGGAATTGCTGGCGACGAAAACCGGCTGGTCGGTATTCGGGGCTTGATATTGCCGGCAGATGGGGGCATTGCCTGCACTAAGAACGGCAGTCGTGCCGGAGCGAGCTGATGATGAACATTCTCACCAAGATCGATGACTTTGTAGATCAGGTTGGCGCCGACCAGATTGGGGCGGATCAGGACGCGTCCGAGGAAAACGGCAGCTCGCATCCGCTGTTCGACAATGCGCCGCGGTCTGTCTCGTTCAACAAGCTGCGCAAGCGGCTGCTGCGCAATGTGCGCCAGGCGTTTGAAGATTTCGGCATGCTGAACGGTCAGAAGCGCTGGCTGGTCGGCCTTTCCGGCGGCAAGGACAGCTATGGGCTGCTCGCGCTGCTGCTTGATCTCAAATGGCGCGGGCTTTTACCGGTGGAACTGGTGGCCTGCAATCTCGATCAGGGTCAGCCGAATTTTCCGAAGCATGTGCTGCCGGAGTATCTGGCGAAGATCGGTGTCGCCCATCGCATCGAATATCGCGATACCTATTCGGTGGTGAAGGAAAAGGTGCCTTCCGGCGGCACCTACTGTTCGCTCTGTTCGCGGCTCAGGCGCGGCAATCTCTACCGCATCGCGCGGGAGGAAGGCTGCGACGCACTGCTGCTCGGTCATCACCGCGAGGATATTCTCGAAACCTTTTTCATGAACTTCTTCCATGGCGGTCGTCTTGCCGGCATGCCGGCGAAGCTGATGAATGACGAGGGCGACCTGATGGTCATGCGCCCGCTTGCCTATTGCGCCGAGGATGATATGGCGAAATTTGCGGCGGCGATGGAATTCCCGATCATTCCCTGCGACCTCTGCGGCTCTCAGGACGGGCTTCAGCGCAATGCCATGAAGGAGATGCTGGCCGACATCGAAAGGCGCATGCCGGGCCGCAAGGACGTGATGCTGCGGGCGCTTGCCCATGTTAATCCGTCGCATCTGCTTGATCCCAAGCTTTTTGATTTTTCGGCGCTTGCTGTCACCGGGGCGTCACCTGAAGAGCGTAGGGAGGCCAGCCCTCCCTGATGAAGAAGTGCCCCGCGCCATGAGCCTTTCCGATAAAGATATCGACTTCCTCGTTTCCACCGTCGCCGCTGCCGGCGCCCAGGAAATTCTGCCCCGCTTCCGCAATTTGAACGCAGGCGCGATCTCCGAAAAGACATCCGCCGTCGACCTTGTCACCGAGGCCGATATTCTTGCGGAAAAGGCGATTACTGCTGCTTTATTACAGCGGTTTCCGAAGGCCCATATCGTCGGCGAAGAAACGTATGAGGCGGACCCATCAGTCATTCCCGCCCTTGCCGATGCGCCGCTTGCCTTCGTGATCGATCCCATCGATGGCACGTTCAATTATGCTTCCGGCTTTCCGGCTTTCGGCACGCTGCTTGCAGTCACCGTCAAGGGCGAGACGGTGGCGGGCTTCATCCATGATCCCGTCATGGGCGATACCATTGTTGCGCTGAAAGGCGAGGGCGCTTATCTCCACCGCAAAAACGGCTCGCAGGCCAAGCTCAGGGTCGCGGATCCCGCGCCGCTATCCGAGATGGTTGGCATTTTTTCCTGGGGTCACAGCCACGAGGATCGCCGTCCTGTCATCGCCGCCAATATGGCGAAGATCAAGATGGCATTTTCGCTGAATTGTTCTGCCCATGAATATTGGCTTGCTTCGGCCGGCAAGCTGCATTTCATCGGCCATGAAAAGCTGATGCCGTGGGATCATCTTGCCGGTGTGCTCGTTCATCAGGAAGCGGGTGGTTACACAGCCCGTTTCGACAATACGCCCTACCGGCCGGGACAGACGGCGGGCGGCATCCTGTCGGCTCCCGACAAGGAAAGCTGGAAGATGCTGCGACGGGAAATCGTCGCCTTATAGCAGGTACATCACAAGGAAGGATATCGCCCATGGCTCTCGAACTCGACATCGCCTCTCTTGCCAACGCGCTTCAGGAGGCGGCGGCGGTGGAAATCCTGCCGCGGTTCCGCAATCTGGGCGATGGCGACGTCAGGATAAAGTCCGAGGCGATCGATCTCGTCACTGAGGCTGACGAGGCCGCCGAGCGGCTGCTCCGCGCCCGCGTGCAGGATATCATGCCTGATGCGCTGTTCATCGGCGAAGAGGCTGTGGCGGCTGATGCTTCGCTGCTCGGCAAGCTTGCCGATGCCGACCTTGCCGTGGTGGTCGATCCGATCGACGGCACCTATAATTTTGCGTCCGGCCTGCCGCTGTTCGGCGTGATGATGAGCGTCATCTCCAAGGGCGAGACCGTGGCCGGCCTGATCTTCGATCCAATGGGCAATGATTGGGCGATTGCCGAAAAGGGTTCCGGCGCGTGGCTTTGTGGGGCAGATGGTTCGCAGACGCAGATGTCGGTCGTGACGGCGCCCCACCTGTCGCAGATGGTCGGCATCGCCAATACCGGATATTTCGACGTGGAGACCCGGCGCAAGATTCTCATGAACCTTGCGGATGTGCGGCTGTTCACCAGCTATCGCTGCGCCGCGCACGAATACCGCCTGTTCTGCGGCGGCCACATGCATTTCCTGATGTATAACAAGCTTATGCCCTGGGACCATCTGGCTGGGACGTTGATCTCGCAGGAATCGGGCGCCTATGCCGCGCGTCTCGATGGTTCGCCCTATCTGCCGCGCCATGTGGATGGCGGGCTGCTGCTGGCTCCGGATCAGGAGACCTGGGAATTGCTGCGCGAGAAGATCTTTACGGTGTGAGTTGCGCGACCACGTTGCGGTTCGATGGAGTTTACCGGTCTGACATCCGTCATCCTCGGGCTTGACCCAAGGATGACGCCGAGAGCGGAGAGCGGACGACGTTGAAAGCGAAGCGCAATTGGCAGACAAATAAAAAAGGGCGCGGAACAAAATTCCGCGCCCTTTTATTTTTCTAACCGCCTTTACCGTGTCGGCTTGTTGTGCGCCTGAAACAGCATGCCCTTTTCGCCGATCAGCACGAAGATCAGACCGATGATGGAGACGACGAAGAAGCCGGCCACCATCGGCAGCGCCGTGCCGTCGAAAGCTTGGCCGATGCCGGCGCCGATCAGCGAACCGCCGACGGTTCCCATGAAACCGATGACGGAGGAGGCGGTGCCGGCGACATGGCCGAGCGGTTCCATGGCGAGCGAGTTGAAGTTCGAGCCGATCCAGCCGAACTGGAACATGGCAAGCGCAAAGAACACGATGAAGATGGCAAAGGGCATCGGCTCCGGTCCAAGCACTTGCACCACCAGCCAGATGAAGGTGATGGCGATGAAGCCGAGCAGCGATCCGTGCGACAGCTTGCGCATGCCGAACCTGCCGACCAGCCTTGCATTGATGAAGGACGAGAAGGCCATGAACAGGGCAACGCCGGCAAAGGCCGCCGCAAACCATGCGCCAAGGCCATAAATGCCCTTATAGACCTGTTCAGCCGAGTTGATGAAGCCAAACAGCGCGCCGAAGATGAAGGTGCTCGAAAGCGTATAACAGAGCGCGATACGGTTGGTGAGCACGATCTTGAAGCCGCCAAGCACCGAGCGGGCGGTGAAAGGCCTGACATCATCCGGATGCAGGGTTTCCGGCAGGCGGAAATACATCCAGGCGGTTACAACCGCGGCAATTCCCGCCATGAAGGCGAAGATCAGGTGCCAGTTGCCGAAAAACAGCACGATCTGGCCGGTGCCGGGCGCGATGACCGGAACGACCATGAAGACCATCATGATCAGCGACATGACTTCCGCCATCTGACGGCCGCCATAGATGTCACGCACGATCGAGATGGTGATGACGCGTGTCGCCGCCGAACCGATGCCCTGAATGAAGCGCAGCAGCAAAAGGCCGGAGAATGACGGCACGAAGACCACGGCAAGGGCTGAAACGATGTAGATCGCCAGCCCGACCAGCATCGGCTTGCGGCGTCCGAAACGGTCCGAAATCGGCCCATACAGAAGCTGGGCGATACCGAAGCCGAGAAGATAGGTGGAAATCACGTATTGGCGGTGGTTTTCATTGACGACGCCCAGCGATGCGCCGATTTCCTGAAGACCGGGCAGCATGATGTCGATGGCGAGCGCGTTCAGCGCCATCAGCATGGCGGCAAGCGCAATGAATTCCGTGCGCCCCATCGAGCCTGCGCGCGAAGCGGTGGATTGTGAAAGTTCTGTCACAGGATTGCCCCAAAAAGAACGGCAAAGGCGTTGCATGAAGCAACGCCTGGCATAAATTTCTGACAATCAGGGTGGGCCGGATGAACCGGCCGAAATCAGGCCGCGCCGCGGACGCTGATACCCTGTTCTTGGAAGTGGTTCTGCAGTTCGCCGGACTGGAACATCTCTCTTACGATGTCACAGCCGCCGACGAATTCGCCCTTGACGTAAAGCTGCGGGATGGTCGGCCAGTTGGAATAGTCCTTGATGCCCTGACGGATATCGGCATCGGCAAGCACATTGATGCCCTTGTAGTCGACGCCGAGATAATCGAGGATCTGTACCACCTGGCCGGAAAAACCGCACTGCGGAAATTGCGGGGTGCCCTTCATGAAAAGAACGATGTCGTTGCTCTTCACTTCGCTGTCGATCATGTCGTTAATGCCGCTCATAGGCCTATTCCTTTCACATGCGGTTCAAGGCCGCTGCTTTCTGTTTGTTCCTAGATAACATGTCACGGCGCGATTTCCACCCGGAAAGCGTAAAAAACTGCGGGTGTGGCATCATTGGAAAGGGATCGAAATTTCACATCCACGTCGCAGCGGTTCACGTGTCGGGATAGATCAGAAGTATTTTACCGATTGTCTTTCGCGGTCTGGAGACGAGCGGGACTAATATGCCTGTCTCGTCGGCGAAAAGATCGAGTTCTTTCTGGTTCTGGAGTGTCATGACTGAGCGACCGGTCGCTAGCGAACAATCTCGTTCGCAATCCACCTGCATTTCACCCACCAGTCTGTCGTTTTGGTGGTCGATTTTGAGATCGACAATTAATTTAGGCTCTTCCTGTTTAAGCAGACGGCAGGTTCGACCGATTTTGCAAAACGCAGTGCCAGCTATCGGATCAGCATCATGAAGCAGCACGGCGATGCCAATTTTGATCTCTTTGTCACTTGTGTCGTCGGTGAAGCCCATGCGTGGTGCGGAAAGAAACAGGATGGCGCAGGCGAAAAACAGGCAAAGTCGCTCGTGGCGGATCATCGATATTTCTGCCGGCTGCGGGCGGCGGCGGTTCGTCTTTTGCTCACCTGCTTCTTGGCCGGCCTGGGTTTGACGGCGGCGTTGAGCGCTGCTTCCAGAACGGAGCCGACAATGCCGCCGGCGAGTGAGCCGGTGCTTTTCGTCCGGCGCGTGCGCCGGGTTTTGCGGATACCGGTCTTGGTGAGGATTTCAGACAGCGCGCCCTTGACGACGCCGTTGAGCACTTGATCGACGATGCCAGACAAATTTCCCTCACCGCTAAATAAATCATATTTCCGTCGCGATTTTTACTATACGTGCATCGCCCACTGTATCAAGCGATCCTTTCGGGTGCCTCTAGCGCGGTTTTGCTTTTCTCAGGGACGCAAAAGCGCGCTATCTCTTTGTTTTTGCGCATTGTCCTGACGTAAAAGCGATTCCGCTTTTACTGGAAATGCTCCGGCCGAAGGTTCATGCATGCCAGCCGTCAAGTCACGACTTGTTCTTTATTTTCCCGGTTTCGATCCGCTCGATGCGGCGGCCCATCATCTGCGTTACCAGCGGGCGGCGGCGCTTGCCGGCAAGACCTGGGATGTCGATTATGCGGTGGGGCCGCTGGAGAATGCGCCGGGAGGCGAAACATTCACGGTCGAGGCCTCGGCGGGCGACTGGCGGACGCGTTCGGCCATCTTTGTCTACGATCATAATGGTGTCATCTCCGAGCTGCGGGATGAACCGGTCTGGCGGCAGATCTGGCTCGGATTCAAGGCCGGGGCGGGCATCGTCGGTGAAGGGGGGGCGGCGCGTTATTTTCGCCATGCCTGGCGTTTTGGCCTGTTCTTCATCTTTCCGTTCCTGCTGATGCTTGCCGGCGGTGCGCTTGCTGCCGCTATTGCCCTTTCGCCATGGCTTTTCGCCTTGCCGCTCTGGCTGTTCGCCATCAGCCTTCCCGCCGCCGCCCTGTTTTTCGTGAAGGCGTTCCTGCCGTTTGCCGAGCGGTTTCACACCCTGCATCTTTATGCGGACTGGCGGTTCGCGCTGGCGGTGGGCCGCGATGAGCCGATTGCCCGCGACTGGATCGAGGAGAGGGCGGCGCTTGCCCTGACGGCGCTGGAACAGCCTTCAGACGAGGTTCTGGTGGTTTCGCACAGCATGGGCGCCAGTCTCGCACTCGCCACTATCGGCCGGGTGCTGGAGCTGAAACCGGATGCGCTGGATGGCCGGACACTGTCTTTTGCGACCTTGGGCGGGGCGGCGCTGCAATGTGCGTTCCTGTCGAGTGCGGACAGGCTTCGCCAGAGCGTCGGAATAATCGCTCGCCACCAGAAGGTGACATGGTTCGACATCCAGTGTCTGACCGATCCTATCCATCTTTACCGGTGCAACACCGTGGCCCTGACCGGTCACGCGGATGCGCCGCAGCCGAAAATCGTGCCGATCCGTTTCAAGCACTCGCTTTCGCCGGAGCGCTACAAGAAGAACAAGCGCAACTTCCTGCGCATGCACCGGCAATATGTGCTGGGGCCTGACCGCAAGTCCGGTTACGATTTTACGCTGCTGACGGCGGGGCCTTTGCCGGCCGCCTCTTTTGCTGATCTGGATTCGCAGACGCCGCCTGCCTTGTAAGCGGCGACCGCCCTTTGCCAGAATGAAAAAAGGCCCGCGTGAGAGTATCATGCGGGCCTTTGATTTATTCCGAAGCTTTCACGCTATCCCGCAGATGGGACAGAGCCTGCCGCTTGCAGGAACCGTTTTCACGGGCGCAATCATTCGGGAGCCGAGGTCTGCAGGGCAAGGGCATGCAGAACGCCGCCCATATTGCCCTTCAGCGCGTCATAGACCATCTGGTGCTGCTGCACGCGGGTCTTGCCCTTGAATGCTTCCGCAACGACTTCCGCAGCGTAATGGTCGCCGTCACCGGCCAGATCGCGGATCGTGACCTTTGCCCCGGGAATTCCCGCCTTAATCATGTCTTCAATGTCGCCGGGTTTCATGGGCATGGTGTTTCTCCTTAATTCATTCTGCGGCGAGCAAAGTTTCGCCGTCCATGAATTGAGGGAACCACGATTCATAGGCCAAGTGCAATTCTTTAATCTCGACAGCGCGCGCCGTGCCCAGCTTTACGGTGGAGCCGCCGGTAACGCCGATGACCGGGCAGGAAACGCCTGCCGCCTTGGCAGCCGCCTGCACCTTGTCGAGATCGCTTTTCTTGACGGTGAGGACGTAACGGCCCTGATCTTCACCGTAGAAGGTGAGGACCGGATTGTGGCCTTCGACCGCATCGATCGTCGCGCCGATACCGGAGGAAATCGCCATTTCGCCGACCGCAAGAGCAAGGCCGCCCGAGGAGCAATCGTGAACGGCGGTGGCCAGACCATCGGTGATGACGCCGCGGACGAAATCGCCATTTTTCTTCTCGGCAGCCAGATCGACATGCGGTGCCGGGCCATCGATACGGTTATGGATGTCGCGCATGTAAACCGACTGGGCGATATGCGTGCCGAGACCGGCAGGTGCGCCGACCAGAAGCACCACGTCGCCCTCGGCAGCGAAACGGATGCGCGCCATGCGGCCCCAGTCTTTCAGCAGGCCGACGCCGCCGATGGTGGGGGTGGGCAGGATCGCCTGACCATTGGTCTCGTTATAAAGCGAGACGTTGCCCGAAACGATCGGGAATTCCAGCACGCGGCAGGCTTCGCCGATGCCCTTGATGGCATGGACCAGCTGGCTCATGATCTCGGGCTTTTCCGGATTGCCGAAATTGAGGTTGTCGGTGGCCGCCAGCGGCAGAGCGCCTGTGGCAGTGATGTTGCGCCAGCATTCGGCAACCGCCTGCTTGCCACCTTCGAAGGGATCGGCCTCGACATAACGCGGGGTTACGTCGGAGGAGAAGGCGAGCGCCTTCTTGTCATGGCCTTCGACACGCACCACGCCGGCATCGCCGCCCGGAAGCTGCAGGGAATTGCCCTGGATCAACGTGTCATATTGCTCATAAACCCAGCGGCGCGAGGAGTTGTTGGCTGAACCGAGAAGCGACACCAGCGCGTCGGCAATATCGGCTGCCGGAATGTCGGTTTCCGAAAGTGCTGCCGGCACCTTGGCCGGTGTCCACGGGCGGTCATATTCGGGGGCTTCGTCGCCCAGTTCCTTGATTGGCAGGTTGGCGACTTCTTCGCCATTATGCAGCACGCGGAAGCGCAGGTCGTCCGTCGTCTTGCCGACGATGGCGAAATCCAGACCCCATTTGACGAAGATCGCCTTGGCGACTTCTTCCTTGGAGGGTTCGAGAACCATGAGCATGCGCTCCTGGCTTTCCGACAGCATCATTTCATAAGCCGTCATGCGTTCTTCGCGCACCGGCACGGCGTTCAAGTCGAGTTCGATGCCGAGATCGCCCTTGGCGCCCATTTCAACGGCGGAGCAGGTGAGGCCAGCGGCACCCATGTCCTGAATGGCGATGACCGCACCGGTTTTCATCAGCTCAAGGCAGGCTTCCAGCAGGCACTTTTCAGTGAAGGGGTCACCGACCTGAACGGTCGGGCGCTTTTCTTCGATGGATTCGTCGAATTCCGCGGATGCCATGGTCGCGCCGCCGACGCCGTCGCGGCCGGTCTTTGCGCCGAGATAAACGACCGGCAGGCCGACGCCCTTGGCTTCCGAAAGGAAGATCGCATTGGACTTGGCAAGGCCGGCTGCGAAGGCGTTGACGAGGATATTGCCGTTATAACGCGGGTCGAATTCCACTTCGCCGCCAACCGTCGGCACACCAAAGGAATTGCCGTAACCGCCGACACCGGCGACGACGCCGGCCACGAGGTGGCGGGTCTTCGGATGATCGGGCGCGCCGAAGCGGAGCGCATTCATGGCCGCGATCGGTCGTGCGCCCATGGTGAAGACGTCGCGCAGGATGCCGCCGACGCCCGTTGCCGCACCCTGATAGGGTTCGATATAGGACGGGTGGTTGTGGCTCTCCATCTTGAAAACGACGCAGTCGCCATCGTCGATATCCACCACGCCGGCATTTTCACCGGGGCCTTGGATAACGCGCGGTCCTGTTGTCGGCAGGGTCTTCAGCCACTTCTTGGAGGACTTGTAGGAGCAGTGCTCGTTCCACATGGCCGAGAAGATGCCAAGCTCGGTAAAGCTCGGCTCCCGTCCGATCAGGTCGAGGATACGCTGGTATTCGTCGGGCTTCAGCCCGTGGGATGCAACGAGTTCCGGGGTGATCTTGATGGAGTTTGGAATCGACATAGGTCTCACGCGGTTCGAGCCGAGGAAAGTTTCCGGTTCTTTAGCGCAAGAGGCTCAATGGTGCGACAGGAAAATGCGCCGCTTTGCCTGCTAATTGGCGGTTTGTGCCGATATTGGCGGCCTGCGGGCGGTACCCGCAGGGCCAGCGCAGGGATCAGGCCACGCTTTCATAGCCGGCTGAACCATTGTCGAGCAGGTGACGAAGAATGCTGAAGCCGTGTGTCAGTTCCTCACGGCTGGAAGGCCCGGAAAAGCTGATGCGGACACGGTGGAAGACCTTTTCCGCCCGCCCGGCCTTGAATTCGTCCTCGTCGTCGATCAGCACGCCTTCCTTCATCGCCGCATTGCGGAAGGTGCCGGAAAGCCAGGGTTCAGGCAGCCGCAGCCACATGAAGGCGATATCGGGCAGGGAATTGAAGTCCAGCCCGGCAAAGACGCGCCGGGCGATCGCTTCGCGCCCATTCAATTCGGCAATGCAGTCTTTGCGGATATCATGCGCGTCGCCGCTGTTGACGAGGCGAGCATTCAACTCTGCCAGTATGAAGGGCAGGCCACCCGTCATCATCGAATGGGAAATCCGGATACGCGAGGAATATTGCGCCGGGCAGGCCACCCAACCGCCCCGGACACCGGCGGCGACGGATTTCGACAGGCCGCCGACCACGAAGGTGATGTCGGGTGCGAATTCGGCAATCAGCGGGATCGCCTCGCGGGTCATCGCCCCATAAAGATTGTCCTCGACGATCCATACGCCGTATCGGCGGGCAATATCGGCAATGGCGCGGCGGCGTTCTTCCGGCAGGGTGGCGCAGGTCGGGTTCTGGCCGGCGGACATCAGGAAGATCATTTTCGGGTGCTGCTGGGCGCAGACGCGTTCGAAATCGTCAGGGACAATTCCCTTTTCGTCCGCTTCCACCAGTGTCACCCGCCGTCCGGCAAGGGCGGCGCTGCGGCTGATATGGGAATAGGTCAGCGGTTCGAAGACGATGCGGTCGCCCGGCGCCGTCATTGCCGTGATCACGCTCATCACCGCCGCATGGGCGCCGAGGGTCGAGACGATGTTTTCCGGCTTCGGCGACCAGCCGTTCTGGGAAAGCCAGCGGACACCCGCCATACACCAGTTATCGGGGAACGAACGGGCGTAATTGGTGATGTCGCTGGTGTGCTCTCGGGTGACGGCCTCGATGTGCCTGGCGATCAGCGCGCTCTGGCCGACATCCGGCGCGGCGGTCGTGTTCAGCCGGAATTCGGCGCTGGTGTCGATGGCGTGACGCGTGCTGCCGAAGGCCGCCGCTGCCGGTTCCATGGGTAAAGACGGGGCGGGGGTCTTGCGTTCATTGACATAGGTGCCGCGGCCCACTTCGCCGCTGACGAGGCCGCGCTCGTGGATGAGCGCATAGGCCCGGCCGATTGTGCCGATTGTAACACCCAGATCATAGGCAAGATTGCGCTGCGGCGGCAATTTCGAGCCGGCCTGCAGGGTGCCGTCGGAAATCGCGCCTTCGATACTGTCGGCGAGGCGAAGATAAATCGGGCCGTCGCCCTCGGTGATATTGGGAAGCCAATTTGTCATGGTGACAATTTATGCATTGTATCTATCGTCAAGTCAATTGTATTTATTGATTGCAGTCAATCAAGACAAACGCACGGAGACAATAGGTGCAATATGCGCAAGATGGATCAATACCTTTCGACAGCGGATACGCTTTATCCTGATGGTTACGAACGGGAACGCGTGTTCCGCGATGCCGGCGACATGGTCGCACCGGCGCCCTTTCCGGCCAAGATCGCCCGCACGCTTATTGGTCGCCTGATTGTGGGCATGGCTCTTTGGTTTCAGAAACGACGGGGACGGCTCGCTTTGCGGGAATTGCCCGACGATCTTCTGGAGGATATCGGCGTTACGCGGGACGAGGCCTTGAAGGAGGCCGCGAAATCGCAGCTTTTCTCCTGGCCGTCGCGGTCTTTATAATTTTGTCGAAGAGCGGTGCCTTCTTTCCCCGGCGCCATCAAGCCATTCGGCAGCCCGCCACGCCAATCCCAACCGGCGTTGGCGGGTTTTTTATTGGATTTGCGCGGGAATGCAGGCAAACGGCCTCCGTCATCCTCGGGCTTGTCCCGAGGATCTGCGACGAATTGATTTTATTCGAGGTGATCAGATCCTCGGCACAGGGCCGAGACTGACGTCTTTGAAGTAGACGTCTCTAGATCAGCAGCCTTTGCCGCCATTCGCCCAGCGCTTGACGTCGGTTGCGATGCGGCCGGAGATGGCTTCGTTCATTACGGGTCCGAACGCGTCGAGCTTTGCCGGATTGCCTTCTGCCTGGACGACCAGCATGGGGCGGGATTCCGGGCTGTTGCGCGGCACGAGCAGGATGCGTGGACGGCCGGAGAAAGAATTGAGTTCCGGGGCCAGACGATAGGCCTTGAATGCCGCATCACCCGATTTGAACCAGCAGGCATTTGCGCCAAGAGCAATCCGTTCCATCGTCGGCAGGGCAGCACGGGAGACGGAGGCAGCCGGTTGCGATTTCGGCTGGCAGGCGGCGAGCGCGGCTGCCGCGAGCAGCAATGCGGTGGCTTTATAGGCATTGTGGCGAAGAAGACGAGGCATCAGGTCATCCAGAAGAGAAGCCGAAACTTAGCCGGAAGCCGGCATTAAAAAAGGCGGGCTCGAAGCCCGCCTGGTCTATCAGGCTGCGATGACGCCGAGCGCCGACGCAAAGAGGCCACGCCCGTCATTGCCGCCATGGGCGGCTTCGATGAGGTTTTCCGGATGCGGCATCATGCCGAGAACATTGCCCTTGGCGTTGATGACGCCGGCGATGTCGTTCAGCGAGCCGTTGGGGTTGGTGCCATCAGCATAACGGAACACGACCTGACCGTTGTCTTCCACGGACTTCAGCTCATCCGTATCGAGGAAATAGTTGCCGTCATGGTGGGCAACGGGGCAGCGCAGAATCTGGCCCTTGTCATAAGCACGGGTGAATTCGGTGTCGTTGTTGGTGACTTCGAGCTTCACTTCGCGGCAGACGAATTTCAGCGAGGCGTTGCGCATCAGTGCGCCCGGCAGCATGCCCGCTTCGACCAATATCTGGAAACCGTTGCAGACGCCGAGAACCTTGACGCCCTTTTCCGCCTTTTCGCGAATGGCCTGCATGACCGGCATGCGGGCGGCAATCGCGCCGCAACGCAGATAGTCACCATAGGAAAAACCGCCCGGGATGACGATCAGGTCGACGTCCGGAATATCTGTTTCCGTCTGCCAGATGGTGACGGGCGCGCTTCCGGAGATTTTCGTCAGCGCGGCGATCATGTCGCGGTCGCGGTTGAGGCCGGGAAGTTGGACGACAGCGGATTTCATCGGGACGGCTCCTGCGGCTTAGAGCGTTTCCAGTAAAAGCGGAAACGCTTTTACGTCCGGAAAACGCGCAAAA
The DNA here is from genome assembly GCF_005221385.1 of Agrobacterium tumefaciens. NCBI lineage: Bacteria > Pseudomonadati > Pseudomonadota > Alphaproteobacteria > Hyphomicrobiales > Rhizobiaceae > Agrobacterium > Agrobacterium tumefaciens. Next base: position 1,641,894 of record NZ_CP039903.1, on the reverse strand, counting down.
TCAAAGAGATAGATCGGTTTGACGATTCGAAGAAAAGCCAAAACGATCTAGAGGATGGCGATAGCGTAGTTTTCGATGACCGTATTGGCCAGAAGCTTTTCACACATTGCCTTCAGGTCGGTCTCGGCCTTGGCCTTGTCGGCGCCTTCCAGTTCCAGATCGAAGACCTTGCCCTGACGGACATGGCCGACGCCGCCGAAACCGAGGCTGCCGAGCGCGCCTTCGATTGCCTTGCCCTGCGGATCGAGAACGCCGTTCTTCAGCGTAACAGTCACCCGTGCCTTGATCACCTGATCTTCTCCTGATTTTACCTTAAGAGGCCAATATTACGTCACGAGGCCGATATTACTTTACCAGGACTGGGCCGGTGCCGCGGATCGGTTCGTTTTCATTGATGATGCCGAGACGGCGCGCCACTTCGGAATAGGCTTCCACCAGCCCGCCCATGTCACGGCGAAACAGATCCTTGTCCATCTTTTTCTGGGTCTCGATATCCCACAGGCGGCAGCTGTCTGGCGAAATCTCGTCGGCGAGAATGATGCGCATCATGTCGCCTTCGAACAGCCGGCCGCATTCGATCTTGAAATCGACGAGCTGGATGCCGACGCCGAGGAAGAGGCCGGACAGGAAGTCGTTGACGCGGATGGCAAGCGCCATGATGTCGTCAAGCTCGGCGGGGTTGGCCCAGCCGAAGGCCGTGATGTGCTCTTCGGAGACCATCGGGTCTTCCAGCTCATCCGACTTGTAATAAAACTCGATGATGGAGCGCGGCAGGACCACGCCTTCGTCAATGCCGAGGCGCTTGGAGAGCGAGCCGGCGGCGACGTTGCGCACGACGATCTCAAGCGGGATCATCTCCACTTCCTTGATCAACTGCTCGCGCATGTTGAGGCGGCGGATGAAGTGGGTGGGAATGCCGATCTTGTTCAGATGCGTGAAGACATATTCGCAGATACGGTTGTTCAGCACACCCTTGCCGTCGATGACTTCGTGCTTCTTCTTGTTGAAGGCGGTCGCATCGTCCTTGAAGAACTGGATAAGCGTGCCTGGCTCCGGACCTTCGTAGAGGATCTTGGCCTTGCCTTCGTAAATACGGCGGCGACGGTTCATAATGGCAGGTCTCTTGGTTGACGCCGATTCTGGTGGCGTTACGTTTCTGTCTTTGAGCGGTCCCATAAAGGAAAAGAGTGCATTCTACAATGCAGCTCGCATATCTTCCCTTCAATTCTTGTGTCGGGCCGGAAGGTTGTCCGGCCGGAAACCGGCCGGTGCGACTGGCAAGTGGCGGGACGGGTCTTGCCAGAACCTCCTGTCAGGGTTCGTTCGCCTTCAGTCGGCTCAGGAACTGAGCGAAGACCATGCCGCCCTCCGGCCACGGGCCATGGCCGGACTCGGCGTTGATATGGCCGGACATGCCGGCATCGATCAGCAGCGAACCCCAGGCGGCGGCAATGTCATCGGCATGTTCGTAGGTGCCGAAGGGATCGTTGCGGCTGGCGATGGTGATTGTCGGAAATGGCAGCGGATCGCGCGGATAAGGCCCGAAGGTCATCAGATGTTTCGGCCTGATATCCGGATTGGCGACATCCGGCGGCGCAACCAGAAGCGCGCCGGCAACCTTCTTGCCGATTTCCGGCAACGCATGGATGACGGTCGGCACACCCAGCGAATGGGCAACGATGACCACGGGCTTGGTCGAGGTGTTGACCTCTTCCACCAGCCGCGCCACCCAATCGTGCCTCACCGGTTTTGTCCATTCCGCCTGCTCGACACGGCGCGCGGTGGAAAGCTTGCGCTCCCAGCGGGTCTGCCAGTGGTCGGGGCCGGAATTGGTGTAGCCCGGTACCATGAGGATATCTGCTTCTGAAACTTTCATGCGCCCATATCTGTGTTGTGATGCCGCCGCGATCAAGGCCGCGGCGGCATTAACTTTGGAGACCCTGCCTTACGCCTTGCCGAAGACGCGCGCGAAGATCGTGTCGACATGCTTGGTGTGGTAACCGAGGTCGAATTTCTCGCGGATTGTCTCTTCGGGAAGGGCGGCGCGCACTTCCTCGTCACCCAGCAGTTCTTCAAGGAAATCTGCACCCTGTTCCCAGACCTTCATGGCGTTGCGCTGTACCAGACGGTAGGCGTCCTCGCGGGAAACACCGGCCTGCGTCAGCGCCAGCAGCACGCGCTGCGAATGCACGAGGCCACGGAACTTGTTCATGTTCTTCAGCATGTTGTCCGGGTAGATCACCAGCTTTTCGATGACGCCGGCCAGGCGGTTCAGCGCGAAATCCAGCGTGACGGTCGTGTCGGGACCGATGGCGCGCTCCACGGAGGAGTGGCTGATATCGCGCTCATGCCAGAGCGCCACGTTTTCCATGGCCGGGACGACCGACATGCGCACCAGACGGGCAAGGCCGGTCAGGTTTTCGGTCAGAACCGGGTTGCGCTTGTGCGGCATGGCCGAGGAACCCTTCTGGCCGGGAGAGAAGAACTCTTCGGCTTCCAGAACCTCGGTGCGCTGCATGTGGCGGATTTCGATGGCGACGTTTTCTATCGACGAGGCGATGACGCCGAGAACGGCAAAGAACATGGCGTGGCGGTCACGCGGGATGACCTGCGTGGAGACCGGCTCGGGGATGAGGCCGAGCTTTTCGCAGACATGCTCCTCGACACGCGGGTCGATGTTGGCGAAGGTGCCGACGGCGCCGGAGATCGCGCCCGTGGCGATTTCCGCACGGGCATTGACGAGGCGCTCGCGGTTGCGATGCATCTCGGCATAAAAGCGGGCAAAGGTCAGGCCCATGGTGGTCGGCTCGGCATGAATGCCGTGGCTGCGGCCGATGCGCACCGTATTCTTGTGCTCGAAGGCGCGGGTCTTCAGTGCTGCGAGTACCCGGTCCATATCGGCGAGCAGCAGGTCGGCGGCGCGCACGAGCTGGATGTTGAGCGTGGTGTCGAGCACGTCGGAGGAGGTCATGCCCTGATGCACGAAACGGCTGTCGGGACCGACGAACTCGGCAAGGTGGGTCAGGAAGGCGATGACGTCATGCTTGGTGACGGCTTCGATCTCGTCGATGCGGGCGACGTCGAAGGTGGCGCTGCCGCCCTTTTCCCAGATCGTCTGGGCCGCCGATTTCGGAATGACGCCGAGGTCTGCCAGTGCGTCACAGGCATATGCCTCGATCTCGAACCAGATGCGGAACTTTGTTTCCGGCGACCAGATGGCGACCATTTCCGGCCGGGAGTAACGAGGGATCATGGCAATGACTTTCTTCGTAGAGAGGCTTGGCTTGGTGGAGGAACTTGGCTTTGTGGGAGTTTTGCTGCCCGTTTAGCAAAGTGTTCCGGTAATCTCAATCTAAAGCTACATGGCTATGTCGCTCGATACGCCCGTCGGCAAAGGATTGCGCCCGCCAGCGCCAGCGGAACGGCTGCAAACGGAAAATAGAGGCCGAGGCCGAGAATGCAAAATTGGTAGATCGCGCCGAGCGAGGTGAAAATCTGCTGAAAAAACCAGATGCGGGAAAAGAATGGCGCGTGCCACTGCGCATAAAAGATGCGGTACTGGAAAGCGAAAAATATCGCCGCGACCGCCAGAGTGAAGAATGCGATGGCGAGACAGCTTAGCGCAAAGCGCAGCGTCAGGCTGGCAGAAGCGGGCAGGAAGCGCAGCGCCACCATGGCCAGCGGCCAGCCGAGAAGACCGCCGCAGAAGAACAATATCCCGATATCAGCGGCGTGATCGGTTTCCAGCCGGTTTCTGAGATAGAGACCGAGGGCGGCGGTGGCCGCCGAACAGGCGGCCCAGACGAGCGGAGCGAGGAGCGGAAACAGCGATGCCGATACTGTATTGCGGAAATCCTGCCTGTCGCTGTCCATCAAGCCCTCATCCAAACGCCCCGTAGTCCTTCCTCCGGCGTGTTCGCTCCGTGGGTCAGGACCTTCCGGCCTCCGCAGCCGTGCGCAACAATGACACCGTCTTGCGGTAGTCTTCAACGCCATCGCCCTTGAAGACCGCTGAACCTGCCACCAATGCATTGGCGCCGGCGGCAATGATTGCACCGGCTGTCTCCGCCGTTACGCCGCCATCCACTTCAAGCTCGATCGGCCGGTCGCCGATCATCGCCTTTGCCGCGCGGATCTTGTCGAGCATGGCGGGAATGAATTTCTGGCCGCCGAAACCGGGATTGACGCTCATGATCAGGATGAGATCAACATCATCAAGCACGTTTTCGATGACGGAAAGCGGCGTGGCGGGATTGAGGGTCACGCCGGTCTTCCGGCCGAGTGTGCGGATGGTCTGCAGCGAGCGATGCAGATGCGGTCCGGCCTCCGCATGCACGGTGATGCTGTCGCAACCAGCCTTGGCGAAGGCTTCGAGATAGGGATCGACGGGGGCGATCATCAGGTGGCAATCGAAAAAGGCGTTGCTGTGCGGGCGAAGTGCCTTGATGACGTCAGGCCCGAACGAGATGTTGGGCACGAAATGACCGTCCATGACGTCGAGATGGATCCAGTCGGCACCCGCTTCCGTGACATCGGCGACCTCCTGTCCGAGCTTGGCGAAATTGGCAGCCAGGATCGACGGGGCTATCCGGATAGGCAGGGACATGGGGCAAACTCCTCTCGACGCGTTGCGTAAGCTGCCTTTAGCATCAAGTATCCGGGTTTGAAACGGCCTGCCGCGCTGTTGCCGGCGGTTTTCAGGCCCGCTTCCTCAAATTTCCCGCCGCACCGGCTCTGCTATTGTTTTTCGGCCTTGTCCGCCGGTTCGAAGCGCTGGCCGTTCCAGCGCTGCAGGCGGTAGGGATTGTCGGCAAGTTCGTGCGAGGGATTAAAGCTCAGATCGCCGATCACGGTTTTGAAGACGGTGCCGGTCGTCAATATTTCCGGCGCGGGTTTCGACTGTGCCTGCGCCGCTTCCGAAAGCGCTGCCGTCAGTTCCGCGGCCGCATAGGCGGGCAGGACATAACCTTCCGGTTCAATGCCGGCGGCGCGCAATTCACCGGTGACGGCCTGAGCCGATGGCAATGTGTCGTAGGCCGGGCGGGTGATGGCGAGCACATTTGCCGTAAGTGCTACCGGCGCGTTGGCCGCATTCATGGCGTCGCCGCCCATGATGGTGAGGGGGGAGTTCTCCGAGGCGGCGTCGCGGGCGACAATGGCGACGTCGTTGCGTTCCGCGCCGATGAAGACATGGGTGATGCCGGTTCGCGCCAGCCGGCGCACCAGCGCCACCTGCTGTTCCTGGTTGGGGCGCATCGTGTCGGTGAAGGTGGGTTTCAGCCCGTTTTCCTCCAGCTTCGAGCGAATCCTGTCGACCAGTTCGCGGCTGTAGATCGTGCCGTCATCCACAAGTCCGATGGAATGTCCTTTCCAGTCGCGCAGGATGATTTCCGCTGCCCTTTCCGATTCGGCCCTGTCCGATGGGGCGAGGCGGAAAAGCGGCCAGCCGTATTTCAACGCATCTTCCATCAGGATAGGTGCGCGGCTGGAGAGCGTGATGACCGGGATGGCGGCCGCTTTCAGTGGCGGCAGAACATCCTGGAGCGTTTCCGTGCACAGGAAGCCGATCGCAGCGCTGACTTTGGCGGCCACGAGGCCATCGGCGATGGCGCCGCCGCTGCCATCCTCGCAGCTTTCATGGATTTCGACGACATCAAGCCCAAGTTTGGCGGCAGCGGCCTTCGCGCCCTGCCGCACCTGCTGCCCCAGAAGCTCATATGGCCCGTTTTGCGGAGCAACAATGCCGATCGACGCCGCGCTTGCTGAGCCCGCAAAGGCAAAACCGGCGATGATCGTTAGCAGGCGAAGTGAAAGCATGACGTGAGCGAAATCCTGTTGTCCCGCTTGATGTTTATCGGCAACAAACGGTTTTCCAAAGGAAAAATCGCCTGAACCCCAGCATAATCGCATATCGCGGTGCGCGAGACGGCGGATTTGATCGCCAATTGTTCGATTCAAGGAAACAGGGCCTCAAGACACGTTGTAGTTGCTGCCATTCAATATAATTGTGCGCTACTGTCTTCATTGCGGATTCATTTTTGCGGATCGGCAAGTCGCTCTTGAAATGCGTGAAAGGAGAAGTAACTCCATCGCCTGTTCAGAGGATTTTTACTTTATAAAACTGTAACATGCGATGCGTATAAGCACAGTTTAGCAACGGTCTGTGCGCTGCTTTGCCCTTTAAAGTGCAGCCGCGAAAAGTGCACATTTTATTTTCATATATTTAAATTATTGATATTTAAAGAGAAAATCCATGCTTTTCGCCCTCCGTCGATTTTTCTTAGTGTCTTTTTTCGCATTTGCGAGAAGATTTGCTTGACGGAAAGTAAATGTTTAGCTTAGATATACGTGTTTCAGGGGACGACTGAAATTGGCTGTAACCAGCCTCGGAAAGTGTTCCGATTATAAGCACTGCCAGACTATATTACATTCTATATTCTATTATTTTCATTACGTATAAACCGCTTCGGGAAACTGGGGCGGTTTTTTACATGAAGCTAATTTAAGCAATTTAAAATTGAATCTGAAAAGCTTCACGCAAAGCTATTCTCTTATTATTATATTTACGGAAAAGAAATCGCTTTGCCAGGTTGCCTTCATTGTAGGCAGGCGAGGCTTCGCCCCCTTTTTTGACGCCCCCGTTTCAGATTGGAAGACGCCCGGTCTGCGGCAATGTCGCACTTGCCGGTCCGTTTTTCGGCTTTATTTCAGGGCGGCCAGCGCGTCCTTCGCGAAGGCGGAAATGGGTGCGGGAAGATTGTCGGGATAAAACCAGCCTATATCGGAAAGCTTGTCCGGTTCGGTCAGTGCCGGCTCGCCACACGTATCGCGGGCGACGAAGATCAGCGACACCCAATGGTGCCGCTCTTCGGTATCGATATATTCACTGTGACAGAGAAATTCGACATCGCCGATTGTCAGCCCGGTCTCTTCTTCGGCCTCTCGCCTTGCGGCGGCGAGGGAGGATTCGAGGTGATCAACCTTGCCGCCCGGAATACTCCAGTATCCGGCTTCCGGCGCTTTCAAGCGCCGGCAGAGAAGCAGCTGGCCATCGCGCAATATGGCAAGGCCCACGCCGACACCCGGAAAATCAAGCCCTGGTTTGATTGTCGGCGTCATATTTGTACTGGCCTCAGCCCTTGGCGTTGGCCACGATCAGCATGAAGGCGGGAATGTCGTCGCCGAAGCCGACCGGGGTCGGGCCGTCATCATGGTCGCGATAGTGGCGGCGGCGCTCGCGGTTGTCGTCATTGGCGTGCAGCGGATTACGGCTGTTGCGGTCGGAATTGCGCGGGGTCTTTTCCGGTCTGCGTTCTGCTTTCACCTTGTCGTCTCCGTGAGCCACGATCTCGGTAACCGCAGCGGATTGTGCATCCTGATTGATGTTTTCGACCGGAGCCGCATCGCGACGGTTCCTGTCGCGACCCCTGCCGCCCCGTTCCTTGTTACCCCGGCGGCCGGAATTGCTTTCAAAGCTTTCCATGGGCGCGGGCAGCGTGGAGAGGTCGCCATTCAGCCACTCGATCTTTTCGCCGATCAGCTTTTCGATCGCGTCGAGATATTTTGCGTCGTTTCTGGTGACGATGGTGAAGGCCTTGCCCGAACGGCCCGCACGGCCGGTACGGCCGATGCGGTGGACATAGTCTTCGGCATGAATGGGAACGTCGAAGTTGAAGACGTGGCTGACATCGGGGATATCAAGCCCGCGCGCCGCAACGTCAGAGGCGACGAGCAGCGTCAGATTGCCGTCCCTGAAGTTCTGCAGCATCGTGGTGCGCGAACGCTGGTCCATGTCGCCATGCAGCGCGCCGACGGAAAAGCCGTGACGGTCGAGCGAACGGAACAGGTCGGCGACATCCTTCTTGCGATTGCAGAAAATGATCGCGTTTTTGAGTTCGGCCTCTTCGGCGCGGACGAGATCGCGCAGGACAGCGCGTTTCTCATAGTCCTTGTTATGCGCAGCGACGATGTTCTGCGTAACGGTTTTCGCCGTGGAGGAGGGCTTGGCGACCTCGATGCGTTCGGGGTTCTGAAGGAAGCGGTCGGCCAGCTTCTGGATTTCCGGCGGCATGGTGGCCGAAAAGAACAGCGTTTGCCGGGTAAAGGGAATCATTTTCACGATACGTTCGATATCGGGAATGAAGCCCATGTCCAGCATGCGGTCGGCTTCGTCGATGACGAGGATTTCAACGCCGGTCATCAACAGCTTGCCGCGCTCGCAATGGTCAAGAAGACGGCCGGGGGTGCAGATGAGAACATCGGCGCCACGCTCGAGCTTGCGATCCTGATCTTCGAACGAAACGCCGCCGATAAGCAGGGCGACGTTCAGCTTGTGATTCTTGCCGTATTTCTCGAAATTCTCAGCCACCTGCGCCGCAAGCTCACGGGTGGGTTCAAGGATCAGCGTGCGCGGCATTCTGGCGCGTGCGCGACCCTTTTCAAGCAGGGTCAGCATCGGCAGCACGAAGGACGCGGTTTTGCCCGTGCCGGTCTGTGCGATACCGCAGATATCACGCTTTTCCAGCGCAGGCGGAATGGCGCCGGCCTGAATGGGTGTCGGCGTCGTGTAGCCGGCATCTGCAATAGCGGAAAGAACTTTTTGGCTCAGGCCAAGATCAGAGAATGTTGTCAAAGGAAGAACTTTTTCCGTTCTGGTTCGGTAAGAACACCTGCGTGCCGCTGCGACACTTGCAAAGACTTGGCGCGGGGATATGCCCAAATTGCCGGAAAGTCAAGGAAACAACGGGAAAAGCACGCGAAACGTCGCGGTTCTGACGAGGCTTTTCAGCCTGTGGCGCAGTTTCATGCGATTTATCGTAAAAAGCGCAAAAAAAGCGTTAAATTTGGCCTGTCATTTCAAATAGGTTTTAAGCTCGGCGCCGGCGATCAGGAACCGCATCGGATCGACCGGCGTATCGTTGCGGCGCACCTCGTAATGCACATGGGGGCCGGTTGAACGACCGGTGCTGCCGGCGCGGCCGATGATGTCGCCGGCCTCCACCTTGTCACCGGCCCTGACGAGGATCGCGGAGAGATGGCCGAATCGCGTCGAGACGCCCTGACCGTGATCGATCTCGACCATATTGCCGTAACCGCCGGAATTTTCCGCCACTGTCACCTTGCCCGCGCCGGTGGCTTTGACGTCGGCGCCGGTTTCGGCGCGAAAATCGATGCCGGTGTGCAAAGCCGGCCGTCCGAGAAACGGATCCATGCGATTGCCGAACCGGCTGGTGATCGTTCTCCCGGGAGCCGGGTTGCCGAAGGGCAGGGCAGTTGCACTTTCCTTGACGATATCCAGCCGGTTCAGCGCATTGTCGAGATTGGTCAGCGACAGGTTGAACGGATCGGTTTCGCTGCGCTGGGGAGCCGCATAGGGGCCGCCGATATCGTCCGCGCCGCTTTCTTCGATCTTCAATCCGGCCTGCCGGATGATGTCCTGCATCGCGCTTGCCTTGTCTTCGGCATCGTTGGTCAATCTGGCGATGCGCGATATCTGCTGGCGCTCGATATCCTTCAGCGAAATGGTCACTTTGGAAAACACCCGATCGGCCCGGTCCGAGGGTGTTTCGCCGGATTGAGGCACGTAAGCGGCGCGTCTGTCAGTTGCGGCTGGCTTTTCCGGCTGCGGCACGCGCGGCGCCATCAGCTTTTCAATTGCTGACAGGCCGCCCGTCAGCTCCGCGCGCTTTTCCGGCGCCATGGCGTTCGAAAGGGAAGAGGGCGCGGCGGGCGTTGCTGCGACGCCGGAATTTTCGGCGCGCTCCAGCAACTCGCTCATGCGCCCGTGCCTGGAGGTCAGCGCCGCCTGCTGTTCCAACAGCTTTTCCACTTTCTTTTCAACGACCTGCTGGTCAAGCAATTGTCGGGAGGTGACCCGGTCCACCTGAGCCCTCAGTGCTGCGATACGGTCTTCATAATCGTTCTGCATGCGGGTCTGGCGCGCCATGGTCGCACCGATCAGGTCGTCACGCAAAATGAGGTAGCCGGTAGCGCCGAGATAGCCGAGCGAAAACAGGCCAATGGTGCAGCCGGCAAGAGCGGCCATCCACGGCCGAATGGTCATATGCCGAACTTTCTCGCCGCTCGCCAGAATGAGGACGTGCTGCGGCCGCTTTTTGCCGAATACCCGGTTTTCCGCTGTATCAGTCAAAATCTCTCTCCGGACTGGCCGATTTCTCACAGGAAATCATAATTCGTTAAGGTTAACGAAGTTTTGCCGGAAGCATCTATCTGCGCTTATGCAGAGTTGCCTGGTGCGGTTTTAGCTGTGGCTGACGGATGTCAGCGAGCGGTAGAAGGACGGCGTCAGGCCGGCCTCGGCGCGGGCGAGGTCGTTGAAGGGCGGTTTCAGGGGGCCGCGGAAATTGGCACGCACCAGTTGTTTGAAGGTTGCGGCCGGATCCTTCTTTTCACGGGCGCAGAGGAACCGGAACCATTTGGCGCCGATGGCGACATGGCCCTTTTCGTCGTTATAGATAACATCGAGAACGGCGGCGCTTTCGAGATCGCCGGTCTCCCGCATTCTGGCCTGCAGGGAAGGTGTGACGTCCAGTCCGCGCGCTTCCAGAATGAGCGGCACGACCGCCAGCCGGGCGGTCAGGTCGTTGCGGGTGGAATGCGCCGCCTGCCAGAGCCCGTCATGGGCGGGCAGATCGCCATAATCCGCTCCGAGGCTTCTGAGCCGGTCGCGCACCAGCCGGAAATGTTTCGCCTCCTCGAAGGCGACCTGCATCCAGCCGTCGAAAAAGGAATGCGGCACCGGTTCGCTCGCATAACGCGCGACGATGTCGAGCGCGAGATCGACGGCGTTGAGTTCGATATGGGCGATGGCGTGCAGCAGGGCAATGCGGCCCTTCACCGTGTGAAGCGAACGGCGCTCGACGGCGGTCGGCGGCACGAGTTCCGGCTTTTCCGGTCTGCCCGGACGTTCGGGCAAGGGCGGATCGAGCGGCGAGCGCAACGACAGGCGACGCTCGAACCATCGTGTCGCCGTTTCCTGTGCCAGCGCGGTTTTACGGTCGAGATCGGCGCTCGCAACAGCATCCGTCGCCCCGCCGCGCAGAGAGATGATTTTGAACGGGGGCGTCACATCGGGTCCGTTTTTTCAGAGCTTCTTTGCAGCCTCAAGAACAGCCTGCGCGTGGCCCGCAACCTTCACCTTGTTCCAGATTTCCGCGATTGTGCCATCCGGTGCGACGAGGACAGTGGTGCGTTCGACACCCATGTATTTCTTGCCATACATGCTTTTTTCCTTCCAAACCCCATAGGCTTCGAGAGCCTTGCGGTCTTCGTCGGAGGCCAGCATGACGGAAAGCGCGTGTTTTGCGGCAAATTTGTCGTGGCTTTTGACGCTATCGGGCGAAATGCCGATGACGACGGCGTTGGCGGCCTCGAATTCTGCGCCCAGCGCGCTGAAGTCGATCGCTTCTGCGGTGCAGCCTGAAGTATCGTCCTTAGGGTAGAAATAGAGAATGACGGCCTTGCCTTGAAGTTTGGACAATGTCACCGTTCCTTCACCGTTGCGGGGCAAAGTAAAGTCGGGAGCCGGGCTGCCAATCGTCAAGTCTGTCATAATCTACCTTTCTTTCGCCGGGATGTTGAGTGAAAGTCGCCACATTCGATATATAGCGAAACCGCGCGTCGTCCAGATCACGATTGAGATTTCAGGTCGAATTCACCTGTAATCTGAATCGTCATCTGGGTTAAAGAATTTGGAGCGGGGTTCCGGACGAAAACCGCTTACACTTTTCGCCATCCCGCTCCGGTGTTGCGGCGAAACAAAAGCTATTCAGGGGCAAGCACGGGCGTATGGCTGAAGTCAGGGGTGAAAAGGTCAAGTTCGGCAGGCGCGATATCATCGCCCTGCATGATCTCCCTTCGGCACAGGCCGAAGATCCCATCATCGTGCATTGCCCTGCGCCGCGTTCCATGGCGCGCGCTCTTATCAAGATTTTCGCGGCTCTCTTTGTGCTGGCGTTCCTGTCCATCGGCGGCATTATTCTTTCCGTCGAGACGGGATCGATCGACAAGACGCTCTCCAGCCAGGCGCAACAGGCGCTGGAGAGGGCGCTTGGGCCGCATTACAGCGCCCGGATCGGCTCTTCGGCCATAAGGTTCTCCACCGGGCTGCGGCTGGCGCTGGTGGCCGAGGATGTGGACATCGTCGAAAAGGACTCCGGCCAGCATCTGAGCAGGGCCCGGGCGATCGGCATGGCGCTTGATCCGCTTGCGCTGCTGACCGGCCGCATCTCGGTACAAAGCCTCGAAGCCGATGGTATGGAGCTCGACACGGCGCTTTTGCCCAAGGGTAACGGTTTTGATCTTTCCAGCATCAAGCTTGACGCCGTACCGCAGCAATTGCAGGCCGCCTTCGGACAGCTCGACAAGCTCGCCCAGGCTTTCCTGAGCAGCGGCACAGAGGAAATCGATATTTCCAGCGTTTCGGTGCATCTGCCGCCCGGTGAGCTTGGAAAACCACGTACCATCGAGATACGCGAACTGTCGCTCACACCCGACCAGCAGGGTGGATATTCGCTTGATGGCGAGACGCTGTTTAACGGTGAGATCGCCAGCCTATCGCTGACGACATCCGGATCCGGCGGCGTGATCGACGGTTTTCAGGCGCGGATCGACGGTTTCGATATCGGGCCGTTTCTGGAAAAATTCGATCCGCAGGGCAATCTGCATGAGGGGCTGAACGTCAAGACCGGTGTCAGCATTGTCGCCCGGCGTGCTGCGGAAGGGCAGGATCCCCAGCTGGAAGCTTCGGTCGGTATGGGCAACGGAACGCTTCTGATTGGTGGCGAGGCCCAGCCTTTCACGGCCGGCAGCGTCAATGCGCGTTATGATTTCGAAAAAAGTACCCTGGTAATCGCCAATTCGCGGCTGGAGCTGGGACGTACGATCATACCGGTTACCGGTGAAATTCGCGATACGGAGGAAGGTTTCGGTCTTTCGCTCCGGGTCGACAACGGGATTGCTTCGGCCGAAGCCTCTGGCGAGGAGCCGGTTCCCTTCAGCCTGAAGGCGGATGGGCAATATACGGCGGCGACAAAGCAACTCGACGTTCCCTCGCTTTACGTTACTGGCCCGCTTGGAGACATGGCAGGCTCGCTGAAAGTCCGCTTCGGTGAGGGCTCGCCGGAAATCAGCTTTGGCGGCCAGATTCCGAAGATGGAGGCCACGGCGGTCAAGCAGCTCTGGCCGTTCTGGATGGCGCACAAGCCGCGTGACTGGGTGGTAACCAACCTTTATGGCGGCACGGTCACCAATGGCTCGATTGCGATATTCATTCCGCAGGGGCGGATGTGCGGTCCCGGCTGCCCGCTGGTGCTCGGCGAGAGCGAAATGCAGATCCGCTTCGATATTGACGATACGCGGCTGAACACCACGGGCGATATTCCGCCGCTTCGGGATGTCGATGCACATTTCAACCTGGTCGGCGGCGGCATGACCGTCGACATCGAGCGGGCGACATCCTATTTCCCCTCCAACCGGTCGCTTGCGCTGGAGAACAGCCGGTTTCTGATCTCCAACGTTTATGACAAGCCGCTGCTTGGAAATGTCGAGTTGAATGTGGCCGGCTCTGCGGATGCCGTTGCCGAGCTTGCGACACTGAAGCCGATCAATGCGTTGAAGGATACGCAGTTCAAACCGGAGGATTTCACCGGTGACGTGAAGGCCAGTGCAAAACTGACCGTCGGACTGCTGTCCAGCCAGAACCCGCCTCCGCCGGTGTGGACGGCTGATCTGGACCTGAAGAACCTGTCGCTGACGAAGCCCTTTGCCGGCCACAAGGTGACGGCGCTTGACGGTTTCATGGCTTTGAACGACCGGCAGCTCAAGCTTCAGGGCAAGGGCCGTGTGGACGACGTGCCGATGGATATCGAGATGACGGAGCCGGTGCGCAAGAATGGCGATGTCCCCTCGACGCTGTCGTTGAAGGCGACCCTGAACGAGACACAGGTTGCCAAGCTTGCGCCGGAACTGTCCTCGGTTCTTGGCGGCACGACGGTGATGGAAGTCGATGGCGCAGATCCGAAACGGCAGGACATCCGGCTCGATCTGACCAGGGCGTCGATCATTCTGCCGGGGCTTGGCTGGAGCAAGGGCATCGGCATTCCGGCAAAAGCCGCCTTCACCACCGAGACGGTGGATGGCCGCACGACGATCAGTGATTTTTCCCTCGACGGGGACGGTTTCGGCGCCGCCGGCGATATCGCCTTCAGCAAGAACGGGCTGATTTCAGCCGATCTCAGCCGAGTGCAGCTGTCGCCCGCCGACAATTACGCCGTTTCCGTCGCGGCCTCCAAAAACGGCTATATCATCAATGCCTCGGGAAAATCCGCGGATGTCCGGCCGTTCCTTTCGAAACTGCGCAGTTCTTCCGGCGGCGGTGACGGCACATCGCGTTCGCAACCATCGCTTGCCATCAAGACACAGTTCGACAAGGTCTATGGTTTCAACGACGAGATCCTCGCCAATGTCAGTTCCGATATCAGCGTGCGTGACGGCAAGGTGCGTTCGATCGATTTTCGTGGTGTCACCGGCAACGGCCAGGCGGTGGTGGCGCAGACCACCAATCGCGGCGCGACGGGAACCGTGACGCTGACCAGCAGCGATGCCGGTTCGCTTGCCCGTTTCGCCAATATCTATAGCCGTATCCGCGGCGGCCTTCTCAATCTGGCGCTGACGACCGCCAATGGCAGCGACTGGAGCGGTTCGCTGGACCTGCGCAATTTCGCCGTGGTGAACGAAGCGAAATTGCAGGACATCGTCGCCACCCCCGCTGGTGAAGACGGCAGAAGCCTCAACAACGCAGTTCGCCGCAATATCGATGTCAGTTCTGAGAAGTTCCAGCGCGGTTTTGCCCGGGTGGTCTACGTTAATGGCTCGGTTGCGGTGGAAAACGGCGTGGTGCGCGGTGAACAGATCGGTGCGACCTTCCAGGGATTGCTCAAGGACCAGAGCGGCCGCATGGACATGACGGGCACCTTCATGCCCGCTTATGGCCTGAACCGGCTGTTTGGCGAGTTGCCTTTCATCGGCATCTTCCTCGGTAACGGCCGCGACCGGGGTCTGCTCGGCATTACTTTCAAACTGTCCGGCCAGACGGACCAGCCGAAGCTGACGATCAATCCGCTGTCGCTGATCGCGCCGGGTGTTTTCCGACAGATTTTCGAGTTCCAATAAAAAGGGCCGCTTTCGCGGCCCTCGATAACAGGTTTTGCGTGGGTTTTTCAGGCCGGGCGCACCAGAACGTGCTTCTTCTTGCCGACCGAAAGCTTGATGACGCCGTCGCCGGTTACTTCACCGGTGCCGATCATCTGGCGCTCATCGGAAACGCCCTGATCGTTGATCTTAACCGCGCCGCCCTGAACGTGGCGGCGGGCTTCGCCGTTCGAGCCGGCAAGGCCGGCGCGGACGATGAGGGAGAGGACGCCAAGGCCGGCTTCGAGTTCGGATGCCGGCACCTCGATGGAGGGCAGGTTTTCAGCCAGTGCGCCTTCCTCGAAAGTCTTGCGGGCGGTTTCGGCAGCTTCTTCGGCCGCAGCACGGCCATGCAGGATCGCCGTCACTTCGGTTGCGAGGATTTTCTTCGCTTCGTTGATTTCCGAGCCGCCAAGCGCCGCAATGCGGGCGATCTCATTCATCGGCAGGGTGGTGAAGAGCTTGGCGAAGCGGACGACATCGGCATCTTCGGTGTTGCGCCAGTACTGCCAGAAATCATAGACCGGAAGCAGGTCCTTGTTCAGCCACACGGCGCCCGATGCCGACTTGCCCATCTTCGCACCCGAGGAAGTGGTCAGAAGCGGCGAGGTCAGCGCATAGAGCTGCGGTGTCCCCATACGGTGACCGAGGTCGATGCCGTTGATGATGTTGCCCCACTGGTCCGAGCCGCCCATCTGCAGCCGGCAACCGGTGCGCTGGTTCAGCTCCACGTAGTCGTAGGCCTGCAGGATCATGTAGTTGAATTCGAGGAAGGACAGCGACTGTTCGCGGTCGAGGCGCGTCTTCACGCTGTCGAAGGACAGCATGCGGTTGACCGAGAAATGGCGGCCGACATCGCGCAGGAATTCGAGGTAGTTCAGACCGCGCAGCCAGTCGGCATTGTTGATCATCAGTGCCGGGTGATTGGCGCGGTCGTAATCGAGGTAATTGGCGAAGACGTGCTTGAGCGAGGTAATGTTGTCCTCGATCATGTCGATCGTCATCAGCTTGCGGGCCTCTTCCTTGAAGGAGGGATCGCCGACCATGCCGGTGCCGCCGCCCATCAGCGAGATCGGCTGGTGGCCGGTCTTCTGCATCCAATGCAGCATCATGATCTGGGTGAGGTGGCCGACATGCAAACTCGAAGCCGTCGGGTCATAGCCGATATAGGCGGTCACGGTTTCCTTGGCGAACAGTTCGTCGAGACCTGCCTCATCGGAGATCTGGTGAATGAAGCCGCGCTCGTCGAGCGTGCGGAGGAAATCGGACTTGAACCTGGACATAACCTTTTACTTTCTGGTTTGATCTTTGCCGTCGCTGGAGCGCCGCACGTCCTTTCGGACGCGCAAAGGACGCTCCACAATGCTGTAAGCAGCCAATGAACGTCGCGGCTTTATCATTGTTTTTTGAAATGTGCACCCGTTTCGGCCATGAATATCGGGATTCACATCATCATGATTCGATATTGCAGGGGAGCGGCAGGTGGGCGAGATCAAAACGGCGATCGGGCTGATGAGCGGCACATCGATGGACGGCATCGATATCGCCCTGTTGCACACGGATGGCGAAAGCGTGGTGCGGCATGGGCCGAGCGGTTATTTTCCCTACGATCCGGGCCTGCGCGCCATCTGGCAGAAGGCGCTCACGACAGCCAAGGCCATCCGCGAACGGCGTGAGCGTCCGGGCGATTTGGGCGAGGCCGAGCGCAAGCTGACGCTTGCCCATGCGGCGGCGGTGAAGTCCTTCCTGCACCGTCACCGGCTTGAAGCCGGCGATATCGACGTCATTGGTTTTCATGGCCAGACGGTGCTGCACCGGCCGGATGAGGCACTGACCGTGCAGATCGGTGACGGACCACTGCTGGCCTCCGAAACCGGCATCGATGTGGTCTATGACATGCGCGCCAACGACATGGTACATGGCGGGCAGGGCGCGCCGCTGATCCCGGCCTATCACATGGCGCTTTCCGCCAATCTGCCTGACGGGTTCGAAACGCCCGCCGTTTTCGTCAATATCGGCGGTATCTCCAATCTGACTTATATTGGCGAGGCGGGGCGACTTGCCGCCTTCGACAGCGGCCCCGGCAATATGCTGATCGACCAGTGGATCGAGGCCCATACCGGCAAAGCCTTCGACAAGGGCGGCAGGACGGCGGCGGGCGGCAGCGTCGTTGCCTCGCTGGTGGCGCGTTATATGGAAAGCCCGTTTTTTTCAGCCAATATCCGCCGCTCGCTCGATCGCGGCGATTTCGTGCCGCCGACAAAGGGTGAGGTTTCCCTGGCGGATGGGGCACGGACGCTGGCGCATCTGACGGGGGCTGCCATTCTGAAGTCGGCGAGCTATTTGCCGGAGGCGGCAAAGACCTATGTCGTTTGTGGTGGTGGTCGGTTGAACCCGGTGATCATGGAGGAATTTTCGGACCTTACCGCAAAGGTTGGGGCGCGCGTTATTGCGGCGGAAGAGGCGGGCTTTGATGGCGGGGCGATGGAGGCGGAGGCCTGGGCCTATCTGGCAGTGCGATCGCTTAAAGGTTTGCCGCTGACCTATCCCGGTACGACGGGGGTGAAGGAGCCGGTGACGGGTGGGGTTTTGATGCGGCATAAGGGATGACGGTGGGTGTGGCTCACCCGCCTCTGCCCTGCCGGGCATCTCCCCCTCAAGGGGGGAGATCGGCAAGACGCTTTATTGGCACTTCATTTTCAACCGTCGAGATGGCCAAGACCTTGCCTCGGGTCGATCTCCCCCCTTGAGGGGGAGATGCCCGGCAGGGCAGAGGGGGGTTGAGCCAAGCCCGCTGTCGATCATTGCGGCTACATCAAGACCTGCCCTGAAAATGCGCGGCCAATCACCGAATGCGTTTCGCCGCCGGTTCCGGAACCAGTTCGCCGTTCAGGCGGCGGTCGAGGTAGTCCTCGCATTCGCCCATCAGCTCATCCACCTTGCCATTAAAGAAGTGGTTGGCGCCGGGAAGCGTGCGGTGGGTGATGAGAATGCCCTTCTGGGTCTTCAGCTTTTCGACCAGACCGTTGACGTCCTTCTCAGGTGCGACCTTGTCGGAATCACCATTGATGATGAGGCCGGAGGACGGGCAGGGAGCGAGGAAGGAGAAATCGTAGGTATTGGGCTGCGGCGCAATCGACATGAAACCTTCGATTTCCGGACGGCGCATCAGCAGCTGCATGCCGATCCAGGCGCCGAAGGAATATCCGGCAACCCAGCAGCTTTTCGAATCGGGATGCAGGCTCTGCACCCAGTCGAGGGCGGAAGCGGCATCGGAAAGTTCGCCGGCGCCATGGTCGAACTCGCCCTGGCTGCGGCCGATGGAGCGGAAATTGAACCGGAGCGTCGTGAAACCGCGCTTCTGGAAAAGATAGAAGAGCTGATAAACGATCTGGTTGTTCATCGTGCCGCCAAACTGCGGGTGCGGATGAAGGATGATCGCTATCGGCGCGCTCTTTTCCTTGGAGGGTTGATAACGGCCTTCGAGGCGACCCGCAGGGCCGTTAAAGATGACTTCGGGCATTGGTACTCCGGTCGTGTTTTTTCATTCTCCAACCGCATTCTGCCTATGAGAAGACTTGACGAACTCTGTCATCTTTTCTAGAACGCAGTTTAGAATAATTCGAAACTTTGCGTGTGCTTAAGCACTCGGGTCGTGTCATAAGGCAAGCGCAACTGTAATTTCAAGAAAAATGCGTTTTTACGCATTGAAGATTGGATAAAGCCTCACCGCCATGACGGTTTTGACGCGCACATATATGGACTGGAACGCCACGGCGCCGCTTTTGCCCGCCGTGCGTGATGTTCTTGTGTCGGCGCTCGACCTTTCGGGCAACCCGTCTTCCGTTCATCGGGAAGGGCGTGCGGCCCGCGCCGCCATCGAGACCGCCCGCCGCGAGGTTGCAGCGCTTGCCGGTGCGCAGGCCGCCCACGTTACCTTCACCAGCGGTGCGACGGAAGCCGCCAATCTGGTGCTGACGCCTGAATTCAAGATGGGGCGTGCTCCCGTGCGTTATGGCCGTCTTTACATCTCCGCTATCGAGCACCCTGCTTTTCGCGAAGGCGGCCGGTTTGACAAGGCTGACGTTACGGAAATTCCCGTTACGTCAGCGGGTGTCATCGATCTTGCCGCACTTGAGGTGCTTCTGTCTTCGCATGATGCTTCCACCGGCCTGCCGATGGTTGCCTGCATGTTGGTGAACAATGAGACCGGCATCCTCCAGCCGGTGGCGGAAGCGGCGCGGCTGGTGCATGCGGCGGGTGGATTGATGGTGGTCGACGCCGTGCAGGCGGCAGGTCGTGTCCCGCTCGATATCAATGCTCTCGATGCCGATTTCCTTGTTATCTCGTCCCACAAGCTCGGTGGCCCCAAGGGTGCGGGCGCGCTGGTGTCACGCGGCGAGGTGATGATGCCGAAGCCGCTGATCCATGGCGGCGGGCAGGAAAAGGGACATCGCTCGGGTACGGAAAATACCCTGTCGGTCATTGGTTTCGGTGCCGCTGCTGCTGTGGCAGCCCGAAATCTCGAGATTGAAGCGGCGCGTCTTGCCGCTCTGCGGGCGCGGCTGGAAGACGGCATGCGGGCGAGCGCGCCTGACGTGATCATTCACGGCGAGGATGTCGCACGCGTTGGCAATACCACGTTTTTCACCCTGCCGGGCCTGAAGGCGGAAACGGGGCAGATCGCATTCGATATTGAGGGCATTGCGCTGTCGGCCGGTTCGGCCTGCTCATCCGGCAAGGTGGGGGAAAGCCATGTGCTGAGCGCGATGGGGCGTGACCCCAAGCTCGGCGCGCTCAGGATTTCTCTTGGCCATGCGACCGACGAGGCGGACATAGAACGGACGCTTACGGCGTTCACGAAAATTGCCGGGCGGCGCAAGCTTTCCGGTCAGGCCGCGTAAAATGCGGCAAAGAATTGCGGAATCGCAAATTTCCGCTTGCCGGGATGTGTGAAAAGCGCCATCCCGCACCTACATGGGTATAAGCTCCGCCCCGGCTGACGGCTCGGAACGATTTGCCCGAAGATGAATAAGGCGGCTTTCCGCCTTGATACGTTGACAAGCCACCGGACCTTGGCTCCGGCGAGATTGGAGAACGACATGGCAGCGGTTCAGGAAACGATCGATCAGGTACGCCAGATCGATGTGGACCAGTATAAATACGGCTTCGAAACCAATATCGAAGTCGACAAGGCCCCGAAGGGCCTTTCGGAAGAGGTGATCCGTTTCATCTCGGCCAAAAAGCAGGAGCCGGAATGGATGCTGGAATGGCGTCTTGAGGCTTACAAGCGCTGGCTGACGATGGAAGAGCCGACCTGGGCGCGCGTCAGCTATCCCAAGATCGACTTCAACGATCTCTATTATTATGCTGCGCCGAAGAGCACGCCCGGCCCCAAGTCTCTGGACGAGGTCGATCCGGAGCTTCTGAAGGTCTATGAAAAGCTCGGCATTCCGCTGAAGGAACAGGAAATCCTCGCCGGTGTTGAAAAGCGCCAGGTGGCGGTGGATGCCGTGTTCGACAGCGTTTCGGTCGTCACCACCTTCAAGGCGGAACTGGCCAAGGCCGGCGTCATCTTCATGTCGATTTCGGAAGCCGTGCGCGAGCATCCGGAGCTGGTGAAGAAATATCTCGGCTCGGTCGTTCCGACGACGGATAATTTCTACGCGACGCTGAATTCGGCTGTCTTTACCGACGGCTCCTTCGTCTTCGTGCCGAAGGGCGTGCGTTGCCCGATGGAGCTTTCCACCTATTTCCGCATCAACGAAAAGAACACCGGCCAGTTTGAGCGCACGCTGATCATCGCCGAAGAGGGTGCTTACGTCTCCTATCTGGAAGGCTGCACGGCACCTCAGCGCGACGAGAACCAGCTTCACGCCGCCGTGGTCGAGCTTGTGGCGCTCGATGATGCCGAAATCAAATATTCCACCGTCCAGAACTGGTATCCGGGCGACAAGGAAGGCAAGGGCGGCATCTACAACTTCGTGACCAAGCGCGGCGATTGCCGTGGCGACCGTTCGAAGATTTCGTGGACACAGGTGGAAACCGGCTCGGCCATCACCTGGAAATACCCGTCCTGCATTCTGCGCGGTGACGACAGCCGTGGCGAGTTCTATTCGATCGCTGTTTCCAACGGCCACCAGCAGATCGACAGCGGCACCAAGATGATCCATCTCGGCAAGAACACGTCGAGCCGCATCATCGCCAAGGGCATCGCCGCCGGTTTCTCGGAAAACGTCTATCGCGGCCAGGTTTCGGCTCACCGCAAGGCGACCAACACGCGTAACTTCACGCAGTGTGACTCGCTGCTGATCGGCGACAAGTGCGGCGCGCATACCGTGCCCTATATCGAGGCGAAGAACTCCTCCGCTCACTTCGAGCACGAGGCGACGACGTCGAAGATTTCCGAAGACCAGCTGTTCTATTGCCTGCAGCGCGGCATCCCGGAAGAAGCAGCCATCGCGCTGATCGTCAACGGCTTCGTCAAGGAAGTCATTCAGGAACTGCCGATGGAATTTGCCGTGGAAGCGCAGAAGCTGATCGGCATTTCGCTGGAAGGAAGCGTGGGGTGAGACCTTCGATCGCAGTGAGAATGGCTGCGGCATCTCTGCTGTTTTTCGTCTCCATGGAGTCGGCGATGGCCATGCAGCGGTGCCCCAGTCAGGACGAGCGTCTGAAGTCGGCGGAAATCGTCGTGGATGCGCGTGTCAGATCACTAACGATCGGGGACTCGGGACTGACCTTTTCTGAGGGAATGAATGCCCGGATGATTCGCGCAGAACTCGAAGTTGTGAAGGCAATCAAGGGTGATCTTAAAAAGAAAGATATCGTGGCCTACGCATCTCCGCTGGGGTTGGACATGTTTCAGCCCCTCGTAACCATGGCTTCCGCATACGGTTTTGCGCCCAACGATTCGCTTCATGTTGAATTGTCGGTGCAGAAATTTGCCGAGCCGGATGTCAGCCTTCATGTACTCATGGGTTGTGGGTACTGGAAGCTGCCTGAGGAGTTTGCTTCAGTCGCTACGGGCAACGAAAATTGACGGATTAGATCCTCGGGACGAGCCCGAGGTTGACGGATGTGAGAATTGAGAGCGACCCACAAACAGGGTCTTCGAGGCGGTCCTTGAAACCGCACCATGAACAGGAACAAAACCATGCTTGAAATCATCGACCTGCACGCAAAGATCGCCGATACCGAAACCGAAATCATCAAGGGTCTCAACCTGAAGGTTGCCGCTGGTGAAGTCGCCGCCATCATGGGCCCGAACGGTTCCGGCAAGTCGACGCTGTCCTACATCCTGTCGGGCCGCGAAGATTATGAAGTCACCTCCGGTGACATTCTTTATAACGGCGAAAGCATTCTGGAGCTGGACGCGGCTGAGCGCGCGGCCAAGGGCATCTTCCTGGCCTTCCAGTATCCGGTCGAAATTCCCGGTGTCGCCACCATGCAGTTCCTCAAGGTTGCGATGAACGAGCAGCGCAAGGCGCGCGGCGAGTCTGAACTGACGACGCCGGATTTCATCCGTCGCGTCAAGGAAGCCGCTGGCGACCTGAAGATCGACATGGAAATGCTGAAGCGTCCGCTCAATGTCGGCTTCTCCGGCGGCGAGAAGAAGCGCGCCGAAATCCTGCAGATGGCGCTCCTGGAGCCGAAGCTCTGTGTTCTCGATGAAACCGATAGCGGTCTCGATATCGACGCGCTGAAGATCGTGGCTGACGGCGTCAACGCGCTGAAGTCGCCGGATCGCGCCACCGTCGTCATCACCCACTATCAGCGCCTGCTTGATTACATCGTGCCTGACAGCGTTCACGTTCTCTACAAGGGCAAGATCATCCGCTCGGGTGACAAGGCTCTGGCGCTTGAGCTGGAAAACAACGGTTACGCCGACATCATCGGTGAAGCGGCCTAAGTCGGGCCAGGAGGTGATGTCCATGAACATTCAAGCTACCAACCGGCTGACGCCAGCGGAAACCGCGCTGGTCGACGCTTACACCGCCAAGTTCAGCGAATTGCCGGGCAATGGCGCTGTTGTTGCCGCCCGTGACGTGCTGTTCGACGATCTGAAGACCGGTGGTCTTCCGACCCGCCGCATCGAGGCGTGGCACTATACCGATCTGAAAAGCCTGCTGCGCGCCGTTCCGGAAGACCGGCCCGCGCCTGTGATTGAAAAGCAGGCGCCGACAGTTGCCGGTTCGCTGGTTGCCTATGTGCAGCACGGCACGGCCGATATCGGCAAGATCGATGATGTCCGTATTTCGCGTTTTGCCGAAAGCCTGCTCGACGGCTCCGCGGCCGCCGGTCTTGCGGAAGCCAGCAAGGATGACGCGATTGGCCGCATCAATGGCAGCTTCGTGCGCGATGGTCTGGTGCTCGAGATTCCTGATGATGCCGAAATCGAGAAGCCGATCGAATTGCAGGCGGTCCATGGCGCAGGTCAGGTTCACAGCCGCTTCCCGGTCCGTTTCGGCAAGGGTTCCAAGGCGACCGTCATCGAGCGTCACCTTTCGGTGACTTCGGATGCGGCCTTTGTTTCCTCCGTCAGCGACATCGTCGTTGAAGACGGTGCGGAAGTGACCTGGATCATCCTGCAGCAACAGGGTGCGGCCGATATCCATCTTGGCCAGCTGCGCATGAAAATCGGCGCGGACGCCAAGATTCGCCTGTTCATTGTCAATGCCGGCGGCAAGCTGGTGCGTCAGGAACTGCGCATCGATGTGGAAGGCGAGGGCACGGACCTCATCGTTCGCGGCGTCAACCTTCTGGGTGGCGAAACCCATACCGATGTGACGATGGTTCTCGGCCACAACGTGCCGAACACGACCTCGACGGAGGTGTTCCGCAACGTGGTGTTCGATCGTGCCAAGGGGATTTTCCAGGGCATGATCCGGGTGGCGCCCGATGCCCAGAAGACCGATGCGAAGATGGCGTGCAATACGCTGCTGATGTCCGATGACGGCGAGTTCTCGGCAAAGCCGGAACTGGAAATCTTCGCCGACGACGTTCAGTGCGGCCATGGCGCGACAGTTGCCGATATCAGCGACAACCATCTCTATTACCTGATGGCGCGCGGCGTGCCGCGGGCAAAGGCGCGGGCGATGCTCGTTAACGCCTTCGTCGCCGAGATCGTCGAGGAACTGGAAGAAGAAAATCTGGTAGAGGCGCTGGAGACGATCATCTCCGGCTGGCTGGAACATCATGCCTGAGAGCGAACGCGCCGCATTGGCGGCCCCTTATGACATCGAAGCCGTGCGCAAGGATTTCCCGATCCTGTCGCGCGAGGTCTATGGCAAGCCGCTGGTCTATCTCGACAACGGCGCGTCCGCTCAAAAACCGCAGGTGGTGATCGACGCCGTTTCGCATGCTTATGCCAATGAGTATGCGAATGTACATCGCGGCCTGCATTTCCTCTCCAATGCCGCAACCGACGCCTATGAGGCGGCGCGCGAAAAGGTGCGTCGTTTCCTGAATGCCGGTTCGGTGGACGAAATCGTCTTCACCAAATCCTCCACGGAAGCGATCAACACGGTCGCTTACGGTTACGGCATGCCTGTTATCGGCGAGGGCGACGAGATCGTTATTTCGATCATGGAGCATCATTCCAACATCGTGCCTTGGCATTTCATTCGCGAGCGTCAGGGTGCGAAGCTCGTCTGGGTGCCTGTGGATGATGACGGTGCCTTCCATATCGAGGCTTTCGAGAAGAGCCTGACGGAGCGTACCAAGCTCGTTGCCATCACCCATATGTCGAATGCGCTCGGGACCATCGTGCCGGTCAAGGAAATCTGCCGCATTGCGCATGAGCGCGGCATTCCGGTGTTGATCGATGGTTCGCAGGGCGCGGTTCACATGCCGGTCGATGTGCGTGATATCGATTGCGACTGGTACGTGATGACCGGCCACAAGCTTTACGGCCCCTCCGGCATCGGTGTGCTCTATGGCAAGGCTGACCGCCTGCGGGAGATGCGACCGTTCCAGGGCGGCGGCGAGATGATCCTCGATGTTTCCGAGGACAACGTCACCTATAACGAGCCGCCGCACCGTTTCGAAGCCGGCACGCCACCCATCGTGCAGGCCATCGGCCTCGGTTATGCGCTTGATTACATGGACAATCTCGGCCGTGCCGCGATTGCAGCACACGAGGCCGATCTTGCGGCTTACGCTGCCGAGCGGTTGCGCGACATCAATTCGCTGCGCATCATCGGCAACGCGCCTGACAAGGGCGGCATCTTCTCCTTCGAGCTTGCGGGCATCCATGCCCATGATGTCTCGATGGTGATCGACCGGCGCGGCGTTGCGGTGCGGGCCGGCACCCATTGCGCCATGCCGCTCTTGAAACGGTTCGGCGTCACCTCCACATGCCGGGCATCGTTCGGCCTTTACAATACCCGCGCCGAAGTAGACTCTCTTGTTGAGGCGCTGGACTATGCGCGCAAATTTTTCGCCTGATATCGGCATAAAGAGATCAGGATTGAGGATCAGACCATGACTGCGGAAGCCACTGCAAAGACACCCGATGCGACCGAAGAAACGGCGAAGCCGTCTTCCATTCCGCCTGACGAACTGGCGCGTCTCAGCGACGACGTGATCTCGGCGCTGAAGACCGTCTACGACCCGGAAATTCCGGCCGATATTTTCGAACTCGGTCTGATTTACAAGATCGACATAGAGGATGACCGGATGGTCAAGATCGTCATGACGCTGACAGCACCCGGTTGCCCGGTGGCCGGTGAAATGCCGGGCTGGGTGGAAAACGCGGTTGGCGCTGTCGAGGGTGTTTCCGGCGTTACCGTCGAAATGACCTTCGATCCGCCTTGGACACCGGACCGTATGTCCGAAGAAGCGCAGGTTGCTGTCGGCTGGTATTAAGTCTGACGCGATTTTGACAGGTGTCATCTCTTGATGACATTGTCGGGTGCACTTAAATTGAATTCCATAAGCATCGAGCCTTGAACTCGATTGTCGAAGGAGAATTAAGCCCATGGGCTTTGCGATCATGACCATGACCGGGGCTGCCGCCTCGCGTGTTAAAGCAATCGTCGAAAATTCCGGCCCGGACGCCAGGGGCGTGCGCGTCGGCATCAAAAAGGGCGGCTGCGCGGGCATGGAATATACCATCGACCTCGTGACCGAGCCGGATGCGAAGGACGATCTGGTTGAATTCGAAGGCGCCAGGGTCTGGGTTCAGCCGTCCGCCGTGCTTTATCTGCTTGGCACCCAGATGGATTTCGAAGTGACCAAGATGCGCTCCGGCTTTACCTTCAACAATCCGAACCAGACATCCGCCTGCGGCTGCGGTGAATCGGTCGAGCTGAAGCCCGCCGATCTGGCGGCGCTGGCGAAGCAGCGTGAGGCTGAAGCTAGCGTTTGATTTGATGCGGCCGCGTGTCGTTTTCCGGCGTGGTTTGAAGACTTGTTGATCTCAGCGCCCTGTCAAACTCTGTCTGCGCTATGAAGGATCGTACGTATCAAGCGGGCGGTCGCCGCTTGTTTCTTCTCCCCGCCGGGGAGAAGGTCGCGGCAGCGGGATGAGGGGGCAAGCTCTCCGAAATCCGGCAACGTTACCCCCTCATCCGACCCTTCGGGCCACCTTCTCCCCGGTGGGGAGAAGAAATATGCCGCCACTCCGTGCCCTAAGCCGATTGTGATCTCACTCGTGCCTTAGCGCCTCGATCGGGCTCAGGCTCGCCGCCCGTCTTGCCGGGAAATAGCCGAAAATCACCCCGATGGCCGCCGAAAAGGCGAAGGCGAGGAAGATGATCGACGGACTGGTGACGAAGGGCACGGTGAGATAGCTGACGACGGCGTAAGCGAGGCCGAGGCCGGTGAGGATGCCGACGAGGCCGCCGAAGGCCGACAGCATGACGGCTTCCACCAGAAACTGCGTCAGCACCTGTTTTTCCAGCGCGCCGATGGCGAGACGAATGCCGATCTCGCGGGTGCGTTCGGTCACAGACACCAGCATGATGTTCATGATGCCGATGCCGCCGACCAGCAGGCTGACGGCCGCGACCGCGCCTAAGAGACCGGTCAGCAGCGTCGTTGTGCCGGTCATGGCCGAGGCGATCTGTGTCATGTCGTTGACGGTGAAATCATCCTCGCGGCCGATGCCGATGCGGCGGCGTTCGCGCAGCAGGTTCTGCAGGTCACTCTGCACCTTGGCAGTCGAAACGCCGTCCTGCGCCGAAACCATGATCGAGGAAATGGTGGTGGTGCCGCCGATGCGCCGCTGATGGATTTTCAGCGGCATGATGATCGTGTCGTCCTGATCGTCACCGAGGCCGGACTGGCCTTTTCTGCCCAGCACACCGATAACGGGGCAGGAGATGTTGCTGACGCGGATCGTCTGTCCCACCGGGTTCTCTGCACCGAAGAGTTCCTGCCGCACCGTTTCGCCGATGATGCAGCCGATCTGACCGCCGCGATCTTCTGCAGGCTGGAAATCGCGGCCGAGCGCGATGGTCCAGTCCTGCGCGATCAGATAATCGTTGGTAGTGCCGATGACGCTTGTCTGATGGTTCTTGCCGCCGAAAATGACCGTCGCGGCCGAGCTGCGGTTTTGCGGCGCAACGGCGCGAATGCCTGATATCTGGTTGCGGATGGCTTCGACATCGCGGTCGTCGAAACGTTTCGCTTCGGTGCTGGCGCGGCCGGGGCCGAACTGGCCGGGGCGCACGAACAGCATGTTGGTGCCGAGCCGCGACAATTCCGATTTTACCTGTTCTGTCGTGCCGTTACCGATGGTGACCATGGCGATGACGGCGGCCACGCCGATGACGACGCCGAGCACGGTGAGGAAGGAGCGCAAAAGGTTGCGGCTGATGGCGCGCAGCGCCAGACGCGACGTTTCAAAGAACATAGGAGCTCTCCTTCTTTTCCGCCGCGCTGTCTGAGGCGAGATGCCCGTCAACGAAGCGCAGCAGGCGCCCCGCATGGGCGGCAATATCCTCTTCATGCGTGACCATGACGACCGTGATGCCCCTGTCCCGATTGAGCGCGGTTATCAGTTCCATGATCTCGTTGCTGGTTTTCGTATCGAGATTGCCGGTCGGCTCGTCGGCCAGAAGCAGGGCAGGGCGGGTGACGATGGCCCGTGCGATGGCCACACGCTGCTGCTGGCCGCCGGAAAGCTCCTGGGTGGTGTGATCCTCGCGGCCCGTCAAACCGACTTGTGCCAGCGCCTCCATGGCGCGGGCGCGCCGTTCAGACGCTTTCATGCCGCGATAGACCAGCGGCAGCTCGACATTTTCCACCGCCGAGGTGCGTGACAGAAGGTTGAAGCCCTGAAACACGAAACCCAGCATGTGGCGGCGCAGCAGCGTCAGGTGCTCATTGTCGAAGCCGCTGGTCGGCACGCCCTGAAACAGATATTCGCCAGCCGTTGGCACATCCAGGCAGCCGATGATGTTCATCGATGTGGATTTGCCCGAGCCTGATGGACCCATGATGGCGACGAATTCGCTCTCGTGGATCGACAGGCTAACGCCATCGAGCGCGCGGATGGTCGCTTCGCCGCGGCCATATTGCTTGACGACGTTGCGGAATTCGATGAGCGGCGGCTGTTGCATCAGGTTTTCCTCCGTCAGCCGGCGTTGCGCGCCGTTGCGTCGGTAATCACAAGATCATCGGCTTTCAGCTCGCCCGATTTTACCACGGTGTGCTGGCCGTCGGTGGAACCGGTTTCGATGGAGACGGAGACCGGATTATTGTTGCGCAGCACCCAGACCGTTCTTTTGCCGGACGCGGCCTGACCGGCGTCGCGGTTCTGTGACCGACCCATGCGGGGCGGGCGGAACAGGCTCATCAACCCGCCGCCACGGGAGGCGGATTCGCGCGGCGGCGTATAACGAAGCGCTGAATTTGGCACCAACAGCGTATCCTTGATTTCCTCGACGATGATATTGGCCGTCGCCGTCATGCCGGGACGCAGCAACAGCTCCTGATTGTCGACAGTCAATATGCCCTTGTAAGTCACCACATTGGACACGGTTTCCGACGCGAAGCGCACGGTTTCGATCTCGGCCGGGAAGCTGCGGTCGGGATAGGCATCGACATTGAACGTCGCTTTCTGTCCGGTTTCGACCTTGCCGACATCGGCCTCATCCACCGACACCTGCAACTCCATATGCCGCAGATCGCCGGCGATGGTGAAGAGAACAGGAGCATTCAGCGAGGAGGCGACGGTGGCGCCGGGATCGACGCTGCGGGTGAGGATGACGCCATCTATGGGCGAGACGATCTTGGCCTTGCCGAGATTGACTTCGGCGAGCCTGAGGTCTGCCTCAGCTGAAAGCACGGTCGCCTCGTTCACCTCAAGCGTGGCGGCGGCGGCATCGTGGGTGAACTGCGCAGCGTCCAGATCCTGCTGGCTGGACACCCGGTTCTGCACAAGCGATCTCAGCCGCTCCATGGAGGTTTTTGCCGAGCCGAGATCGGCGCGCGCCTTTAGCACATTGGCCTTGGCAGAGGCAAGCTTGGCGCGGGCGCTCTGCACGTCGGCTTCCAGCTTGTTGGTGTCGAGTTCGGCAAGGATGTCGCCGGATTTTACCGGGGTATTGTAGGTGACGTTGACCTTGCGCACGGTGCCGGACAA
The DNA here is from genome assembly GCF_005221385.1 of Agrobacterium tumefaciens. Classification (NCBI taxonomy): domain Bacteria; kingdom Pseudomonadati; phylum Pseudomonadota; class Alphaproteobacteria; order Hyphomicrobiales; family Rhizobiaceae; genus Agrobacterium; species Agrobacterium tumefaciens. Next base: position 1,612,091 of record NZ_CP039903.1, on the reverse strand, counting down.
TTCGCTCGATATATCGACCTGATCCGTCGGCTGAACCGAACCGGTGGAGGTGACGATGACGGAAAGATCGCCCTGACGTGCCGCTTCCGTGGTGTAGTTATAGGCAACGCCCGCTGCACGGGACTGGTAATAATAGCCAAGTCCGCCGCCGATCAACACGATAGCCGCTGCGGCATAGAGATACCGGCGCGACTTCTTCTTGCGGCCGGATCTGTTCGTACCCAGAATCTCCCGCAGATCGGGCTGGTTGTTTTCCGTGTCACGGCCTTGGCTGTTGGCGTCATTCATTCTCGTTACCCGCAAAATTCAAAACACGACAGGGGATTGTCGCCACCCCGTGTTTTCCGCTCGGTTCATTGCTATTTATATTCCTCTGATTGTGGGAAGTGACATAGCTTGCCCTAAGGGTGAAGTGAAAACTTGGTAATATTTATGATAGTTCTGGTCTGTTAGAGATAATTCCGGAAAGGCCGATGCCAGCTATAAAGCGGAGGCTTCGCAGCGAAATTCAGGACGATGATAGAATGAACGACAATGTGGTGAAGTTCCGCAAACCGGTTCCGCCGAAAAAACCGCGCGAACCGCTTGGGCCGAAAGCAAAAAAGGCGCTGACGATTGTGGCTGTCATCGTATTTTTCGCAGCTGTCTGGGGTTACTTCACGCTGTTCGGGCAGGGGTAGCTGGATGCGCTGCGTTCATCGCATCCCCTGTGCAGGTTTTGCGCGGAACAGGGAAGCAGCTCTGCGTTTCGCTTATCTAAAACACGACCTTCCAGGCTGATTTGACCCACACGGTAGGATCGTCGCCCTTGGTAGTGGCGTTGAGGGTGAGGGATGCGGTGCCCCCGGCGATGTCGACTTCTGCGCCAAATCCGCCACGCAGCCAGAACTGATCGATATCCTGTCCTTCGAAGCGGAAGCCGGACAGGCCGATCATATCGCCGGTGATGGGCGCCGACTTGTCCTCGAAACGGTAAGCTACTTCCGCGCGTGTCAGCAATCTTGATTGCCCGCTCAGCGGTACAACCCCATCGAGACCGACGCGCATCACCGTTGCTTGGTCTGAGATGGCGTCGAAACTTGCCGGGAAGCTGCCGCCGCTTTCAAAATAGGCATCCATGCGCGCCTTGACCCAGGTGAGGCTGGCATAGGGCGTGAAGACCGCATCGCTGAGGGTGAAGGCATCCTTCCAGTCGAGCCTGAATTTTGCGCCCCAGTTTTCCACATCCGTCTTGCCGCGCGAATAGTCCATTACGTCGCCGTTCCTATAACCGCGCTGAATGGAAAGATGTTGCGGAGCGTAGAACGCCCCGAATGTCGCGTGGATCGGCCCGGCAACGGAGGCGGTTACTTCCGGCGCGATATAAAAACCCGTCTGGTTGAAGTGGCCGCCGGCTTCGAGATCCTGTCTGTTGTAAAGCCCGCCTGCCGCGAAACGTGCGGTGATATCGCCTTCGAAGCCTTGGGCATAGGTGATGTCGGATGCAAAAATCCCGCCCCTGGAGGACGAGCCATTGTCATAACCGGTGTCGGAGGTGACCATAAGGGAGTGCTGGCCGGGTGTGAGCAGGTTACGCATCGGATCGCCATGCGCGCCATTGAGGATCGTGCCGGTAATGTCGAGGCCGTGCTGGACCAGCGGAAGGCCGGCAAGGCTATGCGCATATTGCGTGAGGTCGATGATGCCGGATTCGGCCACGGCGGGAGGAGGGGACGTGGCGACGGTTTCATCGGCCCCTGAGGCTGTCGACTGGTTCGTTGTGCTTGTGGCTGGTGTCGGGGGCGAAATCCCGGCGCCGGTTGTGTTCATGCCGCCTGTTGCGCTGCTATCGGTTCCGGTATCGGTTTGCGTCGGCGCGACGCCATTGTCCGTTGTTGTCGACGGGTTAGCCACAGGTTCCGAATTCTCGTCCGTGGCTGGCGCAGGGCGGGTTTGCTCCGGAGGCACGATGCGCGCCAGGAAGATGCCGCCGCTTACCGTGTTTCCTACGATGACGTTACCGTCGCCGCTCACGCCTTTTGCGTCGCGGACAAAATCATCCGCGATGGTCACGCCGCTGTTTCTCAGCCATTCCTCTATGGATATCATGCCGGTCGCCTCTGACCAGCGAAACCCATGATCGCCACTAACGCGACTTGAAAAGCCGACTATAACCGAGCCATCGGCGTTGACGCCGTTGGCATTGGAATTGGTGCCACCCGGGAGCACGCCGATATCCGCCATGCCCGCCGTTTCCGTCCAGCGAAATGCGCGGCGATATCCGTCTGCGGTTGTCGCTGTGCCAACGACGACATCGCCGTTGGCGCTCACGGCGCTGGCGCTGGAGTGAATGCCGCCAGGGAGCGTGCCGAGGCTTTGCATCCCGGTTGCTTCTCTCCACCGAAACGCGCCTACCGCAACGGCTGATCTCGTCCAGCCGACAATAGACCCGCCATCGGCACTGATTGCCCCTGCTTGTGCTTCCCCAGCCAAAAGCGGGTCCAGCAGTGTCATCCCCGTCGTTTCGCTCCAGCGGAAGGGGCGATAACCATCGATGGTTTCAGTGGAGCCGGCGACAACAGTACCGTCTGCGCTGACCCCGGAAGCATAGCTGTACCCGGCGGTTCCAACATCGATGATATGCATCGTCTGCGATGCTTCCTTCCAAAGAAAAGGACGCATCGAAGTCCCGGCTTCGGCAATCCCGACAATGATTTGGCCATCCATGTTTGTCGCGAGGGCAGCAGCCGACAGGTCGCCCAGTGGCCGGATGTTCGGCGAGCCTGCTGTCCAGGCGAAAGCCCTTTCGCCATCTGGCGTAGTCGACCAACCGATGACAACCCTGCCATCCGCACTGACGCCGCGGACGTCCAGCGCCTGATAACTCGCATCCGGTTCCATCGTTTTATAGCCGGTGGCTTCCGCAGCCAACGCTGTCGTGTCTCCAAAATCGACGGCAAGCGTCAGAACAGCCAACGCGATCACGAGAATATTGGTGCGCGCAACGGTTGATTCTTGAATGAAACGATAATAACCACGGATTTTCATGCATATATCCAAATATAATAAATAAAACAATAAGAGAATCGGCGTTTTTATTTGGATATATTGTCATGAATTATGGTTAATAAATCTCTATTTTTTGTATATTGTATATTTATAGAATATTATAGTTCTGGTGTTTGCCATGAGGAAATGGTTGGTTTTGCCGTGTTTGGGCCGAATCTCCACGCCTGACGATCGCTTTGAGAAGGCGTTCAGGGGAGCAAGGACTGATGAAGGGCAACGGCCGTACAGTCGTGATTACGCGGTCTTGGTTTGTCCATTTTGCAAAAAGACCCATTGAATTCACATGGGAATTTTTTGACCTTCCAAACCGATGCGGGCATTCCGCTGCGTTTGATTTGGGCACATTTCCAGATAGGGCGCAAAAAAGCCCGCCGGAGCGGGCCTCAAAGCGTCAAAATGTAAGACTTCGCTAGAGACGAATGCCAGCCTGGATCAGGTCCGACCTTCTGTAGAAACGGGCGATGAAGCCCTCGGGTTCGAAGATCGGCGAGATTCCAGCTTGGTCAAGTTCTGCCTTGATCGAGGCCCTGTAACCTTGGCGAGACTTCGCGATCTCCGTCAGGGAAGCATGCGCCGCTTGGAACTCCGCCAGGGACTGCCGCTCAATGAACTTCACAACATGTCCTGTCTCCCGACGGGCGGTCCGCTGACGGAGATAGCCGCGCCTGATCAAATCCGCGATCGTGATGGTGGTCGTTCCGAGGGCGAGTTCGGCCTCCTTGAGCCGCATCAGTTCGTCGTCGCCTCCGGCCAGGGGCGTGCCTTTTTTCTGTTCCTTTCGGGCCTCTGCAGACGCGGGGGTTGGTGAAGCAATATGGACCCGTTCGAAGACTGGTCCGTCGCCGGAAACGATGAACGCCTCGACGCCCCCGTCCAAGACCATTTCCACAATTCGGTTGAACGGCTGACGAAATGCAGGAGGCGCTGAGGCGAGCGACAACAAACCCTCCGTGAAGGCTACAACGGTCGATTTGTTCTCGAGAGATTGAACCAGAGCTTCCAACGCACGAATTTCGATTCTTACGAAGGCTCGCTCGCCGTCGGCCCGCTTCTCGACTTGCGTCAGGACACCGACGCTCAAAAGACCGTGTACCATTTCTTCGCTTACGCCCAACACGTCTCCTGCCTCCCTGCTATTCAGCGTGTCGCGCGCCGCTTCCAGGATCGGCCGCAAGGCGGCAGCATCGAAGTATGTGGAGGCGTCAGAGAGGCCGTCACGAAAGTCAGGGTCGTTTGCCTTCATCAAGGCCCTGATCCGATCGTGGGTAAGACCATACTCGGCGTGCGCGGAACTCACACTATGGAAGTGCCGGGTTTTGACGGGCTTGAAGATGGTCTGCCCCTCTCCGAACGGCATGTTTCGCTCGAGGATATCCTGCATGAGATCGATCACAGGCCCATACGCTTCCTTGACGAGATTGCGACGCAGCCACCTCACCATCGGCCCGAGAACCAACTCGACATACTGCGTTTTCGGGCGCTTATCATCGATGACGTTCCCGATGACGCGACGGATTTCACTTTCGCCTGCTACTGCGAGATTGAATCCCCATTCGCGAAGGTCGGTCTCGTCGTGCATCCACACCTTGATGTCGTGAAGGACCAGGAAGTCACCGAGATATCGAGAGAGCTCGACAGCGACGTGCGCGTCGAGCCTGTTGAGGAAGCCGTCCCCGCGATCCAGGAACACTTGGTCTCGCAGATACGAATCCAGCCGAGGCTGGCGGCTCGGCACAGAACCCGCCGCGGCGTCCTCGATCAATCCGACATTGGCATTCACGAATTGCGGGAAGTCGTGGACGTCCTCGGCGGCGTCAACTGCCACTTCCGTCAGTCGGCAGCCGTGAACTGGACATCCTTCGATCCCGCGAATAGTCCACCACGCACGGCGATAGGCGCGTGACACCAAACGTCCAGCCTCCCTTTCTCGGTCATCCAGCACGCATTGGGCGCAGAAGCGATGCATTCGGCCCGGACGCATGTCCTTGCTGAGGGTCGCACAGCCCATCTTCCAGGTGCCGCCAGGGCCAGACGCCTTCACCGCCAGTTTCCCCAGCGTAGCGACTGGCACCGCAGCCCACTCGCTCACCAGCGACAGGGCATCCGTCTCGCCATGAACGATGGCGTTGGCCGTGGTATCCGTATGCGCGAGAAACTCCCGCAGAGACGGGTATCCGTTGGCGGTAGCAAGACGAGCGACCAGATCGATCGCCGCCTCGTCGTCATGATGGAGAAGCGTTACGGGCAGAACCATTACTTGCGTCCCTTGCCAGCGGTAGCCAAGTCGGCCAGCGCGTTGCCGGGATCGATTTCGCTCCAGCGCGCGGCGGTGAACACGTTATCGCTCGGAAGGCAACCACTGTCACGCTGGTAGTTGTGGGCGAAGGCGCGGCGATCCACCGTACCCTTTCCCTTATGCATGACGAGGAAGCACGCCGCCTGGACTGCCTCGATGATCTTCCCGTAGCACCCGCTGTTGGCGGCGCACAGGCGGCCGAGGAAGTCGTCGGTGCGGAGCTCATCGGTTAGGTTAAGTCCGCACTTGCCTTCCACGATGTCGGCCAACACCTGCGTGATGCTGGCCTTGTCGCCGGGCAGGCTCAGAGGAATGAAGCGCATGACCATCGAACGGTTGGCCAACTGCTGATCCCCCGTAAGCAGTTCCGCGAGCTCCGGCATACCGGAATAGATCGTGTGCAACGGCCAGTCCTCGATCTGCATCAGGCTCTTGAGGCGATCCTGGAGGTCGAGGATCGCGCGGCTGCTGCTGTGGCGCAGCAAGTGCTGGGCTTCGTCCACGTGAAGATAGATGATCCCGCGCTCGCGCAATTGAGCCTTCACGGTCGCGAAGAGCTGGCCCTCCGTCATCTTGGCCTTCGACGGCACTCCGATCGCATCCAGAATCGCCATGGCGAAGTCTTTCGTCGTGCACGGCTTCGGTGCCTCGATGCTCAGCAGCGGCCGGACAGTCTCGCCGAACTCGTTCTTCCACGGCTGGAATTCCGGGATGCGGCTGAAGTGATGGCGCAATGCGAAGGACTTACCGCTGCCCGAGGCCCCGATGAGGAACAACGCACGCCGGCGCGATCCCACGCCACGGCGGCAAGCCTCCACGTTCTCGACCAGGTCGCGCAGCATCGTTCCCAACCGCGTGTCGCGTGCGTGTTCGATGTAGCCGCTGTAGACTTCAGCCTTCTTGTCGGTGATCGCGTCGAAAGCGATGACGTTCGTAGCGTTTTCCATACTCAGTACTCCTCGTAGTAGTTGTCAGTGGTTTCGGTGGGCGTGGGCGTCTCGGTCGGCGTCTGGTCGACGGCGGCGGCACGCTTCTTCTTCCGCGCATCGCGTTCGCGTTCGGCGTGGAATTCGGGGATCAGGCGGGAATCGGATACCGATCCCTCGCGGAGAGGGTCCGCGGGAAGCGCGAAGGCCTGCGTAAGGGTCGGCGTGTCCGCCGCCTTCACGGCGACCCACGCGCCGAACAGTTCGGCCTCGAGGGCCTCATAGTGTTCGGCCGTCATGTTGCGCGGGGTCAGGTTCGCACGCAGCGCCGCTGCCCTGCCGCTCTCGGCGAGACGATTGATGGTACGGTACATCGCCGCCAGACCTGCCTCCGCCTCCGCGGCGTGTTGCGTCCGCAGGTCAGCGCGGGCGACAATCCACTCGGCCAGCGTCAGGTTGCGCGCGATACCGACCTTGTTCTCGACGACGAACCAGCCCTTGTCGCCGCGGACCGCGATGTGTTCGAGGTTTTCGGGATCAACCTTGATCTCGAATTCCATCTGTCCGTACTTCTTGCGCTGGCGGTCCAGTTCCTCGTTGGCGTACGGGATGCCCATGAATGGGATGCCGTATTGCCCGATGCGGCGTTTGAACTTCGTGCCGAAGACATGCAGCATGAATTCGGGGTCTTGGCTCGGGAACTCGATGTCGTGTTCTTGGGTCGCCCGGACCCAGGCGTTATGCGGAGACGCCCCACCAAGGCCACTGTGCGGCTTGTTGTGGTAGATGTCGCAGATCGCCAAGGTGAAGAGCTGGATCATCTCGTCGACCTGCAGGCTGATCTGATGTTCCGGGTTGTAATCACCCTTCTCGGCGATCGACCCGAACGTTCTGCCGTCGAAGAACGACGCGATCAGCGGGCCGATGGAGTGGAACAGGCTCTCGATGAAGGGGCGAGCTTTAGGATTGCCCGCCTGCGGCCGGTTAAACGTGATCTTCGCCGCGCGCATGATGCCTTCGACAAGCGCGTTGGCGAATTCCGTGCCATTGTCGCTGAAGATGTTACGTGGCTGAACCATCCCGATCCACGGCGTCTCCGCCCCGACGAAGTCGGAAATGTGCCGCTTGTCGGACATGATCATACGGATGGCGGCCGCTGCCGAAACGGCGTTCGGGTTGACGCTCGCCCTGAACGCAAGAATGTAGCGCGTGGCAACATCAATCGCCGCCACGAACCAGATGCGCTTACCGACCACCGCCTCTTTGTACGATGGCGGAAGGATGTCCCACATCCCGGTTTCAACGAACAGGGTCATGAGATCGACGTTCCAGAAGTCGATCTCAATGCGCTCGCCGACGAACAACGCGGGGATGCCACCTCTCTTCGACATCCCGAAGCGCTTGAGCGCCGAGGCACGACCGTGGCGACCGTCCCATTTGTCGAACTCGTCGAACTTGGAGATCATCGTCTCGAACTTGTGACGGGTGACCTTCAGGAGTGGCGTGGAGCGCTCTGCATTCACCTTCTCCAGAGCTGCCAGATAATCACGGTAAACCTTAGCCATCGTGGGCTTGCGGTCCGTCATGTAGTTGAGGGCTTGCTTGTGGGCAAACGCCGTTGAATCCGCGTCAACCTTGCGAAGGTGCAGGCCAGGACCATGATGGCGGTGGACGATCCCGAGGACTTCGCCGCCGCAGGCGTGATAACGCTTGTAGTCGCGCCGGAACGTCTTCACCGACGGCGTCGGAAAGGTCTTTACTTCGACCATCGCGTCGGCGCGGGCGTCGGCGTCGGCGTCCTCGTCATCGAGACCGAGCATCTCGGCGATGATTTCCCTGCGCCAGGCTCTGAGCTTGGCCTCGAACTTCTCCTTCGACCATCGCGGTTTTTTGCCGAGCGTCAGCCATTCTGCATCGAAGCGCTTAATGAGCTTCTCGCGAAACAGCGCGAGATCACGGCGCTTGCCGACAATGTCCGAGAACGTGTCGTCGCCGAAAATCGCGCGCAGGCGCTGGTTTTCGGGATCATTGTAGCCATAGCGGATTTTGGCAGCTCCGCCGACGAGTTTCGAATAGACCTCACCATGCACCAGGAAGCGTTCGTCGCTGGCGTTCGCTTCGTTGCTAAAGGTCCACCCCTCGGCGTCTCGTTTCTTGGGTTTCCAGTTAACGTCGTCATCGGTGAAGCGATCGGCGTGACGCATTCTGACGATGGCGTGGCGGAAGAGGCTCGGTCTCTGGAAGTCGGTCAGCATCGCAGGCTCCTTGTAGGGCGATCAGAAGTCGGGTGATGGGGTGGGGTTATCGGCGGACCATCAGCATGGTCAGATCGTCGATCCGTCCGGTTGTCTCGGTCAGAAGGACACACTCATCGATCAGCAACAGGAGTGCCGTGCGACGAGCCGCCCGGTTCTCGCACCCACGGAGAAGTTCACCGAAGCGAAAGGGGCCATGAAACTTCTGGACGGCTTCAAAAGCTCGGTCGTATTCGGCGTCGACACGCATTCGACGGGCGCGCAGGATGCGTTCGGCGTTTTCATAAGCACCGTATGTCGCCTCCCGTTCGGTCATGAGACGGATGTCGTGGACCGCGCCAGGCGTCGTCGATCCGTTCCGGTTCTTCCGGAGGAAGCCTTCCGCCTTGATACGCTTCAGCAGGTCCGCCATCGCATCCGACTTGCGGGCGTGTTTCACCGCGACGGCTACAATCTCGCCGTCGTCGAAAACTACGCAGAAGTCACAGATATGCTCTCGCCACACTCCGTCGGCATCGCGATACAGCAGCACCGGGAATTGCGAGTAGATAGCCTTCACGTCCTTGCGGAGCTGGATGACCTTAGAAACCCGGCGCTCGAGGTCGCTCTCGTGATAGACGACCGTTTCCTTGAAGATCGAGAAACCGCGCAAAGTCTTGGCGTGCGTAGCCGGAGGCTTGCGCACGGCACGTTCGGCTACCGGCTCGTTCCAGAACTTGGTTTCAGTCGTCGTTCCGACGATGATGCCGCATTATGCCAGAGTCCCCCGAATCGGACGTGCCGTTTTCAGCCTTGCGGTTGGCATAACCGAAGGTGCGAGGCTGGATCGGAGGCATGCTCAGGAAGCCGAGACCTGCCTTATGAAGCGCGATATGTTTGGAAACCTGACGTGCAAAATGCATGAAGCCCTCCTTAGGCTCGAACACGATGACGACATACGGTGCTTCCAGACGGGACGATCCGTCCGAATGGTCACTTTGCTCGTATGCCTATCTCGTTCATGCCTGGCTCCTTGGGTCAGCGATTTCCCAATACCGATTTTTTCGGCGTTGCATAGAGTATCAGAGCCGGATTGGGGCATTTTGTGCCCCGGATTGGTGCACATCGTTGATCTTGGTTAATGGGAGCCTGCAAAGAAATCTTCATTTTTAATCTCTTAGAGGGACTTGTCGGCAACTTTCACAGATTCCTCCGACAAGGCACAAGCGCGTCCAGCTCTTATTTGACCTTGTTTCACCTCGATAACGATGTGCAAACCATTCCCTGACAACCTATGGTCACAGTTATGGGTGACGATTCGGGGTCTTGGATTATGGAGGTAGATAGGGGCGGATATTGGGAATTCCTGCTCGGCGCAAAGCTTAGGATGAGCCACGGCGACGGATTTCAAGCGCTGTTCAATGACTTCATGCTACGAGTGCACGGGGATGGTTTCACCCCTGTCAAACCCCACGGCTCACAGGGCGACGGGGGCATGGATGGTGCACTTGGGAACGACGTTTTCCAGTGTTATGGTGCTGAAAACGGTCATGTTATCAATGCCGCCCGGGTCTGCAAAAAAATGACCGCAGACTTCAATCGCGCGTGTGATACCACTCCCTCGATGGAGAGGTGGTTTTTCGCCCACAATCTGGTTGATGGCGTTTCTCGGCCTCTAGTAGACACTCTCGAACAGATCAAGACGCGTGCGACAAAGATCAACGTTGAAGCCGGGTTCTTCGGCTTGCATAGCTTTCGACAACTGCTGAAAAAAATGACCGAGGAGGATCGCGCTGCGGTTCTCGGCGTGCGTGCTCAAGATGATTTGATGCTGGCCCGCCTTCCTGCCGCGGTTAACAACCTCATTTCGGCGTTGATGGAGGAAATCAAGCCGATTATGGAGACCTACACAAGTCGTTCCCGGGTGCCACGAGATAAGCTCACGCTGAATAACATCTCCAGACATTGGACGTATCAATTTGAATATTTTCTGATGTTCTCCCCAATTTCGAGAGCGGTTATGCGTCGCCTCGGTGGAGAAAAGCAAAGTTTGTTGCTCCCTTCTTTTTTTCGTCTCCGGTACGAAGAATTGAAGCATGAGGGGATGACATCGAGTCAAATTCTAAACACCATGAAAGCATTGTTGGCCGGAAACGTCAGAAATCTCGACGACGATCTAAGGGAATTTGCAGCTATGACAATTCTCGCGGACCTCTTTGAATCGTGCGTCATTTTTGAGGAAACTCGGCAGGAAGCCAATCAGGACGAAATTTATGATCTTGCCGACTAAATATCTTACCGCGGATCGTTCATTGATCGTTGTCGGAGCTGAGATCATCAAGGTCCTTACCGAAACGCCACGATCGGTTAGTGAAGTTTGGGAACGTGTCACCGCGTCGAGAACACCTCATGCCGCGCCCCTGACGTATGATTGGTTTTTGCTCGCCATAACCCTCCTGTATGCTATCGGCACGCTCGATATGCGCAACGGACTTCTGGCGATTGTGTCTGGGGCAAAGCAATGATTATCGCTCTTGGCAGTTCGATCGCGGGGTTCAAAACCCTCAATTTTCACAAGGGCCTGAATATCCTGCTCGCCGAGCAGGAGACAAATTCGGAAGAGACTAAGACCCGCAACAGTTCAGGGAAATCTAGCGTCCTGGAACTGATCCATTTTCTCCTCGGCGGCTCAATCCGCAATTCCGTGGTCAAGGCCCAAGCACTGCACGAACACTCGTTCTGGGGTGAGTTTGACATCAATGGGATCACGTTTCGCGTCGAACGGCGAGTTTCCGATCCCAAGAGCGTTCAGGTAGTTGCAAGTGACATGCGCGGTCTGGTCTACGAGGGCGATCTGCTGGGTAATGCGACGGCAACAAACCAAGCATGGTGTGACTGGTTGGGTCATATCGTTTTCGGTCTCCCCGCGAACACTGTCGGGACTCCTTTCAACCTGCCGCACGCGCCCACCTTCCGATCGATGTTTCCATACTTCGCCAGGCGTCGCGACGACATCGGCTTTCAATATCCAGAGAAATTTGCTGCTAAAAACCAGACAGATGGTAGCGCACAGATCGCTCTCTCCTATCTACTTGGGCTGGATTGGCTTCTCGCTCGGGATTTTGAACTGGAGCGCGGAGAAAAGCGCGATCTGGCCGCTCAGAGGAAGAGGATAAAGGCGCGACGTTCTGAAAATCTGGACACGTCATCGGCAATCCAGTCAGCGATGACACTTGCAGCACACGAAGCCGAAGTCCAACGAGCGCGGATTGCCTCCTTCCAGGTTGCGGAACACTACGAGGAAATGATCACGGAGGCATCGCAAGCCAAAAACTTGCTCGAAAAACTCAGCGTCGAAGCCGCCTCGCTCAAGAGTTCTCTGGATTTTATCGAGGAAAGTCTTGAAGCGGAAAAACCCGGGGACGGCGAGGCAGTCGCGGCGTTGTATCGAGCGGCAGGCACGGAGCTGCCGGGTAGTGTGGTGAAATCCTTCGAGGACATCGCCGATTTCCATCAGTCGGTGGCGGACAATCGGCGCTTCCACCTGTCCTCTCAGTTGGATGCGATCCGTCGGCGTATCTCCACGGTAACCGTCGAGATGAATACTGCCCGTGCGCGTAGGGATGAAATCCTTCGTGACCTCAAGGGAAAGGGAGCGTTCAGCGATCTGGCCGCCATGCAGAAGGTAGCTGCCGAGAAGTCCGAAAAACATGCTCGACTCCAGACTCAGTATGAAGAAGCTCTTGAGGTTGAGGCCGGCCGCGCAGCGAGGAAAATCCAGGAGAGTAACCTTTTGGCCCGCCTGCAGAATGATCTGCGAACCCGTGAAGCAACCGTGAGCGCCATGGTGCTGGCCGTAATGGAGGCAAAGAAGGCCCTATACGCCGACAGAGGGGCGTCGTTCGAGGTTCAGGCTACTGTGAATGGACCTCATTTCAGGGTAAATATCGATGGCTCCCGGAGCGGCGGTATCGCCAACATGGAAATCTTCTGTTTCGACTACGCGCTCTATAAACTCACAACGGCACGCCTCGGCGGTCCAGGTTTCCTCATCCACGATAGCCACCTCTTCGATCCTGTAGATAGCAGACAGATCGCCACTGCCATCCAACTTGGGTCTGGTCTCGTTGACGAGGTCGGTGGCCAGTACATAGTCATGCTCAACACCGACATGTTTGATCGCCTGCCTTTCGACGACGACTTCGACGTAAAGTCAAAGATTATGGACGTCAGGTTGGACGACACCGATCGCGGCGGATTGTTCGGATTCAGGTTCGCATAAAAACGGTCTGCCTCGCGCTTGGGAGTAAGCGCGCTGGCGAATGCGGAGCCTATTCGCCGACACCAGTGACATTGCCAGTCTCCGATGGCACCCTCATTGTGAACAGCATTGGGTAACGGTTGCGGTGCCACAGCAGACGGTTGTTCTCGCGGTCCCCTCGGCCACCCAGCGGTCACGCGGTTTGCAACTCGCAGGCCTCGGGACTAGCGAGATAGTGAGGACGCCGTCGGCCTCCACAGGTTCGTCGGCGCAGAATAGTTGCATAGGTTGGATGCCGTCGCTCACCTCGAAGGTCAGCTTGACGGAGCCGTCGAGACGGACGTGTTCGGAAACCTTGCTGATGATGGCCGAGAACTTCCCGGCCGTCATGTGGGTCCGCTCGCCGTCCTCGACGTCCCATAGCTGTACGAAGATTTCTGCCCAGGCTTCCGGATTGGCCCCGCAGTCGAGCGCGGAGAACTGGCCAGCTTTGACCTCGGTCACGTGATAGCCAAGTTTCACGGTTTTGCCATCGTACAGGAAGACCAATGGCAGGTCCGGTGTCTCTGCCGCTCTGCCGAGTAATTCCCCGAGCGAGATGTCGGTTTTGTCGAAATGGCTATTGTCGATCGTGCTCATTTGTGGATATCCTCGATTTCAACTATTCAAGGATTATTGAAATATGGATGATCGTCAAGCCCTCTCTTCGTTCGCCGCACTCGCACAGGAAACCCGTCTCTCCATCGTGAGGACCCTGGTCGTCGCCGGCCCTGAAGGTCTAGCCGCCGGCGCTATTGCCGAACGAATGGGAGTCTCGCCATCGAATGTCTCGTTCCACCTCAAAGAACTCGAGCGCTCCGGTCTCATCATCCAGCGCCGGGAGTCGCGTTCGATCCTCTACAGCGCAAGCTACGACACACTGGCCGACCTGGTGACGTTCCTGATGGAAGACTGCTGCGCGGGACATCCCGGCATTCGTGGGTCCGTCGAGCGATCCGCCAGTTGCTGTTCAAACGAAGCATAGGCTGTCAAGGAATACGTCATTGCATTCGACCAAGGTTCCAGCGGGCATCGTCTCCGCTCTCGGTGTCACGCAGATCATCGGCTACGGCACTCTCTACTATTCCTTCAGCATCCTCGCCCCCGGAATGGCCAAGGATTTCGGCATCAGCTTGGAGCGGGTCTTCGCCATCTTCTCGGTCTCGCTGCTCATCGGTGGCCTGTCTGCTCCGTTCATCGGCAGGCACATGGACGGGATCGGCGCTGCGACCGTGATGACGCTGGGATCGGCCCTTGCGGCGTTCACTCTGGCGCTGTGTGCATGGTCGCCGTCCGTATCGCTCTTCGCTCTTGCGATCGTCCTACTGGAGGTGTCCTCCGGGATGGTCCAGTATCAGGCAGCCTTTGCGACGCTCGTCGAAAGCGAACCCCGGACGGCGTCACGCAGCATCACCTATCTGACACTCATCGGCGGCTTTGCCTCCACCATTTTCTGGCCGATCTCGGCGACACTGTCCGGATACTTGTCCTGGCGGGAAATCTATCTGGTGTTCGCCGCTCTGAACCTTCTCGTCTGCATGCCACTGCACTACTGGATCAGGCGTGACGGAAGGCGTGGTTCCAAACTCGACGGGACAAGAACCCGCGAGGTCGTCGTCGGCGCTCTCGAACCCCAGGCGCGCCGCCGTGGCATGCTGCTGGTCTCTCTTGCCTTCTCGCTCTCGGGTTTCTCCCTGGCCGCGATCCTCGCCCATATGGTGCCTATGCTCGGCGCGATCGGACTCGGCAGTGCGGCGGTCGTGATCGGCTCCTTGTTCGGTCCGGCACAGGTCATGAGCCGTCTGATCAACATGGTCTTCGGCAAGAGCCTGTCGCCGCCTGCGTTGGCGATTGTCTCCGCGGCGCTCATGGTCGCGGGCGCGGTGATACTCGGGATGTCGGGTGACTGGTTGCCCGGCGCGGTGGCTTTCGCCATCTGTCTTGGCCTTGGATCAGGGATCAACAGCATCGCTCAGGGAAGCCTGCCGCTCTATCTCTTCGGGTCTGCCGGCTACGGCGCGATCACGGGCAAGATGGCGGCGGCAAGGTTGGCGACTGGCGCGGCCGCCCCGTTTGCGTTCGCAGCCGCCATGAACCACTTCGGGACAACCATTTCCCTTTTCGTCATCGCGGCGCTGGGTACGTTCGGAATCCTGGCGTTCGGCGCTGTCGCCACATCGGTGCGTCGCGAACGCGTTGCTGGATGACGGAGGAATGTTCGTAGGTCACCGGATCGCAGCTATTCCCGGCTCGCAATGATCTTGTTGCCGTCGATCGTTCATCTCTGGCGTCACAGCCGACGACGTTTCTCGTCAGATCAACTTGAGGTGGACCCGCTTTTCAAGTTTGGCCACATGCTCTTCCACCCGTTGTAGCGGTCAGTTAGGCATGCGGAAGAATCCCTCATCAGCAGGATGAACTTCACGAGTTCTTCGCGTAACGCGCCGATGGTTTCGTCAAATGCGCCGCGCTATGCCGGGAGTTGCCGCAGTGGCCACTTTTCGCCATTCCTAACCAGTTAGCTGTTTGGAAACTGGGGGATGCTATCGCCTCCTTGATTGTAAGGAGAAGAATAACATGCCCCGAATTATCTACCTCAACCAACGCGGATCGGGCTGCTTTGCACTGGAAGCAGACGATGGGGTAATTTGGCCCTATCCCTTTTTCTCTCAAAACCAGGTACTTGAGTTCCTGGAGCTTGACGAAACCGACCAAGTTCCCGTGGAATCGTTCAGCTGGATTCCTGCGCCTGGAGGGCCTCCAGGCTATAGGTTATTCGCCCGTCGATATTCCAGCGGCCATATGAGTGTTGTCGTCCTTGGGCCGTTCGGCATGCTGCCTGGCATTTACCCGTCCCCAGAAGCAGCCATCGGAGCTGCCGACGAAGACTATAGGATCAATAGCGAGGCAAAGCCCATAATTCAGAAAACCGCGTCGGCTTCGCTCACGTAGCCAGATTCAGCGCGGGGACGTCGGAATCCATAGTCTGGCGTACGTCAAGGAGGCCACTCATGATTAGTTGCCTGATGTGGGGATGTGAGAGTTTTAATTGACTACCGGAGCCATATATCCTCTCAGCCTCGGAGGCTGCTTCTGCTCGACTGAGTAGTGTACGATAGGTTTCTAATTGGTCTTGAGTCGCGGTAGTTATGATGGTCGCATGGTTACGATTTATCTGGGTGACCAGCGTCCGAACGTTGCCACATTCCTCGCTGAGGGCCATCGCCCTCAGCATAAAATCCACTGGATTACCCTGCGTATCGGTGAAATCGTGCATATCGCCCCCATATCCTCCTCTACAGGGTGACGTGCACGTTCCGTCGGCGCAACGGGTACATTCGCTTTGGTCCACGGAGTTGAGAAGCCGATAAACTTGGTCGTTCACCTGCTTACCAAGCTGGCAGGATCACCACATTCGCACGTTGCGCTCCTACGATAGAAGGGCTTCAGATGGACTTCAGGGCAACCCGCTTTTCAAGTTCGACCGCTTGCTCCTTCCGCTCGCTGTAGCGGTCCGTCAGATAGGCCGAGCCATCCCGCGTTAGCAGCGTGAACTTCACCAGCTCCTCGCAGACGTCGACAACGCGGTCGTAGTAGGACGACGGTTTCATCCGGCCGTCGGCGTCGAACTCCTGGTATGCCTTGGCGACCGACGACTGGTTCGGGATCGTGATCATCCGCATCCAGCGGCCGAGCACGCGCATCTGGTTCAGGGCGTTGAAGGACTGGCTGCCACCGGAGACCTCCATGATCGCCAGCGTCTTGCCTTGCGTCGGCCGGATCGATCCGAGCGACAGGGGAATCCAGTCGATCTGGGCCTTCATGATGCCCGTCATCGCCCCGTGGCGCTCGGGACTAACCCAGACCTGGCCTTCCGACCATTGCGACAGTTCGCGCAACTCCTGCACTTTCGGATGGCTGACCGGAGCCTCGTCGGGAAGCGGCAGTCCCCTCGGATCAAACATCCGCACCTCGCACCCCAACCGCTCGAGCAGACGTCTGGCTTCATGCGCGAGCAGCCGACTGTAGGACACCTCCCGGAGCGAGCCGTAGAGGATTAGGATACGCGGCTTGTGAGTCGAGAACGCTGGACGCAACGCGTCGAGGTCAGTTTGGCGAAGATGCCGCTCCTGCAAAGCGGGAAGGGTCTCAGACAATGCGCTTTCCCTCCTGGTCGAGGACCTGCTCGCCGTCTTCCTTGAAGAACGCTCCCTTGAAGGCATTCGGCAGGATGTCGAGTACGACCTCGGAGGGTCGTGCAAGTCTGGTGCCGAGCGGTGTCACGACGAACGGACGATTGATGAGGATAGGGTTCTTCAGCATGGCGTCGAGCAGCTCATTGTCCGTCAGTTCCAGATCGTCGAGACCCAATTCAGCGTAAGGCGTGTCCTTCTCACGGATCGCCTGCCGGACTGTCAGTCCAGCGTCGGAGATCATCCTTGCCAACTCGTCGCGGGACGGCGGCGTCTTGAGATACTCGATGACGGCCGGTTCGATCCCGGCTGCGCGGATCATCTCCAACGTGTTGCGGGACGTGCCGCAGGCGGGGTTGTGATAGATGGTGGCGTCCATTGTCATGTCCTTTCAGTGATGGTGTTCCGGGAGACAGCGGGAGCTGCCTCGTACCAGCCCTTGGTGCGGTTCACGGCCCAAACGACCGTGAGCATCACGGGGACCTCGATGAGTACGCCGACGACTGTCGCCAGCGCCGCGCCGGACTGGAAGCCGAACAGGCTGATGGCAGCCGCGACCGCGAGTTCGAAGAAGTTGCTAGCCCCGATCAATGCCGAAGGCCCGGCGACGCAATGGCGCTCCCCCGAAATCCGGTTCAGGAGATAGGCCAGCCCGGAGTTAAAGTAGACTTGGATCAGGATCGGGACGGCCAAGAGGGCAATAATTGTCGGCTGCGCAATGATCTGCTCACCCTGGAAGCCGAAGAGGAGAACGAGCGTCGCGAGCAGGGCGACAAGCGAAAGCGGCTGCAGCTTTGCCAGCATGGCGTCCAGAGCCTTCGTCGTGCCGTCGGCGGTCAACCGCCCTCTCAGGACCTGGGCGATGATGACCGGGACCACGATATAGAGGACGACCGACAGAACCAGCGTGCCCCACGGTACGGTGATCGCCGATAGCCCAAGCAGCAACCCGACGATCGGCGCGAAGGCGACGACCATGATCGCATCGTTGAGCGCGACCTGGGAGAGCGTGAACAGTGGCTCGCCGCGCGTCAGATTGCTCCAGACGAACACCATCGCGGTACAGGGGGCGGCCGCGAGGATGATCAGGCCAGCGATATAGGAGTCGATCTGGTCGGCCGGTAGATACGGACGGAAGAGCCATCCGATGAACAGCCATCCCAGCAGCGCCATGGAGAACGGTTTGATGGCCCAGTTGATGAACAGGGTTACACCGATGCCGCGCCAATACGTGCCCACCTGCACCAGCGAGCGGAAATCGATCTTGATGAGCATCGGGATGATCATCAGCCAGATCAGGATGGCGACGGGCAGGTTCACCTTCGCGACCTCAGCCGCACCAATGATCTGGAATACATCGGGCATCAGATGGCCGAGGGCGACGCCAACGACGATGCAGAGGAACACCCAGATGGTCAGATAGCGTTCGAAGGTGGACATCTCATTCGGCCTTTGCGGACTTGGCGGAAGCGCCTTCGAGCGAACCGATCCGGCGGACGTGCTGCTCGAGCGCCAGGCGATCGATGGAAGCCAGAGGCAGATTGATGAAGGCCATGATGCGGTTCTTGAGGAAGCGCGCGGCCTGTGCAAACGCCCGCTGGATTTCGACTTCGGAACCCTCGACGGCTGCGGGGTCTTCGACACCCCAATGTGCAGTCATCGGATGTCCGATCCAGACGGGGCAAGCCTCGCCGTGCGCGTTGTCACAGACGGTAAAGATGAAGTCCATTTCGGGCGCGCCCGGCTGTGCGAAAACGTCCCAGCTCTTCGACGAGAAGCCAGTCGCCGGATAGCCGAGGACGTCCAGTTCCTTCAGGGCATGTGGATTGACTTCGCCCTTGGGCTGGCTGCCTGCGGAAAACGCCTGGAAGCGTCCGCCGCCCTCCTTGTTGAGGATGGATTCGGCGAGAATAGAACGTGCGGAGTTGCCCGTGCACAAGAAGAGCACGTTGTAAGCCTTGTCGGTCATGGTCGTTTTCCGTGGTTAGGTCGAAGGTCTGTCGAGTTTCATAATCGTGGCCGATGCCGGGCAAATGCCCGAGAGCTGACGGGTTGCTAGAACGGCGGCTGGCACGTCGGAGCGCTGTACCACTACGAAGCCAAGGTTTTCGAAGAACTGAGCAGCCGTCGTCGTAGCGAGGAAGACTGCCGAGCTTACATTGGCGGACCTCAGCGTCTCCTTGGTCAGCGCTTTTCCAAGTGCCTTGCCGCGATGCTCAGGCAAGATGACTATCGATCTGAGAAGCACGTCGCCGCCGCACGCCTCTATGCCGGCATAACCAACCGTGCCGCCATCGGAAGTAACCGCCCTGAAAAACGAGCACTCAGCGTCTTCGAGGTCTTCCGTTGGAAGACCGGAAGCTGACAACGCTAGCGTCAGTCCAGCATCGCCTCCCAGGACTGGTTCGAGTCTAATATCATTCATGATACTTGCACCCCGGGAGTGCAACAGGGCGTGAGTTCGGCGATCAGCGGCGCGCAGAGTTCGGCAGAGCCGCCGCAGCAATCTTTCAAAAGGAAGAGAGTCAGATTACGTAGCCCCTCCAGATCGGCTCGATAGATGATCGAGCGGCTTTGCCTCTCATTTGTCACGAGGCCCGCTCGCGTCAGTGTGGCGAGATGAGCGGACATGGTATTCTGCGGAATGTCGAGAAGTCGTGCGAGTTCGCCAGCCGGTACGCCATCTGGCTCATGCCTGACAAGGAGCCGGAATGTATCCATCCTGGTGGATTGTGCGAGGGCAGCGAGCGCCATAATTGCTGAATCTTTTTCCATATATCGACAATGCTGGATATATGGATTTTTGTCAACGCCTTTAAACTGCGACCTTCTGAAGTGCTTTCGTCTTATATTTTCGCCTAAGTCATTGCTGGAAGTTGACATTATCAAATCTGTTCTCTAATTGTTCACGCATGAAAAATCTTACCCGCCTCATACGAATAGGTTGATCTCCGCCCGCCGTGACATTCGCGGCGACGAGCAACTGTGTTTTGTTGAGGTTTTAGAAAATGGGTATCGCACAGCGCGCGAAGTCGCTCCGCGCAAGCCGTCATTCCGCTTCCATCCGTACGCTCTATCCAATGGCCACCGTTAAATGCGATGGCCCCCCAGTCTTCCGATCACAGGCGGCGCGTGATGCTGCCTGCCTGTTTGACGTCAACCCATCAATCACGTCATGGCACTGCATGCCACTCTCGCTCGATTACGGTGGTGGCGTCCACGTCCCTGATTTTGGTATTCTCGACGATGATGGCGGGCGCTTGTTAGTCGATGCGTCCGACAGGGTGATGCTGGTCGACGTAGGCAGGATTGAGGCCGCAGCCCAAAACTATGGCGTCAGATATCGACGTCTGATCACCGATGAAGTCTACGATGGCCCGCGTCTTCAGAATGCCAAAGACCTGCTTCGGTATGGCGGTACGGTTCTAGCGCTCGGTGACCGTTTGCGGTTACTCGCCGTCTTGGAAGAGCACGGCAATCTGACGATCGCCGAATGCCTGACAGTTTTTACCGAAACCAAGCCGGTTGCCGGACTGTCCCAGATGATCTTGCGCGGTTTCATCGAAGTCGATCTCGATACGGAATTACTCGGACCCGAGACAATGGTGCGGCGGATACGGACCTGACCGCCCGTAATCGTCATCATCATTCCCAGTGTTCCGAGGCATACATGCAGTCTTATAGCGATAACCTGATCGCCAATCGCGATCCGTTCCATAGCTCGAAGTACGAGCTTACCCTGCCGACCCATCTAGCCATCATCGCAATGTCGAGATCGATCCGCCAGTTCCTGAAAAGGCGATCGTCGTTCGTCGTGGCTTTCGTCATGCCGCCGAAGGCAGACATCCATGCCCACAAGATGGCCGCCAAATGGTTGCTTGAGGGGACTGTGCCGGTTGGTGGCGAACAAGGCAACAACTACGTTCTCTTCATCGGCGAAGAGACTGAACTTGCCGACGATTTCCAGGCGTTCAGAAAACTTCGAGAACTCAAGCGGGCGATCATTCTTCTTCAAGACGAGGAGCTTCTGTCTGACGAGGTTCGCATCGTTGCTGATATCGTGGTCTCTTTGCCCCTGCCGGCTCCGAACGATTATCGGATCGCGGCGCAGCGGATGAGGCTCGGGACTATCACGAATGCCGATGCCGATTTTTTGGCGAAGCAATCTCCCAGACGGGTCGAACTCGGTTGGCGGCGCGGACGATCCGTGGCCGTGAGCATCGGGCGTCTCCGTCGGTATCCTCATATCGAGAAAGGAAAGGGGCCCTCTGAACCCTTGTCGACTGGGCCGGGCCTGCAAGACCTATCCGGATACGGCGAGGCTAAAACATGGGGCCTCGAACTCACCGAGGACTTGGCGGCATGGAAGGCGGGAGTTCTCACCTGGGATGATGTCGATTGCGGCGTCCTGCTTTCCGGCCCTCCGGGGTCGGGTAAGACATCTTACGCGGCTGCGTTGGCGAGGACCTGCGACGTACCGCTCGTATTAGGTTCCGCAGCCCGTTGGCAGGCGACGGGCCACCTCGGCGATATGCTGAAGGCAATGCGCAAGGCGTTTGCCGAGGCTGCGCGGCAGGCACCGTCGATCCTCCTGATTGATGAATTCGACAGTTTCACTAGCCGCGACGACAGAACCGGCAGTAGCAACGACAACTACCATCGTCAGGTCATCAACGCCCTTCTGGAACTTTTGGACGGTGCACAGTCACACGAAGGCGTCATCGTGATCGGTGCGACGAACCACGCGGAGATTATCGATCCAGCACTTCTTCGGGCAGGACGCCTGGAGCGCCATTTCTCCATTCCTCTCCCGGATGACACAGCGCGCCATGACATCTACCGTTTCTATCTCCGGGGAGACCTTGCCGACGAAGCTCTGGACGACGTGGTGTCGGCAAGTGACGGCTGGTCTGGTGCCGACATCGAACGGTGTGTTCGTGATGCCCGACGCCATGCGAGAAGAGCAAAACGCTCGATGTTGCTCAGTGATCTCGCCACTGCCATGCCACCAGTCATCCCAGTTCCAATGGCCTTACAGCGCTGTGTCGCTGCCCACGAACTCGGACACGCCATTCTCGGGGTTTTGCTCGAGGCCGATCCGTTGGTGTCGGTTTCGATTCACAGAAGCATTCAAGTCGGCCGGTCCTCGCAATCTCTGGGCCACACGGAATTCGAAGAGCGGCTGTTCAGTCGGAAGACTTTGACGCACCTCCGAAACAAGATTGCTACATTGCTTGGCGGTATCGCCGCAGAAGAGCTGCTATTCGGCGAATTTGGGAATGGAGCCGGTGGCGATCCCTCCGCAGACCTCAATCGCGCGACAGACTTGGCAACAATGTTAGAAATTAAGTGGGGTCTTGGAACAACGCTGTCCGTCGAACCTGGCGACAGTCCACGTGAATTGTCGGCATTTCGTCACCGCCGCAAGGCTCTCAGCAAATCAGTCGAGGCGACATTGCAGGCGGAGTTTCGGCGGGCGAAATCCCTACTCGAAGAACATAGGGATGCCCTTCTCGATCTTCATGCCGGTCTTTTGCGGGAGGGCAGTTTGGCCGCCGCGGTGGTCAGAGCCGCCGTAGAAAGGAGCGAGAGCTTCGGTCTACCTCATAAAGCCAAAACCGCTGGATACGAACTCGGGCAATGAAGGCGGCGTCATTCCATAATCGTCGTCGGGTATCACAGCGTGGCATGGAACGTACCATTGAACGTCAACGGGGTGAAAAACACCCGGTAACGGGAAGTACCTGTCGATCAGGATGAAATCTTTCACGTTGAACGACGCGATCGGCATCTGATGGGTGATAGACAGAGCCGCGAAGAGTAGATCGTGTCCGATCTTATCCTTCTTCTGCTCTGGACTTGGCACATATAGATGTCGGAGGGGGCCGACGGTGGTCATTTCTGCATAGAGATTGGCGGCTTTGGCTGTGAGTTCGGCGAACTGGAAGTCCACGGAGAGGATGTCATCAATCCAGTTGTGGAGTCGTTGCGCTTTTTGTGGATCGTGTTTCAAGGCCAGATGGGCACCCCGCCTCAACTCTGCTATAGCGGGAAACGAGATGGCGAGTGAATCTGCTCCCATTGCTTTCATCCAGGCACGCAACCCTGGCGGAGGTCGTTGCAAACCGGCATTGCTCAGGATGTTCGTATCCAGCAAAAAAATGGGGCCTGCCATTTCGAAACCCTCGGACATAAACGGAATCACCAAAGGTCGTAACCGGCATGTGCCGGTTTTCCGTAAACGTCGAAGTATAGAAGTCGTAATTCGAAAATTGGAGAGACGGTGACGATGTCACGAACCTGGACGATCGATGAAGCATCTGCCGACCTGCCGAGCCTTCTGGAAGCGGCACGCACGTCGTCGCAATACATCATTGTCCCCGATGGCAAGTTCGAGGTGTTGTTCAGGCAAACAGGGCGAAAATCCCTAGACGATATCTTGGAAAAGGAAGGGCCTCTGAAGCCGGGAGACATCGATGGACTATAGAGAACGCTGCTGCGAAAGACATCAGTTAAACCTCATTCTCTGAAATTGTACCCGCCGAACTTGGTTGCATGCAAACATACGGTGAATAACCTCTACGTTGCACCTAAAAAGAGAATGGTGTGATTGACGGCCCGCGTTCATAGCCACAATCTCTCAGGATCAGGGTGAGGGAATCATGTGGGCAGACAGTGAAAGCAAAGTAGACTACCTGAATTACTCCGAAGTCTCCGAGATGATCTGCGACTTGGTGTCCGATGATAGCATGTTGCCTATTTCACTCGGCGTCTACGGCACTTGGGGCGTTGGCAAGTCAAGTATCCTCCAACTGATCGGGGCACAGCTCAAAGCAGACCACTGCAATCTTGTCGTTCCGTTCGATGCTTGGCTGTACCAAGACTTCGAAGAGGCAAAGTCCGCCCTCATGACCGTCATCGCGAAGTCCATCTACGAAGCAGCCCCGGAGTCGTTGAAGGAGAAGGCAGCAGGCTTTTACCGCCGCGTGAACAAGCTCAAGGTCCTCGGGATGGCAGCCGACGTTGGTGCGTTGTTTGCTGGTGTCCCGACATTAGGACTGTTCACAAAAGCCGCGGGTTCTGCGGAGGAGATGTGGGAAGGAACCGCCGATGAGGACGATGTCGCAACGGTAAAGGATGCTGCCAAAGAGGTCGAGAAGAAGGCCTCAGGTCTTTTGAAGCCCAGAGAGAAGCGCAATGCTCCCGAGGAGATCGTCGCCTTCCGAAACGAATTTAGCGAACTGCTAGGAAAGCTTGAGCGACGTCTTGTCGTCTTCGTGGACAACTTAGATCGATGCCTTCCGCCGAACGCGATCGCGACGCTTGAGGCGATGCGCCTTTTCCTGTTCATGCCAAACACTGCGTTTATCGTTGCGGCCGACGAGGACATGATCCGCTTGGCGGTCGAAAAGCATTTTAAAGACCCCGGCAGCCAGCATATCACTGACTATCTCGATAAGCTGATTCAAATCCCGTTGCGCGTTCCGAAGTTGGGTTTGCAGGAAGTTCGTGCCTATCTGTTCATGCTGGCGGCAGCGCGATCGGAGGTAGCTCCCGAAAAGGTCGAAGCTCTGAGGGCGTTTTTAATAAACAAGCTTCGTCGCAGTTGGTCCGATGAGCCGCCTTTTGACGTCAATCAGGCCGCCGAGGAGCTTGGTATCGCGACGAGCCATGGACTTCGAGGCACGCTGGAGACCATGGATAGGTTGGCGGGTCTCCTTGCCCACTCGAAACAGGTGAACGGCAATCCCCGTATCGTGAAGCGACTGCTTAACGTTGTTCGCATGAGAGTCTTGGTTGCACACCGCCGCGACATACCGTTGGATGAATCCATCATCGCTAAGCTCGCCCTCTTCGAAAGATGCACGGACGAGAGCGCCATTCGCGGGCTGAACGCCCTGATCAGCGCCGCTCCAGATGGAAAAGCTCCGACATTCATCGAACTTGAAGCCTTGGGAGATGCGCTGCCCCCGGAGAAGCTACCGAAAGAGTGGCAGAAGTATCCAGAGTTCGTATCGGATTGGCTCAAACTCCATCCTCCCCTTGGTGGCATAGACCTTCGGCCGGCAGTCTATCTTTCAAAGGAAACTATGCCTGTCAAAATGTCCTCGCAACGGATCAGCGCGAAGACTTTGAGAGGGATCGAGGTACTCCTGAAGACCGCGACGGTGAGTTCTGCGGCATCCAAAGCGGCACTCGAAGAGATCGACCGAGCAGAGATCGGTGACGCAATGGACGAAATGATCGCAACGATGAAAAGGAACCCGGACTGGACCAAGGTCCGCAACGACTTCCGCGGTGCTTCGTTGCTCGCCAAGTGTGACTCTATAGCTCATCAGAAGCTGGTCAGTTTCACAGCAACGCTGCCCAGGCAACCAGTGTGGATGAAGACCATGATGAAAGACGGCGCTAACGCGGGCTTGGGGAGTGATGAATAGTGGGGACGTCAGCATCTTCGAAAGGGTCCGGCTCGAACCAGCCGATGGTGCCAGCGTGGGCTGACGACCAGCCCGGCGCACCCATTCCTCCTGCACCTCCTAAACGCTTCCAGGCGTTCAGGACATCGTTCGGAAAGTACCTGAAGGGTGGTGAATCCGGCGATCTCCGTAGATCGCTTGGACATTACGCTAGGACATCGACCGGCGGCAGCGGCGTGGGGCCAAGGCGCTTCGGCTCCGTATATACGACAGGCGGCCAGCTTTACGACGTCCTGAATTCTTTGGGCGGCGATGGTGTAGCGGCGGCAGAAAAAGGCCTGTCGCGAGCGTCGCTCGAAGGACAGGCTCTTGACGTCGTATGCCAGCGGCTTGCGGAAGCTCTTGCGCCTGAAAACGGTGATAACGATCGGATTCGCGCGGCGATCGACGAGGCCATGTTGGAAGTTCTTGGCGAGGGCGAGTTCGACCCGGGCCAGTTGGACGCCGAGGCCATAAACCGCATCCTCGGCGAGTATCTCTCTCAATCGGTCTTCCAGGAGATCGTGGAGGAGGTCGGTGGATCATGGGCAAACGCTCCCGATGAACAGCGGACACCTGAAGCGGAGGCCGAATTGCTCGAAGTAATCCGCGTGGTGGTTGACAAAAACTTAGGACCCCGACTGGAAGGGGCGAAAGACATGACGCAAGCGGACGTCCATCGCTTTATGCGCGAGGCCGTCACCGAGGTCTGGCGGGAATGGGAGAGCTACGATGAATAAACTCGTTTTCCACGTCGACGATACCCAGATTCCCGCTATGGATAAGGATGGCACGAAGCAAGTCTTTCTCTATGGCAAGCGCCCTGTGCGGCTGGGAACTGGTTCGATCGGCGGGAGTCTGGAGGTGGCCGTCGCACGGCTCGCTGTTCCTGTCGACATCAAGGCGTTCGACTTCCTGTCCATCGCGCTCGCCGTAGTTGCGGCGGATACCTTCGTCAGCCGTGAAATCTTCTCAGCGAACGGTTGGACGCGCGAGTTCCTCTTGGAAATACCCCTCGCGCGTCCCGATGCGTGGCAGGCCGTGGTGACTGACCTTGAGCATGCCCTGAATTTTCTCAGCGGGGATCGCTGGACGCTGTCGTTTAGGGACGGTGGGATAGAGCCCCCATCCAAGAGGGAGATTTTTAGGCTAAGAAAGCACGTAGCAATCGGATCGGCAGATTGCACCTGCCTGTTCTCGGGCGGGCTTGACAGCCTCCTCGGTGCTCGCCGTCTCGCCGACGAAGGGCGGACGCCGTTGCTAGTAAGCCACTCCTACAGAGGCGATCAAAGTTACCAGGACTACCTTGCGCCGCGTCTTGGAAAGATGCTTCCCCGGTTCGCCGCGAACGCAAATCCCGTGTTCAGCGGCCAGAACACAAACGACACCAGCATGCGGACGCGAAGTCTTGGGTTCCTAGCCTACGGCATCGTGGCTGCCAACGCAGTCTTGGCGAAAAAACCATCTGCCGGAGTAGTCGATTTGTTCGTGCCCGAGAATGGCTTCATCGCCTTAAATGCACCGCTCACGCGTCGTCGTGTCGGCTCGCATAGCACACGGACGACACATCCGAACTTCCTTTCGCAAATCCAGACTGTTCTCGACAAAGTCGGCATTCCAGTCCGCCTGCAAAACCGATATCGGCACATGACTAAGGGAGAAATGCTTTGCGAGATGCTGCCTAATGACGAGGTCGCCCGCGCCTCCGTATCCACGGTCTCTTGCGGAAAGTGGAAGCGTAAGAGCAAACAATGCGGGCACTGCGTTCCTTGCCTGATTAGGCGTGCGGCCTTTGCCAAAGCCGGCGTCACAGATACCACGCCCTATCAGTTCCCTGATTTGGGAAAACTATGGGATCGGCCTGACATCCGCGATGATGTAATGGCCATGCTCGTGGCGACAGCCCGCGACGAGCGCAGCCTCAAACAGCGTGCTATCGCGAGTGGACCCTTGCCGTTCGATCCGATAGAACGCGAAAATTGGTTCGGCGTCCACAAACGAGGTCTTGAGGAGGTCGCAGCCTATCTCAAGACTCAAGGGTTCGGGACGTGATCGACTTCCATTGCCATGTAGACCTGTTTCCGATGCCTGAGCGTGTCGCCGATGAGATTGAACGTTCAGGAACTTACGTGCTGTCCGTGACGAACACTCCCAAGGCGTTTCCAAGGACGGCGCAACTCGCGAAGGGACGGAAGCGGATCAGAACGGCTCTAGGTCTTCATCCGCAGCTGGTGTCCGAACGCCACGGGGAACTCGGTTTATTCCGACGGCTGCTCGGCGAGACACGTTATGTCGGTGAGATTGGGATTGACGGCGGTGACGAACATGCGCAGCACCTCAAGCTGCAAAAGGAAGTTTTCGACGAAATTCTCCATGCATGCGCGAATATCGGAGGTCGTGTGATGTCGATCCACAGCAGACATGCAAGTGGGGAAGTAATTGAAGCCTTGGGAAAACGGCGTGATGCTGGTGTTGCCATCCTTCACTGGTTCTCAGGGCCTTTGACGCACGCCGACAGAGCCGTCGATATTGGGGCTTGGTTCTCGGTGGGCCTGCCAATGTTAAAGAGTAGGAGGGCGGCTGCTTTCATTAATAGGATTCCAAGGGACAGGATTCTGACCGAAACAGACGCTCCGTTTGTTTCGACCCCAGGAGATCATTATCCCACGGGCGCAGTAACCGAGACGCTGATAGCATTATCGAGGCTGTGGGATTGCGACGAAACTGAGACATGTCGCCAACTGCAGGCTAATCTCAGGAGACTTGGCGGTAACGCTGAATCGTTAAAACTTGGGACGGCTTGAGCTAGATCGCCTGCGGCAAAGACTCTTTGTAAATCCTGTGAGCCCGTTACCCAGAGCTGATTGTCGGCTACAGCCAGCATGGAGAAGGCGTCACTAGCGAGAAAGGGTCCGAACGCATCAACTGTCAAGATCACGTGTTTGCGACGGCGCTCCAGCTCCCATCAACGGCTGGCCATCTACGCGAGCAGCCCGCGCGCAATAACAGGCTCCAGCTCCGTTTATAAGGAAGACGAACCAAGACGCACCAGCCGCGAGGACCATCCTGCTTCGGCCAGCATCAAAATGCGGTCCGTATCTGCACACTTTCCTCACCCTGAAAGTCAACGTGCAAACGAAAAGATGAAGGCATATCCGAGCGTGTGGCCGCGTGGCTTGACGGCCACGTTCGGAACTGTTGATTTCTGACGAACAGATTCGGCAGGGTGGCATGTCCAACCAGGTAATAGAAACCAGCCACGGGTCTATCGCTTTTATCGATACGGCAGGGACAGGTATCCCTGTGGTGATGATCCACGCAAACTCCGTTTGCAAGGAGTCGTTCGAACCACAGATTTCGGCGTTGGTAGGCCTACGACGTGTCATAGCATTCGATCTTCCCGGACATGGTGCCTCTGGAAATGCAGTCGACCCTAGACGTACCTACAGCATTCCCGGTTACGCGGACGCACTGCTTGAAGCTTTGAAAGACTTGAGCGTCGATAGGTTTGTCGCCGTCGGACACTCGTTAGGTGGCCATGTCGTCCTCGAAATGCTTGCAAGAGAGGCCTCTGTCGACGGCGCTTTGATTTTCGGTACCCCGCCAATCGCGAACAACCTTGATGGGCTGCAAGCCGGATTTAAGCCGACCCCGGAGATGGCATATACGGGGAGCGCAATCTTGACCGAGCAGCAAATCGGCATGGTTGTCGAGCTCGCTTTGGGGCGCGGCGCATCTGATGATCAATTCTTTCTTGGTGCCGTTCGCCGAACAGATGGCCTAGCTCGCCAATATATGATCGAAGCTGCCGTTGCCGGGGAGGGCAGCAATCAGCGGCACACGGCTGAGACGTCGACGATCCCTCTTGCGATCATAAACGGTGAGGACGATGCAGTCGTCAATTTAGACTACATCGACAGCCTCCATTTTGCGAACGTTTGGGGCGGAAAGCCGATCCGTATCCAGAATGCCGGTCATGCCCCACATTGGGAGCAGACCCAGAAATTCAATGAGGTGCTACTGCACTTTGACAGCTTTCTGAAAGGGCGAGGTCAAGGTCTTTAGCCTTGCCTCGCCACCTGTCCATAACTGACCGCGCGATCCTGATCCGGTGCGGAAATGGTAAAAACAGGCCACGCAAGAGGAAAATGCGCGCGTCGCGGGGAACCCGCCGCCGCCGATGCGCCAACCGAAATTAGGTGCTAAAGGTGGGGAAAACCGGAAATGCCCAAATCAAACGCCGCGAGTTGCCCCAACCAGTCAGCACAGGGACAAACCAAACCCGCGAAATCAAGTCGGAAAAATATGGATAGGGAAATATCTAATTTATTGGTTTTTGGCGACCCCTGCAGGACTCGAACCTGCGACCTACTGCTTAGAAGGCAGTTGCTCTATCCAGTTGAGCTAAGGGGCCGTCACACCGGGCAATCGATGCTCCGGCAAAAACTTTGGTCGTCGTGTTTCAGTGCGTCCAGGGCTGGGTGCGGTTGAAACGGAAATTGTCGGTGTAGGAAACCACCTTGCGGGTCGCTTCCTTCGGCAGAATGACGCGGTATTCGATGCCCTTGCGCTGTGCATAGGCTTCGGCCTGTTCCTGCGTCTCGAATGTCAGCTTGACCTGCTGCTTCATGTCGGAACTGGAGGTGTAGCCCATGATCGGGTCGATCTTGCGCGGAACTTCGGCGTCGAATTCCAGAACCCAGACATTGGTCTTCGCCGTGCCGGATTGCATGGCGGTTTTTGCAGGGCGGTAAATCTTCGCAGACATGTCGAAACTGCTCCGGTTGGGCGGCGGGGCATGGCACCCCGGATTATTCTTCACGTACCTGAATAGAATAACCAAATCGTGTCAGGAACGTTGAATTTGGAATGGACTGACTTCCCGTGAGAGTCAAGATGATTATCCCCTCGCTTTCCCCTGGCGATCTTCCCACGTCAGCACCGCGCTCTGTTGATCGAGACAATGGCTGAACAAAGATGAATTTCCCTGTTGCGGACTTCAGGTGAACCGTGTATTCCCCAGCCATCGCCTCGGCGGAGTGTAGCGCAGTCTGGTAGCGCATCTGGTTTGGGACCAGAGGGTCGGGAGTTCGAATCTCTCCACTCCGACCATTTTAAAGCAAAACATCAGCTTTACGGCGTAACCCCTTCAAATAAGCGTCTGTTCATTCTGTGGATGGCCCGGCCAATGTGCTTTCGGCCGTGCCGATTGTCATGACATTGCCGCGCCAGGCCACTGCGCTGCCGATCCAGCTGCGGGCCCAGACGACGGGCATGATCATATCCCGGGCGATCATGGCAGGCAGCGTATGGAGGGATAGCGGCCAGCGGTTGAGGGCTGCGAGCAGCAGTTCCGGGACATACATGATGGCAAGCACGGCAAAAGCGGTGATGGCGAGGTTCATGTCCATCATCGCAGCGGCAGCGAGCGCAAGGAGGAGCGGGGGAAGCGCGCCGGTCAGGATTTCCGGTGCGAAATATTGCGGGAAGGTCACACGCCTCAGTCGCGCCCAGCGGGTCTGGCGCGACCAGATTTCACTGGGGTGGCGCTGGCCGAGCGGCTGTTCGAAAGGCGGCGAGACCAGATGCACCTTGCGGCCGGCGTTTCGGACCAGTTTGGTCGAGGCGGCGTCTTCGGCGATTTCGGCGGCGAGTGCCCGGATGCCGCCGTGGTCTTCCAGGAAGGGCTTGTTCCACAACATCGACTTGCCCTGTGCGAAACCGATGCCGATCGCTTCCGCGGCATATTGCCAACGGCCCTGCGAACCGTTGAGGAAGGCGCATTCCACATGCGCCCAGAAGCCCGCCGGACGTGAGCCGAGGGGCGGCGAGCAGACCAGCCCGCTATCCGGCCGCCAGGCCGACATCATGGTCGCAATATAGGATTTCGGCATCAGCACGTTCGAATCGGCAAGGATGACCCATTCATGCCGGGCGGCGCGCCAGCCCTTGACGCAATTGTTCAGCTTCGGATTGGCGCTGATACGGTCGTCGCCGAGGAGCACCTGCGCCGGGATCGCCGGGAAGGCGGCGCTCGTCCGGCGCACCTCGTCAATCACCGGATCGAATTCATCGGCAACGCAGAACAGCAATTCATAATCCGGCCAGTCGAGTTCAAATGCCCGCGACAGCGTCAGCGACGTGAAGTTTTCCACGCCGCGCAGGGGCACCACGATCGAGACAGGCGGCTTTTGTCGCACAAGCGCGTTTTCCGTGTCGCGCCGCCTCAGGCGCCAGCCGGCGAGAACAATGCCGAGAAGATTGAAGGCAAGCAGCAGAATTGCGCAAAGGGCAAAGACAGTTTCCATGCTGGCCAGTTCCACTCCCTAGCTTCCGGCGGTTCACCCCGCCAACCGATTCCATGGAATTCGTCTTTGCCGATTATAACGTTTAGGTGACAGTTACATGTCATCATCGGCAGTGCGGGCAGGCTATGTGGTGCGGGAAACGGCGCTCAAGCATCTGGCGTGCCGCAAAGAAAAGCCCTTCGCGGAGAAGGGCCCAATCGTCACCATGGCATGAACTTTAGTGGATGTTCAGAATATGTGCGTGACTGCTTGCGACGAGAAACGATTCCCGGGCTTTTTCGATGTCGCACCTGCCGGCGATCGCATCGAGGCAGTTTCTGCGGGCTTCTTCATATTCCGGCCCATGTTCTTCCGGCCAGCGGTACATCAGCATGTCCAGCGCCACCAGCGGGCTGTAGATTTCCACGGCTACGCACAGCGGCAGGTGGATGGCAACGGGCTTCATCCACGAGGCATGGTGACACGGCTCCGTTCTGTTAATCAGCATGTCATTCCTCCCTGTTTTCCGCGCCTTCATGGCGGTTTTCATTCCCATGCGCGTAATGCCCGCCTCACGAAATGGTTCCCGATCACCTAAAATGTGATCGATTGGGGGGTTCCAATTTTCCAAGATGAATGGAAGATGAATGGAATGATGAACCGGAGATGAACAAAACCGCTACTGGCGCGTTGTAATGTCCATAAGAAGGAGAACCCACATGTTCAATTTGTCAGGCATTCAGGAAAGCTTCTTCGGAGACCGCATGGCGGGTGTTTGCCAGGCGATCACCTCGGCTCTGGCCTTCGAATCAGGTCTCGAAAAGTCGCGTATTTCGGCAAGCGTTGAAAACGACGTGATCTATCTGGAAGGCACGGCTGATTCGGTCGAAGCGATCGATATTGCCATCAACCTTGCCGCTTCGATCTCCAATTGCCGGATTCTGAGCCATATCGAGCCGGTTTACTGAGCATTGCACCAGCCGGGCGAAACATCGTCCGGCACTATTCAGATGCAATAACGCGGCAACATTATTTCCGGTTGCCGATTTGCCCACTGCGGACAACATCGCCCGGCTTGATGCCATAACGTTTTGCGGTGCCGCCATTCAGTTCAAGCACAAATTTAACCGGACCACGGGAGCTGATGATCGCTTCCGAATGCGGAACTGCGTTTTCGTGAATATGGGTGATACGCCCGTCGCGGGCGATGAACAGCATGTCGAGCGGGATGAGCGTGTTGCGCATCCACATGGCCACGTCGCGTTCCTGGCCGAAATCGAACAACATGCCGCTTTCAAGCGGCATGGCTTTGCGGAACATCAGCCCCTGTTCGCGCTGGGCATTGCTAAGGGCCAGCTCCGCCGTGAAATCGTGGTTTTTTCCTGAGGCGGTTTCGATCGTCAGTGGCTCGGACGTGAAGGTCTGTTGCTGAGCCTGAACAATGCCTGCGAGCGAGAAAAAAAGAAGCGCCATAACGGCGCTCTTCATTATTTTAGGCAACAGGCCGGCCATCAGTGCGACATCCCGACTGAGACCGGGTTGTCGGGGTGAATTTCAGCCGCCATCAAACCCTTGTCGCCATCGCCGAAACGCACCAGCACCACCTGGCCCGGGCGCAGTTCCGTCAGGCCGAAACGACGCAGCGTTTCCATATGCACAAAAATGTCTTCCGTTCCTTCGCCACGCGTCAGGAAGCCGAAACCCTTGGTGCGGTTGAACCACTTGACGATGGCGCGCTCCAGCCCGCTTGAGGGTGTGACCTGCACATGGGTGCGCACCGGCGGCAGCTGCGAGGGGTGAACGGCGGTCGATTGATCCATCGACAGGATGCGAAAAGCCTGGAAGCCGCGGTCACGACGCTGGATGAGGGCGACGATGCGGGTGCCTTCGAGAATGGTCTGGTATCCGTCCCGGCGCAGGCAGGAGACGTGCAGCAGCACATCCTGCGTGCCGTTATCGGGCACGATGAAGCCGAAACCCTTGGCGACGTCGAACCATTTCACGACGCCGGTAATTTCGGTCAGGTCCACGGCATCGCCCGAAAGGTCCTCGACATCGACTATCGTTTTCGATGACATCCTATCAGCCATATCCTGCCAACCCCTCGATTACGCGCCATACACCGGTCAACTGATTCCTGTGTACCAGATTAACATCTTGGTAACGGTTCCACGCAAGCCCTAGTTTTTGATTTGCGCAGCTGCTTTTATGTCGCCGTCCTTGTCCGGGGCTTGCGATCATGCGTTTAACGGCTCCGGACCCGTGTATTGGAGAGGAAGAAAATGCGGTATCTGCACACAATGGTTCGTGTCAAAGACCTTGGCGAATCAATGAAATTCTATTGCGACCTCATGGGTCTCGAGGAAATACGCCGAATCGAAAACGAAAAAGGCCGATTCACTCTGGTTTTTCTTGCTGCGCGTGATGACATTGCTGTGGCCAGGGAAAAAAAGGCGCCGAGCCTCGAACTCACGTATAATTGGGATACCGAGGATTACACCGGCGGCCGCAATTTCGGCCATCTGGCTTACGAGGTCGACAATATCTACGACTTCTGCGCCAGGCTCCAGCAGAATGGCATCGTGATCAACCGGCCGCCGCGTGATGGGCACATGGCCTTCGTCCGTTCGCCTGACGGTATTTCTTTCGAGATTCTGCAGAAGGGCGAAAGCCTCGCACCAGCCGAACCGTGGATATCTATGCAGAATACCGGTTCCTGGTAAGGGATTTTCCCGGCCAACAGCGGCGTTTTCGGGCGCTCTTGCCTTATCCTGATGGGATGAGGCATATTCCGCGAATCAAAACGGCCCGTTCCGTTTTGGGAAAGCACACGATTCCGTTCCCGTGCTGCTGTTGGAAATGCAAGATACGGAGGCCACTCATGAAAACTGTCGAGGGCGCGAAAGGACGCGTTTCCTGTCAGCGTCTCGTTATTGCGGTTTCGTTGCTCGGGCTTTCCGGCTGTGTTTCGGCGGTGACGGATGATGAGATGGCCGCCAATACCAAGAAGCCGGA
Source organism: Agrobacterium tumefaciens (assembly GCF_005221385.1). Classification (NCBI taxonomy): domain Bacteria; kingdom Pseudomonadati; phylum Pseudomonadota; class Alphaproteobacteria; order Hyphomicrobiales; family Rhizobiaceae; genus Agrobacterium; species Agrobacterium tumefaciens. The sequence goes on along the minus strand of NZ_CP039903.1, from coordinate 1,577,336 downwards.
AATTGCCGCGCAACAACCGTCGCAGACGGCCGCAGCGGCCGTCGCCGCGACTGCGGCTGGCGCTCGGCCGGGGCATTATGTGGACCCTGCCGTTGCATCGGCGTCCGGTGGCGCCGTGCCGGCTCAGCCGCAGGCGCCGGGTGGCCCGGCGCAGGGTTATGGTGCCGCCGCCGATATTGGCGGGCTGACGACGCAGCCAACAGCAATTTCCGCCGGCACATCCAGCATCTATTCCACCGCCCGTGCGGCAACCCCTTCCGTAGCGGCAGACGGTTCCGTCGCCGCCCCATCGCAGAAGATCATTCCCGCCGTCAGCAGCGTTTATTCAGCGCCGGCGCAGCCGCAACTCCAGCCGCAGCCTGTTTCCGCGCCAGTTCCGGTGCCGGAACAGCACAGCGAAAACCGCCAGCCTGTTCCCACACCCGCGCCGCAACAGCTTGCAGCCGCCGCCGCTGCGCAACCCGCGACAAACGTGGTGCCCGCAGGTGAGAAACAGGAAGCAGGTGAGAAACAGGAAAGCGAAGGCACAGGCGTAACGCTTGCGGCATTTTTCGCCGGAGCCGCCAAAAAACGGCTGCCGAAAATGATCGAGAATGGTACCGCTGCAAATACCGAGGTTGCGGCGCTATCGGGCGCAACGGACCGAACGATGGGTATTGCGCTTTCGGGTCGCTCGATGATGTCTGAGGAATTCGACGATGCGCATCTCGAAGATGAGGATGACGAACCGACCGGCCTCATGAAGCTGGCGTCGCTTTCCGGCCTGACCCGTGTTTCCCCGAACGGTCTTTTCCTGCAGACGGATCGCGTCGAGGTTGGCTGCTTCAAGCCGGAACTGGTCCGCATGATCAAGGACATCGAGCGGCATTATAACAGCCCGGCGATCGTCACTTCGGGCTATCGTCCGCCAAAGGGCGTGAGGCAGGGTTCCAAGCACTATACCTGCGATGCCGCCGATATTCAGATCAAGGGCGTCTCCAAATGGGAGCTTGCCACCTATCTGCGTTCCCTGCCTGAACGCGGTGGCGTCGGCACCTATTGCCACACCGAATCGGTTCATTTGGACACGGGCGAGCCGAGAGACTGGAACTGGCGCTGCCGTCGCACAGCCGCGCGCAAGTAAAAACCAGCGGCCCCATGTGTTTCGGGTCTGAAACCGCCTGCTGCCGCAAATCCCTGTATTCCACCTGACGAGATCGCGCCTTCTGGGTGTCCGAATGGACGTCGCACGCGCCTTGCTGTAGGAGACGGTCTCCCGTCTTCATGCGCATGGTGTGTTCTGAATGCTGCCGATTTCCACTTTCCCCATCTACATCATTTCCATTGCCCGGGCGCGTGCGCGGCTTGAGAAGATGCTGGAGGGCGCTGCCGGCCTCGGGCTGGATCTGCGCCCGGTGGAAGGCGTCGACGGCAAGACTGTTCCACCCGCCAAATGGACGGATTTCGACCGGCGCGGTTTCGAGCAACGCAACGGCCGCCATGCGCTCGCCGGTGAATATGGCTGCTATGCCAGCCATATAAAGGCACTGGAGATATTCCTTGCCACCGATGCGCCGGTGGCGGTGATCGTTGAGGACGACGTCGCCTTCACCCCCGAGTTTTTGGAACGGGTCAAGGCAACGGTTGCGGTAATGCCGGAAAATGCAATCGTCAAACTGACCAACCACCGCCGCAGCGGTTTCAAGGGCCGGAAAACCAGCGCGCTTGGCGATACACTTGGGCGCTGCATCTACGGTCCGCAGGGATCATCCGCCTGCTACATCATCTCGCGGGGCGGGGCGGCGCGTTTTCTCAAAACGGCAAGGGTGATGACGCTGCCTTTCGACCGCGCCCTGGAATGCGGCTGGGGCTACGGCACTGAGGTTTATGTAACCGATAAGGATTTCCTGCCGTTCGGCGACCCGGACACGCTGGTCGGCACCCGGGCCGAATATCGCGGCAGCAAGTTCGCCCGTATTAAACGGATTCCGGCCTATCTCTCCAGCTTCTATGACAATGTTGCGCGGTATGTGTATGCGTATCGCTAGCGCGGTTGTCATGGCTGTTTGCGCGCAGGCTGCATGATCGGGTTTTGCCGCAGAGGCTGAATTGGAAACGAACGGTGGGGCGAGCGCGGTTACTTCTGCGCCGTGAAACGGCTGGCGGAGATTTCCAAGTCACGACGGCGCTTGGCTATCGGTATCGACAAACTCTTGTAAATTATTGGGAAAATAAATCTGAGGTGGTGAGAGCGCAGGGATTCGAACCCTGGACCTACTGATTAAAAGTCAGTTGCTCTACCGGCTGAGCTACGCTCTCCCATGTCGGGGCTGATTTGCCCTTCGGAAGTGCGCGGAACATATGTAGAGCGATCCGTTCGGTCAACCCAAAAAAAGCGCTTTCGACAATCAATCTGGTTTTTTTTGTCGCACCCCCAAAAAGGTGATTGGAGAGAGGGGGCGGCTGGGGATAAAACCGGCTTCAGGCGTGTCGCGCAAACGGGTGAAATCGTTTTGCAGCAATGACATGCGCGAAAATGAAGCGTGAAGTGCCCGCGAATCTTCAAAATCGTGGCGGCTTTGCGGGATGCGGAGTTCTTCTTGTCGATTGCCGATATTTCCCTGTTCACCGCGCTCCTGGCCGGCGCTCTTTCGTTTCTGTCGCCCTGTGTGCTGCCGCTGGTGCCGCCCTATCTCTGTTATATGGCGGGTGTTTCCGTCGAGCAGTTCAAGACGGAGGAGACCGCGCCGCGGCCGGAGATTCGCAGAGCCGTGATGTTTTCGGCTTTCTTCTTCACCCTCGGTTTCGCCACTGTTTTCGTGGCGCTGGGGGCAGGCGCCTCGACGATCGGCACGTTGCTGCGGCAGAATATCGATATTCTCGCCAAGATCGGCGGTTTCATCATTATCCTCATGGGCCTGAATTTTCTCGGCGTTTTCCGTATCGGCCTGTTTTCGCGTGAGGCGCGGTTTCAGGGGGCGGGCAAACCCGCCACGCTTTCCGGGGCTTATGTCATGGGCCTTGCCTTCGCTTTTGGCTGGACGCCCTGCATCGGCCCGGTTCTGGGCGCCATTCTCGGCGTTGCCGCCGCGCGTGACACGGTGGGTGACGGTGCAATGCTGCTTGCCGTCTATTCACTCGGTCTTGCGGTGCCGTTCTGGATTGCGGCAGCTTTTTCCGGCTCCTTCATGCGTTTCCTTGCGCGTTTCCGCCGCCATCTCGGTCTTGTAGAAAAGGTGATGGGTGTGCTTCTGGTGCTGACCGGTATCGCTTTCATGTCCGGTTTTATCACCAATGTGGCGATCTGGTTCCAGGAGACCTTTCCGATCCTGATGAAAATCGGTTAAGCCTCCCGCGGAGATTATAGGCGGGGGAAAGATCGTGGCCGATATCGTGGGATTGCTGTTGCCGTTTTTCGGCCTGATCTTCATCGGTTACGGCGCGGCGCGCATCACGAAGCAGCCGGTCGAGGCGATGGGCTGGCTGAACACCTTCATTATCTATGCGGCGCTGCCGGCGCTGTTTTTCAAGCTGGTGTCGAAAACCCCGGTGGAGGAACTGGCGCGGATGGATTTTGTCGCCGCCAGCCTTGCCTGCACCTATGGCATTTTTCTGCTGGTGTTCCTGATTGGCCGGTTCATACGCAAGAACAGCTTCGCCGAAACCACGATCCAGAGTTTCGCGGCAAGCTACGGCAATATCGGTTACATGGGGCCGGGGCTTGCGCTGCTGGCGCTTGGCGAAAAGGCGGCAGTGCCGGTGGCGCTGATCGTCTGCCTTGAAAACGCTGCCCATTTCATCGTCGCACCGGCGATGATGGCGGTGGCTGGGGGCGACAAGCGATCGACTGCGAGGCTTGCGCTGGATGTGGCGCGCAAGGTCATCACTCATCCATTCATCGTCTCGGTAATTGCCGGATTTCTTGCCGCTTCGCTGTCATGGCAGCCGCCGGAGGCGGTGCAGCGGCTGGTGGATTATCTGGCGCAATCGGCCGCCCCCTGCGCGCTGTTTGCCATGGGCGTGACGCTGGCGCTTAGGCCAATGAAACGGGTGCCGGTGGAAATCAGCTACATCGTGCCGGCAAAGCTGATCCTGCATCCTCTTGCCGCCTATCTGGTCCTGTCGTCGTTCGGGCGGTTCGAGCCGGTGTGGATCTATTCCGCCGTTCTGCTCGCTGCGCTACCGACCGCAACGAATGTCTTCGTCATCGGTCAGCAATATCATGTCTGGCAGGAGCGGGCGTCGGCGACGATCCTGATCTCCACGGTGCTGTCGGTCTTCACGCTGACCGGCGTGGTGTATTTCATCCAGCCTTTTTGAAGCTGCCGAACAGCAGCGAGGGCAGGGCCTTCAGCCCGCGCCCCGGCTCGATGCCTTCGCGCATGACCATGCTTCTGAGCGTGCCGATGCCGGAGAGCACATGCAGGCCCGCCGCGCGCGCCATCTGCACCGGCAGGAAATCCGAAAGCAGCGAGCGGTTCAGGAGATCGACGCTCAGGGTGCGGCTATAAACATCCGCCCGCCGTTTGCGGTCGAAGCTGCTGCCGGCGTCCGCGGCAATCGGCCGGTCGGAGATGGCGCCCAGCAGTTCCGTCAGCACGATGATGTCGCGCAGGCTGAGGTTCAGTCCCTGCGCGCCGATGGGTGGAAAACCATGCGCCGCCTCGCCGATCAGCGCCACGCGGCCCTTGCCGAAGCGGTGCGCCGTCATGGAAGACAGCGGCCATGCCTGGACGCTGTTTTCGACGGTAACCGCGCCGAGCATGGATTGCATGCGTTCCTCGACCTTCAGGCTCAGGGCTTCCAGCGGCAGCGCCGTCAGTTCCTCGGCCTGCTGTGGCGTGACGACCCAGACGAGGCTGGAACGGTTGCCGGGCAGGGGAACCTGGGTGAAAGGCCCGGTGGGCGTGTGGAATTCCGTCGAGACGTTGCCGTGCGGCCGGCTGTGGCCGAAATTCAGGACGACGGCTGTCTGCGGGTAGGACCAGGATTTGACACCGATACCGGCCGCATCCCGCACCATCGATTTCCTGCCATCCGCGCCGATCAGAAAATCGGCCGATAGTGTTTCGCCATTCGCCAGCGTCACCGTTATGCGGTCGTTACCGATGTCGATCGTTTCCGCCGAGGTATCGAGGCGAGTAATATTGTGTTCCTGCTCGACCGCCTCTGCGAGAACGCCTAGCAGCGCCTCATTGGGAATATTCCAGCCGAAAGCATCAAGCCCGATTTCGGAGGAGCGGAACTGCACCGTCGGCGCGCGCAGCAGGCGGTCGGTGCCGTCGATGATCTGCATGGTGGAAAGGCGCGCGGCGGCAGGCGCGATGCGTGACCAAAGGCCGAGGCGGTCCATGAACCGGATGGACTGATCCATCAGCGCGGTGGTGCGCTGATCCTTCCTGTCGCTTGAAGGAGCAACAAGCGCCACGTGGCGGCCGGCCCGGGCGAGCGCAATAGCGGCAATCTGGCCCGCAAGTCCCGCACCTGTTATGGCGATATCGAAGTGTCTCATGGTCCTGATCCGTTGTTATTTCCACAGCATCATAGAGGCTTTGCGCAGGTAAATCCACTTGGACGCCGGAACATCCGGGCGCAAACATTCGTTGGTTGCGCCACTATATTAGTCTTAGGATAAGCGGATTGAGCCGGTTGCAAAGCGTGGTGAATGGCCGCATACCGGAATGAACAGGGCGGATGAAAAGCGGGGCGCAGACGCTGACCATGAAAATTTTCAACTACAAGCGTGTTCCCTACGCGGAAATCCGCGCCTTTTCCGTGCATATGCTCACGGCATCCGGTTCGTTTCTGGCTTTTCTCGGCGTCGTCGCCGCTGCCGAGCATCGTTTTGTCGATATGTTCTGGTGGCTGGGGCTTGCGCTTCTGGTCGATGGTATCGATGGACCCATCGCCCGCAAGGTGCGGGTGAAGGAAGTTCTGCCCAACTGGTCCGGCGATACGCTCGACAATATCATCGACTACGTCACCTATGTGCTTCTGCCAGCCTTTGCGCTTTACCAGAGCGGCATGATCGGCGAGCCGTTATCCTTCGTGGCGGCTGGCATGATCGTGGTCTCGAGTGCCATCTATTATGCCGATATGGGCATGAAGACGGACGAATATTTCTTCTCGGGATTCCCGGTGGTGTGGAACATGGTTGTTTTCACGCTGTTCGTCATGGATGCAAGCGCAACCACGGCCATGACAGTCGTCACCGTCTCGGTGTTCCTGACATTCCTGCCGATCAACTTCCTGCATCCGGTGCGGGTTAAGAGGTTGCGGCCGCTCAATCTGGCCGTCGTGTTCGTCTGGTGTGCGCTTGGCGGTTATGCGCTGCTGATGCATTTTGAAACGCCGACATGGGCAGTGATCGCATTCGTGGCGAGCGGCATCTATCTTTATTGCATCGGTGGAATCTTGCAGTTCTTCCCCTCGCTCGGCGCGAAGTAAGAAAAATCTAAAGCCGTTTATTGCTTGTGCAAATTGCATTTAAGCAGTTTCTTTTTCGGTTGTGCGCAGCAGCAAAACGGTTATCAATAAATCATGGTCCCGTAGCATTGCATACGCATTGCCACCGGATTGGGAACAATGACCACGGTTGTTGAAATGCTTCAAAGAAAGCATGGACAGCCGGTGAAAGAGGGGATCCGTGACTGGAAATCTGGCGCCAGAGGCCATGCCTCTTCTGTCCGTTCGCAAGCTGACAAAGCTGTTCGGCAATTTCGCCGCCTGCAACGGCATCGATCTCGATATTGCGCCGGGCGAAATCCATGCGCTTCTGGGTGAAAACGGCGCCGGCAAGTCCACGCTCGTCAAGATGCTGTTCGGCGTCCTTGCGCCGACGGAAGGCGACATCATCTGGCAGGGCCAGCCAGTTTCCGTAGGTTCGCCAAGCGAAGCCCGCAGGCTCGGTATCGGCATGGTGTTCCAGCATTTCTCGCTGTTCGAGGCGCTGACGGTTGCTGAAAACATCGCCCTGTCGCTTGACCCGAAAATCTCTCTGAAGGAAATCGCCAAGGAAGCCGAAACGCTGTCGCGCGCCTATGGCCTGCCGCTCGATCCCAATGCGCATGTGGCCGATCTTTCGGTTGGCGAGCGTCAGCGGATCGAGATCGTGCGCGCGCTGTTGCAGAACCCGCGCCTCATCATTCTCGACGAACCGACCTCGGTGCTGACGCCGCAGGAGGCCGACAAGCTGTTCGAGACGCTGGAAAAGCTGAAGGCCGAAGGCCGTTCGGTGCTTTATATCAGCCACCGTCTGGAAGAGGTGCAGCGCATCTGTGATCGCGCCACCGTCCTGCGTCACGGCAAGGTGACGGGTGCGTGCGATCCGCGCAAGGAAACGCCGGCATCTCTGGCGCGCATGATGGTCGGCAGCGATGTCGCAAGCGTTTCGCGGTCAACGGGCGAAGCGCTCGGCGTGCCGCAGATAGAGGTCATGGCGCTTTCGGTCGCGCCGCGCACGCCTTTTGCCGTGGCCTTGAAATCGATTTCCATGAATGTGCGTGCAGGCGAGGTGCTGGCGATTGCCGGTGTGGCCGGCAACGGGCAGGGCGAACTGTTCGATGCGCTTTCGGGCGAATATCCCGTCTATAATAATGACGCCATCCATCTGCGCGGCAAGCCGGTTGGCCGCACCGGTATTAATGGCCGCCGGCTGATGGGCGCGGGTTTCGTGCCGGAAGAGCGCCACGGCCATGCCGCCGTTCCCGGCATGAGCCTTTCCGACAATCTTCTGCTGGCGCGGGCGCGTTCCGATCGCAAGGCGTTTCTGACCGGCGGTTTCCTGCGCATCGTCAGGGGGTCGGCCATCAGGGCGGCGGCGCGGCGCATTTCGGAAACCATGGATGTGCGCAAGAGCGGGGCCGATCCGCTGGCCGGATCGCTTTCCGGCGGCAACCTGCAAAAATTCATCGTCGGGCGCGAGCTTGACCGTCAACCCGCCGTGCTGGTGGTCAACCAGCCGACCTGGGGCGTGGATGCCGGTGCCGCAAGCCGCATTCGCCAGGCGCTGGTCGATCTTGCCAAGGCCGGCTCGGCCGTCATCGTCATCAGCCAGGATCTCGATGAAATCTTCGAGGTCGCCACCAATATCGCGGTCATTTCCGACGGCAAGCTCTCCGAGGCCCATCCGGTGGAAGAGATGACGCTTGAAAAGATCGGTCTGTTGATGGGTGGCATCCATACGTCACATTCGGGAGCCGCCCAGCATGCGCATTGAGCTTGAAAAACGCGCAGGGGTCTCCCGGCTTTTCACCCTGCTGTCGCCGCTTCTGGCGCTGGTGCTGACGCTGCTTGTCGGCGCTGTCATGTTCGCCATGCTCGGCAAAAATCCGGCTCACGCGCTTTACGCCTTTTTCGTCGAGCCGCTGCTGGAGGTCTGGTCGCTGCACGAGCTGGCGATCAAGGCCGCACCGCTGATCCTGATCGGCGTCGGCCTGTCGATCTGTTATCGCTCAAATAACTGGAATATCGGCGCGGAGGGGCAATTCACCATCGGCGCGATCACTGGTTCCATCCTGCCGGTGCTTTATCCGGACTGGCATTCGCCGCTCATCCTGCCGCTGATGATGGTGATGGGCGCAATCGGCGGCGCGCTTTATGCGGGTATTCCGGCGCTGTTGAAAACGAAGTTCAACACCAATGAAATCCTCGTCAGCCTGATGCTGGTCTATGTCGCGCAGCTTTTCCTCGACTGGCTGACGCGCGGTATCTGGCGCGATCCCGGTGGTTACAACTTCCCGCAGACAAAGCCATTCAACGACAGCGCCGTTTTGCCGGAAATGCTGGCCTCGGGTCGGGCGCATTGGGGCTTCGTTTTCGCCATCGTCGCGGCCGTCGCGCTGTGGTTCATGATGCGCTACATGCTGAAAGGCTTTGAAGTTACCGTGCTTGGTCAATCGGCGCGGGCAGGGCGCTTCGCCGGTTTCTCCTCCAGCCGCATGGTGTGGTTTTCTTTGTTGCTCTCCGGTGCGCTGGCGGGGCTTGCGGGTATTTCGGAAGCTTCCGGTTCCATCGGCCATCTCCAGCCCAGCATTTCGCCGGGTTACGGTTTCACCGCCATCATCGTCGCCTTTCTCGGCCGCCTCAATCCGCTTGGCATCATCCTTTCCGGGCTGGTGCTGGCGCTGACCTATCTCGGCGGCGAGGCGGCGCAGCTTTCGATCGGCGTCTCCGACAAGGTGACGCGGGTGTTTCAGGGGTTGATGCTGTTCTTCGTATTGTCCTGCGATACGCTGATCTTCTATCGCATCCGGGTCGTTTTTGCCGGCAAGACACATCGTAAAGAAGGAGCGGCATGATGGATATGCTTCAGGCCATTCTTCTCACCGTCATCACCGCCGCCACCCCGCTCGTCATCGCCGCTTCGGGCGAGCTTGTGGCGGAGCGTTCGGGTGTGCTCAATCTCGGCGTTGAGGGCATGATGATCATGGGCGCGGTCTGCGCCTTCGCCGCCACGCATATGACCGGCTCTCCCTATCTCGGCATTCTGGCTGGTATCGCCTCCGGTGCGGTGTTTTCGCTGCTGTTCGGCTTCCTGACGCTGACGCTTGTCACCAACCAGGTGGCGACGGGTCTTGCCCTCACCATTCTCGGCCTCGGCGTCTCCGGCATGCTGGGTGAGAGTTTCGTCGGCCTGCCGGGCATCAAGCTACAGCCCATCGTCTTTCCGGTTTTGTCGGAGATTCCCTTTTTCGGTCCGCTGCTGTTCCGGCAGGATCTGATCTTCTACATGTCCATCGCGCTGGTCTTCGGCATCAGCTGGTTCCTGTTCAAAAGCCGCACGGGCCTGAAAATCCGCGCCATCGGTGACAATCACGCTTCGGCCCATGCGCTTGGCATCAACGTCATCCGTACGCGGTATCTGGCGGTCATGTTCGGCGGCGCCTGCGCCGGTCTTGCGGGCGCACAGCTGTCGCTGGTCTATACGCCGCAATGGGTGGAAAACATGTCGGCTGGGCGCGGCTGGATTGCCCTGGCGCTTGTTGTCTTCGCCTCCTGGCGTCCATGGCGCCTGCTGGCGGGCGGTTATCTGTTCGGCGCGGTCACCATCGGCCAGTTGCATGCGCAGGCATTCGGTATCGGCGTGCCGTCGCAGCTGCTTTCGGCGATGCCTTATCTCGCAACTATTGTCGTGCTGGTCATCATCTCGCATAATCGCCGCACGACCTTGATCAACACACCGGCATCGCTGGGCAAATCCTTCGTGCCGGACAGGTAGAGCATCGGACCGAAAAGTGTAATGCGGTTTTCGGAAAATCCGATGCTGAGTCAGCCAATCCTCAAGTCTCCAAACCAACAGGGGTAAAAATGAAAAAACTGGTCATCGCACTTGCCGCTTCCGTCGCGGCGCTCGGCGGCGTCGTTTCCTCGGCTGAAGCCGCCGACGCCAAGAAGGTCTGCTTCATCTATGTCGGCAGCCGCACCGATGGCGGCTGGACACAGGCGCATGAAATCGGTCGCGAAGAGCTGCAGAAGCACTTCGGCGACAAGATCGAAACGCCGTTCCTCGAAAGCGTTCCGGAAGGCCCGGATGCCGAACGCGCCATCGAGCGTATGGCCCGTTCCGGCTGCGAACTGGTGTTCACCACCTCCTTCGGCTTCATGGATGCGACCGTGAAGGTTGCCCAGAAGTTCCCCAAGGTGAAGTTCGAGCACGCCACCGGCTTCAAGACCGCTGAAAATGTCGCGACCTACAATTCGCGCTTCTATGAAGGCCGTTACATTCAGGGCCAGATCGCCGCGAAGATGTCGAAGAAGGGTCTTGCCGGTTACATCGCTTCCTTCCCGATCCCGGAAGTGGTGATGGGCATTGATGCCTTCGTGCTCGGCGCACAGTCGGTCAACCCGGACTTCAAGCTCAAGGTCGTATGGGCCAATACCTGGTTCGACCCCGGCAAGGAAGCCGATGCCGCCAAGGCGCTGATCGACCAGGGCGTCGACATCCTGACGCAGCACACCGACACGACAGCGCCGATGCAGGTTGCAGCTGAGCGTGGCATCAAGGCCTTCGGCCAGGCTTCCGACATGATCAAGGCCGGTCCCGAGACGCAGCTCACCGCCATCAAGGACACCTGGGGTGCTTATTACATCAAGCGCACGCAGGCTCTTCTCGATGGAACGTGGAAGTCCGAATCCGTTTGGGACGGCCTGAAGGATGGCATCCTGACCATGGCGCCCTACACCAACATGCCTGACGACGTGAAGAAGATGGCTGAGGAAACCGAAGCCAAGATCAAGTCGGGCGAGCTGCATCCCTTCACCGGCCCGGTGAAGAAGCAGGACGGCTCGGAATGGCTGAAGGCTGGTGAAAAGGCTGAGGACAAGGTTCTGCTCGGCCTCAACTTCTATGTTGCCGGCGTGGACGACAAGCTGCCGCAATAATCGGTGATTTCGCCAAACTGAACGTCATCCTCGGGCTTGACCCGAGGATCCACGCCTTTGACGGTCCATGGATCCTCGCCTCAAGGGCGAGGATGACGCGGGAGAGGCTAACCCTTATCAAGGTTCGGCCGCGCATGAAATTCATGCGCGGTCTTTGTTACTTTCATATGTTTTACGCCGGGGATGCAGTTTGCCTTTGCTTTTCATGCAACTTGATGTTTTTCACTATAATCTGACTTGAGATACACACGTCTGGCGCGATTTTTTAAGGTCGCCAACCGAACGGAAGGACATGGCACTTGCAGCGCGGAATGCTCGATGCGGCGATCGGTTTTCGAAAGCTGCGGACAAATCATGCACAGGTCGTTCACAAGCTCGGGCTCGATATCGTCTCCGGCACCTTCAAGACGGGTGACATCCTGCCGGGCGATGCCGAGCTTATGGAGCGGCTGAAAGTATCGCGCACGGTGCTGCGCGAAGCGATGAAGACGCTGACCGCCAAGGGCATGATTTCCCCCAAGGCACGCATCGGCACCCGGGTGACGGAGCGCGAAAGCTGGAACATGTTCGATAGCGAAGTGCTTCTCTGGCACTTCGAGGCGGGCGTCAGCGACGAGTTCCTGCTGCATCTCTATGATATCCGTCAGGCTTTCGAACCCTATGGCGCGGGGCTTGCCGCTCTCAGGGCAAAAGATGCCGATATCGCCAAGCTCGCCGCTTACGCCAACGAGATGGGCAACACAGCCTATTCCAAGGAAAAACGGGCGCTGGCGGATATGAATTTCCATGTGCTCATCACCGAAATGTCTGGCAACCCGTTCATGCGCACCGTCGGTTCGCTGATCAAGGCGGCGCTGGCGGGCATTTTCCGGATGAGCAACCCGGAAGCCGATCCCAACGAGATTTCCGATGTGTCTGCCTCTCATTTAAGGCTGGTCGAAGCGTTTCGCCTGCGTGATGAGGCCGCGGCGCGCCGCGAAATGGGCAGGCTGATTGAAAATGGTCGCCAGCAAATCTTGCAATTCACTGCCCGTCACCCGCTCTGAATAAATCACCTCATCCCGCCGCTGATCACGTTTGATGAAAATCGGTGCGGAAATTTGGTGCGGGTTTGCATGGTTTCTTAAGTGGGCCGCCGTTATAGCAATGCCGGAACGCAATTACCGAAGCGCCTGTCTGTTCAACCGGCTGGCGTAAAGTCAAGCATATGCCACTGTCCCGGCTGCCCTGCGGCCGGTAACGGGGTGTTGGAGGTCTTATGGAGCGCAGCTCTCTAGCCGTTATTCTCGCTGCGGGCGACAGCACGCGCATGAAGTCGTCGAAATCCAAGGTGCTGCACACGGTTGCCGGGCGACCGATGATTGCGCATGTGGTGGAGGCTGTGGCTGGATCGGGTGTCGGCGCGGTGGCGCTGGTGGTCGGGCGTGATGCGGATAATGTCGCCGCGGCCGCGAACCTTAGGGATGTTCAGGTTGAAGCTTTCCTGCAGACGGAACGTAAGGGCACCGGCCATGCGGTTCTTGCCGCACGCTCAGCCATCGAACGCGGTTTCGACGACCTGATCGTCGCTTATGGCGACGTGCCGCTCATCACTTCCGCGACGCTCGATCGGGCGCGCGAGGCGATTGCCGCCGGTGCCGATGTGGCCGTGATCGGCTTCCACACCGAGCGTCCGACCGGTTATGGCCGGTTGCTGGTCGAGAATGGCGAGCTGGTAGCGATCCGCGAGGAAAAGGACGCAACCGACGAAGAGCGCAAGGTGACCTGGTGCAATAGCGGCCTGATGGCGATCAACGGCCGCAATGCGCTTGATCTGCTTGACCGGATCGGCAACGGCAATGTGAAGGGCGAATATTACCTCACCGACATCGTTGAAATCGCCCGTTCGCTCGGCCGCCGCGCCGTTGCCATCGATGCGCCGGAAACCGAGCTGGTCGGCTGCAACAACCGTGCCGAACTGGCTTTTATCGAGAGGTTGTGGCAGGAGCGCCGCCGCCATGAATTGATGGTGGACGGCGTTTCGATGATCGCGCCCGAGACGGTTTTCCTCTCCTTCGATACGAAGATCGGGCAGGATGCCCTGATCGAGCCGAATGTCGTGTTCGGTCCCGGCGTGACGATCGAGCCGGGTGCTGTCATTCATGCATTCTCGCATCTGGAAGGGGCATATGTCGCTGAAGGTGCGACTGTCGGTCCCTATGCGCGGCTGCGTCCGGGCGCGAACCTGCATGCCAATTCCAAGGTCGGTAATTTCTGCGAGGTCAAGAAGGCCGAGATCGGCGAGGGTGCCAAGGTCAACCATCTGACCTATATCGGTGATGCCTTCATCGGCGCCGGCAGCAATATCGGTGCGGGCACCATCACCTGCAATTACGACGGTTACAACAAGGCTGAAACGCGGATCGGTGCGAACAGCTTCATTGGCTCCAACTCGTCGCTGGTTGCGCCCGTGACGATTGGAGAAGGCGCTTACATCGCATCCGGCAGCGTGATTACCGATGACGTGCCTGATGACGCGCTGGCCTTCGGGCGGGCGCGTCAGGAAGTGAAGCCGGGCCGGGCAACCGTGGTGCGTGAGCGGGCGAAAGCGCTGAAAGAAGCCAAGAAAAAGGCCTCTTGAAAGACGTTACCGAGCGATACCGAAAGTGACCGGCGGGATAATTGCTGATTTCGGGGAAACGGTTAGTAGTTTCGGCGAAGAGATCGCCGTCTGGAGAAATATATGTGCGGAATTGTCGGAATTGTCGGAACCCAGCCTGTTGCTGAACGGCTTGTCGATGCGCTGAAGCGTCTCGAATATCGCGGCTATGATTCGGCTGGTGTCGCCACCATCGACAATGGCGCGATGGACCGCCGCCGGGCGGAAGGCAAGCTCTTCAATCTGGAAAAGCTGGTTTCGGAAAAGCCGTTGCCGGGCGTGGTCGGTATTGCCCACACCCGCTGGGCGACCCATGGCGTGCCGAACGAAACCAATGCCCACCCGCATTTCGTCGAAGGCGTTGCCGTCGTCCATAATGGCATCATCGAAAACTTCGCCGAACTGCGCGAGGAGCTGACCGCCGGGGGTGCGACCTTCACCACCCAGACGGACACCGAAGTGGTGGCGCAGCTTCTGGCGAAATATACCCGCGAAGGCCTTGGTCATCGCGAAGCGATGCTGAAGATGCTGAACCGGGTGACGGGCGCCTATGCGCTGGTGGTGATGTTCCAGGATGATCCCGGCACGCTGCTTTCGGCACGTTCCGGCCCGCCGCTTGCCGTCGGTTATGGCCGGGGCGAAATGTTCCTTGGTTCCGACGCCATCGCGCTGTCGCCCTTCACCAACGAGATCACCTATCTGGTGGATGGCGACTGCGCCATCGTGACCCGGCAGGGTGCTGAGATCATCGATTTCTCCGGCAAGCCGGTGAAGCGTGAGCGACAAATCTCGCAGGCGACGGCTTATGTGGTCGACAAGGGCAACCACCGCCACTTCATGGAAAAGGAAATCTACGAGCAGCCGGAAGTCATTTCCCACGCGCTCAGCCATTATGTGGATTTCGCTTCCAAGACCGTGAAGCAGGCCGACACCGCAATCGACTTCGCCAAGCTTTCCGGCCTTGCCATTTCCGCCTGCGGCACGGCCTATCTGTCCGGCCTGATCGGCAAATACTGGTTCGAGCGTTATGCGCGCCTGCCGGTGGAAATCGATGTCGCCTCGGAATTCCGCTACCGCGAGATCCCGCTTGTTCCCACGCAGGCGGCCCTGTTCATTTCGCAGTCAGGCGAAACCGCCGATACGCTGGCGGCCCTGCGTTATTGCCAGCAGGAGGGGCTGAAGATCGGCGCGGTGGTCAATACGCGTGAATCGACCATGGCGCGCGAATCCGATGCGATCTTCCCGATCCTTGCCGGTCCGGAAATCGGCGTCGCCTCCACCAAGGCCTTCACCTGCCAGCTTGCCGTGCTCGCTTCACTGGCCGTTGCCGCCGGCAAGGCGCGCGGCACGATCACGCCCCAGCAGGAAACCGAACTGGTTCGCCATCTGACCGAGATGCCGCGCATCATGAGCAAGGTTCTCAACAGCATTCAGCCGCAGATCGAGGCGCTGTCGCGCGATCTGTCGCGTTTCAAGGATGTGCTTTATCTCGGCCGCGGCACCAGCTTCCCGCTGGCACTGGAAGGCGCACTGAAGCTCAAGGAAATCTCCTATATCCACGCCGAAGGTTATGCCGCCGGTGAGCTGAAGCATGGGCCAATTGCGCTGATTGACGAGAACATGCCTGTTATCGTCATTGCGCCGCATGACCGCTTCTTCGAAAAGACCGTGTCGAACATGCAGGAAGTCGCAGCTCGCGGCGGTCGTATCATCTTCATCACCGATGAGAAGGGGGCTGCCGCTTCCACGCTCGACACCATGGCGACGATCACGCTGCCTGATGTGGACGAACTGATCGCGCCGATGGTCTTCTCGCTGCCGATCCAGCTGCTTGCCTACCACACGGCCGTCTTCATGGGCACGGATGTGGACCAGCCACGCAATCTGGCGAAATCGGTGACGGTGGAATGATCATCCGGCCGGAACGGCAGGATGATGAAGGTGCGATTGCCCGCGTTACGGAAGATGCCTTCCGTAACGTCGATTACAGCGACAAGACCGAACATTTGATCGTCGAGCGGCTGCGCAAGGCGGGTGCGCTCACCGTTTCCCTGGTGGCCGAGGATAGTGAAGGCATCATCGGCCATGTCGGTTTTTCGCCGGTGACGCTCACCAGCGGCGAGGCCGGCTGGTTCTGCCTCGCGCCGCTTTCCGTGATACCGGAGCGACAGGGGCAGGGTGTCGGTTCAAGGCTGGTGCGGGACGGGCTTGCCGTTCTGGAGCGTCTGAATGCTTCAGGGTGCGTCGTGGCAGGTGATCCGGACTATTATGGCCGCTTCGGTTTTCGCCATGTCGAAGGGGTGAATGCGGAAGGGATTCCTGACGAATATTTCACAGTTCTTCGCTTGCATGGCGGAACTCCATCCGGCATTGTCGGTTTTCATCCGGGTTTCGATGGCGACAACGCTTAATTCCGAACGGTAAATGACTGAAATTCCAGTAAAAATATCCTTCGCAGCCCGTCTGCGCAACAGCTTCCTCACGGGCGTTCTCATTCTCGCGCCCGTCACCATCACCATGTGGCTGGTGTGGAGCTTCCTGCAATGGGCGGATAGTTGGGTTAAACCCTATATTCCCGCCCGTTATGATCCAGAGCAATATTTCGATGTGGCGATCCCCGGCTTCGGGCTGCTGATCGCCGTCGTTGGCATCACACTCATCGGTTTTCTCGGTAATAACCTCATCGGCAAATGGATCGTCGGCGTCGGCGAATCCATTCTCAATCGCATGCCGCTGGTGCGGCCGATCTACAAGAGCATCAAACAGCTGTTCGAATCCGTTCTGAAGGAGCATGCGAACTCCTTCAAGAAGGTCGGCCTGATCGAGTTTCCATCCCCCGGAACCTGGGCGATGGTCTTCGTTGCCTCTGATGCCAAGGGCGAGCTTGCCCACCGGTTCAACGAGATGGGCCAGGAGATGGTCGCCGTCTTCCTGCCGCCGACCCCGGTACCGACGGCGGGTTTCCTGCTGTTCGTGCCGAAAGACAAGATCGTGATGTTGGACATGACGCCGGAAGATGCGGCGAAACTGCTGATATCAGGCGGTCTGGTGGCGCCGGATTTCACGCCGCCGAAGATGATTGCGCCGGTTTGATGATATTCGCGCCTATACGATCCCTTGCTCCATTGTCACTCAGGGGTGAAATGTCGCGCGGTTGACGAACCAATGTGGTTCACCAATAATCACAGTGAACCGAAATAGGCTGCAACCATGACCGCGTTTACAGTACGCCTGCCGGACGAGGTGGCTGTCAAGCTTGATCAGCTGGCAGAAAAGCTCGATCGCTCACGGTCCTACATGGCGGCGCGGGCGATTGAGGACTTTGTCGCCCGCGAAGAGTGGCAGCTTGCCGAGATCGAGGCAGGATTGGCGGAGGCCGATCGCGGCGAGTTCGGGACGCCGGAAGAACTGGCAAACATCGTCGGGAAATACGTCAGGTCTACGCGGTCGTCATGAGCGGTCGAAAAATTCGATGGACGTTGCAGGCGTTGCGACGGCTCGATGAAATCGGTGCGCATATCGAAACGGACAATCCAGCCGCTGCGGCCCGTGTGATTTCCCGCCTTGTCTCGGCAGTCGATATGTTGCTTGATCAGCCTGCTATGGGACGGGTGGGGGGCGGATCAAGGGAACGCGGGAAGCCGTGCTTTCCGACATTTCCTACATCATTGCCTATCGCGTTGGCCGGGATATCGAAGTTTTGACGATTATCCACACATCGCAGCGGTGGCCTTCGGCGCTTTAGCCAAACAGTCCCTCAGACTTCATGGTCAATCCTCGTCATCCAGATCATCAACCTCTGTGCCCGTCGTTGTGGCGTGAAACACGGGAACGAAAAGCCGCATATAGACCAGCCGCACGCTCCAGCCTTCTTCCAGCGCCTGGCTCCACGCTTTCTTGCGGCCGGGTTTCTTGAAGGCCTTGCCGATCGCCTTTTTCTCGCTCTTCGCAAATGTCTCGGGTTGCAGGATATTCTGCGGCGAGCACAGTGCATAACCTTTGCGGAAGGCGGGTGGCGGGCGGCGTGGGTCGATCATGTTCATGGCGGTTCACTTTCAGCCGGCGTGCAGGAAGCGGATCGCTTCGTCGCGGCGGTGCAGATAGAGCAGGGTGCGCAGGCTTTCGCCGCGCGGGCCTGTCAGTTCGGGATCGCGCTCGATGACATAGGCTGCGTCCTTGCGGGCGATTTCCAACAGGTCGGCATGGGCCTCGAGGCTGGCGATACGGAAACCGGGCGTGCCGGACTGGCGGGTGCCGAGCAGCTCGCCTTCACCACGCAGCTTCAGATCCTCTTCCGCGATCAGGAAGCCGTCCTCGCTGTCGCGCAGGATGGAAAGCCGGGCGCGGCCATTTTCGCTGAGCGGTCCTTTATAGAGCAGGATACAGGTGGAGGCCTCGTCGCCGCGTCCAACCCGGCCGCGCAGCTGGTGAAGCTGGGCGAGGCCGAAACGTTCGGCGTGTTCGATGACCATGATTGTCGCATCCGGTACGTCGACGCCGACTTCCACCACCGTCGTTGCCACCAGCAGCCGGGTTTCACCGCTCTTGAAAGCGAGCATGGCGGCGTCTTTTTCCGGGCCGCTCATGCGGCCATGGATAAGACCTATATTGGCGCCGAGCATCTGCGAGAGAACCGCATGGCGCTCTTCCGCCGACATCAGGTCGGATTCTTCCGTTTCCTCCACCAGCGGGCAGATCCAGTAGGCCTTCTTGCCATCCTTCAGCGCTGAACGCAGTCGCTCGACAATATCGCCGATCCGTTCGGTTGGGATCGTAACGGTCTGGATTGGCTTGCGACCGGCGGGTTTTTCTGTGAGTTTCGACACATCCATGTCGCCGAAGGCTGCCAGGACAAGTGTGCGCGGAATGGGCGTGGCGGTCATGACCAGCATGTGCGGCGTGATGCCCTTGGCGGTGAGGCGCAGGCGCTGGTGCACGCCGAAACGGTGCTGTTCATCCACCACGGCAAGCACGAGGTTCTTGTAAGCGACGCTGTCCTGAAACAGTGCATGCGTGCCGATGACGATCTGCGCTTCGCCGGAGGCGACGCGCTCCTCGATCTCGCGACGCTCCTTGCCCTTGGTACGGCCTGTCAGCACTTCGACGGTGATGCCTGCTGCGAGAGCGAGTTTGGAGATGGTGGCATAGTGCTGGCGTGCAAGGATTTCGGTCGGGGCCATCAGCACCGCCTGTCCACCAGCCTCCACCGCCGTTGCCATGGCCATCAGCGCCACCAGCGTCTTGCCCGCGCCGACATCGCCCTGCAGCAGCCGCAGCATACGGTCTTCGCCGGCCATATCGGTCAAAATATCCTTCACCGCAGCACTCTGGCTTGCCGTCAGCGAGAAGGGCAGCTGCGACAGAATTTTTGCGGCAACGTCACCTTTGGCGCGGATCGGCTGGCCCGCCACCTTGCGCAGCCGCTGGCGCACCAGCGCCAAGGACAATTGCCCGGCGAGGAATTCATCATAGGCAAGCCGCCGGCGCGCCGGTGCCTGCGGCTCGATATCGGCGCTGTCGCGCGGATCGTGCAGCTCGCGGAAGCTCGATGCCACATCGCCAAAACCCTGCCGGGTTTTGAGCGTTTCGTCCATCCATTCGGGAAAGGCGGGCAGTTTTGAAAGCCCAGCTTCGATTGCCTTGCGCAGCACCTTGGCAGACAGCCCGGCAGTCATGGGATAGACCGCTTCCACCAGCGGCAGGTTCTCGGCCTCGGACAGCTTCACCATGAAATCCGGATGCACCATGGAGGCGCGGCCGTTGAACCAGTCCACCTTGCCACTGACGAGAACCTCTTCATCGACAGGCAGGGCTTTGGACAGCCAGTCGCCCTTGGCGCGGAAGAAGGTCAGCGCCAGTTCGCCGGTCTCGTCATGCAGGAAAACCCGGTAGGGTGCGGAACGGTTGCCCGATGGCGGTGGCTGGTGGCGGTCGACGCGTCCCTGAATGGTGACAATGACGCCGGGAGCCGCCAGCGCAATGCCGGGGCGGTTGCGGCGGTCGATGACATTTGACGGCGCATGGAACAGAAGATCGATGACACGGGTGTCGTCCGCGCTTTCCCGGTTCAAGAGCTTGGCAAGAAGATCGGCAAGCTTCGGCCCCACACCCGCAAGGGTGGAGACGGAGGCAAACAGCGGATCGAGAATGGCCGGGCGCATGGGTCAGCAAAATCGGGGAAGGGGACGCGTTATGCAAGACTTGGGGGCGGACAAAGGCGGGTTATCACCGGCAGATTTTCACTACTGCGGCATTATTTCGATAAAAACCGGTTCCCAAGCGTTCGCCTCCTGTTCTATAGGAGGTCGCAGTCAACATCCTGTTGAATAGCCAACCGAAAGGTGAATGCGATGACTGGACTGGTGCGCACAAGTGCCGACCTCGATCCGAGACGCCGGCGGATCCTTTACCGCTGCTGGCACCGGGGCATTCGCGAGATGGATCTGGTGCTCGGGCAATTCGCGGAAGACAATATTGCCGGACTTTCCGAAGACCAGCTCGATGAGCTGGAAATCATCATGGATGAAGAGGATAACGACCTCGTCAAGATGGTGACGGGCGCGCTTGCCATACCGGAAAAGTTCCAGACGCCGCTGTTTGAGAAGATCGCTTCCTATCGTCCCGATTTCGATCTCGTCACAGCCGAAACCCTGAAAGCCTGAAACATGATAGCCGGATTCGATGCAAAGCTGGTGACGTCGGCAGATACGCCGCTGACCATCGGAAATGTGCCTTCCGGCATGGAAGCCCTGCTGCTTGCAGATATGGCGCGGGCGGGCACATCGGTGGCTTACGTGATGTCGGATGGCCAGCGGGTCGCCGATCTCGAACAGATCCTCGGTTTCGTCGCGCCGGATATTCCGGTCATGACGCTGCCGGCCTGGGACTGTTTGCCCTATGATCGCGTGTCACCGAGCGCCGACACTTCGGCGCGCAGGTTGGCTGCGCTCTCCGGCCTCATCAGCCATGCGAAGAAGCCGCATCCGGCCATCGTGCTTGTTACCGTCAACGCCATGCTGCAGAAGATGGCGCCGCGCGACATTATCGAAAGCCTCGGCTTTTCGGCCAAGCCCGGCAACCAGATCCGCATGGAAGAGATTGCCGCGCGGCTGGAGCGCAACGGTTTCGACCGGGTGGCGACGGTACGCGAAGTGGGCGAATTTGCCGTGCGCGGCGGCATTCTCGATGTTTTCGTTCCCGGCACGGAAGAGCCGGTGCGGCTCGATTTCTTCGGCGATACGCTGGAAAGCATTCGCACCTTCGATCCGGCCAGCCAGCGCACCATTGCCCAGGCGCGTTCGCTTGATCTCAACCCGATGAGCGAAGTGACGCTGACGCCGGATACGATCGGCCGGTTCCGCAAGAATTACCTGTCGCTGTTTGGCGCTGCGACCCGCGATGATGCGCTTTACCAAGCCGTGTCCGAGGGCCGCCGTTACGCAGGCATGGAGCACTGGCTGCCGCTGTTTTACGAGCAGCTGGAGACCGCCTTCGACTACTTGAAGGGTTTTCGTATCGTCACCGATCACACGGCGAAGGAGGCGGCGAAAGAGCGCTCCAAGCTGGTGCTTGATTATTACGAAGCTCGCCGGGCCTCTGGCGAAACCAAGGGTTCGACGCAGGGCGCGCCCTATAAGCCCGTTTCGCCCGGACAGCTTTATCTCGACGGCAAGAGCTTCGATGCGATGCTTGCCGGCGTCAACGCGGTGCGCCTGACGCCCTTCAACGAACATGACAGCGAAGGCCGCCCGGTCGCGACGCTCGATGCCCATGTCGGCCCCCGCTGGGCGCGGCCATTAAGCGAAGGCGAGAGCGAAGAGCGGGTCAATGTTTTCGATCTGGCGGTGAAGCATATTGCGGATCGCCGCGCCAAGGGCTGGAAGGTGCTGATCACGGGCTGGTCGGAAGGCTCGCTCGACCGGCTGTTGCAGGTGCTCAACGAACACGGGCTTGAAAACATCAAGCCGGTAACATCGCTGAAAGAGGTGGAAAAGCTCGGCAAGGGAGAGGCGGCAGCAGCGGTGCTGAGCCTTGAAGCCGGCTTCGAGACCGGAACGCTGGCCGTCATCGGCGAGCAGGATATTCTCGGCGACCGCATGGTGCGGCGCTCCAAGCGCCGCAAGCGCGGCGCGGATTTCATCTCCGAAGTGGCCGGTCTGGACGAGGGTTCGCTTGTCGTCCACGCCGAACATGGTATCGGCCGCTTCGTCGGCTTGCAGACCATCGAGGCAGCGGGTGCCCCGCGCGCCTGCCTCGAACTGCACTATGCCGATGATGCCAAGCTGTTCCTGCCGGTCGAAAACATCGATCTTCTTTCCCGTTACGGCTCTGACGCAGCGGAAGCGACGCTCGACAAGCTGGGCGGCGGCGCATGGCAGATGCGCAAGGCCAAGCTCAAGAAGCGCCTGCTCGACATGGCCGATGAGCTTATCCGCATTGCGGCGGCTCGGTTGGTGCGCCACGCGCCGGCGCTGGTTGCGCCGGACGGGCTTTACGATGAATTTGCCGCCCGTTTCCCCTATGACGAGACCGAGGACCAGCTGAATGCCATTGAGGCGGTGCGTGAAGATCTCGGTGCTGGCCGGCCGATGGACCGCCTCATCTGCGGCGATGTCGGTTTCGGCAAGACCGAAGTGGCGTTGCGCGCCGCCTTCCTCGCTGCCATGAACGGCGTGCAGGTGGCGGTGGTGGTGCCGACCACGCTGCTTTCCCGCCAGCATTTCCGCACCTTCTCTGAACGTTTCCGTGGGTTGCCTATCCGGGTGCAGCAGGCTTCGCGTCTCGTCGGCTCCAAGGAACTGACGCTGACAAAAAAGGAAGTGGCAGACGGCAAGACGGATATCGTCGTCGGCACGCACGCGCTGCTTGGCGCTGGAATAAGCTTCGCCAATCTCGGCCTGCTCATCATCGATGAGGAGCAGCATTTTGGCGTCAAGCACAAGGAACGGCTGAAGGAGCTGAAAAGCGACGTCCACGTTCTGACGCTGTCGGCCACGCCAATTCCGCGCACGCTGCAACTGGCCATGACGGGTGTGCGTGAACTCTCGCTCATCACCACGCCGCCGGTGGACCGCATGGCGGTGCGCACCTTCATTTCACCTTTCGATCCGCTGGTGATCCGCGAAACGCTGATGCGCGAGCATTATCGCGGCGGTCAGAGTTTCTATGTCTGCCCGCGCCTTGCCGATCTCGCCGATATTCATGCTTTCCTGCAATCGGATGTGCCGGAGCTGAAAGTGGCGGTTGCGCATGGCCAGATGGCAGCGGGCGAACTCGAAGACATCATGAACGCCTTCTATGACGGCAAATACGACGTGCTGCTGTCGACCACCATCGTCGAATCCGGTCTCGATGTGCCGACCGCCAACACGCTGATCGTGCATCGCGCCGATATGTTCGGTCTCGCCCAGCTTTATCAGCTGCGCGGCCGTGTCGGCCGTTCCAAGGTGCGCGCCTTTGCGCTGTTCACCCTGCCGGTCAACAAGGTGCTGACGACGATGGCGGAGCGGCGGCTGAAGGTGCTGCAATCGCTGGATACGCTCGGCGCCGGTTTCCAGCTGGCGAGCCACGATCTGGATATTCGCGGCGCGGGCAATCTGCTTGGCGAGGAACAGTCCGGGCATATCAAGGAAGTCGGTTTTGAACTTTACCAGCAGATGCTGGAAGAAGCTGTCGCCGAGGTGAAGGGTGACGAAGAGGTGCGCGACAGCGGCTGGTCGCCGCAAATCTCTGTTGGCACCTCCGTGATGATCCCGGAAGACTATGTGCCGGATCTGCATCTGCGCATGGGTCTCTACCGCCGTCTCGGCGAGCTTGCCGATATCAGCGAGATCGACGGTTTCGGCGCGGAAATGATCGACCGTTTCGGCCCGCTGCCGAAAGAGGTGCAGCATCTCCTCAAGATCGTTTACATCAAGTCGCTCTGCCGCGTTGCCAATGTCGAGAAGGTGGATGCCGGGCCGAAGGGCGTGGTGCTGCAATTCCGTCATAAGGAATTCCCGAACCCGGCGGCACTCGTCGCCTATATTGGCAAGCAAGGCTCCATGGCGAAAATCCGGCCCGACCACAGCCTGTTCCTGACGCGCGATCTGCCGACGCCGGAAAAGCGTCTGGCGGGTGCGGCGATGATCATGACGCAGCTGGCGGAATTGGCGCGGTCCTAGATGTGAGCCTTCGGCGGGCATTCACAACGGATTGAGGGTGCGTGGGGCTTACCCCCCTCTGTCCTGCCGGGCATCTCCCCCTCAAGGGGGGAGATCGATCTGCGGCAAGGTCTTGCTCATCTCGGCGCTTGAGAATGAAGTGACGGCAGCGCCTCTTGCCGATCTCCCCCCTTGAGGGGGAGATGCCCGGCAGGGCAGAGGGGGTAAGCCCCACACGCCTCGTCCGCTGTCAATCGACAACCTCCCCAAAGCCAACACCTCAAGGCTCTGCAAACATTACCGGGATGTAATGAAACGGACATGCGCCGGTAGCTTCGGCGGGCGTAGTCTTGTTTTCATCTCCTGCACTGCGCCCAATATGATGCGCGAGTGGGAAGACGAAGGAGCAAGACAATGTGGACCAGGATGAACAGGTTCGTCTCCGCAGGTCTGATTGCTTTGACAATTGCGGGCACCACAATTGCCACCACCAGTCAGGCGGAAGCACGCGGCCATTTCGGACACGGACATGGCGGCGCCGGCATTGCCGCAGGTATCGCCGGAGCAATTATCGGCGGCGCCATCATTGCCGGGGCGCGGCATTCTTATGGCGGCCCTTATTATGGCGAGCCTTTTTACGGCCCGCCGGTTTATGGCCCTCCAGTGATCTATCAGCCGGCCTATCCGCGCTGCCACGTCGTCTGGCGGCAGAATGGCTGGGGCGACATGTATCGCGCACGGGTCTGCGACTGAGTTCGCTGCCAACAGTATAATAGCTATGGAAGAACGCGCCGGGACTAAAGCGGTCGCGGTGCTTCTTCCGGCGTGATGCCGACTGCGACGTTCTGGTCGGTGGCCGCGATCGAGGCTGGCATCGGCACTTTTCGCTGCTTTTCACGGATGAGCGTCAGCATTCCGGAACCAACGATGAGGGCGATGCCGACCAGCATCCAGCCATCGATATGGTCACCGAAGATCAGGTATCCGAAGAAGATCGCCCAGAGCATCTGGCTATATTGCGTCGGGCCGATCATGGCGGCGGGCGCATAACGGGCGGCATACATGACCAGCACGTTGCCGACGGCGGCAAACAGGCCGTAACCGGCCAGAAGCAGCCATTGCTGACCGCTGGGCGGCACGAAGGTGGGGATCATGGCAAAGCCACTGATCGCCAGACAGCCCAGCACGCCCGCGCCGTACAGCGACACATTCTTTTCGGAGGGCCCCATGGCGCGGAAGATGACGATGGACAGCGCGCCGCTCAAGCCACCGAGGATGGCGCCCAGATGGCCGATGCCCAGCTCGCGGAAACCTGGTCTGAGAATGATCAGCACGCCGATGAAACCGATAATGACTGCCGACCAGCGCTTGATGCCGACCTGTTCCTTCAAAAATACCACCGACATGATGGTGACGAAGGAAGGAAGCAGGAAGATCAAGGCAAAGGCTTCAGCCATGGAGAGGTGCGTGAAGGCGGTGACGCTGCCGACCGCGCCGATGCCGGAGGCAAAAAAGCGGATGAGCCAGAGCGGGCGGTTCGTCGTCTTGATGACATCCGCCCAGCGGTCGTTACGCTTGCGGATGAAGGGCAGGGCGGCGAGGCCGAAGACGGCGCCGAAGAAGGCCGATTCGATCGGCGAAATCTGGCCTTCTATGAGTTTAACGCTCGCGTCGCTCCATGCGTAGGCAGCGAAGGCGGCAAAGGCAAGCAGAATGCCTTTCAGGGTCTGGTCCGACACGGGAAAACACCAACAGTTTATCGGTTAGGGTAAGCTGCCGGTGGTTCGACCGTCAGTTCATCGACTTATGCTCGTCCGTCTTGATTTTTGCAATATCCCGCAGTGCAGCAATCAATACATCAGGCGTTTGCGCGCCGCTGATGGCATATTTCTGGTCGAGGATGAAAAACGGCACGCCTGCAACGCCCATTTGTTGCGCCGCATCAATTTCAGCGACAACCGTATCCTTGTCCGCGTCGGATGCCAGGAGCCGCGCCACGACCTTGGCGTCCATGCCGGCCTTTTCGGCTATATCGGTCAGCACGGCGTGATCGCCGATATTGCGACCTTCCTCGAAATTTGCCTTGAACAGACCGGTGACGATCTTTTCCTGAATGTCGCGGCCCTCCGAATGGGCCCAGAGCGACAGGCGGTGTGCGTCGAGTGTATTCGGGCCGATCTTGATCGCATCGAAATCATAGTGGATGCCGACTTCCTTGCCGAGCTGCACCAGGCTGGCATGCGCCTGCTCCAGACGCTCCTTGCCGAGCTTTTCCTCGAGAGCGGCTTTCTGGTCGACGCCCTCAGGCGGATAGTCTGGATTGAGGCGATAGGGACGCCAGTTCACGTCGACGCTGATCTCGTCCTGCACCTCGGCAATGGCAAGATCGAGCCTTGCCTTGCCAAGATAACACCAGGGGCAGACCATATCCGATACGACGTCGATAACGATGCGTTCCATGGTTTTATCTTCCCTTGTCTGGACCGGTTATTGCGCCCGCGCATCCCACCAGGTCTGTTTCTGATTGCCTGATATCGGGGTGATATCCGGGCGGTCGATATATTTCCAGCGGGCGATCCACTGCGCACCGATGTAATAGAGCGGAATGACGTAGTGACCGGCAACCAGCAGGCGGTCGTAACCGCGCACGGCTGCCTGGAAATCTTCCGTCGAACGGGCCTGCAGCAGGGCCTCGATCATCCGGTCTATATCGGGATTAGCGGCCCCCGCATAGTTGAAGCTGCCCTGCGCATCCCGCGAGAGCGAACTCCAGCGGTTGAGCTGCTCCGCCCCCGGCGAAAGCGAGGAGGGCAGGGAGCGGATGATCATGTCATAATCGAAGCTGTTTGAGCGGGCCTGATATTGGCCGTCATCAACCGAGCGGATGCCCATGGCGACGCCGATCAGGTTGAGGGAGCGCTGATAGGCAAGCGCTATGCGCTCCTGCGCCGGGTTCTGCGTCATGATCTCGAAGGCGAGCTGACGGCCATTGGCGTCGGACATCCTGCCGTTCTTGATGCTGTATCCGGCCTCTTTCAGCTTATCGACGGCCAGTTTCAGCACCTTGCGGTCCGCACCGGTGCCGTCGGTGGTGGGCATGGCATAGGTTCCCGCCAAAAGCTCCGGCGGCATGGTTTTCGCCGCATCGCCCAGCAGTGCAAGCTCGCGCGCATCGGCGGCATTGCCGAAGGCGCCGAGCGGCGAATTCTGCCAGTAGCTCTGCGTGCGCTTGAAGGCGCCACCGAGAATGTTCCTGTTCATCCACTCGAAATCGAGCACATAGGACAGTCCCTCGCGCACCTTTTCATCGGCAAAGACGGCGCGGCGGGTGTTGAACACCAGGCCGAACATGCCTGAAGGCAGCCGCGGCTGGAACACATCCTTGACGATATCGCCGCGATGAACAGCGGGGAAATTATAAGCCTGCCCCCAATGCGAGGTATCGGAGGTGCCGTTGATGGCGTCGCCTTCGGGGTAAATGTCGATATCGCCCTTCTTGAAGGCCTCGAACATGGTGGTGACCTGAAGGAAATAGGTGACGGTTATCTCGTCGTAATTCTCAAAGCCGACCTTGCTCGGAATATCCTTGCCCCAATAATCCGGGTTCCGCTCCCAGGTGATTCGTTCTCCCGGCCGCAGCGTCTTGATTCGGTATGGACCCGAGCCGACGACAGCGCCGAGGCCCGCCTGTTCGAATTTTTCCGGGTCGATTGCATGTTTCGGCAAAATGGGGGTGGAGGAGGCGAGAATAAGCGGCGTTTCGCGGTTCGCCTTCTCATTGAAGGTGAAACGCACGCCGTGATCGCCGATTTTTTCCATCTTCGCCACGCCGTCGAGACGGCTGTTGAAGGGGGGGCGGCCTTTCTCCTTCAGGAGATTGAATGTGAAGATCACGTCGTCGGGCGTCACCGGCTCGCCATCCGACCATTTCGCCTTCGGATTGATGTTGAACTGGATGAAGCTGCGCTCCTCATCCCACTCAGCCGTTTCGGCCAGCAGGCCATAAAGGCTGAAGGGTTCGTCGCTGGAACGCTGCATCAGCGGTTCGTAGAGCAGGTTGCCGAATTCCGGGTCCCAGACGCCGCGCGCGGTGGTGCGCATTCCCTTGAGAACGAAGGGGTTGAGGCTGTCGAAGGTGCCGACGACGCCATAGGAGATGCGGCCGCCTTTTTTAACGTCCGGATTGACGTAAGGGAAGTGCCGGAAGTCCGCCGGCAGCGACGGTGTGCCGTGCATGGAAATGCCGTGAAGCGGCTGCGCCTGGGCGCTCCCGGCGGGAAGCAGGGATGAACCCAAAAGAAACAATGCGGGGATGAGGGCCGCAAGGTTGCGCATGTTATTATCCTGTCTCAACTGTCCGTCCGATTTGTCATGATGATCGGTTTATCGTCATGATTGGTTTTTTCGTTATGATTGGTTTTCGTTATGATTCTGGCAAATATGTAGCACAGGCCCATGGCTGGACCCATGCGCGGGCGGGAAATCTTGGCCCACCTCAAGAAAAAGTTAAAGAAGTGCTGGATATCGCCGCGATCGGCATGTAACAGGGTGGCCGGAAGAGACGGGTCACGCATTTGCCTCATTTAAACGACAGTTGAACGGGCAGAAGGATACCGCCATCGGCGAACAGGACCTTAGCGGTTCTGTTCTGGCAGACATTCAGGAGACGGAACTCTTATGATGCAAAAGGCAAACACATTCACCCGGACGGCTCTGTCCGCTCTGGTCCTTTCTCTCGGCGCAGTGTCCGCTCCGGCCATCTCGCAGGCACAGGATGCTGCTCCCGCCGCTCAGGGCGCCGGCGCTCCGCCGCTCGGCTGGTTCAAGACCTGCTCCAAGCAGGAAGACAACGATGTCTGCGTCGTGCAGAACGTGGTTCTCGCCCAGAACGGCCAGATGATCACCGCTGTCGGCCTCATCACCGTCGAAGGCAAGGTCAACCGCAAGCTGCTGCAGGTTTCCGTTCCGACCGCGCGTCTCATTCCTCCGGGCGTGATGATGCAGATCGACGGCGGCAAGGGCCAGAAGCTCGATTACGCCGTTTGCCTTCCCGACAAGTGCACGGCTGAAGTTCCGCTGACGGACGCCATGATTGCTTCCTTGAAGAAGGGTAGCGAGGTGGTCTTCACCTCCATCAACTTCCGCCGCGCGCCGAACCCCATCAAGATCGCGCTGACCGGTTTCACCGGTGCTTATGACGGCGCTGCCATCACCCAGTCGCAGCTGGCCGAAAGCCAGCGCAGCCTGCAGGAAGGCATGCAGAAGAAGGCAGAAGAGGCCCGCAAGAAGCTGGAAGCCGCTCAGGACGCCGCCAAGACCGCGCCGAAGCCCTGATCGCTGCACCAGCGTCAAGAATAATAAAACCGGTCTGGCGACAGACCGGTTTTTTTATGCCCTTGGGAGGGGTGGGGATTTCAGACTTGCGTCAATGCGCCGTCGACATCTTCGGACGCCATTCACCATTCGGCGCCTTGTCAAAGATGCGGCCGATATTGGGATTTCTAAGCGGCGTCTCGTTTTCGTCGTGGACGAGGTTCTGCTCGGAAACATAGGCGACATATTCCGTCTCCTCGTTTTCCGCCAGAAGATGATAGAAGGGCTGGTCGCGATCCGGCCTGATATCGGCGGGAATGGCGTTCCACCATTCCTCGGTATTGGCATATTCCGGGTCCACGTCAATGACCACGCCGCGGAACGGAAACACCTTGTGGCGGACGATCTCGCCAAGCGTGAATTTTGCGTCTCTTTGTTTCATGGCATGAACTTCCTTTCCCACTAATAGTTGGGGGTGGAATGCGAAATATCAAGGGCTGGGGGTATCCCGCCCATATTGCCGTCCGCCGCTCAGGCCTTCCGGCCGATTGGCGCGGTGGCGATGACCACACCGCCGGTGACCAGCACGATGCCGATGGCGTGATAGGTCTCGAAGCTCTCCCCAAGGAAAAACGTTGCCATTATGATCGAGACCGGCGGCATCATATAAAGCGTGATGCCGGCCGTTGCCGGGCCGAAAACGCGCACCGTATGGGTGAAGCAATAAAAGGCGAGCAGCGAGGCGAAAAGAATGATGCCGCCGATCTTCGCCCAGGCCATCGGTGTGGCGGGCAGCATTCCGCCCTGCGCCAGTTCGAGGGCCGCTGGCGGCAGAAGCACCAGCGCGCCGGAAAGCGCAATCAGGCCGAAGAGGCTGAAGGAGGCCATCTGCCGGGCCGCCGGGTCGCGCAGCAGCAGCGAATAGATCGCAAAGGCGATGGCTGCCGTGAGGATTGCGAAATCGCCGATGTTGAAATTCATGTGCCATAGAGCGGACATATCGCCCTTGAGCACGATGGCCGCCACGCCGGCAAAGGCGATGATCATGCCCGCCACTTCGAGCTTTCTGATGCGTCGGCCCTGAAAGATGCGCTGAAAGAGGATGATGAACAGCGACGATGTCGTGTAGATCAGCGTGCCGTTGGCAGCCGTCGTCATGGTCAGGCCCCAATAGACCACGCCGCCGCAGATGCCCATGCCGAGAATGCCGAGTACGAGCCACAGCAGCGTTTTGTGGCGCAGGAAAGCCAGGCAGTTGCGCCAGTCGGCGACCATGAACGGCGCGATGATGAGGGTTGATCCGATCCAGCGGATGAAGGCGGCGATGAAGGGTGAGACCTCACCGACGACGCCGCGGCCGAAAATGACGTTGCTGGAGAAAAAGAACGGCACAGCCAGAAAGATGAGCCAGTCCGTGAGGCGGGTTTGCTGAGAGGCTGGCTTGTTTGACATTCTTCGCGATATGGCTGGGCTTCAAAAGAAAACGGCGGCTTTCCGGGGAAAACCGCCGAGATGAATCGAGCGCCCCGGGGAGCGCTCGATAGGCCGATCAGGCCGAGTAGTACATGTCGAATTCGACCGGATGCGGGGTCATTTCAAAACGCATGACTTCCTGCATCTTCAACTCGATGAACGAGTCGATCTGGTCGTCGTCGAACACGCCGCCGGCGGTCAGGAACTTGCGATCCTTGTCGAGGCTTTCGAGCGCTTCGCGCAGCGAGCCGCAGACGGTCGGGATCTTTTTCAGTTCCTTGGCAGGAAGGTCGTAAAGGTCCTTGTCCATCGGCTTGCCGGGGTGGATCTTGTTCTTGATACCGTCGAGGCCGGCCATCAGCATGGCCGCAAAACCGAGATAGGGGTTCTGGGTCGGGTCCGGGAAGCGGACTTCGACGCGCTTTGCCTTCGGGTTGGAGCCGAAGGGAATACGGCAGGATGCCGAACGGTTGCGGGCGGAATAGGCCAGCAGAACCGGCGCTTCATAACCCGGCACCAGACGCTTGTAGGAGTTGGTGGTCGGGTTGGTGAAGGCGTTGATGGCCTTGGCGTGCTTGATGATGCCGCCGATGTAGAAGAGGCAGTTTTCAGACAGGCCGGCATATTCGTCGCCTGCGAAGGTCGGCTTGCCGCCCTTCCAGATCGACTGGTGAACGTGCATGCCCGAGCCGTTATCGCCGAAGATCGGCTTCGGCATGAAGGTTGCCGTCTTGCCATAGGCATTGGCGACCTGGTGCACGACGTACTTGTAGATCTGCATCTTGTCGGCGCTGGAGACTAGCGTGTCGAACTTCACGCCCAGCTCGTGCTGCGCGGCAGCCACTTCGTGGTGGTGCTTTTCGACGACGACGCCCATTTCGGCCAGAACCGTCAGCATTTCGGAGCGCATGTCCTGCAGGCTGTCGATCGGCGGAACCGGGAAATAACCGCCCTTGACGCGCGGACGGTGGCCGAGGTTGCCGGTTTCATAGTCCGTGTCGTCGTTGGACGGCAGTTCGGACGAATCCAGCTTGAAGCCGGTGTTGTAAGGGTCGGCCTTGTACTTCACGTCGTCGAAGACGAAGAATTCAGGCTCTGGGCCGACGAAGACGGTGTCGCCGATGCCAGATGCCTTGAGGTAGGCTTCGGCCTTCTTGGCGGTGCCGCGCGGGTCGCGGTTATAGGCTTCGCCCGAGACCGGGTCGAGAATGTCGCAAAGGACGACCAGGGTGGACTGGGCGAAGAACGGGTCGATATGGGCGGTGGCCGGATCGGGCATCAGCACCATGTCGGACTCGTTGATGGCCTTCCAGCCGGCGATCGAGGAGCCGTCGAACATGACACCATCGGCGAACATGTCTTCGTCCACACAGACAATATCCATGGTGACGTGCTGCAGCTTGCCCTTGGGGTCGGTAAAGCGCAGGTCCACGAACTTGATGTCGTTATCCTTGATCTGCTTCAAGATATCGTTTGCGGTCGTCATTTAAACGTTTTCCTTGAGTGTGATGATGACGAGGTGAAAAGCCTGAGCCTCCCCGGCCCGGGACCTTCTTGATTATATGGCGTCCACGCCTGTTTCACCGGTACGGATGCGGATGACTTCCTCGATATTGGAAACGAAAATCTTTCCGTCGCCGATACGTCCGGTCTGGGCCGCATTGCGGATCGCCTCAATGACGGCTTCCGCATTCTCGTCCGCCAATACGACTTCGACTTTCACTTTCGGCAGAAAGTCCACAACGTACTCCGCACCGCGGTAAAGTTCCGTGTGGCCCTTCTGACGACCAAAGCCTTTTGCTTCCGTGACCGTGATTCCCTGAAGTCCGACTTCCTGAAGGGCTTCCTTCACTTCATCGAGCTTGAAAGGCTTAATGATCGCTTCGATCTTTTTCATGAGAAAATATCTCTCCGCTTCTCCCGTTAAAGCAGGTTCTTCCCGCTCTGCCACAAGAATGCACGTATTGTGCCAGATCGGAAGCGGGCTTGAAGAAAAAACTTCGCCCGCTCGGCTTTCCGGGACAAAATGCATTCGCTTTTGGCGGGTTTCCGGCGAATTTCTCTCGGAAATCCCAAAAATCCATCCGTATTTCTGTTGATTTGTATTATTTTAGTAATCTCTTATATTTTGAGTTTCGACACGGGTGTTTTGCCGGTATGTTTATATTTTATGCATTTGACTATTATTCAGTCACGCGGATCTGCTTATTTTTGTATCGATTGCCTTTCCGGCGTTTTGAAGGGATGATCGGCCCATGACATCCCTTCCACAGCTCTTCCTGATCGACCCTGACGTGATGGCCCGCATCGATGCGGCGGCCGGGCAATCCGGCATTCCGCTGTATGACCTGATGGAGCGGGCGGGGCAGGCGGTTGCCGCCTCGGCCCTGCGCCATTATCCGCAGGCGCTGCGTTTCGTCGTGCTTTGCGGTGGCGGCAATAATGGCGGAGACGGCTATGTCGCGGCGCGGGTGCTTTTGCAGAGCGGCGCGGCCGTTGCGGTTTATCATCTCGGTGATACTGCCGCGCTGAAGGGCGATGCGCGAACGGCATTTGAGCGGAGCGGGGTAACGCCGTTGCCGCTTGGCGATTATGTGCCTCTTGGCGGCGACATGGTGATTGATGCGGTTTTCGGGGCCGGATTGTCGCGTGATATTCCAAGCGAACTTGCCGATGTGATCGAGGCGGTGGCGAAGGCGGGCGTTCCTGTGCTTGCCGTTGATCTGCCTTCGGGCCTTTGCGGCCGCAGGGGTGCGCCTCTCCGTGCCTCATTCAAAGCGCAGCGCACGGTGACGTTCATGGCGCGCAAGCCCGGCCATCTGCTGATGCCGGGGCGGGAGCTGTGCGGGGCGCTGGAAGTCTTCGATATCGGCATTCCCGCCCGCATCCTTGCCGCACATGCGGGATCGGTGGCTGAAAACCATCCGCTTGTCTGGGGGCACGCCTTGCCGCGCGCCGATATGGAGACACACAAGTTCCGGCGTGGGCACCTGACCGTCTTTTCCGGCCCGACCCATGCGACGGGCGCAAGCCGCATGACGGCGCTTGCGGCGCTGAAGGCGGGGGCGGGGATCGTCACTGTCACTGCCCCGAAAGCGGCGCTCGACGTGCTTTCGATGACGCTGACGGCGGTGATGAACGCGCCCATGGACAATAGCGATGATCTTCGGCTTTGGCTGGAGGATCGGCGTCACGGCACTTTCGTTCTCGGCCCGGGTTTTGGTGATCTGGACAAGGCGCGGCAATTCGTGTCCCTGCTCGGAGACAGGGCAGTGGTGCTGGATGCCGATGCGATCACGGCTTTCAAGGATCATACGGAGGCGCTGTTCGAGCGCGTCACGTCCGGCACGGGAAAATTTGTCCTGACGCCGCATGAGGGCGAGTTTGCGCGGCTGTTTCCCGATCTTGCCGCAGATGCCGGATTGAGCAAGATCGAGAAGGCGCAGGTCGCCGCGGCGCGTAGCGGCGCCGCGCTGGTCTACAAGGGCGCGGATACGGTGATCGCCGCGCCGGACGGGCGGGTGCTGGTCAACACCAATGCGCCGGCGAGCCTTGCAACGGCGGGTTCGGGAGATGTGCTGGCCGGTATCATCGGCGCGTTGCTGGCGCAGGGCGCGCCTGCCTTCGAGGCGGCGGCTGCCGGGGTCTGGCTGCATGGTGAGGCGGGCAACAGGGCAGGCGCCGGCATGACGGCGGAGGATCTTGCCCACGCGGTTCGGCCGTTTAGGTGAGTTCCTCTGATGGTGTTGGGGTAAGGATTTGGGTCGGGTTTCTGCGGGCAGCTAGCAGCTCGTTGAACTTGTGTTTTTTGGCACAGTTCCATCATCCGTACTCCGTCACCCCGGACTTGATCCGGTGTCCAACGCGATCAAGTCCTTGATCGCGAGAGACTCTTTCACGGCGCAGACGCGCCGTGGCTGGATGCCGGATCAAGTCCGGCATGACGGAGGTGCTTTGTCTTCGATCTGCCTGCCATCGTGCCCGAGGCTTTTTAAGGCCGGGTCTTCAATGCGCGGCTTTGCCACCCTGGCTCGCCATCGCCATTCGCGAGGCGCTGATCAAGAGCTTGCGTTCGGCGCGTTCCTGCTGCGGCGTGCGATTGTAGATTTCGCGATAACATTTGGAAAAATGCGAGGCCGAGACGAAACCGCAGGCGACGGCGACTTCGACCACCGGCATGGCCGATTGCACGAGCAGGTGGCGGGCGCGGTCGAGGCGGATTTCAAGGTAATAGCGGGCGGGCGAGCGGCCCATTTCCTGACGGAACAGGCGTTCCACCTGCCGGCGTGACAGATCGGCGGCATCGGCTATGTCAAGCAGCGACAGCGGCTCGGCGAGATTGCCTTCCATCAATTCGATGATCGACAGGACCTTGCTGTTCTGCACGCCGAGGCGGGCGCGCAGCGGCAGGCGCTGGCGGTCATTGGGGCTGCGCACCCGGTCGGTCAATTGCTGTTCGCAGACGCGGTTGACGAGGTTTTCGCCGAAATCCTGGCCGATCAGGCTCAGCATCA
Source organism: Agrobacterium tumefaciens (assembly GCF_005221385.1). Lineage (NCBI taxonomy): Bacteria > Pseudomonadati > Pseudomonadota > Alphaproteobacteria > Hyphomicrobiales > Rhizobiaceae > Agrobacterium > Agrobacterium tumefaciens. The sequence continues at coordinate 1,541,895 of NZ_CP039903.1, read as the reverse complement.
TGTCAAGCGAGGCCGTGCCGCCGGCACAGGTGTAGATGTTGCTGTCGACTTCGAAAAGGTCGGCATAAACTTCCACCTGCGGAAAGGCTTCTGAAAAACCTGGCAGGTTTTCCCAGTGGATTGCGCAGCGCTTGCCGTTCAGCAGGCCAGCCTGCGCAAGGATATGGGCGGCGGTACAGAGGCTGCCGATGGCGATGCCGCGATTATAGGCTTCGCGCAGCCAGGCGTTGACTGACTTGTTGATGTGCTGATCCACATCGATACCCGAACAGATGATTGCCATTTCTGCGCGGTTCTCGCCGGTAACATACCGACGCTCATCAGCGAGACAGGTGTCGACCTCGAGACAGATGCCGCTCGATGACATGACCTTCTGGCCATCGAGTGAGGCGATGCGCCATTCATAGGCTTGATAGCCCAACATTCGGTTGGCGATGCGAAGCGTTTCAACCGCTGCGGCAAAGGGCAGCATGGTAAATTGCGGAATGAGAAAAAAGACGATTGAGCGTTTCTTCTGGGAGTTTTTGCTCATTTGCCCGTGCTCCGTTGCGAATACGCAATTCCTCCCTTGGAATCGGTCTTCTGGATGTCCTGTTTCCGACATCTTTAACGAAAAATACGCCGTGGAATCGGGGCTGTCAAAAAATCGCTTTTGAAATATGCAAAATTTGCGACAAGCCTTTTAAAAAGGCGTCGTGTCGCATGTAAAACAGGCAGGCTTTTTTACGCCGTTGCCGGAGCGTATTGGCACGGGAAGAGATGGCTCGCAAGTCTTAAAATGGCTGCGAGCCACCGGTCAGAGGTCATTTGCGGATGGCGTTTGTGCGGTAATTGTCTGTCGTCGGCCATCCGATATCCTTCAATGTTTCAGGCGGCAATGCCTCAAGTGCGCGCAGCATCCGTGCACGACGCCATGATCTGTAAAGAGCGGAAACGTGGCCTGACAGGCGGTGAAGCCAGCCGCCGGAAGAGGGACGATGCGGAGAGCGGTTCGCCGCCGGGAGATAGTGTATCATGGTCATGTCCTTGATCCTTTCCTGAACCACGATTGATTTGCGCCTTCGATATGCGCCTGCATATTTCATCAAACAAGAGAATGAATTTCATATCATTCATCAATTATCGTAATGACTTACTGGCATGGCCCGCCGGCTGCGCGTCATCACATAAGGGGAGTTCGGCGCTTCATGACAGCAGGGCTTTTTTCGGTCCTGTCATTCGATGTCCCGGATGGTGCGCGCCAGTTGACATTCAATCAAACGAAATGATATCCATCTATAAATCAAAATATTTGAAGGTACGTGCCATGACCGTAACTTTCCGCCAACCGCTGCCGTTGCTGGATAACGACATATTGAGAACCTTCGTCGCGATTGCGGAAACGGGAAATTTCTCCACCGCTGCGGAAGTGGTGTTCAGGACGCCCTCAGCCGTTTCCATGCAGATCAAGAAGCTTGAGGAACAGTTGAAGACGACATTGTTCCTGCGCGATGCCCGCTCGGTAACATTGACCGCGCATGGGGAGACGCTGCTGACCTATGCGCGCCGCATGATCGCGCTCTCCAATGAAGCCGTGTCACGTTTCGTCATGCCCGAGCTATCCGGTGTGGTGCGTCTCGGCGCGCCGGAGGATATCGGGGAGCGTGGCCTGCTGCCGGGCATTCTCAAGCGCTTTGCCGAGGCTTTCCCCGGCATCATGATCGACGTCACCATCGATTCCAGCTCCAATCTCTACAAGCGGATGGACGAGCAACGGCTTGATCTTGCGCTCGTCAACTGTGCCTCGCATCCGCTCAGGGATACGGGCGAGGTTTTGATGCGCGAACGTCTCGTCTGGGCGGGTGCAAAATGCGGCACCGCTTATCTGCGTGACCCTCTACCGATTTCGATCTGGGAAGAAGGCTGCATCTGGCGTTCGGAGGCGATCAATTCGCTGGAGAGGCGCGGGCGCAATTTCCGGGTGGCTTATCTCAGCGGCCATACGATGGCGCAGCGCGCGGCGATTGCCGCCGATCTTGCCATCGCGCCGCTGCCGCGATCCTATGTGTTAAACGACATGGTCATTCTGGGCGACAAGGAAGGCCTGCCGGAACTCGGCTGCTTCGATATTCGCCTGATCATGGGCGACAAGGCGTCGCGTCCGGTGCTTGCGGTGGCGGAGAGCATTCGCAGCGCCTTTGTCGAGGTTGCCAAGGCGGCGTAACATGACCGGGCCTGCGCGGCCTTGAAGCGGGGCGCAGGCGGACATGGTGTCAAACCGCGACGGAATCCGGCGATGCCGAACGGTCGGCGCCGCCCGTTTGCCAGCTTCCGCGATTGACCAGCCAGTCGGCCGAATTCTGCAAGCCGCCAAAGGGAAAGACGTGAATTTGCCGGATCGGCCCTTGCGGATTGGCCTGCCAGTGCCGCTCGATCGGTCCGACGACGCTTTCCGGCGAATGACCCTTTGCCAGCGTTGTGAGGGAGAGCGCGTTTTTCTTCAGATAAGCGATGGAATTGCCGACACCGCAAAGTGCTGCATATTTCAACAGCGTCGTGATCTTGGCCGGGCCGGAAACGCCGATATGCACCGGCAGGTCGATGCCTGATGCAACAAGCCCTTCCGCCCAGGCGATGAAACGGGCTGCATCGAAACCGAACTGGGTGACGATGCGCATCGTCGCATCGCTTCTTTGCGCAAAATCACGCTTCAGCCGCAGCGCGGCAACTGCCGTCTCCTCGCTGAAATCCGGGCTGCCTTCGGGGTGGCCGGCAATGGCGATCTGCTTCATTCCATAGCGGTCGAAAATGCCTGACGACAGCATATCCATGCTGGAAGCGAAGGGACCGGCGGGCCTGTCGACGCCGCCGCCGACAACCAGCACATCCGATACGCCCGCTTCGCCCGCCAGCCGCTTCACCTGTTCCTCAAACTCCACGCGCGACGGGATGCGCCGCGCCGCAAGATGCGGCACGGGCTCATAACCGAGATCGCGCAGATGTCTCGCCGCATCAACGAGCCTGACCTGTGAGGCCGCGCCGGTGTCGGTCAGATAGACACGCACGCCCTGCGGAAAGAGACCGGCAAGGCTTGCCGGGCCAAGCACCTGTGCGGGTGAGGCTTCGATGGAGGCGGGGATGATGGAGGAGGCGGAAATGTCGAGCAATTTGTGCATGATCCTTTTGATTATCATGCACCGTTTTTTCGATGCCGTCTGTGCCTGATGCGGCAAGACAGCCCTGCATCTGCGACGAAGCTTGGCACCGCGGTGCAGCGAAGGATCACCAGATCCGTTTCGTCAGGCCGTTCCATAGCCAGGTCCAGATCGTCGGTGGAAAGCGCAATACCGATTTTCCGGGTGAGGGCGGCTGTGGTGCGAGGCTGCCGGATAATGCATCTTCGACGGCGTTGACGGCAATATCCACCGAGGCGGCGGTGAGAAGCAGCGGGTAGGTGGCAATCGTGTCTGAAGGTGAGGGTTTCAGCCGTTTTTCGTAAAGCGTGGCGCCGGTATCCACGCCCTTGTCAACCAGATGTACGGTTGCACCGAAATTGCCACGGTCCTTTTCCACCAGCGCCCAATACCCGCCCATCTGGCCGCGATAGGCAGGATTGATGCCGGCGTGGAAATTGATAATCGGGCATTGCAGGGCCTGCAGCGTCGCGGGCTTGAGAAGGCGGCAGGAAATGGTGAAGATTGCCGCCGGCTTCAACTGATTGGCGGCCTTGTGGCATTCCTCGTCGTTCAGCGAGGCAAATTGCGTGATGGGAACGGTATGGCCCAGTTCGGCGGAAAGGCCATGCTCGGCGATGATCTCATGGCTTCTTCGAACCGTGAAACGTTTGCCGAGGCGAGAGGCGACCATCGTCGCCATCTGGCCGGCGGCGGCAATCCAGCCCAGCCGACGCGCCCGCCGCCTGAGAATGACGGATTTGCTTTCCGGTTGTTCGACAAAGACGTGAATATCCGGAAAATGGGCGGCAAGCGCATTGATCATGATATTGGGGTTCACGCCGCCTGCCGTCATCACCAGAAGCCGATTGTTGATCTCAGTCATATCACCCACGATATTTTCCTCAGCCATTATCCAGGTGTGGAGTTTCCCTCGTGAACTTCAAAACCCTGTTAATTTTCATCGACTGGATTTTTTGAAATGCCGCTGGAACCGATTTTCGGGACTCACGTTATTGTGACGCATATCACATCGGCGCTTGCCTTGGACGGCAAGTCATAGGGGAGTTATTTCAATGATTACACGCATTCTTTCGACCGTTTTCGTGGCCTTGTTGACCGTCGTGACGCTCAGCTCTTGCGGCAACACCATCCGTGGCATGGGCCGGGATACGGCGAATGCCGTTGATGCAACGCAGGACGCCGGCCGCAATGTGGACCGCGCTGCCCGCCGCTAAAGGCACTCCCCTTAAATGTTCCGGCGTCACCCTGAAGCGTGGGTGACGCCTTTTCTTTGACTGAATTTCCCTGCGAATGTTCCCCTGACGAGAATCACGGGGTGGGCATGAACGGATCGATGAAAAGACTGGCGAAGCTGCTGTTACCATTGTTGTTGCCGTTTTCGGCGCAGGCCGGCGGGCAGGTGGATTTTTGCAAAAGCATGGACCATGCGGGCGGTCGCTACACCGTGTGCAGCTTCGATCCGGCAAAGAATACCATCCGGATCTATGATCGCGATCACGTCTCCGGGCAGGGGTATCGCTCCTTCGCCGACCTGTCCTCCGCGCTCTGGCGGCAGCATATGTTCAGCATCTTCGCCATGAATGGCGGCATGTATCATTCCGACTATTCGCCGGTTGGCCTGTTTGTCGAAAATGGCGTGGAACGTTCGTCGATCAGCACCCGGGGTGGCTGGGGCAATTTTCACCTTCTGCCCAATGGCGTGTTTTATCTGAAAGGCACGACGGCCACCGTGCTGGAGACCGAGGCCTATCTGGCGGCAGACCCAAAGCCGGATTTCGCCACCCAGTCGGGGCCGATGCTGGTTATCGACGGAAAGCTGCATCCGCGATTTTTGCCCGACAGCGACAGCCTGAAGCGACGCAACGGCGTCGGCGTCTCCCGCGATGGCATGGTGCATTTCGCCATTTCGGAAAATACCGTGCGCTTCTACGATTTTGCCACGCTGTTTCGGGATGTGCTCGATGCGCCCAACGCGCTTTATCTCGACGGCACCATATCCAGTGTCGATATTCCCGCAATGAAGCGGCGCGACATGCTGTTTCCCATGGGGCCGATCATCGCCGTTGTTGACCGGGTGCCGGATTAGATGTTCGCTTTCAGGAGGTTGTCCATTGGCAACGGGTCAAGGGTGCGTGGGGCTTACCTCCCTCTGTCCTGCCGGACATCTCCCCCTCAAGGGGGGAGATCGATCTGCGGCAAGGTCTCGCCCATCTCAGCGCCGGCGAATGAAGCGGTGGTAGCGCCGCTTGCCGATCTCCCCCCTTGAGGGGGAGATGCCCGGCAGGGCAGAGGGGGGGAAGCCCCATGCACCCTCGACCCGTTGTCAATGGGCAACCTCGTGAAAGATCACGACCAGAACAGGTTTTCGCCCGAAATCCCGCTCCAATCATCATGCTCCGCCGGAAGATCAGATCGGCGCTTTAGGGTAGGCCTTTTCAAGACCTGCCGATGCTGTCAGCCCCTTGCGGAAGGCCAGATAAGCGGGGTGCTGGCTGGTTCTGGCGGTTTCCGCGAGGCGAATCTGCAGGCGGGCGGGGGCGTTGGCGCCAAGCCATTCACCGGCGGCCTCCAACTTAAGACTGTTGAGGAAGCGGGCATTGGCCTGCTGGTCGAGATAAAGATTGAGGCCGGCCAGCAGGTTTTCATCCTGCAAGGCGTTTTCCATCAGCAACAACACCCATGCCTTGTCCTCGCTTACAAGCGACGTCAGTTTCGAGGCGACCGTTTCGCGATCGGGAAAGGAAGATGCCTGCTGCATGAAGTGAGTCCCGTTGTCGTTATCCGTCGTCGATAAAGCAGAGGTGTTGTGCTTTCAAGGCGCGGTGGCGGCGGAATAAATTCGACTTTACCGTGCCGGCGACAAAGGTTTTCAACAGGTGTTTGTGCAAAAGCTTTAAATAACGGTTACACTTTAGCCTAAATTGAGGCGAAGGCCGAAATGCCGGTTTTGGAAGCCGCGCTCTAACACCTTGTTTTTTCATGTACCTATGCGCGGGGCGAATGGCAGCCCGTCGAAAAAGCCTTCATTTAGCCGCTTTTTGCATTTGCCTTCGTCGCCGGATTTTAATAAATGCTTCTTCCAACGGGCCGGGTCTTGAAGATCCCCCGGAGAGTGAATAGCTGGAGTAATCATGGAAGAAACCGCTCAGAAATCCTGCTGGGGCGTTACCTTGCGCGCACTTGCAGGCTTTGCCGCTTTTCTCGCATTGACGTACATTTTTGGCAGCCCATAAGCACTTCTCCTGAATTGACGGGTTTTGAAACGGCGCGGTTTCCTCTGGAAACCGTGCTGTTTTCGTTTCTGCGACCTGCATGTCGCAGCCGCAAAAGCCGGTGACGCTCTTCGTTCTTGCCGAAGCGCCGGATTTCTCCGAAAATCCCGATAGATTTTGCATCCTATGCTGTGGTGGCGATCCGTCGCGGCTTTGGATATGATGATGGTGGAATCCATCAGTCAGGAAAAACTTCATGTTTCTTTCGGTCTTTGACGTCTTCAAGATCGGTATCGGTCCCTCAAGTTCCCATACGATGGGTCCGATGACGGCGGCCAATCGCTTTCTGGCGCTGATCCTCAGCGATGAGTGGCCGCGCCCTGCCGGTGCCAGCGTTTCGCGGCTGAAGGTCAGCCTGCACGGCTCACTCGCCTTTACCGGCATTGGCCATGGCACCGGGCGTGCCGTCATTCTCGGTTTGACCGGCGAGCGGCCGGACCTTGTTGATCCCGACGCCATGGATGCGATCATCGAGACGGTGGAAAAGGCCGGAACGGTAACGCCGCCCGGACATCCGACCTACGAATTCCGGGCAGCCGAGGATCTGGTGTTCGACAAGAAGAACCCGCTGCCTGGCCATGCCAATGGCATGACCTTCTCCGCCTTCGACAATCAGGGCAGGCTGCTGATCAAGCGCATCTATTATTCGGTCGGCGGCGGTTTCGTCGTAACCGATACGGAACTGGAAGCGATCAAGCAGCGCGGCAAAACCATCGATAATGGTCCGCGTGTGCCCTATCCCTTCGCCTCGGCAAAGGAAATGCTTGATATGGCAACCCGTTCCGGCCGTACCATCGCCCAGATGAAACGGGCGAATGAGGAGACGGTGGTTTCCCGCGACGAGTTGAACGACCGGCTTGACCAGATATGGGAAGCGATGGACGGCTGTATCGAGCGCGGGCTGAAAGTCGACGGCATCATGCCGGGCGGCCTGAAGGTGCGCCGTCGTGCCCGTTCCATTTACGAAAAGCTGAATGCGGAATGGCGCAGCAACCGGTTCAATCCTGTCATGGCGAATGACTGGCTGAGCGTTTACGCCATGGCCGTGAACGAAGAAAATGCCGCCGGTGGCCGGGTGGTCACCGCGCCGACCAATGGTGCGGCGGGCGTCGTTCCGGCCACTGTCCGATATTTCCGGCACTTCCATGAGGATGCAACGGTTGACGACGTGCGTGACTTCCTGCTGACGGCGGCGGCGATTGGCGGCATCATCAAGCACAATGCCTCGATTTCCGGCGCGGAAGTGGGCTGTCAGGGCGAAGTCGGGTCGGCGGCGGCCATGGCGGCAGCGGGTCTTGCGGCCGTCATGGGCGGATCGCCCGAACAAATCGAAAATGCCGCTGAAATCGCGCTCGAACATCATCTCGGCATGACCTGTGACCCGATTGCCGGGCTGGTGCAGGTGCCCTGTATCGAGCGTAATGCGCTGGGCGCCGTGAAAGCGGTGACGGCGGCGTCGCTTGCGCTGAAGGGTGACGGCCAGCATTTCGTGCCGCTTGATGCCTGCATCGAAACCATGCGCCAGACCGGCAACGACATGAGCGATAAATACAAGGAAACCTCCACCGGCGGCCTTGCCGTCAACGTTGTGGAGTGCTGAGCGGGCAGGGCGGCCGGCATCGTCCAGATGCTTGACGCCTGCCGCAAAAAGGCATTGATAGGGATATGCCTTTACATCTCATCAAACTTTGCGTTGGCGCGGATTCACTCCAGGATTTGAGAGACTGGGTCGCGCAGCGCTCGCTGACCGCAATGGCCGCAGGCCTGGAACCGCACAGTGTGCATACCACCCGCATGATCCCGAAAAGGGCCGAGGAATTGCTGGGTGGCGGCTCGCTCTACTGGGTCATCAAGGGGCAGGTGCAGGCGCGGCAGAAGCTTCTTGATCTCCGTTCCTTCAAGGGGGAAGACGGGATTACCCGCTGCGATCTCATTCTCGGCCCCGAAGTGATTGAGACCTCACCTGCGCCGAAGCGGCCGTTTCAGGGCTGGCGTTACCTCAAGGACGAGGAGGCGCCACGCGATCTCGGCGGCGGTGGTTTCGGCGGTGAGGACATGCCATTCGACCTGAGGCGCGAACTTGCCGAGCTTGGCCTGCTCTGACGCTTGTGGGTCTCTACGAAAATGAAAAAGCCGGCCTCCTTGCGGAGCCGGCTTTTTCATTGGGGAGACGGTATTGGGGTTCGCTGGTGTTACCGGATGCCGCCAACCGCATTGGTGGCGCGGCCATCCTGAATTTTCACCCAGCGACCGGGGTTGGCGGTGTCCTGGCGCTTCAGGTAGGTATATTCGGTTTCCGACCAGTTCATGACCTTGTTGCGCATGTTGTCGAGTACGAAATCGCCGCGATCGGTACGAACGGTCAGAACGGCATGGCCTTCACCATTCGGCTGCAGAACGACGGTGATAAGCAGGTTGGAAGCGGAGAAGCCCTTGTTCATCAGCATCTTGCGCTTCAGAAGCACGAAGTCTTCGCAATCACCAACCGTGGTGGGGTAGGCCCAGCGCTCTTCAACACCGTAGATTTCCATGTCGGTCATCGGTGTGATCGTGGTGTTGGCGGTGTAGTTGACGTCGAGCATCGCCTTCCAGCGCTCTTCGGTCAGCTTCATCGGGCCGGTGTCCACCGAGGTCGCCTGGCATTCGCTCTGATAGGTCTGGCAGAACTCATAATGGCCGATCGGCGGGTTGGCCTTGCCGATGACGCGCATGACGGCAGCCGGCGAAGCACTGGCCTGCTGGGCGAAGGCGCTGACGATGAATGCGATCAGGACGAAAACGATACGGTTGTTGTTCATTGCTTGTCTCCCCGTGTTGAGGAGACATTCGCAGGTATATTTTGATCCGGCGGAAATTTGCGAGAGGCAATTTGAGCTTAAATTTCAGCAAATTAGCCGTTGTTTTGAACTGTATTTGAGTCAAATTTTACGGGTATTCGAAGCAAATTTTATTACAATTTTACGGATCGCGGCCTTAGGCTTTTGGTAGCCATTTATACCGCTGTATTGACAGCGATTTTCTGTGCGGGGTGATTTTCACAGCCGCGTGAAGTCTTCCGGAGAAGCCGGGCAGGGAACGGATTTCCCGTTTTGGGATGGATGTTTCAGCTTGGGACGCCCTGAAAAAGCGGCGAAAAAAACTTCAAAAAAACTGCTTTTTCTGGGAAAAAATGTTTGAGCGGGCGCTTTCCGTCTCGATGTGCGGCCCTTGCCGACCCGGAAATTGAAGAGTTTGGCATGCCACGCCGCGCATCCGGAGGGATGGAAAGTGAAGGCTGGGACGGTATCCCGCGCTGAGGTGTTTCAATCTCGCCGTTTCACCCCTGCATCGGAAGCCCGTGGAAACGGGGCGACGCGACAGGGAGACTTCCGCGAGGTCAAGGGCTTGGCTGGCTGGATTCTGGCTAAAGGCCGGGCGACGAAAAAGACAAGCCGCAACAGATGCCCGTCAATACCGGGGGCACAGCCGTCGCACATTCAGCGTGACGGAAGTCGGGGCGCCAGGAATGTTGCCCATTCCTGATATTATGGATTTGCGGCTGTTAGTGGCTGCGCACGTTTCGAGGCGGTGCTTTAGAGAAATTCGATCAGCGCGTCCGGTGACTGGACGCGGTCGAATTCGACCGCGACGCCTTCCATGAAGTGGCGCACGATCTTGCCGCTCATGTTCTTGCCGAGCTGGACCCGGCTGCCGAGCGGCGGACGGTTTTCGACTTCGATGGCCGCGCCGGACAGGGAAAGGTCGATCAGCCGGCAGGAGACGAGTACGCCATCTTCCAGAACCAGATGCGCCTTGGCATTGCGCGGCGTCAATCGGTCGTGGCGGCGGTCTTCCGGCAGGCCGAGCAATTGGCGTTTGGCGATCCATGCCAGCTGCGCGGCGAGCTTCTCCCGCTTGCGCTCCGGTGCATTGATGGTGATGACGAAGCCGGAGGCGGTAAGCGACGTCACCGAGCCTTCGATCCGGCCGATATGCTGGAGATAAGCGATGACGCGGTCACCATTGCGAGCCATGCCGGAGCAGGTGAACTGCGCTCTTTCGGCGGTCATCTCGGTTGCGGTGCAATCATATTCTTCGTGGTCGGGCAACATGAGGCGGCCGGAAAAGGACACGACGACGGCGGCGTCGAGGGAGACCTCTTCAACCGGACGCAGGATTTGGGCAGTGTTGACCGAACGAGATGAAAACATGGACAGCGCAATTGTAACGGATGATGATGAGAAATCTCTACTCTGCGCGGGTTAACAGACTGTACTTCTTGATATCTACAATTCTTACTATCGGCGATATCGTTACAGTTTTGACCTATTTTTCAGCAAAGATTCCGGGTTGCCGGGCACCGTCCGTCCTTGCATTGAAGGAGGAACGGACCCGTCAACAGCTGCCTGCGAACGGTGTGACAGCAGCATGTGCGTTTGCCGAATATTGCGTCTGCGCGATATCCATTTGCAGCAGGCGGCTGCTCTTCATCCAAAGGCAATGGATGGAGGTTGCGAATTCATGACGTGGATGTGCCGGAAGCAAGGCCCCGAGCAGCCGCGGGGCGGCGCCTTCGTCCGTGCGCAGCGGCAGCAACAGCATCTCGAATGTCAGCGGTGCTGCGCCGAAGTCATCCTCCGCCTCGACATCGAAGACGACGGGCAATTGATGTTGCAGGATACCGCGCGCGACGCGGCAGGGGAAAACGGCTTTTGCCGCCGGCCACAGTTCCGAAAACGGGCGGTCGCGCAATTCCCGGCCAAACAGGTCGCAGATGCGCGTGCCGGCGAGACGGAAGAAGGGCGCTTCCTCTCCCTTTTCCGTCAGGATGAAGAGATCACCGAGATGATGTTTCAACCTTGCGGGATCGATGTCTTCGCGACGGGGGGCGGGCCTGTTGCCGCGCAGCTCGTCCCAATAGTTATATATGTCCAGTCCGGCCATGCTTTTCATAGCACCGTTCTCCATGTTCGCTTTTGGGACATCATGTCCATCCGAACGCCTGTATTGGGAGGTGTAGCGATTTTCGTGCCAGCCAGTTTTGTTAAGGTTAACAAAGGGTTGATATTGCGCGACGACAAAGCCCGTGGCATCGGTGCGGCCATGTCGGGGACAAGCTCCGGTCAGCACAATTGATGGCAGCGCTCGTGGTTTAACGGCGTCGCCGCAAGCCGGACTGCCTTTGGCGGCGGCGCTTGAACCGGCCCCGGTTCTGGCGTCAGTTGCCTGAAAGGCAGGACGGCTTTTTTTTCGTCCGGGCTTCCTATATTGCTCGGAAGATAGAAATTTCGACAAGACAGGGATGCGATCATGTCCTACGGGGACGGCGAACAGCCGCCGGTTTCGGAAACGCCGGAGCCGAAAGACGACACGAACAATCCCGTCTTCAACCTGCCGCCGCTTCTCGTTGGCATATTGGCGGCGCTCCTGGTTGCCTATGTGGTTCCTGCCTATCTGCTGTCGGAGGATGGCAGCAACTGGTTCATCTTCACCTTTGGCTTCATTCCACTGCGGTATGCCGTGCCTTTCTCCCAGCAGGGTCTGGAATGGCTCTGGACGCCGGTAAGTTATTCTTTCCTGCATGGCGGCATCGAACATATTCTGTTTAACGGATTGTGGCTGATGGCCTTTGGTGCACCGGTTCTGCGCCGGATCGGAACATTGCGCTTCGTGCTGTTATGGTGCATTTCCGCCGCCGTTTCGGCCTTCGGCCATGCGGCGTTGAACTGGGGCGATGTCACGGTGCTGATCGGCGCGTCCGGCGTCGTCTCGGCACTGATGGGAGCAGCCTGCCGTTTTGTTTTTCCCGCCCGTGGTGGCTACAACGCCTCTTTCGGCCATCTGATGCCGCGGCAGGGTATTCTGGAGGCGCTTTCCAACCGCACCGTGCTGATCTTCACGCTGATGTGGCTGTTCGGCAATGTGCTTATCGCGGTCGGGATACCATTGTTCGGCGATGTCGGTGGTGAAATCGCCTGGGACGCGCATGTTTTCGGGTTCCTGCTGGGCTTCCTGTTCTTCGGCCTGTTTGATCGCCCACTGCGCTAAAGCCGAGCAGAGGTGTGCCACGGTTTGTGACGGCGCATCGAAGCGATCACGCTCCTTGTCGGCCATGGCGCAAATTTGCTTGGGTGCGTCCCATCCGGGATTGCATTCACACGGGCCTCAGCGCACCATGGTTCATGATTTGCAACCGCCGGGGGAGACTGCGGCGTGCTGTAATCGCTGAAAAGAGGAGGAAGGCATGGCAACATTCGTAAAGGATCTTCTCGACCGCAAGGGCCGGGACGTCGTGACTGTGGGTCCAGAGGTCAGCATCGGCGAAGCAGCGGCAACGCTGCATACGCACAAGATCGGTTCGGTCGTCGTGACGGATGCCGACGGTGTGGTTCTCGGCATTTTCACGGAACGCGATCTGGTGAAAGCCGTGGCGGGCCAGGGCGCCGCTTCCCTGCTGCAATCCGTTTCGGTGGCCATGACCAAAAACGTCATCCGCTGTCATGGTAATTCCACCACCGACCAACTGATGGAAATCATGACCGGCGGGCGGTTCCGCCACGTTCCGGTGGAAGAGAACGGGCGTCTCGCCGGTATCATTTCCATCGGTGACGTGGTGAAGGCGCGGATCGGCGAGATCGAGGCCGAGGCGGAGCATATCAAGGCCTATATTGCAGGATGACCTTGCGTCCCGGTTGGAGGCGGCCGGGAAATGCGCAAACACAAAAAGGTAGAGCGTTTTCGCGTTTCGCAGAAAAGCGGAAATGCTCTAGCCGGAACTCATGCGTCGTCTTGCGTCACAAGCCGCCATTGAAGGAAGTCGGCTATTTTAGTGGATATTTCCACGTAGAACTCTTGCCGCTCATCATCGGTGCAGACAATTTCAACCCGATTGAACTGCGAAATGAATGTGCCATTGCTGGACCAGTTGCTCTCGGCTGTTCCTTTCACAATGGTGATGTCGATCCACGGCTGACCATCTGCCGATCCAAAACTGACGGCGTTTCTGCGTCTGAGTTGAGGCTGCCCTTCCAGAAATCCGATCAGCAGAGCCGTGTCGCATAGTGTGCTTTGCGCGGCTGGAGGCAGGATTGAGATATACCAATACATGGGCTCACGACAGCTCGGCGTTTCATCCGTCCGTTTCGCATGATTTATGAACCTGGAGACGTTTCAGCTGTGGCCGGCGCTAACGCCGGAACGCCTGCTGCATGCGCTCCAGCTCGGGAATACGGGCACGTGTTTCCTGGTATCCCCTGTCGATGGCTTCGCTGGCGCGATGGAATTCCGACAGGCCGATATCGTTGATGCGCGGATGCAGCATGAGGTCGGGCGGATCGCCGGCGAGGCGCGAGCGTGAAATCCGGTCCTGAATGATGTTGAACGCCTGCACCATGACGCCTGGCAGGCCGGGACGCGGCGCGCTCTCCATGGGCGGAGCGGAACCTGCATGTGGCGAGGCTGCATGCTTGACCACGGCGGAACGGCCAAAGAGATCGTAATTGAGATTGACGGCAACCACCAGCGCCTGCTCATAGGCCCGGCAAACCGAAACCGGCACGGGGTTGACCAGCGCGCCGTCGATCAAAGTGCGGCCGTTGCATTGTACCGGTTCGAAAATTCCCGGCAGCGCATAAGACGAGCGAAGCGCCGTGACAAGGTCACCCTGATGGATCCAGACCTCATGGCCGGTGCGCAGTTCGGTGGCGACGGCGATGAAGGGATGGTCCAGGTTTTCGACGCGCAGGCCTTCCAGATGCTCCTGCATACGCTTGGTCAGCCGCATGCCGCCAAACAGGCCGCCGCCGCCGATCGTCAGATCGAGCAGGCCCGCAATGCGGCGCATCGTCAGAGAACGGGCAAATTCTTCCAGCTCGTCGAGCTTGCCGGCGAGATAACAACCGCCCACAAGAGCGCCGATCGAGGTGCCGGCAATCATGCCGATCTTCACGCCTGCCTCGTCCAGCGCCCGCAGGACGCCGATATGGGCCCAGCCGCGCGCGGCGCCGCCGCCAAGCGCCAGAGCGATGCGGCGCGTATCGACGCGCTCGGTGACGATGGGCGGCTCCATGTCTTCGGGGTTTCCAGCCGCGAGCTGATTGCGACGATTTCCCCATCCCAACATGATCGCACTCCCTGCCAGTTCCGTGAGGCTCCGTCCTATCCCCGGAACCTGCTATATTGGTAGCAAATTGGTGCGGCCGATGGAAGCCGGCCGTTTATGTGCCGGAATAGGTGGTTGCCGGATCGAAATGGCGGGTATCGTCGGTGATTTTGGTCACGGCGTTGCCATCAGACATTTCCACGGTGCGATAAAAACAGGAGCGGCGGCCAGTATGGCAGGTCGCATCGTGGCCAGCGACGGAGACTTTCAGCCACACCGCATCCTGATCGCAATCGGTGCGGAATTCCTTCACCGTCTGCAGGTTGCCTGATGTTTCGCCCTTCTTCCAGATCTTGTTGCGTGAGCGGCTGTAATAGTGGGCGATGCCCGTTTCCAGCGTCAACGACAGGGCCTCGGCATTCATATGGGCGACCATCAGCAATTCACCATCGCGAGCGTCGGTGACCACGGCGGTGACGAGGCCGTGGGCATCGAATCTCGGCGAAAAAAGGCCTGCGTTTTCGAGCACTTCCTTATCCGCAGACGCGGATGGAAAGGGAATGGACATGGTAACCCCGGAAACTGAACTGGCGGAACGATCAGAGCGGCGAAAGAACGGAATCGGTTCCGCCACTCCAAGTCTTATCTGATCACCGGATTTTCCGAAAACCGCGCTGGCGATTCGGTCCGATGATTAGCGGTTCCGCACCATGGTCATGAAGCGGACCTGCTCGGCCGGGTCGTTCTTGAACGTACCCGTGAAGCTGGTGGTCAGCGTTGTCGACCCCTGCTTGTTAACGCCGCGCATGGACATGCACATATGTTCGGCGTCGATCATGACGGCCACGCCGCGCGGCTTCAGCGTTTCCTCGATGGATCTGGCGATCTGCGCGGTCATGTTTTCCTGCGTCTGCAGGCGGCGGCCGAAGATTTCGACAACGCGGGCAATCTTCGACAGGCCAAGCACGCGGCCAGCGGGAAGATAGGCGACATGCGCCTTGCCGACGATCGGCACCATATGGTGTTCGCAATGGGAGAAGAACGGGATGTCGCGCACCAGCACCACATCGTCATAACCGCCGACTTCCTCGAAGGTCGTGCCGAGCACGTCCTGAACGTTCAGCTCATAACCGGCGAAGAGTTCGCGATAGGCCTTGGCGACGCGCTTCGGCGTATCCAGAAGTCCTTCACGGGCAGGATTTTCTCCCGCCCAGCGCAGAAGAACGCGTACTGCTTCTTCAGCTTCCGCCTGGCTTGGGCGAGCCTCGGCCACGTCGGGTTTTGTGCCAGCGCCGGGGAAATTCTTCACGATCGCATCCATTTCGTCTCTCCCGATGCGGGTAAAGGCCGCACCTGAACTCGTTTTTCATCGCGAACTTGTGTTCGCAGTTGCTGCTATCTGGTTGTTTTACAGCATTTTGGCAAGGCCGCTGCTAATAATTCGGTATCGAAGCCGTTAATTTCATCATGGCTTGATGTCCAGAAAGCTCGTTAGCATATAATGAGAATGAAGGGCAGGAAAGCTTCACTGCGACAAACGCTGTGTTTGAAAAATATGACCTGTCCCGTTTTGGGCATTTTGAGCGCGCCGGACACCTGACGATGGATGACATCTATAATAACCGCATTCTGGACTTTGCCGGGAATATTCCGCTGATCGGTGTTCTTGAGGATGCCGATGCCAGCGCCGAAAAACACTCGCGGCTATGCGGTTCGAAACTCAAGGTCTATCTGAAGGTAAAAGACGGTGTCGTGACCGGATTTTCGCATGAGGTTCGTGCCTGTGCGCTCGGTCAGGCGTCGGCCTCCATCATGGCCCATCATGTCATCGGCGCTTCCAGCGGTGAAATCCGCCAGGCGCGGGAAGATATGCTGGCCATGCTGAAACAGGGCGGCGAGGGGCCCACGGGCCGCTTTGAGGATATGCGGGTGCTTTCCCCCGTCCGGGACTTCAAGGCACGTCACGCCTCCACCATGCTGACTTTCGAAGCGGTGGTCGATGCGCTTGACCAGATCGAAGGCCGGCCGGTCCTGAATGCTGCGGGTTAGACCATGTGCGGCGAACCGGGCTGCCGGCACCAGCAGACGGCGGCGAAAGCGGGCCGATCCCGCAACTGGACAGGCAGCTTTGCCAAAACGCCGGGACGGCTTTTAGGCGTCGGTCTCATCAGGTTTTATCAGCTCACATTCTCCGGTTTCATCGGCAATTCCTGCCGCCATATCCCCACCTGTTCCGAATACGGCTATGAAGCCATCGCCCGCCACGGGCTTTGGGCAGGCGGGTGGATGACGCTGTTTCGCGTTGCGCGCTGCGGTCCGGGCGGCACCAGCGGGCTGGACCCGGTGCCGGAAACTCTCGGTGAAAAGCGACGCTGGTGGGCACCCTGGCGTTACTGGAGCCTGCGCAAATGAGCGAGTATGTGGCGCTGCTGCACAGCATCGTTCTTGGCGCCGGCAAGCGGCTTGTGATGGCCGATCTGCGGGCGATGGCCGAGGAATTGGGATTTCAGGACTGCAGAACGCTGGTGGCAACAGGAAATCTGGTCTTTCGTGGCGGGGCAGTTGCCGCTTGCGAGATCGAAGGCAGGCTTGAGCGCGCTTTTGAGGCGCGGTTCGGCAAACATGTCGATATACTCGTTCGGGCGGGCGGCGACTGGCTGCGACTGGCGTCGAACAATCCGTTTCCGCATGGCAATTCTCCTGACGTCTGCATTCGGGTGATGCGGGAGCCGCTTGGTGAGGACGTTCTTGGATTACTGGAGAAATATCGCCAGCAGGAAAAGATTGCCGTCGTCGGCGGCGATCTTTGGATCGACTTTCAAGGCAAGCCAAGCGAGAGCCGGTTGCTGTCAGTCCTGACCACGAAGAGGCTCGGCATAGGCACGACCCGCAATGCCAATACCGTCAACGGGCTGGCGAAAATGCTCGGCTGAAATGCCCTTCACCTTTGACTGGAATGGCAAAAGCCTTTATCAGCCTGCCTGTTCGCTTATCGCGGGCAAATCATTATTCCAACACCACCCGCATTCGTTGGCGGGACTGGACAGGAGCGCTAGACGATGTCTGAAGCCATTTCCCTTACATTTCCCGATGGATCCGTGCGCAGCTACCCCGCCGGTACGACCGGTCGCGAGGTCGCCGAATCCATTTCCAAATCGCTTGCCAAGAAGGCTGTCGCCATTGCGCTTGATGGCACCGTGCGCGATTTGTCCGAGACCATCACCGATGGCAAAATCGAGATCGTCACGCGTGAAGACGGCCGTGCGCTGGAGCTCATTCGCCACGATGCCGCGCACGTGATGGCGGAAGCCGTGCAGGAGCTTTGGCCCGGCACGCAGGTGACGATCGGTCCGGTGATCGAAAACGGCTTTTATTACGACTTCGCCAAGAACGAACCTTTCACGCCGGAAGATCTGCCGAAGATCGAAAAGCGGATGAAGGAAATCATCCAGCGCAACAAGTCGTTTACCCGAGAAATCTGGTCGCGCGAAAAGGCCAAGGAAGTTTTTGCCGCCAAAGGCGAGAACTACAAGGTCGAGCTGGTTGATGCCATTCCGGAAGGCCAGGACCTGAAGATCTATTATCAGGGTGACTGGTTCGATCTTTGCCGTGGCCCGCATATGGTCTCCACGGGGCAGATCGGTACGGCCTTCAAGCTGATGAAGGTGGCCGGCGCCTATTGGCGCGGTGACAGCAACAATGCAATGCTGTCGCGCATCTATGGCACCGCCTGGGCGACGCAGGAAGAGCTGGACAATTATCTCCACATTCTCGCCGAAGCTGAAAAGCGCGACCACCGCCGCCTCGGCCGCGAAATGGACCTGTTCCATTTTCAGGAAGAAGGCCCTGGCGTCGTTTTCTGGCACGGCAAGGGCTGGCGCATGTTCCAGACGCTGACGGCCTATATGCGCCGCCGGCTCGCCAATACCTATCAGGAAGTCAACGCGCCGCAGGTGCTGGACAAGTCGCTGTGGGAGACCTCCGGTCACTGGGGCTGGTATCAGGAAAACATGTTTGCGGTGAAATCCGCCCATGCCTTTACCCATCCCGATGACGAGGAAGCCGATCAGCGCGTCTTCGCCTTGAAGCCGATGAACTGCCCGGGTCACGTGCAGATCTTCAAGCATGGCTTGAAGTCTTACCGCGAAATGCCTGTCCGCCTTGCGGAATTCGGCAATGTCCATCGCTACGAAGCATCGGGCGCGCTGCATGGCCTGATGCGCGTGCGTGGCTTCACGCAGGACGATGCGCATGTCTTCTGCACGGAAGAGCAGATGGCGGCGGAATGCCTGCGCATCAATGATCTGATCCTCTCGGTTTACGAGGATTTCGGCTTCAGCGAAGTCGTCGTCAAGCTCTCCACGCGCCCTGAAAAGCGTGTCGGTTCCGACGATCTCTGGGATCGCGCCGAAAGCGTGATGATGGATGTTCTGAAGACCATCGAGGAGCAGTCTGGCGGCCGCATCAAGACCGGCATCCTGCCGGGCGAGGGCGCGTTCTACGGGCCGAAGTTCGAATATACGCTGAAGGACGCCATAGGCCGCGAATGGCAGTGCGGCACGACGCAGGTGGACTTCAACCTGCCGGAACGCTTCGGCGCCTTCTATATCGACCAGAATTCCGAAAAGACGCAGCCGGTGATGATCCATCGCGCCATCTGCGGTTCGATGGAACGCTTCCTCGGTATTCTCATCGAGAACTTCGCCGGCCATATGCCGCTGTGGTTCGCGCCGCTTCAGGTGGTTGTCGCTACCATCACCTCGGATGCCGACGATTACGGCCGCGAAGTGGCCGAAGCGCTGCGCGAGGCGGGCATGGTGGTGGAGACCGATTTCCGCAACGAGAAGATCAACTACAAGGTCCGCGAACATTCGGTGACCAAGGTTCCGGTCATCATCGTCTGCGGCCGCAAGGAAGCGGAAGAGCGCACCGTCAACATCCGCCGCCTCGGTTCGCAGAACCAGACGCCGATGTCGCTGGAAGACGCGATTACCAGCCTCGTGGATGAGGCAACGCCGCCGGATGTGAAGCGCAAGCTTGCGGCGAAGAAGCAGGTTGCCTGATAAATGACGACGGCCCCTTCGGGGGCCGTTTGTTTGTGGGTGAGGGGCGCTAAAAGCTCTCTGCACGTCATCCTCGGGCTTGACCCGAGGATCCATTCTCACACGCCGAACTGTGGATCCTCGGGTCAAGCCCGAGGATGACGCGGAGTGTGATGGGACTTTAAGGCTCTCGGCCTCTGCACAGGCAGCGAAACCTACTCAAAATCCCCGGTCATGTCTTCCGGCGCCTGATCCTTCATCAGCACTTCCACATCGGAATCCCGACCGGACGTGACCTTGAAGTTGCGCTGGAATACCTTGTCCTTGTTGCGGGCGATGGCGGTGTATTCGCCTTCCGCCAGCACCATGGTCGAAAAGGCGCTGACGCTTTCATTCACTACGTCGCCGCCGCCGTTCAGCACCGACCAGGCCGTGTCGGCAATCGCCTCGCCGCCTTCTTCAGAGACGAGCTTGAGGGTAATCTGCGCTGCCTGGTGCTGCAGGGTCGCTTCGGTGAGCTTGCCGGCTTCCACCTGGATATCGGCGCGTACCACCGCATTGACGTTGCCATATTCGGAAACCACGTGATAGGTGCCGGCATTGAGGCGAACGACGGTATTGGGCTTGATGTCGGCCATCACGAGACCGCGCTCACCGTCCGGGCGGGCATCGGAGGAGTAGACGGAGAATTTCAGCTGGTTGCCGGAGATCTGCTTGTCGGACCCCGCAACCGCATTCAGCACGAAACCGCCGGCATCGAGAATCAGTACCTGCTTCTGGACGTTGCCTGATGTCGGGACATTGAGTTTCTTGGTGACGCCGGCGCGGCCGAAGGCGACGTTGACGAAATATTCGCCGGGCACCAGATGGAATTCCGCCGAGCCGCCCTCCGAGCTTGCCAGCATCGGCAATTTGCCATCGGCCCCCGGAATGGGGCTGAAGACGCGCCAGGACAGACCTTCCTTCACCGCTTCGCCCCCGCTCGTCAGCTTGGCTTCCATGGCGATATCGCGGGCGGTGCTTTCCGGGGCATTGGGTGCTGTCGGTGCAGTGAAAGCATTGAGCTTCGGCATTTTCGGCGTGCCGCCCAGCTGCTTGAAGTCTTTAAAGGCGTCCTGCGAAAAAGCGGCTTGTGATAAAACGCCGAGCGTGGCGCATGCAATGGCCAGACGTGTCGCGAATTTCGCCGCGAATTTGATTGCCGACATTTTCGATACCGATTGACTTCTTGATTTTCCCGGATCACTTCAAAACCAATGCCATGGCTATTTCAAGGCCCTAGTTTCGCGATGACAGTAGAATGGAAGATTTTTGATCATGACTAGCGATATCAAGCTCCTCGACTACCTCAAGGTTCGCCGCTCCACGCCCGCTTTGCAGCTTGCCGAGCCGGGGCCTTCGAAGGGGCAAATCGAGGAAATCCTCCGCCTTGCCGTGCGCGTGCCTGACCATGGCAAACTCGCCCCCTGGCGTTTCGTGGTTTATCGCGGTGAAGATCGTGTGCGTCTCGGTGAGACAGCGCTCCGGATCGCGCTTGAGAAAAACCCGGAACTGGACCTGCAGCAGCAGGATGCCGAGCGCACCCGCTTTACCCGCGCGCCTGTCGTCATCGCCGTCATCAGCACCGCCAAGCCGCATTTCAAGATCCCGGAATGGGAACAGGTGATGTCGGCTGGCGCGGTATGCCTCAATGTCATCTTCGCCGCCAATGCCAACGGTTTTGCGGCGAACTGGCTGACGGAATGGCTTGCCTTCGACACGGCCTTCCTGGCGGAAATCGGCGTCAGCGCGGAAGAAAAGGTGGCGGGGTATATCCATATCGGCTCGACCACATTCCCGCCGGTGGAACGGCCTCGGCCGGAGCTTGCCGATGTCGTCACCTGGGTTGGGGACGTCTGATGTTCTACACCACGGACACCAACCGGCATGGCCTGCCGCATGATCCGTTCAAGGCCATCGTTGCACCGCGGCCAATCGGCTGGATCGGCTCGAAGGGCAGGGACGGTTCGCTGAACCTCTCGCCCTATTCCTTCTTCAACGCGATTTCCGACCGGCCGAAGCTTGTCATGTTTTCCTCCAGCGGCAGGAAGGACAGCCTGCGCAATGTCGAGGAGACCGGTGTTTTCACCGCCAACCTCGTCAGCCGCCATTTGATCGACCGGATGAATGCCTCTTCCGCGCCGGTTGCTTACGATGTCGATGAATTCGCCCTTGCCGGCCTGACTGCCGTTGATGGCCGGGTGGTGGATGCGCCCTTTGTGGGCGAGGCGCTGGCGGTGCTTGAATGCCGCGTGACCCAGGTCCAGCAGCTGAACGATATCGACGGAAAGCCATCGGAGTCGTGGATGGTGATCGGTCAGGTCATGGCTATCCATATTGATGATGCGATCATTCGCGATGGCCGCATCGATATGGGGCTTGCGCGTCCCGTGGCGCGCATGGGTTATATGGATTACTGCGATGGCGGCAGCGATGTATTCCAGCTGCAGCGTCCCTCTACTGCGCCGTAAATATATTCCTTCGCCGGCAAGGGTTAAATTTTATGGTGAACCAAACGTAAACTATTTGCGCCTAGAGTTTTATACATGGTGGCGGCGATGATGCCGTCATCCATTGTTGCGAATGTGTTTCGAGGCTCAGGTGATCGTACAGGCATTTCTTCGCTGGTCTGAAAAGGCTGGATCGACCGAGCGGGCGAAGGCCGCCAATGCTCTCGGCCGTGCCTATCTGCATTCCGACATGGCGCGGGAAAACCGCGATGCCGCCTATATGGCAATGACCTATCTGCTCGACGACCCGTCGCCGCGTGTGCGGCTGGCGCTTGCCGAGGCGCTGGCGGATGCCACTGATGCGCCGCGTGCCATTCTCGTTTCACTTGCCGAAGACCAGCCGGAAATCGCCTGTACGGTGATTGCCCGTTCGCCGGTCCTTACCGAAGCCGATCTGGTTGACCTTGCCGGGCGCGGCGAGAGCCTGACGCGTGCCCTCATCGCCGCAAGGCCAGGTCTGCCGCGCGGGGCCTGCGCGGCGCTTGCCGAAGTCGGCGATCTCTCGGAAACCATCATTCTTCTCGAAAATGTCGACGCCTTCATCACGCCGTTCTCGCTGCGGCGCATTGCCGAGCGCCATGGCTCGGACGCCGACATTCGCGATCTCTTGCTTTGCCGTGAGGCGCTGCCGGCTGATGCGCGGCACCTGTTGATGGCGCGTGTCAGCGAAGCTCTGGCCGGTTCGGCGCTGGTTCATGCGCTCATCGCACGCAACCGCGCCGACAGTATTTTCCGCGAAGCGGAGGATTCTGCCACCATCCTCATCGCGGCAGCCGTTTCGTCGCCCGAATTGCCGGCGCTGGTGGAGCATCTGCGCCAGCGGCTGGAACTGACACCGGCGCTGCTCATCCACGCCGTCTGCTCGGGGCGTCTGGAATTCTTTACCGCGGCCATGGTCAATCTCTCCGGTCTCGAAGACCGCAAGGTGCGCGCCATTCTGGCAACCGGGCGGCCGCATGCGTTGAAGGCCCTGTTCCAGTCGATCGGTCTTTTCGGCGACGTTGTCGACGTCTTCATCGAGGCGACGCTGATGTGGCGGCGTGCCGCCCGCTCGCAGCTTTCAGAGGCGGCTGCTTCCGTCTCTGCCGAGTTGCTCGCGCATTTCCGCAACGTCAACGGTTCCGAAACGTTGTTCGAACTGCTGCATGCCGTGCGCAAGCTGGCGATTGCGGAAGAACGGCAGAAGGCCCGGTATTATGCCGAGGCACTGACGGTTGAGGCTGCCTGAGTTTTATTTCTCTAGGCGTTTGGCAATCCACGAATAGCTGTTTTCGACCACTCTGACCGGCGTGCCCAGCAGATGCTTTATGCCTTCGGTAGATGGCAGGATGCGGCTGACGCGGCTGATTGCCTGTTTTGTCAGGCTTTCTTCCTCTTTCTGCGTCACCTCTGCGCTTGCCTGCGGCGCCGTATCAGCCGGTGCCGTTGCGGCAGGGGGCTGTGTGCCGGCCGTCTGCGGCGTCTGTTCGCCAGGTGTCTGGCAAACAGCCACCACGACCGGATAGGAGGCGTTGGCGTAGCGCTCCAGCTCCTTTTCCGACACGGCGTCGCAAAGCTCGATGCTTGTCCAGCGCTGCTGCGAGGTGGCAAGGTAATGGCAGTCGGTGGCGCTGTCGTCGCAACCAAGGAAGGTCATGAGAACGAGGGCTGTTTTCATGGGGTGTGTTGCCTCTGTCGGGAATAATGCTCTAGAAACTCATCTATCCGGATTGCAGTGACATTACGACGAAATACGCATTTTTTGAGAGAAAGCAGGCATTCCATTGGCCATCGAAATCAAGCTTGAAACACCCCGGCAGGAAGCGGTTCTGCGCCTCATCGATCTTTCCAATGCCTATATGGCGTCACTTTATCCCGCCGAGAGCAATCATCTGGTCGATATTGGTCAGCTGGAAAAGGATAATGCCTCGTTTTTTGTGGCGCGCCATGAGGGGCGTGTTGTCGGATGCGGGGCGCTGGTGGAAGCGGGTGACGGCACGGCGGAAGTCAAGCGCATGTTCGTTGACCCTGACGCGCGGGGACTGAGGATCGGCAAGTTAATCATGGATACGCTTGTTGCGCGTGGCGTCGAACTTGGCCTTACCGTCATCCGGCTCGAAACCGGTATCAGCCAGCCGGAAGCGATCGGTCTATACCGCAAGGCGGGGTTTGTGGAAATCGAGGCCTTTGCGCCTTACAGGCCGGATCCGCTCAGCCTGTTCATGGAAAAGGCGCTCTAGGGCGAAGGCATGGATTTTCCGGATGGACTGGCGATGGGGACGTTTAAGACGTTGCCATAGCATTCACCCACGTTACCCCGGAGTAGATCCGGGGTCTATCGCGATCAAGTCCTTGATCGCGATAGATTCTTTTCACGGCGCAGACGCGCCGTGACTGGATGCCGGATCAGGTCCGGCATGACGGATGAGAGGTAAACGATCTTGGTCTGCCATCCGGCGTTTCAGGCAATCGCCCTTCGCCGCAGGCTTCAGCAATCAAAATGCCGCTTTTCGAAACGCCGTCGTTTCATCGCTTTCGTCTTCACGCGAGATGGCATCCGCGACCGGGTCGTCCTGGGTGGGCGGCGAGGGCGGGGTCTCGGCGCTTACGGCGGCGGAGATTTCCACTTCACGCACCCATTCGCGCCAGATTGCCACCAGCAGCGCCATCAGCACTGGGCCGATGAACAGACCGAGGAAACCCATGGTCTTGACGCCGCCGACGAGGCCGAAAAAGGTCGGCAGGAAAGGCAGTTTTATAGGCCCGCCGACGAGCTTCGGGCGGATGGTCTTGTCGACGATGAAAAGCTCGACCGAACCCCAGACGAACAGCGCCAGACCGTAAGCCGGGGAGCCGCTGGCGACCAGATAGATCGACACCAGCGTAAATGAGAGCGGCGCGCCGCCCGGAATGAGCGCCATGACGCCGGTGAGCACGCCGAGCGTGACGGGCGAGGGCACGCCGGCAATCCAGTAGGCGATGCCGAGGATGATGCCTTCGCCGATGGCGATCAGCGTCATGCCTGTGACGGTGGAGCTGATGGTGGCGGGCACGACGCGGGAGATGCGCTCCCAGCGCGTCGGCAGGATGCGCTCACCCACGAGATCGACCTGGCGGGAGAAGCCGGCGCCGTTGCGATACACGAAGAACAGCGCGATCAGCATGAACAGCAGGGTGAGGACAAGGTGGAAAGCGCCGTTGCCGGCGGCCAGGATCGCCCTATAGATATTGCCGATATTGGCGCCGCTGACGAGCTGTATGACTTCACCGATGGCGCCCGGCGTGCCGATATACTTCACCCATTGTTCGCCGAGCCACGGGCCGACGCCGGGCAGCGCGGCGATCCAGTCCGGCACGGGTGCGCCCGCCTTGTTGACGTGCACCGCCCAGCCGAACCATTCGCGGATTTCGCTTGCCGTATAGGAGGCGGCGATAAAGATCGGCACCACGAGAAAGGTAAGGATGAGGACGATGGCGATGGATGCGCCGAGTGTGGTGTTGCCGCCCACCTGTCGCAGAAGCCGCGTATAGACCGGCCAGCTGGCAAAACCGATGACGAGGGCGGCAAGAACCGGAACCAGAAAGCCGTGGAAGAAATAGGTGCCCGCAAGGGCAACGAGAACGAGCAGCCAGCGCGCAGCCGAGATGGGCGGGATCAGGGCGATCCGCGTCGGACTGGCGGGGCCAAGCCATCTCGGTTCGCCACTCTGCTTACGACTGTCATTGTTACTCACGGCAGGCTCTTTCTCGCATTCTCCCCCAAAGGGGTGCATTCACTCTGTCACACCGATACATATAAGTGCAATATAACCCGATCACATTACCGTTGTGTGTTTATTGCCGAAGCTATTGAACGATTTTGGTAAAAATAGAACATCGGTCTTGGCGCACGCATTGAAATATGACAATTGAACTCCCGTTTTCTGCGGTACGAGTTTTGCCGCGCCCGCTCTCCAGGTCATGCCATGCTTCGCCGTTTCTTCGCCTATTATCGTCCCTATCGCGGTCTCTTCATCCTCGACTTTTCCTGCGCGGTCTTGTCGGGCGTGCTTGAACTCGGTTTTCCGATGGCGGTGAAGGCCTTTGTCGATGTGCTTTTGCCGGGCGGCGAATGGGCGATTATCCTTGCTGCGTCTGTCGGTCTGCTGGTCATCTACGTGCTGAATACGGGGCTGATGGCGACGGTCACCTATTGGGGACACATGCTCGGCATCAATATCGAGACCGACATGCGGCGTCTGGCCTTCGATCACCTGCAAAAGCTCTCCTTCCGTTATTTCGACAACCAGAAGACCGGCCATCTGGTCGGGCGGCTGACCAAGGATCTGGAAGAGATCGGCGAGGTGGCCCACCACGGACCCGAGGATCTGTTCATCGCCATCATGACCTTCATCGGCGCGTTCCTGCTGATGATGTCGGTCAATGTGCAGCTGGCGCTCATCACCGCCGCCGTCGTGCCCGTCACCGCCTGGGTGACAAGCCGTTACGGCGGCCGCATGACGCAGAATTTTCGCGCGCTCTACGGCCGTGTCGGTGATTTCAATGCCCGTATCGAGGAAAACGTTGGCGGCATGCGGGTGGTGCAGGCCTTCGCCAACGAAGACCATGAGCGGGCGCTGTTCGAGAAGGACAACCAGAAATACCGCCGCACCAAGCTCGACGCTTACAAGATCATGGCGGCCAGCACCTCGCTGAGCTACATGAGCATGCGGCTGACGCAGATGATCGTGATGATCTGCGGCGCCTGGTTCGTGCTGACGGGCAGTCTGACGGAAGGCGGCTTTGTCGGTTTCCTGCTGCTGGTCGGCGTGTTTTTCCGCCCGGTCGAGAAAATCAATTCGGTCATCGAGACCTATCCGAAGGGTATTGCCGGTTTCCGCCGTTTCACCGAGCTTCTGGACACGGCGCCTGATATCGTCGATGCGCCCGACGCAATCGAGGCGCCGGCACTTTCCGGCAGCATCGAATATCGCCATGTCGGTTTCGCTTATGCCGAGGGCAAGCAGGTTCTGCGCAATATCGACCTCAAGATCAGCGCCGGTGAGACGGTTGCCTTTGTCGGTCCTTCGGGCGCGGGCAAGACGACGCTCTGCTCACTGCTGCCGCGTTTTTATGATGTTACCAGCGGTGCGATCACCATTGACGGCATCGATATCAGAAAAATGAAACTTGCCTCGCTGCGCAACCAGATCGGCATCGTGCAGCAGGATGTATTCCTTTTCGGCGGCACGATCCGCGAGAATATCGAATATGGCCGGCTTGGCGCTTCCGACGAGGAGATCATGGATGCGGCGCGGCGTGCGCGGCTGGATGGCGTGATCGAGGCCATGCCGCTCGGGCTCGACACCGTTATCGGCGAGCGCGGCGTCAAATTGTCCGGTGGGCAGAAGCAGCGTCTTGCCATTGCCCGAATGTTCCTCAAGAACCCGCCGATCCTCATTCTGGACGAAGCGACCTCGGCGCTCGATACGGAAACGGAGCGGGCCATCCAGCAATCGCTGACGGAACTTGCCAAAGGTCGCACGACACTCGTCATCGCCCACCGGCTGGCAACGATCCGTGATGCCTCGCGCATTGTGGTGGTCGACCAGACCGGCATTGCCGAAACCGGCGCCCATGCCGAACTTCTGGCCGCCAAGGGCCATTACAGCCGGCTGCATGAGGCGCAGTTCAGCGGGCATCTTGCGGGCCTCAGCTGATTGGGAGCGGCGCGTCCTGCGCCGCCGCCTATCCGCCGTTTTCCGCAGCCTCTTCCTCGACGATGCCGGGATTGGGTTCCGGCTTGCCGGGATGGCTGGTGACGAGATAACCCATGGCGACTGCGGCGGCGACCACGAACAGCAGCACGATGCCGCTGATTGTCATCAGCCAGTCGCGCGGCCTTCTATGTGCCATGATATATCTGGGCCATCGCTTCGGATGGTTCACCAGGCTGAATTTGCTGCCGTCTCGCATGAACTTCCCCGGAATTGGACTACTTCCTTGGAGATAAACGCAGGCGCATATGCAGCTGTTCCGCAACGGCGGGGGCAGGGGTGATGACAAGGCCGTGAGGGCTGTCACCTGAACGGCCGACCCTTGTCTTCGAAGGCCGGGCATCGAAAACGGAATGATGCGCCGGCCATTCTTCGATTTACAACGCAGACTGCCTGATCAGGCCGATTGCACCGCGATGCGGTTTCCTTCGCTATCGGAAATTTCGGCGACGAAGAGATTGTCATCGACCGGCGTTTTGGGAAACAGGATTTCGCTGCCCTGCTGCACGGCTCTCTCAAGCACATCGTCGATGTTTTTCACGCCGAGATAGATGATTGCTCCGTCTTTCGTCGGAACATAGGTCTCTCCCTCGGCAAGCGCGCCGCTTGCCCCATCCTTGCCTTCCTCGAAGGGGAAATAGGCCATCCTGTTGTCATGGATCGTGACGATTTCCGCAAAGCTAACGTCAAAAACGGCGCTGTAGAAACGCATCGCCCTTTCAATATCAAGCACGGGAATTTCGACATGGGCAATCAGGTTCACGCGGTTGCTCCTTCTGGAATATGTCTGACCTGTATCGGCGACCTGTGTACAGGCTACGACATCGATGCTGTCAATGGCCAGTTGCAGCCCCGGCCACCCGGACGCCGGGCAGCCATCCCTTATGACGCGGCTGATCCTGTCGGTTTTTATGCGGCGCTTTTGCTCCGGTCGATTTGAGGGCATCCAGCGTGGCATCCCCGCGACACAATACAAGGCAATCTTTTTCGATGGCGCAAGCGCCAAAAGCCCGCTTGCAAGCCCATTGTGTTTATGCGAATGATTTGCAATTGCATAAACACAATTTCCGATTTGAAAGTTCTTGGAATGGACAAGCCAGTCTTTGGATGGCGGCGGAATGGCGACGACCTGTCGTTGTCTGACGTGCACGGTTCGATCAAGGTCAAGCCGAATGCCGGCACGTTTCGCCGGGCCATGGCCTTTTTCGGCCCCGGCTATCTCGTTGCTGTCGGTTATATGGATCCCGGAAACTGGGCGACCTCGCTCGCCGGCGGCTCCAAGTTCGGCTATACGCTGCTCACCGTCGCGCTGGTTTCCAACATCATGGCGATTGTCCTGCAATCGCTCTGCGCCCGTCTGGCGATTGCATCCGGCCGCGATCTCGCCCAGGCCTGCCGTGATGCCTATCCGAAGCCGGTGGCGATGTTGCTGTGGGTGCTGGCCGAAATCGCCATTATCGCCACCGATATTGCCGAGGTCATCGGCACGGCGATCGGCCTAAACCTCATCTTCGGCATTCCGCTCGAACTCGGCGTTCTCATCACCGCGCTTGATGTATTCCTCATTCTCTATCTGCAGAAGCTCGGTTTCCGCTGGGTGGAGGCTATGGTCATCACGCTGCTTGGCGTCATCGCCGTGTGTTTCGCCATTCAGGTGGCGCTTGCCGACCCTGACTGGGGGCAGGTGATCCTCGGTTTTGCACCAACGACCGAGATCGTCACCAATCCGGACATGCTGTATCTGGCGCTTGGCATTCTGGGTGCGACGGTGATGCCGCATAATCTTTATCTGCATTCGGGCATCGTGCAGACCCGCGAAATCGGTGAAACAATTGCCGAAAAGCGCGAGGCACTGAAATTCGCGACGCTCGATTCCACCATCGCGCTGATGTTCGCCCTCACCATCAACGCCTCGATCCTCATCCTTGCGGCAGCGACCTTTCACAAGACGGGGCAGACCAATGTCGCCGAACTCGGTGAGGCGCATAATCTTCTCGCGCCGCTGCTGGGTCTTGCGATTGCGCCGACGCTGTTCGGCGTGGCGCTCCTGTGCTGCGGCATCAATTCCACCGTCACGGCAACGCTTGCCGGCCAGATCGTGATGGAGGGTTTCCTGAAGATGCAGCTCGCCCCCTGGCTGCGCCGCCTCATCACCCGCGGCATCGCCATCGTCCCGGCCGCCGGCGTGACCATCTTTTACGGCGACAGTGGCACGGCGGAACTCTTGATCCTGACGCAGGTGGTGCTCAGCCTGCAACTCTCCTTCGCCGTCTTCCCGCTGGTGATGTTCACCTCCGACAAGGCCAAGATGGGTGCACTTCGCGCGCCGCTCTGGCTCTCGGCCTTTGCCTGGCTGATTGCGGTGGTGATTGCGGCGCTGAATGTGAAGTTGCTGGTGGATTTTATGGGGTGAGGCCAAAGAGTGAGCATCGCGGCATCGTGTCTATAATTCACTCATTCTGAATGTGTGGACTTATGGTGCGCGAACTTTAGGTGACTCTTTGGAGTCTGGACCGCCCTCAAGCTCGGGTTCAAATCGGTGAATTCGGTCCGACAAATAGTATAGTGAGAAAAAAGTAACGGATATCAAATTAAATAAAATAAAAAGAATTATGTATAGGGATATCCACGGAAATATGTTTCCTATCTTGATTTCCGTTACTGTGAATTCTTTTATTATCGATATCGGCTTTTTAAGATATGTCGAGAAGAGGCTTACCGTAAAAAGCAATATGCTGGTAAATGCAAGGTATCCAAATTGGAGAGATAGGAACTGACGCCGTGTCGGATTGTTAGTTGTATTTTTGCCTAGGATTTTGATTCTGTCGCCCGGCATTTCTCTGTCGAGTGAAGCTATAGGAAATGCGGACACTGCGGTTAAGGCGGCAATATAAAACCCTGCAAGCGCACCTAATAGAGGAACCAGCAATGAAAGAAGGCCATCGGAACTGAGAAGGCCGGTTGATGGATAATAAAAAAAACGCAGTAAAAATATGGCCGTAGCGGCTGCCAGCGGCATTATGAAGTCAATAAGCAATTTCGTTGGGTGCCATACCCTAAGATAGAGAAGCGGCCCTACTAAATTTTTCATTTGATATACTTCAACATAGCTGAACGAAGTTCAGACTGTATTTTTTCTGAGCATTGAGGCAACGGTGTATTAACACCTATTCTCTCTACGCGCCCAAACAATACGTCTCCAACATCGGCGCGGGCAGTACCAAGTGCAACAGTTTTTGTTTGCTTGTTCGCGTTCACCCATCGAACGCGCATATCGTAGTATTTCTTGTTGTTTGCGAATATTTTTATCTTATTTAATAAATCAGTGGCCATCGTTCCTGTCGGGCGACCATCGATTTTTATAACTGTCGTAGTTTTTTTCTCCTGAAGTCCCTCAATTTGGTCGAAGCCGCCGGTGGCTACGTACTTTGTCACTTCGACTTCAGTTAAATATCCGCCTGATGAGAGAGACTTACTTAACTGCTCACTCTGTTTTACAACGAGAGTTGGAACAGGCCACGTTTTCTGCTCATTTTTATTCTGGTTTTGAAATTTATAGGAACTCGCGTTTTTGAACGCGCTTCGCAGGAATGGCTCTAGCAAAGTCCGCCCAATGCCCGGAACATCTTCTAGTATCGCTGGATATAGCCCGTTTATGGCATTGGGTTTAAGCCCGAACATTAGGTGAGCGGAGATTGCGACGCCTTCTCCATCTACTTTGGGTTCGGATCGAAGTGTTCCTTTTTCCAAGTTGGCGAAAACTGGATCAGCACCCCTTTTGTCAGCGTAAGTTATGAGCAACGTGGCAGTATTGGTCTGAAAATCAACGTTGATGTCACTCAGCCTCACAGCCGCTTGCTCATTGTCTATGAGTTTTACGAAACTCTCTTTTCGATTTTCATCTTCCAGTGATCTCAGGATTCCGTCGAGTGGGATATCCTTTATGCCCTCGTGATGCGGCTTCAAAATTGTATCGAAAAAAAGGATATTTCTAACTGAAGCTTCAAGCATCTATGCGGCATCCTGAAATTGTATCTTGCTTCATTATTGCCATAGGGTTGCGTCTATTCAAACAAAAAAGGGCCGCAACGCGGCTGTGAAACCAAACCAAGTACTGGCCAAAGCGTCGCTAAGTGTTTGATTTTCTGTGTGCGTAACCCGGAAACCCAAGCACGAATGGCCATTTTGGAAGCCAAAACTGGCCATTTGAAATGCTCACAAAAAAGCCGGGCTAAAAAGCCCGGCTCTTAACGATGATCTACCCCGAACGTACGCCGTTATTTTAATTCCGCTTGGCGATAAAACGGCATGCCGGCCGCCTCGAACACCGGTCTGATGAACTCGCTGTCGAGTTGCTTTTTTAGGCACCAGGTTCGCGTTCCTCTATTGGTCGCAAGATTGCCTAACGAGACGAATTCTTCCTTGAATTTCGTTAGTGCCTCACGCTCGACGACGGTCTGCATGTTTCGCTTTACAGGGTTTTTGCGCTGGACCGTTTGCAGCCATCCCCCCTTTAGAAGATCTTTGACGATCCGGCTCGACGCTGGAATTAGTCTCTGTAACTCTGATACGGCGAAGCACCCATGTTCTTCACCCAACGCTAAACGTCGAACCTCTTCCACATCGAGCCTGAAACCTGCGATGCCGACTTCGCGAGTGTCAAAGGCAACATTCTTGAGGGAATGATCAAGTAGCAACGTGATGACCTCCATAAATTGGCAGTTGGTCTTCCGCATGGCGTTTGCGATATCGACCAAGTCAGGGGTCAATTCGGTCGTTACGCAGCTAATGAGACGCTCAAGAAATTTATCAAGATCAGAAGGATCAAAACGACGATCCACGCTGATGAAGTTACTGGCAGCGCGATCTCCGCCAAGCGGTTTAATCAGGGCATGCTTTACCAAGGTCTCGAATTGTACCCTGCCGGTCCCAAGTTTAATTTTTGCTTCGGGAACTTCTAATCCTGCAAGCGCTCCTTCAACAAATTTCTGCATCTCGTCCGACGGCAGGAGGATCCGCTCGAATGTTTTCGTACCGTCTTCTGCCGTGATCAAACGATCCGCCCGAGGCCGTTCCTAAATATTTCATCGCACGAAGGCTTAGACGACCGGGCTGTTGAGTTTAGGCAGGCGTTTTTGATGAGGGTCAGGTTCGTTCGCATCGAAGGAGGGGAGCCGTACTTCAAAATCTGGGGTAACGTACCAACTGCCGTGCATTGGTTGATATAATCCCGGGAGCGTGAAATGCTCATGGATCTTGAGAAAATCATCGACGTTTGCGGTTAGGATCGGCATGCGATGGGCGATCGCGACGGCAGATATCATGAGGTCATGTCCGAGCCTGTTTCCTTTTTGCCCACTTTGCACTGTCCACATGTGTCGCAGTGCTGGAACAGATGTCATTTTCGCGTAGACCGTCGCAACCGAGGCCGTCATTGCTGGGAAAGGGAAGGCCATGGCGATGAGTTCGTCGACCCAGTTGGTGATGAGAAGCGCTCTTTCTGGATCGTCGCGCACACGAAGATGGGCTCCGCGAAGAAGTTCTGCTATCACCGGGTAGCAGAGTGCGAGACGATCTATGCCGACACGCAATAGCCACGGACGCAGTCCCGGTGGCGGCTTTGCCCGCCCCATCAGGCTGACGATATCCGTATCCAGCAAAAGAACGGGTTCGTTCTGCACGGCAGAATCCTGTGGTCAGTCTTGAAAAATTTCGGTCATGATCCAATTCGTTCGATACACTCATTACGCAGTAGGTTGCCCGAGAGAGGCTAGATGACGCATAACTCTGATTGGCAGAGACACGAGGCGGAGGCCCGCATCCAGGAGGTTCTGGAAGCGGCTAAGGCGCGCGGCACTCAGAGATTGATCGACACCGACGGCAGATTTGACGTGACGTTCGTACCAGGAAAGAAGACACTTGAAGAGTTGTTCTCTCGCCCCGGTCCGCTTCCTGACGATAGCGATCCCAATCCCTGATCGAGATTTCTGCAACTACGGTAAAAAAACGTAACCGGCGACGGACAATCAAACAAGATTGATTGTGTCGATTTTCGACACAATCCAGCTACAGCACTGATCGATATAACGGAATCGTTCTGCTCGTTCGAGCCAAGAGAGCCGTTAGTACCCTTTTTTCACATCAAAAAAACGATCTCGAATTCGAGGCCGCAAATCCACGCACAACGCGGCAACGATTTACTATTGACGGCAGCAGCCTTGTTCACTAAATGTTCCGGTATGAGGCAGACGTTTTTGCCTACCTTTCGAATACGCTGACAGATTTTCGGGGCCGTGCACCCGAGGTCGCTGTCCTATTGTTCGGTGAAGAGGCCGTCATGATGACCGGTACCGCTCATTATGCAGATGATATTGGTTGCATCTCTTCATGCTATCGGCCGCGTTCTCCCCATGGCACGCTTCAACGCGTCGTGGGTCCGGTCTGCCGCCCTCGAGTAGCACGGGGCTATGCTTTCTTGCTCGAACTCGAGGCCACCGCCTTTTCATCCCGATGCGTAATGCAGCCGATCCCCATGAGGATCGGCACCGAGGAACATCAAGCTGCAAACCTAGATGACCTCCAATGCCGTAGAAACGCGTCTGCTAGGCCTTCGGTTATGAAACACATCTCCACCCACCGCAGAGATATACGAATAGGTTGACGGATCGCGGGGCCGATCCCGCAGCCAACGTGTTCCCTTCTTGGTTGGAGACATGGTCATGACGACCTCTCGTGCCCGTATCGCAAGTGGTAAGCTCAGCGATTTCCGTAAAATCTATCGTCCTTTTCCTCCGTATTCGACTTTGAAATGCCTCGGAGAACCCTTGTTCCGAGACAAGCACTCCCGTCAATATGCGTGTCTTCTTGACCTCGATCCTGAAGTCATCACATGGAAGTGCATGCCGCAGGCCATCGTCAACGACAGCAATTCCGTTCGGCCGCAATGGTGGCACGTTGATTTTGCAGTCGAGACCTCTGACGAAGCGCTGCTCGTGAACATTTGGCAGACTGCAAAGGGCGGGCCGGGCTGGCTTTCCGGAGTAGCAGACCGAATGGGCTACCGGCTTCAACATGTCTCCATGCTGGACCTAGACCCTGTCCGCTTGCAGAACGCCGTGGATCTCATGCGATACGTTGGATGCGAAGTTCCATTAGGTGACAGAGTTCGCATTCTTGCCGCACTCGACGAAGCAGGCACCCTCACGTTGGCCGAAACTTTGTCCGTGATGCGCGAGAGCAGGCCGATGCATTCGGTCGCATCGCTGATCCTCTCCGGGGTATTGGAAGTCGATCTTTCTGAAGCCCTTCTCGGGCCGGACAGCGTTGTCCGCCGAGCATCTAAGTGAGGGTGCTCTCATGCCCAAGACAGCAGTCCAGCGTTCAGAGACGCTAGAAACGACCACCTATGCCCACGCCATCAAAGTCGCACTTCGGCGGTGTGGTCTCTTTCTAAAAAAGGGTTCTGACCGCGACCGTGTAGTGGCGATCGTATTTCCTCCAGATGCTGTGTTCGAGAGCTACGAAGTTGCTCTAGGCAAGGTTCTGACGCAATCCGGCCTCGCTCAGCGATACGCGATCACTCGGATCGTACTCAATAAGCGCGGCCAAACTTTTGCTGCAGACGCGGTACTTGAAGTATCAAGAGGCGAGGGTGTCATCGTTATCGTCGAGCACGGCGCGGTCATTCCTCAGGAGGTTCTTGTGGCCGTTGACGGTGTAGTTGCGGTTGGTGGGATTAAACCCTTTCATCTCGTCGCTGCTGCGAAAGAAGTGTGGGGTGCGGAAGTTCCGCTGGAAGCTGCTCGGGCACTTTGCGCTCATTCTCCCAAACTGGTTTTTTTAGCGATGAGGCGTGGTCGCCCGATCGATGTAGTTCTCCGTAAGCTCGCTCAACCCGAGGGTCCGGCAAAGGGGAGGTGGGAACCGCACATCGAAGACCTTGAGGGATACGGACCTGCAAAGGCCTGGGCGCTAGACATGGTTCAAGATCTGGCAGCTTGGAAGAAAGGTCAAATCTCTTGGCGGGACGTTGATGCCGGGCTTCTTCTTTCCGGGCCACCGGGGACCGGTAAGACGTTGTTCGCGAGCGCGCTGGCGCGATCATGCGGCGCGACCTTTATTCCAGCATCATGCGCCAAATGGCAGTCGAAAGGGCACCTCGGGGATATGCTCGGTGCTATGCGGGCATCTTTCAAAGATGCGCTCGATCAAGCTCCAACTGTGCTCCTCATTGATGAAATCGACTCAATCGGCGATCGGGCGACATTCCGAGGCGATAATGCCGGCTATTCGATGCAAGTCGTGAATGCTTTGCTGGAACTGCTCGACGGTGCCGAAAGCCGTGAGGGAGTCGTCGTAATCGCAGCAACAAACAATCCTGCGCATGTTGATCCCGCTCTTCGAAGACCTGGCCGCCTCGACCGTCAGATCGTGCTCGAACTCCCTGACAGAGCAGCACGCGCAAAAATTCTAGCAACTCATCTCGGAGATCGCATTCCACGCGAGGAATTGAAGGACATCTCGGTCGCCCTTAGTGGGTATTCTGGAGCGCATATCGAGCAACTTGCCCGAAGTGCCAAACGGATTGCGCGACGGGCGGGTAGGGATGTGCAACTCAAAGATCTGCTTGAGCTCGTTCCGCCGACGCTTCCTTTACAAGGCGATGCACTGCGCTCCGTTTGCGTTCATGAGGCCGGGCACGCGCTGGTGGGTATGGTTCTGGAGGTTGGTACATTAGATATGATCGTCGTGGCCCGAGATTCTGGTCAATATGAGGACTCCTATGGTCACGTACAGTGGACAAGACCGAAAGTTCATAATCGAAACCGTCAATCATATCTCAATGAAATCGCCATGTTGCTCGGGGGAATGGCAGCGGAGCGTGTCCACCTCGGAACTGAATATGATGGGTCCGGAGGAGGCTTAGGCTCCGATCTGCAACAGGCCGTTGATCTCGCGACGCGGATGCTCTCCAACCTCGGACTTGAAGCTCTGCAGTTTCATCACGCGACGACATCTATGGAGCTAGACGAACTGCGGAGGTCCGATTCGGTAATTCGGCGACGTGTCGAGCGGCTTCTGAGGGAGCAGCTCGAGCGTGCTGAGCAAATCGTGAGGGAGCGGCGCAATCTGATGGAGGCCCTCGTGGCCATCCTGAAGGATCGGGAGGTCATTTTAGGAACAGAAGTGATGAAACTATTCCGAGATAATCCAGGTAGTGGATCGGCGGCCTGACTGTGAGTTCTACCGAGTGTGAGAAGAGCATGACATAGCGGCGTTTTTCCTTCCTAAGTCATCTGTATCCCCCTAGGCATTCTTTTTTAGACGCTGACGGTGACGGCTTCGTAAAATGCTTTGTCGGCCGTCGTGCTGAATGGTGCGCCAGCAATCCATCGTTCTTCCGTACGGCTACTTTTGGCCCAAACCGGTCATTAGCTAGAAATGCAGCTCGCTTTTTTGCACCGCCTAAGCTGTTGGAATTGCAAGTTTTAA
Organism: Agrobacterium tumefaciens; assembly: GCF_005221385.1. NCBI lineage: Bacteria > Pseudomonadati > Pseudomonadota > Alphaproteobacteria > Hyphomicrobiales > Rhizobiaceae > Agrobacterium > Agrobacterium tumefaciens. The sequence goes on along the minus strand of NZ_CP039903.1, from coordinate 1,504,549 downwards.
AATTGGTGAATAAATCTTGATTTCTGCACATTCGGGAGAGGCTCGGTCAAAAAATACCTCAGATGGAATGCGGGGATAATTATGAGATTCTATCATTGGTTGGAGCTTGTTGGTAAGGCGCTTGTGTTGATTGCGGTGGGCGGCCAGCTTAGTATTTTGGCGGCTGCGCAAAGTCTTTCGAACATCGTAGAAGCGGCTGCGGTTCATACAAAGCTAGACAAAATTTGGTATAAACTTAATTACGATCAAGCTTCCGGTTCAGAAGATGTGTATCACCTGAAAAATATACCGTGGAGTTGGTGGGATTTGAAAAGCTGGGGCCATTCCCTTTTTCATGAAGCTTACGGGAATATTTACTTTTGGCTAAGCCTGCTCTTCGTCGTAGGATCGGTCTTAACTCTGATCTCGCGATACTTCGAAATCAAGGCTTCACCGAACAGCCAAAGCTCGTAGCCGGTCAGATTGTATGGGGCCAGTTGTCTGATCGATGACCGCAATTGGCGCGGACCGGAAGACGGCCTACGGCTCGGAGCGGTCATGGGAAGCAGAATGCCAGGATGGCAGCTTGCGCCCTCGCGTCGGTCATTGTGTCGATCGTGTCGACCTCCTATAAGCGGACAACTGCTAGGCTGACCGGCTTTCTCAAACGTTCAATATTTCGCATTTTGGTGCGGCGATTGAACCACCCTAATGAAGCACCAACAATACTGAGTTTTGCAACGGCATCTACCATTTGCGGTCACGTTCCACGACCTGCTCTTTCGAGCGATCACATTGAATCTAGACACCTTTTCCGTTTAAGTCTACCAACACACTATAGAACGGATTGCTCAACAGGATTGTCAGATGGCGACCTCGCCCAAATTGAATTTTATCTCACTGGCGCATGGCGAGGCAATTCCGACGGATTTAAAAGACACATTCGTGATCCGGAGCGACGACTGGGACGACTACGGTAGCAAAGTACGCTTCGATCTTCTCTGGTTTGATGAAGAAGGGAAGCGGACTATATTTGGCAAGACCAAAGTCCTCCAAGGATCCGAGGGGAAGGCCGGTTGGATCGTTGAGAGCCGTACTATCCCTCCGACTCACTTCAGTGCTGATATTGAATCCGGCTTCATCTCATTAGGCCAATCCGCGGCGTACTATGGTCGAATGTATGAAACCTTTGGCGAAGACGCGCAAAAGGTGTTGACCGCGTTGCGCGACATCGCAGTCATGCCCGGCCTTGCGGGCCAGTTCGAAACGTCGACCGTCTTTCGCAATGGCATGATGCGAGAGAATGCAGCGTGGAGAGCGCGGCAGTTTGGTGGCGCATGGTCGCGAGGAGAAGAGCCAGCCGAGACGCCGTCGTTTATTTATAAGTGCAGCATCTCCGACGATGAACAACCATTTCAGATCGAATTCGACTTTTCCGCGAGCGATATCCTTCCTGGCCGGGTTGTTGGCATCATTGGCCGCAATGCCGTGGGAAAGACGCGGTTCTTGGCGCAGCTAAGTACCGACCTTACGCAGGCGCGGAGAGTCTCTGCGGCAAACGTTAAGGAGCGGAAGAGTCGATTTCCGATCAGCCAGCCTCTTTTCACACGAATATTGGCAGTATCATACAGCGCATTCGATCGATTTCGGCGACCAGAAGCCCACGCTGAGAGTAGTTACATTTATTGTGGGATCCGTGACGAAAAAGGTAACCTTTCTCAGACTGGGCTACAACGCACGTTCCGCCTCAACAAAATGCGAGTTCGAGATCTGAACCGGGATGGCGATTGGGTTGAATATATCACCCAAATCCTGGGAGACATGAATGAATTCACCGAAGCGGATTTACGACGCGAGATAGAAAGTAATCTTGAAGAAAGTGAAATGCTTGCGCGACTGAGCTCCGGCCAGGCGATCCTATGTCATTTTGTCACGGCTTTGCTTGCATGGCTACAACCCGAAAGTCTTGTTCTATTCGATGAACCGGAGACACATCTCCACCCAAATGCCGTCGCCAATCTCTTTGTAGTTCTGACCCACATCCTTCGACACCATAAATCCTATGCGGTTGTGGCCACCCACTCGCCCGTTGTGATCCAAGAAATACCCTCGAAGAGGGTCGTGGTGTTTACGCGAGAGAGAGGCGTGACGGATGCGGCGGCGCTTCAATTTGAGAGCTTTGGCGAGAGCGTGGCTGAACTGACCGAGCATGTCTTCAAGACGCAAGAAGCAGAGAGCCTCTATCGAGAAGTCCTCAACAGGATAGCAAAGGCGATGACCTTGGAAGAGGCGCTCGACCTGTTCACCAATCGCCTTAGTATGAACGCCAAGTCTTACCTGCTTGCGCGCTACGCCCGAGATGCCAAGCAATGAAGAGCCTTATACCCGTTAGCACTCCACCGGATTACATCGACATCTTCGAGGATATCAGGGACAATAAAAAAAAGGCGGCAATGGCCGTGCTGGTTGGCGCGCAAGCCGCCATTCGCAGTCGCTTTGTCTATTATGAGATTTGTTTTGCAGCGAACACGCTGCAATCCATGCCCGCATCAACGCTTACGAACATTCGGACGGAATTGCGGTCCTGCTATGGTCCCAACAAAGGGATGAAAGCTCTCAAGCAGGCAATCAAAAACGCGCAGCCAACGAGTCGGCTTCTATGGTGTCCCTATTGTGGTGCGACCACGCCAGGAAGTTACGATCATTACCTGCCAGCGGAGAGATTCCCGGAATTTTCGGCGCATGCTCTCAATTTGGTCCCATCTTGTACCCGATGCAACTCCATTAAGGATGATGATTGGCTTCATGCTGGAGCCAGGCAATATCTCCATTTCTACCGCGATGCGATACCGGCTGTCCCGTTTCTTACAGTCGCCATAACTTCTAACGCAACTGCCCAAGCAATTGGGGCGACCTTCGCCGTTCAGCAGGCGGGAATGACCGCTGAATCGTGGGCTCTCATAGAGGCCCATTTTCGAAGGCTTAAGCTAATCGAACTTTACGACTCCTATTCAAACGACCTGATCAATACGGCGCTTAGAAGCGCCCGCTCACATATCAATGCTGGAGGTCCCTGCGCCGCAGCCTTTCTCACTAATGAGGCAAACGAAAATGCCGTTCTCTACGGAGATTATGGTTGGCGCGCTGTCCTACTGCGCGAGATGAGCATCCATCCGGACCTCAGTCAGTGGATTGCATGGCTCTAAGCCATTCTGTTGCGCCTTGCGCAAGCGAGTACGGTATTTCAGACGGTGATACTGTTTCTATATCCAGTTGGGGAACGTCTTTCCAAGTCGCAAATCAACCATCAGGCCAATACCTTGGAAGGTGACGGTACACGATCTGCAGCAAGAGGGGGAGGTAACATGATCGTCCTTCCGATTGCTTCAGGCCAGAGCGTTGTCTCGTAATCGAACTAAATATGTCCAATACCGGATAAGAGAGTACGGAGTCGAACTATTCCGCTGGCTGGAAGAGGGGGCCTATTTCTACGTTTGTTGTGATGCGAGCCGTATGGCTAAGGATGTCGATTCAGTGCTGCGGGAAGTAATTTCATCCCATGGCAAGATGAGCAACAGTGGAGTTGAGGATTACGTAAAGACACTTTTGGCGACCAAACGATATGTCCGCGATGTCTACTGACGGGAGATGAAAAAAGCATGATCCGGTTGGATTTTGGCCGGTGACTGTCCTAATGGCGATTTGTCCATCTATCCCAACTGTCCAGTCTAAAGTGGGGAGAATTCAGCATGCCATCGATGGAACTCGGCAGTGGAGATCTTACGCTATGACGTGAAACTGGCGGTGCACTTTTAGCTAGTAAAATTTCCGTGTATTCAGTAGAGATTGAATCCAAGTTCTGTTACCCCTTTCCAGCTTGGGGGATTTTTTATCGATGCAGAATGACTGAAAGTGCTCATTTTTCCGTAAATACTAGGCTCACCCGCCTTCTTGGCGAAACCTATCGATCCAGTGAAGCTGCCCTTAAAGAGTTGGTGGATAACGCTTGGGATGCTGATGCGCGCCATGTCTGGGTGACATTGCCAACACTTCTAACCGGAGATGCAATCGTAATCCGCGACGACGGCTCAGGCATGACGGCTTCAGAGATGCGTGGCGAATACCTGAATATCGCCAGCGATAAGCGAACTCGTTCAGGTGAGCGAACTCCTAAGTACAATCGAAAGATCAAAGGACGTAAAGGGATAGGCAAATTTGCGGGCTTGATCTTGGCTGGCCGTATGGAAGTGAGCGCCATTGCGCGAAACCGTGCATGCACCCTTGTCATCGACAAAAAAGAACTGCTCGAAAATCAAAATGACCTTGAAGCCGTACCACTGCCATTCATCGAAGCAGATGCGAACGGCAAGGATGGCGGCACGGAAATTACGTTATCCGAACTGGATTCTCGACTCAATTTTCCAACTCCTGATCGGCTCAGAGAAGTGCTTATTCACGAATATGGCCGGGAGGACAGCTTCAAGGTTTTTGTTGATGGAGTTCAACTGTCCGTAGAGGACGTGCCGGGGGTAACCAAGCGAACGGAAAGCAACCTGCCAGAAGCCGGCAATGTTGCGCTGCACTTTACCATCGCGGACGGTAAGAGGCTTCCTAAAGCACCTGGCATTGTCCTCAAGGTTGACGGAAAGGTTGTCGGGAAGCCGATGATGTTTGGTTTGGACGATGACGAGGAAATCCCGCAGAGCCTGGTGCGGCGGGTATATGGTGAAGTCGAACTTACCGGAGGCGACGATTTCGTTACCGCCGATTGGGGTGGTGTTATTGAAAATAGCAAGGGATTTCAGGCGACAAGAGATTATGTTCAATCTGTCGTCAAAGAAAGCCTCAGAGAAACCCACGCGCGCGACATGACGCTTCAAAAGGCGCGCTTGCAGAGAAAAATTAACCAGAGGCTACAAGGACTTCCAGAATATCGTCGCCGTTTCGCTCAGGAAACGATCTCACGAATCCTTCAGCGTTTCTACGGGGAGAGCGACGAGCGCATTGCCGTAGTGGTCGACGTTACCCTCGATGCTATTGAGCATGATGTTTACTGGACAGTCTTACAGGAGATAAATGCTTCCAGCCACGGTGATGTTGCGACGTTTGCGGAATCCCTCGAGCGGTTCGGGCTCGTAGAACTAGCGGGAATTTCGCAGCAGGCAACACGCCGGCTTGAATTCCTCGAGCATCTTCAGCGCCTTGTGGAAAATCCTAAAACCCTCGAGAAAGACGTTCACACCGCGCTTGAGAAGAATCTCTGGGTTCTTGGACGCCACTATTCGATGATGTCGTCAAACACGACTCTCAAGCGGATGATCGAAACGTATTGTCAGCAAAGCTTTGCTGGCCTCAGATCCGCCCAGCGCCCGGATCTCTTGTTGTCGCAGGACTACCGCGACAGCTTCCTGCTTATTGAATTCAAACGCCCTTCTCATCCGATTTCTCGGGAAGATATTGCACAGGCTGAGCAGTATCGGGATGACCTTTATACGAAGCTCTCGTCGAGCAGTCGTATGGAGATACTTATGGTCGGCAAAGGCCGAGCGACGACGTTGAACACTCAGCATATGAATGAATCCATCGCCATCAAGTCCTACGAGGCTCTTATTTCCGCCGCCCGTACTGAATTGAACTGGCTCATATCGTCTCTTTCCTGATCGAAGACATGGCAGCGAAACTCATTGAACAGATCGCCAAGACAGCCCAGAATTGCGTTCAGCAGAACCCGGTGATTGTCTTGGGAAGCGGAGCGTCCGCATCCTACGGCCTGCGTGGAATGGGTCCGTTGGCCAAGCACCTCCTCGATACTGTCGACGCGTCTCCTGGCGAGGAAGAAGACGCATGGCTCCTTGTGCGAACCGCTCTTTCTCAAGACGAAGGTCTTGAAGAAGCATTGCTGAAGAACTCGGTACCCACGTCCCTCGTGGCGAAGATTATAAACCGTACATGGGAGGCCATTGCCGCTGATGATTTGAGCTTGTTGTACAGAGCAAGCCGTCGGGAAACTGAATTTGCCTTGTCGAGATTGCTACAAGGCCTATTCCGTAGCACGCAAAAGGTCCTCTCGATTGTCACGACGAATTATGACCGCGTGGCAGAATATTCCGTCGATCTTGCGGGCTACATGCATGAAACTGGTTTTTCAACGGGGTTGATACGTTCTCGCCAGCAGAGTGCTTTTGTGCCCTTTCTAGGTACTCAGGAGATCCGCAGAGTCCGAATTTGGAAGGTTCATGGCTCTGTCGACTGGTTTTCAGACAAAGAGGATGTGCCGGTATGTCTCCCTCTGACACCGACGGTCCCCGAAGGATTCAGTCCTTTGATAGTGACACCCGGAATGAGCAAATACGAACGTACGCACGATGAACCATTTCGTTCGGCTATTCAGGGCGCGGATGCCGCGATCGCTGGTGCAAATGCGATTCTTTGCGTTGGATACGGATTCCGAGACAGGCACATTCAGCCAAAAATCATTGAACGTTGCCGTGGCGGCAACGTACCAATCATTGTGCTCGCTCGAACCTTGACTCCGGAAGCCCACGAATTTCTGCACAAGAGCGGCGGGCGTTCGTGGCTTGCCATGCAGATGCACGAGGGGAACACACGCGTGTTTTCTCCAGAGCATCCCGACGGAGCCGACCTCGATGGGGACGTGTGGTCTCTTGATAGTTTCAATCGGTTAGTCTTCTAAAAGGAAAAGAAGATGGCAATTTTCGACTATGCCGACGGCGAAGCGCTTGGCAGGATCATTTCAGTCGATTCCAGCAACGTCGTTGTACGAGTTGACGACTTGGAACGCCTCAAGAGGATACAAGTGAACAGACTGGCTGTTCTGCAAAGCAGCCGACCGGGACAGCACTTGGTAGGGGTGGTTGCCCGGATCACGCGAAAAGCTCCGAGTGTGCCTGTTGCAATCGACGCAGATGAAGATCCCTTTGACTTACCTGAGAATAATCTTGTTCGAGTAAGCCTGATCGGCACCTTGCTTGACCGTGACGGAACGCGCGAAAATGTATTCAGACGCACTCTTGAGACTGTTCCCGAAATAGATGCAAATTGCTTTTCCCTCGAAGGCCCTCGGCTTACATCCTTTATGCAAGTGGTTTCTAACGTTGATGCCGATGGCCCGCGTTTGGAGCTTGGATCTTACACACTTGATGAAGGTGCTGCTGCTTATCTGAACGGAAATAGGCTGTTCCAGCGTCATGCGGTCGTGGTCGGAAGCACGGGTTCGGGCAAGTCTTTCACGACAGCTCGTCTTCTCGATCAAATTGCAGCCTTGCCGCTCGCAAATGCTATCCTTTTCGATATCCATGGTGAGTACGACACTCTGCAGGGCGATGAGTTTCGACATCTACGCATTGCCGGGCCAGCCGATCTGGACCAAGGACGAGGACTAGCGGACGGAGTTCTCTATCTGCCTTACTGGTTACTCGGATATGAGGCTATGGTCTCTTTGTTCGTCGATCGTACGGACCAGAATGCTCCCAACCAGGCAATGGTCATGTCGAGCTCTATAACAACGTCGAAAAGAGCTTTTCTGGAAGAGGGCGCCCATGGTGACATTCTGGCAAATTTCACCGTGGATAGCCCCGTACCATTCGACATAGACAGTGTTCTAGATGAATTGAAGCGCCTGGATACAGAGAGAGTTCCGGGAGCAAAAGTTGGTACAGATAAAGCTGGTGACTTCAATGGAAAACTTAGCCGCTTGATTGCTCGATTTGAAGCGAAGCGTGAAGATCGCCGCTTGGGCTTCCTCTTTCAGCCACACGTCGAGTGTATGGAGATGAATTGGCTTGTCCAAATGGCTCATTCTTTGGTCGGTGGCCGAACCGATCAAGAGGATGGTCTTGGGGGAATCAAGATTATTGATTTCTCCGAGGTACCATCGGACATCTTGCCGTTGATGGTCAGCCTCCTTGCCCGACTAATCTTCAACATCGCTCAATGGACACCTGCCGACCGAAGACATCCTGTCGCACTGTTCTGCGATGAAGCTCATCTTTACATTCCAGAGCATTCAAAACGGGATTCCGTCGATGATATTTCGGTAGGAATATTCGAACGAATTGCGAAGGAAGGCCGAAAGTACGGGGTCGGACTGGTTGTGATCAGTCAGCGTCCTGCCGAGGTGAACAGGACCGTTCTCAGCCAGTGCAATAACGTCATTGCAATGCGGTTGACCAACGGTGACGATCAAGCGGTTATTAGGCGTTTGCTTCCCGACAGTCTCGGTGGTTTCGGTGACTTGCTCCCGGTGCTTGATATTGGCGAAGCTCTTGTGGTCGGAGATGCCAGTCTTTTGCCAAGTCGTGTGAGAGTTGCGCAGCCACGCTTTTGGCCGAACAGCGCGACAGTGGAATTTTGGACGAGGTGGGCACAAGGGCCATCGAATATCGATACCGCAAGTTCAATTTCTGCCTGGAGGCGACAAAGCGCACGGTAGAATACGCCGCACTTCCTACGGCCGACCTATCAAGAAAAGGTTTGGTGGTAACTGTCACATGATGGCGGGAATGCGTATGGTGAAGGGACTGGGGGCCGCGGATGCCACCAGGCAGTGGCCGCCCGCATGAATAGGGACTTTGATAGAGTCGATGCTGCGTGGTGGCTCGGGCGTGCTCGCAGCGGCTCTTGTCCATTTTGCAGAAACGGATGGGTCGCGGTCGGCCTGAAACTCGACCGCCGGGATGCCTAATGGGCAATAAAGTCCCTGCGGGATGGACCTCTCCCATTGTTGGCGGCCGCCCCGAGGTTGAGGAACGGACGATAACCGAATAGCAGGAGCCTGAAGCAGCACTGCGCCAGATGACCGGCCATTTGGGGGATTCGGTCGGGCATCTGGGACTGGCGTTTAAGGGCCTTTTGCTGGCGCCCCTGCCTGTCCCAAGATCGATCAAAGGACCGATTCCGGCACACCCGTTAAGGGCCAAGTAAGGATTGGCTCAAATGCGATCAATCAATGATTTCATGTCGATGAGCGGTTCTCTTAACCGGAATGAAAAAGGATGGCTGTGATATTCGCTGGCAGGACACCGATTTCTCCGCGCAGTACGCCGAAGATAGTGGCCTTGCGGTCGGCCAAGCTAGCGTAATTTATTTACTTGACTCACGTATCGGCAATTCCAGCTAAAAATCCAAGTCTGCTTCCAGTTTCCATTCACCGTCATCGACGATTTGCGCTGAGAGTCTCTGCATGACACATAGCATTTCCACAAGGATTACACCGTCGACAGGCCGGGCATGCATCGTGGGTCGACGCACTGCTACGAGTCGCTGCATATCGAGGTTGAACGTGTCGCGATTGATGAATACATCGCCGAATACATCGTCCCAGTTTCCTTTACTCAGGATAAGAGTGTTCAGTTCTCCAAGATCCGTGAATTCGATCAACGGCAGGAACTTCTCACCACGCTCCATAGCTGCCTTGCGGGCAGCCTTAGCCTTCCCAACGAGGTTCGAAGCTCGATGTTTGAACCATTCTGGTCCAAATTTTCCCTCCATCTTTTGCGCGATGTATGCTCTCATTTTTTGCTCGAACACTGAAATGGCCGCGAAGGCATCACCACGTGTTGTGTGAGATCTAACCGTCATGGAGACTTCACCCACAGAAACAAGCGCGACAGCTTCGTCATCAGAGCGCATACCCGTAGTGAGGCCGCTCTCGATCATGATTTCCAATGCCACACTTGGTGTGGCGTGGATTAGGCCATCATCGACACTGGCTTCTTCGTAGGTCCTAGTCCGCTCTCGTGGGTCGTTCCAAAAACTTCTAGGCAATCCGGCGTGAACGCGCCATTCGCCGAATAGTTGTTTGTAGGCATCGCTACGAAGCGGTGATTGCGGTGTTGAGATTGCTCCGATTCCGGCCAGAACCGACATTTTGATGCGTGTCGAAGCGAACTCGTCAGTGAATGTCGCGCCGAGGCCCAGGAGCGAACTCATTCTGTCATCAATGATTGATGTTTGTAGGGCGCGCAATGAGGTGCGCATCTCTTCAACTGCGTCACTCAAGGAGCTGCGGATCCCGGACCCAATAATGTCTCCAGAGATCGATGTCATCCACTGGTTGGTGCGGGTCACGTTTCCAAGCGTGCTGGAAAGCGCATGAATAATGGAGTTTTGTTGCTTCCTGTTCCGCTCCTCCATTTCTCTTAACGCTGAAACTATTCCCCTTGTGGGTGAAAACGTTTCGTCCATCGCCCGGCGGGCATTGGCTATTGCTTCGGAAAGTGCACTGTTGATCGTCAACGGCTTTAGTCCCGCAAGTGCGGATGCCGTTGCGTGGGAGATTCCGATATGGCTGGCAGACAAACCTGCAAAACCGTTCGCGTAGTTAGTAAGAAGGCCTGCCGTATCCAATCTGTTGTATAGGCCATTCAATGGTTCAAACGATTTGCGAGCCTTTTCTAATTCCTCGAACAAGCCGTGAATTTGAGTGGACGGTCGCAGAGAACCCATTGCCGCAGCTATCGCATGTTGTCGGGCGGCAGTTGCCGCCAATCCACGTGAGATTCGGGCACCAGGAGTTTCTAACTTGCCCTGGAGAAATTCCTCGACCGGAGATTGCGACAGCTCGTAATCGTCCGCAAGCTCGGTCAAATCGAAGCCTTTGGTAGAATCTCGATCGTGGCCAATTGGCGCCGAAGATTCTCTTTCCGCCACTTGTTCCTCAATATTCGTCTCCTCAATGCCCTCTGGCCCAAGACGCGATTCAAGGAAGCCATCCGGAGCTACATTGTTCTGTTCAGCGCTCATCCCAACACCTATTTCGTGCCAAGTAATGACACATGTCCCTTCTAACGAAATGCTCGCGGTCGAGACCCCATTAAAATCCGGAGCTTCTACCGAATGAAATCGCGGCAACGGTACTGATGGGGCTGTGAGAAGTCGATCATGAATTAGCTGTCTTGACACCAAGCTGATGGACGATTTTCCGGATTTGGTGACATACAGGCCCGAGCGACGCAGCTAAGTCCTTCGGTTCACCAGGACGGTATGAGGCTGGGGTAAGACCGTGAAGATCCGACGGAAGCACGAGCCCATCCAGCTTCGGGAAAACCAGAATACTACGTCGCCGTCCCAAGCGGCCCATGAACATACCGAGTTCAAAAAGGACGTTATCACGGATTGTCGGTCTACGATCGCCACGAGCTGTCTCGACAATGTCTTCGAACAAAGCGACCGCTACGCCAAAATCGGATTCCGCTACGGCAGTTTCCAACGATTCAAGTGGGTAACCGCCTGCCCAAAAGACACCGTTAGGCCATACTGTCGCAAGAACGTCATGCTGTAAGCCAGCCTGAATTTCATTGGCGACTGCGAGGCCTTCAACGGAAGACATGATGAACATACGCGGCTTGTCGTTCGGCGTGGCCATGTGCTTGTTGCGGTCATAAAGTCTGCGAGACAATTCTTGTGCGAGCGAGCGCCAAATCAACGGCGGAAACTTGTCCGCCAAGCCCGTGAAATTGCCGCCATTCATTTTAACGGCAACGACAGTTTCGACCGCTATCACTGAAGCCGCGCGACGTTGCGAGGGCTCAATTGCAGCCATCTCGCCAACATGATCACCGCTCTTCAGTTGCCTGACCTCTTGTCCTTTAACAACGACCGATACGTGCCCCGATACCAGGAAATATACGTCGTTGTCTTCGCCGCCTTCTTTGATGAGCACGTCTCCGGCCTTGAATTCAACAAGTTCTCCTCCCGAGGCAATTGCCTCCGCAACGTCGGAATCGCCACTGTCGAACTGGCGTTTTAAATTGCCTATTAAAGCTGCGCGGTTTTCACCCTCAAATCGTTCTTTCATAATGGCTCCCCAGCACTCTTAAATGAATATCTAATATATGGCATGTTCACTGCGCCCGACCGTCGCTGTCATGGTTTTTTCCAACTGCTCGATCTAAAAACCGTCTCGGCTTCATCCGCGAATGTGAAAGTCTTGGCTTCCCATATATCCTTACCGTCGTTATTGTATTTCGCTTCGTCTTTGAGCTTGTTGTACGTGCGGCTAGAGATGTAAGTGCAATATCCCCCGTCTCGAATGTCGGAAAGTTTCGCGGAAAAGCTAGCAGCTTTCCCTATCCAAATAAGATCATTGCTATTTCTAACCCCAGTTCGAACTGCTCGAACGTCGCCAACATCGATACCCGAGCAATTTCGAATCTGAATGCCGTTTTTAGAGATGGATGTGAATCGTTTCTCTGCTGCCGGCTGAATAATTTTCCGAACGCTCCAGTGGATTTCGCGACCGCAGATCGACGCGTTACTGTTTTTGGAGTCGCCGACAAAAACTCCCATCACACGATCTCCGTCGAAACTGCGTACGTTGCCACCGTGTTTGATAATCAGTCTCGTGGAGCAATCCAGGAATGCGCGTATTATCTTGGCTGTTGTTGACCAAGGGCATGTTTTTGACAGCAATGCTGAACCTGCAAGGTCTGAGTAAAGGAAGGCAGCATCGATTTTCACTGCTCCGTTCTTTAGGACAACATCATCTGTGGAAGGGACAATGCGCCCATCGCGTTCGTCAAATGTGGTATCGAACAGAGTATCCACACGATCTTGGAGAAATGCTTCGTCGACGGCCATTTTCAGGTGAATCCCGGTTGGTAGTTCATATGCAGTGTTGGTTGGCGGGCTGTGCTAGGAAAAAGTCTGCCAGTAAACGGTGGACCAAATTTCGTCGTTGTTGTGCTGGGTCCATTGCCATTTCTTCCAGATGTTTTCCCTTTGAGGGCCAAGCATCTGAGGATCTTTCAGACGTTCATAAACACGTTTCGTAATGTAGGTTGGTTGATCGGCACTAAGTGCAGTCAACTTTGCCGCCAAATTTGCAGCATTGCCGATCCAGACGATATCGTTGTCTCCGCGAACACCAGTACGCGCCGCTCTGATTGACGACGTGTCGATCCCGACAACATGACGAATTTTAAAATCGCCAGTCCAATTTTTGGCCAGCACTGGCTGGAGGTAATTTTTGACGGCGTAGTTGATCTTTAAAGCGCAGGAAACCGCGTCGTTTGCCTGAGTGGCCGATATGAAAATTCCCATTACTCTGTCTCCGTCGTAGGAAACGATGGAACCACCCATGGTCCTGATCAGACGAGATGTCGTGTAAAGGAATGACTTGTAGACCTGCCCGGAAAACTCCCATCGCTTGTTTTCGACGAGATCGGTTGAGCCGTCGAGATCTGCGTAGAGAACGGTTGCACGTTCAAAATACACTGCGTCATTTGAATGCTTCAGGTCTTCAGGAGATGGTACCGTTCTGCCATCTCGCACCGCCCACTTCGTCGAAAACGTTGCTTTGGCATTGCCTATTATGTCATCCGCAATTGTCATTTTCAGTTCTCGCAATGCAATTGATCGATTGCCCAATGGATGGATGAAACCAGTGGGGGAACGGCCATGATACCGAAGGCACACAACACCAACGATCCGGCCCAGTTGAACGCCTTGAATTTCCTCTGTGCTATTTTCGCATGAATTGCTGTTTGAACAGCGAGATCATGGAGATAGGTGGCCGTAGCTGATTCATTTTCCATGGGCATATACAGATCGGCTGCCATATCGGGATAGTTCTTGGTGCCAGCCGTTGCTATGTCACCGAAATACAATAGGTTTTTGTAGTCGTCCTCACGCTTGTGCATCTGATCGAGGAATTTTGGCATCAACGATTTCAAATTTATGATGGCGGCCACGAACAAAAGAAGAAGAGCAATCTTGAATGCAGGCGTATATCCATCCGGAAGCACAGAATTCGACCTCAAGATCGTGATGATCGCACCCATCCAAACCGAACAAAATGTAAGAAGAGCAGCGTTCTTTGCTTCACCGAACTTGCTGAATTCGATCATCCGCCCATGGTTTGCGGACATTAGTTTCTCGTACGCTTCCTGCTGATCGTTCCGGGCCATAGATCACCGTGATGCTTGCGAGGATGTGGTCAAAGCGGAATCTCGCAGACTGCAGGTAAGCATTGTGCCGCAGCATTGTTCCTTCAGAAGGAGTCGCCCGATCCTGTAGAATGCCGCAGTCTTTTCCCGTCTCTGTCGTTCTTCGTTTATCAACGTCGCGACGGCCTTGGGCTTGCAACATCCCAACCGAGCGATCGCCTTTCCATTCTTCCGGCATCCAACCGGGCAGGGTAACCAGCTATTGTGGAGTCTGCCTCTTGCATTGACCTTAAGGGTTCCATCCGAGAACCAGGCTCGCTCTCCCGCCAGCATATTCATGTACTCGTTCTCGATGCCCAGTTCTTTCGCCGCCTCGAACGCCGCGATCTGGTGAGGACCTGCGTTTCCGTGAGCCAATTCTTGCTGCGGTGGCCAACGTTTGGTTCTTTCAGCTACTCGTTGGAGCTTGAGGAAACGATTCAACAAACCCCACCAAACTACCGCGTGGTCGAAGGAAATTATTCCTTTGCCCGCGTCGAATCCCAAGCAGAAGTGTTCGTCTGATTGCAGATGGCGCTCATGGCAGGTTTTAGGAAACCGTGTGCCGGGAAGTTGCTCCTGTACAGCAATCTCACCGTTGACTTCGCGGATTCGAAGGTCGACCTCAAAAATCCCAACAGCGTCTTCGATTTCGATGCTAGTTCGCCCAAGTAGTTCGGTGTCACGCGTTTCGCTCGTCCGGAACCAATCCGGCACTGCGCTGTACAAGTGAGAAAGCGGCAATCATGCTTCTCCCATACAATACGGCGCGGCGATTGCGCTGACGGATCCGCTGCTGACTGTTACTGGAGCGTTGAGATGTTCTCCCACCGATGCCGCATCCAATCCCGACGCAACGCCGTTTGTAAAAAGCCGCCTCACGGATACCGGCGCATGCGCAAGCGCGGTTGGTCCAATAGCTGTCTCTTCGCCAGAGCAATCACTCTGGAGGCTTTCGGATCTTGAAACCGCTCGGCTGACCGAACAGCGAACGCTGCGATCACCTCTGATGCCGATACGCGTGATAGGGGTCTCGCCGTACTCCAAACCGATAGCGATGCCCAAATCTTTGATGCCGTCGAGTTCTTGCTGGCAAAGTTCGAAACTTGACCGTATTCCTCCGGCGGCTTTCACCGCGGCAATGACCGTCGCGCTCTCGTTTGTGTCGTAGCTGCTGCCTATCGCTATCAGACCATGGATGCAGTCTCCGATAAACCTGACCTTGCGACCTGTGAAATCTTCGGAAAGTGTCGCTGCCAGTTCGCTCCTGATAACATGGAGGTTCGAGACCATTTCACGGATACGTTGTCCGGCAATACATTCATCGACGTATTTGGTGAAGCCAGAAACATCGCCAAATACCGACATTAAACCCATACGGATCGAGTTCGATGGCATCAACCGAGAGAAGTCGATTGTTGCCAGCGGAGGGGTGTGTCTGTGAAAGACGAAAGTTGCATCCGTTCCGACATCAAGGACAAACCTGTTACGTGCTCTGGATGCAGCTAGAGAAATTGACTCGTTGGACAACCTCTTGTTTTGCATCGCGGCTCGCTCAAACAGGCCGCTGAACTCGCTAGTCTGTTCGGAGTTATTTCGCTCGGTCTGTAGTTCATCGAGACCAAAAAGTGTTTTTAAGCCGAGATCCCTGCGAACCCTGTTCGACATGTAAACCCCGGGTTCTTCACCGTCTGCTAGCTTTGCCGCGTAGTTTGCAGGAGGACCTAGGAAATATGGCTCCCTTTCGTCTGATGTGCCGGAACTGATTGCGACAGCAGAACCACTGTCCACTCCTATTCTGATACGTGTCGAGTAGCGACCGTCCTCAGTCGTTCGGCCAACTTCTTCAATCGCTCGTTTTGTCGCGTCGGCGAAAGCGAGCGCCCGCTCAGCCCTTTCCTTGGCATTCTCTGGCCCTGGGGGCGAGACGATAACGGCATGCATCCGTGATCCATGAAAATCCACTCGCTGCGCCTCAAACTCGTCCGCCACTTGGTCGCAAGCTGCGTAGTTCAGATGAAGCATGGAAAGGACGCGTCGGTGGCTGGCCTCAGTCTCTCGGTCGCGGTCAATCATTGCATCCGCGAAGTCGAGCATCTGGATGTAAACATGAACACCGTCGACTTTGATCGCTTCATTTTGGGGCACGTTGAAAATCAACGGCTCTCTTCTCCCGCCAAGGCTTTTCCTGTGATCAAGAGTTGCGCGACGCGTGTCCAAGTAGTTCTGGTCGAACGTCATCAGGCTAATGGATGTGGCAGGCGCGGTGGAACGAAAATTCCGTATTCGCTCGAGGCTTCTGGCTCGGGACCAACTCATTACAACTTCCTTGTCATCGACTTACGGCTGATAAAGCGGAGATGCATGCTGATGGTGTGTTCGTCGGCGTGGCTACTTACGCGTTTGTTTCACCATTTGTTCCTTTGGGCATTTTCCGGGCACTTTTCAGTGCCCGGTATTCGTCTTTTGAGGGATTGGCCAGTTTTAGGTTCCCGTTTGGCCAATTCTTGGTTCAATTGGCCAGTACTTGGATTGGTTTCTCAGCGGCCCTTTTCAAGTACTTTTTTAGTTAAGAGCACCCACTCGTCGCACCACAAGTATCGCACTTCTCACAAGTGCCGTTCCGCACCATCGTGAAGTTCTGGCATTCCGAGCACATGTTGCCCGTATACCCTTGAGCAATCGAGCGCATGCGGCGTTCGTTTTCCACCTTCTTGGCTTCCGCCTTGGCCGATGCAGCGTCGGCGGCGGCCTTGTCGGAGAAGAGGGCGGTGGCGGTCTGTTTGGCTTCCTGGGCCACGTCGTCGATCACCTCTTCGGCAATCTCTTCGGCCAGTTCCTTGGCGCGCTCTTCATAGTCCCGCTTGAAAGAGACGATTTCGGAGGTTGCGATGGCGACCGTCGGTTCCAGCTTGCGGGCGGCAGAGCCTGCAAAGGAGGTGACGTTGGCCGAGGCGCGGGCGGGGGCTGCCGTTGCCGAGCCCTTGGGTTCGGAAGCGGAGCGTTCGCCTTCGTTGCTGGAAACCAGTGTCGGTTTGTAACCGCGTGTCCAGCCGGTGGAGAGCAGGTTGGTCTTGCCTTCCTGGATACCCTTGCCAAGTGCCGTGTTGGAGAAGTCAGACGTATCGACATGGGCGAGGTCGTGGCGGCCGAGATAGGAGACGGCGAGTTCACGGAACACGTAGTCGAGGATCGACGTGGCGTTCTTGATCGCGTCGTTGCCCTGCACCATGCCGGCCGGTTCGAACTTGGTGAAGGTGAAGGCCTCCACATATTCTTCCAGCGGCACGCCATATTGCAGGCCAAGCGAGATGGCGATGGCGAAGTTGTTCATCATCGCGCGGAAAGCGGCGCCTTCCTTGTGCATGTCGATGAAGATTTCGCCGATGCGGCCGTCACCGAATTCGCCGGTGCGCAGATAGACCTTGTGACCGCCGACGGTTGCCTTCTGGGTATAACCCTGACGGCGGTTCGGCAGCTTTTCACGCTCGCGGGACACGCGCTCGATGACGCGTTCGACGATCTTTTCGGTGATCGTCACGGCCTGCTGGGCAAGCGGCTGCTGGATCAGTTCTTCAACGAAATCTTCTTCGTCGTCATCTTCCACCAGCGAGGCATTGAGCGGCTGGGAAAGCTTGGAGCCATCGCGGTAAAGGGCGTTGGCCTTCAGCGCCAGCTTCCAGGAGAGCATGTAGGCTGCGCCGCAATCTTCCACCGTCGCGTCATTCGGCATGTTGATCGTCTTGGAGATCGCACCCGAGATGAAGGGCTGTGCCGCCGCCATCATGCGGATATGCGATTCCACCGAGAGATAACGCTTGCCGATCTTGCCGCAGGGGTTGGCGCAATCGAACACCGGCAGGTGTTCGTTCTTCAGGAACGGTGCGCCTTCCAGCGTCATCGCGCCGCAGACGTGCACGTTCGCCGCTTCGATATCCTTCTTGCCGAAGCCGAGGTGCTCGAGCAGGTTGAAGCTCATATCGGAAAGCTGCTCGTCGGAGACCTTCAGCGTGTCCTTGAGGAAGTCGGCGCCGAGCGTCCACTGGTTGAAGACGAACTTGATGTCGAAGGCGCTCTTCAGTGCAGCGTTGACGGCTTCGATCTTCTCATCGGTGAAGCCCTTGGCCTTCAGCGTCGAGGGGTTGATGGCCGGCGCCTGATTGAGATTGCCATGGCCGACGGCATAGGCCTCGATCTCGGCGATCTGGCTTTCGGAATACCCAAGCGAACGCAGCGCATCGGGAACCGCGCGGTTGATGATCTTGAAGTAGCCGCCGCCGGCGAGCTTCTTGAACTTCACCAGCGCGAAGTCGGGTTCGATGCCGGTCGTGTCGCAATCCATCACGAGGCCGATCGTGCCTGTTGGCGCGATGACGGTGGTCTGGGCATTGCGATAGCCGTGCTGTTCGCCAAGCGCCAGCGCCTTGTCCCAGGCGGCTGTTGCATGGGCGATGAGGTCCTGATCCGTGCAATCGGCATGGATGAGCGCGACCGGGTTGACCGACAGGCCCTCATAACCATCCGACAGGCCATGGGCGGCACGGCGGTGGTTGCGGATGACGCGCAGCATGTTGTCGCGGTTCGGCGCAAAGCTCGGGAAGGGGCCAAGCTCGCCGGCCATTTCAGCCGAGGTGGCATAGGAAATGCCCGTCATGATCGCGGTCAGCGCACCTGCAATGGCGCGGCCCTCATCGCTGTCATAGGGAATGCCCGACGACATCAAGAGGCCACCGATATTGGCGTAACCGAGGCCGAGCGTGCGGTATTCATAGGAGCGTTCGGCAATCTGGCGCGAGGGGAACTGCGCCATCATCACGGAAACTTCGAGCACGACGGTCCACAGGCGAACGGCATGTTCGTAATCGGCGATATCGATGCGCTTCGTCGCCTGATCCTTGAACTGCAGGAGGTTCAGCGAGGCGAGGTTGCAGGCCGTGTCGTCGAGGAACATATATTCCGAGCACGGGTTCGAAGCGCGGATTGGGCCTTCGGCCGGCGACGTGTGCCAGTCGTTCATGGTGGTGTTGAAGTGCAGGCCGGGGTCGGCGGACGCCCAGGCGGCGTGGGAAATCTTTTCCCAGAGGTCGCGGGCCTTCAGCGTCTTCATCACCTTGCCGTCCTTGCGGGCGGTGAGGTTCCAGTCGCCGTCATTTTCGACAGCGCGCAGGAAGTCATCCTTCAGCGAGACGGAGTTGTTGGAGTTCTGGCCGGATACCGTGAGATAGGCTTCGGAATCCCAGTCCGTGTCGTAGGTCTTGAACTGGATGTCCTTGTAACCCTGCTCGGCGAACTGGATGACGCGCTTGACGTAGTTTTCCGGCACCATGTCCTTCTTGGCAGCGCGGATTTCGCGCTTCAGGGCAGGGTTCTTGGCCGGGTCGAAGCAGTCACCATTGTCTGCCTCGCAATTGACGCAGGCCTTCATGATGGCCTTCAGGTGCTTGGCGACGATCTTGGAGCCGGTGACGAGAGCGGCAACTTTCTGCTCCTCGTTCACCTTCCAGTCGATATAGGCTTCGATATCAGGGTGATCGGCGTCAACGACGACCATCTTCGCTGCACGACGGGTGGTGCCGCCGGACTTGATGGCGCCGGCTGCGCGGTCGCCGATCTTGAGGAAGCTCATCAGGCCGGAGGACTTGCCGCCGCCGGAAAGCTTTTCGCCTTCGCCACGCAGATAGGAGAAGTTGGAGCCGGTGCCGGAACCGTATTTGAACAGGCGCGCTTCACGCACCCACAGGTCCATGATGCCGCCTTCATTGACGAGGTCGTCTTCGACCGACTGGATGAAGCAGGCATGCGGCTGCGGATGTTCGTAAGCGGATTTGGACTTGGTCAGCTTGCCGGTGAAGGGGTCGACATAGAAGTGGCCCTGGCCGGGACCATCGATGCCATAGGCCCAGTGCAGGCCGGTGTTGAACCATTGCGGGGAGTTGGGGGCAACACGCTGGGTGGCGAGCATGTAGGCAAGCTCGTCGCGGAAGGCGAGCGCGTCTTCTTCGGACGAGAAATATTTGCCCTTCCAGCCCCAATAGGCCCAGGTGCCGGCCAGACGGTCGAAAACCTGGCGCGCATCGGTCTCGGAGCCGTAACGCTCGGCTTCCGGCACATCCTTCAGGGCTTTCTCATCGGCAACCGAGCGCCACAGGAAGGAAGGAACGTCGTTTTCCTCAACCTTCTTAAGCACCTTCGGCACGCCGGCCTTGCGGAAATATTTCTGCGCCAGAACGTCGGTCGCCACCTGGCTGAACTGCGCGGGAACGTCGATGTCCGCCAGACGGAACACGATGGAACCATCAGGGTTCTTGATTTCACTGACGGCCTTGCGGAAGTCGATTTCCGCGTAAGGCGATTGGCCGGGCTTCGTGAAGCGACGTTCAATGCGCATGGTTTCCTGTCCTCGTCCATTGGGCGCCCGGCAAAGGGCGCAAAAATCCGGTCCAGCCGTGCGATGCCTTCGCGCAGCCGGTTGTTGCCGATCTGAAAGGGATGTTCATCCTTGGATGTGACCCCTGTATCTCGTGGCTTATTCGGCTGCAAGCATAGTGTGGAATACTAAATATAGTATCAACAGCTTCCTGCCGCCAGTCCCCGCGTCATGTTTTTGGCGGTTCTCCAAGGCACGCAGAAACCCACCGGCAAACCGCCCCCTGATGGCCGGGACGCCGCGTCTGGATTAGCGAGCTGAGATTGAAAGGAGCCGGCCTCGTTACTTTCCGGTCCGTTGCCGCCGCAACATAATTGTCACTTTCCTCTTGCGGCATAGATTCGTCAAGCCATAGATTGAAACGCATTTTTAACCACAAGATATTGTGTGAAGTGCCTGTGGAAAACGGGGAAAGCAAAAGCTTTCAAAAGAATCAGTAACTTGGCGGGGAAATCTCAAGCCTGTGCGGGGCTGGTTTCCGCAGCGGAAAGCCAAAACCGCGCATTTCCGGGGTGAGGCATAAAGGCGACACTGCGGTTTTTCCATGTTTTTCCGCTGTCGTCAAAAAGGCAGTTTCACACAAAAAAGCCGCCCCGGCGGGACGGCTTTTCAGGGGTGCCTTGAGCGGCGGCTGGCAATCAGCCGCGTGATCCCTTGGCGATCGGCTCCTGATAGGTGAAGCCCATGTCCCAGGGAAAATAGATCCAGGTGTCCTGGCTGACTTCAGTGACAAAAGTGTCAATGGTCGGCACGCCCTTCGGCTTGGCGTAAACGCAGGCAAAATGGGCTCTCGGCAGCATTTCGCGCACTTCCAGCGCCGTCTTGCCGGTATCGGTCAGATCATCAAGCACGAGCACGCCTTCGCCGCCATCAGCCGCCAGTTTCGGGTCCACGCCCTTCAGGAGAACCGTATCGCCCTGATTGACGTAGTCATGACGGGTGGCGATGCAGACCGTGTCGATCAGGCGGATGTTCAGCTCGCGGGAAATGATTGCCGCCGGCACAAGGCCGCCACGGGTGATACAGACGATTGCCCGGAACTCTTTATCGAGGCCGGCAAGACGCCAGGCAAGCGCGCGGGCATCGCGGTGGAACTGGTCCCAGGAGACGGGAAAAGCTTTATCGGGAAGGGACATGTCGTCTACCATCTGGTCAAAATTGTCGATGGCTTTGGCTAATAGCCGCAAGACCGGCAAAAAGGCAAGCTTTCCGCTTAAAGGACAGCGCGGGAGATTGCGGCTTGTTTCTTCTCCCCGCCGGGGAGAAGGTGGCCCGAAGGGTCGGATGAGGGGCACTCTCTCCGCATATCTCGACCGTCGCCCCCTCATCCCGCTGCCGCGGACTTCTCCCCGGCGGGGAGAAGAAACAAGCGGCGCTCGCCCGTATAATGCGGGATACGGAGGGCTTGCGGCACTGTTTGCGCCGCATCCATATTTAGCGCGAAAGCAGCGTCAGCGCCGTCATGGAATCGAGCAAGGTGCGCGTCACGCCGCCGAACAGCAGCTCCCACCAGCGGGAATGGCCATAGGCGCCCATGACCAGAAGGTCGATGCTGTTATCCGACAGACGGTTTTCTATGGCCGCCTGCGGCGAGACGCCGGCGATCTTTTCCTGTGAGGTGACCGTGACGTTGACGCCGTGGCGGGCAAGCGTTGCGGCCAATTCCGTGCCGGCGAGACCCGCGGACTGTGTTTCACTCTCTGCCTGATCGACGGAGAAAATCTCGACGCTTTCGGCCGCGATCAGGAAGGGCAGGGCGTCGAAAGTGGCGCGGGTCGCCTCACGGGAGCCGTTCCAGGCGATGAGGACGCGCTTGATCGGTTTGGCGACGGTGAGCACATGCGGCACGAGGAGAACGGGGCGGCCACTTTCATACAGGAAACCGTCAATATCCGAGCGGCTGTCTGACAGTGCCGAAGAGCTGCTCTGGCGGGCGACGATCAAATCGGCGCAACGGGCGCTATCGATGGCGGATGCGGAGGCGTAACCGACCGATGTGACGAAGCTGCGCCATTCATGCGAGATGCCGTTGGCGGACAGCGTGCGTTCGAAAAGGGTTCCGACGTCGGTGGTTTCCTTGTGCGCCACGTCCTGCAGAGCCTGCACGGTGGCGGGATCGGGAATTTCCATCGGTGCGACGAGCGGAACGGCGGCCAGCGTTTCCATGTGCAGGCCGATCACATGCGAGGAAAACTGGTCGGCAAGGCTTACCACGAATTCGCCGAGCTTCTGCGTGTTCGAAACATTGTCGACCACTGTCAGTATCGTTTTGTAACCCATTCTTCTCTCCTCGGTGACATGTCGTTTTCAGATCGCTCTGGCTTTTCTTCGAATCGCCAGAGCGATCTAAGTCTCTGTTTTACGCATTGTCCGGACGGAAAAGCTGTTCCGCTTTTCCTGGAAATGCTCAGGGGGAGAGTGGCCGCCTTTACAGACCGCCACCTTGATTTTGGTCAAACCTTTTCGTTTCAGGCCTTCTCCGTCTCAGGCGGTTGCATCGCCCTTGCTGGCGGCCAGTTGCTTCTCCTGGCCGATGGTTTCGATCATGGCGGCAACCGCCTCGGTTGCCGCCTTCAACACGCCGGCGTCGCGGGCGCGTACGACGATCTCCGTCGAAAAACGCTGCCCGTCATATTTCGGGTAGGAGCCGATGCTCGTTTCGGGATGGGCCTTCTGGATGGCCGTCAGAGGCGTGCCGATATCGCCTTCGCCATAGGGTGAGCGCACCGCCTGCGACATGACCTTCGCGCCGGTGCGCAAGGTCGGCATGACATTGTCGAGCATGGCCTGAAATACCTGCGGCACGCCGGCCATGACATAAACATTGCCGATGACGAAGCCGGGGGCGACGGAAACCGGATTGGCGATGTGCGCAGCCCCTCGCGGCATGCGCGCCATGCGTTTGCGCGCTTCAGTGAATTCCATCTCGCGGACCCGGTACATGTCGCCCAGCAGGCGCAGCGCCTCGGCATCGTGTTCGCAGGGCAGGCCGAACGCCGCTGACACCGCATCCGCGGTGATGTCGTCATGGGTCGGGCCGATGCCGCCTGACGTAAAGACATAATCATAGCGACCGCGCAGCGCGTTCAGCGCCTCGACGATCTGCTCCTCCTCGTCGGCGACGATGCGCACTTCCTTGAGGTCAATCCCGGACATGGTGAGGACATCTGCGAGATGCCCGATATTCTTGTCCTTGGTGCGGCCCGACAGCAATTCGTCGCCAATGGTGAGCATGGCGGCGGTGACAACGGAGGAGGTGGAGGAGGGATTGGACATGGTTGCACTCGTCATCTGTTTCCCCGACGTTAGCCCTGCTCCTGCTGAATGCAAAGCGGTTTTGAAAAAATGTCCTTTTGTAAATAGTTGACATTTCGGTTTTCCGTTCACTCATGGTGAACAGTGCGTATGCCAATCCCCGGCTGGCGGGATGAGGGGCCGTGGGCTAGGTTTTCGTCACACACATTTGACGGGTCAACGCCGATGATCATCGAGTTTTTGAAAAAGCTTCTGGCCGGCACGCCGGAAACAGTTCCAGCAAAGGAAACAAAGAGAATGACGAAGGTTCTGGTACTTTATTACTCTGCTTACGGTCATATCGAGACAATGGCCTATGCCGTCGCCGAAGGCGTCAAATCCACCGGCGCGGAAGCCGTGGTCAAGCGCGTTCCCGAACTGGTTCCGGAAGAGGTCGCCAAGGCCTCCCACTTCAAGCTGGATCAGGCAGCGCCGATTGCAACCGTGGACGAACTCGCTGAATACGACGCCATCATCGTCGGCGCCGGCACGCGCTTCGGCACGGTCGCCTCGCAGATGCGCAATTTCTGGGATCAGACCGGCGGCCTGTGGTTCAACGGCAAGCTGGTTGGCAAGGTCGGCTCGGCCTTCACC
The DNA here is from genome assembly GCF_005221385.1 of Agrobacterium tumefaciens. NCBI lineage: Bacteria > Pseudomonadati > Pseudomonadota > Alphaproteobacteria > Hyphomicrobiales > Rhizobiaceae > Agrobacterium > Agrobacterium tumefaciens. The sequence goes on along the minus strand of NZ_CP039903.1, from coordinate 1,480,309 downwards.
TCTTCCGCTACCCAGCATGGCGGCCAGGAATCGACCGTTCTTGGCTTCCTTCCCACCTTCCTGCATCACGGCATGGCCGTTGTCGGCCTTCCCTATGCCTTCCAGGGTCAGATGGGTGTCGATGAAATCAAAGGCGGTTCGCCCTACGGCGCTTCCACCATCACCGATGGTGACGGATCGCGCCAGCCTTCTGAAATCGAACTGGAAGGCGCGCGTTTCCAGGGCGCGCATGTGGCGAAAATTGCCGCCAAGCTCTCGGCCTGAAACCAAGTTTTGTTGAAAAGAAATGCGGCCGAAAGGCCGCATTTTTCTTAACTCCGGCATCATTACGTCACCGGTGCCGTCGGGAAAGGATTTTAAGGCGGGTCAGATCGGCAGGTTGACCATGAAAAGGCAGCTTGCGACCACGAAGCCGAGCATCGAGATTTCTAGAAAACCGTTCAATCCGTCACGCATTTCAATCCTCCTTGTGTCGGGCGAAAAGAGAACGGACAGAGCCTATTGCGGTTCCATAACAGAAGGATGAAATTTAGAGATTTTTAATGCCTTGCCATTCCGCGTGTGGCGAAGGTGCCTTGGGCGCTTCAGCCCGTGACGACGAAGGCGACGACAAGGTGGCCGATGAGGCCGATTGCGAGGCAGGAGAGAAGAAAGATGAACAGGGCTTTTTTCATGTTTCCGGAAGCTTCCATCGGTTTTTATCCATCGAACCTGTTGTCTTGAAATTTCAGCGCCGCAGCGCACGTCCTATCGTCCTGCGGCAGGCGAGCCAGTTGCCGTCAAGCCTTGAAATCAAGGCCTGCTTCAATGGCGGCGGCGAGGAAAGCCTTGCGCGCATCTTCCGGCTTTTTCCGGCCAGCATCGACGGCGGCGCAGATGAGCAGCGCCTTGTCCAGCGCATCGCCATCTTCGATCGGCCAATCTTCGATCAGCGCCCAGGAAGCTGCCTGCGTGGTTTCGATGCTCGTGTATTCGCCCGGCGTTTCAAACGCGATCAGGACGGGTTTTTGCCAGCGCGTGTTCATCGCCTATCCGTATTGTTTGTCGTGCCCGGCTCTAACCGAAGCGGCCTGAATGCGCAATCCGTTTCGGTCCCGGTGCGGTGCGGTCAGTCGTCGCGTCCGAACAGCCAGTCGCGAATGATGCGCCGGTCGATAAGCTCCAGCGAGCGGTCAGGCGCGATCCGGTAGGTTTCCACCGCCCTTGTGCTGCCATCGATACGGAATTCGTGGCTGAAGGTGCTGCCGATAGGCGATTTCGTCAGCTTGGTGCGCGGCTGGCCTCTGTAGGTAATACTGCCGGGGATCGGCGCGACATAGGGCGCCGGTCCAGTATAGGGGGGCGGTCCGACTGTGGTGCATCCCGCCAGCGCCAGTGTGAGCGCGATAGTGGCCGATGATAGGAGCGTTTTCATCCTGTCCTCCGAAGTGCGTCTGCGAAAACGATATGGAGGCGCAGCGGTTCCCGTCAGGCAAGAAGATGAAGGATTATTCTTCCCGTCTATTTGCTTTTCGGATTCTGAATGTCGCGCGCGACCCAGCGGAAGAAAGCGTAGACGAGGAGGCCAAAGATGAAAAGCGGGATGAGGTTCGCAAAACCGGACATATGATTCTCGTTTCTCCCTCCCGGTCCGGGTCTAGCCGGAGTGAAACCGGCAAGGCAAGAGAAGCGCATATCACCGTCAGTCAAATATCCGTGTGCCTTAAGGGGAGATTTGTGGCTTGCCGGGGAGGGCGGGAGAGATCTGGCGCACTGCCAGTGATGCCAGATCTCTCTGTCTCCCGCCAGTTTCAGGGTACGGGGGACTTGTTATAGAGTAACGAACAACCGCCAATGGACATAGACCGAGAAATTACCACGAATAAATCGCTACCATTGCCGGTCATAGACGCTCAGGAATATTTGGCCTCGAGACCCGCCCCGTTTCAATGCCTGCCGTCGAAGCCGTTATCCGGCAAATTATTTTGCTTCACGGGGCGGACGCGGGTCCTCACCGCAGACAGCGCTTTAACCCTTTGAAACGGCTGCTGTGCTTCCAGGGGGGCTGGCTGGAGGGGGAGGAACTGCGGGGAACCTTTTTCGTGCTCCGTCATTGAAACAGACAGACACATGCCAATAGCGGAGGGTTAAACATGCTCGGCACCATCCTCGTCATCCTGCTTATTCTGTTCCTGATCGGCGCGCTACCAAGCTGGGGTTATCATAATTACGGTTATGGCCCGTCGGGCGGTCTCGGACTGGTTCTGGTCATCGTCCTGATCCTGGTTCTGCTTGGGCGCATCTGATCGCTCGCAATCGGCCTGACAACAATCGCCCGCACTGCCGCAAATGCGCCGGATGCGGGCGTTTTTTCCTTTGAAATAAGAGGAAGATACAAAAAAACACGGAATCTTAAGCGCTTAGATGGTGGGCTGACGAGTTGCGCCCATCCGGCCTGAAAAAACACCACATTCGGAACGAACCCTCTTGCGCCCAAAATGGATTCGTTCTAAATGCCCGCCATCGCTCGAATGAAGAGCGTGTGAGGCCTCGTGGCGGAGTGGTGACGCAGAGGACTGCAAATCCTTGTACCCCGGTTCAATTCCGGGCGAGGCCTCCAAAATTTCCACAAACAGCAGATGCCGTCTTGAAGATATCTCCCGCTTTGCGGTGATTGACCGTCTTTGCTGTTTTAAAAAATCCCTGTCATTTCGCTTTTTCCCGCACATCCCACTCACCGCGCTTGAAAGCGCGCGCCTTGGCAATTATGAGATTATCCAAAGGTGAGGGGAAACCTGCGCCGTTTTGAGCTTTTGGAGCCGAGGCTTCCCGACCGGCATCCGTGAAATTGAGGCGATAAGGACATGATGGATTTCGAAACCGCGCGCGCCAATATGGTCGACAGCCAGCTGCGCACGACTGACGTGACTTCGCATTCGGTGCTGAAGGCGTTTTTGAGCGTGCCGCGCGAGGCCTTCGTGCCGGCGGGCGTGCGGCAGATTGCCTATGCGGATGAGGATATGCAGATATGTCCGGCCCGCGACGGCCGCCCGGCGCGCTATGTCATGAAAGCGTCGCCGTTGGCGAAACTGCTGCAGCTTGCCGCCGTATCCAAGGAAGATGTGGTGCTTGAAGTCGGCGGTGGTTCCGGTTACGCGGCCGCCATCCTTTCGCAGCTGGCCGGTTCGGTGGTTTCGCTCGAATGTGACGAAGCGCTGGCGGCGCAGGCAACCGAGACGCTGGCTTCGCTCGGATATGACAATGTCGCTGTCGTGACCGGCGATCTCGAAAAGGGTTATGCGGGCGAAGCGCCCTATGATCTGGTTTTCGTCAACGGTTCGGTCGAGGAAGTGCCGGCGGCGCTGACCGACCAGCTGCGCGACGGCGGACGTCTGGTCGTTGTTGTCGGATATGGCAACGCCGCAAAGGCCACTGTCTATCGCCGTGATGGCAACAGCACATCGGCTGCAAGCTCCTTCAACGCCTCCATCAAGCCTCTGCCCGGTTTTGCCAAGGCGGCAGAATTCGTTTTTTGATCCATAGACATATTATCGCTGTTTACGCCGGGGTGGACCTTCCGCCCCGGCGTTTGTTTTTTGCGGGGCCTGCGTGCTGCGCCCCGCTTGCCCAGTGGCGACGGCTTGACAGCCTGTTCTCACAAAGCTGTGCATCACGGCGAAACTTGTCGAATCAGTGATTTAGTTCCTGACTATGCTGCCCTAGACTAAGGGTGATTCGGGGTGTGCGTATTTCTGCCCCGCATGATCCTGCAACAGGGACGGCAAAAACGCCCGGCGGTTTTGTCCGAACATGTTTCAGAGCATCGGCACGACAGCCGGCTTCGGCTGTCACGGACGCGATGTAAGAATTGAACAGGTGCGAAGCGCCATGTCCGGTATCCAGAGCGATACGGCCTGAGCGCTCAAGAGTGGAAACCGGGGATTGATATGGCTCAGCCAAGCGTAGCGCGTGAACCGTCCATGGAAGAGATTCTGGCGTCGATACGCCGGATCATCGAAAGCAACGAGCCGGGACCTGCCGGTGCGTTTTCCGGACAGTTGCCGCCGGTTTATGACGATGAAGACGATGCCGCCGGTGAAGCGGCCTTCGTGACGGAGCCCGTCAGCCCGCCGGCCCGCGTTCCTCCCGCCGCAAACCAGGCCTATGGCGCTCGGCCCGCACAAGATTATTCGCCGGCTTCCGAAATGCCGATGCCGGAACAGCCGGAAATCTCCGCCGAGAAGACCATGTCGCTGGCCGACGTTGCAGCGCGTGTTCGCGCCGCCGCCGACCGCAACGCCGCGATGGGGCCACAGGCATTTGCAGCGCAGGCGCAGCGTGGCGCAACAGAGCCCGCACCGGCTGCGCCCGCCGCATCTTTCTCAAGCGTAACACCGGCTGAACGTCCGGCGCCGCAGCGTCCGACGGATGTGCGGCCGCTGATGGCGGCAACCGCTGCCGCTGCCGCTGCCGGCGAACAGCCGGTGCCTTTCGCTGCCGAGGATCGCGCCGCCGCCGCCGCCATCGAAAATGCGCCTTTTGTCGAGAGCGCTTTTGATCAGCTTGCCTTGCGTGGCGCGATCGAAACGCCGCTCCCCAAGGAGCATTTCGAAATCGAAGTGCACCAGCCTGCCGTCGAGATGCCTAAATTCGATCTGGCCGAGCCGAAGGCGGAACCGGAGAGCGCTTTGTCGCTCAATCTTATTTCCGCTGCCGCCGGCGCGCAGATCGCCCGTTCCTTCAGCGAACTTGCCGATGTGTTCGATGGCGTCGAGCGGCGCTCGATCGAGGATCTGGCTGCCGAGATGCTGCGGCCGATGTTGCAGGACTGGCTGGAAGACAATCTGCCGACTTTGGTGGAGCGTCTCGTGCGCGAGGAAATCGAGCGCGTCGCGCGCGGTTCGCGCCGTTAAGTTCTCTCAAGCCGCCTGTCGCAAATGCGTCGGGCCATGACGAAACAGGGGCCGCTCCGGCATCGGGGCGGCTTTTTTGTTGAAGATGAAGGCGTTATGGGGGCATAGTCGTGTGCAGGGTCGCTCAATCGGCGGCTTAAGCGGGTCGGTTTCTGTTGACTCTCGACCATCCATCCTTATTTAAAAAATCCACACAAGAACTCTAAAATTCAGGTCAGGAAATGCTCGAGAAGACCTACGATTCCGCAGCCGTCGAACCAAAGATCGCCAAAGCATGGGACGAGGCGAATGCTTTCCGTGCCGGCGCCAATGCCAAGCCGGGCGCGGAAACCTTCACCATCGTCATCCCGCCGCCGAATGTGACGGGCTCCCTGCATATGGGCCATGCGCTCAACAATACGCTGCAGGACATATTGGTTCGCTTCGAGCGTATGCGCGGCAAGGATGTGCTGTGGCAGCCGGGCATGGACCATGCCGGCATCGCCACCCAGATGGTTGTCGAGCGCAAGCTGATGGAACAGCAGCTTCCGGGCCGCCGCGAGATGGGCCGTGAAGCCTTCGTGGAAAAGGTCTGGGAATGGAAAGCTGAGTCCGGTGGTTTGATCTTCAACCAGCTGAAGCGCCTCGGCGCTTCCTGCGACTGGTCGCGTGAGCGCTTCACCATGGATGAGGGTCTCTCCGAGGCTGTTCTCGAAGTCTTCGTCACGCTCTACAAGCAGAACCTGATCTACAAGGACAAGCGTCTCGTCAACTGGGACCCCAAGCTGCAGACTGCGATTTCCGACATGGAAGTCGAACAGATCGAGATGAAGGGCAATCTCTGGCATTTCCGCTTTCCGCTGGAAAAGGGTGTGACCTATGAGTACCCCGTCGCTTTCGATGCCGACGGAACGCCCACCGAGTTCGAAACGCGCGACTACATTGTCGTCGCCACGACACGTCCGGAAACGATGCTCGGCGATACCGGTGTTGCGGTTAACCCGGAGGACGAGCGTTACAAGGGTATCGTCGGCAAGCATGTCATCCTGCCGATCGTTGGCCGCAAGATCCCGATCGTTGCCGACGACTATGCCGATCCGACGGCTGGTACCGGTGCGGTCAAGATCACGCCTGCACATGATTTCAACGATTTCGAAGTCGGCAAGCGCTGCGGCCTTCGCGCCATCAACGTCATGAATATCGACGGCACCATCTCCATCAAGGAGAATGAGGATTTCCTCGAGGGCCTCAATCATCCGGCCGCCCTGCATGGCGCATGGGATCGTCTGGAAGGACAGGACCGCTTTACCGCGCGCAAGATCATCGTCGAAATCTTCGAGGAAGCCGGCCTGCTCGACAAGATCGAGCCGCACAAGCACGTGGTGCCGCATGGTGACCGCGGCGGCGTGCCGATCGAGCCGCGTCTGACCGATCAATGGTGGGTGGATAACAAGACGCTGGCGCAGCCGGCGATTGCCTCGGTTCGAGAAGGCCGCACCAATTTCGTGCCGAAGAACTGGGAAAACACCTATTTCCAGTGGATGGAGAACATCCAGCCCTGGTGTATCTCGCGGCAATTGTGGTGGGGACACCAGATTCCCGCATGGTACGGCCCGGATGGGCAGGTCTTCGTTGAAAAGACCGAGGAAGAGGCGCTGCAGGCGGCCATCCAGCATTACATCGCCCATGAAGGTCCGTGGAAGGCCTGGGTTGAGGAGAAGCTTGAGAACTTCAAGCCGGGCGAAATCCTGACCCGCGACGAAGACGTGCTCGACACCTGGTTCTCGTCGGCGCTCTGGCCGTTCTCGACGCTGGGCTGGCCGGAAGAGACGCCGGAACTGGCGCGTTATTATCCGACCAACGTGCTGGTCACCGGCTTTGACATCATCCCGTTCTGGGTGGTGCGCATGATGCAGATGGGCCTGCATTTCATGAAGGACGATGCCGGCAACCCGGTTGAGCCGTTCAGCACGGTCTATATTCACGCGCTGGTTCGCGACAAGAACGGCCAGAAGATGTCGAAGTCCAAGGGCAACGTCATCGATCCCCTGGAGCTGATCGACGAATATGGTGCGGATGCGCTGCGCTTCACGCTTGCCATCATGGCGGCGCAGGGCCGCGACGTGAAGCTCGATCCCGCGCGTATCGCCGGGTATCGCAACTTCGGCACCAAGCTGTGGAACGCCACACGCTTTGCCGAAATGAACGGCGTGAAGCGCGATCCGCACTTCCTGCCCGAAACCGCCTCGCTGACGATCAACCGCTGGATCCTGACCGAGCTTGCCAATACGGCGCGCGATGTGACGGCCTCGCTTGAGAACTTCCGTTTCAACGATGCTTCCGGCATTCTCTACCGTTTCGTCTGGAACCAGTTCTGCGACTGGTATCTGGAACTGCTGAAGCCCGTCTTCAGTGGCGAGGATGAAAAGGCGAAGACGGAATCGCAGGCCTGCGCGGCCTATGTTCTGGATGAGATCTACAAGCTGCTGCATCCCTTCATGCCGTTCATGACGGAAGAGTTGTGGGCGCATACGGCCGGTGAAGGGGAGGAGCGCGACGATCTGCTCTGCCTCACAGACTGGCCGGTGCCGGAATTCCGCGACGACGCTTCGGCTGCGGAAATCAACTGGCTGATCGATCTCGTTTCCGGCATCCGCTCGACGCGCGCCGAAATGAATGTGCCGCCGGGTGCGACTGCCTCGCTGGTGGTTGTCGGCGCCAACACCTCCACCGAAGCGCGGCTCGACCGCCACGCTGCCGCTATCCGGCGCTTAGCGCGGGCCGATGAAATCCGTGCCGGCGATGTCGCGCCGAAGGGTTCGGCCCAGATCATCATCGGTGAAGCCACGGTCTGCCTGCCGCTCGGCAACCTTGTCGATCTCGCGGCTGAGAAGGCCCGTCTTGAAAAGGCGATCGGCAAGGTGGATGCGGAAATGGAACGTATCGACAAGAAGCTCTCGAACGAAAAATTCGTCGCCAATGCCGATCCGGAGGTTGTGGCCACTGAGCGCGAGCGCAAGGCGGAACTCGAGGTGCAGTTGACAGGCCTGAAGACGGCCATGCAGCGGGTCAACGAGGCGGGATAACCCGCCCGCCTTTCCAACAGCAAAACGCCCCGTCAATGCGGGGCGTTTTTTTTGCCTTTTGTCATGTTTCATTTCTTTTCATTGCTGCGTTGCAGCGGCGAATCATTTCCGGGAAACAGTGCGATTATTTCATCGCGATTTTTGTCCGGACGATCCGGAAAAGCGGAAAAAAACCAATAAAAACGGTCTGATAAGCAGGTTTCTTCGGGAAAATGCGACTGTGGTTATTTGGCGACATTTCTTGTCGGATTTGGCAATTTGTTTCGTTTTGTGTCAATTTCCACGAACGGATTAGAAAAATAGCCTAAAATGATTATATAAGCGGGTAGACATAAAATTCTTACGTAAAAAAATCGCCGCATTTATGCGACAGCCGAAAACTGCGACAGATTGTCATTTGCCCTTTAGCGTTTCACTCTATCCTCGATCACATTGCCTTGATTGGGGAGAGAGATGGCAAAAACTGCAATTTTTCGCGGCGCGGTATGTTTCGTAGCCAGCATCGCGGCGGTCACGCCGTCACTGGCCGGTGGCCTTGAGCGCGGCGGTTACAACATCGACCTGCTGTTCGATCCGTCCGATTATGTTCTCGATAGTTCGGCCACCTTCGTTGCTCCGCAGCGCAAGGTTGAGAATGCGCGCGACAATCCGCTGAAAAGCGGCGGGCCGTTGCCGGCCTCCTGGTCGACCACCGCAGACGATTCCGAAAACTACTGGTCGACACGGGTGGGTGCCAAGGCAGCCATTGGCGACTTCGGCGACTGCATGTTCGATTATTCGCAGCCGTGGGGCGCGGATCTCAATCCCGGCATCTGGCAGGGATCGAGCTACAATATCGAGACCAAGGTCAAATCGCACAATTACGCCACCACCTGCCGGGTGAAGTTCGATCTTGGCAAGGGTGACTTCTCGATCATCGGCGGTGGTGTCTATCAGGAGATCAGCGGTTACAAATACCGTCAGGTGGTTTCCCCGACAGCGCTCGGCCCGGCTTATCCTTCCCTTTACTCCGGCGTCGGCAAGCTGGACATGGAAGGCGACGGCTGGGGATGGCGCGCAGGTATCGCCTATGAAATCCCGGAAATCGCTTTCCGCACCAGCCTTGTCTATAACAGCGCCGTCGATCACGATCTGAACGGTACGGTTGACCTTAGAAGCCTGCCTGCGGCCGGCAGCCCGGCCCTCATCGCTTACGGCGGTAAAGTCACGCCGGTTTATGGTTCGGTTTCCATGCCGGACAGCCTGGAACTGAAGGTGCAGTCGGGCATCGCGCCGGACTGGCTTGCTTTCGGTTCGGTCAAATGGACCGACTGGAGCCAGATTCAGGTCGTGCCATTCTGCCAGGTCGGTGTTCCCTCCTGTATTGCGGGCGTAACCTCGCTCACGACCCTCGATCTTTATTATCGTGACGGCTGGACGGTGACCGGCGGTATCGGCCACAAGTTCAACGACCAGTGGAGCGGTGCCGTCAGCCTGACATGGGATCGCGGCACATCGACGGTTATCGGTACACAGACGGATACGTGGATGATCGGCACTCAGGTCGTCTATTCGCCCACCCCAAACCTCGAATTCAAGATTGCCGGTGCTCTCGGCTTGCTTACCTCGGGTGAATCTTCGATTGCCGGCGGCCGTTGCAGCCCTGGCAGCGCGGCAACCTGCGGCGATGAAGTGGGCTACAGCTTCGGCAGCGATCTCGTAGCCGCCATTTCGACGGGTGTGAAGGTCAAGTTCTGACGCCATACTTCCGCTTATGCTAAAATAAAGGTCCGGTTTACCAACCGGGCCTTTTTTCATGCCCGACTGTGATTCCTCCTCGATAAAATTTCCAGGCCGAAAGTTTTGTGACGATTTGGCAACACTTTTCTGCAAGCGTGGAGCCGCGTTGGAATGTGAGCATATCTGTCCATTTCCCGCCACAAACAGAGTGCTTGGCTTATGTTTATGGGCGCGGCAATGAAAGAACATGCAGGCGTTTGATGTGGATCTCTGGAATTGCAGAAAGTGAAAATGGGTTTGGATTCAGGGTTTAAGCAAGTAATACGGGAATTTGGTCCGGCTTTCTTGTTTGGCGCTGACCGGCAGATGGTGAAACGCCGTTATATTGCCGGAAATTATGCCTATATCTGTTTCACTGAAAATTTGGAGCAATTACCGCAAGAGACCACCGGCGGTGCGCTGGAAAGTGCTGCCGGAAAGACGCAGTGTGTTCGAAAAATCGCGACCCGGCGGGGTTCAGCTTTGCAGTATTCCGCAAGTATTGGCTATATGCCGGGAAGAGTTATGAGAAGTTCGCCGAAATGCTGAAATGTGAAGCCAACGTTTTAAAGCCGCTTCTTATGGGCATGTTGCTTGCGTCGCTCGCAATGCCTGCCGCGGCTTTTGACATCAATGCGGGCGTGACCAAGGAATCCGGCCCCTTCGACCTGTTCAAGTTCGGCTTCAAGGCCTACAAGAACGGCAACAAGGGCGAAGCCGTCGAGGCCTATCGCTACGCGGCTGAAAAGGGCCATACCGGTTCGCGCTGGGCGCTTGCCAATATGTATGCCTTCGGCGATGGCGTCGCCAAGAACGACTTCGAAGCTTTCAAGATTTACAGCGAAATCGCCAGCCAGGGCGTTGAGCCGGGTTCCGAGGATACCGGCTTTTTCGTCAACGCGCTGCTGTCTCTTGCCGATTATTACCGGCACGGCATTCCCGGCAGCCCGGTGAAAATGGACCTTTCGCAGGCCCGCCAGCTTTATTTCCAGGTGGCTTCCACCTTCGGCGTGGCTGAAGCGCAGTTCCGGCTGGCGGAAATGATCCTGGCCGGCGAGGGCGGCCGGGCGGATGTGCAGCAGGCCAAGAAGTGGCTCAATCAGGCGCGCAAGCACGGCCATGCCGGCGCCATGTCGATCTTCGGCAACCTGATCTTCCAGGAGGGTCAGACGGCGCAGGGGTTGGCTTTCATGACGGCGGCGCTGGACAAATGCACGGCGATAGACTGTACGTGGATCCAGAACCTGCAGGAGCAGGCGTTTTCACTGGCGGGCGAAAATGATCGCCGCGCGGCCATCGCGATGGCGCAGAACATGCAGATCGACGATTCCAATTGAAATGATGCCGGTCGAGGCGATTTCGCTCGTCTGACGCGAGCCGGTCAGCCGACCGGCCGGAAATCGAAATAACCGCAGACCGGCACGTGGTCGGACGGTTTTTCCCATGCCCGCACATGTTTTTCGATGTTGACGGATTGCAGCCTGTCGGCCGCCTCCGCCGAGAGCATCAGGTGATCGATGCGGATGCCGTTATTCTTCGGCCATGCACCGGCCTGATAATCCCAGAAGGAATATAGTCCTGCCTCATCGGTCGTTGCGCGGGCGGCATCGGTAAAGCCCAGATGTTCCAGCTTGCGGAATGCAACGCGTGTTTGCGGCAGGAACAAAGCATCGCCTTCCCACACGCGTGGGTCGTGGCAATCGAAGGGCTCGGGAATGACGTTATAATCGCCGGCCAGAATGAGCGGTTCCTCAAGCGCGAGGCGATCTTCGGCAAAGCGCCGTAGCCGTTCCATCCAGGCGAGCTTGTAGGGGTATTTGACCGGATCGTCGGGCGGATTGCCGTTCGGCAGGTAAAGCGAGCAGACGCGGATCGCGCCGTTTTCAACGGAAAACACGCCTTCGATGAAACGGGCCTGTTCATCGGCATCATCGCCCGGCAGGCCGCGATTGATCTCGTCCGGCTTCATCTTTGAGAGCAGGGCAACACCGTTGAAACCCTTCTGGCCGTGGGTCTCGACATGATAGCCGAGTGCCTCGATCTCAAGGCGGGGGAAGCCCTCGTCAACCGACTTGATTTCCTGAAGGCAGACGATATCAGGCGATGAATCCTTCAGCCACTGGCAGAGGTTTTCGATACGCGCCTTGACGCCGTTGATGTTCCAGGTGGCAATCTTCATCGGAGTTTCCCTTTTGTGAGGGTACTTTTACCCGATGCAAAGGCGATTGCCACCGTTTTTGGAAATCGGCTGTGTGGATGTGGTGGAAAGATATCTCAGATCGAGAAGCTGGTGCCGCAGCCGCAACTTGCGACCGCATTGGGGTTCTTGATCTGGAAGGACTGGCCCAACAGATTGTCGACGAAGTCGATTTCGGAACCGGCCATGTAGATGACCGACATGCTGTCGATCAGCACCTTGGCGTCGCCGCGGGCAATCACGATGTCGTCATCGGCGGGGTCTTCCGCCAAATCGAACTTGTAGGAGAAGCCCGAGCAGCCGCCGCCTTCCACCGAAACGCGCAATGCGTGCTTGCCCGCATCGGCTGCGACGATCTGGGCGATTCGCTTCGCTGCGGCTTCCGAAAGGGTAATGTCGCTGTTTTCCATGTCGTTCCTCCTGCCGGGGTCAAGAACCGGAGAGCAATAATCTCGTTGTCACCATTATAAACCGGTCAAATTAACGGTCTATAGCCTGTGTGAAGGCGGTCTGCGCGGCGATGATGCTTTGCGCTGACCTCTGCGATAGGTATGAAGGGTGAATGAAAAGGTCAATGGCCGAGGCGAAAAGGACGCCGCGGCAGGAGAAGACAACAGGTGGATGCATGATCATAGACCAGCGCGCATTGGGTTTCGGAAGCGGCGAGAGAGCGGTTTTCGCCTCAGATCCATGGACCACGCGCGGGCGTCTTTTTCCCGAAGAGGGCAGTCTGACGCGTTCCGAATTCCAGCGCGACCGGGACCGCATCGTCCACACGACAGCCTTTCGCCGCCTGAAGCACAAGACGCAGGTGTTCATCAGCCCTGACGGAGACCACTACCGCACCCGTCTTACCCATACGATTGAGGTAGCTCAGATCGCCCGTGCGCTGGCGCGGGCGCTGAAGCTTGACGAGGATCTGGCGGAAGGGGTGGCGCTGGTGCATGATTTTGGCCACACTCCCTTCGGCCATACCGGCGAGGATGCGCTGGATGCGGTGCTGTTGCCCTATGGCGGTTTTGACCACAATGCCCAGTCGCTGCGCATCGTTACCAAGCTGGAGCGCCGTTATGCCGAATATGATGGCATCAACCTGACATGGGAGACGCTGGAGGGGTTGGTCAAGCACAATGGCCCGCTGGTGAATGCCAGGGGCGAGGGCGTCAAGGGACCTGTTCCGCTTCCCATCCTCGAATATTGCGAGCTGCAGGATCTGGAGATTGGCAGCTATGCCAGCCTCGAGGCGCAGATGGCGGCGATTGCCGATGACATCGCCTATAATACCCATGATATAGATGACGGCCTGCGCGCCGGTTATCTCACCTTCGAAATGCTGGAGGAGGTGCCGTTCCTGAGCGGCCTGATGGGCGAGGTGCGGGCGAAATATCCCGTGCTCGACAAGGAGCGTTTCGCCAATGAGATCATGCGCCGGCAGATCACCCATATGGTGGAAGATGTTATCGGGGTTGCGCAGCACAACCTTGCCCGCCTGAAACCGCAAAGTGCGGCCGATATCCGCGCCGCCGATTTCACCGTCGCGACGTTTTCGCCCGAGATGGCCGAGACAGACCGGCAGATCAAGAAGCTGCTGTTCGGCCATATCTACCGGCACCCGGAAATCATGCGCATCCGGGCCGGTGCGACGCAGATCGTCACAGACCTTTTCCACCGTTATATGGAAACACCGGCGGAGATGCAGAGCCACTACTGGGTGGACAGCATTTCCGGTATGAGCGAGGCCGCGAAAGCCCGGCATGTGGGCGATTATCTGGCCGGCATGACCGACAGTTATGCACTGCGCGCCCACCAGCGGCTGTTTGACCACACCCCCGATTTGCGATAGGGCAGCGGGCGATCGCGAAGCCGACCCGGTTATGATGGCCGGACATAAACAGAAGCCCTTCGCGCAGGTTGGAACGATGAACATTTTTGCCGATTTCGATACCAGGATCAAAAACGCGCTCGAAACCCTCGATCTCGTGAAAGAGAACCGCGAAAAGGTCGATTTCAGTCGAATTACCATCGAATCCCCGCGTGATCTCAGTCACGGCGACGTCGCAACCAATGCGGCGATGGTGCTGGCCAAGCCGCTTGGCACCAATCCGCGGGCGCTCGCCGAACTCATCGTGCCCGCCCTTCAGGCCGATGGCGATGTCGACAGCGTCAATGTCGCCGGTCCGGGCTTCATCAATCTCAAGGTCTCGGTTGGTTACTGGCAGCGTCTGCTTGCCGACATGATCGGCCAGGGCATCGATTTCGGCCGTTCGACGATGGGCGTCGGCCAGAAGATCAATGTCGAATATGTCTCCGCCAATCCCACCGGCCCGATGCATGTCGGCCATTGCCGTGGTGCGGTTGTGGGCGACACGCTGGCGAACCTGCTCGCTTTTGCGGGTTATGGCGTCACGAAGGAATATTACATCAACGACGCCGGCTCACAGATCGATGTGCTGGCGCGTTCGGTCTTCCTGCGTTACCGCGAAGCGCTGGGCGAGGATATCGGCGCCATTCCGTCGGGCTTCTATCCCGGCGATTACCTCGTTCCCGTCGGCCAGGCGCTGGCGGATGAATATGGCATCAAGCTTCGGGCCATGCCCGAGGAAAAGTGGATGCCGATCGTGAAGGACAAGGCAATCGCTGCGATGATGGCGATGATCCGTGAGGATCTGGAGACGCTGAACGTCAAGCACGATGTGTTCTTCTCGGAGCGCACGCTGCATGAGGGCAATGGCGGACCGATCCTCTCGGCCATCAACGACCTGACGTTCAAGGGCCATGTCTACAAGGGCACGCTGCCGCCGCCGAAGGGCGAATTGCCTGACGACTGGGAAGATCGCGAGCAGACGCTGTTCCGTTCCACCGAAGTGGGCGACGACATGGACCGCGCGCTGATGAAATCGGACGGTTCCTACACCTATTTCGCGGCCGACGTTGCCTATTTCAAGAACAAGTTCGATCGGGGTTTCTCCGAGATGATCTATGTGCTGGGTGCCGATCATGGCGGTTACGTCAAGCGGCTGGAAGCGGTCGCGCGCGCCGTCTCCGAGGGCAAGTCGAAGCTGACGGTACTTTTGTGCCAGTTGGTCAAACTGTTCCGTGATGGCGAGCCGGTGAAGATGTCGAAACGCTCCGGCGACTTCGTCACGCTGCGCGATGTCGTCGACGAAGTGGGTCGCGATCCGGTGCGATTCATGATGCTCTATCGGAAGAATTCCGAGCCGCTGGACTTCGATTTCGCGAAAGTGACCGAACAATCGAAGGATAATCCGGTTTTTTACGTGCAATATGCGCATGCCCGCTCACAGTCGATCTTCCGGCAGGCGCAGGAAGCGTTTCCGGGGCTGGCTCCCTCTGCGGAAGAGATGGCGGCATCCGTTTCTTTGATCAGCGATATCAATGAGTTGCAGCTGGTTGCAAAGCTTGCTGAATATCCGCGCCTGATCGAATCCGCGGCCCTTTCGCATGAGCCGCACCGGCTTGCTTTTTACCTCTATGATCTCGCCAGTTCCTTCCATGGACACTGGAACAAAGGCAAAGACCAACCGGAATTACGTTTTATTAACGATAAAAACCGAGAATTGAGCATTGCCAGACTTGGGCTGGTGAATGCTGTCGCGAATGTTTTGAAGTCTGGCCTTACGCTTTTGGGAGCGGACGCACCTGACGAAATGCGATAACATATCACCATTATTTGCTCACAATACGCTGGCAAGAGCTGCAATGCGTAGATGGTGGAACACGTAATGGTCGAAAAAAATGTCGCGTATAACCGGGACGCCCGGTCCGAAGGGTTCGCTGACAACGATCCTCTGGCAGAACTGGCGCGTATCGTCGGCTTCGAAGATCGTCCTTCGCATGCGGGTTCCGAGGCTCAGCCATCGGTTGCCCGCCGCGAACCCGAATTTAACCTCGAAGATGAGCTTCTGAGGGAATTCGAGGTTTACGACGCACCGCACGCCGATCCAGTCGTTCTTGATCCGGCAAACGATGTTCGTGCGGGCATCCACCCCAACGACTTCATGCAGCGTGTCGAATCGGTTTTCGCCCGCCGCGAGCCCGAGCTTGCACCCGCACCTGCACCCGAGGTGAGGGAAGAGCGGCTTCCCGAGGTCGACCAGGCCTATATCCATAATTACGTGGAAACATCAGCTCAGCAGGACATCCGCGCGGACTTCCGTGACGATGCCGGCGCCGTCGCCGAAGTTTTCGATGTGCATTCCCGCCAGCCGCGCGCCGCTGAGCCTGTGGTTTACCAGCCGCCCGCCCAGCAGGTCGCATGGGAAGAGCCGCAGGCCGTTGAAACGGCAGAGCCCGAATGGCACGCCATGCCGGAGCTTCCGGCCGATGTTTCGAGCAATGTTGCTTTTGCCGGTCAGGCCTATGCGCCGGAACCGCAGGCTTTTGATCTTGCCGATGAGGTAGAGATCGCGGTTGCCGAGGAAGCGCCCGCGCCGGTTTCCGTGCGTCCGCCTTCGCATGGCGGCCGTTCTTCGCTCGAATTTTCCAGCCTGCGCCTGCCGCTTGCCAATTTCGGCGCGCGCCGCGATGTTTCCGCTGTCGATCCGAGAAGGGTCGAGGCGCGCTCCGAACAGCCGCCTGTCGCGACCCGGATGGAACCGCAGATCGAGCCACAGATCGAGCCCGCGCCGGCACCTGCCGTCATTCAGGCGGAAGAGACAGCACCTGCCTTTGCACCCTCGGTTGCGGAAAGCTTCACGCCTGCCGAGCAGCCTGTGACGCCTCCGGTTGCTCAAAGGCCGGCTGCGACCAATCTGTCGCCGATGGATGAGCTGATCTACGACGTTGCGAAATATTCCATTCCCGGTCGTGGCGAAGAACCTGTCGTGCAGTCCGCGCCTGTCGTTCAGGCCGCAAAAATCGAACCGCCGGTGATTGCCGCAACGCCAGTTGTCGCAACGCCAGTTGCTGCGGCTCCCGCACGGGCGACGCCGGTTGCCCCCGCTGTATCCCCGGCTCCTCTTCAGGAGCCGGATTTCACGGATTTTGCCGGTTTCAACGATGATGATTTCGAGCTGGCGCTCGACGATCTCGATCTTGATCTCGACCTGTCGGAAATCGCCGAAGCCGAAGTTGCTCCTGCGCCCGCGCCGCAACCCGTTCGCCAGCAGCCGGTCGCTCCGGTGGCGGCTGCCGCGCCCCAGCCGGTGAGGGAACAGCCTGTTCCGCAACCACGCGCCGCAACCGTTGCCGCTCCCATCGCGGCAGCAGCTGCGCCCGTTCAGCCGCGTCCGGCTGTCGCTGCGCCGCAGCCGGCAGCGCCGCAGACGCTGGAAAGCCTGCCTTTCGATCCTTCGCAGATCGGTGAAACGGAAGAACACCCGGAAACCATCATTGAAATGGATGTTCCGGAACTGCCGGTCGGGGTTTTCGAACCCAAGCCGGCGCCGCGCCGTCACGAGGAAGACCTCGATATCGATACCGAGCTTGCGACGCTGTTTGCGCCTGCAGTTGCCGGTGGTCTCGACCGCCATAAACACGCGGAAAACCGCGCTGCCGCTCCGCAGGCGCGCGCCGCGCAGGCTCCTGATGACGCCGATGAATTCGAGCGGGCTCTGGAAGAGGACTTCCGCCGCTCCATGCAGGAAGCTGCGGCTTCCCGTGGCAATGCGTCGCGCGATGCCGAAAATACCTATGTCGATCATCAGGCGGCCTATCGCGATGAAGATGAACGCGGCGGTCGCCGCTGGATCATGCCGGTGGCCGCCGCAATCGGTCTGGTGCTGATCGGTGGCGGCGTCTACGCGCTGATATCAGGCGGTTCGTCCGGTACCGGTTCCAATGGTGCGCCGGTCATCATCTCCGCCGATAACGACCCGATGAAGGTCGTGCCGGAAAATCCGGGCGGTCGCGTCGTGCCAAATCAGGACAAGGCGGTTTATGACCGTGTTGCCGGCGGCAGCGCTGCCGATCCGAAACAGCCGGCGCTGATTTCCAGCAACGAACAGCCGGTGGATGTGGTTCAGCGCACGCTGATCCCGGAACAATTGCCGCTGGAAGGCGAAAACGACGGGGATATGGAAGCGACCGGCACGCCGGTTGGCGAAACCGAAGATCCGCGCCTGCTTTCTCCGGAAGAAAAGGCTGCTCAGAACGAAGGTTCTGGCGCGACCGGCGTTTCGCCGCGCAAGGTCCGCACCATGATCGTCAAGCCGGACGGCACGCTGGTCGCCCAGGAAGTGGACGCACCGGCAGCCCAGCCGCCAAAGGCCGACAAGGTTGCAGAGCTTGCCGCACCGCAGACCGCCAAGCCGGGTGAGGGCGCTCCCGCCGTCATCGCCGCTTCGCGGGTTCCAGTGGCGCCCGAGCAGGCTGCAAAGCCGCAGGCCAACACGCCTGCTGCCGCTGCCACGCCAACCTCACAGTCGCAAGCCTCGCAGTCGGCAGCACCGCTTCCTTCGGCGCGTCCGTCTGCCCAGCCCGCCAATGTGGTGGCAACCGTTACCAACCAGGGTAATGTCCGCCCGGCGACTGCCGCTCCGGCCCAGCAGCAGACGGCTGCCGTGGCACCTGCGACAACCAGCACGTCTTCTGCCGGTGGCTACTACATCCAGATCGCGTCGCTGCCGAGCCAGGCTGAGGCCCAGAAGTCCTACCAGAACATGTCGGCCAAGTTCGGCTCGGTCATCGGTGGACGCGGCGTCGACATCAAGGCCGCTGAAATTGCCGGCAAGGGCACGTTCTACCGCGTCCGCATCCCTGCGGGTGACAAGAACGAAGCCGTGGCGCTGTGCGAGAAGTTCCGCTCGGCCGGCGGCAGCTGCCTGGTGGCACGCTGATAGCGGCCGATCTGGCTTCGTAACGATTGGGGCTGCCGCATGAGGCAGCCCTTGGAGTATTTGGAGCTTCCACCACACTCTCCATCATCCTCGGGCTTGACCCGAGGACCCATAACCCGGAGCGATGGATCCTCGGGTCAGGCCCGAGGATGACGGCGGAGAGGTTGTCGGACGATTTTCGCAATCCCGATGGCGCAGTCTCCTTACCCTTACCCCTCTTTTCCCTGCGAGCGTGACACCATGACCGATTGCAAAGCCATGATCCTCGGATGCAGCGGGCTTTCGCTGACCGCCGACGAGATTGCCCTTTACCGTGACCAGCAGCCGTGGGGCTTCATCCTGTTCGGCCGCAATATCGGCGAGCCGCAACAGATTGCCGATCTCGTCGCATCCATGCGTGATGCCGTCGGGAGGCCAGATGCGCCGGTGTTGATCGATCAGGAAGGCGGGCGCGTTCAGCGCATCAAGCCGCCGATCCTGCAGGCCTATCCAAATGCCCGCATTCTCGGTGAAATCTACGAGCGCGACCGCGAGAGAGGCCTGCGCGCCGCCTGGCTGATGTCGCGCCTGCATGCCTTTGACCTGATGAAATTCGGCATCAATGTCGATTGCCTGCCGGTGCTTGATGTGCCGGTGGAAGGCGCCAGCAATGTCATCGGCAACCGCGCTTATGGCTATTCGCCGACCATGGTGGCGCAGATGGGCCAGGCGGCTGCCGATGGGCTGAAGGCCGGTGGTATGTTGCCCGTCATGAAACATATGCCCGGCCACGGTCGCGGCATGGTCGATTCGCACCATGAATTGCCTGTTGTCGATGTGCCGCTTGATGAACTGGACGACCATGATTTCGTGCCGTTCCGGGCGCTTAACCGCGAATTGATGGCGATGAGCGCACATCTGGTGTTCAACGCCGTTGATCGCGAACGCCCGGCGACTACCTCGGCGAAGGTGATCGAGGAGGTCATTCGCGGTCGGATCGGCTTTGACGGGCTGCTGATGTCCGACGACAGTTCCATGAATGCGCTGAAGGGCACGCTTGGCGAACGGGCTGCGAATATTGTTGCTGGTGGCTGCGATATAGTCTTGCATTGCAACGGCGTGATGGGTGAAATGCTTGAGGTTGTGAAGGAAGTTCCCGTTCTTTCCGGCCGTTCGCTGGAGCGGGTTCGGGCTGTGGAGGCGGGTTTCCCCGCTGCTGACGCCTCCGACGAAGCTGAACTGAGAGCTGAATTCAACGCCATGTGGGCCGTTTCCTGACGATCGGGCGGCGGTCACCCACTCGGGATCACAGGCCGGATGCCCGGCGGATGGAACAATGGCCGCAGACAAGTCTCGCAATTCAACGCCGATGGACAAGCTCTGGCAGGATGTGACGCCGGAGCGGCTGACGGGTGAGGCCGGGCTGGTCATCGATGTCGCGGGTTTCGAAGGCCCGCTTGATCTTCTGCTGCATCTTGCCCGCACGCAGAAGGTTGATCTGTCGCGCATTTCGGTGCTGGCCCTTGCCGAGCAATATCTGCAATTCGTGGAAAGTGCGCGCCGCGTGCGCATTGAGCTGGCCGCCGATTATCTTGTGATGGCGGCCTGGCTCGCCTTTCTGAAATCCAAACTACTCATTCCGCAGCAGGCAAAGGATGACGGCCCTTCGGGCGAGGAAATGGCCGCGACGCTGGCCTTCCGGCTGAAACGTCTGGAGGCGATGCGTGAGGCGGCCGAAAGGCTGGTCAACCGCGCCCGGCTTGGCCGCGACGTTTTCGCCCGTGGCGCACCGGAGCATATTCCGCATATCAATCGCTCGGCTTATGAGGCGAACCTCTACGATCTTCTGAGCGCCTATGCCAATCTGCGGCAGAGGCAGGCCATCACCCAGGTCACCATTGAAAAACGGCAGGTGTGGTCGCTGGTGGAGGCGCGTGAGCTTCTCAACAGCCTCCTCGGTGATGTCGGTGAATGGACGGTGCTCGATCAATATCTGCTGCAATATGTTCCGGATCCCGCCATGCGGGTGACGGCCATCGCCAGCGCCTTTGCCGCCTCGCTGGAACTGGTGCGCGAGGGATCGTTGCAAATCCGGCAGGAGGGGGCTTTCCAGCCCATCTATATGCGCCGGGGCACAAGGGACGAGCGCGGAGCCAGTGCCGGAGGGACCGATAATGACGAATGACGACGAGACCGGCGAGGCAATGATCGCGATAGATGGGGTGGAACCCGAACCCACGGTGTTTTCCGAGCGTCAGCTGAAGGAGGCTGAGCGAATTGCCGAAGCGCTGGTTTTCGCCTCGGCCGAGCCGGTTTCCATCGGTTTCATCGCCGAGCGTCTGCCGCGCGGCATGGATGTCGTCGCCATTCTGCACGCGCTGAAGGCCGCCTATGGCGACCGTGGTGTCAATCTCGTGCAGGTGGGCGGGCAATGGGCGTTCCGCACGGCGGGCGACCTTTCCTTCGTCATCCGCACGGAGGAGAAGGAGCCGAAGAAGCTGTCGCGCGCAGCGCTGGAGGTTTTGGCGATTATCGCGTATCATCAGCCGGTGACACGCGCCGAGATCGAGGAAATCCGCGGCGTGCAGACCTCACGCGGTACGCTCGACGTGCTGATGGAGGCGGGCTGGGTGCGTTTCCGCGGTCGCAGGCGAACGCCGGGCCGGCCGGTGACGATCGGCACCACCGTGGAGTTTCTCGATCATTTCGGCCTTGAGGAGTTGCGGGATCTGCCGGGCCTTGAGGAGCTGAAGGGAGCGGGACTGCTTTCGGGCCGTATCCCGTCCAATTTCGGTGTGCCTCTGCCGATGATGAGCGACGAGTTGCGTGAGGATGAAGACCCGATCACGCAGCTCGATCTGGAGGAACTGGGCCTGCTTGCACCGGGCGGTGGTGATGGTGACGATTGATATCGTCATAGGCCCACGCGATACACGCGAAAAGTTTATGGGCACGGCCCGTCTCAGCGACGATTTGTCGTTTGAAAAAGCCTTTCAAACGTCTTACATCGTCTAAAAGCGAAATTCAGGAGTTGCAGTTATGGGTTCTTTTAGTGTGTGGCATTGGCTCATCGTGCTGGTGATCGTTCTCGTCCTTTTCGGACGCGGCAAGATCCCCGAATTGATGGGTGATGTCGCGAAGGGCATCAAGAGCTTCAAGAAGGGCATGGCTGACGAAGACCAGACGCCGCCGCCGGCAGATGCCAATGCGAAGACCGTCGACCACAAGGCTGACGAGATCAAGTAAGCGGCCTGTTCCGTTTGGTGTGAGACTGGCGTTAGGGTCTCGGGAGCATATTGATGTTAGATATCGGCTGGAGCGAGCTTCTGGTGATTGCGGTCGTGCTGATCGTGGTCGTCGGACCGAAAGACTTGCCGCCCATGATCCGCGCCTTCGGCAAGACGATGGCCAGCCTTCGCAAGATGGCCGGGGATTTCCGCACGCAGTTCGATGAGGCCCTGAAAGAGGCCGATATGGACGATGTGCGCCAGACGATTTCCGATGTCCGCAATCTCAACCCCACGAATTCCCTGCGCGATGCGATGAGCCCGCTTCGCCAGCTGGGCAATGAGATCAAATCCGACCTGCAGAAGGCAACGGCGGCACCCGATGGCCTGTCCTCCACTGCCGCACCGGCGACGAGCGAGCCGGTCGCCCCGCTCGTGAGCACGCCGGAGCCGGAAATGAAGCTGCCGGATACGCCGCCCGTCGTCGCTGCCGCAGCGGCACCGGTTGCCGCCGCCACGGAAGAAAAGCCGAAACGCGCCCGTGCGAAATCGGTTGCGACCGTCGAAGCCGAAGCGGTTGTCGCCAAGCCGAAACGGGCCGCCCGGACCAAAGTGGCCGCAACGCCGGAAGCTGTTGCTTCCGCGATGACTAGCGAAGCCGCCGTTTCGAAGACGCCTGTGAAGGCTGTCGTCAAAAAGGCAGCGACCAAGAAGACCGAGGCTGACAGGCCGACGGCGGTGGCCGACGCCAAGCCGGTCAAAGCGGCAAAAACAAAGGCTGTGAAGCCGAAAAAGGATGAAGCATGAGCGGGGATACCGAAGATAAGCCGCAGCCGCTTATCGAGCACCTCATGGAGTTGCGAACCCGGCTGATCTGGTCGCTCGGCGCATTTTTCGTCGCTTTCATCGCCTGTTTCGCGGTTGCCAAGCACCTCTTCAACCTGCTTGTCATTCCCTACAAGTGGGCCGTGCTCTGGGCGGGGCTGGATGTGACAAAATCGTCGCTGATCTATACCGCGCCGCAGGAATTCTTCTTCACGCAGATCAAGGTCGCGATGTTCGGCGCGATGGTCATCTCCTTTCCGGTGATCGCCTCGCAGCTCTATAAATTCGTCGCACCCGGTCTCTACAAGAACGAACGCGCCGCCTTCCTGCCGTTCCTCATCGCGTCGCCGATCCTTTTCCTCATCGGTGCGGCGCTCGTCTATTTCTTCTTCACGCCCATGGTCATGTGGTTCTTCCTCGCCATGCAGCAATTGCCTGAGGATGGCGAGGTGGCGATTTCGCTGATGCCGAAGGTGTCGGAATATCTGAGCCTCATCATGACGCTGGTGCTGTCCTTCGGCCTTGTGTTCCAGCTGCCCGTCGTCACCACGCTTCTGGCGCGTGTCGGGCTTCTGACCAGCGACTGGCTGCGTGAAAAACGCAAGTTTGCCATCGTCATGGCCTTTGTGGTCGCGGCCGTGCTGACGCCGCCAGACCCCATGTCCCAGATCGGTCTTGCGCTGCCTGCGATCATTCTCTACGAGATTTCCATCTACATGGCTCGACTCGTGGAGAGGAAACGTGCGGCGGAATCCAAAAGCACGGAGCTGGAAGAGACCTGAGCCTTTGCGAAGGTCTACCCCGCTCACAAATCTCTCCGCGCCGGGCCTTTGCCCGGCGTTTTGCTGAGGGCATGCAACAACGGTCTGGAACGACGATGCACGACATTAAATGGATACGCGAAAACCCCGAAGCCTTCGATGCGGCTCTTGCACGCCGAGGTGCTGAGCCTGCCGCCAGCGGCCTGATCGCCCTTGATGAAAAACGCCGTTCCGTCATCCAGTCCCTGC
Source organism: Agrobacterium tumefaciens (assembly GCF_005221385.1). NCBI lineage: Bacteria > Pseudomonadati > Pseudomonadota > Alphaproteobacteria > Hyphomicrobiales > Rhizobiaceae > Agrobacterium > Agrobacterium tumefaciens. Next base: position 1,456,559 of record NZ_CP039903.1, on the reverse strand, counting down.
AGGACATGCAGTCCCGCCGCAATGCCGCCTCCAAGGAAATCGGCGCCGCCATGGCGCAGAAGAACATGGAGCTTGCGGAGAAACTGAAGGCAGAAGTCGCCGACATCAAGGAAAACATGCCGCGCGCCGAGGAGGAGGACCGTCAGGTCACCGCCGAGCTGAACGACGCCCTGTCGCGCCTGCCGAACATGCCCTTCGACGATGTGCCCGATGGCAAGGACGAGCACGACAATGTGGTTACCCGCGTGGTCGGCCAGAAGCCCGGCTGGAACCATGAGGCCAAGGAGCATTTCGAGATCGGCGAAGCGCTCGGTTACATGGATTTCGAGCGCGCCGCCAAGCTGTCGGGTTCGCGTTTTACCGTTCTGACCAGCCAGCTGGCGCGGCTGGAGCGGGCGCTCGGCCAGTTCATGATCGACCTGCACACGACGGAACACGGTTATACCGAAGTTTCCTCGCCGCTGATGGTTCGTGACGAGGCGATGTTCGGAACCGGGCAGTTGCCGAAGTTTTCCGAGGACCTGTTCAAGACCACCGACGGCCGGTGGCTGATCCCGACGGCGGAAGTGACGCTGACAAATCTCGTTTCAGGCGAAATTCTCGAGCAGGAAAAACTGCCGTTGCGTTTCACCGCGCTCACACCGTCCTTCCGCTCGGAAGCGGGTTCTGCCGGCCGCGATACGCGCGGCATGCTGCGCCAGCACCAGTTCTGGAAATGCGAACTCGTCTCCATCACCGATGCGGAAAGTGCTGTTGCCGAGCATGAGCGCATGACGGCCTGCGCCGAAGAAGTGCTGAAGCGTCTCGGCCTGCATTTCCGCACCATGACGCTATGCACCGGCGATATGGGGTTTGGCGCACGCAAGACTTACGATCTGGAAGTGTGGCTGCCAGGCCAGGACACCTATCGCGAAATTTCGTCCTGCTCGGTCTGCGGCGATTTTCAGGGCCGGCGCATGAATGCGCGTTATCGCGGCAAGGACGACAAGGCGACGAAGTTCGTTCACACGCTGAACGGTTCAGGCACGGCCGTCGGCCGCTGCCTGATCGCGGTTCTCGAAAATTATCTGAACGAGGACGGTTCCGTCACAATTCCTGACGTGCTGTTGCCCTATATGGGCGGTCTGAAGCGCATCGAGAAGGCGGCCTGAGAATTACACTATCGTCATGCCGGACTTGATCCGGCATCCAGCCAGCCCAAGTCCTTGGGCTGAAAAGAGTCCTTCCCGCCGCGCAGACGCGCGTCGGCTGGATGCCGGATCAGGTCCGGCATGACGGAGGAGAGGATGCTTCGTCCCCTGCGACATGAAAGCGGAGAGAGAAAACATGCGGATTTTGCTGACCAATGACGACGGTATCCACGCTGAAGGGCTGGCGGTGCTGGAGCGTATCGCCCGCACGCTGTCCGACGATGTCTGGATCGTCGCGCCGGAAACCGACCAGAGCGGCCTTGCTCATTCGCTGACGCTTTCCGAACCGCTGCGTCTGCGAAAAGTTTCCGACAAACATTTCGCGCTGCGTGGCACGCCGACCGATTGCGTCATCATGGGCATTCGCGAGGTTCTGCCTGAGAAGCCAGATCTCGTGCTGTCAGGCGTTAATGCCGGCGCCAACATGGCCGATGACGTGACCTATTCCGGCACGATTGCCGGCGCCATCGAAGGCACGCTGCAGGGCGTGCGTTCCTTCGCGCTCAGCCAGGCCTTCAGCCATGCCGATGGCCGTGTCGTGCCGTGGGAAGTCGCCGAAACCTATGCGCCGGATCTTCTGCGCAAGCTGATGGATGTCGATCTGCCTGATGGCACGTTCCTCAACCTCAATTTCCCCAATTGCGCGCCCAAGGATGTGCAGGGCGTTTCCGTGACCGGGCAGGGCAAGCTCGATTTTGGCCTGACCGTGGAAGAACGACAGGACGGTCGCGGTTTCCCCTATTACTGGCTGCGCTTCGGCGAACGTCTCGGAACCTTCCGCGAAGGCACCGATATCCATGCCCTGAAGCATGGCAAGATTTCGGTCACGCCGCTTAAGCTTGACCTGACGGACTACACGGTGAAGGATCGGGTTGCGCAAGCACTGGGATTCGGAGTCGCCGATTGAAATCCGCAATGGTCGAAAAGGAAGGTTTTGCCGCTCTGGTTCTCCGCTTAAGGGGCGAGGGGATTTCCGACCTTGATCTTTTAACGGCGGTCGAGCAGACGCCACGCTCCAAATTCGTGCCGCCGCAATTTGCGGCCGACGCCTATTCCAGCCGCACGATCCCGATCGATTGCGGTGCCTTCATGGAAGGCGCCGACATGGCGGTGAAGATTCTTGCCCGCCTGCAGCTGAAACCCGGCCAACGCGTGCTGGAAATCGGCACCGGCAGCGGTTTCATGACGGCGATCATCGCTCGCCGGGTGGAGCGGGTGTTTTCGCTGGAGCGTTACAAGACGCTGGTGCAGCAGGCGCAGAACTGTCTCGATGACCTTTCCATCCGCAATGTCGTCATCCGCCAGGCGGACGGCAGCAACGGGCTTGTGGGCGAGGGCACCTTTGACCGCATCGTCTCCACGGCTGCCTTCACCACCATGCCCCGCTTCTTTGCCGAGCAGATCGTTTCGGGCGGAATGATGATCGCGCCGATCATCGTTGAGGGTGATCGCTGCGTGATGACCCGCTTTTCCAAGACCGGCAGCCGCTTCGAAAAGGAAGAGCTGTTTGAGGCGCCTTATCTGCCGCTCAGCACCCATATTGCCCGGCATTTGTAACAAAATGAAAATTTTGAAGACGGTTTATTTTAGTCTTCTAAAGTTCTGAATTTCCGTAACTAACTGATTTTCAATATCATTGTTGTTCAATCGTGACGCATCCGGTTTTCGTCATGGTTATCGAAGTGTCAAAAAAGCGCCAAACGGCTTAACGTTTTAACGGCGTGGTAACACTAACGCGCTTTAATCATAAACATCGACGCATGGTTTTCCCCACCTCGGGAAATGGGCCTTGCAAGAAGTGAAATTTGTGCCGGATCGGTCTCGATGCGGCGGGTTGGCGTCAGTGTAGATCGAGTCATGCGTATGAGACATTCGTCTAAAATCGGAAAATCAGTCGCAAAAATGTTCGCAGCGGCATTGCTGGCAAGCGTCGCAACGGGCTGTAGCTCGGATGCAACGCGGTTCGGCGGCCTCTTTTCCAGTGGACCGGATCAGATGACCACGGCGTCAATTCCAGCCCGTCAGGGCGGCGGTGCTTATGCGCAGGCCCCGGTTCCGCAGGGCGACATGAATGGCGGTTACGCCTCTGCTGCACCGCAGGGCGGTTACGCCAACCAGAACATGGCGGGCAATTCCTATCCGCAGTCCGGCGGTTACGGCGGCGGCATCCAGCCTTCCACGGCCCGCTCGGCTTCGGCCTCTCCGGTGCAGCGTTCCGAACTGTCGGCGCCGTCGGCAGTGGCAAGCCGCGATCCGTCGACGCGCAACGAAGCCATGGCCCAGCCTTTCCCATCCGCGCAGCGACAGGCAGCTCCGTCTCTGGCCGCGCCTGCTCGCCAGGCCGCAGCACCCGTTACCGACAATCTGACCACCGCAACCGTCCGTTCCGACAAGAATGGCTGGCATACGGATGGCGCTTCTTCGGTGACGCTGCGTCCGGGCGAAAGCATCACCACCATTTCCAATCGCTACGGCGTTCCGGAAAAGGAACTGCTGCGGGTCAACGGTCTGAAAACCGCGTCGTCCGCGCAGGCTGGCCAGTCGATCCTCATTCCGAAATTCGGCCAGGTGCGCAACGCCGCCAAGGATGCCGCCGGTAATATCGCGCTGAACCGCAATGGCGACCAACCGACGCCGCTGCGCAGCCCCGAGGGCAATGTGGCCGTGCTGCCGTCGCAGGCTGCTGCTCGCGACAAGGTTGCCTCCGAGGCCGGCAAGCTGACGCCTCCCGGCGGCAAGCCGCTGCCGCCGACCGGTGGCTACAAGGTTCAGCCGGGCGACAGCCTTGCGAAGATCGCCCGTGAAAACGGCGTCTCGGTTGCAGCGCTGAAGGCCGCCAACGGTCTTTCCAACGAGAGCATCCGTGTCGGCCAGACACTTTCCATGCCGGGCGCCGGCACTGACAATGTCAAGACGGCCTCCGTTCCCGCCAAGGAAGCGGCCAAGGCAGTCGAGACCGCATCCGCCAAGCCGGAGCCCTACAAGGCCCCTGCCGCTGCTGCCGCGACTGTACCGGCCGCGCCGGCTGCCACGGCAAGTGTCAGCGATATCGAAAAGAAGTCCGACATGGCTTCTCTTGCGCCTGAATCCACGGGCATCGGCAAATATCGCTGGCCGGTTCGCGGCGCAGTCATCAACAATTTCGGTGACAATGTCGAAGGCAGCCGCAATGACGGCATCAACATCTCGGTTCCCGAGGGTACGCCGATCAAGGCCGCTGAAAACGGTGTGGTCATCTATGCCGGCAACGGTCTGAAGCAGCTCGGCAACACGGTGCTGGTGCGCCATGACGACGGCAAGGTCACTGTCTACGGCAACGCCGCCAATCTCGACGTGCAGCGTGGCCAGAAGGTCCAGCGTGGCCAGACCATCGCCACCTCGGGCATGACCGGCAGCGCCAAACGTCCGCAGGTTCACTTCGAAGTTCGCAAGGATGCGACACCGGTGAACCCATCAGGTTTCCTTGAATAGGTATTGCGTCTCAAGGAATGATGAAGCCGGGTGAAGAGCCCGGCTTTTTCATTTTTGGGGGGGATGCAAACGTCTCCACATATTCGACGTCCTCCTCGGGCTTGACCCGAGGACCCATGGTGCGCGGAGTTGTGGATCCTCGGGTCAAGCCCGAGGAGGACGGATGAGAGAGTGCGGCCGAGACAGAAACGGCCCCGTTTCCAATGCCAGTTTACCCTCTCACCAACCCGACCGTCTTCTCGATGAAGTCGGCAATCGTTGCGGTATCATCGAGATCGAAAACGGGCAGGTTCGTGTCCGCCACTTCATGATCGGCGGCAATCGCGATGATATGTGGATCGAGCGGCGCAAGCGGTTCGGTTTTCATCGCCTCCAGCCGGCGCGCCTCGATCTTCGGCACCGGCTCATATTTGTAGCCTTCTATCAGCACGAGATCGCAAGGGGCGAGGCGGGAGAGGATGTGCTCGAAGGACGGTTCCCGTTCGCCGCGCAATTCATGCATGATGGCGAAGCGGGTGCCGGAGACGATGGTGACCTCATGGGCGCCGGCTTGGCGGTGACGCCAGCTATCCGCACCCACCTTGTCGATATCGAAATCATGATGGGCGTGCTTGATGGTGGAGACGCGGTAGCCGCGTGCTGTCAGCTCGGTGACGATGCGCACCGCAAGGCCGGTCTTGCCCGAATTTTTCCAGCCGGCAATGCCAAAGACCTTTTGTGTCGTCATGGTTCCAGCTCCATCTCTTTGTTTCAACGCATTGTCCTGATGCAAAACCGCTGTGCACCTTTACTGGAAATGCTCCAGATAGCTACGCGCCAGCGCCAGCTCATCCGGCGTGTTGATGTTGAAGAATGGATCGAGGCTGCCCTTTGCCGTTTCAAGCGGCGGAAAAGCCACGCCGATGGTGACGTGCCGGGCAAGATAAGCGCGGATGCGGCGGTTCGCATCGTTCCTCAGCCACTCCTCCAGATCGTCGGCAAGCGCCACCGGCCACAGCGCGAAGACGGGGTGAAGCTGGCCGCTGGAGGCGGCAATGATGATCGTATTGTCCGATACGTGTTCGCAAAGCCGGGCGACGAGATCGTCAGGAAAGAACGGGCTGTCGGCAGGCGCCGTCAGGAAATGGCTGCCGGCAGCCTCGCGATTGCGGAAGTGCCGCATGCCGGCCAGAACACCTGCAAGCGGACCGGCATGGCCGTTCAGCGTATCGGGCAGCAGCGGCAGGCCGAAAGTGCCCGCCCAGCCGCCCTTGTCATGGGTCGCGGCATTGATGGTGACATCCGAGACCTGCGGCGAAATGCGGCGCACGACGTGGGAAAGCAGCGGTGCATCGCCCAGCATCACCATTGCCTTGTTGGTGCCCATGCGCCGCGACAGGCCGCCGGCGAGCACGAGACCGGGTATCCGATGGGGAAGGGCGCTCATTGCCGCTGTTCCTGCAGCCTTACGACATAGGTGGTGAGAAGGGCGACAAGGCCGGTCGCCAGCATCACCATGAGGAGCGGCCAGGTTCCATCTTCTTTTGAGAGGACCGATGAGGCAAGCACGGAAAGGGCGGCACCGCCACCGATGGTCATCGCGCCGCCGAGACCCGAGGCGGAGCCGGCCAGATGCGGCTGGACGCTGACCATGCCGGCATTGGCGCTGGGCAGTGTCACGCCGTTGCCGACGCCGATCAGGGCAAGCGGCACGAAGAACGCATAGGCGCTTTCCGCCCCGGCGGAAATCAGTGTGATGGTCGTGGCGATGCCGGCAAGGGCGATGACGTTGCCCGACAGCATCATGCGGGTGATGCCGATCTGGCTGGCATAACGGCCGGAGACAAAATTGCCGAGCATGTAACCACTGGCCATGAAGAAGAATTGCAGGCCGAGCATGGCCGGCGCAAGCCCGTAAAGCACGCTGCCGACGAAGGGTGCGCCGCCGAGGAAGGAAAAGAACATGCCCGATGAGAAGGTCGAGGTCAGCGCATAACCCCAGAACAGCGGCGAGCGCAGAAGTTCCGGCCAGGCGTGGAACTGCTGTGAAAAACTCGCTGATTTATTGTGGTTGGTTTCGCCGAGATCGAACCAGGCCAGCGCCAGAATGCCGACGCCGAGCAGGGCAAGCAGCGCGAAGCTGGACTGCCAGCCGGAAATGTCGTTGAGCAACCCGCCGACCGTGGGACCGACCATCGGCACCACCGACATGCCCATAGTGACATAGCCGATCATCGAGGCGGCCTGTTCCATCGGCACCATGTCACGCACGATGGCACGGGCCAGCACGAAGCCGGAAACGACGGCCGCCTGTGCCACCCGCCCGATCATGAAGACGGTGATATTCGGCGCCAGCATGCAGACCAGCGTGGCGACGATCATGATCGCGATGCTGGCAAGCATGACGGGCCGGCGGCCGAAGAGATCGGAGAGCGGGCCGATAAGCAGTTGCAGGCAGGCGGTGGCGGCGAGGTAGCCTGAAACGGCAAATTGCATCACGGCATAGTCGGTCTCGAAATAGAGCGCCATGGCCGCAAGCGAGGGCAGGAACACATTCATGCACAGCGCCGCGACGCCGGCGATGACGACCAGCGTGATGATATGGGGTGGGGTGGTCCGGTCGAGAAAACGGCCGCTTTTCATCTCATTCTCCCGCCTCTTCCGTAACGGCAGTTTTCGTTACGGAAGCCGGCCGCACCGTGGTCGCAGCCGTTGGTGTCGCGGCTGCGCGCTTGGCCATCTGCGAACGCTTGCGCAGGCTTTCGCGGTAGAACGTATAGAGGCCTGAACCGATGACGATCATGGCGCCGATGATGGTGAAACTGTCGATCTTTTCGTTGAAGAAGAACACACCGATCATGAAACCCCAGAGCAGGCCGGTATAACGGAACGGCGCGACGAAGGAGATTTCGCCTGATCTCATCGCAAGAATGATCGCCTGATAACCGACCAGGACCAGAATGGCGGAAGCGGCGAGATGCGACACGATCGTGACGTTCATCGGCTGCCAGCCGCCGAAAGGCACGATCAGCAGACCGCCCACCGCCATGTTGACCGTGGCGGTGATGACGGTAATGGCGAGCGAGGGCACATCGGCATACATTTTCCGGGTCAGGAGATCACGTGCGGCGGTGACGGCCAGCGATGCGACGACCAGCAATGCACCGGGCGTGAAACCTTCCGGGCCGGGTCTGATGATGACGAGCACGCCGATGAAACCGACGATGATCGCCACCCACCGCCGCCAGCCGACCGGCTCGCGCAGGAACAGCGCCGCACCCAGCGTCACCACCAGCGGCAGGGACTGCAATATGGCCGAGGCATTGGAAAATTCGATGAGGCCGAGTGCAGTCAGATAAAGCACGGCTGCAGTCACTTCACAGAGACAGCGCAGGATGATGATGGGGCGCATCAGGGTTTTCAGCGGCCGCAGCGCGCCGAAATGCCGTGCGGCGATGTAGATCAGCACCACGGTCATGATGCCGCGCACGAACATGATCTGGCCGGTGTTGATATAGGGTGTGACGGATTTCGTCAGGGCGTCGTTGGCCGTGAAGCTTGCCATGGCGAGCGCCATGAAAAGCGCGCCGCGCGTATTATCCGTCAATGCCATTCCATACGATCCCAGACCATGCGCAGTTTTACCCTGATCGCCCTTTCAGACGGTTTCGGGCGGCCTCGCGGGCGCGACGACGCATTCCTCCATGTAAAGAGACGTGGCACGGAGGCGTCGGCAATTCAACCGTTTATATGGGTGGGTCGACGAGAAAGAGGTTCAGCCGCCGGTCAGCCGCCCGTCACGCTCATATGGCGGGCGACCGCGGGGCGTTTATGGGTGCGGTCGATAATGAAATCGTGTCCCTTCGGCTTGCGCAGAAGGGCTTCATCTATGGCGCTGGAAAGATAGGCGTCGCTGTCGGAAGCGCGCAGCGCCGTGCGCAGGTCGGCGGCATCGTCCTGGCCCAGACACATATAGAGCGTGCCGGTGCAGGTGAGGCGGACACGGTTGCAGCTTTCGCAGAAATTATGGGTCATCGGCGTGATGAAACCGAGCCGGCCGCCGGTTTCCTTCACCGTCACATAACGGGCGGGGCCGCCGGTCTGGTAGTCGCTGTCGATGAGCGTGAAGTTCTTTTCCAGATCGGCGCGCAGCTGCGACAGCGGCAGGTAGCGGTCGGTCCGGTCTTCCTCGATCTCGCCCATCGGCATGGTTTCGATGACAGTCAGGTCCATGCCGCGACCATGGGCAAAACGCATGATATCGGCAATTTCGGTGTCGTTGAAGTCCTTCAGCGCCACGGCGTTGAGCTTGACCTTGATGCCTGCGGCCTGTGCGGCATCCAGCCCTTCCATCACCCGGTCGATATCGCCCCAGCGAGTGATCTGGCGGAATTTATCGCGGTCGAGCGTATCGAGCGAGACGTTGATGCGCTTCACGCCGCAATCGGCCAGCTCATCGGCATATTTGGCAAGCTGCGAGCCATTGGTGGTCAGCGTCAGCTCCGTGAGCGCGCCGGTGCGCACGTGGCGGCCGAGGTTCCTCACCAGCGACATGATGTTCTTGCGCACCAGCGGCTCGCCACCGGTGAGCCTGAGCTTGCGCACGCCGCGCGTTATGAAGACGGAACAGAGACGGTCGAGCTCTTCCAGCGTCAGAAGGTCTTTCTTCGGCAGGAAGGTCATGTGTTCGGACATGCAATAGGTGCAGCGGAAATCGCAGCGGTCGGTGACTGAAACGCGCAGATAGGTGATGGCGCGGCCGAAGGGATCAATCATCGGTGCGTTGTTTTCCGTCAGGAATTGCGCTTTTTCAAGCGATCCGGGGAAACTGTTCACGTCTCCATCCTCTTTGCGCGATGCGCCTTTCAAATGATGTAGTGGCTTGCCTATCGTGAGGCAAGTCCGTAATTTTGACGCATATTATGAGCTTACGGAAGTGAAAAATGAGTGATGTCTGGCCGACCGAGCTGCTTGTGTCGAAAGACCGGCGGGAATTGACCGTTTCCTTTGACGATGGAAGCGTTTACCGGCTCCCCGCCGAGATGTTGCGGGTGCTTTCGCCCTCGGCGGAAGTGCAGGGCCACGGGCCCGGACAAAAGGTCACGGTGCCCGGCAAACGCAATGTCGCCATCCGCTCAATGGTCGCCACCGGCAATTATGCGGTTCGCATCGTTTTCGACGACGGCCATGACAGCGGTATCTACACCTGGAAATATCTGAGGGAACTGGGCGAAACCGGCGACGCACTGTTTGACGATTATCAACGGCAGCTTGCTGAAAAAGGCTTGAGCAGGGAGCCGCTATCCCGGTAGAGAAAACATGGAGGTGGATGACCTCGCGATGATAATGACAAAGACTTGAGAAACCCGTGCGTTTGGCAAAATGGTGGCATCCGCACTTCGTCACCCCGGACTTGATCCGGGGTCCAGCGCGATCAAGTCTTTGATCGCAAAAGACTCGTTTTTCACGGCGCAGACGCGCCGTGGCTGGATGCCGGATCTAGTCCGGCATGACGGAGGAAGGTTCTTACGCTTTGCCGGCAATCTGGCGAGGGGGCACTCTCGTTTTATCAACTTCAGCGGGGTGGCGTGTGGCTGTCGAAGCGAACGGAAATGATCTGGCCCAGGTGGTCGTGTTGTTGGCGGCAGGCGTTGTCGCCGCGCCGATTTTCAAGCGCATCGGCCTTGGCTCGGTGCTGGGTTATCTGGCCGCCGGCCTGGTGATCGGGCCTTATGGGCTCGGTTTTTTCTCCGATTCGCAGGCCATTCTGCATATAGCGGAACTCGGCGTGGTGATGTTCCTGTTCATCATTGGCCTTGAAATGCAGCCGTCGCGGCTGTGGTCGATGCGGCAGGATATTTTTGGGCTCGGGGCGCTGCAGGTGCTGGTCTGTATGGCGGGCCTGACATTGATCGGAGTTGGTCTCGGCTTTCCCGTCATCATGTCCTTTGTCGCCGGCACAGGTTTCGTGCTGACCTCAACGGCGATCGTCATGCAGATGCTGCAGGAGCGCAACAGCATGTCGAGCCTGAAAGGCCAGCGCATCATCGCCATCCTGCTGTTTGAGGATCTGGCCATCGTGCCGCTTCTGGCGCTTGTCGCCTTTCTCGGCTCGGGCGGCGAACATGTGACGCCCTCTGAACGCTGGATTTCCGTGGGCATCGCGCTTGCCGCCGTTGGCGCGCTCATTCTTGCCGGGCGTTATCTGCTCAACCCGTTCTTCCGGCTGCTCGCCGCCTCCGGTGCGCGTGAGGTGATGACGGCCGCCGCCCTGCTGGTGGTGCTGGGTTCGGCGCTGCTGATGCAGGTCAGCGGGCTTTCCATGGCCATGGGCGCCTTCCTTGCCGGCGTGCTTTTGTCGGAATCCTCCTTCCGGCATCAGCTGGAAGCGGATATCGAGCCGTTTCGCGGCATTCTGCTTGGCCTGTTTTTCCTCGGTGTCGGCATGGCGATCGATCTTGCCGTCATCGCGTCCAACTGGCAGCTGGTGGTCGTCAGTGTCGCGGGCTACATGCTGCTCAAGGGTTTTCTCATCTATGGCGTGGCGCGGGCGCTCGGCACCACGCGCCGCGAGAGCCTGGAGCGGGCGGTGCTGATGGCGCAGGGCGGCGAATTCGCCTTCGTGCTTTATTCCGCCGCCGTCAGCGCCGGCATTCTCGACCGGGAGGCCAACGCCATCCTGACGGCGACCATCATCATTTCCATGGTGCTGACGCCGCTGATGGTCATTCTGCATGACCGGCTGGTGCCGGCTGCGGTTCCCAATACCGATGATCTCGATGTGCCTGAGAATGTCGAGGGCAGCATTCTGCTGATCGGCTTCGGGCGTTTCGGCCAGATCGTCAGCCAGCCGCTTCTGGCGCGGGGATACACGCTGTCTCTCATCGACAAGGATGCCGAATTCGTACGCGATGCGGCTGAGTTCGGTTTCAAGGTCTATTATGGCGACGGATCGCGGGCGGAAATCCTGCATGCGGCGGGCGCCAGCACGGCGCGCGCCGTTCTCATCTGTGTCGACGACAAGGATGCGGCGGTGCGGATCGCGGAGATCGTCAAGCACGAATTCCCGCTGGTTCCGGTTCTCGCCCGCGCCTATGATCGTGGCCACGCCATCGATCTTCTGAAGGCCGGCGTGGATTACCAGATCCGCGAGACGCTGGAATCGGCGCTGAATTTCAGCGAGGAAGTGCTGGGCGCCATGGGCGAGGAGCGCGAAGACGCTGCCCGTCTGGTGGAGGAATTCCGTGACCGCGACGAGGAACGTTTCGCCATGGAAGTTGTCGGCGGCATTTATGCCGGCCGTTCGCTGATCCGCGGCAATGCCCAGCCGGCCGATCTCGTCGCCGCGCGCACGGCACGCGAGCGGGCGGAACGGGAAAAGGCGGAAGCGTCGGAAGAGTAAATGCCCTTCCGGCAGATGAAGCAAATTTCGAGGGATTGAGGCGAATATGACGATCATTCGTACTGTTGAGGAACTGAAGGCCATCTATGACGGCACGAGCGAAGCCTCGGTTGCGAAGGTGACGGCCACGCTCACGGCGGAATACCGGCTGATGATCGAGGCGTCACCCTTTCTGGCGCTGGCGACGGTGGGGCCGGAAGGCATGGACTGTTCACCGCGTGGTGACAAGGGCGGTGTGGTGCGGGTAGCGGATGACAAGACCGTGCTGCTGCCGGACTGGCGCGGCAACAACCGTGTCGACTCCCTTCTCAACATCGTGCGTGACCCACGGGTGGCGCTGATGTTCCTCATTCCCGGCTCGAATACGACGATGCGGATCAACGGCCGCGCCGTAGTTTCGGTTGATCCGGAGCTGCTGCAGAGCTTTGAGATGGACGGCAAACATCCGCGCACCGTTATCGTGGTGACGATTGGTGAGGTCTATTTCCAGTGCGCCCGGGCATTGATGCGTTCGGAACTGTGGAACCCGGAACACTTCGTCGAACCGGCGTCGCTACCCACCCCGGGTGTGCTGCTGAAAGCCGCGAAAGCGGAGTTCGATCAGGAAACCTATGACCGCGAATGGGCGGCGCGGGCGGCGGCTACGATGTGGTGAGGCGCCATGCCGAAGCGACCATCGGGGCTGCTAAGCAAGGCTTTGCAAGGCTCACGCCATTGGCGAAAAAGGAGCATCCGTAGCTCGTCACCACGCCGGCCTTGAGCCACTGCTGTCCGGTTTAAATTTTCGAGTGCCGTCTATAGCATTGATTTTCAATGCTGTTCAGACGCATCCCAGCTTTCTGACATGAATGAAGTATGTGCGTCATCCGATGAATGGCAAACCTCGCCAAGCGCTCTGACGTCATCCTCGGGCCCGTCCCGAGGATCTGCAACGTCCTGATTTTGTTGACGTGTTTAGATCCTTGGGACAAGCCCAAGGGTGACGTCGAGAAAAATACGCAACGTTCACCATTAACTTACATGCCACCAGGTCCGGCATGACGGAGAAGATGTCTCCGGCTTTTCATCATTCACGTCCGGTAAATCAGCCAGTTCTTGCCGGTATAGTTCTTCTGCATGCCGTCCTCGTAAAAGACGGAGCGGTTTCTGCCGGTTTCCTTGGCGTGGTAAAGCGCCGTGTCGGCATGGCCATAAAGCTCTCCCGGATTGTTGGCCTGCGAAGCGGAGGCGAAACCGATGGAGATCGTCACCGTGCCATAATCGGCGCCGGATCTTGAATTGCGGAAGGGGGTGCTTTCCAGCGACAGGCGGATGCGCTCGCACATCACCATCACTTCCTCCGGCGTATTGCCGTCGAGAATGATCGCGAATTCCTCACCGCCGCTTCTTGCGACGAAACCGTCCTTGCGGACATTGGCGCGGATGACCGAGGCGACGGTTGCCAGTATCTTGTCGCCGACCGGATGGCCGAACGTATCGTTTATCCGCTTGAAATGGTCGATATCGAGCAGCACCAGCGACGTATATTGCAGGCCGATGGAGCCGTCGTAGACGGAAGCCAGCCGGTCATCGAAGGCGCGGCGGTTGGAAAGGCGCGTCAGCGAGTCGGTATTGGCGATGCGCTTATATTCATCCAGCTCCAGGCGGACCTGGTGCATTTCTTCGGCATGGCGATTGACGTCGTTGAACGCCTTTTCACCGTCGGTGATCTTTGTGCCCGTGGCTTCGGCCAGCAACAGGATCGCATTCTTCAGAATATTGGTGCTGGAGGCGTTCTTGTCATCGATGCGCTGGCGCGTTTCGCCAAGTATCCTGTTGTAGTTCTCGATGGAGGATTGTTCCCGCCGCAATGTGCCCAGCAACGCTTCCAGTTCACGCCTGAGCTTTTCATGCGCGTCGTCGATTGCCCTGACCGGATTGCTTTCGCCGTGGCGCGTGGACAGTTCGTCCAGATCCTCCTGCGTGGCCCGGCTTCCAAGTGCCGCCAGATCCTTCGTCAGCGCCGGGTTCGAGCCGATATAGGCTTCGTAGAAAAGGCTGTAATTACGCGGGATCGGCGAAACACCCATGCTCCGCATGGCGTAGGCAATCTGCCCGGCAATGTCGGGTCCCGTTGTTTTGGGCGTGGATGCCGTGTTCATCAAGAAACTCCAGTGAGTCTGCTTATAGACAATGATTATTATTATGCGGGCTGTTTTGGAAAGCTTAATTTATGGAAAACTAATTTTTGTTCCCGGAAATTCCATTTTCGCTGATTTTTATCTTATTTAATTGATAATTATAAGTAATTTTCATTTTTAGAAATTTCCGGAGTTTTTTCCCTCTACTATTCGCCTTGGTGACAGCATCGTATTTATTCTGTCAATCCCGATAACGCTTTTCGAGTGATTTATTTTGGCACAGCAATACAGGATGCTAGGAAGGGAAACGTCGGGTCGGGGCATTTTTCAATTCGGCAAGACATGGCCTATAGGCGGAAAATTTCGCCGCTCATGTCTAAACGCAAGAATCTTACAGTTTTTATTTGATGGTCTCAACGCCGGACGGCGCGGTTTGCGCCGGTATTGGGATGATATCTGTCGAGCTTTTGAAACAGTGTACCGTTTTGATCCGGCGGCTCTCGGGCGGCGTCAGGTCCTGAGCTTTATAACCGGGCATTCCGTGCCTGCCGGTGCTTCCGGCGCATGTGGCGGACGTATGATCAGGACGTCGGAATGGGCAAGGATGTTCATCATCGATGAATCCTGTTTGGCATAGGCTTCCGCTACGCGTTCACCGCTGTCGTCGGTGCGGAGACGGGCGCGAAGATAATCCTGCCGATGGTCATTGGCCTTTAGCGGCGCTGCGGTCCTTACAGTAACTTTGCGTTCCAGAGGCGCGCGGCGGGCGATCCTGCGGATCAGCGGTTCGAGAAACAAGAGGCTGCAGACGAGGCTGGCGACTGGGTTTCCGGGCAGGCCGAGAACCTGCATCGTGCCGATCGCGCCGACCATCAGCGGCTTTCCGGGGCGCATGGCGATGCGCCAGAAATCCAGCTGCATGCCTTCCGCCTTCAGTGCCGCCTGCACGAGATCGTGGTCGCCGACGGAGGCGCCGCCCAGCGTCACCAGCACATCCACCTTGGCTGCGACGGCCTTGCCGATGGCGGCGCGGATCAACGTATCGTCATCGGCAATGATGCCGAGGTCGAGAATATCGGCGCCCGCCTGACGGGCGAGGGCTGCGACGCCGAAAGTGTTGGAGGCGATGATCTGAGCCGGGTTCGGCGTGCTTCCCGGCGGCAGCAATTCGTCGCCGGTGGCGAGGATGGCGATGCGCGGCTTGCGGTAGACGGCAAGTGTGGCGTGGTTCATGGCCGCTGCAAGTGTCAGGTCGGTGAAGCCGAGTTCGCGCCCGGCTTGCAGAACCGTTTCGCCCTGCGCAAAATCCTGCCCGCGGGGGCGAATGTGTCTCCCGGCGGTGACTTCGAAGGTGGTGCGGATCTTGCCGCCTTCCAGCACTTCCGCATCTTCCTGAATGAGGATGGTATCGGCTCCCTCAGGCACGGGCGCGCCGGTGAAGATGCGCACTGCTTCGCCTTCACCCAGATTGCCGGTAAAAGCATGGCCGGCAGCCGCCTGGCCGATGACGGTCAGGACTGAACCGATCTCAGGGGCATCGGCGCTGCGCAGCGCGTAGCCATCCATGGCCGAGGCGTCAAAAGGCGGCTGGGTGAGGTGCGCCGCCAGATCGGCCGAGAGGACGCGGCCGTCACATTCGGCAAGCGGCAGGGTTTCGCTACCGGTTACCGGAACCGCCGCTTCCAGAAGGCGCCTTGTGGCATCATCTACGGGCAGCAGCGGTTTCATTCAGCTCTCCTGCCGGCGAAAATCACCGGATTTGCCACCGCTCTTTTCGAGCAGGCGGATATTGACGATTTCCATCGCCTTGTCGGCGGCCTTCGCCATGTCATAGATCGTCAGGCAGGCGATGGAAACGGCGGTCAGCGCCTCCATTTCCACACCGGTCTTGCCCGACAGTTTCACCATGGCCTGGACGCGCAGGCCGGGCAGGGCGGTATCTTCGGTAATGTCCACCGCGACCTTGGTCAGCATCAGCGGATGGCAGAGCGGGATGAGATTGGCCGTCTGTTTGGCGGCCATGATGCCGGCCAGCCGGGCGGTGCCGATGACATCGCCCTTCTTGGCGTTGCCGTCGCGGATGAGCGCCAGCGTTTCCGGTTTCATCTTCACGAAGCCTTCGGCGACGGCGACACGGATGGTTTCCACCTTGTCGCCGACATCGACCATATGCGCCTCGCCGCTGGCATCGATATGGGTGAGCTTCTGGCCATCGCTCATCGGGATATTACTCGGCTGCCAGAATGCCGGATTGGCCCGTCAGCAGCGCTTTGGTGGCCGCCGCCACATCGTCCTTGCGCATTAGGCTTTCGCCCACGAGGAAGGTGCTGATGCCGCTTTTTTCGAGACGCTGGCAATCTTCGAAGGTGAAGATGCCGCTCTCGCCCACCAGCAGCTTTTCGGCCGGCACGAGGCCCGCCAGCTTCTCGCTGGTTTCGAGGCTGACCTCGAAGGTGCGCAGGTTGCGATTGTTGATGCCAAGCAGCGGCGAGGCGAGCTTCAGGGCCCGTTCGGTTTCCTCCGCGTCATGCACCTCGACCAGCACATCCATGCCGAGCATGAAAGCCTCGTCTTCAAGGCGTTTGGCTTCATCGTCGGAGAGCGACGCCATGATGAGCAGAATGCAGTCTGCGCCCCAGGCGCGGGCCTCATGCACCTGATAGGTATCGAACATGAAATCCTTGCGCAAAGCCGGCAAAGTGCAGGCATTGCGGGCGTCGGTCAGGAATTCCGGGGCGCCCTGAAAGCTTGGCCTATCCGTCAGCACCGAAAGACAGGCGGCACCGCCCGCCTCATAGTCAGCAGCCAGCGCCGGCGGATCGAAATCCGGGCGGATCAGGCCTTTCGACGGGCTGGCCTTCTTGATCTCGGCGATCAGGCCGAACTTGCCTTCGGCCTGCTTTGCCCGGAGCGCCTTGTAGAAACCACGCGGCGCGCTCTGGTCAGCGGCCATGGCTTTCAGATCGGCCAATGAGACCGTGGCCTTGGCAGCGGCGATTTCTTCGCGCTTGTAGATTTCGATCTTTTTCAGAATGTCGCTCATGGTCTCGCTCTCATTCCTGCTTGTGGTCGGCCTGCGTGGCATCTGCTTCGTTGGAAACGAGGACCAGACGGTCAAGCGCCGCCGCCGCCGCACCGCTGTCCAGCGCCTCGCTGACGATCGCCATCGCCTGACCCAATGTTTCGGCCTTGCCGGCGATGACAAGGGCAGCCGCCGCGTTGCAGAGCGACACGTCACGATAGGCATTGCGTTTGCCCGACAGGACGTCGCGCAATGCCGCCGCATTGGCAATGCCATCGCCGCCTTTCAGATCAGCCATTGCCGCGACGTCGACACCGAAATCCTTCGGGGTCAGATCGAAGGTGCGGATCTTGCCATCTTCCAGTGCCGCCACATGGGTGACGCCCGTGGTGGTGACTTCATCCATGCCATCGCCATGTACCACCCAGATGCTTTCCGAACCGAGATCGCGCAGCACTTCGGCAAGCGGCACCAGCCAGCGCGGAGAAAAGACGCCGAGCAACTGGCGCTTTGCACCCGCCGGGTTGGAGAGCGGGCCGAGCAGGTTGAAGATCGTCCTTGTGCCGAGTTCGACACGGCTCGGGCCGACATGGCGCATGGCGGAATGGTGCATCTGCGCGAACATGAAGCCAAGCCCCGCCTCTGCGATGCAGCGGGCGATGAGATCAGGACCGATATCGAGCTTCACGCCGAGCGCGGACAACGCATCCGCCGTGCCCGATTTGGAGCTCAGCGCCCGGTTGCCATGCTTGGCGACCGGCAGGCCCGTGCCGGCAACGATGATCGAAGCCAGCGTCGAGATATTATAGGTGCCGATGCCATCACCGCCGGTTCCGACGATATCGATGGCATTGGCGGGAGCCGAGACCGGCAGCATGCGGGCGCGCATGGAGGAAACGGCGCCGACGATTTCGTCGACCGTTTCGCCGCGCACGCGCAGCGCCATCAGGAAACCACCGATCTGCGACGGGGTGGCTTCGCCCGACATCAGAATGTCAAAGGCCGTCCGCGCATCCTCGCGGTTCAGGCTTTCTCCGTTCGCGACCTTGGCGATCAGCGGCTTCAGTTCGGCCATGGTTTCCGCCCCCCGGTCAGAAGCCGACCATCGCCTGATCGGCGAGGGCCTGATTGATGGTCACACCATAGTCGTTCTGCAGACGGTTGACCATCTGGTCCAGCATATCGTCGCCGGCTGCACGGGCAATGGCGGTAAATTGCTGGTCGTCATTGGCAAGCGCGTCGGCCGGGGCGTTGGTGTCAACCGAGGTGACCTTGAAGAGGATGCGGCTGGAACCCTCGGCATCTGCCGCCGTGCCAACCACGCCTTCAGCGCCGGAGAAAACGGCGGCAATCGTCTGGCGGCCGAAAATCGCATCCTCACTGGTGCGGCGCAGGCCGGATTTCTGTTCGACGGCAAGGCTGAGCTCGCCGGCAACAGCCTCAAGCGTCTCGCCCTTTTCAACGCGGGCCTTCAGCTCGTCGGCCTTGGCGGCAAGTGCTGTGCGCTGCTGCTCGGACGTCCAGTCGGCCACGACGTCGTCGCGCACTTCGGCAAGCGTGCGGTCGCGGGCGGGGATGATCTGCTCGGCATCGAACCAGATGTAGCCTTCGCGGCCGAGATTGATCGGCAGGGCTTCGGTGCCGGGTTCTGTCTTGAAGACTTCCTGTGCCAGTTGCGGCGAAGGCAGGCCCTCGACCGCGTCGCCCTTTTCATCGAGGCCGGCGGCATCGATGGCGGCAATGGTGACGGGCTTGAGGTTCAGCTGCTTTGCGGCATCGGCAAGCGACGAACCACCGGCGCGCAGATCCTCGTAACGGTCGTGCACATTGGTGACTTCTTCCGCCGCTGCGGCAGTGGCGAGGTCCTTGCGGATATCTTCCTTGGCTTCTTCCAGCGTGCGGGTGGTCTCCGGCTTGATGCCGGTGACGCGCAGGATGACCGGGCCGAAGGAGCCTTCGACGACGGCAGACACGCCGCCATCCTTCTGGATGCCGAAGGCTGCGTCGGCAATCGACTGGTCGGGGATCGTGTCCTTGGTGAATTCGCCGAGCGTCACGTCGGAAGCGGTCTTGCCCTGATCCTTCACCACCTGATCATAGGTGGTGTTGCCGAGACGGATCTGTTCGGCGGCAGCGGCAGCCATTTCCTTGTCCGTAAAGGTCAGCTGTTCAACCGTGCGGCGGCCGGCGGTGCGGAAGCTGTCCTTGTGGCTGTTATAATAGTCGGCGATCTGCGCGTCGGTCACCGAAGCCTGATCGGCAATGTCCGACGGTTCCAGCTTCACATAGGTGAACTTGCGGAATTCCGGTGCGCGATATTTCGTCTTGTTGGTTTCAAACCACGGCGTGAGCACATCGTCGCCCGGTGCCTTGACCGGCGGGATGACGGCGTTGGAAAGAATGACGTAGTCGACTGCGCGCTGTTCGTTGCGATACTGCTTCAGCGCATCCACCAGCACCTGCGGTGCGGCAAAACCATCTGACACGGCTTCGACAATCTGGCTTCTGACGGCAACCTTGCTGCGTTCCTTGATATAGTCGTCCTCGCGGAAGCCGGAATTGCGCAGGCGTTCGCTGAACAGATTGCGGTCGAACTGGCCGTTGACCGACTTGAAGGCCGGGTCTTCGGCAATGAGCTTGGCAAGGCGATCTTCCGAAAGGCCGAGATTCATCTTGGATGCAAGCTCGTCGAGCGATGCCCCTGCCGCAAGCTGGCTGAAGACCTGCCGGTCGATGCCGAAGGCCTTGGCCTGTTCGGTCGTCAGCCTTGTGCCGAACTGGCGGCTGAGATCGGAAATCTGGCGCTGATAGGCGAGGCGGAACTCCTGCGGGCTGACCGTCTGGTCACCCACCGTCATGACGGCGTGGGAATTGGCGGTGACAAGCGATGCGGAGACGCCCCAGACGCCAAACGAAACAACAAGCAGGAGAAGCAGCAGCTTGGCTGCCATGGTTCGAGAAGCATTTCTCAGGGAATCGAGCATCGTTATGCAAACCTCACAGGAACGTCATCGCGGTCGCCAGCCTTCCGGCCCGCAACGTATCGGCGTTCCTTAAATCAATCCAAACGGAAATTGAAGGGAATTTCCCTTGGAAAAACGGGGTTCTGAAAACGCTTATGTGATTGGAGCGGAGTTTTTCCGCCTTCATCTTCGCCGGATTGCCGTCATGAGGCGCAAAATAAAACCGCCCGGAGCGCCCAGGCGGTTGCGAAGAATCGTTTTTGAACCGGTGGTTAAGGCCGTTCGCCGCGTTTAGAAAGCGCGGTCGCGCCGGATCGTCGCCTTGAATTCCTCGTCTTCACGCCGCATCTCGGCGATGACGGAGATCATCGATGTCACGAACATTACGCTGATCAGGGCCAGAAGCATCGTCAGAAATGTGAACATGATATCGTCTCCGGGAGTTTCGAGGAAATTGTCCCCGTTATCAGTAATAATTCATATACTGGTAGCGGGCGGTCAGCTGCGGGTAGTCCGGTCCCTGGGCTTCAGGCTTCTGCTCATAAAGGCTAAACGTCGTTGCTACCATTGCGATAACCAGTACTGTCCAGGCGGTGCTGATGACGCTGATTTTCGCCGAAGTAGACTGTTTTTCTCTTACAAACATCTGTCCGTTCCTTTGGTTCTTTCTTAACGCGCCATGCCTCAACATGTTCCGCGTCAATCGTAAAAATCGATTAGCATCGCGCCTGTGAAACTTCCTTGAATGGCTCGTTCATCTGGCGTTCAGGAAACTGGCTAAGGGCGTCATTCGAGAAAAAGATACTCGGCAGCGAATGATGCGATGACCGAAAGGACGATCATGAAGGCCAGCATTTTCAATTCTCCGGATGCTTAACGAGTGAGGGGCGTTTCGGTTTCCCGATGTTGTGCATTTAAACAAAATAGCTCTGAAACCGCACTGAACGGCCCATTCATCGCGGGTTCACGGCACGGCCGCGGTTGTGCCGTGCGGTTATAATGTCTTGCGCCGCGTGCCTCTCCATGACAAAAGGCGGGCACATGATACCCAGCATCGAAGCGCGCCCACCATCTGAGAGCGATATGACGATTGCCTTTTATCCAGGATCATTCGATCCGATGACCAACGGACATCTGGATGTGCTTATCCAGGCGCTGAACGTGGCGTCGAAAGTCATCGTTGCCGTCGGCATTCATCCCGGAAAAGCGCCGCTGTTCAGCTTTGAGGAGCGGGCGGCGCTGATAAAGCAGGCGCTCGCCGAACATCTGCCGGGCGAAGCGGCGCGCATGGAAGTCGTCTCCTTCGACAATCTGGTGGTGGATGCCGCCCGTCAGCACGGAGCGCGCCTTTTGCTGCGCGGCCTGCGCGATGGCACCGATCTCGATTATGAAATGCAGATGGCCGGCATGAACCGCCAGATGGCGCCTGATATCCAGACCGTGTTCCTGCCCGCCGGCACCTCGTCGCGACCCATTACAGCCACATTGGTCCGGCAGATCGCCGCCATGGGCGGCAATGTCGACGCCTTCGTGCCGAAAGCCGTGCTTGAAGCCCTCAACGCCAAGCTGAAGCGCTGACTTCAGCCCCACATTCTGGAGCCAATCCGATGAAACTCGTTCGATTTGCCTTTGCCGGCGCCATGTTTGTAGGCGCACTTGCCGCCAGCACCATTGCTTCCGCCGCCGAACTTCTCACCGTACAGCTGAAGGACGGTCCCGTTGTCATCGAGCTGATGCCGGAAGTCGCGCCCAAGCACGTGGCGCAGATCGAGGCGCTGGCCAAGAAGGGCGCTTATGACAACGTCGCCTTCCACCGCGTCATCGACGGTTTCATGGCGCAGACCGGCGACGTGCAGTACGGCAATATGGAAAAGGGTTTCAGCGCCCAGCGCGCTGGCACCGGCGGCTCCGACCTGCCGGATATTCCGGCTGAGTTCTCCAAGACGCCGTTCACACGGGGCGTGGTCGGCATGGCCCGTTCGCAGGATCCGAATTCCGCCAATTCGCAGTTCTTCATCATGTTCGCCGACGGTCCGTTCCTGAACGGTCAGTATACCGTGGTCGGCAAGGTCGTGTCCGGCATGGAAGCTGTAGACAAGATCAAGCGTGGCGCCGGCGGCAACGGCGAAGTTTCCAACCCCGACCGGATGATCAAGGTCACCGTCGGCAAAAAGTAAGGTGGGGCAATAGAGCCCGAACAGAGGAGAATAATCATGGCCGAGATCAAGGATCCGGAAAACACCATCATCATGGAAACGACGACCGGCAAGGTCGTGATCCAGCTGCTTCCGGAAGTTGCGCCTGGCCACGTTGCCCGCATCAAGGAACTGGTATCGGAAGGTGCTTATGACGGCGTCGTGTTCCACCGCGTCATCGAAGACTTCATGGCCCAGACGGGCGACGTGAAGTTCGGCAAGAAGGGTTCGGAAAGCTTCAACCCGGCACGCGCCGGCATGGGCGGCTCTGAAAAGGAAGACCTCAAGGCTGAGTTTTCCGCCATTCCGCACGTTCGCGGCACCTGCTCCATGGCCCGTTCGCAGAGCCCGAACTCCGCCAACTCGCAGTTCTTCATCTGCTTCACCGATTCGCCCTGGCTGAACAAGCAGTACACCGTGTGGGGCCAGGTCATCGAAGGCATGGAAGCCATCGACAAGGTCAAGCGCGGCGAGCCGGTGAAGGATCCCGATTCGATCGTTTCCATCAAGCTCGCTTCTGCGGCTTGAGGATAGAAGATTTCTCCCGCCTTGCTAAATTGCAGGGCGGGCGAATGTTTTGCTGATGGGGTGTTCCTCGCACTCGACGTCATCCTCGGGCTTGACCCGAGGATCCATTACCCGGCGATGTCGTGGATCCTCGGGTCAAGCCCGAGGATGACGTCGAGGGGAGGAAGCCTCTTCACCAACAACGACCCGCCGGCAGTTTGCTGCGAGGCGGGTTTTGATATTTTCGAGAGCCCTTGCAATGCGTGTAGACCTGTTCGATTTCGATCTGCCCGAGGAGAATATCGCCCTTCGCCCGGCGAACCCGCGCGACAGCGCGCGCCTGCTGGTGGTCGATCCGAATGAAAACCGCATGGAGGACCATCGCGTTTTCGATCTGCCGTCTTTCCTGCGGCCCGGCGATGCACTTGTCTTCAACGACACCCGCGTTATCCCCGCCCAGCTGGAAGGTGTCAGGCTGCGCGAAGGTGCGCCTGAGACGGCGGTTTCGGCCACGCTGCACATGCGTGCCGACCAGTCGCGCTGGAAGGCTTTTGCCCGTCCCGGCAAGCGTATCAAGGAAGGCGACCGTATCCGTTTCGGTTACGAGCGCGACAATGCCTGCGGCCTTGCCCATCTGGAGGCCACCGTCGAAGCAAAGGGCGAGGATGGCGAGATAACGCTGCTGTTCGACGTTTCCGGCCCGGTGCTGGATGAGGCGATCGCTTCCGTCGGCCATATTCCTTTGCCGCCTTACATCGCCGCCAAACGGCCGGAAGATGCGCAGGACCAGTCCGACTACCAGACCATTTATGCCCGCGAAAAGGGCGCTGTCGCTGCCCCCACCGCCGGGCTGCATTTCACGCCTGACCTGTTTGCGGCGCTCGACAAGGCGGGAATCGAGCGGCATTTCGTGACGCTTCACGTTGGGGCAGGCACTTTCCTTCCGGTAAAGTCCGACGATACGGACGATCACAAGATGCATTTCGAGATCGGCCAGGTATCGCAGGAAACCGCCGACCGGCTGAATGCGGTGAAAGCGCGGGGCGGGCGCATCGTCTGCGTCGGCACCACCTCGCTGCGGCTGATCGAAAGCGCGGCTGACGAGAATGGCGTGATCCACCCATGGTCCGACGCCACTGGCATCTTCATCACGCCCGGTTATCGTTTCCGGGCAGTCGATATTCTGATGACCAATTTCCACCTGCCGAAATCGACGCTGTTCATGCTGGTTTCGGCTTTCTGCGGTCTCGAAACGATGCGTGACGCTTACAAGCGCGCGATCGAAACCGGATACCGCTTCTATTCCTATGGCGATTCCAGCCTGTTGTTCCGGAAAAACTGATGCACGACAAATTCACCTTCACCCTGAAAGCCACGAGCGGCGGCGCGCGCCTCGGGGAAGTCGCCATGCCGCGCGGCATCATCCGCACGCCCGCCTTCATGCCTGTTGGCACCGTCGGCACCGTCAAGGCCATGTATCTCGATCAGGTGCGTGAGCTGGGGGCCGATATCATTCTCGGCAATACCTATCATCTGATGCTGCGGCCGGGTCCGGAGCGTGTTGCCCGTCTCGGTGGTCTGCATGAGCTGATCCGCTGGCCGCATCCGATCCTCACCGACAGCGGCGGTTTTCAGGTCATGTCGCTGTCCGGCCTGCGCAAGCTGGACGAGAAGGGCGTGACCTTCAAGAGCCATGTGGACGGTTCGCTGCACCATATGTCGCCGGAACGCTCGATCGAAATTCAGGGCATGCTCGATTCGGACATCCAGATGCAGCTCGACGAATGCATTGCGCTGCCGGCCGAGCGCAAGGAAATCGAGCGCGCCATGGAAATGTCGCTGCGCTGGGCGGAGCGCTGCCGCGTCGCCTTCGGCGAACAGCCCGGCAAGGCCATGTTCGGCATCGTGCAGGGCGGCGACCAGCCGGATTTGCGCATCCGCTCCGCCGAAGGGCTGAAGCAGCTTGATCTCAAGGGCTATGCGGTCGGCGGCCTTGCCGTCGGCGAACCGCAGGATGTGATGCTGGGCATGCTCGACATCACCCTGCCGGTGCTGCCCACCGAAAAGCCGCGTTACCTGATGGGCGTCGGCACGCCTGACGATATCCTGAAATCGGTGGCGCGCGGCATCGACATGTTCGACTGCGTGATGCCGACTCGTTCTGGCCGTCACGGGCTTGCCTTCACTCGTCGCGGCAGGGTCAACATCCGCAATGCCCGCCATGCCGAGGATATGCGGCCGCTCGACGAGCAGTCCAACTGCCCGGCCTCGCGCGATTATTCCCGCGCCTATCTGCATCATCTCACCCGCTCCAACGAGGCGCTGGGCGGCATGTTGCTCTCCTGGCATAATCTTGCCTATTATCAGGAGCTGATGCAGGGTATCCGTAAATCGATCGAGGAAGGCCGTTTCGCCGATTTTTATGCGGAAACCATAGAAATGTGGGCGCGGGGCGATATAGACCCGATCTGACGCTTCCCGACCTTTCTCCTGTTTCGGACGCTTTCCTTGGCACACGCGCCTTACGTTCTTTTCCGGGATGACACGACCGGCACGGTGACAGCCTTCGCCGAGCCGGAAGAGATCATCGTCGCGGATGAGCCTGAGGCCTTTTTTGCCGCGCTCAAGCGCATGGAAGCGCTGCGACGGGCCGGGAAATACCTTGCCGGCTATATGTCCTACGAGGCGGGTTTCCTGTTCGAGCCGAAGCTTGCGCCTCTTGCCGACGAACCCCGCAATGTGCCGTTTCTGCGCTTCGGCGTCTTTTCCGGCCCGCAGCCGGATGCGGGGCGGTTTGCGCGTCCCGACGCGCTGCCGGATGCGGATGCGTTTCTTTCCGATCCCGTGCCGGCATGGACGCTCCAGGAATACCAGCAGCGCTTTGTGCGCCTGCACGACCATCTGCGTCGTGGCGATTGTTATCAGGGCAATCTGACCATGCCCGTCACTGCCCGCTGGAGCGGCGATCCGCTCACCGCCTTCTGGTCGCTGATCGCGCGCCAGCCGGTGAAATACGGCGCGCTGGTCGATCTTGGTGGCCCGGTCATCCTGTCTCGCTCGCCGGAACTGTTTTTCTCGGTCGATGGTGAGGGGTTCATCGAAACCCATCCGATGAAGGGCACGACGCCGCGCGGGGCTGATGCGGAGGAGGACCGGGCAATTATCGCGGCGATGCTGGCGGATGAAAAGACGCTGGCCGAAAACCGCATGATCGTCGATCTGCTGCGCAACGATATTTCACGCATCACCGAGGTCGGTAGCCTCGATGTGCCGAGGCTGTTCGATATCGAGACCTATCCGACCGTGCACCAGATGGTCAGCCATGTCAGGGCAAAGCTTCTGCCTGACGTGACGGTGGAAGACATCTTCGCCGCGCTGTTTCCCTGCGGCTCCGTCACCGGCGCACCAAAAATGTGGGCAATGAAAATCCTGCGGGAGCTGGAAGCCGGCCCGCGCGACGCCTATTGCGGAGCGATCGGCTTCATATCTCCTGATGGAGATATGCGGTTCTCCGTGGCGATCCGCACCCTCAGCCTGTTCGATAACGGCCGCGCCGTCTTTAATGTCGGCGGCGGCATCGTCTTCGATTCCGTTGCCGAGGCGGAATATGACGAGTGTCTGTTGAAATCGAAATTCGCGGTGGGGGACAGGTTGTTGCGGGGGTGATCGAGATGCGCACTTGACAGTTATGCATATTTTGATCGGCAGCGAACATCATTTCCATGCTAAAAGGTGTAAAATACGTATTTTACACAAAATGGAGACTGGCGACCATGGCGCAAACGATAAGAGTTCCAGCGACTGAGTTCGCTCGTAAATTCACGACGTTCCGGGAACAGGTGCAAACTGCGGGCGTGATAGAGGTTACGGCGCATAATCGCACGATTGGTGCGTTCCTCTCAGCATCTGAACTCGATCATTATCGGGACCTGCAAAGACGCGAGCGTGAAGTCATCAACGTAAGCGAGATGGATGACGAGACCATGGCGTCGATTATGGGCGCCGAATACGGCAAAGCTTCCGAGTGAGTTATCCGACTCCCGTTCCGGGCCTTATAATTCGCTATAACTACCTGTGGCATCGGGAAAAAAGCGAAGGCCTTTCGGTGGGGCGCAAGGACAGGCCTTGCGCCATCATCGTGTATCACTCCAAGACCAATGACACGATTGTCGTACCGATCACACATTCTCCTCCCGACTTTGGTGAGGAAGACACATCCATCGAAATTCCCGCTGAACTCTGTAGCCAACTGGGCCTAGATGACGATGCCAACTGGGTCCGAGTGAGCGAGGTCAATCGTTTCGAATGGCCGGGTATTCACTTGAGGGCGCTTCCCGCAGACCCGAACCGGTATGACTACGGTATGATTCCTCAGGAATTCTTCGAGCAGATCAAAAGCAAACTTCATCAGACAATGAAGAATGGACGTGTTGCTCAGGCCAAGCGTTAAGTGCGCCAGTGGTCATGGAAGTCAGCCGGAACTGGCTCACCGCCCGATCACCTCAAACGCTCCATCCTCCACCAGCACTTCCTTCGCTGCCGCATGGCTCAGAAAACCCGAAGGGCTGGCGCTGGCGCCATAGGCGCCTGATTGCAGGATGGCGAGGAGATCACCGGCCTTCAGCCTGGGCAGTGCGGCATTGCGGGCCAGTGTGTCGAGGGGCGTGCAGAGCGGGCCGACGATCGTTGCGGTCTCGTCGTATTCTGCCTGCATTTTGGCGGGTGCGACGATGGGGTAGTTGCGCTTGACGATCTGGCCGAGATTGCCCGAAGCGGCGAGGTGATGGTGCATGCCGCCATCCGTCACCACGAAGGTGGTGCCGCGCGAGGTTTTTACCGAATTCACTTCCGCCACATAGATGCCGCCGGGGCCGGCGAGGAAGCGGCCGGGTTCGACGATGATATGGGCGTCGGTTATCAGAGGATGCGCTTTCACAAGCGCCTTGAGGTCGGGAATGGCGGCGCTGACTTTTTCAAGATCGAGCGGCGTTTCGCCTGCGAAATAGGGGATGCCCAGGCCGCCGCCGAGATCGATGGTTTCGAGCGGTCTGCCCAGTATTTGCGCCATGCGTGCGGCAAGGGAAATGGCGTGTCGCCATTGGGAGACAAGCATGTCGGCGTCGAGGATCTGTGTGCCGCCGTAGATGTGCACGCCGACGAGATTGATATGTCTGGCGTCCCTGAAGAGCGGCAGGACGTTTTCCAGCTCTTCCTCGTCGAAACCGAAAGCCGTGGCCTTGCCGCCCATGCGCATGGCGCCGGCTTGAGCATCCGGCACGGGGTTGATGCGGATCGAGGCTTTGACCGGTTTGCCGATCTCTTCGATACGGGCGATTTCCTCGGCGCTTTCAATATGGATTTCGCCGATGCCGCCTTCGATTACCTCGCGCAATTCGGCCATGCCCTTGCCGGGGCCGGCGAAGATGATGTTCTCAGGTGCGACACCCGCCTTGATCGCAGCGCGATATTCGCCGACGGAGGCGATTTCAGCGCCGGCGCCTTGCTGCCGGAAAAGTGCGATGATGGCGGGCAGGGGATTGGCCTTCACCGAATAATAGATATCGGCAAAGCCCGAGAGAGCCGTTTCAAGGTTCTGATAGGCGCGGCGCATGGCGCTTGCATCATAGAGGAAGCACGGCGTTCCGGTTTGGGCGACGATATCGTGAACCGCAAGTCCGCCGATGACAAGATCGTTGTCAGTGACCGCAAATTGCGCAGTCGCAAGGGCCGGGCCGTGGCTCTGGGTTTTATCCGTGGGCGACATTGTCCGTCCGTTCGCGCACCAGCGCGCGGTAATCCACCTTGCCATTGGCGGTGACCGGAAGCCGGTCGACCAGTTCGATGGCGCGTGGGATCATGAAGGGAGCGAGCATTTCGGCGGCTTTCCTGAGTGCTGCCGAAACGTCGATATTTTCATTGGCGGCGGTTGCCACGGCATGCACCCTTTCACCGGCAAAGGGGTCCGGCAGACCGATGACGGCAACCTGCTGGAACAGCCCGGTGGACATCAGGCTTTCTTCCACCTCTGTCGGGCTGATGCGATAGCCTGACGATTTGATCATCGCATCGTTGCGGGCAACGAAGCTGAAGAAGCCATTCTCGTCTTCCACGGCCAGATCACCGGAATAACAGACGGTTTCGCCGCCCAGGGCCGCTGGAATGAAGGGATGAGGGCGCAGCACTTTTGCCGTGTCTTCCGGCCGGTTCCAGTAGCCGAGCGATACCGTCGGGCCGCGATGGACGAGAATGCCCGGCTCGCCCGGTTTTGCCCGCTGGCCCTTATCGGTGACGATGAAGATTTCACATTCCGGAATGGCCTTGCCGATGGAGGTCGGCCGGCTGTCGATTTCTTCCGGTGGCAGGAAGGTGGAGCGGAAGGCCTCGGTCAGACCATACATCAGGTAGATTTTTGTATCCGGCAGCTTTTCGCGCAGCGCCTTTACGGTTTCCTGCGGCACGCGCCCGCCGGAATTGGTGATATAGCGCAGATGCGGCAGGGGCGTCTTTGCGAGCGACGGGGCCGCCCTCGTCAGGATTGCCCAGACGGTCGGCACGCCGGCGAGACCTGTCACGGCGTGGTCGCGCAGATCGCGGACGATATCGTCGCCCAGCCGGAAGGTGGAGATGATCGTGGTGGCGCCCTGTTCCACGGCCGTCAGCAGCTGGTTAAGGCCATAATCGAAGCTGAAGGGCAGGAGGGAAAGAATACGGTCGCTCGCCGTAATCTCCAGATAGGTCCGCACAATGCGCGCGCCGGCCAGAAGATTGCGGTGCGACAGCATCACGCCCTTGGGTGAGCCGGTGGAGCCGGATGTATAGAGGATCGCCGCAAGGTCCTCGCCGATTGCCGCCGAGGTTTTGGCAGGCGCGTTCGTGCGGGTCTCGATATTTTCCGTCAGCAATACGCTCACATCGGCCAAGCCTTCCAGCGCTGCGCCGAGTTCTTCCTGCATCGCCCTGCTGCTGATGACGATTTTCGCGCCGCAATCCGTGATGATATGGCGGATCTGCTGTGATTTCAGCAGCGCATTGACCGGCACAAAAACGCAGGATGCCATGCTGACGCCGAAGATGGACCAGCATTCCTCTATGCCGCGTGGCAGGAAAATGACGACTCTGTCGCCGCGTTCTGCGCCGGCCTGCTGCAGGGCAGCCGCGCAAAGGCTCGCCGCTTGCGCGAATTCCCGATAGCTCAGCGCGATATCTTTATGGATAAGGGCCTGATCGTCGCTTGCCGCCCGTGCGGCGAGCAGGTGGTGCAGCAGGAAATGCGGTGTCATCTCCTCCGTTCCCTGAGGACGAAGGCGATGAGATCAGCGGGTGTACCGAGATTGTCAGGCGTGAAATGTTCATCATCGAGAATGATGCCAAAACTCTCGCCGAGGAAGATCATCAATTCCAGAAAACCGAGCGAATCGATCGCGCCGCCTTCAAGAAGCAGTGTATCGTCGGTAAAAGGTGCGTGGGCGGGAAAACGGCTCGAGAGATAGGAATGGATCGTATCAGCAACGTTGGTTTCGCTTTTCTTTGCCGCAAGCATGCTTGTTCTCCGATTTCCCGTGTGTTTCCCATAAAACCCGCCCGAAATGACGCTTTATCTATAAAGGTCGATATTCTGTCAGGTCAGTTATGGTTCACTAAAATACCTAGGGTGGCAATAACACCAACTCTGAGT
Source organism: Agrobacterium tumefaciens (assembly GCF_005221385.1). Taxonomy (NCBI): domain Bacteria; kingdom Pseudomonadati; phylum Pseudomonadota; class Alphaproteobacteria; order Hyphomicrobiales; family Rhizobiaceae; genus Agrobacterium; species Agrobacterium tumefaciens. The sequence continues at coordinate 1,426,035 of NZ_CP039903.1, read as the reverse complement.
ATGTTTCGTTAATAAAATGTGGGTTCCATGCGCCTTTTACTTGTATCGGCGCGAATTTATGTGCCGCGAACCCGCCGGCATTGCGCTCACCATCAAGCGCCGCCATCGTCAGGGCAAGCCTGCCCCGGAAAAGAAGATGGCGGGCGATTGCAGAAATATGCCTTTGCGCGATCTCTCGGTCCTCGCAATAAATCAAGCGGGCGGAGGGCAGCTTTTTGGTTGTGGTTTTCAAGAACACCAGCGGATAGTGATGGCCGTCCGCCTGCATTATGGCCACGATACAGCCGAGCCGCAGGTGATCTTCCAGCATCTCACGCATTGCGGCCGGCAGGGTATCGGGCGACGCGGCTGCAAGCGGGCTCAGTCGCGCGCCGGAAGGACGCAGAGCCTTGAGCGGCAGGGGATAAAAAAGCGTGTGATCCGTCACCGTCTGAAAACCCAGCCTCTCGTTCAGCTTGCAGGCTTCGGGAGACGGGGTGAGGTCGGTAAACAGTTCTTCCTCAGACGAGGAGGCCATTTGCAGCATACGCGGTGCAAACCACCGGCACGAAGGCTCGACATACCAGCTGGACAGGTTGACGACGATGCTGCCGGTTTCGGGCAGACGGCTTTTGATCGTCAACAGAACGCCCGCCGCGTCCTCACCCTTCATCAACAATTGCCCGATCGAACCGAGTTTCCGGCGCGCATGGTGGTCGCTGATAAGCGCCAGTCCGCGGGACCAGAAAGCCGCGCTTTTTTCGGGGAAACCTTTCGCCAAAAGGGCAACGGCGGCGGCGCGGTTTCCGTTGTCGATCGGTACGATTTTCAGAGGTCGCTCTCCGCTGTCTGGCGTTAACTGGCCGGGGAAAGAGATTTTTCAACCTCGCCGCGTAGTATTGCCTTACGACGATAGATTTACTGTCCCGTTAATCGTCTGGGCTGCAGGGCGGCGGCGGCGATCACGTTTGCATGCAAGGCAGGCGCGCCGAACGCGCCCGCCTCCTGTGATTTGCCGATCAATAGACCACGACGCCGCGGATGCTTTCGCCTTTGTGCATCAGGTCGAAACCCTTGTTGATGTCTTCGAGCGGCATCACGTGGGTGATCATCGGATCGATCTGGATCTTGCCTTCCATGTACCAGTCGACGATCTTCGGCACGTCGGTGCGGCCGCGTGCGCCGCCAAAGGCGGTGCCCATCCAGTTGCGGCCGGTGACGAGCTGGAACGGGCGCGTCGAGATTTCCTGGCCGGCACCGGCAACGCCGATGATGACAGACTTGCCCCAGCCGCGATGCGAGGATTCCAGCGCCTGACGCATGACCTTGGTATTGCCGGTGCAATCGAACGTATAATCCGCGCCGCCGATCAGGTCGCCGTTGCGCTTCGTCATGTTGACGAGATAGGGCACGATGTCGTCGCCGACTTCCTTGGGGTTGACGAAGTGGGTCATGCCGAACTTCTCGCCCCACGCCTTGCGATCATTGTTGATGTCCACACCGATGATCATATCCGCACCGGCAAGGCGCAGGCCCTGCAGCACGTTGAGGCCGATGCCACCGAGACCGAAGACGATGGCGGTCGCGCCGATCTCGACCTTGGCGGTGTTGATGACAGCACCGATGCCGGTGGTGACGCCGCAGCCGATGTAGCAGACCTTGTCGAAGGGCGCGTCGGGATTGATCTTGGCGAGCGCGATTTCCGGCAGGACGGTGTAGTTCGAGAAGGTCGAGCAGCCCATGTAGTGATGGATCTTGTCCTTGCCGATCGAGAAACGCGAGGTACCGTCAGGCATGACGCCCTGACCCTGGGTGGCGCGGATCGAGGTGCAGAGATTGGTCTTGCGCGAGGTGCAGGAATAACACTCGCGGCATTCCGGCGTGTAGAGCGGAATGACGTGATCGCCCTTCTTGACCGAGGTGACGCCGGGGCCGACATCAACGACGATACCGGCACCCTCATGGCCGAGGATTGCCGGAAACAGACCTTCCGGGTCAGCACCGGAGAGTGTGAAATCGTCGGTGTGGCAGATGCCGGTCGCCTTGACCTCAACAAGCACTTCGCCGGCGCGGGGACCTTCCAGCTGGACGGTCATGACCTCAAGCGGTTTTCCTGCCTGAATGGCAACAGCGGCGCGTACGTCCATTTTCGATCTCCTGGCGTTGTCTCATGATTGGATAGGGCTGTTTTGCCCGAGCTTGTCGGCAGGGACAAGGGGCAAAAGCGACCTTCACGTCTCAGTTACGACCAAAAAAGTGAAGCACGTCTCGTGCTGGACGAGAAGAGCGAGCCTCGGCAAAATTGTATCCGCAATGGAATATCGACCCAGCGTATTCAATTGAATATTTCGACTATAATAAATTATGAATATCTGATTTAAATATATGATTTTACATACTATTTTTGATACTTGGGTGATCTTTAATTTACGAATCTGGTGTTTAATTCGCCATGTAGAATGACGAATGAAATTGGGCGGCCATCAATCGGTGGTTCCGGAAAATACCTTTATCTCGCGAGTGCAATTGGCCTTCGCCACTTGTGTCGCGCCGCCATGATCGCGGTGAGCATCAGCGGTTTTGCTGAATTTATATCCTGTGGCCGGGGGGATTTCGCCCGGCTGCAGTCTTTGTGTGTCTGGCTGGGGGGAGCCGGAACGATCCGTGGCGGTTGGATGAAAAGCGATCATTGCAGATGTTTCATATTGAAAAAATCTTGAGCGCGTCGGCGCGTCATTTCCGCCTGCTTCTGAGGGATCGGCGGGCAAATTTTGCGATCATGACGGCATTGCTGATGCCGGTTTTTCTTTTCACATTCGGACTGCTGTTCGAAGGCGGCCGGGCGCTGGCCTATTACAGCCAGTCGAAACGGGTGATCGCGCAGGCCTGTGAGCGCTCGACGAAACCGACCCGGACGAATGTGCCTATCGATGAGGTGCGCCGCAAAAACGTGCTGGATACGTTCGACGCGCTCATCACTTCCACCAAACAGGATGTGGTGAGCCGCGACGTGACGATCGACTGGTTGACCACCGATATTGAAGCGAAATTTACCTATAAGACGGTGTTGGGCGGCCTGTTCAATGTCGAAAAGATGGACTACGCGCTGACTTACCGTTGCGGCGGCATTCCTCCCTATCCCTATGACGGCGAGGTGATCGTCAACAACACATTCGACCGGCTGAACGGTAAAGACCGGATTCTCAAAAACGGTAAAAGCCCCGACGCCCCGAATGGTTGCTGGGGCGTCGTCAGCTATGAGGAAATTGGATGGGACGGCGGCACAGGCCCCGGCATCGAGCTTCAGGACTGGAGCAATGCGGCGTGCCGCAAAAAATTCGGCTGGCAGGGTTATGAGGAGCCGAAGAAGGATGCCGGACCTGCTTGCGCGAGTGTTTCGCAGCCGGAGGTCGCTCCGACTGACGCACAAGATCCGAAAAACAACAAACCGAAAGAAACCGATGAGGACGCGTTGCAATCCGGGGCGACCAATCCATGCCCGCCCAAATCGGACGAACTGCAAAAACCTTCCCTGCTGAGTGCCGAAAATGGCGGGATACCGCCGACCAAATATGTGGTGGAACTGGATAGCCATTGGGATAAGCAGAAGAGAAGTGACGCCAACAGTTCCATCTTCAAGATTGTCGAACTGCATCCCGGAAAATATGAGGTTTCGGTCTGGTATAATGGCCGTAACGACGCCTATGGCGGCACCAACGACATCGACATCTTCCTGCAGCTCCAGCGTCCGCAACTAGGCCCCGAAAAGAAGATCATCGAAATGGCGCAGAAGGACAAAGTCTTCTGGGAGCGCCGCAGTTATTCGATCACGGTTGATATCTATTCCGTCTACAAGCTGACGATTGCCGCAGGCGGGAAAAGCGACAGTCTTGGCGGCATCATCACGGCTTTTGAGGTGTAGTATGTCGACTCGCCGAAATAAAGGCCTCTTTCGCCGTTGCCGTGCTCGGTTCCGCTCTTATGCACTCGACATCCGGGCGGCCACCGCCGTCGAGTTTGGCCTGCTCATGCCGCTCTATTTCCTGCTGGTCTTCGGTATTTTCGAAGTCGGTCTGGCGCTGCTGCTCACTCTCAATCTGGCAACGGCGGCCAATGCCGGCGCGGAAATGCTGCGCAAGGCGGCGGCAAGCCATACGGCGGTTACCGAAATCGAATTCAGGCGTGTCATCGCCTCGAATTTCCTGCTCGGCACGACGGAAATCGACATGAAGATAACGCTCGTCCCGATCCCGGATGCGGATTTCACCGCCGTGCCGCTGACATTTCCCATCGAGAACAAGTTTCAGGCGCCGGATAAAAAAGCCGGGCAATATCTTCTGGCGCTTGGTTACAATTGGCTATTCATTCTGCCCACGACGCGCCTGCTGATCCCCGGTGGTAGCGACACGCAGCCGCAATTACAGAATGTCTCTCTGGCGATCACCGCCGTTCGGGTGACGGAATGATGGTGTTTCGGCTGAAATCCGTCCTCGCCGCCATGGTGCGGTCGCGCTCCGGCGTCGCCGCGGTGGAATTCTCCCTGCTATTGCCAATGCTGATCATCTTTCTGGCGGTGATGATCGAGACTGGTCGTGGCTGGCTCAGCTACGACCGTTTCGTCACGGTCGTCGACAATACAGCCCGCTGGTCCGCCCGTTTCCCGGAATTCGAGGAGCGGGTGAGGACGGGGGTAAAAACCTTTGTCATTCAGGCCGGGCAACCTCTTGACTCGAAGAAGCTCGATCTGACCTTGCGGAGCGCAAAATTGGTGGGCGGCGTCGCAACCGTCGAATTCGCGCCCTACGACTTCTTCGGGTCCGCAGAAGCCGTGACCTGGGACAAGATGCTGAAGGCGGGAAATTTCAAGGAAGAGGAAGCCGTCATCGTGATTTCGGGGCGTTATAAATATAGCCCGCTATTCTCGTTCCTGCACCCGACGACCATCGAGTTCGAATATGTCGCCACGGTCAATCCGTATTTCTCGCGGCACTATAAATATCAGAAGGGCAAGTCGGACTGGTCCTTCTGGAATGTTCGCTGAGGATAACGGTTAGCGAATGTGCCCTGAACGGGCTTTCCCGTTCACTGCTCCCCTGCGCCGGAAACCTTGATGGGTTCGCCCATCCCCAGCCACTGCGCGCAATCCTTCAGCGCTCGCGCTGCAACCAGCTGGCGTTTCATGATCGTCTTGTCCTTGCCGCGAAAACGTTTCACGCCTTCCGGCTTGACGATGGAACCCGGCTCCAGTTCAGGGAACAGGCCGAAATTGATGTTCATCGGCTGGAAGGAACGCTTGCCCGGCTCATCATCTGAGGAGAGGTGGCCGCCGGTGATGTGGTTGAGAAGCGAACCGAGGGCCGTGGTGGCCGGCGGCAGGCTCAGGGCCTCGCCCTTCCGTTCGGCGGCGGCGAAGCGGCCCGCGAGAAGGCCGACCGAGGCGCTTTCCACATATCCCTCGCAGCCGGTCATCTGGCCGGCGAAACGCAGGTCCGGACGGGATTTCAGCTTTAGCGACGGATCGAGCAGGGTCGGGGAATCGATATAGGTGTTGCGGTGCAGGCCGCCGAGACGCGCGAATTCCGCATTTTCGAGGCCCGGAATCATGCGGAACACATCCGCCTGCACGCCATATTTCAACTTGGTCTGGAAACCCACCATGTTGTAGAGCGTGCCGAGCGCATTGTCCTGGCGCAGCTGGACCACGGCATAGGCCTTCACGGTGGGGTTATGGGCATTGGTCAGCCCCATGGGCTTCATCGGGCCATGGCGCAGCGTCTGGCGGCCGCGTTCGGCCATGATCTCGATCGGCAGGCAGCCGTCGAAATAGGGTGTGCCTTCCCATTCCTTGAACCCGACCGTGTCGCCGGCAATCAGCGCGTCGATGAAGGCGTTATATTGCTCTTCGTCCATCGGGCAGTTGATGTAGTCCTTGCCCGTGCCGCCGGGGCCGACCTTGTCGTAACGCGACTGGTACCAGCAGATATCCATGTTGATGCTGTCGCGGTGTACGATGGGGGCGATGGCGTCGAAAAAGGCCAGCGCATCCTCACCCGTTTCTGTCTGCACTGCCGCCGCCAGATCCGGCGAGGTGAGCGGCCCGGTGGCAATGATTGTGCTGCCCCATTCCTTCGGTGGCAGGCCGGAAACCTCTTCGCGGACAATCGTCACCAGTGGATGACTTTCCAGCATTTCGGTAACGGCAAGCGAAAACCCGTCGCGGTCGACGGCAAGCGCGCCGCCGGCCGGCACCTGATGTTTGTCGGCACAGGCCATGATCAGCGAGCCGGCAAGCCGCATTTCGGCATGGATGACGCCGACCGCATTGGCCGTCGCATCATCGGAGCGGAAGGAGTTGGAACAGACCAGTTCCGCCAGCGTATCACCCTTATGCGCATCCGTGCCGCGCACGCCGCGCATTTCGTGCAGGATGACGGGCACGCCGCTCTCAGCAATCTGCCACGCGGCTTCCGAACCGGCCAGTCCGCCGCCCACGACATGAATGGGAGAATGGGTCTTGTCTTGCATGCTGGCGTCCATGGGCCGCCGCGGGGCAAAGGCTCCCGTCCGCCGGCTGTCTCTCGAGTGATTGTTCCGCACGGGTCCTGAAGGACACGGCATTGTTTGCGGCATGCACTAGCATGCATGGCCGGGGCAGCCAAATGTTTTTGAGGGATGGAGGGTATGAGGGGGGAGCTGCTAACTTCGCGACAAGGCTGGGAAGCTGGCAAGCATTTTTGGGAGCGAGTGCGTACCCCTTGTTTCTTCTTCCCGCCGGGGAGAAGTCCGCGACAGCGGGATGAGGGGGCGAGGGTGCGGCCTATCGCTGGCGTTGCCCCTCATCCGACCCTTCGGGCCACCTTCTCCCCGACGGGGAGAAGAAATATGCCGCGATGCCGGGCGCCTATCCAAAGGCTAATTTCTCGAGCCAGACCCGAGAATCAAAAACGGCGCCAAAGGCGCCGTTTTCTTAAAACCTGTCGCTCGATCGTCGCGCCCTGGAGGTCGGGCAGCGGGACGATCGTTTACGCCTTAGCGGAACGAACGGGCTGCTACGTTACGGATGTCGTAACGGGTCAGACCGATGTCGCTCAGAGCCTGGTTGGAGAGGCTGCCGAGTTCGTTGATCGTGCGGCGGTAGGAGATCCAGTTCTTTGCAATGCGGATAGGGTTCATGGTCGTTTCCTCAATCTATCTCTGTTGATTTCGTCTGCCGGCTCAGTGTTTCTCTGTGCTCTCGGCTGTTGAGGTTTATATATAGACATTAAGCCACGTTGTGCAGTGCAGAATTTAGGCTACTGCCATGCATTTGTGCACTATGTCGGCTAAATTTGCGGCTTTGAATATCATGTGGGCAAAATATGAGCGGAAATGCCTGTGTTTCAGGCGGTTTTGACCGATATGGCGGCCTTTTGCGGCGCTGAAGGGGCTTTTCAGGTGAAAAAGGAGCGGTGCGGCGGCTCTTGCATTATTCGCGCCGCGCAAATGGCAGGCATCTTCGATGCATTTTTCATCTGCCGACCGCGCGAGTGGCTACGGCAGAACCACTTTCGACCTGGAGAACCGCCCAAAACGAAAAAAGGCCGGAGGCGGGAGCCTCAGGCCTTTTTGGGTAGGTTGTCTCGCATCCGCCGCATCAAGCGGCGGGGGCGTATAATTAGAAGCCGACGGCGGTCTTGGCGACGCGGCGGATGTCCTGACGGCCAATGCCGAGGTCACTCAGTTCGCGGTCGGTCATGCGGCCGAGTTCGGTTACGGTCTGACGATACTTGCGCCAGTTGGTGAGCGAGCGTGCAATGTTCATTTTCATCTTCCTCTTCGTGCTGTTCAGTCTCTGCGGCCAGTCTTGGGAGGCTTTGGTCCGGGGCTGAACTCGATCTCTGTATGACCACGAATATAATCGGTTTAATCAAAACAAAAACAGACAAAGCAAGATGTCACCTATGCGCGCAATGCAATGCAAGCCGGTAAATCAGGCTGATTGCGGCGATTCATGCATAATTTGTGACCAATTTGTGTGCTTTTGGTGGTCGCCCGGGGGTTCGGCAGTGCGAAGGCGTGTGAGATGAACGGATAAGGGGCGGGGCAGGGTGCGGAAGCCCTGAATCGCCGGTTTGGAGCAGGGGCCGGCAATCCGGCAACTTGGGCTGCGGGGCAGGCTATATATAATGTCAATGTAGCCGCATAAATATTGCCTGTTTTACGCGCCTGCCCGCACGCGATGTGCCGGGCCAGATGGGTCGGAAAGGCGATGGGAGGCGCATGTGGTGCGGCTTGCCGTTTTTTGCCCAAAATCGCCTCTGTCCGGCTGTTGCGCGCTGTCCCCCGGCGCGGGCGGCGAATAAGCGGAGAGGGCGGCCGTCTCTTGCCACCGGCGCAGACGGCAAGAAAAGTCCCGAGGAAACGAAAGGCGTGGGAACGGCGTGCTTGACCCTTTCTGAACATTGTGACATACCGCCGCCCAACGTGCGGGTATGGCGGAATTGGTAGACGCATTGGTTTTAGGTACCAACGCTTCGGCGTGGGAGTTCGAGTCTCTCTACCCGCACCACAAGCAAAGCATGGCTGTGCCACGCTTGCGCCAGAGTGCATCTTTATAAGATGCGGGGAGCTTCGGGGTTCATCATCCCCTTTGCACCTTTGTCTCCGGCGCCGGCGCAATGTTGCCCGGCAGGCGCTTGTGTAAAGAAATAAGGGAAGCCACGGCCGGGGAACGATGTTTCCGGCGCAGTGCTCGAAAGTAAACCAACGGCTGTCTGAGCACCGCCGCCATGATGTGAAGGTTAGGAAAATGCAGGTTATCGAAACGCTCGCTGAAGGGCTGAAGCGCGAACTCAAGGTCGTGATCCCGGCTGCCGACATGAAGGCCCGTCTGGACGAGCGTCTGGTTGACGCCAAGGACAAGGTTCGCATCAACGGCTTCCGTCCCGGCAAAGTGCCGATGGGCCACCTGAAGAAGATGTACGGCAAGTCCATCATGGCCGACCTCGTCAACGAACTGGTTCGTGAAAAGCCCACCGAAATCCTTTCCAGCCGCGGCGAGAAGTCTGCTACCCAGCCGGCCATCTCCATGACCGAAGACGAGCAGGAAGCCGAAAAGATCCTGTCGGCTGAATCCGATTTCGAATTCACCGTTGCTTACGAAATCATCCCGGCCATCGAACTGAAGGCCAATGACGGCATCAAGGTTACCCGCGAAGTTGTTGAAGTCTCTGAAGACGAAATCAACGAGCAGATCCTCAAGATCGCCGAAAGCGCCCGCACCTTCGAGGCCAAGAAGGGCAAGGCCGCCGATGGCGACCGCGTCACCATGAACTACCTTGGCAAGGTTGACGGCGTTGCCTTCGACGGCGGAGCTGCCGAAGATGCTGAACTGGTTCTCGGTTCGGGCCGCTTCATCCCCGGCTTCGAAGACCAGCTGGTCGGCGTCAAGGCTGGCGACGAAAAGACCATCACCGTAACCTTCCCGGCCGACTATCCGGCTGCAAACCTTGCAGGCAAGGAAGCCAACTTCGACATCACCGTCAAGGAAGTTGCCGCTGCTGCCGCCGTTGAAATCAACGACGAACTGGCTGAAAAGCTCGGTCTCGAATCGGCTGAAAAGCTGAAGGAAATCGTCAAGGGCCAGATCGAAAGCCAGTACGGCAACATCACCCGCCAGAAGGTCAAGCGTCAGATCCTCGACCAGCTGGACGAAATGTACAAGTTCGACACCCCGGCTGGCCTCGTTGACGCCGAGTTCGACAACATCTGGCGCCAGATCAACACCGATCTCGCCCAGTCCGGCAAGACCTTCGCTGACGAAGACACGACCGAAGAAGAAGCCCGCGAAGAATATCGCAAGCTGGCTGAACGCCGCGTCCGTCTCGGCCTCGTTCTCTCCGAAATCGGCGAAAAGGCCGGCGTTGAAGTGACCGAAGAAGAAATGCAGCGCGCGCTGTTCCAGCAGCTGCAGCAGTTCCCCGGCCAGCAGAAGGAAATCCTCGATTTCTTCCGCAACACCCCCGGCGCTTCCGCTTCGCTGCGCGCTCCGATCTTCGAAGAAAAGGTCATCGACAAGCTGCTTTCCGAAATCTCGGTAACGGACAAGACCGTTTCCAAGGAAGAGCTGCTGGCTGACGACGCCGAAGAAGCAACGGAAACCAAGAAGAAGGCTCCGGCCAAGAAAAAGGCTGCTGCCAAGGCTGACGACGCCGCTGAAGGCGAAGAAGCCGCTCCGAAGAAGAAGGCTCCGGCCAAGAAGAAGGCCGCTGAAGGCGACGCCGAATAATCTTCTTCAGTGCAAGCTGATTGAAAAAAGGCCGTGGCGAAAGCTGCGGCCTTTTTGTTTTGGGTGCGCGCTTTTTCGGGATCAATATTTGCGGGTGATGAAGATTTGAAGCGCCGACATCATTACGTCATTCCGGATTATTATGGTCGAAACGCGTGGCCTCCGGATCAGGCGGCGCAGGCCACATTTGAGGAATGTCGAACGGCAGCGTCATGGGTGTCAGAAACTATTTGATCGAGGGTGTTTCCGGCGTCGGTAAAACCTCGGTGGCAACGGAACTCCAGCGGCGTGGCTATCATGTCATCCACGGCGATCGTGAGCTTGCCTACAAAGGCGACCCTGAAACCGGCGAACCGGTCGATCTCGCCCTGTTTCAAGACGGTGGAGATATTGCCTTCCGGCACCGACGCCATATTTGGGATGTCGAGAAAGTTCAGGAGCTTGCGACAGATCGAACGCACGCAATCACTTTCTTCTGCGGTGGCTCGAGGAACTTTCAGCATTTTATCGACGTGTTCGATGAGGTCTTTGTTCTCGATGTTGATGGTGCGACCTTGCAAAAGAGGTTGGCAGCCAGGCCCGCGGACGAATTCGGTGGAAACCCGGCTGAACGGGAGTTTGTCTTGCAACTCCATGCCACGAAAGAAGACCTCCCCGTTCATGCAACCGTCGTCAGTTCATCCAGACCTCTAGACGTGGTGGTGGATGATATTCTTGCCCGCTGTACAGGCCCAGCCGCAAAAGGGAGCATGAGAGCTTCCTCATCGTCGTTCTGATCACAATGCAGTGCAGCATGATTTTTTGTTGCATCTGCTCTTGTTCATCTCCCGTTCATCTGGCACCCTGCGCAGCATGATTTGCCCCGGCCGCGGAACGCGGCCGTTCGGGCATTGCGCGCCGCTTTGATGTGGCCTTATCGCCGCCAAACCATTGGCCTTAAGCTTTTACCGTGCCTGCCGGGTTCTCCCGGTGCGCCCTTAATTTGCCAGGGGACAAGATATGTCGCCACGAACGGGTTTCGCCCTTCTGTTGTCTTTGTTCACCGCCACCGGCACCGCTGCTCGTGCCGATGAGGCCGGGCTGATCTGGAAGCCGGTCAAGAATTCCGACCGGTCCTATACGGCGCGCATTGGCGCGAAGCTGCCGGTCGATACGCCGATCCGTGCGGGTTTGGAAATGGGCATGAATGCCTCCAGGACGGGGCAGGTGGTGGATACGCCGGTGCGGGTATGGGGCAATGTCACCTTGCTTGCCGAGCAGTTGCCCGGCGTCTCGCTTGCCCGCGATGTCGGCGTCATCTTCAATGCACTGACCGGCTCGAGCAGCGTTTCCGTGACCTCGCAGCAGAAGCGCATCGTCACCCCGGAGCTGGATATTGAGGCGAACCGCAATTTCACCGTGCGTTATGACGGCACGGCGCAGCAATGGAACGGCCTCGACGTGTCGCAGTCATTGCGGCTTTCCCGCTCCGAGACGGGTACCGCTTTCGTGCTGACGGGGGCCAGCCGCAACAGCTTCAACGAATTCAGCAGCGGCGTGGCGGTGGAGCAGAAGATCGGCGACAATCTGACCGTGCGGGGAACGCTGGATCAGGGCTATGCGGATCATTTCCGGCCGGGGGTCAGTGCGCGGTACAGTATTCGCTGGTGAGTGGGCGGGCTGCCTGCGGTGCGCGTGCGCAGGTGAAATGCAAGATGGAGATAAAGGCCTCTCTTCCGTCATGCCGGACTTGATCCGGCATCCAGCAAGCGCGCGTCTGCGCCATGAGAGTCCTTTTCAGCCCAAGGACTTGGGCTGGCTGGATACCGGCTCAGGGCCGGTATGACGGGCGAGGATGCCAAGACCTTGGCATAAGCACTGGCTGAACAGATTGGCGCGTTGTTCTCTGGAACGCGCAGCTCAATCCTTCTTGATCTCACCCATGCGGTTCCACGCATCGAGCCCCGCAATCTTGTAGGCCTCAGCCAGCGTGGGGTAATTGAACGTATTCTCCACGAAATATTCCACCGTGCCTTTGAGGTTCAGAACCGCCTGGCCGATATGCACCAGTTCGGTTGCGCCTTCGCCGACGATGTGGACGCCCAGCAGGCGGCGGGTCTTTAGCGAGAAGATCATCTTCAAGAGGCCGCTGTCGAGACCCATGATGTGGCCGCGTGAGGTCTCGCGGAAATGGGCGATGCCGCATTCATAGGGAATTCCGCGTTCGATGACTTCTTCTTCCGTCAGGCCGCAGGTGGAGATCTCCGGCACGGCATAGATGCCGTAGGGGAAGAATTGCGGCGGTTCGCCAGCCGGTGCACCGACCGCATGGCGGGCGGCGATGCGGCCCTGTTCCATGGACGTGGAGGCAAGGCTGGGGAAACCGATGATGTCGCCGGCGGCATAGATGTTCGGCACAGAGGTCTGGAAGGTTTCGGGATCGACCTTCAGGCGGCCACGGCTGTCGGCTTCCAGCCCGCAGGCCGAAAGATTGAGCGTATCGGTGGCGCCGACACGGCCGGCGGCAAACAACACCGTCTCCGTTTTGAGCACGCGGCCATTGCCGAGCGAAACGAGGCATTTGCCGTTCTCGTCGCGCTCCACCTTTTCCGCCTTCTGGCCGAAGATCAACTTCATATTGCGATCACGCAGCTGATAGGTGAAGTCCTCGACGATTTCCTTGTCGATGAATTCCAGCATGGTCTCGCGCGGTTCCACCACCGTCACCTGCGTGTCGAGCGCGCTGAAGATCGTCGCATATTCGATGCCGATGACGCCCGCGCCGACGACCACCATGGAGCGCGGCAGTTCCTTGATTTCGAGAATCTCATCCGAATCGAGTACCGCCTGGCCGTCGAAGGGGATGTGCGGCGGCCGGTAGGGGCGGGTGCCGATGGTCAGCAGGATGGAGGTGCCGGTGACGTTCATGATCTCGCCGTCGTTCTTCACCACTTTCATGGTGTTGGCGTCAACGAAGCTTGCCGTGCCGCGAATGTGCTGCACGCGGTTGCGGGCAAACTGGTGTTCGAGCACCTCGACTTCGTGATCCAGCGTGATGAGCAGGCGTCGGCGCAGATCGTCGGCGTCGATCTCCTGCTTGACGCGGTAGGAGCGACCGTAAAAGCCGCGCTCACGCCAGCCGGTGAGGTTGAGCGCGGTTTCACGCAGGGTCTTGGAAGGAATGGTGCCGGTGTGCACCGAAACGCCGCCGACGCGGCTGCCCTTCTCGATGACCAGAACCTTCTTTTCGAGCTTGGCGGCCTGAATGGCGGCCCGTCTTCCCGCCGGACCGCTGCCGACAACAATCAGATCGAACTGGTGCATGAAAAAAACCCCGGAATAGAATGCATTGCGATAACCGGATGTCGCATCCGGCGCGGCGTCGTCGCGAAATGGTCGTGATGCCATTTTGACGATGGGGAGTGATTCCCGCGTCAGCCTTGCCCGCAAGAGTGCAATGCAACAAACGCCTGCGTCAATCTGTAGCGCAAGAATCTGACGGATTCGTAACTGGGGGGGAATTTTAGGTGGACGCAAGGTGCGTGTGGCTTACCCCCCTCTGCCCTGCCGGGCATCTCCCCCTCAAGGGGGGAGATCGACCCGCGGGCAGGTTTTCCTCCATCTCAACATTTGCGAATGAAGTGGAGGTAGCGCCTCCTGCCGATCTCCCTCCTTGTGGGGGAGATGCCCGGCAGGGCAGAGGGGGGTAAAGCCACACGCGCCTGCGTCCACTATGCTCCAAACCCCCAACACCTTCATCCCGCACGGCGCTGCCGGACGGGGATAGCGGGAGCACTTCAGGCGATGGCCCGGCTGCGCTATTGTCGGGGTTGGTGTGGGTCGGATGCGTTGCGCAGCCGGGTCTTTCACCATGCCGTATCTCGCAAAGGGCTGTGCACCGCACTTTGCGAAATGGTTCTGTCGTCACGAACGCGCCACCGTCCCCATCAGAACCGTCCCTCGGTTTCAGCCACGTCTGGCATCCACCCGGCAGGACTGGATGCAAGATAACTGCACGCGGTAGGACGGGGAAAAGCGGGGATGAATTTTGCCGGTGTCAGCCGTCCTTACGGGTGACGTGGTGGTGGAGTGCGGCGAGATCCTGTCTCAGCGCCGCCAGTTCGGCCAGCACCTTAACGTCGATCTTTTCATGCAGTGACAGCACTTCCAGCTCGGCCTTCAGGTTCACCTCATAATCCTTGGCGGCCTCGAAACGGTCGCGGGCGGCCTGGCGGTTCTGCGACATCATGATGATGGGCGCCTGAATGGCGGCCAGCATGGAAAGCAGCAGGTTGAGGAAGATGAACGGGTACGGGTCGAAGGCGCGGGTGGTCAGGATGATGGTGTTGATGATCGCCCAGAAGATCAGGAAAAAACAGAAGGAGAGGATGAAACCCCAGGAGCCGCCGATCTTGGCGATATTGTCGGCCAGCCTGTCGCCAAGGCTTGCTCCAGCGGAAAATTCGGCATTGGTGTCGCGCGAGATCAGTTTTTTCTGGTGCGACAGTTCCAGAATGCGGCGCTCCACCTCACCGATTTCGCGGGAGGAACGCTTGAAATGCGACGTGATGTAGTCGGAGATATCTGACACGGTGTGTCTCCGGTTTTGATGAGGTGCCTGCGCTCTGTGCGAGATAAACCCGCATGGCGGTGGAATTCAAACGATTTCCGCTGCCATGCGGTTCAGGCGTCCCCGCCGAAAAGTATCAGACGGCCGGCGCGCCCTCGTGCAGCCAGTTGAAGCCGGGGAAGAAGCGCTCGCGGCCATATTGGGCGCCGAACATCATGTCGAACTGCAGCAGGCGGTAATCGCGCACCACGTCGGGAACGGCGTTCGGGGCGATCGACCAGTCGGGTAGGGCCTTGCCATCGGTCGCCACCAGCATATGCCGGTCGATGACGGAGAAGGCCTGCTGCACCTCGCCGAGCGTGCCGGTATAAAAGGGATCGGAGAAGCCGGCAGTCTTCAGCACGTGATAGGGCAAAAGCGCCGGGCTGATGCTGCCGATATTCTTGCGCACGCCCTTCTTGGAGGACCAGACGACGAGCGGTGTCTCATGCTCCTTCTTCATTACCTCCAGCGGCGCGCGGCGGCTGGCCACCATGCCCGGCATATAACCGCTTTCCACGAAGGTCTGGCCAAGCGGCGGCAGGTGGTCGCCAAAGAGGACGATGATGGTTTCGCGGTCGCGTTTCTTGGCCCAGCGCATCATTTTCAAAAGCGCTTCATCGGCTTCCGCCACCCCTTGCGAATAGGTGGCCAGCGCCTGCGAGGCCGAGGCGGAGAGGTCGCCTTCGACGCCGATGGTGTTTTCGGCGTAACGGTTCGCCTCGTAAGGCCCATGTCCCTGAAGGGTGACGGCAAAGAGGAACAGCGGGTTCTGCGCCTTGTCGGCCGTCGCCATGATCTCGTCCATCAGCGCATCGTCGGAGGCAAAGTTGCCGCGTTTTTCCATGGCCGGCAAAGTCGCTTCGGAGCGGAATTCCTCGAAGCCGAAATTCGTATAGACCTGCTTGCGGTTCCAGAACCATTCCTGGAAGGGGTGCATTGCGATGGCGGAATAACCTTCACCGCGGAAGAAGCTGGCGAGCGAGGGCACCGGGCGGCGGATATATTGCTGATAGGGAATGCTGCCATAGGGCAGGAAGGCGTTGGAAAAGCCGGTCAGCGCCTCGAATTCCACATTCGCCGTCATGCCGCCGAACTCGGGCGAGAACACGTTGCCGGACTGTTTGGCGCGGATGGTCGGCATCGGATCGGCGGAGAGCTTCACGTTTTCAAGCCGCGTCGGATCCCACAGCGATTCGCTCATCAGCATGATCACATCAGGATAATCGCCCTTGTTGGCGGCGAAGGCGGCGGGCTCCGAGGTCAGGTCGGCAATGCTGTTTTCGCCATAACCCTGCGGCGCCGAGACATTGGCCATCGGAATATTGAAGGCGAAGGCCATCAGGAAGCCGTTGTGACGGTAGTTTTCCTGCTGATCCCACATCATGGGAATGATGTTGAGGCGATCGCGGACCCAGGAATAATGCGAATAGTCCATCAGCGAGGCAAGGCCGGCAAGAAGCGGCAACGCCAGTGCGAGCCCCGCGGCGCGTTCACGCCAGCTCAATGACGGCGAATGGCGGCGCGCCAGCAACCAGAGCACCACGACAGCCGCAATGGCGGCGCAGATGCCGAGGCCAACCAGCACTGCCGTCAGCGGTTGCGCCTTCAGCATTGTGGGTAAGAGCTCGAAAATCTGGCGGCCGAACAGCAGGTCGGATGGGTAAAGCGGATCGGAGAGATAGGTCTGTTTCTGCGCGGAAATCAGCCCCGTCAGCGCGCAGAGCGGGGCAACTGCGATGAGGGACAGATAACGCCGGCCAAGGATCGCATCCAGCGCGACGAGAAGGGTGAGCACGGCGGCAATGGTGGTCATGCCCGGCCGGGCGGACGAGGTGAGGAAAGCACCGACATCATGGAGCGAACCGCGGGCGATCCATTCCAGCGCCACGACGAGCACGATGGATGCGACCGTCAGATTGGCCAGCGTATAGGCCGCGCCCGAAAGCTTGGAAAGGCTCCTTGTCCATGCAGGCGAAAAGACGAAACCAGCCTTTTCGGAAGCCGTTGTTTTTGGCGCCGAATCTCTCAAACTCATACTCCGGTATTTCAGGCGGCCGCCCAATCCGGGGAGGTGAATCGGGCGTCGCAAAAGTGTCATGTAACTGTCACATAAGCGCGATGAACGCGACATGAACTTTGCGGAGGATGGCTGGAGCGGTGATAACCTTAGCGTGAACGCAGCGGTGGCGCATCGTCCAGGCGATGGCATGCAATTGCCGCGTTGCGGAGCGGCCACGGGCGCGGTATTGAAATGGCATGAGCGACAGACACGATATCCAGAACCATCTCCGGATTGCCGTCGGGCAGTTCAATCCCACCGTTGGCGACGTGGCGGGCAATCTCGCCAGGGCGCGTGAGGCAAGGGCCGATGCGGCAACGCAGGGCGCCGATCTCCTGCTTCTGACCGAGCTGTTCATATCCGGCTACCCGCCTGAAGATCTGGTGCTGAAGCCGGCGTTCCTGAAGGCCTGCCTGAAGGCCGTGGAAGAGCTGGCAGCGGACACCGCCGATGGCGGGCCGGGTGTCGTTATCGGTTTTCCGCGTCAGGGCGAGACGGGCCGGTACAATTCGGTGGCGCTTTTGGATGGCGGCAAGATCATTGCGCTGCGCGACAAGATCGACCTGCCGAATTACGGCGAGTTCGACGAAAAACGCGTTTTCGCCGAAGGGTCGATCTCCGGTCCCTATAATTTCCGTGGGGTCAGGATCGGTATTCCGATCTGCGAGGAAATCTGGAACGACATGGGCGTGTGTGAGACGCTGGCCGAAAGCGGGGCGGAAATCCTGCTGGTGCCGAACGGTTCGCCCTATTATCGCGGCAAGCTGGACGTGCGCCACCAGGTGGCGCTGCGGCAGGTGATCGAAAGCGGTCTGCCTCTCGTCTTCGCCAACCAGCTGGGTGGGCAGGATGAGCTGGTGTTCGACGGTGCTAGCTTTGCCTTTAATGCCGACAAGACGCTTGCTTTCCAGATGAGCCAGTTCGAGGCAACACTTGCCGTCACCGACTGGAAACGCACGGCAGACGGCTGGCATTGCGACAGCGGACCATTCTCGAAAATTCCCGAAGGCGAGGAGGCGGATTACCGTGCCTGCATGCTGGGCTTTCGGGATTACGTCAACAAGAACGGTTTCAAGAGCGTGGTTCTCGGCCTTTCCGGCGGCATCGATTCGGCGATCTGTGCCGCCCTTGCCGTGGATGCGCTGGGCGAGGAGCGGGTGCGCTGCATCATGCTGCCTTACCGCTATACTTCGGAAGAATCGCTGAAGGATGCGGCCGATTGCGCCAGGGCGCTGGGCTGCCGTTACGATATCGTGCCGATCGTCGAGCCGGTGGAGGGTTTCCTCTCGGCGTTGTCAGATCTCTTCGAGGGCACGGAAGAGGGCATTACCGAGGAAAACCTGCAGAGCCGCACGCGCGGCACCATTCTCATGGCCGTCTCGAACAAGTTCGGCTCGATGGTGGTGACGACGGGCAACAAGTCGGAAATGTCGGTGGGTTATGCCACGCTCTACGGCGACATGAATGGCGGTTTCAACCCCATCAAGGACCTCTACAAGATGCAGGTCTATGCCATTTCCAGCTGGCGCAACGCCCATGTGCCACCGGGCGCACTTGGTCCCTCCGGCGAGGTGATCCCCGCCAATATCATCGCGAAGGCCCCGTCGGCCGAATTGCGCCCCAACCAAACCGACCAGGATTCGCTGCCGCCCTATCCGGTGCTGGACGATATTCTGGAATGCCTTGTCGAGAAGGAAATGTCGGTCGAGGAAATTCTGGCGCGCGGCCATGATGTGGCCACCGTGCACCGGGTGGAGCATCTGCTCTACCTTGCCGAATACAAGCGCCGGCAATCTGCGCCGGGCGTGAAGATCACCAAGAAGAATTTCGGCCGTGACCGGCGTTATCCGATTACCAACCGGTTTCGTGACAGGTGATTGGTGGGTGGAGGGTGCTGCTCATTTCTTCTCCCCGCCGGGGAGAAGATGCCCCGAAGGGGCAGATGAGGGGGCCAGCTCTCCGCATATCTCTACCGTCGCCCCCTCATCCGGCGCTGCGCGCCACCTTCTCCCCGGCGGGGAGAAGAAATGAGCGGCACACGCTCGGTCCACAATGAGGATAAACAGACGGCGCGGACACGCCGCGCCGCCGATTCATCTCAAATAACCTGCCCCACATCGATGCGGTTGCCGTCAGGGTCTTCAAAGACAAAGGCGCGCAGGCCATAATCCTTGTCCTGCAGGCCCTTGATGATGCGCAACCCGTGGCTCTTGCAGAGCGCGTGCAGCGCATCGACATCGCTGACCATCATATGCGCCACGTTGAAGGGCGCTGCCTTATGGGTGGGCTGCAATGTCAGGTGCAGTTCGGCATTGCCCTGTTTGAGGATCATGAAACCGACGGGGTTGCCGTTTTCGAAGGTTTTTGTGAAGCCCAGCACACCGACATAAAAATCATGGGCCTTTTCGATATTTCTGACAGGAAGCATTGCGGCGATCCGCCCGAAGCGGATGCCGTGATCGGCGATGGTATTCATCGCGGAACCTCGGATCTGGGAGAAACGGGGAGGGTTACGGGCGGTGCCGGAACGCTGGCGTTTTTTCCGATTTGAATTTGCAGGACGGTGCCTGCGGTCATAGGATCATAATCACCATGGCGGCGAAAGCAAACGGAATGTCTGCACCAGCCAAGGGTCCGATCCAGACTATCGACAGCCCGGGAGGCAGCATGCGCAGTTCCATCGAAATCTTCAACATCCGCACCCGGCAGATGCGGGCGGTGTGGCAGACGCCGGAATTGTTCGAAGCGCCGAACTGGTCGCCGGATGGCAAATATCTGCTGTTGAACAGCGAGGGGTTGCTCTATCGCCTGTCCCCATTCGGTGACTCCTCACCGGAGAAGGTCGATACCGGCTTTGCGACGCAATGCAACAACGACCACGGCATTTCGCCTGACGGTTCGCTCTATGCCATTTCCGACAAGGTGGAATTCGGCAAGAGCGCCATCTATCTTTTGCCATCGACGGGCGGCACGCCGAAGCTGATGACGAAGAACCTTCCCTCCTACTGGCACGGCTGGGCGCCGGACGGGAAGAGTTTCGCCTATTGCGGCATTCGCGATCAGGTCTTCGACATCTATTCCATGGATATTGAGAGCGGCGTCGAAACACGCCTTACCCATGGCGAGGGCCGCAATGACGGGCCGGATTATTCGCCTGACGGTGGGTGGGTCTATTTCAATTCCAGCCGCACGGGGCTGATGCAGATCTGGCGGGTGCGGGTGGACGGTTCCGCCGTCGAGCGCATTACCGACAGTTCCTATGGTGACTGGTTTCCACATCCGTCTCCCAAAGGTGACAAGGTGGTGTTTGTCTCCTATGGCGGCGATGTCTTCGACCATCCGCGTGATCTTGATGTGCGGGTGCGGCTGATGGATATGGATGGCGGCAATGTTGAAACGCTGTTTGAGCTTTTCGGCGGGCAGGGGACGATGAACTCGCCCAACTGGTCGCCTGACGGGGATGAATTCGCTTATGTGCGCTATTTCCCTGTGGAATGATGCGATTTGGTTTTCGTTGAGGTCACATTGCCGCACCGCCCTTACGATACTTGCATTCGCAAGTCCTCTTGATCATAAGTTTTCTCGTCAGGTGCCCGCCCTTGCGGCGGGAGAATCGGGAATTCGGTGAAAAACCGGAACGTGCCCAGCGCTGTGAGGCGGATGCCCTTTTCATAAGCCACTGAAGTTATTCGGGAAGGCGAAAGGGGCGGATGAAGTCGAGTCAGAAGACCGGCCTGGCAGGATAGACCGAACCGCGCGGACGGCGGCAGGTTGCTGAAGAGGCGCGTTGTGCGCGCGAAACCGGTATGGTTTCGGCAGCGGCGCGCCCGCATTGTTGGGGTTAAACGATGCCGACCGATCCGTCCGCTGGCGATCCATTGCAAGCCAGCCCATTCGACCACGCGCTTTCGCCCGCCCGCCCGTTTTCCGGTGCGGAACGCGAGGCGATTTACCGCGCCATCGAGACGCGCCGCGATGTGCGTGACCAGTTCCTGCCCGATCCGCTGCCGGACGAACTTGTCGAGCGTCTGTTAAAAGCGGCGCATTCGGCTCCCTCGGTCGGTTTCATGCAGCCGTGGAATTTCACGCTCGTCACTGATGCTGCCATCCGTCAGGCGGCCTTTGTGGCCTTCAGCCGCGCCAATGAAGAGGCAGCGGCGATGTTTACGGGCGAGCAGCAGGCGCTTTATCGCAGTCTCAAGCTCGAAGGCATCCGCAAGGCGCCGCTCAGCATCTGCGTCACCTGCGATCCCACACGCGGTGGCAAGGTGGTGCTGGGCCGCACCCATAATCCGCGCACGGATGTCTATTCCACCGTCTGCGCCATCCAGAACCTCTGGCTCGCGGCGCGTGCCGAAGGCGTCGGCGTCGGCTGGGTCAGTATTTTCCACGATAGCGACATTCGCACCATCCTCGGTATTCCCGACCATATTGAAATCGTCGCCTGGCTCTGCCTCGGCCGTGTCGATACGCTCTACAACGAGCCGGAACTGGCGGTGAAAGGCTGGCGGCAGCGCGTGCCGCTGGAGGAGCTGGTGTTTCGTAACCGCTGGGGCGGTTGACCGGCGACATCCACTCCTCCCGGCCGAAGCCGGGAAGGGTGGTGGCGACCGTCTCTTCAAACGACGGTGCAGTTAAAAAGATTGAGGATGGGATGAATGGGGCTGGCGAGGCTGATCGCGCCGCTTGCGCCCCAGAACAATCCGACGACATTGTTGCCGGCGGTGTCGATGACAGCGCTGCCGCTATCGCCCGGCTGGCTGAAGACCTCGCCGGCGCGGCGCGGCGATATGCCGATCTGGTTGCGCATATTCGGCTGCTGCACGTCGTAAAAGCCGGAAACGACGCCATTGGTGATATTGCTGGTCACGCCCGATTTCGTAACATTCATGTTGAGCGCCGCAACGGCCGCCCCCACCGGCGAGGGGAGGTTGTAGATTGCGCCGATGGTGGCGAGCCGGCCATTCGCCGGGCTGGCGACGGCCGCATCGACGCCATAGGTCGTTCCCTGATAGACGATGTTGCCTTTCTGGAAAGCGACGATATTGGCGGCAAGATCGCCAAACCAGGTGCGCGCCGGCTGCGACACGTCATCGCCGACCTGGGCATTGTCCCGGCAGATGACATGCTCGTTGCTCATGATCAGCGGCGTTCCGTTGGCGGCCCGCACGACCAGCCCGATGGTGCCGACGGTATCCGTCCAGGACCAGTAATCCGGGCTGCCGCTGATGCCGCCGACCATCGGTTCCACGACTTTTTCGCGCGGGTTGTCGGAGAGGCGTCTGGGGTGATCCTTCCATGCCGTCCCGGGCGCGGGCAGTTCTCGCACCGCCTCGCTCGGGCGGTCGAAGGATCCTTCCCGCACCTGCAGCGGCGCGCCGCCCAGCGTCGTCATCAGACCCGCCTTCAGCGATGGATCCGGCGCGCGGTGGTAAAGGATCAGGCCAAGCTCCTGTGTCAGTTCGCCGGCGGCGTCCTCAAGCAACCCGACGCCGATCGCCGTGACGCCGGGTATGCCTGTCAGCTGATGGTAATGCCGCTCCTTGAGCGCGGTGAGTTCCTCGAAAGTCATTCGCTTGCCTCATGGAAAAAGGGGTGAAGGATGGATGTCTGGTTTTTTAGAGTTTTTTCGCTTTTCTTCGAATCACGAAAACACTCCAACTCCTTGTTTTGACACATTTCCGGACGGAAAACCGGGTTCCACTTTTCCTGGAAATGCTCTTAAGGGGCGGCGCGCCCGTTGGGGTGAAGGGCTGCGCCGCCCGTGCCCCGCGAGCCCTCAGTTCAGCGGAATGATCTTGCCGCTGGAGGGAGCGCCGCCGCCGGCTGGCGGAGGACCGCCAGCCGCCGCCTGATCGGCCAGCATGCGGTATTGGGAGGTGCCTTTTTCAGTGCTGATGGTGCCGGAAACCGTGTAGAGATAGACGTCACCGGAGACGGCGTAGTCGTTGTTCTGATTGTTCACATAGAACTCGATCTCGACCGTCGACATATTGGTTGCGCGTTCCAGGAAGGCCTCCATCAGCATGGTGATCTGCTGATCCGTCAGGCCCTTGGAGCGCATTTCCTGTTTGGTCTTTTCATAAGAGGCGGAAGCGCCGCCGCCGCCGAAGAACCATGTCCAGACCGAAAGATTGGCGCTGGCCGTGGTCTTTTCGTATTCGTTGATCTCCTCGCGGTAGGAAGCATCCAGCATTCCGAGCGCAAGCGTGTTGAGGTCCTTCACATCCTGGCTGGAAAGCGCCGAGATTTGCAGCTGGGCCTTGATTTTTCCCGTGGTATGCGCCGGCACGGTATAGGAAATGCCGGTCAGCTGCCCCATGCCGGAGACCGAGATGGAATAGGATTCCTTCGCTTCGCCTGTCGGCAAAGTTGCGATGACCGGGACGAAGGGATCGAGCAGTTTGACGCCGGTTGCGGTGATCTGAATGGATGTCATGTCTATACTCCTGATGGTTGTGGGCTTCATAGGTCAATGAAACTCTGATCGTCCACTCGGGCTCGAGATGGGCGACATCGTCGTCTGGAGATGCATGAAAGGGCGCGTGCGGCTAACACCGCACGTTATATACATATTTCGTATGTTGTGTTCGTCCACTTTAAGTGGATATTTGTATACTATGCACCTTTATGGCGAAGTCAATCGCGTTTGTGAGTACAACTTATATATGAATATTTGCCGGAGAATGAGGTGAAGAATGTGTTTTCTGCATCCACGAAGATGCGTCAAAGCAGGTCGGGAGACACTCAGCCTGTACGGAAGTGACGCAGGCAGGGAAGACCGGTCTCTTCACTGCTGCGGTTGTATACCCTTCAGCGCCGGGTTCTTCAGGTCGATCCGGCCTGTCTGGTCCGGCAGGAACTTCGGGCCGATAACGCGCACTTTTGCGTCGTTCGGATCATAGTCGCGTTCAGGAATCGGTTGCTCCGGCGGTCTTGCGGCCTGTTGCTGTTCGGCCGGTTCCTTCGGCTTGTCACCTTGCGGTGATGGAATGGTGGTGATGCCGGAATAGGGCTTTTCGGCCTGCGGTCGGGCGGCCTCTTCCTGCTTTTGCATGTCCTCGTGATAGGCGGCCATGTTGCAGGCGCAGCCGGGCGCTTTCGCAGACGCGTTGCGATAGGCGAAGGCGGGGGGCAGGTCCTTGTAGGGTTTGCCGGTTTCGGCCGAGACCATGTCGGAGGTCTCCTGATCCGTCATGGAGTGGAAATAAAGCTCGGTCTCAGTACCCGGGCACATTTTCTGGCATTGCTCTGCCTGGGCGCGAAAGTCGAGCGGCGAAGCATTGGAGGCGATCGGGAAAAACGAACCGTCGCAGGTGCGCACGCAAAGGGTGCGAAGTCCGCCCTCGGCGGCGGCATTGGGGTATGGCGACAGGCCCGCCTGTCCCGGCTGATTGTCCGGCTGGCGGAACGCGTCAGGATAACGGGTCACATCGGGCGCTTGCGGCGGTTGCGTGTCCGTTTCCGGCATCGCGCTGCAGCCATTGGCGTCGAGCGCGGCGAGAATGCGCTGGCGCCTGATGCCGCCATCATCGCTGCGCTGAGCCGCCATCGCATCGTCACGGTCACGAATGATGGCGTCACGTTCGGCCTCGGCGTCCACCAGCGCATCGCCGATTTCGGCGCAGAGGCCGGCGTTGGGGTTACCGTAGACAATGACGCTGCCCGAGGAGCAGCCATAGCTGCGCATATCGTTCCTGATCTTGCGCACGACGATGTTCTGGCGGGCAAGCGCATTGGCGTAACGCCGCACCTCTGACGCATTGCCGATGACGCGTGGCGGTTCGCGCAATTGAGCATAAAGCGTATCGCAGACCTGATCCGCGAAGGCGGCGGCCGGGGCGAGGAAAACAAGGGGAAGCAGGAGGCCGATGATGCGGCTGCGCCGGGTCAATTGTGCGATCCGTTTAATGTCCCCAGCCGGTGGCAGGGGCGTTATACTTCACGAAATCCGTGTTTCAGGAAGATAACATAAGCTGTTGCCGCAATGCGGCAACAGCTTGTTCAAAATTGCGTTAATGCGCCCTCACACCGAAGGATGTGATGCCTGCACCACGGCAAAGGCCGCCATGTTGACGACGCCGCGTGAGGTGACGCTGGGCGACAGGATGTGGGCGGGCAGGGCCGTGCCGAGCAGGATCGGGCCGACATGCAGGCCTTCCGTCAGGGTGCGGGTGACGCCGAGCGTGATGTTGGCGGCATCAAGGTTCGGGAAGACCAGAAGGTTCGCCTCACCGGTCAGCACGCTGTTCGGCATCGCCCGCTTGCGCAGCGCTTCCGAGAGCGCCGAGCCGCCCTGCATTTCGCCGTCCACTTCCAGCTCGGGGGCTGCCGCCTGCACGATCTTCAGCGCGCGGCGCATCTTGCGGGCGCTTTCCGAGTCCCGCGAGCCGAAGTTGGAGTGGCTGGCGAGCGCGATCTTCGGCGTGATGCCGAAGCGGCGAATTTCCTTGGCCGCAAGAATGGCCATCTCCGCCACTTCCTCTGATGTCGGATCGTTATTCACGAAAGTATCGGTGAGGAACAGCGCGCCCTGCTGGGTGATGAGCAGGCTGAGGCCCGCAAAGGAGCGCACGTTCTCCTGCTTGCCGATGATCTGGTTCACGTCGCGCAGATGGCGGTCATAACGGCCTTCGAGGCCGCAGATCAGCGCATCCGCTTCGCCGCGCTTGACCGACAGCGCGCCGATGACGGTGGAGTTGGTGCGCACGATGGTACGCGCCGCTTCCGGGTTGATGCCGGCGCGGCCGACCAACGCGAAATAATCATCGACATAATCGCGGTAACGCGGATCGTCTTCCGGATTGACCACGGCGAAATCCGTATGCGGGCGGATGCGCAGGCCGAAGCGCTTCAGGCGCGTCTCGATGATCTGCGGGCGGCCGATGAGGATCGGGATGCCGGTACCCTCTTCCAGCAGAACCTGGGCGGCGCGCAGCACGCGTTCGTCTTCGCCTTCGGCAAAGATGATGCGCTTCTTTTCGGCGGCCTTGGCGGCATTGAAGACCGGCTTCATGATGAAGCCGGAGCGCCAGACGAAACGGTTCAGCTGGTCGAAATAGGCTTCGAAATCGGTGATCGGCCGGGCAGCGACGCCGCTTGCGGCAGCGGCGCGGGCAACGGCGGGCGCAATGCGCAGGATGAGGCGTGGATCGAAGGGCGAGGGGATGAGATAGGTCGGGCCGAAGACCGGGGTTTCACCGCTATAGGCTCTGGCCGCCACTTCGGAGACTTCCTCCCGCGCGAGTTCGGCGATGGCCTGCACGGCGGCCATCTTCATTTCCTCGTTGATGGTCGTCGCACCGCAATCCAGCGCGCCGCGGAAGATATAGGGGAAGCAGAGTACGTTGTTGACCTGGTTCGGGAAATCCGAACGGCCGGTGCAGATCATGGCGTCCGGGCGTGCGGCACGCGCGACTTCGGGCATGATTTCCGGATTGGGGTTGGCAAGCGCAAGGATAAGCGGATTTTCCGCCATGCGCTCCAGGAGTTCCGGTTTCAGCACGCCAGCGGCGGAAAGGCCGAGGAAGACATCGGCGCCGTCGATCGAGTCAGCCAGCACGCGCTTGTCGGTCTTCTGGGCGTAGACTTCCTTCCACTCGTCCATCAGCGTGTTACGGCCGTCATAAACCAGGCCTTCGATATCGTGGACCCAGATATTCTCTTTGTTGGCGCCCATGGCGACAAGCAGGTTGAGGCAGGCGAGAGCTGCCGCACCGGCGCCGGAAGCGACGATCTTGACGCTGGACAGAGACTTGCCGGCCAGTTCCAGCGCATTGGTGACAGCGGCGGCGACGATGATCGCGGTGCCATGCTGATCATCGTGGAAGACGGGGATATTCATCTTCTCGCGCAGCTGGCGTTCCACCTCGAAACATTCCGGCGCCTTGATATCCTCAAGGTTGATGCCGCCGAAGGTGGGCTCAAGCGCTGCGATGGTCGACACCATGTCATTGATGCCGGGCGCGTCGATCTCGATGTCGAAGACGTCGATGCCGGCGAATTTCTTGAAGAGGACGGCCTTGCCTTCCATGACAGGCTTGGAAGCGAGCGGGCCGATATTGCCAAGCCCCAGCACCGCCGTGCCGTTGGAGATGACGGCGACGAGGTTGGCGCGGGCGGTATAATCCGCCGCCATTTCCGGATTTTCATGGATGGCGAGGCAGGGGGCGGCCACACCTGGCGAATAGGCCAGCGCCAGATCGCGCTGGTTGCCGAGCGGCTTGGTGGCCTGGATTTCCAGTTTGCCGGGGCGCGGATAGCGGTGGAAAAAGAGCGCCTGTTCCTCGATGTCGGCCTTTGCCGTGTTGGCGGGCGTGTTGTTCTTATCGTGAGAGGTCATTCTTCCACCGTCATGTCTGGTTTCATTCCGGCCCCCTGAATACAACAAACTTCCCCATGGTACAGCCGTTATTTGACGCACATTCATGCAAATACGGGCATGGCTTATTCGCGTTTTCGTGAAGCCATCCGTCATATTCCATACAAAAACCGGCCTCTGTCATGTTGCTGAAACACGAGTCTGGTTCTGAGAGGTAAGAAAGCCGCAGGGACGCAACCGAACAGGGGGATGAAATCCGTGGCCGGTCAAATCGAAACCAGACAGTTCAGAACGCTTTTCATTTCGGATGTTCATCTTGGCTCCAAGGCGGCCAAGACGGATTTCCTGCTCGACTTCCTAAAGTATCACGAAGCCGAGACGATCATCATGGTCGGCGACATCGTCGACGGCTGGCGCCTGCGCCGCAGCTGGTACTGGCCGCAGGGCTGTAATGACGTGGTGCAGAAGCTGCTGCGCAAGGCCCGCAAGGGCACGCGCATCATCTATATTCCCGGCAACCACGATGAATTCCTGCGGGAGTTCCCCGGCATGCATTTCGGCGGCATCGAAGTGGCCGAGCGCATGATCCACGAGGCGGCCGACGGCAAGAAATATCTGGTCATCCATGGCGACGAGTTCGACGTCGTGGTTCGCAACGCCCGCCTGCTCGCCTATCTCGGCGACTGGGCTTATGACGCGGCGATCGCCATCAACATCGCCATTGCCGCC
Organism: Agrobacterium tumefaciens; assembly: GCF_005221385.1. NCBI lineage: Bacteria > Pseudomonadati > Pseudomonadota > Alphaproteobacteria > Hyphomicrobiales > Rhizobiaceae > Agrobacterium > Agrobacterium tumefaciens. The sequence continues at coordinate 1,398,089 of NZ_CP039903.1, read as the reverse complement.
GTGCGCCGTCGCATCGGCCTGCCTTACTGGTCGTTTTCGGCCTGGGCCAAGCTGCAGGTCAAACACGCCGTCAACTTCATCGGCGAATTCCAGCGCGTGGTGGCTGACGAGGCACGGCGCAACAATGTCGATGGCGTGATCTGTGGGCACATCCACCACGCTGTCATGGAAGACATGGACGGCATCCGCTACATCAACACCGGCGACTGGGTGGAAAGCTGCACGGCGATTGCTGAAAATGCCGATGGCAGCTTCGAGCTGATCACCTGGATGCAGACCAGCGACGCCACCGCCGGACAGGCATCGGATGAGATGGAGCCGGTGGATATTCCGGGGCTGATCGGCAAGCACGCAGCCTGAGTTGGGGCCTGTGGGCTAAAGGAGTACCTGGCCTTCGGTGTTTCCTTGAGATCAATGCGCGCTCGTGTGGGATGAGCGGTCGCCGCTTGTTTCTTCTCCCCGCCGGGGAGAAGGTCGCGGCAGCGGGATGAGGGGGCGAGCTCTCCGAAATCCGGCAACGGCGCCCCCTCATCCGACCTTTCGGGCCACCTTCTCCCCGGCGGGGAGAAGAAACAAGCGGCGAGGTTCGCGTTCCATCTTGTTTATTTCATCGTCAGTATTCTGGCGTTACCCCCACAGTTCCGGCTGCGCCGGATAGACCAGCGAGCCCTCATAAACCAGCCCCGGATCACGATCCTCAGCCAGCAGCAGCGGCCCATCGAGATCGGCAAAGGCCGTGCCCTGCGCGGCCAGCACGGCCGGGGCCATGCCGAGCGAGGTGCCGAGCATACAGCCGACCATGATGGTGAAACCGAGCCTTTCGGCCTCCGCCTTCATGACAAGCGCTTCCGTCAGGCCGCCGGTCTTGTCGAGCTTGATGTTGATCGCATCGTAGCGGTCGCGCAGGCCGGCGAGGTCCTTGGTCGAATGCACGCTTTCGTCGGCGCAGATCAGCACCGGATGATCGATGCGGGCGAGGATATCATCCTTGCCGGCGGGCAGCGGCTGCTCGATCAGCGATATCTTCAGTTCTGCTGCAAGTCTCAGATAATATTCAATATTCTCGTCATTCCAACCTTCATTGGCGTCTATGATGATGCGCGCTTCGGGTGCGGCCGCGCGTACGGCCCGCAGGCGGGCTTCGTCGTCAGTGGTGCCGGTCTTGATCTTCAGCAGCGGACGGCCTGCATTTTCCGCGGTCTTCGCGGCCATTGTTTCAGGGTCGGCAAGCGAAATCGTATAGGCGGTGACGAGCGGCTTTGCCGCCTGTCCGAGAACCTGTTCGGCAGCGCTCCGGTCGCTGATCTTCGCCTCAAGGTCCCAGAGCGCGCAATCGACCGCATTGCGGGCCGCACCCGGTTTCATCGCCTGCTGCAATTCCTGCCGTGTCAGGCCGGCGGCTATCCGCTCTGCCATCACCTCGATATCGGCAAGGACACCCTCGATGCTTTCGCCATAACGCGGATAGGGCACGCATTCACCTTTGCCGACGAAGGAACCTTCACGGATGGTGCACGTTACGACATCCGCATGCGTGCGGGTGCCGCGTGAGATGGTGAAGCTGCCGGCGACGGGGAAGCGTTCTGTTGTGGCTTGCAGGTAACGGGGCATTTTTTTTCACTTCCGATTGGGCGGCAAAAGACACATGACGCCAAATTTATCACGAATTGTCAGCCGTCACTGTGGCTTGCCGGAGGCCAAAACGTTATGAAACCTTTAAGAATCTCGTGACGGCTGCACTCGCTCGGAGCATTATGCAAGAACAGGACACACGGCAACAGGCGAACCCGGCCGCAATCACCGAAGACGGTTCCGTCTCCGGCGGCGGCTTGCGTTATGTCATGAGCGGTTCCTGGCGCAACAGCAATCTCTCCGGAATTTTCGAAAGCCTCGACAGGATCGAAAAAAACAAATCCGGCGGCTCCGTCGAGATCGATCTTTCCGCTGTCGAAGCCATCGACACGACGGGTGCGTGGATCATCCAGCGCCTGCGCAAGGATATCGAGGCGAACGGCGCAACTGTTACGTTCACCGGCAACGACCGGATCGAGGACGTCATCGGTCAATTGCCCGATAAGGCGGAGATGCAGGGCGAGCCGGTCGCCAAACCGGGGCTGGTGGAACGCATCTTCGCGCCGATCGGCCAGGCCGTGGTTCAGAACGGCGCGGATTTCCTGGCGGGCATGTATATTCTCGGCTCCGCCGTGCGCGGCGCGCAGATGAAGCTCGGGCGCGGGCGAGGCGTCTCGCCGGCGGCGATCGTCAACCAGATCGACCATATGGGCGTGCGCGCCGTGCCGATCATCATGCTGATGTCGTTTTTGATCGGCGCGATCATCGCCCAGCAGGGCGCGTTCCAGCTCAGATATTTCGGCGCCGAGGTCTTCGTCGTCGATCTGGTCGGCATTCTGCAATTGCGTGAAATCGGCGTGCTTCTGACCGCGATCATGATCGCCGGCCGTTCCGGCAGCGCGATTACGGCGGAAATCGGCTCGATGAAGATGCGCGAGGAAATCGACGCGCTAAAGGTGATCGGTCTCAACCCCGTGGGTGTGCTGGTGTTTCCGCGGCTGGTGGCGCTGACCATCGCGCTGCCGCTTTTGACCATTCTCGCCAATTTTGCAGCGCTTTTCGGTGCGGCCATCGTGGCGCTGCTTTATTCCGGCATCACTTTCGAGGTGTTCCTGTCGCGCCTGCATGGCGCTGTCGAGGAATCGACCATTGCCGCCGGCATGATCAAGGCGCCGTTCATGGCGCTCATTATCGGCATCGTCGCGGCGGTGGAAGGCATGAAGGTGGGTGGTTCGGCGGAATCGCTCGGTCAGCATGTCACCTCCTCGGTGGTGAAGTCGATCTTCGTCGTCATTCTGGTCGATGGTCTTTTCGCCATCTTCTACGCAGCCATCGATTTTTAGGGAGGGCGCGTTGGAGCAGCAGGACCAGACACAGCAACAGATCAAGACCGGGAAAGACGGGCGCGAGATCGTGCTTTCCGTCGAGGGCGTGACCGTTGGTTTCAACGGCCGGAACGTGCTCGAAAATCTCGATCTCGATGTCTATCGCGGTGAAATCCTCGGCTTTATCGGCCCCTCTGGTGCTGGCAAATCCGTGTTGATGCGGGCGATTTTGCGGCTCCTGCCACGGCAGGCGGGTGCGATCCGCATTCTCGGTACCGATTACGACAAGGCGAGCGAAGACGACCGCATGATGCTTGACCAGCGTCTTGGCGTGCTGTTCCAGCAGGGCGCGCTGTTTTCCGGCCTGACGGTGAAGGAAAACATCCAGCTGCCGATGCGGGAATATCTGGACCTGCCGAAGAAGCTGATGGATGAGCTTGCTTATCTGAAGATCGAGATGGTCGGGCTGAAGCCCGATGCCGGCGACAAGTACCCGTCGGAACTGTCAGGCGGCATGATCAAGCGCGCAGCCCTTGCCCGGGCATTGTCGCTCGATCCCGACCTCGTCTTCCTTGATGAGCCGACATCCGGCCTCGATCCCATCGGGGCGGCGGAATTTGATATGCTGATCGCGCGCCTGCGTGATTCGCTCGGCCTGACCGTCTATATGGTGACGCACGACCTCGACAGCCTGTTTTCCGTCTGCGACCGCATCGCGGTTCTCGGCGATAAGCGGGTTCTGGTGGAAGGGACATTGCAGGACATGTTCGCCTGCGACGACCCGTGGGTGCAGTCCTATTTCCGCGGCAAACGGGCGCGCTCTGTCGTTCTTCCGGACGGCAAACATGAAAATCCGGTGGAGTAACAGAAGCATGGAAACCAAGGCGAATTACACCATAGTCGGAATTTTCACGCTGATCGTGATCGCTGCCGCATTCGGCTTCGTTTACTGGATGGCGGAATTCGGCCGTGGCGGCCCGACGGCGCAGCTCGTCGTGCGTATTCCCGGCTCCGCCAACGGTCTTTCCGTCGGCTCGCCGGTACGCTTCAACGGTATTCCGGTCGGTACGGTGCGCGGGCTTGCGATTGATCGCGACGACCCTGCTTATTCCATCGCCTTTACCGAAGTGCAGGCGGATGCGCCGGTTTTCCCATCCACACGCGCCGTGCTTGAAATTCAGGGCCTGACGGGTGCTGCCTATATCGAGCTTTCCGGCGGCAACAAGGATGGCGAGCGCATTTTGCAGAAAGCCGTCGAAAGCGGCGTTCCGGCCGAGCTGACAGCCGATCTTTCCAGTGTCACCAACCTGCTTGCCACGGCCGACAAGATTTTGAAACGCGCCGATGGCGCCATCGGCGAATTGCAGGGCTTCGTGCAGGATGCCCGTGGTCCGCTGACGCAAACGGTGCGCAATGCCGAGAAGTTCTCCGATGCGCTGGCGGCCAATTCCGACGGCATCAAGAATTTCATTGCAAGCCTCAGCTCGCTTTCCACCACCGTTCAGTCCGTCTCGGTGCGTCTCGACGGCACGTTGACCGCCATCGAGGATCTGGTGAAGGCGGTGGATGCCGGCAAGATCGATTCCATCCTGTCGAATGTCGACAAGGTGACGAAGGATGTTGCGTCGGCTTCCAGCGATATCCAGGGCATCATGGAGACCGTGCAGAGCACGGCACGTAATTTCGAGGCGGCGAGCACGGAAGTGCAGACCGTGGTAAAGCGTGCGGATGAACTTCTGGCCTCCGTCGATCCCGCCAAGGTTAGCACCGTGGTGGGTGATGTTTCCGCCGCAACCGCCGATGCGCGTGATGCGGTGGCGAATTTCAAACGGATTGCCGATGATGTCGGTGCCCGCCGCGCCGATATTGATCAGGCGGTTTCCGACTTCACCGACATGGGCCGCAAGCTGAACCTCGCCTCCAGCCGCGTTGATGGCATTCTTGCCAAGGTGGACGGTATGCTGGGCACCGATGACGCCAATTCGCTGTTTGCCAAGGCGCGCGAGACGCTTACCTCGTTCAAGGCCGTGGCCGACAATCTCAATGCCCGCATCGGGCCGATCGCCGACAATCTGACCCGCTTCTCCAGCTCCGGCCTCAAGGATTTCCAGGCGTTGATCGGCAGCACGCGACAGACGGTCGACAATCTCAACAATGCCATCACCAATATCGACCGCGATCCGCAGCGGTTGATTTTCGGCGGCGAAACCGTGAAACAATATGACGGCAGAACAAGGCGCTAAGAGGGGTATGGGCCAATGACACGATCAATGACCGGCCATAAACGCCGCGCCCTCATTCTGGCTCCGCTGCTTGCCGCGCTGCTGGCCGGCTGTGCTGGCGCGCCGAAGAACGACACGTTCGATCTTTCCGTGTCTTCGGCGACGGTAACGCAGGGGCCTTCGCTGAAAGGCCGGCAATTGCTGATTGCCGACCCGACCGCACTCAAGGCGCTGGACAGCGAGAATATCGTGGTGCGGCTTTCCGGTTCGGAAGTGCAATATCTCGGCAATTCGCAATGGAGCGACAGGCTGCCGCGCATGGTGCAGTCCAAGCTGGTGGAAGCCTTTGAAGACACCGGCAAGCTCGGCGGCGTCGGCCGTCCGGGGCAGGGGTTGGCGATCGACTATCAGGTCGTGACCGATATCCGCGCCTTCGAGGTGGATACGGCGAGAAACATCGCCAATATCGAAATGTCGGTGAAGCTTCTGAACGACCGCAACGGCACGGTGAAGGCGCAGGAAGTATTCCGCGCCAGCGCCCGTGTCAGTGGGTCCGGCAACGCCAATTTCGTGAAGGCGCTGGATCAGGCCTTTGCCGCCGCCACGCGCGAGATCGTGGCCTGGACGCTGAAGTCGCTTTAAGTCCTCGCGGCGGTCATCAGCGCTATAAGAAATTGCCTTATGTTTCGGGTAGGGCTGGTTGATGACCGGCCTTGCATTCAATGTTTCCGATCCGCGAGTTTCTGATGCGATTCCTGGTGGTTTTTTGGCTTATTCTGCTTTCCGTTCTTTCCGGGACGGGCGCTGCCACGGCAGCCGGCCTGCGGTTGATCGAGGTTCCATCCACTGACGGCAAAGCTCCCATCAGGGCGGCTGTCTGGTCGCCCTGTGCGGCAGCGCCGGTGGAAACCCGTATCGGTCCCTTCGTACTGCCTGCGGTGCGCGATTGCCCGATCGTTGACGGGAAATATCCGCTTATCGTCATTTCCCATGGTTTTGCCGGCACATATTTCAGCCATCGGGATACGGCGGCGGCGCTGGCGGACGCCGGTTTCATCGTCGCGGCGCTCAATCATCCCGGCGATAATGCGATTGATATGAAGCGGGCAGGCGAACTTTCCGCGCTGACCGACCGGCCAGCGGATATTGTCCGCCTGCTTGATCATATGCTGACAGACTGGAAAGAGGCCGACGTCGTCGATGCCGGGCGGATTGGTGTCTTCGGATTTTCGCGCGGCGGTTATACGGCGCTGGTGCTTGCCGGCGGCGTGCCGGATTTTTTAAACAGCGGATTGCCGTGCCCGGACGAGCAGGCGGCCATATGCGCGCAGATGCGGGACAAAAGCGCTGTTGCGAAAGACTGGGTTCACGATAAGCGGGTAAGGGCCGCGGTTGTTGCGGACCCGCTCAATGCCTTTCCCGGCGCTGAAGATCTGAAAAATATCGGTATTCCCGTCCAGCTGTGGAGTTCGGAACAGGGTGGCGATGGCGTTGTGCCGCAGGATATTGCTAGATTGCGCGATGAACTGCCGGGGAAACCGGACTACCGGACGGTGAAGGGGGCAGGGCATTTTTCGTTCATCGCGCCTTGCCCGGCAGACATGGCAAATGCTTTGCCGCAGATTTGCAGCGATGCGCCCGGCTTTGACCGGGCAGAGTTTCATCGCAGTTTCAACGCCGATGTCGTCAGCTTTTTCAGGGCCTCGCTGCGCTGAAGTCTTGCTGTCTTTTGCCGGGGCCGTCTTTTGCCGAGGCCGTCTATCAGACGGCATCCTGCGACTGCCATTCCGGCAGCGGGAAAATCCGGTCATAGCTCCAGTTGAAGACAAAAGCATAAACCACGTAAAACAGCGCAAACGAAATATCCATCACCAGCGCGTGGGCAAGGCTGATATTCAGATACCAGGCGATGAAGGGCATCAGCACGATCAGCAAGCCCAGTTCGAACAGCACGGCATGTGCGACCCGAATGGCGGGTGTCTTCAGCGTGGTGCCCTTCAGGCGCTGCATGGCGTGGTCGAAACCGAGATTGTAGATGTAGTTCCAGGCCGTGGCGAGTGTTGCGCTGACGAGGCCGACAATGCCGATATCTTCCATAGGCATGCCAAAGAGCAGCGCGCCGAGCGGAATGACGAGCAGAAGGCCGATGATTTCGAAGCTGAGCGCGTGGCGGATACGATCTTGCAGGGAGCGCAATTTATTCTCCGGTGTGTGACCGGGCCGTCCCGCATGCTGTCGCCGATATGGCCGAGGTCGTCCTCGCGGTGAGGCATATAGAGGTTTTGGGCGAAATTTTCAAGCGTTGGGGTCTTGAGGAGCGCGGTTCGATGTCACGGGGAGGGGGAAGCTTGTTTCTTCTCCCCGAGGGGGAGAAGTCCGCGGCAGCGGGATGAGGGGGCGAGGGTAGAGATATACGGAGAGCTTGCCCCCCTCATCTGACCCTTCGGGCCATCTTCTCCCCGGCGGGGAGAAGAAACACGCGGCGACGTTTTCATTTCTCGCGCGCACCAACGAAGCTGCAATGCGGAACAAGAACGGCGTTTTTTCGTTATCGCTCATGGAAGGAGGCGCGCCATGCAGCAGAATTCCTCTGATGGAAGAACGATCAAGGCCGCCAACACGGCAAAGGTCTCGACTTACACGCCCAGCCTCATTTCCCTCAAGGGAAGTTATGTGGCGATGATATTTCGCCGGCCGCTTTGCCGAAATCCGCTGGATGTGCGCAAGAAATAAGGGCGATACAATCAGCATATCGCTCCCATGCACATCAATGACGACGACTGCCGAAATGATTTGCTGCTTTAGATGTCTCTAAAGTGTGATTTTCAATCCGGTTCGTCTCCACCTAGACTGGAGAGCGCCACAAAAGCGAAGGGAGAATGACATGAAATCAGTTCTCATTATCGCCGCTGTCTTTGGCTTTTCCGCCAGTGCAGCGCTTGCCGAATGCGCGGGTCATGAAAAGATCAACGCTTCCGTTCCTGCCGTCGACCGTGAATTTAAAACCGCAAGCATCGTTCCGCCGACGGAACCGGTGGACAAGCCCGTCGTCATTCTGAAAAAGACCGACCGCCTTCCAGCGGCAACGGTTGCGACGACCGGTGAGCCCGAAGCCGCAATGCAGCGCATGCAATAAGACAAGACGATGACCTCTTCATTCTGAAAATCCCGTGCGCGACGCGATCCGCACGGGATTTGCTTTCGGGAGCAAGGCTGTGGGAGAAGCCTCTCTGGCACGGGGCATTGCGCGCGTCCTCATTTCGCCGGGACTTCCATCGCCCCTGCACCGCGTCTTTGCTCCAAGACAGAGCCGATGTCCGCAGCCATGCTCAGCTGTCAAGTTTCAACGACAGCTGCTTCGGCCCGTCGTTCTTTTTCAGCACATAGAGCGGCCGGGTGATGATGACTTCCGTTCGCCGCTGCAACTCGCGGCGCCGTTCCAGCGCGCGCTCGCGCATATCGCGGGAGCGGGCGACGACGGAGAGGGCATTTTCTATGGTTGCGTCTGCAGTGTTCATCGCTGACCTCCATAATGTTCACTTTATGTTCTCATTATTGATGGTCTGTGTCAACACTATGGCGCAGTCGCCGACCGGCAATCGATGCGCTCTGCGGGATCGGCTACCCGGATACGGCAGATGGCGTTGCAGCGGTATTGTGCGTGAGGCCGGTTTCGCCTGAGTGGGGTTTCACAACGCGACCCGGGGTTCCGGCAGCGTCGGTGAGGACACTCCGGGCACACAGGGTTGATTTTCGTGATGATGTCTGGATGACGCGGGCGCTGGTTCCGCCCGGCTTCAAAGGAGATCAGGAGAGGGAACGTTGATCCAACAATGCAGGGCCACCGGCAGACAACAGGTCGGTGAGATGTTCGCTGGCGAGTGCTACGATGGCAAGTGCAGCCTGCTGACGGTTCCAGCCGGCGCTTTCCGCCTTTTCAATAAGGCCCTGTATAGAGGGTTCCAGCGCGAACTGGCACTCGGCCTGATAGTCCATCGTGTCGATCGAAAGCGACGGGGAATTGATTGAGGCCCGCATCCTTTGGTCTCCCTGTTTTCCGTCATGCCCAGCAAACGCAAAACGCAATTCGGAACATGCACATTCAGAGGCCGGTGATATGGTGAATGCCCAGCGGGCCCACATATCACTGGCAGCGAATCCCCCAGCAGGCGGAGTTAACGGTAAGTGCTGATCGCTGTCAACGAACGCGCGGTAGCGACGGTGGCGCAGCGCGCTTTTTCAGAGCCGTCCATTCCGGAACGGTTTTCGTCTCCAGACCAGCAAAGCCATGACGTAAAGTGCAAAAAGTATGAACCATGCGACCGGAAGCACCATAAACAGCGCCGCATAAGCGCAATTTCCCTCAAAACAGGAACCGAGCAACCCGGAATCGGCAAGCGCTGCCGATAATAAAAACGCACATATTCCGCTCCCGACCGCGCCGAGGACGAACAGCAATATGTTGATGATCAATCTCATCGTGCCAATCATAGGGATGATTGAGACAGCTTTGCGGAAAGGGCGGCACGGCAACGCCTATAATTGCCGTTCCGACGGTTTTTCCGGAGCTTCGCCGCTGTCGGAGGGTGCCCGGGTTTTCAGAACCCTTCGCCGCCGCAGGCCCTGCCTTTGCCGGGCAGGGCCGCCATTGCCTTATTCGGTGATGGTATATTCGCCGAGTTCGCAGAGGTTCTGCGTATCTTCAAGATCTTCCAGCGCATCCCCCTGGAATTCGAAGCGCATGTCATATTTGCAGACGCTGCGGCCATCGGCGATGGTGATTTCCATCTCTTCCCCGGGGCCAAGCGCCTTCTTTCCGAACACATCGTCTTCCCAGTCATCAACGCCCACCGGTGAGGTGTAGAAGGCGTTGAGAACGGAGCCCGTGCCGTTCTTCAACGTGAACACCAGGTCTTCCGCCTGCGCCGCGCCAGCAACCGTCATTGCTGTGCCGAAAAATACTGCCAATACCCATTTCGATGTCATGATATCCCCCTTTGCCCTTGTTCTGGCAGGCCATGCATACAGCCAAACCAGCGGCTTGCAATGTAAACCGCAGCTATTGGTTAAGACGCGAGGCCGCATTTTCGGGGAGAGTTTTTTCGGTCGGTTTTAATTTTACTTAATTATAGATTTAATATGTATTATTTTTGTTTGTTATGGTTTTTATATAGATATATTTTCATATATTTTTTTATTATGTTCTGGTTTTTAATTTATTTTTTTGTATTTATTCGTTTTGATATTGTTTATTTATTATAGTATTTTCTATCGTCGTATTTATGATTTATTTACAGGCGAATTTTCTCTCTGCGATTAAATATTTCAAGGGTTTTTACTGACGAAATCGACTTTTCAAAAAGATGGTTGTGACTGGCCGGCCAGATCGGCGGACCGCTTCCCGATAAAGGATATTGGATTTGATCAACCGTTCTTCTTTGGTATTCCGTCGTTTCAGGCTGCCCGGTCTCGTGGTATTGAGCATCTTGGCTGGCGGCATTCTGACGCCGGTTTCGGGCCAGTCGCGGATTTGCAAAGATTCGACGCCTGCCAGCAATCTCAACGAAATGTTCGATGCGATCTATGCCTGCTGGGTGCCACCGGAAGACACCGAGGGGCTGGTGGTGACGCTGCGGTTCATTCTGCACAAGGACGGCCAGATACGCGGCAAGGTGGTCGTCATTGCCTCGCGTCCCCAGGAGGAGAGCCCGAGACGGCAGGCGTTTATCGATTCCGCCATCGATGCGGTAAAGCAGGCAGCGCCCGTTCGTTTCACGGAGGAATTCGGAAGCCGTATTGCCGGTCGGCCATTGGAGCCGCGCTTCATCGGGACAAAAAGCGTGTCGGAAACGAAGTTGTAGACTTTCCGGGGAACTGTTGCGCTGGCGGGGCTGTCTGGCTCGACATTGGCCGTGACAAGTACCGTTTCTTTCGCGGGCATTGCTGGGAAGGAAAGATTGCGCGAACTCAATCGCTCGGGCGATGCTTTAAGTAAGCATCGCAACATCTTGTCATTTAAAGAGAATTTGGTGGGTGATGTAGGGCTCGAACCTACGACCCGCTGATTAAGAGTCAGCTGCTCTACCAACTGAGCTAATCACCCGACCGACACCGTGTGGCGGTGTGAGGGGGGCTATAAAGGGGAAGTTTGGGCTTGTCCAGCGCGGAAATGAAATTTCTTCGATTTTTGTGACGAAAAAATTTCAGTCGCGCTGGAAAAGGCTGAAAATCCGGGGTTTTACAGATTTTCCTTTTTGCCTAGCCGCGTCTGAAAGCCCTGCCGATGAGGATGAGGATGCAGGCGCCGATGAAGCCGGCGATGAGATAACCGAGCCAGCCGGTCAGAACGATTCCAAAAACAGACAATATGGCGTTGGCGACGATCGCGCCGACGATTCCAAGAAGGATGTTCATGAAAACACCCATATTGCTTTTCATGAATTGTTCGGCGAGCCACCCGGCGACACCACCGATGATGATAGCTGCGATCCAGCCAATACCAGCAGATTCCATGATTTCCTCCCATGTTTGCTGCACTATCAAAGGTGATGATTCTCGTGGTGAAAAGCAAGGTAAACTCCGGAAAACCTCGCTTTATGAGGGTAGTTTTCCCCGTCGCAGGCGCTAAAAAGCCTGTGACGGCGTAAAGAGACGAAAGGCATGGATGTGCGGTTGATGTTCGGCGGATTGATGAATGGCAGACGGGTGTTCGGCGAACCGGTGCCTGGTCGGGGGCGAAGCAGTGCCATGGCCATGATATTGGTCATGATGTTTTCGCTGCTTGGCGGTTTGCTGCTGCCCGCAATGCCGGCATCCGCGCAAGGGGAGACAACGCCGCCGGCGCCCGCCGTGATCCAGGCCACCACAGTCGAGCAGGCGCGGGCGGAACTGGAAAAATGGAAGGCCGATGTTGCAACGATCGCCGGGCAGGTGGAGGCGGGCGGCAGCGATGATGCGCATCTGGTGGATATGAAGGGCCGTGCCGATGGCATTGCCGCCGATGCCGCGGCGGCCAACACCAAGCTGCGCACCCGGCTGGACCAGATCAAGACGCGTCTCGATGCGCTTGGCGAGCCGCCGGCCGATGGCCAGCCGCCGGAAGCGAGCATGGTGACGGAGGAGCGCGCCCGGCTGACGGCGGAGCGCGCCGAGGTGAATGCGATTGCCGGCGAGGTGGAGAGCATCGCCACCAATGCCGCGCAGATTTCCAACAATATCACGGCGGTTCGCCGGGCGCTTTTTGCCGCCACCCTGTTCAAGCGCACGGAAGTTTCTGCCCAGACGCTGGGCGACGCCTCTTCGGCCTTCGTCACCGAGGTGACCAACCTCAGCAATGCCTTCAGCAGCTGGACGGGGTTCGTGTGGAGCTACAAGCGGTTGCCGATGTTTGGGGCCGTGATGCTGTCGATCATGGCGGGGCTGCTGTTTCTGGTCGGTGGTTACCGGTTTTTCGGCAGCCGCATGGACCGGCGGGCCTTTACCGGCGAGCCATCTTATCTCAGAAGGCTTTCGGTGGCCTTCTGGTCGACCATGGTGCAGTCGCTGTCGCTGTTCCTGTTTCTGGCCACCTCGGCGTTTTTCCTCGATAATTTCAACGTGCTGCGATCCGATATAGCGCCAATCCTGTTCGGGGCCATGGCGATCCTCGGCTTCGTTTATTTCGTATCGCGGCTGAGTTACGCGATCTTTGCACCCACCCAACCTGAATGGCGTCTGCTGAAGGTGTCCAATCGCGGCGCGCATACGCTGTCTTCGGCGGTGCTGCTGATGGCGCTCGTCAATGGTCTCGACTATCTGTTTGGAACGATCAGCGAGACGCTTTATTCGCCGCTGATCGTCACCGTCGCCAAAAGCTTCGTCGCTTCGATCATTATCGGCATCATCCTGCTCACCGTATCGTTCCTGCGGCCGATGATCGGCGAGGGGCAGGATTATGAGACCGGCAACCAGCGGCTGCCGCGCTGGCTGGTCATCCTGCTGCGCGTCGGCGGTCTCATTCTCATCGGCGCGTGCCTGACGGGCTATGTCGGTCTTGCGCGTTTCCTTGCCACGCAGATCGTCGCCACCGGCGCCGTGCTGGCAACCATGTATATCGGCATCCTGTCCGGCAAGGCGATTTCGAGGCAGGGCGCCTTTGCCGAATCCCTTGCCGGGCGTTATCTCGCGCGGCGTTTCGGTCTCGGTCCGGTTGCGCTCGATCAGGCCGGCCTTGCCGCAGGGCTTGGTATTTATGTCGTGGCGCTTGCCTTCGGCGTACCGCTCATCCTGTTTTCCTGGGGCTTCCAGCCGGGCGATATCGAAAGCTGGGCCTATCGCCTGCTGACGGGCATTACCGTCGGCAATGCCTCGATCTCGCTGATCGGCCTCTTCGGCGGCGTTCTCGTTTTCGCTATCGGCTATATCATCACGCGCTGGTTCCAGAAATGGCTGGATAATAACGTCATGGCGCGGGGCCAGGTGGATGCCGGGGTGCGCAACTCGGTCAAAACAGGCATCGGTTATCTCGGCATCGCGGTTGCGGCGATCTTCGGCGTGTCTTCCGCCGGTCTCAACCTCTCCAGCCTGGCGCTGGTCGCCTCCGCCCTTTCGGTCGGTATCGGTTTTGGCCTGCAGAACATCGTCTCGAATTTCGTGTCCGGCCTCATCCTTCTCGTCGAACGTCCCTTCAAGGTGGGCGACTGGGTGGTGACGGGGACGACCGAGGGCACCGTCAAGCGGCTGTCCGTGCGCGCAACCGAGATCGAAACTTTTCGGGGCCAGTCGATCATCGTGCCGAATTCCGAGTTCATCAATTCCTCCGTCGGCAACTGGACGCACCGCAACCGCATCATGCGTGCGGAAATACCGGTTTCCGTGGCCTATGATTCCGATCCGCAGCAGGTCATGGATATTCTGCTGGAGCTGGTGCGTGCCCAGCCGCCGGTGCTGCGCAACCCCGAGCCGCATGTGGAATTCCTTCGTTTCGGCGATTTTTCGCTGGATTTCGAATTGCGGTTCCACCTTGCCGATCTGTCGACCGGGCTTGGTGTGAAAAATGCGCTGCGGATCGCCATCCTCCAGCGCTTCCGCGAGGAAGGCATCGATATTCCATTCCCGCAGCGTAACCTCAATATTCATGTGGAAGGCGACGCCAACCCGCAGATGATGGCGGCGCTGCTGTCAGAGGAGGGGGATAAGGCAATGGCGGCCCATACCGGGGCGGCATCGCCGGTCGCCGGAACCCCGCCGGAAAAGGATGCCGGCAAAGCGGGTGACAGGATTGTCGCCGAACCGAAGACCGTGGCAAAAGTGGCCGGCAAGGACAATTGAGCGGCCACGGCTGATCTTGATCGTTGCGCCGCCGGCATCGGGGCAGGCGCGTGCGGGGCGGGCCTCGCACCCGATTGCGTCGCGGCAAATGATGGGTAGGGGCGGAGACGCTTTTTTACTTGACGGCGGCCGGACGTGTCCGGTCTCCGTCATGAAAATATAATCAAAATACCCGCAATGACTGTATTGTTATGTAAACTTCAAGTTGATATATTGTGGTTATTACTTAGTTTATTTCTTTCCTGTCGGGGTTCAAATGCCGGATCCAGTCGATGAGAATGCCCAGCCTGCCCAGCCTGCCCAGCCTGCCCAGCCTGCCCAGCCTGCCCAGCCTGCCCAGCCTGCCCAGCCTGCCCAGCCTCCGGGCCAAATTCCTGTAAAAACGTCTCTGCGGGAAAAATTGAGGAGTGCCTGGAGGTGGGCGACACCCCATGCGGCCAGAGTGTCCTTGCTGGCGGCAGGTGTCGTTGTCGGTTCTGCCGGTCTGTTTTTCCTGATGGGTGAAACCGATGTGACGGATGATTACCTGCCGAAACGCTGGAATGAATCCATCCGCAGATTGGGTATCGAGCCGGTCTATCCTCCACAGGAGGATATCTATGTGGGAGACATCATCGCCGAGGTCGTGGATTCCGGCCACAAGTTCAAATCTTTGCCAACCGACCTCGAAAGCGAATCCTTCATCGGCCGTTACGTCAAGATCACCCAGATACCGAATTTGCGGGGGTATCTGGCGGTCAAGTCTGAGGCGCCTTATTTCGGCGACAGCACCTGGTCGGAGGATAAAAAGTCTCTCTCGATTGCTCAACCGCGTACCGAGGTTGCGGTTGATGGAACGACGTCGGGCCTGGTGGTGAAGGACGCGCTGTTTCCCGTCATCAAGATAGAGCGCAAGGAAGGAATGGCAGGACTTTTACGCAATATCGCCTTCGGTGGCGCACGGGCGGATATCGAGGAAATCGAGCTTCAGAATGTGCAGACTTATGCGATCAATCCCTTCCATGCACAAAATGCACTGATGGGGTTTTGCAATGATGGCGGCACCAAGGTCTATTGCGACGACGACTATATTCGCGAAAAACTCTCCTACATCCTCAACCGCAATATTTTGAGAACCGCGGAGACGGAGGATTGCGGTTCGCGCTATATTTACGACATTCGCCTGCTGGTCGTCCGTCAGGCGTTTCTGACACGCGGGGTGAAGGTCACCAACGGCCGGGCACGCGCCGCTTTCCTCGATGCGGGAGGGAGCAAGGGCGACGTCCAGAAGACTGTGGATGGTGCGACCGTTGCCGCGACCACAGGCCCGCAGGGCCAACAGCCAGCGGCCGAAAACATGGTCGGCAATGACAACAGCATTCGCAGCACGAACAGTTCCGGCCTCTTTTCCAATAGCCAATTTGCGAGGCCGCTCGTCATCGGCTTCAACAGCGTTTCCATCGGCATGCGCAACAGCACGCCCGCATGGCTGGACGCAGCGGCAAAAGCCGCCGCTGGCAAGGACGTGAAAGACCGCGCCAAGATTTGTGCATCTTCGCAGGAGGTTGCGAAATGAGACGGGCCATTTTTCTCTTCGGTATGTTTTTTCCGTTTTTGGCAGGTGCGCAGGATGTACTTCGTCCGTCTGTAACAGGTGGAGGTATTGCGCAATTCAACGATGATTGCATCTATCGTATTCCACCTTGCGGCAAGGATGGTGGCGGCGTTTTTCCTCCGCCACCACCTCCGCCCGGTGGGGGCGGCGGGATACACAATCTGCCGGGCGGTCCTGTCCTCAAGGACTCGATCATCGTTCCCGGCAATGATGTTCTCAAGGGTCTGAAGCTGGATGGCCCGGATGTGCGGGGGCTGCAATTGCAACTGCAGAACAGATAGCCGGTTGATCCAGCGCTTCAGGCTCCAATCCGTCATTGGCTGACAACTGTTCTGTTCCGGTCGATAGTTTCCGATATGTGCGCCGCCATCGTCTTCAAAAGGCGATGGCGGTCTGAATCTTATCCCCAGCGACGGCATTTTCGCGCCTGTCGCAGCACCCTATGGCCATGTCGCAATCAGGCGGCTGAACCGCAGCGGAGCGCTTCATATTCCCCTCATCGATTTGGCAGCACGACAGACAATGCCGGCGCTTTTTAGGGGTTCTGTAAATGAAGACACATGCACGGGCGGTGGTGATCGGTGGCGGCGTGGTCGGCGTCTCGACGCTTTATCATCTTGCTAAAAAGGGCTGGAGCGACAGCGTGCTCATCGAGCGCAAGGAGCTGACCTCGGGTTCCACCTGGCATGCGGCCGGCCTTTTGCCGTTGTTCAACATGAGCTATTCGGTGGGCCAGATCCACAAATATTCCGTGAAGTTTTATGAGGAGCTGCAGGAAGAGACTGGCATGAATGTCGGCTTTTCCAAGGTCTCGAATATCCGTCTCGCCCGTACCAAGGATCGCTGGGACGAATATATGTATTATGCCGGCATTGCCGAGACGATCGGCGTGCGCGTCAACATGCTGACGCCGGAGCAGGTGAAGGAAATCTGGCCGCTCTGCGAGACGGATGGGCTGCTCGGCGCCATCCAGCATCCCGATGATGGTTATATCCAGCCGGCAGACCTCACGCAGGCGTTGGCCAAAGGCGCGCGTGACCGTGGGGCGACGATCTACCGCAACACCACGGTTACCGCCATCGAGCAGACGGAAGACGGTCACTGGAAGGTGACAACGGATAAAGGCGAGATCATCGTCGAACATATCATCTCCTGCACCGGCTCCTTCGCCCGCAAGACGGGTGAGATGGTAGGCATCGATATTCCGGTCATTCCGGTCGAGCATCAATATATCGTCACCGAGCCGCATCCGGCCATTCAGGAACGCCGCCGTCAGGGCCTGCCGGAAATGGGTGTTCTGCGTGAATCGGACTCGGCCTGGTACATGCGCGAGGAGGCCGGCGGCCTGATCCTCGGTCCTTACGAAGTCGGCGCCCCGGTCTGTTATGTTGATGGTCCCTCTGACGACAGCGAATATGAGCTGTTCCAGGAGGAACTGGACCGCCTGATGCCGCATATCGAAACGGCCATGGTCCGCGTTCCGGCCTTCGGCGAAGTGGGTATCAAGAAGGTTTATAATGGCGCGATCGCCTATACGCCTGACGGCAATCCGATCGTCGGTCCCGCACCGGGCCTCAAGAATTTCTGGCTGAACGAAGGCCATTCCTTCGGCATCACCGCTGCCGGTGGGGCCGGCTGGCAGCTGGCCGAATGGATCGTCGATGGCGAGCCGACGCTCGACCTGATGGGCGTCGATCCGCGCCGTTTCGGACCGCACGCTACGGAAGGTTATCTCATTGCCAAGAATGAGGAGGCCTATGCCAACGTCTTCACCATGCATTATCCCGATGAGGAGCGTTCCGCAGCCCGTCCCTTGAAGACGACGCCGGTTTATGACCGTCTGAAGAAGCTCGGCGGCGTGTTCGGCTCCGTCTACGGCTGGGAACGCGCCAACTGGTATGCGCCGGAAGGTTATGCGCTCAAGGAAGAAGACCTCGGCGTGGGTGCCGATGTCATCACCAGCCACAATTACGCGCCGCCGCTGGAGGATGGCCGTATCGTCGAGAAATGGTCGTTCCGCCGCTCGAACTATTTCGAACATGTCGGCAATGAGGTGAAGAACGTCACTCAGAATGTCGGCGTGCTTGATATGTCGGCCTTCGCCAAGATGGAGGTGTCCGGCCCCGGCGCGCGTGCCTGGCTGGACAGTATTCTGGCCAATATCGTGCCGAAGAAGCGCGGCCGCATTGCGCTGACGCATCTTCTGACGCCGAATGGCGGTGTGAAGGTGGAGTTCACCGTTTATGAATGGGCGCCTGGCCGGTTTTATATGGTTTCGGCTGGCGGTCTTGAGGCCCACGATCATGACGTGCTGCGCCGTCTTGCGCCGACCGACGGTTCCGTGGTGCTGCAGCCGATCACCCAGAAATACGGCGTGCTGGTGCTTGCCGGCCCGAAGTCTCGCGATCTGTTGAAGAAGCTGACCCGTACCAGTCTGGAAAACAAGGATTTCCCGTGGCTGACGGCAAAGCAGATTTCCGTTGGCGTGGCGACGGCGCATGCGCTGCGCGTCAACTTCGTGGGCGAACTGGGCTGGGAGCTGCACCATCCGATCGAGATGCAGAATTACATCTTCGACCGGCTGATGGAGGCGGGTGCGGAATTCGGCATCAAGCCGTTTGGTATCCGGGCCATGGTGTCCATGTCGCTCGAAAAGTCCTATCGCAACATGGGTCGCGAGCTTTCGGTGGAATATAACGCCTATGAATCCGGTCTCGACCGCTTCCTGCGCCCGGAAAAACCCTTCATCGGCCGCGATGCGCTGGTGGCTTATAAGGAAGCCGGCCTGAAGTCCGTGTTTTCGACGCTGACCGTGTCGGGCAATACGGATGTCGATGCGCGCGGCTCGGAAGCGATTTCCGATGAAAACGGCGCTCTTGCAGGCCGTGTCACCAGCGGCGGCTTCGGCTGGCGTATTGGCAAGTCGATTGCGCTTGCCATGCTCAAGCCGGAATATGCGGCGGTTGGCACGAAGCTGAAGATCCGCATTCTCGGTACACTTTACGATGCCGAGGTGGTGGAAGAGAGCCCCTTCGATACGGAAAATGCGCTGCTGCGCGCCTGATGCGCCTTTATGCCAGCTAGCGAAATACGGCCCTTCGGGGCCGTATTTTCTTTTGGGTAAGCATATGTTTCAACTGGTTTGCCGGCAAAAGTGTTATTAATTATTCTGCAAAACGCCGCTGCTATTTTCCCCTGAAGGACGATGGGGGACTGGGACAGGATGAATTTTCTCGGCATTACGGGCATGCAATATTCGGGCGTGCCTTTCACCAATAATCGCATTCTGCTGGCGGAAGACAGCAACGTATTCACCCAGATGGTGAGTATGCGGCTCAAGGAAATGCTCGGCGTTTCCGTGGAGGTATGCCGCTCTTTTGAAGAATTGCAGGCCTGTTACGAACATTCTCCAGAACCGGTGACGCTGGCGATTTCCAACATCAACCTGCCGGGGGCGGAAAAGGGTGAGGCGCTGGAATATCTGATCGATCTTTCGATCCCGACCATCGTTTTTACCAGCACATTCCATGAGGCGACGCGCGAGACGCTGATCGCCAAGGATGTGGTCGATTATATTCTCAAGGACAATATTTTCGCCGTGGACATGCTGACGGAATCGGTCTGCCGGTTCCTCACCAACCACCGCCACCACGTGCTGATCGTTGATGACAGCCCAACGGCGCGGGCGCTGCTGTCGAGCCGCCTCAAGCGCTACAATTTCCGCGTCAGTCTTGCCGACAGCGGCGCGAAGGCACTGGAAATCCTGAAGGCCAGTCCCGATATCGGCCTCGTCGTGACCGACTACAACATGCCTGACATTGATGGTTTCGAACTGACGCGGCGCATCCGCACCGTGCGCGGGTCGCATGAGTTGCGCATCATCGGCGTGTCGTCCTCCACCAACCGGCTGTTGTCGGCGCGGTTCCTGAAGGCGGGCGGCAATGATTTCATGCTGCGGCCCTTCATCGACGAGGAGTTCTACTGCCGTGTCAACCAGAACCTCGATACGCTGGTGCAGATACAGCTGGCCAGGGCCGGAGTGAGGCCGGCCGCCTGAGCGCGGCCTTCTTCGTTAAAGCTGTGATTCAAGCGGCAGGAAACGCATGATGCCGGCGATGATCCGCCGGCTGATGACCGCGTCCGGTTCGCGCCGGTAGGTCTTCGGCCGGCCCTGTTCTTCCGTCATCCAGACGATGCGGTTGCCGCTATCGACGCCCAGCTCGAAACTCATCGTTCGGCGGATTTCTTCGGCGAATATTTCGTCCATGCGGGCCACCAGCAGTGGCGAATTGAAAACAACGCCCATTTCCGTATTGAGCGAGGCGGAGCGCGGATCGAAATTGAGCGAGCCGATATAGCCAGTCTTGCCGTCGCGGGTGAAGGCCTTGGTGTGCAGGCTCGCCTGTCCCGAACCGCGCAGGGTGAAGCTGCCCTGGTCTGCCTGCGAGCGCAATTCATGCAGACGCACCCCGCCCAGCAGAAGCGGTTTTCGATAACGGGCATAACCGGCGTGAACGGCGGCGACATCGGTTGCGGCCAAGGAATTAGTGAGGATGGCGAGAGACACGCCGCGTTCTGCAAGATCGAGGAATATCTCCACGCCCTGTTTGCCGGGAATGAAGTAGGGGGAGGTGATGTGCAGGCTCTCGCCCGCGGCCTGCATCAGCGGCAACAGGCTCTCCATCAGGAAATTGTGGCCCTTGCGGCGTTTTCCAGCCGCTTTCTCCGGCGGATCGGCCAGCACATCTGCGGTATCAACCCAGTGCAGACGGTCCGACATCAGAAAATGATCGCGGCCGTACTGGCTCTCAACGCGCTCGAGATAGGGTTTGGCGGCCTCACTTTGCGGCAAGGCATCCAGTTCGCGCCGCAGTCGGGCAAGCTTGTTCGGTCTGCGTGCCAGCAGCGAGCGTACCGGCACGGAAACGGCGCTGTTCCAATAATCGTCGAAGATTTCAGTGGCGTCGCCAACGATCCTGCCGAAACCGAGAATGTCGAAATCATGGAAATTCGCCCGCTCGGCGGCATCGAAATAAGCGTCACCGATGTTGCGACCGCCGACGATCACCGCCCGCCCATCGGCAATCCATGCCTTGTTGTGCATACGCCGGTTGACGCTTCGAAAGCGCAGCACCAGTTCGAGGCTGCGATGCAGGATGTTTTCCCGTGCCCGGGTGGGGTTGAACAGCCTGAGTTCGATATTGGGGTGGCTGTCGATGGCGTGGAAGATGCGGTCGGAAATGGAGACGCCGAGGTCATCGAGAAGCAGGCGCACGCGCACGCCGCGATCGGCGGCGGTGATGACTTCACGCATCATCAGCCGTCCGGTCAGATCGGCATTCCACATGTAGTACATGAGATCGAGACTGCGCCCGGCGGCGCGTGCCGCGGCCACACGCACGGCAAAGGCATCGAGGTTGGAATGCAGCAGGCAAAGCGCATTCTTCTCGTTCCAGCCGTTCCGGATCGACTGCCAGTGGCGGTCCAGCGCCGTTTCATCTTCTACAACGGGAAGGGCGGTGGAGGGGCGTTTGGGAATGGCCTTTTCCCGCTGCTTACCGATGACGACAAACAGGCTCGGCCCAATGAGGATGAGAAGAATGATGATGAAGGCCGTAAATGCAGTCACTTGTTTTTATCGCTCCCGGCCCGAAGATTATCAGGCGGGATGCAAACGCGCGAGGGGGTAAAGCGTTCATTGCCACGGGTAATGCGGGAGCGAAAAATATGGTGTTCGTGAATGGGCTGGGGCTTGCGAATCACATAAGCGTGTGCTTATGTGTTGGTCATGAGTGAGAATGATATTTTCCGGGCGCTGGCTGACCCCACGCGCCGTGCCATTTTCGAAAAGCTGGCGGATGGCGCCATGAATGCTTCCGCGCTGCGCGAAGGCATCGACATCAGCCAGCCGGCCATGTCACAGCATCTTTCGGTGCTGCGCGGGGCCGGGCTTGTGGTGGAAAGGCGACAGGGCCGTTTCGTCAATTATGAGGTCGATCCGGACGGGTTGACGCGCATTGCGGCGTGGCTTGGCAAATACCGCGCCTATTGGCCACAGCGTATCGAAGCTCTGAAGCTGCTGCTGAAGGATATGGATCAATGAACGTGCAAAAGCCGGAATCTCCTGATGCCATCGAGCTTGAATATGATCTCGACGAGCCGCCGCAGAAGGTGTGGCGGGCGATCAGCATTCCGGCGTTTCGCGCCATATGGTTGCCGGCAGAGGCTCTGGCGGAACCGGAAGCAATCGATAGAAAGCCCGGCGAGGAGGTGCGCTACAGGCTGCGCGACGATAATCCGCCGTTTCTGGAAAGCACCGTCACCTTTACGATCGCATCGAATGACCGTCGCGGCACCAGCCTGCGGATCATTCATGATATGCCCGTCATCAAGCCCGCACGGGTGGTAAAGGCGGCTGCCAACCACAACGGTTCGCCGATCAAGCTCGCCGCCTGACAGGCAGGTTCCTCGACATTTTCAAACGACAGGAGTTCGCCGATGCGCGAAGCGATGCAACTCGTCCCCATGGTAGTCGAACAATCCTCAAGGGGAGAACGGTCTTTCGACATCTATTCTCGCCTGCTGCGGGAAAGGATCATTTTCCTCAACGGAGAGGTCAACGATACGGTTTCCGCGCTGGTCTGCGCGCAATTGCTGTTTCTGGAGGCGGAGAACCCGAAGAAGCCGATCCATCTCTATATCAATTCGCCGGGCGGTGTAGTGACCAGTGGTCTGGCAATGTATGACACCATGCATTACATCCGCGCGCCGGTTCATACACTCTGCATGGGAACGGCCCGTTCCATGGGGTCATTTCTGCTGATGGCGGGTGAACCGGGCGAGCGCACGGCGCTTCCCAATGCCAGCATCCACATTCACCAGCCGCTGGGCGGCTTTCAAGGGCAGGCTTCGGACATGTTGATCCATGCCGAGGAGATGCGGCTGACCAAGCACCGCATGACGCGGCTTTATTCCGAGCATTGCAAACACAGCTATGAAAAATTCGAAGCGGCCATGGACCGGGATTTTTTCATGACGGCGGAACAGGCTCTGGAGTGGGGATTGATCGACCGTATTCTCGGGGTTCGCGAGGACGTTGCGGCATAAGGCCGGCGTTTACTCGGATTTTCCGCTGATGCCGGCGCCTACAGGCAGGACTTCCAGGCTGCGCCGGGCAAGCTCAGCCAATACTTCCTCGAAGCCGAACCCGGATGTCCAGCCAAGCCCCTTTGCGGCGCGGGCGGGTGAATAGATCCGATCAATGGTCATCGGCAGCGCCCAACCCTCCCGCGCAAACGCGTCCGCAAGGGCCGGGGTCCGCTGCCGGAGAACGGAAGGCGCATCCCTGGCGAGGGCGTCGCAATCATCAGCGGAAAACGGGGTGGCTGCCGATATGATATAGCGCTGGAAATTTTCTCCCGCATTGCCGAGTGCCAGCACATGAGCATCTGCAACGTCACGGACGTCGACGCCGCGATGCAGCCGATAGGCGGCCATCACGTCAGCGGGCTCCGGGAAACTTCTGGACATGCGCAGCACGCGCACGGCGAGGCGCGGGCTGGCCATTTCTTCAAGCAGCTGCTCGGCTTCGAGCTTCGTGCGGTGATAGATGCTTTTTGGCTGGGGCGGGGTGTCTTCATCGATAAAGGTGCAGCACCCCGCTGAAACCGCGTGTCCGTAGAGCGCCGTGGTGCTGGTGAAGACCAGCCGCTCAACGCCTGCCGCCATTGCCGCTTCCGCGACCATGCGGGTGCCATCGACATTGATACGCTGAAACTCGGCGTCTGGCACGCAGCCGACATGCGGGGCATGAAGGGCCGCGGTATGGATTACCGCATCAGCCCGCTCGAAAGCTCTCTGCAGAAGCGCGTTGTCGGCGAAATCGCCGACAATATGGGTTGTGGAAAAGGGAGAGCGGTCTATGCCCGTGACATCGTGCCGGCCGGCCAGCGCATTGAAAATCGCGCGGCCGACCCGACCGGAGCTGCCCGTCAGCACTATCCGCATGATGTCTCCTCCGTATCAGCACAAAAGGCAGCGCGGGGCGCTGCCTTTCAAGGGACCGTCTGGATGATCAGATATCCAGATTATCCGCAAACGCCGCGCGTTCCTGAATGAAACGGAAGCGGGCATCCGCCTTGGTGCCCATCAGATTGTCGACGGCCTCGCGGGTGCCTTCGAAATCCACGTCGTCGATCTCGACGCGCAGCAGGGTGCGCTTTTCGGGATCCATGGTGGTTTCCTTCAGCTGCTGGGCCATCATCTCGCCGAGGCCTTTGAAGCGGCTGATTTCGACCTTCTTTCCCTTGAACATGGTCTCCATCAGCTCGGCGCGGTGGGCATCGTCGCGGGCATAGGCGGATTTCGCCCCCTGCGCGATCTTGTAGAGGGGCGGCACAGCCAGATAGAGGTGGTTGCCGCGAATGAGTTCCGGCATTTCCTGATAGAAGAAGGTGATGAGCAGCGAGGCGATATGAGCGCCGTCGACATCGGCATCGGTCATGACAATGACGCGCTCATACCGCAAATCCTCTTCGCGATATTTGGTGCGGGTACCGCAGCCGAGCGCCTGAATGAGATCGGCGATCTGCTGGTTGGCGGAGAGCTTTTCGCGGCTGGCACTGCCGACGTTGAGGATTTTACCGCGCAGCGGCAGGATGGCCTGGTTGGCGCGGTTGCGCGCCTGCTTGGCCGAGCCACCCGCCGAGTCACCCTCGACGATGAAAAGTTCCGCATTTTCGGCCGTGTTCTGGGAACAATCCGCCAGCTTGCCGGGCAGGCGCAGCTTGCGCACGGCGGTCTTGCGGTTGACTTCCTTTTCCTTGCGGCGGCGCAGGCGTTCCTCTGCGCGCTCGATCACCCAGTCGAGCAGCTTGTCCGCTTCGCCGGGATTGCCGGCGAGATAATGGTCGAAGGGATCGCGCAGCGCATTTTCAACGATGCGCTGGGCTTCGACGGTTGCCAGCTTGTCCTTGGTCTGGCCGACGAATTCCGGTTCGCGGATGAAGACCGAGAGCATGCCGGCTGCCGAAATCATCACGTCATCGGTGGTGATTTCCTTGGCGCGCTTGTTTTGCGTCAGCTCGGCATAGTTCTTCAGGCCCTTGGTGAGGGCAATGCGGAAACCGGCCTCATGCGTGCCACCTTCGGGTGTCGGAATGGTGTTGCAATAGGAATGGATCTGGGTGTCGCCGCCATACCAGGTCACCGCCCATTCCAGCGCACCATGGCCGCCGGTCTTTTCGGTGCGGCCGGAGAAAATCTCACGGGTAACGGTGAATTCCTTGCCGAGCGTAGCAGCGAGGTAATCCTTGAGACCGCCCGGAAAATGGAACACGGCTTTTTCAGGGATTTCACCACCGGCCGGCACCATGCCGGGATCGCAGCTCCAGCGGATTTCAACGCCGCCGAAGAGATAGGCCTTGGAGCGGGCCATGCGGAAGATGCGGGCCGGTTCGAATTTTGCGTGATCGCCGAAGATTTGCGGATCAGGATGGAAACGCACGCGCGTGCCGCGGCGGTTGTGCACATCGCCCAATTCCTCAAGCCCGCCAATCGGCGCGCCGCGCGAAAAGCGCTGGCGATAAAGCTTGCGGTTACGCGCCACTTCCACTTCGAGAAGATCGGAAAGCGCATTGACCACGGATACGCCGACGCCGTGCAGGCCGCCTGACGTCTCATAGGCCTTGCCGTCGAACTTGCCGCCGGCATGCAGCTTGGTCATGATGACTTCGAGCGTGGATTTTCCGGGAACCTGCGGGTGGTTCTCCACCGGAATGCCGCGGCCGTTGTCGGTGACCGTCAGAAAACCTTCGGCATCGAGATGAACCTCGATGAAATTGGCATGGCCGGCGACGGCCTCGTCCATCGAGTTGTCGATGACTTCGGCAAACAGGTGATGCAGCGCCTTTTCATCGGTGCCGCCAATATACATGCCGGGACGCATACGCACCGGCTCCAGCCCTTCGAGCACGCGGATCGACGAGGCGCCGTAATCGTCACCGGCAGGAGACACGGGCGCGGGCGGGGCAGGGGGCGTGACGGCCGCAACGGCTGCGGGTTTCGGCTGCACGTTCACATTCGCGGCTGCGGTCGCCGGGGCCTTCACGGGTTTGCCCGCGTCCTCGTTCGTTGCCGTTTCGCTGTTTTGTGCCGCCGGAAGACCGGAGAAGAGATCGTTGCTATCGTCCATCATGTCCAAGGTTCAAAAATAGTGTCGTCAGAATTTCGCCAGGCGAATCATTTTGTATATGGGGCGATTATAGCGCCAAACGTGTAAGCCATGTGGCCGAACGCGGCGCGCCATACGCCAAGACCCATGTCAGGGTTTCGCAACAGGAGGATTGCGCCGCCGCCTTTGTGATGGCAAGTCTCGCAGCCACGAATGAACGGTTAACCAAGTCATGTCCACAGCTCATTTCACGTTTTGTACTCTTTTCTGCCTGACTGTTGCGGTGATGCCGGGCGCTGCTTCCGCTGCCGATGGGCCGTTGCGACCCTTCAAGGACGAGCTGTTTTCCAGCCAGACGGTGCTTTCCACCGGCGATGGGGGCGCGTCGGAAGTCATCGATTATCAGGAGATGCGCGACATTAACGGCCGCGACGAGGTGCCGGAGCGGCGGGTGAAGCGGCAGTATATGGATATGGCGCCAAAGAAGGCGCAGGCGCTGGAAAGTGTTTCCGTTGAGGGCAGGGCGCTTGAGGTCGGCCGCGTCGGGCCGGCAAGCGGGCAGGCCTTCACGGTCATCTTCATTCACGGTCGCGGCGGCGACCGGCGGCTCGGCATGAACGACTATACGTTCGGCGGCAATTTCAACCGGCTGAAAAACCTCGCTGTTGCCAATGGCGGCACCTATTATGTGCCGAGCGTGCGCTCCTTCGATGAAAACGGCGTTGCCGATGTCGCGGCGCTGATTGCCGATGCGGCCAAAAAGTCGGGTGGGAAACCTGTCGTGCTCACCTGCGCTTCGATGGGCAGTTTCATCTGTTATGGCATCAGCCGCGACAAGGTTGCCGTCGCCAATCTCAAGGGCATGGCGATCCTCGGCGGCGCGGTCGATCCCGATTTTCCGAAAAGCGCCTTTGCCAGGGCGAAGAAGCCGGTCTGGTTCACCCATGGCAGCGCTGACAAGGTCTATTCGGCGGATCAGCAGGCGACGATCTTTCGTGCATTGCTGAAGGCCGGGGAGCCGGCGCGGTTTACGCGGTTCGAGACCGGCAGTCACGGAACGCCGGTGCGCATGACCGACTGGCGGGCGGTTTTGAACTGGATTTTAAGCCGCTAAAGCCTCTGTTTTGGGTCAGCGGCGGCAAATTTTTAGAAATTGGCCGTCGTTTTGAACCTTCGGGCCGCTTTTTTGTACCATTTATTGCCGGGGCCGTTTAAAGGAATATCCCGGGATTTCCGGCAGTGTTTCTGTCGCGATTATGGGCCGTGAGACGGCTGAGGGAAGGGGCGCCGTTAATGGCGGCAACCCCGAGACAAAGGGAATGGGATACGCATGACGCCGAATGTTCGACCGCTTGTTGCCGGAAACTGGAAGATGAACGGCACGCGTGCCTCGCTCGATCAGATCAAGGCCATGGCAGAGGGCGTCAAGGGCGCGCTGTCCGAGAAGGTGGATGCGCTGATCTGCCCGCCCTCAACACTGCTTTATGTCGCAACGGCGCTGTGCGATGACAGCCCGCTGATGATCGGCGGACAGGATTGCCACCAGAATGCATCCGGCGCACATACCGGCGATATTTCCGCCGAAATGATTGCCGACTGCTTTGGCACCCATGTCATCGTCGGCCATTCCGAGCGCCGCACCGATCACGCCGAGACGGATCATCTGGTGCGCGCCAAGGCCGTGGCCGCCCATCAGGCCGATCTTATCGCCATCGTCTGCATAGGCGAGACCGCGGATGAGCGCAAAGCCGGCCAGACGCTCGATATTCTCAAGCGCCAGCTGGCCGGCTCGCTGCCGGATGAAGCGACGGCTGAAAATACCGTCATCGCCTATGAGCCTGTCTGGGCGATCGGCACCGGTCTCACCCCCACCACGCAGGACGTGCGCGAGGCCCATGCCTTCATGCGCGACGAGCTGGTCAAGCGCTTCGGTGACGCCGGCAAGACCATGCGCATTCTCTATGGCGGTTCGGTGAAGCCCGCCAATGCGCTGGAACTGATGGGCGTCGAGAACGTGGATGGTGCGCTGATCGGCGGTGCCAGCTTGAAAGCCTCGGACTTCCTTTCCATCTATGCGGCATATGAGCAACTGACGGCCTGAGACCAGCTTTCCTATCACAGTGGCTGGAAAGGGGCTTGGAATAAACCTTCGCCTCATGTAAAGAGCCGCGAAACCTTCTTTGTAGTGCTCCGCGCGGGGCATGGAATGGATTGTCATGCAGACCGTTTTGATTGTTATTCACCTCATGATCGTGCTGGCGCTTGTCGGCGTGGTCCTGATCCAGCGTTCCGAAGGCGGCGGCCTCGGTATCGGCGGCGGTTCGGGCTTCATGTCCGCGCGCGGAACGGCCAATGCGTTGACCCGCACAACGGGGATCCTCGCCGCGCTGTTCTTCCTGACGTCGCTCGGCCTTGGTCTTATGACCCGTTACGAATCGCGTCCAACCGATATTCTGAACCGTATTCCGGCCACGCAAGGCCAGGGTAACGGCATTCTCGACACGCTCGGCCCGGCAGCGACGCCCGCAACGCCGGCTCCGGCTGGAAATGGCGTTCCGACCAATAGTGGCGCAGCCGCGCCCGCACAGACGGCTCCTGCCGCTTCCGGCACGGCCGCTCCGGCACCGGCGCAGCCCGCCGATCCGAACGCAGTTCCGACCGGTCAATAAGCCCGGTTCTGATTTAACGCTCCGGCAGGCCAAAAGCCTGCCGGTTTTCTTTTGTTCGTATTCCGGCCAGTTGAATTACACATTCGTCAACAGCGAATTTGTAACAGCATGAAATTTGGGCTGGCGGAATCAGAGGTAAAAAGGTATCCGGTGAATCCCATGGCGCGATATGTATTCATCACAGGCGGCGTGGTCTCCTCTCTAGGCAAGGGCATCGCCGCGGCAGCACTCGGAGCTTTGTTGCAATCCCGTGGTTATCGGGTGCGGCTTCGTAAACTCGACCCCTATCTGAACGTCGATCCCGGCACCATGAGCCCGACACAGCACGGCGAAGTGTTCGTGACTGACGACGGTGCCGAGACGGACCTCGACCTTGGCCATTATGAGCGCTTCACGGGGCGTTCGGCCACCAAGACCGATAACATCACCACCGGTCGCATCTACAAGAACATCATCGACAAGGAACGGCGCGGCGATTATCTCGGCGCAACCGTTCAGGTCATTCCGCATGTCACCAACGAGATCAAGGATTTCGTGATCGAAGGCAATGACGATTACGACTTCGTCATCTGCGAGATCGGCGGCACGGTGGGTGACATCGAGGCGATGCCATTCATGGAAGCGATCCGCCAGCTCGGCAACGACCTGCCGCGCGGCACGGCGATCTATCTTCACCTGACGCTGATGCCCTATATTCCGGCTGCTGGCGAGCTGAAGACCAAGCCGACCCAGCATTCCGTGAAGGAACTGCAGGCGCTCGGTATTCACCCCGACATCCTTCTGGTGCGCGCCGACCGGGAAATCCCGGAAGCGGAACGTCGCAAGCTTTCACTGTTCTGCAACGTGCGTCCTTCCGCCGTCATCCAGGCGCTGGATGTGGCGAATATCTATGACGTTCCGATTGCCTACCACAAGGAAGGCCTCGATTCGGAAGTGCTGGCCGCGTTCGGCATCGAACCGGCGCCCAAGCCGCGTCTGGAACAGTGGGAAGAGGTCTGCAACCGTATCCGCACGCCGGAAGGCGAAGTGACGATTGCGATCGTCGGCAAATATACCGGCCTCAAGGATGCCTATAAGTCGCTGATCGAGGCGCTGCATCACGGTGGTTTCGCCAACCGCGTCAAGGTGAAGCTCGAGTGGATCGAGTCCGAGGTCTTCGAAAAGGAAGATCCCACACCCTATCTCGAGAAGGTCAACGGCATTCTGGTGCCGGGCGGCTTCGGCGAGCGTGGTTCCGAAGGCAAGATCATGGCGGCGCAGTTTGCGCGTGAGCGCAACGTGCCCTATTTCGGCATCTGCTTTGGCATGCAGATGGCGGTCGTGGAAGCGGCCCGTCATCTCGCCGGCATCGAAAGTGCCTCCTCCACCGAATTCGGCCCGACCCCCGAGCCGGTCGTCGGCCTGATGACCGAATGGGTTAAGGGCAACGAGCTGGAGAAGCGTTCCTCCAAGGGTGATCTCGGCGGCACGATGCGTCTTGGCGCCTACAAGGCGGCACTGAAGAAAGACACCAAGATCGCCGAAATCTACGGCACCACGGATATTTCCGAGCGCCACCGTCACCGCTACGAGGTGAATGTGGACTACAAGGACCGACTGGAAGAATGCGGCCTGGTCTTCTCGGGCATGTCTCCGGATGGTGTCCTGCCGGAAACGGTGGAATATCCTGATCACCCGTGGTTCATCGGCGTTCAGTACCACCCGGAACTGAAGAGCCGCCCGCTCGACCCGCATCCGCTGTTTGCGAGCTTCGTGGAAGCCGCAGTGGAGCAGAGCCGGCTGGTTTGACGGTTTGAATGAGATGAAGAGGGCCGCGACAGCGGCCCTTTTTTATTGCGGGAAAGTCTGGATATCTCCTCCGTCACCCCGAACTTGATCCGGGGTCCAGTGCGATCAAGTCATTGATCGCAAAATACTCTTTCACGGCGCAGACGCGCCGCGGCTGGATGCCGGATCAAGTCCGGCATGACGGAAAACCCTTCCCCGAATGACCATCCTGAGATTCGTTCTGGATGGGCTTTTCTTTTGTTGAACAAACAAAAAACGGGCCCGAAGGCCCGTTCCGATCTCAGCAAAAAAAACCGACAGGCTTATTTCGGCCCGATCATGTTTTCCGGGCGCACATACTGGTCGAATTCCTCGTTGGTGAGGTATCCGCCGCCGACGGCTTCTTCGCGCAGCGTCGTGCCGTTCTTGTGCGCGGTCTTGGCGATCTTGGCGCAGATGTCGTAGCCGAGCTTGCTGTTCAGCGCTGTCACCAGCATCAGCGAGTTCTCGACACCCTTTTTGATGTTGTCTTCGCGGGCCTCGATGCCGACGACGCAATTGTCGGTGAAGGAGACGGCGGCGTCGCCCAGAAGCTGGACCGACTGCAGGAAGTTGTAGGCCATCATCGGGTTATAGACGTTGAGCTCGAAGTGGCCCTGCGAGCCGGCAAACGAGAGCGCTGCATTGTTGCCGAAGATGTGGGCGCAAACCTGTGTCAGCGCTTCCGACTGGGTGGGGTTGACCTTGCCCGGCATGATCGACGAGCCGGGTTCATTTTCCGGCAGCGACAATTCGCCGAGGCCGGCGCGCGGGCCGGAGCCGAGGAAGCGGATGTCGTTGGCGATCTTGAAGAGCGCAGCCGCCGCCGCATTAATCGCACCATGCGAGAAGACCATGGAATCGTGCGAGGCGAGCGCCTCGAACTTGTTCGGCGCGGTCACGAACGGCAGGCCGGTGATCTTGGAAATCTCGTCAGCAACCTTTTCGGCGAAACCGATGGGGGCGTTGAGGCCCGTGCCAACAGCCGTGCCGCCCTGGGCGAGCTTGGAGAGCGCGGGCAGGGTGAGTTCGATATTGGCGATGGCCGAGGCGACCTGCGCGGCGTAGCCGGAGAATTCCTGGCCGAGCGTCAGCGGCGTGGCATCCTGCGTATGGGTGCGGCCGATCTTGATGATCTTTTCGAACTGCTTGACCTTGGCTTCCAGCGCCTTGTGCAGGTGCTTGAGGGCCGGCAGCAGGTGATGAACGATCTCTTCCACGCAGGCGATGTGCATCGCCGTCGGGTAGGTGTCGTTCGAGGACTGGCTCATATTGACGTGGTCATTGGGGTGAACCGGCTTCTTGGTGCCCATTTCGCCGCCGAGCATCTCGATTGCGCGGTTGGAAATCACCTCATTGGCGTTCATGTTCGACTGGGTGCCGGAGCCGGTCTGCCAGACGACGAGCGGGAAATGCTCTGTCAGCTTGCCGTCGATGACTTCCTGCGCGGCGGCGATGATGGCGTCACCGACGTTGGGGTCGAGGCCTGCCAGCGCCATGTTGGCGCGGGCTGCGGCCTGCTTGACGATGCCGAGCGCGCGAACGACAGAGGCGGGCTGCTTTTCCCAGCCGATCTTGAAGTTGCCGAGCGAGCGCTGCGCCTGCGCGCCCCAATAGCGATCGGCCTGAACTTCAATGGGTCCAAATGTATCGGTTTCCGTCCGTGTGGCTGTCATCAATCTTGCCTTTTTACTCGTGTTCCTCCGCCAAAACGGCGCCTTCGCCCGTCTTGCGCGGCCGATATATAGAATCATCGCGTCGGCAATGAAAGCGTTGCAATGCGGCAGAGGCAGATATTTCCCGCCGCGTTAAAGCGATTTCAACGCCAGGGCAGGGCCGGGGTGAAAAACGGATCGGCGTGTCATTTTTACTACGTCCCGAAATGACCGGAAAACCGGGCTTTCGGTGGTGTGCGGGTGGTGCTGGGAGCCACGGCAAAGTGAATGAAATAAATAGAAATTTAACCATTCTCGCCAATTCTGGAAATTACGTTTTTATGGCTTTGGCTGTATCATAAGGTTCATTTCGGCACGGTTGTGAACTTTGGGCGTTTCTTTTCAACGGGCCGTTGATCGGCTAGACAGGCATGAAACTGATGCCCGCCGTTTTCCTGGCGGTGCTGGGTGCTACGAGGATCAAATTGCAAGTCACATCTGGAAAAACATCGGCAGCGCTGATGCTGGTTCTCGGTCTTTCCGTCGCTCTTCCCGGCAGCGCCGGTGCGGTAACGCTGATGGACCTTCTGCGCGGCGGCCCGGGCAAAGTTGCGCGCGATCGCGGTGAGTTGCCGCCGGCCGGTATCGTCACCTCGCCGTCGGTTTCAGGACCGAGCGCCGATGCTTCCGATCCCGAGCCCCTGCCGCGGGTTTCCGGCCCACGTTACTATGACTACAAGGCGGATACCGCCCGCGCTGTGAACACGGCCAATTTCGGTGAGGATCTCGCCAACCTGAAGTTCAGCGCCACGCCTGAAATCGCCAAGGCGCTGGAAGCCTATTATGGCGCCGGCGGCAAGACGCTGTGGGTTTCCGACGGTGAATTGACCGAGCGTGCCAACGCCGTCATCGCCTTCTTCGAGACGGTTGGCGAAAGCGGTCTCGATCCGGCCGATTACAGCATTTCCGCACCGGCAAAGGATGTGACCGCCAGCATCAGCGGCAATGGTTCGGGCACGACTGCGACCGGCACGCCGGTGGAAACGGTATCGGCATCCACCTCTGACGCTTATCAGCGGGCGCAGATGCGGTTTGAACTCGCACTGTCTGCCAAGGTTCTGGCCTATGTGCAGGACACGACCCGTGGCCGCGTCGATCCGAACCGGCTCTCCGGTTACCATGATTTCAAGCGCAAGACGGTAAACCTTGCGCCAGTGCTGAAGCTTGCGGGCCTCAGCCCCGATGTTGCCGCCTATCTGCGCAGCCGCGAACCGTCGAGTGCCGAATATCAGGCGCTGAAGGCTGACCTCGCCCGCCTGCGCGGTGAGGGCGATGCGGCTCACACCGTCCGCGTTCCCGCCGATCTGGTGCTGAAGCCCGGCAATAGCAGCGCCGACATGGCCAATGTGGTCAAGGCAATCGAACATCGCGCTTCGCCCGCCTTCAAGGCCGAACATGCGGCGATCATTTCGGGCTACCAGCAGACGCAGGATTATACGCCTGACCTCGTCGATCTGGTGAAGGCTTTCCAGAGCGAAAACGGCCTCAAGCCGGATGGCGTCATCGGTCGCGCGACCGTGCGCGCCATGGTCGGCGAAAGCAACGAGGCGAAGATCGCCAAGGTGCAGGTGGCCATGGAGCAGATCCGCTGGCTGCCGGCCGATCTCGGCCAGCGTTACGTCCTCATCAACCAGCCCGCTTTCATGGCCTATTATCACAATGATGGCGTGGAACAGTTCGGCATGAAGGTGGTCGTCGGCTCCAAGGCCAACCAGACCTATTTCTTCCAGGACGAAATCCAGACCGTCGAGTTCAACCCCTATTGGGGCGTGCCGCAATCGATCATCGTCAACGAGATGCTGCCGAAGCTGCGCCGCGACCCGTCCTATCTCGACCGGTTGGGTTACGAAGTGCAGGTGGGCGGCCGTGCGGTCTCCTCCACCAGCGTCAACTGGTATGGCTCGACCAACGCCGTTTCCGTGCGCCAGCCGCCGAGCAGCGACAATGCGCTGGGCGATCTGAAAATCCTGTTCCCCAACGCGCATGCCATCTACATGCATGACACACCGGCCAAGAGCTTCTTCAACCGCGACATGCGGGCGCTGAGCCACGGCTGTATCCGTCTGGTCGATCCACGCCGTATGGCTGCCGCGGTTCTCGGCACCAGCGTCGACAAGGTGGGTGAGCAGATCGCTTCCGGCAAGAACCGCGCCGTGCAGGTGCCGGTGAAAATCCCGGTCTATGTCGCCTATTTCACCGCCTGGCCGGACAAGGACGGCAAGGTGCAGTTCTTCGACGACGTCTATGATCGTGACAGCTATGTGCAGAAGGCTTTTGCCGTAACGACGAAGGCGCGGGCCGCATCGATCTGATAAATCGCATTGAGAGAAAAAGCGCCGGAAACGGCGCTTTTTTTGTTTCGGCCGGTTATGATTCCGGGGGTTGTGGCTTGAAGAGTTCGAACGCCAGTTCGTCATCGCTATCAAGCTGGCTGGCAAGCCTCAGCGCTTCTTCCAGCGGCGATTTGCGGACGAGCAGTTCATAAAACAACAGATGAACGAAGAGCGGTGTCGCCGCGCCGTCAGGATAACCGGCTGACGCCACATAGGCTTTTGCGCCGCCCTCGATGAAGGCTTTGGCGAAAGCCCCGGAGCCCGTGCAGCAAGCCGTGCTGAAAACCACGGTGTCGCGCAGATCGACGGTTCCGAGGAACGCTTCGGCGGGCATGCTGCCGTCCAGCAATTCCATCCGGGTTACATCAGGGTCAAATTCGCCGACCACAAGCCCGTTTTCATCGCCATGGCCGCTGATGATGAGATAGGGGGGCGGATTGTCGGGTTGTTTCAGGCACACCAGAATATCTTCGGGCGTGCCGGGAAGATGCAGCCGGACCGACGCGCCAAGGCTTTCCAGCACTGCTCTCAGAAGCAGGGCTTCGCCGGTATCGCCAATGGCGATGATGCTGACAGCGGTGCGTGGGAATAGGAAATTGTGATCGACCACGGCGGTTTACGCCGCCGCGTCGCGTCCGGTCAGCAACCGGCCCACCAGATCGGGCGTCAGTGCTGCAAAATCATCGATCACGACGTCAGGTTCAAGCTCGGCCATCGGCACATCCGAATAACCGAAGGTCACGCCGATCGACGGTACGGCAGCGTTTTTGGCGGCGAGAATGTCGTTGATGCTGTCGCCGACCATGATCGCGCGCTGCGGATCGCCGCCGGCCTTTTCGATGGTGCCGAGAATATGGCGGGCATCCGGTTTGCGGAAGGCGAAGGTGTCGCCGCAGGTGATGGTCGCGAAATATCGCGTCAGCCCCAGTTTTTCGAGCAGCGGCAAAGCGAGGATTTCTGTCTTGTTGGTGCAGACGGCAAGCGTGATGCCGGCTTCCGAGAGCGCATCCAGCGTGTTGATGATGCCGGGATAGGGGCGGCTTTCGCCGGGCATTTCGGCACGGTAATGGGTGATGAAACGCTCATACAGCGGGTCGATCTCGGCTTCCGGCAGTTCCGTCTCGCGCAATGCGAAAGCCCGCTTGATCATCACCCGCGCGCCCTGGCCGACGAGGTGGGTCAGATCGTCATAGGTGACGGGGGCAAGGCCGGCTGCGGCGATGGTGTGGTTGAGGCTCGAGACAAGGTCGGCGGCGGTGTCGACGAGCGTGCCGTCGAGATCAAAGATGGCGAGCGGAGAGAGCGGGCGGGATGTCACGGGAACGGGCCTCTTGGAGAATGCGGGTGTCGAGGTGTCGGTGCTTTCATTCGTGCCAAGCCTAGGCAAACGGGCCTGTCTTTGCAACCGCGTCACAACGTTCTGTTCGTTGGCTTGAAAAAGGCTTTCGTTTGGCTTTCGACCCGTGTAAACAGCACGGCGACGACAAAGCTACCGGAGTTTCAGGCACATGGATGCCCGCCAGATGAAGATCAAGGCCGCCGAGGCCGCATTGTCCCATGTGCAAGACGGGATGAGGCTTGGTATCGGCACGGGTTCGACGGCCGAGGAATTCGTCCGGCTTCTGGCCGAGAAGGTCGCGGCCGGTCTCAAGGTCGAGGGCGTGCCGACATCCGAGCGCACCGCGCGTCTCTGCGTCGAGCTTGGCGTGCCGCTGAAATCCCTCGATGAATTGCCGGAACTGGACCTGACCATCGACGGCGCTGACGAGGTGGATCACGGGCTGCGTCTCGTCAAGGGCGGCGGTGGTGCTCTTCTGCGCGAAAAGATCGTTGCGGCGGCATCTGCCCGCGTGATCGTCATTGCCGACCAGAGCAAGGTCGTCGAGACGCTGGGCGCCTTTCCGCTTCCCATCGAAATCAACCCGTTCGGCCAGGTGGCGACACGCATCGCCATTGAAAAACTGGCAGCGCGGTCCGGTCTTTCGGGTGCACTGACAATGCGTTCGTCCGGCGACGGCGCCTTCATGACGGATGGCGGACACCTTATCCTCGACGCATCTTTTGGCCGTATTCCTGATGCAGAAGCGCTAGCACGCGAGCTGAACACGATTCCCGGTGTCGTCGAGCACGGACTTTTCATAAATTTGGCATCGCTTGCCATTATCGCGGGTCCTGAAGGCGCCCGCGTGATGCAGGCAGTATAACAGGAGCGAGATTTTCATGATCAAACTAGCGGGACTGGGCAAAGCTGCCGCTGCTTCGATCCTCATTTCCGGCGTTGTGTTCGGTACTGCCGTACGCGCTCAGGAAATTTCGGAAGCGCATGTTGCTGCCGCACGGCAGGCAATCGCCTCTCTTGGCGTTACCGACCGTTTTGATGACATTCTGCCTGGACTGGCCGAGCGTCTGAAGGCCGAACTTATTCAGGCCTCGCCGAATGTCGAGGATGCCATCACCGAGACCGTCGATGCCAAGGCGCTCGAGCTTGCGCCGCGCCGCGCCGATCTGGAACGCGAGGCTGCACTCACCTATGCGCGCGCCTTCAGCGTCGAAGAGCTGAACGCCATTTCCGCCTTCTACAGCAGCGAAGCGGGCAAGAAGCTTCTGAAGGACGGTCCGATCGCCACGCGCGAATTGATGAAGGCCGCCGATATCTGGGCCGCCGGCATCAACCGCGATCTCAACGCGTCCAGCATGTCGGAACTGCAGAAGGTTGCCGGCGCCGATCTGAAGCCGCTTCCGGCCGATCAGAACGCCACGGGCGGCGCTCCGGCTGCTCCCAAGCCCTGATTAAATGAACAGACAGTTCAGAAATATTCAAAGCCCGGTCGCAAGACCGGGCTTTTCATTTGTGCGTCGCAGCACCTATATGTGCCGTGAAGACGCCACCGTTCGCCTCGAGGCTGATGGCGTGGTTTTGATCAGGGGTTTTGACTATGACAGCTTATGACTACGATCTTTTCGTCATCGGTGGCGGCTCGGGCGGCGTGCGCAGCGGCCGCGTGGCGGCCTCGCT
This sequence comes from Agrobacterium tumefaciens, assembly GCF_005221385.1. NCBI lineage: Bacteria > Pseudomonadati > Pseudomonadota > Alphaproteobacteria > Hyphomicrobiales > Rhizobiaceae > Agrobacterium > Agrobacterium tumefaciens. The sequence continues at coordinate 1,360,357 of NZ_CP039903.1, read as the reverse complement.
CGGCAAGCGCGTGGGGATTGCTGAAGAATATCGTTATGGCGGCACCTGTGTCATTCGCGGCTGCGTGCCGAAGAAGCTGTTCGTCTATGCCTCGCAATTCCCCGAACATTTCGAGGATGCCGAAGGTTTCGGCTGGAGTGTGGGCGAGCGCAGCTTCGACTGGAAGAAGCTGATCGCCGCGAAGGATAAGGAAATTACCCGTCTCGAGGGGCTGTATCGCAAGGGGCTGGAGAACGCCAAGGCCGATATTTTCGACAGTCGTGCCGAACTGGTCGATGCCCATACCGTGAAGCTCACAAAAACCGGTGAGACCTTCACGGCAGAGCGTATCGTGATTGCCGTCGGCGGCACGCCGAACGAGCACAAGGCGTTGCCCGGCCATGAGCTGACGATCTCGTCCAACGAAGCGTTTAATCTGGAAGAACTGCCGAAATCGATCCTGATTGCCGGCGGCGGTTACATCGCTGTTGAATTCGCCAATATCTTCCACGGACTCGGTGTTGAAACGACGCTGATCTATCGCGGCAAGGAAATTCTTTCGCGGTTCGATCACGACATGCGCAAGGGCCTGCATGAGGCGATGGAGGCCAAGGGCATCCGCATCATTCTCGAAGATATCATCGAGGAAGTCAGCAAGGATGGTGCCGATGGTTTCGTGGCCCGTACCAAGCAGGGCAGCTCGCTGCATGTCGGCCTGGTCATGCTGGCGCTTGGCCGCGATCCGAACACCAAGGGTCTGGGTCTGGAAAATGCCGGCGTGAAGCTGGATGCGCGGGGCGCGATCATCGTTGATGATTATTCGCGCACGAATGTGCCGAACATCTTTGCGCTGGGCGACGTCACCGACCGGGTACAGTTGACGCCGGTGGCGATCCACGAGGCCATGTGCTTCATCGAGACCGAATACAAGAACAACCCGACCAAGCCGGATCACGAGCTGATCGCGACGGCGGTGTTCTCGCAGCCGGAAATCGGCACCGTCGGTCTTTCGGAAGAGGAGGCGGGCAAGAAATATCCGGAGCTGGAAGTCTATCGCGCCCAGTTCCGGCCGATGAAGGCAACGCTGTCCGGCCGTCAGGAAAAGACGATCATGAAGCTGATCGTCAATGCCGCCGACCGCAAGGTAGTCGGCGTGCACATTCTCGGTCACGAGGCGGGCGAGATGGCGCAGCTTCTCGGCATCACGCTGAAAGCCGGCTGCACCAAGGATGATTTCGACCGCACCATGGCGGTTCATCCGACCGCCGCCGAGGAGCTGGTGACGATGTATTCGCCGAGCTACCGCGTGGTGAACGGCGAGCGCGTGTAACGCTGGTACAAGCGTGATATGATCGCTGTCCAAATTCGCCCGCCGCCGTTCGAAAACTGATGTTTTCTGGAGGGCGGCGGGCTGGTTAAATCGTTTGAATTGACTTTTGTACATCTGGAGTGCCCAAAAGGGGCAGAATGAGCCTGTTAGCCCTGACATCGGCTATGCAAAGCCGATGCTTGGAGCTATAAGCCGCTCAATTTTTCGAGGCGGTCGCGCGACAGTCGCGCGGGCGAAAAAAGGGTAAGAACATGGCACAGAATTGGACACCCGGCAGTTGGCGGCAGAAACCGATCCAGCAGGTTCCCGAATATCCTGATGCGGCAGCGCTTGCTGCAACGGAAGCCACGCTTGCGACTTATCCGCCGCTGGTTTTTGCCGGTGAAGCCCGTCGTCTGAAGAAACAGCTTGCCAATGTGGCTGAAGGTAACGCCTTCCTGCTGCAGGGCGGCGATTGCGCCGAAAGCTTCCTCGAGCATGGCGCGGACAATATCCGCGACTTCTTCCGCGCTTTCCTGCAGATGGCCGTTGTCCTGACCTATGGCGCGCAACTGCCTGTCGTGAAGGTTGGGCGTATTGCCGGCCAGTTCGCCAAGCCGCGCTCTTCCAACGTGGAAGTGCTTGATGGCGTAACGCTGCCGTCTTACCGCGGTGACATCATCAATGGCATCGAATTCAACGAAGGTTCGCGCATACCGAGCCCGGAGCGCCAGCTCGACGCCTACCGCCAGTCGGCCGCGACGCTGAACCTGCTGCGCGCTTTCGCTATGGGTGGCTATGCCAATCTTGAAAACGTTCACCAGTGGATGCTCGGTTTCATCAAGGACAGCCCGCAGGCGGACCGTTACCGCAAGCTGGCCGACCGGATTTCCGAAACCATGGACTTCATGAAGGCGATCGGTATCAGCGCGGAGAACAATCCAAGCCTGCGCGAAACCGATTTCTTCACCAGCCATGAGGCTCTGCTGCTCGGTTACGAAGAGGCGCTGACCCGCATCGATTCCACCTCCGGCGACTGGTATGCGACATCCGGCCACATGATCTGGATCGGTGACCGCACGCGCCAGCTCGACCATGCGCATGTGGAATATTTCCGCGGTATCAAGAACCCGATCGGCCTGAAATGCGGTCCGTCGCTGACGCCTGACAATCTGATCGAGCTGATCGATGCGCTGAACCCGGCAAACGAGGCCGGTCGCCTGACGCTGATTTGCCGTTTTGGCCATGACAAGGTTGCCGACAGCCTGCCGAAGCTCATTCGTGCAGTCGAGAAGGAAGGCCGCAAGGTCGTCTGGTCGTGCGATCCGATGCATGGCAACACGATCACGCTCAACCACTACAAGACGCGTCCGTTCGAGCGCATCCTGTCGGAAGTCGAAAGCTTCTTCCAGATCCACCGCGCCGAAGGTACACATCCGGGCGGCATCCATATCGAGATGACCGGCAAGGACGTGACGGAATGCACGGGTGGTGCGCGTGCCGTGACGGCGGATTCGCTGTCGGATCGTTACCACACCCATTGCGATCCGCGCCTCAACGCCGATCAGGCGCTGGAACTGGCGTTCCTGCTGTCCGAGCGCATGAAGAGCGGTCGGGACGAGAAGCGTCTGGCGATTGCTACGGCTTGATTTAAAGACTGATCAAACAAAAGCCGCCGGGACATTCCCGGCGGCTTTTTTGTATCTATCTTCGGGGCTATTGCACCAGCGCCGGCTGCTGGCAGCGCACATCGGTGACGCGCACATCGGCTTCGCCGATCTTGACGCCGAGAACCAGAAGCACGTTGTAGAGCAGCTGATCGACCGGAGCGGTGACCACTGCAAGGGTGTTGGCAAGCGCTGACTGGATGCCTGCCAGACCTCCCAGATCGAGGTTGAGAAAGAGCAGCCTTATATCCAGATTGAGGTTCTTCAACAGCGAACTGACAAGGGTGGTGACGGTGTCCTTGGTGGAAACGCTCTTGATCTTGGCCTGGGTGATATCCGACTGCGTGAAGGTCAGCTTGGTCTTCGTCATGTTGGTGGCATTGATGAGGGCGCTGCCATTGATGGCGAGCAGGGCTGAATCGACGATCGCTGCCTTGGTGACGCGCGGGTCCTTGCCGAAATTGGCAAAAGCTGAGGTATCGACATTGCCGAGCGCGATTTCCGCAACGCCGGGAACAACCTCTACATCGACCGTTCCCTGTCCGCCGCCCGTGCAGCGAATATCGGCAAGCCGCGCTTCGGCATGGGCGACTTCCACATAAAGCGGGATATTGACCTTGAGGCCGGCAATGGCCTGAAGCCCGTCCACCACGACATTGACCGCCAGCCGGGTCTGTGCGGTGCGGACGATGGTGCCCTGACCACCAACGGCGAGCGACGGGGTTTCGACCGGCGGTTCACCGATGGCAAGCGTTGCCTTGACGGAGGCGAGACCGAGAACATTGGCGTTGAGATTGAGCGCCAGCTGATTGCCGCCATTTCCGGCAACGGCTGCGGCATTGAGGAGATCGAAGACGCCGGCGGTGACCTTGAGGTTTTCACCGCTACCGATCAGCTTGTCCGAGAATGGTCCGAGATTGAGGATTTCCTCAAGCTTGAGCTTGATGTTGCTCTTGTTGGCGGTTTTTTCCAGTGTCTTCAGAATGTTGGCGACAGCCGGCTGCAGGCCGGTGGTTTTGGTCAGCGCATTGAGGAACTGACCGTAGGTGATTTCCGTCTTCAACACATCCTTGTAGGTGCCGGCGGTGAGCTTGAGATCGATGGCAAGCGCCTCGACGACATGCAGCGCGTTGACATCGGCGGCAACCAGCCCTTGGTAATCCATGAGTTTGAGCGAAACCGTGGTGCCGAGCAGGCCGCCGAGCAGGCTGTTCAAAATGCCTTCATCGAGACTTGCCAGTCGTGAGCCAACCGAAAATGCCGCGATCTTCTGGGACGAGGCCGTTCCGACCGCAGAGATCTTGGGCGGGGTGGTGAAGGCGGCAGCGAAGAATATCTGGCCCTTTTCGACGATGTTCACTTTCACCGCATTGGTGGGCAGGGCGTTGTCGACGAACCGTGCGCCGACAGGAATGGTTGCATCCGGCTCATAATGGCCCTTGATGACCTCGGCGTAACCCTTGCTGCTTGCAAATTCGTTTGCGGGATCGAAGGGTTGAAGACCGTTTGGAGTGAGCAGGCCCTGCGGCGTCTTGACGCCGAGATCCATGCCGTTGAGGGCGAAATATTGCTGGACCGCCTTTTCCGGGTCGGCGGCATTTGCCGCCGCCGATATGGCTGCGAGATCGGCGGTCTGCTGCAACTGGCGTTTCTGCAGGGTCAGATAACCGTAATCGACGCCAAGCGCCAGGACGCCGATGAAAAGCGGCGCGGTCAGCCCGGCCGAGATGGCGATGTTGCCGGCCCGATCCTTCAGGAAAGCGGGGAGCAGGGAAGGGATAGTCCGCATGTCATGCTCCTCCGATCCGGATGGTGGAAAAACGCCGGATGACCGGCTCTGGCATGGTGTAGCTGTAGAGGCTCCAGATCGGCAGATCGCTGGCGTCGTATTCGACCTTGACCGTGAACTGGTTGGCATTGGCGGGATCGGTGGCGACATCGACGGTGAAACGGTTCTTGTCCATGAAGGCGTAACTGAGATCGCTTTTGGTGACGAAATCCCGGGCAAGCTGCTGGCGCTCGGTCGTATTCAGGCCGGCAACCGCCGTTCTCGCCGCATCGGCGGCGATCTGCTGCACCGAATAGGCCGCCATCAGGTAGATGCCGTAGGCGATCATGGTCAGAAGGACGAGAAAGAAGATCGGCGCGACGATCGCGAACTCGACAGCGTTCGAGCCGGACCGATCGCGAAGGAAACGCACTGCATTACGCATAAAGCACCCCCGTTTCTTAAGGCACCAAGGTTCGATGCCTTGTTTTATTATTTTCGGAAATGCTAATTTATAGGTGTTAATTTTTTGTTGATGCCGCCCTTATGGGTTGCAGGCGCGTTAAAAACTTCGCGTCAGTACCAGTTGATTTTCAAATAAGCCGAAGCCCTTTGAAGCTGGCGTGGCCATCCTTGCCGATGATGATGTGGTCGTGGACAGCAATGCCGAGCGGCTTTGCAGTATCGATAATGGTTTTGGTCATCTCGATATCCGCCCGCGAGGGGGTGGGGTCTCCACTCGGGTGATTATGTATTAAAATCAAGGCTGTAGATGACAGTTCAAGGGCGCGGCGCACCACTTCGCGCGGGTAGACCGGCGTGTGGTCCACGGTTCCCTGACCCTGCACCTCGTCGGCGATCAGGACATTGCGCTTGTCGAGGAACAGGATGCGGAACTGTTCGCGCGTTTCATGGGCCATGGCGGCATGACAATAATCAATGACCGATGACCAGGAACCGAGAACCTGCTTGTTACGGATTTCGCTTTTCAGCATGCGCTGGGAAACCGAAGCGACGAGCTTCAGATCGAGAGCCACGGCTTCGCCGACGCCTTTCACCTCCTGCAGCAGCGGCAAAGGTGCGCCAAGCACGCCGCCAAGGGTTCCGAAGCGGGAAATCAGCGCCTTGGCGATGGGTTTGGTATCGCGCCTCGGGATCAGCCGGAACAGCAGGAGTTCCAGCAATTCGTAGTCGGCAAGTGCGGCGTCGCCGCCATCACGATAACGCGTCCGCAGCCGGTCCCGGTGACCGTGATAGTGCGCGGTCTCCGCTTCCTGTTCGGCAATGGTGACGGTGGGTTTTTTCGGAGCACTTCGCGGTTCGGCAAAAAAGCCGCGCTCATCCGCCGCGTCGAACAGGTCGCCTTCGCCCGCCTCAAAGCCTGACGTCGGGGAAAGATCGGCGGGAGGCGGGGCAGGGCGTTTTGCCATAGGCGGTCTGGCCTTATGCGAGTGGCGGAAGGCCCGGGCGATCAAAGCCGCCCGGTGACAGCGTAAAGATTTCGCAGCCTGTGGCCGTGACGCCGACGGCATGTTCATATTGCGCGGAGAGAGAACGGTCACGCGTCACCGCCGTCCAGCCATCCGAGAGCACCTTCACATGCGGCTTGCCGAGATTGATCATCGGCTCGATGGTGAAGATCATGCCCTCGCGGATTTCCGGCCCTTCCTCCGGCTGGCCGTAATGCAGAATGTTCGGCGTGTCGTGGAACAGGCGTCCGACGCCATGGCCGCAGAAATCACGCACCACCGAGCAGCGCTCTGCTTCCGCATAGGCCTGGATCGCCGCGCCGATTGCACCGGTGCGCGCACCGGGCTTGACCGCCGCGATGCCGCGCATCAGGCATTCATAGGTCACTTCCATCAGTCGCTCGGCGGCGCGCTTGATCTGGCCTACCGGATACATGCGGCTCGAATCGCCATGCCAACCGTCAAGCACATAGGTCACGTCAATATTGACGATATCGCCGTCGCGCAGCGGCTTTTCATCCGGAATGCCGTGGCAGACCACATGGTTGATCGAGGTGCAGACGGATTTGGTATAACCGCGATAATTCAGCGTTGCCGGCAGCGCGCCGTGGTCGGCGCCGAACTCGAAGACGAAACGGTCGATGGCGTCAGTCGTCACGCCGGGCTTGACGATCGCCGCCAGTTCGTCGAGGCAGCGCGCCGTCAGCTGGCACGCCTTGCGCATACCGTCGAAGTCCTCAGGGGTATAGAGGCGGATGACGCCGGTATTCTTGAGGGGAGCGGAGGCTGCGTCGATATAGGTGACCATCATAGTGCTTTCTGTCTCTTTACGTCCCTGTTCATAAAACAGCCGGACGCCATTCGTCCATCTTAACCGTTCCGCTGACCGAAATTTGTGCCGGGGAGACCGCGCATTTTACCGCATAGGCCTCGACACCACGTGCCATCGCCCGCTGAAACGCCAGCGCATAGACCGGATCAAGATCGTCGCAGATGCGCATCCGGTCACAATCGTCGCGCTGGATGAGATAGAGCATCACCGAACGGTAACCGGCTTCCGCTGCGTCACCCAGCTCCTCCAGATGCTTGGCGCCGCGCTTGGTAGCGGTATCAGGGAATTCGGCCAGACCCTTTTTTCGCATGAAATGCACGTTCTTCACTTCAACATAGGCGTCCGGCCGGCCGGGTTCGGTGAGCAGGAAATCGATGCGGGAATTGCGGCCGTATTTCTGTTCGCGCCGGATCGTCGAATAGCCGCCAAGCTCAGGGATACGGCCGTTCACGATTGCCTCTTCCGCCAGCCGGTTCGGCATGCCGGTATTGATGCCGACCACGGTGCCATCTGCCTCGACCATTTCAAACATGTGCCGGTACTTGCGGGTCGGGCTGTCATGTTCGGAAAGCCAGATACGGGAGCCCGGTGTCGTCAGCCCGCGCATGGAACCGGTATTGGGGCAGGAACCGGTAATCGCCGTGCCGTCCTCCAGAACGGCATCGAAGAGGAAGCGCTTGTAGCGGGAGATCAGCGTGGCGGGAACGAGCGGGGGTGTGAAGAGCATGTGGCCTGAAAGATGTTTCGGTGATGGAATTGGGTCAGGAAAGGACGTAGGTTCCCGGCGCGTCGCCGAGCACGGGCCGCTTGCCGTCTTCCGGCTTGCGCGCCTTTACCTTTTCAGCGTTCTGGCTTTCGATCCAGTTCTGCCAGTGCACCCACCATGAGCCCTTGTGGGCGGTGGCGGCAGCCTGCCAGGCATCAAAGTCTCCAGCCGGTGACGACCCCGTCCAATATTGGTATTTTTCAAGCTGCGGCGGGTTGACGACGCCGGCTATGTGGCCGGAAGCGCCAAGCACAAATTCCACCGGCCCGCCGAACAGCGCAGCACCCGTGAAAACCGATTTCGCCGGCGCGATATGGTCGTCGCGGGTGGCGAGGTCATAGATGGGTATCTTGATGTCGCCGAGATTGATCCGCTTGTCGGCAACACGCATCAGCCCGCGGGCGAGATTGTTCTCCAAGTAACAATTACGCAGATAGAAGGAGTGGCTGGCAGCCGTCACCCGGGTCGAATCGGAATTCCAGTAGAGCAGATCGAAGGGCAGGGGCTCGGTGCCGCGCAGGTAATTATCGACCATATAGGGCCAGATGAGATCGGAAGCGCGCAGCATGTTGAAGACGGTGGCCATGATCGAGCCGTCGAGATAACCGACCGCCTGCATATGCCTGTCGAGCGCCGCCAGCTGGCCTTCATCGATGAAGACCTTGAGATCGCCGGCATGGATGAAATCGGTCTGGGCGGCGAGCAGCGTGGCGCTGCGGATACGCTCATCACCTTGCTGCGCATGCAGTGCCAGTGCCGAGGATAAAAGCGTGCCGCCGACGCAATAGCCGATGGCGTTGATTTGCCTCTCGCCGGTTCTTTCCTCGATGGTGTCGAGGGCGAAATCAATACCTTCGCGGATGTAATCGTCCCAGCTCTTGTCGGCGAGGCGGGCATCCGGGTTGATCCAGGAGACCATGAACACGCTGTGGCCTTGATCGAGGCACCATTTAACGAAGGATTTCTGCGGGTTGAGATCGAGAATGTAGAATTTGTTGATCCATGGCGGCACGATCAGCAGCGGCCGTTTGAAGGCCTTCTGTGTTGTCGGCGCATAATGGATGATCTCGCAGAGCGGGCTTTTGGCCACCACCTTGCCCGACGTTACCGCGATATTCTGGCCGATGACGAATTTGCTGTAATCGGTCTGGCGCAGTTTCAGGTGGCCATTGCCTGCTGCTACATCCTCCGCCAGCTGCGCCATGCCCTTGACGAGATTGGCGCCGCTGGAGGCAACCGTTTCACGGAAGACCTGCGGATTGGTGAAGACGAAATTGGCCGGCGAAAGCGCCTCGGTTACCTGCCGCATGTAGAACAGCGCCTTGGTGCGTGTATGTTCGTCCAGCCCCTCGGCTTCCGTCACCATCCGGTCGGCGAAGCCCACGGTGGTTTGATAGGCTTTCAGGAGAAAATCGAAAAACGGATTGGCCTGCCAGTCGGCATCCGCAAAACGCCGGTTGCGGCGCTGCGCGGGGCCGGTCTCTGTGGGTTTTTCCGAGACCGAATCGGCAGCTTCGGAAAATTGCGCCACCGATTTTGTCCACAGGTCGTAATAGCTGGAGAGAAGATGGGTCTGCGCTTCCAGTGAACGCTGTGGCTCGGCCATCCAATATTCCGCGACATCGGACAGCGTCTTGACGAGGTCGGTCATGGGATCGGCGCTGTTTTCAGGGATTTCGCCGCGTTCACGCGGCGCCAGCCATTCGGAGGCGGCCTTGCCGAGATTTTCAAGCGCGCGAGCGATGTTGATCGCGAAGGCTTCAGGGTCGCGGATCAGGTAGGCTTCGGCGGATCCGGCGTCGAAACCGGGCGTTTTGCCGCCCTTTTGCTTCTGCCCGCCGTCAACACCCGCCATGCGCTATCCTCCGCCAAATTTGTGTTTGCACATTCTGCATGAAAACGAATACAAGTTCCACCAGCAAGGGGAGGCAGCAAAGGGCCGAACCGCAGTCGAATTCGATATCGGCAGATATCCTTACAGGCGGAACACGACGATGGGCAAGCAGATGGGCACATGGGGAACATATGCGGAAAACACTGCGAGAATCGCTGTGCTTTCCCTGTCCGGCGTCCTGATTGTTACCGGACTCGCGGCCTGCAAGGCTCCCGAACCGATCGTGGCGCCTGCCCATATGCGCCGCCCGACGGCAGAAATTGTCGGCCCGCGCCCCGTTAGCGACAATGCGGTGAGCCAGAAGCGCGACACCGGCACCTATCCGACCTTCTCGGCGCCCATGACGGCGGCCGGTACCCAGATGGGTGACGATGAGGCCTCCACCATGGAAACCAGCCTCTCGCGCCTTGGTGCGGCACGCCGCAACGGCCAGATTTCGGAAGCCGAATACAAGCGCCGGGTTGCGGAACTGCGGGCGCTCGGCGAAAACCAGAAGCCGGTTGCGACGCCTGCTGCTTCGCAGTGAGATTATCACGCGCGTTATGCGCGATATAACGAACCCACGCCAACATCCTTGAGTGACGAAACACGCCCTGAAACCAAGCTGGCCCATATGCGCCATGAGGCGTGAGATGGAGCGAGCGCATGCCGCCTGTTTCTTCTCCCCGCCGGGGAGAAGTCCGCGGCAGCGGGATGAGGGGGCGAGCTCTCCGAAATCCGGCAACGCTGCCCCCTCATCCGACCCTTCGGGCCACCTTCTCCCCGGCGGGGAGAAGAAACAAGCGGCGATGCCGAGCCTGGGATGGTGGCACTTACCGCTCATGGGTCAGGCCGGCGCGAAATCATAACCCCTTCTTTACCCTGCCTTTGAACCATCCGCTTACCGAAGATTTTAAGCGGATGGATGCTGTTTGGCGCTTATGATGCAGCCATAACAAACAGGCCGCTGAAAAAGCGGCATACAGGGTGAAATATCATGAAATGCATCGCCGCTTTGCTGGTTCTTGCCGGTTTTGCGCTCGCCCCCGCTCAGGCGCGGGCGCCGCACGTCAATATTGGAACGCCCGCGCTTCAGGGTCGATGAAAAATGGCGAATGCCGGTCAGTCGTTGCCGGCAGCTTCGTTCAGAATGTCGAGATCGGGTACCGTGATATGGCGGTTGTTCTCGATGCGGATAATGCCTTCCTTGCGCAGCTTGGTCATTTGCCGGCTCACCGTTTCGATGGTGAGGCCGAGAAAATCGGCGATGTCGGCGCGTGAGAGCGGCAGGTCGAAAGCCGATTTGTCGTCGTTTTCCGGATCGATGTGGGTGGCGATCATATAAAGGAAGCTGGCAACCTTCTCCTGCGCTGATTTACGGCCAAGCGTCAGCATCCAGTCGCGCGCCTCATCCAGTTCCTTCAGCGACTGGTTATGCAGCTTGCGCTCCATATCAGGCACTTCCGAGACCATGCGGTCGACGATGCGGCGTGGGAAAAGGCAGATTTCGACATCCGTTGCCGCTTCCGCCGTCATCTTGCTTTCCGCCATGAACGGGCGGCCGAGAAAATCCGGTGCGAATTGCAGGCCGACGATCTGCTGGCGGCCATCCGACATCATTTTCGAAAGCTTCACCACGCCATTGAGGATGTTGCCATAGGAGGTGACAAGTTCCCCCTGGCCGAGCAGCTCATTGCCGGCCTCCAGCTTTTTGCGGCTGGAATAACGGTTGAGATCGCAGAGCTGCTGCGGGGTCAGCGTGCTGCAAAGACCGCCGTGGCGCGCCTCGCAGGAGCGACAGACAACGGGCTCTTCCGAATTGTGGATGGTCTTCTGCAGCGTGTCCATAAGCCTTTTCCAATGCTGGCTTTTTCGGGACGATTGCGACCGTGGGTATCAAATACGGTCTCTTTAAAGGCTTGCGCCGCGTAGCCGTCGCCCCAGCGTCTACATTAGGAAGAACTTAAGGCGCAATTTGATTGAAGTCAAAGTTGCAAACTGTCGCAGCCGTTACTGAAAGAGAGGAAATCGACATTTTCTTGATAAAAGGCAAAACCGGTGATGAATACCGAACTTCTTCGCAAATATTCTGGCGCCGTACCCCGTTACACGAGCTATCCGACCGCGCCGCATTTCCACGAGAGAATCGATAATGCGACCTACCGGCAATGGCTGGGCGAGCTCAACCACCGGAACCGGATATCGCTTTACCTGCATATTCCCTATTGCGACCGGTTGTGCTGGTTCTGTGCCTGTCACACCAAGCACACGCTGAAATACGAGCCGATTGCCGTTTATCTGGAAGCACTTAAGCAGGAAATTGCCGCGGTCGGCGCGCTCGTTTCACCTGACGCAGTGGTGAGTGCCGTGCATTTCGGCGGTGGTTCTCCCACCATGCTGAAGCCTGAGGACATGGTGAGCCTGATGGACTGTCTGCGGCGCCATTTCACTTTTGGGCTGGCGCCTGAAATCAGCGTGGAAATGGACCCGAACGATCTGGATAACAGCCGTTACGACGCGCTTGCCGCCGTCGGTATGTCGCGGGCAAGCCTCGGCGTACAGGATTTCGATGACAAAGTGCAAAAAACCATCAACCGTATTCAATCTTTCGAACAGACAAAATCCGTTGTCGATGCGGTGCGGGCGAGGGGTGTTCACTCCGTCAATTGCGACATTCTCTACGGTCTGCCGTTCCAGACCTGCGAGACGCTGAAGAAGACAGTGGATCAGATCGTCTCGCTCGATCCGGACCGGGTAGCGCTTTTCGGTTATGCCCATGTTCCGTGGATGAAAAAACACCAGTCGCTGATCCCAGAACACGCGCTTCCGGATATTGCCGAGCGGTATCGCCAGATGACGATGGCGGGTGAGATGTTGCAACAGGCGGGTTACAAAGCGATCGGCATCGACCATTTCGCCAAGCCAGCCGATACCTTGTGCCAGGCGGCCGAAGCGGGTGCGTTGCGGCGGAATTTCCAGGGCTATACCACTGATACGGCCGATGCGCTGATCGGGCTTGGCGCTTCTTCGATCGGCCGGCTGCCGCAGGGTTATGTGCAGAACATGGTGGCGACCGGGGAATATCAGCGGATGACGGGCGAGGGCGGCCTTGCCATCGTCAAGGGAATAGAACTGTCGGAAGAGGACCATCTGCGCTCGCATGTCATCGAGCGGCTGATGTGCGATTTCGCGCTCGATTTCGCCGATCTCGATCAGCGTTTCGGCAAGGCCAGCCATGCCGTGCGGACGCAGGCACAGCATTTTGCCGCCGGCAACAGCGATGGCGTGGTGCGTATGGATGCCGATATTTTTGCGCTTACCGAGGTGGGCAGGCCCTTCGTGCGTAATATCGCGGCAATCTTCGACACTTATCTCGGCAATGGACGCGGCCGCCATTCGGTTGCTGTTTAGGCAACAGTTTTGCGGCAAATTTCAAAGTTACGTCACGAAACCATTGGCTTTTTTGTGTGACTTGCCTATGTGGTGCGTCAGACAGGATAATTCATACGAACGACAATAAGGATTATGGGCGTGACAGCTACATTCGACAAGGTTGCCGACATTATCGCCGAAACCAGCGAAATCGACCGCGAAACCATTACGCCGGAAAGCCACACGATCGACGATCTGGGCATCGACAGCCTCGACTTTCTGGATATCGTTTTCGCCATCGACAAGGAATTCGGCATCAAGATTCCGCTCGAGCAGTGGACGCAGGAAGTCAACGAAGGCAAGGTTTCCACCGAAGAATACTTCGTGCTGAAGAACCTCTGCGCCAAGATCGACGAATTGCGCGCAGCCAAGGGCTGAGATGATGATGCCCGCGTCAAGCGGGCATTTCTCTTTCTGGACCCGGCCTTTCATTGGGCGGGTCGCAACCGACCAGAGACGGGCCGGACGGATGTTGCTTGAATATTTTCAGATGATCGACAAGGTCGAGGCCGTGGATATGACGACGCGCTCATTGAAGGCGCAGTCCGTCGTTCCCGACAAAAGCCCGGTTTTCGAAGGCCACTTTCCCGGCATGCCGCTGGTTCCGGGTGTGCTTCTGATCGAGACCATGGCGCAGGCCTCCGGCATGCTGGTTCTGGCATTCAGCGATTTTGCATCCATGCCGTTCCTGATGTCGGTCGATGGCGCCAAGATGCGCACCTTCGTTGAGCCGGGCGCTGTTCTCGACATCGAGGCCGTGCTGGAACATGACGGTTCGGGCTTTGCGGTTACCAAGGCGAAGATTACCAGCGATGGCAAGAAGGTCTGCGACGCGCAGCTGAAACTGCGCACCATGCCCTTCAGCGAAATCCCTCTCGGTCCCATCGTAAAGAAGCGGGCCGAAGAAGTCGGCCTGATGGCGGCCATTGCCGCGGATGCGCAGAAATAAGCGCTTCCGCCCGTTTCGAAAGAGGGCGTTTTTTCCGTCGGCCCGGTTTCGATGCATGAAAATCGTGGGCTGGCGATGGCCGAACGGGCCTTCACCATTGCCAATCCGCACCGCGCGCTTTATTCCGCAACGCATGGAGCGGTCGTTTGCGACCGCTGTTGGATAGCCGTGACCATTCCGATGGGGCCGGCTGCAAAGGATGACAGACGATGAAATCTGACAATGATGTGGTGATAACGGGGGTCGGCATCGTGACCTGTCACGGCGTCGGCAGCCAGGCGCATGTTGCGCTTCTTTCGGGAGCAGCCGCGCCGGCGACGATTGTCGAGACCGAAAAATTCAAACCCTATCCGGTTCATCCCATGCCGGAAATTGACTGGTCCGCGCAGATTGCCAAGCGCGGCGACCAACGCCAGATGGAAAACTGGCAGCGCCTCGGCGTGTTCGCCGCTGGCCTCGCGCTCGATGATGCCGGGCTGAAGGAAAATGCCGAAGCCTGCGCCACCATGGACATGATCGTTGCGGCCGGCGGCGGTGAGCGCGACATCAATGTCGATACGCTGATTGTCGATGAAGCGCTGAAGCGTAACGACCGCGAAAAGCTGCTCAACGAGAAGCTGACGACCGAACTGCGTCCGACGCTGTTTCTCGCCCAGCTTTCCAATCTGATGGCCGGCAATATCTCCATCGTGCACAAGGTCACCGGGTCTTCCCGCACCTTCATGGGTGAGGAGGCGGCAGGTATCTCCGCCGTCGAAACCGCGTTTCACCGCATTCGTTCCGGCGAATCGAGCCATGCGCTGGTTGGCGGCGCCTTTTCGGCCGAACGTCCCGACATGATCCTGCTGTTCGAGGCGATCGGCGCGCATGCGCAGGGTGGCTGGCAGCCGTTGTGGTCGCGTGGCGACCAGGATGGCGGCGGCATGATTTCCGGTTCGCTCGGCGCATTCCTCGTGCTGGAATCGCGCAAGCACGCCAGCGAGCGCGGCGCACGTATCTATGCCCGCATCGACGCCATCGAGGGCGATCGTGGCAGCCGCGATGACGGCCGCATGGAAAAGC
Organism: Agrobacterium tumefaciens; assembly: GCF_005221385.1. NCBI lineage: Bacteria > Pseudomonadati > Pseudomonadota > Alphaproteobacteria > Hyphomicrobiales > Rhizobiaceae > Agrobacterium > Agrobacterium tumefaciens. The sequence continues at coordinate 1,345,251 of NZ_CP039903.1, read as the reverse complement.
GTATGGAGCGGCTGCTTGCGCCTGCAAAGGACAGCGCCGCGACCGTCGTATTCTCCGGTGCGAGCGGTTATGACGAGGTGACCCGGCGTGAGAAGGATATTCTCGAAAAGGCGCTGCCGCAGGCCGTCATTCGCGGTTTTGGCGGTATCACCGGCCATGGACTTGAAGCGCAGTTTCCGCTCGGACTGGCTCTGGCGGCGCTGACGCTTGAAAGCGGTGCGAAGGTTCCTGCCTTCGATGCGGCTGCGGAAAAGCAGATGGGCGAGGCGGCCAGTGAAGCCGTCGTCACCACTGTCGGCCATGTGCGCGGCGAAGGTGTCGCCGTTCTGTCCCGCGACGTTTGAGGAGAATAGACCATGACTTCCAATTTCAAGGATCATCTCGGTCGCCCGATCGTCGCCGTGACCGGCATGGGTATCATCACGTCGCTGGGGCAGGGGCTTGCCGATAACTGGGCGGCGCTGACATCTGGCAAGTCGGGCATCCACAAGATCACCCGTTTCCCGACCGAGGGGCTTTCCACCCGCATCAGCGGCACTGTGGATTTCATCAATATCCCGGTTCCGAACTCCGTCGAGCGCTCCTATGCCTTCGCGCGTGAAACCACCATCGAAGCTCTGGCGCAGGCCGGTATATCGGGTGATTTCGATGGGCCGCTGTTTCTCGCAGCACCGCCGATCGAGCCGGAATGGAGCGCACGTTTCGAGCTTGCCGACCGTTCGCCGCCGGCTGCCCAGCCTGGCGACGCCTATGAGCGGTTCATGACGGCGTTGCGCCAGCGCCCCGATCCGGCCTTCCAGGAAGCAGCACTTTTCGGCGCGATTTCCGAGCGTCTTTCCGACCGCTTTGGTACACGCGGCCTGCCGGTCACGCTGTCCACCGCCTGTGCATCCGGCGCGACTGCGATCCAGCTCGGCGTCGAGGCGATCCGCCAGGGCCGCACCGAACGGGCGCTGACGGTTGCGACCGACGGTTCGGTCAGCGCCGAGGCACTGATCCGCTTTTCGCTGCTGTCTGCACTTTCAACCCAGAACGATCCGCCGGAAAAGGCCTCCAAGCCGTTCAGCAAGGATCGCGACGGTTTCGTGATTGCCGAAGGTGCGGCAACGCTGGTGCTGGAATCGCTTGAAGCCGCCGTCGCACGCGGCGCAAAGGTGCTCGGCATCATCAAGGGCGCCGGTGAAAAGGCCGACAGCTTCCACCGCACGCGCTCTTCGCCCGATGGCGGCCCGGCGATTGCGACGATCCGCGCGGCACTCGCCGATGCGGGCGTGGCCGAAAGCGATATCGGTTACATCAACGCTCACGGCACCTCGACGCCGGAAAACGACAAGATGGAATATGGCTCCATGCTCGCCGTCTTCGGCGAAGGCCTGAAGGATATTCCGCTGTCGTCCAACAAGTCGATGATCGGCCATACCTTGACGGCCGCCGGCGCCGTGGAAGCGGTGTTCTCGCTGCAGACCATGCTGACCGGCACATTGCCGCCGACGATCAACTACAACAATCCCGATCCGACCATCACGCTCGACGTGGTGCCGAATGTGAAGCGGGATGCTCAGGTGAGCGCAGTTCTCTCCAACTCCTTCGGGTTTGGCGGGCAGAATGCAAGCCTTGTCATGACGCGGGAACCGGCTTAACCGGTTTCGCCATCAACAGGAGCGTTTCCGGCCCGAACAATCCGGAAACGCTCTCGCTTCTTTGATTACGCATTCCGGCCGCAAAACCGTTACAGAGGTTTGCTGGAATAGCCCTTTAGATAAACGCCCCCAGATAAACGCCCTTGGGCGAAGGACTGAAATATGCGCGCTCTTCAACTCGTGGACGACCGGAAGCTCGAAAAAGTGGACCTGCCCGAACCGGATGCACCTGGTCCGGGCGAGGTGACGCTGCGCGTCAAGGCCGTGGCGCTCAACCATATCGATGTGTGGGGCTGGCGCGGCATGGCTTTCGCCAAGCGCAAGATGCCGCTTACCATTGGTGCCGAGGCTTCCGGCGTGGTGGAAGCCATCGGTCCGGGCGTTTCGAATGTGCTGCCGGGCCAGCTCGTCGCGGTTTATGGCGCGCGCACCTGCGGGCTGTGCAAGCCTTGCCGCGAAGGTCGTGACAATCTGTGCGAACATGTTCAGGGCGTGCACGGTTTCCATCTCGACGGGTTCGCGCAGGAAAAGATCAATATTCCCGCCCGCCAGCTCGTGCCGGCTCCGCATGGTATTGACGCCGTTGCCGCCGCACTTGCACCGGTGACTTTCGGCACTGTCGAGCACATGCTGTTCGACAATGCCAAGCTTGAGCCGGGCGAAACGATCCTCGTTCATGCCGGCGGTTCCGGCATCGGCACGGCGGCGATCCAGCTTGCCAAGAAGATGGGCTGCACCGTCATTACGACAGTCGGCTCCGACGACAAGATCGAGCGTGCCAAGGCGCTCGGCGCCGATCACGTCATCAACTACCGGACAGACCGTTTCGAAGGCGTCGTGCGCAAGCTGACGAAAAAGAAGGGTGTTGACGTGGTGTTTGAACATGTCGGCAAGGACACCTTCGTCGCCTCGATGTTCTCGCTGAAGCGCGGCGGCCGTCTCGTCACCTGCGGCTCCACCTCGGGCGTATCCACCGACATCAACCTGATGATGTTGTTCCAGCAGCAATTGAAGCTGCTCGGCTCCTTCGGCTGCCGCATGGAAAACATGGCCAATGCCATGCAGAAGATGGCCCGCGGCATCGTTCATCCGGTCATCGACACCGAAGTAACCTTCGACGATATCGACCGGGCGCTGGAGCGTATGGAAACGCGTCAGGTGTTCGGCAAGATCGTTCTGCGGATGGATTGACCATCGTGAAATTATTCCTCACGCGGATCGTCCTGAAACTGGACCACTTCCGGCAATGGCTGATTGCGACATTCGCCTTCGGCCTTCTCAATCTGCTGAAGCTTTTTCCGGCCGATGCGGGCATTCGCGCCGCCGACCGGCTGGCGCGCTTCGTGGGGCCGAAAACCGGCCGCCACAAGCTGATGCTCTACAATCTGGCGCGTGCCTTTCCGGAAAAATCCGAGGAAGAACGGCTTGCGATCGCCATGGATAGCTGGGCCAATATGGGGCGGCTGGCGGCGGAATATGTGTTTCTCGATCGGCTGTTTGATTTCGATCCGGAAAAGAACGAGCCGGGGCGCATTCAGGTCGAGGGCATTTCGACATTCCTTGAGCTACGCGACAATCCGCGGCCCTTCATCGTCTTTACCGCCCATAGCGGTAATTTCGAGCTGCTGCCTGTCGCGAGTTCTGCCTTCGGTCTGGACGTGACGGTGCTGTTTCGTCCGCCAAACAATCCGTATGTCGCCGACAAGGTGTTCAATTTCCGCAAGGAGCGCATGGGTAATCTCGTGCCGTCGCATGCCGGCTCGTCCTTCGCGCTGGCGCGGCAGCTGGAAAGGGGCGGCGGTGTCGGCGTTCTCGTTGACCAGAAGTTCAGCAAGGGCCTGACGACGAAGTTCTTCGGGCTTGAGGTTCGCACCAATCCGCTGCTTGCCAAGCTGGTGCGGCAGTTCAACTGCGATGTTTATCCCGCCCGCTGCGTGCGTCTGCCGGATAATCGCTACCGGCTGGAAATCGAGCCGAAGGTCGAGATTCCGCGCGATGAAAAGGGCAATGTCGATATTCAGGCAACCGCGCAGCTGCTGAACGACAAGGTGGAAAGCTGGGTGCGCGAATATCCCGGACAGTGGCTGTGGTATCACGACCGCTGGGACGTGAAACACCAGATCTGAGGCGATTGCGGCGCAGCCGGATTTTCCGCGGTTTATATTAAATTCGGCCGGGAAATTGTGCGTTTCGACATTTTTCCATATTAGTGGAACCTCATTTTTCGTTCATGGATTATCGAAATTGAAAAAACAGCGGTGGCTGTGATATTTTGGACAACAATCCCGATGGCGTTTTTGCGCTTCGTTACGTCATTTTTAAGCGCAAAGAGGCTATGATCAGGGATAAAGGGTCTATCCTTTCGGATTGAGAGCGGGGTGTTTGCCCGTTCAGGGAGAGTTGGGTTGAAAGATTTGATAGAGCTGTTCTGGCTGCGTTATACGGAACTGCAATCTGCCGTTGGCAAAAACGAAGCCAACAAGATCGCAGTGCTGGAACGTGAACTGGAGCAGCTTCTCGAGCGTATTGTCGGCCGTCAGACTGAAAGCTCGGAAGATATTCGCGAGCAGTTCCGCTTCGCCATCGACCTCCTCAACCACGAGGCGGAAGACCTTGGCTGCGTGCAGCGCAATTCCGAGCTTCTGCGAACCCTGGTTGACCGGTATGTCGGCATGCCGCTCAAGGCAAAGGTCATCGGCGACGAGGACGAGGATAGCCTGGAATGGCATCACCGCCACCTGATCCTCGATGAGGACATGCTCAACGACCTCGACGAGCCGGTGGTTATCGTTTCTCCCGGTTATCGCGTGTCCTTCGCCAATGCGCTCGATGCATTCCAGCGCAATGCGCCGGAAGGGCTTTTGGGGTGCCATATCGCCGAGCTGGTCGGCGTTCACCGCTTCCAGAACCATCTGCGCGAAAAGCTCGACAATTGCTTCAAGGGCGATACGTCGAAATACACCTATGCGGAAGACCAGAACGGCCACACGGTCGTCAAGTCGCTGGAAATGTCGCCCTGTTATTCTTCCGCCTACAAGCTTATCGGCGCCATGGTGGTGATCAGGGAAATCGCCGATCGCAGACGTCGCGCCACCGGCTGACGCAAAGAGCCCCATTCCCGTCGATCGCCTGAATGAGCGAAGGCGCTTTGCCTCTCACTTATTTCGGGAAAATGGTTTCCCAGATCGTGGCGATGGACCAGGCGGACGAAGCATCGACAAGCAGCTTCGTCGCCATTGCCAGACACGAAAGAACCAGAAGCGGGCGGATGATCTTCGCGCCGTTTTTCATGGCGAAACGTGAGCCGATCTGCGCGCCGACGAATTGGCCGAGCCCCATGGCGAGCCCCAGTTTCCACAGAACCGCGCCGCCGATGGCGAAGACGATGAAGCCGCCGAAATTCGAGCCGAGGTTCAGAAGTTTGGTATGGGCGGTTGCCTTCAGCATGCCGAAGCCGGCAAGCGCCACGAAGGCCAGCATGTAAAACGAACCTGCGCCGGGACCGAAAACTCCGTCATAAAAACCCACCAGCGGCGCTACCGTAAGGCCGAAGACGAAGGGGGTGATGCGGCGATGGCTGTCGATATCGCTGAGCTGTGGCTTGAAGGCGAAATAAAGCGCGATCGCAATCAGCAGGAACGGCATAATGGTGCGCAGCACGCCCGATGGCACGAAGGCGGCGGCGACAGCACCGAGTCCGCCGCCGAGCATGGCCATGATGGCCATCGGCAATTGTTCCCGCAGATTGACGTGGCCGCGTCTGGCGTAAGCGAGAGTGGCGGAGGCTGAGCCGAACTGCGCCTGCAGCTTGTTGGTGCCAAGCGTGTCGAGCGGCGCAATACCCATGATCAGCATGGCCGGAATGGTGATGAGCCCACCGCCACCGGCAATGGAATCGATAAATCCGGCAAAGATGGCGACGCAGAAAAGAACGACGAAAACGTTGAGGGCGATGTCTTGCACTTGGGATGTCCGGGCAGGCGGAAGGGAGAGGGCCTCTTCTTTCACCGAAAGCAATGCCGCGCAATATTTTTCTCGCTGATCCGCTGCCCCTGGGGGGATTGCGGTACTGCCGCTTATCGCTATGTTTCCGTGGCGTCGCCGGAAGAACGGGTGGCGCTTGAGACATACGGATGAGGGCATTATGCATAAAGTGATATTCGATACGGATCCCGGTGTAGATGACGCAATGGCGCTTCTGTTCCTGCATCGCCATCCCGATATCGATCTGATCGGCGTCACCACGGTTTTCGGCAATGCGCCCATCGATATCACCACCCGCAATGCGCTGTTCCTGAAGCGGGAATGGCAGATGACAGCGCCGGTTGCGAAAGGCGCCGGCGTAACCTTCGATCCCGCCCGCAAGGAAGGCCACTGGCCGACCTTCATCCATGGCGAAAATGGCCTCGGCGATATCGACATTCCTGAGACCGTCGATCTGCCGCTCGATCCGCGTCCGGCGCATCGTTTCATCATCGAGACGGTGAAGGCCAATCCGGGTGAGGTGACGCTGATCGCCGTCGGTCGCATGACCAATCTGGCGCTGGCGCTGCGCGAGGAGCCGGATTTTGCGGCGCTGGTGAAAGAAGTCATCGTCATGGGCGGCGCCTTCGACATGAACGGCAATGTGTCGCCAGCGGCCGAGGCCAATATTCATGGCGATCCGGAAGCGGCCGATCTTGTCTTTACTGCGCCCTGGCGCGTGGTCGTCGTCGGTCTTGACGTGACGACGAAAACGGTGATGACAAGCGCCTTCATGGCTGAGATGGCCAAGGCCGGCGGCAAGCCGGTGCAGCTGCTGTCCGACCTGTCGCAATTCTACATCGATTTCTACAAGACCCGCACCGGCGACGGCATGGTGGTGCATGACAGCTGCGCCTGCGTCTACCTCGTCGCACCTGATCTGTTTGAGACCCGTAACGGCCCGGTGCGCGTCGTCTGCGGTGGGCTTGCCGATGGCCAGACCATCCAGAAGCCGGATGGCCGCGCCTTCCCGCCAGGTGACTGGGACGGGCATCCAAGCCAGCTTGTCTGCACGGATATCAAGCCGGAGCGCGTGCTTTCGGTCATCCGCGCGGCAATTGTGACGGGGGAGCGCGGCTGAACGACAGGAATGGCCGTTCTTGAGCATGGCTTGCCTTGCATTTTCCAAGAATCTGGCGTTATGCAAGTTCCTTGATCCTATTGCGCGATCCACCTTGCCAAAGGGGCCGAAAAGGCTGTGCCCGAAGCACAGGTGGATGATCGCGATGGCGTGTGGGCCGAGAAAAGCCTTGTAGGTTTTCCCGTGCTTTGCGCTACAATGAATAACGCCTGCCGGGTCGGTTCGTGTCGGCGGCGTTTAAAAACAAAAAACGAACCTTCGTTATGGGCCGGCAGAACCGGTCCATTCCCATGAGGAAAGTGATGGAAGAGTTTCACAAGGTCCGGCGTCTGCCGCAATACGTCTTCGAACAGGTCAACCGTTTGAAAGCGAGCGCGCGAGCGGCCGGGGCCGATATCATCGATCTCGGCATGGGCAATCCCGACCTTCCGACCCCCAAGGCGATCGTCGACAAGCTTTGCGAAGTCGTTCAGGATCCCCGCACCCATCGTTATTCCTCGTCAAAGGGCATTCCCGGCCTTCGCCGCGCGCAGGCCGCCTATTATGCCCGCCGTTTCGGCGTGAAGCTGAACCCCGATACCCAGGTCGTCGCGACCCTCGGCTCCAAGGAAGGCTTTGCCAATATGGCGCAGGCCATCACAGCCCCTGGTGACGTGATCCTGTGTCCGAACCCGACCTATCCGATCCATGCCTTCGGCTTCCTGATGGCGGGCGGTGTTATCCGCTCGATGAATGTCGAGCCGGATGAGAGCTTCTTCGGGCCACTGGAGCGCGCCGTGCGCCATTCCATCCCGAAGCCGCTGGCGCTGATCATCAACTACCCGTCGAACCCGACGGCGCATGTGGCTTCGCTGGATTTCTACAAGGACGTCATCGCGTTTGCGAAGAAGCACGAGATCATCGTGCTCTCCGACCTTGCCTATTCGGAAATCTATTTCGATGACAACAATCCGCCGCCTTCGGTTCTCGAGGTTCCCGGTGCAATCGACGTTGCGGTGGAATTCACCTCCATGTCGAAGACCTTCTCCATGCCCGGCTGGCGCATGGGCTTTGCCGTCGGCAATGAGCGGCTGATCGCGGCGCTGACCCGCGTGAAGTCCTACCTTGATTACGGCGCCTTCACGCCGATCCAGGTTGCGGCCACCCATGCTCTTAACGGCGACGGTTCCGACATCGCCGAAGTGCGCAGCGTCTATCGCCGCCGCCGTGACGTCATGGTCGATACGTTCGGCAAGGCCGGCTTCGAGGTTCCGCCGCCGGCGGCGACGATGTTCGCCTGGGCGAAAATCCCGGAAAAGTTCCGCCATCTCGGCAGCCTGGAATTCTCCAAGCTTCTGGTCGAGAAGGCTGATATCGCCGTTGCTCCCGGCATCGGCTTTGGCGAGATGGGCGATGATTACGTCCGTCTCGCGCTCGTGGAAAACGAGCATCGAATTCGTCAGGCAGCGCGCAATCTGAAGCGCTTCCTGTCGAGCGCAGACGAAACGATGCACAATGTCGTTTCGCTTAACGCCCACAGATAAGGGCAACCGAAGGCGGCCGGGCCTCGGCCGCCACCATCATCAGCAAATCAGGAACATACCCATGGCAGATTCATTGAGAATCGGCATAGCGGGGCTCGGCACTGTCGGCGCTTCGCTCGTGCGCATCCTCCAGCAGAGAAGCAACGAACTTGCGATTACCTGCGGACGCGCGATTGAGATTATTGCGGTGAGCGCGCGCGACCGTTCGCGCGACCGCGGCATCGATCTCAAGGGTATTACCTGGTGCGATACGCCGGAGCAGCTGGCGAGCGAAGCCGAGATCGACGTGTTCGTCGAACTGGTCGGTGGCGCTTCCGGTCAGGCTGAAAATGCGGTGCGCGCCGCGCTCGCACGCGGTCTCCATGTGGTGACAGCCAACAAGGCGTTGCTGGCCAAGCATGGCGTGGAACTCGCGACCATTGCCGAAGACAAGGGCGCGCTTCTCAATTTCGAAGCGGCCGTGGCTGGCGGTATTCCCGTGATCAAGGCGCTGCGTGAGTCTCTCACCGGTAACCATGTGTCGCGCATCTACGGCATCATGAACGGCACCTGCAATTACATCCTCACCAAGATGGAGAAGGAAGGGCTGTCCTTTGAGGCCTGTCTGAAGGAAGCGCAGCGGCTCGGTTATGCCGAAGCCGATCCGGCCTTCGATATCGAGGGCAACGACACCGCCCACAAGCTGGCAATCCTGACGACGCTTGCCTTCGGCAACAAGATTTCGGCCGATGACATCTATCTCGAAGGCATCACCAATATCTCCAGCGAGGATATTCAGGCGGCTGCCGAACTCGGTTACCGCATCAAGCTTCTCGGCGTGGCGCAGGTGACTGAATCCGGCATCGAACAGCGCGTGCATCCGACCATGGTGCCGCTCGATTCCGTCATCGCGCAGGTGGATGGTGTCACCAATGCGGTGGCGATCGAATCCGATATTCTCGGTGAGCTGCTGATGGTCGGTCCGGGTGCCGGCGGCAACGCCACGGCGTCCGCCGTACTCGGCGACATCGCCGATATCGCCAAGAGCCGCCCCGGCGCCCAGCAGGTGCCGGTTCTCGGCCGTCCGGCAAAATCGCTGGCCGATTATCGCCGCGCCAAGATGAAGAGCCACGAAGGCGGTTATTTCATCCGCCTGACGGTGAAGGATCAGGCCGGTGTTTTCGCCTCCATCGCCACCCGCATGGCTGACAATAACATCTCGCTGGAATCCATCGTGCAGCGCCAGCGCGTGCATGTGGAAGGCGCGCCGCAGACCATCATCCTCGTCACCCATGCGACGATGGAGGATGCGATCCGCAAGGCGGTGAAGGCGATCAAGAACGAGAAATATCTCGTCAGCGAGCCGCAGGTCATCCGCATCGAGCGGACCTGAAGCGCTTCACGATTTTTCTGACGTTGAGGACCGCGCCTCCACATGGAAGCGCGGTCTTTTTTGTCATGGGGAGGCCTTGGTAAGGGTGTAAAAAACGCCCCCGAAACACCGGCTTTCAGCCGTCATAAAATTTTAGAAAACGGCTGCGGAACCGCTGGAATGCGACACGATTCGGCCCTATGGTTAATCCTGTTCACCAAGCGAGGGAGGCGTGGCCGTGACATCGATCATCCTGTTCAAGGACAATAAGCGTGCAGACGTTCCGGTTGCCCATCATCGGGCACGGCCTCACACTGCCAACGACAATATTCGCAGCATGGAATTCGATATGGCCGAACACGAGCGCAACTGGTGTTCGCTTGCCGTGTTCTCGCTGCTGCTGCTGGTCGGTGCGGTATCGATCGTCAGCCCGTTTTTCTCGATATTTGCAGTGTGAAAGCCGGAACAAGCGTTTTTGCTTGAAAAACGCGCCATCGCCATTTAGCCCGTTCTAAGCATTAAAGCGCCGATATATGCGCATGACAGGACGAATGGACAGGATGGCAATGATGGAGCCGGCCGATACCGTGGCCCGCGCGTTTTTAAGCGTGGAGCGGTCGGCGACAGAACAGCGCTGGGTCTCGCGGCTGGATCAGGCCGGACAGAACCGCGCGCTGGCCATGTCCCAGATCCATGCCATTCCCGAGCTGATTGCCCGCGTGCTGGCCGGGCGCGGAGTAGGCGTGGATGATGCGCTTGCTTTTCTCGATCCGACCATCCGTTCGCTGATGCCCGATCCACATGTGCTGACCGATTGCGAGAAAGCGGCCGAGCGGCTGGTGCGCGCCATCGAGACCGGCGAGAAGGTGGCGATCTTCGGCGACTACGATGTCGACGGGGCTGCTTCTTCCGCCTTGATGTACCGGTTCTTCGCGCATTTCGGGCTGACGCCCGAGATCTATATTCCTGACCGGATTTTCGAAGGCTACGGGCCGAACCCGGCGGCGATGCAGCAGCTTGCCGCCAATGGTGCGACCCTGATCGTGACGGTCGATTGCGGCTCAACCAGCCATGAATCGCTGCAGGCCGCCAAGGATGCGGGAACCGATGTTGTCGTCATCGATCACCACCAGGTGGGTTCGGAACTGCCGCCGGCTGTCGCGCTGGTCAATCCCAACCGCGAGGACGATCTGTCGGGGCAGGGGCATCTCTGCGCCGCCGGCGTGGTGTTTCTCGTGCTGGTCGCCACGCTGCGGCTGCTGAAGGACCGACGCAACAGGCAGGCCTTCACGCTCGATCTGCTGTCGCTGCTCGATATCGTCGCACTTGCGACGGTATGCGATGTGGTGCCGCTGAAGGGGCTGAACCGCGCCTATGTGGTGAAGGGGTTGATTGCCGCGCGCCATATGAACAATGCCGGGCTTGCCGCCCTGTTCAAGAAGGCGGGGCTTGGCGGGCCGGTCACACCCTATCATTTCGGTTTCCTGATCGGGCCGCGCATCAATGCCGGCGGCCGTATCGGCGATGCCGCACTCGGCAGCCGTCTGCTGACCATTGAGGATACTTCGCAGGCGGAAGTGATTGCGGAGCGGCTGGATGAGCTGAACCGCGAGCGGCAGGCGATGGAAGCGGTGATGCTGGCGGAAGCCGAGGCGGAGGCGCTGTTCGAATATGGTGACGGTTCAGGCGCCGGCGTCATCGTCACCGCCCGGGAAAACTGGCATCCCGGTATTGTCGGCCTGCTTGCATCGCGGCTGAAGGATCGCTTCCGTCGTCCGGCCTTTGCGATTGCTTTCGATCCCTCCGGCAAGGGTACCGGTTCGGGCCGTTCGATCAATGGTTTCGATATGGGCCGCATGGTGCGCGCCGCCGTGGAGGCGGGATTGCTGGTCAAGGGTGGCGGCCATGCCATGGCGGCCGGGCTGACGGTGGAGCGCGCCAATCTCGGCAAGCTCAGGACGTTCTTTGAAGAAGCGGCCGTCAAGACGGTGAGCGAACTGGTGGAAAGCAGCGTGCTGAAGATCGACGGCGCCATCGGTGCGTCCGGCGCGACGTTGCAGCTTGTCGACCAGCTGGAGCAGGCGGGTCCTTATGGATCGGGCCATTCACAGCCGATTTTTGCCGTTCCGGCCCATCGCCTGCGCGATGTGCGCCTCGTCGGCACCGCCCATGTCAAAATCACGCTCGAGGCCATGGACGGCTCGCGGCTGGAGGGCATCGCATTCCGCGCCGCAGAAGCCCCTCTGGGGCAGATGCTGCTCAATGCGCGTGGCAGGTCCATCCATGTTGCAGGCACCGTGGGTGCCGATCTCTGGCAGGGCCAGAGGCGTGTGCAGCTGCGCGTTCTGGACGCGGCTTTCGCACCCTGACGGCGCTGCCGATCTTTTTGAATTTTCGGGGGGACAGCTGATGAACGAGCCGCAAACGGCAATCATCATCGCATTCACGCGTTACGTGAAGTTTTTTATGCAGAGTGCTGATTTTCAAGGAGAAGCAAGTGGCACGCCCTAGGGGAGTCGAACCCCTCTTTTCAGAATGAAAATCTGACGTCCTAACCGATAGACGAAGGGCGCGTGCGCTTGTGGTGTGGCGCCCTTATAGTCAGGCTCCCGTTGGTCCGCAAGCGGAAAAATTGATTTTTTTCGCTTCGAGACGAGATTTTTTGAGGAAGTCCGCAGGCCTGTGGAAAACTGCGGGTGATCTGGCCAAAGCCTTGAAATATCGCCCCTATCACTTGGCGTGAGCAATGCCAATTTGCCTCGACGGAGGTCGGAGACGCCGTTTTTATCCCTTAGCTGGCATCCCTGCCGGCGTTATCGGAAAGGCTCTGTCCGCGGATCGAGGGGGAAAGGCAAGCCGGTCGATCTGCCCGCTGGCGTTTCCTCCGGCTTGCCTTCCATCGGGGGGACAGCATTCTAACGTGCCGATCGGGAATCGGTTCCGACGCAACTATCGCCTGCGACGAACTCGTAGGCGTGAAGAGTATCTGTGTATTTTTGATGGGGGATAACACGAAGGCAAGTGGCACGCCCTAGGGGAGTCGAACCCCTCTTTTCAGAATGAAAATCTGACGTCCTAACCGATAGACGAAGGGCGCGTGCGCTTGTGGTGTGGCGCCCTTATAGTCAGGCTCCCGAAGGTCTGCAAGCGGAAAAATGCATGATTTGACAAAAAAATGACAATGGCCGCCAGAAGGCTTGGAAAACAAGGATTCTTGTTTCGTAACAAATGGTTAAAGCGTCTGAGTATTGCTGCTTTCGAGGCCTTTCGCTCGGGAGGCAGGCCGCGAGATGACGACTCAGCGCGGTTGTTGGCTGGATTGGAATCGAACCGTGACGAAGTCATGAGGTAGAACACCTTTACCGTCATCCTCGCCCTTGAGGCGAGAATCCACTCTTCGGCCGCCAATGAATCTTCGCCTCAAGGGTGAGGATGACGGGGTGTGTGGCGCATTGTCCCTGCAACAAAAAACGGGGCCGAAACGGCCCCGTTGGATAATGCGTTGCTGATTGCAGTCTCAGTGCAGGATCTGGCTGAGGAACAGGCGTGTACGTTCGTGCTGCGGATTGTCGAAGAACTCGGCCGGCGAATTCTGTTCGACGATCTGGCCCTGATCCATGAAGATGACGCGGTTGGCGACCTGGCGGGCGAAACCCATTTCGTGGGTCACGCACAGCATGGTCATGCCGTCTTCGGCAAGGCCGACCATGGTGTCGAGCACTTCTTTCACCATTTCCGGGTCGAGCGCCGAGGTCGGCTCGTCGAACAGCATGATCTTCGGCTTCATGCACAGCGAGCGGGCAATCGCCACACGCTGCTGCTGGCCGCCGGAAAGCTGGCCCGGGTATTTGTGGGCCTGTTCGGGGATCTTGACGCGCTTCAGATAGTGCATCGCCACTTCTTCCGCTTCCTTCTTGGGCATCTTGCGAACCCAGATTGGCGCCAGCGTGCAGTTTTCGAGGATGGTCAGATGCGGGAAGAGGTTGAAGTGCTGGAACACCATGCCAACTTCGCGACGGACTTCATCGATCTTCTTCAGGTCGTTGGTCAGTTCGATGCCATCAACCTGGATCGAGCCCGACTGGTGTTCTTCCAGCCGGTTGATGCAGCGGATCATGGTCGATTTGCCCGATCCCGAAGGGCCGGCGATGACGATGCGCTCGCCCTTCATCACTTTCAGGTTGATGTCGCGCAATACGTGGAAATCGCCATACCACTTGTTCATGCCGGTGATTTCGATTGCCACGTCCGTTGTCGAGACGGCCAGTTTTTTTGCTTGGTTTTCTGCCATTTGAGCGTCCCTTATCGTTTATGCCCGGTGTCGAGGTGCCGTTCCATGAACAGCGAATAACGCGACATGCCGAAGCAGAATATCCAGAATACGAAGCCTGCGAAAATATATCCAGTCATGGCGGTGACGGGTGTCGCCCAGTTTGCATCCGATTGGTTGAGTGTGACAATGCCGAGCAGGTCGAACATGCCAATGATCGAGACCAGCGACGTGTCCTTGAAAAGCCCGATGAAGGTGTTGACGATGCCGGGAATGACCAGCTTCAGCGCCTGCGGCAGCACGATCAGTCGCGTTTTCTGCCAGTAGTTCAGGCCGAGCGAATCCGCCCCTTCATATTGCCCCTTCGGAATGGCCTGCAGGCCGCCGCGGATCACCTCCGCCATATAGGCCGAGGAGAACAGCGAGACACCGACCAGCGCGCGCAGGAACTTGTCGAAGGTCCAGCCATCGGGCAGGAACAACGGCAGCATGATGCTGGCGAAGAACAGCACGGTGATCAGCGGAATGCCTCTGATGACTTCGATGAAGAGCACGCAGAGCATCTTGATGACCGGCAGGTTCGACCGGCGGCCGAGCGCCAGAAGAATGCCGAAGGGCAGGGATACCGTTATTCCGAAGAATGACAGGATGAGCGTTACCATCAGGCCGCCCCAGAGCTGTGTTTCCACCTTCGGCAGGCCGAAGACGCCGCCGATGAGCAGGAAAAACGCAATGAAGGGCAGGATGATGAAAAGCACCAGCGCATTGAGGCGCTTGAACGGCGCTTTCGGGATGAGCATCGGCACCAGCAGGATGGCGAACGTCACCATCACGAGGATCGGACGCCAGCGCTCGTCAAGCGGATAACGACCGAAGATGAACTGTCCGAGCTTGGCCGATACGAAAGCCCAGCATGCCCCGGACTGGCCGTCCGGAAGCGCGCCGCCCTGAGAAGCGGTGAGGCAGGCGATACGATCGCTGCCGGTCCACACGGCATCGATGAACAGCCACTTCACCACCGGTGGCAGAAGGTAGGCCAGAAAGGCGAGGGCGAGAACCGTAAGGACGGTGTCCTTCGGTGTGGCGAAAAATTTGGTGCGCAGCCAATGACCGAAGCCGACGGCGCTCGAAGGAGCGGGTCTGGCGTCCTCGATGGTCTGTCGCACAAAAGCGTGATTGCTTAATGTCATCGATTATCTCTCCACCAGCGCCATTTTCGCGTTGAACCAGTTCATGACCACGGCCGTGAGCAGGGACAGCGAGAGATAGATGACCAGCCAGATCGCGACGACTTCGACTGCCTGACCCGTCTGGTTGAGGATCGTGCCGCCGACGGAGACGATGTCGGCAAAGCCGACCGCGACCGCAAGCGAGGAGTTCTTCGTCAGGTTGAGATACTGGCTCGTCAGCGGCGGGATGATGATACGCATTGCCTGCGGCACGATGATCAGACGTGTCGTCGTGCTGGAACGCAGCCCCAGTGCTTCCGCAGCTTCCGTCTGGCCCTTCGCCACGGCCTTGATGCCGCCGCGAACGATTTCGGCGATGAAGGAGGCGGTGTAGAAGGAAAGCGCCAGGAACAGCGACATGAATTCAGGTGCAACGACCGCGCCGCCCGACAGGTTGAACCGCCCGGCAATCGGGAAGTCGAATGTCAGCGGTGAACCGAGCGCCAGAAATGTCGCGGCCGGAAGGCCGATGATGAGAAGTGTGGCGGTGATGCCGGTGCGGAATTGCTGGCCGGTTTGTTCCTGTCTCGCCTTTGCCCAGCGATAAACGAAAAAGCTGATGACGATTGCCACCAGAAAGGCGAGCGGTATCAGCCAGGTGCCTTCTCCCCAGATCGGCTTGGGAAAGAAGAAGCCGCGATTGTTGAGATAGCTTCCAAGCGGCAGCTCCAGTGAATCGCGCGCCTGCGGCAGAACGGAGATGACGCCCTTGTACCAGAAGAAGATAACGAGCAGCGGCGGGATGTTGCGGAAGATTTCCACATAGGCCTGCGCGAGCTTCGAAATCAGCCAGTTGCTGGAAAGCCGGGCGATGCCGACGATGAAACCGATGATCGAGGCGGCGATGATGCCAAAAAATGCAACCTGGATCGTGTTGAGAATTCCAACGAGCAGCGCCCGGCCATAGGTCGCATCACTGGTATAAGCGATCAGCGACTGGCCGATATCGAAGCCGGCTCTTCCGTTGAGGAAGCCGAAGCCGGATGAAATGTTGGACCGTTGAAGATTGGTGATCGTATTCGTCACGATGATCCAGACGAAGGCGGTCAGGATGACGACTGTCACAACCTGATAGAAAATTCCGCGTATGCGTGGATCGTTGATAAGTGACGACGCGCTTTGCGCGCGCGATCGTTGCGAACTGACCGCGTTGCCTGCCATAGGCACCTTTCCCTTTTATATGCTCTTTGCGAGCTTATTTATATAATTTTAAAATGGAGGCCGGGCGTTGCCCAGCCTCCTGTCATGATCTAGCCGATGATGGGGTCGATCAACGGACCGGCGGTGCGTATTGCAGGCCGCCCTTGGTCCACAGCGCGTTCTGGCCACGCTCGATCTTCAGCGGCGAGCCGGCACCGACGTTGCGGTCGAAGACTTCGCCGTAGTTACCCACCAGCTTGACGATGTTGTAGGCCCAGTCGTTGGTTACGCCGAGGTCGGTACCGATCTTGGTGCCTTCTTCGGTGCCGAGCAGACGCTTGATATCCGGATTGGCGCTGGACTTCTGCTCATCGACGTTCTTGGAGGTGATGCCCAGTTCTTCTGCATTGACCATGGCGTAGTGAACCCAGGTCACGATGTCGAACCACTGGTCGTCACCCTGACGAACGGCCGGTCCAAGCGGTTCCTTGGAGATGACTTCCGGAAGAACGATGTTGTCTTCCGGGTTCTTCAGCTTCAGGCGGATAGCATAGAGACCGGACTGGTCGGTGGTGTAGACGTCGCAACGGCCGGAATCATAGGCAGAGGTTGCGTCGGCTTCCTTTTCGAAAACGACCGGGTTGTATTGCAGATTGTTGGTCTTGAAATAGTCGGCGAGATTGAGCTCGGTGGTCGTGCCGGT
The DNA here is from genome assembly GCF_005221385.1 of Agrobacterium tumefaciens. Lineage (NCBI taxonomy): Bacteria > Pseudomonadati > Pseudomonadota > Alphaproteobacteria > Hyphomicrobiales > Rhizobiaceae > Agrobacterium > Agrobacterium tumefaciens. The sequence continues at coordinate 1,328,291 of NZ_CP039903.1, read as the reverse complement.
CTGAACGCAGACGGCGGCGCCGGAAAGCTCAAGCGCGGACTTCACGTTGAGGCCCTTTTTGGCGATGAAGCCCTGGCCGTCATAATAGTTGACGGTACGGAAGTTGAAGCCGAGAGAGGTGTCGCGGCTGATCGTCCAGGTGGTGTTACGGGTCAGAACGTCGACTTCGCCGGACTGGAGAGCCGGAAAGCGGTCCTTGCTCGAAAGAGCGACAAACTTCGCCTTGGAAGGGTCACCGAAAACCGCTGTGGCAATACCACGGCAATAGTCCACGTCGATGCCGGACCATTCGCCCTTGTCATCGGGATTGGAAAATCCCGGAATGCCGGCGCTTACGCCGCAGGTGACGAAACCTTTTCCCTTCACGTCCTGAAGCGTCGCAGCTGAAGCGACCGAGGCTCCTCCCAAAACTGCTGCGCCGATAGCGGCTGACAGAATTGCCTTTTTCATTTTTCCCAACCTTTGTTTGTTATCGTCAATAGCAAGGGGACCGGCATGTTTGTTTTACCCCAGCTCCCCCCTCAGCGAGATCTTTTCGATCCGCTTTTTCTATCACAATCGCAATTGGCAGCGGGGTCAAGACATGCCGACGATAATTGTGCCTATAAAACGGAATTTTCGGAATTTTGGTCGTGAAGTGTGCAAAGGGTGAAAATATAAGCATATTTTTGCGGAAATTTGCACTTGCACGATTTTTGTATACTTCTTGTATTCTGTTTCACGATGGATCAATGACCCATCCCGCGTGACCTTACGGGGCTTGACCTTGCCTCTGGCTCTCAGCATTGTCGCACGCGTCAATATTCTTCGAAAGCTGATCTGAAATGACCAAGACAAATGACCTGCTTTCCGCCGCAGGTGTGAATACGCGCCTGACCCATGGCGGCAATGATCCCGCGGACTGTTTCGGTTTCGTCAATCCGCCCATCGTACGCGGCTCGACCGTGCTTTTTCCCGACGCGGAAACGCTTTCGACTGAAAACCAGAAATACACCTACGGCACACACGGCACGCCGACGACGGACGCGCTGTGCAATCTCGTCAACGAGCTGGAAGGTTCGTTCGGAACTATCCTCGTGCCGTCGGGCCTTGCGGCGATCACCGTGCCGTTCCTTGCCTATCTCGGTGCGGGCGATCACGCGCTTGTCGTCGATTCGGTTTATTTCCCCACACGCCGCTTCTGCAACACGATGCTGAAGAAGCTCGGTGTGGAGATCGAATATTACGATCCCGCAATCGGGGCTGGCATCGAGGCGCTGATCCGGCCGAATACGAAACTCGTGCATCTGGAAGCGCCGGGTTCCAATACCTTCGAGATTCAGGATGTCCGGGTGATCACGGAGATCGCTCACAGGCATGACTGCGTGGTCACGATGGACAATACCTGGGCGACACCGCTTTATTTCAAGCCGCTTGATTTCGGTGTCGATATTTCCATTCACGCCGCCACCAAATATCCCTCGGGTCATTCCGATGTACTGATGGGCTTCGTCTCGGCCAATGAAAAACATTGGAAGGCGCTTTACCAGGCTAACACCAATCTCGGCATCTGCGTCACCTCCGATGACGCCTACCAGATCCTGCGTGGCATGCGCACCATGGGCATCAGGCTGGAACACCATCAGAAGAGCGCACTCGATATCGCCCAATGGCTGGAAAGCCGTGACGACGTCGTGCGTGTTCTGCATCCGGCCTTGCCGAGCTTTGCCGGGCATGAAATGTGGAAGCGCGATTTCAAGGGCGCGAGCGGCGTCTTCTCCTTCGTCTTGAAGGCGGAAGAGGGCAAATACAAGCAGGCGGCAGCCGCCTTCCTCGATGCCTTGACCTTCTTCGGGCTTGGCTATTCCTGGGGCGGGTACGAATCGCTTGCGGTTTCGGTGTCGCTCATCGACAGGACTATTGCGAAGGGGCCGTCGGAGGGGCCGGTCATCCGCCTGCAGATCGGGCTTGAAGACATAGCCGATCTGAAAAACGACCTAGAAGTCGGATTCGCAGCCGCGGCTGGGGTCTAATCAGTCCCCAACGCTTAGCCCTTTGCGTGATAGCCGTAGAGCCAGTCGAAATCGCTGAGGAACGCCTCTGAGGGCCGCGTGGAAAATACGAAGTCCCTGGCAATTCGGACCGGGCCTTTCGCATGATAGGCAAAACGATTGAGAGAGGCCCGCTTGCGGGCCTTATCTATGCGCGGCAGGCGCAGAGCCTCGAAGGCGGCGAGGGCTTGCGGCAGGGGCAGGGAGGCTCCACCGCCGCTGCCTGCCATTGTTCCCGCAAGTTCAAACGCATCCTCTATCGCCATGGCGGCGCCCTGTGCGGCGAAGGGCATCATGGCGTGGGCCGCATCGCCGATCAGTACCGTATCGCGGCCATTATGCCAGCGTCCGGGGCCGGCCTGATAGAGCGGCCAAAAGGTGGGGTTCTCAGCCTTTTCCAGCAGCCGCAGCAAATCCGGGCTCCAGCCGCGAAACTGTTCGAGCAGCATGGCTTTCTGCCGTCCGCTCGATTCTGCCCGCCATGTCGCGCCGGGATCGGTGCCAAGCGCGATGGCGACGATGTTGAAACCGCCGACTTCCTTCAGCGGATAGGCGACGACATGGCCGCCCGAACCGAGATAGGCCGTGACGGCGCTTTTATTGATGGCGGGTGGGACGTCGTTTTCGCTGACCGTGAAACGCCAGGCAATGTTGCCGGAAAAGGTGGCTGTCGGCGCGGAAGGCACGGCAAAACGGGCCGCCGACCAGACGCCGTCGGCACCAACGATCAGATCGTGATCGCGGAACGTGGTTGCGGCGATAACATCGACCGTTGCGCTTTCGATGCGCTTGCCGAGATGCAGGCGGCAGAGCGGATTATCCTTTACCGCATTCAGAAGCGCGCTTTGCAGCGTCGATCGGTGAAGCACGCCATAGGGTGCGCCCCAGCGTGTGCGGGCCACCGCGCCCATTGGCAGCGACAATAGCGTGGCCAGTGACTTGCCGGAGGCGAGATCGACGCTGACCGGCTCGGTCCAGCGCGCCTCGATCTCGGGCATTACGCCGAGTTCGGCGAGAATGCGGGCGGCGTTGGGGGAGAGTTGCAGGCCGGCGCCGACTTCCGTCAGCTCGCCTGCCTGCTCGATGATGTCACAATCGATACCGTGCCGGGCAAAAGAAAGGGCAGCGGTGAGACCGGCGATGCCGGCACCGACAATGGCTACGGATTTTATGGGCATGATGCGCCCCGATCAGCAAAAGTGGAGGTCAGGCGGCCTTCACATGGAAGACGCAGCCCGGAGGGTTGGTCTGCTCGGCCTTCAGCGACGGATTGTAGCGGAAAAGGGTGGAGCAGTAGGAACAGACCTTCTCGTTGTCGTCGCCCATATCGATGAAGATATGCGGGTGATCGTAAGGCACGGAAGCGCCGGTGCACATGAATTCCTTGACGCCGATCTCGATTACGCTGTGTCCGCCATCGTTCTGGAAGTGGGGAATGGAATGCCCGGCCATGTTCGTCTCCAAATGCAATATCGTTATCGAGCCGCAATCCGTCGTCGCGCAACGGCTCTTCGTTGCGGATATGTAGCCTCAAACGCATTGCATCTCCATAAAAATCGTCAGGAAAACATGTTCAATCTTGTGCTTTCCTGCCATATGGTCCGGCAAAAAGGATGTCCTTGATGAATCTCAACCTGCCGCAATTTTCAGATTTTTCCCATGACGGCCTGCGCCTTGCTTATTTCGATGAGGGCGATCCGGCGGGTGATCCGGTTTTGCTGATCCACGGCTTTGCCTCCAGCGCCAATGTCAACTGGGTGCATCCCGGCTGGTTGAAGACGCTGGGGGAAGCGGGCTATCGGGTGATCGCCATCGACAATCGCGGCCATGGCGCAAGCGACAAGCCGCATGATCCCGACGCCTATTATCCGCCCGTCATGGCGGGGGACGCGGTGGCGCTGCTCAATCATCTCGGCATCGCGGAAGCGCATGTGATGGGTTATTCCATGGGCGCGCGCATTTCGGCCTTCCTCGCCATGGCCCATCCTGAGCGTGTCCGCTCGCTGGTATTCGGTGGGCTCGGCATCGGCATGGTTGAAGGTGTGGGCGACTGGGATCCGATCGCTGAGGCGCTTCTTGCACCTTCGCTCGATGTCGTCACCCATGAGCGCGGCCGCATGTTCCGCGCTTTCGCGGACCAGACAAAAAGCGACCGGCTGGCGCTTGCCGCCTGTATCGAAACGTCGCGGGTTCTTGTTTCGCATGAACAGGCGGCAAAGATCGATGCACCCACATTGATTGCGGTCGGAACGAATGACGATATTGCCGGATCGGGCGCGGAACTCGCCGCGATCATGCCGCATGCGCGGGCAATCGACATTCCCGGCCGCGACCATATGCTGGCCGTTGGAGACCGGGTGTTCAAGGCGGCGGTTCTGGAATTTTACCGCTCGCTTTGATCTGGAGAATTTCCAGGAAATGCGGAGCCCGGTTTTTCGTGCGGAAATGCGGCGACGCTCAGGACGGCAAGAAACGGTTTTTCATGCTGCATGAAGAAAAACTGAAGCTTTGCCGTCTTTAAAGTCGTCATTCGAATCCCATTTCTAATGCACGTCTTTTTCTGTATAAAGAACGACCACTGCAAACGAGGAGACCATTCATGGTCGCACGTACCGAGGCCCGTCAGCCCGAACAGCTGGCGATCGTCGATCCGATCTGGGGCAGCCTGCTGCATGAAGCGCGTAGCGCCGCAGCTCAGGACCCGCTGCTTTCCGCTTTTCTTTATTCGACGATCCTCAATCACCGGTCTCTCGAAGAATGTGTGATCTATCGTATCTGCGAACTCCTCGATCATCCCGACATGCAGGCCGTGCTTCTGCGCCAGACCTTCCAGGACATGCTGGATGACTGGCCGGAATGGGGCAGCGTGCTGCGTGTCGATATCCAGGCCGTTTATGATCGCGACCCGGCCTGCACGCGCTTCATGGAGCCGCTGCTTTATTTCAAGGGCTTCCATGCCATCCAGACCCATCGCCTTGCGCATTGGCTGCTTGCGAAGGGCCGCCGGGATTTCGCGTTTTACCTGCAAAGCCGCTCATCGAGCATTTTCCAGACGGATATCAATCCGGCCGCGCGTATCGGCAAGGGCATCTTCCTCGATCATGCCACCGGACTGGTGGTTGGTGAGACCGCAGTTATCGGCGACAACGTTTCCATCCTGCATGGCGTGACGCTCGGCGGCACCGGCAAGGAGGGGGCGGACCGCCATCCGAAGATCGCCAATGGCGTGATGATCGGGGCGGGCGCGAAAATTCTTGGCAATATCGAGATCGGCAGCTGCTCGCGCATCGCCGCTGGTTCGGTGGTGCTGAAACCGGTTCCGCCGAAGACCACCGTGGCCGGTGTTCCGGCGCGCGTGGTGGGAGAAGCAGGGTGTTCGGAACCCTCGCGTCTGATGGACCAGGTTATCGGGGCCGATATCTGACAGGTCGTGAATATTGCGCTCGTCCGTGTGGAAGACACGGATGATGCGCCGCTTTCACTTTACTTTGGCCTTTGTCCCATGCCAAAAGCGGCCCAACCCGAACCGCACAGGAGAATAGTGGTGAAAGCCGACGAAATCAAAAAACTCGACGCCTATTTCAAGCGCACCTTCAACGAGAAGATGATTGTCAAGGCGCGTCCGCGCAAAGACGATTCCGCCGAAGTGTATCTTGGCGAAGAGTTTCTCGGCGTCGTCTACATCGATGACGAAGACGGCGACCGCTCGTACAACTTCTCCATGGCGATCCTCGACGTGGATCTGTGATCGTCACCTTCCGGTGACATATTCAGCAATAATAGTCGCCCGCGGTGATCACACCGCGGGCGATTTGTTTTAGCGCTGCGTGATCCTCATCATCAGCCGGTCCTGCGGCCGCAATGTCACCCGCATCAGCGGTTCCGCCGCAGCAGTGGTTCTGTTTTCGAGATGGACGGTCTGCAGAAGAACGGCAAGGATCGCCACGGCCTCCATCATGGCAAAGGCATTGCCGATGCAGACGCGCGGGCCGGCGCCGAAGGGCATATAGGCATAACGGTGACGCGCCTTGACCCTGTCCGGCTCGAAACGTGACGGGTCGAAGCGTTCGGGTTCATCCCACAATGCGGCGTGCCGGTGTACGGCATAGATCGGCACATAAAGAACCGTTCCGGCTGCAATGTCGTGCTCCCCGAGCCTGAAATCCTGCAGCGCCGTGCGCGTGATGACCGGGGCAGGCGGGTAAAGCCGCATCGCCTCCGAAAACACCTGTCTCGTATAGGTGAGATTGGCGATATGTTCGGCCGCGACAGGCTCGCCGCCGGTGATGGCCTCGATCTCCTCGACAAGTTTTCTTTCAATTTCTCTGTTCTGCGACAGAAGGTGGAAAGTCCAGGCTAGGCCGAGTGCCGTCGTTTCATGGCCGGCAGTGATGAAGGTTAGAAGATTGTCGATGATTTCCTCATCGCTCATCATGCGTCCGGTCTCCGGGTCTTTGGCTTCCAGCAGCATGGAGACAAGATCGGTTCGGTCGGTGGGGTTTTGCCGCCGGCCGGCGATCACCGTTGCAAGGCTGGCGCGCAGATAATCGACGGCGGCGCGGGATTTGCGCCGGCCGGGATGGGGCAGCCATTCCGGCGCGCCCAGCATGGCGAGCGCGAAGGTCCAGCCTGTCGGCTTCAGATAATCGGTAATGCTCTGTTCGACACGTGCAATATCGATGCCATATCCGCCGGACATCATGGTCTCGACAATGATGTCGAAGGTGGTACGCATCATCTCATGGCCGATATCGATGTCGCCGATTGAAGGGGAGCGCCAGCGCGCTTGCGTGCGACGTGCCGTTTCGATCATGGCAGGCAGCAATTCCAGCAGCTTTTCATGCCGGAATGCGGCCGCGACGGATTGCCTTTGCCATTTCCAGTGGTCGCCATCGGCGGTCAGCAGACCCTGACCGAGTGCGGGACCAAGCACCCGGCGGACATCTTCGCCCTTGCCAAGCAGATGGGCATTTTTGACCAGAGCCTCGTGGATCAGCACGGGATCGGCGAGATGCACGCGCATCGCGCCGCCGAGCCGGGTGAAGACCGCCGGTTCGCTGAAAATATCCGGCGGTAGAGCTTTTAACGGATTGCGGACAAGCGAGATTGCAAGACGCGCCGTGGCAAGTTTTGACAGGGGCTCTGCCCCGGTCTTGTCCATGGGTGGGGTGTGAAGGCCGGTTCCGATCATCGACAGCTCCTTATTCGCGTTTGAACAATGGGGTTTTGCTGTTAAGGTGTGTACCTTATTTTAGGTATTTAAGGTGTATGCCTTAGGTTTCAATGGCGGGGCAGGATTTTGATGAAGAGCAAAGAGGCAGAGCGACCGGCGCGAGCGCGCACGCGGGACAGAATTCTGGACGCTGCCCTTGAGCTGTTCAACGGGCGCGGGCCTGATCGCGTAACGACGGCCGAGATCGCCCTTGCGGTCGATATTAACGAGGGCAATCTTTATTATCATTTCCGCACCAAGGAATCGCTGGTTCTCGCGCTGTTTGCGCGGTTCGAAGCCGATGCGATGATGCTGGTCGCAACCGTTGACGGGGCAGACGAGGCTGCGGCGGCCACCTATGCCGGTTTTCTTCGGCAATGGTTCTCGCTGGTGTGGAATTACCGCTTTCTGTTTCGCGACCTGGTCGGCCTGATCGCACTGGCACCATCACTGGTGGAGCCGGTCAGAACCATAAGTGCTGCGATGCGACTGGCGGTTGGCGACATTGTCGGCCGCATGCAGAATGCGGGTCTGGTGACCATTCCCGAGAGCGAGCGCGACGCGGTTTTGACCAATCTGTGGATCGTCTCGACCTATTGGGCGGCCTATCTCAATCTGCAGGAAGGCGTCAGCGAATTCGGACCGCAGCAGCTGGGTTGGGGGCTGCAGCAGGTCTCCAGCCTCTTCAGGCCTTATCTTTCCGCTGAGGCGGCAGCCGAGCTTGAAGCGCTTGCCGAGAGCGAAGAATAATATCTCCGGCTGGAGACATGTTTGGTCATGCAAAAACGCCCGCGACGGGATGTGTCGCGGGCGTTTATCATTCTGGACTGTTGATCTAGGCGTCAGGCCGCTTTCAACAGATCGCCGTGCGGGTCGAGGACGAACTTGGTTGCCGCGCCCTGATCGAAGCTTTCATACCCCTGCACGGCATCGTCGAGTGCGATGATCTTGGCATTGACGATGTCGGCGATGGGCAGGCGGTCATGCAGGATCGCCTGCATGAGCTGGCGGTTATATTTCAACACTGGCGTCTGGCCGGTGTGGAAGGATTGCGCCTTTGCCCAGCCGAGGCCGAAGCGCAGCGACAGGGCGCCCTGCTTTGCTGCATTATCAACCGCGCCGGGATCTTCGGTGACGTAGAGGCCTGGAATGCCGATAGAGCCGGCGGCGCGGGTGATTTCCATCATCTGGTTGAGAACGATGGCCGGCTGTTCGCCGCCGGAATGGCCGCGTGCCTCGAAACCGACGGCGTCGATGGCGCTGTCGACTTCGTTGGTGCCGACGATTTCGGCAATCATGTCGCCCAGCCGGTCACCCTTGGAAAGATCGACGGGCTCGAAACCGACGCGGGCGGCGTGGGCGAGGCGATCCTTGTTGAAATCACCGACCATGACGACGGCCGCACCCAGAATGCGGGCGGAGGCGGCAGCGGCAAGACCGACCGGGCCGGCACCCGCGACATAGACCGTGGAGCCGACACCGACGCCCGCCTTGACGGCGCCGTGGAAGCCGGTCGGCAGGATATCCGATAGCATGGTGAGGTCGCGGATCTTCGACATCGCCTTGTCGCGATCGGGGAATTTCAGGAGGTTGAAGTCGGCATAGGGGATGGTGACGTAACGCGCCTGTCCACCGATCCAGCCGCCCATGTCGACGTAACCGTAAGCGCCGCCGGCGCGTGACGGGTTCACCGTCAGGCAGACGCCGGTATCCTGCGACTTGCAGCAACGGCAACGGCCGCAGGCAACGTTGAACGGCACCGAGACGATGTCGCCGATTTCGAGCATCTCGACATCGACGCCCTTTTCGATGACTTCGCCGGTGATTTCGTGGCCAAGGACGAGGCCCGGCATGGCCGTGGTGCGGCCGCGCACCATGTGCTGGTCGGAGCCGCAGATATTGGTGGAAATCACCTTGAGAATAACGCCGTGTTCGATACGGCGGCCATCCGGCGCCTCAAGCTTGGGGTCGTCGATGTCGCGGACCTCGACCTGTCCGGGCTTCAGGTAAACGACGCCTCTGTTCCTGCTCATATCCATCTCCTCCTCGGGTTGAAAGCCAATGCCGGCCCGCTCCTCCGCGGACAGGATATCGTCAAAATACGCGCCTGAACCGGTGTCCGGTTCGAGCGGAATTTTTCGGCGAAGGGATCGAAAGGGGAATGGTTGCGTGTCGATAAAAGACGCAGCCTGCCTCCCGATCACCGCCCGCCGCAGCCACCGGCATTTCGCCGGTGTTCCGACTGTTCCACCTCGAATTCGAAGCGGAACCGGATGGCAGCAGCAAACCATGCGGGGCGCGGCTTGTCGTTCGGAAATACGACACGCTTTGTGGCCGTAACGACACCGGCTTTCGCCAGCCGTCACTGTCGCGTTATCGGTCGATGGATTTCCTCAAGCGGCCGGCGGCGTCCTGAATATATTGCCACGCAACGCGGCCGGAGCGGCCGCCACGGGTGGTCGCCCATTCCAGTGCTTCGTGATGCAGGGTTTGCCGATCCAGTCCCAGATCGAAGTGTTCGGCATAGCTGTCGATCATCGTCAGATAGTCTTCCTGGCCGCATTTGTGGAAGCCGAGCCACAGGCCGAAGCGATCCGATAGAGAGACTTTTTCCTCTACCGCTTCCGACGGGTTGATGGCGGTCGATTGTTCGTTTTCCATCATGTGGCGTGGCAGCAGATGGCGGCGGTTGGAGGTCGCATAGAACAGGACATTATCCGGCCGCCCTTCGATACCACCATCGAGCGCCGCCTTCAGCGATTTGTAGGCCGTGTCGTCGTGATCGAAGGAGAGATCGTCGCAGAACAGGATGACGCGCTGATCCGAGATTTTCAGTATGTCGAGCAAAGCGGGCAGGGTGTGGATATCCTCACGATGCACTTCCACCAGTTTCAGGGGAACGCCGCTTGCAGTGCGCACATCTTCGTGAACCGCCTTGACCAGTGAGGACTTGCCCATGCCGCGTGCGCCCCACAGCAACACGTTGTTGGCGGGAAAACCATCGGCGAAACGCAGGGTGTTTTCATGCAGGATGTCACGCACATGATCGACGCCGCGAATGAGTTTGAGCGCGATGCGGTTGGGGCGGGGGACCGGTTGCAGGAAGGAATTGACCGGCGACCAGACAAAACAATCGGCCGCATTCCAGTCGTTTACGGCGGGGCCCGGGCCGGCCAGCCGCTCCACGGCAACGTTCAGCCGGCGCAGTTCGGCAAGAAGCAGGGTGGCCGTTTCTTCTCGAATCATGGTGTTTCTTCCGCTTGTCTGGTGTTCAAAACTCTGTTTTGCGACCGGCCTAGCATGGCGTTTCCGGCCCATAAAGGTTAAGAGGTCCGGAATCGGTACGGCGTGGGCCTTGCATCTGTTGCAATCCCGGCGTTCCCCACTATATTCCGGCGGCTTGAAAGCTGGGGCGGCATACGAGGTCGTGCCGTAATCGTTGAGGAGTTTTATATGTTCATTAGTCAAGCTTTTGCCCAGGACGCAACGGGCGGCGCATCGGCCTTCGGTTCCGGCCTGGAAATGCTTTTCCTGTTTGCGCCCCTTATGGTCGTCTGGTACTTTTTCCTCATCCGCCCGCAGCGCGCGCAGATGAAGAAGCGCCAGGAAACGCTGACCAGCATTCGCCGTGGCGATCAGGTCGTTCTTGGCGGCGGCATCGTTGGCAAGGTGACCAAGGTCATCGACGACAGTGAACTCGAAGTCGAAATCGCCGAAGGCGTGAAAATCCGCGCTGCCCGCGCTTATATTGCCGAAGTGCGTGTGAAGGGTGAAGTGGTCAAGACGGAAGCCGCTTCCTGATCCTGCCGGATAACCGGACGCCCGATTGCGAATTTTGACGGGTTGCGCTGTCCGCGCAACCCCAACCCTGACCGAGATCGAAATGCTTCATTTTTCCCGTTGGAAAACAGTCTTCATCTGGCTGCTTGTGCTGGCAAGCGTCTTCATCGCCTCTCCTAACCTGTTTTCGGAAAAACAGCTGGAGAGCATGCCTGCCTGGTACAAGGACAACAAGGTAACGCTCGGTCTCGACCTTCAGGGCGGCTCGCACATCATGCTCAAGATCGAGCGTTCCGACATTGTCAAGGAACGGCTTGAGACGATTGTCGGCGATGTGCGCACGCAGCTTCGCGACGCCAATATCCGCTATTCGGGGCTTGCCGGCAACGGCCAGCAGATTCAGGTTCGCATCAGCGACCCCGCCCAGCTGGAAGCCGCCAAGACGGCGCTTCGCGATCTTACGCAGCCGGTATCCGCTGGAACGCTGGTCGGCGGTTCCATCACCGAAGTGACGATGAGCGATGGCGGCGACAATCTGCTGCGGCTCAACCTCACCGACGAAGGCGTTGATTACCGCCTGTCATCGGCCGTGTCGCAGTCGATCGAAGTCGTGCGCCGCCGCGTCGACGAAGTTGGCACCACCGAGCCGCTCATCCAGCGTCAGGGTTCTGACCGCATCATCGTGCAGGTGCCGGGCCTTCAGGATCCGCAGCGCCTGAAATCGCTTCTCAACCAGACGGCAAAGCTGTCCTTCCGCATGGTGGACACCACCATGCCGGTGCAGGAAGCGATGAATGGCCGTCCGCCCGCAACCTCAGAAGTTCTCTATTCACAGGACGATCCGCCGGTTCCCTATCTGGTGGAGCGTCGTGCTCTCGTTTCCGGCGACAATCTCGTGGATTCGCAGGCGAGCTTCAACCAGCAGACCAACGAGCCGGTCGTTACCTTCCGCTTCGACAGCCGCGGCGCGCAGCGCTTTGCGCAGGCGACGCAGCAGAATGTCGGCAAGCCTTTCGCCATCGTGCTTGATAACCAGGTGATTTCCGCACCTGTCATCCGCGAGCCGATCATCGGCGGTTCGGGGCAGATTTCCGGTAATTTCTCGGTGCAGGGTGCAAACGACCTCGCGGTTCTCTTGCGTGCGGGCGCACTTCCGGCCACGCTGACCGTCGTTGAAGAACGCACCGTCGGCCCGAGTCTTGGTAACGACTCCATCACGGCGGGTCTCACGGCAAGCGCCATCGGCGCCGTCGGCGTCCTCATCTTCATGTTCGTCTTCTACGGCTTCTTCGGCCTGCTGGCGAACATCGCTCTCATCGTCAACGTCGTCATGCTGCTCGCGGTCCTCAGTGTGATCGGATCGACACTGACCTTGCCGGGTATTGCCGGTATCGTCTTGACCATCGGCATGGCCGTGGATTCCAACGTTCTGATCTATGAGCGAATACGCGAGGAGGTGAAGAGCGGCAAACCGCTGATCCAGTCGCTGGATAACGGCTTCACCCGCGCCTTTGCGACCATTATCGACGCCAACCTGACGACGCTCATCGTGGCGAGCGTGCTGTTCTACATGGGCACCGGTCCGGTCAAGGGCTTCGCGGTCACGCTGGCCGTCGGTATCATCACCACCGTCTTCACGGCCTATACGCTGACCGCTTGGATGTTTGGCTACTGGGTTCGTCGCAGCCGCCCGAAACATCTGCCGAAGGGTGTCCGCACCGCCATGTTCGATGGCCGGGACATTCCGTTCATGCGCTACCGCCGCGTGGTGTTCATGATCACCGGCGCCATCATGCTTGCCTGCGTCGGCGGTTTCATGGCCAAGGGTCTGAACCTCGGTATCGACTTCCAGGGCGGTTCGGTGATCGAAGTGCGCGCCAAGCAGGGCGAGGCGGATCTTGCTGATATTCGCGATCGTCTGAACCAGCTCAATCTGGGTGAAATCCAGGCGCAGAACTTCGGTACGCCGCAGGATGTTCTCATTCGTATCCAGGCGCAGGACGGCGGCGAAAATGCCGAGCAGTCCGCCATCACCCTGGTGCGCGGTGAGCTTGAGGACAAATATGATTTCCGCCGCGTGGAAGTCGTCGGTCCGGCCGTGTCGGGTGACCTTACCTATACGTCCACGATTGGCATCCTGCTCGCCATGACGGGGATCATGATCTATATCTGGGTGCGCTTCGAATGGCAGTTCGCGCTCGGCGCGGTCATCTCGATGGTGCATGACGTGGTCTTTACCATCGGCCTTTTCGTCTTCCTGGGGATAGAGTTCAACCTCACCAGTATCGCGGCGATCCTGACGATTATCGGTTATTCGCTGAACGATACCGTGGTGATCTACGACCGTATCCGCGAAAACCTCAGGCGATATAAAAAGATGCCGCTGTCGATGGTCATCGACGTGTCGCTGAACCAGACGCTGTCACGCACCATCCTCACTGGTTTGACGGTGCTTCTGGCGCTGCTCGCGCTCTACCTCTTCGGCGGTGAGGTTATCAGGTCCTTCACCTTCGCCATGCTGTTCGGTGTCGGTATCGGCGTGTTCTCTTCACTCTATATCGCCGCGCCGGTGCTGATCGCCTTCAAGCTGCGTCCCGACAGCAAGGATGCGGAAGACGAAAAGGATGAAAAGCCCGGTAACGCCATCGGCGGCAAGCCTGCCGTCTGATGGCCGGCGGGATCGAAATACGCCCGGCCCATTTTCCCGGCCGGGCGCCCATCGATGCCTATGGCAATGGCGGTTTCCGTTTTGCCGACATGTCGCATCGCGGCTCGCTTCTGCTCGTGCCTTCCGGCATTCATGGCTGGGAGCCGGTCGATGCGAAAGAATTGACCGTCGGGCATTTCGAAAAGGTTCTGGCGGAAGCGCAGGACATTGAGGTGCTGTTGATCGGTACGGGTGACGGCATGCGTGTTCTGCCGAAGGAACTGCGCGCCGCCTTTAAGGAGGCGGGCATTTCGGTCGATCCAATGAGCACGGGTGCTGCCGTGCGCACCTATAATATCATGCTTTCGGAATCGCGCGCCGTAGCTGCGGCGCTGATTGCCGTCGAAGGCTGACAGGACGTTTCGCGCGGGGAACCATGGCACCCACAGAAAATCTTGACGTCTGCCTCGCGACGCTGCGCGACACCGATCGCGACCGCTATCTCGCCTGTCTTCTGTCTCCCGCCGATAGACGCAATTCTCTGGCGGCGCTTTACGCTTTTAATGCTGAAATTGCGCGTATCCGCGATTCCGTGCGCGAGGCGTTGCCCGGCGAAGTTCGCATGCAATGGTGGCGCGATCTGCTTGAGGGCAATGCGCATGGCGACAGTCTGTCCCATCCCGTTGCCGCGGCTCTTTTGACGGTTATCGAGCAATATCGCCTGCCGCGTCCGGTGCTGGCCAATATGATCGAGGCGCGCATCTTCGATCTCTATGACGATCTGTTCGAGGATCGCAACGCGCTTGAGGGTTATGCCGGGGAGACCGCTTCCGCCCTGATTCAGCTGGCGAGCCTCGTGCTGTCGGCGGAAGACGCTCCGGCAAGTGCGGAGGCGGCCGGACATGCGGGCGTCGCGCAGGCCATGGCCGGAATTCTGCTGCTGATGCCGCTGCATCGCCGTCGCGGGCAGGTCTATATTCCCGCCGACATGCTCTCGGCCGCCGGGCTTGATCGTGAGACCTTTCTCGAAGGTGACGACAGGCAACGCATCGGCATCGCCATTGAGCTATTTGCCGCCCATGCGCTCGATCATCTGGAAAAGGCAAGACGCGCGAAGATTTCCAGGGCCGTCTTTGCCGCCTATCTGCCTGTTGCCCTGTCTGGACCGGTTATCGTCGCCGCCAGAAAGGCCGGGGTGGGCGTGTTCGACGGTGAGTTGCAGCTGTCGCAGCTTCGCCGGCAATGGCTGCTGGCAAAGGCGTCGCTCCTGAAGCGCTTCTGATTTTCGATCCGCGCCGCGTCGTTCGTAAGCCACACTTCACACAAGTCTCGATCTCTATGAACCTGAAGCAGGTTCGCGTCGTTTGATTCGCGAGTCGTGATGTTTCGGTGCTGAGGGAGCGTCCCCGATGAATATGGCGATCTGGATTATCGTCTTCGTGCTGCTTTCGGTCTTTGCCGTTTATGCTTGGCGCATGACGCGGGCTACGGATGAAGACAACAGTCATGATGTGGGGCAGGCGATCATGGATTTCGCCCGCGCCTTTCCCAATGAGGCGATCCGAAGCCTGCATATGACGGTGGATGGCGGTGCGGCCTTCGTGCGGCTGCACGACAACAAGGCCGGCTTCATGCGCAATATGGGATCGCACTATGTCTGCGTGATGATCGACCCCGAGCGGATCAGGGTCGAGAGCCTGGAAAGCGGCGACGGTTTTGTCGTCACCTTCTTTGACATGCCGAAATATAGCGGCTCATACCGCTTCAAATCCGCCGGTGAAGCGGCCGAGGTTTCCTTGTGGCTGCTTGGCAGCCTTGTGGAGGCGCAGGACCATCATGATGAGGGACCGCTGCCCTCTGGCACCTGAGTCCTCGTCATTGCCCGTCGAGCGGCGGGGTGGCTTGGGCCTGCTTGCTTTCCCGCCAGATGATGAACAGGCCGGATGCGACGATGATGAGGATGCCGAGCCATTTTGACGGCGTCGGGAAATCCGAAAACAGCGCATAACCGAGAACCGTCGCCGAGATGATCTCGAAATACTGGAACGGCGCCAGAAGCGACAGCGGCGCAAGCCTGAAAGCCCTGACAATCAGCAGGTGCATGTAGCCGGATATCGACCCCAACAGGATGAGCAGGACAAGCGCAAAGCCGGATTGCGGAAGCGACATCGTGAAATCTTTGTCGCCCAGCGCATCACCGGCCAGAAGCACCGCGCCCATGAAGATCGTTCCGGCAATGCCGGACATGGTCTGCATGACCAGCGGACTGTCGGCATCGCCGATGGCGCGGTTCAGGAACAGGTAAAGCGTATAGAGAAAGGCGCAGGCGACCGGCAGCAATGAGGTCCAGCCGAAGATTTCAAAACTCGGCTGAATGACGATCAACGCACCGCCGAAACCGACGACGATCGCCGTCCAGCGCTTCCAGCCGACTTTGTCACCGAGGAAGAGGGCCGACATCATCGTCAACATGAAGGGCTCGACGAAATAGATTGCAAAGACATCGGCGAGCGGCATGTACTTGACGGCGGCAAAGAACATCAGGCTTGCCGAGGCATGCAGCACACCGCGCAGACAGTTCATCCACGGGCGTTTAGCGCTGAACAGGGCTTTCGGCGAGACCAAGAGCAGCAGCGGCAGGGTGCAAACCACCTGAAAGAAGAAGCGGTAAAAGGTCACCTGCGCCGGCGACATGCCGCCGCTGACCGCCATATATTTGGCAATCGCATCCATGACCGGCAACACGAACATGCAGCCCGCCATGATGGTCATGCCCTTGGCGACGTCGCTGAAACCGGTCTGGCTGGTCATGGGTAAGGCTGCGCTTTCGACCAGAAGGTCCAACGAGGAAAGGGGCGCCGGTAGGCAGCCCCCTTCTTCAAAGGTCAGGCGGCTTTCTGGCGGGGCAGGCTCTTCATATCAATGACAAAACGATAACGCACATCGCTTTTTATCATGCGTTCATAAGCGTCATTGATCTGACCGATATCGATCATTTCAATTTCGGCGGCGATGCCTTTTTCGGCGCAGAAATCCAGCATTTCCTGGGTTTCGGGAATGCCGCCGATCATCGAACCGGCAAAGGTCTTGCGGCCGGGGATGAGGCTGAAGGCGTGGACGGAGAGCGGCTTTTCCGGCGCGCCGACCTGCACCAGGGCGCCATCGCGTTTCAACAGCGCGAGATACGAATCGATGTCGTGATCGGCGGCAACCGCGTCGATGATGAGGTCGAGGCTGGAAGCGGCCTTCTTCATCTGTTCGGCGTCGCGCGAAACGATAACCTCATGCGCGCCGAGTTTCTTTGCGTCTGCCGCCTTGCCGGGCGAGGTGGTGATCATCACCACCGTCGCGCCCATGGCATTGGCGATCTTGACGGCCATATGACCAAGACCGCCGAGACCCACGACGCCGACACGCTTGCCGGGGCCGGCATTCCAATGGCGCAGTGGGGAATAGGTGGTTATGCCTGCGCAGAGCAGGGGCGCTGCGGCTGCCGGATCGAGTCCTTCTGGAATATTGAGCACATAGCGGTCATCCACCACCACATGGGCGGAATAACCGCCGAGCGTATGCGCGCCGCCGCCCATGGCCTTGTCGGGCGAATTATAGGTGCCGGTCATGCCGTTTTCGCAATATTGCTCCAACCCTTCGGCGCAGCTCGCGCATTCACGGCAGCTATCGACGATACAGCCGACACCGACACGGTCGCCAGCCTTGAACTTTGTGACGTCCGAACCCAGCCGGGCGACGCGGCCGATGATTTCATGGCCGGGAACGCAGGGATAAAGGGAACCCGGCCATTCGCTGCGGGCCGTGTGGATATCCGAGTGACAGACGCCACAGAATTCAATCTCGATTTCGACATCGCGGGGACCCGGATCGCGGCGCTTGATCGTCGCGAGCTTCATCGGCGAAGAACCGTCATCGCAGGCATAGGCGGACGTTGTGAACATGGTCGTTCCTCCTCTTGTGGTGATCGATGCTGGAAACTCCGGCCGGCGCCAAAGGTTGCGGTGAGATCAGCCGCCGGATCCGGCCTCGGGCACTGCCGGGCCGAAAACCTCCTCGAAGGCCTCGCGCAGCAGAACGTCGACATCGCCGATCATAACCGGCAATCCGAGATCGACAAGGCTGGTGACGCCATAGGCGCTGATGCCGCAGGGAACGATGCCGGAGAAATGCCCGAGGTCGGGGTCAACATTGATCGACAGCCCGTGAAAGCTCACCCATTTGCGCAGACGGATGCCGAGTGCGGCGATCTTGTCCTCGGCCATGCCGCCACCGGGCAGAAGAGGTTTTTCCGGCCGCCTGACCCAGACGCCGACCCGATCCTCGCGCCGCTCGCCGCGGACATTCATCTTGTCGAGCGTGCGGATGATCACATCCTCCAGCGCCGCCACATAGGCGCGGACATCCTGACGGCGTCGTTTCAGGTCGAGCATGACGTAAACGACCCGCTGCCCCGGGCCATGATAGGTATATTCACCGCCGCGGCCCGTGGCGAAGACGGGGAAGCGATCCGGCTCGATGAGATCGGCGGCGTCGGCGCTGGTGCCGGCGGTATAAAGCGGCGGATGCTCCAGAAGCCAGACAAGTTCGTCGGCCTCGCCGCTGGCGATGGCCGCAACTTCGCGCTCCATTTCCTCGACCGCCTGTCCGTAAGGGACGAGACCGTCGGAGATTCGCCAGCGAACGGGCGGCGAACCGGCGACGGGTAGCATATTTGTCTCGATATCCGTGCGTGTGAGCATGAAAAAGTCCTTTCCACAGCCTTCTCGCAAAATGGCGGGACGGCGGCAACCCCAGCATTTCCGGGCTTCCTGCATATAGGGTGGGCCAGGGTGATTTTTAATTTCAAAAAACTGTCACGACGCTCTTGTGCACCGAAAATCCTTTTGCTACATGCACCCCCGTCGGCGCAAGTCGACGCCTACCACGATGCGGTCGTGGCGGAATTGGTAGACGCGCAGCGTTGAGGTCGCTGTGGGGCAACCCGTGGAAGTTCGAGTCTTCTCGACCGCACCAAAGAAACCCGCTTCGGCGGGTTTTTTCTTTTTTATCCAATTGGTTAGGTCTTCGCTTTGCGAAGCGGGAAGGTCTATAGGTGTAGATCGGGCGTGATCCGGCTGCGTCAATGTACCTTTATACTACAGCCGGAGCGCTATGCGTTGAGGGCGGCAAATTATAGATCTGCCAGTCGGGATTCAGCGTCGAACAATATTCGAAGCAGTCCCGTTTTCCTGATGGTTTCCATCACCGACCCGATAGGGGTCACCATCCATGACCTGATCCATTCGCCAGCCGCTTCCGCGATATGGACTTTCCCACGTCTGACAACCTGTGAGAACGACGGTCATCGTCAGCAGTCCAAAAGTAAGAGCGGTTCGCAGCATATTAACCTCCTTCGAAATGTTATCGCAAAGCTATGTAGGTGCAGGCAGGGCGCTTTGCGATGTCTCTCCAGGATTTATCGGTCCTTTGAGAACAATATCGGGATTCGATCGTTATAAAATTTCGGTGGATATCGATGCACGCTGCAGTAGCTGGACGGTTCCCCCTACAAAAACGAGGGGTGGAATATTAGAGGTCTAGTGTTAGCTTTTGTCAGAAAAAAATGTCCGGGGGTTTTCGTGCTGGGAGACAAGACGGATTCGGACAATGCGCTCGGTTATTATATGTGGAGCATTTCCGATAACAGGCTGATCATGGATGCGGTGACTGCGGAATGCCACGGGTTCTCCGAACCGGCGGCGTCGCGCGGGGTGACGATCGAGGAAGTCCTTGAAAAAATTGATGTGGAAATGCGCGATCGCGTGGCTCAGGCCATTTTCGACAGCATAACCACCGGTGTGTTCTTCGATCAGCGCTACAAGGTCAATTTGCCGGATGGTTCAGTGCGCTGGATCGTGGCGAAGGGCAGGGCGATTTTTGATGCGGACAATACACCGTTTCTGGGTATTGGCAGCGTTCGGGATATTACGCTCAAGAAACCCTACCAGTTCGAGCCTCGCCAGTAGCTTACAGGTTTCTCACAAAAAGAGGCGGCTTTCGCCGCCTTTTTCCGTTCGCGCTTCACCGGGACATCAGAAGACCGCGAGATATTTCAGCAACGAAATAATGCCGATGATGATGACGATGATCTGCGCGATCTGTTTCGCGCCGCCGCCGACGGGCAGTCGTGCGATGAGCCACAAGACGAGCACGATCACCAGGAAGGTGATCAGAATGCTGACGAGCGTAGATGTAACCATATGTCCCAGCTCCCTTTTTAATCAATCTCAACGGCCGTTCACCGTTGCGTGAGTAAAAGCGCGAGGCTAGCTTTGGTTCCATCGACTGAAATTAGCTATGGGGCAGGACGTGAATCAGTTCAGGGTCAAGAAGCGGCCGACGGGGGCAGTGGTTACGCTTGCCCGTCTTGGGCATCCGGATGTCGTTACGGCGACCGGCGGTGCACTTAAGGTGGTTACGGGGGCTTCAGAACCCGGTTTCAACCCGCTTGATCTTCTCTATTCGTCGCTCGCCGCCTGCCTGGCGCTCAGCGCCCGCATAGCAGCCAGCAGCATGGGGCTGCTTGACCGTTTCGAAAGGGTCACGGTGCATGTCTCCGGGCAAAAGGCGGACGAGGAGCCTTCGCGTATAATCCGTTTCGATATCCGCATCGCGATAGAGGGGGATTTTGATGGGCAGACACGCGCCGCAATCGCCCATGCTGCCGAGGATATCTGCACCGTCAGTAACACACTGAAGGGTGACGCTGAATTCGTGATGTCGATTGCCGACTAATCATCAGGGCTTGCGGGACTTTTCCCATTTTTTCACCAGTCGGTCGCGCTTCAGCTTCGAAAGGCGTTTAAGCCAGAAAACGCCATCCAGCTGGTCGATTTCGTGCTGGATGCAGATGGCGTGAAATCCCTCGGCTGTCTGCCGATGCTCCGCGCCTGATATATCCTGAAACTTCACCTCGACCTCATCCGGCCGCTCCACCTCATCCGTGAAACCGGGCATGGAAACGCTGCCCTCTCCATGGCGCATGGTCTGGGTGGACTGGGCGATGATTTCAGGATTGATGTAGGTCAGGACGGTACCCGGCGTCAGCTCCAGCACGAAAACGCGTTGTTTTGTGCCGATATGGGCGGCGGTGATGCCGACACCGGGCGCGGCGCGCATGGTGTCGATCAGATCTGTCACCAGATCCTGCAGATGATCATCAAAAGCGGTGACCGGCGTGCAGATTTCGGACAGGCCGGGATGGGGATAGGGCAGGATCGGCCTGATTGCCAAGGGATGCTCCGTTCGTTTCAAATCCGGGAGGAGGACCCGGCCAACGCCTGTCCTTCCGCCGTTGCCTCCAGAAAACTGCGTTGCGTACGGGCATCGCGTTTCGTTACCCGCACGAAGCGGGGCGACAGGGCAGCGATTTCGCGCAGAACGAGGGCATGCGCAAGCCCCAGCCTGTTGGCGATGCTGCGGCTATCAGTGGCAATATCGAGATGGATTGCCAGAAGGATTGCGGCACCCGTGGCCGTCAGTTGCTGCGATTGCCCCCGAATCTGTTCCACCGCCGCCATGAAGGCGGCAGCGGATTGC
The DNA here is from genome assembly GCF_005221385.1 of Agrobacterium tumefaciens. NCBI lineage: Bacteria > Pseudomonadati > Pseudomonadota > Alphaproteobacteria > Hyphomicrobiales > Rhizobiaceae > Agrobacterium > Agrobacterium tumefaciens. Next base: position 1,307,032 of record NZ_CP039903.1, on the reverse strand, counting down.
TCTTCATCCATCAGGAGGCGTCCGGTCGCAGGCGGATGGAGACCAGCACCGATTTCGATGTTGGTGTGAAACTGCCATCACCATAACTTGACAGCGGCACCAGCACGTTGAGTTCCGGATAATAACCGCCAATGCTGCCCTGCGGGATATTATAGGGCACCAGCCGGAAATTTTCAGCAATGCGCTCCACGCCGTCGCCATATTCGCCGATGACGTCCACACGCTGGCGGGAGTGGGCACCGAGCGTTTCCATGTCCTTCGGGTTCATGAAGATAACGTGGCGTTCGCCATAAACGCCGCGATAGCGATCATCCATGCCGTAGATGGTGGTGTTGTACTGATCGTGGCTACGGAATGTCTGCAGCACGAAGAGGTCATCGCGCGTCAGCGCCTGCTGATGTTCGGTCTGTTCGGGCAGCGGGCCGCTATAGAAGGTCGCCTTGTTCGTCGGCGTGTTCCATTCCCGTTCAGACGCCGTGTTGCGCAGATGAAAACCGCGCGGCACACGGACGCGTTCGTTGAAATTGTCGAAACCGGGAATGACCCGCTCGATCATGTCGCGGATGAGGTCGTAATCATCGGCGAGCGCCTTCCAGTCCACATGGACATTGCCGAGGGTTGCCTGGGCAATGCCGGCGACGATGGCGACTTCGGAACGCAGTTCGTCCGAAGCGGGCGGATTGATGCCGCCGGAGCCGTGTACCATGCTCATGGAATCTTCGACGGTGACGATCTGCGGACGGCCCGACGAATTCAGATCGATTTCCGTTCGGCCGAGACAAGGCAGCACGAAGGAGGTTTCGCCCGGCACCAGATGTGAATGGTTGAGCTTGGTGGCGATATTGACCGTCAACTTCTGCTTTTCGAAAGCCTTGACGATCAGCGGGCTGTCGGGTGTCGCCCGCATGAAATTGCCGCCGAGCGCGATAAAGGTCTGAGCCTCGCCATCCAGCATGGCAGCAACGGCCTCGACGGTGTTGTGGCCGGGCTTGCGCGGCATGGGAACGCCGAGTTCTTTCTCCAGCGCATCGAGAAGTGCGGGCGGGGCTTTTTCGTCAATGCCGACGGTACGGTCTCCCTGCACGTTGGAATGGCCGCGCACCGGGCAGAGGCCAGCGCCGGGACGGCCGATATTGCCGCGCAGCAGCATGAAGTTGGTGATTTCCCGCACGATGATGACGGAGTGCCGATGCTGGGTGACACCCATGGCCCATGTGGCGATGACGGAACCGGCATTCATGTAGATGCGCGCAGCTTCCTCGATTTCGGCGCGGGTGAGGCCTGACTGATCGAGAATGGTTTCCCAGCTTGTCGCGTCCACGGCAGCACGGTAGGCCTCTAACTCCACCGTATGTTCGGCGATGAAATCGTAATCGATGATGGCGGGTTCACCCGCAGTCCTTGCGGCATCGTCGGCGGCGAAGACCGCCTTGCTCATGCCGCGGACCGCCGCCATGTCGCCGCCCTGACGCGGCTGATAATAGTTGGTGGCGATCCTGGTGTTGCTGCCGGTGATCATCTCGATCTTGTCCTGCGGATCGGCAAAACGCTCCAGACCTTTTTCGCGAATGGGATTGAGGACAGCAATCCTCGCACCGCGAAGGGCTGCCCGGCGCAGATCACCCAGCATGCGGGGGTGGTTGGTGCCGGGGTTCTGGCCGATGACGAAAATCGCATCCGCCTGCTCGAAATCCTCAAGCAGCACCGTGCCCTTGCCGACACCGATCGAGGCTTTCAGGCCGACGCCGCTTGCCTCGTGGCACATGTTGGAACAGTCGGGGAAATTGTTGGTGCCGAAAAGCCGCACCATCAATTGATAGATGAAAGCAGCCTCGTTGGATGCACGGCCGGATGTATAGAATTCCGCCCTGTTCGGATTGTCTAGGCTGTTGAGAATCCGGCCGATTTCGGCAAAGGCGTCGTCCCACGAGACAGGCAGATATTTGTCGGTTGCCCGGTCATAACGCATGGGATGGGTGAGGCGGCCCTGTTTTTCCAGCTCGTAGTCAGACCAGCCGCGCAGCTCGGAGACTGTGCGGTTAGCGAAAAAATCCGGCGGCACGCGCGCTTCCGTTGCTTCCCATGCAACCGCCTTGACGCCGTTTTCGCAGAATTCGAAGGAAGACCCGTGTTCGGGATCGCCCCATGCGCAACCCGGGCAATCGAAACCATCAGGCTGGTTCGCCTTCAACAGCGCACGGGCGCCGGAAAGCGGCGCACCGGACTCCATAAGCCGTTTGCCCACGCTTTTCAGCGCGCCCCAGCCGCCTGCGGCCGAAGATGCCTTGCCGATGAAATCCGTCTTGCTCATTGCTGTGTTTTTCCTGAAATCTGCGTGATCGGCCATGTGGTGAATGAGGCCGATCATATGTAAAAAAGCTTCTTCAGAATCGCCTTTAGGCGACATATGTCAATCTTTAACTTGCCGGTTTCTGCGGAACAGTCGGGCGTTGCGGGGCGTTGTGCGAAGTGCAGCGCCGGGCCTGTCGGATGCGTCACCATGGGTACGGCGCTTCTGGATTGTTGTCTCGCGAAAGGGTGGTTCATGACATTTTCGTCGCAGTTGCGAGGCTTGTTGTTTTCCGCCTATCCGGTTGTTGACAATGTGCTTTTTAACGCCATTCTGCCTGCGCATTCGTGCACTGCGGCATTTCGAGAATAGGGGGACGCCAGATGACAGACCGTGACGACGATCTTGCCGCTCCCGAAGAGTTGAGGCCGACAGAAGCACCCTCCGACATCTATGCCGAGGACGGGTCCGTCCGTTCGGATTTTCTGGCTATGGTGGGCGCGGCGATCGCCGATCGCGACCTCTTGTTCCTGCGCAAGAATGTGGCGCGGCTGCATGAGTCCGAACTCGGCGACGTGCTGGAATCCATTCTGCCCGAACAGCGCCACGCGCTCGTGCGGCTTCTCGGTTCCGATTTCGACATGACGGCGCTGACCGAGGTGGATGAAGGCATCCGCCTCGATATCGTTGACCAGATGTCGAACGAGCAGATCGCCGCTGGTATCGGCGAGCTGGATTCGGACGACGCCGTTTATATTCTAGAAGATCTCGACGACGAGGATCGCGAGGATATTCTCTCGCAGCTGCCGTTCACAGAACGCGTGCGGCTGATGCGGGCGCTGGATTATCCGGAAAGCTCGGCCGGTCGCCGCATGCAGACGGAGTTCGTCGCCGTGCCGCCGTTCTGGACCGTGGGCCAGACCATCGATTATCTGCGCGAGGAGGAGGAGCTGCCTGACTCCTTCACGCAGATATTCGTCATCGATCCCACTTTCAAACTGGTCGGTGCGCTCGATCTCGACAAGGTGCTGCGGGCCAAGCGTCAGGTGAAGATCGAAACGATCATGCACGAGACCAACCACTCCATTCCGGCGGAAATGGATCAGGAAGAGGCAGCGCAGGTATTCGAGCAATACGACCTTCTCTCCGCCGCCGTGGTTGACAATAACGGCCGACTGGTCGGCGTTCTCACCATCGATGACGTGGTCGACGTCATCCAGGAAGAAGCCGAAGAGGATTTGCTGCGCCTTGGCGGTGTGGGTGACGAAGAACTGTCGGACAGTATCGCCAGCACTTCGCGCTCACGCGTGCCCTGGCTTGCCGTCAATCTTCTCACCGCTTTTTTGTCTGCCTCCGTTATCAGCCTGTTCGATGCGACCATCCAGCAAATCATTGCGCTGGCGGTTCTGATGCCGGCGGTTGCCGGCATGGGCGGCAATGCCGGATCGCAGACCATGACCGTGTCCGTGCGCGCGCTGGCGACCAAAAGCCTCGATATTCACAATGCTGCCCGCATCATCCGGCGCGAGGCAGGCGTTGGCATTCTGAACGGCCTGCTGTTCGGCTGCGCCATTGGCATCGTTGCCGGAATCTGGTTTCAGGATATCCATATTGGTGGCATCATCGCCACGGCCATGTGTCTCAACATGCTGGCGGCGGCGCTGGCCGGCATTCTCATTCCGCTGGTTCTGGACAAGTTCGGGGCCGATCCTGCTGTCTCTTCGGCGGTGTTCGTGACTGCGGTGACCGATATTGTCGGCTTTTTCGCCTTTCTGGGCATTGCCACCTGGTGGTATGGTATTTCCGGGTAGGCGGCCGGCGAAAATTGACTTTTACGTGAAGGTCAAATAATATTATTCGGTGATGAATCGGATAGGCCCTTGGACAAGTATTATAGCATAACCGAACTGACACGCGAATTCGGTGTTTCCACCCGCACCTTGCGTTTTTACGAGGATGAGGGCCTCATTCACCCTGAGCGTCGCGGCCGTACGAGGCTTTTCAGGGCCGCCGACCGCCGTCTCATTCAGGAAATCCTGCGCGGCCGCCGTATTGGATTTACGATCGCCGAAATTCGCGAGATCATTCACGTCTACAAGGAGCCGCCGGGCGAATCGGGTCAGCTCGTGCTGCTGATGAAGAAGGTAGACGAAAAGCGCGCCGACCTGCGGCAAAAACGCAAGGACATCGAGGAGACACTGGCGGAACTGGACAATGTCGAAGAGGCCTGTCTTACGCGGCTTGCCGAAATCGGCGTCGGGACTTGAGCGAAATTTGGGGCGATATTCGCGCTGGGTTATCGTTTAAGAATTAATATGTCTCCTCCGTCATCCTCGGGCTTGACCCACTGCTGTCCGGTTTAAATTTCCGCGCAAGCTGCATTACCCTTGAAGTCGTTGGTGAAGGGCGAACATTCACTCAACGTCATCCTCGGCCCTGTGCCGAGGATCTAACCACGTTGAATAAAATCAATACGTTGGCAGATCCTCGGGACAGGCCCGAGGATGACGTCGGCGCAATTGGCATGACTTTCCTTCCTATCGGACGACGCCGAGTACAGATGGGAACGCTCGAAAACGTGGGCTCGGTTTGGCCCACTCGTACCTACTGCGCCTCAACCGTACACTGCTGCGCCAATTCGCTGACCTTCGTCTGCTGATCGGCGCTGAGCTTGCCTTCCATCATGATGTCAAACAGGCTTTCCGCCTGCAGTTTCTCCAGCGTGCAGCCGCAGAAACGTTGGCACAGTTCCACCCCATTCGCCTGTTCGACGCAGCTTTTTTCGCAGCTGGATTTGTAAAGCTCCACCTGATCAACGGGAGGAGGCGGAGCCACAACCGACATGACATAAACGAGGCCGATCAGCACCGGTTGGTGAATGAGGTAAAAGGCCAGGCTGTGCCGGCCGGCGCTGGCGACCAGATTGCGTGGTGAGCTAGGGTTGCGAAAACGATCCAGCCAGCCGCGAGGGGTGACGAATTGCGAAACGCCAAGTCCGGCAAGGAATGGCGCGAGCCAGGGCAGCAACGGCACATAGTCGTTGGAGCGGGGGGGCATGGTGGAAAAGCCGATCCAGGCCAGCCATTTCGCGTTGAAGAGGTCGGATTGCAGATATTGCGGCAACGCCAAGGCGATCACCGCAAAAAGCAGCGTCACGAGTGCCGGCGCGCGCAGGAACAGCAGCCCGACGAGACTAGCAGCGGCGATATTGTGCAGGATGCCGAAGAAGATGAAGCTGTCGGGAAAGGCGAAATAGGTGGCGGCGGTAATCAGCAGCGCCGAGCCTGCCACCATGGCGAAACGCTTGCCGAAGGACGGCCAGTTCAGGCCTTTGCCATGGGCGAGAAACAGGCTGAAACCGGCCAGAAACAGGAACGAGGTGGCGATGGCGCGGGCATAAAGTTTCCACAGGCCCGTGGTTGCCGTGCCGGGTTCGAGATAGCCGAAATATTCCAGGTTCCACGTGAAGTGGTAGGATGCCATGGCGAGAAGCGCCAGCCCGCGCAGGGTATCAAGACCGCCTATGCGGCCCCTGCGACTGGTTTCGGTGACGGCTGCGTTTGTGTCCATGTTTTCCGCTTTTCATGAGACCGGTATTCATTCGGGCTTGGCCCTTGAAGTGCGGCTATTTCAAGGCCGGTTGTCTTCCATGATGGCGCGACGCGCCTCGGAAAAGAACTGTCGGCGCAAGAGCGCCACGATGATGATGACGGTGCTGGCAATGAAGACATAGGGGCTGATGAACCAGCCGAGATAACCGATGGACAGAAAGATCGTCCGCAGGCCGTCATTGAAGTTCTTAGCAGCGATGATGTTCATCTTTATGACATTTTCGGCGGCACGCTCGGCCGCCTCGCGGTCCGCACCGGCATCATGGACCATGGGAATGGCGCCGAACAGGATCGTGCAATAGTTGAACAGGCGGTAGGACCAGCCGAATTTGAAGAAGGAATAACCGAACAGACAGGTCAGCCCGATGACCTTCAGTTCGAAGGCCGTGCGCCCGGAATAATGCACGAAAGGCATGTCGCGAAACACCGATTCGACCTGTTCGGTGGCGCCCAGCAGAGCGAAACAGCCGCCGATGGCGAAGATGGAGGTGGAGGCGAAGAAGGCCGTGCCGTTCTGCAGACCGGCCATGATCTGCGTATCGATCATCTTCAGGTCGCGTTTGAGCGAATTCATGATCCAGTCCCTACGGCGCCCGGCCATGGCCTGATTGAGGCTGGTTCGCGAAAACAGCGTTCTTCCCGTTGTGACATGTGTATAGGTAGCCCACAACAGGATGAAAACGACGATCGATATGTAGTCCATGATGGTCATCACGGCAGGCCACCTTGCTGTTTGCGAATCTTGGAAAGCATATTGATTTGAAGGCTATGGCAAGGCAATGGCGACGGCCTCGGTGAGCAAATATTCTCACCGCGCGTTGCCGTGTCATCATCTCGTTTTCTGCTAACCTTCCGGTAACCATGTGGCTTTATCAATCGCTCTCGCGGACGACAGGTCTGCCGGTTCCGGGTCAGGTTTTGCGTACCGGTTCCGCCTTATATCGTGACACTATCTCCGGCAGATTGACAGGATGGCCGTTCGCACCTAGCCTTGCTTGAAGGACCGGTGTTTCCGGCATCCGGAGTTGCCACGGCTTTGATATGTCCCGCATCGTGCGGACAGGTTTTGACGTCTCCGGTCCGGTGTCAGCGGCAGTCCGGCATGAACAACCGGGGGACGCCTTTTTCTACGAATCGTTCCCTTCATGGCCGCCTGTCTCTGGCTTGCACCATTGCAAAGACGCCGGTCCGTTGCATTTTTCTCATTCAGGTTTCCGATGACAGATAAAAACCGCTCCGTTTTCATTCTTGGCGGGGCGCGCTCCGGCAAGTCGCGTTTTGCGGAAGATCTTGCGGTAAATGCCGGCGGAAGTCTGCATTATCTGGCCACCGGCAGGCCTTGGGATGAGGAGATGCGTGACCGCATCGGCCATCATCAGGCGCGGCGCGGCGGTGAGTGGACGACCCATGAAGCGCCGGTCGACATAGTCTCGGTGCTCGCGCGCCTCGACCGGCCGGAGAATGTCGTCCTCATCGACTGCCTGACATTATGGCTCACCAATCTTATGATGGACAATGCCGATATCGAGGCCGCCTTTGACGTTTTGGCGGCGGCAATCGCATCGGCCAAAGCGAAGCTGATTCTCGTGTCCAACGAGGTCGGTCTTGGCATCGTGCCGGAAAACCGCATGGCGCGTGAATTCCGCGATCATGCCGGCCGGCTGCACCAGCGTATCGCGGCCATTGCCGACGACGTCTTTTTCGTCGCCGCCGGGCTGCCCCTGAAGATGAAGGGCTGAAGCGACACCTGCAAAAGCAGGCTCGCCATCACCACGCATTTTTTGCCCTTCCGCAAATTCCCCTCATAAAGCCGCGCCCTGTTTTGCCGGGGCTGCGACAGCTTTGCTTTCTTGATCTGGATCAAGGTGGCGTTGCCCTGCCGGTGGCAATGCTCCAACCGACGCAAAGGCGCGTTTCCGCTCTCCCAGGCGCACAACCTGCCTTTCGTCGGTCGGCTTGCACGTTGGGGGAAACCAACAATGAACTACACGTTAGAAACCGCGATCGTGGCCCTTGGGGCCTTTCTCGCGTTGCTTGGGGCAGCCTTTGCCCATGACAGTCTTTTCGCCGCCCATATGTGGGTGCTGTTCTTTACACTGCTGGTCAGCACGGTGCTTCTGTTGCGCCGTGTCTCCTTCGCGCCTGTCGATCCGGCCGCGCTCGCCCGCCGCAAGTCGGAATATTTCGATGAGGTGGTGAAATACGGCGTCATCGCCACGGTATTCTGGGGTGTCGTCGGTTTTCTGGTCGGGGTTGTGGTGGCGCTTCAGCTTGCCTTTCCCGATCTCAACATCGCACCCTATTTCAATTTCGGCCGCATGCGGCCGCTGCACACATCGGCGGTGATCTTCGCTTTCGGCGGAAATGCGCTGATCGCCACGTCCTTCTATGTTGTGCAGAGAACCTGTCGGGCGCGCCTCTTTGGCGGCAATCTCGGCTGGTTCGTGTTCTGGGGTTATAACCTCTTCATCATCATGGCAGCCACCGGTTACCTGCTGGGCATCACCCAGGGTCGCGAATATGCCGAACCGGAATGGTATGTCGATATCTGGCTGACCATCGTCTGGGTCGCCTATCTCGTTACCTTCCTCGGCACGATCTTCATGCGCAAGGAGCCGCATATCTATGTGGCGAACTGGTTCTATCTCGGCTTCATCGTCACCATCGCCATGTTGCACATCGTCAATAATCTGGCGGTGCCCGTGTCGTTCCTGGGCGTCAAAAGCTATTCGGCGTTCTCGGGCGTGCAGGATGCGCTGACGCAATGGTGGTACGGCCATAACGCCGTCGGCTTCTTCCTGACGGCCGGCTTCCTCGGCATGATGTATTATTTCATTCCCAAGCAGGTGAACCGCCCGGTCTATTCCTACCGCCTGTCGATCATCCACTTCTGGGCGCTGATCTTCATGTATATCTGGGCCGGCCCGCACCATCTGCACTATACCGCGCTGCCCGACTGGGCACAGACGCTCGGCATGGTGTTCTCGGTGATGCTGTGGATGCCTTCGTGGGGCGGCATGATCAACGGCCTGATGACGCTTTCGGGCGCATGGGACAAGATCCGCACAGATCCCGTCGTGCGCATGATGGTGATGGCGGTTGCCTTTTACGGCATGGCGACCTTCGAAGGTCCGATGATGTCGATCAAGGCCGTCAACTCGCTCAGCCACTATACCGACTGGACCATCGGCCACGTGCATTCCGGTGCGCTCGGCTGGAACGGCATGATCACCTTCGGCGCGATCTATTACCTGACGCCGAAACTGTGGGGCAGGGACCGTCTCTACAGCCTGCAACTGGTCAACTGGCACTTCTGGCTCGCCACGCTCGGCATCGTCGTCTACGCCGCCGTCATGTGGGTGGCCGGCATCCAGCAGGCTCTGATGTGGCGCGAATATGATAGCCAAGGCTTCCTCGTTTACTCCTTCGCGGAATCGGTCGCAGCTTTGTTCCCCTATTACGTGATGCGTGCACTGGGCGGCCTGATGTTCCTCAGCGGCGCGCTGATCATGGCCTACAACGTCACGATGACCATCCTCGGTCATCAACGCGAGGAGGGCGTCCGCAAGGACGCGGCTCCTTCGCTGCAGCCTGCTGAATAAGGAGAGGCCGATGTCCATACTTGACAAACACGGCGTCATCGAACGCAACGCCACGCTGCTTCTGGTCGGCTCCCTGCTGGTCGTCTCCATCGGCGGCATCGTGGAAATCGCGCCGCTCTTTTATCTCGAAAACACCATCGAGAAGGTGGAGGGCATGCGGCCCTACACGCCGTTGGAACTGGCCGGACGCAACATCTACATCCGCGAGGGATGTTACGTCTGCCACAGCCAGATGATCCGGCCGTTCCGCGACGAGGTAGAGCGTTACGGGCATTACAGCCTGGCGGCGGAATCCATGTATGACCACCCATTCCAGTGGGGTTCCAAGCGCACGGGGCCAGACCTCGCGCGTGTCGGCGATCGATATTCGAACGAATGGCACGTGCAGCATCTGGCCGATCCGCGCTCGGTCGTGCCGGAATCGATCATGCCGTCCTATGCGTTCCTGAAGACCACGTCGCTGAAGATCACCGATGTTTCGATGGAGCTGAAGGCCAACCGTGCCGTCGGCGTACCCTATAGCGACGAGATGATCGAGAAATCCGCAGCTGACCTAGCCGCCCAGGCGGACCCGAATGCGGATTCGTCGGAACTTCTGGCGCGTTATCCCAAGGCCAAGGTGGGTGATTTCGACGGCGATCCGGCCAAGCTTACCGAAATGGATGCTCTGGTCGCCTATCTGCAGATGCTCGGTACGCTGGTCGATTTCTCGACCTATGACGATGCCGCCGGATACCGGTGAGGAGGCAAAACGATGGAAACCTACACGGCCATGCGCCACTTCGCCGACAGCTGGGGCCTGCTTGCCATGACCCTGTTCTTCGCCGGCGTCGTCGTTTTTACCCTTCGCCCCGGCTCGAAAAAGGCCGCGGACGATGCCGCCAGCATTCCGCTTAGGGAGGACTAAGATATGTCCGAAAAACACATTGATGACATCAGCGGCGTCGAAACCACCGGCCATGAATGGGACGGTATCCGCGAGTTGAACAATCCCATGCCGCGCTGGTGGGTCTGGACCTTTTATTTCACGATCCTCTGGGCGATCGGCTATACCATCGCCTATCCGGCTTACCCGCTGATATCAGGCGCAACGAAAGGGTTGCTCGGCTGGAGCAGCCGTGGCGAAATCGCAGCCGAAATTGCCGATGCGAAACAGGCGCAGAGCGTCTATGTCGACAAGATTGCGAACTCGTCGCTCGCCGAAATTCAGGCCGATCCGACCCTGATGCAATTTGCGCTTTCCGGCGGTGCTGCCGCTTTCAAAGTCAATTGCATTCAGTGTCACGGTTCGGGCGCGGAAGGCGGGCAGGGTTATCCCAACCTCAACGATGATGACTGGATGTGGGGCGGCAGCGTCGACGACATCTATACGACGGTGAAGCACGGCATCCGTTTTGCCGATGATCCTGATACGCGCGCTTCGGAAATGCCGGCCTTCGGCGATATCCTCCAGTCGAACGAAATCCGCGAGGTCGCCGCCTATGTCGTCAGCCTTACCGGTACGCCATCCAACCCGGCGCTGGTGGAGCCAGGCAAGCAGCTCTTTGCCGACAATTGCGCCTCGTGCCACGGGGAAGACGCCAAGGGTAATCGCGAATTCGGTGCGCCCAATCTCGCCGACGCGATCTGGCTGAAGTCGCATGGGGAGGAGGGGATCGTCTCGCAGATCCGTTCGCCGAAGCATGGCGTCATGCCCGCCTGGGGTGAGCGTCTCGGTGATACGACCGTCAAGCAGCTGGCGATCTTCGTACATTCGCTTGGTGGGGGCGAATGAGGCAAGTTAAATGCAAAGAAGGGCGCCGGGAGGCGCCCTTTTTTATTGTTCAGATCAGGCGTTTTCCGCCCGTCCATCCGGATATTCGGCTGGTCCCTTCAACTCGATCTTGTTGCCGAAGGGATCGCGGAAATAGAACGAATGTCCCATCCCTCTCGCGCCGCCGTGAAAGGCTTCCTGTTCTATCGTGACGTTAAATTTCGCCAGATGTGCGCGAAGCGCATCATGGTTCAGAGGACCGGTCGCTATGCAGATGTGATCGACATTACGTCCTCCGGCGATGGGCGGAGCAGCCTTTGTGCCACCGGGGTGCGTGACATCCCACAGCACGATCAAGGCATTTCCGCACCAGACTTGTTCCATCCCGAGAGCAGGGTAAGAGTAACCATCCCTACACCCCAGCACGTTCCGGTAAAAATCGAGCGCCCGCGTCATGTCGTCGACGATGAAAACGATATGATCGATACCGACCAACGAAAAAGGCGGCGTTGTCAAAGTCATGGCGGGCTCCTGCCGATCAGTTTTTCGACCAGACGGCCAGTTCGTATCCATCCGGATCGGTGAAATGGAAACGCCGGCCGCCGGGAAAGGCGAAGATCGCGAGGCTGATCTGTCCGCCGGCGGCTTCGACGCGCCGCTGCACATCTTCGATATCGGCGGCGTAGAGAATAACGAGCGGTCCGCCCTTGGCTGAAACCGGCGCGGTGGTGGTAAAGCCGCCCGTCAGGCGGCCATCGGAAAACTCGCAATATTGTGGGCCGTAATCCTTGAAGGACCAGCCGAATGCGCCGCCGTAAAATTCCTTGCTGCGCTCGATATCGGCGACGTTGAATTCGACATAGTCGATGCGTCGGTCATTGGTATTCTCTGTCATCATTTACTCCATCAATCCGCTTCAAGCAGCGATTTCAGCGTTTCGAGATCGGCCCTGATCGCCTTGGCGTCCTCTTCGAAATCCTCGTCCGTCATGCCTTCAAGCCGAAGCAGCGTGAAGCTCACTTCAGCGCCGCTGCCATTCGGCGTTACCCGAAGCGCGTTATAGACCTTCAGGCCATCAGGCAATGTGACGACATGGTCTATGACGCCGAATTCGTTGGTGGGGGCGAAATTGACGCACACTTCGCCAAGCGGCCCGCCATCGGCGATCCAGTCGTTGCCATCAGGCTTCAGCCCGCCGCCAAGACCCGCTGCCCACCGCGGCATGTTCTGCGGGTCTGAGGCGAAACCATAGACCTGGGCCCATGGCTTTTCGACTGACAGGTGAATGATTCTCGACTGCATGACAGGCATCTCGTCCTCCCTCTGCGGCGCATGCCTCCGGCTGCGCCACTTTGTCGTCACTTGATGTAAGTCAAGGATGTTTCCCCGGGGAGATGGGAGAAAGCAAGGAGATAAAAATGGACTCCTATCATGAACATCTATCGCGCCGGACAGGATCGCCCGCAACAGCCCGTCGAAAGGCTGGAGGCGGAAGCCGTCAATTCCGCAAAAACGCGCAAACCGCTTTACGAAGCGCGCAAGAAGATTTTTCCGAAGCGCGCAGAGGGCAGGTTCCGGCGGTTCAAATGGCTGGTGATGCTGGTCACGCTCGGCATATATTATCTGACGCCTTTCCTGCGCTGGGACCGTGGTCCCTATGCGCCCGATCAGGCGGTATTGATCGATATCGCCAACCGCCGCTTTTATTTCTTCTTCATCGAAATCTGGCCGCAGGAGTTCTTTTTTGTTGCCGGCCTGCTGGTCATGGCGGGACTGGGGCTGTTTCTCGTCACATCAGCCGTCGGGCGCGCATGGTGCGGTTATACCTGTCCGCAGACCGTCTGGGTCGACCTGTTTCTGGTGGTCGAACGGGCGATCGAGGGCGACAGGAACGCCCGCATGAAACTGGATGCGGCTCCCTTCACATTTGGCAAATTGCGCAAGCGGGTGCTGAAACATGTGATCTGGCTGGTGATCGGCGTTCTGACCGGCGGCGCCTGGATTTTCTATTTTGCCGATGCGCCGACGCTGGCGATGCAGTTCATGACCGGGCAGGCGCCGATGATCGCCTACTCGACCGTCGCCACGCTGACCGCCACCACCTATGTCTTCGGCGGGCTGATGCGGGAACAGGTGTGCACCTATATGTGTCCCTGGCCGCGCATCCAGGCGGCGATGCTGGATGAGAATTCGCTTGTCGTCACCTATAATGACTGGCGCGGCGAACCGCGCTCGCGGCACGCCAAGAAGGCTGCGGCAGCTGGGGAGAGCATCGGCGATTGTGTCGATTGCAACGCCTGCGTCGCGGTCTGTCCCATGGGCATCGACATCAGGGACGGGCAGCAGCTGGAATGCATCACCTGCGCGCTCTGCATCGATGCCTGCGATGGGGTGATGGACAAGATCGGCAAGCCGCGCGGGCTGATCGCCTATGCGACGCTGTCTGAATATCAGTCCAACATGGCGCTGGCGACCGGCAATGGCGAATACGCCATCCGTCCCACTAATGTGCGTGAGGAGGACGGCAGCTTCAGCAAGCGTGTCCGCCACTTCAACTGGCGCATCATCTTCCGGCCGCGCACGCTGCTTTATACGGCCATCTGGGCAGCTGTCGGCATCGGCATGCTGTTTGCGCTGGTGACGCGCGAGCGGCTGGCGCTGAATGTCCTGCACGACCGCAATCCGCAATATGTGCTGGAATCGAACGGTTCGATCCGTAACGGCTATACCGTCCGCATTCTCAACATGGTGCCGCAGCCACGCATAATGAGCCTGACGATAGAAGGCCTTCCGAATGCGGCGATGAAGATAAATGGCATGCCTGATACGGCCGCGCGCGCCTTTGAGGTGACGGTGGAGCCGGATGAGGCGACGACGCTGAAGGTCTTCGTCACCCTGCCGGGCAAGGATGTCGCGCGGGCGGCGGAAAATTTCGAATTCATCGTCAGCGATACGGGCGGCCACGAAACGGCCCGTTACGATGCGGTCTTCAATGCTCCGGGAGTGAAAAAATGACAGTGAACAATCGCCAGACATCCGGCTTCGTTTTCACCGGCTGGCACATGCTCGGCGTCATGGTGCTGTTCTTCGGCACCATCATCACCGTCAACATGATCATGGCCTGGAATGCGGTCAACAGCTGGAGCGGGCTCGTCGTGCCCAATACCTATGTCGCCAGCCAGCAGTTCAATGCCAAGGCGGAAGCCGCCAAGGCTAGGGCTGCAACCGGCATCAAGGGTAGGCTGGTGGTGGATGAAAAGACCGTGCGTTACGAGGTTTTCCATCCGGATAAAGGCCCCGTCGATACGGATACGGTGACGGCGCATTTTCGCCGGCCTGTCGGTGAAAGCCAGAATTTCGACATGGAACTGACCCCGGCCGCCACCGGCGTCTTTACCGGCGCGCATGACATGCTGCCGGGGCAATGGATCGTCGAGGTTACGGCTGTCAAGGACGGCCGGATCATCGTGCATGAGGGAACGCGGATCGCCGTTATCAGGGGACGTAAATGAGCTGCTGTGCACCGGGAACGGAAGGCTCGCTTCAACTCGGCGAGCCGGTCAATCCACCATCGTCAGAGGAATTGCTGCTGGCGAGCCGCGATCTGGGGCAGGGCCTGCGGCAAACCGATCTCAGCGTGCCGGGTGTCTATTGCGGCGCCTGCATCACCACCATCGAGACAGCGCTTGCCCGTCTGCGCCAAGTGGAGCGGGCGCGGGTGAACCTGTCGTCCAAACGTGTGGCGGTTGTCTGGAAAGAAGAGGTCGATGGCGTCAGGACCGATCCCGCCGACATCGCTCGTGCAATCCTGTCGACGGGATACCACACACATCTTTTCGCCAGCGGGCAGGATGCTTCGGACGCGTTGCGCTCGCAGCTGATAAGGGCAGTGGCGCTGTGCGGCTTTGCCTCCGCCAATATCATGCTTTTGTCGGTCTCGGTCTGGTCGGGGGCGGATGCGGCGACGCGCGACATGTTCCACTGGATTTCGGCGATGATCGCCGCGCCGGCGCTGATTTATGGCGGGCGTTTCTTCTATCAATCGGCCTGGAACGCGCTGAAACACGGCCGCACCAATATGGATGTGCCGATCGCGCTTGCCATCACGCTCTCCTATGCCGTTTCCCTGTGGGAGACGATCCATCACGGCGAACATGCCTGGTTCGACGCGACCGTATCGCTGCTGTTCTTCCTGCTGATCGGGCGCACGCTGGACCATATCATGCGCGACAAGGCGCGCTCAGCCATTGCCGGACTGGCCCGGCTTTCACCGCGCGGCGCGACCGTCATCGGTGAGGATGGAACGCGGGAATACCGCCAGCTTGCGGATGTCCAACCCGGAATGTCGATAGCGATTGCGGTCGGGGACCGTGTGGCGGTGGACGCCGTGGTCGTCTCCGGCAGCAGCGATCTCGATATGTCCATCGTTAATGGTGAAAGCGCACCGCGTCGCGTTACGGCAGGCGACAGCCTGCAGGCCGGCACGCTCAACCTCACCGGTTCGCTGACCGCCCGGGTAACCGCCTCGGCCAGGGATTCCTTCCTGTCGGAAGTGATCGGGTTGATGGAGGCGGCGGAAGGCGGGCGGGCGCGTTACCGCCGTATCGCCGACCGGGCCGCAAGCTATTATTCACCCGTGGTGCATCTTCTTGCGCTGGTGACGTTTCTCGGCTGGGGCATCTTCGGCGGCGACTGGAAACAGGCGATGCTGATCGCAATCGCGGTTCTCATCATCACCTGCCCCTGTGCGCTTGGCCTTGCCGTTCCCGTCGTGCAGGTGGTGGCCGCTGGAAGGCTTTTCCGGCACGGCATCATGGTCAAGGAAGGCTCGGCGATGGAGCGACTGGCCGAAATCGACACCGTGCTGTTCGACAAGACCGGCACCCTGACCGTTGGAAAACCCCGACTTGTCGAGACAGGCGACGTGAAGCCCGCCACGATGGCGATTGCGGCGGGCCTCGCCGCCCATTCTCGCCATCCTCTCTCGAAAGCCCTGCATGCCGCCTATAATGGTGCCTTGCCGGCCTATGAGACGGTGCGGGAAATTCCGGGTTCGGGTGTCGAGGCGGAGACGGAAGCCGGCACTTACCGGCTCGGCAATCGCCGTTTCGCCTGCCCGGATGAGGCACGGACCGACAATGGCGATGCGCGCTCGGAGGTGGTGCTGTCCCTCGATGGCCATCACCTGGCGAGCTTCGGCTTCGAGGATAATCCGCGCGCAGGTGCGGTGGCGGCATTGCGCAACCTGTCTGCGCGGGGCCTTGTGCGGGAAATCGTTTCGGGTGATCGGGCCGCCGCCGTCAGCGCCATGGCGCAGCGGCTGGGGATCGGCAACTGGCGTGCGGACCTTTCGCCGAAGGACAAGGCGGCGCGCTGCACGGAGCTTGCCGGCGAGGGTCGCAGAGTGCTGATGGTGGGAGACGGCATCAACGACGCGCCGGCGCTTGCCGCAGCACATGTGTCCATGGCGCCCGCCACCGCCGCCGATATCGGCCGGCAGGCCGCCGATTTCGTGTTCATGCAGGAGGATCTCGATGCCGTGCCTTTTGCGATCGAGACGTCGCAGCGGGCCGGACGGCTCATCCGGCAGAACTTCGTCCTTGCGATCGGCTATAATATCATCGCCGTGCCGATTGCGATCGCCGGTTTTGCAACGCCGATGATCGCGGCCATCGCCATGTCGACATCGTCACTGATCGTCGTTGCCAATGCATTGCGCCTTGCCGGTGCGGCTGAAACCACCCGTCCCCGGAACGAGGTAAAAACAGGATTTGCGGGCGAGGGGGCGCAACTGGCATGAACATGCTGATCTATCTCATTCCCGTCGCGCTGTTTCTGGGTGCGCTCGGGCTTTTCGCCTTCCTCTGGTCGGTTCGATCAGGGCAGTATGACGATATGGACGGGGCCGCCTGGCGGGTAATCGACGATGGTGATGACCGGCCACGACCCTCTTGAAGGGGCAGCAAAAGGTCAGTTTTGAACTGGCCTTGACCTGTCGCAAATATGCAAAGCTGATTTGCGTCATCAAAATTTAATCGTTTCAGTCGCGCCTAGCCTTGCCGTTTGGTGATTACAGTGCCACAACACGACCACCTAAAAGCAAGATGGAGGCACATCCGTGGAACAGGCAGAAATCGGTTTGATCGGTCTCGGCGTCATGGGCTCGAACCTGGCGTTGAACATCGCGGAAAAGGGCAACAAGATTGCCGTATTCAACCGAACCCCGGAAGTTACACGAAAATTCTACGCTGATGCGGGCGACCTGCAGAGCCAGATCATTCCCTGCGAAACCATCGAGGAATTCGTCGCCGCCATTCGTCCCCCACGTCCGATCATCATCATGATCAAGGCCGGCGATCCCGTCGACCAGCAGATGGAAATCCTGAAACCGCATCTCGCCAACGGCGACATCATGATCGACGCCGGTAATGCCAATTTCCGCGATACGATCCGCCGTTTCGACAATCTGAAGGATAGCGGCCTGACCTTTATCGGCATGGGCGTTTCCGGCGGTGAAGAAGGCGCGCGTCACGGACCGTCGATCATGGTCGGCGGCACCGAAGACAGCTGGAAGCGTGTCGAGAAGGTGCTGACCTCCATTTCCGCCAAGTATAATGACGATCCGTGCGTGGCATGGCTCGGCAATGACGGCGCCGGCCACTTCGTCAAGACCATCCACAACGGCATCGAATATGCCGACATGCAGATGATCGCCGAAATCTACGGCATCCTGCGTGACGGCCTTGGCATGAGCGCCGTCGAAATCGCCGATGTCTTCGCCGAGTGGAACAAGGGCCGCCTGAATTCCTACCTGATCGAAATCACCGAGAAGGTTCTGCGCGCCGCCGATCCAATCACCGGCAAGCCGATGGTCGATCTGATCCTCGACAAGGCCGGTCAGAAGGGCACCGGCAAGTGGTCGGTCATCGAGGCGCAGAACATGGGCGTCGCTGCAACCGCCATCGAAGCGGCCGTGGCTGCCCGTATCCTGTCGTCGCAGAAGGACGAGCGCGAGGCTGCCGAGAAGATCTTCGGCCTGCCGACCCTTGCAGCGGCACCCGCCGACAAAAAAGCCTTCATCGCCGATCTGGAAAGCGCACTTCTGGCCGCCAAGGTGGGTGCTTACGCGCAGGGCTTCGCCATCATGTCGGCGGCTTCGAAGGAGTTCAACTGGAACCTGCCGATGCCGACGATTGCCCGCATCTGGCGCGCCGGTTGCATCATCCGCTCGGAATTCCTCGATGAGATCACTTCGGCCTTCACCAAGGACCCGCATGTGGCCAACCTCATCGTGACGCCGGCCTTCTCCGCTATCGTCAAGGATACCGACGCGCCGCTGCGCCGTGTGGTTTCCTACGCCGTCCTTTCTGGCCTGCCGGTTTCGGCACTGGCTTCGGCGCTCGGCTATTTCGATGCCTATCGCCGCGGCCGCGGCAGCGCAAACCTCATTCAGGCGCAGCGCGACTTCTTCGGCGCGCATGGTTTCGAACGCACCGACGGTGTGGACAAGCCGCATGGCCCATGGGGCAGCGGCGCCGACATTTTCTGATCGGCTGCAACGATAAACAGCAAAAGGCCCGCGCAAGCGGGCCTTTTTCATTTCGATTACTGGTGCTACTCAGCGGGCGGCGGCGAGGCCGACGATCAGGCCGCTGACGGCATTGATAAGCAGGAACTGGTTGTCGACGCGTACCCAGCGCTGATCACGGCGCGGTTCTGCAAGGCGGTAACGGCGGTAGTCACGGCGGTCCACCATGTTGCGGCGCTCACGGGCTGAGAGGCGCTGGCCGCGATCCCAGCGTTGCTTCTTGACTATGACCTTCTTGGTGGTGACCTGACGCTCGACGGTAACGCCGCGATGGCGATCGTCGTGGCGGCTTTGGGCCTGAGCCATCGGAGCTGCAAGAACGGTGGCTGCCAGAAGAATGGTGACGAACTTTTTCATGGAAGTTTCCTCTCGGGTTTCGATGAGAAGAACTTACGAATAAACGAATGAACGGAAACTGAATTTAAAATTACATTTATGTAATGGTTCTTAACGGTTAGAGGCGAAAGTTAATCTTTTGTTTTGAGGTTTTTTCTGCTTGCTGAGGCAAACGGGCCGCCCGGCATAACCGGGCGGCCACGCCCTTATCAGACGCGTTCGGCGGATTTTGCCCAGAGGTTGATATCCGCATCCCTGGCGTAACGATCGATTTCCGCAAGCTCTTCAGCCGTGAAATCCGCCTTGTCGAGTGCCTTCACGCAATCCTCGACCTGTTCGACACGGCTTGCGCCGATGAGCGCCGAGGTGATGCGGCCGCCGCGCAGGACCCAGGCAATCGCCATCTGCGCCAGCGTCTGGCCGCGGCGCTCGGCAATGCTGTTGAGGGAGCGGATGTTCTCGACATTGCGCTCGTTGAGGAAAGCCGGGTTGAGCGACTTGCTCTGCGATGCACGGCTGCCATCAGGCACGCCGCCGAGATATTTGGTCGTCAGCATGCCCTGCGCCAGCGGCGAGAAGACGATGGAGCCGATGCCCAGTTCTTCCAGCGTATCAACGAGACCGTCTTCCTCGATCCAGCGGTTGATCATCGAATAACTGGGCTGGTGGATGATGCAGGGCGTGCCGAGGTCTTTCAGGATCGCGGCGGCCTCACGGGTGCGCTTCGAGTTGTAGGACGAGATGCCGACATAAAGCGCCTTGCCGGAGCGCACGATCTGGTCCAGCGCGCCGCAGGTTTCCTCAAGCGGCGTATTGGGGTCGAAACGGTGGGAGTAGAAGATATCGACGTAATCCAGACCCATGCGCTTCAGGCTCTGGTCGCAGGAGGCGATTACGTATTTGCGGCTGCCCCATTCGCCATAGGGGCCGGGCCACATGTTATAACCGGCCTTGGAGGAGATGATCATCTCGTCGCGATAGCCGGCAAAATCGGTCCTCAGGATTTCACCGAAGGCGGTTTCGGCGCTGCCGGGCGGCGGGCCGTAATTATTGGCGAGATCGAAATGGGTAATGCCGAGATCGAAGGCACGGCGGCAAATGGCCTGTTTCGTCTGGTGCGGCGTGTCGTTGCCGAAATTGTGCCAGAGCCCCAGCGAAATCGCCGGCAGTTTCAGGCCGGTCTTTCCGCAATGATTATATTTCATGGATGCGTATCGGTTTTCGGCCGGTTGCCAAACCATGGGTCTTCCTCCACTTGCTGATGACTGGCTGCCGGAGAACCCGGCAACCCTTTGAACCGATGAGGGCAGGCGCGAGACCGCCTGCCATTCCTGGAGCATGTCCTGCTTAAACGGAATCGCTCGACGTGCTCTACCTTTTCTGTTTTTACACATTTTCCGGACGTAAAACCGCCGCGCACTTTTACTGGAAATGCTCAAAGAGGGATGGTTGTGCCTTTCTCCGCATGGTTTCAATGCGAGGATTGGCAGGTATGAAGATCGAAGACGCGGAAATGCGGCTGCCCGCTTCCCGCCTTCGGGGTGAAGATGATACGGCGCGTTTCGCCAGCGGCGAGATCGAAGAGATTATCCGAATAACGCCCGGGCTGATCGGCTTCCAGCATGACGAAGAGTGCGAGGCCTGTTGCCGTGACATCGATCTCGAACTGGCCGTTTTTCAGCGTGCTGACCGAGAAAGTCAGTCCGGCGGGCTGAAGCTCCAGCGACTTGTAGGTATCGCGCACATGGTGGCCTTCGCCGGTCATGCCATTGGAGGCGATGAAGCTCCAGGCAAGGATTGCACCTTCAGGCAGGCTGTCCATGTCGATTTCGGTCAAAATTGCAGCCCTGTCCGTCGCGCAGGTGCCGTTTGCGGATTTCAGTGGCACGCGGTTGCCGTCCATGGTCAGCGCAACGATGTTCATGTCGATCTCGATGTCTTCCGCCGTGTCGTTGACCATGGAGAAGCTCACCTGTCGTCCATCCTCGGAGGGAATGGCCGAGACCGTGACCGGCTGGAAGAAACGGCGGGCGGCATAATGCAGCGCCTTCCAGCCGCCGCCATAATCGAGGCTCGACCATGAGGCGACCGGCCAGGTGTCGTTGAGCTGCCAGTAGAGCGTGCCCATGCAATGGGGCTTGAGCGACCGCCAGTAATCGACGGCCGTGCGAATGGCCAGCGCCTGCTGGACCTGGCTCAGATAGACGAAATTTTCGAAATCCTTCGGGAAGCGGAAGTAGCGGAACATGGTGCCGGCGATGCGCTCGTTGCCACCGACATTCTTCTGGTGCAGCTCGATCACCGGGGAGGCGATGTTCATGTCCTTGTCTTCCGCATAGCTGCGGATGACGGGCATCGACGTATAGGATTGGAAACCGAATTCGGAGCAGAAGCGCGGCTTGACCGCGCGATAATTGTCGAACGACTTGTTCTCGTGCCAGACTGACCAGTAATGCATGTCGCCGGAACCATCCGCATGCCATGCGTCGCCATAATCGAGATAACCCGAGGCTGGGCTTGAAGGCCACCAAAGTGCTTCGGGGGCGGCTTTTTTCAGCGCCCTTTCGATGGTGCGGTTCAGGCGGTCATATGCGACGAGATAACGGTCGCGATTGTTGCGGGATTCGTCGAACCAGGTCAGAGCGCCCACCAACTCGTTGTCGCCGCACCAGAGCGCTATCGACGGGTGCGAGGAGAGGCGTTTCACCTGATAGTCGACCTCGTGTTCGACATTGTCGAGAAAGTCCTCGCTGCAGGGATAGAGATTGCAGGCGAACATGAAATCCTGCCAGACCAGCAGGCCGAGACGGTCGCAGAGATCGTAGAACCAGTCTTCCTCATAAAATCCGCCGCCCCAGACACGGATCATGTTCATGTTGGCCTCGACCGCGGAGCAGAGAAGGTCTTCGGTCTTTTCCCGGCTGGTCAGCGAATAGAGTGCATCTGCTGGAATCCAGTTGGCGCCGCGGCTGAAGATTTCCCGGCCATTGATGCGGAAGGCGAAGCGGCTGCCCGCTTCATCCTTATCCGTCAGAAGCTCGATGGTCCTGAAGCCGATCTGGCGGGTAACGGTCTCGTCAGGCAGTTCCACGGTCAGCCTATACAGTGCTTGTTCACCACTGCCGGCCGGCCACCAGAGTTCCGGATTTTCCACGAAGAAGACGTGGCGGACCACCGTTTCGCCCGCACTGACGCCGCAATCGAGCCGCAGCCTTTCATCGTTGAGGGAGAGGTAGACCGGCAGGCTTGCCGGACCTTCGGCAAAAAGTGTGATGGCCACATGCAGCTCAACCCCGCCTTCGACATGGTGCTGCGAGGTGACGACATGCTCGATGCGGGCCGTATCGAGGCGCTTCAGCAGGATTTTGCCGTAAAGGCCGAGCGGCGCGATGGCGATGTTCCAGTCCCAGCCGAAATGGCATTGCGGCTTGCGCAGCATGTTGCCATTGGCGATCGGCGAATTGCCGGGGTGATAGGGAATATAAAAGGGCTGCCGCGCCTGCCGCTCTGCACCGGCCGCGATGTTGGAATGGAAATGGATACGGATGGTGTTCTCACCGGGCCGCACGGCGCGCGAAATATCGGGGCGGTAACGGCGGAAGCAATTGTCGGCGCTCAGGACCGGGACATCGTTGACGAAGACGATGGCGACGGTGTCGAGGTAATCGATATCGAGATACCAGCTGGCATCCGCCTCATCGAGGATGAATGTGCGCTCAATGATCCAGTCCTGCTGCGCCACCCATTGCACCGCGTTTTCATTGGCACCGTGGTAGGGATCGGGAATGATGCCGGCATTTTTGAGCGCGGTATGAATATCTCCCGGAACGGAAAGCTCGGTCGCATGGTCTCCTTCCACCGAACTCAGGCGCCAGAGCCCGGCCAGATCGATGGTGGTTTCGGGCGTGGAGGAAGAGATCATGATCGGACCCTGCATAATATGAATTCAACGAAGACGGCCCGGCATTATGAAGCAGGCTTGTGTCGGAATCTGGGGGAACTGGATGCCGGCAAAACGGCTTTTGCCGGTTCGCTCAGCTTCACGATCTTCTCCCTTCGGCAACGTTACCGTAAAACAAACGTGCCGTCATGCCCTTGATTGCTGACTTGTGGGGGTAAAAGTGTCCGTCATCAGCATTACGCGGTCAAGAAGTGGTCTTGTCTTAATATTCTGATATTTTTGATATATATATCAATTAATTGTGGTTATTTTTTAATTTGAAGAATTAATTTTGGTATATTCCGAATGCCTGGGTTTCGTGGCTGCAGGAGCGGTCTTCTGGGCGGATTTATTTTCTGCACCTGCATCGTTATAGCTGAATTGAGGCATGACAGGATGAGGCCGAACGGCGCGAGGGGACGTTTGCCTTTGCAACAGCGCAAAAGCTATCTATGATTATCGTTCGGTAAAGCGTGGCGAAATGACATGAACGATACTGGTAAATCCGGCGGGGGCGAAGCACCCGCGACGACGGGCGAGCGTCCGACCTTAAAGACCATCGCCTATATGACGGGTCTTGGCATCACCACCGTTTCGCGTGCGTTGAAGGATGCGCCTGATATCGGCGCCGAGACCAAGGAGCGCGTGCGGCTGATCGCCCGGCAGATCGGCTACCAGCCGAACCGCGCTGGTGTGCGGCTTCGCACCGGCAAGACCAATGTCATAGCACTGGTGCTGAGTGTCGACGAAGAACTGATGGGTTTCACCAGCCAGATGGTGTTCGGCATCACCGAGGTTCTATCCACCACGCAATATCACCTCGTCGTTACGCCGCATATCCACGCCAAGGATTCCATGGTGCCGATCCGCTACATTCTCGAGACCGGCTCGGCGGATGGGGTCATCATTTCGAAGATCGAGCCGAACGATCCGCGCGTGCGTTTCATGACAGAGCGTAATATGCCCTTCGTCACCCATGGGCGTTCGGATATGGGCATCGAACATGCCTTTCACGATTTCGACAATGAGGCCTATGCCTATGAGGCAGTTGAGCGGCTGGCGCAGTGCGGGCGCAAGAGGATCGCCGTCATCGTGCCGCCATCGCGGTTTTCATTTCACGATCACGCCCGCAAGGGTTTCAACCGGGGGATCAGGGATTTCGGGCTTACCGAATTTCCCATCGATGCCGTCACCATAGAAACGCCGCTGGAAAAAATCCGCGATTTCGGCCAGAGGCTGATGCAATCGGATGACCGGCCCGACGGCATCGTGTCGATCAGTGGCAGCAGCACCATCGCGCTGGTGGCGGGCTTTGAAGCCGCGGGTGTGAGGATCGGCGAGGATATCGATATCGTCTCGAAACAGTCGGCCGAGTTCCTGAACTGGATCAAGCCGCAGATCCATACCGTCAACGAGGATATCAAGCTGGCGGGCAGGGAGCTTGCAAAAGCCCTTCTTGCGCGCATCAACGGCGCTCCGCCGGAAACCCTGCAGAGCGTCAGCGAGCCGGTCTGGTCTTCCATGGCGCCGAAGCCGTAAAGAGTAGCGTCGGAATCGATGCTTTGCACCCGACTGTGTTGCGGGTTGCCACCTACTCGCCGTCATGCCGGCCTCGAGCCGGCATCCAGCCAGCCCAAGTCCTTGGGCTGAAAGGAGTCTCCCCGTCGCGCGGATGCGCGTCGGCTGGATTCCGGCTCAAGGCCGGAATGACGGAAAAGAAGCGTTATCGCTCACGGCTGGGCCAGGCAATCCTTCAGCGAGCCGGCAATGCCGCGCATCAGCTTGAAATAGAGGTCTGGACCGGGCTCCAGCGTGGCCGCTTCCGGATCGAGCGTCGCGGATTTCGCTGCCGTCCCTTCGGTGATGACCGAGATCAGTTTCGGCTCGAATTGCGGCTCGGCGAAGACACAGGTTGCGCCCAGCTGGCGAACTTTTTCCTGCATCTGCTTGACGCGATCTGCGCCGGGCAGGGTCTCGGGGCTGACGGTGATCGACCCCGCCGTCTTCACGCCATAACGATGCTCGAAATATTGATAGGCATCGTGGAAGACGATGAATGGCTTGTCCTTGATCGGCTTGACCGTTTCAGCCAGTTCCGTGTCGAGCGCATCGAGATCGTCGATCAGTTTTTTGGTGTTGGCCTGATAGGTCGCGGCATTGCCCGCGTCGGCCGCGATCAGCGCGGTCTCGATCGTCTGCGCCATGGCCTTGGCATTGGTGGGATCGAGCCAGAGATGGGTGTCGTATGCGCCGTGATCATGGTCCTCGTGACCCTCCGCATGGTCGTGTCCATGATCGTGCGCGCCTTCCTCTTCGGCGTGGCCGTTATGCCCTTCGTCGCCATGGTCATGTGCTTCAAAGGGGCCGCCTTCGCGGAAGGGCAGCTTTTCCAGGCCCTTGGCGTCTTCCAGTTCCACCACGGTTGCCTTTGTGGCCAGTGCCTCGAGCGGTTTTTCCAGGAAGGCTTCCAGCCCCGGCCCGACCCAGAACACCACATCCGCCTTTTCAAGCTTGCGCGCATTGGATGGACGAAGATTATAGGTATGGGGCGAAGCTGCACCCTCGACGATGAGCTGCGGTTCGCCCACGCCCCGCATGATGGCCGCGACGAGAGAGTGGATGGGCTTGATCGAGACCACGACATCGGGCGCGGCTGTGGCGCCGGAAGCGGCGGCCGCTATTGCCACCGACGCCATGAGCGGGATCAGGATCGATTTCATGAAATGCACTCCACTTGAAGAAGTATAGTTATGTTATTACATTTATTGCGTAACTCTATAACGTATGCAATAGCGGTAGGCAACATCGCCGAACGGACAATCCCATGCTTCATTCCGCCCGTCAGGGTAACGATATACTGGTTTCCCTTGCCAATGCCGGCGTGCAGCGCAATGGCCGCTGGCTGGTGCGCGGTGTGGAGTTTTCTGTCAGCAAGGGCGAGATCGTCACGCTGATCGGCCCGAACGGTTCGGGCAAATCCACCAGCGCAAAAATGGCGATCGGTGTGGTGAAACCAACCGAGGGTGACGTGTCGCGCGTTGCCGGCCTGCGCGTCGGTTATGTGCCGCAGAAGCTTTCCGTGGACTGGACCATGCCGCTTTCGGTGCGCCGTCTGATGACACTGACCGGGCCGCTGCCCGCGCGCGAAATCGATGCGGCATTGAATGCGACTGGCATTGCGCATCTTGCCAATGCGGAAGTGCAGCATCTGTCCGGCGGTGAGTTCCAGCGCGCTCTTCTGGCCCGCGCCATTGCCCGCAAGCCCGATCTGCTGGTGCTTGACGAACCCGTGCAGGGCGTCGATTTTTCCGGCGAGATCGCGCTCTATGATCTGATAAAAAATATTAGAAATTCAAGTAATTGCGGAATTCTGTTAATCTCGCATGACCTGCATGTGGTGATGGCGGAAACCGATACCGTGATCTGCCTGAACGGCCATGTCTGCTGCCGGGGAACGCCGCAGGCGGTGAGCCAGAGCCCGGAATATATGCGGCTGTTCGGCGGGTCTGCCGCCAAGGCGCTTGCCGTCTATAGCCACCATCACGACCACACCCATCTGCCCGATGGTCGGGTGCAGCACGCGGATGGTTCGGTGACGGATCATTGCCATCCTGACGATGGCCACCACCACGCTCATGATCATGACCACCATCATGATGACCATGGCGAATGCGGTTGCGGCCATGAACATGAGCATGAGCATGAGCATGGGGACCATGCGCCCTCGAAACACGCGCAGGGAGAACGGCATGTTTGACGACTTCTTCGTTCGCGCCATGGTCGCCGGAATTGGCGTTGCTCTTACCGCCGGGCCTCTCGGCTGTTTCGTCGTCTGGCGACGTATGGCCTATTTCGGAGATACGATGGCCCATTCGGCGCTGCTTGGTGTGGCGCTCTCGCTGCTGTTGCAGCTCAACCTCATCGTCAGCGTTTTTCTGGTGGCATCCGCTGTTTCGATCCTGCTGATTTTTCTCCAGCGGCGGCAGGCGCTGTCGTCCGATGCATTGCTTGGCATCCTGTCCCATTCGGCGCTGGCCATTGGTCTCGTCATTGTCGCCTTCATGAGCTGGGTGCGTATCGATCTCGTGTCGTTCCTGTTCGGTGATATTCTCGCTGTCACCCGCAGCGATATCGCGCTGATCTGGGGTGGCGGGCTGGTGGTCATCGTCTCCATGGTGTTCCTGTGGCGGTCGCTGCTCGCCTCCACCGTCAATACCGAACTGGCCGAAGCCGAAGGGCTGAACCCCGAGCGGGCGAAGCTCATCTTTACGCTGCTGATGGCGCTGGTGATCGCGATTGCGATGAAGGTGGTCGGCATCATGCTCATCACCTCGCTGCTGATCATACCGGCCGCCACCGCCAGACGTTTTTCCGCCACGCCAGAGGTGATGGCAGTGGTCGCTTCGCTGATCGGCGCCATTGCCGTTATCGGTGGCCTGTTCGGCTCGCTGACCTATGATACGCCGTCCGGCCCCTCCATCGTGGTTGCCGCCGTGATCCTGTTCGTTATAAGCCTGTTGCCGGCGCCGGGTTTTTCCCGCTCCGCGGATGAAGGAGGCAAGTCATGAATGCTCAACCCCAGCAGAACCTTACCAAGAACCAGTCGCTGGTCATGAATGCCCTTTCAAACGCGCATCAGCCGCTCAGCGCCTATATGATCCTCGACAAGCTGCGGGACGACGGTTTCCGCGCGCCGCTGCAGGTTTACCGGGCGCTGGAAAAGCTGGTGGAGTTTGGTCTCGTGCACCGGCTGGAAAGCCTCAACGCCTTCGTTGCCTGCACGCATACACAGGCCGAATGCTGCTCAAATCATCATGGAACGGTGGCGTTTGCCATCTGCGAATCCTGCGGGCAGGTGACGGAATTCCACGATCACGAGATCGACCACCGCCTTGAGCGCTGGGTGAAGGACAGCAAGTTCAAGGCGGAAAAGACCACCATCGAGATTCGCGGTCTCTGCGCTAACTGCGCGTCATAGGCATCGTTTGCGGGGCGGGCATCGCTGCCCGCGTTGCTCATCCTTCGACAATCGCCAGATCTTTCGAAAAACGCTTCCAGTTCTCGATGTATTTTTCCGCAGAACGACGCAGGCCGGCGACGGCTTCGTCATCCAGCGTGCGGATGGCCCGCGCCGGCGATCCGACGATTAGTGAATTATCCGGAAATTCCTTGCCTTCCGTGACCAGAGCATTGGCGCCGACGAGGCAGTTGCGGCCGATCTTTGCTCCGTTCAGGATCGTCGCGCCCATGCCGATGAGTGAATTGTCGCCGATGCTGCAGCCATGCACTATGGCGTGGTGGCCGATGGTGCACATTTCGCCGATGGTCGCGGCAAAGCCGGGATCGCTGTGCACCATCGCCCCTTCCTGAATATTGGTGCCACGCCCGATACTGATCGGCTCATTATCGCCGCGCAATGTCGCTCCGAACCAGATGCCGACATCTTCGCCGAGCGTCACCGAGCCGATGACATTGGCATCAGGCGCGACCCAGTAACGATCCGCTGCTGGGGTCTGCGGCACCCGGTCGGCGAGGCGGTAAAGCGGCATTCGGTTTCTCCCTCTGGATTATGCGCCGGCAGCGATCAGGCGACCGTGACCGACAGTGTGCCGACACCATCGACGCCACACTCGATTCTGTCACCGCGCACGATCGGGCCGACGCCGGCCGGCGTGCCGGTCATGATCACGTCGCCAGCGGCAAGCGTGAAGAGCTTCGAAAGCTCGGCGATCACTTCCGGCACCTTCCAGATCATCTGCGCGAGATCGCCCGTCTGCTTGCGCTCACCATTGACATCAAGCCAGATCGCGCCAGTGGTGGGATGGCCTATCTGGTCCGCGGGAACAATTGGCGAAACCGGTGCGGAATATTCGAACGCCTTGGCGCCTTCCCAGGAGCGGCCCATCTTCTTCAGCCCGTCCTGCAGGTCGCGGCGGGTCATGTCGATACCGACGGCATAACCCCAGACATGGTTCAGCGCCTCGGTTGCAGGAATATCTGCGCCGCCACTTTTCAGCACCACGACGCATTCAACTTCGTAATGCACGTTCGAGGACAGGGGCGGATAGGGGAAGTCATTGCCGGCGGGCAGCAGATTGTCCGGGTTTTTCTGGAAATAGAAGGGCGGCTCGCGCGAGGGATCGTGGCCCATCTCGATGGCGTGATCGGCATAATTACGACCGACGCAATAGACCCGCCGCACGGGGAACATGTCGCCCGTGCCTTCAACGGGCAGGAGGACGGGTTTCGGGGCGGGGATGACGGTGGCGGCCATGGGAATTTCCTGTCGTCTCTTTAAGGTGCAATTCTTGTCCCGCGATTCCGGGCTGATTTCCAGTTGAAAATGCTGTCGAGGGCAAAACTGGCTTTTTACAGTCCTTTGCTGTAGAAGCCGGCGCAAAGAGGTTAATCCATGTACAGACAAGCGCTTGCAAACGGCGGAAAAATCTTCGCCGTGGCCCCGATGATCGATTGGACGGACACGAGGTGCAGATTTCTGCACCGGCAGTTGTCGAAGCGCGCCCTGCTGTTTACCGAAATGATCGTTGCCGACGCCATCATCCATGGCCAGCGTGACAGGCTGCTCGGTTACCATCCACAGGAACATCCCGTTGCGCTGCAGCTTGGCGGATCTGATCCGGCCAAGCTTGCCGAAGCGGTGCGGATTGCCGAAGATTACCGGTATGACGAGATCAACCTCAATGTCGGTTGCCCATCGGACCGCGTACAATCCGGCACCTTCGGCGCCTGCCTGATGCGCGAGCCTGATGTCGTGGCGCAGTGCGTTTCGGCGATGAAGGCGGTTGCGACTGTGCCGGTGACGGTCAAATGCCGCATTGGGGTGGATGATCAGGAACCGGAAACCGTCTTGCCGGATTTTCTGGGGCGTGTTGTCGCGGCCGGTGCGGATGCCGTGTGGATCCATGCGCGGAAAGCCTGGCTGCAAGGCCTTTCACCGAAGGAAAACCGCGAGGTGCCGCCGCTCGATTATGAGCTCGTCTATCGCATGAAGCGGGAAAATCCTGACGTCTTCGTCGGCATCAACGGCGGCATCGCCGATCTTGATCAGGCTTGTGACCATCTGCAGCATATGGATGGCGTCATGCTCGGCCGCGCCGCTTATCATAACACATCCATTCTCGCCGATGTCGATCACCGCATCTACGGTGGCGAGGCCCGGCAACCTGACTGGATGGGGTTGCGCGACACGATGATGGCCTATGCCGCCGGCTATATTGGCGAGGGTGGACGTCTCAACCACGTCACCCGTCATATGGTCGGTTTGTTTCAGGGCATGCCGGGGGCGCGCCGTTTCCGGCAAATTCTCTCCAGCGATGCCACCCGTCCGGGGGCAGGGCCCGAGGTGATCGAGGCGGCTTTCGCCGCGGTCGATTTCAACCCGACGAAGGAACTGGCGGGCTGAGGGCCGGAAACGGCCTTCCTGCGATTTTTATGCCGCCGGTGACAAGGATGTTGCGAAGAGTTTCGCAGTCTCAATCGGGAAATCGCTTAGAGCATTCCCAATAAAAGTGCGTAGCGGTTTCACGTCCGGAAAATGCGGAAAAACGAAAGGCTGGAGCAGGTCCGGCAACTCCGTTTAGACCGACACGACGACTTGCCGGGTGACGCTGCGACATCCGGTGTTCAGCGTCACCGCATCACTCAGACAGCCTTTTGCAATTCCTGCGCACCGTTGGGTGCATTGACCTTGCCGCCGGTGATGAAGAAGGCGAAAACGTCGCGCGGCGTCTTTTCCGCTTTCCGGTCGGGCGCGATCAGCGGTAGATCGTCCGGCACGCCGCCTGCCGCATAGGTCTTGACCCGTTCTGCCCAATGGCCGATCTCTGACTTCGGGTAACAGGTTGCGATGTCATCTTCGCCCTTTTGCAGGCGGCAATAGACGAAGTCGGCCGTAACGTCAGGCAGCATCGGATAATCGTGGTGATCGGCGCAAACGACTGCGACCTTGTGCCTGGCAAGAAGATCGATGAATTCCGGCACCTGAAATGTCGGGTTGCGCACTTCGACCACATGGCGAAGACCGATACCATCCTGTTTCTCCGGCAGGAGCGCCAGAAAGGCGCCGAAATCATCCGCGTCGAATTTTTTGGTCGGTGCAAATTGCCATAGGATCGGCCCGAGATGGGACCCGAGTTCCGTCAACCCTTGCGTCAAAAACTTCGTCATGGATTCGCCGGCCTCGGCCAGAACCCTGCGGTTGGTGACGAAACGGCTGGCCTTCAGGGAAAAGATAAAATCATCAGGCACTTCTGACGCCCATTTGGCGAAAGTCTCGGGCTTCTGGCTGCTGTAATAGGTGCCATTCACCTCGATTGCCGTCAATTGCCGGCTGGCATGTTCGAGCTGGCGTCTCTTTGGCAGTTTTTCCGGATAAAACGTGCCCTCCCATGGCTCGAATGTCCAGCCGCCGATACCGGTGCGGATCGTGCCTGATGTCGACATATGCTGTTCCTCCCAAATCCATGCGATATAAACGTCGTAGCTGCGTCATCTGAAATCCCCGGACCAGGCCCGAAGATGCATTTTTCGCGACTATGGATCCTCGCCTCAGGGGCGAGGATGACCGGGGCAAGCGCAAAGCCATCCGGTAATATCCGGAAACTACTCCGCAGCCTCGCGTTTGCCGGGCGGCCGGCGTTCCAGAAGTTCCTTCAGGAAATGACCGGTGTAGGAGCGTTCGACCTTGACGATGTCTTCCGGTGTGCCGGTTGCCACCACTTCGCCGCCGCCCGTGCCGCCTTCCGGGCCGATGTCGATGATCCAGTCGGCCGTCTTGATGACTTCGAGGTTGTGTTCGATCACCACGACGGAATTGCCCTGGTCCACCAGCGCCTGCAGCATTTCCAGCAACTTGTTGACGTCATGGAAGTGAAGGCCGGTCGTTGGTTCGTCGAGAATGTAAAGCGTGCGGCCCGTCGAGCGTTTCGACAGTTCCTTGGCGAGCTTGACGCGTTGCGCCTCGCCGCCGGATAGCGTGTTGGCCTGCTGGCCGACCTTGATGTAACCGAGGCCGACATCGAACAAAGCCTGCAGCTTGTCGCGCACCGCCGGCACGGCGGCGAAGAACTCCACGCCTTCCTCCACCGTCATATCCAGCACGTCGGCGATGGACTTGCCCTTGAAGGTGACATCGAGCGTCTCGCGATTATAGCGCTTGCCGTGGCAGACGTCGCAGGTGACGTAGACGTCGGGCAGGAAGTGCATTTCGATCTTGATGACGCCATCGCCCTGGCAGGCTTCGCAGCGGCCACCCTTGACGTTGAAGGAGAAACGGCCGGGCGCATAACCGCGCGCCTTTGCTTCCGGCAGGCCGGCGAACCAGTCGCGGATCGGTGTGAAGGCGCCGGTATAGGTGGCCGGGTTGGAGCGCGGCGTGCGGCCAATCGGCGACTGGTCGATATCGATTACCTTGTCGATGAATTCGAAACCGTCGATGCGATCATGTTCAGCCGGGATTTCGCGCGCACCCATCACCCGACGTGCTGCTGATTTATAAAGCGTCTCGATCAGGAAGGTGGACTTGCCACCGCCTGAAACGCCGGTAACCGCGGTGAAAACGCCAAGAGGGACCGCCGCCGTGACATTCTGGAGATTATTGCCGCGTGCGCCATAGACCTTGATCTCGCGGCCCTTTTTGGGCTTCCGGCGCTCTGCCGGCACGGCGACGCCGAGTTCGCCGGAGAGATACTTGCCGGTCAGCGATTTCGGATTGGCCATCACGTCCTGCGGCGTACCTTCGGCGATCACCTGACCGCCGTGAATGCCGGCGGCCGGGCCGATATCGACCACATAATCCGCCGTCAGAATGGCGTCCTCGTCATGTTCGACAACGATGACAGTATTGCCGATATCACGTAGGTGTTTCAGCGTCTCGAGCAGGCGGGCATTATCACGCTGATGCAGGCCAATCGATGGCTCGTCCAGAACGTAGAGAACGCCCGTCAGGCCTGAGCCGATCTGCGACGCGAGGCGAATGCGCTGGCTTTCGCCTCCGGACAGCGTACCGGAGTTACGCGACAGGCTGAGATAATCCAGTCCGACATCATTCAGGAAGCGCAGGCGTTCGCGGATTTCCTTGAGAATGCGGACCGCAATCTCGTTCTGCTTGGCGTTGAGATTTTCCGGTAGCACCTCGAACCAGTCGCGTGCCTTGCGGATCGACATCTGGGTGACTTCGCCGATATGCAGCTTGTTGATCTTGACGGCGAGCGCTTCAGGTTTCAGGCGATAACCGGCGCAGGCCGGGCAGGGTGCTGCCGACATATAACGCTCGATTTCCTCGCGCGCCCAGGCGCTGTCGGTCTCTTTCCAGCGGCGCTCCAGATTGGGAACGATGCCTTCGAAATTTTTCACCGTCTTGTAGGAGCGGGCGCCGTCCTGATAGTTGAATTCGATCTTGTCGTCGGTGCCCTGAAGGATGGCGTGCTGCGCTTCTTTCGAAAGGTCCGACCATTTGCTGGACAGTTTAAAACCGAAGGCCTTGCCAAGCGCTTCCAGCGTCTGGTTGTAATAGGGAGAAGACGACTTGGCCCATGGGGCGATGGCGCCGTCGCGCAGCGTGCGGGCAGGTTCCGGAACGATCAGATTCTCATCCACCTTCTGCTGCGAGCCGAGGCCATCGCAGCTGGGGCAGGCGCCGAAGGGATTGTTGAAGGAGAACAGCCGCGGCTCGATTTCCGGAATGGTGAAGCCGGAGACGGGGCAGGCGAATTTTTCCGAAAACAGCACACGCTCATGGGTTTCGTTGAGCGACTTGTTGGCGGAGCCGCCGGCGGCCGTTTCTTCCGGCGGCAGAGGCTTGTCGGCGAATTCGGCGATAGCCAGCCCGTCGGCGAGCTTGAGGCAGGTCTCGAGACTGTCGGCAAGGCGTGCTGCCATATCCGGGCGCACCACCGCGCGGTCGACCACCACGTCGATGTCGTGTTTGTATTTCTTGTCGAGCGCGGGCACATCGGCGATTTCGTAGAACTGGCCATCCACCTTGACGCGCTGGAAGCCCTTCTTCATCAGCTCGGCAAGTTCCTTCTTATATTCGCCTTTGCGGCCACGCACGATCGGCGCAAGAATATAAAGACGCGTGCCTTCTTCGAAAGCGAGGATGCGGTCCACCATCTGGCTGATGGTCTGGCTCTCGATCGGCAGACCCGTGGCCGGCGAATAGGGCACGCCGACACGCGCAAACAGCAGGCGCATGTAGTCGTAGATTTCCGTGACGGTGCCCACCGTGGAACGCGGGTTCTTCGAGGTGGTCTTCTGCTCGATGGAAATCGCCGGCGACAGACCCTCGATACGGTCGACATCCGGTTTCTGCATCATTTCCAGAAACTGGCGCGCGTAAGCCGAAAGGCTTTCGACATAACGGCGCTGGCCCTCGGCGTAGATCGTGTCGAAGGCAAGCGACGACTTGCCCGAGCCGGAAAGCCCGGTCATGACAATCAGCTTGTTGCGCGGCAGATCGAGGTCGATACCCTTGAGATTATGCTCACGGGCACCACGGATGGAAATCGTCTTCAGTTCACTCATGACAAGGCTCGTGGCAAGGCTCGGACAAAAATAACAGGCTTGATGGCGGCGCGTCCTTATGTAGTGACGCAGCCGGAGGTGTCGAGGTCTATTCCCTATCGGTCGGAGCTTTTCAGCCCACTTGACTCGAATTTCGCGATTAAATAGAACAAAAAAGGAACAAATAGCAAGTGCGAATATCCGCTGTTCGAAGCTCTGGATTATTCGTTGTGGATAGTTCCACGCTTGCGGTGCCCTTTGCGGGCCGCGATGGTTATTGTGTGCGGGATTTTTTTGAAATGCAATTGCCGGTCATGATGGCCGGCGGACAGGATGACGAGATGGCTGGTAGCGTAAACAAGGTAATTCTGATCGGGAATGTCGGCGCAGATCCCGAAATCCGCCGGACGCAGGATGGCCGCCCCATCGCCAACCTGCGTATCGCCACCTCGGAAACCTGGCGCGATCGCAATAGCGGCGAGCGCAAGGAAAAGACCGAATGGCACACGGTCGTGGTTTTCAACGAGGGCCTGTGCAAGGTCGTCGAGCAATATGTCAAGAAGGGCGCCAAGCTCTATATTGAAGGTCAGCTGCAGACCCGCAAGTGGCAGGACCAGACCGGTAACGACCGCTACTCCACCGAAATCGTGTTGCAGGGCTTCAACTCCACGCTGACCATGCTTGATGGTCGCGGTGAGGGCGGCGGCGGCGGCCGTAGCGGCGGCGGTGATTTTGGCGGTGGCGGAGATTACGGCAGCAGCGGTGGCGGTTCCAGCTCCGGTTATGGCGGCGGATACGACCAGCAGTCTTCGTCTCGCGGCGGCTCTTCGCGTGGCGGTGGCCAGCCTTCCGGCGGCTTCTCCAACGATATGGACGACGATATTCCGTTCTGAGCGGACGGCGAATGAGGTGACGCGTGACAGGAGGCAGGCATGAGTGATGATACGGCACCGAAACAGCCGACCACAAAACAACCGGCCACCTGGCGCATCATTCTCGCTTTTTTCCTCGATTTCTGGACGGCGTTTTTCGCCGCCGGGTTTCTCGTCGCAGCGGTCGCAGGCGGGCGCACACCACAAGGTTTTGCCCTGAACGGCCTGCCCGCCTTTATCGCCTTGGCGCTGATCATCGCCTATTTCATCGTGCTCGGCCGGTTTTTCGGTGGCACGCTGTGGCAGCGGCTTTTGAAGGCGAAACGTTAGCCAAACGGCTTTGCCGGTTTCTGCGGGAGCCGGTTATTTCGATGTCGTGGCGGTTACGCCGCGACTTTGTCGGCCAGCATCGCCACCATGACGTCGGATTGTGAGACAATCCCCACCATCTTGCCATTGGCGTCGATCACCGGCAGGTAATGCAGCCCTTCTTCCGCAAAACGGATGATGGCTTCTTCGATCGAGGTTTCCGGTCGCACGGTTCTGACAGGCGATGTCATGATGTCCTTGACGGTATCGTTGGGAGCACTTGAGCCGGAAAGAATGAGGCGCAGCCGCTGCAGAAAACCGATGGAGGGGCGGCCGTTTCTCCAGCTCGCCTTTTCCAGAAAATCCGTCTGGGTGACGATGCCGAGGATTTCGGCTTTATCGTTGGTGACGGGCAGCGCCTTGAAATGGTGGCTGTGCATCAGCGCATGGGCATGGCGCAGGCTATCGTCGGGGGCAACGCCAACCACATCGCGCGACATGACGCTGGCGCAATCGAGATGCAGCGCGCGGCGGCGATAGGAGCGCAGCTCGGTCTTGCGCAGGATGGTCTCCAGTTCCTCCCGGTCGATATCGAGGACTTCGTCATATTCCTTCAGCACCTCATCGAGGTCAGTGGAGGAGAAACCGATTTTCTGGATGGGGGTCGGATCCGTCGTGCCGTGGGCGGCCTTTCCGAGCTTCAGGCCATGCGGATAGGCGCGGCCGGTGGCATTGTTATAGGCAAGTGCCAGCGCAAGAAGGATCAGTGAATTTCCGGCGACTGGCCACAGAAGGAAACCATATCCGAGACTGTGCACGGCGGGGCCGCCGAGGACGGCCGTCAGCGCCACCGCGCCGCTTGGCGGGTGCAGGCAGCGCAGCGCCATCATGGCGGCGATGGCAAGGCTGATGGCGAGCGCGCTGGCGAGGAATGGATCCGGAACCAGCAAGGCCACAGTGACACCCACGAAAGCCGATACCAGATTGCCGCACAGGATGGACCAGGGCTGCGCCAGCGGGCTGGAGGGCACGGCGAATAAAAGCACGGCCGAAGCGCCCATCGGCGCGATCATGGCGGGCAGGGTGGGGTCGAAGCGCAGAGCGAGACTGCCCAGAAGTCCTGTCAGGAGAATGCCCACGAAGGCGCCGGTCGCGGAACGCAGCCTTTCCCTGTTGCTGACGGGTGCGGCATCCGGGATGAGGCGACGCAGCGTGGAACGCATGAAGAAAACTTTCGAATCCGAAAAAGATGCGCGTCTTTTAACCGGAACGGTGGCCGGATTTAAAGGATGGATTTTTTACAGTTTCAGCTGGATGCGGGAATTTGTTGCGAGATATCGCGGCCAGCTGCTTCTCAGAAGCCGAAGGCTGATTTTATGCCATCGACCACGAATTGCACCGAAAGGGCGGCAAGCAGCACGCCAAGCAGCCGGGTGAGGATCGCGCGGCCGGTATTGCCGAGAAAGCGGTCCATGCGCTCCGCAACGATCAAAGCCGCGTAGACAAGGGCCATGGCGAAAGCGAGGATCAGGATGAGCACGACCATCTCGATGGTGGTCTTCATCGTGCCGGCGAGAAGCACGGTGGCGGAAATGGCGCCCGGCCCGGCAATCAGCGGCAAAGCCAGCGGAAAGACCGCCAGATTGTGCAGATGGTCCTTGGTGATGGCGATCTCCGATGTCTTTTCCTTGCGCTCCTGACGCTTTTCGAAAATCATCTCGAAGGAAATCCAGAATAGCAGAAGGCCGCCGGCGATGCGGAAGGCGCCAAGCGAAATGCCGAGCAGGTTGAGGATGGTGAGGCCGAACAGGGCGAAGACGGCGAGAATGCCGAAAGCGATCAGCGAGCCGCGCAGGGCAACCTGACTGCGCTGGCTACGCGTCATCCCAGCGGTCAGTGCCAGGAACACGGGCGCAAGACCGGGCGGATCGAGCGTGACCAAAAGTGTGGTGAGCGCGTTGATGAGCGTTTCGCTGCTGGCCATTCTTTCCCCGCTTATTGCCTTT
Source organism: Agrobacterium tumefaciens (assembly GCF_005221385.1). Classification (NCBI taxonomy): domain Bacteria; kingdom Pseudomonadati; phylum Pseudomonadota; class Alphaproteobacteria; order Hyphomicrobiales; family Rhizobiaceae; genus Agrobacterium; species Agrobacterium tumefaciens. The sequence goes on along the minus strand of NZ_CP039903.1, from coordinate 1,269,202 downwards.
TTGTGCGCGAGCCTACGCAAGTCGCGGCTGCTTTGAAAGGGAGCGGCGGTGCTTTTGTCGGGCTAAATCGCGAAAAGCGGTGTTCGTCTTGCAAATGACGCAAAAGACTGTTCAAAACTCGCCGGGAAATTGGCTTAACGTGGCTGTTTCCGCTATAAAAATCCATCCGATTCTTAACAGAGAATGTGATCCGTTTTGACTGACCAGAGCCCCCCCGGCGGCGGAAAACTTCCGCCAGGCATTGAACCGATTTCCATCATGGAGGAAATGCAGCGGTCCTATCTCGATTACGCCATGAGCGTCATCGTGTCCCGCGCGCTTCCCGATGTCCGTGATGGTCTGAAGCCGGTTCACCGCCGTATTCTTTACGGCATGTCCGAACTCGGCATCGACTGGAACAAGAAATACGTCAAATGCGCCCGCGTCACCGGTGACGTGATGGGTAAATTCCATCCGCACGGCAATTCGGCGATCTATGATGCGTTGGCGCGTATGGCGCAGGACTGGTCGCTCCGCCTGCCGCTGATCGACGGTCAGGGCAATTTCGGCTCCATCGATGGCGATCCGCCTGCGGCTGAACGTTATACCGAATGCCGTCTGGAGAAGGCCGCCCATTCGCTGCTCGACGATCTCGACAAGGAAACCGTCGATTTCCGTGACAACTATGATGGCACGTTGCAGGAACCGGTGGTTATTCCAGCGAAATTCCCGAACCTGCTGGTCAACGGGGCAGGCGGCATTGCGGTGGGTATGGCCACCAATATTCCGCCGCACAATCTGTCTGAGGTCATTGACGGCTGTATCGCGCTGATCGAGAACCCGGCGATCGAGCTGCCCGAACTGATGCAGATCATTCCCGGCCCGGATTTCCCGACCGGCGCGCTGATCATGGGCCGCTCCGGCATACGCTCGGCTTACGAGACGGGTCGCGGATCGGTCATCATGCGCGGCCGCGCCACCATCGAGCCGATGCGTGGCGACCGCGAGCAGATCATCATTACCGAAGTTCCCTATCAGGTGAACAAGGCCTCGATGATCGAGAAGATGGCCGAACTGGTCAAGGAAAAGCGCATCGAGGGCATTTCCGACCTGCGTGACGAATCCGACCGCCAGGGTTATCGCGTCGTCGTCGAGCTGAAGCGCGACGCCAATGCCGACGTCATCCTGAACCAGATTTATCGCTATACACCGCTGCAGACCTCATTTGGCTGCAACATGGTGGCGCTGAACGGCGGCAAGCCGGAACAGATGACGCTGCTCGACATGCTGCGCGCCTTCGTCGCGTTCCGCGAGGATGTCGTCAGCCGCCGCACCAAGTACCTGCTGCGCAAGGCGCGTGACCGCGCGCATGTGTTGGTGGGTCTGGCGATTGCCGTTGCCAATATCGACGAAGTCATCCGCGTCATCCGTCACGCTCCCGATCCGGCTTCGGCCCGCGAGGAGTTGATGACGCGGCGCTGGCCGGCGCGGGATGTGGAAAGCCTGATCCTGCTCATCGACGATCCACGCCACCGCATCAATGAAGACGGCACCTATAATCTGTCCGAAGAGCAGGCGCGTGCCATTCTCGAATTGCGCCTTGCCCGTCTGACGGCGCTGGGTCGCGATGAAATCGGCGACGAGCTGAACAAGATCGGCGCGGAAATCAGCGAATATCTCGACATTCTGTCGTCGCGTCTGCGCATCATGCAGATCGTTACGGACGAACTCATCGCCATCCGTGATGAGTTCGGCACGCCGCGCCGGTCCGAGATCGTCGAGGGCGGTCCCGATATGGACGATGAAGACCTCATCGCCCGGGAAGACATGGTCGTTACCGTTTCGCATCTCGGCTATATCAAGCGCGTGCCGCTCACCACCTACCGGGCGCAGCGTCGTGGCGGCAAGGGTCGTTCCGGCATGGCGACGCGCGACGAGGATTTCGTCAATCGTCTCTTTGTTGCCAACACCCATACGCCGGTGCTGTTCTTCTCCTCGCGCGGCATCGTCTACAAGGAAAAGGTCTGGCGCCTGCCCATCGGCACGCCGCAGTCCAAGGGCAAGGCCCTTATCAACATGCTGCCGCTGGAACCCGGTGAACGTATCACCACCATCATGCCATTGCCCGAGGATGAAACCACTTGGGAAACGCTTGACGTGATGTTCTCGACGACGCGCGGCACGGTTCGCCGTAACAAGCTCGGCGATTTCGTTCAGGTCAACCGCAACGGCAAGATCGCCATGAAGCTCGACGAAGAGGGTGACGAAATCCTCTCGGTCGAAACCTGTACGGATCGGGACGACGTGCTTCTGACCACTGCTCTCGGCCAGTGCATCCGCTTCCCCGTGGACGATGTGCGCGTCTTTGCCGGCCGCAACTCGGTCGGTGTGCGTGGCATCAATATGGCAGACGGCGACCGCATCATTTCCATGACCATTGTCGGCCATGTGGAAGCTGAACCGTGGGAGCGTGCAGCCTATCTGAAGCGCTCGGCGGCCGAACGGCGCGCCGCAGGCGTCGATGAAGACGACATCGCGCTCGTTGGTGAGGAAGTGACGGAAGAGGGCGAACTCAGCGAAGAGCGCTATCAGGAGCTGAAGGCGCGCGAAGAATTCGTGCTGACGGTGTCCGTGAAGGGCTACGGCAAGCGCTCGTCCTCTTATGACTTCCGCACATCGGGCCGCGGCGGCAAGGGTATCCGCGCCACCGATACCTCGAAGACGGCGGAGATCGGCGAACTCGTCGCGGCTTTCCCCGTGGACGAAGGCGACCAGATCATGCTGGTTTCCGATGGCGGCCAGCTTATCCGTGTGCCTGTCAACGGCATCCGCATCGCCAGCCGCGCCACCAAGGGCGTGACGATCTTCTCCACCGCAAAGGATGAGAAGGTGGTTTCCGTGGAGCGCATCAACGAGCCGGAAGGCGACGACGAGGCGGAAAACGGCAATGGCGACGAGGCGGAAGACAATCTGCCGGATACGCCTGAGGCGCCGGAGAGCGAGGCGTAAGCCGCCTCGTTTCTCTCTCGTCAATCAACAGAAAACCCCGCGGCGCTCAGGCACCGCGGGGTTTTTCTTTGGGTCTTATCTGGCTAATTCGTTCGTTATCGAATTCGGATATGGATCGGCGCACGTCCGGAACGGCGGGCCACGTGAAGGTGGATGCTGGCTTCCGGCTGGTTGGCGCGCCAGGCGCGGGCGCCATGCGACAGGAGCAGGCTGACCAGATCACGCGTCTTTGCCTTGGAGCGGTTGAGACCGAGATCGGCGATCCGCATCGCTGCCTCATGAATGGGATGCAGAACCGACAGACTGCTTTGCCCGTTGCCAGACGCAATGTCCGAATAATTCTCGTTAACTGCCATCTTGGAAAGCCTCGCTACACATTACACAATTCGAGGAGACAGGCGATGTTTCGACAATGAACACCGCCTGCGGAAACATCGGTTACTGGAGTGACGCCCAGCAGCTGACGCCTTTCTTTTTCAATGCATTGCATGCATTTACCGCGGCGTTCTGGCCATCAAAGCCGCCGAAACGGGCACGGTAGATCTGGGAGCCGTCCTTGCTGAAGGCGACCGTGAAGGGTTTTGCGGAACGCAGGGCCGCACCACCTTTTTCCTGCGCGTTCTGCAACAGGCCGCGGGCGGAGTTTTCATCCGGCGATGCGCCGATCTGGATCACCCAGCCACCCTGAGGTGCGGCAGCCGTAGCCAGAGCCGAAGGGGCGACGGAAGCGGTGACGATATTATCCACCTTGGTCGAGTTGGTGATCATGCTGCGATCAGGAGCGATCGGCGCGCGAACAACCGGATCCTTGCCCTTCTGCCAGGTAGCGGCTTCCATGGCCTTGACGGCAGCATTGGAAGAGGAGCCTGCAAAGGCGGTGACCGGTGCTTCTTCATAACGGGCTTGCGGCACGGGGCCGGCATTGGGCAGGCCGGCATTGGTAGCCGCGACCGCAACGGAAGGAACAGCTGCCGCCACGGCGACGGGCTCTTCGACGGGCGCGGACCGTGTCTGGGCGATCAGGTTGCTGTTGCCGCCACGCGATGCCTGCGGCAGATAGGTCGCGACAAGCTTGCGCATGGTCGCGTCACGGGCGGCGCTGGAGCGACCGCCGAGAACAACGGCAACGATGGAACGGCCATCGATCTGCGCCGAAGTGGCAAGATTGCTGCCGGCTGCGCGGGTGTAACCGGTCTTGATGCCATCCACGCCCTTAACGGTTCCGACAAGACGATTATGGTTGCCGATAACCTGCTTGCCAAAATTGAAGGTGCGGGTGGAGAAGTAACCGTAATATTGCGGATAATGCTGGCGAAGGGCGATGCCGAGACGGGCCTGATCGCGCGCCGTCGTCATCTGCGCCGTGTTGGGCAGGCCGTTGGCGTTGCGGTAGGTCGTGCGGGTCATGCCGAGCGCACGGGCCTTGGCGGTCATCATTCTGGCGAAACGGTCTTCCGAGCCGCCGAGATATTCACCGAGCGCTGTCGCCATGTCGTTGGCAGAGCGAGTGACAAGAGCGAGAATGGCCTGCTCGACCGTGATGGCGCCGCCGGCGCGCACGCCGAGTTTGGATGGCGGCTCCTTGGCGGCATTGGCCGAGACGGGCACCTTGGAATCAAGCGAGATGCGTCCGGAATTAAGCGCCTCGAACGTCAGATAAAGCGTCATCATCTTTGTCAGAGAGGCGGGATAACGCAAACCGTCCGGATCCTCGCCGTAGAGAACCTTGCCGGTCTTGGCGTCGATGACGATGCCCGCATATTTCGGTTCCGCCTGCGCGGTGCCCACGGATGTTGCGGTTATGAACGCCGCAGCAAGGGTCATCGCCAGAAACCTTACAAAAGACGTCGCACCCGCTTTGCGCGAATGTACCCCAGATACATTTTTCAACACTGCTGAACTCTTCAATCGCATATTTCTGTTCCGCTCGGACACGCCCCGCCCGATAGCTCCGGGGAGAAACTTTATCGGGATGGCGTTACCAAGTGGTTTATGAAAGGTATCCACCCTCCATAAAATGCGACTTTTCGCACGCAATCTGTGCCATGTCGTTTCACGGATTTCCGTCTTTTGCGAGGCGCTGCTCGACATAATGTTTCACATCGGTGTCGAGTTTTTGCCATTGCGGCAGCAGGCCGGAGGAGAAACGGTAAAAAAGACTGAGATCCTGCCCGACGTGGATATCCCTCTGGCAGTCGCTGCCCGTGGCTTTCTGCGGTGTTTGCGGCAGAAGGCAGCGCACAACGTAGTCGCCTTCACTTTCGCGTCGTCCGGTCAAGATAACTTCCTTGCCGTAACCGGAATCGGCGCGCAGGCGGTGCAGCAACAATCCGTGCTTCAGCGGCACAGGGTCTCCTTCCGTCAACCGGGCATAGATCGGCCCGAAACGGCCTGACATGTCCTGTGACATGGTGCTTTGCGACAGCTGAATATAAACCAGCCCCGTCGCCTGCGCCGGATCGTCGAATATGGCGCGATTCCCTTCCTCATATCCGTTGAGGCCGGGCCAGGTCAGATAAAGATCGATTCGCTCCTGCTCGCCGCCCTCACGACCGGAGGGCAGGCGCAGCGTGTTTTTCGCGAGATTGAGCCGGTCGTTGCCGATTGTTATCTGCACCTCGTCGGTCGCCGTCGTGTGGCCCGCCTTCAGGATACGTTCGCCATACCATTTGACGCCGATATTAAGTGCGATGACTAAAATGAGAAGAATTCCGGCAATGGTGGCGGCGCGACGTATCAGCGACGAGGAAAGCAGGGGTGTTCCGTTCTGCATGGGCTTCCAGATTCGTTCTTGTCGCGGGGGCGATTTCCGGGCCGGAAATTGGCTGACAAAGCTTTAACCTGCGGCGATCGCCATTGAAATGCTGTTTTGCCGCTGCTACCTGATAGGGCGCAAGCAAAGGACGGCATATGGCAGCGCGCGACAGATATTCCCGGAAACTCGAATGTTCCAAATGTGGTCATCAGGGTTTTGCCGAAGTGTCGGAATCAGATGAAAAGAGCCGCGCCGATGTCGATTTTCGCGTCGATGAAATGCCGCGGGGGTTTCGCACCGAACGCGCCTCGGGTGATCCGACCGATTTCATGATCCGTTGTGGCCAGTGCGGCAACATATTTCGTTTCCTGCAAAAAACCGCCTATGCGCCCGGAGGTGAACCGCGCGTGAAGGCCTGAACGGGAGGTGCCGGATGACCATGCCGCAACAACCGAACGGGACACCGCCAAGGCGCAAGCCAATCTGGCCGTGGATCGTGCTTTTGGTGCTGACGCTCTGCGCCATCTACTCCTATAATCGCGCCAACGAAATCCTTGCCGAATTGTCTGACACGTTGCCGCCAGCGGTGCTGAACCTGTTCGAGGATATTCTTCGGGGTGGCGGACGGCACGGTGATGGCGGCCCCGGCATCGGGGTCTGAATAATCAAACGGCCAATAGTATATTGTCCACAGGCTGGCCTGTCGCATGCAGACGTTTTTTAGAGGCGCATTAAAGAAAAAAAGCCCCGCAAACGGGCGGGGCAGGTTGATCGCTCGGGGAAAGTTGGGCAATGCCCGGGAGCGATGTGACTATATAAGCGACAATATTGCTGACGCGATAGGCCACTTCCGTCCCAAACAGTACGCCGGCGCATAAAATTTGCTCAAGTGAGGAGGATTTGAAGAGATGAACTCGCTAAATCTGTCAGGCAACTTGACAGCAAGCCATCCTATTCTTTCCTTGCCTCGAATTGCACATATTTGCTCCTAACATAAAGAGACATGAGCAGACGCATGGATAAATCCGGAATCTTCTTCGTGGCGCTTTTGCTGGTGCTTGTCGCAATCGTTCTCAGCCTGACGCTGTTTGATTCGTCCCAACAGGTCCCCGCGGTTCCTGCGGGCGAAGGGTCTCTGCTGCCGCCGGCGACAACACCTGGACAGTGACTGGATATATGCAGGCGGGCGGACGGCAACGGCTTGCGACTGCCGGGATTGACGGCCATTTTCAAACCGCTATAAAGCCTCACCACCGAAGGATGGGTGTCCGAGTGGTTTAAGGAACCGGTCTTGAAAACCGGCGTGCGTGAGAGCGTACCGTGGGTTCGAATCCCACCCCATCTGCCACTTTTGTTTCGCATATGTTCCCATATGTTCCTGTTGGCCCTTGCGTGCCGGAGCAGTTCCGGTTCATATGTTCCCACTGGTTCCCATAAGGTTTCGTACTATCCCGGTCATTTCCGGGTACCAAACCGGGTATCAGGTGGCGAAAACCGGGTATCGATGGGGTGGGCGTGCTAACCGACACGGCGATTCGAAAAGCGAAGGCGCAGGACAAGCCTTATAAGCTCTCTGACACCAATGGCCTGCACGTCTATGTTACGAAGGCAGGTAGCAAAATTTTCCGGTACCGCTACGAATTTCTCGGCAAGGAAAAGACGCTCGTCATAGGTGATTATCCTGAGATGGGTTTGCTCGATGCACGGCGTGCGAGGGACGAGGCGCGCCAGTTCCTCAAATCGGGGAAAGACCCGTCCGCACAGAAAAAGCTTGAAAAGGCGATCCAGCGCTCTGACGCGGAAGCGACGTTTGCGGTTGTCGCGAAGGAGTGGTTCGACCTTGCCAGCACTGTTTGGGCGCCAGCCCATGCCAACGAGGTCTGGCGAACGCTCAAGCGTGACGTGTTGCCCCACATTGGCGGGCTGCCCATCACTGCGATCGACGCGCCGATCGTCCTTGGTGTGCTGCGCCTGATCGAGAAGCGGGGTGCTGTCGAGACGGCGAAGCGACACCGTCAGCGTATATCAGCCATCTTCGTCTACGCCATTTCCACCGGTCGAGCGACGAGCGATCCGGCTGCCGTGGTGCAGGGCGCACTGGTTCCGCTTCACAAGGGTAGGCGTCCAGCTCTGACCACTGTCGAGGCAGTCAGGCAGCTTCTTTCCGATGTGTGTAAAACGCCTGGGCGGCCTCATGTAAAATTGGGTCTGAGACTGCTCGCTGTTACGGCGGTGCGACCTGGTACCCTCGCAGCTACGCCTTGGGCGGAGTGGGACGATTTGGACGAGGACAATCCGGTCTGGCGCATCCCTGCGTCACGAATGAAGCTCAAGCTGGATCGGAAAACAGACGATCTCTACGATCATCTTGTGCCGCTTCCACGGCAGGCGATGGAGATTATTGCTTTGTTGCGGCGTCTGACTGGCAGGGGCGAATTTGTATTTCCGAATCCGCGGCGGCCGACGCAACCGATGTCCTTAAATGCCATGGGCTATTTCCTGAACCGGGCAGATTATTACGAAAAGCATGTGCCCCACGGCTTTCGTGCATCGTTCTCCTCAATCATGAATGAGCGGTTCCCGCAGGACCGATACGTCTTAGACTTGATGCTGGCCCACACCCCGAAAGATAAAGTCGAAGCGGCATACAATCGTGCGCTCCACATAGAGCGGCGAAAAGAACTGGCGCAGATCTATGCTGATCTGGTGCTGGAAGGCGTGCCGTCGCTCGAGGAGTTTGTGAACGGGCCTGTCAGGATCAACAAAAAGGGGCCGAACCCGGCCCCCTCGAGGAAAAAACGGATATCGGCTTAGCCGCCCGCCAGTTCGTCCAGGCGATCAAGCCGCCCGCGCATCTCATCGGTGAAGCGTTTCACCGTTTTGGCATCCACCGGCCGCTGGTGATCTTTGGGCAGCTCAAGTGCATCGCCAGCCCACTTCGCGGCGTTTGTGGCGATGTAGGCGCAGAGCTGGGCGAATTTGGCTTCGGTGAGTTTTGCCATCTGTTCATCCCTCAGTTTGGCGTAGTCATGTCGGCATAACGACCGATGTGCTCTTCGGCCTTTTGGAAGTAGATTTGCTGCAATCGTTCGTTCGGCTTGAACTCTGGAATGAGATCGGCGCGGCTGCCGCAGGCCTTAAAATCGGCGAATGGAAAAGGGACCCAGCTAATAGGGTCTTTCTCGGAGTGCCAATCAGGATATCCGAAGGCATATTCCTTTTCGCATTCCACGCAATTGTTCATGCCGAAGGTGACGGTCTTGTTGAGCGCGCCGCACCATGGACAACATGCCCCATTGGAAAAACACGGGACAGGGACGGGTAGTTTACGCAGCGCTTTGCTGAACTCGTCGTCGACGTTCATCATCGCTCCTCAGCCTGCAGGGCGAGAATTACCTGCGCCGATCGTTCGTGAAAATCCGAAGCACGCTTCGCGCTTTTGGTGATCTTGCCGTTTTTGTAGCTGGCAGGATCGTTCCGGATCTCGGTCACGCGAGTTTGGTGGGTGCCGGCGGCCAGCTCGAAGGCCTGCCGCCTGGCATTCTGTATTGCCACTTTCTTGTCTAGATGGAGGCGACGAGCATGTTCCTCGGCAGCCTCGGCCTTTGCTTTGAGGTTGCCGTAGTGGGCACTTATCATGTTGCCGATCATGTCCGGCTTGTCGGGGAACCGGGCGCGGTCCTCGAGGACGGTGGCGAGCTGGGTGCGCAGTTCATCAACATCAGGTCGCCGATTCCAGCTTTCGATGACGAGCCGCCTAGCGTCTGGCTTATGGTTGGGATGCAAAGTGCCAGAGTGCGATCCGCAAGCGCCGCACCCGACTTTCCAATAACCATAGTCGTCTTCGTAGGCCTCGACCATGCTATTGCCGGGGCCGCAGTGGGCGCAGTGGATTGGCTCGATATCAGTCATGGCCGCCCTCCTGCTTTGAGGCGGCATATTTGGCGCGCTGAATCGCCCGGTTTTGGATCGATGCGCGCTGGAGATTGAGGCTCTCCCAAATAGCTTTTGCCGCGTCGGCTTTGGCCAAGGCTTCTTTCTCCTCATCAGTGAGGAAATCGCGCCAAGGCCATTTCGCTTCTTTTTTTTCGAAGGTCATGCCTCAGCCCTCCTGTTTTGCGGGTGCTGCGGCGATGGCTGCGTCATATCCTGCGCCGACCATTGGAGCCTGTGTACCGTCGAATGAAGCCTCAAACATGGCTTCAAACATCGCCCGCATCATTTCCCAAGTCGGCTCTATCGGCACAAGCTGCCAACCCGCCACGTCCTGCACCTGTGCGGAGAGGGCGGAGCGAATGCGGGCCAGCGCATGGAATGGCACCTCGTAATAATCCTCCCACGTATCGGTGCCATCGGCTTCGAAACACATTCGGCTTCCTTCACGGACACGATCTACGCCAAACGCCTCGATCATTTCCTTGTTTGTCTGGAAAGCCTTCACGGCCACGGATGGCACGGGCGGGGCGGCGCGTAGGGCGTCAAGTTCGGCTTTGTATTCATGCCACAGCATATCCGCCGCTCTGCGGGCTGTGTTCGTGCTGTCGATGAAGCTCATGGCGAGATCGAAGGGGCGCAGGTTCGGATTGGGGGTTCCGTTACAGCATTTCAGGCCCGCCGCTATCAGCGCGTCACGTTGCGCGACAATCTCGGCCACGGGCTCCGCAGCGGACAGGGCGGCTATCTCTGCCTCGATCTCGGAAAGCACACGCTGCGCATCGCCGGCTTCCGTATCATAACTGCGGCCTTCGCGACCTTCGGCGACGCCGAGTTCGAAATACTGGTGCAGCAGCTCGGTAATCTTCTGGTTACGCATGGTGTTCGCCCTTCTGGATGAATTGATTTCTGTCAGTAAGGGCGTAGCCGGTGCCCCATACCGTGGCGATTTCGACGCCAAAAGTCTTGAGCTTCTTCCGCATCTTGCAGACGAAGACATCGACGATCTTGATTTCTGGCTCGACATCGACGCTATCGCTGTACATCGCGAGCATGATGGATTGCTTCGTTGCTACGTCGCGCGTGGTCAGGTGGGCAAATACCTTCGCTTCGGAAGCGGTGAGACGCCACTCGACTGGAATATGGATGTTGCTCGGCGCGAGCGCGTCTTCGAGCTGCCGGATCCGCTCCCGAAGGGTCTCAATCTCGGTGCCCTGTATATCGAGAAGATCATCCATGCGCCGCACTCACCAGATGATAGCCCATGAACCTCTCCCCCTTTATCTGGAAACCGTGCGTCGCGATTTTCCGGCGCAGCCTGCTGATGTGCGATTCGAGCGTGTTTTCGTCCGGTATGTCGCCAATCCAATCGCCATAGACGGCGGACATGAGGCTCTGTTTCGTTGCGATCGGCCGCGCCCGCAAATGGGCGAATATTCTGGCCTCACTCGCCGTCAGCCCCCATTCGACCGGCGGAAAGAACTCCATCGGAGCAAGGGCGGCGAGCGCTTGTCTAAGGCGCTCGCGCAGCGTCTCGATTTCTTCTTGCTGGCAACGAACCAGATCATCCATTCCGTGGCTTTCGGCGGTTCATGAAAATGACCGATGCATAAGCCCGCCAACGCGGCACCTTGCGCTCGGCCGCGAAGCGCTGGGCCTCGCTCTCGATCGTTGAGCCCTTGGCAGAAATGATGAGGCTGATGCGCTCGCCTTCAATCTCGCCCTGATATTCTTTCGCGTAGAGAAGATGCTCGACAGCCTTGATCATGTCTGCCGAGACCGGTGCTGCCCCAGCCGCGCGGCAAATCTCGAGGACCTTGCGAGCGCCGGCGGCGTGGCGACGGTTTACCAGCGATTTGATGGTGCTGACCGCGAGCGTTTCGCCTGGTTTGAATTTCGCGAACGGCGGGGGATTGCGCAGAATGACGACGCCGGCGCGCTCGCAAACCTGGGCGATGGTCAGCGCGTCTTCGTCGCCCGCCGCCACCATAGCGTTGTGGAGCTGGGTCGCCGTGACCTGAATGCGGTCGCGGTTATGTCGAACAAAAGCGCTGGCGCGAGTTTCGTGGGTTTCTGCCTTGACCACGAGAACGGGGAGATTGTCGATGCCGCCGTGCGTCACCGCGCCGATCGCCGTGTGCTGGCCGTCGATGACTTCCAGCCGTCCATCCACCTCGACCACGACAGGCGGCTTGAACGCGGTCCACGACCATTCCGAGACGATCTTGCGGATCAGCTTCACTGAGCGCTCTGAAAGCCCGCGCTGGTAACTCTCGTCGACATAGAGAGTTGCGGGCGGCACTATGCGCAGTTCCGGCGGGGCCGTGGTGATTTCGCAGGGGGTGACGTCGGGCAGCTTTAGCGCGGCGATCGGCCGCTTGCCGGTTGCGTTCTGCACAGTCATGTTCATACCTTGTCCCTTTCGCGGTAGCGGGCAAGCAGCGTCTTGCCAGCCTCTTCGTTGATGTTGTCGAGCTGGCGCAGCGCCCAATTGAGACCTTCGGCGAAGCCGCTGCGGCTGCCCTTGTGGTAATCGTCGATTCCACGCTGGGCGGCCTTGCGCTCGCGGTCCTCGACGATCGTGGTGACAGTGACGGGAAACGCGCCTCGGGAATGCGGCTCTGCGCTGTGATAGACGCTGTGACCCGGCTCTCCGGAAAGCGGAACAGCGCGCCACCATTCGTGGCGGACGGGCTGCGGGCCGTAGTCGAGACGAGACACGACCACGTATCTCGTGTCGTAGTAGCAATCAGCGCCGGTATGTTCGTTGACCGCCTGGGCGAATGCATATCGATCGTGGTGGCCCTTCGCCCAATATCCCATAAGCCCGCCGCCGTCTGATCCGGCTTCGCGGAGGTCGATAATTTCAATCGTCGGCGGGCGGCGGCCGATGAAGGAGGTAAGATGTTCGGCCGCGAGGCGCACCGATTCCTCGTAAGGCCCAAGAGGATTGATGCCGGCAAGGCTGAAATCACTCTCGATCGTTATAACCTGCTCGCCATCAACGCGGACCTCGACGGCCCAATGCTGCTTTTCCTTGGTGTCAGACAAGGCCGTTCTCCTTCAAAAAGTCCTCGAGGCCAACGGGCTGCTCTGAGGCTGTGAAATAGTGGGTGATATCGTCGTTGAGCCGGTCCCAAGCGCCGTCGAGGCGATCGACGACGCGGTTCCAGACCACGGGGCCGGTTTTCCGCTTGCGCATGGTGCGCTCGACCTTGCGCCAGCGGGCGTTTAGCTGCCTCCAGCGCTTCCGCGTGCGGTCGGGGAGGGTGTTCCAGCATTTGCGGCAGATGATCCACGACGAGCCCGGGTGTTTGTCCTGACCGGCGGTGCGGCGGCAATTGGGGTTGATGCAGGCGATGCGGTCAGTCATTGGTCGCGACCTCCCATAAGCCTCTCGCCGCGCGGACGAACGGCCCGCGTTGCAGCTCCTGCCGGATCTTCGCCTCAACGTTTCGATTGCTGCGGGCCTTCGGGTGCCTGACGAGCGCCCGGTAGATTTCAGCAAGAGGGATAGGTCCGCGCTTCTCGGACATGAAAGCGGCCAGCACCTCGCGCCATGTCTGCGTTACGCTGGTACCAGTCCAGAAACGAGGCAGGAGGAGGGGCACAAATTGGCCGTCAATGCCGCAATGGCCGAGCTGGGCCGCGTTGTCGAGACCATAGGCGCATAGCACCGACGGCGCACCGCTGTTCTTCGTCGCCCGCCTGCCGTCTACCAGGTGGAAATTGATCCGACCGCGGAGGAAAAGCACCGCGGCTGCTCGCTCCCACACGAAACGGAAGAACGCATCAGTTTCGGTGCGGGCGAAGATGAGGGAGACGCCGTCATCGTGATGAGCAAGGCGGCCCAGCCAGAGACCGATAACGGATGTGGAATACGGAGGGTTCAGCCAGACCCGGCCGCCCCACGGTTTCGTAAGCCCGTTGTCCTCGATCGTCAGATGCCGTTTCGCCGTAGGCCAAGGCCTCACGATGGGCGAGCAGGGGTCAAGATCGAACGATGCAGCGCCGCCCAGCGCTTCAATGATGCTGGGAGGCGTCAGCCACTCGTCGGTGCGTGCCCGCGCGCTGTGGTGGCCGCCGATGCCGGCAAAGAGGGGAGCAGTTTCCGTCATGCCGCCAACGCCTTCGGAAACTGGAGATATTCGGTGCCGTAAATCTCACGGCCAGCAGCTTTCTTGCCCACCCGCACCATTTGCACTGTGCCGAGATTGGTGACGGAGAATGCGTTGTCGTCGCGGGGCAGGTCAACGCTCGGGTAGGCCTGCATCGGCTTGACGCCCGGCAGCTTGCGCGCAACGTCGGCCGGAACCCACTCGCCCCACTGCTTGAACAGGAACGGGACCGGCTTGCGCGGGTAGCGGCGCAGCGTGCAGGCGTTCATGATGTCGTCGAGCCACTCCGGATGCATCGGACGGGCATCCTTGCCACTCTCGCCGCCGACAATTACCCAATCGATGTGATCCAGCCATTCAGCCTTAAGACGGGTGCGCCCAAGGAGGGGTTCCAAGCTCAAGCCGATCCATGGCAGGCCGAGACGCTGCTTAAGATCGATCAGACGGGGGATGTCCCGGTTTGCCTCGCGCTGCGACGTGATGGAGAACATCAGGCCAATGTGACGGGGCCAGTTATCGAGCCACGAGGTCGGCACCATCTTGGCGACGTTCGCGCCGCGCTTGGTCAGGAAGATGATGCGCAGGCCAATGGCGTGGGCCGCTTCGGTGAACAGCTCCTGCCGCCAGGCATCGTCCACTTCGTTATCGAAGGTGTCCGACATGGACTGCATGAAAACGCGCATCAGGCGGCTATGCTCGTTGAAAAACGTCAGCGAGGATTTGCGGTTCAGCATCCGGATCAGGGACACGGCGGATTTGATCTTCCGCCGCGGCGCCCCCGGGCCCCATTCGCCGGTGCCGCGAAACGCGTTCCAGCTCTCGGCATAGCAATGATCGCACCCGGGCGAGACCTTCGTGCAGCCCCACCAGAAATTCACGGTGGCGTCGCACCACTCGATTGCGGAGGTTTCAGCCATGGGCGGCCTCCGACACCAAGACGCGGGCTGCTATGATCGGCGGCAGTTTCTTGCACCAGCTGACGAAGCCCTCCAAGACAGGTTGAATATTTGTGTCGTCAGCCCAGCCGGCAAGGCCGATAAAGCCGCCGGGGTTAAATGAGACCGCCTCACGGTTTTCGAAGTGCCGGGAATCGCATCTCAGGGCGGCCCAGCCTGCAGGCCAGTCAAAAAACTGAACCCTTGGCCTCATTCGGAAGGTGCCATCCATCAAGCCGGACGCCCGAAGCGAGGCGTCCAGTTCGTTTTTGAGGGCTTTCAAATCGCTGGGCAGCAAATCAGCGAAAGTGAGGTCAGTTGCGGCGAACAACGCCCGCGCATCATCTCTAGTCAAGGCTCAATACTCCCCGTATTCGAGGGAAGGATCGAGTTCATCCATGATGAGCATAGAGCCGCAGGCGTAGGCCGAGAAAACCATCTTCTGGTAGCCCCAATAGCTACCCATGCCGATCACCTTAGCCACGTCTCGGCGGTTTATGGAGAGGCCTGAAACTTTGCCTTTATTGTCGACGTAGAATTGCGTCTCGCACTCATAGCGTTTGCGGGTATCGCCGTCCGGATCGATACCGACGTGATAGCAACCAGCTAGGTACGATGAATCGCTCTCTTCGATAAAGACGGCGATTTTTCCCCAAGGGGTGTCCGATCCCTCCTTTGCTTGCTCAATCATCTTTTCGAGAACGGCTGAGAATTTCAGCTCTTTCGGTGCGATTTGGAGCAGTTCCTGCATTTCGGAGGCGAGCTTTACGTTGAGCAGCTCAGTGATGTTTGCGTCCAACTTCTCGCGCAGCAGCGCCATGACCATTACGCCGTAGGCGGGAACGTCGATCTTGTCACCGATCGAAAGCGCCGCTCCCACTGCCGTGGTAAGCTGTTTTTTGACGTTTCCGCCGTATCTGAACTCGTCATCGACCGCGCTCTGGATCGCCTCGTCGATCTTCTTGTCGATTAGCTTGCGGATATGCTCTTCCGACGTTTTGCGCGTCACTTCGGCCAGAATGTAGTCTTGCAGGTTTGCGGGTTCAGTCATTGCTCGTCCTCGGGAACAGAGAGAAAGGAAGGGGCGCTGGCAGCACCCACAGGTGATACATGTCCGCGTCATCGACGATTTCAGCTCGAGGCGGGTAGACCTCGACCGCGGTGGCGTCGGGACCGGCTATCTCGTCCTTGATGCGCTGCATCTCCGGCCATGTCGGCCGCACGCCAGAGAGCGACGTGATAGCCAGGTGGCGCGTGCCATCGGGCAGGGTCCGATCCAGCACGCTGAACACGTTGTTGCGGTGCGCCGTGGTGATATCGGCAGTCCATCCGTGCGGATGGACAGTGCCTCGAGGGAGCTTGAGAGTTTCCCACTTGCTCCATTTTCCGGCGCGGCGGGCTATGCCCTCGTCGCGCAGGATCAGGCGGCGATTCCGGCGAGGCAGGTCATCGAAGGTGGAATAGCTCATGCCGCCACCTTGTCGATGTTCGCGTGGATCGTGACGAAGGTGTAGGCAATCACCCACGGATTGGCGTCCCACGCTCCTTCACCGTTGATCCGGTCCCAAAGCATCTGGAACACCTCACGGGGATTGTGAGAGGCTTGGCCGAAATACTGGTCGCCTTTCTCGACGACATACCGGCCCGTTGCCGGTAGCTTTTGCAGCCCCTCTGCGCGGGCGTCGTCGGCGCTGATGTCCTGCAGACGCTCGACCTTGACGTTCGTCACCTCGAGCGTCAGGCGGGAGTGCTTCTTGAACATGAAGCGGGCGGTTCGCTTATGCCATGCCGGCGTGTGAGGATCCGCGTTGTGCATGCCGCGGCGGAAGACCTCAGGGGCATCGAAAATGACCTCGTCCGAATCCTCGACGAACTGCCATTTCTGTTTGCCCAGCTTGGTCTTTGCCGCGCCCTTCGGCTCCCAATGGCCGTAGCGATAGTGAGTTTCGAGAACGTATAGGCGATCGCCCACCGCAACGCGCGGACGGAAAGGAGGTGACGCGACGCGTCGGCCGGACGCGTCAACGACCGTGAATGAAACGACGTCATTCGGAAGCGGACTATCGCCAAAAGCAACCATGTAGGGCTCAATGACCCGCCGCGTCTGCGTCTTGCGACCGGCCAGAAGGGCGCGCACCATTTCGCGGCTGAACAGGATCGGGCGGTCAGTCATGCTTCGCCGCCTTCCGCCTCTTGCGCAAGGCGCGCTAGGAGCGCTTCACCGTCTGGAAGCTGACTGACCTCGATAGCGGTCTCGACGATTCCGGAGCGGAGGGCGCGGCAAAATGCGAGATGGAATGCGTCGCACGTCATAGCGCCGCGCTGCATCTCCGCGAAGTAGACGTTCTCCGCGATGTCAGAGGCCTCGACGATCTTCTGACGGTGCCGCTTGAGAGGGTCTCGACTGGTGACGCGGTGGCTCATGCCGCACCGCCTTCGGCCGGCGCAGCTTCGCCAATGGTGCCGAGGATCGGAATAGCGTCCTCGAAGTCGATGAGGGTTCTGTAATCCTTGCCCTCGTCGCGGTTCTCGTCGCTCTGTACGGCGAGCTGCGCCGTCGATCGGTCGAAATCCTTGACCGTTCCGGCTCGAAGCGTCGGGGTGCAGACGCGATCTCCGATATTGAAGGGGATTTTTACGCTGTAGAGCGTGACCCACGCCCGAACCACATGTTGATGCGCGCTTTGGATGTCCAGCCTGTCCAAGCACTCGACAAGGGCGCTATCAGGTTCCCAGCCGTAACGCTCCTCCAGCTCCTTGGCGTATTCATAGCCATTGTTGTGGATGCAATCTGTCAGCTGGGATTTAAGATCCTTGGGCTGGAACTGTGCGCGAAGGTCTATCCATTCTTGGACCGGCTTCACCAACCGCTCAACTGCCCGCTCCACGACCACGGGGTCGTGATACTTGGGCCGAGGGGGGATTTTCGCTATTTCCGTCATATCAATCTCCATGACCTGTTCAGGAAACCCCGCCCGAAGGCAGGCGGGGAAACCGGAGCGGGTCAGCGCTTGCCGAGCCAGATAGCCAGGTGCAGGAGGCCCAGCAGGCAAAGGCAGAGGAAGAAGTCGATGATCGGCCCGGTGATGATCATGAGGAGGCAAATGGCGATCGCGGTCACACCGATAATCTCCGAAGTCCGATTCCTCACCGCGGCTTTCAACCGGGCGATCAATTGCCATACTCCGCTTTCACGCCCTGGGCGGCCCGCGCCGCTGCCGACACGAAGGCGGGCAGGGTTTTGGCGTCGATCCGATCCGTGTTGACGAAGATGGCGGCGGGCCAAGAGATGGTGCTGCGCGATGAGAACCAGCCCGCCTGCAGAGACTTGGGATAGGTGCCCTTCGGGATGTCGCGATATTCGTAGAGCGGGTCGCCCTTGATATCCGTCGCATCGTCGAAGTCCCGATCGTTGGCGCCAGCCAGAAGCACGGTATCGCCATAGACCTGATCGGCCTCATTGACGGTGCCGTTCTTGATGCCCGCGGGCACGAGCATGCACGTCGTTTCGCCGCTCGAGACGGCAGAGAGCGCGAGAACGCCACCTTCATTGCGAACCGGCACCTTTCCGTAGGATTCGTCCTCGGCAACGATGTTCTGCCAGATCAGCCACGCGCCGCTGCCGGGTTCGCCGATCGCGACGGAATACTTGGCCGGATCGTCTGGCAGGTCCGAAAGGTCATCCACGCCGGATTTCTTGCCGCACAGGACATGCAGATATTCCCGGTGCAGCGTTGCGACCTGCCGGAGATTCTTCACCTTGGCCGGGGAGGAGCGGCCGACGAACACCGGGCCGTCGGGCTGGCCGATCATCGCGTCGCAGGCCTGCGGGTCGGTGGGGTCGAGATCGAGGACCCGCTCGAGGTTATCAATCGTGCCTTCGGTCGGCACGTTGACCACGCTGAGCGATTTGCCCGCCATCTTCGCCACGGCGTCACCCGCGGCGAAGTAATTGCCGCTTTCGGCCCCGGTGCAAAGCCGGATAGATGCGGCCTTGGCCTCAATTGAGAGGCATGCAACGGCAATAGCCGCTAATACAATCAATGGCTTCATGAGAAGTCCTCAGGTTTGAGATTAGATTTCCTCGGCGCAACCGCGCGCCGCGACGAGTTCGATCACGCCAAGAAGCTGGCGGCGGGCTTTGCCGTCGCCGATCTTCATCCAGAGGCGCGCGAGGCGGACGCCATCAGGGCTCTGCATGAAGGCAATGGCCTCGTCTTTTTCGACGTTGTTGGACACGCCATGAGTCGGAGCATCTTCGAAGAAATAGGCGGGGCTCACGCCGAGGGTGTCGGCGATCTGCTGCAACCGGCTCGCGCCGACGCGGTTCACGCCCTTTTCGTATTTCTGGACCTGCTGGAACGTGATGCCGACTGAATCGGCCAACGTGGTCTGGCTCATGCCCATGACCTTGCGGCGGGCACGGATCAGCGCGCCGACATGGACATCCACTGCGTTAGGCTTCTTTGCGTGCTGTGCGGTATCGAGCATTTCAGTCTCCTTGAGTGAGGCCCATGCGGGCGCGGTGGTGATGATCGTCAGCCGCGGCCTGGCGCAGCATCCCTTGGCGGATCGCCTCGATGTAGTTGATCTGGTTACGGCGCTGGAGCGCGCGATGGGCGCGGCCGATCAGCCAGCCCAGCCCGAAGGCCGAGACCGCGAAAAACAGGCTGCCCAGCAGCGTGACGGGGGCGGAAAGGTCAGGCAGCATTTTCGAACTCCGGAAATTCAATCTCCGGCCGCGCCATCTTGCGGATGCGCCGCTTGTCGATCAGCTGCATGATGTGCATTACCGGCCCGCGGCGGTGCTGGTAGTCGAAACGAAACCAAGCGAAGTTGTCCTTGCTGTCGTGTTCCGTCTCCGCGAACCAGCGCACACGGCCGATTGGCACGATGTCGGTGCACATCGGCATGAAGTTCGCGCTTTGCAGGTTGAACGCGAAATCGGCTTCCAGAAGGAGCCAGGTCGGCGCGATCCTCATGAACTTCCGGATCATCGCCTCGAGGATCTGCCAGGTGTAGGGCGGGTTGGTGATGATCACGTCGGGCCGCGCGTGTTCCAGCCACGGATCGGTCAGGGCATCAACACCATCTTGAATGTCGCCGCTGTGGACGCACGAAAGGTCAAAGCTTTCCAACCAGCGGATCAGCCGGCCATCGCCATGGCACGGTTCGGCGAATGTCTCGACGCCCTCGAGGAACCTGCGCAGGGGCAAAGCGGCCTCATAGGGTGTCAGATACTCATCGTGCTTGTTGCGGGGAAAGTTGGAATGCTTGCTCACGTCAGTTCGCCCTCTCGCCGTAGAGAGGTGCGACGATCGTTCCAATCACGTGATCGACGTCCACCGCCGTGATGACATCGGCGAACAGGTGAAGCTTGGCCATCGCCTCGGCGAAGTTCGGCGCGGGGTAATGAACCACGAGGCCGAGCGACACCATTGACGCGGTGGGGTAAAGGTCGCGCAGCGCGATGTAGGCAATGAGTTGCTGGACGTTGAGGGAGGGGGAAAGGCCGGAGGCAGCGGCGAGCGCGACGCCCGCCGCGACGTGATACGGGGGAAGCTCGCTCATGCGGCATTCCCGAAGATCGCCTGCATCATCTCCATGCGGTTCTGCAACAGCAGATCTTCGATCATGTGCTTCTTGTAGACCGAGGGCGGAGCGCACTCCTGCCAGAGAATGACGTTGGCCGCTGCATCGCCTTCTGCCGCGTCGTTCAGCAGATCGAAGCAATCGGTAATTTCAGGCTCGCGGATGCTGTTGGTGGTGCGCCCGTCGTCGCAGATCATAGATCCGCCACAGGCGGAGCAGCTGTCAGGGAAGAAGTGGTTGAGACGCTCGACGAGGCCGCAGTTGGTGCAGGTCCAAGATTTCATCACGCACCTCAACGGTTCAAGGTGGCGTGGCACGTCGCGGCGGACGCGGTGCAGCGGCTCATGCCGTCATCGGCGTGGAAAATCAGGGCAAGCGATATCGCTCCCGCAAAAGCAAGCAGGCTTCGCATTCGTCTATCTCCATCGGCAAATCCGGTTGCGGCGAAGCAACCTTCGATGGAGTGAGATTTACACGCTATTGCGTGCGCGTCAAGTGGAAATGCACGCTATTGCGTGCGATGTTTTCGGGCGGCGCAACCGCCGCCCGAATCGCCGGGGCGAGCGCCCGTTACGATTTCTTCTTCAATACGTCAGCGACGCTGAAAGCGCCGCGCGCACCGGCTTCATTCGCATGGAACATCACGACCGTTACGCCTACATGCGCGGTGGGCGCGTGCATCGGCGTGTAAGTCGTCGAGCCGGAATAGAAGCCGCTATTATATGAGCCAAAGGTTTGCGCCTGCATCCCCACGAATTGCGACCCGCTCGCCGTCGTGGCATCCGTTAGACGGAAGTGGCTGTACCCGCGTTTTTTGGTCGCTTCCGCCGCCTTTACCAAGGTCGCCTGTCCGGCGGTCGAGGTGAACAAGAGGCCACTGGCCTGTGTGTCCAACCGAACCATGTTCGGAGCCAGCGGCATCTCACTTGTAGTTGCGCATGCCGTGACCAGAGCGACAGCGCCGACCAGTGTCAAAAACTTCAATGCATTCATGATATTCCCCCGTTTTAAGCTTTATCACAACTTACTTAAATTCCAGCGTGCTACTTAAGGGTGCTGTGAATAATTAACTATTCGTTTAGATTTGATTCGTTCCCGCTTGCCATAGTTCTCATTTTGTTCCAGATTTTTCGGCGTGGGAAAGGGTTGTAGATATATGGATTTTCAAGCTCTGCTGGATATTTGGATGAAGCTCACTCCTGAGAACCGCCAAAAGGCGTTGGAGTATCTTGCCGCTCTAAAAGCGTCTGAAAAAAAGCCAGAGCGGCCCGCTTCTGAGCAGGATCGAGCCCGGCGGAAAGCCTGATAAACTCAAGATCCTCGTCTGCCAGTTTTTGCCCTGTGAGGATTTCGAACGCCTTGGCCTCGCCTAATACGTCCAGCAGCGACATCAGTTTGTCGACAGTAGGGCGCTTGCCGTCACTAATCATTTGCTGGACGTAGTTCGGGCCGCACTTAGCCTCCAGGCTGATCGCTCTTTCTGAGCGTCCATCTGCTTTGATCGCCTCAACTAAACGGTCGTACCAGCCCTTTTCCATACCAGCGTTCATAGCACGCCGGTAAAAAAAGTGGTGCACGTTATGGCGTGCATTGACTTGCACGCTATTGCGTGTATCTAAGTTGGTATGCAAACCGAACTCCTAAAAGAAATCGAACGTTGCTTGCCGAAGTCGGGCGTAGGCCCGCACCGTTTCGGCATTCTTGCTGCTGGCAATGGCCGGCTCATTGAGCGTTTACGGAGTGGCGGCCGCGTCTGGCCCGACACCGAAGAGAAGGTTCGGGACTTCATCCGAAAGCTCGACGAAGAGCAGCGCCAGCAGGGAGCCGATGCCGCATGACGTCGATTCCCGCACTGCTTCCGACGAACGAACCCGCCTTACTGATCGGCTGCGACTTCGCTTTCGAGCGGGATATCACCGTCTGGCATCTTTGCTCGATCGACGCCAACGGCGATTTCCGGGCCGAAGTGATCGACGAGAACGATTTAGCCCGCCTCACGGTCGAAGGCATCGTTCCGCATGCGCCGATCCGTCCTTTCGAACCCAATCGTTTCAGCAAATCACGGGGGCGCATTTGACCATTCTCCAATTCCCAACCCCTGCGGCGGCTAACGTCCCCGGCCACCGCATCACCGAAGCGAAGGGTATTGCGTCCGCTTCGGTGCCCCATTCCCGCCATTCCGCATCCCTGCGGCCATCGTGGCTGGCCATGATCGCGATCACTATCCGCACTTCCTTTCGCCTGATTGCCCAGCCCACGCATACCTCTGCCTCTTTCGCTCGTACCGATCGAGGCGTTCTCGGTTTCTCCGAAGAGGACCCCCGACGCTTTGACAATGTCACGCCACGGCGTCTCGCTTCCGCAGGGAAAAACCCGCAACGTTGCGGGACAGGCCCATCAGCTCCGTTCGATGTTGATGGCCTGATTGACTGGCTCCGCAAGAAGTACCCCCGCGCCACGACCTATCACGTCGAGGCGAAGACGGGGATTCCGGCGGCCAGTGTAGAGAACTGGCTGCACCGACGCTCTCAGCCATCGGTGCAGCATTTCTCGATCCTCATTGCCGTGTTCGGTCCCGCGCTGTTGGCTGCTTCGATCAAGAAACCCCCGAGCTGGGTTTCGGAAGCGGTGCAGAAACAGCGTCGGCGCGAGATCGACGCGCAGATTGAAATGCTCCAGCGCGAGCGCGACAATTTCGACGAGGTAGCCTGATGAACTATCGGCTGCCCCGTACCTCGGTCGATAGCCTGGCTAAAGCCACCGAAGAACGTTTGATCCGAGAGAAGTTGGCCGCTGCTCGCGACGTCGAAATGTCGGATCAGGCCATTCTCGATCATCTCGACAAGATGGCCCGTAGCAAGATCTGGTGGATCGACACCAACTCGCAGGGGCGCAACGCTCGCCCCGCTGCCGATATCGCGACACAGCGGCTCCATTTGGCTGCTCTGGTGAAGGCTCGCGACCTCCTGAAAAAAGGGAGCGGCAATGCAACCGAGAGCGGCGGATGATCCTGAACGGGTGAGCTTTCACGCCGTCGCGCGGTACGTGCAGCGCATTTTGCACATCGATGTTTCGGAAGAATTTGAGACTGAAAAGGCGAGGGCACATGCCCATGCAGCCGCTGCCGGCATGTCGATCGACGAGGTGCGGGCGCTGATCTGGACCAAAGGGCTTTCGACCGCGGCGCAGTTTGGCCTCACGTCGTTCGATAATCACCACTTCGCGGCTCGTATCGCCCAGCCCGGTGGCGTCGTCGTCACGATCTTTACCCCGCGGTGCCGTGGCAACGGCAAGCTCAGGGTCCTTTCCGACAACGAACTGAAACAGAAGGCCCACCGGCTGAGCCGGCGGGCGGAAGCGCGGCGTGACACGCTGCAAAGCCTCGAAGGAGCCGACAGTTGAGCGAAAACATGACTTTTACTATCGAAGCCGGTCACGCCAAGGTCTTGAAGCAAGCCGCTCGAGCCTTGACCAGCACCGCGAAAAGCAAGGCGCATAACCCGCCACTCTCGGGTCAGTCCGAAGCCTTTTCCCGCGAGGAGACCGGCGAAGCCACTGTTGAAGGTGTCGCCGCGGCCGAGCTGCGCCAGATCATCGAGCGCATTGAGCGACTCGAGGAGGAGAAGTCCGCCATTTCCGCCGACATCAAGGACGTCATCGGGGAGGCGAAGGGCCGGGGCTACGACACCAAGGCGATCCGCACCATCATCCGCCTGCGCAAGAAAGACGCCAACGAGCGTATCGAGGAGGAAACCATCCTCCAGACGTACATGGCCGCCCTCGGGATGGAGTGAGCCATGCAGCAGGAATGGAAAGACCTGAACGCCGACGAGCGTTGCGCCGCCATCATTGCCATTTACCCCAAGACCAAGGGCACCGGCAAAGAGATTGCGCACGCGCTTTCGCAGCAGTTCCGCGTCACGATTTCGCGCAACGCGGTCATCTCGCACTATAACCGCCACGCTCCCAAGCTCGTCGATGTGCCCCTGACCGGCACCCCGAACCGGGCAGCAAACTCCGGTAACGCCGGTAAGAAGAAGTTATCTCCGCCGAAACAGGCGAAAGAGCCGATCAAGGTAAAAAGACCATCCGGCCTGCTTTTGCGCAGCGGCGGCCATTTCGCCCAGCCGGTTTTGGTAAAGCCTGCGGCGACGCCGCCGGTGCTGGAACAGCCGTTGACCGCGCCCGAGCCGCTGCGTCTCAAGCTCTACCAGCTCGAGCGCAACCAGTGCCGCTGGCCCGTGGAAGGTGACCGCGAGAATACCCTGTTCTGCGGCGCTGTGACGGACGAGCAGGAATCTTACTGCCCCTGCCACCGCAAAATGTCGATTGGTATAGGCTCACGAGCCGAACGTGACGCGCTCCGGGGGAGGAAGGCGGCATGATTGTCTGGAAGGAAGAAGAACACCGCCTCTTGGCCGTGTGTGGCGATATCGACGTTGGCGCCGTATTCCGCTCTACGACAGGCCGATATTTCCGGTACCGGGTTTGGGTCGGACCGACGACGAACCCGGCAGACGGCAATGCCAGCTCTGAGGCAAAAGCGAAACAGGCCGTCGTCGATCGCTTTGAAAAGTTCCTTGCTGCTGCCAAGTTGCAGCCGGTGCCGGTACCGCCGGATGACATGCCGCTGATCGAGATACTTGCGAAGGCGACGAAGGAGGAGCGGCAGGATTGGCTCCTGCGTTGCCCCCTGATGTTGCTCGCGCGGATCGGTGCGCAGGCCTCGGAGATATTCGCACAGCACGGCGAACATTGGGCGGTGAGCTACATCGACGCCCACGTCGCGAAGCTCCACGAGAAGCGACCGGCTTGGACGAACGAAATTGAGCTGTACCGGCATTTGCCCCAGGCGGAAGGCGGGGCAGGATGCTGATCGCAATCATCCCTGAAATTGCCGCGCTTATTGCATCTGATGCGCCGGTGGCAGTTGGAGTTTCCGGCGGAAAGGACAGCCAGGCGGCTGCGCTGGAAACATTCGCGCATCTCGATTCCGTGGGGCACAAGGGGCCCCGCATACTGATCCACGCTGATCTTGGGTCTGTCGAGTGGGACGATAGTTTCCGCATCTGCAAAGAGCTGGCTCACCACCTGGGGCGCGACCTAATCGTGGTGCGCAGGAAGGGCGGCGGGTTGATGGAGCGCTGGGAAAGTCGGTGGGTTTCCAGCCAGACGCGCTATGAGATGCTTAGCACCGTCACCCTTGTCCCTTGCTGGTCTACGCCGGGGATGCGCTTTTGCACATCCGAGCAAAAAACGAAGGTGATTTTTGCAGAGCTGAACCGGCGGTTCAAAGGCCAGACGATCATCAACGTTACTGGTGTTCGACGAGATGAGAGTGCCGCTCGAGCGCGGCAGGCGGTGGCAGATTTAGACAAGACCGGCCGGATCTGGACGTGGCGGCCGATCATTGACCATTCAGTCGCCGACGTTTTTTCAATGATCGACGGGAGCGGCCTAAAACCTCACCCCGCATATCGTGAGTTCGGCATGAGCCGGGTTTCATGCCGTTGGTGCATCATGTCCAGCCTTGCTGACATGACCGCCGCCACCCGTCAGCGCGAAGGGCATGGCCTCTATCGGCGCATGGTCCGCCTCGAGATCGATAGCGGCTTCGCGTTCCAAGGGTCCCGTTGGCTGGGTGATGTCGCCCCCGAGTTACTCTCAGCAGAGATGCAACGCGAGCTGGGCGAGGCGAAAGAAAAGGCGGCGCAGCGTGTCGCACTCGAGAAACAGATCACAAAAGACATGCTCTATGTCGCTGGCTGGCCGCTGCGCATGCTGACCGATGATGAGGCCGAGATCCTTGCGTCTGTTCGGACACAGGTTTCTCGGCTCTACGGCTTCAATGCGACCTGCCTTGACGTGGACAGCATCCATTCCCGCTACGCCAGTCTTCTAGCTGAGAAAGAGCGGAGGGCTGCCGCGTGACACGCCTCCCAGCCTCAACCTACCGCAAAAACACCAAGCCGAAGAAGCGCGTCACCATGGCGCGCCGAAACGCCAAGAGGGACGCCGCCGAGCCTGACATCGTGAAAACGCTCGAGGCGTTCGGCATGAGCGTCTTTCTCCTGCACGAACCTACCGACGCGATTGTCGGATATCGGGGCGTTACCCACGTCGTCGAGTTCAAATCAGGCCGCAAAGGCTATGGCGCTGCGCTGAACGATAATCAGCAGGCCTTCGCCGATGCCTGGCGAGGATCGGCTGTCGTCACGCTTCACAGCGTCGATGACGCCGTCGTGTGGGCCCAGCAGGTCAGCAGGGGGCAGCCATGACAAGCAAGCTCCAACAGGTCGTTGCCGATCTGATGCAGAACGAAATGGAGCAGTTCGCCGCGTGGTGCGCCAAGGAATGGACCATCACGCCCGAGCTTTTCAAATCTGACAACGTGTTCGACACGAAGCCGGAAGGCTATCGCGAGGGCTATAACGCCGCGCTGGAAAGCCTGTCGCTCGCTCTCGAGCAATACTTGGAGAGCAAGTCATGACGCGCTCTTTCGACGAACAGGAAATCCGCAACGCCGTCGTGTGCCGCCTCCGCCAGCTAATGCCCGGTGCCCGCATCGTGCACGAGCTGAACGTCGCAGGGCAGGGGACGAACCGGATCGACGTCGCCGCGGTCGGTACCGAGCATATCGTGGCGGTGGAGATCAAGTCCCGTAAAGACGTGCTGAAACGGCTCGAGGAACAGTGGAAGGCGTTCAATGAGGTCGCCCACTTCGTCATCGTTGCGGCCCACGAGAAGCATTTCGCCGATTACCGCGAAACGTACTGGCGCGATGACATGCCGTCACAGCGTAGCCTCAACCATCCGCTTTTCTTCGGCAAATGGCTTGGGCGGGAAAAGGTGTGGCGTTATCCGAAGCCTGAGCATGTCCCGCATCCATCAGGTCTCCCACAGTGCGACGGTGATCGTTGGTTCTTTGATCGTCACGAGCTGCACCAGCGCATACCCCGCGCCACGTCGATGCTCGAGATGCTGTGGGCCGCCGAGCTGCAAGCTGAGTGCCGACGTCACCTCATCTCCTGCTCTCAGCGATCAACACGGGCCGTGATGATCCGCGACCTGGCTTGGAACCTCTCCGGCAAGGAAGTGACGCACGCTGTGTGCCGCCAGCTGCGCCAGCGCGCCTTCGCCGAGGCCGATGCACCCATTTACCCCGATCAGCCCGCCGCCGCCTCCCAGCCGGCGCAGGAGCCGCTTTCTCTGCCATTTGAAGGAACGACAGCATGAGCCGCCGTACCATCGCGCCCGAAGCGTGGAAGCCAATCCCCGGCTTCGAGGACAGTTACGAGGCCTCAACACA
This sequence comes from Agrobacterium tumefaciens, assembly GCF_005221385.1. Classification (NCBI taxonomy): domain Bacteria; kingdom Pseudomonadati; phylum Pseudomonadota; class Alphaproteobacteria; order Hyphomicrobiales; family Rhizobiaceae; genus Agrobacterium; species Agrobacterium tumefaciens. Next base: position 1,241,572 of record NZ_CP039903.1, on the reverse strand, counting down.
TGGCCGCATCCGCAGTCTTGATAGGATCGTCACATTTGCCGCGTCTGAGCGCCAGCCAGCGCACACCAAGAGGCTACGGGGAAAGATACTGAGGCGAAGCTTCACGAAGGGATACCCCTCCGTATCGCTTTATCGCGGATCAGTTCGTACTCAGAAAATGGTCCATGCCATCATCGCCGACACGTTTCTCGGCCCGCGCCCGCCAGGTGCACTGGCGTGTCATGGAAACGGCATCAGAACCGAATGCGACGTCGACAACATTTATTGGGGAACCCCGCAGGACAACGCCGACGACAGGAGACGGCACGGGAACAATCGGCCGGGAAGCCAGCACGCTAATTCAAAGCTGCATGAGCGCGACATCTCCAAGATCCGGCGTCTGGCATCTTCCGTGACGCAAAAGAGCCTCGCGGAGAGGTTCGGCGTCTCCCAATCCACAATTTCTTCCATCATCAACAATGCATCGTGGCGGCACGTCCCCACGTCAGGAGTGACCGCATGAGCCGTCGCGGTATGTCTTTCCATTGCCGGTACCACGAGGATGCGCTGGTGGGCTATCGCAAGCTCACGCTCGAGCAGCGCGGCGCGTACACGACCATTCTTGACCTGATCTACGATGAGGGTGGCCCGATCGAATACAACGAGCGGTGGCTTGCCGGAGAGTGGAATTGCTCGTTGAGAAAGGCCAAGGTTTTGCTCGCCGAGCTGCTCGAGCTGCGCAAGATTTACCTCACTCGCGACGGCAAAATCAGTAATCACCGCGCCGAGAAAGAGATAGAAAAAGCGATAGAAATCTCGCGAAAACGAGCTGAAAACGGATCGAAACGGAAACGTAAATCGCCAGAAGAAGGCGAAAAAAGCAATAAAATCAACAATTCCGTGAAGCAATTGCTGAACAAATGCGCTGCAATACCAAATACCATATCCAAAGATAATAATAATAACTCTACGGTAGATGAGGATAGGCAGGTATCGAGCGAGGTGGTGGACCGCTGGGCCTCTGCCGATCCACCTCATCGTCCGGTGGCTCCCAATCGTCTCATCGACAGCCTTGATCGTCGAACCGGCTCCGGTGCCGTCGCAGCGCTTGCCGCTGGCAGGGCAAGGCGGGGAGGTGGCCGATGACGCGCCCGCCTCGCAAGGCCGTGAAGGGTGGCGTTGACGCCCCGAAGCCGAAGAAAACCAGCAGGAAGAAACCGAACCCCGCCGAGGCCGTGACGCCAGAGGTCGAGCACGGCGCGGCTTGGGACGAGCGGTTTGTCGCCACGGCCAAGAAGCTCGTCGAGTATGGCGCCAGCGATGAGGAAATCGCGGAAGCGCTGGGCTGCGACATGGAGGAGATGGCTTGGTGGCGCGAAGAGCATCCCGCGTTCGACAAGGCGTTTTACCGCGACCCTCGCGGCGTCGGCCGCCCCTCGATTTGGGATGACAAGTTCGTCGATATCGCCAAGGCCATGGCCAAGCTCGGCGCGATCGACATGGACATCGCCAACGCGCTGGGCTGCAACATCCGGACCCTTCACCGCTGGAAGATCGAGCACCCCGAGTTTGCGGAAGCGCTCGAGGTCGGCAAGGAGGAAGCGGACACCATCGTTGAGCAGAGCCTGTTCCGCCGCGCCACGGGTTACACCTTCGACAGCGAGAAGATTGTAACCGCCGGCGGCGTGGTGCAGCGCATCGAGACGATGGAGCATGTCCCGCCAGATACCACCGCCGCAATCTTCTGGCTCAAGAACCGCAAGGGCACCGACTGGCGCGACACCAAGAACCTGAAACACGATGTGGAGAAGGATAGCCCCCTTGGGAAGTTCTTCTCGCAGCTGGGTCCCAGCACTTTCACTCCTGTCGATGATGCTCCCGACGATGATGCGACCAACGCGATCAGGCCCACCGACGATGACGAGGGCAGCGAGGGCGAAGACGCATAATGTATGAGCATCTCCGCGGCATGACTGAGGAACAGTTTCTTGAAAAGCTCAAGGACGCTCAGTGGCGGCTTCGAAACCTCTATTACATTCTCGACAAGCACAATCAGACGGTGCTTTTCCAACCCAACGAGGCGCAGGAGAAATTCCTAAAACGGATATGGCACAGGAACATCGTGCCGAAGGCTCGCCAACGCGGCTTCTCCACCGTCATTCAGCTCTTGATCCTCGACGCCTGTCTGTTCAATCCGAACCAGCGTGCCGCGATTATCGCGCAGGACCAGTTCACCGCCATCAAGATCATGCGCAACAAGGTCGAGTTTGCGTACAACCGGCTACCGGAGTTTATTCGAAATGAGGTCGGCATCGTTGTCGACAACACGGAAGAGAAGATTTTCACAAACGGGTCCTCGATTCAGGTTTCCACCTCGGCCCGCGGTGACACGCTGAACTGGCTCCACGTCTCCGAGTTCGGCATCATTTGTTTCGAATCTCCGCTGAAGGCCAACAAGATCGTCACCGGTGCTCTAGCCGCTGCCGGACAAGGCATCGTGTTCATCGAAAGCACTGCCAAGGGACGCGACGGCCACTACTACAAAATGGTGATGGAGGCGAAAGCCAACGCGGAAGCGAAGAAGAAGCTGACGCGGTTGCAATACAGGCTGCATTTCGCCTCTTGGTGGGACGCGGATGAGTACGAGCTCGATAGCCCCGACGACGTCATCATCACTCCGAAAGATGATAAATATTTCGACGAGCTGGAGCGCGAGATCGGCCGCCCCATCTCTCTCCGCAAGCGCGCCTGGTACGTCGCCACCCGTCTGAACGACTATTCCGACGAAGACGAGATGATGTGGCAGGAGTACCCTTCAACCGTCGATGAAGCGTTCAAAGTTTCCACTGAGGGCGTCATCCTCGCCAAGCAGATGACCATCGCGCGCAGCCAAGGCCGCATCACCCGTGTTCCGTACCGGCCAGAAATCCCGGTCAACACGTTTTGGGACCTTGGCGTTGATGATGATATCGCGATCTGGTTCCACCAGTCCGTCGGCCTGATGGACCACTTCATAAACTATTTCGAGTGCAGCAGCGAGGCCTACAGCTACGTCATCGCCGAGATGAACAAGTTTGGCTACGTTTGGGGCCATCACTTCCTGCCCCACGACGGCGACCATCGCCGCCCCGGCCGCGTCGTCATCGAGACGCCGAAGGAGATGCTGGAAGGGCTGGGCCTTCGGAACGTCCACATCGTGCCGGTCACGCCGGACCTGATGGCGATTGGCATCCCGGCGCTCAAGGATGATTTCGTCAATTACCTGATCGACGAGCAGAACTGCGCCAAGGGCATCCTGCATCTCGATAACTACCGGAAGTCTTGGAACACGAACATGGGTGTTTGGTCCGACCTGCCGAAGAAAAACGGGCACCAGCACGGTGCCGACGCGATCCGCCAGAAGGCGCAGTACCGCGAAGAGGTCCGCCGGCTGTGCGGCTACCACGTCTCATCATCGTCTTCATCCAGCTCGCGGCGCAGGTCGCGCGACCCGATGACCCTTTAACCCATCAAGAGGCCCATCATGAACACACCTGATCTTGACCTGACGAAGCGCGTCTGGACTTACAAACGCGCCGGCATTATAGCTATTGGCACTTGGCTACGGCTGGATCAGCGATTCCGGCCGTGTATGGTGATTATTCCAGCGGATAGGGAATATGACGACAGGCTGACGCCATGCGTTGTCACGATTGACAAGGCGTGGATCTGGTCTGAGGAAGTCGGCGACCCTATCCAAGCTGCGCACACAGCTCACCAATTCGCAGAAACTCTCGGCCTAGCTTCACACGACAAGCGCACAGTCATTCGTCTCGCGATGTTCATTCAGGACCATCTCGGCGACCTCCTGTCCATTCCCCCATACCAAAATCCCGATCAGCAGACCGTAGCCGAGATCACAATGCGCAATCCCGATACCGGGCGCACCATCGAAGCTGAAATAAGGGAATAGAATGTTCGATCTCGCCGCGGATGACGGTTCTGTCAGGAAGACGCGATATAATTCGCCAATCCCTTCCGACACACCTGCGTTGAGCCGTCCGCAGCGAGGTAATTCCCTCGATAATGCCAAGCACGTCGCGCTTCATCATCGCCTGCTGAATTTCTACACCCTCGAGCTGGACCGCCAGTATGAAAACCGCCGCGACATGGCGGTGGATGCCGATTTCTACGACAACATCCAGTGGACCGAGGAGCAGGCCGCGACGTTGCAGGCCCGTGGGCAGGTTCCGCTTGTGTTCAACGTTACCGCAACGACGGTCGATTGGGTCATTGGCACCGAAAAGCGCTCCCGCACTGATTTCAAGGTCTTGCCGCGGCGGAAAGAGGACGGCAAGCCGGCACAGCGAAAATCCGAGCTGCTCAAATACCTGGCCGACGTGAACAAGACTAAGTTCCACGTCAGCCGCGCCTTCGAAGATGCTGCCAAGGTCGGCCTGGGCTGGATCGAGGACGGTTATCAGGGCGACGACGAGGGAGAGCCGCTGTTCAGCCGCTACGAATCGTGGCGCAACATGCTGTGGGACAGTGCCTCGGTTGAACTCGATCTGACCGACGCCCGATATGTGTTCCGGACGAAATGGGTTGATCTGGACGTCGCAAAGGCCATGTTCCCCAAGCGCAAGGGCATGCTCGAGCGCAGCGTCGATGACAGTGACAATTTCGCGATGATCGATTCCTACGGCGACGAGCCGATGGACGGCCCCGAGAATGAAAGTCAGGGAAGGGGCGACGGCACTTACATCGCCGATCGCGTTACCGGCTATCGCCGCCGCCGCGTCCGCATCATCGAAATGTGGTTCAAGATGCCGGTGACGGCGGACAAGATCAGCGGCGGCACGTTCGCAGGGGAGTTGTTTGACCCCGCCAGCCCGGGGCATCAGGAGGCGGTGGACGATGGCGACGGTGAAGTGGTCAAGCGCCCCACGATGCGCATGTATGTCGCACTCTTCACCACCGCCGGCATGCTGTGGCTTTCGCCGTCGCCGTATCGGCACAATCGTTACCCCTTCACCCCGATCTGGAACAAGCGTCGCGACCGCGACAACATGCCTTACGGCTTGGTACGCAACATCCGCGACATCCAGAGCGATATCAATAAGCGCGCCGCCAAAGCCCTACATATCCTCTCGTCGAATAAGATCATCATGGAAGATGGCGCGGTGGACGATGTTGAGGAACTGCGCGACGAGGCCGCCAATCCAGACGCGATCATTGTCAAGAAGCGCGGCTACGAACTCAAACTGGACACCGATCGCGAACTGGGGCAGTGGCACCTCGAGCTGATGTCGCGCAACATCCAGATGGTGCAGCAGGTCGGCGGCGTCACGGATGAAAACCTTGGCCGCAGCACCAACGCTGTTTCCGGTATCGCAATTCAGGCGCGACAAGAGCAGGGCGCGCTCGCCACGGCCAAGCTGTTCGACAATTACCGGCTAGCCCAGCAGATCAGGGGCGAGAAGGAACTGGCGAACATCGAGCAGTTCATGTCCGAGGAGAAGCAGTTCCGCATCACCAACATGCGCGGCAGCCCGGAATATATCACCGTCAACGACGGGCTTCCCGAGAACAGCATCGTCCGCACCAAGGCCGACTATGTCATCGACGAGGACGATTGGCGCGCATCGGTGCGGCAGGCGCAGGTCGAATCCTTGCTCGAACTTCTCACCACGCTCGCCCCGGTCAATCCGCAGATCGCCATTGTCCTGATGGACCTTGTCGTCGAGGCGATGGATATCCCGCAGCGCGAGGAAATCGTGAAGCGCATCCGGCAGGTCACGGGCATGAAAGACCCCGACGCCGACGAGACGGCACCATCGCCGGAGGATCAGGCCAAGGAGCAGGCCGCGGCGCAACAGCAGCGGCTCGCCATCGAGACGACGATGGCTCAACTCCGCAAGTTGCTGTCCGAAGCCGAAAAGAACGAAGCACAGGCCGCCGACATGAAGGCGCGGACAGTCTCCGCCAATGTCGGCAGCCAAAGATCCGCGCTCGAGGCAGCAGGCATGGCCGGTATGGCGCCGGGTCTCGCCGACGTCGCCGATGTAATCCTGCACGAATCCGGATTTGTCTCGCGCACCGAAGGCGAGGAGACCGTGGCCGCGGCGGCACAGGCCCAACAGGTACAGGCGGCCCAAATGGCCCAGCAGCAACCCCAACAGCAACAGAACCCCATGGCAATCGGCCTGGGCTGACGAGAGGTATCGATCATGGCAGGCAAGCCAAATGCCGCAGAACTGGAATTGTTGACCGAGGAGGAGCGCGAGGGCCTGCTCGACGATGACACCGTGGATGAAGGCCTCGAGGACGGTGATGACGCTGGCGGCGATGATGCTGGCGCTGCCGCTGATGACAAAGCGGGCGAAGGTGCGGATCAGGAAGGCAAAGATAAGCCCGATGCCGCCGAGGAAGAGGATGGTGATGAGGCCGGTGCCGATGCTGATGGCGAGGCCGAGGCAAAAGCCAAACAGGAAGCCGACGCCAAGGCGGTAGCGGACGCAGCCGCAGCGGAGGCAGCGGCAGGTGGTGGGGACGATAAGGCAGCGGCTTCCGCTGCCGCCGAGGCAAAGCCTCTCGAGGGCGACAAACGCCCCTCTTGGGTCCTCGACCCGAAGATACCGGAGCAGATCGAGGCACTCGAGAAGCAAAAGGACGAGCTGGACACCAAATGGGACGATGGTGAGCTGACCGGCCCTGAGTATCGCGCCGAAATCCGCAAAATCGACGCGCAGCTCGACGTGTTCAAAGAGCAGCGCATGGCGGCCAACATCGGCAAGACCAACGCTGTGCAGCACTATTTCGATGTTACCGTTCCTGATTTTCTCGCCAAGCATACCGAATACGAGAAGGGCAGCATCTTGCATGCCATGCTGGAAGCCGAGGTGAAGAAGCTGCAGGTGCAGTCTCAGAACCCGCTTAACCCGGCGATCCTCGAGCGGGCGCACGAGAACCTTACCGCCCAAGTCACCAAGGCTTATGGCGTGAGGCCAAATGCCCAGGCTAAGCCGAACGCGGGTAAAACCACCGCTGCGGCCCGCGAGGTTGTGCCGACGCTCGGCACTGTGCCTGCCGCTGATGCAAATGACGACGTTGACGGCGGCGAATTCGCCTATTTGGATCGTCTCGCCAACAGCGACGTGGAGAAATACGAGCAGGAACTCGCGAAGCTCAGTGATGAGAAGCGCGACCGCTACCTGGCTGAATAGGAGCGGCGATGCTGAGACTTGTCGTCAAGGTTGGTGATACCGTGAAAATCGAGGGCGTGGGTACGATTCACGTCGAAGAACGATCGGGGCGCAGCGTGCGCCTCGGTTTCGAGACGCCGCTGGGGCCAATCACGATCCAGAAGCGCGACGACGAGAGCTTACCGGCGCTGACCCGCCGGCAGGCGGCAATGGATCAGTTTTGAGGGTGTCATGAAAAAGAAGTTCTACAGGGTGGTTATCGCTGCCGCCAACTTTTTGTACCGAACGGCGGGCGCACGGTGATGGCCGGGGCTAGCGGCGGTTAGACAGCCATCCAACGCCCAGACAATATCCGCAGCTTTCATCATCTACCTTACCCGTTCCCACGCACTGCCCGCAGGTAACCCAATCATCTGTATTGAGACGGCTTCCCATCGCCCCTGAGCAACGCTTTCTGTCGTATGACCGCCCGCAGCGCTCATTGATAGATTCAGCCCTGTAGCTAATGTGGCCGCAAGTTTCACAAACGGCAACAGGTTTTGGCCTAACGCTCATACCATTCCCCGCAGTTATCGAAACCATTCCTCAAGAATGCATGGCAAAAGATCGCAGCGCAAGGGAAGGGCTAGAGAACTCCAAAAAATCCGGTATATTGCGCTGATCAACAGGCGCATGAGTGCCCTTCGCAAAAGGATATAGCGAATGGCTCTCCCGCAAGTGCATGTAATCTGTGGTTATGCTGGTGGCGACGGCAATGCCAAGGACAAGCAGCCTCTCTTCAAGGATCCGCAGTGGTCCGAAGAACCCGCCGCCAACACCCCCACCACGAGCCGCGCGACGGACAAGGATGGCCTTGTTCCGGTTCTCCGCGTCACCAACACCGTCGATATCTATGTGTCACACGCATCTGCGCCGAACGCCGGCGTCAGCCCGCGTCATGTGCTTCTGGCGGCGAATGCGCCGCACGACCTGTATGTGAAGCCGGGCGACAAGCTTGCGTGGGTGCAGGCCTAATGTCGATGCGCCGGCTGCGGAGTGATAGAAGGTTGAAGGGACTAGATCAGTCTCTAGGGCGGAGAAACAGGAAGCGGATCGTTGATGTAGACGCCCTGATTGCGTCTGCCGCATTTGACCTTGATCCGGAGACGCTGCGCGGCACTGTTGCAAACGGTGCCGCTGTGTCCGCCATCACTGACCGCAAAGGCATGACGCTGGCGGGTGCCACCAATCAGCCGACATACATGACCGCCGCCACCCCGAACGGGAAAGCTGCATTGAACTTTCTGTCGGCGTCCTCGCATCGGCTGACCAGCTCCGGCGATCACTCGGCCGTCGACAACATGTTCGCCGGTCAAGGGTCGTTTATTCTGATGGCCACCAAGGCTGTAACGACAGGCGGCGGTGGCTTCGGTCGCGTTTTCAACAAGGGTTCAACGGGAACGCCGGACCGGTTTGGTATCGCCGGTCTCGTCGGTGGCATTCCGGCCGGCGCACTCGGTGCAGCGTTCTCGACAACCAACCCCTCAATGCAGCTGGATGAAACGCTGCCGCTCAACGCCTGGCATGTCGTCGGCATCCACTATTCGGCTGATAACCCAAATGTCTTCGAGTACGTGCTGAACGATGGCCCCTACAAGGCTAAAGCTCCGGGCACCCTTCCGGCTGGCAATTATGTCGACAACGTAGCTGATGCGCTGATCCTTGGTAACAACCCAGCCTTTACGCGTGGCTGGAACGGGCAAGTGGCCCGTATGATCATCATCCGAAAGAAACCGACCAAAGCGGAGATGCTTGCAGCGGTAGCATGGCTGCGCACCACGATAGGTGCCGCATGATCGGATTCGGGCTATTTGATACGAGCATCAATACGGTCATTTTTGACACGGTCGCTCAGTTTCGTAGCGTCAATTTCGGCCTCACCAACGCAGCCTATATTCTCGGTCTCGATACCGAAAATGATGGCGGCGGTGGCCTGTTTTTCCTCCGGGATGCTGTCGCAGTGTCCGAAGAAGTATACGGCCTGTATCTCGTTGCAGATGACGGCTCCGGCTGGGTGCGTGACTGGGACGGCAGGAACGCCAATGCCGCATGGTTCGGGGCTAAAGCCTCGCCATCCGATTTGACCGGGCCGGATAACTCTCCTGTCATCGCCCGGCTGCCCAAATTTGCGATCACGCACTGGCCTGCCGGTCGGTTTCGGTTCGCCTCCGCACCGACAGAGGACGCCTGGCGAAACACTTTCCATCGGGGTATGAGCACCGTTTTTCAGATGACGGGCGCCATGACTGTGTCCGACATTTTTATGTGCTGGTCATTCCAGCCCAGCGAAGCATTCGGCCAAACCGGCGATGTTGGCAGTTCGATAGGCCTGCAAAACATCAGCGACCTTACCCAGACTGCGATGTCTCCCATCGAAGGTGTCGTTCTTGTCGGTCCCGGACTTGCTCAGGGCATCGGCTTTGCGATGGGTAATACACCCGGCGTGCCGCAGTACTTTACAAAGCCGCGCAACTTCAGCTCCGAGAATTTTTACGTTGGCTTTGGCGTCAAGTTTCCCGTCCGCAACCTGTTCCTGACCGGCTTCACCAACTGTGTCGCCAAGGGCTGTGCCATCGGTTTCGATATGGACAATCAGGCCGCAGACCCGGCCCAGCCAGGCGCGGTCAACAGCGGCGAGAACATGACGCTGGACCATTGCGTCACCAGCAACATCACGGAGATTGCGGTCAGGACGCGCAAGCTCCAGCGACTGACAATCGTTGGCGGCAGCCTCGATTATTCCAAGGTTATGATCGATGCCGAAAACAGCCTCGTCATGGTCCAGAACGTTTACATCGAAAGCAACGCCAACCGCTCACCTGCAGCATGGTTCAAGGCACGTGGCGTTGCCCATATCGATATCGACGAAAGCACCATCATCTATTGCATTCCCGGTCCGAATACCGATCTCATCGAATGCAGCGACAGTGCCTCCATCGATTGCCGCGCCACCTTTTGTTCCAATGCATCGGCGGCCAGCATCAATCGCAATGTGCTTTATACCGGCGCTTCAAAGAACGTCCGGGGGAAACTGAAGGGAGCAAATGCCAAGAACTATCCACCCCTGCTGTCGAAGCACCTCAACCTGATAGCTGACGGCTATTTCGAGAGCGGAACTCTGGATTTCATGCGCAGCGGTGCGGGTGAGACGGTTCGCGCTGCCATTGTGTCTGATGTTGTGCGCCCTGGCTTAACCTACGCCGTTAAACTCAGTTCGGCCGTGCCCGAGGAGGGCGCACGTCTCGCCTTCCGTCCGGTTCGCGTCGAGCCCGGCAAATGGCTGTTCTTCAGCTATTGGGACAAGCTTGCCGGCACCATCGTCAATCTGGCAAACAGGATCCAGTGGCGCGATCTGGACGGCAATCCACTTGGTGACCCCATCTTTGTCGGTGGAGCAACGCTACCACCGAATTTCTCGCCCACCTCGATCTCAACCAAATTCAATACGGCAGAGCGAGATTGGACGCTGCAGCGTGCAGTCGCTCAGGTACCTATTGGGGCATTTTCGGCGCTGATACAGGTCAGGATCGATCCGAATTCGCCGGGCAGCTACTACGTGTCCGAGGCGCAAGCTTATCTGTAAAGGTCCGCTCGTATTGCTCTAGCAAATAGCGCTTTACGAGCGGACGCCAAAAAAACATATACGACCGCAACTTGCTCTTTTGCCACTGCTTCAGGAGTTCTGCGGACCGATCAGCGGCCAATCGTCTTCGGTGTGAAGCAATGACCGGGAAGCGGTTGTCGAACTCATTGTACGCTGCAGTGTATTTCGCGGTTGGTCCCTCGGCCATGAGCCATGGCTTGAAGGGGCCGGTGAAGTGAACGATGGCGGGTGGTCTACTCAACTTTGGCCCGAGAGCATCGTAGGTTCCGTGAAAATTGTAACCGGGCCAGAAAAGCTCGACTTTGCCCCGAGTGACGGCGTTCAGAGCGCTCTGGTCATGTTGTCGGCATGCTTTGGAGTGTTCGAAAAAATAGCTCAGTGCTAGCGGGCCCAGTGTTGCGAGAGTTTGTCGCTGAAAGGCTAAGACGCCGGCGTTGAAATACTCATCGACATTCGTCCCGATCGACTGTACGTAGGTGCGATCCGCCCTTGCGCCGGGGCCATGCTCGTACTTTGAGAGCCAAAGCCCGCCCCTGCCGGCGGCCAAATGACCTACAGGCACGTCTTTAAGCAGCAGACCTGAGACGTCACCAAGGATCTGGGTGTCGCCGTCAACATAAATGATGTGGTCATATTGTTCGGGAATATGCTCGAATAGCACCAGCCTTCCCAACGTGGCTACGGCAACGTGGTCTTTTTTGAACGTAACTCCCGCCGGCAGTACGAACTGCTGATCGCTGAGACTAAAAATGCGGAACTTGGGGAAAGTGGCAGCTACTTCGGCTATGAGCGCGTCATCTATATTGATGAGATAAATAAGAATGTCGCACTTATTTGCCTCTGCTTGTGGCAAAATCTGATCAGCCGAAACCAAGGTCGGGTATAGAAACCCAATATCTGTCACGTAAATTATTGCGCGATTATGCACTTCGCTACCCGTAATTAGAAAAATATCATTTGCCTCTACTGGCGGAGAGAGAGGCCTATCTCCTCGAATTTTGTCACACCATAAAAGGGCTGGCAATTGATGTTTCGATTGTGACAGAAGTAATTTTCACGTTATGGGCGAGATCGCAGGCTTTTGCGCCAGTCGCCAGTATAGCCGAACGTTGGCGCTGGTATCGGCTCGCTGAACCAGAAGCGGGTGAAAGGCTTCACATCCGGCGCGCAGAACCAGTGCGCCTCTCCGTTTTCGTCGATGGCCCACCATTGCGCGTTCTTCGGAGCCATCTTCCAGTCGATTTCAAACATCGTTTCCATCTCGTCAGCTTCCAATTTCCCCCGCCTCCAATTATAACCGAATAACAGCCAGCGCATGAGTGCGGCATCCTTGTTTTTGCAGGAGCCCACGCATGCCTATCATCGTCGGTCTTGGCGGCAACGCCGAGTGGAATGATCCCCTGAACCTCTATGGTGGCGAAGCGCCGGGGCTTTCTCCCAAGACCGATACATCCAGCACATTGCCCGCGGGCATGTCTCAGCGCGATTGGGATGATACGGTCAACACGGTGATTGCCGAGGCAGCAGGCGAGGGCGATGACGGTATGGCCGGCGTGGCTCACGTCATCCGCAATCGTTCCAACATCCGCGGCAAGTCCATCGGCGACGTCGTGCGAGAGCCGGATCAGTTCACCGGCTACGCCAGCCCGGGCGCAAAGACCGTCGAGGCTATGCGCGATCCTGCCATGCGCGCCCGCGCCGAGGGCATCTTGCGCAATGTGCTGACCGGTGATGGTCCCGATCCGACCGGAGGCGCTGACCACTATCATGCAACGTCGGTAAACCCGGGCTGGGCCAGCGCCATGCCGGAAACTACGCGCATCGGCCAGCATATCTATTACAATTCGAAGGGCGAGAAGAAGGTTGCCGCTCCCGACGCTACGGCATTCGTCGCCGAAAAGGATGATTTGGGCCTCTACGGTCCCAAGGGGCAGTTCCGCGATCTTCTCCAGGGCGATGAAGGGAAGGGTACAAAGGTCCCGAACCCGAACGGTAAGGGGCTGGCCCGCCTCGTCCGCGAGCCGGAAGACGCGCCAATCGGCACCGGCGGCAAGCTGAACTTCGTGCATGCCGGTCAGGATAAGATCAATCCGCAGTTCGCCTCGATCCTTTCCGAGACGTCGAAGGCGATGGGTCGCGATTTCACAATCAATTCCGGCTACCGGTCGCCGTCGCATCGTGTCGAAGCCTCCAAGGCTGGCGGACCGGGCGAGCATTCCACCGGCACAGCATCCGATATCTCGATGAAGGGCATGAGCGAGGCTGAACGCGGCCAGCTCGTCCGCGAACTGTATTCTCGCGGCGCGCGTCGCTTCATCACCTACACCAGCAGCCCCGACATGCTGCACGTCGACATGAAGGATCAGACCGGCAAGGGCACGCCGTGGTTCATGCACGACAAGAGCAATAAGAACCTCGCAAAAGCACCAGCGTGGTTTCAGGAGATTGCAGCCAATCCCGGGCAGGCGGCCAAACCGAAGGGCGTCGTCGCAGACGAGGCTTTCAAGGGCAATGACCCCCTTGGTCTGTATGCAGGCCAGCCCAACCCATTTGAACAGGACGCCGCCAGCGCGGCAGAGGCCAAGCGCACGGCAGAAGCGCAGGCGACGGCGGAGACCGAGCGCCAGCGTGTCGCCGGCGAGGTGAGCGCCAACAATGACGCGGTGGCGGGGCAATTGGCTGGCCTCGAGGCCAAGACCCCGGGCCGATTTCAGGAAGTGCCGGAGAGCCAGCTCGCCACGTGGCAGGAGCAGTGGGACAAGGAGAACCGATCCAGCGGCACCGCTGGCGACTTGGTGCGCCGTTGGGGCGTGGGTGCGGCGAACACCAGCCAGTCGCTCGATAACCTTGGCAACCTCCTGCTGAACAAGATCCCGGGCGGTACATACATCAACGACGCGCTGGACGGCATTGACCGCTGGATGGGCGGCGGCACCACAGTTGCCGAGAAGCGGCAGGAGAGCATCGACCGCCAGAACGCCACGCTTTCGCCGGAAGGCGAGGCGGCGCGCGACAAGAAATGGTGGGACGACGAAAAGGGAACGCTGGGACCTGCATGGACCGATCCGCGCAGCTATCTTGGCACCATCGCCGAAAGCGGTCCGTCCACCGTCGCAAGCATGCTGCCATCCGGTATTCTGGCACGCGGTGCTTTCGTTACGACGCTCGCTGGTGGCGCATCGAAGGAAGTTGCCGCAGCTACCGCGGCCAAGACGGCCACGCTCGCGGGCGGCATTACTGAGGGGCTGCTGGGCGGTGCTGACGCGGCCTTGTCCGTCAAGCAGCGTATCGCCCAAATCCCGCGTGACCAGCTCGTGCAATCCGATGCCATCAAGCAGCTCATCGACAGCGGCATGTCGGAACAGGCGGCCATCGATGCAGTCAGCAGTGACGCGCAGACGCAGGCCCTCATCACCGCAGGCGTTGTTACCGGCGCGTTCGGTGGTTTCGGCGATCGCGCGCTGGCGAAGATCATCGCCGAGGGCGTCGAGGGTGGTGTTGCGCGTCGTGTTGCCACAGGCATGGCACGCGGTGCTGTGGCCGAAGGCTTGCTCGAGGAAGCTCCGCAGAGCGCCGGCCAGACTATTTCCGAGAACGCAGCCATGCGCCGCGTCAATCCGGATCAGGAGTTGACCGAAGGTCTCGGCGAATCCGTGGCGTCTGGTATCGCGGCCGGTGGCGCCATGGGTGGCGGTATGGGTGGTGCTGGCGGTCTCGCTCGACCTTCTGGCGGTACCGCAGCAGTTGGACCCGCACCTATTGAGCCGGAGCCTGTCAGACGTGGTCCATTGGGCCGCGCTGCCGAGCATGGGCAGAAGCGTGAAGCGGAGCGTGCTACAGCGGCGGACGCTGGTGCCCCGATTGATGGGCGGCCAGCCACAAAATCGACGGTCCGCGTTGAGGCGGAAGGCGTCGAGCCATTCATGGGCACCGTTGAAGGCTACGAGGGCGGTGAGGCCATCATCGTCGATTCCGGCAGCGGCGAAGTGTTCCAGGTGCCGATTGCCAACATCACCGAGATCGCACCGCCAGTTGGCGACTACCGGTTCCCCGAAAAGGCGGAAGACGGCATGCCGGAACTGTCCGCAGATCCGGCGCTCGAGCCCTTGGCTCCCATGGGTAGCGAGACGACGTCCGAGATGCCTCCGCGCAGCGAGGATATGGCAGCGACCGACAAACGGCCACTAAGGCCGCAACCCGGTCACCGTGTCATCGTGGATAGCCCGGAAGTTGGCAGGTTCCCGGCGCGCATCGAGCGTTACGAGAACGAGGGCAATGAGGCGCTCGTTGTCGACGACAAGGGGAACCCGTTTCAGGTGCCGACGACGGCCCTCAAGGTCAGCAGCCTTACGATGGCGCAGGTCGAGGCGCAGGACCTCGAGCGCAACCCGCCGATCGAGCGTGAGATCGGCGATGCCGGTCCAAATAGCCGCAAGCTGGGCGAAGCCACCGTAATCTTGCCAGACGACAATCATGCGGCGCTCTACGACTTCGCGAACCAGCGTCTATTTGAGATGCGGACCCATGGTCGGTCCCGGTTCGGTAATGACGGTGAACGGTTGCAGTTTGGGTCTCGAGCAGCACAGCGAGAGCTGGCGGACAAGTTTGGTATCTCCTTTGACGACGTTGGCGCTGTGGCTGATGACTATCGGTTCAGGGTGGAGCGTGCCGCGAAACAGGCGAAGTCCACGCTTCCCTTCAAGATGAATGCCCTCAATGACCGGCTGTTGAAGCAGCGGCAGGCGGCGCGGGCGAAAGAGGCAAACGAACCGCTGGTGCAGCCGGCCGATGACGGCGCTACGTGGTGGGACGTCGATTCGACCGCGCAGGACCGCAAGCGCGTGCTGGAACAGGCTGGCGTGAAGCGCTCCGAGCGCATGATGTGGCAGGGCATGACACCTGGCATCAAGAAGAAGCTGCTGGATGTGCGGGACGCGCAGCGCGCAGCGGTGGACGATGTTGCCACGCTATCCGGTGAGGACGAGGTGTCCGCGAAGATGCGGGCGATCGCCGATGAAATCGGCCAAGACGATGGCGCAGTGTACCCGGATCATGCGGAAGCCATGCAGGCAGATGCAGCGGCAAACGAGGCAGCCACGTCTCCAACAAACGATCTGCCAGAGCCGACAGCAGCACAGAAGGAAGCCGGAAACTACAAGGTCGGCCGACTGAAACTAGGCGGCCTCGATATCTCGATCGAGAACCCTGCAGGTTCGCAGCGTAAGGGTGTGTCATCGTCGGGCAAGGCTTGGTCCGTCGATATGAAGAGCCATTACGGCTACATTCGCGGCACCGTGGGGCGGGACAAAGACCATATCGACGTGTTTGTGCGGCCCGGTACCGAGACGCTCGACGATTCCTCGCCCGTGTTTGTCGTTGACCAGAAAGACCCGGCACGCGGTCGTTTTGATGAACACAAGGTTATGGCAGGGTTCGACAACGAGGCGCAGGCCCGCGCCGCATATCTCGAAAACTACACCGCCGACTGGAAGGGGCTGGGCGATATCAGCCAGACCACACTCGGCGACTTCAAGACCTGGCTGAAATCAGGCAAAACCACCGAGCCGTTCGCGCCGAAGTGGTTTGCATCGCAGGAGAAGGCCGAAGGCTATGTTGCGAAGAACCAGATGGGCAAGACCCATGAGGTTGTGCAGCGTGGCAAAAGGTTTGAGATATTGGAGCGCGAAGCAGAGGCGCGGGAGGCCTCGTCCGCAGATAAAAACCTAGGTTCCACCGATACGATCCCGCCAGTCGCCGATAAGGCGGACCGAAGAGCAGATATCGTTGCACCGAAGGCAAAACCGATTGTCTCGGAAAATAAGCTCTTCACCGACGACGCTGCAGCCAAGGCGCGTGAGTTGCTTCGCAAGAAGCTTTCGGGCAATACGCTGAACAGCGGCATCGACCCGGAGCTGTTGCAGGCCGGGATCACACTTGCCGGCTATCACATCGAGAAAGGTGCGCGCACCTTCGCTGCATATGCTTCGGCTATGCTGGCGGACCTTGGCGAGGGCGCGCGCCCTTACCTCAAATCGTGGTATATGGGGGTTAAGTACGATCCTCGCGCCACGGCATTCGACGGCATGTCGAGTGCGGCAGAGGTCGAAGCGACCGATGTCAACACCCTCACCGGAGCTACCAATGAACCTGAACAACTGGATCGAGCTGGGGCGCCAGCACTGGAAGGAGTTCCTGCCGAACCGGTATCGGGAACTGAAAACGGCCGGGATACTGGACGACGCGTTGAAGACGGCAGCGGAACTGACGTATCAGGAGGCAGACCAGCTCGAGCAGAGCGGGTTCCAGCCGGACGAGGCGTGGCAGATGGTCAGGGAGAACTATCTCCTGCTGCCGCCGGAAGGCAACCAGCAGGCCGAAACGGCCAGCCCAACTTCGCAGGATCTGATGAGCGCGGCGCGCAGCGGCCAGAGAACCGTCGAGATCAGGTAGAAGAAGGCCCGTTCGGGCCGATCCTTCGCGGCTTTGAGGGCAAGTGGCGTGACGCGGCACTCGAGCTTGAGCGCCGACAGACCGGTGACGCCATTGGTGCGTTGTCTCACCCCGATGTTGGTCCCATCGATCTGGTATGGGGCAGAGCGGGGAACAACCAGCACGACGGTTCCGGCCTTGCAAAGCTTATCGCCTGGCATCCGGAAGTCTTGGAAGATCTGCAAGGGTTTATCGACGGCTTGCGCGTCGATCCAGCGTCCAGAACAGAGCGCCGCATCCAGCTCGTCAGCGAAAATGGACGCGCTGGCATCAGGCTTGACTACGATCGCAATGCAAAAACGTGGCTGCTCACCGCGTATGACACCAACACGCCCCGACGCACCGAGAGAAGTTCACGCCGCCTCAGTGAAATATGGGCAGGCCGGTCTACGCCTGCATCGTCGGGAAAGAGTGCTGGTAAAAGCGCCAGGTCAGACACCGCCTCTACAAACCTGTCGGATGCCATCGCTAGCCGACAGACCAGCACCGATGAAAATATATCATCGACCCTCAAGGATGTCCAATCCGCCGCAGTGCCCGCGCAGCAGCGGCCGGCAGATTACGTCATCAGCGATGCCGACGGCTTGGGCGAGGGCGGCCAGAAGGCCAAGTTCCGCTCCAACGTGGCCGCTATCGAACTGGTGAAGCAGCTTGAGCAGGATAACAGGCCTGCGACCCGCGACGAACAGGCGGTTCTCGCCAAGTGGGTAGGCTGGGGCGGCCTGCGTGCCGCATTCCCGCGTGAAGATGGCAGCGTGGCGAAAGGCTGGGAGAAGGAAGCCGCCCAGCTCAAGGAGCTGCTGTCCAAGGAGGAATACAGCGCGGCCGAGTCCTCGACCCGCAACGCGCATTACACCGCGCCGGAGATCGTCGATGCGGCATGGGCCATAGCGCAGCGTCTCGGCTTCAAGGGTGGGCAAATCCTTGAGCCGTCCGTCGGTGCTGGTAACTTCCTCGGGCTGATGCCAGGCGATTTGCGCGGTGCGTCTCGTGTTACCGGCGTCGAGCTGGATCGCATCACCGGCACGATCGCCAAGAACCTCTACCCCAACGCCAATATTCAGGCCCCGATCGGCTTTGAGAAGCTGACCGTGCCCGATTCCTATTTTGATCTAGCGATCGGCAACCCCCCGTTTGGTTCGGAGAGGCTTTACGACAAGGATCGGACACACCTCAACAAGCTGTCCATCCATAACTTCTTCTTCGCAAAGGCGATCGAGACGCTGCGCCCGGGCGGCGTGCTTGCCATGGTCGTGACCAATCGTTTCCTCGACGGGCAGTCAGCCGCGGCGCGCAACATGATCCAGAGCAAGGCCGATTTCATCGGTGCGATCCGGTTGCCGAACAACGCTTTCCTCAAGAACGCCGGTACCGAGGTGACGACGGACATCGTCATCCTGCAGCGCCGTGAGGAGGGCACGGCTCCAAAATCGAGCGAGTGGCTCGAGGTCGTGGATTATCGCGGCAAGGACGGCAACACGGTGCCGCTCAACAAGTATTTTGCGAACAATCCTGACATGATGCTGGGCGATTTCGGCGGCTACGGTTCCATGTATGGACCGAACGATCCTGCATTGGTCGCACGCGGCGGACAGGACACACCGGCGGAGCTGGCAAAGGCCATCGAGAAGCTGCCGCAGGACATCATGGGCGATACAGGCCCAGCGAGGGTGACAGAAACTGTCACCGTGCCGGAAACCGTCAATGACGTGCAGGTTGGCACCATGTTTGCCGCGCCGGATGGCTCAATCCATCTGCGCACCGCCGATCATATCGGCCAGCCGACCTCGCAGGCGGTGGCGTTCCCGAACGAAACGGCCAAGGAGCGCGTCTCCGGCATGATCCGTGTCCGCGACGCCTTTGCCAAGCTCCGGCGGGCACAGATCAGCGATACCGCCAGCGATCAGCAGATTGAAAACCTAAGAAACAGGTTGAACAGTCTGTACGATGGCTTTGTAAAGTCTCACGGTCCTGTCAATTCTGACGCAAACAAACGCCTGTTCCGAGACGATCCGACATGGCCGCAGATAAGCGCGCTCGAGCAGTCGTTCGATAAGGGCCTCAGCGCCGCGATGGCAAAGAAAACTGGCGAGAAGGCCCGTGTGCCGTCGGCTGAGAAAGCGGCTATTTTCTCCCGCCGCACCCAGCAGCCTTATCGCCGCCCGACCAGTGCCACCAGTGCGAAGGATGCCCTCGCCACGGTGCTCAACGACTATGGCCGGGTCAACCTCGAGGCCATGTCGCAGCTCTACGGCAAGACGGTGGGCGCCATAGTCGACGAGCTGGGCCCGCTGGTCTACCGGACCCCGACCGGCGCGTATGAGACCGCCGACCAGTATCTCTCCGGCAACGTAAAGCAGAAGCTGGCCGAGGCGGAGCGTGCCGCAGAGCATGATACCGAGTTTCGACGCAACGTGAATGCGCTGCGCGACGTCATCCCGGCAGACATCGAGGCGATCGACATCGATGTTAAACCGGGTGCGCCGTGGCTGCCTGCTACCCACGTCGAAGACTTCATCAGCCAAATTGGGCAGGGCGCGGTAAAGCCGCGGGCGTTCTATTCCGCCGCCAATGCGAAATGGGACGTCACAGTCCCGCAGGTTACGCCAGCGGCGCAGACGCAATGGGGAACCGACAGGGCAGGCGTCGGCACCGTTTTGAGTGCCGTGCTGAACGGTCAGACCATCACCATCCATGATCGCACCACCGACGGTAAATCCGTGGTCAATCAGGCCGCTACGGATGCGGCGAACGAGAAAGCCGAGCGCGTCAAGGCAGAGTGGCGCAAGTGGCTGTGGCAGGACGACAAGCGCCGCGACGAGCTGGCGCGGCTCTATAACGACACGTTCAATACCGACGTCATCCAGCAGTTCGACGGCTCGCACCTCACGCTCCCGGGCAAAGTGGGCGATGACATCATTGAGCTTCGCCCGAGCCAGAAGAACTTCATCTGGCGGACGCTGCAGAGCGGCACCGCTCTTGCCGATCATACCGTTGGCGCGGGGAAGACATTCGCCGCCATCGCTTCCATCATGGAAAAGCGCCGCATCGGGCAGGCCCGCAAGCCCATGCTCGCTGTTCCGAACCATCTGGTGGGCCAGTGGGCCGCAGATTTCGTCCGGCTCTATCCCGGTGCCAAGGTGCTGGCAGCAACGAAACAGGATTTTGAGAAGGATCGCCGCAAGCGGCTCTTCGCCCGCATCGCCACCGGCGATTGGGACGCCGTCATTGTTGCGCACTCCTCGTTCGGCCGCATCGGCATTGATCCGAACTATGAGGCGAAGTTCATCCAGCAGCAGATGGACGATCTCGAGGCCTCGCTGGCAGAGGTGCGCCGTGAGACCGGCGCAAAGAGCCGGAATGTCGCGCAGCTCACCAAATGGCGCGACAATCTCAAGGCCAAGATGGAGCGCCTGCTCGATTCAGGCCGGAAGGATGACGGGCTGACGTTCGACGAGCTGGGCGTTGATGCGCTCTATGTCGATGAGGCGCACGAGTTCAAGAACCTCGCTTATTCGACGTCGATGCAGCGCGTCGCAGGTCTCGGCAACATGGCCGGCAGCGCGAAGGCGGCCGACCTCTATATGAAATCCCGATTCGTGCTGGAAAAGACCGGCGGCAACAACCTGGTATTCCTGACCGGCACGCCGCTCTCCAACACCATGGCGGAAATGTTCACCGTCCAGCGTTACCTCGACGAGCAGGCGCTGCGCGCGATGGGCGTGTCGCACTTCGATGCCTGGGCGCGTGTGTTCGGCGAAGTCGTCACCGATTGGGAGCTTTCGCCGTCGGGTCAGTACAAGCTCAACAGCCGGTTTGCGAAATTCGTGAACGTGCCCGAGCTGATGCAGCGGTACCGCAGCTTTGCCGACGTCATCACGAACGATGACATCAAGGCGCAGCTGGCGGCGCTGGGCAAGGTGTTCCCGCTGCCGAAGGTCAAGGGCGGCAAGCCTACCAACGTCGTCGTAGAGCGCTCGCCGGACCAGGCTGCGTTCATCGGTGAGGGCCAGCCCGACGATGACGGCAATCTCGTATTTCCCCGCGGCTCGCTGGTATGGCGCGCCGAGAACCTGCCGAAGAAGGCCGAAAAGGGCAAAGATAACATGCTCAAGGTCATGTCGGACGCCCGCAAGGCGGCGCTCGACATGCGGCTGATTGACCCCAGCTATCAGGATCATCCAAAATCAAAGGTCCATCGGGCCGCCAACGAGATGACGCGGATCTACAAGGCGTCCACGGATCAGCGCGGCACCCAGCTCGTCTTCATCGACCTGTCCACGCCGAAGAAAGCACAGGCGGCGGAAGCTGCTCGCCTTCGTGACCTGATGGAAAAGGCGGACAATGGCGATGAAGCCGCTATCGAAGCGCTCGACAAGGTGTCTCCCGACGAGCTTCTGGCGCTCGAAAGCACGTTCTCGGTCTATGATGACCTGAAACAGAAGCTCATTGATCGCGGCATTCCCGAAAACGAGATCGCCTTCATCCATGACGCCAGCACCGAGGCGCAGAAAGAGGAGCTGTTCGGCAAGGTCCGCTCCGGCCGCGTCCGGTTCCTGTTTGGATCGACGGCCAAGATGGGCGCCGGTACCAACGTTCAGAACCGCCTCGTTGCGCTTCATCACCTCGATGCGCCGTGGCGACCCTCTGACCTCGAGCAGCGCGACGGGCGCGGCGTGCGGCAGGGCAATGAGCTTTATGCCGCCGATCCCGAAGGCTTCGAAATCGAAATCCTCCGCTATGCCACCAAAAACACGCTCGACGCGCGCCAGTGGCAGACCATTGAGGCCAAGGCCCGGTTTATCCAGCAGGTGCGCAAGGGCGACATGAAAACCCGCGAGATCGAGGATATCGCCGGTGAAGCTGCGAACGCTGCCGAGATGAAGGCCGCAGCGTCCGGCAATCCGTTGATCCTCGAGGAGATGGACACGCGCCGCAAGCTGCGCCAGCTCGAGGGGAAATCCGTCGAGCATGACAGGGAGCAGCACCGCATCAAGGGCAAGATCAAATCGCTCGAGAGCGAGGCCGAACGCTTGCAGCGCAATATGCCCGCGGTGGAAGCCGATGCCGAGCTTGCCAGCAACGCCCCGGCTGAGTTTACCGGTACCGTCAACGGCGAGACGTTCGACAAGCGCAAGGAATTCGGCGCAGCGATCATCGCGGCGATGCGAAAAGAGTTGATCGACAAGGAGGGCGTGCGCGACATCGGCGAATACGCCGGCTTCAAGATTGGTATCGATCCGCTGGGCTATGGCAGGGCATTCAATGTCACGCTCGAGGCCGGTCGAGAATATACTGTCCCGGTCGATGACGCATCAGACGTCGATGCGGCAGGCCTTGCGCAGCGCATCGTCAACACGGTGAAGCGCCTGGCTAACCTGCCAGCGTTTGAGAAGGAACGCGCAGCGGAGATCAAGGGGCAGATACCGGACCTGCAGAAGCAGATCGGGGTGTGGGAAGGTGCACAGGAGCTGGCTGATACGGCGACGCGGCACCGCAGCCTGCTCGACGCGCTCAAGCCTCAGCCCAAGGGCAAAAAGCCGGCCGTCAAGGTAGAGGCGGGCGAGGTGGACGCGCCGATCGCCAACAAGCGGCCGGATCCTGTCGTCATCGCCTTGTCGAACGATTTGCAGACCGTCGGCATTCCGGCAGCGCCGGCAAGCACCGCTATCTTCCAGTGGGCGAAGGACACAGTGGCCCGTTTTGGCAGGAACGGGCACGAGTATCTGATGGCCGTTGATGACGATGGCAGTGTCGTAGAGTTTGGTACCGCGAAGAAGAAAGACGCGACCGGGATCAACAATAAGCTCCATGGGGCGCTTTTGAACCCTGACCGGCGCATGGTCGTGTTCCACAACCATCCCAGCAATACGCCGCTCAGTGTCGCCGATATTTCTATGCTTGCGATGCCGGGGCTGCACTCGGTTTGGGCTTTTGGTTCCAATGGCATGCAGATGCGGGCGGCGCTGACACCAGAGGCGGAGGCCGTTGCCCGCCCCGCATCGGACCCGAACGAGACGGTGGCAACGTGGCGTAGCGCCATGGCGGATGCGCTCGAGCAGGTTGACGCATTCCTAAGACCGTTGGTCGCGCAGGGCGTCGTAGACGTCGAAACGGGCAACGAGGCTTATAGCAGCGCTCCTTCACTTTTGGCTGAAAAGGCCGGGATTATCGACATTTCCAGCAACACGAAGTATGATGTTTCCGCCATCGAGGGCTTGGACGCGAAGCTCGATAAATTGGCGGTCGCGATCAAGGAACAAGTCAGCGATGGCACCACAGACAACAATCAGGGGATTTCACGGCGACCCGCCCGCGACGTTCGACACGTTGCAGAAGTGGAAGGACTGGCACGCATCGGTGAGCCAGTGGCCCGCCCGCGATCCGGACCGGCAGGGCTATCTGAAACAGGCTCGCCAAATTATCAGGGAAAAGAGCGCCGAGCCGAGCGCGAGCCCCGACGCGTCGAGCGAGTAACACAGTCCCGCATCGTCGAGGAACTGAGCGGCAAGCTGACCGATTTTCAGCCCGCTCTCCTGAAAACCATCCCATTGAACTATTTCAGCGAGTTGGCTCGCTCCAACATGACAGCGGTGGGCGACTATCTCCGCGTCAAGCGGCTGATGGATGCGTTCCGAGGCACGAAACATGCCGAGGCGGATGCCGTGGCACAGGAATGGCTCAAATACACCCGCCTGGGCTTTGCCGGAAAGGACAAGGCAAAAGCGCAGGTCTTGGCCGATCTGATGCATGACGCCACGCTGGCGGGGATCGATCCTTCGCAAGTCGATGAAGAGACCCGCGCGAAGGCTGGTTATGACTATCTCCGCAAGCGGTATATGGCGTTGCCCCCGAAGGGCAGGGAGCTTTTCCAGAACGTCCGTGACGCCTATCGCGAGCAGGCCGAGCAGCTCGACGAGATCCTGCTCGACAACGTCCGGAAGGCGCAGGAAATCGCGCAGCAGAACGCAGAGGACCGGTACAAGCGGACCATGCAGCGCATCAAGGATGTGGGGCTGACCGGCCTCGACAAGAAGAACGCCGAAGAAGACGCCACCAGCGCATACAAGGCGGAAACCACGAAATCGCGCTGGGCGGCCAAGGCCAGACTGACACGGATGCGCGTGGCGTTCGAAGCCAGCCGGGTGCAGCCCCCGTATTTCCCCTTGGGCCGTTTCGGCCGATACTTCGTCACGGTGCGAGACATCGACGGTGCCATTCTCAGCTTCTCGAAGCACGAGAACGTTGCCGAGCGCGACCGGATGGCGCGCGAGATGCGCGACGAATACCCGGCCGGCAAGGTCGAGGTGGGCGTGATGGAGGCTGGCAGCGACATGCGCAAGGCCATGGACCCGCGCATCGTCGCCGAGATAGAGGAAATTCTCGGCGGCGCAAATATCGGCGGCGATGTGATGGATCAGATCTGGCAGCGTTACCTCGAGTCGATGCCGGACCTGTCCACCCGCAAACGGTTTATCCACCGCAAGGGTACGTCCGGTTTCAGCAAGGACGCGCTGCGCGTGTTCTCGTCACACATGTTCCATGCCGCTCACCAGATGGCACGCCTCAAATATGGCCTCGAGCTGCAGGAGCTGGTGAACAAGACCGTTGATCAGGCGAAGGAAGCGGATGACCAGACCAAGGCCATGACGCTCGCCAACGAGTTGTCGAAGCGGCACGATTGGGTAATGAACCCGACCGGCAGCAAGGTGGCGCAGACAATGACCAGCATGGCATTCGTCTGGTACCTGGCTGCATCTCCCGGCGCGGCGCTGGTGAACATGACGCAAACCGTCATGCTGGGTCTACCTGTGCTGGCGGCAAAGTTCGGCGGGTTCAGGGGCGCGGCGGCAGCGATCAGAAAGGCATCAGCCGATTCAGTCGCCGGCCGCGGCAGCGTAGTCAGCGACCGGCTCTCCGGCGATGAGAAGCGGGCTATGGAAGCCTTCTACGAATCCGGCCTGATCGACAGGACGCAGAGCCACGACCTTGCCGGCGTCGGCGAAACAGGGGTGGAATACACGCCGCTGCGCGCCAAGGTCATGGAAAAGATTTCGTGGGCGTTCCACCGCGCCGAGGTCTGGAACCGCGAGGTGACGGCGCTGGCCGCCTATCGCATGGCGCGCGAGGCGGGGCAGAACATGTCGGAGGCGATCGACACGGCCCACGACCTGACATGGAAAACCCATTTCGACTATTCCAACAGCTCGAGGCCTGCGGTGCTGCAGAACGACTTCGCCAAGGTCGCTCTGGTGTTCCGCCAGCACAACATTAACATGCTGTATCGCGTGATCCGCGATATCCACCAGTCGTTCAAGGGCGAGACGCCGCAGGCCCGCCGCGAGGCGCGGTACCAGCTCGCCGGCGTAATGGGTATGATGACCGCTATGGCGGGTGTCACCGGCACGATGGGGTTCAGCGTCGCCATGATGATTGCAGGCGCGCTGTTCGGTGATGATGATGACCCGATGGCGTTCGAGGATCAGTTCAAGGCTGACGTGGTGGACATCCTCGGTCCCCAGCTGGGCGGTGTGCTGCTGAACGGTGTCCCGGGTCATTATCTCGGCATCGACCTGTCGTCGCGCATCGGCATGCCGGATCTGTGGTTCCGGTCGCCGACGCGCGAGTTGCAGGGCAAGGCCGAGTTCCAATACTGGCTCTCGCAGAGCCTCGGGGCGACCGTCAGCCTTGGCGAACAGCTCTATACTGGCTTCAAGGTCATGACGGACGACGGCGATATCGCCCGCGGCATCGAAATGATGGCGCCAAAGGCGGTGCGGGACTTGATGAAGGCTTACCGCTACTCGCAGGACGGTCTCGCGACGATCGGCAAGGATCAGATACTCCCGGCCGACCAGATCGACGCAACGGACATCGTTGCCCAGGCGATGGGCTTCACCCCGGCGAAAATCTCCGAGACGTGGGACCGCAACAGCGCCCTGAAGAACGCCGAAACCCGCGTGAAGCAGAAGCGTCAGAGGCTGATCAACAAGTGGGCGATGGCGACAATGGCGGGAGATAAAGAGGCCGCGGGCGAGGCGCTGGACGGCATCAAGGCCTTCAATGCGGTGAAGGTGCATGCAGGGTTCCCGATTAAGGCCGAAACGCTCAAGCGCTCGATCAAGACGCGGACAACAAATGCCGCGAAGCGGGAAGATGGGGTTCTGATCGGGAATAAGGCTCTCGGATCGGCGCTGCGCGACAGGCTGGCCGATCCGGTCTATCGATAGGCGTCAGTCACCAAGACCGATGACGCCAGAATAGTCTACGGTGTTATTAAGGGTTTAGGCCGTATGATCTTTGGCGTTCTCTCAAATTCTCTTGAATGGCCGTTGGCCACTGCCATTCTGGCACGCCAGCCTGCTGCAATCCGGCGGCTACTTCGTCGATAGACGCTCCCTTCTCCAACGCTGTTTCCGCCTGCGCCAGAGCTTCCTGCTGAGAGGCGTCGGATGGGGACGATGCGCCGACACCGGGGGCGTCAGCCTCCGACAAACGCTTCAACTCTTCCACCCTCCCGCGAACACCCTGGAAGTGGTCAGGGAGGCCGCGAATACGTTCAGAGGTTTGCGCCGGCTTCGCCTTCGTGTCCGAGCCCGAGGGTTTCGCCTCAGGTTTATCTGCCGGGGCCGGCTTTGGACCGGATGCGACAGGTTTGCCGATTGCCGTGTCCACGAGAACCTTCTTCTCAGCTGGAGCTGGTGTGGTTTGCCCCATAAGTCCAGGCTGGCCCTGTTGGAGTTCCAACTCTTGTTCGATAAGTTTTTCCTGCTGTGGCCGGGGCAAATCATCGAAGGATGTCTCATCGCCGACGAGGCCGCCGTCGAGACGTTTGCGCAACGAGGTTATAGCCGCAGCACGGTCTTTTGTTTGCCCGAGCCCATATTGGCGATCGATCTTCTTTTTCTGTTCATAAACTTTCAGCTCAGAGGCCTGTTTTCTCGCCTCTTCCTGCTGCTTAGCCCATGCGCTGGCTGAATCGGGGCTGAAATTCCCAGCAACGAATCCCGGAATGTCTTTTATATCGAATGTTTGGGTAATGGGCTCCCCGTCGGGACGGGCGATCTTGATGGTAACGCCCGGGTTGCCTGTGTACGGATTGGTGCCCTGAGACACCTTCGTGAAATTGTACCCCTCTCCAAAATAGCCTGGTATCTGCGCGCCTTTGTTAAGCCAATCTAGCCCTCCGTCCACATCGCCCATTGTGAAAAGGCGAAGCGAATTCATGAAAGCGCGAGAGCCGGACTGAGTGTTCTTGTCGTCGGCCCATTTCTGAAAGTTCGTAGCGCCCTGGATATCTCCATTCAACTGCATCTGTCGGATGCGTGGCTGAACAAAGCCTTTTTGGTAGGCATTATCGAAATCGGCGTCGCTTAGAATGCCGTCTTTAACTTTCTGGTCGAAGTCGGATTGGAAACCCTTCGCCAGCGTGTCAGCCGCATTCCTTTGCTCCAAAGCGCGATTATATTCCGCATCCTCTCGATCTGCCAAAACCTTGCGCCTATCAGCGTCGGCGCGGGCCTCCTTAAGTTGCATGCCCTTCTGGAAGCTATCCATGAACCCGCCAAGACCCGAACCTAGCATGCTATGTCTCCCTCTTCCTGCTCCAACCAACTCCAAGAGCGGCCTTCTCTGATACTGGAAATATGTGATGGCGTGACACCGAATTTCTCGGCAAGAACTTTCCCGCGGATTGCCCCGCTTGATCGTCGGATATATCGCACGTTGTCCTCGGTCAGCTTGACCATGCTGTGACGCTCCCCGCGATTATGGGTGCCGTGTAAGAGCTTGTCGCCGTTGTTCTGTTTGGTGGTGGCCCACCTCAAACAACCGGCAAAAAAACAGGAGGGATTACCGCAATTGTGGGCGGCTTCATGCTCAGGAGACGGAGGAGGTCCGTTGACCGCCTCGCAGACGAAACGATTGACAAGGATGCGGGTGCCATCAACCTTCATCTGCCCATACCCAGCGCCGCATGTCGTAAAGGGCCACGGGTAGGAACATCCATCGTGCATGTGGTTATAGACATAAGCTAATACACTGCCTTTAGACGGGCGTGGGCGCCCACCTTTCAGTGGGTCTCCATATCGGCAAAGGCGATGATAATGGGCTGCACATAATCCGCCGTTTAGGCGCCCGCCTGCGCCGCAGACCGTGCAAACAGCGCAGCCTTTGATGTACCCACGACGAGTTATATCTGTTGTCCCGTTTCTGGAGTTTCTCGCATAGTGCATTTTGCACCAGCCACGAGCGCCCCCGGCGCGCCAATGCGAGTTCCCATCACAACCGTCTACAGAGCAGGATTTGACCGTTATCGGGCTAGCTTTCCTAGGCACTATAAGCCTCCGGCAATTTCTTCTTTTTGGATGTTGTGGACGCATTTTGCCCGATCGGCTCAACGCCGCCAAGTCCGAAAGCTTCAATCGTCGCATCGAGCTTGGTGTCGAGGTCCTGCACCGCCTTCATTGTGATGCCGATTGCGTCCTGCACCGGGATCGTCTTGCCGTCACCTTTGCCGGTGGCGCGCTGGAAGTCCTGCGCATAGGTGCCGATGTGGTGGCCTCCGTCAGCCACCCCTTCCTTGTAGTCCCATTCTTCGACCGGCATGGAGTTGAGAGCATCAAGGGCTTCGCCCTCGCCAATCTCCTCCTTGTTCTCCTTCAGCTCCTCGTCGGAGAAGATCAGTCCGCCAACGCCGCCTAGGAAGCTGCCTATGCCAGCCGCATTCTGCGCTTTCATCTGCTGCTGCGCCTTCCAGCCCTCGAGTTGCAGGCCATACTGCTGGTTCAGCGTGCTTGCCTGACCAGCGTAACCCTGCATCGCGCCGCCGTACCCAGCGTTCATAATCGTGGATGCTGCGAGTGCCTGGCTGTTCGTTCCCTGCGCACCGCCAAGTGCTGCGCCGCTCGCCGCGACGCTGCCTCCGGCGCCGGCGGCAGCTTGTGCCGGAAGGCCTTTGCCAAGATTGACCACGTCGGCTTTGAGGGCGAGACCTTTATCACGCACCGCCTGCCGGGACGTGTTGGCCGCTCCAGCCTCCGCCAGCGTCGTTCCGAGATCGGATGCGGCCTGCACCCCTGCGAAGCGCCCGCTGCCCGGCGTGACGCCCATGGACGAATTTGCGCGCTCCGTTGCGGCCCGGT
This sequence comes from Agrobacterium tumefaciens, assembly GCF_005221385.1. Lineage (NCBI taxonomy): Bacteria > Pseudomonadati > Pseudomonadota > Alphaproteobacteria > Hyphomicrobiales > Rhizobiaceae > Agrobacterium > Agrobacterium tumefaciens. Next base: position 1,212,134 of record NZ_CP039903.1, on the reverse strand, counting down.
TATTCGCTGCGGCGGTCTGGACGTCGGCGCGGGCCTCGGCTGCAGCTTCGGATTGCCGCTCCTCTGTCGCGTAATTGGTCGCTTCCTTGATGAAGTCGTCTTCGATGGGTTTGTAGACCGAATTATATCGGTTCCGATCCTCTCGCGACCAATTGGCCTGATCCGTTGCGAGCCCCAGCTGTTGCTGCGTCACCTTGTTGGTGAGATCGTCGAGTTCTTTCTGTCGGTCCTGCGAGATCGCAAATGCGTCTCGGGCAAAACTCAGCCACGCTTCGCCCGTTTCTGCCTGTTTGAGTGCCGCTGCGCCGATCTGCGGATCGGGAGCCGGTGCGGAGGAGCTGCCTTTGCCCATGGATGTGCCTCTTCGAGAATTGAAGTGCACTCATGCGCAATGAATTTCTTATAGCGCGGGCTTGCCCGTTTTTCCAGCGAAGCGTTGCGGCAGCCAGCGGCATTCCCGCCGGAGCATGCCGTAGACGATCAGATCTTCGCCTTTCTCTCCCGCCTCGCGTAAAATGCCTTCGCGCTGGAAGCCGAAATGTTCGTTAAAGCGAATGGCGTCGGCGTTGTCGACCGAGACGAAGGAGTTGAGGCGGGGATAGTCGAGCTGGATGAAGGGGTAGGCGAATACCCGGAGGATAAGCTCACGCGTGATCCATTTTCGGCCGCCATCGGACACGACAGAGACCCAACATCCCGTCGTGGTGAAGCTGTCGAACACGACAACGCCGTGCAACCCCTCGTCGGATCGAACGCCGATCGCCGCTGCATCGTCGCGGAACTTGATTCCGCCGTGAAGCGTTGCCCAGCCCAGCATTTCGTTGGTGGGGCTGTAGACGACTTGTTTCAACGGAGGATCCTTTTCTGGATCGCCAAGGCGATGCCGTTAAGGCGCTTCGATATGTCCTCGATGTCTTTTTGAAGGGCGTTGAAATCGGTCATGGTGGGGGCGGCGGTGAGCTGCGCCGATTTGAGTTTGTTGCTGATCTGTAGCAGCTCGCGCAGGTCCTCGATCCGAACCGCGGCCTTGTCTCGGTTGCCCCTTCGCGAACCGTCCAACACCTCGAGCTTTTCGAGCTGCTCATTGTTCATGCGAGGGTCCTCAGTTCGTCCACCGAAGAGGCCATCGCAATGCGGCTGATCGCCACGTTGGACGACACCGCAATTTCCCAAATTCGGGCCATGCTCTTCGCGGGAAGGCGCTGGACAGCGTCCGTCCTGTCGATAACGCGGACGAGTTGGCCGTCACCAAATACGCTGACCGAAATACTCAGATACTCCGGCAGCGAGAGCATGGTGTCGCCATTGACGGGATACTCGTTCCAGCAATGCTCGTTCAGCGCTGAGTTCAATTCGCCACTGGCAAATATGGCGGCGTTTTCCTCTGCAATACGCTCACGATCGGCGATGATGCTGGGATCAACCGTGGCAGATCCGAGTTTCCCTCGATCGACGAGGATTGCGCCGAAATTCATCGGGCGAGGGAGCCACCATTCTTTAGAGCGCCAGACCATCGTTTCCGGAGGTCCTTCCGGCGGGTCGAACCGATAGATGCTCGTCTCTCCCGGCCGGGTGAAATAGAGCGCTGAATCGGTAACATCGAAAAAGCACGCGCTCATGATTTCGGCGGACCGCATTAGAAAAGGCGTCGCACCCACAGTAACGAACACGCAACCTGCGACGCGCTGATTTTCGGTCTCCGTGTCGTAGAACAACGCGTATGCGCCCGAATATTGCGCCCCTATCGCCGTTGCGGGCGACAATTTTAGCCAGTCGTGAGGGCGGAAAATCTCCCGCGTCACAAGGTTAACTGATCCGTCGCCGCCCACGGCTACAAGTCCATCATTGCTCGGATAGCAGATCGCAAATCCGAGATCCGCTACGCCGCGCGGATTGATGCAAGGAAAATTCGATTCGAGCTTTTGAGACTGCATCGAATCCGGATGGCTGCCGGTCATAACGTAGGGATTGGCCTTCGTCATGACGACGAGCACGCTTCCGATCGAACCGAGTGCAACCACGTCGCTGTCACAGTTCAAAATGTATTTTTCCGGCCAGACATGTGGGCGCCATGGCTCGCAGAAGTACACGCTGCGTCCCACGAATGCCGCCATCATGCCATTCGGCATCACGGTAAGGCCGGTAAGTGCCGCTGGTGGCTCGTCCCAGCCGGCGGAGGGGAGAGCCTCCTGAAACGCGTCAACCGCGACACCGTCAACAAAGTTATCAGCCGCTGCGGGGCGTTCGGCGATGAAATACAAATAGGTCCCGGTGGAACCGGTCTGACTGCGGTAGATGCGCTGCTTTGTAATTTGTCGATCGGCGACAGGCATGGTGAAGCCCGAAAGCGTCACATCCTGCCCGGGTTTCCAGTCCACAATGCCAGACGCGGGCGACGGCGCAGTCTCCTCGCCGAACTCAGTGACAAATGTGTAGACGTAGGTTCGGCTTTGGGTATCTCCCGTGCCCGCGCCGGTGACTGTTGCTGTCAGCGCGGTGGCAGGCCTTGGCACTGCGAGATCGTAAATATCATCGTCAATCCGCATTTTGGGAGCGCCGTCACCGGTATAGTAGAGCCGCTCTTGCGCTACCGGTCCCGGTGCCGCATCGACAACCACAGGCCAAGACAGCCAGGCTCCGTTGTGGCGATAGATCGTTTTGGCTCCAGCCTCGACGAAATAACCGGTTTTGCCTGATTTTCTTAAAGGCGTCAGCCCGCCATCATCGAGGCGTGCATTTACGGCTTCCTGTGCCGCGGTTTCCGGCAGAAGGCGAGGAAGGATAAGCGGACGCTCTCCAATAAAGGCTGAGATGTTAATGGCTGGCATCGGCCGCCACCTCCCGGTTTACGCGATTTCGGCCTGCCGCCACATGGTATCAACCTGCAACTCCGTCAAATTGAGTGAGGAGGCGATCAGCACCAGTGTCGGATGCGTCCGTTCAAATTCGCTGGCGTCAGCCCATTCGATTTGAGCTTCTTCCTTTTCAAGTCCTTCCGGCAGCGCTGCGATTGCAGCGTCCACCGCTGCAAGGGATATTCCATTTCGAACAAGCGTCAACCGTAATTGGCGGCGGGTAATAGGAGGGAACACGGCAGGCTCAGGAGGCGCAGCCACCAGCGCCCCTCCCTGATAAAGCAGTCCCTCCGCGATATCGCCCGCATCGGCGTCAATGCCCAAAACGATCTTGTCATTCGGCACCATGCGGGACGGGTCCTGCTCGACGTTGGTAACCCTCAGAGTGACCGGATCGACCATCGCCCAAGCACCATAGATCGCTGTGAGGAAATTGCCCTGTTCGTCCCATGTCGTGAGACTGCGCCGCAGGTCGTACCAATCTTGACCGTCCTCATTGGCAAAGAACTGGATGCCGGTCGTGCTGGTGAGCTTGAAGTGGCCGAAGTTGACGATTTCCATGTGTTTACCTCAAGCGTTGTGTGCTGTGATCCAGCCGCGCACTGGGTCAAATAGTTGGAAGTAGCGGTAGCAGAAGTGCTTCATCCAGGCGTTGCTGCTCTCAACCCAAAAGCCGGTCACCGCGCTCCCGGCCGGGGCTTCCTGCCACAAATCGGCGCGCATGGTGAATTCGCCACGGGATACCCACCGGGTGTTCAGGTTAGCCACGCGGTCATTGGCCACCGCCCAGGCGCGGGAATCGGCGTGGGCTGCGGCGCGGTCCTCGATGCGGTTGTTCAAGTCGCCAAACTGAACATTCCAAAGAGCGCCGTCTGTGCCGACGCGGAATATCCCCCGGTTTCCGGAGAAGTCCCATATCCAAGTGCTGCCGTCTTCTCGGACCTGCAAACCTACGTCTCGCACACCTGGGTAAAGCATGCGGTGCGTGGGATAATTCTTGTTGACCGTGATATCCCCCGTGAGGGTACCGCCAGCCAGCTTCAAATATCGCCCATCGAACAGAGCCGTAAGCGCAGCCTTGATATTCCCCCACGTCGTGCGGAACATCGTGGAGGTGCCAGATAGTACCCCCGTGAAGGTGTCGCCGTCGTCGGGTGTTGTTTTGCCGTTCGCAGCAGCTACCGCCGCTCCAACGGTTGCAGTTGTAGTCCCCGGGGGCTTGTCGAAGAGGTCGTTGTAGGAGCCAGTGTAGGCTACCTCTTTTAGACCGTCTCGGTCGGCCAGAGCCGCGAATGCGCCGGCCGTGATGCGAACATCGATGCGCGCGCCGGCGGGGAACGCTTTGGCTGTTGTACCTTCTTGCGCGCGCTCGACGGTCAGCACGGCTCCGGCTCGAGCTGTGATCTTGACAATTTCCATATTGTTCGCGGCATCGATAATGGTCGCAGGTGTCCAATCACCGGCGACGAGCGCAGGAAATTTCCCTGCATCAGCACCTTGAATAGAGATCGTCGTCGCGTCGTCAGTGATGGATGCTGCCAACAGCGAGACAGCGTTGTTTCCGAGTTTAACACCCATCAATGGCACTCCTTGATTTTGAGATTAAAGACGAACTGTTTGGTCCGCCCTTCCTGCGTCGTCACCGTAACCGTCACAGTCGCCGTTTCGCCCAGCGCTCCACCGGATACCCAAACTTTGGCGTTTGTGTCGGTGTATTCCGTGCGATCAACGACGGCTGTTGAATTTGCGATGGTGGACGTTGCTCCGGACAGCCGATCGGGCGATGGCAGCCATCGAGCGAAATCGACGTCGTAATCGAGGACATCAGCCGGCTTCTTCACCATAAGGTCGGTCATGGCATCACTCCCCGGTCTCGAGGCAAGCGCATTACCGACATATCCCGCGGCACGATGAAGCGGCGCAGCTCGGGCGCAACAACCAGCGCCCGCATCGGCTGCACCCGAATGATCCGGTTCGGTGTTGCGCGACGAAGGTAGCGCCAAGACAAAAACGCCTCGCCATTGATGGTGATCGTGGTCGACGACAAGGCTGTGATGCGGCGAACGAGCTTGGTGCTTGTGGCAACTGCTACGGTTGTGACGGCTTGGGGCGCGACACGACGGGCGACGAACATGGACCCAGCGATGCTTATCTGCGCGGCAGCCACGGCACGCCGGCGCGCCGTAAGCAGTACCGAACCAGATATCGCCACGACAGCGGCGCAACTCGCGGCGATTCGACGGGTGAGGGAGAGCGAGGGGGCTATGACGGTCTGCGCCTCGCCCACCGTGTCCACGACGAAATTTCCGGTATTGACCGCAAAGGCGTTCACCTCAGCTCCATTGGTCGTGCCGCGGCTCTCCATCAGTTCACCGCGATATCGAGGTCGGTGGCATGGATGATGCACTCATCGGTGGGATTGAGTGTCTTCGGCGCGGTGAGGGCACCTTGAAACACCATTTCTCCCCCGAGCGGGTCGGTCCAAATCGCGAAATGCGTGACAGTAACGGGGGCTGCGCCGTCGTGGGGCGCATAGAGCAGTTCCTTCGCGTTGGTGCACGCTTTCCCGGCTGCCGCGGTGAAACCCGTTTCCACCGCGCCGCCCTGCGCTGCGTCGAGCCGGGTATATGCGGGCCAAGCAGCCGCAGCCACCTCCGACGTCCCTGCATTGCCGGGATCTGCGGTGTGCAGCGAGACATACAGCCGTGCTGGTGACACCGCGATAACCCCGCGGAGGAAGTGGTTCAGGATGGCGTTTGCGGCATAGGTGCTGGCTGGCATCAGTAAAAGCTCGCTTTCGTTCTCGGGCGCGCGCCCTGCTGGCCCTTGGCAACGATCATAGGCAGCCGGTCGAGGAACCGGCTGAATTCTGTGAGGAGGGCGGTTGCGTTTGCCGGGTTCGCGCCACCATCATCGTTCGGGAGCATCAGGGCTTTACCGGCCGCGCCCATGCCAATCTCCGTCGCATACTTGTCGAGCATGAAATCGGGGAGCGTCATCGCGCGGAGCGACGGTTTCAGGACAAGTCGAACGGACAGGGTGCCGGTGGCGCGTGGCGCGACCATGATTTTGCCAGGCGTAATCTGAGTGATGAAACGCGCCGGCGCTTCGTTCACGTTGTCGCTGTCCCAGCCCGGGTGATTTTCATCGAGCCATGCCGCTGACTGCGGGGTGAGGGGTACGCCGTTAAGCTTGGCGGCCTGTATCTTCTTTATCTCGGCGTCGCCAAAGGTGCTGAGGCATTCGCCGTCGATGTCGGTGATTTCGATCGTGTCCTTCTCGCGCCAGATATCGGCTTTTTCGCACACCTCGCGCGCAGCCTCGCGGATGCAGCGGTAAGCCGTCAGATCGGCGCAGTTCGGGACATAGGGCAGGACATGGGGCAGCATGTCGTCGATGTCGCGCATCACCGCCTCCTGTTCGGATTGGAGGAGGCCTCGCCCTGCACCTTGATGCCAAGAGCGGTGGCGAAGGTCTGATAGTGCGTCATGGCCTTGGTCGGATCGCCTGCGATGTCATCCTTGGAGAATGCCTTGAACAGTGCATAGTCGATCAGCGGCACGGTGTAGGGTTCCGGAAGCCCGATTTCGACGTCCCACGCCTCGAGCTTCTCGACATCCTTGTTCGGGATCGGCGTGACCTTCGCCGGGAGGTAGGAAATAGCGACTTCGACGATGCCATTGCCATCGTTGCCGGGGTAACATGCAAATTCCAGCGGCACGTTCTCGTCGAAGATGACCTGGCGCACTTCCTTGGTGAAGGGGACGTAGGCGGGATTGTGCCAGTTCGGCTCGTGCGAATCGAGCATGGCGCGCGCCGCGGTGCGGATCGCTCGGCCGCCGAGGTTCTTCACCGTGTCGATGATGTTCCGGTTCACGCCGAGGAGCTGGAGCGGCGTGACGCTATCGAGCGTTTCGGGGATCTTCTGATAGGTGCCCTGCTCGAGCGAGAACTGCGCAGTCTTTGCCGATGCCGAGGGCTTGGCAAGGACAATGGCCTTAACCGCATCATTGATGCAGTCGGCAAGCTCGGAAAGCGGCCAGCGAACATTGTCTTCGTCCAACAGCAGGACGCTGGCGCGCTTCATCACTTCACTCGCCTTCGGCATGGCTTACTTGCTCTTGTTGGTGGCCTTCTTGGCGGGAGCGGCTACGGGTGCCTGCTCGGGCTGCTTGTCCGCCTCGCCGACTGCCTGTTGGTCGCCGTCGAGAGCATTGGTTTCGTCGCCAGCGTTCGAGCCGTCATCGTCGCCGGTGCCTTCACCTTCCCCGGCGCCATCTCCCTCGGAGCTGGAACCGTCGTCATCGCCTGCGTCGTCGCCAGTGCCTTCACCTTCGCCGGTGCCGCCCTGTCCGGACAGGAATGCGGGGATTTCCTGATCGTCCTCGGGCGGAGGCGGATCGAGCGGGACCTCGCGGTAATGGGTGACGTTGAGGAAGATCGAGCGATGCAGAACGCTGTTCACCTCGTTGACGAAACGGCCATGCGTGTCGCGGTCGAAGCTATAGGTGATGCCACCCACCGTCTGTTCCGTTGCGCCCAGCGTGCATTCGATGACAGTCTTCATAGTTCACTCCTTGAAAGAAAAAGGGGCTTGGAAGCCCCTTGCCACATCCAGCCTTGAGGGGCTTACTCGCTGGTGAGGAAAACAGTCAGCCCGATAATACCCGGAGCGAAGGTGGCCGCGACCGTCGTGAATTTCACGCCGATGCCGCGATCCACGTTTGAGGCAGTGGTGCGGTATGCGGTCTTCAGTGTCGGACGAGCGACGCCGCCTGCCTGCGCCAGATTGGAGCCGGAGAAGAATTCCGCGCCGCAGGTGCGGGCGTTATCTTCCAGACCAAACGTTGCGCTCATGATGCCCACGTCGAAAAGAACGGTGGGAGCGCCGTTGGTGTCGAGATCATCCATATCGACGATGATTTCTGCGACACGGCAATTGGACGGGATGCAGGCCAACTCGAGAATGTCACCAGCGGCGGGCGCGGCGGTGAGCTGGTGCGAAAAGCGGATGGCAACAGCTTCGCCAGCCGTGGACGGGTAGGAAAGGGGTTCGGTCCCTTTGGCATATTTGCTCAGAATGAGCGTCATGAGCGTGTTCCTTTGGAGTTCGTGTCGCGGTGGCGAAGCGGATAAAGCCCGGGGCGAACCCCGGGCAGGTCATCAGGCGTTGGGATCGACGGCTGCGGTGTCGATCGACATCACGCCATAGTCGCGACCGTTGAAGCGGGTCTTCTTGACGCCGGCGATGACGCCAGAAGCAACGACCGGCTCATTGCCGTGGTCCTTGGTTTCTTCCGTCCAAGTGTAGCGGAAGCCGCCGGCGGAACCGAAGGCGATGACACCGCCCTGACGGCCGATGAAGAGCGCGCGACCAGCGGCGACATTGCCGCCAGCGCCGTAGTCGTTGAAGCGAATGCCCCATTCATGGCTGTGCAGGACCGTATTGCCGATCATCCCGAGGCCGCCCTTGAAGATCGGGCTTGCGCGTCCTTCGGCAGCCGCGGCGGCCTTCTGGATTTCGAGCCAGCCGCCCTGATCCTTGTTGCGCAGGTCATATTCCTGGAAGGGGTTCATGACGCAGACGTAGTGCGCTTCGCCATTGATCATGATGGGCATCATGTTGGCGTTCTTCGGATCCTTGGCCGACATCATGCGGGCCTTGGTCTGTGCGCGCTCGATCACAGCGCGGGACATGATGTCCGCCGAATCGAGGTTTGCCTTAGCGGTCGCATCGCCGCCGTAAAGGATATGATCTGCGTCGGGCGCTTCTATCGGGTTCTCGGCGTGGCCAGCCCATGCCGTCGTTTCGATGAAGTCTTCATTGATGCCGCGTGCGCCGGACATGTAGATGAAGATCATCTGATCGTTGAACTTCGACCAATAGTCGGAGAGGCGGTTCTTGCCGACCTGGCGCATGTTGTGGGCGGTACGCTTGCGGCTCATCTTGCCGCCAGCAGAGACGCCGTGGCGCATCTGGTCGATCTTGATCTGGTCGGTGAAGAAGCGAAGGCTTTCTTCCTTGCCCTCGAGGCGCTGGTCGCCATAGGTCGGGCGGTTGCGGAGCTGCACCGACAAGTCGAAGCTGATCTGGTCGCCCGCTTCCGACTCGAGGTCGGTCAGACGCTGGATCGCATATTCATCGGACGTGCCGATAAACTTACGGTCCCAATAGCTTTTCTTGGTGATGTCGATGAAGAGCGCGCCAGACCACTTTTTCTGCGCTTTCGGATCGCCAAAGGCAACCACAGTCTTGGTCATGAGTGATGTCTCCGGTTCAGGATCAAACAGCACTCATGCGCATCTGCTCTCTAAATACTGGATTTGGCGGATTGTTGCAACAACTGGCGCATGATATTGAAACACATCGCTAGCGCATGAGTGCGGCCCCTGATTTTGGAGCGCACCCATGACTGACCGATTCGAGATTTGCCAAGCCGTCACAGGCAAGTGGGAAGGGGGATGGAGCGACCATCCCGACGATCCCGGCGGCAAGACGATGTACGGCATCACCGAAATCCGCTGGCACCAATATCAAGACAAGATGAGCATGAAGCGGACGCCGGTGCGTAACATCACCATGGCACAGGCTCTCAAGTTCTATCGCAGCGAGTTCTGGCTCGCTTGCGGCGCTGACAAGCTGTTCCCCGGCGTTGACCTGGCTGTTTACGACGCCTCGGTCAATTCGGGCGTTTCCCGTGGGCGGAAATGGCTCCTCGCCTCCGCCGGTAGCAATGACCACAGCGAGACGGTTAAGAAAATCTGCCGCGCTCGCCTGTCCTTCATGCAGTCGCTCAAGATCTGGAAAACCTTCGGCAAGGGATGGGGACGTCGCGTCGCTGACATCGAGGCGCGCGGCGTCGCTATGGCTCTCGCGGCAATGGGCCTTTCCCCGTCGCAGGTAAGCGGCAAGATCAAGACGGAAGCAACGCAGTCGGCGAAGCAGGCCAGCTCGGCAAAGAAGGCGGCCACCACCAGCGCCACCGCGGCGTCGGCGCCAGCGGCCGCGTCCGTGGTCGAGCCTTCCACCGTGACAGATGCAACGACAGTCTGGATCCTCGTCGCCATTGTGGCGGCCGGTGCCGTTGCAACGGTTATCTTCATCGCCAAGAAGCGCGCCGCCGATGCTCGCGTTGAGGCCTACAACGAGGTGGCGGCATGAGCGCGCTCGCATCTATCCTGATCGGCGCTGCGCTGCGCGTCGGCGCTTCCACGGTCAAAACCATCCTTGAGAAGCAGGTGGGTGGCGTCGCGGGTGAGATCGGCGGCACTGTGATCGACGCGATTGCCAAGCAAGCCGGCGTCACGGTCGACGAGCTGCCCACGCTGCCGCAATCCACGCTGGACGAGGCGGTAAGCCAGGTCGAGCCCATCGCGCCGGCACTGATCCTCGCCGAAGTCGAGCAGCAGAAAGAGGCGAACCGCCTCATGCTGGCCGAGATGAACAAGGATACGTCCTTCGGCTGGCTCTGGCGGCCCGCAGGCATGTGGCTCATGCTGGTCTGCATCGCGTGGTTCGTTATCGTCCGGCCGCTGCTCAATGCGCTCCTGTGGGCGACCGGCACGGGCATCCAGATTGAGGTCGGGCTTGACCTCGCGACCTTCCTTGGCATTTTCACGATTTATACCGGCCTCTACATGGGCGGAAACACGGTCATTCGTGCGGTGAAGAAAGAAGGCTGATGTCTTTTTGGGATTGGTGGAATTCTGCCGAGGCAAAGCTCGCTCTGGCAGGCATCGCGGGATCTGCCGTTTCCGTCGCGATGGAATGGACAGGCTGGTGGGCCAGCGCCCGCAAGCTCTTCGTCGGCGCACTGACGGCCTACTATCTCAGCCCGCTGGGGACAAAGTTCTTTCACTTCATCTTCGGGCCCATGAGCGTGGCTGAGGAACAATCCGCCAGTGTTGGCGGTTTCATTACCGGTATCGGCGGTGTTATCATCGTTGAAATTATCCTGAAGGCATTTCGCCTCCGTCACGCGGAGATCGGGAGACGCCGACATGACGAGACCTAGAGCAAGGCATATTAGGGAGGCGGCGAAGCCGCAGGGCAGGGTGGTGGCTGTCGCGACGGTGGTACTCGTCGTCTGGCTAATTATTCTCCAACTATAGTTCCCGTGGCTTGACATAACGTCCCATATGTTCCCATATTGTTCCCGCGGATAGTTCCAACTCGGCGATGCCTCTCGCCGGTGCCATGATTTTGCTTGGAGCGTACCGATGTCCGACAACCCCGCACAAAACCTAATCGCGCTTGACGCGTATCTGTCCTTAAAAGAAGTCCTCGCCATGGTGAAGGTCGGCTCGTCAACGCTGTACCGCTGGATGGACGACGGCGACTTTCCTCGTCCGCGCCAGCTGGGAGAACGATGCGTTCGATGGACCGTCGCTGACATTAAGGGATGGCAGGACAGCCGACAGACCGTGGGAAGGCTGAAAAAGGCGTCGTAAAAACTGAAAAATATTCCCGGGTATAAAACCGGGTACATTTCAAAATGACCAAAAAATTTTAGAGCCAATTTCAACGCAGTAGGCGCTTAAACGTGACAGACACCCCATCTGCCATTCAGCTCAAAAATGACCATTTAAAAAACGCGGAACGATTACCGATCCGGGCCACGTCGTTTGGTCAGGGCTGCGTTGATATTACCCACAACGACGAAACCCGCCTTTCGGCGGGCTCCAGATTTCACATTTGATCAGATTTCGGGGCAACCCCGTTCGTTGGCGAAGGTGATGCGATCCGGCCCTCGGCGGGTGAAGCCTTGAACGACGACGCGGCCGGGGGTGACGCGCACGACTTCAGGATCTCGCAGGCCAGCCTCACGGGCGGCGGCGCGAGCTTCGCGTTCGCTGCAGCCGCGCATACGGGGCGGACCACGGCGGTCAACGTCTCTGTCGCGATCTCGATCGCGGATGACCGGGCGCACGCCGTCCGGACCGATCCTTAATTCCATGTCCTGCGCTCCTGCCGGGATCGGCGCGGCGATGGATACCAAGGCGATGCCAAGCGCCAGACCTGTAGCTTTTATTGACTTGATCATGGTTTCCTCCCTCAGCCGAAAAACCGGCGGAAGCTTGTTTGTTTGCGGGGAAGAAACGCGGCCACACTGCCTTTGTTCCGTTATTTCGAATGTGGGAGAAGGCGCGGACGAGCGTCAACAGTCGATTTCAAGCGCCCAAAAAGAGATAAATCATTAACCACGTTCATTACAATTTTATCGAATTTGCAGAAGTCGTTCGCATTTTCGCCACGTTATGCACAAGATTAAGCGACTGTTAGGTGCTTCGATGGCAGGGGCAATTCATCGAGGCAAGTGAGGGTGCGGTTCTCCGAGCCAATAGCAGCGTGGGGCAGACGATTTGAATTCTACGGTCAAGAAACTCGGCATCAGCACCAGATCGGGTGCGAAGTGGCTTGCAATTTCCGTGCTTTGCGCTGCGACAGCGTCGTGTTCCACCACGACCGAGACCAAGCCTAAGCCCAAGCGCAGCAAGGAATATTTCTCTGAATCGGAATATGGCGTCAAAGCCAGCCCGCGCGTTGCCGATGGCAAGAGCATTCCCAAGGGCGGCGGGCGCGAGCTGATCGGTAATGCCTATACCGTCAAAGGCCGTCGTTATTTTCCGAAAGAAGAGCCGGGTTATAACAAGACCGGTCTTGCCTCCTGGTACGGTTCCGCCTTCCATGGCCGCCTGACGGCGAATGGTGAGGTGTACGACAAAGAACATCTTTCTGCCGCACATCCGACATTTCCCCTGCCGAGCTATGCGCGCATCACCAACACGGAAAATGGCGCGTCGGTTCTGGTGCGCGTCAACGATCGCGGACCTTTCCACGAAGGCCGCCTGATCGACGTTTCCAGCAAGACGGCCGATCTTCTCGACATGAAGGCGACAGGTACGGCGAATGTGCGGGTGCAATATGCCGGCCGCGCCCCGCTTGACGGTCACGACATGCCCTATCTGATGGCGTCCTATATTCCGAAGGGCTCGCGCTCGCCGGGTGTTGCGCCGGAAGGGCAGATCGCAACGGGCGTGATGGTGGCTTCGGCCTCTCCGAACTTCGTGCCGGCTCCTGCCTCCAATCCGAACTATAGCGGTTCGACGCAGACGGCGCTGGTCGGTTCCAGGAAGAATGCGGCTCTGCAGGCCATGCCGCTGGTCAATGGTCCCGCGCCAGCGTTCGAACAATTTGCGATCCTGCCGGAAATCGGTCCGTTCCTGGCTGAACGTCCCGAAGGAAACTTCATGCGAGAGCCGGCGGCGCCCGGCGGCAATTATCTGCGCGTGCCGACACCATCGTCCAAATATGCGGCGGCTTATTCGCAAGAATCTGCTACGGTTTCCCGGACCACACGTGCCTTCGACAGCGTGCTGGTCGATCGTGGCGCGCTCAACGAGCAATCGATACTCGCCCATGTGAAGCGTCAGCAGGCGAAGTCCCGCTGACGGATTGAAGGGTAGGGCTGCATCCGTTTCGTTTCGGGCGGCCGGTTTCGGCAGGCAGGACTGGGCGGTTTCATGCACAAGGCCATTTATCGCTCCTATTGTTCGGTGGTCGTCGCGGCCGGGCTTGCATTTTTAAGCGCAGGTGCGGCGCAATCGCAGACTGCGCCCTTCATCGCCAAGGCTGAACAGGCCTATATGATCGATGCCGAAACCGGCACCGTGCTTCTTTCGCAAAATGAGGATCAGTCGTTTCCGCCGGCGTCGCTTGCAAAGCTGATGACGGTGGAGGTGGTGCTGGATGCGCTTTCCAAGGCGCAGGTGACGCCGGAGACCGCTTTTCCCGTCTCTGAATATGCCTGGCGCACGGGCGGCGCACCGTCACGAACCTCGACCATGTTCGCGGCGCTGAAATCTTCCATCGGTATCAACGATCTCCTGACCGGCATCATCGTGCAGAACGCCAATGACGGCTGCATCATCGTCGCCGAAGGCATGGCGGGTTCGGACCCTGCATTTGCCAAGCGCATGACGGTGAGAGCGGGCGAACTCGGCATGAACCGCAGCAGGTTTACCAATTCCACCGGGCTTCCTGATCCGGGCAACCAGACGACTGCCAGGGATATGGTGCGTCTTGCCCAGCATCTGCATGATACCTATCCGGATCGCTATGGGCTTTTCACCAAGCCGGATTTCGAATGGAACCGGATATTCCAGCGCAACAAAAACACACTGCTTGGGAACGGCATAGATGGGCTCGGGCTTGGCTTTGCGGAAGGCAGCGGCTTTGCGGCCGTGGTTTCGGCAGAGCGGGAGGGACGGCGGGTTTATCTGGCGCTATCAGGCATAACAGACGACAAGACGCGGCAGGAAGAAGCCCGCCGCGTGGTCGATTGGGGCCTCACAGCTTTCGAAAAGCGCCATCTTTTCAGCAAGGATGAAGTGGTGGGTTCGGTCAGCGTTTATGGCGGCGATGCCGCCTATGTCGATCTCTCGCCAAAGGAAGATGTCAGTGTGCTGGTGCCGGTCAACAATCCGGAGCGAATTTCCGGACGGATTGTCTATCGCTGGCCGTTGAATGCACCTCTGGACGTTGGCGCCAATGCGGGAACGCTTAAGGTCTTTTCGGGCGAGCGGCTGCTGCGTGAAGTGCCGCTTTATACCAAGGGTTCGGTCGGCAAGGGCTCGCTGACCCAGAATGCGGCGGGTGCGTTGAAGGAACTGCTGCTGTTCTGGCTCTGAAAATCCGCGCCTTGTGCCACCTTGCTCCTATGCTTTTGTTCAGGCACCTCATTTTCTGAAAAGCGCTTCACACTTTTCGGTTCGATGCTGTAAACAGGCATTTCAATATTTCCGGGAATTCCTCGCAGGACGTGACATTGGCCGAAAAGACTGGACTGTTCATCAGCTTCGAAGGCGGCGAGGGTGCCGGCAAGTCGACGCAGATTCGCACACTTGCCGAGGCGCTTCGTGGTCGCGGCTTCGAGGTGGTCGTGACGCGCGAGCCGGGCGGCTCGCCGGGTGCGGAGGCCGTTCGGCATGTTCTGTTGTCAGGCGCGGCGGAATCCTTCGGGGTGCGCATGGAAGCAATCCTGTTTGCGGCGGCGCGCAACGACCATGTCGAAGAGATCATTCGCCCGGCGCTTGCGCGTGGCGAGATCGTGCTCTGCGACCGCTTTCTTGATTCCTCCCGTGTTTATCAGGGCACGACCGGCAATCTGGAACCGGATTTCATCGAGACGCTGCAACGCATTGCGATCGATGGCGTTGTGCCGGAACTGACGCTGATCTTCGATATCGCCGCCGAAAAGGGGCTGGCGCGCGCCAGAAAACGGGCGGATGAGGGGGCTGCGCCCGACCGGTTCGAAAAGGAAGAAATCGAGACCCACGAGAAGCGACGGGAAGCCTATCTCGATATAGCGCTTGCCGAGCCGCGTCGCTGCCGTATCGTCAATGCCGACCAGCCGGAGGAGAAGGTGGCGGAGGACGTGATGTCCTTTGTCGAGCCCTTGCTCGAACAACTGGGAACGGCAGTGGGCGCGGCGCATGAGTGAGGTTCAGGGCGTTCTCGACGGCGCGATTGCGCCGCAGCAGAACACAAAACTTTTCGGGCATGAGGAAGTCGAAGCGTTCCTCGCGCAATCCTATCGCTCCGGCAAGGGCCATCATGCCATTCTCATCGAAGGGCCGGAAGGGATAGGCAAGGCGACGCTCGCCTTCCGTTTCGCCAATCATGTCCTCACCCACCCAGATCCGTCTTCGGCCCCGGATGTCCTTGCCGATCCCGATCCGCAGTCGCTCGTCAGCCGGCAGATCACGGCCGGGGCATCGCACAACCTGTTGCATCTGACGCGTCCGGTGGATGAAAAAACCGGCCGCGTGAAATCCGCCATAACCGTGGATGAGGTGCGGCGGGCCGGGCATTTCTTCTCGCAAACCTCGGGCACCGGCAACTGGCGCATCGTCATCATCGATCCGGCTGATGATCTCAACCGCAATGCCGCGAATGCGATCCTGAAAATACTGGAGGAGCCGCCGAAGCGGGCGATGTTCCTCGTCCTGTCGCACGCGCCGGGCAAGTTGCTGCCGACCATCCGCTCCCGCTGCATGCCGCTTCGTCTGCTACCGCTTTCAGATGCGGATATGGTGCAATCACTCGATCATCTCGGCATCGGCTCCGCCGGCGAAAAGCGTGACGCCTTGATTGCGGCCTCGAAGGGCAGCGTGGCGCAGGCGCTCAAGCTCACGAATTATGGCGGCTCCGACATTGTTGAGGCCTTTGCCGAGGTGATGTCTGCGGAAGGGCCGGGAGCACGCAAGAAGATGCACAAGCTTGCTGAGGTTCTGGCGCAGAAGGATGGCGATATCGTCCTCGGATTCTTCATGGAGCATGTGACGGAAGAGCTGATGGAGCGGGCCCGGGCGGCGGCGATGGCGGGCGATATAGCGGCGGCGGAAAGACATGCGCGGCTTTCCTCGATGCTTGCGGAGCGGATCAGCGTGGCGCAGGCCTATAATCTCGACAAGAAGCAGATGGTGCTTTCCATTCTGGAAGATATTCGCGGCGTCTGAAGGCGCGGGGATCGTACAAATCGTACTCTTCGCTTTCGCTGCTGCGAACAATGGTTTAAGAGCGGTCTATCCAAAAAAACAGCCTGTAAAGTCGATAGACCGTCATGACAGACAAGACACCATTCTACATCACCACCGCGATCTCCTATCCCAACGGCAAGCCGCATATCGGCCATGCCTATGAGCTGATTGCGACGGACGCCATGGCACGTTTCCAGCGCCTGGATGGAATGGATGTTTTCTTCCTGACCGGCACCGACGAACACGGCCAGAAGATGCAGCAGACGGCGCGGGCGGAAGGCATTTCGCCGGAAGAGCTGGCGCAGCGCAATTCCGACCAGTTCCGGGCAATGGGCAAGCTGCTCAACGCCTCGAATGACGATTTCATCCGCACCACGGAAGAGCGCCACCACGAGACCTCGCGCAATATCTGGAACCTGATGGCCGATAGCGGCGACATCTACAAGGACAGCTATGCCGGCTGGTATTCCGTGCGCGACGAGGCCTATTACGGCGAGGACGAAACGGAAGTGCGCTCCGACGGCGTGCGTTACGGGCCGCAGGGCACACCGGTGGAATGGGTGGAGGAGGAAAGCTACTTCTTCAAGCTCTCCGAATACCAGGACAAGCTGCTGAAGCTCTACGAGGAAAACCCTGAATTCATCGGCCCGGCGGAGCGGCGCAACGAGATCATCTCCTTCGTCAAATCCGGCCTGAAGGACCTGTCGATTTCCCGCACCACCTTCGACTGGGGCATCAAGGTTCCGAACGATCCCAAGCACGTCATGTATGTCTGGGTCGATGCCCTGACCAACTACATCACCGCCACGGGTTACATCGAAGACAGGAACGGCCCGCGCGCCAAATATTGGCCCGCCGACGTGCATATCATCGGCAAGGACATCATCCGCTTCCATGCGGTCTACTGGCCTGCCTTCCTGATGAGCGCGAAGCTGCCGTTGCCCAAGCGGGTCTATGCGCATGGCTTCCTGCTCAACAAGGGCGAGAAGATGTCGAAGTCGCTCGGCAATGTCGTCGATCCCGCCAATCTGGTTGCTCACTTCGGCCTGGATCAGGTGCGGTATTTCTTCCTGCGCGAAGTTTCCTTCGGCCAGGACGGCAGCTATAGCGAAGAGGGCATCGCCACCCGCATCAATGCCGATCTTGCCAACGGCATCGGCAATCTCGCCAGCCGTTCGCTGTCTATGATTGTCAAGAATTGCGACGGCCAGATCCCGGCACCCGGCGAATTCACCGAAGAAGACAAGGCGATGCTGGCTTCGGCTGACGGGCTGCTGGCGCTCTGCCGCGAGGAAATGGGCAAGCAGTTGCTTCACCGTGCACTTGCGGCCATCATCGCCGTCGTTTCGGAGACCGACCGTTATTTTGCGTCGCAGGAGCCATGGGCGCTGAAGAAGACTGATCCTGAGCGCATGGGCACCGTGCTTTACGTCACGGCGGAAGTGGTGCGCCAGATCGGCATTCTCCTGCAACCCTTCATGCCGGAATCCTGCAACAAGTTGCTCGATCTCGTTGCAGCTGCCGCTGACAAACGCGATTTCGCAGCGCTCGGCGAGGCCGGTCGTCTGGTTCCGGGCACGCCGCTCGAAGCCCCGAAGCCGGTCTTCCCGCGTTACGTTGCGCCGGAAGCGTGAAGGCGAGACCGATGCTGATCGATACCCATTGCCATCTGGATTTTCCTGACTTCGATGCTGAGCGCGACGATATCATCGCCCGCGCCCATGCCTCCGGCGTGAGCCAGATGGTGACGATCTCGACCAGGGTGCGCCGCCTGCCCGAGCTTTTGAAGATCGCTGAAAAATATCCGTCGGTCTTTTGCTCGGTCGGCACACATCCCAACAGTGCAGCCGAGGAACTGGATATCTCGGCTGACGATCTGGTGCGGCTGGCGGAAAGCCACGACAAGATCGTGGCGATCGGCGAGGCGGGACTGGATTATTTCTACGATACGCAGAAGCCGGAAGACCAGAAAACCGGCCTCATTCGCCATATCGAAGCGGCAAGACGGACGAAGCTGCCGCTCGTCATTCACAGCCGCAGCGCCGATGACGACATGGCCGCTATTTTGCGCGCGGAAAGCGAAAAGGGGGCATTCCCCTTCATCCTGCATTGCTTCTCCGCTGGTCCTGAACTGGCGAAAACCGGCGTTGAGCTTGGCGGTTATGTTTCCTTTTCGGGCATTCTCACCTTCCCGAAATCGCAGGATATCCGTGATATAGCCGCCACCGTGCCGCTTGACCGGCTGCTTGTCGAAACCGATGCGCCCTATCTTGCGCCGAAGCGCTGGCGGGGAAAACGCAACGAGCCTTCCTACGTGGTCAATACCGCTGAAGTTCTGGCCGAGGTGCATGGTGTTTCTTTCGAGCGCATGGCCGAAATCACCACCGAGAACGCCTTCCGCTGCTTTTCGAAGATGACAAGGGTGTAGCGTGGCAATCTACCGTCGTCGCTTCACGGTTCTCGGCTGCGCGTCTTCGCCCGGTGTGCCGCGCATCAACGGCGACTGGGGTGCCTGCGATCCCGAAAATCCGAAGAACCGGCGCACGCGCACGGCCTTCATGGTGGAGCAGATCGGCCCGGATGGCGGCAAGACAACTGTCGTGATCGATACTGGCCCGGATTTTCGCGAACAGATGATTGCCGCAAAGGTGGAGGCCGTCGATGCGGTGCTTTACACCCACGCCCATGCCGATCACCTGCATGGTATCGATGATCTGCGCATCTATTTCGCCATCCAGCAAAACCGCATTCCGATCTATGCCGATCCCGTCACCATGGCGCGCATATGGGACGGTTTCGCCTATTGCCTGGAGACACCGCCGGGCAGCAGTTATCCGCCAATCGTCGAACCGCGTATCATCGCCGACATCGACGTGCCTGTGATTATTAACGGGGCAGGTGGGCCGATACCTTTCAACGTGCATATGCAGCAGCATGGTGATGTACATTCGCTTGGCTTTCGCATCGGCGACGTTGGCTATTGCACTGATGTCAGCGATTTTCCGACTGAGAGCGTGCCCAAGCTTGCCGGCCTCGATATTCTCGTTATCGACGCGTTGCAGCACCGCTACCACCCCAGCCATCTTTCGCTGGAACAGGCGCTTGGCTGGATCGAAAGATTCGCACCCAAACGGGCGATCTTGACCCATATGCATATTCCGCTCGATTATGAGACGGTAATGCGTGAAACGCCTGATCACGTCGAACCGGCTTACGACCAGATGCGTTTCGAAGTCGAGTTCGAGGCGCCCTGAGCATGTCTCTCAAAATCGGTCTCCGGTTTTGGGGCAGGGACGTGCTTTGAAACACTAGTACAGGCGCGTCGCGCTTTGACGTCGCCTGAGAAGGAACAGCATGTCGACCCGGCCTTTCCGTGCACCCAGTATGGCGAGCTTCTTCGACAATCTGCGCGCCAGCCGGTTGCGGGCGATGTTCCGACGCGGCGAACTGGGGCTGGTGGCTCTTGCGGCTCTCATCGGCATTGCGGCGGGGCTTCTGGTGGCGCTGATCGGCGCGTTGAGCACGGCGCTGCATGTTCTGGTCTTCGGTACCGAGCGGCTGAGCAGCAGCGACCTCTCAGGCCCCGTCGTGCTTGCTGGACCGATCGTCGGCGGCATCGTGCTTGGCCTGATCATCTTCATTCTTTCAAAGACCCGCAAGAAACCGATGGTCGACCCGATCGAGGCCAATGCCCTGCATGGGGGCCGCCTGTCGCTGACGGACAGCATCATCGTCTGCGTGCAGAACATCGTCTCGAACGGTTTCGGCGCGTCCGTCGGGCTTGAGGCGGGTTACACGCAGATCGCCAGCGGTGTGGCCTCAAAGCTCGGCATCAAGCTGAAACTGCGGCGAGGGGACATGCGCATCCTCGTCGGCTGTGGTGCTGCGGGTGCGATTGCGGCGGCCTTCAATGCGCCTCTGACCGGGGCGTTTTACGCCATCGAACTCATTATCGGCACCTATACCGTCGTCACGCTTGCGCCGCTCATCGTCTCCGCGCTGGTGGCCACCACCGTTATCGGGATTATCGGCGGCCATGGCCTGTCGATCGATATTGTCGATGCCAGCCGCGTGACGCCTGCGGATTACGTGCCCGCCATCTTTCTGGGTGTTGTTTGTGCGGCGATCGGCATCGTGCTGATGCAGACCGTTTCCTTCATCGAGGAGACGGCCCGCAAAAGCGCCATTCCCGGCTGGTTGCGTCCGGCCATTGGCGGCGTGGCGGTCGGTGCTCTTGCGCTGATTTCACCGCAGGTGCTGTCGAGCGGCCATGGCGCGCTGCATCTCAATATCGATGCCGAACTGACGATTTACGGGTTGGCCGGGCTCTTCCTGCTGAAAGCGGCGGCCAGCGCCATTTCCATCGGTTCCAATTTTCGTGGCGGCCTGTTTTTCGCCTCGCTGTTCATGGGTTCGCTTCTGGGTAAGGTTTTCGCGCTCTGCGCCCCCTATATCGGCTATGGCTCGACAGCGCCCATCGTTTATGCCGTGATTGGTATGAGCGCCTTTGCCGCCGCCATCATCGGTGGCCCTTTGACGATGACGTTCCTGGCGCTGGAACTGACGGGCGACTTCCAGATCACCGCTCTGGTGCTCGCCGCCGTCATCACCACGTCGCTGGTGGTGCGCACGACCTTCGGTTATTCCTTCGCCACCTGGCGTTTTCACCTGCGTGGAGAGAGTATTCGCAGCGCCCATGATATTGGCTGGATCCGCGACCTGACGGTTGGCAAGATGATGCGTGCCGATATCCGAAAGGCCAATGTCAGCATGGGGCTCCCGGCCTTCAAGGAGAAATTCCCGCTCGGTTCGACGCAGCGGGTGATCATGACCCATGATGACGGGCGTTATGCCGGCATCGTCCTCGTGCCGGAAATCTACGCCGACCCGATGGATCGTGATCCGAGCAAGATCAGCCTTGAGACCTATCTGCAATATAAGAACGACGTGCTGCTGCCCACCATGAATGCACGTCAGGCGGCAGCGGCCTTCGATGCCACGGAAAGCGAAGCGCTGGTCGTTGTTAATGACAAGATAGAGAACCGCCCGGTTGGTCTGCTCACCGAAAGCCATACGCTCAGGCGCTACAGCGAAGAGCTGGAACTGAGACGCCGGGAGGCGTCAGGAGAGTTATAGAGTTAGATTAGAAAATTCTCTTTATGCATTGATATAATTATCATTTAACTAAGTTTTATACTGGTCGTATTTTGTGCGCGCAAAGGAATGAGCGCGGCTCGTTGATGTGCCTGCACGCGAAATCCTTGCATCAAACCCAAGTATGGTACCTGTGATGCGCTGACGCTCAAGCCATCTCAACGCTCTGCATTTATGCGTCGTCCAAAGTCTGGGACGCGTCAGCCGTATGGCATTCTCGTTGCCTCTCCCATTTTTTCCGAGCCAGCTTGACAAAAAATACTTCTCCATAATAAATAGACTGACTACTTAATTAATGAAATATCGAATGCACGGGAGTGGGCAGGCGAGGTCGCTGACGTGGACCGTCGTGCGCCTTCGAGCAGACGTGCGACCAACTCATTTGCCGCCTTCATCATTACCGGAAGCGCCGGGACTGTGAAATTTGGAGATCGTGATGCCTTCAGACAGCAGCCCTGCCGAGACGATGCGCCTTGCGGCGGCATATGGCGATCTCGACGCCGTTTCCGAAGTCGGTCGTCGCGGACTTGGTCTGCCGCATAGCCGCATTCCGCTCTATGGCATCATCCTTGCCGGCGGCCTGTCGCTTTTCGGCAATGCCGTGGCCGGCGTCGTGTTGCCGTGGATCGTGCTTTCCCTGACAGGCAATGCCGCATGGACAGGGTTTGCAGCGGCGGCTGGCATGATGCCGCTGGTGATCGGCGCTTTTTTCGGCGGGCCGATTGTCGACCGTTTCGGTTCGCGTGTCGTTGCCGTTACCGCCGATCTTGCCAGCGCATTCAGCGTTGCAGCCATTCCGTTGCTCATGATGGCCGGACAACTGGATATCGTCCTGCTGATCGGCCTGATCGTGATCGGTGCTCTTCTCGATGGACCGGGCATGATCGCCCACGATGCAAGGGTGCCGGAACTCGCCCGTGTTGCGCGCATGCCGATCGAGCGGGTGACGTCCATTGATGAATTGCTGGAAAACACTGCGCTGATCTTCGGTCCACCGGTCGCCGGCATCGCAATCGCGGCTTTCGGCATTGAATATGCCTTGCTGATCACGGCCGGCTGCTCGCTGCTTGCCGCCATCATCGGCGCGATCTGCCTGCCGCGCCATCGTCGCAGGATCACGGATCGGGAAAAGGGCGGTGTGGCACTAGCGGGCCTGCGCTTCCTGCTCACCGAACCGCTGCTGCGTCTCATGCTTGTCGTCGCCATGGTGATGCTGGCGGTTTTCGGGGCGCTCAACGCCGTTGTTCTGCCGGTCCTGTTCAAGGCAAGCGGGGCGGATGTTCTCGACCTTGGGCTGTTCCTCGCGGTTTCCGGGGCAGGGGCGGCCTTTTCGGCTGTCACCTTTGCCATATGGGGCCATGCCTGGAACGGACGCATTGTGCTTCTGGCGGGCATATCCGGCGCTACGCTTGCGATCGGCCTGATAGCCCTCATTGAGACCGGCCCATATTTATTTTTTGCGGCTGCCTTGATCGGCCTGTCGACCGGGGCGCTTGGTCCCCTCGCCAATACGATGTTCCTGAAACGCGCACCGGCCTCGATCCGAGGGAGCGTGCTTGGGACGACCGCGGCAATTGCCATGATGGCGACACCGCTTGCCGTGCTGATTGCCGGTTTCGGCATGGAGGCTGTCGGTCCCGCATTGTTCCTGTGGGGGCTGACTGCGACCCTCTGCTGGCTGGTGCTCTGGGTGCTCCTCAGCCAGGCGGCACGGATGCTCGGCAAATCGCCGCCATGACCGGAGAGCCGTCGCAATCCTCCCATCTCATTCAACTTCCCATCCGGACCCCTTCCATCATGACTGAACCGAGCTCCATCGCTGAAAATTCCACGGGATATACCGAGCCCACATCTGCCGAAAAACGCAGACGGGGTTCCGCCACCAGACTGTTCTGGTGGGTGGCTGTTGCTGTCGCTTTTGTCGGTGTCGCTCTGTGGCTGATGCTGTCTGGCGAAGAAACACCGGCAGCGGCGCAGAATGCGCAGGCCGCCAAAGTGTTGCCGCATGTGTCCGTCGTTGCGGCAGCCTCCTATGATTTCAACGCCAGCCAGGATGTTGCCGGTCTTCTCGCTGCACGTAATGATATTTCGATCGGTACGGCCGTGACCGGTCAACGCATAGTCGAGGTTTCTGTTGATGTCGGCGATACCGTCGCCGCCGGGCAGCTGCTGGCGCGGCTGGAGAGCAAGACGCTCGCCGCACAGGTCCAGCAAACAGAGGCCAATGTCGCCCGATCGCGTGCTGCGCTTGCGGAAGCGGAGGCCGCCGAGATCGAGGCAAGCGAAAATCTGCGTCGCGCCGAGGGGCTTTCCGGTTCCAGCGTCAGCAAGGAGCAGCTTGGCCAGCGGCGCGCGGCGGCGGCGATGGCGGCGGCGAAAATCGAGGGCGCGCGGGCGGAACTTGCGGGCACGCAGGCGCAGCTTACCCAGAACCGTCTTGAACTGGAACGCACCGAAATCCTGTCCCCCAAACCCGGCGTCATTACCCAGCGCCACGCCCGCATCGGCGCGATGCCCGATAGCACCGAACCGTTGTTTCGTCTGTTGCAGGATGGAGAACTGGAGTTTCTGGCCGAAGCGCCGGAACGGGTGCTGCCGTCGCTGCAGGCAGGCCAGTCCGTGACGATCACCGTCAATGGCGTGAGCCGGCCCATTCAGGGCACCATCCGTGTCGTCGAACCGGCGGTCAACACCCAGAGCCGCCTCGGTATCGTGCGGATCGCCGTTCCTCCGTCCGCAGATCTGCGCGCTGGCGCATTTGCGCGTGGCAAGGTCGATCTTGGTGAGCGCCGGTTCCGTGTCGCCGTGCCGGAGGCGGCCCTGCGGCTGCGCCGTGAAGGCACCGCCCAACTCGTCGTGGTCGATCACAATGACAGGGTGGCGCGACGCACCGTTCGCCTGGGGCTGGCACAGAACGGCATCATCGAAATCCTTGAAGGGCTGGAACCGGCCGAACGCGTCGTTGAAAGCGCCAGTGCTTTTCTGCGTGACGGCGACCAGATCGTCGGCGTGGATGAGTTGGCGCAGAAAGGGGAGGATCGTTGATGACCAACATTTCGTCCTGGGCCATCCGCCGTCCGATCCCCACTCTCGTGCTCTTCCTGCTGTTGACGCTCGTCGGCATCCAGTCCTTTTTGAAGTTGCCGGTCAACGCCAATCCCCGCGTCGATTTTCCTGTTGTCACTGTGTCCATCGCCCAGGCCGGTGCTGCGCCAGCCGAACTGGAAACACAGGTGACCCGGCGGGTAGAAGGCGCGATTTCAGGCCTTGCCGGCATCCGGCACATCCAGTCGACCATCGGTGACGGCCTGTCGACCACGACGGTGGAGTTCCAGCTCGGCATCGACACCGCCCGCGCCACCAATGATGTGCGTCAGGCAGTCTTGCAAATCCGCACCGAAATGCCGCGGGACATCGAGGAGCCGATCATTGCCAGCCTCGATGTCGAGGGTGGGGCGATCCTCTATTTCGCCGTTCGCGCGCCGCAGATGTCGCCTGTCGACCTTTCTTGGTTCGTCGACGAGACGATTGCGCGGGAACTCTTGACGACCAAGGGCGTGCAGCGCGTGCAAAGGCTTGGCGGAGTCAGCCGCGAAATCACGGTCCAACTCGACCCCAATCAGCTCATTGCCTTCGGCATCACCGCCGAGGATATCAACAATCAGGTTCAGGCATTCAACACCAACGTGCCCGGCGGCAGAAGCCGGCTCAATGAAAAGGAACAGTCGATCCGCGCGGTCGGCGGAGCGATTACCGCCGGCGAGCTTGCGGAACGTCCGATCAGTCTTCGCAACGGCCAATGGACGACGCTCGCCACGCTTGGCAAGGTCACGGACGGATCGGCCGAACCGCGCGAGTTGTCGCGTCTTGATGGTGAACCGGTGGTTGGCTTTTCGGTGTTCCGGTCCAAGGGTTCGAGCGACACCGCCGTCGAGAATGGTGTGGACGCCACTATAGACCGGCTGACCGACACCTATCCGGTCGTGGAGATCGATCGGGTGCTTTCCACGGTCGATTATACACGGGCGAGCTATGAGGTCGCCATGGAAACACTGATCGAGGGCGCGGTGCTGACGGTCGTGGTGGTGTTTTTCTTCCTGCGCGACTGGCGTGCGACGCTGATCGCCGCCGTTGCCATGCCGTTATCGATCCTGCCTACGTTTGCGGCGATGCTGTGGCTTGATTTCACCCTCAACAGCATCACCCTTCTGGCGCTGACGCTGGTGATCGGCATTCTCGTTGATGACGCCATCGTTGAGGTGGAAAATATCGACCGCCACCTGCATATGGGCAAGCGGTCATTTCAGGCGTCGATCGATGCGGCGGATCAGATCGGTTTTGCGGTTCTGGCAATTACCGCCACGATTGTTGCGGTGTTTCTGCCGGTCAGCTTCATTGGCGGGGTGATCGGGCAATATTTCAAGCAGTTCGGGCTTACCGTTTCGGTCGCCGTCCTTGCCAGCATGCTCGTTGCGCGTCTCGTCACCCCGCTGATGGCCGCCTATCTTCTGGCGCCGAAGGCGATGAAAGCGGCGGAGCATGGAGCACCGAAATCACGCCTGGGCCGGGCTTATGTCGCGCTTCTCGAGCTGGCGCTGCGCCACCGGCTGAAAACCTGCGGAATTGGCGTTCTGGTGCTGGTGGGTTCGTTCCTTCTCGTTCCACTCCTGCCATCGGGATTCCTGCCGAGCGACGACCGCGGCCTGTCGCGAGTCCAGATCGAACTGCCGCCGGAATCGACGTTGCGCGATACCGACGATGCCGTGCAGTCGGTAATGACGGCGCTCCGGCAGATGCCGGAGGTCAAAAGCATCTTCGCCTCCGTCGGGCGTACTGATGACGGGCCGGATGTGGCCCGTGCCTCGTTGCTGGTCAATCTGGCGCCTTCTTCCGAGCGGACGCTTTCACAACGCCAGTTCGAACTGGCAGCCGCAAGCCTCATTGCCCGCACGCCGAATATTCGCTTTGCGTTCCAGAACGAAAATGCGGCGCGCGACATTTCCATCATTCTCGTCGGTGATGCGCCGGAGAAGCTCGCGGCTGCGGCGCTTGCCGTCGAAACGGGAATGCGCGACCTTACCGGCATCGCCAATGTGCAGACCATCGAACCCCTGCCTCGCGCCGAGCTGCAAATCCGGCCACGTTTCGATGAGGCGGCCCGGCTTGGCATTTCCACGCAGTCCATCGCCGCCGTCATGCGCATTGCCACCACGGGCGATACGGATGCCAATTCCGCCAAGTTCAACATCGGCGACCGGCAGGTGCCGATCCGCGTGATGATCGACAGGGGTGCGCAGAGCAATCTCGATACGCTCGGTATGCTCAGGGTGTCGGTGGCAAATGGCAGCGTGCCGCTGATGTCCATCGCCGATCTTTCGGTTTCGGAAGGGCCCGGACAGCTCAACCGCTTTGATCGCCAGCGCCGCGTGACTATCAGCGCCGATCTTGCCGGCATTCCGCTTGGCGTGGCGCTGGAGCGCATTCATGCCTTGCCCGCCATGGCGGCGCTTCCAGCCGGAGTGCGGGAGGTGCAATATGGCGATGCGGAATATATCGGCGAGATGTTCCAGAGTTTTAGCGCGGCCATGCTGTTCGGCCTGCTGATGGTGCTGGCTGTGCTGGTCGTTCTTTTCAAGGACTTTCTCCAGCCGATCACCATTCTCGTGGCTTTACCGCTTTCCGTGGGAGGAGCGATCGTAGGCCTCATGCTTTATGGCGGCGCGCTTGACCTGCCAGCCATCATTGGCCTGTTGATGCTGATGGGCATCGTCACCAAGAATTCCATCCTGCTGGTGGAATTTGCCATCGAGAAGCGAAATAGCGGTCTCGACCGCCATCGGGCGCTGGTCGAATCCGGCGTTGAACGTGCCCGGCCGATCATCATGACCACGCTTGCCATGGTCGCCGGCATGATGCCGGCGGCGCTGGGGGTGGGGGCGGATGCGGGTTTTCGCGCGCCCATGGCGATTGCGGTCATTGGTGGCCTCATCACCTCCACCTTGCTGAGCCTGGTCTTCGTGCCAGTTGTCTTCACCTATATGGATGATCTGCGCGGCTGGCTTGGCCGCAGGCTGCAGCGCCTCACCTCCGTCACGGCCGCTGACCGGGCAGGGGCTGAGCAGCTGATGACTGGCGGGAGCGAAACGTTGCGGGGGCACGGATGATGCCCGGCCACCAGATTTCAGGTACAAGCGCACCCGTCATGCGAGACGATATTGCCGCTGCCATTTCCCGTTCGGAGGGTTTTCTGTCAGGCCCGGTTTTTCTCGATACCGGCTCGAAAAACGTCGTTGCGCTCGAAGCGCAATATCATCTGCCCTGCTATCGGCCGGGGTTGTTCGACAGGCTGGAGGTAGTAATGCCTGCGCTGCTTGCCGACGCTGTTCCCAAACGGCAGGCGGAGTTTCTCGCTGGGCGTTTTCTGGGGCAGGCGGCGCTGAAGCTTCTCGGCAGGCCTTCCGTTCCGATCGGCATTGGCAACAAGCGCGAGCCTGTGTGGCCGCCGGGCATCTCCGGTTCCATCAGCCATTCCCACGGCATATGCGTCAGCATGGCGACGCTGGACAGTGAGGCGATGGTCGGCGTCGACATCGAGAAAATAGAACCTGGCGCGGTTATCGAGATCATCCTGAAGCGTGCCCTCGACACGCTGGAGCGAGAGCTGATTGCCGACCGGGAACAATGCGACGGTCGCGTGCTGCCTTTTCTGGTGTTTTCCGCCAAGGAGACGCTGTTCAAAGCGCTTTATCCGGTGGTTGGACGTCACTTCGATTTTCGTGCGGCGCGTCTTTTCGAGAGGCCGGATCGAAACGAATTGCGGCTGGAACTGACACGTCCACTGCATCGCTCGCTTCCGGCCGGCAGACGTTTCCTTATCCGTTTTTCGGTGACCGGGAGTTTCGTCCGCACCTGGCTTGTTTGTCGTTAAAATCGTGTTTTCAAGGAGACATTCATGAGTGACAGTGATCTTCGCATAACGCTGGTGCAGGCGGATCTGGCCTGGGAAAACGCCAAGCAGAACCTGCAGCAGTTCGACCGCCATCTGGATGATATAGGTGAGACGGATCTGATCGTTTTGCCGGAAATGTTCACAACCGGTTTTAGCATGAACCCGCAGACGGTGGCGGAACCCATGGACGGGCCAGCGGTGGAATGGTTGCGGGAGACTGCCCGTCGGCACGACGCGGATATCGTCGGCAGCGTGGCGATCGCCGAAGACGGCCGTTATTTCAATCGCCTGCTCTGGGCCCGTCCGGACGGTGCGCTCATCCATTACGACAAACGGCATCTCTTCACCTATGCCGGAGAGCACGAGCATTATACGCCAGGGCAGGTGCAGCAGGTGGTGCATTTGAAGGGCTGGAACATCGCGCCCTTTGTCTGCTTCGATCTCAGATTTCCGGTCTGGTCGCGCAATCGCGGTCAATATGACGTGGCGCTCTATATTGCGAGCTGGCCCGCCCGCCGGGCTTCACATTGGAAAAGCCTGATGCCGGCCCGCGCCATTGAAAATCAGGCCTATGTCATCGGTGTGAACCGCGTGGGCATTGATGGCAACGAGCTTGCTTATGACGGTGACAGCATGGTCATCGATCCGCTGGGAGAGATATGTTTTCACGCCAATGTGAATGCTGCCGTGCACCAGCAGCAGCTTTCGCGCCAGATGCTCGACGATACAAGGGCGAAATTGCCGTTCCTGCGTGAATGCGAGCAGTTCGAATTGACCGTTTGAGGCGTGATCGGCGCGAGGTCGGGGCGGGGCGGGTTGACAGTCCGCCTCGATATAATTAATGGACTAAGCGCTCAGTTAATTTATGGGAGCAATCATGGCCCGCAAGCTCGATCCGGCAAAGCATGAAGCCAAGCGGCAGCAGATACTTGAAGCTGCCATCAGCTGCTTTGCGCAAAACGGGTTTCACCAGACCACCACTGCGCAGATCTGCGCGGCGGTCGGCATGAGCTCCGGCAATCTCTTCCATTATTTCTCCAGCAAGGAAGCGATCATTGAAACGATCGTTGCCGAGGAGCGGCGGGAAACCGCCGTTTATTTCGCCGAACTCGGCGCGGCGGACGATCAGTTCGGTGCTGTTCTGGGCTTTGTCGATGCATCGCTGGAACTTGCCACCGATCCTACCTATGCACGGCTGGTGCTGGAGATCGCGTCAGAGGCGATCCGCAACCCGGCTATTCATGCGCTTGTCAGGACCGCCGATCAGGAAATCCGGGCGGGGATCACTGATCTTTTGCGCAAGGGAATGGAACGCCGCCAGATCGACGCCAATCTCGACGCCGAGCGTGCTGCGACCTGGATCGCGGCGCTGATAGACGGAGTTTTCTCACGTCTGGCGGTCGATCCCGATTTCCGGCCACTTGAAGAGGCCGACATGATGCATCTGATTATCGGCCGCTTTCTGGCTGCGAGACAATCTGTCGGCGAGCTGGCTGGGACCGGGCAAAATCCGACGCCGGCAACGGCTGGTCGATAGGCCTGCAGGGAATACCCAGAGGAAAATCGGTCTGCGGTTTTCCATTCCATTGCTTCTGTAGTCGCTGACAGGCGGCTCCGGGTTCGCGGATATTTACGAGAAAATCCGAGATGTAGAGCGGGGCTTTTGACAGCCAGTTTTCATTAATTCAACTGAAGATGTCGGATTTATGAAAATTTCAACGCAAAGTATATTGATGCTTTTCAAATGAATGAATGTATGTTTTATACAGCCTCAGACGCATAAAGGCGAAATGAACTGAGAAAACTCTCATATTAATATTCCAAATCCGGAGTATTAATAATATTTTTTGCATGCGATACGGCCTCCATTTCTGAATTACATCGTAATTTTTCTTGTCTCTGACGGGAGCGTTGCTTCTCGTCCCCAGGGAAGGACTATTCCTGTGATGCTGCAAAACCGTAATTCCGCACCGCCTCCTCTCGATATCGCCATTGTCGGCATGGCCAGCCATTTTCCTGATGCGGCCGATCTCTATGATTTCTGGTCCAATATCGTGAACGGTCATGATGCGATCCGCGACATAGGCACGGTTGATCCTGTGGAATATTGGCGGCCGGAGGACTTCTACGATCCTGATCCGCGCGCCGCTGACAAGGTCTATGGCCGCAAAGCCGGCTTTGTGCCGCCGATCGATTTCGATCCCGCCGGTTTCAAGCTGCCGCCGCTGATGCTTCAATCAATCAGTACGGCGCAGCTTTTCGCACTGCATGTTGCAAAACGGGCGATGGCGGATGCCGGTCTGCTCGGAGCAGGCGCTGAAAAGACCGACCGCGACCGCATCGGCGTCATTCTGGGCGGTTCCGGCAACGGCAATACGGCGTTTTCGCTTGCCGTGCGTCAGCAGGTTCCGTTTCTGCGTCAGATTCTCCTGAACAGCGGCCTGTCGGCCGAGGTGGCGGAAGAAACGATTGAACGCCTGCAGGGGCTGTCGCTGGAATGGAACGAGGATAGTTTTCCAGGCTTTCTCGGTAACGTGGCCTGCGGCCGTATCGCCAGTTATTTCGATCTCGGTGGCACGTCCTATATGGTGGATGCCGCCTGCGCGAGCAGTCTCGCCGCCATCAAGGCCGCTATTGGCGAACTGACGGATGGCAGCTGCGACGCTGTTCTGACCGGCGGCGTTAATCTCGAAAACTCGATTTTCTCGTTCCTGTGCTTCAGCAAGACGCCCGCTTTGTCGAAAAGCAACCGTTCGCGGCCATTCGACAAGCAGTCGGACGGCATGATGCTGGGTGATGGCGTCGGTTATCTGGTGCTGAAGCGGCTTGCGGATGCCGAGCGTGATGGCGACCGCATTTATGCGGTGATCCGCGCGCTTGGCGCGTCCAGCGATGGTCGCGCCAAGAGCATCTTTGCGCCGCGTTCCGAAGGGCAGGTGAAGGCCTTGAAGCGCGCCTATAGCCAGGCCGGGTTGACGCTAGCCGATATTCAGCTGATCGAAGCGCATGGTACCGGCACGGAATCCGGTGATGAGACTGAGATCAAAAGCCTTATCAGACTGTCTGAGGAACAGGGCATCGATGCGGGTCATGCCATTGCGATTGGCAGCATCAAGTCGCAGATCGGGCATACACGCTGCGCGGCAGGTGCGGTGGCAATGATGAAAGTGGCGCTTGGCCTCTATCACAAGGTCCTGCCGCCGACCATCAATGTGGAAGACCCCACTGATGTTCTCGCAAAACCCTTTTACGTCAACAGCCTCGCACGGCCATGGATGCGCCCGGCCGGCGGCGAGCTGCGGCGCGGCGCCCTAAGCGCCTTCGGTTTCGGCGGCACCAATTTTCACGTCATTCTCGAGGAATACGAACCGGAAACACGGGAACAGACATACCGGCTGAACCGCGCGGCTGAGGTCTTCGTGTTTCATGCGGCAAACCCGGCCCTGCTGGATGCGACCTGCCGTGATGCGCTTTCGCAGCTTTCCGGCGAGGGCAGGGCGGCTTTCTTCGACGCACATCTGGCCGATGGCGGCAGGCTTTCTCCACCTGCAGCATCCGCTCGCCTCGGTTTTGCGGCCGCGACGCCCGAACAGGCGTGCGCCTTGCTGACGGAAGCTCTGGCGCTGTTGCAATCCAGTCCCGATCAGGGTTTCGAGCATCCGGCCGGAATGTATTACAAGCCTGAGGCCGCACCTGTGGCAGGCCGTATCGTCGCGCTTTTTCCGGGGCAGGGCGCGCAATATGTCAATATGGGGTCGGGGGTCGCGGTCGATTACCCGGAGCTGCGCCATGCCGTAGAGGCCGCGGATGCCGTGGCTATAGAGGCGGGCCAGCCCGCCCTTTCGGGTGTGATTTATCCGCCACCGGCCTTTTCCGACGAAGAGACCATGCGGCAGGCCCGTGAACTTACCCGTACCGCCAATGCGCAGCCGGCTATCGGCGCGGTGAGCGCCGGTTATTTCCAGCTGCTGAAACGGCTTGGCTTCACCCCCGATTTTGTTGCTGGGCATAGCTATGGCGAACTTACAGCTTTGTGGGCGGCAGGCGTGCTTTCGGATGCGGATTTTCACCGGGCATCGCTTGCCCGTGGCCGGGCTGTCGAAACTCCGAGTGGGCTTAGCGATCCCGGCGCGATGCTCGCGGCACAGATGCGCCGTGAGGATGCGGCGGAATTGCTGGCGGCCGTGCCGGATATCGTGATCGCCAATGATAACGCACCGGAGCAGCTGGTGTTCGGCGGTGCCACGGAGGCGATTGCCCGCGCCCAGGCCTGGCTTACCGAACGTGGCCGCCGTTGCCAGACGCTTCCGGTTTCGACGGCCTTTCACACATCTTACGTCAGACATGCGGCGGATCCGTTCCGGGACGGAATTGCCGGAATTGAATTCTCGCAGCCAAGTTGCGCGCTTTATTCAAGCGCGACGGCGGAACCTTATGGTAGCGACCCCGCGCTTTATGGTGATGCGCTTGTCGAGCAGCTGGTGCAGCCCGTGCGGTTCCGGGACATGATCGAGCGACTGCACGCCGATGGCGGTTATCTGTTCGTCGAGATCGGCCCGAAAGGCATTCTCGGTAAACTGACCGGTGACATACTCAAGGGCAAACCGCATGCGGTGGTTTCGCTCAACCCGAGCGCCAATGGCGAGGAAGCACTGCAATTCCGCCGGGCACTGGCAAAACTGGTGGTGGAAGGTGTGGCTCTTGCCGAAGCCGACCCTTATGCCCGCCCGCGCCCGCTGGAGGATCGATCGGTGAAGCCGGCCACCAGCTTCAGGCTGCAGGGCGGCTTTTATCTGACCGAGAAAAACCGCGCGCGGCGCGAGCACGCGCTACGGCATGATACGGCCGTGGTGGAGAAGTTCATCGCCCAGCGTGTCGCAGGCTCGCCTGAATCGGCCGCTTCTCCGGTCGTTCGCGCCGCACCTCGACCTGTTGAGGTGGCCGAGGCTTTTGCGCCGATTGCGAAACCTCTTCCTTCCTTTCCCCCTTTGTCCTCCTCCATTCAGCCCTCCCATGACACTGACAGGATCGAGATAGCGATGACCAGCCAATCCGAAAATATGTCGAAGCCGGACCAGATGGACAGGCAGATCGAAAGCCAGAATCTGCTCAGCCAGCTTCACCAGCAGTTCCAGACCAACCAGAGCGAATATATCAATATGCTGGGGTCTCTGGTCAGCAAGCAGCATAACCTTCTGGAAAAATTCCACGGTCATCCGCAGATGGAAAACATGACCGCGAGCCTTGCGCGTAGCCTGCAATTGCTGGAGCGCAATCAGGAACTCTACCACCTCAATCATGAGCGCTATTTCGACAACCAGATGTCCCTGATCAGCGGCGAGGTGGTTCGTAACCTGCCGCATTCCCCCGCCTACATTCCCAATATGCTGGACATGCCGAAACCGGCGCAGCCGGTTGCGGTAACGCGGCAGGAGAGTTTCGCGCCGGCGCCATTGGCTACACCCAAGGCTGCCGATAGGGCAGCTTCAGCACCGATCGTCTCCATAGCCGCGCCGAAACCGGTGATGCCGGTGATGGCCGCACCGCAGATAACCGTGCCGCAGACGCCGGCACCCGCCGCACCGGCTCCTGCTCTCAGCGACGAGGATCAGGCGAGGATCGCTGTTCTCGAAGGCATTACCGAAGAGCGACTGATCCGCGAGTTGACGGATATCGTCAGCGAGCGCACGGGTTATCCGGTCGATATGATCGGCGACCAGATGGACCTTGAGGCCGATCTCGGGATCGACTCGATCAAGCGGCTGGAGATTTTCGGGGCCATGTTCGACCGGCTGTCGAACGGCACCCGGCTTCTTGAAGATGCGGACAAGAACCGCAACGACGAGAATTTCGACATCGAAACCATGAGCAATATCCGCAAGATGACGCAGTTCTTCCTGCGCACGGTCGATGAATTGCTGGTGGCCGTCAAAGGAAACTCAGCCGTTGCTGTTGCCGTGGCGCCGGTTGTTTTGGCCCCGGCACTCAGCGCCGAGGATCAGGCAAGAATTGCGGTGCTTGAAGGTATCACCGAAGAGCGGCTGATCCGCGAACTGACTGACATCGTCAGCGAGCGCACGGGTTATCCGGTCGATATGATCGGCGACCAGATGGACCTTGAGGCCGATCTCGGCATCGATTCGATCAAGCGGCTGGAGATTTTCGGGGCCATGTTCGACCGGCTGTCGAACGGCACCCGGCTTCTTGAAGATGCGGACAAGAACCGCAACGACGAGAATTTCGACATCGAAACCATGAGCAATATTCGCAAGATGACGCAGTTCTTCCTGCGCACTATCGGTGAATTGCTGGCCGATATCAAAGGTCCTTCTCCGGTTGTTGCGGCCGTTTCCGAAACTGCGGTACCGACTGCACCCGCCAGCGCACCAGCTGCAGCGGGTGCTTCCGTTGTGACCCTGCAACGTCTCGGCGTGGTGACATCAACGAAACTGTCGGACATCGGCGATGAGGAGATATCACAGTCAAAAAAAGCTTCGGCTGAGCAGGATGCATCCGCGTTTCCTGCTCAGCCGCTCAATGCCGGCCCTTCCGTCCATCGTCAGCGGGTGGTTCGTCAGGACCTTGCCCGGCCCGACCGGACATCGCTGACCCTTGGTGCCGAACGGATCTGGCTGCTTGTTGATGATGGCAAGGGACTGAGTGAGGCATTGGCCTCCCGCCTCGTTGCCCTGGGCGAGAAGGTTGCGCGCCTTCAGCTGTCCGCGCCGGCTAAACCGGCAAAAGGCAAGAGAACGGCAAAACAATCATCGTCCGGGCTGGCGATGGAGGGCTTGCGCGATTATAACCTCCAGGATCGCGGCAGGGTGGCTATCGAGGCCATGATCGCTGAAATCGAACAGGCGGAAGGCCCGATTGGCGGCTTCATCCATCTGCAGCCGGTAACCGCTGTGGAATCGATCGGCGATGTGTTCCCCGAAGCAGGCTATGAGGCGGCCGAAACACTCTTTACCCTGGCTGGGGTACTTCAGCCGCGTTTGACGGGCACGGCAGCACGCAGTTCCTTCTTCATCGCCAGCCGATGCGACGGTTCGCTCGGAACGTCTGGCAGGGGATTATTCAACGCCATCGGCGCAAGTTTCGGCGGATTGTCGAAATCGCTTTCCGTAGAGTGGGACGATGTTTTCTGCCGCTTTGTGGACATCGATCCGGCACTGCCCGACGAGGAAGCTGCCGGCATCCTGATCGAAGAACTGGAAGACCCGCAAACCGCACTGGCGGAAGTCGGGCGTGGTCCTGACGGGTCACGCATGACCCTTACCAACCAGGCCGAACCGGCGATGGACCAGCCGGAAACCGCGCTCGATGCGGATAGCGTTCTTCTCGTCAGCGGCGGCGCGCGTGGCATCACCGCCGATTGCGTGATCGCTCTGGCGGAGCGCCGTCCCGTTCGTTTCGCCCTCCTGGGGCGCACCGATATCAACGCGCCATTGCCCAGCTGGGCAGAAGGTATCGAAGGAGATGAGGCGCTGAAGGCAGCCGCGATTGCCGCGATGCAGGCCGAAGGCGAACAGCCGACGCCGGTGAAGGTCGAAAAAATGCTGAATGGTGTACGCCATGCGGTGCAAATTCGGCAGACGCTGGCGAAGATCGAACAGCTTGGCGGCAAGGCGGCCTATTTCGCCTGCGATATCGCCGATACGAAGGATGTCGAACGCACCGTGACCACCGTCGAAGAGACCTTCGGCAAGATAACCGGCATCATCCACGGCGCGGGCCTGCTTGCGGACAAGCGTATCGAGAAAAAGACTGGGGAGGATTTCCACGCAGTCTTCCATACCAAGGTGCGAGGCCTTCAAAATCTGATGCGGGCGCTGCAGCCGGATGCCATCAGGCAGCTGGTCCTCTTCTCATCCGTATCGGGCTTCTTCGGCAATGCCGGACAGACCGACTATGCGATGGCGAACGAGGCGCTGAACAAATTCGCGCATATATTCAAGGCGCATTATCCGGATGCCTTCGTGCGCAGCATCGGCTGGGGACCTTGGGACAGCGGCATGGTCAATGACGTGCTCAAGAAGGCCTATGGTGAGCGCGGGCTGGCGATCATTCCGGTGAAAACGGGGACACGGTTCTTCGCCGAAGAGTTCGGTTCCGGCGATGGTCCGCAAATTCTGGTCGGCGGCGACAGCTACAGGGCCGCAAAAACGGTCAAGACGAAGGTGGCATCTCGTCTCGTGGAGCGCAGGGTCGATCTCACTACTGCGCCCTTCCTCGCCGACCATGTGGTCGACGGACGTTACGTCCTTCCCGCCACGGCAGCGGCAAGCTGGCTGGTCAAGTTGGCGGAAGATATGTTGCCCGGCTATCGTTTTGAGACCCTGCTCGGTTTCAAGGTTCTGAAGGGTGTCACGCTGGAGGCCGGGGAAACCTGCCTGCTGGAAGCGCAGATCGAACCTGCGGCGGAAGCGTCGTGCCCTGTGGCCGGTGACAGGCATGCCCTGACGATTTCGGTTCATAGCCGGACCGGCTCCGAACGTCAGAACCGATATATGGGCACCGTGGTATTAAGCCGCGAACTGAGCCTTCGCCCACGTCTCGGGGCCTTCGATCTTGGCAAGGATGACGAGCCGCTGGGTTACCCGCTTTACGGCACGCCGCAGGAAGGTCCACTTCTGTTCCATGGCCCAAGCTTTCGGGGGCTGCGGGAGGTGCTGAACGGCGGCGATCACGGTCTCACACTCGCCTGCGAGTTGAAGCCGGTCGAAGAGGCTATGCAAGGGCAGTTTCGCACGACCTCGTTTAATGCCTATCTCGGTGATGTCTTCATGCAGGCGCCGTGGTTGTGGCTGATCCTCGGCAGCGATTATGCCGGACTTCCTTCCGCCATCGGCCGCGTTGACCAGTTTGCAGCACTCGGTTTCGGGCAGCCGTTCTTCCTCTCCATGACGATAAAATCCCTGACGCAGGCGAGCCTTCTGGTGGATATCGCCGTGCATGACGAGACGGGACAGCTTTATTTCCGGCTCTCGGATGTCCAGTTCACCGTTTCCCGGCAATTGCGAGAGCGGCTGGTCGGGCGCGAAGACAAGGTCGAGGCGGCAGAATAGCCGCCCCGAAAAAGCAAAGGCTTTCCATAAACTCGTAACGACAGGCAGTGAGAAGCGTTTCCGTGTTCCGGTTCAGGCCGGAGACGCTCTCCCTCTGCGCGCCATTTGAAGGATGATCGCGATGGGACAGATAGCAATTACGGGGCTTGGATGCGTCTTTCCGGGTGCGGATACCCCGGATGGTTACTGGCGCAACCTGGTCGAGGGCAGGGACAGCACGTCGCCACTCTCCGCTGCTGAACTGGGTGTCGATCCAGCGCTTTATTATCATCCCGAGCCGGGAACGGCCGATCATATCTGCTACAACCGGAACGGCCACGTGCATGACTTCCGTTTTGAGGCCGAGGGGTATCGTCTGCCGGCGGAGGACCTTGCCACACTCGACCCTCTGTTCCACTGGACCATGCATGCGGCGCGTCAGGCTCTTCAGGACAGCGGCGCATCACCACAGCGCTGCGGCCTGATCGCCGGCAATATCGGCATGCCGACCCACTCGGGCAAACGGCTCATGTCGGGCTTTTATCACCGGATTCTCGAACCCTATCTTCGGGAATTGCTCGACCGGCCGGATTTTTCTTTCCCCGCCTATTGGGATGCCAGCGGCCTGTCCGGGCTCAATCTCATGACCGGTAGCCACAATGCCACGATTGCGGCCCTGGCGCTTGGTCTTTCCGGGCCGACCTACGCCATCGACGCGGCCTGCTCTTCGGCACTTTACGCCATCCGCGTGGCCAGTTCCTATCTTCTCGACGGCAGCGCCGACATGATGCTGGCGGGCGCGGTCTGCCATGCGGACCATATCTATCTCGACCATGGTTTCAACGTTTTGCAGGCTTTTCCGACCGACGGCCGTTCGGTTCCCTTCGACCGGTCCTCGCAAGGGCTGAAGGCCGGGGAAGGTGCCGGCATCGTGGCGCTGAAACGCTACGAAGATGCGCTGCGCGACGGCGACCGGATTTACGGTGTCATCGAAGCGATCGGCGTTTCCAATGATGGCGGCGCCAAGCACATGCTGCTGCCCGATCCGCATGGGCAGATGCTGGCGCTGCAACGGGCCTATACGGGGATATCGCCTGATATCGATTATCTGGAATGCCATGCGACGGGAACGCCGGCGGGCGATCAGGTGGAGCTTTCGACCGTCGAACGCTTCTTTGGCGAAAAGTCGATACCGCTTCTTGGCGCTAACAAGGCCAATAATGGCCACAGCCTCACCGCATCCGGTATGGCGAGCCTGCTGAAGGTGCTGCTGGCGATGCAGCACGACCTGATACCGGCGACGCTGGATATAGAAAACCTTGTGACGACACCCAAAGGGCTTGTGAACCGTGAGCATATCGTTCGCG
Organism: Agrobacterium tumefaciens; assembly: GCF_005221385.1. Classification (NCBI taxonomy): domain Bacteria; kingdom Pseudomonadati; phylum Pseudomonadota; class Alphaproteobacteria; order Hyphomicrobiales; family Rhizobiaceae; genus Agrobacterium; species Agrobacterium tumefaciens. Next base: position 1,173,220 of record NZ_CP039903.1, on the reverse strand, counting down.
AAAACAAGCCCTGGGCGAGGGGTGAAAAGCCGCGCCGTGCCGGCATCAATGCCTTTGGCTTCGGTGGCGTCAATGGCCATATGGTGCTGCGCGAGCATGTCGCTGGCGCGATGGTGCCGACGTTCTCAGGCCTGCCTGCCTCCATTCCGGCAGGAATTGATATTGTCGGCATAGCCATGGCCCTGCCGGGAACAGACAATGTCGAAACATTTCGCGAGACGATAACTACCGGACGTCAATGGCTCCAGCCATTGCCACGCACGCGTTGGCTGGGTCTCGAAAAGCGTGCCGATATTCTGGCCCTGGGCGGGATCGGGGAAGCGCCGGCCGGTGGCTATATCGAAAGTTTCGATTTCGATTGCCGCCATTTCAAGCTGCCGCCGAAGGTCATCGGCAATCACCTTCTGGCCCACGCCTTTCTGCTGCCGGTGGCCGAGCGGGCATTTCTGGATGCGGGTTATGCGCTGGACGGGCAGAGGCGCAACATCGCGGTCATCGTCGCGCGGGATGTCGATCATAGCTGCCTGCGTTATCAGGCGCGCAACGAGATCGGTTGGCAATTGCGCGACAGCCTCGACAGGTCGGGCATAAAACTTTCGGCAGAGCAGCTCGCTGGTTTGCAGCACATCGTCAAAGACAGTCTTTTTCCTGAACCCTTCGCCGAAGGCATTACCGGTGGGGTGGGCAATATCGCCGCAAGCCGTGTGGCCGCGCATCTGCGGCTGGACGGACCGGCTTTTGCCCTGTGTGCGCATGAAAGCTCGGCTTTCAAGGGGCTTCAACTGGCGCGCTACATGCTCTCCGAGAATATGGTCGATGCGGTCATTCTGGCCAGCAGCGCCTGCGATGGCGGGCTGGAAAACATGATCTATGCCACTCCCCATCGAACCCAGCCCGTGGGGGAAGGCTGCGGCGTGCTCATGCTCGAAAGAGCGAATGGCGGACCAGCCGGGCGCGCTTATGCCCGCCTTCGCGGTCTTGAAATCCGCCATGACATGACGCCGGGCACCACCTTCCAACCATCGGCGGATGCCGTGGCCGATGCGGCTCAGGCCTGCCTGCAAAAAACAGGCGTTGCGCCGGAAGAGATAAGTTATCTCGAACGCTACAGCATGGCGGATGATAGGGAGGCCCGCATCGAGGCAGAGGGGCTTGCCAGGGTCTATGGCGCCACCGTTGCTGCGGGCAGTTCAAAGCGTCATTACGGCCATCTTGGCGCGGCTTCGGGCATGCTCAGTCTTATCCATACGGCGCTGGTCCTGCATTATGGCCTGTCACCGCTGCGCTCGGCCGGTCCGCGACTGGCGGCAATCAGCGGTATGGGGGTTGACCGGGCCTATACCCATATATTGCTGGAAAGCCCGACAGTGGCGAGGCCTCAGGCGGTGAGCGTTCCGGTGCGTGCTTCGGCGACCGATCCGCTGCTCGTCAGGGTGTTTACCGGACGGGAGCGGACCATGGCCGAGATCATTCTCGATCCCGCCAATTTTGCCCTGTTTGGAAAATCTCCACCTGCAATGCGGCCACTTGCGTCCCCGGCAGTGGTGACCGAAGCTTTCGATAGCCCGGTCTCCGGCTGCTTCCCACGCCTGCCGCTGACCTGGCAGCAGCGGCAGGCGATCCGGAATGCACAAACGAACCTGCGTTTCATGCAGACCGAGCAGGCGTTCTATCGTCGTCTAAGCCATTTGATGTCCGTTGAGGTGGCTATTCCGGCGCGTGCCGCATTGTTCGATGAAGCGCAATTGATCGAGTTGACGGATGGCGCGGTCAGCCGCGTGCTTGGGCCGGATTATGCGCTGGCCGACACCTATGCGGTACGCACGCGCATGCCGTCGCCGCCCTATATGTTCGCCTCACGCATTACCGGCACAACGGCCAAGGCCGGCGCGCTGGAGCCCTGCCGCATCGAATGGGAACTCGATCTGCCCAGCGATGCCTGGTTCATGTGCGAGGACAAGGTTCCGGCTTTCGTGGCGCTGGAATCCTCACATGCGATGATCGTCGCCTTCACGCTTATCGGTTGCGACCAGCTTTTCAGGGGCGAATTGCGCTACCGGGCGGTGGACAGCCGCACCTTCGTTTATGGCGAAATGCCGCGCGCCGGCGAATTGTTGCGGGGGCGGGTGGATATCAAATCCTTCCTCAAGGTCGGCCGTAATATTCTGGTTTCCTACGAATATTGGTGCCTTGCCGATGAGCGGCCCGTTTTCCGGCTGGAGGCCAATTCCGGCTTTTTCCTGCCGCGCGATCTGGAACGCTCGAAGGGTGTCGATCCGGCTCCCTTCCTGAAAAATGACGACGCTGTGCGGCAACCCTTCACGCCGCTGCTGAACTGCACAAGGAATCGTTTCAGCGAAGACGATGTCGAGGCGTTGGGCAACGGCGACCCGGCAAGCTGCTTTGGTCAAAACTACAGAACTGAAACTGCCGCGCCAAAGCTGTGGACACCGATGGCCAGAATGCTCGACCGGGTGGTGGATGTCGACCCCAAAGGCGGCGCGTTCGGCCTCGGCGTGGTTGTCGGCGAGCGCGACATCGATCCTGATCACTGGGCTTTCAAGGCGCATTTCAAGAACGACCCCTGTGTGCCGGGAACATTGCTGGTGGAAGGCTGCGAACAACTTCTGAAATTCTACCTGGCCTATCTCGGGCTCTATTCGGTTCCTCACCTTAGCGGGCATACGCTGACCGACCATCAATACAGCGCCAAGTTCCGGGGGGAGGTAAAGCCGCAGCGCGATACGCTCAGTTATCGCCTGACCTGCAAGTCGATCGACCTCGCCTATGGCGAGGACGGTGTGACGCTGGAGACCGCATCCTTCGTCTTCGTCGCCGAGATCATCCACAAGGGCAATGTCATCGGCATTTGCGACAATCTCGGCGCCGGTTTTGCCCGTCGCCGCACCAACCAATCATCATGGGTGGCCGCAGCATGAACGAAAATCCGCAAATCAATTTCACACCGCTTTTCCGGACATGGAAAAAACAGGCAGACATTGACGCTACCTCTATCGAGGCAATGGGCCGGCTCCTCGCCGATCTCGATAAACGCCTCTACGTACTCAACCCCGGCGGCAAGCAATTGCTCGAAACCAGCTGTGCGGAGGTGGAGAAATGCCTGGGAATTGTGCCCGTGCTGGAGCCCCACCAACTCGGAGATCCGGGTTTCCTGCGCGATTATGGCGTGCGCATGGCCTATTATGCCGGGGCGATGGCCAATGGCATTCACTCTGAAGACATGGTGATCGCGCTCGGCAAGGAACGGCTCCTGGGCTTCTTCGGTGCGGGTGGTCTTGGCAGGGAGCGCGTCGCCTCGGCGCTGGCGCGAATAAGCGCCGCTCTGCCGCACGGCCCCTACGGCGTCAATCTGCTGCATAATCCCGGCGATGCCGAATGGGAAATGGATGTGGTGCGTCTGTGCATCCGCCATGGCGTGAAGGTAGTGGAGGCCTCGGCCTACATGAACCTCTCACCGGCCATCGTTTATTGGCGTGCAGTCGGGCTTGTTCGCAACGGGCAGGGGACTATCGAAGCGCGCAACCGCATCATCGCCAAGGTTTCGCGCCGCGAAGTGGCACAGCATTTCATCAATCCGGCCCCGGAAAAAATCCTTTCGAGACTGGTCGAGGACGGTCTGATTTCCGCCGAACAGGCGGCGATGGCGGGCGAAGTGCCGATGGCCGATGACGTCACCGTCGAGGCCAATTCCGGTGGTCATACCGACAATGGCGTGCTGAACTGCGCCTTTCCTTCCATTGCGGCGTTGCGGGATGAAATAGCCGATCTCAGGGGAGAGGTGTTCCGCGTCCGCATCGGCGCGGCCGGCGGCATCGGCAATCCGCAGGCGATCTATGCGGCTTTCGCCATGGGAGCGGCCTATGTCTGCACCGGTTCCATCAATCAGGCCTGTATCGAGGCTGGCACTTCGCCACAGGTGAAGGCCCTGCTCGGACGCGCGAGGATGGATGACATGGCGATGGCGCCATCCGCCGACATGTTCGAGATCGGATCCAAGGTTCAGGTGCTGAAGGGTGGCACCATGTATGCCATGCGCGCCCAGAAACTCTACAATCTCTACAAGCAATATGACAGCCTCGAAGACATTCCGGTAGCAGAAATCGCCAGTCTGGAGAGCGGGCTTTTTCAGCGCACCTTGCCGCAGGTCTGGGAAGACACCCGGCAGTTCTTTCAGGCGCGCGGCAATCCCAGAATGATCGAAGCGGCGGAAACGCATCCGAAAAAGCGCATGGCGCTGGTTTTTCAATGGTATCTCGGCCAATCCTCCCGCTGGGCGATTGCCGGAGAAAAATCCCGCGCGGTCGACTACCAGATATGGTGTGGCCCAGCCATGGGCGCAATCAATGAATGGTTGCGCGGCAGCCCTTACGAGCCGGTGGAGCGCCGCTCCGTCGTGGCTATCGCCGATCTTCTGATGCGCAACGCGGCCTATCTTGCAAGGCTCGGAGCGCTGAAACACATGGGCCTGCCGGTGCCGGACGCGCTCTACCGCTATCGGCCCTGGGCGGAAAATTCCGCCGGTCCTTCAACGCCGCCAACACGGCATCCATCCCCGTCAATCGGAACCGCCCCGGCAGCATCGCCGGCCAGACTGGAGAACGCACAGCCATGATCACAGATACGGATAGCAAGCTGACGCTGAAGATTTCGCGCGATTTCTACAAGCGGCTCTGGGAACTGATGCCGGGCGGCACCCACTATAATTTCGGTGACGCCGAGCGCGCCTTCGTTGTGCCCTTCAACAAGGGCCGCAATTCCCGCGTATGGGATCTTGATGGCAACGAACATCTCGACCTGTTCTGCAAATTCGGGGCACTTTTCGTCGGCCACCACAATGAGGCCTATAATGAAGCGCTGATCCGCTACATGGAGAAGGTCACTTCGGTCGACACCTGCGATCTGGAGATCGAGGTGGCGGAACTGATGATAAAGCACATTCCCTGCGCCGAGATGGTGCGGTTTTGCCTGAGTGGCACCGAAGCGGTGCAGAATGCGCTGCGGTTGGCGCGCGGTTTTACCGGCAAGAACCGTTTCATCCGCTTCCACGGCCATTATCACGGCAATGCTGACAACGTCATGGGCTGGCGCAAGAAGGACAATCTCGATTTTCCCGTGCCGGAAAAATACCAGGGCGACATGCTCGATACGCTCGGCCGTGCGGATGGCGTGCTGGAAAGCCAGAGCTTCATGCTGCCGTGGAACGATATCAACGCGCTGGAAGCCACCATCCGCCGCTACGGCAACGAAATCGCGGCCGTACTGATGGAGCCGATCTGCATCAATGGCGGCGGTATCTTCCCGGTCGAAGGTTATCTGGAGCGCACCAAGGAACTGTGTGAAGAGCATAATATCGTGCTGATCTTCGACGAGATCATCACCGGTGTGCGCCTGGGTCTCGGCGGCGCGCAGGATATTCTCGGCGTTACCCCGCATCTCGCCACCTTCGGCAAGGCGCTCGGCGGCGGATCGATGCCGATTTCCGCCATTGCCGGCCGGCGCGACATCATGGACCTTTATACGCGCGGCAAAGTCATCCATGCCGGCACTTTCAACGGTTATCCGTTGGGTCTCGCCGCCATCAAGGCGACCTTCGATATCGTCGAAAAGGATCCGGGTTGCTACGACCGGATGCGTCGCTACACCGAACAGATCTCGGGCGTCTTCACCAAGGCGGCCAAGGCTGCCGGCATGCCGCTCGTCATTCAAGGCATGCCGACGGCGCTGGTCTATCACTCACAGGAAGAGCCGGTGGATCGTTCCGAAGGCTATTCGCACAAGGTGAAATTCTGCGACATCATCATCCGCGAAGTGAGCAAGCGCCACGGCATCCAGTTCTCGCCGTTGTCGCGCATCTATTCCAACCTCTTGATGAACCAGGACGACGTGAATTTCTTCGAGGAACGCATCTCCGATGCGCTTGTCAATGCCCGCAAGGTCATGGAAATCGCCTTCAAGGACGAGGAAGTCGCGTGAGCCAGCAAATTGCGGTCGTGACAGGTGCTTCAGGCGGCTTCGGCGCCGCCATTACCCTTGCATTGCTCGATGTGGGTTATGCGGTAGCGGCGGCGGATATCGACGTCGCCGCGCTGCAACGCCTTGAAGAGGAGATCGGAAAACCCGGGCGCCTTGGCGTTTTTGCCATGGATGTCACCGACCATGGCAGCGTTGAGCAGGCATCGGGCGCCATTGCCGAGAAAATGGGGTTGCCGGTGACCGTATTGGTCAACAATGCCGGCATTCTCGACCGCACCTATTGCGTCAACGACCGCAGCCAGACGCAGTCCCGCAAGGTCATCGACGTCAACCTTACGGGCGCGTTCAACTGCACGGGTGTCTTTACGCGCTCAATGGTCCGCCAGCGTTACGGGCGGGTCATCAACATCGCCTCGATTGCTGGCATCTGGGGGGCAGGGGGAGGGGCGGCTTATGCCGCCTCCAAGGCCGGTCTCATCAAGGCTTCGGAATCCTGGGCGCAGGAACTCGGACAGTTCAACATCAGCGTCACGGCGATTGCGCCGGGAATCTGCAAGACCAATATGTCCAAACCCTTCGAACAGGAAGGCATCAACGACACGGTGGCCGATGAACGTCTGGTGCGCTCGATCGTCCCGGTCGGGCGGTGGGGTACGCCTGATGATGTGGCGGAAGTGGTCACGTTTCTGGCCACCTGCAAAACCAATTACCTCAATGCCGCAGTGATCCCAATGGATGGCGGCATGCGGGTCGGAACGCTTTGAACGGAGATCGGCGATGACTTACGATAACGGCGTGGAAAATATTCTGCTAACCGGCGCCACCGGCGTCATGGGCGGACGCCTGCTGCAGGAACTGCTGAGTACAACGAAAGCCACGGTCTATTGCCTGGTGCGTGCCGCCGACATGGCGGAAGCGATGGGCAAGGTAGAGAGCATCCTCTTCTGCTATGACGAGGAACGTGGCCTAAAAGGGGAAGCCGCCGCCCGCATCGTGCCTGTTCTCGGCGATGTTTCCAGATCACATCTCGGCCTGCAAAGGCAGGTATGGCGTGATCTTGCCGAAAAGATCGATCTTGCGCTGCATTGCGCGGCCAATGTCAATCTCATCGCATCCTACAGCAAAATAGCGCCGGTCAATGTCGGCGGTTCGGCCAATATGGTGGAGTTTTGCCTCGAGGGTAAAATTCCATTGATGCATACATCGAGCTTCAGCGTTATCGGCGACAAGCTCTATGAGGAGTTTACGCTCTATGAGGATGCGCTCGACGTCGGCCAACGTTTTCCGGACATGGATTACGAACGTTCCAAGTTCGAGTCGGAAAAGCTGATGCACGCCGCCGGGCAAAAGGGTCTCGATTTCATCATCGTACGCCCCGGCAATATATGGGGTGATAGCCGCACCGGTCGTTATCCGCTGACGCAGACCAAGGTAAAGGGTATCTATTACGAAGCGGTGCGCGCCATTGTGGAAACCGGCTTCACCTTCGCTTCGGACGAGGATTTCGACATCACTCCGGTTGATTACGTGGCGCGGGCGAGCTTGCATCTCGCCATGAACTGGCGAGCCCATAACCGCCGCACCTTCAATCTCGTCAATCCGAAACCGATCGACTGGAACGCGCTGGTGGAACAGGTGCGAGATTGCGGCTACGTGGTGCGCGAATTGTCACGCGACAATTATTTCGATGCGCTCAACCAGGGCCGGATGCTGCGGGAGGGCAAGGCCTATAGCTCGGTTTTCACCGATCTTCTGTCGATGCTGGGCAATGCCGATTATGTGCGTGACAGCGCCAGATACGACACCGGCAATGCCCGACAGGCACTCGCCGGAACGGGAATCAGCTGCCACGAATGCGATGTGATGCTGATGATGCGTTATCTCGATTACGCCTTCGAAAAAGGTTTCCTGCCGCTGGCTGGAAGCGGTTTTCCACTGGCGGAAATTTCGAGGACCGTTGCGCCGCGCGGTTTCATGGAGCGGCTTTACGACGCGAAGCTGGTTTAACTTCTGCGCCATGCAGTTCGGCTGCTAGTCGTGCAAAGCCATGTCGCGCATCAGGGCGCTGCCTTGATCCGAATGCAGCGATCCGTCGTCGATCGACGCGGTAACTGTTGTGTCGATTGCCGGCCTTTTGTCGGGGAGCGTCCTTGCGGCGAAAACAGCAAGGACAAGCAGCGCCAGTCTGAAGGCGATCGTGCGGCTGGCTTCCGTTTTTCGATGACGATTGGGTGACGCCCAAACCGACTGCCTGCAAAGGTGGAGCTGAGGTTGGAGTTTTCGAGTGGCGCCAACCATGGCATTATCTGGTCTTGACCGTCGCGTTCCCTATGATTTGGTTCCATAATCTATCTTATGCGATTATCGTATGTAAGGGCTATTTAGTAATGCGACAGTTGGGCCAGTTAGAGATGCGACAGTCTCGCCTCTCGACGCACTGGTCAAAGCCAACGTTGGGAGCAAGGATGACGATCTTCAGCCTGGTCGAGACCATGAGCGGTCGGAGTCGTCATGTCCTTTTTGATCACCATGTCGCAGAAAGAATTGCATCGCCTCGAACTTATCCAGAAGATCCGTGACGAACGCCTGAGCGTCGTCCAGGCGGCGGACCGGCTCGACCTCAGTCGAAGTCAGGTCCATCGGCTGCTGCAGGCCTATGACCGGGATGGCCCGGCCGGGCTCGTTTCGAAGAAGCGATCACAGCCAAGCAACCGGCGCCACAGCGAGGAATTTCGCAATGCGGCGCTGGATCTGATCCGCGAACGCTATCTGGATTTCGGCCCAACGCTGGCGCGTGAGAAGCTGATCGAGCTGCACCGGATCTCGGTCGCCAAAGAGACGCTGCGGCAATGGATGACCGAGGCCGGAATCTGGATCTCGCGCCAGGAACGCAAGAAACGGGTTTTCCAACCACGTGGCCGACGTGATTGCTTTGGCGAACTGGTTCAGATCGATGGTTCGCATCACTGGTGGTTCGAGAACCGCGGCCCCAAATGCGCCCTGCTCGTCTATATCGATGATGCCACCGGCAAGCTTCTGCATCTACGCTTTGCCGGATCGGAGAACACGTTCGACTATCTGCATGCTACGAAGGCCTATCTACAGCAATGGGGCAAGCCGCTGGCCTTCTACAGCGACAAGCACGGCGTTTTCCGCTCGCTGCATGCGTCGAAGAAGGACCGCACCAGCGGACTGACGCAGTTTGGCCGTGCTCTTTATGAGCTAAACATCGACATCATTTGTGCCAACACCCCGCAGGCTAAAGGCCGGGTGGAGCGTGCCAATCAGACGCTGCAGGATCGGTTAGTGAAAGAGATGCGGCTTCGCGGCATCGACACGATTGAAGAAGCCAATGCCTTTGCACCTGAGTTCATTGCGGATTTCAACATTCGTTTCGGCAAGCTGCCACGCAATCCGAAGGACATGCACAGACCGCTGGCCGATCAGGAGAACCTCGATGGCGCCATGTGCCGCAAGGAAGTCCGCACCCTGTCGCAATCTCTGACACTGCGTTACGACAAGGTGCTGTTCATTCTCGATCCGACCGAGATATCCAGGCCATTGGCGGGCCAGAAGGTGATCGTGTGCGATTATCCCGACGGCCGGCTCGAGATCATGCACGAGAGCTTTGCCCTGCCCTATAGAACCTTCGACACGTTACGCTCGGTACATCGCGCCGAAGTCGTAGACAACAAGCGACTGGATGACATGCTGTCGCTGGTTGCCGAGATGCAGGCTGGTCGCGAACAGCAACGCAGCAAGGACGGCCATCGCCGCACCGGTCAGACGGATCATATGTTCGGCATTCGCGACGGCAGCACGGCGAACGGCTATCAGAAGCGTGGCCGCAAGCCGGGACGACGCACGGATTTCATGAATGATCCGGAGGTGATTGCGAGAAGGCAGAAAGCGCTTGCTCGAATGGAGGCGGCTGAATAAGGCCGCTTTCGGCCCGAAGGAGACATTGTATTAGACTGATACGATACCGGCCCGCTTTTCAGATCGAGTAAAAATGATAGACAATTGTCGCTCTGATCCAGAGATGCAGGAGTCGCCATTGCCAAACGTGTCGCTCGTACACAGAATTGAGCAATCGCTTTTGTCATTATGTCGTCGGGAAATTCTTCCGTCATCTGCGGCAAGTTCCTTCCTGCTTAACGGGCGGGCGCTGGAAGCACTCCCGTATCATCTCATCAAAGAGATGGAAGACATCGGAATGGACCTCGAGATTGCGGCTTGGCACGATGAAGAAGAGTTTAGTCCAAATATTCGCCCTGTTATCTCCCGTGCAGAAGAGTGGCTGGCGAAGGTTCCTCGGTAACTTTTCGCTGAGAACTGATGACCGGTATTGGCGCAAAGCAGTCGCCACAACTGAGGAAGCTAAAGCCGAAGAGGGAGTTTCATTACCCGCCCCCTCCCTACCCTTGCAACCCGGCCCAGCCGGTCCGGTCGGGGGCTGATTGTCGGAGCCAGTGTCGCATTTCTAACGGGCCAGCGGCGTCGCATCTCTAATCAGCTTTGACATCGTATGTAGCGCCCATTTAGTAATGCGACACTTGGGCCAGATAGAAATGCGAACCTCTCCTCGCATAACGCTGGTCAATGTCAACGTTGGAAGTCGCCACGCCCTGTTCGACCACAATTTCAGAAAAATTGCACCGTGCCACGGCTGTCTGCAGCGCAAACGCAATCCCGGTCGACGACCGCGTTCATGACTGACCCGTGTTTGCAAGATAGGCCTTGAATAGACATCACACCCGGTTTTTACCGGGAATGTCGCAGGGCCAATCTGCGCATTTGCGCAGTATCGAACGGGCAGATTTCATGGTTTCTGTCGCGCAGCAGACATCCGGGCCGTGGCGCTTAGTCGGTTGTCAGCCCCGATCCCGGCATAGCCCCTAGAATTCGACAGCAGAACAGCCTTGGAACAGAAAATCAATTCTCACTTGTCTCGCAGATCGCTGCTTACCCTGGCCATCAGTTCATTCCTGGCTGCAGGTTGCGAGCAGGTTCCCAAGACGAAACTCGAAGTTGTCGCGGCTACCCTGCCCGAAAATAAAAATGAAACGACGACAGCCCCAAAAACGGCGAAGGACAACAGGCCAAAGCCTGCGGGTACCGGTTTCGCTTACGACGAAATTTATGCTGCGCTGGCGGATGGTGGCTTTGATGTTCCTGCAGTCAATTACCGCGCCATTGACCCACAATACCTCCGACAGGAGGTCGAATACATCACCGCAGAGCCTGCCTATTCCATTGTCGTAGATACAAATGAGCGGTTCCTCTACTGGGTTCTTCCCCGTGGCCGAGCCATACGTTACGGCGTGGGGCTCGGAACTCAGGGACGGTCATGGAAAGGGCGCGCTGTCGTTCAGTGGAAGCAGAAATGGCCAAGGTGGAAGGCGCCGGACGATATGATCGCACGCAATCCTGAACTCAAGCCCTACGGTGTTGAAGCAGGTGGAATGGCCCCCGGCCCCAGGAATCCTCTCGGTGCGCGCGCCATGTACATTTTCCAGAACGGCAAGGATACGCTCTATCGTATTCACGGATCACCAAGCTGGAGAACCATAGGCAAAAACTCTTCCTCGGGTTGCGTAAGAATGCTGATGCAGGATGCGATCGATCTTTATGATCGAGTGAAAGGGAAAACACCCCTTTTGGTCATCTGATAACGTCAATCTGAGCGGGAAATGATCAAGAATAACCGCTGCGGGTCAAATTTACGCCATAAACGACACCATATCTCGCGGTCGTTCGGTTTAGCGGATCTGGGGCCTTTCGGTCGTGGAAACGCCAGATCACAGCGCTCCAGACCTCGTGATTGAGGCGTGGGGCAACACATATCGAGCAGCGGGAGAGACCGATTTCTCCCAACATCGGCGCCGACGGAGCAACCACCCCGGAAACTCTCAGGCAAATGGACCGCTGCAAGATCATACAAACTCTGAAAAGCGGGCTTATTGCTCGCGCCGATGGTGTAAGTTCGCCGAAACACGGTGAGCGAATCTCTCAGGCCAATGACAGAGGGGGTGCCAAAAGCCCAAGAAAACGGGCAAGGAGCACCTATGGCTGGAAGTCACCCTTCCCTATCGACAGTCGATTGCGTTGACGCAGTTTCAAGACCATTTTCATTGACAATGGCGGCAATTCCATTTGCCGCACACGACCTTGGCAGGCGTTGCGGATTCCTGCGCGCCGGCGCTCATGCCAGCCGGCGTCAGCGGCGGCATTTCACCCCATTCACCTTCAAAATTTGAACGGTTCTACGCGGTTTCACCGGGCAATGGCGCTCGACAGGTGTGGCGCAAGCACCTCGCGATCCGCCATCTCGCGATGAGATCCGTATGCGGTTCTTGTACGAACACACCTAATTCAGGAAATTTAAAATGGTCGATTGGGAAGACTTGCGATTTTTCTCCGCCTTTGCTCACCACGGTTCGATCACGGCAACCGCCAAGGCGCTACGGGTTGATCATACGACCGTCAGTCGGCGCATCACATCGCTGGAAACCTCACTTTCGGTAAAGCTTGTGGATCGCAGGCCACGATCATATGTGCTGACCGATATGGGCCGCGACGTCGCGAACTTCGCCGAGGATATGAGCAGATCGGCATTTGCTCTGAGCCGCTGCGCCGGTTCCGGTCAGAACGGTATCGAAGGTGATATCGTGGTATCCGCGCCGCCATCGCTGCTCTACAGCTTCATTGCGCCGCAAATCTCCGCGCTGCAATCTCAGCATCCTGACGTAAGGCTCCGTCTTGTCGGCACCATGGAGGCGATGTCCCTCTCCAAGGGAGAAGCGGATATTGCCATCAGCCTGAAGAGGCCGAGCGAAGCCACGCTGGTTGCGCGTCGCCTTGGACAATTTTCCTATTTCCTCTATGCCGACCCTGCCTACCCGACGAGAAACGGCCCTCCTCTCTATATCAGTTACGATGATACCATGCGGGAGTCGGATCACTATCGCTGGCTTGATGACAGGCTTTCTGCCGACGAGGTGTTCATGTGCAGCAACGACCTGCGCATACAGGCTGCTGCTGCCGCCGGCGGCTGTGGGGTGGCGCTGCTGCCCGCCTACCTCGCCGCGGAACACGGTCTTGTGAGGTTCGATCCACTCGATCCGGGTGTCAGGATCGACGTTTGGCTGGTGATCCACGAAGACGTGCGCGACACGCCACGGATACGTGTTGCCATGGACTTTATCAGTGAAAGTCTCAAGCCCTTGTGGCGTTCCTGATTATGTGCAGATCAAGCCTGCGCCATTGCCGAATTTTCCGGGATTTGGCGCGGTGTAAAATGCCGCGTGACAGGGTCTGTCCTGCGCGCGTGCGGTGACCGGTTGGACCTGCCCGCATTCCCACCCTATTCCCGATACGTGAGCGTGGAGTATTTTCATGTCTTTGATTGCTCGTTACAGGAGAGGTACCGTCGGATACCTTGTTCTCCCTGCCAAAAAACGCGGCGCAAAAATTTCCGCTCGAAATCGTAAGCGGGTGGGCCTTCTAATCGTGGCATTTGCGATCGGTTATGCCGCGATCGCAGTCCGCCTTTTGCAATATGGCTATTTTTCCGAGAGCGAAGCGACGGCGAGTATTCCACGATCACCCCATATAATCGCCTCCCGCCCCGACATTCTGGACCGCAATGGCCAGCTTATCGCAACGGATATCAATCTCATCTCGCTTTATGCGGAGCCTCGCCGCGTTGTTGATGCAAATGAGGCCATTGAAAAGCTCGCCTCTGTTGTTCCCGACCTGGATTGGGCTGATCTGCACAGAAAACTAACGTCTGACTCCGGTTTCCAGTGGATCAGGAGACAGCTTACGCCGCGCCAGGAAGCTGAGATCATGCGCCTTGGCATTCCGGGCATCGGCTTCAGACCCGAAAAGCGGCGTTTTTATCCTGGCGGGCCAGTGGCATCTCACATTGTCGGGCATGTCAACATCGACAATCAGGGGCTGGCGGGCATTGAGCGCTATCTCGACAGGCAAGGCCTGGCAGACCTGCGTGGCGTTGGGCTTACCGATCCCACCCAGCTTGAACCCGTCCGGCTGTCCATCGATTTGCGTGTTCAGAGCATCGTGCATAACGTCGTTAGCGATGCCTTGAGGAACTATCGGGCGGAAGCGGCAGGTGCCGTCGTAATCGATGTCGACACAGGCGAGGTTCTCGCGATGGCGTCGGTCCCCGATTATGACCCGAATGAACCTTCGCGGCGCCTTGCCGATGGCACGATCGACAGGGACTATGAAAAGGGATGGTTCAACCGCATGAGCAATTCAGCGGTTGAAATGGGCTCCACCTTCAAGGCGTTCACCCTTGCCATGGGGATTGATGCAGGCGTCGTCAATCTGAACTCGGTGGTTGATGCCTCTCGCCCCCTGAAGATGGGTGGTTTCATCATCAGGGATTTTCACGGCCGAGGACGGCCGCTGACAATCCGGGAAGTCTTTCGCTATTCATCAAACATCGGCACGGCAAAAGTCGCGGATCTCGTTGGCCTGGAAAGTCACCAGCAGTTTCTCTTCAGATTGGGCCTGTTGTCAAAGATGCAGACGGAGTTACCGGAAATTGCTTCGCCCGCAGCGCCAAGGAACTGGAAAAAGATCAATTCCGCAACGATCTCCTTCGGTCACGGTCTGGCCACGACACCGTTACAGACGGCCGCGGCTGCGGCGGCTCTCGTAAACGGCGGCATGTTCCGGCACCCGACCTTCATCGCCGACAACGACAGGCGTCACCAAATCACCGGCAGGCGTGTCCTGCAGGCCTCGACCAGCGCAAAGGTCCGCGAGCTGTTCTGGTACAACGGCACCCAAGGTTCGGGCCGAAACGCCCAGGTGGCCGGTTTTGATGTGGGCGGGAAGACCGGGACAGCGGAAAAGGTTATCGATGGCAAATATGCGAAGAACCTGAACTTCAATACATTCCTCGCAGCATTCCCCATGCACCGCCCCCGTTATCTGGTTCTGTCGATCATAGACGCCCCACTTTCCGGCGAGCGCGGTGGGCGTCTTGCGGCCTTCAATGCCGCGCCGATGGTGCGCGATATCATTGAGCGCGCCGCACCTCTTCTCGGGGTTCGGCCGTCCTTCGGGAACCCGCAGGCATCTCCGTTGATGAACTACTGAATTGGCGATGAACCCATGTCATTCACAGATACTGAATTTTCGGGTTATTCGATGATCTTTCCCTCGACCAGCGACATTATCCATATCCTCTATTTCGTTGCGATTGTCGCAGAGGCGATGACAGCCGCACTCGCCGCCGGCCGTCGCGAAATGGATTGGATCGGCGTATTTTTACTTGGATGCATTACCGCCCTCGGCGGTGGGACCGTGCGCGATGTTTTTCTGAACCACTATCCGCTGTCGTGGGTCGAAAACCCCAGCTATCTCCTCGTGACGGGATTATCTGCGCTGGCGACGATCCCAATCGCCCGATACATGTATCAACTGCGCAAGATGTTCCTTTTTCTTGACGCAATAGGACTGGTCGTCTTCACCGTCATCGGCTGCCAGATTGCGTCAGGCCTTAACCTGCCGCTGGTTGTCGTGGTGGCGGCGGGAGTGCTGACTGGATGTCTGGGCGGCGTACTTCGGGATATACTGTGCAACGAAGTACCGCTGTTATTTCGTTCGGAACTCTATGCAATCGTCTCGGTCCTTACCAGCCTGATCTACTTGAGTGCGCCCCTTTTGGGTGCCTCTCACGCGATATCCTCGCTCGTCGCAATGGCCCTCGGGTTGATGCTCAGGCTCCTTGCAATACGCTTTAACTGGTGTGTACCGACATTCGTTTACACGAAGGACCCTCACTGAGGAGAGCTGCCGAAGCCGGAAGCTCAGGGGTCGTGGCATTAAAGGCTCCGAAAGGCGTGGCAACGACTGATCCAACAAGTAGATCGATGCAGCAGGTTCTTTCTTGAAATGGCCCAGCTTCCGGCTCTTCCAAGCCGGGCGTGTGGTCCCTACCCGCGCCCCGGTCGCCTGGGATGGCATATCGCGTCAATGTTTCGGGCTGAGACGGTCAAGTTTTCTGCGCAGCTCTGAAAACCGCCAGCTGATCGGCGAAGGCCCGCTTATAGGCGGGACGTGCTTCGCCTCTGGCCACATAAGCTGAAAGGTTCGGATATTCGTCGAGAATGCCTGAACTTATTATCCTTTGCAGGACCGACACCATCAGCAGATCGCCGGCGCTGAATGCGCCATCGAGCCAATCGGCTCCACCGAGGCGGCGGGACAATTCACCGAGCCGCTTGCGAATGCGTTCATCCACCATTCGAAGGCGTTCATCATGCCAGCTTTTGTCCCTTTCGAGAAAGCCGGTGACAAAGTGCTCGACGATCGGTGGCTCCATGGTGCTGAGGGCCGCAAACATCCAGCTTATCGCCCGCGCCCGCGCATCCGCCTCTTTGGGCAGCAGGCCGGCATGGTGCTCGGCTATATGGAAGATGATGGCACCGGATTCGAACAGAACGAGATCGCCCTCTTCATAGGTCGGAATCTGCCCGAAAGGCTGAAGCGTGAGATGCTCCGGTTCCTTCATCGCCTTGAACGAGAGAAGGCGCACATCATATGGCTGGCCCACCTCTTCCAACGCCCAACGAACGCGCATGTCGCGGGCGAGGCCCTTGCCGCCGTCGGGTGAGCGTTCAAAGGTGGTAATCGTGATCGTCATCGGTATTCTCCACAACATCGGGGTTTGGAGACGGCGTCGCGCAGTTTTTCGTGTCGGTTCTCAGAGCCGGCCGGAGCGGCATGGTAGCGTTTCGTCAGAATAGGCAAATCGACTATCGAAAACAATCCTGACTCACGCACGCGCCTTTGGGGCAGCAGTGTCTGCACCGAATATCTGCCATGGAACATCATTGCGCTTCACGGAAACTTCGCAAACTTCCCCTGCTCTGCGACGCCACCGGGGCGCGATGAAAAGGCTGGCCATTTTGCGCAGACACTCTAAGCTCCGGCGCCGGACACGGATTGCCGAAACCATCAGGATTTCAGTTCAAATCATTAGGGAGAGACTATCAGATGAGCCTGCGTATCAACGACATAGCACCTGATTTCACCGCCGAGACGACCCATGGGCCGGTGAGCTTTCACGACTGGATCGGCGACGGATGGGCGGTGCTGTTTTCGCATCCGAAGAATTTCACGCCGGTCTGCACCACGGAACTCGGCGCAATGGGCGGCCTGCAGCCGGAATTTGAAAAACGCGGCGTCAAGATCATCGGCATTTCTGTCGATCCGGTCGAAAGCCATGAAAAATGGAAAAACGACATCCGCACCGCGACCGGTTTCAATGTCGATTATCCGCTGATCGGCGACAAGGACCTGAAGGTGGCAAAGCTCTATGACATGCTGCCGGCCGGCGCTGGCGACAGCTCCGAGGGCCGCACGCCTGCCGACAACGCCACCGTGCGCTCCGTTTTCGTCATCGGTCCAGACAAGAAGATCAAGCTGGTCCTCACCTACCCGATGACCACCGGCCGCAATTTTGAGGAAATCCTTCGCGCCATCGATTCCATCCAGCTCACGTCCAAGCACCAGGTGGCGACACCGGCCAACTGGAAGCAGGGCGAGGATGTCATCATCACCGCCGCCGTTTCCAACGAGGATGCGATCGCCCGTTTCGGTTCTTACGACACGGTTCTTCCGTATCTGCGCAAGACCAAGCAGCCCGGCTGATTTGAAGCCTGTGATGGGGCGGTGAAACATCATCGTCCCATTCTCCCTTAGGTACGACAGCAGGCTCTAGCCGGCGTCCTGCCTGACGACGCGCAGCATTGGCCGGGCATCGAGTTCGGCGGGCGTAAAACGCGCAAGAAGGTCGAAAGATGTTATGGCTTCGCCGGCAGCGAAGCGTCGCCCGTTGACGACGAGATGCCCGAGGCCGAATAGGGTGAGAAGCGCTTCCGTCGCATCTCCGGCCGGGGTTTCGAAAAGCAGATTCGTCTGGCCGAAATGTTCCAGACCCGTTGTCCAGGCCCTGATCTTTTCCCCCTCCTCCGTCACGAAGGCTCCGAAGGCCAGCATCGCCGCCATTTGCTGCGGTTGGTCGAGATGGCTGTTTGCATAATTCAGATAGTCATCGAGATTGGCGCGGCCGACGATCATGTCGAGATAATGCAATGCAACGGCCTGCATGGGAGCGACCTGATGAATGCCGAGCAGGGCTGAGGCGATCTCGTTATGGGCGATTTCAGGATTGTCCTCATCCGCCATGATGAGGAATCTGAACTCGCACTGATGTGTTGCGCGGCTGAAATCGTCATATGCCGCTTTGGCATCGACGCAAAAGGTCTTTGACCAGTCGACCCTGGCCTCTGCGACTGCCGGATATTGGGCCGGCGCAACCGGCGCCGCTACGACCGGCCCGGGACTGCCGACAAAAACCCTGGTCGAACCGCGCAGGCCGTCAAAAACGCCCTTTTCGCTCAGCCGCTCACATTCATATCCCTCCTCGCCCCACGCTTGTGTGAGGGTCAAATCAGAGATCGTGGGTTCGCTGTCGAAATAGAGTGTCGCCTTGAAAAATAGAGTGTCGCCATTTGCCATTGCAAATTCCCGTCCATGGCATTTCCTGCGCTCTATGGCTTTATGATCCCGCCATGATAGTCAAGCCGGTACGTCTCGACATGGCCCCGGTAAATGCGCTCAATGCCGGTGAAGGACCGGAATTCACCTTCATTCGTATCGACATAGACCAGATTTTCCACCGGGTGGGTGAAGCCGCCAAGGAACCGGCCCTCACGATAGAGCGTGGAAAGCGACCGCTGAATGACACTGCCAGCCGTGGCGCCGTCGATCATGTCGGGCCGGAGGATGCGGCCGTAATAACTCATCGCCCACACCGCCGTTCCCTGATGCCAGACGACCTCCTGCCCGATGAAATCGGTTCCCCCGAAATAGCTGTCGATATAATGCCAGTCGCCGCTCTGATAGCCGAGATCGTGTGATCCCTTGCGCGTGGGCGTCGCGGATTTGTTGCCGCCGCCGACATAAGTGGCAGACTTGGCCCGCACGATGAACTCTTCCAGCATGGGAAACCTTTCGGGGTAAGAACATAAAGGGAACATAGGCGATTTTCAGCGTGGTCGCAAGTGCGGCCCCTACTCGGCATCGAACCCGCATTTCAGCAATGACGGGCTTGGTAATCGCGGCGTTTGCGCTTAGAAGCGTGGCAGGAATTATCCGAAAAGAGTGCCCATGACGCAAAAGCCGCAAATCTATGTCGATGCCGATGCCTGCCCCGTGAAGCCGGAGATTCTCAAGGTGGCGGAACGACATGGGCTGGAAGTGACCTTTGTTGCCAATTCCGGTCTGCGCCCATCGCGTGATCCCATGGTGAAAAACGTCATTGTTTCCGCTGGTTTCGACGCCGCGGACGACTGGATCGCCGATCATGCGAGTGAGAACGATATTGTCATCACCGCCGATGTGCCGCTGGCCGGCCGCTGCGTCGCCAAGGGGGCGCTTGTGACCGGGCCGACGGGTCGCGTTTTTGACCAGTCGAATATCGGGATGGCGACGGCGATGCGCGATCTTGGCGCGCATCTGCGCGAAACCGGTGAGAGCAAGGGATATAACGCAGCTTTTTCACCGCGCGACCGCTCCGCTTTTCTGGAGACGCTTGACCGCTTCTGCCGCCGTGTCAAAAAATGATGCTGCAAACAGAAAGGTGCCGCCCATGACCACGGCCAAACCGAAAAGCCCCACGACTACAGGAAGCAATGCCTTTCGCCGACATCAGCCTTTCGTGTTCGCTTTTTTCGCCGGTGCTCTTGGTCTCGGTCTGGCATTAGCCTTTGCGCCGTCGCTTGCCGTAGAAATGGCGGCCGTTCTGTTTTTCTTGACCTATCTGACGCTGGTTGCCTTTCGTCTGCCGGGATTGACGGCGCAGCATCTGAAGGCCCATGCCGATAGCGACGATCTTCCGGCAATCGCCATCATCGCCGTCACACTGCTTGCGGTGGCGGTTGCCGTTGTCTCTTTGTTTCAGGCGCTCAATCACACGGGCGAGACCGTCTGGACCCTGCTCATCGCTTTTGCCTCGGTGATTTTCGGCTGGTTGACGATCCACACCATGACGGCCCTGCACTATGCGCATTTGTACTGGCGGCCGGCCACGGTGGATGGCAAGCGCCAGCATCGCGGCGGCATGGATTTTCCGGCGACGAAAGAACCCTGCGGTTACGACTTCCTCTATTTCGCCGTGGTGATCGGCATGACAGCGCAGACATCGGATGTGGGGGTGACAACGACCGCCATGCGCAAGGTTACGCTGCTGCACTCCATCGTTTCTTTCTTTTTCAATACGGTTCTGGTTGCGGCGGCTGTGAATGCCGCGGTCTCGCTTGCGGGCTGAACCGGAAAACTCTTCTCAAAGGAATGGCCTCATGAATATCATTTCGCAAAATACGGCTTTTGACGGCATGCAGGGCGTATTTTCGCACACATCTGAAACCCTGAAATCCGAGATGACCTTTGCGGTCTATGTGCCGCCGAAAGCGATCCACGAGCCCTGCCCGGTTGTCTGGTATCTCTCCGGACTCACCTGCACCCATGCCAATGTCATGGAAAAGGGCGAATATCGCCGCATGGCTTCCGAACTGGGCTTGATCATCGTCTGCCCGGACACCAGCCCGCGCGGCAATGACGTGCCGGATGAGCTGACCAACTGGCAGATGGGCAAGGGTGCCGGCTTTTACCTCGACGCCACCGAGGCGCCGTGGTCCGAGCACTACCATATGTACAGCTACGTGACGGAAGAGCTGCCGGCCCTCATCGGCCAGCACTTCCGTGCAGATATGAGCCGCCAGGGCATCTTCGGCCATTCGATGGGCGGCCATGGTGCAATGACCATTGCGCTCAGGAACCCCGAGCGTTTCAAAAGCTGCTCCGCCTTTGCACCGATTGTGGCACCCTCTTCCGCCGACTGGTCAGAACCGGCGCTCGAAAAATATCTCGGTGCCGACCGTGCCAAATGGCGCCAATATGACGCCTGCTCACTGGTTGAGGACGGCGCCCGTTTTCCCGAGTTCCTGATCGATCAGGGCAAGGCAGACAGTTTCCTTGAAAAAGGTCTGCGCCCCTGGTTGTTCGAAGAGGCGATCAAGGGCACGGATATCGGCCTGACATTGCGCATGCATGATCGCTACGACCATTCCTATTATTTCATCTCCACGTTCATGGATGACCATCTGAAGTGGCACGCCGAGCGGCTGAAATAAGGATGAAGACAAGGCTGGCGGCGCCCTGAGAGCGCCGCCCTTTCAGGCCTGGCCTGATATTACGGGATGCGGGCAATGACCTTGATCTCGAAATCGAATCCGGCGAGCCAGTTGACACCAACGGCAGTCCAGTTCGGGTACGGAGATTTGCTGAAAATCTCCTCTTTGACCTTCATGATGGTTCCAAACTGGTTTTCCGGGTCCGTATGGAACGTCGTTATGTCGACTATGTCGTCAAAGGTGCAGCGCGCCGCCTCAAGCGTGGCTTTCAGGTTCTCAAAGGCCAGCCGGACCTGCCGTTCAAAATCCGGTTCAGGCGTTCCGTCGGTACGGCTGCCAACCTGGCCGGAAACGAACAGAAGGTCACCGGAGCGAATAGCTGCGGAATAGCCGTGTTCCTCGTAAAGCGCGTGCCTGTTGGCAGGGAAAATCGCTTCGCGTTCGGTCATTTTGCATCTCTCTCTTGGGTTGAGTGACAATGGACGGCGAAGCACTGCTTTCAACACTTCGAACGTCATTTCACATACGTTACGTATGCGAGATAGTGACGTACGCAGCGTATGTCAATTAAGATACGTAACGTATGTGAATCTATGGACGTCATGACGCATTTTTTTTTGAGGCAGAGGTTTCCACAGCGAAAGAGAAGAATAGCTTTCGCGCGCTTGCCTCGCGTCCCGTTTATGGAAAAAGCGCCGTCGCCAGTGTCGTCGGGCCGGAGCGGTTCAGCCGGAATTCACGGATCACCCTTTCGGCGACGCCATAAGCCAGCTCCTGCTCGATGGACTGATTGTCGAAGCTGACAACGGTGGCGGTGAATTTGGCCTCGGCGATCACCTCGCCCGTTGCCACGGCCGCGGCACGGACGATCACCTTTGCTGAGGCCCGCTCTCCAAACAGGAACGGCGCGCGCGTGACGGATGCAAGACGGATCGTCAGCACAACGCGTGGTCTGGTCTCGCCACGCGCCGTCGTCCTGATAGCACTCTGTACCTGAGCATGGATGGACTGCATCAGTGCTGGCGCGACATCGGGGCGTGCGGCGACGAATGCGCCACGCACATCGTAAAGCAACCGGTCGGCATTGGTCGCTTCCGGTTCCAGCCTGAAAGACATGAGCGTGAAACACGCCAGCAAGACAATGCCAAGGCGTTTCAGCGTGGTGTTCATGATCAGCGGCTCCCCTAACGTGAGGTAACCGCATATTCGATCATCAGGGTTAGAAAAGCGTTAAGAAGCGCTCTTCAGCGACTCCAGAACATGGAGCGCGGCGCGCATGTCGATGAGCCTGACGGCGCGGCGTTCCAGCGCCTCCTCGTCCTCACCCCATTGTTCGGCGGTCCAGTCTTCGTCGAGATGGGCAAGCGCCCAGGTTTCTTCCAGCGTCAGCTGTCTTTCCGCCAGTGCGAGCGCCAGAATAGCGGAGCCGGTCAGCGAGGTCATGGTATGCAGGGCGGCAAGCCCAATCGGCGTATCGTATTTCCTCAGCGTCACCGCGAAGGCAGCTATGGCCTCGCGCGGCTGGTCGCGATGCATGACGCCTTCAACGAGAATGAAACGGGCACCGAGCACATTGGCGGCCCAGTCCAGCACCGGGTCCCAATGGTCAGTCTGACGCTGAACCAGCGCTTCCGGATCGCCGGCGCGGTAGCACAGGAGATCGGAGGAGGAAAAACGGAGAATGTCTTCGAAAACCGCCTGGGTGTCGTTGGCGATGCCGTCGATGGCCGTGTTCACGTGCCGCGAAACAGGCATAACCACCGGGTTCACCACTTCCTTCTGCGCATCCCATTCGTCGCGAAGCAGGTCCGCGAGCGCCTTCGTCGGAACGATCAGCGGCTTCTTGGCGGGTGTGCGCAACGGCTTGCCATCAAGATGGATGGTAAATCCGCCCTCCTCCACATCCGCGACGGTCACATCCTTATAGAACCGCTTCGGCAAAGGCTTCTGCATCTGGATTTGCGCACGCAGGATCGGGTCGGGATGGCTCAGGCCCTCCGTAAGGTCGTTCAGGAGATCACGCATGGCACGTCCTCATCAGTCAGCTAGAAGGTTTGTCAAATATCGGCCGGAACATAGGCCGGGATTTCACGCGGGTGGCCGACGACGGCATCTGCGCCCGCGTTCCAGAGATCGTCGACCGAGGCATAACCCCAGGCGACGCCGATGGCTTTTGCGCCCGCCGCCTTGGCCATCTGCATGTCATAGATTGCGTCGCCGATGACAACAGTGTCGGCCGGAACCATGCCGGTTTCATGGCAGCATTCCATTACCATGGCCGGATGCGGCTTAGAGGGGCAATCATCCGCCGTGCGCGAAACGATGAAGTGATCTGCAAAACCGTGAGTTTCGAGAATATGGGTCAGCCCGCGCCTGCCCTTGCCGGTGACCGCGCCGATCAACACGTCGTCGCGTTTCGAAAGCGCGTCGATCAGCGGCGCGATGCCGTCGAAAAGCGGTTCGATCATGCCCGGGCGCTCCCGGATCGGATGATAGATTTCGCGATAACGCGCCGTCATCGCCTGCGCCTCGTCATCCACATGCGTCTTGCCGAGCATGCGGGCGATGGCGATATCGAGCGTCAGGCCGATGATCGCCTTGGTCTGCGAGATATCAGGGCGCGGCTTTCCGAAATCGGCAAACGTGTCGGCCATCACGGCATGGATAAGGCCGGCGCTGTCAACCAGGGTGCCGTCGCAATCGAAAAGAACCAGTTTCATCTGATGTCAGTCTTCCCTATCGCCATCGGCCACATCAAGGCCAAGCAGGTTCCAAGTCTGCACCATATGCGGCGGCAAAGGCGCGCTGACCCGAAGGCGGCCGCCGTTAGGGTGCGGTATGTCGATATGGCGCGCATGCAGATGCAGGCGCTTCTGGATACCGCCCGGGAAATCCCAGTTCGGATCGTCGATGTAATATTTGGGATCGCCGATGATCGGGTGTCCCATATGCAGCGCATGAACGCGAAGCTGGTGGGTGCGGCCGGTATAGGGTTCCATTTCCAGCCAGGCGAGGTTCTGCGCGGCGGTATCGATGACACGGTAATAGGAAATGGCGTGATCGGCCCCCTCCTCGCCGTGTTTGGCGATGCGCATGCGGTCGCCATCCATCGTCTGTTCCTTGACGAGCCAGGTGGAAATCTTGTCCTGGTGTTTGCGCGGCACGCCCTTGACCAGCGCCCAATAGGTCTTCTTGGTATCGCGCTCGCGGAAGGCGGCCGTCAGCTTCTGCGCGGCGCCTCTTGTGCGGGCAACCACCAGCACGCCTGACGTATCGCGGTCCAGACGGTGCACCAGACGTGGCTTTTCGCCCTTCGGGCTCGTCCAGGCTTCCAGAAGCCCGTCAATATGCCGGTTTACGCCGGAGCCACCCTGCACGGCAATGCCGGCCGGCTTGTTGAAAACGAAAACCTTGTCGTCCTCATGCAAGAGCATACGCGCCAGAAGTTCAGCGTCTTCCGAATGTTTGAGGTCCTTCGATCCAATCGGGCCGGTTTTGACCTTGAGGTCGGAATCAACGGGCGGCACGCGCACCATCTGCCCCGGCTGCACCCGCGCATCCGTCTTCACCCGACCGCCATCCACGCGCACCTGGCCGGAGCGCAGCAGCTTCTGCAATTGCCCGAAACCAAGGCCCGGATAGTGAATCTTGAACCAGCGATCGAGGCGCATACCGGCCTCGTCGGCCTCGACCTTGATATGCTCGATACCTGCCATGAAATTTCCAGTCTTTCTGTCTTGATCGCGCGCTCTGTTCGCCGGCGCGCCGTTTGGATCAAGCCTTTAGAACAAACTGCGGCCCAAGGCCAGCCCGGCAAAAACCGCAGCGATGGAAACCGCAAGGCTTGCAAGCACGTAAACGGCCGAAAGGCCGAACGCACCGCGCTCGAAAAGTGCTACCGCATCAAGCGAGAAGGACGAAAATGTCGTGAAGCCGCCAAGCACACCGGTGACGAGAAACAGGCGCATTTCCATCGAGGCATTCAATCGCCGCGCCACCAGCTCGACCAGAAGACCAATCAGGAACGATCCGACCACATTGACCGCCAGCGTTCCCCAGGGAAAATTCAACCCCGCCAGCCGAACGCTCAAGACGCCGACCAGATAACGGAAAACGGAACCAATTGCGCCGCCGGCGGCGACAAGAGCGATATTAACCATGGGGATTGTGTCTCCGGAGGAAATGGCCGGACCGGGCAGTCCAACGGATTTTTAGACCATCATAATCGCAGGCGAAAGCCCTCTACCCGCCGCATGCGTCCACTAAAATACGATTAAATTGCAGCTCCGCGATTTAGCCTTCCAACAAGACGCAGATGCTAATCTCCAATTTTTAAGGGTCGGCGAAAATAGCCGGAGGTTGGATGACACAGGTTCTTTCCGTTTCTGCGAATACGGCAGCCTATGCGCTGGAGGCAGTGAAGCCGTCGCAACGCGTGCCCCGCAAGAGCGAGGTCGAAGAAGCCATTCACGAACTGGCGCGCAAGGCCGAACATGGCGACGACTTCCAGCTCCGAGCCCTGATGACGGCAATAAAGCCGCCGGCGCTCACCCTCTATTTCCTGACCGCCGCCAGCCAGCGTCACGAACCGCAGGCGACGCTCGAACAGGCCGTAGAGGCCTATGAGGAAAACAATGCGAAAACCAAATCAGAAAACAGTAATTTAAATCAGTTTGATACCTGAATATTTTAATTTTATTTCTGAATACAGGCGCGCCATCAGCAGGCCTTCGACGTTCAGGCTGGTGTCAGGATGATTTTCTAAGTATTTTCAACCGAATGCCGGAAAAATCACGGAGGCGATGGCCATCACGCCTTTTCCGCCACGGCGCTGAAAACAAGATATAACAATAAAAAAGCTTGCGGCTACCGGATCTGTCACGCGTTCCGGTAGCCGCTCTTTATTGATCAGTTATGCTGGTGGTCGCCGCCGTTGCCCTTGGCCGCGCTGGCGGCAGAGAGTACGATCTCGACCTTACCGGCCTTTTCAAAGATCAACGTCACCGGCACTTTGTCGCCTTCGGCAAAGGGCTTCTTCACGTCGAAGAACATCATGTGCAGGCCGCCGGGCTTCAGCTCAATCGTCTGGCCGGCGGGGATGACGATGCCGTCATCCAGCTTGCGCATCTTCATGACGTCGTTGACCATGGCCATCTCATGGATTTCGGCGCGGCCGGAAGCGGAGGATTCCACGCCGATCAGCTTGTCGTCGCTGGTACCGGCATTCTTGATCGTCACGTAACCGCCACCAACCGGCTGGCCCGGCAGCATGGCCTTGGTGGCACCGCCGGAAACCTCAAGCATGCCGGCCTTCACAACATCCATATCCATGGCGCCATGATCATGGCCTCCGGCAGCATGGGCCGCCTTTGCGGCAACGCGAATGGTTGGGGCGGGGCTTTTCAGCGAATGCGGATCGACACCGGCGGCCGCAACCTCATCCCAGGAAACCTTTCCCTTGTCGCCGCAAAGCTGCGTCACCTTGAAGGGCAGATCCTGTCCGGCTTCGATGCCGGAGATTTTACCCTGAACGGCGAAGGTGTCATAAAACTCATCTGGCAGGTTGCCACCCTTCCAGCGGATTTCGACCGGACCGCTTTTGATTTCCTTGCCGTGGTTCTTGTAGGCCTTCTGGTAATCACCCTTGATGACTTCCAGCTCCCAGCCGGCCTTGGGCTGCGGCTTGGCGGAAATGAAGCCTTCCGGCAGCTTTATCTGCACTTCTGTCGTTGCAAGCCCGCCGTCGCAACCGTGCGGTACCTGCAGCGCCGCGACGACGGTGCTTTCCTGCTCGGCCGAGCCGTCAACGAAAGTGGCGTGGGCGAAAGCCTGCGCGGTCGAAACCGAGGCAACGAACAACGTGCAGGTGATGATTTTGGTGGTCTTCATGTCTCTTGTCCCTTCGACTGCATCCCATCAGGGCTTTGGCAGTCGCTCCGTGCCGCCCTCAGGCGGTGATGATCCGGTAAAACGAAAAATCAGGCGGACAGGGATGGAGGCCCCCGCGCTGCGGGTTTCTGGATCGTCAGGACAGAGCGGAAGCTCCATTTAGCGGTCAGGCGATTGTCGAGCCAAGAGAATTCGGTCCTCAGCCAGCCTTCCGTATCGGGTATCGGCACAAGAATGGACGAGGCCAGCAGGCAGGCCTCGCAAAACAGCATGGCATCGCCGGAATGGGCCGGATCGTCCTTGCCGTGGGAGACGTTGACGCCATCGCCGTGGCCAAGGCAGATTTCCGCAAAGGTGCCGTCCGGCAGCCGGTAGCTCTCGTCCAGAGAGACCGTCGGCGCTGCCGCCAGCACGGGCTTGTGGGCAAAACCGAGCGACAACATCAAGGCCGCGCAGAAAATGCGAAGCATTCTCTCCATCCCTGTCAGTCGTCGGTTTCTGTTTGCATCCATGACATCATGCGATATCCCGCTTTCCGGCCGATTTCAAAGGGGAATTTTGCCGCATGCTTGACTTCTCGCAAGGGAACAATCGTCACTAGGCGGCATTTCCCTGCTGGAACGATCGTTTCAAAGGAGGCAGACATGCCAGCCAAATCAAAAGCCCAGCAGAAAGCGGCGGGTGCAGCACTGGCCGCCAAACGCGGCGAAGTCAAAAAATCCAGTTTACAAGGTGCTTCAAAAAGCATGGAGAAGTCCATGACAGAAAAGGAACTTGATGATCTCGCATCAACGAAACGCAAGGGCCTGCCGGAGAAAAAATCCCACTGATATTGTCCCGGTTTCCAACTCGTCACCCACCACAGCGCTGCCGATGGCGCAGATGGAGCAAGAATCTGTTCAGATGCGTCATTTGGTCCTTGCCAACAGCGGGGCTTCGAAGATAATGAGCGTCGCATCATCGTTGGGAGAAGCCGCTACACTGCGGTGCCGAAGGAGCAACCGCCCCGGAAACTCTCAGGCAAAAGGACCAGCGGTGACGACGGAACTCTGGAGAGAAGCCACCTTGATCTAAAGGACGGCTCGCCGAAGGGATAACAATCTCAGGCGACAAGGACAGAGGGGGCTCTTGAACCGGCGCGTCTTGCGCCATGACCTGAGCCCGCGCGATATCTCGCGCAACCCTGGAGGCGTCCTTGGACGATACCGCCGAGCTTAAAACCACGCCGCTTCATTCCCTGCATGTTTCGCTCGGCGCCCGCATGGTGCCGTTTGCCGGTTACGACATGCCGGTGCAATATCCGGCTGGTGTGCTGAAGGAGCATCTTCAGACCCGCACTTCCGCCGGTCTGTTCGACGTGTCCCATATGGGCCAGGTTATTGTGAAGGCCAAGTCTGGCGACAACGCCGATGCCGCACGCGCGCTTGAGACGCTGGTTCCCGTCGATATTCTCGGCCTGAAGGAAGGCCGCCAGCGCTACGGCTTCTTTACCGACGACAACGGCCATATCCTCGATGACCTGATGATCACCAATCGCGGCGACCATCTTTTCGTCGTCGTTAATGCGGCCTGCAAGGATGCCGATGTCGACCATATGAAGGCGCATCTTTCCGGCACCTGCGAAATCACCCTCCTCGACGACCGCGCACTGATCGCGCTGCAGGGACCGCGCGCCGAAGAAGTGCTGGCGGAACTGTGGGCTGGCGTGTCCGAAATGAAGTTCATGGACGTGCAGGAAGTGCCACTGCACGACGTGCCCTGCATCGTTTCCCGTTCCGGTTATTCCGGTGAAGACGGTTTTGAAATCTCCGTGCCGGCCGAAAAGGCAGACGAGATCGCCAAGGCCCTGCTCGAACATCCCGATTGCGAAGCCATCGGGCTTGGCGCGCGCGACAGCCTGCGGCTCGAAGCCGGCCTTTGTCTCTATGGCAACGACATCGACACCACGACCTCCCCCATCGAAGCCTCGCTTGAATGGGCAATCCAGAAGGCGCGCCGCGCCGGCGGTGATCGTGAAGGCGGTTTTCCTGGATCCGAGCGTATTCTCGGCGAACTCAAGGACGGTACATCGCGCCGCCGCGTCGGTTTGAAGCCGGAAGGCAAGGCGCCGGTGCGCGGCCATTCCAAGCTTTTCGCGGATGCCGAGGGCAAGACGGAAATCGGCGAAGTGACTTCCGGCGGCTTCGGTCCTTCGGTCGAGGGTCCCGTCGCCATGGGCTACGTGCCTGTTTCCTACGCTGCTCCCGGCACGGCTGTCTTTGCGGAAGTGCGCGGCAAATATCTGCCCGTCACCGTCGCCGCCCTGCCCTTCATCAAGCCCACCTATAAACGATAATCTTCATCCCATCTCCGGAGAGAATACGATGCTGAAATTTACCGCAGAACACGAATGGCTGAAGTTCGAAGGCGATATCGCCACCGTTGGCATCACCAGCCACGCCGCTGAACAGCTCGGCGATCTGGTTTTCGTCGAATTGCCGGAAGTGGGCGCCACCTTCGCAAAGGATGGCGATGCAGCGACCGTTGAATCCGTCAAGGCGGCTTCCGATGTTTATTGTCCGCTGGATGGCGAAGTGGTCGAAATCAACCAGGCCATCGTTGATGATCCCTCGCTGGTCAATTCCGACCCGCAGGGTGCCGGCTGGTTCTTCAAGCTGAAGCTTTCCAATGCGGCGGATGCCGATACGCTGCTCGATGAAGCAGCCTACAAGGAGCTGATCGCGTAATGACGACGCCCACCGAATTCCATTTCACCGACTATCAGCCCTATGATTTCGCCAACCGGCGTCACATCGGGCCGTCGCCGTCGGAAATGGCGGAGATGCTGAAGGTCGTTGGCTATAAGAGCCTCGACGCGCTGATCGACGCCACCGTTCCCTCCTCCATCCGCCAGAAGGTACCGCTCACCTGGGGTGCGGCGCTGACCGAACGCGAGGCGCTCGACCGTCTTCGTGAGACGGCCAACAAGAACCAGGTGCTGACCTCGCTGATCGGCCAGGGCTATTACGGCACCATCACGCCGCCGGTCATCCAGCGCAACATTCTGGAAAACCCCGCGTGGTACACGGCCTATACGCCCTACCAGCCGGAAATCAGCCAGGGCCGTCTTGAGGCGCTGCTGAACTACCAGACCATGGTCTGCGATCTGACCGGTCTCGATGTCGCCAACGCATCGCTGCTCGATGAAGCGACAGCGGCGGCGGAAGCCATGGCCATGTGCCAGCGCGTCGCCAAGTCCAAGGCAACCGCCTTCTTCGTGGATGCCAATTGCCACCCGCAGACCATTGCGCTGATCGAGACCCGTGCGGCCCCGCTCGGCTGGAAAGTGATCGTCGGCAATCCCTTCACCGATCTCGATCCGGTCGATGTGTTCGGCGCGATCTTCCAGTATCCGGGCACGCACGGCCATGTCAGCGATTTCTCCGGCCTGATTTCCCGCCTGCATCAGACGGGCGCGATTGCCGCCGTCGCCGCCGATCTTCTGGCGCTGACGCTTCTGAAGTCTCCCGGCGAAATGGGCGCAGACATCGCCATCGGCACCTCGCAGCGTTTCGGCGTTCCGGTCGGTTATGGTGGCCCGCATGCGGCTTACATGGCCGTCAAGGATGCGCATAAGCGCTCCATGCCCGGCCGTCTGGTCGGCGTTTCGGTCGATGCGCGCGGCAACCGTGCCTATCGCCTGTCGCTGCAGACCCGCGAACAGCATATCCGCCGCGAAAAGGCGACGTCGAACATCTGCACCGCGCAGGTGCTGCTTGCCGTCATGGCTTCGATGTATGGCGTCTTCCACGGTCCGCAGGGCATCAAGGCGATTGCCCAGCAGACCCACCAGAAGGCCGTGCTGATGGCCAAGGGGCTGGAAAAGCTCGGCTACACCATCGAGCCGGAAACCTTCTTCGACACCATCACCGTCGAAGTCGGCCATATGCAGGGCGTCATCCTGCGTTCGGCCGTGGCTGAAGGCGTGAACCTGCGCAAGGTCGGCGCGACCAAGATCGGCATGAGCCTTGACGAGCGTACGCGCCCGGCAACGCTTGAGGCCGTCTGGCGTGCTTTCGGCGGCAATTTCTCGATCTCGGATTTCGAGCCGGACTATCGCCTGCCGAAAGAACTGCTGCGCACCAGCCAGTACATGACGCATCCGATCTTCCACATGAACCGCGCCGAAAGCGAGATGACCCGTTACATCCGCCGCCTTTCGGACCGTGATCTGGCGCTCGACCGCTCCATGATCCCGCTCGGTTCCTGCACCATGAAACTGAACGCCACGGCGGAAATGCTGCCGATCACCTGGCCGGAATTTTCCGACATCCATCCCTTCGTGCCGGCCAATCAGGCGCTCGGTTACAAGGAAATGATCGACGATCTCTCCGAAAAGCTGTGCTCGGTCACCGGTTATGATGCCTTCTCCATGCAGCCGAATTCCGGTGCGCAGGGGGAATATGCAGGGCTTCTCACCATCCGTAACTTTCACCTCGCCAATGGCGGCACCCATCGTGACGTCTGCCTCATTCCGACTTCCGCACATGGCACCAATCCTGCCTCGGCGCAGATGGTCGGCATGAAAGTCGTGCCGGTGAAAGTGCGGGATAACGGCGACATCGATAT
Organism: Agrobacterium tumefaciens; assembly: GCF_005221385.1. NCBI lineage: Bacteria > Pseudomonadati > Pseudomonadota > Alphaproteobacteria > Hyphomicrobiales > Rhizobiaceae > Agrobacterium > Agrobacterium tumefaciens. Next base: position 1,141,490 of record NZ_CP039903.1, on the reverse strand, counting down.
CGATGATTTCCGTGCAAAAGCAGAGCAGTATGCGGAAAACCTCTCGTGCTGCATGATCACTTATCCGTCCACCCACGGCGTGTTCGAGGAGACGGTTCGAGAGATCTGCGAGATCACGCACAGCCAAGGCGGTCAGGTCTATCTCGACGGCGCCAACATGAACGCCATGGTCGGTCTCGCCCGTCCCGGCGATATCGGTTCTGATGTTTCGCACCTCAACCTGCACAAGACCTTCTGCATTCCGCATGGCGGCGGCGGCCCCGGCATGGGACCGATCGGCGTCAAGGCGCATCTTGCTCCTTACCTTCCGGGTCATCCTTCGACGGACGGCCGTGAGGGTGCGGTGTCTGCTGCTCCCTTCGGCTCGCCGTCGATCCTGCCGATCTCCTGGAGCTATTGCCTGATGATGGGCGGCGAAGGGCTGACGCAGGCGACCAAGGTGGCGATCCTCAATGCCAACTATATCGCGGAACGGCTGAAGGGCGCTTACGACGTGCTCTACAAGTCCGAGACCGGTCGCGTGGCGCATGAATGCATCATCGACACTCGCCCGCTCGCGGATAGCTGCGGCGTGACGGTGGACGATGTGGCAAAGCGCCTTGTCGATTGCGGTTTCCACGCGCCGACCATGAGCTGGCCGGTGGCCGGCACGCTGATGATCGAGCCGACCGAATCCGAGACCAAGGCGGAAATCGACCGTTTCTGCGATGCCATGCTGGCGATCCGCGAGGAAGCCCGCGACATCGAGGAAGGCCGTGCGGACAAGAGCAACAATCCGCTGAAGAACGCGCCGCACACGGTAGAAGACCTCGTCGGTGAATGGGATCGTCCCTATAGCCGCGAAAAGGGCTGCTTCCCGCCCGGCGCGTTCCGCATCGACAAATACTGGTCGCCGGTCAACCGCATCGACAATGTCTATGGTGACCGCAACCTCATCTGCACCTGCCCGCCGATGGAAGATTATGCCGAAGCGGCAGAGTAAACTTTGTTTAGCTCAAGACAAAAGCCCGGATCGCTCCGGGCTTTTTTTATGGCAGAAGTGGCGGTGTGACCTGGCCCGGCTTTCTCGCGGCCGGGGTCTTGTGTTTTTTCGTATCTGCTTGTCTAACTTGCGGACGAGGCGGAGAATGTGCGGATGCAAGGCGATGAGATTGCTGTCCTGATCGGGCGCGTTGCGCTCGGAGACCGCTCCGCCTTCGCCACGCTTTACCAGGCAACCAGCCCGAAACTTTTTGCAATCTGCATCCGTATCTTAAAGGACCGGACGGATGCGGAAGAGGCATTGCAGGAAATCTATATCAGAATCTGGCAAAGAGCGCATTCCTTCGCAAGTCGCTCGGGGCATGCGCTGACGTGGCTTTCCACCGTCGCTCGAAACCACTGTATTGATGTCATCCGGGCGCGGAGACCCGTGAGCGATGACATCGATACCCTGCTGGACCTTGAAGACCAGGTGACTCTGGACCCGGAAACGCAAACCGTGATGCGCGATGAAGGCCGGCGGATCGACAGGTGTATGGAGGAGCTGCGGCCGGACCAAGCCAACGCTGTGCGGCGAGCCTATGTGGAGGGCATGAGTTATGCGGAACTTGCGGAAGACATGAATGCACCGCTCAACACGGTGCGGACGTGGCTTCGCCGCAGCCTGCTGAAACTGAGAGAGTGCATGGAACGATGATATCTGGCGAACATAGTCATGGCGACACGCCGCAGGATGAAGTCCTTGCGGCTGAATATGTGCTTGGCCTTCTTTCGCTGGAAAAGCGCCGGCTGGTCGAGAAGCGCATGACGGATGATGCCGACTTTCAGCGCCTCGTGGAGCGCTGGCAGATCGATACCGCATCGTTCAACGATGCCTATGGCGAGATCCCACCCGACGCCGCAATATTCAGCCGTATCGAAAATCGCCTCTTCGCCAACAGCCCCGATCGTTCCACTGCTTCGCTCTGGCAGTCACTCGTCTTCTGGCGCAGCGTATCGCTTGTCTCCTCACTCGCGGCTGTCGTTGCCATTGCCCTTATGTCAGGTCTGCTTATACCGGGTGGCAAGCGAACGGCGCCGCTCGTTGCCAACCTCACCGCCCCCGGCAACGTGATCGATCTTGTGGCGTCCTACGACGCGTCAAGCGGACGCCTGAAAATCACACCGGTTGCAGCGGACGGCGGTGAACGCCGGTCGCTTGAACTGTGGGTGGTACCACCGACGGGCAATCCGAAGTCGCTCGGCATCATCGACGCGAAGGTTGATGCGGAAATGATCATTTCACCCGAGATACAACGCACACTCGGTGAAGGTTCCGTATTTGCCGTCAGCCTTGAACCGTTCGGCGGTTCGCCCACCGGCCTTCCCACCGGCCCGATCGTCGCATCAGGCACTGCGCGTCGCTTATAGCTGAAGCACAGATATTCATCATTAAAGTCAATTGGTTATCATTTTTCCTGGCTCGCCTGAAACTTCGAGGCGCCGGCTTCCGTCTCTTGTATCGCTACGGATGACCGATAGCGGCCACCGGAAGAAATGCCTTTCGGGGTTTGGAAGTCACCAAGGAGGAATAACGATGTACAACGTTTCTGTTCGCGCCCTGACGCTGGCCGCAGCTCTTTCCATCGGCATGGTTTCCGCTTATGCCGCGAACCCCAAAGTTGGCGGCGCCGCAATGTTCGAGGACAAGAACATCGTTGAAAATGCGATGAACTCGAAAGACCATACAACGCTTGTCGCAGCGGTGAAGGCTGCCGGCCTTGTCGAAACACTTCAAGGAAAAGGTCCGTTCACGGTGTTCGCGCCGACCAACGAGGCTTTCGCGGCCCTTCCGAAGGGTGCGGTCGACGATCTTCTGAAGCCCGAGAACAAGGAGAAGCTGGTCAAGGTGCTGACCTGCCACGTGGTCGCCGCCAATGCACTGTCACCCGCCATCGAAAAGATGATCAAGGATGACAAGGGCGAGCATGACGTGAAGACCGTCGGCGGCTGCGTGCTTAAGGCCAAGGAAAGCATGGGCAAAATCACGTTGACGGACGAGAACGGCACGGTTGCTCATGTAACCATCGCTGACGTCAAGCAATCCAATGGCGTCATTCATGTCATCGACAAGGTGTTGCTGCCGAAGATGTAACTGTCGCGGCATGACACAAAATGGCCGGATGAGCCATTCGGCTTGAACCCTTATCAAAGGCCCGGAAACATCCGGGCCTTTGATATTCGGGCGACGACACCTCCACATCCTGAAATGGCTGGACATGATTGATCGTCGGCGGTTCCATGCTAAACGGGATCATGCAATCCTGCAGCAATGGAGTGTGAATGCGTCTGATCTGCCTGAACGGCTGGGGCGGAAAGCTTCACGACGAGCTTGTTCCCTATCTCTCTTCTTCCGATCCCGATATTTTGTGTCTGCAGGAAGTGGTGCATACGCCGGCTGCCACGCAGGACTGGCTAGCCTATCGCGATCACGGCATCGACCTGCCGCAGAGGGCGAATTTCCTGCGGGATGTCGCAGACGCCCTGCCCGATCATATGGCGGTCTTCTGCCCGGCAGCGCAGGGCGATCTCTGGCACGGCGAAACACGATACCCGTCGCAATGGGGGTTGGCGACCTTCGTGCGTAAATCCATTGCCATTGTCGCGCAGGTGCAAGGTTTCGTACATGGCACCTTTTCGGCCGATGGATATGGCGATCACCCGAGATCGCGAACCGCCCACGCCGTTCGTATTTTCGATTTCACAACCGGCCAGCCCGCCGTCATCGCCCACATGCACGGCCTGCGAGACCCCAACGGCAAACACGATAGCGCCGCACGGCTGGCGCAGGCGACGCGTCTCGCCCAGCTCGTCAGAAACATCGCGGAGGCTGGTGACCGGATCATCGTCTGTGGTGATTTCAATGTCTTGCCTGACAGCAAGACTTTTGCTGTTCTGAAAGAGCTGGACCTTACAGAGTTGGTTACGACGCGCGGCTTTACCGACACGCGGACTTCGCATTACACCAAGCAAAACCGCTATGCGGATTACATGCTGGTCAATCCGGCTGTGAAGATCGATCACTTCGACGTTGTGAGACAGCCCGAAGTTTCGGATCATTGCCCGCTGTTGCTCGAATTCAGTTGAGAAACCGGACGCTCATGTGCGCCGTCAAAATCAGCTGAATCCAGTTAACGCACCAGCTGGATATCGCTCGTCACTACCGTCTTTCCGGTCCTGCCGTCTTTGTCGGTGGTACGCAGCCGCAGGCCATTATTGCCGACCTTCTCGATTGTCATGGCGGCGACACGGTCACCGTTGATATCACGGTTCCAGCGAACGGTCAGATTGATCGCATTTCCCCGGCGATTGCCCGCCAGTGCCGAAGGGCGGCCGGACGGGCCTGTGTAGGTGCCGCTGTAACGCGCGCCGCTGGCGGCGAGATCGGCTGCAATCGCCCGCTTTACCACCAGAAGCCCACGGCAGGTACCAGACATGCGCAAAGCTGTCTGCCGTGCATCGGAATTCAGCGTACAATTAACGTTGACGGCCGGCGCGCCGATACGGGTGATCACCGTGCCCTTGCCAGTCCATGTACCCTCGAGTGATGACAGAAACGCGCTTTCATCGGCGACTGCCGGCAGCGCGGTGAAAAGGCTCGCTGCAAAAGCAATGATGGTGGTGCGTATTCTTTCTGTTTTTTCCATTGGACGGTTTCGCCGGTTCGGTTTCCTTCGAACGATAACGCGCCATCGCCTCCGGATGTTCCAGTCCGACGATTTGCCGTTCCGGCCTCATCAACAGCCTTAAAACAAAAAAGGAGGCCGTTGCGGGCCTCCTGTCTCAATGTGTTCGCGTGGGACCCGCGCCGTCAGCCGACGAAAGCGCGCTCGATGACGAATTCGGCGGGCTTGTTGTTGGCGCCTTCGTTCAGACCTGCCTTTTCAAGCAGTTCCTTGGTGTCCTTCAGCATGGCCGAGGAACCGCAGATCATGCCGCGATCAATTTCCGGATCAAGCGCCGGAACGCCGAGATCGGCAAACAGCTTGCCATTTTCGATCAGCGTGGTGATGCGGCCCTTGAAGGGGTAGTCCTCGCGGGTCACCGTCGCATAATGCTTGAGCTTGTCGCCGACGATCTCGTTCAGGAATTCGTGGTTGCGGATTTCCTCAACCAGATCGAAGCCGTATTTCAGCTCGGCCACATCGCGGCAGGTATGGGTGAGGATGACCTCTTCAAACTTTTCATAGGTCTCGGGGTCGCGGATCAGGCTTGCGAAAGGAGCAATGCCGGTGCCGGTCGAGAACATATAGAGCCGTCTGCCGGGCGTCAGCGCATCCAGAACCAGCGTGCCTGTCGGCTTCTTGCGCATCAGAACGGTATCGCCGGGCTTGATCGCCTGAAGATGGGAGGTCAGCGGGCCGTCGGGAACCTTGATCGAGAAGAATTCCAGTTCCTCATCCCAGGCGGGGCTGGCGATGGAATAGGCGCGGTAGATCGGCTTTTCTCCGACCATCAGGCCGATCATGGCGAATTCGCCGGAACGGAAACGGAAGCCGGCCGGACGCGTCATGCGGAAACGGAACAGGTGATCCGTATAGTGCTCCACCGATAAAACCGTCTCGGCGTAAACACCATCAGGTATCTTGATCGCGAAATCTTCCGTCTTGGCTGGCGCGTTCATTTCAGGTTCCGTCCATTCTTATTCGATAAGCGACATTCTCCAACCGGGCAATTATACCATTTTTGCCGAGGTTTGAAGGCATGAGAATATCACAACTGCTATGTGCTCAGGAAATATGTATCAAAAAATCATATTTCCGCGCAACGTGTCACAGAGACGCACGCCGACGCCAGCTATAGGCCTCGCCGCCCGCTGCCGGCCGGGCCGTCGGCTGGTAATAAACCGGGATTTCCGGCAGGCGATTTTCGGACAGGCGGCGGATCGCCGTGCCGTTCGTCACCGCAAAACTGGTAAAGCCGGTGCGCAGCATCGGCGGCACCTGGTCGATCAACACGTCGCCGACTGCCCTCACCTCGCCTCTGAAACCCAGGCGGTTGCGCAGCAGCGAAGCGTGGCTGAAACCACGGCCATCATTGAAGGCTGGGAAACTCACGGCTACGAGGTCGATACGGTCAAGGTAAGGCTCAAGACGGGCGACGTCGTCGGCCGGCGCAATCAGCACGCCAAGGCCTGTATCGTTGCTTTCCGCCGCACGGATGAGGAAATCGGCGAGCGGCAGCACTGGCTTTTGCACGGCTGTCGCTTTCACCTCTTCCGTTTCGATTACCCAGGGATCGTTTTCCACGAAGCCGTCGCGGTTCCAGATTTTTGTCATGACACTCTCCTCAGGCGGCTTCGGCGGCGGAACCGTAGAGCGCATCCTTGAAAGGCTGCGGTCCGACGCGGCGATAGGCATCGAGGAAGATTTCCTCTTTCGACAGACGAAGCCCCAGATAGGTATCGACTATGGTTTCAATGGCGTCGGTTACCCTGTCCGGCTCAAAACCACGGCCGATGATCTCACCGATCGAGGTGTTTTCGTCACCCGATCCGCCGAGCGTGATCTGGTAAAGCTCGGCACCCTTTTTCTCCACCCCCAGCAGGCCGATATGGCCGACATGGTGATGGCCGCAGGCGTTGATGCAGCCGGAAATCTTGATCTTCAGCTCGCCGATTTCCGCCTGACGCTCCGGAGCGCCGAAACGGGTAGAAATTTCCTGCGCCACCGGAATGGAGCGCGCATTGGCAAGCGCACAATAGTCCAGCCCGGGACAGGCAATGATATCGGTGATGAGGCCGGCATTGGCGGTAGCAAGGCCAGCACCCGCCAGCGCACGATAGACCGGCTCGAGATCGGCAAGCGCCACATGCGGCAGGATGATGTTCTGCTCGTGGCTGATGCGGATTTCGTCGAAAGCGTATTCTTCGGCAATATCAGCGACGAGTTCCATCTGCTCGTCCGTCGCATCGCCTGGAATACCACCGATCGGCTTCAGTGAAATGGTCACCATACCGTAGTCGGGGTGCTTGTGCGGCTGGACATTCTGGTCAACGAAACGGGCAAAACCCTCATCCGCCTTCTTCCAGCGCGCCAGGCTTTCCCAGCCTTCGGGGCGGTTCTTCAGTTCCGGTGGCGCGAAATAAGCGGAGATCGCCGCAATATCGGCATCCGGCAGCTTCAATTCGGTGTTTTTCAGCTCGGCGAACTCGACCTCGACCTGGCGGGACAGCTCTTCCGCGCCGGTTTCATGCACGAGGATCTTGATGCGCGCCTTGTATTTATTGTCACGGCGGCCGTGCAGGTTATAAACGCGCATGATCGCCGTGGTGTAGGACAACAGGTCCTCTTCCGGCAGGAAGTCGCGGATTTTCTTGGCGATCATCGGCGTGCGGCCCTGCCCGCCACCGACATAAACGGCAAAACCAATCTCGCCCTTGTCGTTCTTTTTCAGATGCAGGCCGATATCATGGACCTGAATGGCGGCGCGATCGCGCTCGGCACCCGTTACCGCGATCTTGAACTTGCGCGGCAGGAACGAGAATTCCGGATGCACGGAAGACCATTGGCGCAGAATTTCCGCATAGGGGCGCGGATCAGCGACCTCATCGGCGGCCGCGCCAGCGAAATGATCGGCGGTCACATTGCGAATGCAGTTGCCCGACGTCTGCAGCGCGTGCATTTCCACGCTTGCCAGTTCGGACAGGATATCCGGTGTATCGGAGAGCTTCGGCCAATTATACTGAATGTTCTGGCGGGTGGTGAAGTGGCCGTACCCCCGGTCATATTTGCGGGCGATATGGGCCAACATCCGCATCTGTTGCGAATTCAGCGTACCGTAGGGAATGGCGACGCGCAGCATATAGGCATGCAGCTGGAGATAAACGCCGTTCATCAGGCGCAGCGGCTTGAATGCGTCCTCGGCCAGCTCGCCGGACAGCCGGCGCTCGACCTGATCGCGAAACTGCGCCACGCGGCCTTCAACAAATGCGTGATCGAACTCGTCGTAACGGTACATATTCTTCCTCAGACTGCGATAAATGCTGCATCGGCCGGCTTGAAGCCGGTGGCATAGTGCACGGTGGGGCCAGCAGCGCGAATGCGCTCGCGAAGCCGGGTCGGCCAGAGCTTGCCATTCTCCTCCACCACGTCAACGATGGCCACATCGACCACCTTATTGGCGGAAAAATCACGCTTGCCGATTTCCTCGAACGAAGCGACGGCCTCCGCATGGCGGGCAACGATGGCGCCCTGCAGGTTCTCCGTCCAGTCACCATTGGCGTCGAGCCAGACGGCGATACCATCGCCCAGACGATTGGCGGTCAAAACCTTGTCAACCATTTACGTACTCCCGTTTGAAATCCGCCGGCTGCGCTGACAATGCAAGCGCCTCGGACCTGTCGAAATTGGCGCCCGCCACCGCATCACCGATGATGACCATGACCGGCCCGGTCAGTTCATCGCGATGTTCCAGATCGGGCAGATCGTTCAATGTGCCATGCAGCAGGCGGCGATCCGCACGGCTGGCGTTTTCAATGACGGCGACGGTGGTTTCCACACCCAACCCCGCTTCGATCAGCCGCGTCGCCACCGAGGCGGCAACGCTGCGGCCCATATAAACGGCGATTGTTGCGCCGGAAACGGCAAGACGGGCCCAATCGGGCAGGACATCGCCGGTCAGATCGTGGCCGGTGGTGAAAATCAGCGACGAAGCCACACCGCGCAACGTCAGCGGCAATTCGAAATCCGCAGCGGCGGCGAAGGCGGAGGTGATGCCCGGCACGATCTCGTAACCGATGCCGGCATTGCGCAGCGCCGCCATTTCCTCGCCTGCCCGGCCATAAACCAGAGGATCGCCGGATTTGAGGCGCACGACACGCTTGCCATCCCGGCCAAGACGCACCAGCAGACGGTTGATCTCTTCCTGCGACTTGCTGTGGCAGCCCTTGCGCTTGCCGACAGACAGGCGTTCGGCATCGCGGCGGCCCATATCGACGATCGCCTGCGGTACCAGGGCATCATAGACGATCACATCGGCTTCCATCAGCACGCGCTGTGCACGCAGCGTCAGCAGATCTTCCGCACCGGGACCGGCGCCAACAAGCCAGACACGACCTTCGCTGCGTTCCGGCGATTGCAGCAGGCGATCTGCGGCATGACGGGCGGAAGAGGTATTACCGAGAGCGACAGCATCCGCAACCGCACCCGAAAAGAACCGACGCCAGAAATTGCGCCGCAAGGCGCCCCTGGGCACATTCTCCTCGGCCGCATCACGATACTGCACCGCAAGCCGTGCGAGTTTTCCGAGTGACGGCGACAGCATCTGGTCGATGCGGGCGCGGATCATCTGGGCAAGAACCGGGCCTGCCCCTTCCGTGCCGATGGCGATGGCGATGGGTGCGCGGGCGACAAGCGCCGGGGTGAAGAAATCGCAAAATTCGGGCTGATCCACCGCATTTGCGGGAATTTTCTTCGCACGCGCGGCGGATACGATTTCGCGGTCCAGCGCCTCGTCTCCGGTGGCGGCAAAAACCAGCGTTGCACCCTCGATCAGCTCAGCGGCGAAAGAGAACGCCCGATGATCGATACCATTTTCGGTGATATAGCCGGCAAAATCCGCCTCCGGCTGATCGGCGTAAACAATGATATGCGCATTGGTGTTGGCGAGAAGCCTTACCTTGGCGAAAGCCTCGTCTCCATTTCCAAAGACGGCGACCTGCCGCCCCTCAACCCGGAAGAAAGCGGGGAAGGTCGAAAGGCGGTCGCCAGCTGTGGAAAAATCATGTTCGTTGTGCATTGGACATATATCCCGCATTGCGGCGCAAGATTGAAGAAACAGAAATTCAAGCCTTTCCAGCGCTTGGATTTTTATTTCTCGAACACCCCTGTTTTTGAGGAAAACAAACCGCCACCCCTGTTTTGGCCCTGTCAGGGCGCCCTCAAACCCATGAGAATCCCTTGACAAACCGGGTCCTCGCGCCGAACAAGGAAGGACCATTTTCTGTCGTTTTCTCCATGCGAATACCGCTTTCTTTAAAGCGGCACGAAGGATCAGACCCTTGACCAGCCACAGCCTCGCTTCCCGCCTTCTCGACGTCATCGAGCACGATATCCTGCCCTTGACGGCCCGCGGTGTGAGCTTGGGCAACAAGGTTTTCGGTGCGGCGATCCTGCGCAAATCTGATCTTTCGCTGGTGGTCGCCGAGACGAATAATGAGCTCGAAAACCCTCTCTGGCACGGCGAAGTGCACACGCTGAAGCGGTTTTACGAACTGGGTGAAAAGCCGAACACCAAGGACCTGATTTTCCTTTCCACCCATGAACCCTGCACCATGTGCATGTCCGCCATCACCTGGGCCGGATTCGACAATTTCTATTCCTTCTTCAGCCATGAGGATTCACGCGATGCTTTTGCAATTCCGCATGATCTGAAAATCCTGAAAGAGGTATTCGGGCTGGAGCCGGGCGGTTATCGCCGCAACAACGCCTTCTGGAACTCTTTCTTCATCGCCGATCTGGTTGAAGGCGAGGACGATCCGTTGAAAACCACGTTGAAGGCGCAGACGGCCCGCATCAAGGCAGCTTACGATGATCTCTCGATCAGCTATCAGTCATCGAAGAGCGACAACGATATTCCGCTGAACTAGAGAATTTCCGTCAAGGGTGCGGCCCGGATTTCCGTGCAGAAATGCGTAAAAACAAAGGTTTAGATACGATGGAAGCCTCGAAGGATATTTCCCGCCTGATCGAGATCATGGAGGCGCTTCGCCAGCCGGAAACCGGCTGCCCGTGGGACGTCGTTCAGACCTTCGAGACGATCAAGCCTTACACCATCGAAGAGGCCTATGAAGTTGCCGATGCCATCGAGCGCAAGGATACGGACGATCTGTGCGACGAGCTGGGTGACCTTCTTCTGCAGGTGGTTTTCCATGCCCGCATAGCGGAAGAAATGGGCGAATTCGCTTTCGGTGACGTGGTGCATGCCGTCACCTCGAAGATGATCCGTCGTCACCCGCATGTTTTCGCCGTCTCCAGTGCCGACACGCCGGAAACGGTCAAGCTGCAATGGGACCAGATCAAGGCTGAAGAAAAACGTGAGCGTGCGGAGCGCCGTGCGCGCCGGGGTATTACCGAGGATTTCAAGTCCGGCTTTCTGGGGGGTGTGCAGCGCAGCCAGCCGGCGCTGACCGAGGCTTTGAAGCTGCAGGAACAGGCGGCGCGCGTTGGTTTCGACTGGTCGGACCCGGCACCCATTCTCGACAAGATCGAAGAGGAAATCGCCGAGCTGCGCGAGGCGCTGGCGGAAGGCAGGCCGGAGAAGGTTTCTGACGAACTTGGCGACCTGATCTTCGCGCTGGTCAATATTGGCCGCCACGTCAAGGCCGATCCGGAGAATGCGCTGCGCGGCACCAACACGAAATTCCGCAGGCGTTTCAATCACATCGAGACATCGCTCAACGATAATGGCGAGACACTTCAAGCGGCGAGCCTTGAAAGAATGGAAGACCTCTGGCAGGCAGCCAAGCGCATTGAACGCTCGCTTGATACGGTTTCTTCGTGATCGCTTGGATATGCATTAAAGGCAGGCGTGCTAAGCGCTTCGAGGATTGTTTATAGAGGCCGCAAACCTCTCCTCCGTCATGCTCGGGCTTGTCCCGAGCATCTGCTACCCATCGATTTTGAATACCGTGGCAGATCCTCGGGACAAGCCCGAGGATGACGTCGAATATGACGAGATCTTACCATCATCGAAGCGCTCATCGCTCCCAGTCTTCCCGCTCGCGGACGGTTGCTTTTCCAAGCTTCCGCTCCAGTTCCACCGCCTGTGCTTCCGACAGGCGGACATCCAGCGCAACCGATCCGTCCTCATGGTCTTCACGGTTATCGACGATGGAGTTGCTATAGACCCAGGAGATCAACGGCAATTGCTCGACGGACAAGACAACGGTCGTTTCCGTCAGCACGCCGGACAGGCGCTTTGAAATCTCTTCCATCAGGGCATCAACGCCCTCGCCCGTGATCGCCGAAACGGCGCGGATATCAGAGCGGCCTTCGGCGCGCTGCATGATGGCGTCATGCGCTTCCGGCTCCAGACGGTCGACCTTGTTCCAGACCTCGATGATGCGCTTTTCGGCTTCCTTCTCGTCGATGCCGAGATCGCTGAGAATACGCAGCACATCCGCAGACTGGGCGGCATTGTCCGGATCGGACATATCACGCACATGCAGAACGAGATCGGCTTCAAGCACCTCTTCCAGCGTCGCACGGAAAGCGGCGACGAGATGCGTCGGCAGGTCGGAAATGAAGCCAACGGTATCAGACAATATAACCGTGCGGCCATGCGGCAGCTTCATGCGCCGCAAGGTTGGGTCGAGCGTGGCGAACAGCATGTCCTCCGCCAGAACACCCGCCCCGGTGATGCGGTTGAACAGCGTGGATTTGCCGGCATTGGTGTAACCGACCAGTGCGACGATCGGATGCGGCACCTTGCGGCGCTTGGCGCGGTGAAGCTGGCGGGTACGCACCACCTGCTCCAATTCCTTCTCGAGCTTGACGATGCGATCCTGCAGCAGGCGTCTGTCGGCCTCGATCTGGGTTTCACCCGGACCACCCATGAAACCTGCACCACCGCGCTGGCGTTCAAGGTGGGTCCAGCTTCGGACGAGGCGGCCCTTCTGGTAATTCAGATGTGCAAGATCAACCTGCAGTGTGCCTTCCTTGGTGGAAGCGCGACGGCCGAAGATTTCGAGGATCAGGCCTGTGCGGTCTATGACCTTGGCATTCCATTGCTTTTCGAGATTGCGCTGCTGCACTGGCGTCAGCGGATGATCAACGATCACCAGGCCGGAATTGGTTTCATCCAGAAGATGACCGATTTCCTCGATCTTGCCGGTTCCGAACAGGGTGGCGGGGCGCGGCTGATTGACGGAAACGATGAGACCCTGCGTCACCTCGAGCTCTATGGCGAGCGCCAGACCCTTCGCTTCCTCAAGCTTGGCTTCGACGGAGCGGCCGGGAGCGGCCGGTGCCGCCGCCGCATCGCGATTTTCGCGCTGTTGCTTGAGGACCGGCACGAGAACCACGGCACGCATGTCGTCGCGGCGCTTTTCCTGCTCCGGAATGATCGATTCGTTCGAGGTGTCGCGCGTCGAAATGGGCTCAGCCTTATCCAGAAAGAACATTTCGGCCGACCGCGTCCGCGCGGACGGCCATGAAGATTAACCTGACCAGACCGGAAATGTTCCGATCCGGGTCAGTCTATATCGAAGATACCGTCAGAGGGAGCCTGATCAGGCCGCGCCTTCTTCGCTTTCGAACATCTGCATCGGCTGGCCGGGCATGATGGTGGAAATCGCATGCTTGTAGACCAGCTGCGAATGACCGTCACGGCGCAGAAGCACGCAGAAATTGTCGAAGGAGGTGACAACGCCCGTCAGCTTGACGCCGTTGATCAGAAAAATCGTGAGCGAAATCTTTTGCTTACGAACGGTATTGAGGAAAAGATCCTGAAGGTTTTGAGAACGTTCCGCCATGGCGCCGCTTCTTTCTTTATTGCCGGCAGGGACACCGGAAAATAATCAATCAATAATAAACCGGCCGAGTCTAGTCCCCCGCTTGGCCAGCCTGCAACTCTGGTATCAAATCATGTCCCGTTCCGCAACGGCGAAAACGGCCTGACGGGTACGAGTATTGACCCGATTTTTCGATTCGAAACAGTCAGAAATATTGTATCGAAACCCGGAAAAGTTGCTCCACGTCGCGCACTGCGTCCGCTGACGCAAACAGCACGACGCGGTCCTTCGCCTTGATTTTGGTGCTGCCATCCGGGCGGATCACCACGCCGTCGCGATAGATCGCGCCGATGCGTACGCCGTCGGGCATGTCGATATCACGGAAGGACTGGCCCACCAGCGGCGAGGTTTCCAGCGCTTCCGCCTCAATCACCTCCGCCGAACCGCGCTGCACGGCATAGACCGAGCGGATGCGGCCTTTGCGCACATGCTGGAGAACGCGGGAGATGGTGACGGCGCGAGGGTTGATATAGGCATCAAGACCGAGCGAACCCGCGACATCGTGAAAGGACGAACTGTTCAGCAGCGCAAGATTGGACTTGCAGCCCAGCTGCTTTGCCATCACGGCGGCCAGAATATTCGTCTGGTCGTTATTGGTCAGCGTCACGATCAGGTCTGCATCCTGAATATCGGCCTGCATCAGAATTTTCTGATCAAGCGCCGAACCAAGCATGACGATGGTGTTGCTGAGCTGCTCCGATGCGGCAATAGCCCTGTCGCGATCCGCCTCGACGATCTTCACCCGCGTTTTCGGCTGCATCTCCTCGATCTTGCGGGCAACGAAGTGGCCGATATTGCCGGCGCCGGCAATCACGATACGCTGCGCTTCCTGCTCCTCATGGCCAAACAGGCTCAAGGTACGGCGGGCGTGCTGACGCTGACAGATGACATAGGCAAGGTCGCCGACCCTCAGCTGTTCGGAGGAATGCGCCACCTTGAGGATGCCATTGCGGAAAACGCCGACAACTGTGGCGATGAGGTCCGGAAAGAGGTTGGAAAGCTGGTGCAGCGGCGTATTGATGACCGGGCAGTCTTCCATACATTCGATCGCCAGCATGTATATCGTGTCATCGGCGAACCGCACGACGTCGGTGGCGCCCGGAAAGGCGATACGGCGCAACACCATCTTGCCGACTTCCACTTCCGGGGAAATCGTCACATCGATGGACATGTTCTCGCGGCTGAAGAGATCGGCATATTCCGGCTTCAGATAACTCTGGTCACGGATGCGGGCAATCTTGGTCGGCACGCTGAACAAGGCATGCGCCACCTCGCAGGCGACGATGTTGATCTCGTCATGCAGTGTGACGGCGATGATCATGTCCGCCTGGTCGGCGCCCGCTTTCGCCAGCATATCCGGATGCGCGCCATGGCCGACGTAGCCGCGCACATCGAGCGTCTCGGTGATGGCGGAGATGAGCGGCGCGGCGGTATCGATCACCGATACCTCGTTATCCTCGCGCGACAATTGTTCGGCGATGCCGTAACCCACCTGCCCTGCGCCGCAAATGATGACTTTCATGCTGTCTCTCTGACGGAATAATCGGTTACGGCGATGCGCCTTGGTTCCTTATACGCCGAGAGATTTCAGTTTGCGATGCAGCGCTGATCTTTCCATGCCAACAAATTCTGCCGTGCGCGAAATATTGCCGCCGAAACGGTTGATCTGGGCCACCAGATAATCCCGTTCGAACATTTCACGGGCTTCGCGCAGCGGCAGGGTCATGATGTGCTGGTCGCCCTGCGCCGAGATCTTCGGCAGCATGTCGCCGATATCCGACGGTAGCATGTCGGCCGAGATCGGTGCTTCGCCGCCTTCGGGACGTGCGAGAATCATCAGTCGCTCGATATTGTTGCGCAGCTGGCGGATATTGCCCGGCCAGTCGTGCGTTTGCAGGACGGCCATGGCGTCGTCGCCGATCTTGCGCGGGCGGATGCCGGCCTGCTCGGAAATCTGCCGCATGAACATATCGACCAGGAAAGGGATATCCTCGCGCCGTTCGGACAGAGCCGGCACCTTCACCGGTACGACGGCAAGGCGATGGTAAAGATCCTCGCGAAACTGGCCTTCGGCGATCAGGCTTTCGAGGTGATGGGCGGTCGAGGAAATGATGCGCACATCCACCTTCACCCGCTTGCCGCCACCGACGCGCTCGAACTGCTGGTCGACCAGCACGCGCAGGATCTTGTTCTGGGTTTCGCGCGGCATTTCGCCGACTTCGTCGAGATAAAGAACGCCGCGATGAGCTTCTTCCAGCGCGCCGACCTTGCGCGGCTGACCCGGCAGCCCTTCGGTACCGAAGAGCGCGATTTCCATGCGGTCCGGCGTAATCGTCGCGGCATTCAGCGCCACGAAAGGTCCGGTGGCGCGCGAGGATTTCTTGTGCACCATGCGCGCTACGAGTTCCTTGCCGGAACCGGAGGGGCCGAGGATCATGATGCGGCTGTTGGTGGGCGCTACCCTGTCGATGGTCTGACGAAGCTGCGAAACCGCAAGCGAGGCGCCGACGAGTTCAACCGCATCACCCGTGCGCTTCTTGAGTTCCTGAACCTCACGCTTCAGCTTGGAGTTTTCCAGCGCCCGTTCGGCGATCAGGATCAGGCGGTCTGCCTTGAACGGCTTTTCGATGAAATCGAAGGCACCGCGCTTGATGGCGTTGACGGCGGTTTCGATATTGCCGTGACCGGAAATCATGACGACAGGAATTTCGGGATGGCGGCTCTTGATTTCGTCCAGCAACGCCAGACCGTCAAGCTTCGAACCCTGCATCCAGATATCGAGAAAGATCAGGCGCGGCACGCGCTCCGAAATCGCGGCCAGCGCACTGTCGCTGTCGAACGCCATGCGGGTTTCGTGGCCTTCATCGGAGAGAATACCCGCCACGATTTCGCGAATATCCGCCTCGTCATCCACGACCAGAATATCAGACGCCATATGCTGCTTCCTTGTTATTTTCGCCGCCGACCGCCTCGATATAGGGCAGCAGCACTCTGATCATGGCGCCGTGGCCGTGATCGAACTCCGGCGGGGCATCGTGGAGTTCCAGATACCCGCCATGCTCTTCGATGATCTTCTTGACGATGGCGAGGCCGAGACCGGTGCCCTTGTCCCGCATCGTCATATAGGGTTCGAGAATGCGATGGCGGTTCTCGACGGGCAGGCCGCGGCCATTGTCGATGATATCAGCCACGAAACGGGAATTGGCCTCGTCGAAAGAGGCGCGCACGAGGATTTTACCCGGCCGCTTTTCGCCTTCCACCGCTTCGATTGCTTCCGTCGCATTCTTGATGAGATTGCCGAACGCCTGCCCCAGCATGCGGGCATCGAACATGCCCTCCAGCGGGATATCACCCAGCTCAGTGGAGAACTTCGTGTCGGCGGCGCTGATTTCCCGCAGAAACGCCGCGTCCTTCAGGATCGAGCGCAGGTCCGACTTTTCCTTCGTCGGCTTCGGCATGCGCGCAAAAGCCGAGAATTCATCCACCATCCGGCCGATATCACCGACCTGCCGGACAATGGTGTCCGTACACTGGTCGAAGATAGCGCGGTCGTTCTCGTCGATCTGCTTGCCGAAACGGCGCTTGATGCGCTCGGCGGAAAGCTGGATCGGCGTCAGCGGGTTCTTGATTTCATGGGCAATGCGGCGCGCCACATCCGACCACGCGGTGGAGCGCTGGGCGATGACGAGATCTGTAATGTCGTCGAGGGTGATGACGTAGCTGTCGCGGCTGTCGCGGGCATCCTCGCGGGTGACCTGCACATTGAGCGTCCGTTCCTTACCGCGTCGCATGATGTTGATCTGCTTGCGGAAGTTGCCGCGCGACCAGGTATTCGCCTCGGTCACGACCTGTTCGATTTCAGGCGCAATCTCGGAAAGCTGCGCGCCGATAAGCTGCTCGGAGGTCTGCGCCAGGAATTCCTCGCCCGATGGGTTGACGATGGTGATCTTGCGGTTCTCGTCAACGCCGATAACGGCTGCGGTAACGCCTGATAGCACAGCCTCGATGAAGCGGCGCCGATCGTCGATATCGTCCTTCGCCTCGATGATCTGATCCTGCTGGCTGCGCAGTTCCGAGACCATCTTGTTGAAGGTGCGCGACAGGCGCCCGACGTCACCGTCCACAGCCCGAACGGGCACCAGCACATGCATGTTACCGGTGGCGACGCTATCGGCGGCACTGATGAGAAGGCGGATCGGCCGGACGATACGGTCGGCCACCGCAATTGCGGTCCAGATGGCCGCCAGAAGCACGATCAGCGCAAAACCGAGATAGAGAATAGCAAAGGCGATCTGCAACGGTGCGCGGCCTGCCTCCATCGCCTTGTATTCGGCGCGGTTCTCCTCCATCAGCCGCATCGCGCCCATCACCTTGGGATCGACCGCGCGCACGGTATAGAGGAAGGTGCCCTGGATGCCTTCAAGCTTGATGATGGCGCCAACGAGATTAGTGATACCGGGCGGGATCAGGGTCGGTTGACCGGCGGCAGCTTTTTCGAGCGCATCATGCGGAATGGCGGGAAGCGGCTTTTCCGTCTTGATGTCGGCTTGAGCAACGGCGTCTCCGTCCTCCTGCACCAGAAACGCGCCAAGCAGGCCGCGGCCCTTGGCCTGACGGGTCATCAGATCAATGAACCCGGTGCGGTCGAGATAAAAAAGCGCGCGGTTGCGATCAAGGTCGGTGGCCATCGACAGGGTTTGTCCCTGAAGGTAGCCGGCATTTTCCATCATATAGGCTTGAGCGATATTGCTGGAGGAATCGACGATCGACTGGGTTCTAAGCGAAAACCAGCGGTCGAGACCGACATTCAGCGTCAGACTGGCGAAGATGGCGACAAGCACGGCCGGCGTGATTGCCACGATGGAGAACAGCACGACGATGCGGACGTGCAGACGTGCCGCCGCCCTGCCCTTTTTACGCGCTTTCAGCAGGCGGTTGATTTCGCGGCCGATCAAAAAAATCAGGCCGATCACGAAGATCGAATTGATGACGACGGAAGCAATGACGACATTCGATGTCGGCGCAATCGGCGTGACGCCGAGAAGTACGAAGAGGGTGATGATGGCGCAAACAAGGGCGACGCCGGCGAGCACCAGCCCCGGCAGAGCGAAAGACATCCTGCGATCGGCAACCACCATGCCCGCTGCCTCATCGGCAACGGCGTGTTCAGCGGCGGGTTTCCGCATGCACTACTCCCAATCGCTGGCCAGCCAGCACCACATTTCTGAAGTCAGGCGAGAAACGCTTCAAGTCGGCGAATCTCTTTCCTTCCTAGTGTTTTCCAAGCAACACAATGTGGCGAAAATGCAACGACAAATGCCGCCTTGTCAACATTCTCAGGTTGGGCGGGAGCTACGATAGACCGAGACGCCAAGCTCGCGGATCTTTTTGCGCAGCGTATTGCGGTTGAGGCCGAGGAGATCGGCGGCCTTGATCTGGTTGCCGCGCGTCGCCGTCAGGGCAGCGAGAATCAGCGGATATTCGAGTTCCCGCAGCACGCGGTCGTAAAGGCCGGGCGGCGGCAGACCATCGCCGAAGCTGGCGAAATAATCCCGCATATTCTCCTCGACCGCCTGCGAAATGCTCAGCGTGCCGGTGCGGACCGCCATCTTGTCGAGCGGGCTGTCAGGAACATCCGACTGCAATTCCTGCTCGATGATCTCGCGGGTGATGACTTCCTGGGGATAAAGCGCCATCAGGCGGCGGATGAGGTTTTCCAGTTCGCGCACGTTGCCCGGCCAGGCATAGGCCTTCATGACCTCCAGTGCCTCGCTCTCGAAACGCTTGCCTTCCAGGCCTTCCTTCTCACCCGTCTGGATGAAATGGCGCACCAGATCGGGAATATCCTCGGCGCGGTCACGCAGTGGCGGCAGGCGGAGCGGCACGACATTCAGGCGATAATAAAGGTCTTCGCGGAAGAGGCCCTGATTGATCGACTGTTTCAAATCCTTGTTGGTGGCGGCGACGATGCGGACATCGGTGCGGATCGGCGTGCGACCACCCACCGTCGTATATTCGCCCTGCTGCAACACGCGCAGCAGACGCGTCTGGGCATCCATAGGCATATCGCCGATTTCATCGAGGAAAAGTGTGCCGCCCTCGGCCTGTTCGAAACGGCCGGTCGAGCGGTTCTGCGCGCCGGTAAATGCGCCCTTCTCATGGCCGAAAAGTTCGGATTCAATCAGGTCGCGCGGGATCGCCGCCATATTGATGGCGACGAATGGGCCGTTGCGGCGCTTGCCGTAATCATGCAAGGCACGCGCCACCAGTTCCTTACCGGTGCCGGATTCGCCCGTGATCATCAGCGTCAGATCGGTTTGCATCAGGCGGGCGAGAACCCGGTAGATTTCCTGCATCGCTGCCGAGCGACCAACGAGCGGCATGCCGTCCTGCATGTCGTCATCCAGCTTGGCCGGCTTGCGCTTCGGCTCAGAAAGCGCGCGGCCGATGATGGCTATCAGCTCTGTCAGATCGAAGGGCTTCGGCAGATAATCGTAAGCGCCCTTTTCCGAGGCCTTGATGGCGGTCATGAAGGTGTTCTGGGCGCTCATGACAAGAACCGGCAGGTCCGGCCTGGCCTTCTTGATGCGTGGCAGCAGATCGAAGGCGTTTTCATCCGGCATCACGACATCGGTCACGACAAGATCGCCCTCACCCGCCGAAACCCAGCGCCAGAGCGTTGCGGCATTGGAGGTGATGCGCACATCGTAACCGGCGCGGCTGAGCGCCTGGTTCAGAACCGTGCGGATCGCGGCATCATCATCGGCGACGAGGATCGTAGCTGTCATGGGTCATTTCCTGTCGTGTTCGGCAAAGAGCTGTCGTCGAGCGCCATTTCCGGCGAGACGGGCAACAATACGCGGAAAGTCGTGCGGTGGTTCTGGCTGTCGCATTCGACGATGCCGCCATGGGCGCCGATCAGCTTGGCAACAAGTGCCAGGCCGAGGCCCGAACCATTCGTCTTGGTGGTAATGAAAGGATCGAAGAGATGCGGCAAAAGATCGGCCGGGACGCCCGGACCATTGTCATGCACGCAGAATTCGAGCGGCAGCGAGATGCGTTCCCGGCTGCCGGCAACCGAAAGGCGCATGCCGGGACGGTAAGCGGTGGTCAGCAATATCTCGCCATCCGGCTGGTTGCCAACAGCTTCCGCCGCATTCTTCACCAGATTGAGAAAAACCTGCACCAGCTGGTCGCGATTGGCATAAACAGGCGGCAGCGAGGGGTCGTAGTTCTCGGAAATCTTGATATTGCGGGCAAACCCGGCCTTGGCGATGGCCTTCACATGATCGAGCACGGAATGGATGTTGACCGGTACACGGTCCACCGGCCGCTCGTCGGAAAATACCTCCATGCGGTCGACCAGCGAGACGATGCGGTCGGTCTCGTCGCAGATCAGCCGCGTCAGCGCCCGGTCCTCGTCGGCAACCGACGTTTCCAGCAGCTGGGCGGCGCCACGAATACCGGACAGCGGATTCTTGATCTCATGCGCCAGCATCGAGGCAAGGCCGGTGACCGAACGGGCCGCCGCGCGATGGGTCAATTGCCGGTCGATCTTGTCGGCCATCGACCGTTCCTGAAAGACGACGACGACCGATCCCGGTTCGCTGACAACAGGCGCAACGTAAAGGTCGACCAACTTGTCCTGTCCGAGACGCGGAGAACTCAGATCAACGCGATATTCGTTGACCGGGGCCCTGCGCTCCCGCACCTGATCTATCAGCGCCAGCAGCGGGCTGCCGAAGGGAATGAAGGTGGAGACGCGGTAGCGGGCAAGATGGGAGGCGCTCGCCCCGAAAAAGGCTTCGGCTTCCCAATTGGCGAATGCAATGAAACCCTCGGCATCCACCAGAATGACGGGGTTCTGCACCGCGTTCAGAACCGCCATGGCGAGCGGGTTTGCGTCTGCCGGGCTGTGTTTGTCAGCGCTCATGCGGCCTTCCTTGCGGCTTCTTCGCCCGCATTTTCGCAAAGGGCGGAACGCAGCAGATCCGCCACTTCCCCCGTGTCACGCGATGTCATGATTTTAGCCTTGTCGGGCGTGGTGAACTCAGGCGCGAAACGGTCGAGATACCAGCCCAGATGTTTGCGGGCATGCCTGAGACCGGCTTCCCTTCCGTAAAATTCCAGCATCATCTTGTAATGCTCAACGGCAATACCAGCGATTTCCGCACGCTCAGGCGCGGCATGTCCGGCCAGCACTGCGGGCAACCAGGGCTGACCCTGCGCACCGCGACCGACCATGACGGCATCAGCACCCGAACGGCGCAGGATTTCGCGTGCATCTTCGGCGGTCTCGACATCGCCATTGGCGATCAGCGGCACGGAAATCACCTCGCGCACTGCGCGGATGGCGTCCCAGTCTGCGCGTCCTTCGTAAAACTGCATGCGGGTGCGGCCATGAATGGTAATGAGCTGAACACCTGCCGCTTCTGCGCGGCTGGCAATCTCGGGCGCGTT
This sequence comes from Agrobacterium tumefaciens, assembly GCF_005221385.1. Classification (NCBI taxonomy): domain Bacteria; kingdom Pseudomonadati; phylum Pseudomonadota; class Alphaproteobacteria; order Hyphomicrobiales; family Rhizobiaceae; genus Agrobacterium; species Agrobacterium tumefaciens. The sequence continues at coordinate 1,119,496 of NZ_CP039903.1, read as the reverse complement.
GATGGTGTTATCGTCCCAGCCGAGCCGCATCTTCAGCGTGACAGGCACATCGACCGCGCCGACTGTCGCCTCAATCAGTGACAGGGCGTGATCGGGATCGCGCATCAACGCCGAACCGGAATAACCGCCCGTCACCTTCTTGGCCGGGCAACCCATGTTTATATCGATGATGCCGGCGCCATTATCAGCGGCGATCTTCGCCGCTTCCGCCATGAAATGCGCCTCGCGTCCGGCAAGCTGCACCATATGCGGAACCATGCCGGCATTTTTCAGCCGCGCCCAGGATTCACCCCTGTTAGCGACGAGCTCGCGGCTGGCGACCATTTCCGTCACAACCAGACCAGCACCATAACGCCAGGCAAGCTGCCGGAACGGCAGATCCGTCACGCCCGACATGGGCGCCAGCACCGCACGATTACGGATCGTTACGGAGCCGATGCTGAACGGTTCTGACAATTCCGGAAGGGGCAACTGATGATCTTTCATGCAGAAGGGTTATTTGCATTATTTTTAGACAGTGTTTGCGCAGTTGCCAAGCACTTTTAGAAGGTTGCACCTTTTATTTGCGAGGCGGCTGCCTGCCTGTTTTGCGGTCGGTAGCAAATTGTGCAGATCCGGGCGTGCAATGACGTGCGATCCTGCGGCGTGCGAGATGAATGCGCGTCTTATCGGGCTGGCCATCCGGGTTTTGAAACGCTAGAGCATGACTGTCAACCGCTAAGGGTTGCGCGCAAAGCATAAGACCAATGCAGGAAAGTACTATGAAACTCGGCATCGTCATCGTCGCCGCAGGACGCGGCGAAAGGGCAGGCTCCCCCGAGGAAGGGCCGAAGCAATATCGCCCGATTGGCGGAAAGGCCGTGATCGAGCATACATTGTCGACCTTTCTTGGCTGGGACAGCACCTGCCCGATCATAATCGTCAGCCATGCCGACGATGTCGCACTGCTCTCACCGATCCTGCAGCGGCTTGAAGCCGGCGAGCGGATCATCACGGTGACCGGCGGCGCGACGCGCCAGCAATCGGTGCTGGCGGGGCTGGAAGCGCTCTCTTCGGAAGACCTGACGCATGTGATGATCCATGACGCCGTGCGGCCTTTCGTCGCCGTGGATATGCTGGAGCGTATCGTGGCGCTGCACGCGGAAGGTGCTCGGGGCGTTCTGCCTGCCCTGCCCGTTACCGACACGTTGAAACGCGGCGCGGATGATCGCGTTGTGGAGACGGTTTCCCGCCAGGGGCTTTATGCGGCGCAGACGCCACAAAGTTTCGGCTTTGGCGATATTCTCGCCGCACACCGCGCCGCTGCCATTTCCGGAAAGACCGATTTTACCGACGATGCGTCGATTGCCGAATGGGCGGGACTGCCGGTGACGCTGACCGAAGGTTCGGTCGACAATGTCAAACTCACTCTCAAGCGGGATATCGCCATGGCCGATGAAAAACTCTCTCACGCCTTGCCAGACGTGCGCACCGGCAATGGCTACGATGTGCACCAGCTGGAGACCGGAGATGGCGTGACGCTTTGTGGAGTCTTCATCGAACACGACCAGAAACTCAAAGGTCATTCGGATGCCGATGTGGCGCTGCATGCGCTGACGGATGCGCTGCTCGCCACCTGCGGAGCCGGTGATATCGGCGATCACTTCCCGCCGTCCGATCCACAATGGAAGGGCGCCGCATCGCGCATCTTCCTCGAACATGCGGCCAAGGTGGTGCGCGATAATGGCGGCACGATCATGAATGCCGATGTCTCGCTGATCGCCGAAGCGCCGCGCATCGGCCCGCACCGCCAGGCCATGCGCGAAGCGCTCTCGGACATGCTCGGCATTGCGCTGGAGCGCTGCTCGGTGAAGGCGACGACGAATGAGACGATCGGCTTCGTCGGCCGCCGGGAAGGCATTGCGGCCATCGCCACCGCTACCGTCGTTTACAGGGGCAGACCGTTATGAGCCTTTTTCCCGCGGACATAGGAGATCTGGCGCAGCGCATCATCGCCGATTTCACAGCCCGTGGTTTTATGGTCTCGACCGCCGAAAGCTGCACGGGCGGCCTGATCGCCGGTTCGCTGACCGAAATTTCCGGCTCTTCCGCCGTCGTTGATCGCGGTTTCGTCACCTATACAAACCAAGCCAAGATGGAGATGCTGGGGGTTGGCGCCGAGACGCTGACGACATTCGGCGCGGTATCCCGACAGACGGCGCTGCAAATGGCGCATGGCGCCCTGTTCCGCTCGCGCGCGGATTTTGCCGTGGCCGTGACTGGAATTGCTGGTCCGGGTGGTGGTTCCGCTGATAAACCAGTCGGGCTGGTGCATCTGGCCGCCAAGGCACGCAGCGGCGAAATCCTGCATCACGAAATGCGTTACGGCGAGATTGGCCGCACCGAAATACGGCTTGCTACCGTCAGAACCGCACTTGAAATGCTTGTAACCCTCAATCAGGCCGGGTCGGCGTAAATCTTGTCTGCGCGGGTCTCGAAGGCTTCGGCGAACATGCGGAAAGCCCGGTCGAACATCGACCCCATGACGGCGCCAAGCAACCGGCTCTTGAATTCGTAATCGATGAAGAAATGAATGGCCGAGCCGCCATCTTCCGATTCTTCGAAACGCCAGCGATTGTCGAGATATTTGAACGGTCCATCGATATATTTCACGTCGATGGCGCGCTCGGCCGGGTTCAGCAGCACCTGCGTGGTGAAGGTCTCACGAATGGCCTTGTAGCCCACCGTCATATCCGCCACCAGCAGCACCTTGCCATCCCGCTCCTTGCGCGAGCGAACGATGAGCCCTTCGCAAAGGGGCAGAAACTGCGGATATTTCTCCACATCGGCGACAAGGTCGTACATGCGGTCGGGTGAGTGTTTGACGTGGCGATGCGTTTCGAACTGGGGCATAAGCGGCAGTTAATCGCCGATAACAAGAAGATCAAGAAGGCGGCGAAACTGTTTTCGGCTTTTCAGCTGGAATACAGGCACATCGGGGCCGTAAAGGGCGAAATTCTGCTCGAAAATCGGAGTATGGCGGCGCTCGAAATTCCAGATATAACGCAGGAAATCGGCGTCTATCCTTTCCGGACATCCCTCCGCCATTTCCGGCCGTGCCTTGCCATACCCCTTGATCGCCCGGCTGACGGCGCCCCACAGGCAGAGCCATCGCGGCATGCGCACCCAGAGTACGATGTGAGACCGCGGCATACGCATATCGAAAGATGACGGATTGCTGCCATCCATCAACCAGCGCTCCTCCGTGACCATGGCGGCGATCCTCTGCCGCTGTTCTTCTCGCGGGCGCAATTGCCAGCCGGGCAGCCAGAAAATTTCGCGGTCCATGGAGATATAACGAAGCCCGAATTTGCGTGCGAGCTTCTGCGAAAGCGTCGACTTGCCGCCGCCAGAACAACCGACGACCATGATGCGCTGCGCCCCGGCGATGATTACAGCGGCGTCTTCCACTGTCTCAAGATAGTTCGGCATCCTATACCCTCATCATAACCGGAGAGATTGCCTGACGCGCGGACACCCGCATTAAAGCGATATTGTCGTCGCGCATGGCAGTTACGGAAAATTGACTATTGCAACCCCCTCACAGGGATTGCTATTTATTTGCCACTAATATTACACCCACTGGATGCAAACGCGCCGGGCGCTCCCATTTTTCCCACGCGTATTCATCTTTGGGTTCAGACCCGATACATAACCGCTTTGAGCCACTGAGTGAGCCGATGGACGATTTTTCCAACATCATCAACCTTCTCGAATCCGCCAAGCAACTCGCATCGATGAACGGCATGCCCGTGCTTGCCTACCTTATCGACGTTGCAAAATGCGAGGCGAGAGAGAACAAGCCTGTTCTGCGCAAGCGCAAACGCGGCGAATCGACCGCCAAGGAAGACTGTTAATTGCCGTTTCGTATGGCCGACCGATAAAGCCGGCTGGCCCAATCTTCAAGACGATGTCATAATCAGACAATGAAACGGGCCGCTTTTTCGAGGCGGCCATTTCTTTGCACAATGGAAACGACAGCGTCATGACAGTCGCATCGGCAGATATAAGAACCTACCGGCAGGAAAGACCTAGGGAACGGCACGGTTTCGTGCAAATCGTTCTCCCGGTCTCCGGCTGCCTGCGGATCGATGTGGGCGGACGGCAGGATGAACTGTCGACCGGGCGCGGCGTCTTCATCCACCGTAATGCGCCGCATACGCAGGAAGCAACGGCGATCAACCATTCGCTGGTGGTCGATATCGATGAAAGTGCTGTTTCCGAGCAGACACTGGAGAGATTTGCCCGCGTGCCGTTTCTCGATATTGCGCCTGATACACGGCAATTGATCGCCTATATGCACGACCTCATCAAAACCGACGGCCGACGCGACGATATCGCCGGTCTCTGGGCACCGCTGCTGGTGGACAGCCTCGCGACTGAAAAAAGCGATATCCGCCAGCGCCTGCGCGAACTCAGTGCGGTCGTCAGGGCAGAGCCGTTCTTTCCGTGGACGATCGACATGCTGGCGGCCTGCGTGACGATCAGTGACAGCCGCCTGCATGCGCTGTTTCTCGAAGAATTCGGTCTCCCGCCTCACCGCTGGCTTGCAGGATTGCGTATGGACAAGGTCTGTACACTCCTCAGCGAATCCAGCCTGCCGATTGCGGAAATCGCGCTCAGGGCCGGTTTTTCCGACCAGACGGCGCTGACGCGCGCCATGCGCAATGCCTTGGGGGAAACGCCCGCCGCCTATCGCCGGAACTACGGCATTCACTAGATGTGAGCTTTCAGGAGGTTGTCCGTTCATAGCGGATCGAGGGTGGGTGTGGTTCCCCCCCTCTGCCCTGCCGGGCATCTCCCCCACAAGGGGGGAGATCGATTTGTGGCAAGGTCTCGCCCATCTCAACGTTTAAGAATGAAGCGGTGGGAGTACGTCTTGCCGATCTCCCTCCTTGTGGGGGAGATGCCCGGCAGGGCAGAGGGGGTAACGCCCCACACGCTTTGAACGGACAACCTCCTGAAAACCAACAATCAGAGCGGCAGACAACTCAGGAGTTTTTGTCAAGACAGCCGTAAAGGGCTGTGGCACATCGCGGACAAAGTGAATGCGGATGTGACATGACATGAACAACAGGACAGGTCTCGGTGTTTTTTACGGCGTGCTGGCGGGTGCGCTCTGGGGCGGCATCTTTCTCGCCCCGAAACTCGTGCCGGATTTTTCGGCCCTGCAATTATCGACGGCGCGTTATCTCACCTACGGGCTGATTTCCCTCATCATCATCGGGCCGCGCCTGAAACGGGTATCGGCGCATTTCGGCGCGCGGGAATGGATCGCGCTTGGCTGGCTGAGCATGATCGGCAATATCGCCTATTACGTCTTCATATCGACGGCGGTGAAACTGAGCGGCGTCGCCTTTACCTCGATCATCATCGGCTTCCTGCCCGTCGCCGTCACCATCATCGGCAGCCGTGATCATGGCGCGGTGTCGCTGAAGCGGCTGTGGCCGTCGCTTGCCTTCGGCGCAATAGGCATTATCGGCATTTCCTGGCAGTCGCTGACGGAAAACGATTCCGGGCTGGATGTTTCCCGTGTCATCGGGCTTGCCTGCGCTCTCGGAGCACTCGCCTCCTGGACGGCCTTTGCTGTCGGCAATGCCCGTTGGCTGTCGCGTCTTCACGATGTCAGCGCTGATGATTGGAACATGATGACGGGTGTCGTGACTGGCGGGCTTGCGCTGCTACTGGCCATTCCGGCCTTCAGCTTTGGTGGAGAAAGCCATAGCTCCGGAGACTGGCTGCATTTCGCTGCCATCGCCGCCGGGCTCGGTTTCACCGCCTCCATTCTCGGCAATGCCTTCTGGAACCGCATGAGCCGCCTTCTGCCGCTCACCATGGTCGGACAGATGATCCTGTTCGAAACGCTGTTTGCTCTGCTTTACGGCTTTCTCTGGGAAGGGCGTGGGCCGACCATTGTCGAGATCGTGGCGATCTGTTCGGTGGTGCTGAGCGTGATCTTGTGCATGCGGGCGCATAGGCCGGAGAAGGCTGTGGTGTGACTGGGTTGAAGGCCGGAAACAGGCGGCGGAGCCATTTCACAAGCCTTGCCTCCCACTCACGTCATCCTCGGGCCTGTCCCGAGGATCCAATCACGTATCGTACAATCGATAGGTCGCAGATGCTCGGGACAAGCCCGAGCATGACGGTGGAGAGAGCGTATATCGCCCGATCCAGCAACCTACGTTGCCGAACCTTTATCCCTTACTCAGCAGCCGCCAGCAGCTTCTTCTCGCGGGCAGCGCGCAGGCGTTCGAAATCGTCGCCGGCATGGTGGGAAGAACGGGTCAGCGGGCTGGAGGAGACCATCAGGAAGCCCTTGGTGTAAGCCACCGTCTCATAGGACTTGAATTCCTCCGGCGTGACGAAAGCTTCGACCTTGTGGTGCTTGCGGGTGGGCTGAAGATACTGGCCGATGGTCAGGAAGTCCACATCGGCGCTGCGCAGGTCGTCCATCAGCTGCAGCACTTCGTTGCGCTCTTCGCCGAGGCCAACCATGATGCCTGACTTGGTGAACATGGTGGGGTCCAGTTCCTTCACCCGCTGCAAGAGGCGCACCGAATGGAAATAACGCGCGCCGGGGCGAACGGTGAGATAATTGCCCGGAACGGTTTCCATATTGTGGTTGAAGACATCGGGCTTGGCGGCCACGACACGTTCCAGCGCGCCGGGCTTCTTCAGGAAGTCGGGAGTGAGGATTTCGATGGTCGTGGTGGGAGATGCAGCACGGATCGCCCAGATGACCTTTTCGAAATGTTCAGCACCACCATCGGCGAGATCGTCACGGTCCACCGAGGTGATAACGACGTGCGAGAGGCCCATCTGTTTGACGGCCTTGGCAACGTTCTCAGGCTCATCCATGTCAAGCGCATTCGGCTTGCCGGTCGCGACGTTGCAGAAAGCGCAGGCACGGGTGCAGATTTCACCCATGATCATGAAGGTCGCGTGTTTCTTGTCCCAGCATTCGCCGATATTCGGACAGCCGGCTTCCTCGCACACCGTTACCAGCTTGTGGCTGCGCACCAGTTCGCGCGTCTCGTGATAACCCTTGGAGGTTGGCGCCTTGACGCGGATCCATTCCGGCTTGCGCATGACCTCGGTATCGGGCCGATGCGCCTTTTCCGGATGGCGGATGCGCTTTTCGTCGGACGACGTTCTGTCGAGAATAGTGACCATTTAAAACCTGCTTCCATCGCCTGTGGCGATCTAAACACCTGTTGGCCGGATGCTTTAGAACAATTCCAGAAAAAGCGTAAGCCCTTTCCGGTCACGAAGCATTTTCAGCGCCGTACCAGCTTTGCCAGGAACAGCAGAAGGCTGGCGCCGATGAAGGACGTGACGAAATAACCGAGCCTGCTGTCCTGCACAAAGACATCAAGGGTGCGAAGTACGGCGACGGCGACAACCGAGCCGACAATGCCCAGAATTATGTTCATGAAGATGCCGAAGCGCATGTCCATGAGCTTGCCTGCAAGCCAGCCGGCGAGACCGCCGATGATGATTGCTGCAATCCAGCCTACACTTTCCATTCCCACGCTCCCTGAAGAACAGTTCCCTTGAGGAACCGGCGTTGAGACATATGGGACACCCGGCAAGGTTAGACAATGCCGGGCATCACGCAGCACTTATGCGTTCAGCACACGCCCATAGGCGTCGAGCACGCTTTCCTTCATCGATTCCGAAATGGTCGGATGCGGGAAGATCGTGTGCATCAGGTCTTCTTCTGTTGTCTCGAGGTTCATGGCGACAACGAAGCCCTGAATGAGTTCGGTGACTTCCGCGCCGACCATATGGGCACCGAGCAGCTCACCGGTCTTCTTGTCGAAGATGGTCTTGACCATGCCCTGATCTTCACCCAGAGCGACCGCCTTGCCGTTCGCCGCGAAAGAGAAGCGGCCGACGCGGATGTCGCGGCCCTGTTCCTTGGCCTTGGCTTCGGTGAGGCCGACCGAGGCAACCTGCGGGTTGCAATAGGTGCAGCCGGGAATCTTGAGCTTGTCCATCGGGTGGACATTCGGCAGACCGGCGATCTTTTCGACGCAAATGACGGCCTCATGTTCGGCCTTGTGGGCGAGCAGCGGCGGGCCGGCGACATCACCGATGGCGTAGATACCAGGCACGTTGGTCTTGCCGTAACCGTCGATGACGATGAAGCCGCGATCGGTCTTCACGCCGACAGCCTCAAGGCCGATGCCTTCGACATTCGCCACGACGCCGACGGCGGAAATCATCCGGTCAGCGGTGATCTTCTCGGAAGAACCGTCCTTCTTCTCCAGCGTCGCAGTGACGGAGTTTGCAGCCTTCTCAACCTTGGAAACCTTGGTCTCCAGATGAATCTTGATGCCCTGCTTTTCCAGCTGCTTCTTGGCGAAGGCAGAGATTTCCGCATCTTCGACCGGCATGACCTGGCTCATGATCTCGACGACGGTAACATCGACGCCCATTGTGCGGTAGAAGCTGGCGAACTCGATGCCGATGGCGCCCGAACCCATGACGAGCAGCGACTTCGGCAGTTCTTCCGGCTTCATCGCCTCGAAATAGGTCCAGATCAGCTTGCCATCCGGCTCAATGCCGGGCAGCGCGCGCGGGCGGGCGCCTGTCGCGACGATGATGTGCTTGGCGGTGTAAGTGCCCTCGCCCAGCGTGTTCTTCGGAACCGGACCCTGCGGTTGAACCACCGGCTTGGTGGACTTGCCAACGACGATTTCACCCGGCTTGGTGATCTTGGCTTCACCCCAGATGATGTCGACCTTGTTCTTCTTGAACAGGAAACCGACGCCGTTGTTCATGCGAGCGGCAATGCCGCGCGAGCGGGCGACGATTGCCTTTACGTCCGGCTTGATCGAACCTTCCAGCGTCAGGCCATAATCCTTGGCATGGGTGGCGGTGTGCATGACATCGGCGGTGCGCAGCAGAGCCTTGGTCGGAATGCAGCCCCAGTTGGAGCAGATGCCGGCAAGGTGCTCGCGCTCGACAACGGCGACCTTCATGCCGAGCTGGGCGGCGCGGATCGCGGCAATATAACCGCCCGGTCCCGAACCGATGATGATGACGTCATAAGATTGAGCCATTGGAAATCCTGCCTTGTCTTAATTCGGATGACGGCACGCCGTTCCGAAACGGAATTATTGTCAAAGTCCGAGCATCATACGGACGACGGGCTCCAGCCCACGCCCGATGGCCCGCGTGTTTTCAGAATCGAGATGAACGCCGTCCACTGGCGTCGTGCGGGCAACCGACCCGGCATCGAAAAAGCCGCAGTCGAGTTCATCGGCAAGGTCCCTGTAGACGGAAGCCAGCATCGCCGATTCATCGATCGCATCACGAAAGATCGCGCCCATGAACGGATTGGCCGTTTCGCACAATTGCGGCGGCGCGACGATCAGAACGTCAGGCGCTTCCCAGTCCGGAACCTGCCAGACGTGGTTGCGCGTGAGTTTTACCAGCCGCTCCACGCCCTTCATGGCAACAATGGCCGAACCATGGATCGCCGGTTTCATGTCGTTGGTGCCGAGCATGATAATGACCAGATCCAGCGGCGCGTGGCTGTGCAGCAGCGTCGGCAACAATCTGGCGCCATTGCGGTCACAATCGGCGGTGTGGTCGTCATAGGCGGTGGTGCGACCGCCCAACCCTTCATGGATCACATGCACGTCAGGCCCGAGCGCCTTTTGCAAGACGCTCGGCCATAGATCGTCATGGCTGTGCCGGCCACCCGTTTCCGCATTTGATCCCCAGGTCAGGGAATCGCCAAAGCAGAGGACCGACTTCACCATGTCACTCTCCGATCAAACCAGCATGCCCATCGGGTTTTCGATGTAGCGCTTGAAGGCGCCGATCAGCTCGGCTCCGAGCGCGCCATCGACGCAGCGGTGGTCGGTGGAAAGCGTGACCGTCATGACAGTGGCGATCTTGATCTCACCGTTCTTCACGACAGCGCGTTCCTCGCCCGCGCCAACCGCCAGGATGGTGGCATGCGGCGGGTTGATAACGGCGGAGAAGCTCTTGACGCCCATCATGCCCATGTTGGACACGGCGGTCGTGCCGCCCTGATACTCCTCGGGCTTCAGCTTGCGCTCCTTGGCGCGCTTGCCGTAGTCCTTCATCTCGTTGGAGATGGTGGAGAGCGACTTTTCTTCCGCCTTGCGGATGATCGGCGTGATCAGGCCACCCGGAATGGAAACGGCAACGCCGACATCCGAATGCTTGTGCTTGACCATGGCGCTTTCCGTCCAGGAGACGTTGGCATCAGGCACGTCACGCAGCGAAAGGGCCAGCGCCTTGATGACCATGTCGTTGACCGAAAGCTTGTAGGCCGGCTTGCCGTCCTTTTCGGGAGCAGCCGCATTGAGCTGTGCGCGCAGCGCCAGAAGCGTATCCAGTTCGCAATCCACGGAAACGTAGAAATGCGGAACCGTCTGCTTGGATTCGACCAGACGCTTGGCGATGACCTTGCGCATGCCGTCATGGGGCACCAGCTCGTAGGAGCCCTGTTCGAACAGCTTGAGAACCGCTTCGTCCGACTGACCCTTGGCGAGGGCCGGAGCCGGTGCGCCAGCAGCTGCTGCTGCCGGAGCGGCTTTCGCACCACCGGAAGCGGCAGCCTTTTCCACGTCGGTCTTGACGATGCGACCATGCGGGCCGGAACCGGAGACGGCCGAAAGATCGAGACCGGCTTCCTTCGCAAGACGACGCGCAAGCGGCGAAGCGAAGATGCGCTCGCCGGACTTTGCAACCGGTGCCGGCGTGGACGATGCGGGCGCCTGATCGGCGGCCGGCTTTTCAGCCTTGGCAGGAGCAGCGTCTTCCTTCGGCGCTTCGGCCTTAACGGCTTCCTGCTTCGGTGCTTCGGCCTTTGCTTCCGCCTTGGCCGGAGCGGCATCGCCGCCCTTTGCCGCCTCGGCCACATCCTCGCCATCGGCGGCGAGGATGGCGATCAGGGCGTTGACCTTGACGGCTTCGGTGCCGGCCGGAACAACCAGCTTGGCAACCGTGCCTTCGTCCACGGCTTCCACTTCCATGGTCGCCTTGTCGGTCTCGATCTCGGCGATCACGTCACCGGGTGCGACCTTGTCGCCTTCCTTGACCAGCCATTTGGCCAGATTACCCTCTTCCATGGTGGGAGAAAGGGCAGGCATGGTGATGTTGATAGGCATGACTAGGCCTCCCCCCAAACGAGATTGAAATCTTCCAGGTCTTCAGGATGTTCCATGAGCCAATCCACCTGTGACGGTGTAATTTCGATGTATCCGGCAACGTCAACGAGCCATTCGCCGACTGCACCGATAACGCCGATATCCTCACGCGGAACACCGGCGACAACATCGCCATCACCGTCGTTGACGACGGCCCAGAAGATTACCCGCTCGAACAAAGGCGCGTCTTTGGTCCCTAAAACACGGTACCAATTTTCGGTTGCCGGGAGGATTTGTTTTATGACACTCAAAATCATCTCCCCTTATTTGTAGCAGACGGTTTTGACGGCCTGAACGACTTCATCGACGTTGGGCAGAGCCAGCTTTTCGAGGTTTGCCGCGTAAGGCATCGGAACGTCCTTGCCGGCAATCGTCAGGATCGGCGCATCGAGATAATCGAAAGCGGCGCGCATGACCTGGTTGGCAACGAAGTCACCGACCGATGACTGCGGGAAACCTTCCTCGACCGTGACCAGGCGACCGGTCTTCTTGACCGATTCGATGACGGTGGGCAGATCCATCGGACGGATGGTGCGCAGATCGATCAGTTCGACATCGATGCCAAGCTTTTCGAGTTCCGCAACCGCCTTTATCGCATAGGTCATGCCGATACCGAAGGAAACGATGGTTGCATCCTTGCCCTTGCGATGAATGCGCGCCTTGCCGATCGGCAGCACGAAATCATCGAGCTTCGGCACTTCGAAGCTCTGACCGTAGAGAATTTCGTTCTCAAGGAAGATGACCGGGTTCGGATCGCGGATAGCTGCTTTCAGCAGGCCCTTGGCATCGGCTGCCGTGTAAGGCATGACGACCTTGAGGCCTGGAATATGGCTGTACCATGCGGCGTAACATTGCGAATGCTGCGCGCCAACGCGGGCAGCAGCACCGGACGGACCGCGGAACACCATCGGCGCGCCCATCTGGCCGCCCGACATGTAAAGCGTCTTTGCCGCCGAGTTGACGATCTGGTCGATCGCCTGCATGGCGAAGTTGAAGGTCATGAATTCGACGATAGGCCGCAGGCCCGTCATCGCAGCACCGACGCCGATACCCGCAAAACCATGCTCGGTGATCGGGGTGTCGATGACGCGGCGCTCACCGAATTCCTGCAGCAGACCTTGGGTGATCTTGTAGGCGCCCTGATATTCGGCGACTTCTTCACCCATGACGAAGACTTTTTCGTCGGCGCGCATTTCTTCGGCCATGGCGTCGCGCAGCGCTTCACGCACCGTCGTCATCACCATTTCCGTACCTGCCGGAATGTCAGGATCGGCTGCGACTTCGATCTTCGGTGCTGCCGGAACCTTGGCGGCTTCCTTGGCAGCGCTCGGCTCTTCGGCAGCTTCGCGGGTCTTGCCGCCGGCCGCATCAGAACCGGAATTTGCGGCTTCGGCTTTCGGCTCTTCTTTCTTCACGGAGGAAGAAATGTCGTCGGCGCTTTCGCCGTCCTGAAGAAGCACGGCAATAGCCGTGTTGACCTTGACGCCTTCGGTGCCGGCATCGATCAGCAGCTTACCGATCACGCCTTCATCCACAGCTTCCACTTCCATGGTCGCCTTGTCGGTCTCGATTTCGGCAATCACGTCGCCGGATGTGACCTTGTCGCCTTCCTTTTTAAGCCATTTGGAAAGCGTGCCTTCCTCCATGGTCGGGGAAAGGGCGGGCATAAGAATTTCTACTGGCATGGGGTTCCCTTTCCCGATCAGAGCAGAATGTCGGTGTAAAGCTCGGATGCATCCGGCTCTGGGTCGTTCTGGGCAAAGTCGGCGCTGTCGGCGACGATATCACGGACATCCTTGTCGATGGCCTTGAGTTCGTCTTCGCTTGCCCAGCCCTGCTCCAGAAGCCGCGCCTTGACCTGCTCGATCGGGTCATGTTCGGAGCGCATCTTCTGCACTTCGTCCTTGGAACGGTATTTCGCCGGGTCGGACATGGAGTGACCACGGTAACGGTAGGTCAGCATTTCCAGGATGATCGGACCCTTGCCGGAGCGGCAATATTCCAGCGCCTGATCGGCGGCGGCCTTGACGGCGCGCACATCCATGCCATCCACCTGAATACCGGGAATGCCGAAAGACTGGCCGCGCAGCGAATAATTCGACTGGGCGGTGGCGCGGGCGGTCGAGGTGCCCATCGCATAACGGTTGTTTTCAACGATATAGATGATCGGCAGTTTCCAGAGAGCAGCCATGTTGAAGCTCTCATAGACCTGGCCCTGGTTGGCGGCGCCATCACCGAAATAGGTCACGGAAACATTGTCGTTGCCACGATAACGGTTGGCGAAGGCAAGACCGGTTCCAAGCGAAACCTGTGCGCCGACGATGCCGTGGCCGCCATAAAAATGCTTCTCCTTGGAGAACATGTGCATGGAGCCGCCCTTGCCCTTCGACAGGCCGCCCTTGCGGCCGGTCAGTTCGGCCATGACGCCACGGGCGCTCATGCCGAGAGCCAGCATGTGGCCATGGTCACGATAGGCGGTGATGACCTGATCACCCTCCTTCTGCGACATCTGCATGCCGACGACGACGGCCTCCTGGCCAATGTAGAGGTGACAGAAGCCACCGATAAAGCCCATGCCGTAGAGCTGGCCGGCCTTTTCTTCGAAACGGCGGATGAGCAGCATTTCACGATAAGCGTGAAGTTCGTCTTCCTTCGAGAAGTCCGGGCTGTTCTTGCCGGTGAATTCGGTTGCAGCCTTTGCCGTGGTCTTGCGGCCGGATACGGTCGCTGGTTTTCGCGGCGCCATTCATCCCTCCCTGAGTTGCCGTTTGAATGGATAGATTGGCGCGTACCATATGCAAGAAAATGCCATGCAGCAATGCTTTAAACGCATGGCACATATTCACGCTAAGATGCTGTGAATAAATCACAAATGTTAAATTAACCTGATTTCGGTTAATTAGAAATATGTGTTCATGATGACGATTTCGTCCGTGCGGGACATATTCAGCTGGTAACGGGAAATTTCATCGATCATGTCCCGCTCCAGCGAGCCGTCACTCAGCAATTCCACCTGCCGCTCCAGCGCTACACGCGCCTGCGTCAGCTTTGCAAGCTCTGCGGTTCTGGCGATACGCTGCCGCTCCAGCCGCTCCGTCGCCTGAAGGCCGAAGTCGCCATGGATGGAATGATAGCCGAAATAGGAAAGAAAAGCGATCGTGATGGCCGGAACGATCAAACGGCCGAATCGTCTCTTTTTATGATGTCTGGTCCACATGCCGCAGAGAAGCCTTAAAACGCATAACCTTGAGTCTCGAGACTAAAGCGGATTGTTTAACTATCCGTTGACCTTAAATTGCGATCGGCAAATGGGCATAAAAAAAGCCCGCCGGAGGACGGGCTGGATTTGCCGGGAGACCCGCCCCTCTCCGCAATCATCTTCGCCCTTGAGGCGAAGATCCATAAGCGGACCGGAGTGGATCCTCGGGTCGAGCCCGAGGATGACGTCTCATCTGTTGACAGGTATTTCACCAACCTTAGCCCGCCAGACAGCGGGCCACATATTCAAACCTGAACGCGAATTACCCGCGCAGGATCGAACGGCCGGCATAAGCAGCCTGCGGGCCGAGCATTTCCTCGATGCGGATCAGCTGGTTGTACTTTGCGAGCCGGTCGGAACGGGCAAGCGAGCCGGTCTTGATCTGACCGCAGTTCGTCGCGACGGCGAGATCGGCGATCGTGGAATCTTCCGTCTCACCCGAACGGTGCGACATGACGGCGGTGTAACCGGCCTTGTGCGCGGTCTCGACCGCATCCAGCGTCTCGGAAAGCGAACCGATCTGGTTGACCTTGACGAGAATGGAGTTTGCGACCCCCATCTTGATGCCATCGCGAAGGCGGGCGGAGTTGGTGACGAAGAGATCGTCGCCGACCAACTGGCACTTGTTGCCAACGAGATCGGTCAGAGCCTTCCAGCCGTCCCAGTCGTCTTCAGCCATGCCGTCTTCGACGGAGATGATCGGATACTTGGCAACGAGTTCGGCGAGATATTCCGCCATTGCGCCGGGCTCCAGCGTACGGCCTTCACCTTCAAGCACGTATTTTCCGTTCTTGAAGAATTCGGTCGAGGCACAGTCGAGGCCGATATACATGTCTTCGCCCGGACGATAACCGGCCTTTTCGATCGACTTCATGATGAAATCGAGCGCAGCCGGCGCGCTTTCGAGACCCGGTGCAAAACCGCCCTCATCGCCGACATTGGTGTTGTGGCCCTGTGCGGACAGTTCTTTTTTCAGCGTATGGAACACTTCCGAGCCCATGCGCACGGCTTCGCGGATGTTTTCCGCGCCAACCGGCAGGATCATGAATTCCTGAAAGTCGATCGGGTTGTCGGCATGTGCGCCGCCATTGATGATGTTCATCATCGGAACCGGCAGCAGATGCGCGTTCGGGCCACCGACATAACGGTAAAGCGGCAGACCGGAGGCTTCGGCAGCAGCCTTGGCGACAGCGAGAGACACACCGAGGATGGCGTTGGCGCCGATGCGCGACTTGTTCGGCGTACCGTCAAGCGCGATCATCGTCTGGTCGATCTGGATCTGGTTTTCAGCGTCGAAACCGCCGATAGCGTCGAAGATTTCCGTATTGACGGCTTCAACCGCCTTTTCCACGCCCTTGCCGAGATAACGCTTGCCGCCATCGCGCAGCTCAACCGCCTCGTGTGCGCCTGTCGAGGCGCCGGAGGGAACGGCCGCACGGCCCATGGAGCCGTCTTCGAGGTAAACATCGACTTCAACGGTCGGGTTGCCGCGGCTGTCGAGAATTTCGCGCGCGATGATATCGGTAATGGCAGTCATGGTCTCTCCCTTGGGAATGGAACAGATATTTTCCGTCGCCTGTCTTAGACGATGGCGAAGAAATTACAATGACGGCGGGCGGCAGAAACAGAGCGCCCGCCATTAAAATCGATTGGCACGAGTAGCACCCGTTTCTTACGCTTTCGTGATGGCGTCGAAGGCCAGAAGCTTTTCCAGCAGTTTCGGCATGTCCTTCAGATGCACCATGTTGGGGCCGTCGGAAGGCGCATTGTCCGGGTCCTCGTGGGTCTCGATGAAAAGGCCAGCGATACCAACCGCCACTGCCGCTCGCGAAAGCGTCTCGACGAATTCGCGCTGGCCGCCGGTGGAGCCGCCCTGCCCGCCCGGCTGCTGCACGGAATGGGTGGCGTCAAAGACAACAGGCGCGCCGAGCGAGGCCATGATCGGCAGCGAGCGCATGTCGGAGACCAGCGTGTTGTAACCGAAGGACGCACCGCGCTCGCATAAAAGCACATTCGGGTTGCCGCTTTCATTCAGCTTGGCCAGCACGTTTCTCATGTCCCAGGGCGCCAGAAACTGGCCCTTCTTGACGTTGATGACGCGGCCGGTTTTCGCGGCGGCGACGAGAAGATCGGTCTGGCGACTGAGGAATGCAGGAATCTGCAGCACATCCACCACTTCGGACACAATGGCGCATTGTTCCTCGGTGTGAATGTCGGTCAGGACCGGGAAGCCGTATTCCTTCTTGAGATCGGCGAAAACCTGCATCGCACTGTCAAGGCCTATGCCGCGCTTGCCGGAAAGCGAGGTGCGGTTCGCCTTGTCGAAGGAGGATTTGTAAACGAGGCCTATTCCAAGCTTGTCGCAAAGCTCCTTCAGCACACCCGCAATCATGAAGGCATGTTCACGGCTTTCCATCTGGCAGGGGCCGGCAATCAGCGAAAAACGCTCGGTATTGGAAAAGGAAACCTTGCTGGCGCCATCGCCGGCGGTGACTTTGAGATTGTTCGTAACGCTCATTATTTTTCCTCGAAGGCGAAGGCAACACCCTGACCGGGCGCTGCGGGCACCACCAGCCGGCCGCCCGCTTCTGCGCTGGACACGCCATTAGCAGCAAGTGCCGCCTGTGTCACGGCAAGATCGCGAACGGAAAAGACGACGCCTGCGCCGCGCAATCCGCCACCGCCCTCCTCGGGAACACTAAAGGCCAGTCCGTCAAAGACCGGCTTCCGCGTCAATCTTATGCGGGTATTGCCGGTTGCGAAAACCATATCTCCATCCGGAGACATCTTGCCGTCGCAGCCAAACACAGTTTCGATCAGCTGCACGGCATTCGCATCACCACCGGAAAACAGCACGATCTCGCTGAGGCCGGAAACGCCGTTGGCATGGCGTTCCAGCGCCGCGCGGTCGCCCGGCAGGGCCTGCAACCGCTGACAGCTGAACAGAAAGAAATCCGCCGCGGAACCACTGGCTGCAAAAGCCAGCCGAAAAGCCGCCTCGCTCTGCGAACCATCCGGCATTTTGACTGGCCGCGAAAATTCAAAGACATTTCCGGCCGAGAGGCCTGAGGCTACGAATCGGTCGAGATCGCCAAGAGCGTCCTGCGTTGCAGCGACCAGTGCGGAAAAACCCTCCCCTCCGGCATGTTTCCGGAAGGCCTGATCCCGCCCGGTAAACACATCTTTCCGGCCAATCGAGGCATTATATTTAGCCGGATCAGCAATCACGAGAGGCTCCAGATACGTGCCGTCGGCGAAAAAAACGCAGGCATTCTGCGTGCCAAACGGGTGAAGAGCCGCTGGCGCTACTGTAAATCCCAGGTTTCCAAGGCGATTTTCTGCGACGTCGATGTGCTCGACAGGCAGTACGAGATGGTCGATGCGGTACGGTTTCGTCATTTCCCTGCTTCCTGCTGTCGCATGCGGCATGGCCATGCCGGAACAGTTAGGACGGCAGAAAAGCACAATTTCGTGCTTTCAGGCAAATCATCAAAACAACAGATAGCAGCTTCACGAAATTTTAGGGGATTGCGGAACACATATGGAACATATAGTGTTCGTTCTGTATTTGTTTCGCGACTTCAACGACGATTCTCAAGGGTGTTTTCCTCATGCTCACGCGCAAACAGCAGGAATTGCTTCTCTTCATTCATGAACGAATGAAAGAGTCCGGCGTGCCGCCCTCCTTCGATGAAATGAAGGACGCACTCGATCTTGCTTCCAAATCCGGCATCCACCGGCTGATTACCGCCCTCGAAGAGCGCGGCTTTATTCGCCGGCTACCTAACAGGGCGCGGGCGCTGGAAGTCATCAAGCTGCCGGAGGCCTATGCGCCGGGTGCCAGGCCGCAGCGCGGCTTTTCTCCAAGCGTCATCGAAGGCAGCCTCGGAAAGCCGAAGGCGCCAGAACCCCCACCGGCGCCCAAGGCGCCCGCCAACGATCTCGGCGGCGCGGTCACCGTTCCGGTCATGGGTCGCATCGCCGCCGGCGTGCCGATTTCCGCCATTCAGAACAATACGCATGATGTTGCCGTGCCGGTTGACATGCTGGGTTCGGGTGAACATTACGCGCTCGAAGTTAAGGGCGATTCGATGATCGAGGCCGGGATTTTCGACGGTGATACCGTCATCATCCGCAACAGCAATACCGCCAATCCGGGCGATATCGTCGTGGCATTGGTGGATGACGAGGAAGCGACGCTGAAGCGTTTCCGCCGCAAGGGCGCTTCCATCGCGCTGGAAGCGGCCAACCCCGCTTATGAAACCCGTATCTTCGGGCCTGATCGGGTAAAAATTCAGGGCAAGCTGGTCGGACTTATACGCCGTTACCATTGATCTGATTTAACCGTCATCCTCTCAAGACAGGCGTCGTCATGAGATGGCTCCTGTCGAAGATGACGGCAATTCCGGAATTCGGCTGACCATGCGAGTGTCGGGCAATCTTATGCTTCCAGCAGACAGTTGCATTCTGTCTGGTAAAGATCAGTTCCAGTTTCATATGGATATCGTTGTTACGGCCTTGCCCCCGGCCTGTTGCCACCACTGCGTCATATGCCGTGGACATCTGGTTGCGTGAGTTCGTTTACGCTGGGGGATGCGGCTGGCCTGGCGCTGCCACCGAATGGTGATACTCGGTGCAAAGCCCCCGTCATTCATCAACGCGACTTATGGGTGCCATGGATTATTTTCGGTATTCCATCATGCCCCGACAGGTATAGAAATGCGCGTCATATCCGGGAGATAAGCCATGTACGATCTTTACATCGCCAACAAGAACTACTCCTCATGGTCGCTGCGGCCGTGGGTGTTGATGCGCACGCTCGGTATCGCCTTTGATGAGAGACTTGTTCCGTTTGGCGAAGGTGTCGCCTTTTCCAGCTTTTCGCCGACCGGCAAGGTGCCCTGCCTTGTCGATGATGGCGTGACGATATGGGAAACGCTGTCGATCGCCGAATATCTCGCAGAACGGCACCAGGGCGTCTGGGCGAGCGACAAGCAGGCGCGGGCATGGTCGCGTTCGGCGGCGAGCGAAATGCATGCCGGCTTTTCCTCACTGCGCAATCTTTATCCCATGTCGGTCGGTATTCGGGTCAAGCCGAAGGGTGGCGATGCCGGGCTTGCGGCAGACATAAAGCGCATCGATGCGTTATGGAGCGAAGGTCTGACAAAATTCGGCGGTCCCTATCTTGCCGGTCAGAAATTCACGGCGGTCGATGCTTTTTTCTGCCCCGTGGCGTTCCGTTTCCAGACCTATGGCGCCGATCTTTCACCTGCGGCAAAAGCCTATTGCGATCGGCTGCTCACCCTGCCCGCCATGCGTGAGTGGTATGAGGCCGGAGTGAAGGAGATCTGGCGCGATGCGGCGCATGAACAGGAAATCAGCGGCATTGGCGCATTGACTGACGATCTGCGCGTGAAGGTCTGAATATCACTGCTGACGGCGTTTATTGCGATGCCGTCAGCAACTGCCTGACCGGTTCCGGCACCTCGTATTCGAAGCGGTCGCTTTTCCAGTCGTAGTAGCGGTGCTCGCTCCATGGCCTGTTCGCCCCGGCAATTGCTGCGCGTAGTCGTCCGACCACCCCCGGCTGATTATTGCCGGCGAAGCCTATTTCTACCGAGCCAATGCGCCGCAATATATCGCGGTTGAGTAGAAGTGCTCCTGAGCGGCATTGTGAAAACGAGGTCCTGCGGGAAACGACGACAATATCGGCGATATCGCAGGCTTTTCCGGCAAACCGGCCATCTTCCAGAACGACGATCCACTCCCCGCTCCTGGCGCGCGCCACGCACCATATGCCTTTGCTGCAGGTGAAGACGCCGGGTTGCGCATCTTTCAGCGCTGCCGTCATCTGCCGCATCACCGCCCTCATCTCCTCCGGCGTAAGTTTTGATTTTGCGGTCAAGCCTACACTGGTTACTGCGGCATGCGCTTTAAGAATGACCGGTGGCACAGGCTGTTCCGGCAACAGGAGTGCTCTTTGCCACTGGCCGTATACGAAGCCCTGTGGTCGCGTTTTTGTCGTATAGGCCTTGCCGTCTTCCAGCAGCGCCACCAACTCACCCTCCTCGTGAATGAGCAAATCCGGGACATCGCGATAGGCCACGGCCGCCGACAGGCCGAAGGCGGAGACAAGAAGCGGAATACCAAGCAATGCAAGCCGGCTGCGCAGCAAGGTGAGCAGCAGGAAGCCAGCGGAGCCGAGGCCAATGAACCACTCATGTGGCCGCCCCGTCGCCGCGCTGCCGCCCCAGGACGCCACTTCATTGGCGACTTCGATGACGAGCGCCATGCCATAGCCCATGATCTTCAGGAATGGCGCATCCAACCCGAACGGCATCAGCAGCATGGCGAGCAGGCCAAAGGGCATGACGATCAGCGACATCAGCGGCATGGCGGCCAGATTGGCGAAAAGTCCATAGGTGGTGACACGGTGAAAATGCTCTGCCGAATAGATCGCCGTCGAAAGTCCGCCAATCAACGATGTGGTGATGACGCCGCCAATGACGGTGCCTGCCATCTGTGCCGCCGTCATCCATACCGGTCTGCGTCCGATCAACAGTCGCTCGTGATCGCTGCGCCGGCGGCCCCACCAGGCATAGGTGGATACGAGCGCGATGGTCGCGGCAAACGACATCTGGAAACTCGGCCCCATGATTTCCGAAGGCGAAAAGCCGAGGATGATGAGAGCCGAAATAGCCACATTGCGGAGGCTGAGCGACGGCTGATCAAAAAGGACCGCGATCAGCATCACCGACATCATCAGCCAGGCACGCTCAGCGGAGACGGCGAAACCGGAAATCAGGTAATAGGCGAGCGTCATCAAGAGCGCCGCGAAAGCCGAAATCTTCTTGACGGGCCAGCGCTGAGCAAAGGCAGGAAACAGGCTGAAGGTCAGCCTCAACCCCACAAAGAATATGCCTGCGGCGAGCGCCATGTTCAGCCCGGATATGGCGACGATATGGGCAAGGCCGGAAAGCCTCAATGCTTCCATCGTGGGTGCCGAGATCGCCTGTCTCTCATCGGTGATAATGGAGGCGGCGAAGGCTCCGGCGTCACCGCCAATGGTGTTGCGGATGCGCTCTGCAATGGCGCTGCGCAGGCCATAAAGCCGCATATCCGCCCATTCCAGCCAACGCGTTTCGCCTTTCATGTCTCCCTTTGGTGATATCAGCGCCTGCGGCGGCTTGTAGAAAAATCCGGTCGCACCTATGCCTTTGAAATAGGAAGCGAAGGCAAAGTCGTTCAGACCCGGCAAGGCTGGACCGGAAGGTGGCGACAGCCGGGCTTTGCCTTGAATGGTCGCGCCAAGTGCGACCGGCTCACCTCCGCCACGGGAAAGCAGCGAAATTCTCGTCGGCGGGCGCGACAATGCCGGCGCTTCGGTCGCAGCCAGCTGAATAACATATCGCCAGGAGCCGCGCGCATCCACCTCCCGGCGAACCACCGTGCCGGTGATGGTGGTTGTAACCGGGGTATCCAGCACCACTGTTCCCGCTCGCCGGGTTTCAATATCTGCCAGAAGCATGCCCAGCAGAAGAAAAGCGCCAGCGCCGCAGGCCGCCGCCGACAGGCCGTTATTATACCGGGTAAGCAGCGCCAGACCGGCGGCAAGCAGGAATATGATTGCGAGAGCGGGCAAGGACGGCGTGACATCAAGGGAAAACCACAGGATCGCGCCGCAGCCGATAAGGACGGGAACAAAAAGGAAATCATGGCCGAATGCGCGCTCCTCGGCGACGCAGTCGGCAACCTTTCCGGCGATGACTGCCTTGAGATTCCGCCTGACAGCAAGGGTGGGCAAATCACAAGCCACAACATCGCCGGCGCGGTGAACGGGAAACAGGATTTCATGCGTGCCGGGCAAGCCACCCTGCAACGTTTCGGCATATCCGAAATGCTTTTTTTCCCCTTGACCAAGCAATCCGCGCCGCGCCCCTGCCGCACCGGAAACAGGTTTGCAGGGCAGCGGGAAGGATTGCAATCCTTTCCTTTAATGTTGCGTTGACCGAGATTGAATTGCCATGGCCGATAAAGCCGCAAGCAACGTAATTGCGTTTGCCGCAATGCACAATTTGACCTTCGAATAGCTTGGCATCGGCGCAAGGATCATATAGCTAATCGGTAGACGCTTAACCGCGAGGCGTGTCTCAACGCCTCCACCCGCATGTTCTCGGAGGATCAGTATGACGGAAAAAAGCGCTACAGTGACACTTGGCGAAAAGCAGGTGGAACTCCCGGTAAGGGAAGGCACGATTGGACCAAGCGTCGTCGATATCGCCACGCTCTACAAGCACACGGGCTCCTTCACTTACGACCCGGGTTTCACGTCGACGGCCTCCTGCGAATCCAAGATCACCTATATCGATGGTGACGAAGGTGTTCTCCTTCACCGCGGCTTCCCGATCGAGCAGCTTGCCGAACAGGGCGACTTCCTGGAAACCTGCTATCTGCTGCTTTACGGCGAACTGCCGACGGCTGCGCAGAAGAAGGACTTCGACACCCGCGTTACGCGCCACACCATGGTGCATGAGCAGATGAGCCGCTTCTTCACCGGCTACCGTCGCGATGCGCATCCGATGGCCGTCATGTGCGGCACGGTCGGCGCGCTCTCGGCCTTCTATCACGACTCGACCGACATTACCGATCCGCACCAGCGCATGGTCGCTTCGCTGCGCATGATCGCGAAGATGCCGACGATCGCCGCCATGGCGTACAAGTACCATATCGGTCAGCCCTTCGTTTACCCGAAGAACGATCTGGACTACGCTTCCAACTTCCTGCACATGTGCTTTGCCGTGCCCTGCGAGGATTACAAGGTCGATCCGGTTCTGGCCCGCGCCATGGACCGCATCTTCATCCTGCATGCCGACCACGAGCAGAACGCTTCCACCTCCACGGTGCGTCTTGCCGGTTCTTCGGGTGCGAACCCGTTCGCCTGTATTGCGGCTGGCATCGCCTGCCTCTGGGGCCCTGCCCACGGCGGCGCCAACGAAGCGGCGCTCAACATGCTGAACGAGATCGGCTCCGTTGACCGTATTCCGGAATACATCGCCCGCGCCAAGGACAAGAACGACCCGTTCCGCCTGATGGGCTTTGGCCACCGCGTGTACAAGAACTACGACCCGCGCGCCAAGATCATGCAGAAGACGATGTACGAAGTGCTGGAAGCAACCGGCAATTCCGACGATCCGATTATGCAGGTTGCGCTGGAACTGGAAAAGATCGCCCTTTCCGACCCCTACTTCGTCGAAAAGAAGCTTTACCCGAATGTCGACTTCTATTCGGGCATCACGCTGAAGGCGCTCGGCTTCCCCACCACCATGTTCACCGTTCTCTTCGCGCTCGCCCGCACCGTCGGCTGGATCGCACAGTGGAACGAAATGATCGAAGATCCGCAGCAGCGCATCGGCCGTCCGCGCCAGCTCTACACGGGCGCCGGCAAGCGTGACTACGTTCCGGTTTCCAAGCGCTAAACCGGGAATCAAAACATCAAAGGCCGGCGGGTGAAAATCCGCCGGCCTTTTTCTATTGGATAAGAGAAACACGTTCGGCCAACGGCTACGAAGGCCAGCTCTATCAGCCTTGCTGTCTGCGGGCGTTAAACACATCGAGAAGGATGCCAGCGCCGGTTTCGCCCGGAGGCACATCGGTGTGCAAGCGCTGCTGCACCAGAGCGTAACCCTCAAGCATCGCCCGCCGCTCGGTAGTGTCGGATGCAAGCCGTTCGGCCCAGCGCAGCATGGACCCTGGCCGCACCACCTCGTTGAGATATTCTGGCACAACCGGGTAGTCGGCAATCAGGTTCGGAAGTGCGCCCGTCCAGGTTTTTACCCGCTTGCTGAGCATGGTGAAAATCCAGTCGGTCTTATAAACAGAAACGGTCGGCACGCCGGCAAGCGCCAGTTCGAGAATAACAGTACCGGACGCAGCGATCGCCGCATCGGCCCGCGCAAAGGCGTTCCATTTGAAGGCGGAATCAATGCCGATTTCGGGCCTTATATACTCCGGCCATGTTGCCGCCAGCTCGCGTATACGGTTTTCCTGACGCGGCACGGTGGGCAACACGAAACGGGTTGGGCCGTTGCGTTCCACAAAGGCCTTTGCGGCCTCTCGAAATGGCTCCATCAACCGCGTGGTTTCAGTGGAGCGCGACCCGGGCAGCAGAAGAATGGTTTTGGCTTCACCCTTTGCCGGAAGGGAGCGTTCCGCCCGCTTTTGCCGCACCGCCAGCACATCGGGATCGACGCTGAGACGATGGCCGACAAAGGTGGTTGGCGGGCCGCCGAGACGCCGCATCGCGTCCGGCTCGAAGGGCAGCAGGGCAAGAACGTGATCGACATAGGACAACATCGCGGTGGCGCGATATTCCTTCCACGCCCAGACGCTGGGGCAGACGTAGTTGATAACCGGTAGATTCGGCAATTGCTTGCGGACTTTTTTCGCAACACGATGCGTGAAATCCGGGCTGTCGATGATCAGCAGAATATCCGGCTTTGCGGCGATGATCGCCTGCGCTGTCTGGTTGATGCGCGCGATGAGTTTCGGCAATTTTTTGAGGACTTGCGTGAAGCCCATGATGGAGAGTTCGGAATAATCGAACAGCGAGGTCAGTCCCTGCGCTTCCAGCGCCTCGCCGCCGACGCCCATCAGCTCAACGGATCCCGGATATCGAGCTTTGACGGAGTGGATCAAATCCGCGCCCAGAAGATCGCCGGACACTTCCCCGGCAATAACCGCCACTTTTAATGTCGCCGTCATCCGATCATCTCTCCCCGATCATATCACTACCGAGTGATGTATCGATGCCGCAGACAAATATGCCCGCCTGATCGGCGGCTTTCAACATCTCGTCGCGGTCAAGCACCAGCGCCCGTCCCGCTTCGACGGCGATGCCCGCCAGGCCGGCTTTCTGCGCATTCTCCACGGTTTCGATACCGATGGTCGGCAGGTCGGCGCGGATATCCTGTTGCGGTTTGCAAAGCTTCACCAATACACCCCTGCGGCGGGGCGATATGCGGCCCTCGGCACGCAGCGCCGCAACACGTGCCAGCATGGCATCGGTGCCCTCAACGCCTTCCAGCGCAACGATGCGACCGCCAACCGACACCGCTCCCTGCCCGACATCAAGCGTGCCAAGCGCAAGTGCCGCCTCAGCCGCCTTGCGAATATCGCGCAGGTCTTCGTCTGTGGGTTTCTGGGTGCCCAAAGTGCCTGTCGTAGCAAGCAGGCCGGGCGCGATCTCGTGAGCGCCGATGACTTTTGCGCCCATCGTGCCGATGACCTTGATCACCATCTGCAACACGGCGTCATCACCGCCCGACAGCAACGTGCGGACGATGGAGGGCAGTTTCAGCACGATGCCGACTGTCGGGCGGATTTCCCGCCATTCCGGCCGTCGAGCCACGGCGCCGGAAAGCACGACGCGGTCCACCCGGTTTTCACGCAGCAAACGGCCGAGCCCTGCCACGTCGCCCACGCTGATGACAGCATTGTCGAAGCCGCTCCAGTCGAAACTGGAATCATCACGCAGGCGCACAATGAAGGGATTTTCACCCATCTCGCGGGCCGCGGCCGCCACATAAAGCGGCAGCTGGCCGCTGCCGGCCACGATGGCTAGACGCCCGCCGCCTGTCACGGCTCACTTGCCCCGATTGGGCGAAGAGATCGCGCGGTCGGTGCCCGCGCCGATGAAATCGATGACTTCGAGGGCCTGCGGGCAATCCAGATATTCATTACGATCGATTGCCGCCGCGTTGCCGCGGATTGTGCCTTCAGCCTCGAAGATCTGCTTGTAGACACGCCGGACCTTGTGAATATCCGCCCGTTCAATGCCGGCGCGCGTCATGCCGACCACATTGAGGCCGCCAAGAATTCCGGGATTGCCGTTCAGCATGCCATAGGGAATAACATCGTAATTGACGGCCGACAGCCCGCCGATAAAGGCCTGACGGCCGATGCGGGTAAACTGGTGCACGGCGCAGCCGCCACCCAGGATAGCACGGTCTTCGATGGTGACATGGCCCGCCAGCATCACATTGTTCGACAGGATGATGTGATTGCCGAGGCGGCA
Organism: Agrobacterium tumefaciens; assembly: GCF_005221385.1. Taxonomy (NCBI): domain Bacteria; kingdom Pseudomonadati; phylum Pseudomonadota; class Alphaproteobacteria; order Hyphomicrobiales; family Rhizobiaceae; genus Agrobacterium; species Agrobacterium tumefaciens. Next base: position 1,092,933 of record NZ_CP039903.1, on the reverse strand, counting down.
ATCATGCGCCACATGCGAATTGGCAAGGAACAGATTATCGTCACCGACAATGGTCTTGCCGCCACCATCCGAACTGCCGGCGTTCATCGTAACGCCTTCGCGCATGACACAGCGTTCGCCGATCACGAGCGTCGTTTCCGATCCGTCGTGGCGAACCGCCTGCGGGGTGCCTCCAATGATGGCCATGGGATGGATCACCGATCCACGGCCGATGGTGGTCAGGCCTGAAACGACGGCATGATTGTGCAATATGACGTCGTCGTGCAGCGTGACCTTTGCGCCGACATAGCTGAGCGCGCCGATGACGACATTTTCACCGATAACCGCACCGTCTTCGACAACGGCGGTCGGGTGAATTTTGGCCGAGGCGGCTACCCGGCTCATTGCTGGTCCTCGGGGATCATCATCGCGCCGACATCAGCCTCCGCCACCAGGGCGCCGTCGACCTTCGCCTCGCAATGGAATTTGAACACATTGCCGCGCTGACGCTGCTTGACGACGTGGATTTCCAGACGATCGCCGGGGATCACGGGTTTGCGGAAACGCGCATTGTCGATTGTCATGAAGTAGACCAGATGGCCGCCCTCGCCCTGACTGCGGGCGCATATTGCACCTGCCGTCTGCGCCATGGCTTCGACGATCAGAACGCCCGGCATGATCGGCCGATCCGGGAAATGGCCGGTGAAATGCGGTTCGTTGACCGTGACGTTCTTGATGCCGGTCGCCGAGTTGTTACCATCGATATCGATGATCTTGTCGATCAACAAGAATGGGTAACGATGCGGCAGAAGCTTCATGACTTCCAGAATGTCAGCCGCGCCGAGCGTCGTCTTCGTTTCTTCAGTCATTGTTTTTTTCTCCTGTTTTTTTATCACGCGCTTCAGCGCGCGCCAGAATTTCGGCCATGTCGCGCAGGAAATATTTCATCGGACGTGCGGGCGTTCCGCCGTAACGGGCGCCGGCCGGAACATCGGCGACAACACCACTCATCGCCGCGATCTGCACACCATCACCAATGGTGATATGGCCATTGACGCCCGCCGCGCCGCCGATCATCACGCCATCACCAATGCGGGTGCTGCCCGCAATGCCGACCTTGCTGACGATGCCACAATGGCGGCCGATGCGCACGTTGTGACCAATCTGGACCTGGTTATCGATCTTTGTGCCTTCGCCGATGACGGTGTCATCCATGGTGCCGCGATCGATCGTGGTATTGGCGCCGATCTCGACATTGTCCTGAATAATGACCCGGCCGATCTGCACGATTTTAAGCATGCCGCGGGGACCGGGAGCGTAACCGAACCCATCCTGACCGATGCGTGCGCCATTATGGATAATCACATTGTTGCCGATGAGGGCGACCAGAATGCTCGCACCACCGGAAATGGTGCAATCGCGCCCCACCTGCACATGCGGCCCGATGATGACACCGGGGCCAATCCGTGTACCGGCACCAATATGAGCGCCGGCGCCGATCACGGCGAGCGGCTCAACGATCACGCCCGCCTCCAGCTTCGCCGACGGATCGACATGGGCGGCCGGAGAAATCTCGGTCTCCATCGGCGCAATCGTCGCGGGACGCATGGCGGAGGGATGCAGCAAGGCACCCACCTGCGCAAAAAGCGTATGCGGATTTTTCGAGATCAGTGCAGGAATGTGAGACGGCACCATATTCGCCAGCGCAGCGTCGCAAATGACGGCGCCAGCCTCGCAGCTTACCAACTCATCGCGGTTCTTGCGGGAGAGAATATAGCAGAGCTGATCGGGTTTTGCCCGGTAGACCGGCGCGACGGACCTGATAATCCGCTCACCTGCCGCCTCATCAGACAGTTCCGCCCCAAAACGGTCTGCGATATCTTTCAATCGCAATCCATCGTGGGGCGGAAAAAAGGCGTTGTATTCCATTAGCCGGAAACTCCAGAACGTTCAAAGTTGCAGTTCTGGACTGCCGATATCAGAAAGTGTTGGACATGCCAAACCGGAAACGCTGTTCCTCGTCGTAGTCTTCCTTGGCGATCGGTACAGCATAGTCAACACGGATCGGACCGAAGGGCGATGCCCACATCACACCGATACCAGCGGATGCGCGGATGGAGTTGTCATCCTTTACACCTGCACTGTTGGCGACCTTGTTGCCGTAAAGCGTACCGGCATCGACGAAACCAGCCAGACGCAGGCCGAAATCTTCCGGAACGCCAGGCATCGGGGCGGTAACTTCAGCAGAAGCTGCGAAGTAGGTCGTGCCGCCGATGGAGTCGTTACCGATGCGCGGGCCAATACCGTCGTTCTTGAAGCCGCGAACCTGACGACCGCCGAACTTGAACTGATCGAATACCAGCAGATTGTCGCCAGTCGGAACAACATGACCCGCCTGACCGGTGATCGAGCCGATGACATCGTACTCGTCCGACAGCGTGTAATAGAAGCGCGCCTTGGCGTAGATCTTGTAATATTCGGAATCGCCGCCGAGGCCCGCAAATTCGTTCGTCAGGGCAGCCTGCCAGCCTTCGCGCGGCATGTTGCGGTCGTCGAGCGTATTGTAGTTCAGCGTGTTGGAGATGATGGACTGAGTCCAGTCGCCACCACGGATCAGAGCCTTATAGGGTTCGGCAAGGTTGCTGCCGGTTTCCCAATCGCCCTCACCATCATAGTTGAGCTGCTTGTAGGTATATTTGAACGTCGTCGAGAGGTCTTCGGTGATCGGCGCGGTCACACGCAGCGCGAAGCCCTGTTCGTCGTAATCATAATAGTCTTCGCTGCGGCTCTGACTCTTGAACAGGTCGAAACCTGCGGCCAGACGGTAGCCGAGGAAATACGGCTCGGTGAAGGACAGCGTGTAGCTGCGCGCATCGTCTTCGCCCGCACCGGCGGCGAGACGGATGTACTGGCCGCGACCGAGGAAGTTCTTTTCTTCGATGGATGCCTCAAGCAGAACGCCGTCGTTCTGCGAATAACCTGCACCGATACCGAACGAACCCGTCGACTGATCCTCGACATCAACCACGATGACGACGCGGTCAGGCGCGCTGCCGCCAGCGGTCGAGATGTTGACCTTCGAGAAATAACCCAGCGCTTCGAGACGGCGCTTTGCCGCCGTGATGATCGTCTGGTTGAATGCATCGCCTTCGGAAATATCGAATTCGCGACGGATGACATAGTCACGCGTGCGGGTGTTGCCGCGGATTTCGATACGCTCGACATAGGCGCGCTCGCCCTGATCGACGATATAGGTCACACCGATGGTGTTGCCGGACATGTCGCGGTCACCGCGCGGCGTTACGCGAGCAAAGGGATAACCTTCACCGGCAACGCGCTTGGAAATCGCTTCCATGCTCTGCTGAACTTCCTTGGCGCTGTAGCTGGCGCCCTGGCGGGTTTCAACGAGACCCTGCAGTTCAGAACCATCAACACCCGGAACGGTCGATTCGACAGCGACGTTACCGAAGTCGTATTTCTTGCCTTCATCCACCGTGATGGAGATGGTGTATTCGTTCTTGGACTCGTCCAGCACAGCATCGGACGACACGACCCGGAAGTCGGCATAACCGCGGTTGTAATAGAACTGGCGCAGCGCCTCTTCGTCGGCGCGCAGCTTGTCCTCATTATAGACGTCCTTACGTGTCAGGAACGACAGCATGTTGGACTTCTTGGTATTGATGACGGCGGCCAGACGACCGTCGCTATAGGAATTGTTGCCGACGAAATCGATGCGGCCGATCTTGGTGCGCTCACCCTCATTGATGACGAAAGCGATGTTCACGCGGCCCTGACCGACGGAAACGGTCTGGGTGGTGATTTCGACGTCACTGCGACCGATCGCGCCATAAGCTTCCTTGATGCGGGCAATATCCGCAGTCACGATCGCCTGATTGAACGGGCCGAGCGACTGGGTCTGCACGATGCCGGCGAGCTTGTCGTCCTTGATCTTGCGGTTGCCGTTGAAGACCACCTGGTTGACCAGCTGGTTCTCATTGACGGTTACGACCAGCGTGCTGCCGGAAACGCGCATGGAGACATTCGAGAAGTAACCGGTGGCGTAAAGACGCTTCACCGATTCATCGATATCCGAATTGGAAAAGTTTTTACCCGGCGCAATGGTGATGTTGGAACGCACGGAGTCCGCACCGGACCTCTCGGCCCCGCGAACATCGATCTTGCTGATAACGGCTGCATGTGCAGCACCAGCAGAGGCAAGCACGCCAAGGCCCGCAACCGAAGAAACACCAGCACACAGCGCAACCGCCGACACCGCGTTCAAAAATCTTGAACCAGCCTTCATTTCAAATCTTACCTTTTTACGTTGTCCCTCAGCGGGCGGAACCCGACTCCGGCCATGTGCGTCGTTTTACCTGCTTTTCCCCTACAAGCAAGTCAGAACGTTAAATTCTGTTTACTTCGTGATCCAGAGTGGCTCATTCGCCACTTCGGCATAAAAACAAGGTAAACAAGCTCCTAACAAAACCGTTAAAACACAATCCTCAGCCGATCAAGCTGCTGATATCATTCCATGTTGCAAAAACCATAAGACCCAGAATCATCGCCATGCCGATACGGAACGCAACTTCCTGCGCGCCGGCGCCGAGCGGCCTGCCGCGGATGGCCTCGATGGCATAAAACACCAGGTGCCCACCGTCCAGAACCGGGACAGGCATCAGGTTCAGAAGTCCGATCGACACTGAAAGCACGGCAGCGAGCTGGATGACGGCGGCGATGCCGAGTGTTGCCATCTGGCCGGATGCCTGCGCAACGCGCACCGGACCACCGAGCTGATCGGCATTCATGCGGCCGGTCACAAGATTGCCGATATAATTGAAAGTGCCGGTGATGACATGGCCCGTCTCCCGCACGCCCTCAAGCAGGGCCTCAGACGGCGAATATTCAATATGGCGGAAATTGCCGCTGGTCTGATTGGTCACGATGCCGATGATGCCCATTTCCAGCTTGTTGCCGAACTGGTCCGTGGTCTCGGTGCGGGTCGGAACCATTGGCAGCTTCAGCTCCTCGCCTGCCCTCTCGACAGTCACGGTGATCGGCGTGCCCGGCCGGATGCCGACGTAACGGCGGACATCTTCGAAGGTCATGACTTTTTCGCTGTCGATCGCCACCAGACGGTCACCGGGGCGCACGCCTGCCGCTGCGGCGGCGCTGTTTTCACGCACCTCGGCGACGACAGGATCGGCGATCATCCGGCCATATACACCGAACAGAACCGCAAAGATGAGGATCGCAAGGATGAAGTTGGCGATAGGGCCCGCCGCAACCGTCGCCGCCCGTTTCCACAATTTTGCGCCGGCAAGTGTCTGCGCCCTCTCCTCCAGCGACATATGCGACATGCCGGAACTATCCGGCTTGCTCGCCGCATCTTCGTCGCCGAAGAACTTGACGTAGCCGCCGAGCGGGATCGCGGAAATCTTCCATCGCGTGCCATGCCGGTCGGTAAAGCCAATCAGTTCCGGGCCGAAACCGATGGAGAATGCGGTGGAGCGGATGCCGCTCCAGCGACCGACGAGATAGTGGCCCATTTCATGGACGAAAACGAGCAGTGAAAGCACCAGGATGAAGGGCACGATGTAGCCGGTCAGAAAACCGGTCGCCGCCATTACTGTGTTCATGACAATCTGCCCTTTATGTCGTGACCTTTCGCGCCGCTTAAAAGCCCGGCAGGAGACCGCCGCCCGATCCGGGCACGTCGCCGGTTGCCGCCGCATGCACGAAAGCAATGAGGAATACCGTAAAGCAGGCAAAAACAAGACCGTCAACACGGTCCATGAAGCCGCCGTGGCCCGGGATGAGATGGCTGGAATCCTTGACCTGGAAACGCCGTTTCACGAAAGATTCGAAAAGATCGCCTATCTGGCTGAAGACCGAGAGGATGAAGGCGAGCCCGAGTACCAGCAGACTGATCCTGCCGTGATAGGCGAGCGATACCGCGCCGCCGCCGATCAGCGCGGCCACGGCGCCGCCGATCGCTCCGGACCAGGTCTTGCCGGGAGAAATCGCCGGTGCGAGCTTTGGTCCGCCAATGGCGCGCCCGACGAAATAAGCAAGAATATCCGTCGACCAGACAACGGCAAAAATGAACAGGATGGAGACGAATCCGGTCAACTCGTCACCACGAATGGCAGCCAGCGAAATGCCGCTGAGACCGGCATAGATGATGCCGCCCACAAGCCACCAGTTCCTGCCGCGCAGAACGGGGAAAAGCGCTGCCGTCAGCGTAAAACCTGACAGCAGCGGCAGATCGAGTGACGGTTCGCCAAAAATCGTGTTGCCGGCGATGACGGCAACCGCGAACCAGCCCCAGGCATTGCCGGTGGAATTGGTTTCGGACAGCCGGGTAACCGTCGACCATTCATAATAGATGAGGATCGCCAGAAGACCGGCCACGATGCGGAACAGAATGCCGCCATACCAGGTGGCGGCCAGAATGACCGCCGCCATGACGATTGCGGAGACTATCCGCAGTCTGAGTTCACGGCTCATCAGGCGCCTGCCACGGCAACCTGCTCGGCGATGGCGCCGAAGCGGCGATTACGCGTTGCATATTGCTCGATTGCGGAAAAGAACAGCTGCCGGTCGAAATCGGGCCAATATTCGGGAACGAACAGGAACTCGGAATAGGCCGCCTGCCAGAGCAGGAAATTCGACAGGCGCTCTTCGCCGCTGGTGCGGATGATGAGATCCGGATCCGGCATTCCGCACGTATCAAGTCTCGCCGAAATCATCTCTGGCGTAATCGATGCGGCATCCAGCCGGCCTTCCGCGACATCGCGGGCAATCGCCATAGTGGCGCGGGTAATCTCGTCACGGCTGCCGTAATTGAAAGCGATCACCAGCGTCAGCTTGGTATTATCAGCCGTCATCTGCTCCGCCTCTTCGAGAAGGGAGCGGATGTCGTTTTTCAGGCCCTGCCGGTCGCCGATGATGCGCACACGAACGTTTTCACGATGCAGTTCCGCAAGGTCGCGCCGAATGAAGGCCTTCAGAAGCCCCATCAGATCGCTCACCTCGGACTCCGGCCTGCGCCAGTTTTCCGAGGAGAAAGCGAAAAGCGTGAGATAGCTGATGCCGCAGTCGCCGGCCGCACGCACGGTTTCGCGCACGGCCTCAACCCCGCGGCGATGCCCCATCACGCGCGGAAGACCGCGCTGTTTTGCCCAACGCCCATTTCCATCCATGATGATGGCGACGTGCTCGGGTATTGAGGAACGTGTCGTCGTCGGCATATCGATCCAGTAACAGGCAGTGCGGAATTAAAACGAATAAAATACAGGTCTATCGCAAGCGATATCAGACCTGCATGATTTCTCTTTCCTTCTCGCCAAGCAAGCGTTCAATCTCGGAAATCGTGTCGTCGGTCATTTTCTGGACCTTTTCGGACTGTCCACGGCTTTCGTCCTGACCGATGTCGCCATCTTTTTCGGCTTTTTTCAGGCCGTCCATGCCGTCGCGGCGCACATGGCGAATCGCCACCTTTGCTTTTTCGGCATAGTCGTGGGCCACCTTGACGAGCGACTTGCGGCGCTCTTCGTTGAGTTCAGGCAGCGGAATTCTGAGGTTCTGGCCGTCGACGATCGGGTTGAGACCGAGATTGGATTCGCGAATGGCGCGGTCGACGGCGTTGACCATCGACTTGTCCCAGATGTTGACGCCAAGCATGCGCGGCTCGGGAACGGTGATGTTTGCCACCTGGTTGAGCGGCACGCGCGAGCCATAGGCCTCAATGGTCACGGGGTCGAGAATGTTGGCCGAAGCACGACCGGTGCGCAGCGATGCTATATCGCTCTTGAACGCATTGATGGCGCCATCCATGCGGCGCTTGATATCGTTGAGGTCAATACCACTCATCTAGATACTCCATCTCTGTCGGCCATAGCGGCCGGAATTCGCCCCGGGGGCGGCATGTTTTTTTGATTACTTGTCGTGCACGATGGTCTTGCGGCCGCCGCCGGTCAATATCTGTGCGAAACCGCCCTTCTCATGGATCGAGAAGACAATGATCGGGATATGGTTTTCGCGGGCAAGCGCGACAGCCGCGATATCCATCACCGCCAGACCCTTGCCGAGCACTTCGCTATGAGTCAGCTCGTCGAAACGGGTGGCCGTCGGGTCCTTCTTCGGATCGGCGGAATAGATACCATCCACCTGGGTGCCCTTGAAGATGGCCTCCGCGCCCATTTCCGCAGCGCGCAGGGCTGCGGCGGAATCTGTGGTGAAGAACGGATTGCCGGTGCCGCCGGCAAAAATCACCACGCGACCCTGGGCAAGATGGTGAAGGGCCGCACGCTGCGAGAAGCTCTCACAGATTTCAGGCATGGCGATTGCGGAGAGAACAACGGTGTCGATGCTGAGCTTGCGGAGCGAGGTTGCGAGCGCCAGCGCGTTGATGACGGTTGCCAGCATGCCCATATGGTCGCCGGTGACACGGTCGCCACCCTTGGACGCCACGGCCACGCCGCGGAAAATATTGCCGCCGCCAACGACGACGCCGACTTCAACACCCATCGCCCTTGCTTCGGCAATATCAGAGGCGATCCGGTCGGCCACCGCCACATCGATACCGAAACCCTGATCACCCATAAGGGCTTCGCCGGAAGCCTTGAGAAGAACACGTTTGTAGATCGGCTTGGAAGACATCATGACTCCTCGGAAATGTAACCGAAACGCGGATACACGAAGGGCACCGCGTTGTCACGCGATGCCCTCCCGTTTTCCCAAGATTGGGTAAATATAATCAGCCCTTGGCGACTGCGGCGACTTCTGCTGCGAAATCGCTTTCTTCCTTCTCCACGCCTTCGCCGAGCAGCAGGCGAACCATGCCGGTCACTTCGATGGAAGCGCCAGCTTCCTTTTCAGCTTCCTTGACGGCAGCGCCGACGGTGATGTCCGGGTTGATGACGAAAGCCTGCGACAGAAGGGCGACTTCTTCGAAGAACTTGCGCATGCGGCCATCAACCATCTTTTCGATGATGGCTTCCGGCTTGCCGGATTCGCGGGCCTGCTCGATGAAGACGTTGCGTTCGCGCTCAGCAACGGCGGCGTCGACTTCTTCAGCGCGGATGGCGAGCGGGTTGGTTGCAGCGATGTGCATGGCAACCTGGCGGCCGATGGAGTTCAGGACAGCCTTGTCGCCTTCCGACTTCAGGGCAACGAGAACGCCGAGCTTGCCGATGCCGTCGCCGGCAGCGTTGTGGACGTAGGTCGCGACAACGCCGTGCGGAACTTCAAGCGCTGCAGAGCGGCGCAGCGTCATGTTTTCGCCGATGGTGGCAATCGCGTCCTTGATGCTGTCGGCAACGTTCTTGCCGGTTGCAGGGTAATTGGCGGCGGAAACAGCCTCAACGGTGCCGTCGGTGGAGAGGGCAACCTGGGCGATACCGCGGATGAGGTCCTGGAACGCGTCGTTACGGGCAACGAAGTCGGTCTCGGAGTTGAGTTCGACAACAACAGCCTTGTGACCCATGGTGGCGACGCCGATCAGACCTTCGGCAGCCGTACGGCCGGACTTCTTGTCGGCCTTTGCGATGCCCTTGGCGCGCAGCCAGTCGATCGCCGCTTCCATGTCGCCATTGGTTTCAGCAAGAGCCTTCTTGCAGTCCATCATGCCTGCGCCGGATTTCTCGCGCAGTTCCTTCACCATTGCGGCTGTGATTTCGGTCATTGTTTGCCTCTTATCGGTTCGATCGGTCAGCCGGCTGAATTTGCCGTGCCGAAGTTCTGGGTGATGAGTGTACCCGGCCGCACACCCTTTGAAACCGGAGAGGATTTCAGGAAAGGGGTATGCGTATTCCCAAGTGCTGCGGCGTCTCCATACATCGAAATGATGGGTGCCGCCGAAGTGTGACAGCGTTATGAAGACTGCCTTCCGTTTCAACCACATCGGACGCCAGCGGCTTCTTAAAAAAAAGCGGCGGAGCGCTTGAAACGAACAAGGCCGTCAACCCATTGAAGGTCTTTGACGGCCTTGTCATATCCTGGTCGAGGAGACGGCGATCAAGAAATCGCCGCCAGACAGGGCCTAAATCAGGCGCCAGCCTCGTCTTCGAGAGCGGGCTCGATCGGAGCTTCTTCGGCAGCGCCGATGTCGCGGCCGGAAGCGCCCTGCTGACGTGCGATACCGTCGATGGCAGCGCGGGCGATCAGGTCGCAATAAAGCGAGATGGCGCGCGATGCGTCGTCGTTACCCGGGATCGGGTAGTCGATATGGTCAGGGTCGCAGTTGCTGTCGATGATCGCAACGACCGGAATGCCAAGACGCTTGGCTTCTTCGATCGCGATCTTTTCCTTGTTGGTGTCGATGATGAACATCAGGTCCGGAACGCCACCCATATCCCGGATACCGCCGAGAGCCTTTTCAAGCTTTTCGCGCTCGCGCTCAAGGTTCAGGCGTTCCTTCTTGGAATAGCCGGAGCCTTCCGAGTTCAGGATTTCGTCAACCTTGCGCAGACGCTGGATCGAGTTCGAAATGGTCTTCCAGTTGGTCATCATGCCGCCGAGCCAGCGGGAGTTGACGTAGTACTGGGCCGAACGCTTCGCGCTGTCGGCGATGATTTCGGACGCCTGACGCTTGGTGCCGACGAACAGAACGCGGCCGCCACGGGCAACGGTGTCCGACACGACCTGCAGGGCGCGCGACAGCATCGGGACGGTCTGAGCCAGGTCGATGATGTGGATGTTGTTACGGTCGCCGAAGATGTACGGCTTCATCTTCGGGTTCCAGCGGTGCGTCTGGTGGCCGAAGTGAACACCAGCTTCCAGAAGCTGGCGCATAGAAAAATCGGGCAATGCCATGCCTTGTTACTCCTTTTCCGGTTTAACCCCCGCGAAGCGAACAGCACCGATTTTCATCGATACCACCGGGCGGAACGGACCGGATTTCTCCCGGAACATCCCAAGCTTCGCGTGTGGAATGGTGAGCCGCATACAGTCGCCCGCATGAAAATGCAAGCATTTATGCGAAAAAATCGCTCAAATAGCCGCGTTTCAGCGGACTGGCTTGTTTTCGCAGGTTTCGGGCTTGAGAATATCAAGCTTCGCAAGCTTTCCAGTCAGAACGAAATCGCCGTAATCCATCGTCAGATCGCGGGTGATTCCGTTTTCGTAGAGCTTGAACGACATGCGGTAGATCGGCAGGGCGTCGGTACCGGTCTTGTCGTTATAATAGGCGATCGTCACCGGCCAGAATGCCGCCTTGGCGAAATCGCCCGCCTTGCCGGCGTCCGCGTCGCCATCCTTCGGAGTTTGCGACTTGCCGACCAGCGTCGAAGTGATCAGGCTCTCATCACCATCATCGGAACCATCGAAGATCCGGGATTCGAAGATGCGCTTCCCCTGTTTCGCATGTTCGATGACCTGAAACATATGCTGCGTCGGGAATTCGCTGGCGACGAGACTGACCTGGCGGGCATCCGGACGGGTCAGATCGACCTTCATGCCGTCGGTGCCGTCAATTGCCGCGCCCTGCACTTCCTTGTCCAGCTTGTCGTCAGTGTAGGACTTGGTCTCGAAGGTGAATTTCTTGGCCGTCAGATCCTCGAAGGTCGTGGTCTGCTGGTCGGTCATACGAACCGCGTCGCCGGTGTTGATCTGCGTCACGAAGCGGAAATCCGTCTTGTAACCCTGACAGGCCGAGCCGGTGAATTCATAGACCATGCGGCCCGTCATGCCCTCGATGCCGGAGCGGTCGGACGCATCCTTGAGTTCGAGATCATAGACTGCGCGATGGGCGACGAGGTCCGGAACCGCCACCGGCAAGGCATTGGCGGCGTTTGACAGGCCGGTCATAAGCCCTGTTGCGGCAACGAAACCAAGCGTCCTGACAAACATGCAATATCTCCTGTTGGAAGAGCCGCTCATATTGTACAAGCAACCGCCCGGCTTTTGGATCAACATCTTCTGAATGCCGGATTCTTGAAGGATTTACAACAAAACCGGAGACGAAAATGTCGGATGTCATCGAAGGCCGCCTCAAGGAACTTGGCTTTACGCTTCCCGTAGCCGCAGCACCAGCCGCAAACTACGTTCCCTTCACCATCAGCGGCAATCTGCTTTATGTATCGGGTCAACTGCCGATGGAATCTGGCAAGATTGCGGTGACCGGCCTTGTTGGCCGCGATGTCGACGTGGCCGGCGCCCAGCGCGCTGCCGAATTATGCGCCGTCAACATTCTCGCACAGGTCAAGGCCGCATTGAATGGCGATCTCTCGAAAATCCGCCGCGTCATCAAGCTGAACGGCTTTGTTGCCTCTGTCCCCGAATTCGTGGAACAGCACCTCGTTATCAATGGCGCCTCCAACCTTCTCGCCAATGTTCTCGGTGATGCCGGCAAACATGCCCGCGCCGCCGTTGGCATGGCCTGCCTGCCTTTCAATGCCGCCGTCGAGATCGACGCCATCGTGGAAATCGACGCATGACACTGAAACTTTCCTGGCTGACGGCGCAGCCCGTCTCCCATCGCGGTTATCATGATCTCAACAAGGCGGTTTGGGAGAACACGCTTTCCGCTTTTTCCCGCGCCATCGAGGCCGGGTTCGCCATCGAATGCGACGTGCAGCTGGCGGCCGACAGCGTGCCGGTGGTTTTCCACGACCATGACATGGCCCGGCTGACAGGCATCAATGGCGACGTGCGCGAGCGCACGTCAGGTGAACTGGCCATGCTTGCCGTTGGCCAAACCAAGGACCGCGTCCCTACCCTCAGGCAGCTTCTGGCGCTTACTGCCGGCAAAGTGCCGCTGGTGATCGAGCTGAAGGGCCGTGAGGGTGAAGGTGTCGATGACGGTTTCGCCGAGGCGGTTCTGGAAGACCTGGAGGGCTACAAGGGCCATGTGGCGCTGATGAGCTTCGACCACCACCTGCTGAAGGACCTGAAGGCTGCGGGCTCGCCCTGGCCACTGGGTCTCACCGCCGAAGGCGACAAGCCGGAAGACTTCTTCAAACACGACGAAGCGATGCAGTTGGGTCTTGATTTCATCTCCTATCATTGGGGGCATCTGCCCAACAGCTTTATCGAAGCGCAAAGAAAACTTGGCCTTCCGGTGATTACATGGACGGTCAGGGATGAAAATGCGCGCGAGACTACCTATAAATATGCGGACCAGATGACATTCGAGGGTTTCGACCCGAGAGAGAACCCATCCGCCACGGCATGACAGAAGATTATTCCATTCGCGTTGCGCAATCCCTCGGGGATATTGACCCGGAAAGCTGGAAACAGCTTTCCGGAACATCGCGCAATACATTAGGAAAACCGTACAATCCTTTTATTTCCCATGCTTTTCTATCATCGATGGAAAATTCCGGATCGGCGACAGCCAAGACCGGCTGGCTTGGAAATCATCTGCTACTCGAAAACTCGTCCGGTGATCTGGTCGGGGCAATACCGGCCTATCTGAAGAACCACAGCAAGGGCGAATATGTGTTCGACCATGGCTGGGCGGATGCTTTCGAGCGGGCCGGCGGTCATTATTATCCAAAACTGCAATGTTCGGTTCCCTTCACTCCGGCGACAGGGCCGAGGCTGCTCACTTCCGAAACGGTGGACGAAACGCGCTTCAAGCCGCTCCTTGCCTCCGGCCTCGCCCAAGTGACGGAAAAGATCGGCGTTTCTTCCGCACATGTCACTTTTCTGCCCGAGGACGATCTTGCCGCACTTCTGCCGCGCGATTTCCTGCACAGGACCGACCAGCAATTCCACTTCCTCAATGACGGTTACCGCGATCACGATGATTTTCTCGACGCCCTTTCTTCGCGCAAGCGCAAAGGGCTGAAAAAGGAGCGCCGCGCAGCGCTGGAAAACGGCATCGAGATCGACTGGCTTACCGGAAGCGATCTGACTGAGGATATCTGGGATCAGTTCTTCGCCTTCTATATGGATACCGGTGGCCGCAAGTGGGGCCGGCCCTATCTGACGCGGGAGTTTTATTCGCTGATCGGCGAACGCATGGCCGATGACGTATTGCTGGTGATGGCGAAACGCGATGGGCGTTACATTGCTGGTGCGATCAATTTCATCGGTTCGGATGCACTTTATGGCCGTCATTGGGGCTGCATCGAGGACCATCCCTTTCTGCATTTCGAGGTCTGTTACCATCAGGCAATCGATTTCGCGCTGGCTAAGGGATTAAAACGAGTGGAAGCCGGTGCCCAGGGCGAGCACAAGTTGGCGCGTGGTTACGTGCCGGTCACCACCCATTCGGCGCATTTCATCGTCCATCCGGGCCTGCGCCGCGCCATTGCCGATTATCTTCAGCGCGAGCGCGAGGAAGTCGAGCATATCGGCGATTATCTTGATGAACACACGCCCTTCCGCAAGGGCGAGAGACAGGAACCGGACGTTTAGTCCGCCATGAGGAGAGATCACGATGACGGCCAGCGCCTATGACGACAACAATATCTTCGCAAAAATCCTGCGTGGCGAAATTCCAAGCCACAAGCTTTACGAAGACGAGCATACGCTTGCTTTCATGGATGTGATGCCGCAGGCCCCCGGCCATCTGCTGGTCGTTCCCAAGACCGGTTCCCGCAATCTGCTCGATGCCGACCCGGAAGTGCTGGCAAAAACCATCCCCGTGGTGCAGAAACTCGCCGTGGCTGCCAAGGAGGCCTTCGATGCGGATGGCGTGTTCATCGCCCAGTTCAACGAACCGGCGGCTGGCCAGACCGTGTTCCACCTGCATTTCCACGTCATTCCACGCAAGGAAGGCGAGCCGCTGAAGCCGCATTCCGGCGTAATGGCCGATGGCGAAGTGCTGAAGGCGCATGCAGAGAAGATAAAGGCGGCGCTTGCTTCGTGATAGCTGCCTAGCATGTGACGTCATCCTCGGCCTTGTGCCGAGGATCCAACCACGTATCTGAAATCAATCGGTTGCAGATGCTCGGGACAGGCCCGAGCATGACGGAGGAGAGGTTTTCGGACTGATCATTCCGGAGAACGGTAAGCATTCCGTTCCGGCCATGGCCAGCCTTCAAGCACCGCCGTATCCGGCCGGAAAATCTCCACTTTCAGCGGATAACAGGCTGCCGTATCGCTCGAATGGGTGGCGCTGCAATCGCCGCCCGGGCAGGCGGAAAGCCCGCCGATGAGGTCGATCTCCGCGAAGAGTTCCAGATAATCACCCGGCCGCACCGGGCTCGCCTTCATGAAATATTGATGCGTGTCGCGGGTAAAACCCGTACACATGAAGACATTCAGCACATCGTGCACATGCGGTTCCGCCTCGCCGAATGACAGGTTTTTGGCCGAGGCAAGCGCATTGGTCAGGTTCGAATGGCAGCAATGGTGGTAATCGCCGCCGCTGAGCAGCTTGTTGGTATAGGGATCGCAGCGAGTGCCGATCACGTCATGCACGCCGCCGCCATCCTCGTCAAAGCCATACCATGAAAGCGTATCATGGGTGATGGTCGCCATCGGCCGCAGGGACGGCAGGTTGCTCCACATCCGGTTGCCGACGGAAACATGGGTGGCATGCAAAGCACGGGTCTTGCCGCTGAAAAAACGCTCGGTCAGATCATGGGCGTTCCAGAGGTTCAAATCCCCTACTTGCGGACCTTCGATGCTGACGATGCGGAAAAAATGCCCCTTCGGCACATTGAAAGTCCGACCATCACGCGGCGGCACGATGACCTCGTCGATCTTCTCCATGCTCTCCCTTGCCCTTTCCAGACGCGCGAGGTCCGGTGTCTCAAGAGTACCGTTCGGATAAACGACGACAGGGCGGATAGCGCGGCGCATGGCGGCATCAACGGGTTCGGCAGCAGGCACAGGGGTCATGAAATCCTCGAAGCGATGAAATGTCGATGTGAAATTGCGGCATGGACGACCGGCTGACAAGACGGGTTTTTCTTGCGCTCAGGGCAAGTCTTACTTACCCTTGCGGACCATGAAACTGCCGCCACTCGCCACACTCCGCGCTTTTGAAGCCGCCGCCAGAAAACAGAGCTTTTCTCTCGCCGCACAGGAACTCGGCATGACGGCGACTGCCGTTAGCCAGCATGTGCGCAATCTGGAGGCTTGGCTCGGTGTGCCTCTGTTCGATCGGCATGCGAGAGGCGTGAGGCTGAGCCCGGCGGGAAAGGAATTCGGCATTACGGTTTCGGCCAGCTTGCGGCAGATCGCTTCCGGCGCGGAACGGATCAGGCGAGGCAGCGGCGACCGCATGACTGTCCGCCTTGCCAGCCTGCCTTCGGTGGTGGCGCATTTTCTGACGCCCCGACTTCCCCGCTTCCGGGCGCTCCATCCCGACATCCAGGTATCGATCAGCTATTCCGGGCGAGATGATGCCACGCTACCCGATCTCAGCATCATCCACGGCCCGACACCTGCGCAGAGCGCCATGGCGCTTTTCAGCGCCGAGACGCGACCGACATGCGCACCGGCCTATGTCGCGAAATACGGTCCCTTCGATGAGGTATCGAGCCTGCTACAGGCGGAATTGCTGCATGACGACAGCGAGATCGCATGGCGGGGCTGGCTCGCGACGGCTGGCCTCTCCCTGCCAAAAACCGCCGGCCCGATCTTTGCGGATTTCAATCTGCTCGTAACCGCCCTCAAGGCCGGGCAAGGCATCGGCCTTTGCCCGACAGCACTTCTTGGCGATGAGATCGCCGAGGGTCAATTGACCGTACTTTCCAATCGGGCGGCCGATAGGGACAAATATTACTGGCTGATCGAATCGGGGGAGATGACCGGACCGGCCCGCATCCTGTCGGACTGGCTGGTTGCGGAAGCCCGCGGGCGCAAAACTCTTGGCGACTATTCCGCCGCGACGATCTGAGCAGGAGAGGTTGTCGCCTCCCCGGCCCGTTCCCTTGCCGAAAGCCAGTTGAGCAGTCGGGCCGAAGCGGCGCAGACGATGACAAAAGCGACGAGGCCGCCGAAGACATCGGAAAGATGGTGTCCGCCCTGCACGAGAACGGCCAGCGGCATCAGGAGGTTCACCGGCAGGATAACCGCCATCACCGCCCAGTGACGCGGCACAAACCAGACGGACATTGCCGCCATGACGATGTGAAACGACGGAAAGCCGATCAGCCCCAAAGCGTTTTTGGGCGAAAGATAGACAACGCCCTGCGTTGTAAGACGGCTCAACTCCTGCCCATAGGTATTATCGACAGCCATCGGAATGACCTGAGAAATCCATTGCGGCAGTTGCACATAGGCCGAAGGTCCGAATGTGGGGAAGAATATCCAGAAGGCGATGCTCGCAAAGGCGCCAAGCACTCCGGTCACCAGGAAGTGGTGCAATCTCCGCTCCTTGCCCGTAAAGCCGAGCGCGATCACGATCACCAGAAGCTGCGGCAGCGACGTCGCATAAACGAAGAACAGGATCGTTCCGATCCAGGGGTGTGCCGCCGCCCACAGGACGATGCCCGTCCAGCTATAACCGAAAACCGCATCGACACGGAAAAGCACGTGATCGATCGTCGGGAAAGCGACGGGCAGGAACATGTAGTTGAAAACAGAGGCGACGAGCGTGAAAAGGATGAACAACCCGCTCGAAATCAGAGCGGTGGCGATGCGAAGATCACGTCCGCTTTTGCGATAGAACTGACCGAGGACGAAAACGCCCGCACCCGCCAGCGCGCATAGGAAATATCCGACGTAATCGACACCGATGCCTTTGATAGCGATCAATGCCGCATCGATGATGAATAATATGGCGATAAAGCCAAGTACAAAGCGTTCTGCCGCAAATAGCCGCATGGAAAAAAGCCCCTGTCTAGTCAGTGGCAAACTAGGGCATCGCACTTAATATTCGGATAAGGAGAGTATTAAAAACCGAGCACAAACAACCCGCCGGCCAGAAGCACGATCGGAACCGCCACGCCGACGATGACACGCTGGCCGGCCAGCAGAAATGCGATGAAACCGAGGGCCGCCGCGCCGATGCGCAGCCAAAGGGGTGTGGCTTCCAGCGTTCCGGTTGGAAAGACGATCAGCTTGGCGGTAACGGCCATGACCAGTGAGGTGGCGACCGCTCTCACCCAATAAAGCGCCTCGGAATCTTCTTTCAGGCGGTTGCCGGCGAGGACGCCGAGCCAACGCCAGAGATCTGTCGCCAGCCAGCCGGCGATGGCGATGAACAGATAGGGCGCCCACCAGTTTTCGGTCATCATGGCTCACTCTCCGGCGACACGGGTTTGATCTTGCAGCGGAAAACGAAGCGGTCAATCACATAGGCAAGCGTTCCGCCACCGATGCCGGCATAGAGAATATCGAATTCGGGAGCGATAACCGCAAAGGCCGGCCCGGCGATCACGCCGATGACAAAAGCGACCTTGACGACGGAGTGGCGGGCCGACGCCCATATCGACGCCACGAAATAGACGGGTGTGAGGAAAAACAGCACACCGGCAACGAGCGGCGGAAAGGCGGCGACGACGCCATAACATAGGCCGACGATGATGGCGTTGATGACGGTAAGCGTGATGCCGAAACCGGCGAACCAGGCGGCACGCGCCTCGCGCGGTACTTTCGACAGGTTCTGCGTGGCGAAGACCCAGGCCGTAATCGCGACGAAATGCGAGAGAAACAGCAATATCCATGTCGGCGTCTTCGCACCGCGCATCTCCGGAACTATGGAGGCGACCATGGGCATCATCCGGACCGACGACAGCGTGACCGCCAGAAAACAGGCGGCAAGATTGGCGCCGCCAACCATGGAGCCGATCAGGATCATCTTGGCAGGCAGAGCCCAGATCATCAGCGTCATGAACACCGCTTCGCCGCGCGGCACCCCGGATTCCAGCGCAAAGGCGCTGAAACCGACAAAGGATGTCATGAGAATGAGCGAGGGCAGCGAGAAAATGCCCCGCATTCCCCTGAAGAACCAGCCACTGAGGGGGATGGCATCGCTATCGGCAGTTTGCATTCAAGATCCACTACACATGAAAATGCCGGGCTTTCGCCCGGCATCGATTTATCGGTCGCTTAACCGCATCACTTCTTCTTCGGCACCTTTGGCACCGTATTGGCCTTGCGGCGTGGCTTGTTCTCCTCGTCGGGCTTATCCGCCTCGGCGACCAGAACATCCGCTTCCTCATTGGCCGTTGCCGCCTTCGAAGCGGGTTTCGCCTTGGCCTTCGAGGCCTTGCCCGGCGACTTGGCGGCCTTCAGTTCCGCTTCCGGCTTCGGCTTCACGGGTGCGGTTTCCGGCAGAACCTCAAGCATGAGGCCGTCGGAACCGTCGTCCTTCTTGCCGACGGTGACGCTGACGACACCGCCCTTCTTGAGCTTGCCGAAGAGGATTTCGTTGGCAAGCGGCTTCTTGATGTGTTCCTGGATCACGCGCGACAGCGGGCGAGCACCCATCTTTTCGTCGTAACCCTTTTCCGCCAACCAGGAGATCGCATCCTCATGCAGATCGAAGGTGACGTTACGTTCGGAGAGCTGGGTTTCCAGCTGCATGACGAACTTCTGCACGACCTTGTGGATAACGGCGGTCGGCAGCGGCGAGAACGGAATAATCGCATCCAGACGGTTGCGGAATTCCGGCGTGAACAGGCGATTGATCGCCTCTTCATCCTCACCGGTGCGGCGTGAAGAACCAAAACCGATGGCCGATTTGGCCATTTCGGACGCGCCCGCATTGGTCGTCATGATGAGAATGACGTTGCGGAAGTCGATCTTCTTGCCGTTATGGTCGGTCAGCGAGCCATGGTCCATTACCTGCAACAGAATGTTGTAGATATCCGGATGCGCCTTTTCGATTTCGTCCAGCAGCACCACGGAATGCGGATGCTGGTCGACGCCATCGGTCAGGAGACCGCCCTGATCGAAGCCGACATAACCGGGAGGTGCGCCGAGCAGACGCGACACGGTATGGCGCTCCATATATTCCGACATGTCGAAGCGCAGCATCTCGACACCGAGCGAGGCAGCGAGTTGCTTGGCCACTTCCGTCTTGCCGACACCGGTCGGGCCGGAGAAGACATAGGAACCGATCGGCTTGTTCGGTTCGCGCAGGCCGGCGCGGGCCAGCTTGATGGCCGTTGCCAGCGCCTCGATGGCGATGTCCTGACCATAAACGACCGAGCGCAGTTCCTTTTCGAGATTGGCGAGAACCATCTCGTCGTCCTTGGACACCGTCTTGGGGGGAATGCGGGCCATCGTTGCGATGGTGGCCTCGATCTCCTTTTCGGTGATCAGCTTGCGGCGCTTGGAAGCGGGCAGCAGCATCTGCGCGGCACCGGTTTCGTCGATCACATCGATCGCCTTGTCCGGCAGCTTGCGGTCGGAAATGTAGCGGGCCGACAATTCAACGGCAGCCTTGATCGCCTCATTCGAATATCTGAGGTGATGATAATCTTCGAAATAGGGCTTCAGGCCCTTCATGATTGCGATGGTGTCATCGATCGACGGCTCGTTGACGTCGATCTTCTGGAAACGACGCACCAGTGCGCGGTCCTTTTCGAAGAACTGGCGATATTCCTTGTAGGTGGTCGAACCGATGCAGCGGATCGCTCCCGAAGACAGAGCCGGCTTCAACAGGTTCGATGCATCCATCGCGCCGCCGGACGTGGCGCCAGCACCGATGACAGTGTGGATTTCGTCGATGAACAGCACCGCGCCCGGAAACTCTTCGAGTTCCTTGACGACCTGCTTCAGCCGCTCTTCGAAATCACCGCGATAACGGGTTCCGGCAAGCAGCGTGCCCATGTCGAGCGAGAAGATCGTGTCGTTGGCCAGAGCTTCCGGCACCTTGCCTTCGACGATGCGCTTAGCGAGGCCTTCGGCGATCGCCGTCTTGCCCACGCCGGGATCCCCCACATAAAGCGGGTTGTTCTTGGAACGGCGGCAGAGGATCTGGATGGTGCGGTTGACCTCTTCGTGGCGGCCGATCAGCGGGTCGATCTTGCCGTTGCGCGCCTTGTCGTTGAGGTTGACGCAATAGGCCTTCAGCGCGTCCTGCTGCTTTTTGGCGGACGGTCCTTCTTCCTCGGGATTGCTGCGGCTTGCCTTGTTTTCGCTTTCGGGCTCATCAGCCCCGCGCGGCGCACGCGTCTGCGACGTGCCCGGACGCTTGCCGATGCCGTGGGAGATATAATTGACCGCGTCGTAACGGGTCATTTCCTGCTCCTGCAGGAAATAGGCGGCATGGCTTTCGCGCTCGGCGAAAATGGCCACGAGCACGTTGGCGCCGGTCACTTCCTCGCGGCCGGACGATTGTACATGAATAACGGCCCGCTGGATGACCCGCTGGAAGCCGGATGTGGGTTTGGAATCCTCGTCGTAACCGGTCACGAGGTTCGTCAGTTCATTGTCGACGTAATCACTGACGGTCTTGCGCAGCGCATCGAGATCGACATTACAGGCACCCATCACGGCGGCGGCATCCGCGTCGTCGATCAGCGCCAGAAGGAGATGTTCAAGCGTCGCATATTCGTGGTGACGCTCATTTGCAAAGGTCAGTGCCTGGTGCAGCGCCTTCTCGAGACTTGGGGAAAAAGTTGGCACGTTGCGATCCTCATTTCTTTTCCATGACGCACTGCAGCGGATGCTGGTGCTGTCGGGCGAAATCCATGACCTGGCTTACTTTCGTCTCTGCGACCTCATATGTAAACACCCCGCATTCTCCCACGCCGTGCTGGTGCACGTGCAGCATGATACGGGTTGCCGCTTCGCGATCCTTCTGGAAAAAACGCTCCAGAATATGGATGACAAACTCCATGGGAGTGTAGTCGTCATTCAGTAAAAGAACACGGTACAAATTCGGTCTTTTTGTCTTTGGCTTGACGCGGGTGATAACAGAGGTTCCGCGGTTGGTGCCGCCGTCTTCCCCGTCGCCCTCGCCCTGCATGTAGATCGGCCTAGCGATCATCTTTCATCATTCTCCACACTATTCTCGAACCGACAGCTCATCGCCAGCAGGGAGAACTTCGCCTCTTCATATCTAGGTCGTCGTGACGCGATTTTAAGCCCCTTACGCAACGGCGCAATCACTATTGCGTTTGCAAAGAGGCAAACCTCGGGAAAAGTGGGGATGCGGAGGCTTCCTGAGGGCGGGCGCAGGCAAACCGCTGATGGCGGCGGGTTTTCAGCCTGACGGAAAGGGTTACAGTGACCAACAGTGGGAGCGAATCTCTGTTGCACCGCCCTGCCGTTGCTCCTTGTCATCCAGCATTGTCATCCAGCATTTCGCGCACGGCAATCGCCAGCTGTTTCAGGGAGAAGGGCTTCGGCAGGAATCCGAATTTGGCATCTGCCGGCAAGTTTTTCGCAAAGGCGTCTTCTGCGTAACCGGACACGAAGATGAACTTCAGGTCGGGATAGGACTTGCGCAGTTCGCGAAGCAGCGAGGGGCCGTCCATTTCAGGCATCACCACATCGGAAACGACGATATCGACCTTGCCCTCCAGCTCCTCCATAACCTCCAGCGCCTCGGTGCCGGAGCCGGCCTCGTGCACGGTGTACCCACGGGTTTCCAGCATGCGCTTGCCGCCGCGCCGCACCGCCTCCTCGTCCTCTACCAGAAGTACGACAGCGGAGTTGCCGGTGAGGTCAAGCGGTTCTTCCTTTACCGGCTCAGGTGCCGCCATCGGGGTGAGAGCCGTTTCACCGGGCTGCTGGCCCGCAACGACTTCCACCACATGGCGCGGCAGGTAAATACGGAACGCGGTGCCCTTGCCCACTTCCGATTCGGGATAGATATAACCGCCGGACTGCTTGACGATACCATAGACCATCGACAGGCCGAGACCGGTGCCCTTGCCGACTTCCTTGGTCGTGAAGAAGGGTTCGAAAATCTTGTCCATGATTTCAGGCGGAATGCCGGTGCCGTTGTCGCCAACCTCGACCATGACCATGTCTTCCGCCGGGACTTCCGGACGGCCGAGAGCAGCCGCCTCCTTCGCATCCACATTGCGGGTGCGGATGGTGATCTTGCCACCATCAGGCATGGCGTCACGCGCATTGACGCAGAGATTGATCAGCACCTGCTCGAATTGCGACAGGTCGGTCTTTACCGGCCAGAGATCGCGGCCATAATCCACCTCGAGCTTGACATTGGTGCCGGAAATCAGCCGGTCGACCAGCATGCGCAGGTCACCGATCACATCGGTCAGATTGAGGATCGCCGGGCGCATGGTCTGCTTGCGCGAGAAGGCCAGCAGCTGGCGCACCAGAACCGCGGCGCGGTTGGCGTTGCGCTTGATCTCCATGAGGTCGGCAAAGCTCGGGTCGGCGGGCCGCGCCTGCAACAGCAGATGGTCGGACGACAGCAGGATGGCGGTCAGCACATTGTTGAAATCGTGGGCGATGCCGCCCGCCAGCGTGCCGACGGCGTTCATCTTCTGCGTCTGCGCCATCTGGGTTTCGAGCGCCTTCTGCTCCGTCACCTCTATGGCATAAACGATCGCCACTTCTTCCGGCGCCTCGTCGTCCTGATCGATGACGGCGTTGACGTAGAAACGGAAATGCCTGGTCTCGTCGCTCGGGTGGCGCGAATCGAACGGCGCGATATCGCCCTGACGGTCCTTCGCCTCGGCCAGCGCCTGTTCCAGTCGCGGCTTCTCATTGTCGTGCAAGACGGTTTCAAGCGCCACGCCCCGGTCGATATCGTCGCGTCCGACGACGCCGGAAAACAGCTTGAGGAAGGGTGCGTTGATGCGCAGAATGCGTCCTTCGCCATCCAGCGAAGCGATCGCCATCGGCGTATTGTTGAAAAAGCGGGTAAAACGCATGGCGGAGGAAGATTCCGTATCCTCCTGCCCCTTGGGGCGCATCAGAACGATCGTCCGGCTCTCGCCCGGCGCACCGTCCTTGGAACTGACCTGATGCACGAGGCGGGCCGGCATGCTCTGGCCGTTCACCCGGCGCATGTCGAGATCGAGGATTTCGGTGCGCTTGGCGCTGCCCTGCGGATGCACGGATTCGATCAGAGCCATGCCTTCGCCGGCAACGATGTCGGACACGGTCATCGAACCGGGTGAAAATTGCGCGAGATCGATGCCCAGCCATTCTGACAGGGTGGCGTTCAGATAAACGATCTCGCCCTTGCGTCCGGCGGAAAAGAAACCGGCCGGCGCGTGGTCCAGATAGTCGATGGCATTCTGCAATTCGCGGAAAAAACGTTCCTGATCTTCGCGCTCCGGCGTGATGTCGGCAATCTGGAAAACGTGCAGCCCCTCGCCGCCCGCATCCTTCAGCACCCGACCTTTAAGCCTGTACCAGTGCGGCCCGGCGCCCGCGTCATCGCCCAGCGGTTTCTGCAGCCGGAACTCCTCGTAACCGTCGCGGCCCTCCCGCAGCACGTTGATGAGCCGGTAAAGGGCTTCGGTGGATTCCCGGCTACGCGACAGCAGCGTCTCAAGGCTCTGTATATCGCTCGCCCTGGTGGTGCCGCTCATGCGGCAATAGGTGGCGTTGGCATAGACCATATGCCCCTTTGCATCGGTGATCAGCGTGCCTTCGGGATGGGCCGACAGGAAACGGCGGGCAAGCCCGTCCGATTGCGACTGGGGCATGACCTCGATGAAACCGATGATCGACGAAACCAGAAAAAAGATACCCATCATCGCCAGCACGCCGAGAATGCCGAGCACGATTTCGTTTTCCAAAGAGTTCTTGAAATAAACGAAGGCGGCGGCGGCGGCGATCAGCACCAGCGCCAGAAGCAGGATGCGCAAAACCGTGCCGGAACGGGCACGCCTGTCCACCAGCGGAAGGTCGTTGTCGCTTGTCTCGCGCACCCGTGTCATCTTGGCCTCGCAGTCGTGCAGGTCGTCATTCGGTCAGCCACGGTCCTCGACGGAATCGGGCGTTAAAATTTCTTGTAGCAACTCGCTTGAGCATCAAAAAGCTCCGCCGGGCCACAAAGGCTTAAAAACGCACAGGGAAAACGGCCTGAGAGGCGCAATACACCGGCCTTTCAGTCGATGAGGGAACTCAAAGCCACACCAACCGGTTTGTATTACAGGGGGACGGTGGCGGATAAACCTTGTATCGCGCCCAAAAAAATCGTCTTTTCCTGTTTGACGTTCACACTATAAGAACCACGGCAATATTAATTGCTCGAAAAAATCTGAAGGGATGATCTCCATGATGGAAGATTTTATCGGCACCTATGGAAACAATCTCATCGTCGCCGTCGTCGGTGTGGGTGTGGCGCTTCTCGTTCTGGCGATCGCTTTATGGCTTCTGCGCAGGCGCAGCGGTTCGGCTCCGTTTATCCGAGGCGGACGCAACCGGCAGCCGCGCCTGCAGGTTCTCGACGCGACGGCCGTTGATGCGCGCCGTCGCCTGGTGCTGGTTCGCCGCGACAATGTCGAGCATCTGGTGATGATCGGCGGGCCGACCGATATCGTCATCGAAAGCGGTATTGGCGCAATCCCGATCGTCAGGGACGTGCAGGAGCCGGAGTTGAAGGCGCTGCCGCGTCAGGAGAGCGAACCGAAGAGAGCCGAGCCGTCGTCCATCCCCCAGGAACGCCGTGCCGCCCTGCCGCAACAGCAGCCCGTCGCAGCGCCAGCCCCGGCTCCCGTGTCACAGGAACCCGTGAGAGCGCCGCAGCAGCGGCCGGAACCCATCGCACCCGCCCCTCGCCCGCAACAACCGGCCGCAGCAACTGCGCCACTGCCGTCGCGTCCACCGACACCATCGCAATCCGTATCGCCCCAACCCGTATCACCGCCGCCCGTCGCAATCCGTGAGCCCGCTCCACCGGCAAGGCAAGCCGCACCTGAGAGAGAGACCACTCGTCCCGCACTGCCGCCCTCAGCAGTGGTTGCCCCAGCTACGGCAGCTGCCATTTTGCCGGCCGCCGCAGCATCGCTCGACATGGCCGGCGAACGCAGCGAACCGCGTCGCGCAGAGCCTTTCGTGCCCGCTCCAGTACAGACATCCATACCGGTCGCACCGCCAGTGCCTGCACAGACGAGTCAGGCAAAGGTGGAAGAAGAACGGCCCACGGTTATCGCTCCGCCGGTTTTTGCCGCGCGCGAGCCGGTGCTCGACCAATCCAGCGCCGCTGATTTTCTCGATGCGGCGCGCGAGCGGGTTCTTCCCGGCCTCAAGTCCGAGCAGAATGCACCGCCGGCCCCGTTTCCGCCGAAACCGGAAAGTCCAGCTTTTGCGTCCAACGACGCTGAGCCGAAATTTTCCGATGAGCTGGCCAGCGATTTCGAGAGTTTTCTCGAAGCGGAGATAGCCAAGAGCCGGGATGCGGATCATGAACCGGCAATTGCCGCCGCAGAAAAGCAGCAGAAAAACGAACCCGTTTCACCACCAGTCACCGGAGCGTCGCCAGATGGTGACGTGCAGAAAGAAATGGCGCGTATTTTCGGCGAGCTTTCCGTTACCCGCGACCGCTGAGGCGGCGCGCATGAAGCTTCAACGCAAAAGGGCACGGAATAATTCCGTGCCCTTTTGCATGTGCTGATGCTTAAGATGGCCGGTTCGCCGCGGCGTCCGGCACAGCAGCCTTGTTATTCGTCGCGATAAACTTTTTCGCGACGCTCATGACGTTCCTGCGCCTCGATGGAAAGTGTCGCTATCGGGCGGGCGTCAAGACGCTTGAGGCCGATAGGTTCACCCGTTTCCTCGCAGAAACCGTAGGTGCCGTCTTCGATCCGCTGAAGAGCCGCATCGATTTTAGAAATCAGCTTGCGCTGACGGTCGCGGGCGCGAAGTTCGATCGCCCGGTCTGTTTCGGATGAAGCCCGGTCAGCGAGATCGGGATGATTGGCGCTTTCTTCGGCGAGATGTCCGAGGGTCTCGCGCGCTTCTCTCAGGATGTCATTTTTCCAGGCGACCAGCTTCGCGCGGAAGTAGGCCCGCTGGCTGGCATTCATGAACTCGTCGTCTTCCGAGAGTACATATTTGCTAAGATCGATCTTCTCACTCAACGCGATTCTCCTCGAAGAACATCTCAATGCGGCGGTGTATACTCCAATGATATAGGCCGGTTCAAGTCTACAGATCAGTTTTCAGGCATTTTTAAAACTGACACAAAAATCATCTAAATGACTAATTTTTATCCTTTATTGGCGTCGAGACGATCTGTTCTTCGATCACTTCAATGCGACTTGCCAACAGGAAAGAGGACTTGCGGTCCCGCGATCCTATCCTGTAGCATCCGGCTGTACCCCAGAGTTTCGAACGCCGGTCCCCGCCCTTGACAGATTCTCATCCGAAGCGAGTTTATCTTTTGCGCCACGCCAAAGCCGCCTGGGCGGCGCCTGGGGAACGCGATTTCGACCGGGGATTGAACGAGGCAGGTTTTGCCGAGGCGGAGATCATTGCCGATCTTGCCGCCGACCGGCGCTACCGCCCCGACGTGCTCTTGTCTTCCACCGCCGCACGCTGCCGGCAGACCACACAGGCCTGGCAGCGCGCCTTCAACGAAAGCATCGAAATCGCCTATGTCGATGAGATGTATAATGCGCGCAGCGAAACCTATCTCTCCCTCATCGCAGCGCAGACGGATGCTGGTTCGGTGATGCTGGTGGGCCATAACCCCACCATGGAGGCGACACTGGAAGCGATGATCGGCGAGGATCTTTTGCATGCCGCCCTGCCCTCCGGTTTCCCGACCGCAGGGCTTGCCGTGCTCGATCACGACGGCAGTGCCGCAAATGGCGAGGATCGCTGGCGGCTGGTCGATTTTCTCTCACCGGGCAAGTAACCGCCACAACGCGTGACGGAGCCACTGCCGATGGCGGCTCTCGTGAAAATCCATCGGGGCGCTTCTTTTTTGGGCAGCCGCGACTTCCTATATTGCAGCCGTGATCATGAACCGCAGCCAGGAAACTACCATTGCCGCCTTCTCTGACGTCCCTGACAGACAGTGCGCTTATCGCGCTCGATAATCTGGCCGACCGTGCGAGCAACCTCACCCATCCGACATTGCGGCTTGGCGTTACCGGGCTTTCCCGGGCGGGCAAGACGGTTTTCATTTCCTCCCTCGTCCACAATCTCCTGAATGGCGGCCGCCTTCCCTTATTCGAGGCCATGCGGTCGGGCCGCGTCTCGAATGTGCGCCTCGAGCCGCAGCCGGACGACGCCATTCCCCGCTTCCAGTACGAAGATCATATTCAGGCGCTGGTGCGCGACAGGCTGTGGCCGGATTCGACGCGGGCGATCTCGGAACTCAGGATCACGCTGGATTACCAGAGCGCCAGTGGTTGGGGCCGGTGGTTCTCGGCCGGCAAGCTGTCCATCGATATCGTCGATTATCCCGGCGAATGGCTGCTCGACCTGCCGCTTCTGTCGCAGGACTACAGACAGTTCAGCGACGCGACCGTCGCGCTCGCCGGGACAGGCATCCGTTCGGAGCTGGCGCAGGAATGGCTGGCGATTGCCTCCTCGCTCGATATCAATGCGCCTGCCGATGAGATGACGGCGAGACGGCTGGCGGAGAGTTTCGCGGCCTATCTGAAGGCCTGCAAATCAGACGAAAGATCGCTCTCCACCCTGCCGCCGGGCCGTTTCCTGATGCCCGGCGATCTGGAAGGTTCTCCGGCGCTGACATTTGCGCCCTTGCCGGGGCTGACCGATGAAAAAGCGCCGAAAGGCTCGCTGCGCGCCATGATGGAGCGGCGCTATGACGCCTACAAGTCGATTGTGGTCAAACCCTTCTTCCGCGAACATTTCGCCCGCCTCGACCGCCAGATCGTGCTGATCGACACGCTGCAGGCCGTCAACCGCGGACCGGAAGCCGTTCAGGATCTGGAACGGGCGCTGGGCGATGTGCTTGCCTGTTTCCGGCCCGGCACCAACAGCCTCCTGTCGTCGCTCATCGGCCGGCGCATCGACAAGGTGCTGATCGCCGCCACCAAGGCCGACCACCTGCATCACGAAAGCCATGACCGGCTGGAGCGGCTGACCCGTCGCCTGGTGGACCGCGCCATCACCACCATCGGCATGAACGGTGCCGGCATCGAGGTCATGGCTCTCGCTTCCGTGCGCGCCACCAGAGAGGCAAGCGTGCGTCAGGACGGCCACGAACTGCCCGTCATCGTCGGCACGCCGATGGCTGGAGAAACCATCAATGGCGAGACCTTCGACGGCAATCGCAAAACGGCGATCTTTCCCGGCGACCTGCCCGAAGACCCTGAACCGTTGTTTCGCAGCATCGACGAGGATGGCGACAAGGCGACGCTGCCGGATGTCAACGTCGTGCGCTTCCGCCCGCCGAATGTGGACGAGCCGGGCAGTGGCGGCATCCGGCTTTCCGTTCCCCATATCAGGCTCGACCGTGCCATGCAGTTCCTGTTCGGAGACAAGCTCGCATGAAGGCTCCCACACCCACCGATTCGCAGGCCCGCCGTCCGGCGGCTTTCACGTTAAAGACAGAGGAGACGGCACGGCCGTCGTCCGCGCAGAAACGCGCGCCGCGCAGCTTCGATACCGAGATTTCATTGACGACTGACGAAGACGATCCGTTTCTGGCACCGGAGGAGATCGATGCCGCCGCCTTGCCGGTGGCCTCGCCGAAGAAAAACCGCTTCTCTTTCGGCAAGCTCGCGCTTGGCGCGCTTGGCGTCTTGTTCTCGCTCGCATTCGGCCTTTGGGCGGATCAGCTTATCCGCAACCTGTTTTCCCGCTCCGACTGGCTGGGTTATACGGCGAGCATCGCCCTTATCGTCGCGCTTTTCGCCGTTCTCGTCCTCGTCGGGCGCGAAGTCTTCGGTATCATGCGGCTCAATGCCGTGCAGTCGCTCAAGGCCGATGCGGAGACGGCGAGCCTCGACAAGAGCCCGAAACCTGCCCGCGCCGTCATCACCCGCCTGAATGCCGTCCTTTCCCACCGCGCCGAAACGGCCAAGGGCCGCGCAGCGCTGAAGGATACGGAAAACGATGTGATTGACGGCCCCCATCTCATCGAGCTTGCCGAGCGTGAATTGCTGGCGCCGCTCGACCGGCAGGCGCGCGCACTGATTCTCAACTCCTCCAAGCGCGTCTCCGTGGTCACCGCCGTCAGCCCCCGTGCGATCGTCGATCTCGCTTACGTGTTGTTCGAGGTGACGCGGCTGGTTCGGGCCATGGCGGAACTCTACGGCGGCCGTCCCGGCACACTCGGCATGCTCCGGCTGCTGCGCGACGTCGTCGCCCATCTGGCCGTCACGGGTTCGATCGCCGTCGGCGATGGTCTCGCCCAGCAGGTTCTCGGACACGGCCTTGCCTCGAAGCTTTCCGCCCGCCTCGGCGAAGGCGTCATCAACGGCCTTATGACGGCGCGAATCGGTATTGCGGCGATGGACCTTTGCCGCCCGCTGCCGTTTCGTGCCGTGAAGCGGCCGGGGATCGGTGATTTCATGTCCGACCTGACACCCGATTTAAGCGGCGGAAAAAGCGGCGAAAAAGCCTGATTGGCAAGACATGGGCGGTTCAAAAGGTTACGAACAAAGCCGCGAATACGGGTGAAATAAACCAAGCATTAACCATTCCGCCGGTAGATTGCCGCCTATCGAACAGGCTTCTTCGCCGGGGAAAGTATCATGTATTCGCGCTTCTTTTCGCTTGTGGGCGGACTTGCCGCCATATTGTCCGTCAGCGGCGGTTTCGGCCTGTCTGACGTCCATGCCGCATCGCGCGATCGCGACGACGTATTCTTCCGCTCCGTGGCCGGCGTCTGGAAAGGTCCGGGCGAAATCGTCGCGGGCAAATACAAGGGCACCAAATTCACCTGCGATCTGACGGGTGAGCCGCTCGATGACAAAAAGACCGGCATCAAGCTTGGCGGCACCTGCCGCGTCGGCGTCTTCAGCCAGCCCATGTCCGCCATCATCAGCCAGAAGGGCAGCAGCTACGAAGGCAAGTTCCTCGATGGCGCCGAAGGCAAGGGATTGGACATTACCTCCGGACAGGTCAGCGGCGACAAGGTCGTCGTCGGCATCAACCGCTCCAAGCTCAATGGCGCCATGGTTGCCCGCGTCTCGAGTGACAATTCGATGAACATCACTATTTCCGTCAAGGTCGCCGACCAGATGATCCCTGTCATCGGCGTGACACTGGCACGCGACATCGACCAGCTCGCCGTCGGCTCGATCAAGCCCTAAGCACGATAATTCTCTCAGTCATTACCGAGCGGGAGTGTCCACCACTCCCGCTTTTCATTTGTGCGGACAATACCGCTTCTATCCGCCTGCTGAAGCCATTCCCGCACCGGCTTTCCCCGGACCTCGATATCCGGAGCGATCTCGGCGAGCGGCATCAGCACGAAAGCGCGCTCCGTCATACGCGGATGCGGCACTTCGATGCTTTCCGTTACGATAACCTCATTGCCATAGGTCAGCACGTCGATATCGATGGTACGCGGCCCCCAGCGCTCCGTGCGCACCCGCTTCATGCCCCTTTCAATATCGAGGCATAGTTGCAGCAGCGCGGGCGCCGTAAGCGAGGTTTCGACCAGCGCACAGCAATTGAAGAAATCAGCCTGATCCGTCTTGCCCCAGGGAGGCGTGCGATAAAGGCCGGAGACGGCCAACAGGCGGCAATTTTCATGCCTATCCAATTCGTGCAAGGCCTTGGCCATCGCGGCGGCGGGATCGCCGATATTGCCGCCGAGACCCAATGCGGCGACGGTCATCTTTTCAGGCACGGTGTTCAACACTCACCTGCGCGTAGTCGAGAATGCCGGGAACGGGAGCGGACGGTTTACGCACCGTGATGCGCAACCAGACGATTTGCGGGTACCGGGCGCGCAGCGCCTTGGCGATGTCGTTCGCCAGCGCCTCGATGAGATAACGGCGCTGCCCCACGACGATTTTTTCAATGACGGCGAAGGCCACGCCGTAATCGACGGTATTTTCAATGTCGTCGGTTTCCAGTGCGTCACCCGCCTCGACCTCCATCTCGGCATCGACGAAAAAGCGCTGGCCCAGCACCTCCTCCTGCTCGAGAAGACCATGACGGGCGAAAAAGGAACAGTTTTTCAGGATGATGGTATAGCGGCTCATCGCATCGCCTCCATGGCAGGAATGTTTCGCCCGAAAGTCGCGCCTTTGTGGGGACACGGCGTTCCGGCACTCGTTGATCTACGCATCGGCCTTTGCCGGCGCTTTGGCAAGAACCGCATCGGCAATTGCCAGTGCATCGCGTGTGGCAGTGACATTGTGCACGCGAAAAATCGAAGCACCCGAAAGGCGCAGGATCGCTGTCGTCGCAGCCGTTCCGATATCGCGCTCGGGAGCCGCATCCCTGCCCGTCAGCGACCCGATGAAACGCTTGCGCGACGTGCCGGCCAAAACCGGCAGGCCGAAAGCGGCAAGCTCACCGAATCGCGCCATAAGCTCGACATTTTCGTCCTCGTCCTTGGCGAAACCGAAACCCGGATCGAGCACGACGGCGTCGCGGGCAACACCCGCGTCCTCGGCGATCTCCAGCGAACGATTAAGGAATTCGAACTGGTCCTCGATGACATCGGCCCGTTTTTGCCGGTCGCGGCCGGTATGCATGATGCAGACGCCGGCGCGCGCAGCGGCGATCACGCCCGCCATCTCCGCATCCTTCTGCAGGCCGAAGACGTCGTTGACGATATGCGCGCCCGCCTCGATCGCAAGCCGCGCTGTCGACGCACGATAGGTATCGACGGAAATCAGAACCTCGCTCTCGCGGCGCAGCCTCTCGATGACGGGCAATACCCGATCCTGCTCCTGCGCCTCCGTCACATCCGCCGCACCAGGCCTCGTGGATTCGCCGCCGATATCGATGATATCTGCTCCTTCTTCCACGCAGGTCAGTGCATGGGAAAAAGCCGCATCGACGGCGAGAAAACGGCCGCCATCGGAAAATGAATCGGGCGTGGCATTGACGATGGCCATAATACGGCCACGCCCATCAAGTTTCAGGGAGCGGCCATGGGCCGCTTGCCACACGTTGCTGCCGGCTGTTATCACGTAACACGCGCCTTTCGGGAATAACGGAATGTTATGCCAATTCTTATAGGTTCCGCTCCGCCTATGCAGCAAACGTTTTTCAAGTTCAACCGGAAGGCCGGGTCATGACCAAATCATCACGTGCTCTTTGCGCCGCCCTTGCGGGCGCGCTGGCACTTTCTTCGGCTGGGCCGGCTTTTTCCGAAACCATCGTCCGCAAGACCTATTCCTATTTTTCGATCACCGGCAAAACCGCCGCCGATCTCGACCAGCAACTCTCAAAGCATGGCCCGCTGACGCGCAATACCGGCGCGCGCCATCCCGGCGCGACCGAGATCAAATTCGGCGGCGAGCTCACCTATGTGGAAAAAAACGGCCAGTGCAGCGTGGGAACGGCCAAGGTTCTTTTGAACACCCGTATCCTTCTGCCGCGATGGAAAAACCGCCGCCGCACCACCGCGGAGCTCGCCTTCATCTGGGATACGCTGCTTGCCGATATCAAACGCCATGAGGAACGACACGCGGAAATCGCCCGCACCCATGCCCGTTCGCTCGAAAGACAGCTGGCAGCCCTTCGTCCGCAGAAAAGTTGCGAAACGCTTCAGGAAATGGTCGGCAAGATCACCCAGTCGGTGATGGATGAGCACGACAGGGACCAGATGCGTTTCGATGTGGTGGAATCGAAAAATTTCGATGCCCGCATGACCCGGCTTTTGAAAAATCGGCTCGAACAGGGGCAAAATCGGCGGTAAATCGCCTTCGCCGCATTTTCCGCTAGAGACGCAACGCAACGGAAACATGACGTTACGTCATGTCCGATCTCACCCGTGACTTCTCGTCATGGTGCCGCCGCCGAGACTCATTGTAGCTTGTTCATACGGTTTTTAACGGTTGTGGCCCGCAGCGGGTCCGGCGCTCAAAACCCTCTCCGGTTCTCCCGGTGCGCACTTGAGGGCTCGCAGGTGTTTCCTCCCTCGCCTGCATGCTGCGTACCCGCCTCGCCCCGCTCTCCTCTACCTGGTGAGCGGGGCTTTTTCTGCGACCGGCGATGTGGAGAGCTTTCAGCCCTGGCGTTCGGGAACGTGAACGACAAGACCGTCAAGCTCGTCATTCATCTTGATCTGACAGGAGAGACGCGAGGTGGGGCGCACATCGAAGGCGAAATCCAGCATGTCCTCTTCCATCGGCTCCGGCCCGCCGACACGCTCCGCCCAGGCGTCATCGACATAGACATGACAGGTTGCGCAGGCACAGGCGCCGCCACATTCCGCGTCGATGCCGGGAATGGAGTTGCGCACCGCGTTCTCCATGACGGTGGAACCGTTGCTCACATCGAGTTCATGGGGCGTGCCGTCAAAGGCGACGATGGTCAGTTTTGTCATGCCGGAATCCAAAATGGTGATCTAAGAACTGTTCTAAACACATAGAAAGGCCGGTTCGCCTTGGCAACCCGCTTCAAGGGCGCACAGGCTGAACCGGCCTTGTTAAATGGCAAATTTGATGAACTCCGCCTCAGCGGCAGAGCTTGAGGATGAAGTTTTCCGCCTCGACGATGGTTGCCGCGAGTTTCGCAATCGCTGCGCTGTCCTTGCCTTGGTCCTCTACCGCAGCTGCGGCGGCGGAAACGGCTGGGGCGCCGACGGCCTGCGCAGCACCCTTCAGGCGGTGGGCGGTTGCCCTCACGGCCTTGTCGTCGGCCTCGGCAATTTCATGCAATGCGGCGCGGGCGTTGCGGCTGAACAGTTGCAGCACTTCGATTTCCAGATCCTTGTCACCCATCGTCTGACGGGCAAGATGATCGAAATCGATCGGCTTTTTCGTAACGGCCGGCGCACCGCCGCAATTATCCGGAGCTTCGAAAGCAATACTGACCGCTGCCATGGCTGGAATTCCTTGTCTCGCCGTTTCTTGTTTCGTGTCACATCTGTGTCGTATTTACGCATCCAAACCGGTGCTATCGGCTTAAATTACGGCGTGACGCGGGCGAAAATCTTCTGCTATGGTTAATTTATGTTAAACTTATGCGAAACAAGGCGTTCAGAGCGAAACTCAGGTTTAAAAACTGTTAAAAAGCCGACACTTCGCCGCTGCCGTAAATCCGCATTAATTGTTTCGAACACCTAAATGTGTCACTACGGTACTGCTGTTAAGACGAGGCTTAAGCGCAAGCTTTGTTATTACGGCACAGTGATGTAATTTCGCCCGAAAGCTGGACCACCAGCAATTCGGGATTTGGTAAATGGCGGAATTGCTCCCTTTAACGGGATAATGTTCCGCCGGCATGATGGCGGCAGTCCGCTTGCAGGTTGCAAGTGGTCGAACGGCATGAAGCCGGGCGTATGTGTAACGAGGCGTAACCGCATGGCGAATAACAAGATCAGCGACTCTGTCGACGAGACTGCATTTCAGGCGTTGGAAGACGCCCTGCAGCTCGGTGCTTTCGAGGAAAAGCCGGAATCGCGGAAAACCGCAGCGCCAAAGCCGCCGGAGGCCAGATTGAAGGAAGCAAGCAGACAGACCCCTGCTCCCGAGGCCGCGCGCGCGCCTGCCGAACAGGCGCCGAAATCGCCCAATCTGGAAGCGGCCAATGACGGCTCCAAGCGCAGCCCGGCGATGATCCTGAAATCGCTCGAAGGCGGCTCCATCGGCGGCGCACTCAGAAATGCGACGATCATGTCGGTGATCTGGGCGCTGGGCGGTCTCGGTGTGGCACACCTGCTTTACGGCAATGCGCTCTGGAATATCGCCTCGCTGGCCGACCTCACCGCAATTCCCGGCCTGATGGCGATCGTCGTCGGCATCCTCGTTCCCGTCATGCTGTTCTTCGCCTTCGCGATCATGATGGCGCGTGCCCGCGATCTGCGCAACGCCGCCCGCTCGATGGCCGAAGTCGCCCTTCGCCTTGCCGAGCCCGAAACCGTTGCCTCCGACCGCATCATGTCCGTCGGCCAGGCGGTTCGCCGCGAAGTCTCGGCCATGAATGACGGTATCGAGCGCACCATTGCACGTGCGACGGAACTGGAAACGCTGGTTCATTCGGAAGTCAACGCGCTTGAGCGCAGCTATGCGGACAATGAACTGCGTGTACGCAGCCTTGTGCAGGAACTGACCGCCGAGCGCGACGCCATCGTCAACCATGCCGAGCGCATTCGCTCGTCCATCGTTGGCGCGCAGGAACAGATCAAGGAAGAGCTTTCCATCGTCGGCGAAGAGCTTTCGATGCGGCTTGCCACGACAGGCGAAGCCTTCGCCTCGATGATCGACACGCGCTCCGCCGCCCTGCTTGAAAAATCGCGCGCTTCCACCGAAGCCATGGGCAGCCTGATCGCCGCCAAGACCGAAAACCTGCTTCAGGCACTGAATTCGTCAGGCTCGACCCTGTCGAACGAATTTGACATGCGCCTGCACAATCTTGCCTCGACGCTGGATGAGCGCGGCGAAGTGCTTCTCGAAAGGTTCGCAATCCATGCTTCGACGCTGGATAGCGGTGCTGAAAGCCTCAACAGCGCGCTTGAGGAGCGCACCCGCCAGCTCAACGAAACGCTGTCCACGCGCACGCTGGAACTCAACCGCAATATCGATCGCGGTCAGCAGATCATCGGTGGTTCGCTGGATACCGTGCTCGACAAGCTTTCGACGACGCTTGAGGAAAAGGGTCTATCCTTCCGCCAGAGCCTGCAGAGCACGGCTGATGATGCGATCATGGACCTCGATCTGCGTTCCGGCCTCTACGAAGAGCGGCTGCAGGCAACGGTTGGCCAGGTCAATACCGCCTTCGACGAACATGTGGCGGAATTTGCCAGTGCTTTCGACCAGCGCGCCGGCAGCCTCGACAGCAAGTTGATGGAAAGCCTCGCCCGCATCAACGAAACCGTTGCCGGCGGCTCCGAAGCGCTCGACACCATGCTGAACAGCGGCCTGGAGCGCATCGGCAATACCATGACCGATCAGTCTCTGGCGCTTGCAACCGCGCTGGGCACCGGCCAGGAAATGCTTGAAAGCGCCCTGGAAACCCGTACCCGCGAGTTCAGTGACGCGATTGGCCAGCGCACTGCCGAAATCACCAATGCCTTCGCCAATTCGCACGAGAAGATCGACAACGTGCTGGCGGAACGCAGCAACGCCCTGTTCGGCGCGCTTTCGGCCAGCCAGGACCGTTTCGACGAAGCACTCGCCAGCCGTTCGCTTGCCATTACCGGCTCTGTCTCCGGCACGGCCGAACGCCTTGCCGCGATGCTGGACGAACGTGCAGCCGCGATCAACAGCGTTGTTGCCGATGTCGAGCGCCGTCTGTCGGAAACCCTCGAAACCCGGGCTGCCGCCATCACCGGCGCTGTTTCCGGCATTGAGGACCGCATTTCCGACACGCTGGAAAGCCGCACCGCCGCCCTGCACGATGTCGTCTCCGGTGCTGAAAACCGCATCGCCGAAACGCTGGATGGCCGCACCGCAGCTCTTTCCAGCGCGATTTCCGGCGTTGAGGAACGCATCGCCGACACCATGGACAGCCGTACCTTGTCGCTGGACATGACATTCGCCAATGTCGAGGAGCGACTTTCCGAAACGCTCGACAACCGCACGTCCGCCCTCACCGGCATCGTGGCAAGCGCGGAAGAAAAGATCACAGGTGCGCTCGACAGCCGCACGGTGACTTTCGGCAACGTGGTTGCCGGTGCTGAAACCCGGATCGCGGAAACGCTCGACGGCCGCACCGCAGCCCTCAACGCCGTGGTTGCCGGTGCCGAAGAACGCATCGCGGATGCACTCGACAGCCGTACCATGGCGCTCGACATGGCATTTTCCGGCGCCGAGGAAAAAATCACGGAAGCTCTCGACACACGCACCGCAGCCCTTGGCGAGCTGGTGGCCGGCGCCGAGACCCGTATTGCCGGCGCACTCGACAGCCGCACGGATTCCCTGAAGACCGTCGTTGCCGGCGCTGAAGAGCGGATCACCGACGTGCTCGACAGCCGCACCATGGCGCTCGACCTGAGCTTCTCCGGCGTTGAGGAAAAGATCGCCGATATTCTCGACGGTCGCACCGCCGCCCTGCACAGCGCCGTTTCGGGTGTCGAGGACCGTATTGCCGGCGCGCTGGACAGCCGTACCGCGGCCCTTTCCGGCATTGTCTCCGGCGCGGAAGAACGCATCGCGGACGCGCTCGACAGCCGCACAATGGCGCTCGACATGACGATTTCAGGCGTCGAGGACCGGATTGCCGAGGCGATGGATGCGAGAGCTTCGTCGCTTTCGCTGGCTGCGGCCGGCGTTGGCCAGCGGCTGGAAGCCACCGCTTTCACGCTTGAGAATGCGCTTGCCAGCGGCCACGAGCGGCTGGAAACCATGCTCGGCTCGCAGGCGGAACGCATTGCCGGCTCGCTGGAGCACAATAGCGGCCTGATCGAACAGAGCGTCTCGGGCGCTGCCAACCGCATCGAAAGCGTCGTGGAAGACGGCAGCAGCCGTTTTGCGCAGACGGTCGAAGAAGGCGTTTCGCGTCTCGAAAGCAATCTGTCGCAATCTCACGAGGATATCCGCACCGCGCTCGACCAGCGCCACGCGGATATGGCAGCGACGCTCAGCTCCGCCACCACCCAGATGGGGGACATGCTTTCCGAGCAGGCGATGATGATCGGCACCACTGTCGCCTCCAGCGCCAGCATGCTGGAACTGTCGCTCGAAACCCAGCAGGAAACGTTGCAGAAGGCGATTGACGGCAGTGCCGTAACGCTGGAAGAGCGCCTTCGCAACAGCGCCGGCGACATCGCCGTCAAGATCGGTGAAGCCGCCCGTGAAATCGGCGGCGCGACGGATGCCCTGTCATCGCGCATCGAAACCTCGATCGGCAATGTCACCACCCGTCTCGACGAGACCGGCGCCCGTATCGAAACGTCGCTCGACACGTTGCAGGCACGCGTCGGCGGTGATCTGGCCAATGTGAATACGTCAATCGAAGATGCCGGCCGCCGTTTCGCCGAAGCGCTGGAAGACAAGACTGCAATCTTTGCCCGCACCAGCGACGAAGCTGCCGAGCGTATCACCGGCATTCTGGACGAACAGACAACACGCGTCTCCGACACATTTGAAAGCCGCACAAGCCGTCTGGCGGAAACCTTCGATACCGGCACGGCGCGTATTGACGAACGTCTCGGCACCATGGACCGGGCACTGACGATCGGCCTCGAAAACGTCAACCGTACCATTGAAGGCAAGGCGAGCGATCTCGCAGTCAGCCTGCGCGGCGCTGTCGTCTCCGCCACCCAGAGCATCGGCGATGAAGCGGCTCGCTCGTCTGCCCTGCTCTCCAAGTCCGGCTCGGAATTTGCCGATCAGGTCCAGGCGCAGAACGAGGCCTTCACCAAGGCCATCGAGGAACGCTCCGGCGAGATCGTCAACCGCATTTCGGATGCACAGACGCGTCTTTCCGGCCAGGCCGCAGCCGTCGCCCAGACCTTCTCCGAAGCCGGCAACATCATCGTCAACAAGGTGGCCGAAGCTGAAGCCGTCGTCCGCTCTCAGGTGGGCGTCATTTCCGAAACGCTGACGGGTGTCGAATCGGCCCTCGACGCGCGGGGCGAATCCATCCGCTCGGCGCTGGATAACCGCACCCGCGAACTCAACTCGATGCTGGCCAGCCGTTCTGCCGAACTGTCGCGCCTGATCGAGGAAAAAGCCAAGCCGGTGGTCGATGAATACGCCACCATTGGCCGCGAAGCTGCCGAAAAGATCGTTTCCGCTGCCCAGCAGAGCGCAGAACTTCTGTCGCAGAGCAACAGCGGCATGGTCGGCATGGTGGAACAGGCGATCAGCGATTACGCCAATGCCGGCACGGATGCGGCAAGCAAGCTCGTCGCCGCCACCCGCCAGAGCACCGACATGCTGTCGCAGACCCATACCGCCATGGCGGATGCCGTCGAACAGGGTATCGACAAATATGCCCGCTCCAGCAGCGATGCCGCCAACAAGCTGGTCGCCGCCACCCGCCAGAGCACGGATATGCTGTCGCAGACCCACAACAGCATGGCCGAAATCGTCGAAAAGTCGGCTTCCAACTTCAACTCCGCCGTCGAGCGCGCCGCACAGGAATTCGGCACGGCCGACGAAGCGTTGAATGCGTCTGCGACCCGCTTCTCCGATAGCGCTTCGCAGGCCGCCGACATGGTGTCCAGCTCCAGCCGTCTGCTGGAAGGAAAGATCGACCGCCTGTCGAATATTTCCGGCCAGACACTGGCGCAGGTTGCCGGCATCGTCGGCCGCTTCGAGGAACATTCGAAGGTGCTGAGCCAGGCCTCCGAACTGCTCAATGCGGCGCAATCGAGCCTCGTCGGCACGCTGGAGGAGCGTCAAGACGCGCTGCGCAGCCTGTCGGTCGGCCTCGTCAAGCGCTCCGAGGAAATCGAAAGCGCCATGCGCAACGTCGTCGGCGTGGTGGAAACCACGCTCAACGAAGCCGAGGAGCGTTCGCAGAACGTCGCCGGCAATCTACGCGACAATCTGCAGGCGTCCTTTACCGATATCGGCCGCTCGCTGGATGAAACCGAACAGCGCGCCCGCTCGGCGGCACAGACCATGCGGGGCGCCCTGCTCTCCGCCGGTCAGGATGCCAGCCGCTCGATCGAAAGCACGCTGTCCGACGCGCAGAAATATTCCGACGAGCTGGTCAACCGCCTGCGCGGCGGTGTCGAATCCTCGCTTTCGGAAGTCGACAATCTCTTGGGCAGCGCCTCGGAAAAATCCAACGCCGCCGCCGCCAACCTCAAGGAAACGCTGCGTCAGGCCGTCGAGGAGGCCGTGAGCCGCTTTGCCGGCGCGACCGACGAGATCCGCCGCTCCAGCCATGACATCCGCCGCGAGCTGGATGCGACCCGTGCCGAACTGAAGCGTGGCGCATTCGACCTGCCGGAAGAAGCCAAGGAAAGTGCGGCCGCCATGCGTCGCGCCGTTTCCGAGCAGATCAAGGCGTTGCAGGATATTTCCCAGCTTGTTGGCCGTTCGGCCCACCAGATGGAAGTCTCCGAACCCGTCGCCCGCGCCATTGCCGCAACCCAGCCGGCCGCCGAGCGCCGTGTCGAGACACGCCCGCAGCCGGCAGCAGCCGCTCCGGTGCCGCAGCGCCCGGCGCAGCCGCAGCCTGCCCCCGCGCCGGCCGCACTGCGCGGTTCCCTGCCGCTTGAGAACCGCCAGGTCGAAAACCGGCAAACCGAAAACCGTCAGGCACCCGCCCCCGCTCAACCGGTTGCGACCAACCCTGCCGGGCGTCGTGAAGAAGGCGGCGGCTGGATCAGCGATCTGCTGCGCGGTGCCTCGCGTGACGGTCAGGACGCCTCTGCGGCTTCCGCTCCCCGCGCCAGCGCCGAACAGCAACCGACCCGTGCGGCCGACACCCGCAACCCGCGACACATGGTCGAATCACTGAACTCGCTCTCCGTCGATATCGCCCGCGCCATCGACCACGATGCGTCGGTCGAACTGTGGCGCCGTTACCAGCGCGGCGAACGCGACGTCTTCACCCGTCGCCTCTACACGCTGAAGGGCCAGACGACGTTTGACGAGATCAAGCGCAAATACGAGCGGGAAGCCGAATTCCGCACCGCCGTGGATCGCTACATCACCGATTTCGAAAAGCTGCTGGCCGACGTGGCCCGCACCGACCGCGA
Organism: Agrobacterium tumefaciens; assembly: GCF_005221385.1. NCBI lineage: Bacteria > Pseudomonadati > Pseudomonadota > Alphaproteobacteria > Hyphomicrobiales > Rhizobiaceae > Agrobacterium > Agrobacterium tumefaciens. Next base: position 1,051,457 of record NZ_CP039903.1, on the reverse strand, counting down.
CCGAAGCGTTACGCAGTCCTACCTCACCTCCGATACCGGCAAGGTCTATACGATGCTTGCCCATGCGGCTGGCCGGTTCAATTGATGAAGACGCGATGCGGAGACGCCATCTCCGCATCGCTTTCCCAAATTCGACATAAAATGACCGTCACGGAACATTAGATTTCCGCGGCGGTCATTCTGCATTTCGGTGTAAACGCAGCAAATATTCGCGCTCATTGAACGGATCGGCGCCGGAACGCTGGCGCGGAGGGGGCGGGTTATTCGTCCGCTCATAATGACTGAAGCAGGTTTCCATCGTCCCCATGCCGCTCGTCAATCCCGGCAACCTTTGCTGAACGCTTTGAACCGCCGCCGATGATATCGTCCCTTCGAGCGTTGCAACGCCGCCCGATATAATCGAGTTTCTCGTACTCCCACCTGATTTCGTCAGCAAAGTCATTATCGCTGTTACGTTCGTCGCAGGTATTTCAAGCTTGAAATGATCTATTGGCTCGCAAACGAAAGTTTGTGCTTGCCTGAGTGCCATTGCCAGAACCCACGGCGTCAACTGCCGAAAATCGGCAGCCGTGCTCGACGGCGAGCTTTGTTGAGCAGCCGTAATGGCAACATGACAATCTGTCACCTGCCAGCCGGATATGCCTTGCCGCAGTGTTTCGAATACGGTTTCCTCGACGGCGCGATAGAAGCTTGCAGGCATCTGGCCACCGTCCACCTCCAGCGCGAAGCTGTTTCCCGTTCCTCTGGATCGTGGCTCGATCCGCAAGCCGATGGTTGCGAGAAAGGGATTAGGCGCCTTGAAGATGGTCTGAAGCGCCTGCCCGCTGCCCGCCAACCTCTCCACACAGATAACCGTACTATCCTCAAATTCGGCGTCGATGCCGAAACCCGTCGATAATTCCGACTGGATGATTTCCTTTTGCACCTCGCCATAGAGAGATACGAAAACCTCGTTGGTCTCTTCGGTTCTTCGCAGCCCGATAAGCGGATCCTGCTCGGCGAGCTGGTTTAATGCCAACCACAGCGCGGCGCGATCAGAACGGCGGCGGACAAGTACACGCGTTTCAAGGGTAGGCGAAGCGAAATGATGTGCGCTGTCCATAATCGCATCCACGCCCACCCGGTCGCCGATCCGGGCGCTCGCGAGGCCGGAGACGCGGGCGATCTGACCGGCGATGAGACTATTGGAATGATAAACACGACCACCTTCGAACAGATGTATCCCGGTAATTCTTTCCGGCCCCTGCGGCAGAGGCAGATATTGCCGAAGCTGAACCGTTCCGGATGAAAGATGCAGATATGACAGCTTTTCACCACCCCATCCGCGCTCGATCTTGAATATTCTTCCCGATATTTCCCCCTCTGGATCGGGGTGACGACCGGGTAACATTTCCGAGATAGCCGATATCAGGGCCGGCAAGCCGGCGCCCGTCATTGCGGCGCCTGCGAAAGCCGGATGCACCAAACCACGTGCGGTCTGATGCGAAAGCGACAACATCAGCTTCTCAGGCTCGATATCGCCGGATGTCAGAAGATAGTCCCGCAGCAGTTCGTCATCATTCTCGGCAAGAATTTCGCAAAGCACGGAGAAGAAAGGCTCGCAGGTCGCATCTGCTGCCGCCACGCTCACAAGCTTGCCGCCTGCGCCAGCAATAGTGGACATCGGGATCGGGCGAACCTTCAACTGATCGGCAAGGTCCTTGAGGACGTCTTCATAACGCGCTCCCGGACGGTCAACCTTGTTGATGAAGAATAAGAACGGAACCGAAAGGCGTTGCAGTGCCCGTATCAGTACTCTTGTCTGGGCCTGCACGCCTTCAACAGCCGAAACAACGACCGCGGCCGCGTCGAGCAGACCCAGCACACGATCGACCTCGGCGATGAAATCAGGGTGGCCGGGCGTATCAAGGAGATTGACGATGGTATCGCCGATATTGAAGGACACGACGGCGGCCCTGATCGTAATACCGCGTTGCCGCTCCAGTTCGAGGCTGTCCGTTTGTGTATTACCGGTGTCGACGCTGCCCAGCCTGTCGATAACACCGGTTTCAAAAAGAAGACGCTCCGTAAGGCTAGTCTTGCCTGCGTCCACATGGGCGAGGATGCCCAGATTCAAAGTGCGCATGATTCCTCAACTTCTCAGAAACTCCAACGTGATTTTCGTGAGAAGGGACTCGGCGCATCGGGACCTCTATTGGCTGGAAACCGAGACTAATCGCAACATCTCTGCCTGATAGCAGAGATGCGGAAGAATTTAAAACTGTGCCTGAATATCTGTCAAGGATTGCTATATCCGTATCTGCATCAAAAGCCGTCAACGGAAATGCGATAAAGCTCTGGCCCCCTTTGGCACGAGATGCCGCTGAGCTTGCCAGCATCTGTTCACCTCAAATCTCAAACGTACCCGATGCAACACGCACCGCATGGCCGCCGATGCGGGCGCGGGCGATTTCGCCGTCCTTGATGTCCATGCGCAGGTGGATGTGGGACGGTCGTTCCATTTCCACGCCCTGCTCAATGAGGAGCGGATAGTGGCCGTCGGTCAGGCCGTCGAAATGGTGGATGGCGCCGGAAAGGGCCGCAGCCGCCGAACCGGTGGCCGGGTCTTCCGAAATGCCCATATCTGGAGAGAACATGCGGGCATGGAACTTCGCCGCGTGGTTGACGCCGCCGCGACAGTAGATATAGGCCGCCGTCAGCAGCCCTTCCACCAGCGGTGCGGTGCGCAGCCACAGATTGGCGTCGAAATCCATGTCGCGCACGGCGGCGATATTGTGCAGGGGCACAGCCAGGAACGGCACACCCGCCGTCCAGATTGACGGCACGTGATTTTCAAAACCGAGATGGCCTTCGCTGACGCCCAGCGCGTCGGCAAGTGCGGTATGATCGAGCGGCAGCTCGACACGGGACGATTTGCGCGGCAGGTCGAATTCGGCGAAGCTGACAGCGCCGGCGCGCATCTTTACCGCACAACGGACAGGGCCCACCTTCTCTTCTAGCACGCAGACCATATCGACATCATCATCACCATCCTTGCGATTGCGCTCGGCGATGGCGACAGCAGCACCAACGGTCGGGTGTCCCGCAAAAGGCAATTCTCCTGATGGCGTGAAGATACGTAGCGAGGCCGCATGTGCCGGATTACCCGAGCGGTTGACGAAGACGGTCTCGGAAAGGTTCATTTCCCTGGCAATCGCCTGCATCGTGGCCTGATCGAGGTCATCGGCGTCATACATGACCGCCAGCGGGTTTCCCGCCATTCTGGTTTCGGTAAAGACATCATAGATATTGTAGTTCAGCACCAAATCCGTCTCCTGCCATTCATCCTACGGCCTGCTTTGCAGCAAACTGCATCAGGCCGCCCTGCATCGCAACCCTTGTCGAAGAGCGGAAATCAAGAAGCTGTGGAACGGTGCGGCGCAATGGCGCGGCGGGGGAACGTCTCCCTGCCCGAAAGGCCTTGTCGCCAACCGTCGTCTTCATGTACCAAGGATGCGTCTTGTGGCTTGTGATCGACCGTTTTTATCGACGTTTGAGGATTGCGAGCCGCTTCAACAGGTTACAGCATCGTTTGCAAGCCTTCTCAGGTCTGCGCCGTTGTCGAGGGAAGCGGATGTCGCATTCTAACTTTTCACTGTCCTTCGTCGCCTCCGCAACCGAGGAAGCGCAGACGGCGATGGAGGCGCTGAAGGGCGTTTACGGCAACACGCCGTTTGAAGAAGCGGAAGTCATCGTGGCGCTGGGCGGTGACGGCTTCATGCTGCAAATCCTCAACGAAACGATGAATTCCGGCAAGCGCGTCTATGGCATGAACCGGGGATCGGTCGGCTTCCTGATGAATGATTATCGGGTGGAAGGTCTGCTCGAGCGTATTGCAGTGGCAACCGGCAATGATTTTCATCCGCTGCGCATGACAACGACGGATTCGGATGGCGATGAGTTCACGGCCCTTGCCATGAACGAGGTCAGCCTGTTCCGCCAATCCCATCAGGCCGCGAAGCTTCGTGTCGAGGTGGATGGCAAGGTGCGGCTGGAAGAGCTGATCTGTGATGGCATGATGGTGGCGACGCCGGCAGGGTCCACCGCCTACAATTTTTCCGCCCATGGGCCGATCCTGCCGCTGGAATCACCACTGCTGGCGCTCACCCCCGTCAGCGCGTTTCGCCCGCGGCGCTGGCGCGGCGCGCTTTTGCCGAATAAGGTGACGGTCGACATTCACGTTCTGGAACGGGATAAACGCCCGGTGAATGCGGTGGCTGACCATACGGAGGTGAAATCCGTTCGTCATGTTCGGATCGCACAATCGCAGGACAGGACGGCGAGGATTCTCTCGGATCCGGACCGTTCGTGGTCAGACCGGGTTCTTGCCGAACAGTTCAACAATTGACGCTAACTATTCATAACGGCCATGCAACTTAGAAAATCGATCCTCGCTGCCCTCATTCTCGCCAACGCCGTGCTTCCCGCACGGGCGCAGACAGCGGCGATCGATACGCTACCTGTTTCCGCGATCTTCGTTGTCAGCAGCGGCATGTGGGAAGATCGAAACCTGGAGCCGCGGGAAGGCGCTGACGGCCAGTTGCGGCCACCGCCGGCATCGCCCACGCGTGGCTATTACAAGGTGATTGCCATCCGCCAGGGCGACGGGACGGCCAAGATTTACCTGCAGCGCATCGCCTTTACGGCGGATGGACCAAATCTCCTCGAAAATGTCGAGCTGGAGGAGTTCAACCAGATGAAATCCTATGTCACGGATGTTCGTCCCGAAAGCTCGAACGGCGCATCGGATTCGCCCGGCCTGTTTGTCACCGTCTATCTGAAAACAGACCCGATGGCCAAGGAAGCCGAAAGCTGGACGATCCTCATCGATGAGCTTGGCGAGATGAAGATAGAGAAAGCCTCAAACTGAGGGCTATATATCAAGCGCATGCGGCCCGGCCAGAACCGCGCCGAAATGATGTTTCCATAGCCTTGCACCAAGTTCACCGCTGCGGTCGAGGCTGGAGCCGACCGTCAGCCACGGCAATAGCGTGGGGTGCAGCCCCGCATCGAACAGGGCAAAACCAGCTGCCAGTACGCAGGTGTCAGCCTGAATGCCGCAGACCAGCACCCTTTCAGGCTTCAAGGAAAAGACATGGTCCATCGCCGCCTTCGGCGGTGCATAACCGTGCTTGATGAATATTCGATCAGCGGCGACGAGCGATTCATCATCCCTGCCCGGTTTCCAGCCCAGTTGCCGCTCGAAAGGCGTAACACTCTCATCATGTCGCTCGACGGTGGCTATGCTGGGCATCGTAGTTGCGAGTGAAGATATCTCCGCCACCAGCGCTGCTGGTGGATTGAAGCTCGGCTGAACGTCAACGATGTAGAGCACCTGTTTCACGCATATCCTCCAACGAAAAACCCCTCGCAATGGACCTGCGAGGGGCAATTTCTCGATTGACGCACCTGGCGCGTCTTAATCGATATCCGACACTTCCACGTCCGCGCCACCGCTGATGCGATGCGCGAGAGCAGCTTCCATGAATTCGTTCAGATCACCGTCCAGCACGTTGCCGGGCGCGGTGCTTTCAACGCCGGTGCGCAGATCCTTGACCAGCTGGTAAGGCTGCAGAACGTAGGAACGGATCTGGTGACCCCAGCCGATATCGGTCTTGGAGGCCGCCTGTGCGTTGGCCGCATCTTCCCGCTTTTGCAGTTCCACTTCATAGAGGCGGGCGCGCAGCATGTCCCACGCCTTGGCGCGGTTCTTGTGCTGCGACCGTTCCTGCTGGCAGGCAACCGCAATACCGGTCGGGATGTGCGTGATGCGCACGGCCGAATCCGTCGTGTTGACGTGCTGGCCGCCAGCACCTGACGAACGATAGGTATCGATACGGCAATCGCTTTCGTTGATGTCGATCTGGATCGAATCGTCGACCACCGGATAGACCCAGACGGAAGAGAACGATGTGTGGCGACGCGCATTGCTGTCATAGGGCGAGATGCGCACAAGGCGGTGCACGCCCGATTCCGTCTTCAGCCAGCCGAAAGCATTGTGGCCCTTGACAAGAATCGTCGCGGATTTGATGCCAGCCTCTTCGCCGTCGTGAACTTCCAGCACCTCAACCTTGAAGCCTTCGCGGTCGGCCCAGCGGGTATACATGCGCAGCAGCATGTTCGCCCAATCCTGGCTTTCCGTGCCGCCAGCGCCGGAATGCACTTCGAGATAGGTGTCATTGCCATCAGCTTCGCCTGACAGCATGGCTTCCACCTGACGGCGGTTCGCCTCGTTCTTCAGCGCCTTCAGGGAGTCTTCGGCGTCCTTGACGATCTCGTCGTCGCCTTCCATCTCGCCGAGTTCGATCAGCTCGATATTGTCCTTGAGCTGCTGCTCAAGCGCCTTGACGCCGCTGATGCTGTCATCCAGCTGCTGGCGCTCGCGCATCAGCTTCTGGGCCTCGGAGGCGTCGTTCCAGAGGGTCGGGTCCTCTGCCTTGTTGTTCAACCAGTCCAGTCGTCTTATCGCCTGGTCCCAGTCAAAGATGCCTCCTCAGCAGGCTTATGGCCTGCTTGATTTCGTCGACTACGTTCACGATTTCATTGCGCATTTCGCTGGTTCTTCGCCTTCATTGAAACTTGTTGCTCAAATAAATGCGGGGGGCGCGGATGTAAAGACCCGCGCCCCCCGATGATCCCGGAACTGGTGTCAATAAAGACCGCCGCCACCGCCGGTGATGGCCTGCTGCGCCTGCGGCGAGGTCTTTAGAATATCTTCCTGAGACATGTAGTTTTCCGCGCCGATGACCGAGAAGCTGTCGGCCGGGCCGGTGCCGGGCTTGAAGGCTTCCATGATGGTGTCCGGTTGCCCCTCCTCCGCCGCCATGCCTGTCTTGCGGTTGACGGCGACGAAGTTCATGCCGGCAGGCACGATGAACTTGCTCGGCTCCAGATGCTTGGCTGCATCGGCGATGAACTCACCGAAGATCGGTGCCGACAGCGAACCGCCCGTGCCGCCGCGACCGAGCGGTGCGGGTGAATCGAAGCCGATATACAGGCCGGCAACCATGTCCGGCGTATAACCGACGAACCAGGCGTCCTTTTCATCATTGGTGGTGCCCGTCTTGCCGGCAACCGGCAGATCGACCTTGATCTTGCCAGCCGCCGTACCGCGCTGCACGACACCCTCCAGCATGGAAGTCGTCTGGTAAGCGGTCATCGGGTCGAGAACCTGTTCACGATTATCGACGATGACGGGCTCGTCCTGGTTCTGCCAGCTGGTGGCATTGCAGCCCTCGCAGGCACGCTCCTCATGACGGAAGATCGTCTTGCCGTAACGGTCCTGAATGCGGTCGATCAGCGTCGGCTTGATCTGCTTGCCGCCATTGGCAATGACCGAATAGGCCGAGACCATACGCATGACTGTCGTTTCACCCGAACCGAGCGACATGGCCAGAAGCGGCGGCATCTTGTCATAGATGCCGAAGCGTTCGGCATATTCCGCCACCAGATTCATGCCCATGTCCTGTGCGAGACGCACGGTCATGAGGTTACGGGATTTTTCGATGCCTAGACGCAGGGTCGAAGGACCGGCGGAACCCCCGCCGTAATTCTGCGGCTTCCAGACCTGACCGCCGGAAACCACCTCGATCGGCGCGTCGAGAATGACCGATGCCGGGGTATAACCATTGTCGAGGGCCGCCGCGTAGATGAACGGCTTGAAGGAGGAGCCCGGCTGGCGCATTGCCTGCGTGGAACGGTTGAATTCCGATTGCGCGTAGGAGAAGCCGCCCACCATGGCCAGAACACGGCCGGTATGCGGGTCCATCACCACCATGCCGCCCTGCACTTTCGGTGGCTGGCGCAGGCGATATTCATTGCCGGAATTGGCAAGCGGCTGCGCATAGATCACATCGCCTGCCGCCACGACACCCACCGGCGACTTGGCAGTCGCCTTTTTGCCGGTCGCATCGCGATAGGCCCAGCGCATGTTTTCAGCGGAGATATGGCCGCGCGTGCGCTTGTCGCCATCTTCGGTTTCCGTGTCCGGCTGCACACCGATATCGATGCCATCGGCCGCAACGGCGAGGACCACGGCGACCTTCCATTCGGGAACGTCACGCAGGCCCTTGACCTTGGCGAGCGCCGCTGTCCAGTCGCCGGCCGTCTCGATCTTTTCGACAGGTCCGCGGAAACCGCGACGCTCGTCATATTGCACCAGACCATCCTGAAGCGCCTTGCGCGCCTCCGCCTGAATCTGCGGATCGAAAGAGGTGCGGACCGAAAGCCCGCCTTCGAGAAGCGCTTCCTCACCGTATTTCTCGACGATCTGGCGGCGGACTTCCTCGGCGAAATAGTCGGATGCGAAGATATGCGCGCCGCCGCGGCGCAGATTGACGCCAAGCGGCTGCTTTTTCGCATCCGTGGCATCCGCAACAGTGATGTAGCCGTTTTCGGCCATACGGTCGATTACCCAGTCGCGGCGCTCCAGAGCCGCCTTTTCGCGACGGATGGGATGGTAATTGGCCGGACCCTTCGGCAGCGAAGCAAGATAGGCGGTCTCAGCAATCGTCAGTTCCGTCACCGATTTATTGAAATAGGTGAGTGCCGCACCGGCAATGCCGTAGGAATTCAGGCCAAAGAAAATCTCGTTGAGATAAAGCTCGAGAATCTTGTCCTTGGAATAGGTCTGCTCGATGCGAAAGGAGAGAATGGCTTCCTTGAGCTTGCGGTCGATGGTCTGGTCGTTGGTCAGCAGGAAGTTCTTCGCCACCTGCTGGGTGATGGTGGAAGCGCCGACAGGACGACGGCCGGAGCCGAAATTCTGGATATTGACGAGAATGGCGCGGCCAAGACCGAAGATATCCACACCCGGGTGATTGTAGAAATTCTTGTCTTCCGCCGAAAGGAAGGCCGCCTTCACCCGGTCGGGGATGGCCTGGATCGGCAGGAACAGGCGTTTTTCATGGGCGTATTCCGCCATCAACGCACCGTTGCCGGCATGCACGCGGGTCGTTACCGGCGGCTCATAGGTGCTCAGAACTGCGTAATCCGGCAGGTCCTTCGTCACGCCGTGCAAATAAATCGCACCGACGACGGCGGCGCACAGGAAGAGCACGCTGGCCAAGCCGAAAAAATATCCAATCAGTCTGATCATACCAAGCTACCGATAATTCGAATCGTAACCATCAACGCCCGACGATATACGGGCGCATCCTTGCATATCGCGTGCCGTTTTGCACACCATACCTTCGATGACAAGCCGGATACGGCAGCATTCGCTGATATGTTACCGGGCCAACTGCCGCATATCGCGCTTCTGCCGCTGTGCGGATCGCCACCGAATCCGCTTCCGAGTAACGCGGGGAATGTGAGTAAAATAGGGCTTGCGGCTGTTAATCCTCCGCAACGCCCAAGAATTGAACAGCTTTTTGGCTGCAATCGGCACGGCGGCAACAGTGTTGTCGCGGCGCCGCCCCGTGTTTCAACCGCCGTTTGCCATGGCCTTGGCGCGGTATCGCCCCACTGCCGTCGCCAGCCTATCGCCAACCTTATTGCGCCATTCGGTATCGAGAAGCAGCTTTTCATCTTCCGGATTGGAGAGGAAACCCAGTTCCAGCAGCACCGATGGCACATCATGGGCGCGCAGCACCATGAAACCGGCGTAACGATGTGGATTATTGATGAGGCCGACCTGCCCCTCGAAGGAGGAGACGATGTTTTCCGCCAGCGTCACCGAAAAGGCCTGGGTTTCACGACGGGTGAAATCAAGCAGAATATCGGCGACTTCCGGCGGCTCGGCGGAGACAGCCACACCGGCGATCTGATCGGACTTGTTTTCGCGCTCCGCCAGCTCCTGCGCCTGCCGGTCCGAGGCCCGGTCGGACAATGTATAAACGGTCGCGCCTCGAATGCCCTTCTGCTTCAGGGTGTCGGCGTGGACTGAAATGAACAGGTTGGCATTGTTCTGCCGGGCGATCGTCACCCGTTCGGACAAGGCAAGAAACGTATCGGAATCACGGGTCAGGAACGCCTTGATGCCCGGTTCGCGGTTCAGCCGTTCCACGAGTTCCCTGGCAAAGGTCAATGTGATGACCTTCTCTTCCGTGCCGGTCGCCCCGCCTGTCGCACCGGCATCGATGCCACCATGGCCGGCATCGACCGCGATAACGAATTCCGCCTGCCGCGCCGTCTTGTCGCCGGGTGTGATGGCCGCGGTGGTAACCGGTGCCGGCGTCTGCCATTGCTGGGTCTTCACCAGCTCGGCGAATTTGGCCTTGGTGGTGATTTCCGTATCCAGCACGAAACGGAAAGCTGCGCCATCTTCGCCCTTTTTCGTTTCGGCCACCGCCACCTGCACCGGTTTTTTCGCGGTCAGCACGATACGGGCGCTGTTCTGGCCCATGCTGCCAAAGCGGATATCCGAAAAAAGACCTGACGGTTTGAGGTCGGATGCCGGAAAGGCGAAATTCACCGCCGGAAAATCGACGACGATGCGGGCCGGCGAATCGAGATAGTGAACATCGAATTCCGGCTCTTCGGCGAAATCGAGAACGATGCGGGTGCGCGCCTCGTCGCCAATGATGCGCGCCTGACTGGCGATAAGCGGTTCAAGCGCAAATGCCTGCGGAACGCCCCAGAGGATGGTGACGGCCGAAAGGAAGACCGGAACGACGAGGGCACGCGCAAGCCGCGCGATTCGCACGCCAAGCGGCCCTGCCCCACCTGATATCTCTGCGCTGCGCGTGAAATTCATGGTCTTCAAGAAATTCCGTATTTCAGTCATTTTCGATAAATGGAGCGGAAAAGCACCGGGAACGGCACTGTTTCGACCACGCCGGACGTTTGTTTGCGCGTTTGCGCCCCACAATCGCAGGCCTTGGTGAACCAATTGTTAACCCGGAAATTCCACCAACAATATGGCATATTTAGCCACCCTATTGCTATTATGACAGAGAAAACATACAACAAGGATGAGGGTTAAAAGTGTTGACGGGATAGATGCCCGCCGGCTGCCAATCGAAAAAGACGCTGGCGCTGCAAAACGGGCAATCATCTGCCGTCGTTACATTTATCCTGAAACTGGATCAATTCCGGCCGTGGCCGGAGACCTACCCGGTGGCCCTACCACCGCTGCTCTGAGGAGAGCAAATTCATCGGACCCCAAGGGGTCTATATATTATTGTCGTTCCGCCTGGCCAATGATGTCGCAGCAGTTTTCACATGAACCGGATACCAGGAGCAGGCCAAGCGCCTCGCCGTCGGTCCGGATGCTGCCAGTTTACAGAGGCCCGGCTGGAGACTTCATTTCCGGCACATCCTTGCACTCATATGAAAGGCCCGTCCGTATGGCGGGCCTGTTCTCGTATAAAACAAGGCTGCGCCGAGGAGCACAGCTTACATGGCAGACAAAATGCTTATCGACGCCTCCCACGAAGAGGAGACACGCGTAGTCGTTGTCCGTGGGAACCGGATCGAAGAATTCGATTTCGAATCGGAGCACAAGAAACAGATCCGCGGCAATATCTACCTTGCCAAAGTGACGAGGGTTGAACCCTCGCTTCAGGCGGCCTTCGTCGATTACGGTGGAAATCGCCACGGCTTTCTCGCCTTTGCGGAAATCCATCCGGACTATTACCAGATTCCGCTTGCCGACCGTCAGGCTCTGCTGAGGGCCGAAGCCGAGGATCATCGTCGCAGCGACGACTTCGAATCGGCAGATGCGCCCGAGCCCGGTGCACCGGCAATCGACCTTTCGCAGGTTGATCAGCCCGATGTCGGCATCGTCGCCGCAAGCGAAACCACCGAAGTCGTTGTTACGGAAGAGGCTACGCCAGCGACTGCAGCCGAGGAAGTCTCCGAAGAGACTGCGGTTGCAGCCGTCGAAACCGTTGCTGAAGAAGCGCCGGCCGAGGAAGAAAAGCCGAAGAAGCGCGTTCGCCGCCCCCGTGCCAAGAAGAAGACAGCTGAAGAAATCGCGGCCGAAGCCGCTGATGCCTCTTCCGAGGACGACGGCAGCACCGGCGGCGAGATGGCCGCGATGGTCGATGCCGATACGATTTCCGAAGAAGTCGAAGGCCTTCGTCGCGGCAATGACGATGATGATGACGACGATGATGACGATCATCACGAAAAGGAAGTGATCGAATCCGTCGGCGCCGAAGACGCCATGGAAGAGGTTCCCGATCGCGTTGCCCGCAAGCCGCGCAAGCAGTATCGCATCCAGGAAGTCATCAAGCGCCGCCAGATCCTTCTGGTGCAGGTCGCCAAGGAAGAACGCGGCAACAAGGGTGCCGCACTCACCACCTATCTGTCGCTTGCCGGCCGTTATTCCGTGCTGATGCCGAATACGGCGCGTGGCGGCGGTATTTCCCGCAAGATCACCCAGCCGACAGACCGCAAGCGCCTGAAGGAAATCGCGCGCGATCTGGAGGTTCCGCAGGGCATGGGCGTCATTCTGCGTACCGCAGGCGCCAACCGTACCCGCGTCGAGATCAAGCGCGACTTCGAATATCTGATGCGCCTGTGGGAAAATGTCCGCACGCTGACGCTGAACTCCACGGCCCCCTGCCTCGTTTACGAGGAAGGCTCGCTCATCAAGCGTTCGATCCGCGATCTCTATAACAAGGATATCGGCGAGATCATCGTTTCCGGCGAAGAAGGCTATCGTGAAGCAAAAGACTTCATGAAGATGCTGATGCCGAGCCACGCCAAGGTGGTTCAGCCTTACCGCGACATTCACCCGATCTTCTCGCGCTCCGGCATCGAAGCCCAGCTCGACCGGATGCTGCAGCCGCAGGTTACACTGAAATCCGGCGGTTACCTCATCATCAACCAGACGGAAGCGCTGGTTTCCATCGACGTCAACTCCGGCCGTTCGACCCGCGAGCATTCCATCGAGGAAACCGCGCTGACGACGAACCTGGAGGCGGCCGAAGAAGTGGCGCGCCAGCTGCGCCTACGCGACCTTGCCGGTCTTGTCGTCATCGACTTCATCGACATGGAAGAAAAGCGCAACAACCGCGCTGTCGAAAAGAAGCTCAAGGATTGCCTGAAGAACGACCGCGCACGCATCCAGGTCGGCCGCATCTCGCATTTCGGCCTGCTGGAAATGTCGCGCCAGCGCATCCGCGCTTCGGTGCTGGAATCGACCACACAGGTCTGCCAGCATTGCGGCGGCACGGGCCATGTGCGTTCGGAATCCTCCATCGCGCTGCATGTTCTGCGCGGCGTCGAGGAATATCTGCTGCGCAACACCACGCACAACATCACCGTGCGCTGCACGCCGGAAACGGCACTTTACCTGCTCAACCACAAGCGCGGCACGATCGTCGATTATGAAGGCCGCTTTGGCGTGTCGATCATCATCGCCGCCGATTCCAGCGTCGGTGCGCAGCATTTCGCCATCGACCGCGGTGAAGCCGTCGAAAATCCGGTGAAGATCGAAAGCCTCATCCAGATGCTTCCGAACTTCGTGGAAGAGGAAGACGACTTCGTCGCCGAGGTGGAAGAGGACGAGGAAGAGGAAGAAATCGTCAAGGCGCAGGCTGGCGAACCGCGTCAGCAGCAGCAGGGCGAAAACGGTGAAGATGGCAAGCGCAAGCGCAAGCGTCGCCGCCGTCGTCGTGGCAAGGGCGGACAGAACGACCAGAACGGCGCTCTTGATGCACAGGCCGGCGACGACGCCGATGATGCTGAAGGTGACGACGACAGCGCCGAAGCCGATGACACCGATGGTGATGCCGACGAAAACGGCGTGAACGAAGCCGCAAACTCCGACGAAGACGGCAAGCGCAAGCGCCGCCGCCGCGGCAAGCGTGGCGGCCGCCGCAACCGTGACGAGGCTCTTGATGCTGCAGGCGACGAAGGCGAGACGGAAGGTGAAGGCGAAGAGGTTTCCGCCGCAGCGCCCGTAACCGAAGAGCCTGCCGCCGCCGACGTGGTGGAAGGCGTGGTTGCCGACGTTGTGGCTGAAGAAGCGCCGAAGAAGCCGCGCCGCACCCGCAAGGCGAAAGCCAAGACCGAAACCGAAGACGCGCCGAAGGCTGAAACCGTCGAAACGATCGAGCCGGTGATCATCGAGCCGGCAGTCGTTGAAGCGACCGTCGTCGATGTCGCCATCGAAGAGGCGGGTGAAGCTTCGGCCGATCTGGCGCCTGAAGCAGACGCACCGGCGACGGAAGAAAAGACCCGCGCGAACCGGGGCAGCAATGTTTCCAGTTCGGAACCGGTGGTGACCTCTTCGGGTTCGTCCGCGAACAATCCCGACGGCGATGAGCCGAAGCCGCGCAAGGGCGGCTGGTGGCAGCGCAAGGGCTTCTTCTGATAGAAGCGACTAAACAAAAAGCCCGCAACCATGTTGCGGGCTTTTTGCTTTTGAGGAGCACTTCTCTCGCGTCATCCTCGCCCTTGAGGCGAGGATCCCTGACCGGTTGCAGACATTAATCCTTGCCTCAGGGGCGAGGATGGCGACGATGTGGAGAGAGGCCCGGAACTACCCAACGCGAGCGCCATATAAGGGCACTTTTGCCGTCGGCGTAGACACCGTTTGTTATGCCTGAACCCTCACACAGACCGCGTCAGTCCGCCATCGACGCGGATATTCTGACCGGTGATGTACCCTGCCCCCTCAGATGCGAGGAACGCCACGGTGGCGGCGATCTCCTCGCTTTTCCCATAACGCTGCATCGGCACGCCCTGACGGCGTTCTTCCGTGGCAGGCAGGCTGTCGATCCAGCCGGGCAGGACGTTGTTCATGCGCACATTGTCGGCCGCATAGGTATCGGAAAAAATCTTGGTGTAGGAGGCAAGGCCGGCGCGGAAGACGGCCGATGTCGGGAACATGCTGCTCGGCTCGAAGGCCCAGGCGGTGGAGATGTTGACGATCGCGCCCGCCTTCTGCTTCACCATGACCGGAGCGATAATCCGTGTCGGGCGGATGACGTTCAGCAGATAGACGTCGAGACCCGTATGCCATTGCTCGTCGGTAATATCGAGGATGGAGGCGCGCGGGCCATGCCCGGCGCTGTTGACCAACACATCGATACGGCCGAATTTTTCGAGCGTCAGATCCGTGAGGCGCTGGAGATCGTCATTGGACTGGTTGGAGCCGGTGACGCCGATGCCGCCCAGTTCCTGCGCCAGCGCTTCCCCTTTCCCCGAAGACGACAGGATCGCGAGCTTGTAGCCGTCCGCGGCCAGACGTTTCGCCACGGCGGCACCCATGCCGCTGCCACCCGCCGTTACAATAGCCACTTTTTCTGCCGACATCGTTTTCTCCATTTCCAATCCGGTGAACCGCCGCGTAGCGATCCTTCTCCATGCTTGAACCGCCTCATCTATAGCGGGTTTCGGAAACAAGTTCGAACCAGAAAGCCTTGGGTCCGCGTGAAGAAAAACTGATGCTGGCGGCGTGTCAGCGCGGCACTTCCACATCCGCCGAATGAACGTATCTGCTGTCCGGCGGAGCCTCCTCCCTCTCCCGCAGACCGTAGTCGCGCATCACATAGGCGATACGCAGGCGGTAATTGGAAAAGACGCCGGAGCGTCCCATGGCCTGCGCTGCGCGATGCGGCGCGGTGTTGCGCCATGCCTTCACCGCCTCCTCATCCCGGAAGAACGACAAAGAGAGCATCTTGTCAGGATTGCTGATGCTCTGAAACCGCTCAACCGACACGAAGCCATCAATGGTTTCCAGTTCAGAGCGCAGGCTGGCGGCGATATCAAGATAATGCTGTTTCTCGCCCTCGGCCGGAAAGACCTCGAAGATGACGGCGATCATCATTCACCTCCGGCATGGGGAGCGGAGGCAAGCCGCAGGAAAAGCCTGTCCTCACGACGGATGAATTGCTCGCGGCGGGCGAATTCATAATTCTCGCGCCCTGCCGGGTCGGCGGCGAGCCGCGCCCTGTAGGCCTCGTATGCGGCGAGGTTTTCAATATTGTAGACACCGTAAGCGATCGTGCTCGATCCCTCCTTCGGCGCGTAATAACCGATGAGATCGGCCCCGCAGCGCGGTATCACCTCTCCCCAGCTGCGGGCATATTGGTCGAAGGCGTCGACCTTGAAAGGGTCGATCTCGTAACGAATGAAACAGGTCAACATCGTCTTTCTCCTCGTGTTTCTGTCCCTCCTGTTTAAGCCATTGCCTCACGTCAATGCTTCGGCTATCATCGAACTATGAAAGACGGACCCCTGATCGCCAATGTCGCCGCCCTGATCGGCGACCCTGCCCGCGCCAACATCTTGACGGCGCTGATGGATGGACGCGCGCTGACGGCAAGCGAGCTTGCCGAGGCCGCCGGTGTCACCCTGCAGACCGCCAGCGGGCACCTGTCGAAACTCTCCGATGCCCAGCTGCTGAAGGCGGAAAAACAGGGGCGTCATCGTTATTTCCGTCTTTCCGACGAGGATGTGGCGCAGGTTCTGGAAGCATTGATGGGACTTGCCCAGCGCACCGGCGCGGTGCGTGTCCGCACCGGACCGAAGGACAAGGCGCTGCGGGAAGCGCGCATCTGTTACGATCATCTGGCCGGGGAAAGCGGCGTGGCACTGCTTGCGGCCATAACCGCGAACGGGTTCGTGACGCAGGGTGACGATCCCGTGCTGACGGATAGCGGACGCGACTTTTTCTCCAGCTTCGGCATCGATCTTTCGCCGCTCGAAAAAGCACGCCGCCCGGTCTGCCTGCATTGCCTGGACTGGAGCGAGCGCCGGCATCACCTCGGCGGCGGGCTTGGCGCATCGCTGCTCGACGCCATGCGTGAGCGCGACTGGCTGCGGCGCGGAAATGGCCGCGTGCTGACCTTCACGACAAAGGGTGAAAAGGCGTTCAACAGCACCTTCGGCTGCACGCCCGCCTGATCCCGTGTGAGCTGACTTATTTCAGCCAGCCGGCAATGCGTCCCACCGCCTCGGCGATGTCAGACACCGAGCCCGCATAGGAAATGCGGAGTGCGCGGTGGCCCTCCTCCGGGTCGAAATCCATGCCCGGCGTCGCCGCCACGTCGATTTCCGCCAGCATGCGCCTGGCGAAATCCATGCTGTCATTGGAAAAGCGGCTGGTATCGACATAGGCGTAAAACGCCCCATCCATGGGCGACGCCAGCGGCAGGCCGATTTCCGGCAGGCGCGCCATCAGGAAATCGCGGTTGGTGCGATAGCTTTCCCTGTAGACATCCAGTTCCTCCGCCGCAGAAAAGGCTGCGGTCGCGGCAAGCTGCGACAGTTCCGGCGGTGAGATATATAGGCTCTGGGCCAGACATTCGACCGGGCGGACCAGATTTTCGGGCAGCACCATCCAGCCGATGCGCCAGCCGGTCATGCAGTAATATTTCGAGAAAGAATTGATGATCACCGCACTATCGGTGATTTCAAGCGCGCTCGTCTCTTCGCCGACAAAGGTGAGGCCGTGGTAGATCTCGTCGGAGATGAAAGCCATGTCGCGGCTTTCGCAATAGCTGGCGAGCCGTTTCAGCGCGTCGCGGCCGGTGACGGTGCCGGTCGGATTGGCCGGGCTTGCCAGAAGCACGCCTTTCAGCTTGCAGCCGGCTTTGGCTTCCGCCCGTTCCAGACTGGCGGGCGTCAGCGTATAGCCGGTTTCGGCCGTAACCGGCACTTCGACCACATTCAGGCCGAGTGCCTTCAGAATATTGCGATAGGCCGGATAACCGGGCCTTGCGATCGCGACATGATCACCCGCGTCGAAGAGGCTGAGGAAGGCGAGATTGAAGGCGGCGGAAGAACCTGTCGTTACGGCAATGCGGGCCGGATCGATAGCCACCTGATGGCGCAGCCGGTAATGGCCGGCAATCGCTTCCCGCAATTCACGCAGGCCCAGCGCGTCGGTATAACCGATGCGCCCGTGCTTCAGCGCGGCCTCAGCCGCCTCGAGCGACGCCTTCGGCGCTGGATGGGAGGGCTGTCCAACAGCCATGGAAATGACGGGGCGCCCCGCCTGCCTGCGCCGGTTCGCTTCCGCCAGGATATCCATGGCGTGAAAGGGTTCGACTGCGCTCCGCTTCGACATCGTAATCAAGGGCATGCTCTTTCCTGAACCGTATTTCGCAGACTTGCCGCAGAATCACAATCTTCACAATCATGCGACCATAATGCGGACAACTATTTTTGCCGTATGGCATTTGGCTTAAAGTAAGGTAATTGCCATCATGATATTCATGAAGCACTGACCGCACAGTAATGAGGACCGATATGGCGCATCTTCTCCGTTCAACCCTTCTCGCCAGCGTGACGGCCCTTTCGACGGTTTTCGCGTCTCTGCCCGCTCATGCTCTGGATGCCGAGCAGAAAAAGGAAATGGGCGAATTCATCAAGCAATATCTGATCGAGAACCCCGAGATCATGCTTGAGGTTCAGGACGCGCTTGAACGCAAGCAATATGCGGCCCGTAACGCCAAGGCGGCAGAAGCCGTTGCCGACAACAAGAAGACCATCTTCGAATCGAAATACGATCTGGCGCTCGGCAATCCGGATGGCGATGTGACGCTGGTCGAGTTCTTCGACTATAATTGCGGTTACTGCAAACGCGCCATGGGCGATATGGACGCAATTTTGAAGGGCGACAAGAAGGTGCGCGTCGTCCTCAAGGAATTTCCCATCCTCGGGCCGGAATCGGTTGCCGCTCATCGCGTTTCCAATGCCGTGAAACTGCTTGCTCCGGCCAAGTACCCCGAATTCCAGCGCACCCTGCTTGGTGGTCGCGGGCGCGCGAACGAGGACAGCGCCATGGAAGTCGCCACCGCGCTCGGCCTCAAGGAAGCCGACATCCGCAAGTCGATGGCGGAAAACCCCAATGACGCGCAGGTGCAGGAAACGTACAAGCTGGCAACCAGCCTCGGCATTACCGGAACACCGTCCTATATCGTCGGCGACGAGGCGGTTTTCGGTGCTGTTGGTGCGGACCCGCTGAAGGAAAAAATCGCCAATATGCGCAGCTGTGGAAAAGCCACCTGCTCGTGATTTTTAGAGCGGTGGGCGATAAATCGGAATCGGTCCCGCCGCTCCAAGTTTTTGTTCGAACATCGGATTGTCTGAAAACCGCAAGACACTTTTCGGTCGGATGCTTAAAAAAGCCCCTGCATTCCCTGTGAGATGCCGGGCAAGCCGGCGCTTTCCGGCTTGCGGGGGCTTTTCCTTGGCGGCTGCGCAGTCTATAGCTGTCGCTGATTTTCTTATGGAAACTTGAATGAGCAATATCATCATCGTCATCAACGGCCCCAATCTCAACATGCTGGGAAAAAGGGAACCGGGTATCTATGGTGGCAAGACGCTGAAGGACATCGAGAATGATTGTCTTCAAGCCGGTGCCGATCTCGGTTTCGCAGTGGAATTCCGCCAGTCCAACCACGAAGGCGTGCTTGTGGACTGGTTGCACGAGGCGGGTGAGCGGGCGGCAGGCGTCGTCATCAATCCCGGCGCTTACAGCCACACCTCTATCGCGTTGCATGACGCTATTCGTGCGATTTCCACGCCTGTCGTGGAAGTGCATATTTCCAACATCCACGCCCGCGAAGAGTTCCGTCACAAATCGATGGTATCACCTGCAGCGAAGGGCATGGTCTGCGGTTTTGGACCATACGGATATATCATGGCGCTTCACGCGCTGAAAAACATCACGGCATAAAAAGAAACAAAGAATAGGGTTTGTCATGTCTGAAAAGAAACAGGGTATCGACAAGGAACTGATCCGCGAGCTCGCGAATATCCTCAACGACACCGACCTTTCGGAAATCGAAGTGGAGCAGGACGACCTGCGCATCCGCGTTTCCCGCGCTGCGCCGCCCGCCCCGGTTTACGCGGCGCCCGCCCCTTACGCCGTGCCGGCAGCTGCTCCCGCCGCGGCACCGACAATCGCCGCGCCGGCAGCACCTGCGGCCTCCGCAGCACCGGCCCGCAACCCGGCCAACACCGTTTCCTCGCCGATGGTCGGCACTGTCTACCTGTCGCCTGCTCCGGGCGCCCGTCCCTTCATCGAAGTGGGCGCGACCGTCAAGGAAGGCCAGACCATCCTCATCGTCGAAGCCATGAAGACCATGAACCAGATTCCGGCTCCCAAGTCCGGCAAGGTCGTGGAAATCGTCGTCAACGACGCACAGCCCGTGGAGTATGGCGAAGCCCTCGTGGTCATCGAATAAAGGCGGTTCAGCATGGTTTCGAAGATCCTCATAGCCAACCGTGGCGAGATCGCGTTGCGTGTCCTGCGTGCCGCAAAAGAGCTTGGCATTCCGACTGTCGCCGTGCACTCCACGGCCGACGCGGATGCGATGCATGTGCGCCTTGCCGACGAAAGCGTGTGCATCGGCCCGCCGCCCTCGCGTGACAGCTACCTCAACATCCACCAGATCGTTGCGGCCTGCGAAATCACCGGTGCGGACGCCGTTCATCCCGGTTACGGCTTCCTGTCGGAAAATGCCAAATTCGCCGATATTCTCGACGCGCACGGCATCACCTTCATCGGGCCGACCGCCGAACATATCCGCATCATGGGCGACAAGATCACCGCCAAGCAGACGGCGCAGGAACTCGGTATTCCCGTGGTTCCCGGCTCCGACGGTGAAGTGAAGCCTGAAAACGCGCTCGAAATCGCCCGGACGATCGGTTTCCCGGTCCTCATCAAGGCGACGGCGGGCGGCGGTGGTCGCGGCATGAAGGTGGCGAAGACCGAAGCCGATCTGGAAGAGGCGGTTGCGACTGCCCGTTCCGAAGCGGCAGCCGCCTTCGGCAACGATGCCGTCTACATGGAAAAATACCTCGGCAAGCCGCGCCATATCGAAGTGCAGGTTTTCGGCGATGGTGAAGGCAATGCCGTTCACCTTGGGGAGCGCGATTGCTCGTTGCAGCGCCGCCACCAGAAAGTGCTGGAAGAAGCCAATTCGCCGGCGCTGACGGTCGAACAGCGCATGAAGATCGGCGAGATTTGCGCCGACGCCATGCGCAAGCTGAAATATCGTGGTGCCGGCACCATTGAGTTCCTGTATGAAAATGGCGAGTTCTATTTCATCGAAATGAACACCCGTCTGCAGGTGGAGCACCCGGTAACGGAAGCGATCACTGGCATGGATCTCGTGCAGGAGCAGATCAGGGTCGCTTCGGGCCAGGGTCTGTCGGTCACGCAGGCGGATATCGAATTCCATGGCCATGCCATCGAATGCCGTATCAATGCCGAGGATCCGCGCACCTTCGTTCCCTCGCCGGGCACGCTGACCTATTTCCACACGCCGGGCGGGCTTGGCGTGCGCGTCGATTCGGGCGCATATCAGGGCTACAAGATCCCGCCCTATTACGACAGCATGATCGGCAAGCTGATCGTTCACGGTCGTGACCGTGACGAGTGCATCCGTCGTCTGCGTCGGGCGCTGGACGAATTCGTCGTCGATGGCATCAAGACCACGCTGCCGCTTTTCCAGGATCTTCTCCAGAATGAGGATATTCTGAACGGCGATTACGATATTCACTGGCTGGAAAAATATCTGGCCGGTGACGCGTCTCACTAAGACGATATGGCTGGGCGGCGCAGCAGAAATAACGGCATAACAGTCGATATTCTGCTGCGCGCCTATTCCGCCGGCCTTTTTCCCATGGCCGATTCGGCTGATGATCCGGAGCTTTTCTGGGTTGAGCCGGAGATACGCGGCATCATCCCGCTCGATGATTTTCACGTCTCCAAAAGCCTTGCCAAGGCGATTCGCAAGAAGCCGTTCGACATACGCTTCAACACCGCCTTCGAAGCTGTCATGGCTGGCTGCGCTGCCGCAGCGCCGGACAGGCCGAGCACCTGGATCAACGCCACCATTCGCAAGCTCTACACCGAACTGCACCAGATCGGCCATGCCCACAGCGTCGAGGCTTGGGAAGGCAAGGAACTTGTCGGCGGGCTTTACGGCGTGTCGCTCGGGGCGGCCTTCTTCGGCGAAAGCATGTTTTCCCGTCGCACCAACGCCTCGAAGATTTGCCTCGTGCATCTGGTGGAGCGGCTGAAGGCAAGCGGCTTTGTGCTACTCGACACACAATTCACCACCGAACACCTCAAGACATTCGGGGCCATCGATGTGCCGAAGCAGGACTATGCAAAAATGCTAGACCTTGCCGTCAACCGGCCGAGCCTGCAATTCTGAAGACTTTACGTAAAGTTATTTGCTTGCCGTTGAGGGAGCCGGAACTTCCGAGTCCTGCTTGCAGCCCGTCAGCCAGACGTCATAGATCGGGTGCTCAACGGCGTTGAGGCCTGGGCTGTCGGCGAACATCCAGCCGGTGAAAATCCGCTTGATCTTGCGGTCGAGGGTGATTTCATCGACCTCGACAAAAGCGTCGATCTTCTGGGTTTCCGTCTGGTCGCGGGAATAACAGACCTTTGGCGTCACCTGAAGCGCGCCGAATTGCACCGTCTCGTCGATATAAACATCAAAGGATGTGATGCGGCCGGTGATCTTGTCGATGCCGGAAAACACCGCAACGCGGTTTTCCAGACGGGCGGCGGAGACGGGTGAAATGAGGATGGCAGCAGAGACCGCAGCAAACAGCGACACTGTCAGCGCACGCAAAGAACGATCCCGCGTGATTTTCCTCATACGATATGTCTCCAAATATTTGCCTGTGTCGAGACGCCGACCGGATCAACGCGTAAGGGCGGAATGTGGCAAAAACCGGTGAGGCCGAATATCAGCGCGGTGTTTTGCACAACACCGCGCATCACAATGGCTCAGTTGCCGGGTGTCCAGGCGTCGTAGTCGCCGGTCACGCGCGGCCGCTCGCCGGCAACAGCCAGCGACCCTTGAGGGCGATAGGCCTTCGACGTGCCGGTGTGGTTCGGCTGATGCGGCTTCTGCCAGTCGCGCGCGACGTAGCTTTCCTGACTTGGCGGCACGTCGGTGCGGTAATGCATCCAGCCATGCCAGCCCGGCGGAATGGCTGAGGCTTCCGCGTAACCATTATAGATCACCCAGCGGCGCGGCATGCCCCAGGAAGTGGTGCCGCCTTCGTAATAAGTATTGCCCAACTCATCCTGTCCGACTTTCTTGCCAAAACGCCAGGTGTGAAACCGCGTTCCGATCGTCTGGCCGTTCCACCAGGTGAAGATTTGCGTCAGGAGAGTCTTCATTATCCGTTCCTCGGGCTTGAATGCGCTGCAGCGATTTTAAATCGCACGGCACAAGACATGCTTATGCCGCCCCTCACGGCAATTGTCCAGCATTTCGAGATATATCCGCGCTATTTCAGCTTCATCCTGAAGCCTGAATGCCGCTTCTCAAAACCCAGCCGCTCATAGAAGCGATGCGCATCCAACCGGGCCATGTTGGAGGTGAGCTGCGCGGCGTTCAGGCCCTGACGTCGGGCTTCCTCAAGGCAATAATTGATCATCACCGCGCCGATGCCCCGTCCGCGCATGTCAGACCGTGTCTGTACCGCCTCGATCACCATGGACTTCGCCCCTCGCCCGACAAGCTTGGTGAGGATGGCCGTCTGGAAGGTGCCGACCACCTCGCCATCCAGTTCCGCCACATAGAGTGTTTCGCTTGGCGATGCTGCAATGGCGCGGAAGGCCGCGAGATAGTCGGGCTGCGCCGATTCGTCAGCGGTGTCGCCGTGGCCGCCGATCTCGTCGGCGGCAAAAATGGCGGCGAGCGCCGGGAGATCGTCTTCGCGCGCCGTGCGGATGATCAGCTTCTGCAATGTCTCATTCATCGTTTCAGGCTCTTTTCCATAA
Organism: Agrobacterium tumefaciens; assembly: GCF_005221385.1. Taxonomy (NCBI): domain Bacteria; kingdom Pseudomonadati; phylum Pseudomonadota; class Alphaproteobacteria; order Hyphomicrobiales; family Rhizobiaceae; genus Agrobacterium; species Agrobacterium tumefaciens. Next base: position 1,027,756 of record NZ_CP039903.1, on the reverse strand, counting down.
CGATGCCGGGCAGCCCCTCGATGCCCGCCATGCGCTCGATTCGGTCCACCTCGACAAATCCGACGCCTTCATAAAAGGCGATTGCGACAGTATTTTTAGGCTCGACTTCCAGCCGCATGATTTCCGCATCCGGAAAACAGGTTTCGAGTTCGGCGAAAAGATCGCGGCCAACACCCTGACGCTGAAGGTCGGGCGCCACATAGAGCTGGTGCAGCAGGGCCGTCTTCGCCATCTTGGTGGACATGGAGCCATAGGCCATGCCGCCGATCCGCTTGCCGTCATCCGCCACCAGAAACTCGCCGCCCTTTTTCTCGACCCGGTCCTTCATGGCCTGCGGCGAGTGCCATGCGGCAATCAGTTCGTTCACCTTGTCCGCGCCGTAAATCACGTCGTAGGTCGCGTGCCAGGTCGTCGCGAGCAGGGTGCGAACCGGCTCAATGTCACGCAGGCTTGCCGTGCGGATGAAAAACATGATTTGGCTCCGTCTTGAAACAGAAATGCCGGGCGTTGATCCCGGCAGAAGTGATGTCAGTCCTCTGTGCCCGACATCATCCTCGGGCTTGTACCACTGTGTGGTTTAATCGGGAATAATCCGGGCTAAAACTTATTACTTCCGTCATGCCGGACTTGATCCGGCATCCAGCCGCCGTGCGTCTGCGCGGCGAAAGGAGTCTTTTCAGCCCAACGACTTGGGCTGGCTGGATACCGGCTCAAGGCCGGTATGACGGAACCTCTATGCCGTTACCCGAGCACGATGCATGCTTCCTTGTCACTCTTCCTCGATACCGAGCTTGGCCTTCACCAGCGCCTGCACCGCCTGCGGGTTGGCCTTGCCGCCCGTCGCCTTCATGACCTGACCGACGAACCAGCCGGCGAGCGTCGGCTTCGCCTTGACCTTTTCGACCTGATCCGGGTTGGCGGCGATGATATCATCCACGGCCTTTTCAATGGCGCCGGTATCGGTCACCTGCTTCATGCCGCGGGCCTCGACGATTTCAGCCGGATTGCCGCCCTCGTTCCAGACGATCTCGAACAGATCCTTGGCGATCTTGCCGGAAATGGTCTCGGCCTTGATAAGATCGATGATGCCGCCGAGCTGTTCCGGCGAAACCGGCGTCGTCTCGATATCCTTGCCAAACTTGTTGAGCGCGCCGAGAAGGTCGTTGATGACCCAGTTGGCGGCGGCTTTCGGATCGCGGCCGGCAGCGACAGCCTCGTAATAATCGGCAATCGCCTTTTCCGAAACGAGGATCGAGGCGTCATAGACCGACAGGCCAAGATCGGCCACGAAACGCGCCTTCTTGTCGTCGGGCAGTTCCGGCAGATCGACCTTCAGCGCTTCGACGAAAGCATCGTCGAATTCGAGCGGCAGCAGGTCCGGATCGGGGAAATAACGATAGTCATGCGCATCTTCCTTGGAACGCATGGACCGCGTTTCGCCCTTGCCGGGGTCGAACAGGCGGGTTTCCTGATCGATGGCACCACCATCTTCCAGAATGGCGATCTGGCGGCGCGCCTCATATTCGATGGCCTGGCCGACGAAGCGGATAGAGTTGACGTTCTTGATCTCGCAGCGCGTGCCGAAACCTTCGCCCGGACGACGCACGGAGACGTTGACGTCGGCGCGCATCGAGCCTTCGTCCATGTTGCCGTCGCAGGTGCCGAGATAACGCACGATGGAGCGCAGCTTGGTGAGATAGGCCTTCGCCTCATCCGAGGATCGCATGTCGGGCTTGGAGACGATTTCCATCAGCGCCACGCCAGAACGGTTCAGGTCCACGAAGGACATGGTCGGGTGCTGGTCGTGCATGGACTTGCCGGCGTCCTGCTCCAGATGCAGGCGCTCGATGCCGATCTCGATATCCTCGAAATTGCCCTGACGGTCCGGCCCGAGCGAAATGGTGATGATGCCTTCGCCGACAATCGGGTCCTTGAACTGCGAAATCTGGTAGCCCTGCGGCAAGTCCGGATAGAAATAGTTCTTGCGGTCGAAGATCGAACGGTTGTTGATCTTCGCCTTCAGGCCAAGACCGGTACGCACCGCCTGTTTGACGCATTCCTCGTTGATGACGGGGAGCATGCCTGGCATGGCGGCGTCCACCAGCGACACGTTGGCGTTCGGCGCATTGCCGAAGGTGGTGGAGGCACCGGAAAACAGCTTGGAATTGGAGAGAACCTGCGCATGGACTTCGAGGCCGATCACGATTTCCCAATCGCCGGTGGCGCCGGGAATGAAGCGTTTCGGGTCGGGGGTGCGCACGTCTACAAGGGTCATCTGAAGCTCACGATATACGGGTTCTTTGGCTTTGGTGGGTAGAACATATGGCGCGCGGGCGCAAGACATCTTGCGTCCTCTGACGCCACGCGCCGGATTTTCGGCCTCGCCGGACACGGGTTTTTTACGCTTCTCGAATTCAATTCAGGCCATGACGACAATTGCCCTCGGCTTCCTGATCTATATTGCCTTCAATTTTTTCGTTTTTCTCGTCTACTGGTGGGACAAGGAGGCGGCGAGAAATGGCGGCTGGCGCATTCGCGAGAGCACATTGTTGTGGCTCGCCTTCCTGGGCGGCAGCATCGGTGCGATTTCGGCTCAGCACCTCCTGCGGCATAAAACGCGCAAGGAACCGTTCCGCAGCATCCTGCCAGCGATCGTGATCGTGCACGCCGGCCTCATCACATCCGTGATCATCATGCCAAACTGGCCGATGCGGCTGGTAACCCTTGCTCAGAACTCCGTGCCGTAAACACCGCTCTCGATCTCGACAAGCTGCTTTTGCAGACCGACCGACTGCACATCGCGATCGAGCTTCGGCGCGTAGGAAACGGAGAGCCAGCGGACGCTATAGCCATGGTGGCGGAAAAAAGCGACGGCCGGTTCGTTCTGGGCATGGGTTTCAAGTCGGATGGTTTCGAAGCCCTTGTCCACTATCAGCCGTTCAATATCAGCGAGCAGGAGACTGCCGACCCGCCGGCGCTGAAAATCCGGATCGATCCAGAAATCTGAAATCGTCTCGTCGAAATGTTCCCGCGCCGCCCATCCGGCAACCGAGCCACCGGACTCCGCTACCCGGATGGCCAGCCATGAGGAGCGGGTGAAATTGGAAAAGGCACTTGCCGCGTTGTCATAAAGCGTCGCGGTGATGCCGAGTGCGGCGGTTGCCTGCCGCCAGGCCCTGAGGCCGATGGCCGCCAAGGCCTCCGCTTCCTGCTCAAGCGCATTGCGAATGACGATCAAGCCGCGCCCTCCATGGCCGCAAGAAGTAAAGCACCGGCCGCGTGATTCGGCCAGCGCAGCTTTAAGGGCGGTGTCCATCTGCACAACCGTAAAAATTGGCAACGGATGCGAACAACACGCCGGACTTGACCGCCATGGCCTGGCCCGCTAACGAAAAAGCGCAAGTCAGGAGTTTTTATGTTCGCTCAATCGGAGTCCCGGTAACGGCCCTGCCCGCAAGTTTCTTGCGCGCCGGGCCATGCTGAAACCGAGCCGGATGCCTTAACGGCACCCGGGTTTGCTTTCACGCGTCTATATGACGCCGACCGGACTTCCAAAAATGGACATTTCCCGCGCCGAACAGCGCATTCTTCACCTGCTCGCCCAGGGCGACAGAATTGAACTCGTTCGAGACGATACCCGCAAAATCGAAAAAATTGCGCTCTATACGCGCGATGGCTGGATTTTCAGCGGCCTCGATCTCCTCACCTTCCGCAAACTGAAACGGAAGAGAGCAATCGCCTCTTCCGGCGGCAAACCTTACCGTATCACCACGCGCGGGCTGGAACTCGTGCGGGGTGAGCTGGACAATCGATAAAAAGAGACGGGCGGCACTTTGATGCCGCCCGTCGGATTTCTCATTCGCTTGTCAGGCCTCTCACCACCACTTGGCGGGGGTGAACTTGCCTGCGGCCTGCTCGATGGCATGTGCCGTCTTGAACAGCGTCTCTTCTTCGAAAGGCTTGCCGATGAGCTGCAGGCCGAGCGGCAGGCCCTTGCCGTCAAGGCCGGCCGGAACCGAAAGGCCCGGAAGTCCGGCCATGTTGACGGTGATGGTGAAGACGTCTTGCAGATACATCTTCACCGGATCGGAGGCGAGTTCTTCGTCACCCACAGCGAAAGCGGAAGATGGTGTGATCGGCGCCAGAATGGCGTCGACACCCTCATGGAAGACATTTTCGAAATCGCGCTTGATGAGGGTGCGGACCTTCTGCGCCTTCAGGTAATAGGCGTCGTAATATCCGGCCGACAGCACGTAGGTGCCGACCATGATGCGGCGCTGCACTTCCTTGCCGAAACCGGCGGCGCGGCTCTTTTCGTACATGTCGGCAATGTCCTTGCCGTCGACACGCAGGCCGTAGCGCACGCCGTCATAACGGGCAAGGTTGGACGACGCCTCTGCCGGCGCGACGATGTAATAGGCGGGAAGCGCGTATTTGGTGTGTGGCAGCGAGATATCGACCACCTCGGCACCGGCATCGCGAAGCCACTCGACGCCCTTGGCCCAGAGCTTTTCGATCTCTTCCGGCATGCCGTCGACGCGATACTCCTTCGGAATACCGATCTTCAGGCCCTTGAGCGACTGGCCAATGGCCTTTTCGTAATCCGGCACCGGCAGGTCGACGGAGGTGGTGTCTTTCGCATCCACACTTGCCATGGTCTTCAACAGGATTGCGGCGTCACGCACGTCACGGGCGATCGGGCCTGCCTGATCCAGCGAAGAGGCATAAGCGACGATGCCGAAGCGTGAGCAGCGGCCATAGGTCGGCTTGATGCCGACGGTGCCGGTGAAGGCCGCCGGCTGGCGGATGGAGCCGCCGGTGTCGGTTGCCGTGGCACCGGCGCAGAGATGCGCGGCAACGGCTGCGGCTGAACCGCCCGAAGAGCCGCCGGGCACCAGCTTCTGGTCGGAACCATTGGCGCGCCACGGGTTGATGGCCGGTCCGTACCAGGAGCTTTCATTGGACGAACCCATGGCGAATTCGTCCATGTTGAGCTTGCCGAGCATGACGGCGCCCTGATCCCAGAGGTTCTGGGTGACGGTGGATTCATATTTCGGCTTGAAGCCATCAAGAACATGCGAACACGCCTGCGTGTGCACGTCGCGGGTGGCGAAAAGGTCCTTCACACCAAGCGGAACGCCCTCCAGCTCGCCAGCCTTGCCGGCGGCGATGCGTTCATCAGAGGCTTTCGCCATCTCGCGCGCCTTTTCAGGCGTCAGGGCGACATAGGCGTTCAGTGCGCCGTTGGCCGCATCGATGGCGGAAAGATAGGCGTCGGTCAGCTCCAGGGCGGAAAATTCTTTGCCCTTCAGCTTTTCGCGGGCTTCGGCAATGGTAAGGCTCGTCAGGTCGGTCATGGTCGGCAACGGCTTTCGAAAATCTCGGAAAAATCAGGCGGCAAACGGCGGTCGCTTATTCGACCACTTTCGGGACCATGAAGAAGTCCCGGTCGGTCGCAGGCGCATTGGCGACGATGTCTTCCGCCTTGTTGCCGTCGGTCACCACGTCGGCGCGCTTCTTCATGTCCACCGGGGTCACTGACGTCATCGGCTCGACGCCATCGACATTCACCTCCGAAAGTTGCTCCACGAAACCGAGTATGCCGTTCAGCTGCCCGAGCATATTCTGTGCTTCTTCTTCGTTGACAGCGATACGGGCAAGGCGCGCAACGCGCTTTACGGTGGCGAGATCGACGGACATGGTTCTACTCCGGTCAGAATTTTCCTACCCGCTATAATCACCATGTCCGCCATTCGCAACGGTAGAAAACATGTCGCGTCAAACTGTGTGGCGGTTTTGCAGTCGCGACATGTGCAGGCAAAATGTCAGAAGGACAGCGTATCACCTGCCTTAGGCGTGTGAACACGGGCTTCAGAGCCTTCCATGCCGGCCACGAATTTCTCCGGCGTCTGGTCGATGATCGGGAAGGAACCGTAGTGGCAGGGAAGCACGTTCTGGAACTTGAAGAAGCGCTGGCAGGCAAGTGCAGCCACCGCCCCGCCCATGGTGAAGCGGTCACCGATCGGCACGAGGCCGATATCCGGCTGGTGCAGTTCATTGATGAGTTTCATGTCGGAGAAGATATCGGTGTCACCCATGTGATAGACGGCCGGGCCATCCTCGAAATGCAGCATCAGGCCATTGGCGTTGCCGAGCGAATGGGAGACGCCATCTTCGGTGATCTGGGCGGAGGAATGCAGCGCATTGGTGAAGGTGACCGAAAAACCATCGAAATGCACCGTGCCGCCGGTATTGCCCATATCGACCTTCGCGACACCCTTTGCGGAAAGCCAGGCGGCAAGATCAGCATTCGCCAGCACAGTCGCGCCCGTCTCACGGGCAAGCTGCACGGTATCGCCGACATGGTCGCCATGGCCGTGGGTCAGGAGAATATGGGTGATGCCTTCGGCTGCCGCCTTCCCATCCTGTCCGGCAAAACCGGGATTGCCGGTGAAGAACGGATCGATGAGGATCTTCGCGCTACCGTTTTCGAGGCGGAAGGCGGAATGGCCGAGCCAGGTGATTTTCATGGGAACTTCTCCTTTGTATTGCCGGTGTAGTATGACATAGAGCATTTCCAGTAAAAGTGCGTAGCGGTTTTACGTCTGGAAAATGCGTAAAATCAAAGGTCTAGAGCGGGTCTCACGTTTCCGTTGAAAACGGACGTTTTCTGGAAACAGCCTGAACAACCGCACTACCGATATTTCAGAGAGGCGACAATGGCCGCAGATAATGACGATTACGTGTATGACGAGGCAACCGGCGAATGGCGGCCGGCTTCAGAACTGGCAGCAGAGGCAGCGCGCGCCAATGAAGTGCGCGATGCGGCGGGCAATGTGCTTGAAGATGGCGATTCCGTAACCCTGATCAAGGATTTGAAGGTCAAGGGCACCAGCACTGTCATCAAGCAGGGCACCGTCATCAAGTCCATCCGCCTGACCGATAATCCGGAAGAGATCGATTGCAGGCATGATGCGGTCAAGGGTCTGGTGCTGCGCACTGAATTCGTCCGTAAACGATAAGGGCAGCACACGACATGGCGATACTCACCATCGAGGAATTGGCGGAAACCCTTCAGCCCGCACAGGCGATTGCCGGCCTCGACCTTGGCACGAAGACCATCGGGCTTGCCATGTCGGACCTATCGCGGCGTTTCGCAACGCCGCGTCCCGTCATCAAACGGGTGAAATTCACACGGGATGCCGAAGTGCTGCTGGCCTTCGCCGAAAAGGAGAAGGTATCCGCCTTTGTCATCGGGTTGCCGATGAACATGGACGGTTCGGCCGGACCCCGCGTGCAGGCAACACGCGCCTTTGTGCGCACCATGGGTGAAAAAACCGCCCTGCCGTTTATTTTCTGGGATGAGCGACTTTCAACGGTCGCGGCCGAGCGTGCACTTCTGGAGATGGATGTCTCACGCGCCAAGCGGGCCGAACGCATCGATTCGGCCGCCGCAAGCTTCATCCTTCAAGGCGCGCTGGACAGGCTTTCGGCACTCGCCCGCGCGGTCGACTGACGGCCCGTCCACCAGGCAGCAATCTGCTTCCTCTTGCGGAAAGCGAGGATGGCAAACACGATCAGGCTGTCCACCACAATGGCGCGCGCCACCAACGGCGGCAGGCTTTCCGGCGGCAGGCCGAGAATATTGCCGTAAATCTGGAATACCAGATCATGGGTCTGACGCGTCAGCATGTAAAAGCCGAAGCTCATGTCGTAGTAGGAAAGCCAGTACCAGCTGCCCAGCAATGCGACGGGGCCTGCCCAGAGGATCAGAAACCACTTCATGCCGCCTGCCCCCGCGCAAAAACCGTATCGGGAACGCCGGCAAGCACCGCCCAGCGCACCGCTGCCATCAGGCAGAGGTTCAGCGCCGGCGCGTCGATATCCAACGGCAGCATCACAAAAAACGTCATCATGACGCCCAAAGCTGTCCAGCGGCTCACTTGCGGCTCCCTTATGCGCAGTCATTGCGCATGGTTAACATTTCGTTAACTCACACTGGACCCGCAGCTATGACGACGCAAATGAAAGCTGTCATTATGGTTAACGACGAACGGCCGGCATGTGGAAAACGTGTATCTGCGTGAACGGTCAGACGCCGCGGCGGTTGCCGGTCCGGTAAGAACATGGCTGATTTTTCTTTAATGCCGCGCTTGCGCCGGGATTGCGGTCTCCCCCACCCCGGCAGCGGTTTCAGCCGTAAACGCCACGCACCAGCCTTTTGACGGCCGTGGTGATCTTCTCCCAGTCCCGCTCGGATTTCAGCGGTACACCGGCGAACTGGCCGCTGGTGGCAGCAGAAATGACGAGGTGCTGGATGGCGGCGAACAGCACGGCATTAACGGCGGCGGTATCCACACCCTTGGGAGCCGCCAGCGAACCACGCATGCGCTCCAGCCATTTGCCCAGCGACTTGGCGCGGGCTTCGGCCAGCTGACGGACCTGCGGCGAGCCATCCGACACTTCCCAGGCGATGATCTTGCAGACGAGCGGGTCGCTGCGCAGCGCATCCATGAAATAAAGCGCAAGCTTTTCCATGAGGTCGCCATAGGTCAGAAGGAACATCCCACCGGTGTCTTCAGGGATACGATCTTTCACCCAGGAACCGAGATCCTCGCCGATCGCCTCGATCAAACCGTCAAGGCCGCCGAAATAACGATAGATCAGCTGCTTGTCGCAGCCGGCACGGCGGGCAACCGCATTGATGCCAAAGCCCTGAAAGCCTTCCTCTGCAAGCAGCGACCGCGCGGCGTTGAAGATCGCCTTCTCAGTCGCAGCGCGATCCTTGATGCGCTTTTCCGGTCTGTCGGCTGAAATCGCCTCTGCGGTCGCCAGCATGGTTGTCTTCCCGTTTTCTGAAAGGCCTTCCTCAACGGGTTAACAAAGCATGAAGGGAAGAACAATGTGGCGGAGCGGATGGACAGAAGGTTCTTGTGGATGAGCTGGCCGCCAGACCAAAAATCGACGGCTTTAAATTTTCTGTATTTTCTGTATTATTCAGAAAATACAGATTTGAGGATTTTTCATGAAAAGAAAATCTATTTCCACGGCGGAGTTTATGCGACATTTCGGTCGCTACCATGACGAAGCGCAGAAATCGCCCATTTTGCTGACGAAGCACGGGCGACCTTCGGTCGTGGTGGTGCCGGTCGAACTTTTCGAAAAAATGCTGGGAGGCGACGATCCGCGCAGGTCTTACGCTGCCGGTGAAATGCCTGATGAACTGGCCGCCATGTTCAACAACGAACTGGAGAAAGACTCCGAAGAATATCGGAAATACCGCGATGAGCAGAACAGATAATGTCCAAGTTCAGACGCGGTGATATCGTTTCCTATCCCTATTTGTGGCGATGGCAGTCTGCGGCTAATCCAATGCGTGACCATGGGGAAAAAGATCGCCCGTCTGCATGATCCTGACTCGCTCTGCCTTTGCCCCGTTTCTGGCGGCGGGGGCAGCACGGGTCATTAGAACCTGAATTACTCCAGCGCCATGCCAAACCAGACACTACCAGGCGTTTCGTGGCTCTCCAGACGTTTGAAGCCGCGCGTTTCCCAGAAGCGCATGCCCGCATGGTTGCGTTCGCTGGCTCCGAGATGGATGCCGTAGACGTTGTTCTGTCTGGCCATATCAAGCCAGCGGGACAGAAGCCGGGTGCCGCCGCCCTTGCCTTGCGTGCGCGGCAAGAGGTTCATGTGGATATGGGCCGGAAACGGATCGGTAAGCCAGGTTGGCGTGCGGCGCGGATGGTGGATGAAATGGGCGCGGCGCTCGTCGGCGTCCCATGTCTGCTGGTCGCCGCCGGGATCGGGGTAAAGGGCGCGCAGATGTGGCCACCATTCCCGCTCCAGCCGCTCTTCGTGCAAGGCCGTATCGAGTGCGCCGACGATGTAGCCGCAGACACCCTCCTCGTCCTCGGCCACGAAAACGGCATCGGGCCAAAGATGCAGATAGGGCACGGAATAGATATGCCCGACCATGCGGCCATCATTATAAAGCGGCGTGGCATCCTGCCCGGCATCACCGGTGGCAAGGCTTATGGCGTAAAGCGCGCCTTCGTCCTCAGTTCGGGCGGAGCGAAAGGTCAGCATTGGCAGCCGCCTTCCCTTACCGCGCATCGACACGCGAAAGTGTCACGACAGATCGGAACACGCCTGACGCCATTGCTGTTTTTCAAATCCGAGACCCCTCCCGCCGGGACTGCTAAATCTTCATCCGCATACGTCGATCAGGACGCAGGCGGATAAAGGAGATCGATTATATAGTTCGGATCGAAGCGGGAATCGAGCATGCCGTAAGTGTGCCGCCAGCCACCCGCAAGACGGGTTTCGAGGAAGGCATCGGCGATCTTGCCGGCACCCAGGCGGCAAAGCTCGGCGGCAGCGGCCGCAAGCGCAAACTGCTCCACCAAGAGGCGGGCCGCTCCTTCGTCGCGTTCGGCAAGGGCGATCGCCGCGCGCAGCACGTCGGTGGTCTTCTTGCCGGCTGGCCCGAGGTCCCGTTCCAGCGTCTGGAAGACGAGATCGAACAGGTCCTTGCCCCGCTGGAGAACCCGCAGCACATCCAGCGCCATGACGTTGCCGGAGCCTTCCCAGATGGCATTGACCGGCGCTTCACGATAGTGGCGGGCAATCGGTCGTTCTTCGACATAGCCATTGCCGCCGAGGCACTCCATCGCCTCATAGATGAGGGCGGGCGCAATCTTGCAGCACCAGTATTTCACGATCGGCGTCATCACCCGCGCATAAGCGGCTTCAGCCGGATTGTTGCGGGCCGCATCGAAGGCCGTCGCCAGCCGGAAGGAAAGTGCTGTCGCGGCAGCTACATCCAGCGCCATGTCGGCGAGAACGCGGGTCATGATCGGCTGGCTGACCAGCATCTTGCCGAAGACCGAGCGTCCGCGGGCGAAATGCACGGCTTCGGCGAGCGAGGCACGCATCATGCCTGATGATGCCAGCGCGCAATCGAGACGCGTCAGCGTCACCATGTCGAGAATGGTGCGTATACCGCTTCCGGGATCGCCCAGCAGATAACCGAAGGCATCGGTGAACTCGACTTCGGCTGACGCATTGGAGCGATTGCCGAGTTTGTCCTTGAGGCGCTGGAAATGCAGGCCGTTCTTCGAACCGTCCTCCAGATAACGCGGCACGAGGAAGCAACCCATACCGTCGCCCATCTGGGCCAGCATGACGAAACCGTCGCTCATCGGCGCGGAGAGGAACCACTTATGACCGGACAGGCGGTAGATGCCCTCGCCCACCCGCTCGGCCGTGGTGCGGTTGGCGCGAACATCCGTGCCGCCCTGCTTTTCCGTCATGCCCATGCCGATGGTGACGGCGGTTTTCTGCAGGGCCGGTTTCTGCGCGGAATCATATTTGCGCGACAGGATTTTCGGCATCCACTCCTTCTGCACCCTCGGCGATGTCATGATGGCGGCGACGGAAGCGCTGGTCATGGTCAGCGGGCAGAGATGCCCTGCCTCGAGCTGAGACGTCAGGTAGAATTTCGTCGCGCGGGCCTTGTGTTCATTGCCGCGCGTATCGGGAGAATTTTCCCAGACGCTTGAATGCAGGCCTGACGACATGGAACGGCGCATCAGCGCGTGCCAGGCAGGATGAAACTCCACCTGGTCGAGACGTTCGCCGCGCGGGCCGTGGGTGTGCAGCTGCGGCACGCCCTGATTGGCCATGCGCGCCAGTTCCTGCGCCTCATGCGAGGTGACGTAGCGGCCGAGCTGATCGAACTCGTCCCTCAGGTTACGTGACAGACCAGAGGTGAGGTCGACGATCAGCGGATCGGAACGATAGGCATTGATGCCGGACCAGAGGCTTGGCTGGTTCAGTTCGGCGAGCGATTCTTCTGTCCGGGAATTCTGGGTCATCCGCTGCTTCTAGCTGTTTTGTACTGGAATTGCATAGTGGGGTGATATTGCATAATTCCACCCACAGGAAGCGATTGAGACGATTAAACCCCCGCTTTCAGCATTTTTCAGGCGTAACCTGATTTAGTTATCCGACCTAGAGAATGCCAAACACGTTTCCGGCAAGACCGAGCAATAGCAGGAAGCCGGAGGCGGTGCCGCGCAGCCGAAAGTTTTCGGCTGAGTCTCCGATGACGAGCAGGCGCTCTTGAGGAAACACGGCATTCTCCGACGCCGGGTCACGACGGAACCACTGTTTGCGCAGTTCCCTCGTCTGTCGAGACTGGGGAAACATTGCCGTGTTTTCATTTCCGGGGTTGCGGGCGCTTGCCCCGTGACCATGCAGTCTCTATAGAGCGCAAGACCGAATTCCGCGGCGCTCCTGAGGCGTGTTTACGGCGAATGGCAGCGCACGGATCAGCATTCGGGCGTTCCGGGCATTTTCACGGGAAAATGCGACGCCCGTCAGGAGGCAAACCGCATGGTCTTCTTCCCCCATCGCCATCTCCTTGGCATCAAGGGGCTTTCCCATCAGGATATCACCCTGCTTCTCGACAAGGCCGACGAGGCGGTGAAAATCAGCCGCCAGCGCGAGAAAAAGACCTCGACGCTCCGCGGCCTGACACAGATCAACCTGTTCTTCGAAGCCTCGACGCGCACGCAATCCTCCTTCGAGCTGGCCGGAAAGCGCCTCGGCGCGGACGTGATGAACATGTCGGTCGGCAATTCCTCGGTGAAGAAGGGCGAAACGCTGATCGATACGGCGATGACGCTGAACGCCATGCGCCCGGATGTGCTTGTCGTGCGCCACTCTTCCGCCGGTGCAGCCGCCCTTCTCGCGCAGAAGGTTGCCTGCTCCGTCGTCAATGCCGGCGACGGCCAGCACGAGCACCCGACGCAGGCGCTGCTCGACGCGCTGACCATCCGCCGCGCCAAGGGCGAACTATCAGGTATCACGGTGGCGATCTGCGGTGATGTGCTGCATTCGCGCGTTGCGCGCTCCAACATCATCCTGCTCAACCAGATGGGCGCGCGCGTTCGCGTCGTCGCCCCCGCCACGCTTCTTCCCTCCGGCATTCGCGACATGAGCGTGGAAGTCTTCCACGACATGAAGGAAGGGCTGAAGAATGCCGATGTGGTGATGATGCTGCGCCTGCAGCGCGAGCGCATGTCCGGCTCCTTCGTGCCTTCGGTGCGCGAATATTTCCATTATTACGGTCTGGATGCGGAAAAGCTGAAGGCGGCGAAGGAAGATGCGCTGGTCATGCATCCCGGCCCGATGAACCGTGGCGTGGAAATCGCCTCCGAAGTGGCCGACGGTCCGCAGAGCGTGATTGAAAGTCAGGTGGAAATGGGGGTTGCCGTGCGCATGGCCGTAATGGAAACCCTGCTTGTCTCGCAAAATCAGGGTGAGCGCGTATGAGTGCCGTGACCGTTCTCAAAAACCTCCGCATTGTCGATCCCTCCCGTGATCTCGACGAGACCGGCAGCGTGATCATCGGTGCGGACGGCACCATTCTGGCGGCAGGCAAGGACGCTCACAATCAGGGCGCTCCCGAAGGGGCGACGGTGCGTGACTGCAAGGGTCTGCTGGCCGTTCCCGGTCTGGTGGATGCCCGCGTCTTCGTCGGCGAACCCGGAGGCGAGCATCGCGAAACGATCGAGTCCGCCTCACGCGCGGCAGCGGCCGGCGGCGTTACCAGCATCATCGTCATGCCGGATACAGACCCTGTTATCGATGATATCGCGCTGGTCGAATATGTGAAGAAGACGGCGCGCGACAAGGCGCTCGTCAATGTCCATCCGGCAGCGGCCTTGACCAAGGACCTCAACGGCGAGGAAATGACCGAATTCGGCATGCTGAAGGAAGCCGGCGCGGTTGCCTTCACCAATGGTCGCAAGGCGCTTTCCGACACGCTGGTGCTGCGCCGCGCCATGACCTATGCGCGCGAACTGGGTGCTGTCATCGCGCTTGAGACCCGTGACAAATATATCGGCGGCGGTGACATGAATGAGGGGCTTTTCGCGAGCTGGCTCGGTCTGTCGGGCGTTCCCAAGGAAGCCGAAATCATTCCGCTGGAGCGCGACCTGCGCATTGCCGGGCTGACGCAGGCGATCTACCACGCCGCCAAGATTTCCGTGCCGGAATCGGCAGAGGCGATCCGCCTTGCCCGGCAGCGGGGCGTCAAAGCTACCTGCGGCATCTCAATCAATCACCTGACGCTCAACGAGAACGATATCGGCGAATACCGCACCTTCTTCAAGCTTTCCCCACCGCTGCGCGCCGAAGACGACCGCAAGGCCATGGTGGACGCGCTGAAGGACGGCACCATCGATATCATTGTCTCCTCCCACGACCCGCAGGATGTCGACACCAAGCGCCTGCCGTTTTCGGATGCGGCAAGCGGCGCGGTGGGGCTGGAAACCATGCTGGCGGCGGCCCTGCGTCTCCACCACAGCGGCGAAGTTCCGCTGATGCGGCTTATTGATGCGCTTTCCACCCGCCCGGCGAAGATATTCGGTCTCGACGCCGGAACGCTTAAAGTCGGTGCGAAAGCCGATATCACCCTGATCGATCTTGACGAGCCATGGCTGGTTGCGCGCGACCAGCTGGTGTCGAAATCCAAGAATACGCCGTTCGAAGATGCCCGTTTCAGCGGCCGCGCTGTCGCCACTTATGTGGCTGGCAAAGCCGTTCATTCCTTGGCATAAGATCACCAACAGAGATCACGCTGACGGCGCGACAGAGGGGACGTTTGAATGAGTGCTTTGACTGACTGGCAGACGGCGCCTGCCCTGCTCGCGCTTTCGGCGCTGATCGGCTATCTGTTCGGTTCCATCCCCTTCGGCCTCATTCTCACCCGCATGGCGGGGCTGGGCGACGTGCGCAAGATCGGTTCGGGCAATATTGGCGCGACCAACGTGCTGCGCACCGGCAACAAGAAACTTGCCGCAGCCACCCTGCTGCTCGACGCGCTGAAGGGCACGGCGGCGGTGCTGGTCGCCAATGCGCTGTGGGGTTACGAAGCCTCGCTGGTGGCTGGTTTCTTCGCCTTTCTTGGCCATCTGTTTCCGGTGTGGCTCGGCTTCAAGGGCGGCAAGGGCGTGGCCGTCTATATCGGCGTGCTTCTCGGCGCCGCACCGCTGATGATGCTGGCCTTCGCGCTGATCTGGCTCGCAACTGCCTTCATCACCCGCTACTCCTCGCTGTCGGCCCTGCTGGCCATGCTGATCATTCCTGTAGCGCTCTGGGTGCTTGGACCTGAAAAGACGGCGTTGCTGGTAACGCTGCTGAGCGTGATTTCATGGTGGAAACACCGCGAGAATATCGCGCGCCTGCTGGCGGGCACCGAAAGCAGGATCGGTCAAAAGGGCTGAACCCCATCTTGAGGATACGCCATGCCGCATGAGGAAACGACACGGCAGGGCATAGAGCTTTCCGCGAGGCAGCGGGTCGCCTGGCTGCGGTTGATCCGCAGCGACAATATCGGCCCCGTTACCTTTCGCGAACTCATCAATCATTTCGGCAGCGCTGAAAAGGCGCTGGATGCCCTGCCGGAGCTTTCGCGGCGTGGCGGCTCCTCACGCAGCCCACGCATCGCCACGCAGGCAGAGGCGGAAGGCGAAATCGAAACGGCTGAAAGATTCGGCGCCCGGTTTGTCGGCATCGGCGAGCCGGATTACCCACCTGCCCTGCGACAGCTGGATGGCGCTCCGCCGCTGATCGCGATGAAGGGATCGGCAACCGCCGCAACAAGAGCCTGCGTCGGCATCGTCGGCTCGCGCAACGCCTCCATCAACGGCGCGAAATTCGCCGCGATGCTGGCACGCGATTGCGGCCGGGCCGGTTATACGATCGCTTCTGGCCTTGCACGCGGCATCGATGCGGCAGCGCACCGGGCAAGCCTTGCAAGCGGCACGGTGGCGATGCTGGCGGGTGGTCTCGACCGACCCTACCCGCAGGAAAATTTCGGGCTTTTGCAGGATATCTATGATCAAGGCGGCGCGACGATCAGCGAAATGCCCTTCGGATGGGAACCGCGCGCCCGGGATTTTCCCCGCCGCAACCGGCTGATTGCCGGCGTCTCGCTTGGCGTTGTCATCGTGGAGGCGGCAGAGCGTTCCGGTTCGCTGATTACGGCCCGGCTTGCCGGTGAAGCGGGTCGGCTGGTTTTCGCCGTACCCGGCTCCCCGCTCGACCCGCGCTGCGAAGGGACCAACCGGCTGATCAAGGAAGGCGCGATGTTGACCACGGGCGCGGAGGACATTCTCGAAGCACTGCGACCACTCATGGAGCCGCAATTGCCCTATGACCGAAAGATCGAGGAACCGCGATCGGAAGAAGAAATGTCACCACCCGGAGACGACGAGCGCAGCATCATTGCCGCCGCACTCGGCCCTTCGCCCGTCGAAACAGACGACATCATCCGCCACACGGATTTTTCCGCCGCCACCGTTCATATGGTGCTTTTGGAACTCGATATCGCCGGCCGACTAAACCGGCATGCCGGGGGACGGGTTTCGCTCCTCGCGGATTGACAGCTTGCGCCGCCCGCTCTGGATATCGCCGACTTCGACATAGGCCATCTCGATCAGATAACACAGCATATCGGCGCCCTCACGGTTCGCGACCTGCCGCAGCTCCGCCAGCATCTGGCGAATGTATGCCAAGTTCTCTCTGGTCCCTTCGTTGTCGGCATTATTGTTTGTTGCGTTCGGGACCATATATTTATCCTGGGAATTTCGTCTGAAACGAAGAGCAATAAAGTAGATTCAAATCATGTTGGTCATCATAACCAATTTACCAAAGATTGCAATACAACAATAGATTATCCATAGGTTGCAATAACCCGGAAGCGATAAAATCGGGCTTGCCTCTTGACCCGCGGGCATTACCTGTCCATGTCGAATTATAAAGAAGCCTTGTTGCGGCCTTCCTCCGTGATCCGGCTATGTTAACGGACCAGTTCCAGAGAAAAACAATATGAATGTCGTTGTCGTAGAATCTCCTGCCAAAGCCAAGACGATCAACAAGTATCTTGGTTCGGGCTACAAGGTTCTTGCATCCTTTGGCCACGTCAGAGACCTTCCTGCCAAGGACGGATCGGTGCTGCCCGATCAGGATTTCGAAATGTCCTGGGAGGTTGATAGCGCATCCGCCAAGCGCATGAAGGATATTGCCGACGCGGTAAAAGACTCTGACGGCCTCATTCTCGCAACCGACCCGGATCGCGAAGGTGAAGCCATTTCCTGGCACGTTCTCGATCTTTTGAAGAAGAAGCGCGTTCTCGGCGACAAGCCGGTGAAGCGCGTGGTCTTCAACGCCATCACCAAAAAGGCCGTGCTGGACGCCATGGCGAACCCGCGCGACATCGACGTGCCGCTGGTAGATGCCTATCTCGCCCGCCGTGCACTCGATTATCTCGTCGGCTTCAACCTGTCGCCGGTGCTGTGGCGCAAGCTGCCGGGCGCGCGCTCGGCCGGCCGCGTGCAGTCGGTTGCGCTGCGTCTCGTCTGCGACCGCGAGTCCGAGATCGAACGCTTCATCTCCGAGGAATACTGGAACATCAGCGCGCTTTTGAAGACACCGCGCGGTGACGAGTTCGAAGCCAAGCTGGTTTCGGCCGACGGCAAGCGGCTGCAAAGCCGCGGGATCAAGACCGGCGAAGATGCAAACCGGCTGAAGGTGCTGCTGGAAGGCGCGACCTATGTTGTCGACACGGTCGAGGCAAAGCCCGTCAAGCGTAATCCCGGCCCGCCCTTCACCACCTCGACGCTGCAACAGGCCGCGTCTTCGCGCATGGGCTTTGGCGCTTCTCGGACGATGCAGGTGGCGCAGAAGCTTTATGAAGGTATCGACATCGGCGGCGAGACCGTTGGTCTGATCACCTATATGCGTACCGACGGTGTGCAGATGGCCCCGGAAGCAATCGATGCTGCCCGCAGCGCCATCGGCGAGCAGTTTGGCGACCGCTACGTGCCGGAAAAGGCGCGTTTCTACTCCACCAAGGCCAAGAACGCTCAGGAAGCGCACGAGGCGATCCGCCCGACCGATTTCAACCGCACGCCGGATCAGGTGAAACGTTATCTCGATGCCGATCAGCTGCGTCTTTACGACCTGATCTGGAAGCGCGGTATCGCCAGCCAAATGGCGTCCGCCGAAATCGAGCGGACCACTGTGGAAATTCTGGCGGACAAGAACGGGGAACAGGCCGGGCTTCGCGCTGTCGGATCGGTGATCCGTTTTGACGGTTTCATCGCCGCCTATACCGACCAGAAGGAAGATGGCGAGCAGAGCGACGACGGTGACGATGAAGGCCGTCTGCCGCAGATCAATGCGCGCGAAAATCTCGCCAAGCAGAAGATCAATGCCAGCCAGCACTTTACCGAGCCGCCACCGCGCTATTCGGAAGCCTCGCTCATCAAGAAGATGGAAGAACTCGGCATCGGCCGCCCCTCCACCTATGCGGCAACGCTGAAGACGCTGAGCGACCGTGAATATATCATCGTCGACAAGCGCAAGCTGATTCCGCATTCGCGCGGACGGCTGGTGACGGCTTTCCTCGAAAGCTTCTTTTCCAAATATGTCGAATATGACTTCACAGCCGCGCTGGAAGAAAAGCTCGACCGTATTTCCGCGGGCGAACTGGACTGGAAGCAGGTGCTGCGCGATTTCTGGAAGGATTTCTTCGCGCAGATCGAAGATACCAAGGAATTGCGCGTCACCAACGTGCTGGATGCGCTGAATGAGGTTCTGGCGCCGCTGGTCTTCCCCAAGCGCGAGGATGGTTCGGATCCGCGCATCTGTCAGGTTTGCGGCACCGGCAATCTTTCGCTGAAGCTCGGCAAATACGGCGCTTTCGTCGGTTGCTCCAACTATCCGGAATGCAACTACACCCGCCAGCTCACCTCCGACGGTTCGGAAGCCGAAGCTGCGGCCTCGAACGAGCCGAAGGCTCTCGGCGCCGATCCGATGACTGGTGAAGAGCTGACGTTGCGGTCGGGCCGTTTCGGACCCTATATCCAGCGCGGCGACGGCAAGGAGGCCAAGCGTTCCTCCCTGCCCAAGGGCTGGAAGCCGGAGGATATCGACCATGAAAAGGCGCTGGCGCTCATCAACCTGCCGCGCGATATTGGCAAACATCCGGAAACCGGCAAGATGATATCTGCCGGACTTGGCCGCTATGGGCCGTTCCTTTTGCATGACGGTTCCTATGCGAACCTCGAAAGCATCGAGGATGTGTTCTCGATCGGCCTCAACCGGGCCGTCACCGTCATTGCCGAAAAGCAGGCCAAGGGGCCGGGACGCGGCCGCAGCGGCACGCCGGCGGCGCTGAAGGAACTGGGCGACCATCCCGATGGCGGCGCGATCACTGTGCGCGACGGACGTTATGGCGCGTACGTCAACTGGGGCAAGGTCAACGCCACCATTCCGAAGGGTCAGGACCCGGTTTCGGTGACGCTGGACGAGGCACTGGTGCTCATCGCCGAGCGCATCGCCAAGACCGGCACCGGCGGCAAGCCCGCCAAGGCCAAGAAGCCTGCCGCCAAGAAGGCCGATGGCGCCGCCACTGCCAAACCGAAGGCGACGAAAGCCAAGGCCACAACCAAGAGCAAAGCGGCCGCCAAGCCGAAGGCAGCGGCCAAACCCAAGAAGGCAGCAGAGTGAGCAAGGCGCCGCGTCAGAGACAGGGTTCCGCCAGCGACGGTTTCGGACGCACCGGGCGCGGCAAACGGGTGAGTGAAGGTGAAGGCATCATCCATGGCGAGGTGCCTTCCCGCGAAGTGCTGCTGAAATTCATCGCGGACCATCCGCAGCAGGCTTCCAAGCGTGAAATCGCCAAGGCTTTCGGGCTGAAGGGTGAAAACCGTATCGTTCTGAAAGCGCTGCTGAAGGAACTTGAAGTCGATGGCATGGTGCACAAGAGCCGTAAGTCGCTGACGCGGCCGGGCGGTCTGCCACCTGTGACGGTTCTCGACATCACCACCCGCGACAAGGACGGCGAATTGATCGGCCGACCGGCGGAATGGCCGGAGGATATGGGTGCTGCACCTGCCGTGCTGATCCGCCAGTCTTCGCAGGATCGCGGCAAGAAGGCCCCGGCAGCCGGTCTCGGTGACCGTATTCTGGCAAAAATCTTCCCCTCGAAAGACAGCGTCGGCCCGGCATATACGGCCCGCGTCGTAAAACTGATTGATCGTCGCCAGAACGCGCTGCTCGGCGTGTTCAAGCAGACGGAAGGCGGCGGCGGACGGCTGATGCCGATCGACCGGCGCGGCGAAGAAATGGTGATCGACCCTGATGGCGTCGGCGATGCCAGGGACGGCGACCTGATCGAGGTGGAAACCTCGCGCAACAGCGGCCGTTACGGCCTGACGCGGGCCAAGGTTCTCTCCGTCGTCGGCTCGGTCGCCTCGGAAAAGGCGATCTCGATGATCGCCATCCATTCCCATGGTATTCCGCATATTTTCCCGCCGAATGTGCTGGCTGAAGCGGATGCCGCCAAACCCGCGACCATGTCGCACCGCGAGGACTGGCGCGACCTGCCGCTCATCACCATCGATCCGGCCGACGCCAAGGACCATGACGATGCGGTCTATGCCGAACCGGACCCCTCGCCCGACAATCCGGATGGTGTCATCGTCACAGTCGCCATCGCCGATGTCTCCTGGTATGTGCGATCAGGCGCTCCGCTCGACCGCGAGGCTTTGAAGCGCGGCAACTCGGTCTATTTCCCTGATCGTGTCGTGCCGATGCTGCCGGAGCGTATCTCCAACGATCTCTGCTCGCTCAAGGAAGGCGTCGACCGTCCCGCGCTTGCGGTGCGGATGACCTTCTCCAAGGAAGGCCGCAAGGCGGGCCATACTTTCCATCGCATCATGATGAAGAGTGCTGCCAAGCTGTCCTACCAACAGGCGCAGGCTGCGATCGACGGCAAGCCCGACGACAAGACCGGGACGCTGCTGGAGCCGATCCTGAAGCCATTGTGGCACGCATACGAAGTAATGAAGCGTGGCCGCGACCGCCGCCAGCCGCTGGAACTCGACATGCCCGAGCGCAAGATTCAGCTCAGGCCCGACGGCACGGTGGACAAGGTCGTCATTCCCGAACGCCTCGATGCGCACAAGCTGATCGAGGAAATGATGATCCAGGCGAATGTCGCCGCCGCCGAGACGCTGGAAAAGAAAAAGCAGCCGCTGGTCTATCGCGTACACGACGCACCGACGCTCTCCAAGCAGGAGGTGCTGCGCGAATTCCTCGGCACCATCGGCATTTCCATGGCCAAGGGCGTGGCCATGCGCGCCAATTCCTTCAATGGCATTCTGGCGCGCGCCCTTGATACGCCGCATCAGATCATGGTCAATGAAATGGTGCTGCGCAGCCAGAGCCAGGCGATCTACAGCCCCGAGAATATCGGCCATTTCGGCCTCAACCTGATGAAATACGCGCATTTCACCTCGCCGATCCGCCGGTATGCCGATCTGATCGTGCATCGGGCGCTGGTGGGGTCGCTGGGACTCGGCGAAGGCGGCATCACCCCACAGGAAGAGGCGACGCTCGACGATATCGCCGCCGAAATCTCGACCTTCGAGCGGCGTGCCATGGCGGCCGAGCGCGACACCATCAACCGGCTGATCGCACATCATTTGTCCGAACGGGTGGGTGAAGAATTCGACGGCCGCGTCTCCGGTGTCACCAAGGCGGGACTATTTGTCGCGCTGCCGCAGTTTGGCGCTGATGGCTTTGTTCCTATATCTACACTCGGAACCGACTATTTCCTCTATGATGAAGCCCATCAGGCTCTGACGGGGGAAAAGACCGGTCTCGGTTACCAGCTTGGCGACACGGTTCAGGTACGGCTTGCGGAAGCAGTGCCTCTGGCGGGCGCGCTGCGTTTCGAAATGCTGAGCCCCGGGCGCAAGATGCCGGTCGGCTCGCGGTCGTTCCACAAGGCGGGCCGGCGGACATCGCGTCCCGGCACCAGGCCGGGAACGAGGCCGCCCAGAGGACGACGTTAACAACACCGCGGCAGGCGGTTGAAAGAACGGAAGAAGGACTTAAGGATGAGTGCACATCAGGGCTCGGAAACGGTCACCTTCGGAGACAACAGCGCGGAGCGGCCGCTTGGCCGTTCGATCATGCGCGGCATGGCGAACCGCTGCCCGGCCTGCGGCGGTGGCCGCCTGTTTCGTGCCTTTCTGAAGCCGGTGGACAATTGCGCCGCCTGCGGCGCGGAAATGCACCACCACCGGTCCGACGACCTGCCGCCTTATATTTCCATCGTCATTATCGGCCATATCGCCGTTGGCGGCTTCATGATGACGGATATGGTGTTCTCTGTTCCCATGTGGGTGCATTTCGCCATCTGGGTGCCGATTACCATTCTGGCTGCGCTCCTGACGCTGCAACCGATCAAGGGCGGCGTCATTGGCCTGCAATGGGCTCTGCGCATGCATGGCTTTGACGGAAAGCAGCCGACAGTGCAGATAGACGGCTCCTCCCACTGACGACAGGCGGCGACGTGCGCGTGACCGAACCCCGCAAGAGTGCCGAGGTTGCGAGCCCGCCCCTGCGGCCGCGGGATGCCGCCTCCATCATTCTGCTCGACCGTTCCGGCCCGACAATCCGCGTATTGATGGGCCAGCGCAGCCATGCCCATGTCTTCATGCCCGGCGCTTACGTCTTTCCCGGCGGCAAACGTGATCCACGCGACCACGCGCTTCCCTTTTCCGGCGACCTGCACCCCGCGGTCCTCGACCGCCTCACCGCCTCGGCCTCGCGCCGCCTGAGCGTTGCAGGCGCCAGGGCGCTGGCGCTTGCCGCTGCGCGCGAGCTTGTCGAGGAAACCGGCGTGGATATGGGGCTGGATGCTGATGGTCCGGACCTTTCCTGTTTCCGCTATGTGGCACGCGCCATCACCCCGCCCGGCAATATCAGGCGCTACGACACACGATTCTTTTGCTGTTATGCCGACGAATTGCGGCTGGATACCCGGCTAATCCGGGATTCCGAAGAATTGCATGATGTGCAATGGCTTGACATGACAGGCCTTTCCGGTCTGAACATGCCGAAAATCACGCGCACGGTTCTCGAAGATGTCACAAAATTCATGATAGGTGATCCGTCATTGCCCTTTGAAAGCCCCGCGCGGCTCTATGTCACGCGCCACGGCCGCTTCATTCGAGAGTTTGTATAAAGGCCGTCATGTCACAAATGAAATGCGAAGCGGACGCCATTCACTGGCCCTCACTGATCGCTGCGATTTCCGCCATCAGTGCGGTCGGTGTCGCCATCGGTCTTGGCCTGCCGCTCCTGTCGATCATCCTTGAAAAGCGTGGCATCTCCTCCACCATGATCGGGGTGAATTCGGCGATGGCCGGCGTCGCGGCGATGATGGCCGCCCCCCTGACCTCCAAGATCGCCCATGATTTCGGCGTGGCGCGAACCATGCTGTTTGCGGTGGTTATTTCAGCGGTGAGCGCGTTCGGCTTTTATTTCGCCGACGCCTTCTGGATGTGGTTTCCACTGCGAATCGTTTTCCACGGCGCCACCACGACGCTGTTCATCCTGTCCGAATACTGGATCAACATGACCGCACCGCCGAAAAAACGCGGCATGGTGCTCGGCATCTACGCCACCGGCCTTGCGGTCGGCTTTGCGGTCGGCCCGCTGCTGTTTTCCGTGGTCGGCAGCGAGGGCATCCTGCCGTTTATCGTCGGAGCGGCGATCATCCTTCTGGCCGCGATCCCGATCTTCATGGCGCGCGGTGAAAGTCCGGAGCTGGACGAGCGGCCCAACCACCATTTCGCCCGTTATGTCTGGCTGGTGCCGATGGCGTCGGCGGCGGCTTTCGTGTTCGGTTCGGTGCAGGCCGGTGGCCTGTCGCTCTTTCCCATCTATGCCACGCGTGAAGGCTTCAACGAATCGCAGGCCGCACTGCTGCTGACCGTGATGGGCATTGGCAACATGGTCTTCCAGATACCGATCGGCCTGTTGTCGGACCGCATGAAGGATCGGCGCACCATGCTGGCGCTGATGGCCTTTGCGGGCGTTTGCGGCACGCTGGCGCTGCCCCTGCTGGTGGACAGCTGGATCCTCGTGGCGGCCCTCCTGCTGTTCTGGGGGGGCCTCGTCTCCGGCATGTATACCGTCGGCCTCACTCACCTTGGATCACGGCTAAAGGGCGCGGATCTGGTCTCCGCCAATGCCGCCTTTATCTTCTGTTACGCCATGGGTACGATTGCAGGACCGCAGGCCGTCGGCATTTCCATGGATGTCGCGGGCACTGACGGTTTCGCCTGGGCGCTTGCCGTATTTTTCGGGCTTTACGTGGTGCTTTATGGGTTCCGTTTTGTTTTCCGGGCAAAACAGACTTGACTTTTCAGGCGCGATACGTAGTTTCGCGCCAGATTTAGCCGAGGTGAGAAGCGCCTGCGGCTTCTCTTTTGTTTAAAGGCAGGACGACCATGGCGAAAGCTACAACAATCAAGATCAAGCTGCTGTCGACAGCCGACACCGGTACCTTCTACGTCACCACCAAGAACAGCCGTACGTTCACGGACAAGATGACGAAGACGAAGTACGACCCGGTTGTACGCAAGCACGTTGAATTCAAGGAAACCAAGATCAAGTAATTTTCTTGATCGGGTTCTCCGGCAAAAGCGCGCCCAATGGGCGCGTTTTTTGTTTGTATGGACGGGTCTTTGTTCGTGTGGACGACAAAGACATTCCCCGCGAAATGCGTGACGCTTTGGCGTCGGGAAAATGCGTAATGTGGGAATGTGGAAGGCAGCCGGGAGGCTCCTCAAATCCGGCAAAGCTTCTTTCGCCGCGATCCTGCGCTTCACCCCTCCTCCGCCATAGATGCGTGGCCGTTAACGGCGTGGAGCCACAACACAGGGCTGCTGGGTAAACCTGTTTCTCAGTCAGACAAGCTTTTCGGGATAAGGCGGTCGGCCAACGATGTGATTACGGCACGAGGAACCGATTCGGACATCGTCAGCCGACCGACCCCACGATTCAGGAGATGCGGCGGACCTGAGCATCATGGGGCATTCGAAATACGCAATACCAGCCCCTGACGAGCGAAACCGCAGCGGCATGAGCCGCCATCATTCCATCATCACAAGACGGAAAAACCGCCGGAAGAACTGTTATTCTCGATAATGAGTGTGCGCAGAAGTAAAATAAAAATCAACAAATTCTTAAGCCAGCGATACATAACCCGGAAAACATGGTTAAATATACAACGCTGGCACACTATAGTTTCCTGCGAGATTGAATTCAATATATTTTTCAACTTGAACTGTATTAAAGCCGCAGAATTTCGCCTATTCATTGCAATAAGATAAAATACAGGCGAGGTCAGGGGCTTGAGCCTCCCAAGGTGACTTTTCAGCTCCTCGAACGACGATAAACCCGAAAAGACGACATGGTTTCAGCGTCAGACGCATGCGGACCGCTTTCAGGCGGCGGCAGCCACCACCCGGTTGCGCCCGGCGTGTTTCGCCTCATAGAGCGCCCGGTCGGCCTGTTTCAATAGCTCATCCGGCATCCCGAAAGCGCCGCTGCTGGTGGCGATACCAAGCGAGGCGGTGATGCTCAGTTCACGGTCGATGGAGCGGACGTAGAAAGGCTTGTCTTCGACGATCGCCCGCAGACGCTCGGCGACGCTCGTGGCAAGCTCCATCGGCGTATCGGGCATTACCACGACGAATTCTTCGCCACCGTAACGGCAGGCAAGATCAGCGCCGCGCACCGTGCTGCGGATGCGCGCTGCAAATTCGCGCAGCACTTCATCGCCCACATCGTGGCCATAGGTGTCATTGACCAGCTTGAACCGGTCTATGTCGGTCATGCAGATGGAAATCGGGCGACCCCGCACGGCGGCACGGTCAAAGAGTATCTTGAGATGATTGTCGAGATAACGGCGATTGTTGAGGCCGGTCAGCGCGTCGACAATGGCAAGCTCCATCGTGTGCTGCAGGTTGAGCCGCAGGTGTTCGTTGTAACGCTTGCGCCTTATCTGTGTCAGTGAGCGGGCCACAAGTTCGTTGGGATCGATCGGGCGCAGAATATAGTCATTGACGCCGAGATCGAGCGCACGCGCCACCATATCGTCCGCCCCCTGCTCCGCCACCAGTAGCAGCGGCAGGAAACGGGTGCGCTCCAGCGAGCGAAGCTGTGAACACAATCGCAGCGGATCGTAATCCTCGAAATTGGAATTGACGATGACAAGCTCGAAAGAGCTGCTCGCCGCTTTCAGCAGCGCCGCCTGCGGATCGGTGACGGCATCGACCTCGGCGATCGGCTTCAGCGCCCTGACGATCCGTTCCTGCGAACTTGCGCGGCCATCCGCGACCAGCACGCGGCCGGGTGTCTGCATCAGGCCGTCGGCGCGCAGCATCTCCTCGATGCCGATCTGCCTTGCGGTTTCAGCGCGCAGCCGCAATTCGTCACTGACAGCCTTCAGACGCACGAGGCTTTTGACACGGGCAATCAGCTGAAGGTCGTTGACCGGCTTGGTCAGAAAATCATCGGCGCCGGCCTTCAGGCCGCGCACCCGGTCGGAAGGCTGATCGAGCGCAGTGACCATGACGACGGGAATATGCGCCGTCTTCGGGTTGGCCTTCAGCCTCTCGCAGACCTCGAAACCATCCATGCCCGGCATCATGATGTCGAGCAGGATAATATCGACCTGCTCCTCGTCGCAGATCGCCAGCGCCTTAAAACCATCCTCGGCGGTGACGACATCGAAATATTCCGCCACAAGCCGCGCTTCGAGAAGCTTCACATTGGCAGGAATGTCGTCAACAACCAGAACTCTCGCCGTCATAACCGTTCCCCAGCCGCCTTAGGCGTCGCCCAGATAAGTCTTGATGATTTCGATGAATTTCGGGACGGAAATCGGCTTCGACACATAGGCCTCGCATCCGCCCTGACGAATCCGTTCCTCATCGCCCTTCATGGCAAAGGCCGTGACGGCGATGACCGGGATGACGTGCAGTTCGTCATCTTCCTTCAGCCATTTCGTCACCTCCAGCCCCGACACTTCCGGAAGCTGGATATCCATGAGGATGAGGTCCGGCCGGTGCTTGCGGGCAAGGTCCAGCGCTTCCATGCCGTTGCGCGTCTGGATCGTCGTATAACCAGACGCCTCGATCAGGTCGCGAAAGAGCTTCATGTTCAGCTCGTTGTCTTCGACTATCATGACCTGTTTGGGCATGGTGGGCAGTCCCCGTTTCGCTTTGAAACCTTCATCCAGACATATAAGTTGCCAGAGAACCGATTCCATCGTCCATTTGTTGCGCAAGGCTAGAGGGATTTGGTTTCAAAATAGGTAACTTCGGGGAAGAAATGCTGCGCGATACGAAAAACAAAGGCAATGCCGGCAAAGATCCGCAAGAAACGGCGGCCGCCATACTTGGCTGGCTGGCAAACGAACCGGACATGCTGGCGCGTTTCCTGGCGCTGAGCGGCTTGCAGGCCAATATGCTGCGTCAGGCCGTCAACGATCCCGGCTTTCTGGCGGGCCTCACCGATTTTCTGATGAGCCACGAGCCGGACCTCATGGCGTTTTGTGCGGCAACCGACACCTCACCCGAAACGGTGGCCGCCGCCTGGCATCATTTTTCCGGCCCGGGGCTGGATTCGGGGGAGTATTGACGGTCACCCCTTGAGCCGCGGCCACCGCCGGAGTAAGGTCGGCGACGTTCTGGTTTTGTTTTCGCCCCATGTCCACGTCGCACTCCTATGATCCCGGTTTTTGTCGCGACTGCCTGGCTGGCCAGCCAGCGGGTTTGAGGCGTTGCCGTGCCTGCGGCAGCCCGCGTCTCGTCTATCATGACGAGCTTTACGAGCTCAGCATCGCCCATATCGATTGTGACGCCTTCTATGCATCCGTTGAAAAGCGCGACAATCCGGAGCTTGGCGACAAGCCGGTCATCGTCGGCGGTGGCAAGCGGGGCGTGGTTTCGACCGCCTGCTATATTGCCCGCATTCAGGGCGTGCGTTCCGCCATGCCGATGTTCAAAGCGCTGGAAGCCTGCCCGGATGCGGTGGTCATCAAGCCCGACATGGAGAAATATGCCCGTGTCGGGCGCGAAATCCGCGCGATGATGCAGGAATTGACGCCGCTTGTGCAGCCGCTTTCCATTGATGAAGCTTTTCTTGATCTCGCCGGCACAGAGAGGCTGCATCATGACCCGCCAGCGCGCGTGCTGGCGAAATTTGCAAAGCGCGTGGAAAAGGAAGTCGGCGTAACCGTCTCGGCCGGGCTTTCCTACTGCAAGTTTCTGGCCAAGGTTGCATCCGACCTCAACAAACCGCGCGGTTTTTCGGTGATTGGCGAGGCAGAAGCGCTTGCCTTTCTGGCCACGCGGCCCGTAACCACAATCTGGGGCGTCGGCAGAGCCTTTGCTGCGACGCTGGAGGCGGACGGCATCCGCATGATCGCACAGCTGCAGGAAATGGAAGAAGGCGATCTGATGCGCCGTTACGGCGTGATGGGGCAACGGCTCTTCAGGCTTTCGCGCGGCATTGACGAGCGGCATGTGCACAACAACGATCCGGTCAAAAGCGTGTCTTCCGAGACGACCTTCTTCAACGACATTTCCCGCCATGAGGATCTGGTGCCGATCCTGCGCTCGCTTTCCGAAAAGGTTGCATGGCGGTTGAAGAAGAACGGCATTGCCGGCCAGACCGTGGTGCTGAAGATGAAGACGGCCGACTTTAAAATCCGTACCCGCAACCGCAAGCTTGATGACCCCACCCAGCTTGCCGACCGGATTTTCCGCACCGGTCTCTCGATGTTGGAGAAGGAAACCGACGGCACGAAATTCCGCCTGCTCGGCATTGGCGTCAGCGATCTGCGCGATGCGGACCTTGCCGATCCTCCTGATCTCGTCGACAGGCAGGCCGGGCGGCGGGCAGCGGCGGAAGCGGCGATGGACAAGCTGCGCGACAAGTTCGGCAAAGGCAGCGTCGAGACCGGCTACACGTTTGGCACACGCAAATAGCGGTTTGATCGTGGGCCTTGCGAACCGCGCATCGGGCCCCTTGCACCATTTGATGCCAATGTATTTTAGATTTTACACAAATTAGTGATGTTGCAGCCGCACCGTCCTTAAGCTTCATTAAACTTCGCGTGGTTGAGTGGAGCCAGTTTTGTGCATGTGGTGTATTGCGTCATGTCCCTCCGCCTCCGTCTTCTGACCGGCATGCTGTCGGCCAGCATTCTTGCCTTCCCGGCGCTTGCCGCCGATAGCAGGTCGCTGCAGATCCTCGTTTCGAAAAGCGACCAGTCGCTTTCGCTTTACGAAAACGGCGAAATCATAGCCACCTCGAAAGTCTCCACCGGCAAGGCCGGGCACGAGACGCCGAGCGGCATATTTTCCATTCTGGAAAAACGGAAATACCACGAGTCGAATATCTATTCGGCCGCACCCATGCCCTTCATGCAGCGGCTGACATGGTCCGGCATTGCGCTGCACGAAGGCAAGGTGCCGAACTATGCGGCTTCGCATGGCTGCGTGCGCCTGCCTTCGAAATTCGCCAAGTCACTTTTTGGCGACACCCAGACCGGTGTGCATGTCATCATCACAGACCGCCCGGTTTCACTGCGTTTCGTGCAGCATCCCGCGTTGTTTGAACCACGTGACGATGCTGATGACGGCAAGCTGCTTTTATCGGATGTGGAACTGCGCCCCGCGACCTTCGATGCGGCTTTGGGCACCGTCGAAGTCGCCATCAATGAAAAGACACAGGCGCTTAAACCGGCAGTGAAGGCCAAGGCCGCCTCGCCCCTGCGCATACTCATCACCCGGCGTGGCGAGCGGGAAAGGGTGATGGATATTCAGGCCGTCTTGACCCGTCTTGGCTTCGACGCCGGCTCAGCGGATGGCTATGCTGGGGAGATGACGGTAAGCGCCGTGAACGGTTTCAAGCGCTGGAAGGGGTTAAAAACCACCGGGCCGCTTCTGACCGACGCCTTCGTGATGGCGCTTTACGAATCCGCCGGCGAAAACCACCCACCGAATGGCCAGATCATGGTGCGGCAGGATTTCAAACCGCTATTTGAGGCGCCCATCGACATCAGGGATCCCGAAGTTGCGCTCGGGACCCATTTCTTCGAGGCTGTTGCCGTGGATCGCGCAGCCGGAACCGCCGAGTGGAACGGCGTGACGCTCGAAAACCATCTGCCCAACGCAGCCCGAAAGCGACTTGGCATTACCATTGCCGAAGCGCCGGGCGGCTTCGATCAATTGAGTGCCGTGCTTGGCCGTCTCGACATACCGGCAGACATTCGCTCCCGCATTGAACAGGAGCTTTCAACCGGCAGCTCGCTCACCGTTTCCGACCTCAGTCACCAGATGGAGACAGGAACCGGGACGGATTTCATTACCGTGACGAAGGAAGGGCCGGTTTGAGGAATGCGTGAGCGTCTGAACTCTTAAACCAGTTCCACATCGACGACGCCGGGAGCGGCACGCAGGGCTGCGGCGATTTCCGGGGAAATGCGGTATTTCTCCGTCAGTTCCACCTCAATCTCGCGGCTGCCTTCATCCTTGATGACGATGAAATAGACCGACCCGTCACCCTTGGTGTTGAGGTGGCGGGCGACGGTTTTCAGTGGGCCGGAATCGCGCACATAGACGCGCAGAGCCTTCTGCATCTGCACCGATTTCTCCTCCAGCGACTGAGCCGTCTGGATGCGCAGACCGATGCCTTCCGGACGTTCCTCCGCCTGCACGGTGATGACAAGCGATTTGCCGACCTCGAGCAGATCACGGAACTGAGCGAGCCCTTCGGAAAAAAGCACCGCCTCATATTGCCCTGACGCATCCGAGAAGGTGACGATACCCATCTTGTTGCCGGTGCGGGTCTTGCGCTCCTGCTTGCCAGTGACGGTGCCAGCCAGACGCCCGGCGGTCGCACCCTGCTTCACCGCCGCCGAAAAATCCGCGAAATTCTGCACGCGCAACTTTTCCAGCACGGGGCGATAGGTGTCGAGCGGATGGGCCGTGAGGTAGAACCCGAGCACCTGATATTCACGCAACAGCTTTTCCGAGGCGAGCCACGGCTGGAAGGCCGGCAGCACCAGCTTTTCCGGGCCGTTTCCACCACCTGAACCGAACATGTCCGACTGGCCGATGGTGCGGTTGTTCTGCGCCATCTGCGCATAACCGATGATACGGTCGAGCCCGCCAATCAGTTCGGCGCGATCGCGGCCGAAACAGTCGAAGCCGCCGGCATTGATAAGACTTTCCAGAACACGCCGGTTAATCTGTTTGGGATCGATACGCAGACAGAAATCCTCAAGGCTCGTGAACGGCTTGTCGCCGCGCACTTCGACGATATGTTCGACCGCGCCCTCGCCGACGCCCTTGATGGCGGCCAGCGAATAATAGATGCGGTTTTCACCGGTCTCGAACTGGCGGAAAGACGTCTGTACCGAAGGCGCGACGACCTCGATGCCGAGGCGGCCGGCATCCTGCCGAAAATCGTTGAGCTTTTCCGTGTTCGCCATATCGAGCGTCATGGACGCCGCCAGGAACTCCACCGGATAATGCGCCTTCATATAGGCGGTCTGGTAGGACACGATGGCGTAGGCGGCGGCGTGGCTCTTGTTGAAGCCGTAATTGGCGAACTTCGCCAGAAGGTCGAAGATGGTGTTGGCCTGCGGTTTCGACACGCCGTTCCTGATGGCGCCATCGACAAAACGCTCGCGCTGCTGGTCCATCTCCTCCTTGATCTTCTTGCCCATGGCGCGGCGCAGAAGATCGGCTTCGCCAAGCGAATAACCTGACAGGACCTGGGCGATCTGCATCACCTGTTCCTGATAGACGATAACACCCTGCGTTTCCTTCAGGAGATGGTCGATGGTCGGATGGATGGACTCCAGCTCCTCCTCGCCATGTTTGCGGGCATTATAGACCGGGATGTTTTCCATCGGGCCCGGACGATAAAGCGCCACCAGCGCGATGATATCCTCGATGCAGTCCGGGCGCATGCCGATCAGCGCCTTGCGCATGCCCGCACTTTCCACCTGGAACACGCCGATGGTCTCGCCGCGCGACAACATCTCGTAGGTTTTCGTGTCCTCCAGCGGAATGGCGGCAAGATCGACCTTGATGCCGCGCTTGGCGACGAAATCCACGGCGACCTTCAATACCGTCAGCGTCTTCAGGCCGAGGAAGTCGAATTTGACGAGACCGGCGCTTTCCACCCATTTCATGTTGAACTGGGTAACCGGCATATCGGACCGCGGATCGCGATACATCGGCACCAGCTTCGACAGCGGCCGGTCGCCGATGACGATACCGGCGGCGTGGGTGGAAGCGTGGCGATAAAGCCCCTCGATTTTCTGGGCGATATCCAGGAGGCGAGCGACGACGGGTTCCTTGTCTGCCTCTTCCTGCAGGCGCGGCTCTTCCTCGATGGCCTTTGACAGCGGTGTCGGATTGGCCGGGTTGTTGGGCACCAGCTTGCAGATCTTGTCCACCTGCCCATAGGGCATTTCCAGCACGCGGCCGACATCGCGCAACGCCGCGCGCGCCTGCAGCGAACCGAAGGTGATGATCTGCGCCACCTGTTCGCGGCCATATTTGCGCTGCACGTAGCGGATCACCTCTTCGCGCCGGTCCTGGCAGAAGTCGATATCGAAGTCAGGCATCGATACACGTTCGGGATTGAGGAAGCGCTCGAACAGCAATGAGAAACGCAACGGATCGACATCGGTAATGGTCAGTGCATAAGCCACAAGCGAGCCGGCGCCCGAACCACGGCCAGGGCCGACCGGAATATCCTGCTGCTTGGCCCATTTGATGAAGTCGGCAACGATCAGGAAGTAACCGGGGAACTTCATGCGCGAGATGACGCCGAGTTCGAAATCCAGTCTCTCGCGATAATCCTGTTCCGTATAGCCGGGCGACATGCCGAGCGCGGCAAGCCGCTGATCCAGCCCCTCCACCGCCTGGCGGCGAAGCTCCTCGGTTTCGGCATGTTCCGCCGCTTCCGGGTCTTCGCTGGCGCCGGTGAAACGCGGCAGGATGGGTCCGCGCTTCTTCAGCACATAAGAGCAGCGGAGCGCAATCTCGATAGTGTTTTCCAGCGCCTCGGGAATGTCGGCAAACAGCGCCGTCATCTCCTGCCGGCTTTTCAGATAATGATCGGGGGTCAGGCGGAAGCGGCTGTCATCGGAAACGATGGCATTATGCGCCACCGCCATCAGTGCGTCATGCGCCTCATAGTCTGCCTTGGAAGGGAAAAAAGCCTCGTTGGTAGCGACCAGCGGAATATCATTGTCATAAGCAAGGCCGATCATGCGTCGCTCATGGGAACGGTCGTAGCCGGACTGACGCTGCAATTCGATATAGAGCCTGTCACCGAAGAGCGACTTCAGCGTCAGCAGCCGCTCTTTGGCCTGCGCGGCATGGCCTTCCTTCAACGCCATATCGACAGGACCGCCAGTAGCGCCCGTCAGTGCGATCAGCCCGGCATTGGAGGCTTCTTCCAGCCACGCGCGGGTAATATGCACGGAATGTCCGCCGCTACCCTCGCCTTCCAGATAGGCGCGGCTGATCAGGTCCACCAACCGCTCGTAACCTTCGGCATTGGCGGCCAGAAGCACGATGGCGGGGAGTTTTGCAAGATGACTGTTATGATTGCGGCGGTCCTCCGCCGCATCCTGCATGTCGATCGACACCTGACAACCGATGATCGGCTGCAAACCTTCGTCGCGCGCTTTTTCGGAAAACTCCAGCGCAACGAAAAGATTGTTGGTATCGGTGATGGCAATTGCCGGCTGGCCGTCCGCGACGGCCTTGGACATGATTTTCTTGAGGGGTAACGCCCCCTCAAGCAGGGAGTAAGCGGAATGAACCCGCAGATGGACGAAACCAGGCGTTTTCAGCGTTTCGTCAGAGTTTTCTCCACGCACAACCGTATCGCCCATATCGTCGTCCTGTCATTCTGAATCGAGGGGGCGATTTTCCGATTTCCGGCGCTTAAAGTCTACAGCCTTGCGGCCTCCATACAGGCTTCTGCGCCGGTGTTTCCTTCACAGGGCAGTGAGGATCACCGAAAAGCTGGCAACAAAGACAGCGATGGAAGCGAAAGCGGCAACGTCACGGATGAAATCAGTCATTGGTCTCTCCTTACTCGTTATGTTCCAACTTTGTTCTCATTTTGTTCGATTGTCAACAGGGTTTTGCTGGTATTCCTCTTGTTAACGCCGCAGAATCAGCTGCGGTTCCGCTCGCATGATCGGCAAGCCCCTGACTCCAAAGCAAAAAAACCCGAAGGCAAAAAACACCTCCGGGTTCTCAAAAATTCAACTGTGGAAGGACGAGCGGGTCTTCCCGAAGACGCAAGGGCGAAGAGACTCACCGCTTCGTAGCAGATCACATAAGGCTTCGCGACGGTCGCCTTATGCCGTCACGATCAGAAGTCGACGATCTTGCCGTCTGCAAGCGTTACCCGTCGGTCCATGCGGGCAGCGAGGTCGTGGTTATGCGTGGCGATCATCGCCGCAAGGCCGGACTGGCGCACCAGGGCCTCCAGCGCATCGAAAACATAATGCGCGGTCTCGGGATCGAGGTTGCCGGTCGGCTCATCCGCGAGCAGCAGAAGCGGCGCATTGGCAACCGCGCGCGCAATCGCCACGCGCTGCTGCTCGCCGCCGGAAAGTTCGGCCGGGCGATGTTCGCCGCGATGGCCGACGCGCATGTAATCCAGCAGGGCGCTGGCACGCTTGCGCGCCTCAGCCTGCGTCAGACCGGCGATGAGCTGCGGCATCATTACATTTTCCACCGCCGAAAACTCCGGCAGCAGGTGATGGAACTGATAAACGAAGCCGATATCGCTGCGACGGATCGCCGTGCGGGTTTCATCCGGAAGCCCGTTGCATGGCGCGCCGTTGATGAAAACCTCACCCGCGTCAGGATGTTCCAGAAGCCCCGCCAGATGCAGCAGTGTGGATTTTCCGGTACCGGAGGGGGCGACGAGCGCCACCATCTCACCGCTTCTCAATTCAAGATCGGCCTTGCGCAGAATGGAAAGCGACGTTTCACCCTGACCATAGGTCCGTTCCACGCCGGTAAGCCGCAGCACTGTTTTTTTTGCCATATTGCGAAGCGGTCCTTATTCGTAACGCAGGGCCTGCACCGGATCGAGCTTGGAGGCCCGCCATGCTGGGAAGATCGTTGCCAGGAAAGAAAGCGTCAGCGCCATGATGACGACGGTGATGGTCTCGCTCAAATCCATTTCGGCCGGCAACTGGCTGAGGAAATAAAGCTGCGGGTCAAACAGAACCGTGCCGGATATCCACGAAAAGAACTGCCGGATGGATTCCACATTGAGGCAGACGATGACGCCGAGCGCCACCCCGGCAAAGGTGCCGACCGTGCCGATGGCCGCCCCGGTCATGAAGAAGATGCGCATGACCGCGCCGGAACTGGCCCCCATGGTGCGCAGAATGGCGATATCGCTGCCCTTGTCCTTCACCAGCATGATGAGGCCGGAAATGATGTTCAGCGCCGCCACCAGAACGATGAGCGTCAGGATCATGAACATCACGTTTCGTTCCACCTGCAGGGCGGAAAAGAAGGTCTGGTTCCGCTGTCGCCAGTCGGTGATATAAATCTGCCGTTCTGCCGCCTGCTCCACCAGCGGCCGGATGCCGTCAACGTCATCAGGGCGGCTGACATAAAGCTCGATGGATTGCACGATGCCGTCGGCATTGAAATAAAGCTGGGCTTCGGACAGCGGCATATAGATCATCGACGCATCATATTCCGACATGCCGATCTCGAAGACGCCTGAGATCTTGTAGGACTTGACGCGCGGATTGACGCCCATCGGCGTCACGTCGCCTTCCGGCGAAATGAGGGTGATGTCATCTCCCGCCGTCACGCCAAGCTGCGCCGCAAGCCTGGAGCCGACCAGAACGCCATCGCCTGCCATGAAGCCGACGAGATCGCCGGTCTTGATGTTGCTGGCGACTTCCTTGATCTTGTCGATATCCTCCTGGCGCACGCCACGCACCAGCGCGCCGGAGCCTGCGCCGCCGCGGCCGGAGGCCAATGTCTGGCCTTCCACCAGCGGCAGGGCCATGGTGACGCCCGGCACGGCGGAAAACTTCTTCGCCAGCTCGTCATAATTATTGAAGGGCTGATCGATCGGCTGGACGATCATATGGCCGTTAATGCCGAGAATGCGCGAAATCAGCTCGGTACGGAAACCATTCATGACAGCCATGACGATGATGAGCGTTGCAACGCCCAGCATGATGCCGACAAAAGAAAAACCGGCGATGACGGAAATGAACGCTTCCTTGCGCCGCGACCGCAGATAGCGCCATGCCACCATGCGTTCGAAAGCGGAAAAAGGCCGGGCGGTCTTTTCCCGGGCGGAAGGAGCCGCACCCTTGTCAGCATCGGCTTTTGCCATGTCGTCTCCCTGATCTCAATTTGCAAGATCGGTCTTTTCCAAAGATCGGTCCCAATCGTAGCGGCGCCTGCGCCATAAAACCGGAGCGGTCTTCGCATGAAGGCCGCTCCCATCTTTCCGTTCGCGCTTAGCCAAGCGCCTTGTTCATTGCCGCCTCGATTGTGACGGTTTCACGTTCGCCGGTCTTGCGGTCCTTCACTTCGACTTCGCCGTTCGCAACAGAACGCGGGCCGACGATGATCTGCATCGGCACACCGATCAAATCGGCGGTGGCGAATTTCTGGCCCGCACGGTCGTCGGTATCGTCGTAAAGAACATCCTTGCCGGCGTTGGAGAGCTGATAATACAGCTTTTCGCAAGCCGCATCACAGGCCGCATCACCAGCCTTCATGTTGATAATGACAACATCAAAAGGCGCGACCGAGGCCGGCCAGATGATTCCGTTCTCATCATGCGATGCTTCAATGATGGCGGGAACAAGGCGTGTCGGGCCAATGCCATAAGAACCCATGTGGACAGGGTGTTCCTTGCCGTCCTTGCCCTGCACTTTCGCGCCCATAGGCTCGGAATATTTGGTGCCGAAATAGAAGATGTGACCAACTTCGATACCGCGTGCCGAAAGACGCTCACCATCCGGAATGGCATCATAGGCTGCTTCGTCATGCATTTCGGAGGTGGCGGCATAATCGGCAGTCCACTCGTCGAATACACCCTGAAGGGCTGCGACATCGTCGAAGTCGGTATTTTCAGCCGGAATGGCACGGTCGAGGAAGCTCTTGTGGCAGAAGACCTCGGATTCACCGGTATCGGCCAGAATGATAAATTCGTGGCTGTGGTTGCCGCCGATGGGGCCGGTATCGGCACGCATGGGAATGGCGCGCAGGCCAAGGCGCTCGAAGGTGCGCAGGTAAGCCACGAACATCTTGTTGTAGGAGTGGATCGCGTCTTCCTTGGTCAAGTCGAAGGAATAGGCGTCCTTCATCAGGAACTCACGCGAACGCATGGTGCCGAAACGCGGACGTACCTCGTCGCGGAACTTCAGCTGAATATGGTAGAGGTTCAGCGGCAGGTTCTTGTAGGACTTTACGTAGGAACGGAAGATGTCGGTGATCATTTCCTCATTGGTGGGGCCATACAGCATCTGGCGGTCCTGGCGGTCCTTGATGCGCAGCATTTCCTTGCCGTAATCATCGTAACGGCCGCTTTCCTGCCAAAGCTCGGCCGTTTGCAGCGTCGGCATCAGAAGCTCGATGGCGCCGGAACGGTCCTGCTCCTGGCGGATGATCCTGTTGACCTTGTCCAGCACGCGCTTGCCGAGCGGCAGCCAGGAATAAATGCCAGCCGATTGCTGCCGGATCATGCCGGCGCGCAACATCAGGCGGTGGGACACGATCTCCGCTTCCTTGGGATTTTCCTTCAGGATGGGCATGAAATAACGGCTGAGACGCATGACGGCTTCCATTGATGTGGACGACGGCGCGCAAAGGCGCGGGAATCGCCCCGAATAAAGGGATATTGGCGCCGGATATAGCCGTTTCCCGCCAAGAAGAAAACCCGCCATGAAAAGAGGGTTGAAGGCGATTTCGTGGCATTTTCGAGATAGCTAATTCGCGTCAAAACGCTTTGACCGGAATATTATTCTTGATCCGGTGCGACAAATTGCACCACAGAGAATTTTTTGCCGACTGTAACAAATATGCAAAAAATGAGATGACAAGCATGGGTGATTGAGCTAGCTTTAGCTTACAAAAGAGGCAAGAAGTTTAAATTCTTGTCATTTTCGCGGTCAGTCTTGGGAGGATCAGATCTTAGGCGCGCTCGTCGCTGCCCCGGCAACGGTTACAGATCACGCGAAACCTGAAAAACAAGGCTGAAAGGCCTTGTTTTTTTTTGATCTCAACACACGACAATGCCCCGGCGGACTAGTCCGGTAAAATTGTGACGGTGAATCAGCCGCCCAATACGCTTATGCTGTGTGCACGACAGAGATGACATCCATATGACACCCTCAGATACGCCTTGCGGCGACACGGACAGAACTGCCGTATTTTCAGTCATCCCGGTTTTGAGGTGGAATGCACTCGATACGTTGTAAACGTAACGGAGTGACGTTTTCCAGGTCACGAACTGAGTGGAATGAAGCTTCGAGACTTCAGTCGTAAACGGGAACAATTCTCGGGAGATCGTCGAGGCTGAAGCCGAACCACCAGGATCCGCCGTACCACACACCACAGATCAGGGCAGATATCAGTGTTGTCCACAGAACGATGCGGCCGCCTCGGAAGCGGGATGGCGCGCTGGCGATGGTGCCAAGCGCCACGTCGCCGTCTTCCGCCTGGGTACGAAGTCCAATCGGCAACACAACAAAAAGCACCGTCCACCAGACGATGAAATAAACGGCGAAGACCGAAAGAAGCGGCATGTGATCCTCCTGCACAATTGGCTTCTTGTAACGCATTCATCCGTAAAGCGGAATCACTTCTCCGCAAAAAGCCTTGGAAGGAAGAACAGAACCGTGCTTTGAGCAGGCGCTTTCAGATCGCGGACCAAGGCGCACGACCTATCCTCCGTCATGCCGGAGTTGATCCGGCATCCAGCCACGCCGCGTCTGCGCCGTGAGACGAGTCTTAAAGCGATTGAGGGCTCCCGTTGGACCCCGGATCTAGTCCGGGGTGACAGGTGCGGATGATACGGTCACCCGAAAGCTCTTGCCTCCCCGCTCAAACCTTTGTGACGAAAACCGTTACGATCGGCTTCTTGCCCCAGGTCTGGTTGGCGGCGGCGCGAACGGCGCGGCGCACCGCTTCGCGCAGCAGTTCCAGATCCTTGCGGCGGGCGCGGGGAATGCTCTCCACAGCGCCGAGAACGGCGTCATAAAGCGTGTCCTCCATGTCCTCGCCCTCGTCATCGAATTCCGGCAGGCCGAAAGGCACGACATCGGGATCACCGAGGAAGTCGTAACGGCTATCCAGCACGACATTGACGGAGACGTGACCGGCGAAGGAGAGTTTGCGGCGGTTGCTGATGCCCATCTCGTCCATGTCGCCAATGAGATTGCCGTCCTTGAAGACGCGGCCATGCGGCGCATCATCGATGACTTCCGCAGGACCGGGGGCCAGACGCAGAACATTGCCGTTGCGCACCTTCGGCACCTGCGAAATGCCGGCCTGTTCGGCAAGTTCCTTCTGCGCCACCAGATGCGCCGCCTCGCCATGGACGGGCACAACGATCTGCGGCTTCGTCCATTCATACATCTTCAGAAGCTCGTTGCGGCGCGGATGGCCGGAAACATGGACCAGCGCTTCGTTGTCGGTGATGATATGGACACCCTGCTCGATCAGGCCGTTCTTGATGTCGATGATGGCCTTTTCATTGCCGGGAATGGCGCGGGACGAAAACACCACCGTGTCACCGGAAGCGAGCGCCACATTGCGCATCTCGTCACGCGAGAGTTTGGCAAGGGCGGCACGCGGCTCACCCTGCGAACCGGTCAGGATCAGCACCACCTTGTCGCGCGGAATATAGCCATATTCATCTTCGGCGAGGAATGGCTTGATGCCTTCCATGATGCCGAGGTCCTGCGAGACGTTGACGACGCGCTTCAGCGACGAGCCAAGCAGCAGCACCTCACGGCCCGCGGCCTCTGCGGCCTGCGCAATCGAGCGGATACGCCCGACATTGGAGGAGAAGGTGGTAACGGCCACTCGGCCTTCGGCATTCTCAATGATCTGCCGCAGGCCTTCGGAAACCTCGTGTTCGGAGGGCGAAACGCCATCACGGACAGAGTTGGTACTGTCGCACATCAGTGCCAGCACGCCCTCTTCGCCGATGGCGCGGAAGCGGGCTTCATCCGTCAACGGACCGAGCGACGGCGCTTCATCGATTTTCCAGTCGCCGGTATGGATGACGTTGCCGAGCGGTGTGCGGATGACCAGCGACATCGGCTCCGGGATGGAGTGGTTGACGCCGACGGCTTCGATTTCGAACGGACCGACATTGATGCGGTCGCCAGCCTTAAAGGGAGTGATCGGAATTTCGGCGCGGCTGCCCTCATAGGCGCGTTTCGCCTCCAGCATGCCGGCGGTGAAACCCGAGGCATAGACCGGCACGTTGAGGCCCGGCCACAGATCGTTCAGCGCGCCGTAATGGTCCTCATGGGCGTGGGTGATGATGATGCCTTTGAGGTTTTTCTTCTGTTCGGCGATATAGGTGATGTCGGGCAGCACCAGATCGACGCCCGGCAAATCGAGACCGGCAAAGGTCACGCCGCAATCCACCATGATCCATTCACGCTTGCTTGCCGGACCGTAGCCGTAAAGCGCCAGATTCATGCCGATTTCACCGACGCCGCCAAGCGGCAGGAAGACCAGTTCGTCCTGTTTAGCCATTGTTTTTCTTATCCATTCGCGAGCGCACGTGGACGACGGCACTTTGCCGCGCCCCGCGCATGTTTGCAGCATCGGGCCTGTTAAACCATCTGATCGACCGGGCCGATGCGGAGCCGGTCTGCCATCCTGCTTTTTTTGAGCTGCAGGAAAACTCCAACCTGTGGGATCCGGTTCGGCGCGGGTCCTTGGCCGCACCGTTCACCTCGAGCACTTTCGCTTTTCTCCGAAACGCGAAAATGCCCTACCTTTTTGTTTTTACGCATTTTCCTGACGTAAAACCGCTACGCACTTTTACTGGAAATGCTCTCATCCGAAAAACACATCGCCGGCGGCAATTGAACGCCTTGCGCCCTCATCCTCATCCAGCAGCAAATAACCATTATCATCAATTCCGACGAAACGCCCGCCGATCGAGCGATCGGGGAAGTTGACGGTGATATGTTCGCCGATGCCGCAGGCCGCCGCCCGCCAGCCGGCCATGACACCGGCCACACCCCTGCCCTCATCCCAGTCTCGCAGCACATCCGCCGTCTCGCGGAACAGATGGGCGAAAAGTTCGTCGGGAGAGCAGGAAGCGCCGTGTTCGGACAACATGGTGACGGGATAAAGCGGATTGTCCGGCTTATGGGCGATATTGATACCGATGCCGATGACGATTGCCCGCCGCCCATCCGGCAGGAGTTCCGCTTCCATCAAAATGCCGCAAGTCTTCTGACGGCCAATCAGCACGTCGTTCGGCCATTTGATCTCAAGCGGCGCGCCGCCTGTCGGCAGGACCGCCCGGATGGCGCGATAGACAGCCAGCGCAAAGGCAAGCGGCAAAGAGCCGATACGGTCCATCGGCGCAGGATCGATGAGAAGAAGAGACGCATAGAGATTACCGGGTTCGGAAACCCAGGGCCGACCGCGACGCCCGCGCCCACCCGTCTGGCGGATGGCGGTAATCCACAGATTGTCGCCATCGCCCGCCCTTGCACGGGCGAAACATTCTATGTTGGTCGATGGCGTTTCCACCATCGCCTCGTGCCGGAAGTCATCGATGGACATCCGGCCCGTATGCTGCGGCGTGTCGATCAAAAGAACGTCTTTGCTGCAACCGTGA
Organism: Agrobacterium tumefaciens; assembly: GCF_005221385.1. Classification (NCBI taxonomy): domain Bacteria; kingdom Pseudomonadati; phylum Pseudomonadota; class Alphaproteobacteria; order Hyphomicrobiales; family Rhizobiaceae; genus Agrobacterium; species Agrobacterium tumefaciens. The sequence continues at coordinate 985,897 of NZ_CP039903.1, read as the reverse complement.
CAGCGTTGCCAAGCGCACCGCCGAAGACGACGAAAGCGACAACAAACAGACCCGAAAGCGCATAAACCACTTTCAGCTCGCCCGCCGGACGCTCGAAGCTGCCCTTGGCTTCATCGAACCACATGACCTTGACGATGCGGATATAATAATAAGCGCCGACAACCGAGCCGATCACACCGATGACGGCGAGCGGATAGAGCTTGGCTTCGATGGCGGCAAGGAAGACATAATACTTGCCGAAGAAGCCGGCGAGCGGAGGAATGCCGGCAAGCGAGAACATCAGGATCGTCAGAACCACCGCCATGAACGGGTTGGTGGACGAAAGCCCGGCCAGGTCCTCAACATTTTCGACATTGCCGATTTCCTTGCGGCGCATGGAGAGAATGCAGGCGAAAGTGCCGAGCGTCATGACCATGTAGATGGCCATGTAGAGGATGACGCCCGAAATGCCTGCCTGCGTGCCGGCGGCAAGACCGACCAGCGCATAACCCATGTGGCCGATGGAGGAATAGGCCATCAGGCGCTTGATGTTCTTCTGGCCGATCGCGGCAAACGAGCCGAGCAGCATCGAAGCGATGGAGATGAAGACGACGATCTGCTGCCAGTCGGCAAAGACCGGCTGGAAAGCTTCAACGACGATGCGCACGAAGATCGCCATGGCGCCGATCTTGGGTGCCGCCGAAAGAAAGGCGGTGACCGGGGTCGGCGCGCCTTCATAAACGTCCGGCGTCCACATGTGGAACGGCACGGCCGAAATCTTGAATGCAAGGCCGGCGAGAACAAAGACCAGACCGAAGACGAGGCCGAGCGAACGGGTTTCCGACGCCAGCACCTGGGCGATTTCGGTAAAGCCGGTATTGCCGGTGAAACCGTAAACCAGCGACATGCCGTAAAGCAGCATGCCGGAGGAGAGCGCGCCGAGAACGAAGTACTTCAGGCCGGCTTCCGTGGAGCGCAGGCTCTCGCGGTTGATGGCGCAGACGACATAAAGCGCCAGCGACTGCAGTTCCAGCGCCATGTAGAGCGAGATCAGGTTGTTGGCCGAGATCATCAGCAGGATGCCCAGCGTCGCGAGAACCAGCAGCACCGGATATTCGAAACGGCCGATCGGCTCGAAGCGACCCTGGCCGACAGCGAGGATCATGGCGGTGATGGAACCGATCAGCGCCAGCACCTTCATGAAGTTGCCGAAGGAATCGGCGATGTACACACCGCCGAAGGCAACGCCCGATGCCGGGGCGAAAATGATCCAGAGACCGACGACGAGCAGGAGGGCAACGGCAAGGCCGGTGACCGTCGTTGTCGACTTGTCGCCCGAGAAGACGCCAATCATGAGCAGCGCCAGCGCGCCGACCGCAAGGATCAGCTCGGGCGTCGCGATGTGCAGACTGGCAAAAAGGATTTCAGCGGTCATGTCCAACGGGTCCTGTCGTCAATTCATAGTGAGCGCAACATTTTGCGCCGCCTGCAATGCAGCCGAATAGTTGTTTACCAGAAGATCGACCGATGCGGCTGTCGCATCGAACACCGGTGCCGGATAAACACCGAAGAAGATCGTCAGCGCAACCAGCGGATAAAGGATGACCTTTTCGCGGGTCGACAGATCGAGCATCGCCTTCAGGCTTTCCTTCTCCAGCGCACCGAAGATCACGCGGCGGTAAAGCCACAGCGCATAGGCGGCCGAGAGGATGACGCCGGTTGCCGCAAACAGTGCGACCAGCGTGTTGGCGCGGAAGACGCCGACCAGCGTCAGGAATTCACCAACGAAGCCGGAGGTGCCGGGCAAACCGACATTGGCCATGGTGAAAATCATGAAGGCGACCGCATATTTCGGCATGTTGTTGACGAGACCACCATAGGCGGAAATCTCGCGGGTATGCAGCCGGTCATAGACAACGCCGACGCAGAGGAAGAGTGCGCCAGATACGATACCGTGCGACAGCATCTGGAAGATCGCGCCCTGCACGCCCTGCACGTTGGCGGCGAAAATGCCCATGGTCACGTAACCCATGTGGGCGACGGAGGAATAGGCGATCAGCTTCTTGATGTCGTCCTGCATCATCGCCACCAGCGAGGTGTAGATGATGGCGAGAACCGACAGCGTGAAGACGAAGGGTGCGAAATAATCCGAGGCCAAGGGGAACATCGACAGCGAGAAGCGGATGAAACCGTAACCGCCAAGCTTCAGCATGACGCCGGCAAGAATGACGGAACCAGCGGTCGGCGCCTGAACGTGGGCGTCGGGCAACCAGGTATGCACCGGCCACATCGGCATCTTGACCGAGAAGGCCGCAAAACAGGCAAGCCATAGCCAGGTCTGCATGCCGGCCGGGAAGCCGTATTTCAAGAGTTCGGTCATGTCCGTCGTACCGGCCTGCCAGTACATGGCCATGATGGCGAGCATGGTCAGAACCGAACCGAGCAGCGTGTAGAGGAAGAACTTGTAGGAGGCGTAAACGCGATCCTTGCCGCCCCAGACGCCGATGATGATGAACATCGGGATCAGCGTCGCTTCGAAGAAGACGTAGAAAAGAACCGTATCCAGCGCCACGAAGACGCCGATCATGACGACTTCCAGAAGCAGGAAGGCGATCATGTATTCCTTGACGCGCTTCTCGATCGATTCCCAGCTTGCCAGCACGCAAAACGGCATGAGGAAGGTGGTGAGGATGACGAACAGCATGGAGATACCGTCGACGCCGAGATGGTAGGCGGCGATGTTGCCAAACCAGGCGTGTTTTTCGACCATCTGGAAACCGGGATTCGAATTGTCGAAACCGATCCAGATGAACAGCGACACCAGGAAGGTGAAAACGGTCGTCAGCAGCGAGACATTGAGAATGTTGCGGCGACCATAGGGGCCGTTCTCATTGGTCAAGAGCAGGAGCACCACGCCGACGAGCGGCAGAAAGGTGACCGTTGAAAGAATGGGCCAATCGGTCATCAGAGGGCACTCCCGAGCATCATCCAGGTGACAAGCGCCGCGATGCCGATCAGCATCGCAAAGGCATAATGATAGAGGTAACCGGATTGCAGGCGGACCATGCGGTTGGTCACGTCAACCACACGCGCTGCAATGCCGTTCGGTCCATAGTGGTCGATGACGGCAACGTCGCCCTTCTTCCACAGGAAGCGGCCAAGCGCCTTTGCGGAACGAACGAAGAGGAAGTCGTAGAGTTCGTCGAAGTACCACTTGTTGAGAAGGAACTGGTAGAGGCCGCGATGGGTCTCGGCCAGACGCTTCGGCGTCTCGGGCGACTTGATATACATGTACCAGGCGGTCACGAAACCAAGGGCCATGGCGAAGAACGGGCTCCACTTGACCCACAGCGGAACGTGGTGGAATTCCTCGAGGATTTCGTTTTCCGGAAGCGTAAAGAGCGCGCCCTTCCAGAATTCGGCATATTCATGGCCGAAGAAATAACCTTCGAAGGCCACACCGGCAAAGATCGCGCCGATGGTGAGGATGAAGAGCGGGATCAGCATGACCATCGGCGATTCATGCACATGGTGCATGACGTCGGCCGAAGCGCGCGGCTTGCCGAAGAAGGTCATGAAGGCCAGACGCCAGGAATAGAAGCTGGTGAACAGCGCGGCGATGACCAGAAGCGTGAAGGCGAAACCTGATAGCACCGAATGGGACGCGTAAGCGGATTCGATGATGACGTCCTTCGAGAAGAAGCCGGCAAAGCCGATCATCGTGCCCGGAATACCGACGCCGGTCAGCGCAAGCGTGCCGACGGTCATGGTCCAGAAGGTGATGGGGATGTGCTTGCGCAGGCCACCCATGTAACGCATGTCCTGCTCGCCATCGACGGCATGGATGACCGAGCCGGCGCACAAGAACAACAGGGCCTTGAAGAAGGCGTGCGTGAAGAGGTGGAACACGGCAGCGCCATAAGCGCCGACGCCGAGCGCCACGAACATGTAACCGAGCTGCGAGCAGGTCGAATAGGCGATAACGCGCTTGATATCGTTCTGCACAAGACCGACGGTTGCCGCGAAGAAAGCGGTGATCGCGCCGATCAGCGTCACGACGGTCAGCGCATCCGGCGACAATTCAAACAGCGGCGACATGCGGGCGACGAGGAAGACGCCGGCGGTGACCATGGTTGCGGCGTGAATAAGGGCCGACACCGGGGTCGGGCCTTCCATCGCGTCCGGCAGCCAGGTGTGCAGCAGGAACTGCGCCGATTTACCCATGGCGCCCATGAACAGCAGCAGGCAGACGCCGGTGATGGCGTTGGCCTTGTCGAGCTGCATGCCGAAGAGGTTGAGCACGGTGTCCGTTGAGGCGGCACCTTCGGCCGGCAGATAGGTGCTGGCGGCGGCGAAGACGGTTTCGAGATTGATCGAGCCGAACAGCACGAAGACGCCTGATATGCCGAGGATGAAGCCGAAGTCACCGACGCGGTTGACGATGAAGGCCTTCATGGCGGCAGCAGAGGCCGACGGTTTCTTGAACCAGAAACCGATCAGCAGATAGGACGCCAGACCCACGCCTTCCCAGCCGAAGAACATCTGCAGCAGGTTATCGGAGGTCACCAGCATCAGCATCGCGAAGGTGAAGAGCGACAGATAGGCGAAGAAACGCGGACGATGCGGATCGTGGTGCATGTATCCGATCGAATAGAGGTGCACCAGCGTCGAGACCGTGTTGACGACGACGAACATGACGGCCGTCAGCGTATCGATGCGGAACGCCCATTCGACGTCGATGCCGCCGGACTGGATCCAGCGCAAGACAGTAACCTTGATCACCTCGCCCGGCTCACCATGGGCAAGCGCGACGGTGAAGAAGACGATCCACGACAGGATGGCGACCACGATCATCAGACCGGTGGTGACATATTCCGACGCCTTGGCGCCGATCGAGCGGCCGAACAGGCCGGCGATCAGGAAGCCGATCAGTGGAAGAAAGACGATAGCCTTGTAGATCATAGCCTTATCAGCCCTTCATCATATTGACGTCTTCAACGGCGATCGATCCGCGGTTGCGGTAGAAGACAACGAGTATTGCAAGACCGATGGCCGCTTCTGCAGCTGCGACGGTCAGAATGAACAAAGCGAAGACCTGGCCGACGATATCGTTCAGGAAGGCCGAGAAGGCCACCATGTTGATGTTGACCGCCAGAAGGATAAGCTCGATCGACATGAGGATGACGATGACGTTCTTCCGATTGAGGAAGATGCCGAAGACGCCAATCGTGAAGAGGATGGCGCTGACCGTCAGGTAGTGGGAAAGACCGATTTCCATATTCTGTTTCCTTGGATCCGTTCGCCTTCAGATGCCCTGGCCCGGCTTGACCTTGACCGTGGTGACGGCGGTCTTCGGGTCGCGGCCGACCTGCGTGGAGATATCCTGCCGCTTGATGTCGGTGCGATGACGCAGGGTCAGCACGATGGCGCCGATCATGGCCACCAGCAGCACGAGACCGGCGAGCTGGAAGAAGTAGACGTAATTGGTATAGAGCACATCGCCGAGTGCAGCCGTATTGGTGCGCTCCGCCGCCGGTGGGATCGGCATGGTGATCGATTTTGCCGCGACCGGGTTCAGCACGCTGCCGCCGACCACGACGATCAGCTCAGCCGCCAGAATGACACCGATCAGCGCGCCGACCGGGGCATATTGCAGCACACCGGAGCGCAGCTCGGCAAAATCCACATCCAGCATCATGACGACGAAGAGGAAGAGCACCGCGACCGCGCCGACATAGACCACCAGCAGGATCATGGCGAGGAATTCGGCCCCCGTCAGCAGGAACAGCGCGGCTGCGTTGAAGAAGGTCAAAATCAGGAAGAGCACCGAATGAACAGGGTTCTTCGATGCGATGACCATGAACGCAGACGCCACGGCGACGAAAGCGAATATATAAAAGAATACAGCGTGCAGACCCATCTTGGTGCCTTCTTGTCCTCATCGGGAGAAGATGGCTTCAAGCCCCCTCACCCGTTTCGTCCCCGCCGGCGAAAACCGCGCAGGCATTTTACTTTTCATCGCTTTCCGGGGTCTCCCCCGGAAAGACGGTTGCACCTTAACGGTAAGGTGCATCCAGTGCGAGGTTACGCGCGATTTCACGCTCCCAGCGGTCGCCATTGTCGAGAAGCCTCTGCTTGTCGAAATAAAGCTCCTCGCGGGTTTCCGTCGCGAATTCGAAGTTCGGACCCTCGACGATGGCGTCAACCGGGCAGGCTTCCTGGCAGAAGCCGCAATAAATGCACTTCACCATGTCGATATCGTAACGCACCGTGCGGCGGGTGCCGTCATTGCGGCGCGGGCCGGCTTCGATGGTGATCGCCTGAGCAGGACAGATCGCTTCACACAGCTTGCAGGCGATGCAGCGTTCTTCACCGTTCGGATAACGGCGCAGAGCGTGCTCACCACGGAAGCGCGGAGAGACCGGACCCTTTTCGAAAGGATAGTTCACCGTCGCCTTCTGCTTGAAGAAGTGGCGCATCGTCAGGAAGATCGCACCGACGAACTCCTTGAGGAACAGTGAATTGACGGCTTGGGAAAGGCTTGCCATCTCAAACTCCAGATTTCTGAGCGAGGAGTACGGACATCAACCGGCCCACCCCGTCAGCTTCAATACGAATGCAACAATAACGACCATGGCGAGCGACAGCGGCAGGAACACTTTCCAGCCGAGACGCATGAGCTGGTCATAACGGTAACGCGGAACGAAGGCCTTGGTGAGCGCGATCATGAAGAAGACCATGCAGCCCTTCAATGCGAACCAGACAATGCCCGGAACCCAGTTGAGGAACCACACATCCACGATCGGCAGCCAGCCGCCCATGAACAGGATCGTCGTCAGGCAGCAGATCAAAACGATCGCAGCATATTCGCCGAGCATGAACATCATGTAAGGCGTGGAGCCATATTCGACCATGTGACCGGCAACCAGTTCCGATTCCGCTTCCGGAAGGTCGAAGGGCGGACGGTTGGTTTCGGCAAGGCCCGAAATGAAGAACACGATGAACATCGGGAACAGCGACAGCCAGTGCCAGTCAAGGAACGAGGCCGGCAGGCCAAGCATGGTGCCGAGGCCAGTCTTCTGGGCCAGAACGATGTCCGTCAGGTTCAGCGAACCGACGCAAAGCAGAACGGTGACGATGACGAGACCGATCGACACTTCATAGGACACCATCTGTGCCGCGGAGCGAAGCGCGCCGAGGAAGGGATACTTCGAGTTCGAAGCCCAGCCGCCCATGATGATGCCGTACACTTCAAGCGAGGAAATCGCGAAGATATAGAGAATGCCGACATTGATATTGGCGACGACCCAGCCATCCGCAAAGGGGATGACCGCGTAGGTGGCGAGCGCCAGCGTCACGGCAACCAGCGGCGCCAGAAGGAAGACCGCCTTGTTGGCGCCGGCCGGAATGACCGGTTCCTTGAGGATGAACTTCAAAAGGTCGGCGAAGGACTGGAAGAGACCGAAGGGACCAACGACGTTCGGACCACGGCGCAGCTGCACGGCCGCCCAGACCTTGCGGTCGGCGAGCAGCAGGAAGGCGATGGCCACCAGAAGGCAAACGAGAAGCAGCAGGGACTGGCCGACCATGATCAGCGCGGGCCAGACGTAGCTCCAGAAAAACTGTTCCATAAATCCCCTACCCTTACTCTGCCGCAGCCTGGAAATTGTTGCGGGCCAATGCGGAGCACTCGGCCATGACGGCGGATGCGCGCGCAATCGGGTTCGTCAAATAAAAGTCTTTTACCGGCGAAGCAAACGCCGACTTGTTGAGCGAGCCGGTCTTGCCCGCCAAAGCCTCGATATCCTTACCGTTGCCGGCTGCGATCTCGTCGGTTTCCGCCAGATGCGGATGCGCGACATAGAGCTGACCGCGCAGCGCCGACAGCGAATCGAACGGCAGCTTCTTGCCGAGAACGTCGGAAAGCGCACGCAGGATCGCCCAGTCTTCACGGGCTTCGCCCGGTGCGAAGCCGGCGCGGTTGCCCAGCTGCACGCGGCCTTCGGTGTTGACCCAGATACCGGACTTTTCGGTATAGGCCGCACCCGGAAGGATAACGTCGGCGTTCATCGCGCCCTGATCGCCATGGCTGCCGATATAGACGGTGAACTTGGCACCCTTGTTCGACAGGTCGAGTTCATCGGCGCCGAGCAGGAAAAGAACATCCATGGAGGCGACCATTTCAGCGGCGGCAACACCGCCCTCGCCCGGCAAGAAGCCGATATCGAGACCGCCGACGCGGGCAGCTGCGGTGTGCAGAACCGAGAAGCCGTTCCACTCTTCGGTGACAGCACCTACCGAGGTCGCGAGCTTGGCGGCGGCAGCCAGTACGGCTGCACCATCGGCGCGCGCCAGAGCACCCTGGCCGATGATGATCAGCGGGTTCTTGGCGGATTTCAGCTTGTCGACGAAGCTGTGCGAACCATTGGCCAGATCGGAGAGCGTTTCAGCACCCGAGCCGAGATATTCGTAATTGTAGCGCAATTCGCCGGCTTCGCCGATCACGCCGATCGGGAAACCGCCGCGACGCCAGCGCTTGCGGATGCGGGCGTTGAGGACAGCCGCTTCGAAACGCGGGTTCGCGCCAACGATCAGCAGTGCGTCTGCCTGCTCGATGCCTTCGATCGTGGAATTGAAGATGTAACTGGCGCGGCCGAGCGAAGGATCGAGCGCTGCGCCATCCTGACGGCAATCGACATTGGCCGAACCGAGCGACGCGAGAAGCGACTTCAGCGCGAACATTTCTTCAACGGAAGCCAAGTCACCGGCGATCGCACCGATCTTGTTGCCCGACGTTGCGGCAACAGCCTGCTTGATCGCGCCGAAGGCTTCGCCCCAGCTTGCCGGCTGCAGACGGCCATCCTTGCGGACGTAAGGCCGGTCGAGGCGCTGCGTCTTCAGGCCGTCCCAGATGAAGCGGCTCTTGTCGGAAATCCACTCTTCATTGATCGCTTCGTTGACGCGCGGCATGACGCGCATGACTTCGCGGCCACGGGTATCGACGCGGATGGCCGAACCGAGCGCATCCATCACGTCGATGGTTTCGGTCTTGTTCAGTTCCCACGGACGGGCGGTGAAGGCGAAAGGCTTGGAGGTGAGCGCGCCGACCGGGCAGAGGTCAACAACGTTGCCCTGAAGCTCCGAGGTCATGGCCTGCTCGAGATAGGTGGTGATTTCGGCATCTTCGCCGCGGCCGATGAGGCCGAGTTCGGCAATGCCGGCAACTTCCGTGGTGAAACGGACGCAGCGCGTGCAGTGGATGCAGCGGTTCATGACCGTCTTGACGAGCGGGCCGATATATTTGTCTTCAACCGCGCGCTTGTTTTCCGCGTAACGCGAACCGGCGATACCGAAGGCCATAGCCTGGTCCTGCAGGTCGCATTCGCCGCCCTGATCGCAGATCGGGCAATCCAGCGGGTGGTTGATGAGCAGGAACTCCATCACGCCTTCGCGGGCCTTCTTGACCATCGGCGTGTTGGTGAAAACCTCAGGCAATTCACCGTTCGGGCCGCCGCGAACATCGCGAACGCCCATGGCGCAGGATGCGGCAGGCTTGGGCGGTCCGCCCTTCACCTCGATGAGACACATGCGGCAGTTACCCGCGACCGACAAGCGCTCATGAAAACAAAAGCGCGGAACTTCGGCACCAGCCTCCTCGCACGCCTGCAACAGCGTGAAATGATCCGGAACCTCGATCTCTTTACCGTCAACCTTGAGCTTTGCCATGGTTCTACTTACGTCCTGTTGCCTGTTCGTCCCATGTCTCACACGGTCCGCAACAAATCCTTAATCGCGCCCGGCATCCAGAAGGTTCGCCAGGCGTTTCATGGTGTTGCGGGGCCGGAAATTTCCGGCTCCGCTCGAAGCCTTTGATGCTTATTCAGCGGCTTCCAGAACAGCGCCATCATCCATGGCCCTGTAGGTATATTGGTCGATGCGCTTTTCGATTTCCGGACGGAAATTGCGGATCAGCGCCTGTACCGGCCATGCGGCGGCGTCGCCGAGCGCACAGATGGTGTGGCCTTCGATCTGCTTCGTCACTTCGAACAGCATGTCGATTTCGCGCTTCTGGGCATTGCCCTTGACCATGCGCTCCAGCACGCGCCACATCCAGCCGGTGCCTTCACGGCACGGCGTGCACTGGCCGCAGCTTTCATGCTTGAAGAAGGCCGCGATGCGGGCAATCGCCTTGATGACGTCGGTGGACTTGTCCATGACGATCATGCCGCCGGTGCCGAAGGAAGACTTCACTTCGCGCATGCCGTCGAAGTCCATGATGGCGTCCTTCATGTCCTCACCGCGAACGATGGGGCACGATGCGCCGCCGGGGATGACGCCGAGCAGATTGTCCCAGCCGCCGCGAATGCCGCCGCAATGGGTTTCGATCAGCTCACGGAAGGACAGGCCCAGCGCGTCTTCGAAGGTGCAGGGACGCTCGACATGGCCGGAGACCATGAACAGCTTGGTGCCGACATTGTTCGGACGACCGATGGACGAGAACCATGCCGCACCACGGCGCAGGATGGTCGGCGCAACGGCGATCGATTCAACGTTGTTGACGGTCGTCGGGCAGCCATAGAGGCCCATATTCGCCGGGAACGGGGGTTTAAGGCGCGGCTGGCCCTTCTTGCCTTCAAGGCTTTCAAGCAGAGCCGTCTCTTCGCCGCAGATATAGGCACCCGCGCCGTGATGGACGTAGATGTCGAAATCCCAGCCGTTCTTGTTGTTCTTGCCGAGCAGGCCGGCATCGTAACATTCGTCGATGGCCGCCTGCAGCGCCTCACGCTCGCGCATATATTCGCCGCGAACATAGATATAGGCGGTATGCGCGCCCATGGCGAAACCGGCGATCACGCAGCCTTCGATCAGCGTATGCGGATCGTTGCGCAGGATTTCGCGGTCCTTGCAGGTACCGGGCTCGGATTCGTCGGCGTTGACGACGAGATAATGCGGACGGCCGTCATTTTCCTTCGGCATGAAGGACCACTTGAGACCGGTCGGGAAGCCTGCGCCGCCGCGACCGCGAAGGCCGGACGCCTTCATCTCGTTGATGATCCAGTCACGGCCCTTTTCGATGATCTGCTTGGTGCCGTCCCAATGGCCGCGCGCTCTCACGCCCTTCAGGGATTTATCCTTGAGGCCGTAGAGATTGGTAAAGATGCGATCCTGATCTTTTAACATGCTTCACCTCTTACCGCGGCTTCTTGCCGAAGACCCTGATATACTCGGCTTCGCCACCCTTGGCGAGCGCCTCAGCCTGCTTGATCCACTCGTCGCGTTCGATGCGGCCCTTGAAATTCAGATAACCATCGACCCAGTCGCATTCGGCCTTTTTCCAGCCGGCGACCTGCGCGAAGGTGAAGATGCCGAGCTCGTGCAGCGTGCCTTCGATCTTCGGACCGACGCCGGAAATGAGCTTCAGGTCATCAGGCGTTGCGGGCTTTTCGATGCCGGCCGGGCGATCCTTGGAATCGAGCGACGGCTTCGCAGATCCCGAAGCTTCCTTTTCGGCGGCCTTCACATTGGCTTCAGCAGCCTTCGGCTCGTTTGCCGGTGTCTTCAGCTTCGGATCGGTTTCCGGCGCATCGGTCTTCGGCTTGGCGGCATTCGACGGCGGAACCGGTGCGGCATCCGCAGGCACTTCGGCCGGCTTGTCGAGATTGGAGCGATCCGGCTTGATCTCTTCCGTCAGCGTCGTCAATCCACCGACTGGAACCGACTCGTGTCGGTCGATCTGCGGGCCGGTCTTGACGGTGTCGCCCTTGCCTGCCTCGAACGTGTCGATGATCTCTTCCAGGCGCTCGGGCGTCAGGTCCTCATAGGCATCCTTGAAGATGATGACCATCGGCGCGTTGACGCAGGCGCCCTGACATTCCACTTCTTCCCAGGACAGCGTGCCGCTCTCATTGGTGTGCAGCGGATCGTGATGGATCTTCTTGCGGCAGACATCCATCAGCGCTTCGGAGCCGCGCAGCATGCAGGGCGTGGTGCCGCAAACCTGAACATGGGCGCGTGTGCCGACCGGCTTAAGCTGGAACTGCGTATAGAAGGTCGCCACTTCCATGACGCGGATATAGGCCATATCCAGCATGTCGGCGATCTTTTCGATGGCGGCGCGGGTAACCCAGCCGTCCTGCTCCTGCGCACGCATGAGCAGCGGGATAACCGCCGATTGCTGGCGTCCCTCAGGATATTTCAGAATCGTCTTTTCCGCCCATGCGGTATTTTCCGCATTGAAGGCAAACGCCACGGGCTGGAACTGATCTTCGGCTAGTCGACGAACGGACATACTTCCTCACGCCTTTTCAGTTTAACGTCTCACAACGCGATCTCGCCACCGTGACGAATTCGCAGGCGTAAGCCGCCTTGTCTTTTTGCATGAACACAATGAACTTGCTGCCGTTCGGAACCGAGGCCTTGATCTCGTATCCAGACGACAGAAGCTGCTTGATGGTAGAACCGCCGCCGCTTGACAGCGACACGCCACCCTCGCCCGTCGCCGTCTGGGCGAGAACGGGGGCAGACATCGCAGCAAGAAAAGCCAATATGGCCAGCGGCAGACGCATCAGCGGTCGACCTCCCCGAACACGATGTCGAGGGAGCCGAGAACGGCTGTAACGTCCGCAAGCTGATGGCCCTTGCACAGGAAATCCATGGCCTGCAGGTGTGCGTAACCCGGAGCGCGGATTTTGCAGCGGTAGGGCTTGTTGGAACCGTCCGCGACCACATAGACGCCGAACTCGCCCTTCGGCGCTTCGACGGCGGCGTAAACTTCGCCGGCGGGAACGTGGTAACCTTCGGTGTAAAGCTTGAAGTGATGGATCAGCGCTTCCATCGAGCGCTTCATCTCACCGCGTTTGGGCGGAACCACCTTACCGTCAAGCGAGGAAACCGGGCCGATGCGGTGCTTGCCGGACAGAAGATCGACGCACTGCTTCATGATTTTTACCGATTCGCGCATTTCCTGCATGCGGATCAGGTAACGGTCATAGCAGTCGCCGTTCTTGCCGACGGGGATGTCGAATTCCAGATCGGAATAGCACTCGTAAGGCTGCGAACGACGCAAATCCCAGGCAGCGCCGGAACCGCGCACCATCACGCCCGTAAAGCCCCAGGCAAAGGCATCTTCGAGCGAGACGACGCCAATATCGACGTTACGCTGCTTGTAGATACGGTTGTCTGTCAGCAGGCCCTCGATATTGTCGAGAACGGTGAGGAACGGATCGCACCATTTGCCGATATCGTCGACCAGCTCCGGCGGCAGGTCCTGATGCACGCCGCCCGGACGAACATAGGCCGAGTGCATGCGGGCGCCGCAGGCGCGCTCATAGAACACCATCAGCTTTTCGCGTTCTTCGAAACCCCAGACCGGCGGCGTCATCGCGCCAACGTCCATGGCCTGCGTCGTGACGTTCATGATGTGCGACAGGATGCGGCCGATTTCCGAATAAAGCACGCGGATCAGCTGGCCGCGCATCGGGATTTCAAGGCCCAGCAGCTTTTCGACGGCGAGCGCGAAAGCATGTTCCTGGTTCATCGGCGCGACATAGTCGAGACGGTCGAAATAGGGAACGGCCTGCAGATAGGTCTTGGTCTCGATCAGCTTTTCGGTGCCGCGATGCAGAAGACCGATATGCGGATCGACGCGCTCGACGATTTCGCCGTCCAGTTCCAGAACCAGACGCAGCACGCCGTGCGCGGACGGGTGTTCCGGACCGAAGTTGATCGTGAAATTGCGGACGTTATGCTCAGTCATTCTAGTGCTCCGCCGAGGTGATCATGGCGATGAATTCGGGGCCGGTCATGTTCTGCGTGGTTTGCGCGAACGAGTAGCTCGAGGGCTTCTCATCCGTGAAAATCTGCTGCGCGAAGGTGAAGCTGGAAGGGTTGTCGAAAGCCTGCAGCGAAACGGCAAAATGTTTGCCATCCTTGGAACGCCACATCAACGTGCTGCCGCAGGTCTTGCAGAAGCAGCGCTCACCCCATTCCGACGAGGAATAGACGCCGAGATTCTCTTCGTTTTCGAAGGCGATATCAACGCATTCGACAGCCATGAACGCTCCGCCGGACCAGCGGCGGCACATGGAGCAATGGCAAACGCCGAATTCGCGGGCGCCAATGCCGGCATTGAAGCCAACGGCGCCGCAAAGACATTGTCCATGCTCTGTCGCGGGGGCTTGGCTCATTGCTTGGCCTTTTCGTCACCCGGGAGAACATATTCGGTTCCTTCCCAAGGGGAAAGGAAGTCGAAGTTACGGAATTCCTGCTTCAGTTCGACCGGCTCATAAAGAACCCGTTTCAGAACGTCATCGTAACGCACTTCAACAAAGCCGGTAACCGGAAAATCCTTGCGCAGCGGATGGCCTTCGAAACCATAGTCGGTGAGGATGCGACGCAGGTCCTTATGGCCCTCGAAAGGAATGCCATACATATCCCAGGCTTCGCGCTCGAACCATTCCGCGCCCATGTAGACGGAGGTCGATGAAGGAACGCCTTCGTCTTCCGCCACCTGCAGCTTGATGCGCACGCGCAGGTTCTGGCGCGGCGACAGCAGGTGATAGACGACATCGAAACGCTTCTCGCGCTGCGGCCAGTCAACGCCGCAAATATCGATGATGTTGACGAAACCGCACTGCACGTCGTCGCGCAGGAAGGTCAAAAGCGCGATCACGCTTTCAGTGGTCGTGTTCAGCGTCAACTCGCCATAGGCGATATCGGCAGATACCACGAGAGAACCGCGCGCTTCCTTAACGTAAGCAGCAAGATCGTTGAGAGCTTCGCTCATTATCTATCCGTCCTTTGCCCTTAGCGCTCGATCGTACCGGTACGCCGGATCTTCTTCTGCAGCAGAAGGACGCCGTAAAGCAGCGCTTCCGCCGTGGGGGGACAGCCCGGAACGTAAATATCCACCGGCACGACGCGGTCGCAACCGCGCACGACTGCGTAGGAATAGTGGTAATAACCGCCGCCATTGGCGCAGGAGCCCATGGAGATGACGTAACGCGGCTCAGGCATCTGGTCATAGACCTTGCGCAGCGCCGGCGCCATCTTGTTGGTCAGCGTGCCGGCAACGATCATCACGTCAGACTGGCGCGGCGAAGCGCGCGGGGCGACACCGAAGCGCTCCATGTCATAACGCGGACCGGAAGCCTGCATCAGGCCTTCGACGGCGCAGCAGGCGAGACCGAACTGCATCCACATCAGGGAGCCGGTACGCGCCCAGGTGATCAGCTCGTCAGTCGAGGTGACGAGAAAGCCCTTGTCGGCCAGTTCGTCATTGATTTCCGTGAAGTAGGCATCGTTGCTGCCAACCGGCTTGCCGGTCGCGGGATCGATGATCCCCTTCGGCTGCGGCGCAACGAGCGTGCTGTTGTTCTGGCTCATGCCCATTCCAGCGCTCCCTTCTTCCACTCATAGATAAAGCCGATGGTGAGGACGCCAAGGAACACCATCATCGACCAGAAACCGAACCAGCCCATATCACCGAAGGACACCGCCCAGGGGAACAGGAAGGCCACTTCCAGATCGAAGATGATAAAGAGGATCGACACCAGGTAAAAGCGGATATCGAACTTCATGCGGGCATCGTCGAAGGCATTGAAACCGCACTCGAAAGCGGAAAGCTTTTCCGGGTCCGGCGCCTTGTAAGCGACAGCAAACGGCGCAATGAGAAGCGCCAGGCCAATGACAAGAGCGATACCGATGAATATTGCGATCGGAATGTAGGAACTGAGGAGTTCAGTCATGGTCTCTTCCTTGCCCGGCCGGGTGCCGGACCTGCCTTTGCGACTGATAAGTCTCAAGGCGCACAAATATGTTGCAACGCCAAAGTGGTTAGCGCAGCCGCGCCCTCTCTGCAAGAGTTTAGGCACCATTTCAAGACACCTGCCGCATCGATTGGCAACAATATTGCCGGAATTGACGCAAATTTGGGCCACAATTCCGACCTAAGCCCCTCAAATACAATAATAATCGATTGAAGGACGCAACCGCAAAAAAGTCACACGAATTTTATGTCAAAAAGGCAACGAAGTGACGATTTTCAGAAATCGAAACTTGACTGAAAAGGGCAGGAAAAATCGTGCTTGCGCGGGCCGGAATCAGGCGGCGAAATCGCCAATGCCAAGGCGCCCGGCTGGCGCTTCGGTTGGCTTTTTTCAGGAGTCATTTCAGGAAGAGAAATGGCGCGAGTGACGGGGCTCGAACCCGCGACCTCCGGCGTGACAGGCCGGCACTCTAACCGACTGAGCTACACCCGCGCATCGCAGATATTCATCTGCGTTTATTTCCGAGGAACAGGATGGCGCGAGTGACGGGGCTCGAACCCGCGACCTCCGGCGTGACAGGCCGGCACTCTAACCAACTGAGCTACACCCGCATCTCCTGACGGACAGGACCTTGTCCCGCCGTACGAACCAGCCTCGGCTGTTCGTTGAGCGGCTAACTACGGCGTTCGTGCGGGGGTGTCAAGCAGGTTTCACGACAAAAGAATAAGCTTCTGCATTTTGATCGGGAAAAACTGAGAAGCCTTTGACGGGTGCTGGCGCAAATGCCTTGTTCTGCGGGCTTTTCCCAACGAAAACAAAAAACTTGTCCACAGCCATGGGCGCCTCGGGCTGGTTTTCCGCATGTCGCTTGAGGCAGCTGGGGATTCGTTTTTCACCGGAAAGCCCACAGTTCCCGGCTTTTCGCCACCAACCTCCGAAGAAGGAAAAAGCCATCGGCAAAAAAAACAAAAAAACTTCACAAAAGCCCTTGCGGTTTTTTTCCGATCCGAATACATCACGGCCACCGACGCGGCGGACATGATCCGAAGCACGCGAAGGGCGATTAGCTCAGTTGGTAGAGCGCCTCGTTTACACCGAGGATGTCGGGAGTTCGAGTCTCTCATCGCCCACCATTCTTCAAATCACCAAATCTTCGTGCAGTTTAAGACGGGCGCTTTCCGGATCGCGCTTTTGTGTGCCGTTAATTTCCGGCATCGAGAATCATCCCCCTACCCTCGCCAATGCGATTTAGCGGAACCGGGCTGAGCTTCTGGACAGGCGGAATCGCTTTTTCCTATTTGCGTCCATGCCAAATCGGCACTGCTGCTTCATATTATGACAGCGGCGGCTGGACTGTGTTCCACCCTGCAACATACCGGAAAACAAGCAGATTCAGACTTTTTAAAGGGATTTCAGGCATTGTTTTCAAGCCGTTTCATGATGAGCGGTAGAAATGATGGATGAAACCATGGTCGACGCGTTTGTAACACTCGCGCTCATTGCGCTGCCCGTTTATATTTTTTTCCGCTGGGTTCAGCAGGACTCGGAAAAAGACAATACTCCCAAAAGCAAGAATTCCATGGGGCGATGATCCCTTGCGACCGGTCCTCGGCTTTTGCACCATGTCCCCCGACAAATCACCGATGACCGATACCGAAGCGGCAATGTCAGCTTAACAGCCTGCATTGTGAGATATCGCACCAAACAGGCGGGTTACCTCTGCCGCAAAAAAAGCCGGGCTATGCCCGGCTTTTTCTCATTTGTGCACCATCTGCGGCGATCAGTTGATCGCCTTCAGATTGACGGTGAAAAACAGCGTTTCGCCGGACGAATCGTCGACGCCGTCATTGTCGGTCACGGCATAGGCCGTTCCTGCCTTGTCGAAGGTGAAGCCTTCCAGCTTGTCAACGACATAACCGTTGGTCTGGGCCTTGAGGTCGGGCAGGAAGTCATGCGCTTCCTGCTTGGCCACCAGCGGCAGTTCGCCACCGATCTTGCCCGGCTTCAGGTCTGCGATCGCGACGCGGTAGAGCTTCTTGATCTTTGCCTTGTCGCCGATCTGGTTGTCACGCTCGACGATATAGACATATTCGCCCTGTGCGGTGATTTCAGAAAGGCCGACCCAGCCCGCCTCGGTCTTGTCGAGCGGGTAACGCACGGCGCCCCATTCCTTGGACTTCGGGTTGTAGGAGACGAGCTTGACGAAGCCCTTCTCGTCCGTGCCCCATTCACGCTGCACGGCCATCCACAGCGTCGCGTCGTCGCCCTTGCCGATCATGGTCACGCCTTCGAAACCGAAGCGGGTGTCGCCGGCAAGCAGTTCCTTCGGCAGCGCAATCTCAGCCTTGATTTCACCCTTGGCGTTGACGTTGTAGAGCGCATGCGGAACGAGCTTGGCGCTGTCGCCTTCAGAAGCCAGCCAGAAGCCGCCCTTGCCGTCCAGCGTGATGCCTTCGATATCGAGTTTCTGGGCGGCGATACCGTCACGCTTGACGCGCAGGACGCTGGTGATGGTGGCGGGCTTCTTCGTTGCGTCGATAGTGTAGATCGACGGCTGGTTGCCATAAACCGAGTCGGAAACGGCATAGAGAATGCCAGGCTTCTCGGCATCGCCGACCAGGCCGGAAAGAGCGCCCCAGCCGATCGGTGCGCCGTCGACGGTGGCGGAAACCAGCTGCGGATAGGCTGCTTCGCCTTCAGCGCGCTCATAAAGCATGACGTGCGAGCGAACGCCGCCGTCTTCGACCAGATCCACCTCGTTCGCCGTGACAAGAAGATTACGCGACGGGATGGCGACTGCGCCTTCCGGCGAAACGCCCGAAGGCAGGAGCTGGGTCAGTTCCGGCTCCTTGCCGGTGTCCTTGTAGACAGCGACGACAGAGGCGCGCTCGGCAAGCACGAAGAAATATTTCTGGTCGCCGAATGTTGCCGCTTCCAGACCTTCCGGCTCGATGCCCTTGGCCTTGGAGCGCTTTTCCGGATAGTGGCCGATGGCCGCAACCGCATGCTCAAGCGAAGAGCCAGCTTCATAGAGAAGCTTGCCGGTCTTGTCGAAGATGGTGAAGCCGCGCGAACCGCCCTGCCAGTCGCCTTCATTGGCGATGACGAGACGGTCATTGTCCAGCCACTTCACGGCGTCCGGCTCGCGCTTGCGGCCTTCCTGCTTGTCGGTGAACTTCAGCTGGCCGTCGCTCTTGGTGTCAATACCTTCAAGATCGACCTTGCCGGCGGAGAAATGCGTCTTCACCGTGCCGGTCTTGCCGTCGATGATAACGATATGGTTGTTTTCCTGCAGCGTGAGCGCGATCTCGCCATTGGCGTTGATCGAAACGAATTCCGGCTCCGGATCTTCCGGGGCGATTTCTGCAAGACCGGTCACGTCGATCTTCTTCAGTGTCGCGCAGTCTGCAACGCCGTTCTTCAGAGCGACCGTCACCAGATAACCCGCCGGCATCTGCGGCAGGGCGCCTTCGTTCACCTCTTCGTCGCGCTCGTTCTCGATCGCGATGGCGGCGAAGGTCTTGTCCGGAGAGACGGCAACCGAATCGGGCTGGCCACCGAGATCACAGCTTGCCTCGATCTTCTTGGTGGCGATATCGACCGTTACCAGCTTGCCTGATGGCTTGACGAAGCTTTCAGAGGTGTTGACGCCGGCGAGAACCTTGACGCCGGCAACGGCGACCGAGGTCGGCTCGCCTTCGAGCAGCAAAGCACCGCCGGCCTTGGGGGCCTTGGCGTCGGTGATGTCGATGAAGCCGATGCCGCCAAGCGGGCTGTCCGAATAGATCAGCGTCATGCCGTCTTCGCTGGCGGTGACGATTTCAGCCGACGTGACGGACTTGGCATCCTTGTCCGCGGGCAGGTTTTTCGCCACCGGGAAAGATGCGATACGGTTGAAAACCGGCTCGGCAGCGGCCGGGAAGGCTGCGGATGTCAGCAGCGCGGCAGTTAAAGCCACATGAGAAAATCGGAACGCCATTATAATCCCCCTTGGGTCCAGAAATACCCCATGGCTTCTGCGTCAAAGACATGACAGTGGCATGACATTTCCTGTCGGGTGAATCAAAAAGCCCGGCCATGAAGGCCGGGCTTTCGTGTTTATGCGCATTCCGCGTATCGAAACGCCGTGTGTCCGGATGGAAGCTACACAGCCACGTATCGACACTTTCAATCCACACCATACTGGCTGAGAAACTGGCCTGTCCGAAAGAGACTTTCGAAAGACTGGCCTCTTCATGCCTGCTGATGGTGTGAGCGCGTCAAAACATGCTTCCTCGTGAACCTGAAAAACCGTATGCCCGCCGCCGGGCATCACGGCCTTCCGGAAACCTTACGAGTTAACAGCGTCCTTCAGGCCCTTGCCTGCGGAAAACTTCGGTACGTTGCGAGCCGGGATATCGACTTCAGCACCCGTGGAAGGGTTACGACCCTTGGAGGCTTCACGGCGGCTAACGGAGAAGCTGCCGAAGCCAGCGAGGCGGATGTCGCCACCGCTCTTCAGTTCGTTCTGTACGGTTTCGAATACGGCATCAACAGCGGAAGCAGCATCTGCCTTCGTGAGACCAGCCTTTTCGGCAACAGCAGAGACGAGCTCGTTCTTGTTCATGTTTCCACCCCTTTCAATGGTTTGAAACGACTAAATTAAGCCGGCGCAGAATACATTCGCATCCGCGCGCAGCAACTCAAAAGCGCTGGAATCGCCTGAAAAACAAGGGGTCTACGGGTTTTTTCACAAAAAAGGCCGACATTTCTGCCGGCCTTCCACATATTCGTGCCAATTTGGCATCACTTACACGGGCCGAAGCACCGCAGGTGTCTTCCGATACCTAACACATTGATTCTATGCGCCGCTCTTTACGAAAACCGATTCCGGCTTCCGCACCGATGCATGTATCAATGCGCGATCGTCTGACCAGCGTCGTCGACGCCTTCGACCGTGGCGATCACCGGCGTCTCGATGCTGCCGTCCCACTCGATGGGCTCCGGCTTGCGAAGCAGCGCGTGTTGGATCACCTCGCCCATGCGCGAAACCGGGATGATTTCCATCTCGTTCTTCACATTGTCCGGAATCTCCGCCAGATCCTTGGCGTTTTCTTCCGGGATCAGCACCTTCTTGATGCCACCGCGAAGTGCTGCAAGCAGCTTTTCCTTAAGGCCGCCGATCGGCAATACGCGACCACGAAGCGTGATCTCGCCCGTCATCGCCACGTCCTTCGAAACCGGAATACCGGTCATGATGGAGACGATGGCGGTGGCCATGGCGACACCGGCGGACGGTCCGTCCTTCGGTGTCGCACCTTCCGGAACGTGGACGTGGATGTCGCTCTTGTCGAAACGCGGCGGTTCGATGCCGAAGTCCACGGCGCGCGAGCGGACATAAGAGGCCGCCGCCGAAATGGATTCCTTCATCACTTCCTTGAGGTTGCCGGTGACCGTCATGCGGCCCTTGCCCGGCATCATCACGCCTTCGATGGTGAGCAGCTCACCGCCGACTTCCGTCCAGGCAAGACCGGTGACGACACCGACCTGATCCTCGCGCTCGGCCTCGCCGTGGCGGAACCGCGGAACGCCCAGATAGTCAGGAACGTTGGCGGCGGTGACTTCCACGGACTTGACCTTGCCCTTGATGATCTCGGTGACAGCCTTGCGCGCCAGCTTCATCAGCTCGCGCTCGAAGCTGCGCACGCCCGCTTCGCGGGTGTACTGCTGGATGACGATCATCAGAGCGTCATCGGTAACCGAGAACTCTTCCGGACGCAGGGCATGTTCCTTGATCGCCTTCGGCAGCAGGTGACGCTTGGCGATTTCGCGCTTTTCGTCTTCCGTGTAACCGGCGATGCGGATCACTTCCATACGGTCCATCAGCGGGCCTGGAATGTTCAGCGTGTTGGCCGTGGTTACGAACATCACGTCGGACAGGTCGTATTCCACTTCAAGGTAATGGTCCATGAAGGTGGAGTTCTGTTCCGGATCGAGAACCTCCAGCAGTGCGGATGACGGATCGCCACGGAAATCCATGCCCATCTTGTCGATTTCATCGAGCAGGAAGAGCGGGTTCGCCTTCTTGGCCTTCTTCATGGACTGAACGATCTTGCCCGGCATGGAGCCGATATAGGTGCGGCGATGACCGCGGATTTCCGCCTCGTCACGAACGCCGCCCAGCGCCATGCGCACATATTCGCGGCCGGTCGCCTTGGCGATCGACTTGGCGAGCGAGGTTTTGCCAACGCCGGGAGGGCCGACGAGGCACAGGATGGGTCCGCGAATCTTGGTAGCACGCGCCTGTACGGCCAGATATTCGACGATGCGTTCCTTGACCTTGTCCAGACCGAAATGATCCTGATCGAGGATCGTCTCCGCGCTGTTGAGGTCGGTCTTCACCTTCGACTTCTTGCCCCAGGGCAGGCTCAGCAGCCAGTCCAGATAGTTGCGCACGACGGTCGCTTCCGCGGACATCGGGCTCATCTGGCGAAGCTTCTTCATTTCCGCCTCGGCCTTTTCCTTGGCCTCCTTGGAAAGCTTGGTCTTGGCGATACGCTCTTCCAGCTCGGCCATCTCGTCACGGCCATCCTCGCCGTCACCGAGTTCCTTCTGGATCGCCTTCATCTGTTCATTCAGATAATATTCGCGCTGGGTCTTCTCCATCTGGCGCTTGACGCGCGAGCGGATGCGCTTTTCGACCTGAAGCACGGAAATCTCGCCTTCCATGAAGCCGAGGGCCTTTTCAAGCCGCTGCTTCACGCTGACGGTTTCCAGCATTTCCTGCTTTTCGGTGATCTTGATCGACAGGTGCGAAGCAACCGTATCGGCAAGCTTCGAATAATCGTCGATCTGACCGGCAGCGCCGACAACCTCAGGCGAAATCTTCTTGTTGAGCTTCACATAGCTCTCGAATTCCGAAACGACGGAGCGCGACAGCGCCTCGATCTCGACCGGGTCTTCCGCAGGTTCCTGCAACGGCGTCGCGGAGGCTTCGTAGAAATCCTCGCGGCCGGTGTATTCGTCGATCTGGGCGCGGCCCTTGCCTTCCACCAGCACCTTCACGGTACCGTCCGGCAGCTTCAGAAGCTGGAGAACGTTGGCGACGGTGCCCACCTTGTGGATGGCATCCGGGGTCGGATCGTCATCGCTGGCATTGATCTGGGTGACGAGCATGATCTGCTTGTCCGAACCCATGACCTCTTCGAGCGCACGAATGGATTTTTCCCGCCCGACGAACAGGGGAACGATCATATGCGGGAAAACGACAATGTCGCGCAGGGGAAGTACCGGATAGGTACCGCCAGATGCCGCAGACGTGATGTTCGTCATATCATTTCCTTTCCATGGTCCCTTTCGGGACACTTTGCCGAACGTCTTGGGGGCGTTCGGCATATTCATTTCTCGAGACTGAAAGTGGAGTTTCGAAACACCGATTTCAAGTCGCCGGAAGAGACGGCCCCGCGCACCGGCAGAACCGTGAAATTCAACAAAACCCAGCGCCGGCTATTACTCCCGACATTTCCGGTTATCCCAAGGGATCAGGAACCGGGTCGCCGACGGCAATTCACATTTCCGTCACATCGCGCTGCAAATCAGTTGTAAGACTTTATCAGTAAAGCGCAATCCGCTCCAAACGCAAAATGGCAGACGAAGCTTTCCTCCACCTGATTGTCGGGATGCAACGCAGGGATGCCTCAAGCGGTGAGGAGCGTTATGGCGTATCCGCGGCCATGGGTCCGCGAACGCCGATACAGTTGCCCCAGGGGTCACGGAACTGGCACATCCAGAGTTCCTGATCGATTTTCATCGGGCCGCGATAAAGAACAGCGCCCGCGTCCCGCAGATGTGCGAGTGACCGGCCGAAATCCTCCGTCCACCAATAGACGACAGACCCTGCCGCCCCGCTTGAAACCTTCTCATCAGCGGGAACGATTTCCAGCTGGATATCGCCGATCCGCAGGAACTCGAAGCCGGAAGGAAGGCTGACCGATGCAACCGCCTCCGGAAATGCTCTACCGTACCAAAGCAACCCTTCGGCGGGATCGGACACGTGAATGAGGATTGCGGTTACTGGATTCATCAGGATACCCGATATTTCAGGGGCATGTCCGCTTCTCCACGAAAAGCGAAAACGCGCCGCCTCCTAGTTTCTACGTATTATTCAGGCACAAGGCGCTTACGTCGTCCCCGGAAATTCCTCGAATGCCGGGCAGGCATCGCACAAAGAAAAGCCCCCCGCAGCCGTTGCTGCGAGGGGCTTTATTCTTCTTGAACCGATCAGGCCGAAACGTTGGTCTTTTCTTCCTGGCGATCCGCATAGATGTAGAGCGGACGGGCGACGCCGCTGACAACGTCATTGGAGATCACCACTTCGCGCACGCCTTCCAGCGTCGGCAGTTCGAACATGGTATCCAGCAGGATCTTTTCCATGATCGAGCGCAGACCACGGGCGCCGGTCTTGCGGGTAATCGCCTTGCGGGCGATTTCGCGAAGTGCGTCCTCGTGGAAGGTCAGTTCCACATCTTCCATCTCGAACAGGCGCTGATACTGCTTGACCAGCGCGTTCTTCGGCTCGGACAGGATCTGGATCAGCGCATCTTCATCCAGGTCTTCCAGCGTCGCCAGAACCGGCAGACGGCCGATGAATTCCGGAATGAGGCCGAACTTCACCAGATCTTCCGGCTCCAGCTCGCGCAGCACCTCGCCCACACGGCGATCGTCTTCCGCCTTGACGGTCGCACCGAAGCCGATCGAGGTCTTTTCGCCACGGGCCGAGATGATCTTGTCGAGGCCGGCAAAGGCGCCGCCGCAGATGAACAGGATGTTAGTCGTATCCACCTGCAGGAATTCCTGCTGCGGATGCTTGCGGCCACCCTGCGGCGGAACGGAAGCGACCGTGCCTTCCATGATCTTCAGAAGCGCCTGCTGAACGCCCTCGCCCGACACGTCACGCGTGATGGACGGGTTGTCCGACTTGCGGGAAATCTTGTCGACCTCGTCGATATAGACGATACCGCGCTGGGCGCGCTCGACATTGTAATCCGCAGCCTGCAACAGCTTCAGGATGATGTTTTCCACGTCCTCGCCGACATAACCGGCTTCGGTCAGCGTCGTCGCGTCCGCCATGGTGAAGGGAACGTCGATGATGCGGGCGAGCGTCTGGGCAAGATAGGTCTTGCCGCAACCCGTCGGACCGACGAGCATGATGTTCGACTTCGCCAGCTCGACATCGCCGTTCTTGGAGGCGTGCGCGAGGCGCTTGTAATGGTTGTGAACGGCCACCGACAGGATTTTCTTCGCCTGCTTCTGACCGATGACATATTCGTCGAGAATCTTGATGATATCCTGCGGGGTGGGAACACCCTCGCGCGACTTCACCATAGATGTCTTGTTCTCCTCGCGGATGATGTCCATGCACAATTCGACGCATTCATCGCAGATGAATACCGTCGGCCCGGCAATGAGTTTCCGGACTTCGTGCTGGCTCTTGCCGCAGAATGAACAATAGAGTGTATTCTTAGAGTCGCCGCCGTTGCTGCCGCTGACTTTGCTCATATCTCTTTCCTTCCAGCACGCCGCAGGTCCGCCAAACGGATCGCGGTCAACTTACCGCCCGCAGATACGGCTCGCCTTGGGGTGCATTGCCGTATCCGCCTCGTTTCCCGGGGTACTAGCCGTGTCAGATACAGGAGCTGACAACCGGCTGCAACGAATTCCCCATCAAACCAAAGGCCACGTCATAAAAATTCAACACAGCCTTAATATATACTAATATCGCTTTCTGTTGCGGTTGAAAGCCCCGAAATTACTTTTGCGGGATCAAACAAACGTCAAAAAGCGGCGCGCCTCAATTCGCGGCGGCGCCTTCCATTTCCTGGCGCGAGGTGAGGATCTTGTCGATCACACCCCAATTCTGCGCTTCGTCCGCATCCATGAAATGGTCGCGATCAAGGGTTTTTTCAACCTCTTCGAGCGTGCGGCCGGTATGCTTCACGTAGACTTCATTCAGGCGACGCTTCATCTTGATGATGTCACGGGCGTGACGCTCGATATCCGATGCCTGTCCCTGGAAACCGCCGGAAGGCTGGTGCACCATGATGCGGGCGTTCGGGGTTGCAAAGCGCATTCCCTTTTCACCGGCAGCCAGAAGCAGCGAACCCATCGATGCGGCCTGACCAACGCAGAGCGTTGAGACAGCCGGGCGAATGAACTGCATCGTATCGTAGATCGCCATGCCGGCGGTCACGACGCCACCTGGCGAATTGATGTAAAGCGCGATTTCCTTCTTCGGGTTCTCAGCCTCGAGGAAAAGCAGCTGTGCGCAGACGAGCGAAGCCATCTGGTCTTCCACCGGACCGGTGAGGAAAATGATGCGTTCCTTGAGAAGACGGGAAAATATGTCATAGGAGCGTTCGCCGCGATTGGTCTGCTCTACGACCATCGGCACCAGAGCCATGGCGGTATCAACTGGATTTTTCATGTCCGTCCTTTGTCAACTCTGCCCTTCGCGGAAAACCGCTCCGGAATCACTTCTAACCTTCATACTCCCTACATAGAGTGTCCCTGCCCCGTACTTCAAGACACGAAGCCGCATATCCTTAACGGCTCAACAGCGATTGCAGGCGTTTGAAGCCTCTGCCGGCAATGGCTTCAGACCGTTGGCCGCATCTCGAACCACATGCCCTTGCCGGCGTTATTTTCCATCGAAGTGACCCGCAAATGCAAAAACCCGTGACCATGCACAGATATAACTTCTCACCGGCAAGAACTCGTTAGGGATTTACTGCTGATACTGCGCGGCGAATTTCCGGTTTCCGTCAGGAAGCGGGCGGCCCATTCGGGTGAAATGGCATCTCAACAATTCCGGCGGGTATTGCGCACATGGTGCCGCAGGGCCCGCTTTCACGGCATGATAGCGCAGATAGGATCTTGCAATGCTGGATGCAAAAACGGGCATGCTGCTTTGGGCGTCGGAGACGTTCACCCTTGCCGTCCTTTTGGGAACCCTGTGGCTGCACCGCCCTGCCCGCCAGCACAATCTCTATTTCGCCGCCGGTTTCCTTTCGACCGGGATCGGCGCCATTCTTGTCGCCCTGCGCGGCGACATTCCCAATTACCTGTCGATCGAAGTCGGCAACACGCTGGCGCTTTCAGCTTTCGGTTTCTGGCTGGCCGGCCTTCTCTCCTTCGAACAGCGCAAGCTCGCCGGCTGGATCGCTATTCCCGCGCTCTTGTGGGTGGCTGGCATGCTCATCCCGACGGTGCGGGAAAGCATGGTTTCACGTATCCTGCTTTACCATGCCTGTGCCGCGGTCGCTTACTTCATGCTGGCCGGCGTCGTTCTGGCGAACAGGAGCCGGGCATCGCTGAGCCGCAAGGTTCTTGCCGCTATTTTCATTTTGCAGGCCTTTTTCGGCGCCATCATCGCATCCGTCGTCATTCCCGGCGACGTCACGTCTCCCGGTGCCGTCGCGCTGACGTCGC
Organism: Agrobacterium tumefaciens; assembly: GCF_005221385.1. NCBI lineage: Bacteria > Pseudomonadati > Pseudomonadota > Alphaproteobacteria > Hyphomicrobiales > Rhizobiaceae > Agrobacterium > Agrobacterium tumefaciens. Next base: position 958,685 of record NZ_CP039903.1, on the reverse strand, counting down.
CGCTCGCCTTTTCAGGCATTCTCGGCTTCACCGTCATCATCATGATCAGCGCCAAGATCATCATGGAAGATTCGGAAGCCCGCCTGCACCGGCTTGCGATGACCGACCACCTTACCGGCGTTCTCAACCGGCGCGGTCTTCTGGAGGAGTTCGAGCGCATCAAGAAGCGGTCGCCGGCTTCCGACCGCTATGTGGCGCTGGTGCTGTTCGACATCGACCATTTCAAGAAGATAAACGACAAATACGGCCACCAGTCCGGCGATGCGGTGCTCGTGCATTTTTGCGACATGGCGCGGCGTGTCATTGGCGATCGCGGCCTGTTCGTCAGAATGGGCGGCGAGGAATTCGCGCTTGTCGCCGAAGTCGAAAGCCCATCCAGCACGGTAACGCTGGCGGAAGCAATCCGCAGCAATCTGCGTCTTTCCAAGATCAGTTCGCGCGGCGAAGGTATCGAAGTCACCACCAGCGTCGGCATATCCGAAGCCATGATCAAGGATGCCGACCTGAGCGTGATGATGACGGAAGCCGATCGTGCGCTCTATGCGGCGAAAAAGGCCGGCCGCAACAGGACCGTCATCCACGTGAATTCAGCCAATGTCGTCGTCCCTTCCCCGGACCGGGACGAAAATCCGATGGACAATAATGCCGACCGCCAGGTTGCGGCGCTGAACCGCATATCGGCCATCGCCAGCCGGTGACATGACGACCATGCGACGACAAGCGGAAAAACAGGGGGCGGTTTTTCCCCACCCTTTCCAAAGTGTAAGACGCGGAATAAACCTTGAGCATGACAGCGACATTTCCCTTCCTCACCATCGACCCCGCCACGCGCCGCGTTTCACTTGATGCCCGCGACCCGGCTTTCTACAACGATCCGAACCCGGTCTATGCGGCGCTTCACGCGCAATGTCCCACCTTTTACTGGGAAGAGCAGCGGCAGTGGTTCTTCACCGAATACGACCATGTCAGCGCGCTGCTGCGCGATCGCCGTTTCGGGAGACAGATCCTGCATGTGGCCAGCCGTGAGGAAATCGGCCTTGCGCAGCCGCTGGAGCATGTGAAGCACTTCGATGCTGCCGAGCAACATTCGCTGCTGGAACTGGAGCCGCCGGAACATACGCGGCTGCGCACGCTCATCAACCGCGCTTTTGTGTCCCGGCATGTCGATAAGATGAAGCCGGAAATCGAAGAGCTTGCCAACCGCCTGATCGACGCCTTCGAAGCCGATGGCAAGACGGAACTGCTCTCCACCTATGCCGATATCATTCCGGTGACGATGATTGCCCGCATGATCGGCATTCCCGAGGAAATGGGGCCGCAGCTTCTGAAATGGTCGCATGCCTATGTCGGCATGTACATGTTCAAACGCACTGCCGAGGACGAGCTTCTTGCCGACAAGGCAGCGAAGGAATTTTCGGACTATGTGCGCAGCGTGATCGCGGAACGGCGAGCGGAGCCGCAAGACGATCTCTTGAGCCACATGATCCACACGGAGCACAAGGGCCAATATCTGACCGATGACGAGCTGATTTCCACCACCATCGTGCTTCTGAATGCCGGGCACGAGGCGACCGTGCACCAGATCGGCAATTCCGTCCGCATCATTCTGGAAAGCGGCATCTCGCCTGACACCTTGTTCAGCGACGAGACGACCACGGAGCGCACGATTGAAGAGACGCTGCGTATCTGCGCGCCGGTCCATATTTTCCAGCGCTGGGTTCTGGAACCCCTCGAGATAGACGGCGTGACGTTCAAACGCGGCGACAAGGTCAGCCTCATTCTGGCCGCGGCCAATCTCGACCCCGCAAAATTCTCCGACCCGCTGGCCTTCAAGCCGGACCGGAACGAGGGCGTCAATGTGTCCTTCGGCGCCGGCATCCATTTCTGCATCGGCGCACCGCTGGCAAGGCTTGAGCTTAATCTTGCCCTGCCGCTGCTGTTCAGACGCCTGCCAGGTCTCAGGATCGCCGAGCCGCCGAAGGTCAAGGACGTCTACCATTTCCATGGTCTGGAACGGCTTGATCTGGCGTGGTGAATAGGGAGGTGAGGTCGCCCTTAGATTTGAGCCAAACCACCATCAACGGAAAGTTCCACGCCGGTGATATAGCTGGCCTTGGCTGACGCCAAAAACAGTACTGCTTCGGCAATTTCGTCAGGGTCGGCCATACGGCCGATCGGCGCTGCGTCCTTCAGATAGGCTTCGAAACCGGCGATCTTTTCATCGTCCATCTTAAGACCATTTTCCATGATCGGCGTGCGGGTGACACCCGGGCTGACCGTATTGACACGGATTCCCCGCGCCTTCAGGTCATTGGCAAAGCTGCGCGCGAACGAGCGAACCGCCGCCTTTGAAGCATTGTAAGCGCTCAGTTTTTCCATACCCTTGTTACCGACGATCGAGCCCGTCAGCACAATCGAACCGCCGTCCCGTAGCACCGGCAACAACGTCTGCACCGTATAGAACACGCCCTTTACGTTAATGTCGAAAATCCGGTCATAGAGCGCTTCGTGAGTTGCGCCAAGATCGTTGTTTTCCGCAATGCCGGCATTGGCGACCAGAACATCCACTGTCCGCCCGTCAGCTTCGATACGGCTTTTGAGCTGTTCGAGTTCCGACAGCTTCGCAACATCGGAAACGACGCCGATTGCGCGCGCTCCAAGTCTGGCGACTGCGGCATCGAGATTGGTCGAACTACGGCCAGTTACATAAACAGCAGCGGCGCCACCTTCCAAAAACAGCTTCGCAACCGAAAAACCAATCCCCGTCGATCCGCCTGTGACGACGACGACCTGCCCGTTGAATATTCCAGACATTGCAATCTCCTGAAAATATCTAAATTTCCGAATTACCATAATTCGGTATTTCGGTTTTATTGAAATATTGAAGCCTGTCAAGCCTTATGCTAGAGCCGTTATATGGTTCAGTTTTTTCATCCCGCCCGCGAAGACATATCGCTCACCGCCATGCTGGCCGCACTCGGCGACCCCGCCCGCATGGGTATCGTTCGGAAATTGTGGGAAGTGGAAGCCGGGCAGAATTGCGCTTGTGCAGCACCCTGCCCGGATATGCCACGGTCCACGCTTTCCAACCACCTGCGTATCCTGCGCGAAGCAGGAATAATACGCACACACAAACAGGGCGTCGAGAATATCAACGTCATGCGCCACGATGATCTGGAAGCACGTTTTCCGGGGCTTATGCGGTCGATTATATCCTTCGACCGGCTGTAAAGCGCGGCGGTAGCCCGCTATCAAAGCCGGATGACGTAATCCTTCCTTGTCGTTTCCACGACCTCCCAGGTGCCTGTAAAGCCGGGCTGCAGGACGAGCCGGTCGCCCGGCTTCAGGTGGCGCGGCGCGCCACCATCTTCCGTCAGGATGGAATGGCCTTCAAGAATGTTGAAATATTCCCATTCATCATAGACCACCCGCCATTTGCCGGGCGTGGATTGCCAGATGCCCGCATAGATGCCGCCCGGCGCTTCCTCCAGATTCCAGGTGGTAAATCTGGGGTCACCGAAAATCAGCCGTTCCGGCGCAGGCGCGCCATGCTCCGCTTCGACCGAAACATCAAATGTCAGCAAGTTCGTCATGGCGGGCCGCCCTCTCAGATTTTCGCAAGCGATTGTTCGAGATCGGCGATGATGTCCTTGACATCCTCGATACCGATGGACAGGCGCACCACATCCGGCCCGGCGCCGGCCGCCGTCTGCTGTTCCGGCGTCAGCTGCGCATGGGTGGTGGAGGCCGGATGGATGACGAGCGAGCGCGTATCGCCGATATTGGCGAGATGCGAGAAAAGCTGCAGCCCTTCCACCAGCGCTTTGCCAGCGGCATAACCGCCCTTGACGCCGAAGGTGAAGACCGAACCCGCCCCCTTTGGCGAATAATGCTGCTGGATGGCGTAGTTGTCACTCTCCTCCAGCCCGGCATAATGCACCCAGCCAACTTTCGGATGCGCCTTCAGCCATTTGGCGACGGCGAGCGCATTGTCGGAATGGCGCTGAACGCGCAGCGGCAGGGTTTCTATGCCGGTGAGAATGAGGAAGGCGTTGAAGGGCGAGATGGCCGGGCCAAGGTCACGCAGACCAAGCACACGGCAGGCAATGGCAAAAGCGAAATTGCCGAAGGTCTGGTGCAGCACGACGCCCGAATATTCGGGCCGGGGCTGCGACAGCGCCGGATATCTGTCCGTCGCCGACCAGTCGAACGTGCCGCCATCGACGATGATGCCGCCCATGGAATTGCCGTGGCCGCCCAGGAATTTCGTCAGTGAATGCAGCACGATATCCGCGCCATGTTCCAGCGGCCGCAGCAGATAGGGGCTTGCCATGGTGTTGTCGACGATGAGCGGCAGGCCGTGGCGGTGGGCAATCTCGGCAATTGCAGCGATATCCACGAAGGTGCCGCCGGGGTTGGCGAGGCTTTCGATGAAGACGGCGCGGGTGCGCTCGTCGATCTGCCGCTCGAAACTGGCCGGATCAGTGGCATCGGCCCAGCGCACCTGCCAGTCGAACCCCTTGAAGGCGTGGCCGAACTGGTTGATGGAGCCGCCATAAAGCTGGCGGGCGGCGACGAAATTGTCGCCGTGCTGCAGCAGCGTGTGGAAGACCAGCAATTGCGCAGCGTGGCCGGATGCGACAGCGAGCGCCGCCGTGCCGCCTTCGAGCGCTGCGACACGCTCCTCCAGAACCGCCTGGGTGGGGTTCATGATGCGGGTATAGATATTGCCGAATTCCTTCAGCCCGAACAGCGCGGCAGCATGATCGGCATCACGGAAAGCATAAGCGGTCGTCTGGTAGATGGGCGTCGCGCGTGCGCCGGTGGTCGGATCTGGCTGTGCCCCCGCATGGACGGCCAGCGTTGAAAAACCGGGATTGCTGCTCGACATGATATTTCCTCCAATGGAATTTTGGAGGGATCATAATGCCTTGCGGCAAAATGATAAGTCCGATCTGTACCAACTATCGCACAATATTGAGACGCGGATACTCAATTGCGGGGCAACGGTCCATCACTACGGACATGCCATAGGCCTCCGCCTTAGCGGCGGCATTGTCATCGCGCACGGATAACTGGCCCCAGATCACTTTCGGGCGCTGCGGCAGCAATATCGCCTCCTCGACGATCACTGAGAGATATTCGGGTGCCCTGAAGACATCGACCATGTCCACGGGTTCGGGAATATCGGCAAGCCGGGCATAGACCTTCTGCCCCAGTATCTCCTTGCCCGCCTGACCGGGATTGACCGGAAACACGCGGTAGCCCTTCGACAGCAAAAAACGCATGACGCCATGGCTCGGCCGCTCCGGATTGGGTGAGGCGCCGAGCAGGGCGATGGTCCTGACATCGGTCAGGATTTTTCTGAGATAGTCCGGTTCATAAGTATCATGCTGCATGTCAACTTGTCCCTTTGGCGCATCTCGCAGTTTGAGAGATGCTGGCAGGCACCCCTTCTGAGAGATCAGCGCGAGTATCGCGTTTCCTGCATAAATCCACAGCTACATCTGCACACCACCGGTACTTGCTTTTGTCCCTTGCTTTTATTGTCATTTAGGACGCATCATCGCTTTCTTGAACCCCTGCTGGCTCTAAAACCCGTGAAAGTGGCCCTTTCTTCGCTCGATATCGGCCATTTCATTCACGCAAAATGATTTCACGAAAGCACCCTGCATAAGCTGGTATTGAGTATTTTCATCCAGTTTTCAAAAGGGCTCTTACGCGAAGGAATGCCGGTCAAAACACCATTAACGTGCATTTTATGCGCCATTCGTCTCCTGTTTGTTTTCATTCCGTTCACCGATGAATTAGAGTTGACTAATTTTCAGAAAGTTATTCTGTAAATCAATCTATCTGCAAATCTACAACGTTACAGCTTGCTATTTTACACGGATATGAAATTTATTTTCAGAATAATGAAAGAAACCGGTGCTGAAATTGATAGCCTCATCCACGCCGCCAGAAATGCGAATGAAACCCAAATATCCGCTTAAATAGCCCTGATTTTTTAGAAACCACGCAAGCTCCGGCGTGACCAGAGCCTTGCATCCGGAGCCGGCATGCCCGTCCCGCGGATGAAATCATGAGCAAAGCGACGTTGCCCCCGAAGCAGGAGGTACCGCGACATGCACAAACCCGAAATTTGACGCGCGTCATTATCGGCGGAAGGGCCGCATATTTGCACGGATGATCAGACGAAACCCGCAATCGTTTTCAAATGATCACAAAGCGCCCACAACGCCTCGCGGCCTCCATCGAAAATGGATTTCGGTCGTCAAACCCCATGCTATAGGTTTCGCAAAGTAGCCCGCGAGCGAGTCTCTATTGTGACAATCGACATTCTTCTTCTGGTTCTCCTGGGTGCGATCCTGCATGCCGGATGGAATGCGCTGGTCAAATCCGGCTCAGACAAGTCACTTGACGCCTCACTGATTGCGGCGGGTGCTGCCGCTTGCTCCCTGCCCTTTCTGCCCTTCCTGCCGTTTCCGGCTCCTGTCGCCATTCCATTCCTCTTCGCTTCGGCCATTCTGCAATTTGCCTATTTCCGCCTTGTCGCTGCCGCCTATACGATCGGCGATATCGGCCTCGTTTATCCCGTCATGCGCGGTGTGGCGCCCTTGATCGTCGCGGCGACGAGCAGCCTTTTCCTGAGCGAGGTCCTGAGCCCGCTGGCGCTTGCCGGGATAGCCATCATTTCCGCCGGCATCCTGACGCTCGCCTTCGAGGCGCGGCGTGGCGGCGGAAAAGCGATCATCCTTGCGCTCATCAATGCCTTCGTCATCGCCTCCTACACCTTCGTCGACGGTGTCGGCGCAAGGCTTTCGGGCAATGCGATTTCCTATACGCTGTGGATGTCGCTGCTACCGCCCGTGCTGCTTTTCGGTTTCGCCTTTTACCAACGCGGGGCAAGCGCCGTCGCGGCGCATGTGCGGCGCAACTGGTGGCGCGGCCTGATCGGCGGTGGCGGCTCCATCCTCTCCTACGGATTGGCGCTTTATGCCATGACCAAGGCCCCCGTCGCTGTCGTCGCAGCACTTCGGGAAACCTCCATCCTGTTTGCGCTTGTCATCTCCGTCGTGATCCTGAAAGAACGCGCCAGCATCTGGCGTTATCTCGCCGGCGGCATCATAGCAGCAGGCGTTCTGGTCATGAGACTGGGCTAAAACGGGCCAATTTTATGGGGTAAAATATTACCACATAAATAAGTCGTTGTTTTTACTTGATTATTTTTAAGGTCTTCAAAAAACGTCATATTGACGCTTTCCCCGTCGCACCGTATAAGCGCGCCAGATCGGATTCCAGCCGGAATAGGGTCATTTGCGGTTACCCACAGGGCAACCAAACCAAGCAACAAGAAACGCCCGTATCTCTTTCATGAAGAGGATGACGGGTCCACGTTAGAAAGTGAAATCCATGTCTACTTTCGTTCAGAAGCCTGCTGAGGTGGAGAAGAAGTGGGTCATCATCGACGCCGAAGGCCTCGTTGTTGGTCGCCTCGCCACCATCGTTGCAACCCGCCTGCGCGGCAAGCACAAGGCCACCTACACACCCCACGTCGATGATGGCGACAATGTCATCGTCATCAACGCGGAAAAGATTGCCTTCACCGGCAACAAGTACTCCGACAAGAAGTACTACTGGCACACCGGTCATCCGGGTGGCATCAAGGAGCGCACCGCTCGCCAGATCATCGAAGGCCGCTTCCCGGAGCGCGTCGTTGAAAAGGCTATCGAGCGCATGATCCCGCGCGGCCCGCTCGGCCGTCGCCAGATGAAGAACCTGCGCGTTTACGCCGGCTCGAACCATCCGCACGAAGCACAGCAGCCCACCGTTCTCGATGTGGCCGCGCTTAACAAGAAGAACGTAAGGAGCGCCTGATAATGGCCGATCTTTCCTCTCTGAAAGACCTCGCCCCGGCATCGGAAGCTTCGGCTCCCGTGCACGTCCGCAAGGTTGATACCCTCGGCCGCTCCTACGCGACCGGCAAGCGCAAGAACGCCGTAGCCCGCGTATGGGTGAAGGCCGGTTCTGGCAAGATCATCATCAACGGCCGCGATTTCACCGCGTATTTCGCACGTCCGGTTCTGCAGATGATCCTTCAGCAGCCGATCGTCGCCGCTGCCCGCGCAGGTCAGTTCGACATCATCGCCACCGTTGCCGGTGGTGGTCTGTCCGGTCAGGCCGGTGCCGTTCGTCACGGTCTGTCCAAGGCCCTCACCTACTTCGAACCGGGCCTGCGCTCCGTTCTGAAGAAGGGTGGCTTCCTGACCCGCGACAGCCGCGTCGTCGAGCGTAAGAAGTACGGTAAGGCCAAGGCCCGCCGTTCGTTCCAGTTCTCGAAGCGCTAATCGCTTACTGGTACAATACCTTCGAAAGGCGGGGCTTCGGCTCCGCCTTTTTTTATTTTGGCGATCAGCTGCATCTTGAAATATTCCCTCAAGGGAATAATATTGCCGCATGAGCTATGTTGTCGAGTATACGAATGAATTCGGAGCATGGTGGGAAACGCTTGAGGAAAGCGAGCACATCAGTATCGACGCCTATGTTCAGAAACTGGAGGAGTGCGGCCCTCGCCTGCCGTTTCCCTATTCGAGTGGCATTCATGGATCACGGCACGCGCATATGCGGGAATTACGTATCCAAAGCGAAGGAAAACCGCTGCGGATATTTTACGCCTTCGATCCGCGCCGAATGGCGATCCTGCTGATCGGCGGCGACAAGACGGGTGACAAACGGTTCTATGACCGCATGATACCGATTGCCGATACACTTTATGACGAGCATCTGACGGAGCTTGAAAAGGAGCAGCACCATGAGCGGTAGACACAGTTTCGCGCAATTGCGCGACCGGATGTCGGATGATGCGCGCGTTAAATCAAAAGCCGAAGCAATTCGTCTGGAAGAGGAAATGGACCTTGCAGATGTTCGCAGGGCGCTGAAGCTCTCGCAGGACGAAATAGCACAGGCGCTGGATATTGGCCAAAGCTCGGTCGCCAAGCTGGAAAAAAGGGCCGATATGTATGTCGGGACGCTGCGCCGGTTTATCGAGGCGATGGGCGGCGAACTGGAAATCGTCGCCCGCTTCAACGGCCGCGCGATCAAAATTCGCAATTTCGCCGATCTTGCTGAAAAGGCGGAAAAGTAATGCCATCCAAAACCATCGACCATGCCTTTACCGCAACCACGCTGACATCGGCTGCGACCGATCCGACCCATGCGGGTGTCCTCTCCTTCATGCGGCGCAAATATACCAAGACCCTCAAGGGCGTATCGACAGCCATCTGGGGCATTCCCTTCGATGCGGCGACATCCAACCGGCCGGGTGCACGCTTCGGGCCGCAGGCCATCCGCCGGGCCTCGGCGATTTTCGATAACGATCCGCAATATCCCTTCGCGCGCGATCTCTTCGCCCATATGCCGACCGTCGATTATGGCGACTGCCTGCTCGACTACGGCAACCACTGGAAGACGCCTGATACGATCGAAAAAGAAGCACGCAGGATTATCTCCAAGACGGATTATCTGCTGACGCTCGGAGGCGACCACTTCATTACCTGGCCGCTTTTGAAGGCGCATGTGGCCAAGCATGGGCCGTTAGCTTTGGTGCAGTTCGATGCACATCAGGATACCTGGTTCGATGACGGCAAGCGGATCGATCACGGCTCCTTCGTGGCCCGCGCCGTTCGTGACGGCTTGATCGATGCCGACCGCTCGATCCAGATCGGCATTCGCACCCATGCCCCTGACGATTTCGGCATTCGCATTCTCCACGGTTACGAGGTGGAGGAGATGCGGGCGAGCGACATCGCCTCGCTGATCGTCAAGCATACGGCCGGCATGCCTGCCTATCTCACCTTTGACATCGATTGCCTCGACCCGGCCTTCGCGCCCGGAACAGGCACGCCGGTGGCCGGGGGGCCGACTAGCGCCAAGATTCTCTCCGTTCTGCGCGGGCTTGGCCAGCTCGATATTCGCGGCTCGGATGTCGTGGAGGTAGCGCCCGCTTATGACCATGCCGATATTACCGCCATTGCCGGAGCCACCGTTGCAATGTATATGCTTGGCCTGCGTGCCGAACGGCTGGCCAAGGCTGGCTGACAACGCGGCCACAACTTAGAAAAATGATTCCGAATACCCTTACAACCCTTTGAAAAGTCAGGACAAGGACATGACAGCGAAGATCTTCATCGATGGCGAACACGGCACCACGGGTCTGCAGATCCGCACGCGCCTTGCTGGTCGCCGCGATATTGACCTGCTGTCCATTCCCGAAGCCGAGCGCCGCAACGCCGCAATGCGCGAGGATATGCTCAACAACGCCGACATTTCCATCCTCTGCCTGCCGGATGACGCTTCCCGGGAAGCGGTCTCGATGGTGGCCGGCAACAACAATGTCCGCATCATCGATACCTCGACCGCCTATCGCGTCCACAAGGACTGGGCTTACGGTTTTGCCGAAATGGACAGCGAGCAGGGCGACAAGGTTCGTTCTGCCCGTTTCGTCGCCAATCCGGGTTGCTATCCGACGGGCGCTATCGGTCTCATCCGTCCCCTGCGCGCTGCCGGCATCCTGCCCGATGGTTATCCGGTCAGCGTCAATGCGGTCTCCGGTTATACCGGCGGCGGCAAGCAGATGATTGCGCAGATGGAAGACCAGAGCCGCGACGACGCGATCAGCGCCAATAATTTCCTCTATGGCCTGACGCTCTCCCATAAGCATGTGCCGGAAATGACCATTCACGGCCAGCTTGACCGCGCACCGCTGTTTGCGCCTTCCGTCGGACGTTTCCCACAGGGCATGATTGTGCAGGTGCCGCTGTTTGCCGCCGACCTCAAGGAAGGCACGAGCATCGAGACGGTCCATGCCGCGCTCACGGCCCACTATGCGGGCCAGGATATCGTTAGTGTGGTGCCGCTTGCCGAAAGCAAGGGGCTATCCCGCATCGATGCCGAGGAACTGGCGGGCAAGGACACGATGAAGCTCTTCGTCTTCGGCACGCCGGGCGGCGAGCACATCAATCTCGTGGCGCTGCTCGACAACCTCGGCAAGGGCGCATCCGGCGCGGCCGTGCAGAACATGGAACTGATGCTGTCGGCATGAGGCTTTCTGCATGAGCGGAACCATCCCCTCTTTTCCGGCCTCGTGGAATATCGAGGCCGCAAAACAGATTGCCGACACGCCGGCCGGGGTGGTCTACGCGGTAACGCGTGGTGACGGCTCTCCAGCCGTCGCCAAAGTCCTGAAAAAGAAAGTGCTTGAGGACAGCCTTCGCGGTGCGGATTTCATCGCGTGGCGGGCGGGTGTCGGATGCGTGGAGCTGCTTGAGCGTTCCGATGATATTCTGCTGATGGAACATGCCGGCGCGGAGACGTTGCGCGATGTATTGTTCCGCGACGGCGACGACGACGCGACCACGCAAATTGCTGCCGATGTTCTGCTCCAATACCATCAGCCATCACAGCAGCCCCCGCCCTCAAGCCTGCTGACGTTGCCTCTCTATTTCGAAAGCCTGTTCCGCAAGGCCGAACAGGATCGCACCGACGGCGTGGAGAGTATCTATGTCGACGCCGCCGCGCTGGCGCAGGAGCTGATTGACCGGCAACGGGATGTGAAGCCACTGCATGGCGATCTGCATCACGAAAACATCATGCGCAGCGGGCGCGGCTGGATCATCATCGACCCGGCCGGCCTGATCGGCGATGCGGCGCTTGATGTCGCGAACATGTTCTCCAATCCACTCGACCGCTTCGATCTGACACGCAGCGAGGCGCGTATCGCCTCCATGGCGGCGATTTTTTCCAGGGCGCTGCAGCGGGATGAACGGGTGTTGCTGCAATATGCCTTCGCTTATGGCTGCCTCTCGGCCACCTGGCACGAAGAGGACAGCAATGCGGAAGAGCGCGACAACGAACTCGCTGTCGCGGCTACCGTCAAAACGGTGCTGAAGCAGTTCTGAGCGCGCTTAGTCCCTGACTTCGACGGCGACAGGTGCCGGATATTCGCCAATGAAACCGCGCCAGTGGGCAACCGCAAATCCAAGCACGATCAAGGCCATGCCCTGATGGGCGAGCGCCACGTGGATATCCACATGCATGAGAAGCGTGGTGATGCCGAGCGCTGCCTGAATGGAAACGAGCACGAAGAACAGCACGGCGCGGCGTGCGTGTGGCGTATTCGGCAGGGCACGGGCAATGGACACCATGTGCCACAGCGTGGCGGCGAAAAGCGTATAGGCGCCGACACGGTGGATGAACTGCACCGTCTTGGGGTTTTCGAAGAGGTTGATCCACCAGGGCTGCTGCAGGAAGAGATCGCCCGGCACCAGTGAACCGTCCATCAGCGGCCAGGTGTTGTAGGAAAGGCCGGCATTCAGCCCCGCCACCAGCGCGCCGAGATAGATCTGGAACAGACAGAGCACCGTCAACAGGCCGGCAAAGCCCCTGCCCGTCTTTTCGTCTGCCGTTTCAGGCGAATGATGCGACAGGCCACGCAATATCCACATGCAGCCCGCGAAGATGAGGCAGGCGATGGTCAGATGCGTGGCGAGGCGATATTGCGAGACATCCGTGCGATTGACGAGACCGGAAGAGACCATCCACCAGCCGATAAAGCCCTGAAAACCGCCAAGCGCCAGAAGACCGACCAGCGGCAGGCGCAAACGCTTTTCGACGCGGCCCGTCAACCAGAAAAAGGCGAGCGGCAGGGCGAAGATGAGACCGATGGCGCGGGCAAGCAGGCGATGCGCCCATTCCCACCAGAAAATCGTCTTGAACTCATCAAGCGACATGCCCCTGTTGATTTCCTGATATTGGGGAATGCGCTTGTAAAGCTGGAATTCCTCTTCCCATTCGGCAACCGAAAGCGGCGGGATGGCGCCGTGGATAGGCTTCCATTCGGTGATCGACAGGCCGGATTCGGTAAGCCGCGTGGCGCCGCCGACCAGCACGAGACAGAAGAGCGTGAAAAGAACGACGCGCAGCCAGATGCGCAGCAGGCGGCGGTTCTTTTCCTGCTTCTGCAGGGCAGCCTCCACCACCATTTCCGCAGAACCGTTTGCCATCGTCATGCTGCTCGAACGCATCTTTTCAGGTCTCCCTCATACAGTCATGTTGATTAGCCCCAACCGGCACCACAAAACAAGGCCTCAGGGTTTGCGGCATGCGGTCGCGGCGGTATAGTCGCGCTTACATATCAGATCGTCCTGCCTCTTCTTCGAATCGCCAAGACGATCTATTTTTTTGTTTTGCGCATGTCTTTTTCCCAAAACCGATGACACTTTTGGGAGACATGCTCTCATGATGGAAGATTTCATGCCCCCTCGCCTCAGATCGCTTATCGGCACCATCGTCATCATCTGCCTCGTCGTCATCTACGCCGTGGCCGCGACGGCCATTGCATCGGCGACACTGGCGCAATCGCCGTGGTGGGTGCATCTGGCCTATTTCGTGCTGAGCGGGCTTTTGTGGATATTGCCGGCCATGCTCATCATCAAATGGATGGCAGGGCCCAAAAAACAGGGATAAGCGCCAACCGTTGCGCAACACCCTGAGGTCGCAATTTTATAAACTGATTGTTTGCCGCTCAGCGATATAGTCCCACCGAAACAACCGGAGAGAGTGGATGGCGGCTGAGGGGCCGGTCACAGTCAGCGAGAGCAAAGCGTCGAGCGCCATGCAAGGCGAGCGGCGGGGTGCCGACCGTCTGGTGATCGATCTCGTCGATGACGCTTCCACCATCCGCACCGATTGGGAGCGGATGGAGAGCGACCCGCTCAATTCCCTGCATCAGGGTTTCGGCTGGTGCTCCATCTGGGCGCAGACCCAGAAAAGCCCGCTGCTCATCATTCGCGGCAGACAGGGCGCAAAGACGGTCTTCCTGCTGCCGCTCGAAATCGTGCAGGAAGGCGGTATCCGCAAGGCGCGTTTTCCGGGCGGCCGTTTTAACAATATCAATACCGGGCTTTTCGAGCCGTCCTTTGCCGAGCAGGCAGAACATAAGACGGCGGCAGCGATTGCCCGCGAGGCGCGAAAACTGCTGCATGGCCGGGCGGATATTCTGGCCTTGCAGAACATACCGCTCACCTGGCGCGGCAGGACCAATCCGCTTTCCTATCTGGCTTCCGTCGAAAACCAGAACCCGGCCTTTCAACTGCCGCTGCTGGAAAGTTTTGAAAGCACCTTGCGGCAGGTCAATGCCAAGAGACGACGGAAGAAATTCCGTATCCAGAGCCGAAGGGCCGAGGAAATGGGCGGTTACAGCCACGTGATTGCCCGTTCGCCACAGGAAAAATGCGAATTATTGCAGGCCTTCTTCCGGCAAAAGTCCACCCGGTTCGCCTCCCAAGGCATCCCGGATGTTTTCCGAAGCCAATCGGTGAAGGAGTTTTTCTACGATCTGGCCAACTTCCCGGAAACGGGTACGGACAGTCTTCTGGAGTTGCACGCCATTCGCCTGCATGGGGAATACGAGGGCGTCATTGCCGCCATATCCGGGCTTTCGCGCAAGCAGGACCACATCATCTGCCAGTTCGGATCGATCGATGAGGTGGTTTCGGAACTCAGCCCCGGCGAGTTGCTGTTCTGGCTGATGATCGAACGCGCCTGCAGAGAGAAAGCCGCACTCTTCGATTTCGGCGTCGGCGATCAGCTTTACAAACGCAGCTGGTGCCCGCTTTCCACCGCCCAGCACGATATATTCCTGCCGGTGACGTTGAAGGGGCGCGCAGCGGCCTCGGCCTATGTCGCCATCGCAAAGACGAAAAGCCTGATCAAGTCCAACCCGGCGCTTTATGCGCTGATCCAGCGTTTTCGCGCCGGGCGGCCAAGAACGGACGCCATGTCTGTTACTGACTGAGAGGGTTTGCCGTCCGTCAGGCGGCGCTCAGATGACCCGGCTTGCGCATGCCCGTCATCGGCAATGCCTGTTCGTAGCCCTGGACCACCAGTTCACCGAGCGTCTTCTCCAGCATCTCGCCATCCTTGCCGGGCACCGAAACGATGATTTCCGCCGGCAGATTGCGCAGCATTTTTTCAAGGCTCGAAATCTGCACCGCGCCGCATTCAACCAACACCGTATCATAGGCGTCAGATAGAGCGCTTAGAATCATCGTCAGGCGATCGATGGCCCGCATGGCCTCACGCGGCTGCGCATTGCCGCGCGGCACGATATGCGCATCGGACAGCCGGTCGCCGTGAATGGTTTCGCCAAAGGCGGCGGCACCCGCCAGAAGGTCCATGACACCAGGCAGCCCGGCCTCGGGCACCATCAGACGCGTGGGACAGGCAGAGGCCGTCATATCGACGAGAACGACCGAGCGGCCCATTTCAGACAGGGCGCGCGCCAGCATGACGGTAGTGGTCGAACCGCTGTCTCCGGCTGGAGACACAACGGCGGCGACGGGCTTGGCAAGGCGGGTCGCCAGAAAGCCCGCAACGGCATCGATCGAGAAATCGTCGGAGGTTTCGATCTCGTCTTTCTCTGCCTCTTCTTTCAAAGGCGCTACCTCTTCCACCGGCAAAACCGAAGCAGCAGCAGTGGCAGCGGCGACTGGTGCCGGCCGCACCTCTTCGACAATGGGTTGCTGCTGGTAGGCGGCAGCGGGCATGGCCTGGGCGACCGGCGGCGACGGCTCATGATGTGTGGCAACCGGTTGTTGCGGCAAATCCGTAGTCTCGTCCGTGCCGGCGGGTTTCCGCGTCGGCGCAGGCGGATCGGAGAGCGGCGGAACCTGATTTCTGCCTACCGGCTTCAAGGCGCGCCCGGTGAAGAGTTCCACCAGCATGACCACAATGCAGGAGAGCAGGAAGGCCGCCAGCGTGACGACGATGGTGATGGCTCCGGTTTTCGGGAAATAGGGTTCACGCGGCTCCACCGCGCCTGAGATCACGCGCGCGTCGGCGGGCGTGGAATCTACCGAACCGGCGCGCGAGGTCGCCTCACGGTAACGGGCAAGATAGGTTTCCAGAAGCTGGCGTTGGGCCGAGGCCTCGCGTTCCAGATCGTTCAAGCCGACCTGCTGCTCCCCGGCGCGCACGCTTTCCGATTTCAGCACGTTCAATTGCTGCACCAGTTGCCGTTCGCGCAGGCGGGAAACATTGGCTTCGTTTTCGAGGCTTGCCAGCACCTTGCGGGTTTCTTCCTGAATCTGCCGCTGTATGCCCTCCAGCTGGTTGCGTAGCGCCCTGATGCGTGGATGGCCTTCCAGCAGCGAGGAGGTCAGATCGGAAATCTGGCTGCGGATACCCGTTTCGTTTTCCTTCAACCGCTGGATCGTCGGGGAACCGACGACGTCCGGAAACGTATCGAGCGGCCGGCCGCTGGAAAGCGCATTGCGCACGCCTTCCGCCCGTGCTTCCGCATTCGCGCGCTCCCCACGGATACGGCCGAGTTCGGTCGAAATATCACTGAGCTGGCGGGTAGCGAGCGTTTCGCCCTGCCCGGCCGACAGGAGATCGGATGAGGCGCGATAATCCGCGACCTTCCTGTCCGCCTCACGCACCTTTTCGCGCAGATTGGCGATTTCCGGCTCCAGCCAGCGCGCTGCCTCCGTGCTCGTATCGAGTTTCGCGCCACTTTGCAGCGCGATATAAGCCTTCATCATCTCATTGGGGATGGCGGCGGCGAGCTTCGGATCTTCCGAAGAAAACTCAACGGTGATAACGCGTGAGCTTTCGACCTGATAGACCTGCAATTTCTCGCGGAAAGCCTTCAGCACCCGCTCTTCGGGTTGCACCTGCAGCGGATCTTTCTTGAGGCCGACGGCGACCAGCAGGCCCGACACCAGCGACGGACGCGCCTCCGGGTCGAACTCCTCCAGCTCATAGAGCTTCATGTTTTTCGCGACCTGCTTGATGAGGTCGACCGATTGCAGGATTTGCACCTGGCTGGAAACGGTCAATTCATCGAGCACCGGCTCGGCTGGCGCATTCGACTGCTGCGAAGCGCCAAAGGAGGCCGCGCGGGATTCGATGAGGACACGCGCCTCGCCCTTATAGGCGGGCGACATCATGCTGGCGATCACGAAGGCGGCGCCGCCGGCCAGAAGCGTGACGGCCGCGATCCGGCCCTTGCGCCGCCATATGGCTGCAACAAGCTGTGCCAGATCGATATCCACATCCCTGTCGTCAATGCGATCGCCGTTCATGTGGGCTCCGTAACCGAGACAAACCTCGGGCGCTCAAATATAGATGGCCAATTTTCGCGGATTGTAAGTCTTGGCGGTAACACAACAGTTAATCTCGACGAATCCGACAAAATAAATCGGATATTGCAATACTCCGGACCGACTGTTTACCGCGCATTAACCCTAACAGAACGATAAGAATGCTCATAGATCGACTCGGAGCCAGATGAGATGCCGCTCGCCGGATCACGACATGTCACCGCACTGACGCTTGCCGTTCTGACGGCCCTTTCCGGTTGCGCGGCATATCAACCCGCGCCGCGCTCATTCAATGAGGCGGCCCTGCAACCCTATCATGTCGATAGCGGCGACAGGCTGCGCATCAACGTCTTCGAACAGGTGGGGCTGACGAATACCTATACGGTCGATCAGGCTGGTTATGTCGCCTTCCCGCTTGTCGGCCAGGTTCCTGCGCGCGGCAAGACGCTGCCGCAGCTCGAAGCCGCCATTGCCGCGAAATTGCGCCAGGGTTATCTGCGCGATCCCGACGTGACGATCGAGATCGACCGTTATCGCCCCGTCTTCATCATGGGTGAAGTTGGTCGTCCCGGCCAATATTCCTATGTGCCGGGCATGACGGTGCAGAACGCCATTGCCATTGCCGGCGGGTTCACCCCGCGCGCCAATCAGGCCGATGTCGATCTTACCCGCAAGATCAATGCCGAGGTAATGACCGGCCGGATCGGCATCACCGCTCCCATTCTGGCGGGCGATACGGTCTATGTGCGTGAACGCTTCTTCTGAAAACGGAGTGGCACACATGTCGGATGACGGCCCTCCCCTGCGCATCATTCACTGTTTCCGCTCCCCCGTCGGCGGTGTCTTCCGCCATGTGCGTGACCTGATCGAAGAACATGTGAAACTGGGCCACAAGGTCGGCATCGTCTGCGACAGTTCGACCGGCGGCGTGCATGAGGAGCGGCTTTTCGCCCAGATCACCCCGATGCTGGAGCTCGGGCTTACCCGCCTGCCCATCAGGCGCTCCATCGGCCCCGGCGACCTGTTGGCGCTCTGGAGGTCCTATAACCAGATAAAAAGTTTGCGGCCGGACATCTTGCACGGGCACAGCGCCAAGGGTGGCGCTCTTGCCCGGCTGATCGGCTCATTGTTGCGGGCGAACAGGTATCGCGTAGCCCGCCTCTATTCGCCGCATGGCGGCAGCCTGCATTATGACCGCAAGAGCCTGAAGGGGCAGCTGTTCCTGCGGCTTGAGCGGTTTCAGGAACACTTCACCGACGCGCTCTGTTTTGTCTGTAATTTCGAGCAGCGAACCTATGAAGCCAAGGTCGGCAAGCCGCGCACCCGAACGGCGATGATCTATAACGGCGTGCAGGAAAGCGAGTTCGAAACCGTGCCTGCCCGCGAGGATGCCGCCCGTTTCCTCTATATCGGCATGTTGCGCGATCTCAAGGGCCCGGATGTCTTCATCAAGGCCTTCGCGAGGATGGAACGCAGCATCGGCCACCCCATGTCCGGCGTTATCGTCGGTGACGGGCCGGACAGAGACAAATATGCGGCGATGATCGACAAAGCCGGGCTTTCCCGGCGGATTGCCATGCATGCCGCCATGCCCGCCAGACAGGCCTTCGAGCTGGCGGAGACAGTGGTGGTTCCCTCACGCGCCGAAGCCATGCCCTATATCGTGCTTGAGGCGCTGGCAGCGGGCAAGACGGTTATCGCCTCACATGTCGGTGGCATTCCCGAGGTTCTGGGAGAAGACAGCGAGGCGCTGGTTCCGGCAGGAGACGCCGAGGCGCTGGCGAAGATCATGGTCAGGGACGCTGAAAACGACGATTGGGCAAAGCGGGTGATGCCCCCACCCAACAGCTTTAAGGCGAAATTTTCAACGCCTGTCATGGCCGATGACATGATGAAGCTTTATCGCGACCTGCTTTCCCGCTAAAGCGCGCCTCATGTCTAAAGACATTTTAAAAACACGATTTTTAATTGTATATTCCGCTATCCTGTAGAAAAGCATCATAAACGTTTCTTAGCATGTTTCGGCTAGTTTCCTGCTCGTAGAGCGCGTGTGTCCGTTCGGACGCTACGCAAGGACGCTTTACCACTTTGAAGTTGCGCATCGTTCCCATCGGAAATCGGTCTCGATTTTCGGGCCGATCCGCTAGAGGGTGCGGACCAAGTAATGACCAAGGCTGACAAGGACAGACTGCAATTCGATCTGGCGTCGTTGCGCAAGCAAATCTCCGAGCGCGAAGCCGGTGAGCCTTCGGCGTCCGAGACCGTTGTTCTCAATCCGCTTGCGCGGCAGATCGCCAACCAGCTGCGTGCCGGCAACCATTCACCGAATATGGTGATCGGCCAGTTACGGCTGCTGGAATTCACGATGCTTGTGGTCATTGCCGCCATCGTCAACGGCATCGCCGCCGATCGGGGTCTCGAAACCTTTCTGGCGGTTTTCAGCGCCGGCGTGCTGGGCGCGGCACTCTGTGTGTTCCTGCTGCAGGCGGGCGATTGTTATCAGTTGCCAACGCTGCGCACGCCGCTGAAGATGTTTGCCCGCATTCAAGGCGCCGTGTGTCTGTCTTTCGTGGGTGCCGCCTGTTTCCTTCTCGTGTTTTTTCCCGATGCGCTGCATTCCTGGCCGGCTTTCGGCATATGGTATGCGATTGGCGCGGTAGCCATTTTCACCGGACGGTTGATCCTTGGCTTTGCCATTCGCCACTGGGGTCGTAATGGCGTCATGGAACGCCGCGCCGTCATCGTCGGCGGCGGTGATGCTGCCAGAGACCTCATCCGTTCGCTCGAGCAGCAGTCGGACAACGATATCCGCATCTGCGGGATTTTCGACGACCGGAAAAGCGAGCGCTCTCCCGATGTCGTCGCCGGTTATCCCAAGCTCGGCACCTTTGCCGAACTGGTGGAATTTGCCCGCCTGACAAAGCTCGACATGCTGATCATCGCCCTGCCGCTCAGCGCAGAGGCCCGCATTCTCCAGCTCCTGCGCAAACTCTGGGTGCTGCCCGTCGATATTCGCATCGCCGCACATGCCAATAAATTGCGGTTCCGTCCGCGCGCCTATTCGCATGTGGGCAATGTGCCGATGCTCGATGTGTTCGACAAGCCGATCCGCGACTGGGATTCGGTGGCGAAACGGATATTCGACATCACCTTCAGCCTCCTCGGCATCGCCCTTTTCTGGCCGGTGATGCTGGGTGCCGGCATTGCCGTCAAGGCCACCTCCAAAGGCCCGGTCCTCTTCAAACAGAAGCGTCACGGCTTCAACAATGAGACGATCAATGTCTGGAAGTTCCGCTCCATGTATACGGAACTCAGCGATCCGACCGCCAAGAAGGCCGTCACCAAGAACGATCCGCGCGTCACACCCGTCGGCCGCTTCCTGCGCAAATCGTCGATGGACGAGCTGCCGCAGCTCTTCAACGTTCTCTATGGCGATCTCTCGCTGGTCGGCCCGCGCCCGCACGCAGTCCATGCCCAGACCGGCGATCTGAAATATACCGAAGTGGTGGAGCATTATTTCGCGCGCCACAAGGTCAAGCCCGGCGTGACCGGCTGGGCGCAGATCAATGGCTGGCGCGGCGAAATCGACCATGGCGACAAGATCAAGTTCCGCACCGAATATGATCTTTATTACATCGAGAACTGGTCGCTTTTCCTCGATCTCAAGATCCTGTTCCTGACGCCGATACGGCTGCTCAAATCGGAAAACGCCTATTGACCAACGTCGGTTACCAGCACGCACCGGGTTTTGACGCGCCTCTGGCTGCCATGCGGCTCGTCGGTTCGTTCTTCATCGCCTTCGGCGTGTTCCTCTCCGGCTTCGTCATCTCCGAACCGGCGCCCTACGAGCTGATGATGGTCGGGCAAGTGGCCATCTGGTTCCTGCTGGGCCTTCGCCTTTCCCGCACCGTCGTGCTGCTCCTGTGCCTGCTGCTCGCCTTTAATGTCGGCGGCTATCTTTCGCTCACCACCATGGCCGATCTGGACGAGGGACCGCTCTACCTCGCCGTCTCGACCTTTCTGGCGCTGACCTCGGTTTTTTACGCGGCGATCATCGAGGACAAATACCAGCGGCTGCTGCTGATTTTTCGGGCCTGGCTCGCCGCGGCGCTGATCACCTCGCTACTCGGCATCATCGGATATTTTCACGCCCTTCCCGGCTTCGAAGTCTTCACGCTTTACGATCGCGCCAAGGGTGCGTTTCAGGACCCGAACGTCTTCGGTCCCTTCCTGGTGACACCGTCGCTTTACCTGATCTATGGCCTGCTCACCGGCAAGGCGATGCACGCGCCCTGGCGTATCCTCGGCCTGCTAATCCTGTCGCTTGGCGTGTTCCTGTCATTTTCGCGTGCGGCATGGGGCCTGTTTTTATTCGCCGCCCTCCTGCTCGTCTTCGTCATGCTGCTGAAGGAGCGCACAGCCGCATTTCGCCTGAAAATTCTCGTGCTGTTTCTCGTTGCGGTCGCGCTCATGGTCGCAGCCGTCATCATCGCGCTGCAATTCAAACAGGTCTCCGACCTGTTCCTCAGCCGCGCCTCTGCGGTGCAATCCTATGATGGCGGGCATCTGGGGCGCTTTGCCCGTCACTATCTTGGTTTCCTGCTGGCGATGGAGCATCCGCTCGGCATCGGGCCGATGGTGTTCGACAATATCTTTCCCGCTGCCGAACATAATATCTGGTTGAAAAGCCTGACAACGCATGGCTGGTTCGGCTTCGTGATCTATCTTACATTGATCTGCTGGACGATCGCTGCCGGTTTCAGGCATCTGCTGCGGCCGCGGCCATGGCAGCCGTTCCTGATCATTTCCTGGGTGACCTTTGTCGGCCACGTCATGATCGGCGCCGTCATCGATACCGATCACTGGCGGCATTTCTTCCTGCTGCTCGGCATATTGTGGGGCTGCATGGCACTGGAAAAACGCGAAAGCCTGCGCCGCCGCACAAGCAATGCCTAAAATACTTCCCCTTACGGAACCCTGCGCGATTTCATGCGTTTAGCCCGCGATTATGATCGTCAAACGGGGAGACATCTTATGACGCAGACCAATAATCTCTATCTCATCATCGGCGCACTCCTGGTGGTCCTTGTCGGCCTTGGGGCCTATGTCTGGCACGAGGAAAGCAAGCCGAAGGGCATCGAGATGAATATCGGCCCGAACGGGGTTTCCGTTCAGGAAAATTAAGACGCAAGCGTCGCGCAAACTTCTTTCAGTAGACCGGGTGCACCCCAAGCCCAAGCGGCGCGGGACGCACCCGGTCTTCTTATGAGAGGAGACGAAAGGCGGGATCAAGAATCCGCGCCAAGCCGGTTCGGTACGAATGATGCGTATCGGGCTGATCATGGAAAAGTTACCGAAATGGTCTCCTCCGTCGACCTGTCCACCCGCCTCACCGCCACCAGATTAGCCCTCAAGGCCATCAAGGAGCAGGATGACAATTCCACCGCGGCCTCATCGTCCTCGTCACGGGCAGCGCTTCTTGGCGCCTATGGCATCGATACGTCTTCTTCTTCCACCAATACGAGGCTGACACAGCTTCTGGCGCAATATGCGCAGACCACCGGCGAAGAGACGCAAACCGAGACTACACCGCAGGCGTCTTCCGGCGACATCACGCAGGCCGCTTTCATGAAGGATCTGAAGGCGATGCTGGAGGATTTGTCCAAGGACCCGGACAAGGCCTCGCAGGCAAAGGCGATGCTGGAAGCACTGGCCGCCGGCACGCTCACCGTATCCGATCCCTCCGAAGGCGCGCAGATCAAGGCGTGGGACGTGAAGGCCGATTCGAAAACCACCTCGAAACCGGCAACCGAGATCGCCACGACGGGCTGGAGCGATTTTCTGAAGGATCATCTCAAACGAGACGGCTCAGCCTATGTCAAGAGCGCCAGCGGCGCTTATGTCGACAGCATCTCCGGGAATAATGCGTTTTTCGGCAGCGTCGGCGGCCGCTACTATTATCTCAGCTGGCCGCAGGCGAAACCCGGCACGCTGACCGTCTAAGCGGCCGCTTCCGGAACCATCTGGACAAAACGCTGCAGCATGGATCATGCCGCAGCGTTCTTCCTGTTTTCATCTAAGCGGCGGGTGCAGCAGCCTGCGCGGTTTCACCCGACAGAGCTTTTTGCAATTGCGCTTCCTGATCGGGAGACAGCGAGGTCTTGATGACCCGGCCGCGCAGCCCTTCCAGTTCCGCCATGACCTTTTCCGGCTGTACCTTGCGGATCAGCACGAACAGCGCCGAAGAGCCATTGGGGATGGTTTCGCCAAGGGATTTGATGAAATCGTCATCGATGCCGAAATCGGTGAGCGAACCCGCCAGCGCGCCCGTGCCGGCACCAATTGCGCCGCCAATTGCAAAGCCCGCCAACGGATTGAGGAACAGCAGGCCAACAAGGCCGCCCCAGAGGCCACCGGACAGAAAACCGGAGCTTGCGCCAAGCGCCGTCAGATTGACGCTCTGCTTCAGATGCACCTTGCCGTTTTCATCACGAACGACGACCACGGCGTCTTCCAGATCGACCAGATATTCCTTTTTCAGCCCCGCAAGCTTCAGAAGAACCCGGTCAGCCTCTTCCGTTCCATCAAAACCAACAACGACGAGTTCGGACATATATTTATCTCCCTGAGTTTCAGTTCCGCTGCAATTGAACGCTGAAGTTCACGGCAGGTTCCAGCCATGATGGAAAGAGGATGTGTCATGCGTTTGACGGAAGCAACCGGCAGACGGTGGAACGACAGTCCGTCCCCTGCCCGCCATCCACACCCATTGTTCCTTTTTTTGAGAAAAGGCGATTTTCCGCTTGCGCCCTAACAGGCTTATATATAAACGGCTTTCAGGTTCGGAGCGTAGCGCAGCCCGGTAGCGCACTTGACTGGGGGTCAAGGGGTCGTGGGTTCGAATCCCGCCGCTCCGACCATAAAAATCAGATAGATAGCCAGTTCCCCCAGAGCTGGCTATATTTGTTTTAGCCACATTATAGCCAGCGGGTCCCCCCAGCAACTGCGCGTTAGCTTTGCGCGGTGTTTGGTTCTCCCCCGCCCTGACGGTGCGCACTTGACTTGCAGGAGGCTGATGGATTGAGCGCTAGACCAAATTTGTTCTTACCGCCATCGCCGTCTTTCTAACGGTTACCGCGTTCAAGGACACCCCCAGCACCCTGACGAAGCCTGAGCCTGAAGGACATTGACATGGCGAAGAAATCAAAAATCGAACACTCCGAATTCTCAGGCGAATTCGAAGATGACGGCGTCACGGTCCTTGTCGATATTTACCGATCCGCCGGCACACAGCAGGATTGGAAGCTTGAGGTCATAAGCGAAAATGACCTTGTCACCACCTGGGACGAGCCTTTCGCCACCGACAAAGACGCATGGGAAGAATTTCTTGCCACCTGCGAAAAGGACGGCATTCGCAGCTTTCTTGAAGACGAGGATCCCGCAGTCCATTAGAGCTTGCCCCCGCGAGCCGCGTCGCAGGATATTCGAGGGGTCACCAACCGTATTCACCACACTGACGAGAACAAAAAGCTTTCGGCGTTAGCGTCGGTGGCAATTGTTGCTTCGTCATGGAATGGTGACTTGCCCTCAAGCCTATCAAAAGCAAAGATTGCCCATCGTTGTGGCTACGGGGATCCATTCGTGGCAATGGCGTTATAAGCCAACGCACAGCGATGACCGCAACGCGGCTGAACCGATCAGAATAATTCTCGAGCGGCAGTTGCTGGAAAATTCCATTTTCGGCAAGCGCCTTGGCGTAATTTTTGACGATACTGCCGCAACCTGCCTGGATGCGGATCGCTCAACACACTTCCGAAAGCGCATCCGAGTTTCCTTCGGAAAGCATGAGATTCGGACCATCAAGCAGGTGATTTTAGATAAAGGGGTCGTGGCCTTGTTCTGTGGCGCGAATTGCAGCCGCATCACTGGATATCGGCTCGGCTAACCTCAGGCGTCAGGAGTGTGTCCGGCGGGCGTTTACGATCCGCTGGTTTCTTTTTCCTTCTTCGCCTGATCGTGATGCCACTTGATGGCGAAGTACATGCCTGTACCCAATACGATAATCTTGAACGGGAAGAAGACTATAGGGAATAAATCCACCCAATTCCAATCCGTCATTTTGAATATTTCCAGTCTATTACTTGACATAATCTCCCGCAGGTAGAGCTACGTCAAAACTGCTGCCTCAGCAACTTCATTCATGCATTCAAGCACGGTCTTTTTGACGCAGCCCCGCCTCTCATCCGGGGCCCTTGCATCATGTCTCAGCGGTCCCCCGCCGTTTGGCGATCATCAGCCGCCTGAGTTCCTTCCGGTATCGAGGAATGCGGTTCTAATGAACAGGTTCGCGATTTGCTCTTTGTCATGCCACTCGCCTTTCACTAAAGAAAACGACGGCCGTATTGCTTTGTTGACTCTCCGCTAAAATTAGAACATTTAGTGAACAAAAGAGAGGTCGCTAATATGTCCGATGCTGCAAAATCCACCCCTGTACGGCCTGACGACATAGCCGGATACGTCATCCAGTGTCACGATGGCGATGCGAGAGCGGCGGTTGAAACGCTGCTTGGTGAAATCGAACATTTACAGGAACAGCTTTCCCTTGCGGTTGCCATCATGGGCAAAGGATATACGCGCGGCTGGACGCCGGATATGGCAGGCGATTGAGTCGGCTGTTTGCCGTTGGATGCGGCCTACCGGGCGAGGAGACCTTACCTTTGACGGACCCATGCCGTTGATGTGAGTGCAACGCGCACCTGCCGGCATCGCTCTCCAGCAAGATATCTCCGACAGATCGTGCGTTGCCGGTCAAGTCGATTACAGACCGGATCCTGGTCCGCTTTCCCACCACTCCGCCGCTGTCATGGCCTCGCCAATTCAGCGCGCCCTGCACCGAGAATCGCGCCCAGCCTGACCGCATTGGCAATCAAGACGTAACGCAAATCCCCTTGCCGGGAACGATCCATGATTTACGCAGGATTGGCCTGAAGCGCCCTCAGAACTCGTTCGACGCGATGGCGAAGTCGTCGGTGACTGGCATGTGCTCCACATTCTCCCAGGTTCTGTCCATGGCATAGGTTGCCGAGAGATAGGGGATGCCGATGTGGCCGTAACGCACTGAAAGCTGGCTTTCCGCCTCCTTTTCGCCGAGACGCGCAACGCGGCTGAGATAAAGAGCGGTGGCGAGGCCCGTCCGGTCAGCGCCGGCCTTGCAATGGATGAGGATAGGTTTCGGCGCATCGCGCATGATCGCAACGAGCTGGTTGACCTGATCCATGTTGAGTTCCTGGCTGGCCGACATGCCGAAATCGATGTGCTTCAGCCCAAGCTCGCGTGCTGTTTCGACCTCACCCCGGTACCAGGCCTGGGATTCATTCGGTCCGCGCAGGTTGATAACCGTCTTGATGCCGTGATCCTTGGTGTAGCGCACAAGCTCTTCATTGCTCGGTTGGTTGGAGCGATAAAGCTGACCGGCCACGACCTCGTGAAAATTGCCGAGAAGCTGGATGGCGTAGAGATATCCGCCTGCCGCAAGCACAACAAAGCCCATGCCCCCAAAGGAGCACTTCCAAAATCTTCGCATAATAAAACGGTTCCCTTACTCGACAAGAGAACCGATACAGACGGATTCTGACAGCAAGCTGAAAGTTATGCGACAGTATTGTAAGAGTAGAAAAATTGCGTTCGATCAACGCACGAAAACGTAAACCGCATAGACCGCGATGAGCGCCGCGGCTGCCGCCGCCGTGATGACGCCGAGGCGTTTTTCGATGAAATGGCGCACTGAATCACCGTATCTCTGCAGCAATCCGGCAAGGATGAAAAAGCGGGCGCCACGCGTGACGACGGCTGAAAGAATGAACAGGCCGAGGCTGATATTGGCCGCGCCTGATAGGATCGTCACCACCTTGATCGGCGGCAGGTGCGCAAGCCCCGATGTCACCAGCAGGAGCACGATGGTTTCGTAGTCCACCGAGTTCTTCAGGTGCTCGAAACTGTCGAGCTTGCCGTAAAATTCAAGAATGGGCCGCGCGATGCTCTCGAAAGCATAATGGCCGAGAAACCAGCCGGCGATGCCGCCGAGGACCGAGGCGACAGTCGCCACAAACGCATAAAACATCGCCTTTTTCGGCTTGGCCAACACCATGGGCAGGAAAAGCACATCTGCGGGCACGACGAAGACGGAGCTTTCCACAAAAGCGACGATCGCCAGCCACCATACGGCGGTTTTGCGCGCCGCAAGCGCCATTGTCCAGGCATAGATGTTTTTCAGCATGTCATGTCCCCGGGGAAGAGTGTGGAGAAAAGTCAAGGCGGGAGCGCCGAGGCATCTCAGCAGTGATTTACGCGATTTACGACGGCGCGCAGCGGACCGAGAAGAGCCAGCGCCGCAGCAGGATTAGACACAACGCAAGAGAATGGCAAATGTTGGAAGAATTATTTTTGCATCGCAAAAAATGGGAAATACCAGCGATTCCAGCCCACACCGACAGTCGGTTGCTGCGATGCGAAATTTCACCCTGCGGTAGATAAACTCGCCTTTTTGCTGTAGAATAAGAGATGTAAGAAGTGGAGGAAGTTATCATGGACTATGTAAACTTCATTACGTCGATCAACCCGGTGATACTCGCCATCCTGCTGGTGGTTCTTCTCGCCGGCGCCTATAGCCACTGGGTTTCGCACTAATAAAGCGAGAGATACGACGAACCATGACCATGCCGGTTTCTATCGGCGATAGGCATGTGGACTGATGAATGTTATCAAACCCGGAGTTAAAACAACTTCCGGGAAGCGGCATGACGAACGAATTCGCATTCACTGATACGTCTGAAAAGCTCAGCACCACGCTGGAGAAGCTTATAGGCAAATTGCAGGGCCAGACGATCACGTTGCGCGAGCTGATGGAAGCGATCGGCGAACAGGGCCTGTTGCTCATCTGCGCAATTGCGTCCCTGCCCTTTCTCATTCCGGTCTCCATTCCCGGCGTCAGCACGGTATTCGGCGCGGCAATCATCCTCGTCAGCCTCGCGATCACGCTGAACCGCCTGCCATGGCTGCCGGCCAAGATTCTCGACCGGCAGATGGAGACGGCAAAACTGGTGCCGGCGCTTCAAAAAGGTGTCGCCATCGTTTCCAAGCTTGATGGTTTTATTCGTCCGCGTGTACCGGCGCTCACCACCGGCATCGTCGCCAACAGAATAAACGGTCTGGCGCTGATGACTGCGGGCGTATTGCTGATGATGCCGCTTGGCTTCATTCCCTTTTCCAACACCCTGCCCGGTGTCGCCATCCTGCTTTTGTCCGCAGGCATGATTCAGAGAGACGGCGTGACCGTGCTGGGTGGTTATCTGTTTCTCGGCCTGACGGCGATTTATTTCGCAGCACTTGCCTATGCCGCCTTCTGGGCCGGACAGGGCATCAGCAGCTCGATCGGCGGATAAGCGCCTACCGATCCCTGTCACGGGCTTCGCGGCGGTTCTGTCGCGACGCCCACCAGACCGCAAGCCTTCGCCGCCTGCGGCGCACCGCCGGCAGATCGTGCGAGAGTACGACAAGACCGAGCGGAATCATCCAGAAACCGAGAACGGGCAAAAACCCCAACGTTCCGCCAACCACCAGAGCGGAGCCGGTGGCGATCCTTCCAACCCGCGAACGCGGCATGGCAAGGCTCCATTTTCCGACATGGAGGCGACCCGTCTTGTGGTTCATTCCGAATTTCATTCCATCCTGCCCTTCAGCGTCTGGCCTGTGGATAATTTTTTGACCGTCAATAAGCCCGGAAAATCGGGACTTCAGAGGGATAAAACAAGAGGAATGCGTTTTTTTTGAAAAAACCGCTTGGCAAATCGGAAAAGCATTTGTATTACCCCGCTCACACCGCGCCAAGCAGCGCACGTTCCCTGGTAGCTCAGCGGTAGAGCATTCGACTGTTAATCGACAGGTCGCCGGTTCGAATCCGGCCCGGGGAGCCATTTCTCTCAAAAACATGTTTTGAAGAGCGAAGTGCAGCTGCATTCGCCCTGTCCGGTTCGTGGCATTTTTCGCCCAGCTGACGAGTGGGCCTTCCGGCAATCAGGTCTTCTTGACTGCGCGCTTCGTTGCCTTTGCAGCGTTGGTGAGCGCCGGCGGATCGCTGGCCGGGAAACTTTCTTCAAGGCTTTCCGTGAGATCGTCGACTTTGTCCTTGCCCGTCGACTTCTGCTCCTTCTCAAGCGACTTTACCGCCGGGGATTTGGCCTTTGCTGCCGGAGCCTTCTTCGCTGGCGTTTTCTTCGCAGGCGCCTTGTCGGTCGATGTCTTGTCCGTCGATGTCTTGTTCGTCGATGACTTGGCGGCAGCGGATTTTTTCACGCCGGTCTTGCCCGCGGTCTTTGCGGCACCGGCGGAAACTTCCCGTTCAGCCTCGATCCAGTGGCGCTCATGATGCCCGTCAGGCTTGCCTTCCTTCTCCCATATTGCGCGCGCTTTTTCACGGATTGCGGCTTCGCGATCATGGCTCATAACGGGCCTCCCTCTTTGCGTTGCACCGGTTTTGATTGTGCCACTGAAAAAACAGAAAAAGCCAGACTTTGTTCCTCACAGACCGATCGCGATCGAGCATTTCTTCGAAAAAGGGAACCGTCATGGATGCGGGATCGTTTGCTCAGCAGAACCCCCGCAGGAGAATTATTCATGAGCACCCCGAAAAAGCCGAAGAACGAACCGCTCGATATTCGCGACGAGGATGTGGCGCGTTTCGAAACCGACAGCGAACTCAAATCCAAGGACAGTGAGATTTATCCGGATGAGACGATGAACCTGCGCGCCCGACGGCAGGCTGCGCGCCAGCATGAGGATGCCTTCATCGTTGCCACCGACCTGGAGGACGATGACCAGCGCGACGCCGCTCCCGGCACCAGGGAGCAGCCATAGGCCCCTTAAAAACGGATAAGGCGGGTCATGGCCCGCCTTTATAAGAATAAATGATGTCTGGTCTTCAACGGCGAACGGAGACGATGGCCTTGCGGTTGAAATTGGATACCTGCACCCGGCCAGACTGGTTGCCGCCGAGGATCTGGGCGGTCTTGCCGCTCATGCTCTTCAAAATCCCGGCATGATAACCGCGGCCGTTGCGGATGACGACGATATCGCCGGGCTTGGCCTGGCCGACGGGAACGGCGTAACCGAAAGACGTCCAGGATTTCGCAAATCCGTAGGATTTCGGAGATTGCCGGCCGGCCTTGCTGGCGACGGCATGCAGGAAAAGACCACACCAGGGGGTGCTGCGGGGGTTTGCCCCAAGAATATTCTTCAGGCTCTTGTTGTTTTTGGACTCATGCAGCCCGGTGTATTTTTCTGCCTGGTTCAGCATGCCGGCAGAGGCCGGCGCCACGACTGTAAAAGCCAAGGCAGCGGATAGAATTAACGCGGATACTCTCAAACGTCTCGCCCTTATGTTGGAGGGCGTCCGTGTATTGTGACAATTTAGCGACAATTTGACGAGAAATGGGCAGAAATCAGACGCCTATTCATGCGGCCTGATCTGTCATTGCTTCAAAACAGGCTGCCCTGCGCCTCATCGGCACGGTTGCGACCGGCATTTTCGAGATCCAGCATGCGCAATTTGGTGGTGGTTCCGCCCGGTGCGGAGAAGCCGCCCAGCCGGCCGCCGGCCGCCAGAACGCGGTGGCAGGGAATGATCAGCGGCACCGGGTTTTTCGCCATCGCCTGCCCGACATCCCGGGCCTTTTCCATGCCGAGACCGAGGGTCTTTACGATGCCGCCATAGGTCGTCGTGTCACCCCAGCCGATCTGCCTCGCAACCTTGTAGACATCGAGAAAAAACCGTTCCTGCCCGGCGAGATCCAGTTCGACAGGGGTAAAATCGATCGCCTCACCACTGAAATAACGGGTGATCATCGCGATGACCTCACGCGTACGTGTGTCGGGAACCGCAATCGTGGACGACGGAAAACGTTTAAGGAGAAGCTTTTCGGTTTCCCCTGCGTCAGCACCGGGTAATTGCAGACGGGCGATGCCGCGCCCTGCCCATGCAAGGCCGCAATGGCCGAGCGCGGTTGGAAAAACAATATAGCCGTAATGGTTGGTCATCGCATTCATTCATCCGCTTCGGGCGCACACGATGCCATATCCTGCGTCCGAAACAACCCGTTTCCTGATCGTGAAAAAAACAAGGCCACCCGGTTCGGCGGGTGGCCTTTTCCATGCCAGTCCTGAAAAACAGCTCAGGATGCGATTTTATTCTGCGTCTCCGCCCTGTCCTCCATCAGGCATTGCGCCTGCCGGCTGGCCGCAACGAAGGCCGTGCGGGCGATTTCACCCGCCACGTCACCCATCAGCGAGGCGCGGCACAGACGCAGCGCCTGCTCGTGCGCCTTGTCGCCGCGTTCGGGCCATTCGTGCTGGAGAAAATCGAAGGCTTCGTAAACGCCGTTGAAAATCCGGGGAGCACCGTTTTCAA
Organism: Agrobacterium tumefaciens; assembly: GCF_005221385.1. Classification (NCBI taxonomy): domain Bacteria; kingdom Pseudomonadati; phylum Pseudomonadota; class Alphaproteobacteria; order Hyphomicrobiales; family Rhizobiaceae; genus Agrobacterium; species Agrobacterium tumefaciens. Next base: position 927,062 of record NZ_CP039903.1, on the reverse strand, counting down.
GGGAGATGGTAACGGGCTTTTCCCACTTAACGTCTTTCAGCAACATTGATTGCACTTCCATGCTCTATTAACCCGCGACAAACGCCGGCTCCTCCAGTTGGTTCCCTTCACCTGCCGTTTCAAGGGCGAAAAAATAACCCTCGATAAACCATGTGCCCCATCTTTCCATTCTAGCCGATTTGCGGAACAAAGCGTTTCAACACTCGTTCAAGCGGAAGTGAACCGGGTTCTTTCATGCCGATAACAGCCTCCCCCGTCATCGTCTGGTTCCGCAAGGATTTGCGCCTTTCGGACAATCTTGCCCTTCTCGCAGCTGTGGATCACGGCGGTCCCATCATCGCCCTCTATGTCAGGGAAAAATCCTCAGGGCCGCTGGGCGGTGCGCAGGAGTGGTGGCTTCACCATTCGCTGGCCTCGCTTTCCGCCGCGCTGGAAAAAACCGGCAACCGCCTTCTGCTTTTAAGTGGTGATGCCGAAAAGATGCTGCGGCAGCTGATATCGGAAACCGGCGCAGACGCGGTATTCTGGAACCGTCGGTATGATCCGGCCGGCATGGCCACGGACAAGGTGTTGAAACAGACGCTGCGCAACGATGGCCTGACAGTCCGCAGCTTTTCCGGCCACCTGCTGCATGAGCCATCGCGGGTGCAAACGAAATCCGGCGGCCCCTACCGGGTCTATACGCCCTTCTGGCGGGCGCTGGAGAGTGGCGAGGAGCCGCATGCCCCGGCGGAGACGCCAAAGAGCCTGAAGGCGCCGAAGACATGGCCGACATCTGAAAAACTCGATGACTGGAAGCTGTTGCCGCCCAAGCCGGACTGGGCGAAACACTTCAGCGATATCTGGGCGCCCGGCGAAGACGGCGCGCAGGAGAAACTTGGCGACTTCATCGATGGCGCCCTGAAGGGCTATGAAGAAGGCCGCGATTTTCCGGCAAGGGACGCGACCTCGATGCTTGCACCGCATCTGGCCTTGGGTGAAATATCGCCCGCCAACGTCTGGCACGCGACGAAGGGGCTTTCCCGCCACATCGCCTCAAACGATATCAGCCGTTTTCGCAAGGAAATCGTCTGGCGGGAGTTCTGCTATCACCTGCTATTTCATTTCCCCGAACTGGACGAGAAGAACTGGAACGACAGTTTCGACGCCTTTCCCTGGCGGGACGACGAGAGGTCCTTCAAGGCCTGGACGCGCGGCATGACGGGATATCCAATCGTCGATGCCGGGATGCGACAATTGTGGCAACACGGCACCATGCACAACCGGGTGCGTATGATCGTAGCGTCCTTCCTCATCAAACACCTGCTGATCGACTGGCGGAAGGGCGAGAAATGGTTCCGCGATACGCTTGTCGATGCCGATCCGGCCTCCAACGCCGCCAACTGGCAATGGGTGGCGGGTTCGGGGGCGGATGCCTCGCCGTTTTTCCGCATCTTCAACCCCATACTACAGGGTGAGAAATTTGACGGCGATGGCGATTATGTGCGCCGTTTCGTGCCGGAGCTTGAAAAGCTCGAGCGGAAATACATCCACAAGCCATTCGAAGCGCCGAAGGAGGTGTTGAAAAAGGCGGGCATCGAGCTTGGCGAAACCTATCCGCTGCCGATCGTCGATCATGCAAAGGCACGAGAAAGAGCGCTTGCCGCCTATGCTGCGGTGAAGAACAGCGCATAAAATTGGGTATCGGCAAAATTTTGCGTGGCTAAGCCAAAGCCGGGAAGATAATTTCTTGCCTTGAGGCGGTTGTAACGGGACATAACGGCACCTAATTTCCGCTCAGACAAGAAGGCTCAATCATGACCATTCATCCCTCTGCGCTCAGTGCTATCGGCAACACGCCGCTCATCCGTCTGAAAGCCGCCTCTGAAGCGACGGGGTGCGAAATCCTCGGCAAGGCGGAATTCCTCAATCCCGGCCAGTCGGTGAAGGATCGCGCCGCCCTTTACATCATCCGCGACGCCGAACGGCGCGGGCAGCTGCGCCCCGGCGGCACCATCGTGGAAGGCACGGCCGGCAATACCGGCATCGGCCTGTCACTGGTCGCCAATGCACTCGGTTACAAGACTGTCATCGTCATTCCCGAGACGCAGAGCCAGGAAAAGAAGGACGCGCTGAAGCTTCTCGGCGCCAAGCTGGTCGAAGTTCCGGCAGCGCCCTATTCCAACCCGAACAATTACGTCAAGGTCTCCGGTCGGCTGGCGAAACAGCTTGCCGCGACGGATGAGAACGGCGCGATCTGGGCCAACCAGTTCGACAATATCGCCAACCGTCAGGCCCACATCGAAACGACTGCACCCGAAATCTGGGACCAGACGGATGGCAAGGTGGATGGTTTCATTTGCTCGGTCGGATCAGGCGGAACGCTGGCGGGCGTGGCCGACGGTCTGCGCGATTTCAATCCTGACATCAAGATCGGCCTTGCCGACCCTGAAGGCGCCGCGCTTTACGAGTTTTACAAGCACGGTGTCCTGAAATCCGAAGGTTCCTCCATCACCGAAGGCATTGGGCAGGGCCGTATCACCGCCAATCTGGAAGGTTTTACGCCCGACTTTTCCTATCGTATTTCGGATGCGGAAGCGCTTCCGGTGCTGTTCGATCTGGTGACGAAAGAGGGACTTTGCCTTGGCGGCTCCTCCGGCATCAACATTGCCGGCGCAATCCGCCTTGCCCGCGAGCTTGGTCCGGGGCATACAATCGTGACCATACTATGCGACTACGGTAATCGTTATCAGTCGAAGCTGTTCAATCCGGATTTCCTGCGCTCCAAGGGGTTGCCTATTCCGCAGTGGCTGGCGACGAAAAGCGAGATTGCGGTTCCGTACGAAACCGTTTGAGGACATGCCGAAATGCCTGTGAATGCCCTGTTCCGTGACGATTTTTATCTTTCCACCGTAGAAGCGATCGTCACGGCGGTGCATGAGGATGGCGGCATAGAATTCGACCAGACCTGCTTTTATGCGACGTCCGGCGGCCAGCCCGGCGATAGCGGCTTTCTCGAGCGGGCTGATGGGTCGCGTATCGAACTCGGCGTCACCAAAAACGGCGCCGACAAGAGCGTCATCATCCATGTGCCGCTCGAAGGCCAGCCTTTTCCTGAAGTCGGCGAGAAGCTGACCCTGCATGTGGACTGGCCGCGCCGCTACAAGCTGATGCGCATGCACACGGCCTGCCACCTGCTCTCCGTTGTCTGCCAGTGGCCGATCACCGGCGCGGCGGTCGGTGAAGACGAATCGCGTGTCGATTTCGACATGTCGGAAACCATCGACAAGGATGAGGTGACGGCAAAGCTGATGGCGCTGGTGAAAGCCAACCATCCGGTCTTCCTGCAATGGATCACCGATGAGGAACTTCAGGCCAATCCGGGCATCGTCAAATCCAAGAATGTGCGCCCGCCGATGGGCCTTGGCCGGGTCAGCCTCGTCTGCATCGGCGAAAATTCCAGCATCGACAGCCAGCCCTGCGGCGGCACCCATGTTTCCGAAACGCAGGAAGTAGGCGATATTCACATTGCCAAGATAGAAAAGAAGGGCAAGGAGAACAGGCGGTTCCGCATTCGTTTCGGCGCGCCTGAAGCTGTTGCCTGAGATCGGGAGAAACATCGTGAGCACGGATAAGAGCCGTTTCGTCGTTTCGGCGGACTGGGTGGAAAAACAGCTTGGCACAGCCCGGTTTCGTCTCGTTGATGCCTCGTGGTATCTGCCGGCGCACAAGCGCAATGGCGCGGAGGAATTCGCGGCCGGCCATCTGCCCGGCGCTGTCTTCTTCGATCAGGACAAGATCGCCGATCATACCACCGGACTGCCGCACTCCCTGCCCTCACCGGAGTTCTTTGCGCAGGAGGCCGGCGAGCTTGGTCTGAGCGAGAATGATACGATCGTGGTCTATGACGGCCCCGGTTTCTTTTCCGCACCGCGTGTCTGGTGGATGCTGCGGGTGATGGGCGTGCGCAAGGCCTATGTGCTGGATGGCGGCCTTGATGGCTGGAAGCGCGAAAGCCGGCCGCTTGAAACCGGAACGCCGGAGATCGAACCCGCGACCTTTACACCTGACTTCAGCGAGAAACGCGTGACATCCCTATCGACCATGCGCGGCATCGTCGATAGCGGCAATAAGCAGATTGCCGATGCCCGTGGCGCGGGGCGTTTCACCGGTGATGAGGCCGAACCGCGTGCCGGCATGCGCTCTGGCCATATGCCCGGCGCGCGCAGCCTGCCTGCCACGGCCTTTTCGGAGAATGGCCACTTCAAGGACCTGACCGCGATCCGCAAGATGGTGACTGACGCCGGCATCGATCTCGGCAAGCCGGTCGTGACGAGCTGTGGCTCGGGCGTTACCGCTGCCGTCATTACGCTGGCGCTGGAATCCCTCGGCCATCAGGATAATTCGCTTTATGACGGTTCCTGGTCGGAATGGGGCGGTCTGGAAGACACGCCTGTCGCCACCGGCCCCGCCGAACCTGTTCCCGTTGTATCGCATGGGCCTTTGAAGGCGCATGTGACGCAGCTGGAAATGACGACGCCGCCGAAGGTCAGCCTGCCGATCCCCGTCAACATCCAGACGGCACTGATGCGGGTCACCGATATTCCCCTGCATTTTTATCGCTATCTTTACTGGCGGGTGGGGAAACGCTGGCACTGGCAGAAACGCATGCGCATGAGCGATGCGGAACTGTCAGCCGTCCTCAAGGACCCCAAGAACAGCGTTACGGTTCTTTACATGAACGGTGCGCCCGCCGGTTTCTTCGAACTGAACAAGGCGAGCGACGAGGTGACGGAGCTTTCCTATTTCGGCCTGCTCGAAGAGGCGATTGGTGCTGGCGTCGGCAAATGGTTTCTGTTGCAGGCGCTTTACGCCGCCTGGCAGGATAATCCACAACGGGTGACAGTGACCACCAACACGCTCGACCACCCGCGCGCGCTGCAACTTTACCAGATGATGGGCTTCTCGCCCGTCGGCACCTATGAGGCCTGGGTGGAGCCGCTGTCCGACACCGAGCTTCTGGAAATTTCGCTGCGTAATTGAGTACCGCATTGAGAGCGACGCGTGCCATTCTCCGATAAGGAGTGTCTGGTCCCCACTCCCTCATTCCTGTGCTCATCCCAGGAATGAGGGTGGAGGCATCCGTGGGCGCGGCAAACTGCTCCGCGATGTCTCTGAAAATACTTAAACGGCGCAGCATTCATGCCTTGTCGACAATCAGATGCGTAGCGCCCTCGCCCGCCACGGTTCCGGTAGAGCGGTAGCCGAGCGCAGGCAGGTCCATTCCCTCGAACAAATGTTCACCCTTGCCGAGAAAAACCGGGGCGATCGCCAGATGTAATTCATCGATCATGCCCGCAGCCATATATTGCCGGATGGTGGAAACACCGCCGCCGATGCGCACGTCCTTACCATCCGCCGCTGTTAGCGCCATGTCGAGCGCCGCCTCGATGCCGTCGGTCACGAAATGAAACACCGTGCCGCCCTTCATCGTGAAGGACGGGCGCGCATGGTGCGTCAAGACGAAAACCGGAACATGATAGGGCGGCTCGTCGCCCCACCAGCCCTTCCAGCTTTCATCCGGCCATGCGCCGCGCACCGGCCCGAACATGTTGCGTCCCAATATCCATGCGCCGATATTTGCGAAGCTCTTTTCGGTAAAATCCTCATCCGTACCGGTCGAGCCGCCCTCCTTTCCGAACATGCGGTGAAAGGTGCGGGTTTTGACCGCCCATTGATGCAGCGCTTCGCCGTTCACCCCCAGCGGGTTCTGGAGACTCTGGTCCGGTCCCGCGCCATATCCGTCAATCGAAATGGCGAAATTGCGAACGACAACCTTCGGCATGGCACGCTCCTCCCATTCGGCAGGGCCAGATCGCCAGCGTCCGGCAATCGACCTCAGATTTCCCGTTCCAGATTGACCGCCGTCGGAATTTGCCCACCGGCAGCGCCCTTGTCTTCCGTGACAGTGTTCAGAAGATGATCGGCAATCAGCTCCGCCTGGAATTTACCAAGCTCATAACAATAGGTGATCTCACGCTTTTCAGCCGACCAGTAGACATCAGGACGCCCGCAGGTCCTGGCCGTGAGCTTAACGTCACCCTTCAGACCGTAAGCGCCGAAACTGCGGCTGATGAGATCGAGAACCTTCGATTCCCTGATCATGATGGCGTAGGCTTCAAGCTCGGGATCGCGCGGCGGCATATAACTGACAATGAATTTGGACGGCGTCTGGCTGCGATGCGGGCTCAGAAAATTCTCCCAGGTCGAAGCGACGCGCGGATAGGCGGCGGCGCACTTGTCGAACTCGGCGTTGTCCAGACCCATCATGGCGGCGAGATCGCCATAACCATCCTTGTCGCGGCCGACCATCAGGCAGGCCATGTTGCGGTCACGGCTTTTCTCGGGAACGAGCGCGGAAAAGACCGGTGCTTCGTGCTCGGGCAAGGTTTCCGCCTCGCGTCCGAGATACCAGCTATCGGTGGCGTTGACGAGCGCGGTATCGAGCCATTCCTCGTTGGCCTGGAGAATGAGCGTGCCCGCCAGCTGGTCGGCCGGGGCCTGCACGCTGCCGGTCTCCACGGTTCCGAAATCCGAAATCAGCATGCGCGCGCCCTCGTGGTAAAGCGAGAAGATCGCGTTGCCGATGACGAAATTGACCGCCTGCTGCAACTGGTCGTCGGACAGGCCATCGAGACCGGCGGCAGTCTGTGCCTGAGCCGGGGCCGTCAACGAAACAAAAGCCAGCGGAACGGCGGCCAGAAAACGACGCAACATAAAATCAGACCTTCCGGGAACGAGGAGCGTCACTGATTCCCGATGCAAACGAGTCATGCAATGGGCTGGTTGCATCACCTGTCAAGAATCGGGTGGATAGCACTCGGTTTGGAGATCATAGCTGCAAAGAAGCAACGCCGATCCAAACCAGAAAGAACCCGCCATGACCGATCTCGCCTTTATTGCAATGCCGGCTAATGAAGCCGAAGCCTTCCGGGCAGGAGCTGCGGACGCCTATGGCAACCCGCCGGAACGGAGCGTTTCTCCTGGAGGCATGCCCTGCCGCCATTGTCTTTCCCAGATTGGTGAAGGCGAAGGAATGCTGATCCTCGCCTACCGGCCGTTTCCGTCGCTGCAGCCCTATGCGGAAACGGGACCTGTGTTTTTGCATGCCGAAGCCTGCGAGCGCTACCCGCAAACGGAGACCCTGCCGCCGATGCTGAACAGCCCGGATTATATCGTGCGCGGATATGGCGCCGACAACCGCATCGTCTATGGCACCGGCGCAGTGACGGCGACGGGCGATATCGTGTCTCGCGCACGACATCTTCTGGAGCGCGCTGACGTTGCTTATGTGCATGTCCGTTCCGCCCGCAACAATTGCTATCAGTGCCGTATCGCCAAAGCATAATCACAGCATTGTCTAGAATTTTAACCGAACAACTAAACGGGTCTCAAACTTTTACAGCTTATTGTGCCCGTATCGGAAACAATTGATTTGAGCAGCAAAATGGCAAACAACCTCAATATGGCGACCCGCACCGCGCCGCGCAGCAAGACCAGGATTTTTGCGACCGTGCATTATTTCAGCCAGTCGACCAGAGCCCGCGTCCTTGATCTCTCGGCGACCGGCATGGCGCTTGAGCTTGATGGGCCTTTCGCTGCCGCCAAGGGCAGCCGGGTCAAGGTGCAGAGCGAGGATCTGGGCTTCATCGAAGGCGTCGTGCAATGGCAGCACCAGAACCGCCTCGGCCTGCAGCTGAAGCTTTCCACCAACACGCTGGCGCAGCTCTCCTCCTATTTCCGCTTCTTCCATGAAGAAGTGAAGCCGACCCTTGCCCGCTGATCTTCTCTGCCTGAAAGCCGGAATGCGCTGCCCGGAAGGAGCGCATTCCCCGATGTGGAAGCGTGTGCATCGCACTCCAATGACAAAAAATTTATCAAACGGTTGAAAACGGACCTATCTGTCACCGGCTTGTCATTTTGGTGATGGACTCCTCGGCGATTGCTTCTACCCTGTCCGCTTCTCAAGACAGAGCAAGCTTCATCCGAAGGAGTTCCCATGTCGCCGCTTCTCGCTCTCCACCCCATCACCCGCCGTTCGCTGCTCGGCGGCATTGCGGCCTCTTCGGCGCTGGTGCTGCTGCACCCCTTCGCCGCCCGCGCCTCTGCCAATCAGGCGCATCTGCGCATCATGGAAACGACAGATATCCACGTCCACGTCTTTCCCTATGATTATTACGCCGACAAGCCGAACGACACGATGGGTCTGGCGCGCACTGCCTCGATCATCGGTGCCATCCGCGCCGAGGCCGGAAACTCGATGCTGGTGGATAATGGCGACTTCCTGCAGGGCAATCCGCTCGGCGATTACATCGCCTATGAGCGCGGCATGAAGGCCGGCGACAAGCATCCCGTGATCAATGCCATGAACGTGCTGGGTTATGATTGCGGCACGCTCGGCAACCACGAATTCAATTACGGCCTCGACTATATGTCGAACACGCTGGCCGGCGCCGGTTTCCCCTTCGTCTGCGCCAACCTCACCAAGGGTCAGCTGGCGTCGGACCCCAAGCAGGACGAGCTGTTCTTCAAGCCTTATATCATTCTTGAAAAGCAGATCCGCGACGGCGGGGGCGTCACCAGCCCGGTCAAGGTCGGCATCATCGGCTTCGTGCCGCCGCAGATCATGATGTGGGATTCCAAGAACCTCGAGGGCAAGGCCCAGACACGCGACATCGTCGAGGCGGCCAAGGCCTGGGTTCCCGCCATGAAGGAAGAAGGCGCCGATATCGTCATCGCCCTTTCCCATTCCGGTATCGACGGCAAGGGCCAGAGCGATCGCATGGAGAACGCCTCACTTTATCTGGCGGGCGTCGAAGGCATCGACGCGATCTTTACCGGCCACCAGCATCTCGTCTTCCCCGGTCCGAAGACCTGGGACGGCATAGAGGGTGTTGATGCGGTCAAGGGCACGCTCCTGGGCAAACCGGCGGTGATGGCCGGTTTCTGGGGTTCGCATATGGGCCTTATCGACCTGCTGCTCGAAAAGGACGGCAAGAGCTGGAAGATCGTCGATTTCACCTCTGAAGCAAGGCCGATCTATCACCGCGATGACAACCGCAAGATCGTTGCCGACTTCACCGACAAGCCGGAAGTCATCGCCGCCGCCAAGGCCGATCACGAGGCAGCCCTCGCCTATGTGCGCCGCCCGGTCGGCAAGACATCTGCCCCGCTCTATTCTTATTTCGCGCTGGTGGCCGATGATCCTTCCGTGCAGATAGTCTCCAACGCCCAGACCTGGTACATCAAGGACATGCTGAAGGAAGGCCAATATAAGGACCTGCCTGTGCTTTCGGCAGCAGCCCCCTTCAAGTCCGGCGGGCGCGGCGGCGCGGATTATTATACCGATGTCCCCGCCGGTGATATTGCTATCAAGAACGTCGCCGACCTCTATCTTTACCCCAACACGGTGCAGGCGGTGCTGATCAATGGTGCGCAGGTCAAGAACTGGCTGGAGATGTCGGCGGGCATGTTCAACACGGTCGAGGCCGGCGCGAAGGATGCACCGCTGCTGAACGCCGATTTCCCGTCCTATAATTTCGACGTCATCGACGGTGTCACCTATCAGATCGACATTTCCAAGCCGGCGAAGTTCGACAAGGATGGCAAGGCGGTCAATCCCGACAGCAACCGCATCGTGAACCTTGAATTCAACGGCAAGCCGATCGATCCCGAACAGAAATTCGTGGTGGCCACCAATAATTACCGCGCCGGCGGCGGCGGCAAGTTCCCGGATATCGCCGCCGACAAGGTGATCTTCGTGGCGCCCGACACCAACCGCGATGTGATCGTGCGCTATATCATCGATCAGGGCACCATCAATCCGTCCGCGGATGCCAACTGGTCGTTTGCGCCGGTTGCCAATACCTCGGCAATCTTCGAAACCGGCCCGAAAGGCCGCCATTATGCGGCTGACATCAAGGGCGCAAAGATCGAAGATGCCGGCGACGGCGCGGAAGGTTTCGCAAAGTTCCGTCTGGTTCTTTAAAGACGGTAGCCCTCCCGGCGAAATATCGCCGGGAGGGTGTTTCTTCAGTCGCGGCCTTTCACGATAAGCAACAGCAGCGGCAGCTCCATCGGCGGCTTCTGCTCGATGCGTTGGTAATCGCTACCATCGCGGTTGCGGCGGATGAGCTTCAGGCCGACCATGTCGCGACGCAACATCGCGGCATCGCCAAACAGATGCAGATCATTCAGGAAGCTGCTGAATTCCCGTTCGGAAAAACTGCGCCCGGCGGGAATTTTCGCCCATAGGTACCAGAGGCACAGTTCCTGCTGGGAGCGACGCGCAGGCCATTGCATCAGCCTGCCGGCGGCATCGAAAATCCGCGCGGTCTTCAGCACCCTGCCCTCATTGGCAGCTGGCATTGTCTGCGGCGACGGATGGCTGCTTTCGGCGGATGATGTGCGCGCGGCGCGCAGATGCTGGAAATTGCGGAACCCGGCTGCCCGGCTGAGAAGATTGAGCATCTCCACATGGCTTGGCTGGCGCTCCAGCCTGCCGATCTGTTCGCGAACGGATTTGGCAAAGGTCGAGAGGTCGGCGATATCAATGGAAAGGATCGAACGTGGCATGACTTATCCTCGCGTGCCATTCCGAAGAGGTGTCGCTGATCGCCGACTTCCGACAAGGCACGGGATAAGTGCTGTCAATTGCTCAATATGCAGGTTTAGCTTCCCTTTCGGGACGGCGATGCCTCGGTGAACTGCTGACCGTGGTTAGGTATAGGCAGACCGTTCGTTGCCGTCAATTGGCCCTGTGGTGGTGTAACGCGAGGTTGCCGCCCGTTTCTTCTCCCCGTGGGGGAGAAGGTGGCCCGAAGGGTCGGATGAGGGGGCAACGCCAGCGATAGACCGCACCCTTTCCCCCCTCATCCCGCTGCCGCGACCTTCTCCCCGGCGGGGAAAAGAAGCTCGCGGCACCCGTTCGCTCCACATGCAATAGCCAATGTCACTCAGCGGCGACAGCAATATCCCTTTGCTTGTTCGCGGCAAGCATCCCATTGAAATCCTTATGCTTCGGACAGGCCGCGAGGCGTTCCTGAAATGCCTCGGCAAGCCATTGACCCGCAGGACCTGCGGGTGAATCCACCCGCCGCAATGCAAAGAGCGGATATTCACCCTGTTCATAGGCCTCGAGTTCAAGTGCCTTCAGGCTGCCATTGGTCAGGTCATTACGGACGATCGATGCGGGCAGGCCGCCCCAGCCCAGACCACCCTTGATCAGCTGGTATTTCGTGGCGATATCGCTCACCCGCCATGTCTTGTAGGAGAGCACATTAAAATCGCGTCCTTTGGTGAGGCCCGAGGCATCGGTGACGACGAGCTGGACCTCTTCACGCACATCCGCCAGGGTCAGCGGCCGCTCGATCTGCGCCAGCGGATGATCGGCAGCGACGACCGGCAGCATGAAGGAATGGCCGACTTTTTCCACGACCAGCTCATCATCCTGGCGCATCAGCGCACCGCCGATGCCGATGCCCGCCTTGCGGGAGAGCACCATCTCCATCACCATACCCAGCTCGCCGACATTGAGGCTGAGGGTGACGGTGGGGAATTGCTCGCGAAAATCCCGCAGCACGGCAACAACGGCTTCTGCCGGAACCATGGTGCTGATGGCGACGGAAAGCTCCGCTTCAAGCCCCTGCTTCAGCCCCTTGGCGCGGGCGCGCATTTCCTGCAGGCCGGCGACGATGCGCCTTGCATCCTCCAGCATGGCGCGGCCTTCATCCGTCAGCTTCGGCTGGCGCACGCCGCCGCGCTCGAACAGGGTGACTTCAAGCTGCGCCTCGAGATTGGCGATGGTATAGCTGACAACCGACTGCGCGCGGTTGAGCGCCCGCGACGCAGCGGAGAAACTGCCGGTCTCGGCAACGGTCAAAAATACCTGCAACTGGTCGAGTGTGGGGTTCGCGTCCATGTCCCATCCATTTCATCGATAGATTGCTTCCACATTATCACAGTTTTCTTGATGGCAGCAATTTTCCATATAGGGGCAAAGGAAGGGCATCGTGCTCTCCCGCCCTCCCAAGGCGCCCGTCAATTCATCGCATATGCAAGGAAAGACCATGTCCAACATTCTGCTCATCACCTCCAGCCCGCGCGGCGACGAATCGGTTTCGAACAAGTTTTCCGGTGAACTCGCGAGCAAGCTGAAGGCCAAGTCGGCGGCGAATACCCTTGTCCACCGCGATCTCGCCGCCGATCCCATTCCGCACCTCGACACCGTCAAGACGGCTGCAATCCGCAAGCCGGCCGACCAGCGTACGGCTGAAGAAGCGGTTGCCGCTGAATATTCCGACAAGCTGGTTGCCGAGCTTATGGCCGCCGACACCGTCGTCATCGGCACCGGCCTCATCAACTTCAACATCTATTCCGGCCTGAAGTCGTGGATCGACAATGTCGCCCGCGCCGGTCAGACCTTCCGCTACACCGAAACCGGCCCGGAAGGCCTCGCCAAGGGCAAGAAGGTCTATATCGTACTCGCCGCTGCCGGCGTTTATTCCGAAGGCCCGGCCGTATCGATGAACCATGCCGTTCCTTACCTCAAGACCGTTCTCGGTTTCATGGGCATGACCGATGTGGAAGTGATCTATGTCGAAGGCCTGGCATTCGGCCCGGAAGCCGTCGAGAAGGCCATTGCCGCCGCCGGCGCCAAGGTTGCCGAGCTGGCACAGGCCGCCTGAAGCATAGAGAATGGCAGGCTGATGCCGGCTGGATTGCCGGTCTCAGCCAACCCACATTCCGAAACGGCCGTGGACCTGATCCCGGCCGTTATTTTTTGCTGCATACAGCCGCGCATCGGCCTCCGATAAAAGCGCGCGGAAAAGCTGGCCGTCCTCAAAGGCAGTGGCGACGCCAATGCTGACCGTCAAAGGCGAACCGTCTGGGCGGCGCAGATCCGCCAGGATCGCCACCCGCAGCCCCGCGGAAAACGCAAGCGCCGCCTCATGCGCCATTGCCGGCAGGAGTGCAACGAATTCCTCGCCACCGAAGCGGTATAGATGTCCATGCGGCTGTACGCTGCGTTTCAGCACGGCGGCAAATTCCCGCAATATCTCATCACCCTGCAGGTGGCCGAAGGTATCGTTGACGGTCTTGAAATGATCGATATCGACGATCAGCACGCTGACCGGCCGCTGTTTCTCCAGACATTCCACGACGACCGACGGCGCATCGAGTTCCATGCGGGCGCGGTCGGACACACCTGTCAGCATGTCGCGGCCCGAGCGGGACAGAAGCTCTTCATAACGCTCTCTGAAAGTGAGATCGTTGAAAACATCAGCAACGCTGCGGCGTGTCAGGAAACGCCCCTTGGTCGATGTCAGACCGAGATAGAGGGCGAACAAGGCCGAATAGATGCCAACCGCGACCATCTTCGCCTTCCAGCCATCGTAGAAGACATTGACCGGCGCATCGAACAGATATCGCAATGCCCCGTAAAAAGCAGCCTGATCAAAGCTTAAAATGACGACGCCACAGATCGCAAAGCGCAGCACGATGTGGCGCTGCAAATACCGCCCCAGCTTTTCGTAAAGCAGGATGATGGCGATGGCATCGACATAGAGAATGCTGGTGCCCCAGACCATCAGCACGCCCACCTCATCAAGAAAACCGGTATTGACCGACTGTCCGGGGACGATCGCCACCGTCTGATGAAACCGGATGATCTGCGCCATGATGACGGTCAATATATTGCCGAGAAGCAGACCGTAGATCGGCTGGCGCACGACCGCCGCATCCTCGCGCATATAAAGCATGAGGATCATCATCAATTTGCCGGCAAAGAGGATGGAAGAACCCGGCGAGGCCACGCCGAAAGGCAGGCCGACATAAAAGACGGCGGCCAGATAGGTTTCCATGAAATGCATGACGCCCAGCGCGGTGAGAAAAACACCGATGCCGAGAATATGCCGGTAATGAAGGAATGCCGTCATTACCGAAAAATAGACGATGGCCTCCGTAAGGAAGAGGGCCAGATTTGCCCATTGCATCGGCACACGCCCTATCGATCCACATCACGCCGGTCTATCGGCGCAACTCCATGCCCTTCAAGGACGATAGGCCTAAGCAACCAACGGAATCTTAATTTAGAGAGTAAGAAAACGTCATCATTTTCCTGGGAAAAGCGATGAACCGTTCTGGTCGATGATCAGCTTCGCCTTGCGGATCGTGAACTCCACCGCATCATCCATGCTGCTGAAGACATCGGCGCGCACGAATTCATGCACCAGCACTTCCTCGCCAGCCTTTTTCTCGATGCGGCCGGCCAAGCGGAACTGGCCGCCTTCCTTCAACGGCGTCGCATAGATCAGATAGTCGCCATGCGCATGCGGCTCCGCCTGCACCGTCTTCTGCGGTGCGTCGGACGGCTGGCCAGAACCGAAGGCCGAAAGGATTTTGGAAAAAAACGATGCCATGGTTTTCACTCCCTGATCTATATCGTGTTTGAAGGGCGGATATGCCCCGCCCTTCCCTGCCGTTCTTGCCCGATCAGATGATCAGGTTCGACAGGATGTCGTTTTCAGTAATATCCTCATAACCAAGGCCTGCGGCCTCAAAGCGCTCCAGAAGCCCTGCGAAGTTTTCCTGCGCGTTGGTTTCGATACCGATCAGGATCGAGCCGAAATTGCGGGCCGATTTTTTCAGATATTCGAAACGGGCGATATCGTCGTCCGGGCCGAGCAGGTTGAGGAAATCACGCAGCGCGCCGGGGCGCTGCGGCAGACGCAGGATGAAATATTTCTTCACGCCGGTGTAACGCATGGCGCGTTCCTTCACATCCGGCAGGCGCTCGAAATCGAAATTGCCACCGGAAACGACGGCGATAACCGTCTTGCCTTCCAGCCTCTCGCGGCCAAGCTTTTCGAGCGCGGAAATCGCCAGCGCGCCGGCGGGTTCCAGCACCACGCCCTCAAGGTTCAGCATTTCAATGATCGTCACGCAGATGGCATTTTCCGGGATGAGCATGACCTGCTCGGCCGGAAAATCCTTCAACGCCTTGAAATTCAAATCGCCGATGCGGGCGACGGCAGCGCCATCAACAAAATTATCGACCTTGTTCAGCGTCACCGGTTCGCCGCGTTCAAGGCTCTTTTTCAGGCTCGGCGCGCCTTCCGGCTCGCAGAACACGAAGTTCTCCTTACTGACAGTGCCGGCGAGGAAACCCGTGAGGCCGGCCGAAAGCCCGCCGCCGCCAACCGGCATGACGACGATATCAGGCTTGGTGCCTTCCGGAAGCTGGTCCATGATCTCGGCGGCGACCGTCGCCTGACCCTCGATGATATCCTCGTGGTCAAACGGCGGCACCATGTAACCGTCATTGTCCTGCACGTGTTGACGCGCGGCTGCATAGCACTGGTCGAATATATCGCCCACCAGCCGGATTTTGATGAATTCTCCGCCAAAGATGCGGGTCTTTTCGATCTTCTGCTGGGGTGTGGTGACCGGCATGAAAACGACGCCGTGAACGCCGAAATGGCGACAGGCGAAAGCAAAGCCCTGGGCGTGGTTGCCGGCGGACGCACAGACGAAAACCTTGTCCTTGCCGGCCTTGGCCACCGCCTTGCGGAGAAAGTTGAATGCGCCTCTAATCTTGTAGGAACGAACCGGGGACAGATCTTCACGCTTCAGCCAAATCGACGCGCCATACCGACGGCTGAGATGTTCATTCAACTGCAACGGCGTTTCCGGGAATATTTCCCGCACTTCCCGCCGCGCTGCTTCCACAAGCTGCTTGTCCACGATAGTCAATCCATTGAAATTCATAATGGCACCCGCTATGCCATAGGAAGGCGTCGGAGACAAAGACTCATTTCAGCGCGGCCACGAACTCTGGGTTTCATTTCTTGAACAGCAACCTTCTGCGCTCGGTCATATACGTTTCGTCCATCTTCGGGCTTTACATGGCGACGGCCATGTTCCTTCCCGCGCTGACCGACCTTTATTACGGCAATGACGACTGGATGGTTTTTGCGCTGTCGGGTTTCATGTGCGGCGGCTTTGCGCTTGCCTGCGCGCTTGCGACGCGCGGGCCGATTGCCGCCTTCAACAAGCGTTTTGGCTTCCTGCTCGTCAATATTCTCTGGCTGGTCTTTTCCATCGTCGGGGCGGTTCCGCTTTATTTGTCCGAACTCAACCTGACGCTTGGCCAGGCCCTTTTCGAATCCATTTCCGCCATCACGACGACGGGATCGACCGTTATTGCCGGTCTCGACAACGCGCCGCAGGGCATCCTGCTCTGGCGCTCGCTGCTGTGCTGGCTGGGCGGCATCGGTATCGTCGCGCTGGGTCTCTTCATCCTGCCGCTGCTGCGCGTCGGCGGCATGACCTTCTTCCGCATGGAATCCTCCGATACCGGCAACGACCGGCCTTTCGCGCGGCTGGCGAGCTTTACCCGCGCTTTCGTGGCGATCTATATCATCATGACGCTGGCCTGCACGGTTGCTTACGACTTTGCCGGCATGTCGCATTTCGATGCCCTGAACCATGCCATGTCGACCGTCGCAACCGGCGGGTTTTCGACCCATGACGCATCTTTCGCCTATTTCAACAACACGGTGCTCCTGTGGATCGCCACCGTCTTCCTGATCTTCGGCAGCCTGCCCTTTTCGGTGATGATCCTGCTTGCCGTGCGCCGCCGGCTGGAGACGCTGCGCGATCCGCAGATCGCCGTCTTCCTCGGCTACCTCTGCGCGATTTCGATTGCAGTCGGCGTTTATCATCACCTTAGAAACGGCGTGCCGCTGGATGACGCGCTCAGCCATTCCTTCTTCAACATGACATCGATCCTTTCCACAGGCGGTTTCGCCAGCGACGACTATACGCTCTGGGGTCCCTTCGTCATCATCGTCGCTTTTTTTGCGACCTTCATGGGTGGCTGCTCCGGCTCGACGGCTGGCGGCATAAAGGCGTACCGGTTCCTCATCATGTTCAACGTGGTGCGGGCCGGGCTGAAAAAGCTGATCTATCCGAATGCCGTTTATTCGGTCCGTTACGGACAGCAGATCGTTGATCCGGATACGATCCGGACGATTTTCCTGTTTGTCAGCTGTTTCATTGCGCTGTGGATCGCCGGCAGCCTCGCCATGAGCCTGATGGGATATGATTTCCTCACCGCCACCTCGGCCGTTGCGACATCGCTTGCCAATGTCGGCCCCGGCATTGGCCCGATCATCGGCCCGGCGGGAAATTTCTCCACGATCAGCGACCCCGCGCTTTATCTCCTCTCGGTGATGATGCTGCTCGGACGTCTCGAAATCCTGACGGTTCTGGTGCTGCTGATGCCGATTTTCTGGAAGAATTGAGATCGTTGATCCTGCGTGAATAAAGCGCTTGACCTTCCCACGTTGGAATAGTCCAGGCTCTCCCTGTTACGAATTCCAACCAAGGAGAACCGCCCCATGTGCACCGCTCACCAGCATCACGCCGAAACCACCACGGCACCGGTTGATGCCGATCTTTCTTTCCATGTTGAAGACATGACCTGCGGTCACTGCGCCGGTGTGATCAAGGGTGCGATCGAAAAGACCGTTCCCGGTGCCGCCGTGCATGCCGATCCGGCAAGCCGCACTGTTGTCGTCGGCGGCGTTTCAGATGCTGCACGTATTGCTGAAATCATTACCGCTGCAGGCTATACGCCGGAAGCACGCGCCTGATCTGAAAAGACACCGGCGGCGCTTTATCCCAGCAGCCGCCGGATCGCTCTACCCAGCTTCACTCAAATTCTGTGACAGCCCTTGGACGACATATGTATTCGTCCCCCTCGCCTCCCGATAGGGCAGATGCCCTCTCCCTTCGACAGGGACGACGGTGGAGGTTTTCCCGATGTTAATGACGTAAATCATCACATACCGTCATCTGGGCCATCAGCCGAAATGCGGGAGGAGAAGTTCTCCGATTTACCATCAAAAAGACCCGGCTCTTGCGAGCCGAGTCCCTCTTCATCGACAATATCGCGCCAGATTACTTGGTCGCCAGATCCTTGGTCATGACAAAGTAGTTGAGCGGATGGGGTTTGTAGTTCTCGAGCTTGGCCGAATAGGCATCAAACACCGTCTCATGGATCAGAAAGACGGAGACGGCTTCGTCGTAAATCTTCTGCGCCGCCTCGCTGTAAATGGCATAGCGCTTGGCGGGTTCGGCCGTCGCGTAGGCGGATTTGATCAGCTTGTCGGTCGCCTCATTGCAATAATGCGAGATGTTGTAGCTGCCGCCGCAGGTATAGTCGGCATTCAGGAAACCGGCCGGTTCGGCAACATCCGTGGCATAACCGCGCGACAGGAGTGCCATATCGAACTTGCCGGCCAGAAGGTCGGGTTCGATCGCACTGTAATCGGCAACACGGACATCAACCTTGATGCCGAGTTCCTGCAGTTGCGCCTGGATGATCGCCGCGACATCCTTCAGTTCCGTCTTTGCCGTATAGGCAAGCAGCGTCACCTTCAGGCTGCCGGGCGCAATGCCCGCTTCCTTCAGCAGATCCTTGGCTTTTTCCACGTCATAGGCGGGTTTGGCCTCCTTTGCAGCCCATGGCTCACCCGATGCAAAGGGCATGGCGGCGCCTTTCACCGCACCTTCATAGATGCTGTCGGCGATGCCCCCCGTATCGATGGCGGCCTGGATCGCCTGCCGCACCTTGATATTGTCGAAAGGCGGCCTGGAGTTGTTCAGCAACAGTTCCGTGATGCGGGGCGACGGGATAGGCGCGACCTTGACGCCGTCGGTCGATTCGATGGTCTTGACGGTCCATGGCGGAACGAGGCGCGAAATCTGTGCTTCCCCGGTTCTTGCCTGGGTGGCGCGGGTGTCGGCATCGGGCACAAAATTCACGCGGCCGCCCGCAAGTTTCGGCATGCCACCCCAATAATCATGATTGGCAGTCAGCATCATATGCTGGCTGGGATCGACCTCCGTGATCTTGAAAGGTCCGGTACAGGTTCCGACTGGATCGACCTTGCCATCCTTATAGGCCGATGGCGCAAGAATGGAGGTGGCAGGGCTCGCCATCTGCGCGGGCAGCAGCACCGATGGCTCGATCGTGGTTATCTTCACGGTATCATCGCCGCCCGCTTCGACGCTAGCGATCAGCTTTGGTGAAAAGGCACGGGCCGGAACCGGTGCCTGCAAAAGATTGGAGAGCGCATTGACCGCGGCCTTGGCATCCAGCGCTTCGCCGTTCTGGAACTTGACGCCCTTGCGTAGCTTGAATTCCCATACCTTAGGGCCGGTCTGCGCCCAGGATTCAGCCAGACTCGGCTCCAGTTTCATGTCGTAGCCGACACGTATCAAGCTTTCGAAACAACCCGCGCGAGAGCCGAGATAGGCATCGTCGGACGCCATCTGCCAGCCGGTCTTCACCCCGAAATTATCGTCATAGGTAATCGTGCCGGCCTTGGCTGCATCGGCTCCAAACGCAGTCACGATGGCGCATGTCGCCAAAAGTGCGTGCTTCATCATGGAATATTCCCCTTTTATTTTTGATGATAACGCTCACAATTCACTTATTTTCATAAAATTGCCGATTAAATTTCCTCAAGTCATAAGACAAAAGAATATCCAGTGGATATTCAACGAATATCCATCTGAATATCATTTATTTTATTGCGCTATACTCGGAATTTAATTCCGATATTAAACCTCAGACACACGATTCATCTGTTTTTACCAAAGCACAAAACCGCAACTGCTTCGTGCTTCAACCCCATTCACGCCAATGGTGACAACGGGCGAAATGCTCACCCGCAACGCCCTCCAGCACCGGCTCCTTTTCACTGCAAATCGGCGTCGCATATTTGCAGCGGGTGTGAAATTTGCAGCCGCTCGGAGGATTGAGCGGGCTCGGCAAATCGCCGTCGAGCAGCATTTCAGGCGCATAAAGGCCGGTTTCATCCAGCATCGACGAAGCGATCAAAGCCTTGGTGTAGGGATGTTTCGGCGCACGAAAAAGCTCTTCCCGATCGGCGATTTCGACGATCCGCCCGAGATACATCACCGCGATGCGATCGCAGAGATAACGCACAACACGCAAGTCATGGGAAATCATCAGAACCGTCAAACCATGGCGGCGTTTCATGTCCATCAAGAGGTTGAGTATCTGCGTGCGCATGGAAGCATCGAGCGCCGAGGTCGGCTCGTCGCAGACAAGGAAGCTTGGATTGAGCAGGAGTGCGCGCCCGATGACGACGCGTTGCAACTGCCCGCCGGAACACTGGCTCGGATAACGGTCGAAAAACGATGAATCGAGACCGACTTCCTCCAGCATCCTGAACACACGCGCGGTGCGTTCCTCACGGTTGCCGATGCCGTGCTGGGCCAGCGGCGCTTCCATGCTCTGCCCGATGCGCATGCGCGGATCAAGCGCGGAATATGGGTCCTGAAACACCAGCTGCACGATCCGGCGCATGCGCCGCAGCGTCTCGCCCTGCATGTGCAATATGTCGTGGTCGCCGATGCTGACCTCGCCTTTGGTCGCGTGGGTCATCCGGGTGATCAGCCCGGCGACAGTGCTTTTACCGCATCCGGATTCGCCGACAAGGCCGAGCACTTCTCCTTCGCCGATGGTCAGGGACACATCGTCGACTGATTTCACCACCCGGTGACCGAGGCCGGATATCGGATAATATTTGCAGAGGTTCTTCGCCACCACATAGGGGTGAGTGTCACTATCGGCGGATGGCGGGGTCTGTTTTACAGCTGTCAATTGCATCGTCCCCTCCTTCAGCAGATAGCGTGGTTGGTATGGTCGCCGGCATGGTCCTCACCGACCGCCCAGCACCGCGCCTTGCGCCCTTCCGGTAGGGCATTCAGATCCGGTTCCGACGCCATGCACCGGCTGCCCATGTCGGCCGACTTGGCAAGCGCGCAGCGCGGATGAAACCGGCAGCCGCAGGACATGTCATGGGCCTGCGAGCTCGATCCGGGGATCGTCAGCAACTGTCCCTCACTGTCCGTGGTCAGAAGCGAGCAGCTGATCAGTGCCTTTGTATAAGGATGTTGCGGCGCCTTGAGGATCGCCTGTGTCGGCCCCTCCTCAACGATACGGCCGGCATACATCACCGCAATCCTGTCCGCGAAGGCGGCAACGACCGACAGGTCATGGGTGATCAGCAGGGTGGCGAGCCGACGCTTGCGACGTTCGTCATCAAGCAGACGCAATATCTGTGCCTGAACGGTGACATCGAGAGCCGTTGTCGGTTCATCAGCGATCAGCAGTTGTGGATTGCCCGAGAGTGCCGCGGCAATCATGACACGCTGCGCCATGCCGCCGGAAAGCTCATGTGCGAAACATTGCGCCCGCGCCGACGGGTCTGGAATGCCGACATCTGACAGGAGGCCGACGACCCGGTTGAGCGCAGCGCTCCTGCTCATCTTGCGATGGACCCACAGCGGCTCGGCAACCTGCGTCTTAACCCGGCTGGTCGGATCAAGCATGGCCTGCGGCTGCTGGAACAGCATGCCGATATCGGCACCGCGCAGCGCATCGAGTTCGGAGGAGGAAAGCGCGAGGATATCGCGCCCGGCAAAGGAAATGCGGCCGGAATTGATTTCCGCGCCCTGCGGCAAAAGCCGCATCAATGACAGGGCCGTCATGCTCTTGCCGGAACCGGATTCGCCAACGAGAGCGACCACTTCACCGGCATTGACGGAAAGAGTGAGGCCAGAAATGACAAATTTTCGGCCATTTTGCGCCGGCACCGAAACGTGCAGGTCCTCTATTTCCAGAAGCGGTGCGCATTCGGGAGACATGGCCGTAATGGCATGCGTTTGTCCTTCGATATTCATAAGAGTTCCCCTTATTTTTATTGAATCGGAGGCATTTGCGTATTTTCATGCGGCTTCAGACGATATTACTCTCCTTCCAGTTCCTTTGCGTCAGCTATGTTTGACGATGATCAAGCCGGCCATTACCTGCCGACAGGCATCAATGACCATTCTGTTTTTTGGTCTCCAGGTTCAGCCCGTGGCCGATCCACGTCACGCTCAAGGCTGCGAGGAAAATCGCCAGGCCGGGTGCGATGACGAGAACGGGCATGCGCTCTGCATAAGCCTGTGCATCGGCCAGCATCAGCGCCCAGTCGGCGGCCGGCGGCTGCACACCGAGCCCCAGGAACGACAAACCACCGACCGTGATGAGCTTGTGGCCGAAACGCAGGAACGCCACGGCCGCAATCGGCCAGATCGTGTTCGGAATGATATGCCGGAAGATGATGAAGCGCCGCGTGCAGCCAAGCACTTCCGCCGCGCGGATATATTCGCGGGAATTGATCGACAGCGTCAGCCCGCGCGCCAGCCGCGCAAAAGGCGTCCAGCCGACAATCGTCAGCGACGCGATCAAGGTTCCATATCCCGGCCCGAAGATGGCGACGAGGAAGATGGCGATCACCACGTCTGGAATGGCGATGAGCAAATCGACCACGCGCATCAGGACTTCGTCAAGGATACCGCGGCTGCGGCCGCTGATGATGCCGACAAAAGTGCCGATGGCGACCGACAGAATGACGGTAATGGCGGCAATCGTGACCGTGAAACGACCGCCTATCAGCAACCGGCTGAGCACGTCGCGGCCGAGATGGTCCGTTCCCAGCCAGTAGGTGGCGCTTGGCGCATTCAACCGCAGGCGAAGGTTCTGCTGTGCGGGATTATAGGGCGATATCCATGGCGCGATGACCAGCAGCAGGATGATGACGAGAAAGATCGCCGATCCCGCATAAAAGGTCCAATGCCGCCGGCTGATGAAGTCCGTGAACCGGCTGAAGGCCGACGGGCGCTTGGGGGTGGCGGTCATGGGCGTGTTGCTCAGGGGCAAGGCGGCTACCGGCGCGCTCGGGAACTGGCTAATGGTCATTGTGACCTCGCATTGCTGGATTGATCAGGACATAAAAGCCGTCGGCCAAGGTATTGATCAGGATGGAGAGGGCGACGATGCAGATGAAACCACCCTGCAGCATGGGGATGTCGCGATTGACCACGGCGTCGTACAGAAGCCGACCCATGCCGGGGATGGCGAAGATGACTTCCACGACCACCGATCCGCCAAGCAGGCCCGCGAGCCACAATGCAAAGAAGGTGACGACCGGCAGCGAGCCGTTGCGGACGCCGTGCCGCAAGACTGTGCTATGCATGCCGAGACCCCGGCTGCGGGCCGCGGTGATATAGGGTGCGCGCAGAACCTCGGCCATCGCTGCACGTGTCACCTGCGTGAAATAGGCGAGCGGGCGCAACGTCAGGGTCAAGGCGGGAAGCACCAGTGAACGCCAGCTGTCCCATCCCGCCGACGGCAACCAGCCGAGATAGAGCGCAAAGACCAGCGCCGACATGGGCGCGAACCAATATTCCGGCGTCGCAACGAAGGTCTGGATCATCAGCGTCGCGAAATTGTCGAGCCGCCCGCCTGGGCGCATCGCCGCCAGCGTGCCGAGCGGCAGGGCAACGGCGACCGCGATTGCAAGCGCCGTCAGCGCCAGCGTTACCGATACGCCGAGAGAGCGCAAAAGCTCACCGGCCACGGGTTGGCTGCTGGTGAAGGAAAAGCCCAGATCGCCGCGCAGCGCGTTTGAGAGCCAGGCGAAATATTGCACATAGAGCGGCCGGTCGAGCCCGAGACTTATCCTCAGCGCCTCCACCGCGTGCGGATCGAGCGCGGTATCGCGCATACGGGAAAACAGGATGGTGCGGGCCGGATCGCCACCCGCCATATAGGGCAAAAGAAACGCGATGACGGAAACGATCGTCAGCATCAGGCACAGAATAAGGAAGCGTTGCAATATCTGTATCCACATGGCCCGGTTCCCTTCACCACAATTGGCGTTTGCTGCAATCGACGATCAGTTCCCGATGGGAACCGCTGTTTATTTCATAAGGCGCGATAACTCCGTCGCCGCGCCGGAGGTGCCCTTCAGCATTCCGGAGCGCTTGGGCACAACCGCCACCGGAACAAAATCGGGATCTTCGGATTGCGCCAGATCCTGAATGATCGGGCAATCCGGCTCGCCATTGTCAGGGCAATAGGTTGCGAGATTTCGAAGCGTGTCGGCCATGTCGCGGAGCGAATGCATCTTGGCTTCCAGATCCACGACATGTTCCATGACGATGCGTTTGACATCGCAGGACGCACCGCCGGGATCACGCCACAGGGTCATCAGCTGCCTGATCTTTTCTATCGAGAAACCAAGGTCGCGTCCGCGCCTAATGAAACGCAGCGTTTCCAGATCATTGGCCGTGTAGACCCGGTATCCGGCATCCGTGCGGTTTGCCGATTTGATCAGGCCGATCATCTCGTAATGACGGATCATCTTCGCAGAAACACCTGAAGCGGTGGCGGCTGAGCCGATATTCATGGATCCTGCTCCTATCTGTCCGGGGTGAAAAACACGTCTGCATGAATGTCGGCGGTGCGCATACCCCGCGCCACCAGTTGCGGCACGGTCGCCTCGATCATCGCCGGCGGGCCTGCGAGATAGGCTTTCCAGCCGTCAAGGTCGTCGAAATCATCCGCCACCGCATTGCCGACATAACCGCACCGCATCTGCGCATGTGGCTCATTGGAGAGAACCGGAACGAAGCTCAGATTGCCGTGCCGCGCGGTGAGCGCCTCGAAATGATCGACCATATAAAGGTCACGCAGGGCGCGGGCGCCGAAATAGACATGAATAGGACGGTCCCGGCCCGTCATCTGCCCCGTTGCAAGAGCAGCCTCGACAACCGCCTTGACCGGTGCCAGACCCGAGCCGCCGGCAATGCCAAGGATGGGCCCGCAATGTTTTTCCCGCAGGAATGATGACCCGAAAGGCCCTACCAATATGACAGGATCGCCTGCCTTGGCCTGCGCGAATATATGGCCGCTTGTCAGGCCGCCCGGCACATGCCGGATGTGGAATTCGATCAACTCCTCGTCGATCCGGCTGGCGATGGAATAGTCGCGCGGCGAACAGTCCGGGTAAAGCAGGCGCACATATTGACCGGGTTTGAAGGCGAACTGCGCCCGATCGTCGAGCCTGATGCGGATGAGCTTGATATCATGTGTCGCATCTACAGTTTCCGCCACCACGCCCTCGAAGCGGCCGGTCGGAATATCGGCGAATTCGTCCTCGCCATTGAGCCAGCCGATCGTCACGTCGCTCAACGGCACGGCGCGGCAGGCGAGCGTCAGGCCTTCCGCCTTTTCCTCATCGGTCAATGAAAAGGGCGTGTGCTTGAGAAGATCGACCTCGCCGGAGACGAGATGCGATTTGCAGGCGCCGCAGCGGCCCATGCGACAGCCGTGCGGATAGGTGATGCCTGCCGCCAGCGCGGCCTGAAGCACGGTTTCACCTTGCGCCACCATGATGCTGCGTCCGATCTGCGGCAGATAGATTGTGTTGCCAGGCGTCATCATATCCGCCCTCCTATTCGGCCGCTGCGAGCTGCATGCCGGCCGCTTTGTCCACCAGCGGGGCACGGAAGCTTTTCAGGCGCAGCGCGTTCGTCAGGACAAATACGCTGGAAAGCGCCATGGCTCCGGCGGCAAGGACCGGCGACAGCAGAACGCCGTTGACAGGATACAATATTCCGGCTGCCACGGGAACTAGTGCGGCGTTGTAGGCGAAGGCCCAGAACAGATTCTGGCCGATATTGCGGATCGTCGCCTTGGAGAGAGCGATGGCATTGGCAACGCCGCGAAGATCGCCCGACATCAGCACCACATCGGCGCTTTCAATGGCGACATCCGTGCCCGTGCCTATGGCAAGGCCGACATCGGCTGCCGCAAGCGCCGGCGCATCGTTGATGCCATCGCCGACAAAGGCGACGCGTCGCCCGCCGGCGGCAAGTCTCTTCACGGCCTCGACCTTGCCATCCGGCAGCACTTCCGCCACCACCTCATCGATGCCAAGACGGCGAGCGATGGCTTCGGCGGTGCGGCGGTTGTCGCCCGTAATCATCGTGACCTTGAGACCCAGCGCATGCAGCGCCGCAATCGCTTCCGGCGTCGTCTGCTTCACCGGATCGGCAACGGCGATGATCACGGCCAACCTGCCATCGACGGCGGCATAAAGCGGCGACTGCCCTTCCCTACCCAGCCGCTCCGCATCACCGGCGAACATGGCGACATCGTATCCGAGCTTCGTCATGAAGCGATCCGCGCCCGCCTCGACCTTACGGCCGTCGACTATCGCCGCCACGCCAAAACCGGGGGTGGCCTCAAAACCTTCCGCATCGGCAAGCGTCAGGCCGCCATGTTTCGCAGCCTCAACGATTGCCTCGGCGATGGGATGTTCGGAACGGCTCTCAAGCGAGGCAACAAGACGCAGCACCTCGTCAGGGTCGAAGCCCTCGGTTGTGCTGAAATGTACCATTTTCGGCTTGCCGAGCGTCAGCGTGCCGGTCTTGTCTACGGCGATAACATCGGCGTCGCGCAGGGTCTGAAGCGCGTCGCCGCGCCGGAACAGCACACCCATCTCGGCAGCGCGGCCGGTGCCGACCATGATGGAGGTGGGCGTGGCAAGGCCCATGGCGCAGGGACAGGCGATGATGAGGACGGCAACAGCGTTGACAAGCGCGAAGGTCAAAGCCGGGTCCGGCCCAAACACGAACCAGACGATGAAGGTGGCGAGCGCCGCCAGCATCACCGCCGGCACGAACCAGTTGGTCACCTTGTCCACCAGCGCCTGAATGGGCAGCTTGTCGGCCTGCGCTTCCTCAACCATGCGGATGATCTGCGCGATCAGCGTGTCAGCGCCCACCTTGGTGGCGCGGAAGGTGAAGGAGCCATTGCGGTTGACCGTGCCGCCGACGACTTCGGAACCCGCCGCCTTGGTCACCGGGATCGGCTCACCTGTTATCATCGATTCATCGACATAAGAGGAGCCATCGAGCACCAGGCCATCGACGGGCACCTTTTCGCCCGGACGAACGACGATCACATCACCCGTCTGCACATCCTGCAACGGCACATCGATGGTTTCGCCATTGCGCAGGACACGGGCCGACTTGGCCTGCAGGCCAACCAGCCGCTTTATCGCCTCGCTGGTGCGACCCTTGGCGCGCGCCTCGAGAAAACGGCCGAGCAGAATGAGCGTGACGATGACCGCCGCCGCCTCATAATAGACATTGGCCGTACCGCTTGGCAGGATTTCCGGCAGGAAAGTCGCGACCACCGAAAATCCCCAGGCGGCAGCGGTGCCAAGCACTACCAGCGAATTCATGTCGGGTGCGAGCCGTAAAAGTGCGGGTATGCCCTTTTTGAAGAAGCGCAGACCGGGTCCGAAGAGAACAAGCGTGGTCAGCGCAAATTGCAGATACCAGCTTTCCCGCATGCCGACCGTTTCCATCACGAAATCATGGATGGCGGGGACCAGATGCGAGCCCATCTCCAGCACGAAGACCGGCAGCGTCAGGACAACGGCCACGGCAAGGCTGATTTTCAGACCACGCAATTCGGCTTCGCGCCGGTCCGGCTCATCACCCTTGGTCTTATCTGCGGCGATCTCGCTCGCCTTGTAGCCAGCCTGGCTGATTGCTTGCGCCAGCCTGGCGGCAGAGACGGCATTGCCGGCAACGCGGACGGTGGCGCGTTCCGTCGCCAGATTGACGCTTGCATCGGCGACACCGGCAACAGCCTTCAGCGCCTTCTCTACACGCCCGACGCAGGAAGCGCAGGTCATGCCCTCAATATCGAGTTCGATGGTTTTCTCATCGACGCCATAACCCGCATTCCGCACGGCTGCGATGACAGCCAACACATCGGGCGGGCCGGAAAAGGCAATATCGGCGCGCTCCGTGGCCAGATTGACCGAGGCCTTCAGGACCCCCGGCACCTTGGCAATCGCCTTCTCGACACGACCGACGCAGGAGGCGCATGTCATGCCATCGATCGCAATCTGATGACTCGCCCGGATCTCTATTTGTGACATGCGTATGACCCCTCTTTTCTTTATATCGAAAAAGATAGGGCTTCCCATCGTGGCAAGGTCAATAGGTTCTTTTTGATGATTTTCAAGAACGGACGACGGCACATGAACGGGCGTTTTTACGCCGGCTCAGGACTTGGGATAGGGTATAAATCAAAGGGAAGATGGTGCGGACGGCGGGACTTGAACCCGCAAGACCAATGGTCGGCAGATTTTAAGTCTGCTGCGTCTACCGATTTCGCCACGTCCGCATTACCGCGCCGCCTGCCGATCCGGCTCCGGCGCTGCAACTTGCTTCGTCATTATTCGGTACAGGATTAAACAGTTCCGATCCCGAATGCTGACAGCGCCTCATCTACACAGGCAGAACGGTCTCGGTCAACGGGGCCTCAGCCACACCAGGACTGATTTTTTGCAGATGCCGGATGTGCCAGTCCTTCGCGTACGAGCTGATCGGCAAAGGAGACGCCTGAACGCGAAAGACGTTTGCGTTCCATGGCTTGCCCGCTGGCACCCGCGAAAGAGGCGACATCGAAGGTACCGGCATTCAACATGTCCCGAAGCCTGACCTTGGCGACGAAACCGCGCTGGCGTTCTTCCATGCAGCGCGCCCGGTCGATCTGCGGAACCTCGATGCCGGCGAGCTGCATTTTCACACCCTTCATCCAGAACGTGTTGCCGTCGGCCACGCAATTGTTAAGCCCGGAGCGGCCACAAAAGGCAAAGGCACCGCTCTTTTCGCCAATAGAGATTTTTTCGACCGTGGGCCGGGCTTCCGGCAGAATGGCGGCGACCTGGCTCTGCGATGATGGGGATGGCATGGCGATGGAGCGTGGCGGAACCGGTCCGTTGCCGGGCGAAACCGGCGATGCAGGCCGAATGCTCGCCACTTTTTCCGGTGCGGCCTCGCGTTTCGCTGCGGTTGCGAGTTTCGGGGGATTTGTTGTCGCGGATGTCGCCTTCGCAACATGGCGCTGCGGCAGAAGACTATCGCGATATTCGTAAGCCTGAATACCGCCGGCGACGAGGCCCAACATCAGCACCCATGGCCAGACGCTGCCACCAGCCGATTTCTTCGCCGTCCGGCGTCGCCCTGTCGATTTTCGATTGCTCACGATCGGACTCCTTCTTTACGGAGCCGCATTATCAGCCAAAGGAGTTTCCGAAAGGTTGGCATTTTAGAGCATTTGCGCATTCTTCGAATCACGAAAGCGCTCTAACTCTTTGTTTTGGCGCATTTCCGGACGGAAAATCGGGATTCATTTTTCCTGGAAATGCTCGAACAGACCTGTGGATAAACGATCAGCGAACCTGATCGAGAAGCCGCTTGCATTCGAGCAGATCGAACAGGGCTTCCTGAAGCAGCGCCTGATCATCCTTGCCGATGCCCGACTTGCCGACCGATATTTCCGCATCGCTGTTGCCGCCGCCGAAGCCGAAGAAGCGACCGCTCGGCTTGGCCTTTGGACGGCCGACGACCTCGTCCCCATCGGTATCGATGACGCGCGGTTCGGCAACTTCCTTCTCACCGCTCGCCGCCATTATGGCTTCCATGGTGGCGAGATCACCCGAGGCAATGGCCGCCACGAAACGGTTGCCATTGGCTTTCAGCAGCTTCTGCACGCCCTTGATGGTGTAACCATGGTCATAAAGAAGGTGACGAATGCCTTTGAGGAGATCGATATCATCAGGACGGTAATAACGGCGGCCCCCGCCCCGTTTCATCGGCTTGATCTGCGGAAAGCGTGTTTCCCAGAAACGCAGCACGTGCTGCGGCAGGTTCAGCTCATCCGCCACTTCACTGATCGTCCGAAACGCGTCGGGGCTTTTGTCCAAATTTCCACTCCCATCCGGACCTGGAGCGCCATGCATCCAGCCGGGTGCTGAACAGAACGCCTATCATCCGCCGCACATTGCACCGTCGCGAAAACCGTATTCGATCTTCACGCCGATGCCCGTCACGGCAAGATACCAATTATTAAAATTGATTATGATGCGAGTCGACCGGATTTCAACGGCTTGCACGTTGAAATTCAAGCATGTTCACAAGAAGAATGGGGAAAAGGGCTTGCCATATGGCAAAAATGCCGTGCCGCAGCCGGCTTACGCCCCGGCCTTTTGGCCCTTTTGCTTGGCCTTGCGGGCCGTGTGCGCCTTGAGAATGCGCTGCTTCAGCACATTCGACGCCTTGAAGGTCATGACCCGGCGCGGCGAAATCGGAACTTCCTCACCCGTTTTCGGGTTGCGCCCGATACGTTCGTTCTTTTCCCGGATCTGGAATGTCGCGAAGGACGAAAGCTTGACGACCTCGCCACGGGTGATCGCGTTGCAAATCTCGTCGATGATCGTCTCGACCAGTTCTGCGGATTCGGTGCGGGACAGCCCGACTTTACGAAACACAGATTCTGCAAGATCTGCGCGTGTCACTGTCTTCCCGGCCATTTTTCCCCACAAACCGTGTCTGAATTTTTCTCTAGGAGCCGCCGAGATTATTTCCCTTGTGGCGACCGGTCAAGGGATTGTTCCAGATTCATTTGAGGCTTTCGGCAATCAGTGCAAGGGCTTAGGGCGCTGAGCGCGGTTTTGCCGCAACGACAGGGTGCTAAGGCGCGACAGATCAGGCCCCGACTGCGAAAAACACAACCGATTTCGCTTCGACGCCTGCCCGCGCAATGAATTTACCGTTACCAGCGCAGCAGCACCGCACCCCAGGTGAAACCGCCGCCCATGGCCTCCAGCATGACCAGATCGCCCTTCTTGATGCGACCGTCGCTGGCCGCAACGGCAAGCGCCAGCGGAATGGATGCGGCCGAGGTATTGCCGTGCTTGTCGACGGTGATGACCACCTTTTCCGGATCGATGTTGAGCTTCTTCGCCGATCCGTCGATGATGCGCTTGTTGGCCTGATGCGGCACGAGCCAGTCGAGATCATCAGCCGTGGTGCCCGTCGCTTCGAAAGCCTGTTCGATGACGTCGGTGATCATGCCGACGGCATGTTTGAACACTTCGCGGCCTTCCATGCGCAGATGGCCGACGGTGCCTGTCGTGGACGGTCCGCCATCGACATAAAGCTTTTCCTTGTGCGAACCGTCAGACCGCAGCTGCGCGGTCAGGATGCCGCGATCGTCAGAAGTCCCCTCGCCTTCACCAGCTTCCAGAACGAGAGCGCCTGCGCCATCGCCGAACAGAACGCAGGTGGTGCGGTCTTTCCAGTCGAGAATGCGCGAGAATGTTTCAGAGCCGATGACCAGAACGCGCTTGGCCATGCCGCCGCGAATATAGAGATCGGCGGTCGAAACGGCATAGACGAAACCGGAACAGACGGCCTGCATGTCGAAGGCAAAACCATGGGTCATGCCGAGGCGATTCTGGATATTCACCGCGGTTGCCGGAAAGGTGTTGTCCGGAGTGGACGTCGCCAGAATGATGAGATCGATATCATCAGGGGTCAGGCCGGCATTGTCGAGCGCAGCGCGGGCCGCAGCCTCGCCGAGCGAAGCGGTCGTTTCGCCTTCGCCGGCGATATAGCGCTGCCGGATGCCGGTGCGCTGCACGATCCATTCGTCGGTCGTCTCGACGACCCCTTCGATTTCGCTGTTGGTCATGACACGCTTCGGAAGCGCTGCCCCGAAACCACGGACTATAGAGCGGATCATTCCCTTATTCCTCGTCAGCCACGAGAGCTTCGGGCGCCGGGGGCGGAAGCCGTCTTGCGTGGTAAATTTTCAGATCATTTTCAATCTTGGCCGTCAGACCGTTGTGCACCATGTCGTAGCCGACATCCACGGCGGAGGCAAAACCGATGGCATCCGTGCCGCCATGGCTCTTGATGACGATGCCGTTGAGGCCGAGAAACACGCCGCCATTGACCTTGCGCGGGTCCATCTTTTCCCTGAGCACGTCAAAGGCGCTTTTCGCCAGAACATAACCGATCTTGGCAAAGAAGCTGCGGGAGATCGCCTCACGCAGAAGCGTGGTGATCTGGCGTGCCGTGCCTTCGGCGGCCTTCAGCGCGATGTTGCCGGTGAAACCTTCGGTTACCACCACATCCACCGTGCCCTTGCCAATATCGTCGCCTTCAACGAAACCGCGATAGTCGATGGTGCCAAGGTCTGCCTCGCGGATCAGCCGTCCGGCCTCACGCACCTCTTCCTGACCCTTGACCTCCTCAACGCCGACATTCAGCAGGCCGACGGTGGGACGGTCGATATCGAACAGCGCACGCGCCATAGCACCGCCCATCAGGGCGAAATCCAGCAATTGCTGGGAATCGGCGCCGATCGTCGCGCCGACATCGAGAACGATGCTTTCACCCTTCAAAGTGGGCCAGATGCCGGCGATGGCCGGACGTTCCACCCGCGCCATGGTGCGCAAACAGAATTTGGCCATGGCCATCAGCGCGCCGGTATTGCCGGCGGAGACCACGACATCCGCCTCACCAAGCTTCACGGCCTCGATGGCGCGCCACATGCTGGAGACGTAGCGGCCGCGACGAAGCGCCTGGCTCGGCTTTTCGTCCATGCTGACCGAGACTTCACAATCGTGAAAGACCGACTTTTCCCGAAGTGCGGGATATTGTGCCAGAATGGGGTCGCATTTGCTCTTCTGCCCGTAGAGCAGAAAAGTTACATCGTTGTGCCGTTCAAGCGCCTTGGCGGCACCGGGTATGGCAACATCTGGGCCGAAATCGCCACCCATGACGTCAATTGCAATTCTGATCACTCGTCCCTTATCCTTTTTGCCGCCACTCAAGCGGATTTTGCGCGAAAATACCTTTTCCGGCTTTTGTTACAATAAAATTATTTCAGCCCAACCGGGCCATTCAGTCTTTTTTCCAATCTTTCAACGCGGCGAAAGGCGACGGGCGCTTTTCCTCTTCGGGCTCTTTGTCTGCTGCTTCCGGAAATTCCGCATCCGACTTGCGTGGATAGGGATCGATCGCAAGGGCGGCGAATTCGGCAACCGCAGCGCCGACATCGATGCTGTCACCGGTGAACTGGTCGGGAATGTCAGGGCCATCGGGGTCGAGTACGATCTCGCCCTCCTCATTGGTGACCATCCGCGCCAGTTTCGATCCCTCCGGCACGAAAATATGCTCCACAGGCTCGTCGATCTTGCTCGTGACCGGCTCCAGCGTCACGACGCAGGATTGGGTCACGGCCGCATGCACCTCGCCCTTGATCTTCACGCCGTCCTTCTTCCAACGGGTAACCTGCAATTCCGCCTTCAGATACTCGACAGAAACCACATTCCAGAATTTCGCCAGCGCCTTCAGCTCCTCGGCGTTGGCTTCCAGACCAATCCTGACGGGATTGGCGGAAATATGGCCTACCTTTACGGGATAGGAAAAAGGCAGGTCGTCATTTGCGGCGTGTCGCGTGTTCATGGTGAACCTCATCGTCCAGGCAAGGGCAGCGTCAGGCTTCCGGTTGCTATTGTTTCTTCGGAGCCGGCGGAAAGGGCTGAAGAGGCTTCCATCATCCAGCCCGCCAGCCCGTCCAGCGCCGGCGCCGTCTCGTCTGCCTGCGGATATATATTGCGCCGGAGCGCTGCGGCAAGGGCAACGGGGTCGGATGCATCCAGTGCCGCCGCATAGGATTCGAGCCGCCCGTAAAACATGCCGGCGAATTTCTTCATGCGTTTCGGCACACCCTGGTCACCGATACCGAGTTCACGGATGGAATGATCGATATCCTGAAAAAAGGCGTCGACGATCTCCTGCGCAATCTCCTGGCCGCTGACCCCGGAAGATTTGGTGCGACGGAAATAGAGAATCATGATGACCGACAGCATCTCGAAACGGCCCATCACGGTATCGGGAACGCCGAGATCGAGATAAAAACCGGGCGTGCGGGCAGCAGCCGTCAAGGTCTCATATTGCCGGTCGACTATGGCGCGATTGTTGTTTTTCTTCTTGAACAGCCCGAATATCATCGTTTTTTTCCGAACGTGACCGGTGAATTCACTTACCGCCCCTCGCACTTGTTGCATGATCGTCAAAGCTGGTTTACCGAAGCATCCACGAATTGCAATGCTGTCGCGGTCACGTTCGTCTTTCGGCTGAAACAGTCGAAGAGAACCGGAGGAGTTCCAAAAGGCCGGGAAAGCATTGAATTCGGGGGGTGATCGGGATTTTCCGTCCCCGGATTGACACAATCATGTGCACAGACACTGTGCACCACGCAATGCCGGAAGGTGCCATTCATGATCGCAGTCGGGGAAAAGCAGTTGAGCAAGCAGAAATCCGCAAGTCACGGCAAAATTCTGAGCAAGACGGCCATCGCAATTGTTCTCGCATCCGGCCTGCTTTCCGCCTGCACCAGCACCACCGACGTGTTCCACAATGGCTACGTCATGGACGAGCAGTCGCTGCAGCTGATCCCGGAAGGCTCCAGCCGCGAACAGGTTCTGCTGACCATGGGCACGCCCTCCACAACAGCGACCTTCGGCAACGAGGTGTTCTATTACATCTCGCAGAAGCGCGTGCGCCGCGCCGCCTTCATGAAGCCGACGCTGGTCGAGCAGAACATTCTCGCCATCTATTTCAACAAGGACGGCGTGATCGAGCGTAAGGCCAATTACGCGCTGCAGGACGGCAAGGTCTTCGACACGATTTCGCGCACCACCCCGACAGGCGGCAAGGATCTGACGTTCCTGCAGCAGCTGCTCTCCGGCGGCACCTCGGGCGCCAATATCGCCAAGAGCATTCTCGGCCAGGGCAACAATACGCCCTGACCGGCAGGCAAAAGCATTCGCAAAAAAGGCCCGAGGATTGCTCCCCGGGCCTTTTTTGTGTGTCAGGCATCAAGCTTTCAGTGAGCAAGAACCGCAAGCAGCAGCAGCGCCACGATATTGGTGATCTTGATGGCCGGATTGACGGCGGGGCCGGCGGTGTCCTTATAGGGGTCGCCGACGGTATCACCCGTCACAGAGGCTTTATGGGCATCCGAACCCTTGACGTGGCGCACGCCATCCTTGTCGATGAAACCATCCTCGAAGCTCTTCTTGGCATTATCCCATGCACCGCCGCCTGACGTCATGGAAATCGCCACGAACAGGCCGTTGATGATGACACCGAGCAGTGACGCCCCAAGTGCGGCAAAGGCTGACGCCTTGGAGCCCGAGATCAGCAGCACGCCAAAATAGACGACGAAAGGGGCCAGAACCGGCAGAAGCGACGGGATGATCATTTCCCGGATCGCGGCTCTCGTCAGCAGATCCACCGCCCTGCCATAGTCAGGCTTTTCCGTGCCCGCCATGATGCCGGGTTTTTCGCGGAACTGGCGGCGTACTTCCTCGACGATGGCGCCTGCCGCCTTGCCCACCGCCGTCATGGCGATCCCGCCGAAGAGGTAGGGGATGAGGCCACCGAACAGCAGGCCGGCAACGACGTAAGGATTGGCAAGGCTGAAGGAAATCTCGCCTATATCCTTGAAGTAAGGATAGGTATCGCCATTGGCGGCGAAGTAGGAAAGGTCGTTGGCATAGGCCGCAAACAGCACCAGCGCGCCAAGACCGGCAGAGCCGATGGCATAACCCTTGGTGACCGCCTTGGTGGTGTTGCCGACGGCATCCAGCGCGTCGGTCGCCTTGCGCACGTCCGGATCAAGGCCCGCCATTTCGGCGATGCCGCCGGCATTGTCCGTTACCGGGCCGAAGGCGTCGAGCGCGACGATCATGCCGGCAAGGCCAAGCATGGCGGTGACCGCGATGCCGGTGCCGAACAGGCCGCCGAGCTGGTATGTGCCGATGATGCCGCCGACGATGACGATGGCCGGCAGCGCCGTCGATTCCAGCGAGACCGCAAGGCCCTGGATGACGTTGGTGCCATGGCCGGTAACCGATGCCTGGGCGATGGAGTTGACCGGGCGCTTGTTGGTGCCGGTATAATATTCGGTGATGACGACGATCAGCGCCGTTACGACGAGGCCGACCAGACCGCAGAGGAAGAGGTTGGTGCCGGTGATTTCCATTCCGGCGACCGTTCCTACCGTTCCCCAGCCGACGGTTGCATAGGTGGCGACCGCAAGACCGGCGACCGAGAAGATGCCGGTGGCGATAAGCCCCTTGTAGAGCGCGCCCATGATGGAATTGTTGGTGCCGAGCTTGACGAAGAAGGTGCCGGCAATCGAGGTCAGGATGCAGGCGCCGCAGATCGCCAGCGGATAGACCATGGCGCTTTCCAGGATCGGCGTTCCGGCAAAGAAGATCGCGGCGAGAACCATCGTCGCAACAACGGAGACGGCATAGGTCTCGAACAGGTCGGCCGCCATGCCGGCGCAATCGCCGACGTTGTCGCCGACATTGTCGGCAATGGTTGCCGGGTTGCGTGGGTCATCCTCCGGAATGCCGGCTTCGACCTTGCCGACGAGATCACCGCCGACATCGGCGCCCTTGGTGAAGATGCCGCCGCCGAGACGGGCGAAGATGGAAATCAGCGATGCGCCGAAGCCGAGCGACACCAGCGCGTCGATGACCGCGCGCGAGCCGGGCGGATGACCAAGGACCGAAGTCAGGATGAAATAATAGATGGAAACGCCAAGCAGCGCGAGGCCGGCAACCAGCATGCCGGTAATGGCGCCCGATTTGAAGGCGATATCGAGGCCGGCGCCAAGGCTGTGGGATGCGGCCTGCGCGGTGCGCAGATTGGCGCGCACGGAAACATGCATGCCGACAAACCCGGCGACGCCGGACAGTACCGCGCCGATAACGAAACCGATGGCTGCGATTGCCGACAGCAGATACCAGGCGAGAACGGCGACGATCAATCCGACGATGGCGATGGTGAGATATTGACGGGTGAGATAAGCCTGCGCACCTTCACGGATAAAACCTGCTATTTCACGCATACGCTCGTTGCCCTGATCGGCATCGAGAACGCTCTTGGTCGTCCACACCGCGTACACCACGGACAGGACCCCACATAAAATCACTAACGGTATTACGGTCATGCGCACTTACCTCCCAAAAGGCCGGGTCTCACTCCCTCCCCGGCGCGGCGAACCATGTGCAAGGACATGGGCGTTCACACGCGCACCAGGTCCTGTCGGGGCCGTTTATTCCCCTCCCAAGGAAAAACAACCTGCGCGGCAAGATTGCGTTGGCGAAAGGTGCGGCGTCAAGCCCACAAATTTGCCTGAAACATGAAAGGGGTAGAGAAGGAACGCGACCTTATGCGGCGGTTTTGCGCTGCCTCAGCAGCAGCGAGAGGACGAGCAGCAGGCAAAGGCCTGCAACCGGCCAGATGACGAGGTTCATCACCGACCAGCCCCATGCCGTAAACACCTTGCCGGAAGAGAAGGACGAGAGCGCCACGGTGCCGAACAGTACGATATCGTGGAAGCCCTGCACCTTGTCCGCTTCATGCGGGCGATAGCTTGACGTGATGATGGCGGTTGCGCCGATAAAACCGAAATTCCAGCCAAGCCCGAGCAGAATCAGCGCCGCCCAGAAATTCCACAATTCGATGCCCATATGGGCAACGATGGCGCAGGCCATCAGCACGATAAGGCCGGCCGCCACGATTTTTTCCGCACCGAATCGGGAAATCAGCATGCCGGTGAAGAAGCTCGGAGCGAACATGGCCAGAACGTGCCACTGGATGCCGAGCGTGGCGAGTTCCGTGGGGAAACCGCAGCCGACCACCATGGCAAGCGGCGCACCGGTCATCATGAAGGTCATCAGCGCATAAGAACCGATGCCGCAGATCATGCCGGTGATGAAACGCTGGGTGCGGACGATTTCCGACAGCGGCCGCACGGCCTCCGTATGGGTGGATGCGGCCTTCGGGTCAGGCAATTTCAGGAATGCCAGAATGGCGATCGAGACAAGGCCGAGTGGCACCAGTGCGATGAACGCGCCGGCAAAAGTGACCGGTGCGAGCAGGTCCTTGCCGAGAATTGCCAGTTGCGGCCCGACGATGGCCGAAATGATCCCGCCTGCCAGAATCCAGGAAATCGCCTTCGGCTTGTAAAAGGATGGCGATGCGTCGGCTGCGGCGAAACGGATTTTCTGCGTGAAGCCGCCTGAGATACCGATCAGCAGCAGGCCGACGGCAAACAGCCAGAAATCCGTGCGAAAGAGCGCCACCGCGGCGATGCCGCCGCCAATCGAGCACATCAGCGCGCCGACCATGAAACCGGCCTTGCGGCCGAGGAACCGTGAGGCCGCCGCAACGCAGATGGCGCCGAGCGCCACGCCGATATTGAAGCCGGTGAGCGGCGCGGTTGCCAGTGACTTGTCCGCGCCCAGTAGCTGATAGCCGGCAAGCGCGCCGACCGAAAAGCTCAAAGGCGCGGCCGATCCCATGATCGCCTGCGCCATAGTCAAGAGGAAGACGTTGCGCTTCGCCTCGTCCAGTTGAACTTCAAGCCCGGGGACGGAAACGGCGCTCATGTCTTCCTCACTTAACGTATCTTACCGTTTTGCCTCGCCGCGCACCTGCTTGGCAATGCGGTCAAGCACCGCATTCACCAGCTTCGGCTCGTCGTGTTCGAAGAAAGCACGGGCGATTTCGACATATTCCGTGACGATGACGGCGACCGGCACGTCATTGCGCTCGAGAATCTCGAAGGTGCCGGCGCGAAGGATGGCGCGCACGGTGGCATCGAGACGCGACAGCGGCCAGTCTTCCAGAAGGGCGGAACGCACCAGGGGATCGATCTTCGTCTGGTCACGGACGACGCCGGAGACAATGGAACGGAACCACGACGGATCGGCCTTCAGATAGGTATCGCCATCGACTTCCTGACCGAGACGGTGCGCCTCATATTCGGCCACGACTTCCATCACGCCGGTTCCGCCGACATCCATCTGGTAGAGCGCCTGCACGGCCGCAAGGCGGGCGGCGCCGCGCTGGTTGGCCGGCTTTACCGAAGGCTGGCGCGGTTCGCCGCCATTATCAACATTCGACATGCGCTCAGCCACCCAGTTTTTTCTTCAGTTCGATCATGGTCAGCGCTGCACGGGCGGCAAAACCGCCCTTGTCCTTGTCGGAACGGCGCACGCGCGCCCAGGCCTGCTCGTCGTTTTCGACGGTGAGGATGCCATTGCCGATCGGCAGCGATTCGCTGACGGCGAGATCCATCAAGGCGCGGGAAGATTCGTTGGAGACGATATCGAAGTGGTAGGTCTCACCGCGGATGACCATGCCGAGCGCGACGAAACCGTCATATTCCGTGCCGTCATTGTCGGCACCGTCAAGCGCCATGGCGATGGCGGCGGGAATTTCAAGCGCGCCGGGAACGGTAATGACGTCATAGGTGGCGCCAGCCTCATCGAGCGCGAATTTCGCACCTTCGAGAAGGGCATCCGCCATATCGTCGTAAAAACGTGCTTCCACGATAAGAAGATGGGGTTTGGACATGATATTTTCCTGAAAAGCTTGATGCCGGATCATACCGGCTTTTGCGGCGGTCAAACCACGGCTGGCCGTTTTTGGCAAGTAATTTCATATGTCACAGGCGCAGGAGGCCGCGTTTGCGGGGCATTTGGCCGGGTTTCACGCCTCCCGGCGCGGCTCCGCGACAATCAGGTTTTCTGGAAGGCCAGATGCACGCCAAGCCCCATCAGCACCGTTCCTGCAGCGCGCCGGGCGAGCACCTGCACCGCGCTGGAGCGCTTCAAACGCCCGACCATGGCGCCTGCCAGAAGCACGCCGACGAGATCGGCAGAGGAAAAAATGAAATTGACCGCGATGCCGAGGATCAGGAGCTGCAACCAGACCGGAAAGGCGGCTGCCGGATCGACGAATTGCGGCAGGAAGGCCAGAAAGAACAGCGCGGTCTTCGGGTTGAGCACATCGACGATGATGCTGTCGATGAAAGCGCGGCGGGCCGATTTCGGCTCGATGGTCAGATTGACCGCCTCGCCCTCAAGCTTGCTGCGCAGCATCGAGAAACCGAGCCAGACGAGATAAAGCGCGCCGCAGAGCTTCACGGCGAGATAAAGCCAGGGAACAGCCTGAAACAGCACTGAAAGCCCTGCCGCAGAGGCAAAGATGTGGAAATAGCAGCCGACATGGATGCCAAGTACCGCCATCAGCCCGGCAAACCGGCCGCGCGCCATGGTCTGCGCCGCCGCATAAAGCATGGCCGGGCCGGGAATATAGGCAAACAGAGCGGTGGTGACGAAAAAGGCTGTCAGCAGTTCAAAAGACGGCATGATGTGTTCCCCTACCCTGTTTGGCTCGCAGTCGATTTCAAACGACCGAACGACGTCTTTACAATCTTTCCGGTTCGACCGGAAGCGCGGCCGCGACGAACACCCGATTGGGAGCAAGCTAGTTGCTCCCCTTCCGTCATTCCGGCCCTGAGCCGGAATCCAGCCAACGCGGCTCTCGCGCGTTGGAAAGAGTCTTTTCAGCCCAAGGACTTGGGCTGGCTGGATACCGGCTCAAGGCCGGTATGACGGAGGAGAAAGTCGCGGCCTTGGAGCACTATCAGATTAGGCCGAGGGAAATTCCGCAAGCCTTGCGGCGTAGCGTGCCATGGTGTCGACCTCGAAATTGACGAAATCGCCCGGCTGGCGCTCGCCCCATGTGGTGACGGTGAGCGTGTGGCGGATCAGCAATACGTCGAAATCCGTGCCTTCGACGGCATTGACGGTCAACGAGGTGCCGTCGAGCGCCACTGAACCCTTGGGCGCAACGAATTTCGCCAGATGCTCCGGCGCGCGCAGGCGGATACGTACCGCTTCGCCTTCCGGCTCCACGGCCAGGATTTCCGCCTTGCCATCGACATGGCCGGAGACGATGTGACCGCCAAGCTCGTCACCGATCTTCAGCGCCCGCTCCAGGTTGACATGGGTGCCTTGTCTCCAGCCGGCAATCGTCGTCAGGCGCAGCGCTTCTTCCCAGGCTTCGACCTCATACCAGCGCTCGTTGCTGCCGTCTTCCGGCAGCCTCGTTACCGTCAGGCAGATGCCGCCATGGGAGATGGACGCGCCCATATCGATGGTCTTGGGGTCGTAATTGGTCGCCACCCGCAGACGAATTCCTTCAGCCAGGGCTTCCAGCTCGGAAACGGTTCCAACGTCGGTGACAATTCCGGTAAACATCAAATCGGCCTTTCATAATCGAAGCAGCGATCCGGCCCATAGGCGGTTTCGCTGACCAGAGCATAATCGCCCGTGATATCGGCACGGCGGAGCGGCGTTTCAATGCCGCCCTCACCGATCACGACCGGGCTTTCGAACAGCATGATACGGTCCACCAGCCCGGCTTCAAGGAATGATTTTGCGGCAAAGGCGCCACCTTCGACCAGAAGTTCCGACATGCCGCTATCGGCTAGGGTGTGGAGGAGGTTTTCGAGGGTTGGGGCTTCGAGGATCTGGACGCCGGCGTTGGTTAGTTGCTGGCGCCGGTGGTCGGGGCTACCCCCCTCTGCCCTGCCGGGCATCTCCCCCTCAAGGGGGGAGATCGGCAAGGGGCTGGCCGCTCGCGCAGATTTTTTCCCGTTTTCCCATTCGCCTTCGTTGGAAAGCGGGCTAGACGGCGCTCCATCGATCTCCCCCTTTGAGGGGGAGATGCCCGGCAGGGCAGAGGGGGGTAAAGCGGCAACGACCACCGGCACCTCCCGCGCAGTCCTCGCCAGCTTCGACGTCAGCGGCAACTCTAACTGCCGATCCAGCACGATCCGCACCGGCGAGCGCTGTTCCATGCCGGCAATACGCACCGTCAGCTCAGGATCATCCGCAATCGCCGTGCCAATACCCACAAGGATGCAATCGCAACGCGCCCGCAGCTCATGCACGGCATGGCGCGCCTCAGGACCGGTGATCGCGACCTGCCCCTCGCCTTTCCTGCCGATCATCCCATCAGCGGAAACAGCAAGCTTCAGAATCACATGCGGACGTTTTTTCATCTGACGCGTGAGGTAGCCGGCAAGCGCGCGCTCGCCTTCCGCGCGCAGCAGGCCGGTTTCCACGACGATGCCGGCATCGCGTAAAATCGTATAACCTCTACCGGAAACCCGCTCATCAGGGTCATTCACCGCCACGACGACACGCGCGACGCCGTATTCCACCAGCGCATTGGCGCAGGGCGGGGTCTTGCCCCAGTGGGAGCAGGGTTCGAGCGTCACATAAGCGGTTGCACCACGCGCCGCCTCACCGGCCATTTCCAGCGCCTGCCGTTCAGCATGGGGTCGGCCGCCGATGGCGGTCACGGCTTCGGCGATGATTTTCCCGTCCTTGACGAGCACGCAGCCGACGGAGGGATTGGTAAGCGTCTGGCCCTGGTGGCGAAGCGAAACCTCGATTGCCCTTGCCATGAACCTTTCGTCATCGGCACGGCTCGTCACGGCTAGACTCCGGCGTCCGTATCGCGGGCGATCTTGGCGTTGATTTCGGCGATCACGTTTTCAAAATCCTCGGCATGGCTGAAATCGCGATAGACCGAGGCGTAACGCACAAAGGCGACGTCATCGAGGCTCTTCAGTGCTTCTAGAACCTGAAGGCCGATTTCTTCCGAAGGGATTTCCGTCTCGCCAGAACTTTCCAGGCGACGAACGATGCCGGAAACGGCCCGCTCGATCCGGTCGCGATCAACCGGGCGCTTGCGCAACGCGATCTCGAAAGATCGCACCAGCTTTTCCCGGTCGAAGGGCAGCTTGCGGCCGCTTTTCTTGATGACCATCAGCTCGCGCAGTTGCACGCGCTCATAGGTCGTGAAGCGGCCGCCGCAATCGGGGCAGATGCGCCGCCGGCGGATGGAGGTATTGTCCTCCGCCGGACGCGAGTCCTTGACCTGTGTGTCTTCGGAACCGCAAAATGGGCAGCGCATCGTTTTCCTCTCTTTTCAGGTGCATGTACAGGTACATGCGGCCTTTCTTACATGTACGGGTACATCGGGAAACGGTCGGTCAGGCCGACGACCTTTTCACGCACCGCAGCCTCGACGGAGGCGTTGCCCTCGTCCGAATTGGCAACCTTCAGACCATCGAGAACCTCGACGATCAGCTTGCCGATTTCGCGGAATTCCGCTTCCTTGAAGCCGCGCGTCGTGCCAGCCGGCGTGCCGAGACGGACACCGGAGGTGACGAAGGGCTTTTCCGGATCGAAAGGAATGCCGTTCTTGTTGCAGGTGATGTAAGCGCGGCCGAGTGCGGCTTCTGCACGCTTGCCGGTGGCGTTCTTCTTGCGAAGGTCAACCAGCATCAGGTGGTTGTCGGTGCCGCCGGAGACGACATCCAGACCGCCTTCGACCAGCGTTTCAGCCAGAGCCTTGGCGTTCTTGACGACCTGTGCGGCATAGTCCTTGAACTCCGGCTGCAGCGCTTCACCGAAGGCAACGGCCTTGGCGGCGATGACGTGCATCAGCGGGCCGCCCTGCAGGCCGGGGAATACAGCCGAGTTGAACTTCTTGGCCAGATCCTCTTCATTGGTGAGGATCATGCCGCCACGCGGGCCACGCAGCGACTTGTGCGTTGTCGTCGTTGCAACATGGCAATGCGGGAACGGCGACGGGTGCTGGCCACCGGCAACGAGACCGGCGATGTGGGCCATGTCGACCATCAGGTAAGCGCCGACTTCATCGGCGATCTCGCGGAAACGCTTCCAGTCCCAGACGCGCGAATAGGCGGTGCCGCCTGCGAGGATGAGCTTCGGCCGGGTTTCCTTGGCCTTGCGCTCCACCTCGTCCATGTCGAGCAGGTTGTCGCCTTCGCGCACGCCGTAAGACACGACGTTGAACCATTTGCCGGACATGTTGACCGGCGAACCATGTGTCAGGTGACCTCCCGAGTTCAGATCGAGACCCATGAAGGTGTCGCCCGGCTGCAGGAGCGCGAGGAACACGGCCTGGTTCATCTGCGAACCGGAATTCGGCTGGACGTTGGCGAAGTTGACGCCGAACAGCTTCTTGGCGCGCTCAATGGCAAGCTCTTCAGCAATGTCGACAAACTGGCAGCCGCCGTAATAGCGCTTGCCCGGATAACCTTCCGCATATTTGTTGGTCATGATCGAACCCTGCGCTTCAAGCACGGCGCGGGAAACGATGTTTTCCGAGGCGATCAGTTCGATCTCGTGGCGCTGGCGACCCAGTTCCTTCTCGATCGAGCCGAAAATATCCGGATCAACTTCGGCAAGCGGACGGGAGAAGAAAGCATCTGTGTTCGACATGGTGAAGGCTCCTGAAACAGTAATGCGATGGCGTCTTAGCGTTCCGCCCGGACAAGAGCAATACGAGGTGCGAGATTTGCCCGTCAAAACGCGACGTTGCGACAAAAAACG
Organism: Agrobacterium tumefaciens; assembly: GCF_005221385.1. NCBI lineage: Bacteria > Pseudomonadati > Pseudomonadota > Alphaproteobacteria > Hyphomicrobiales > Rhizobiaceae > Agrobacterium > Agrobacterium tumefaciens. The sequence continues at coordinate 882,906 of NZ_CP039903.1, read as the reverse complement.
GCAGGTGTTTTTATGAAAACCGCAAGAAAAAAGCCGCACCGAGTGGCGCGGCTTATAAATCCCACGTTCCACGTCATCCTCGGGCTTGACCCGAGGATCCATTCTTTGTGCGGCTGTGGATCCTCGGGTCAAGCCCGAGGATGACGGAGGAGAGGTTTTCGCGCCTACATCAGCGATCAGAGCGAAGGGAAAACAATATCATCTCCGCTGCTGAAAGCCGCACCGAACCGATGCAGCTTCCTTTCACAAAACAGACGGCAGAGATCAGTTGCGCGGCAACAGGTCGTCATCAACAGGGCCGGCCGGCTGCTCCATGCCGGTGGTGGTGTTCAGCGCCAGTTCGGCGTTGCCATCCTTTTCATAGATGTCATCGCGGAACTGCACCACGCCGTCCTTTGCAGACCATGCGGTGATGTAGACGAAATAAACAGGCACTTCCTGCGCCAGCTTGATCGGCGTGTTGACGCGGGTGGCGATGACGCGTTCCATTTCCTGACGCGACCAGCCGGGCGTGTCGCGCAACAGCCAGCTCGTGAGGTCGCGCACGTTCTGCACACGCACGCAGCCGGAAGATTCGAACCGCATCAGCTTGTTGAACAGGCCCTGCTGCGGCGTGTCGTGCATATATTCGTTGTTGGGATTGTGGAAGTTGATCTTCGTCGAGGACATGGCGTTGATCTTGCCGGGGTCCTGGCGGAACATCAGGTTCGGAGCCTTCGGCGCGAACCAGTCGACCGCGGTCGGCGACACTTCCTGCCCCTTGCCGTCGATGAGGCGGATATTGTTCCGCTCCAGATAGGTCGGATCCTTCTGCATCAGCGGCACGATGTCCTTTTCGACGATCGAGCGCGGCGCGGTCCAGTAAGGGTTGAGGATGACTTCGTAGACCTTGGAATTGATGACGTGCGTCGGGCGGCTGGCGCGGCCGACAACGGCCGTGTTGCGCAGGACGACGCGCTCATTCTCCACGGCCTCGATGGCGGCGGCCGGAATATTGACCATCAGGTGACGCTGGCCAAGATCGCCCGACATGGACTGGATGCGCACGAGGTTGGTCTGCAATTGTGCCAGACGGATCTGGGCCGAAACATTGAGCGCCTTGGTGGTATACTCACCGCTGACGCCATCGGCCGGAAGGCCGTGGCGGGCCTGGAAGCGCTTCAGTGCGCCATCGACATAACTATCGAAAGCGCTGGAAATGCCGGCTTCGCGCGGCAGGTCGCCGGAAACCATCAGTCGCTGGCGAAGCGCCTGTACGGAGGGATCAGAGACGCCGATCTGAAGACGCTGCTGGCTGACCGGCACATCCGGCCAGCCGCCATTCTGCACGATCTGCTGATATTGCATGATCGCCTGCTGCATGTAGACCGGTGCTTCCCGACCGAGAACCGGATTGTTGGAAACGACGCCCACCGTGGAACGCGACGTATTGGCGTCGAACTGGTCATCCCAGTTGCCGCGGCGCGACGAACCCATAAGGTCGTTCAGAGCATTCTGCGCCAAGGCCGGCGCGGCAAGTGCTGCAACACCAACGGAAACGGCTGAGCGCAGAAGCGCGCGGCGCGATACGGAATCGGAAACGGATTTCTTTGTCATTTTACCTACCAGCCACTCTCTTCGGCATTCTCAACAATGCCTAAATCAATATGATTAACAAACACGTACAACGTGCCTGCCGGCCGGTAATGCTCGAGGCCCAGGGTCTGGGCACTACAGTCTGGCGGAACAGTCGGGACTTGCCGCGACAGCAGGAGAAACAGCCGGCTCCCTCACCCTTGCCGGTCCCATATCAATATGGCCAATTCGTGTCACGAGCCTTTTCTCACAAAGCTGTGTTGCCTGAAAATAAAGGCGAAGGCTCGGATAAGACACCGGGCTTGACATGAAAAATGAGCGCCGGCGTTGCGCGGAATCCGCAAGCCGGAGGCAAAGCGTTGCCCCCGGCTTAAACAGTGAAACCGTCGCGGATATTAGAGACGATAAGCGATCGAGTCGTTCCAGAAGCGATCGAGGCGCTGCAGCAGCTTGTTCATTTCGGAGAACTCGCCGGTGCCGATGCCGCCGACCTTTTCGATCGAGCCGACGTGGCGTTCATAAAGGCGGGCAACCGTTTCGGCGATGGCCTGGCCTTCTTCGGTCAGGCTGATGCGGACCGAGCGGCGGTCGACACGCGAGCGCTGGTGGTTGATGAGACCGAGGTCGACCAGTTTCTTGACGTTGTAGGAAACGTTCGAGCCGAGGTAATAACCGCGGGAGCGAAGTTCACCGGCCGTCAATTCGGAATTGCCGATGTTGAACAGCAGGAGAGCCTGTACGGCGTTGACGTCATCACGACCCTGACGATCGAACTCGTCCTTGATGACATCGAGGAGGCGGCGGTGGAGACGTTCCACCAGATGCAGCGACTCCATGTACAGCGAACGGATGGTATCTTCGTGTGCGTCGGCAACAACGGCCTGCGGCTTAACTTTGCTATTGATCATGACTGCCTCACTGTTTTGTTTGGCGGTGTGTTTGTTTGTCTCCCGCCTTGAGTGAGAACCTAATCAATGCGCATAAAATTCTACTTAAAAGCTACGATTAACAAATGGTAACCTGCATTTTCCCATGAGGACCCAACTTGTGGCGAAGCGGGAATGGTCAGAGGCCATGCATTATAAATCAATGACTTAGAGATAAAAAACAGCCTGAAAACAGGCCGCATTGCTTTATTCTTATGGTAAATCAATTCTTGCGCGTTCTTCATTCTGGCGGTGATCCAGCCAGAAAGCGACCAGAAATAGTATATAAATGGTTGCCACGAGACCGTGCATGACGGGTACCAGCGTGTTGGCGCCGAAGATATGTGGCCACACCTTATACATGGCGATCTGCGCGCCTGCCCCCATGACCCACATGACAGCGCCCCAGGAGGCGCCAAGCCAGAGGCCGAGTGCCGCAACCGGGAAAATAACCGCCAGTGCACTGCCCGCCACCCGCCAGGGCAGGTTCAGCATATCGAACCGCCCCTGCCCGCCCAGCGAGTACCCCGTGAGCATTGCCCAATATTGCAGGCCGAACCAGAAACAGGAGACCGCGACCAGCCTCATGAAGACCAGAAAGAGGATTTCCGTAAGCGGACGCTTCGGCAGAGGTTGAGAATCAGGTTCCATGGCCGGAAGATACGGCCTCGACGGGCGGGCGACCAGCCCATATTGAATCCGGTGGTCTGCCTTGTCAAAGCATCGCTGCCCGGCAAGGTAGGCAAGAGGGAAAGCCAGGGCGACATTGTCGCATTCGCACGGCGCATGCTTCATGTTATGCAGCTTGCGAAATTTGACCGAAGGACATTCTGACATGCAGGACAAAACGCATCTGGTCGACGAGATAACCGGCCATCGCCGCATGCGGCGCAATCGCAAGGCGGATTGGACGCGCCGTCTGGTGCAGGAGAACCGCCTGACCGTCGACGATCTCATCTGGCCGGTCTTCATCGTGCCCGGCAGCAATATCCTCGATCCCATTCCAGCGATGCCCGGCGTCAACCGCATGAGTATCGACAAGCTCGTCGAAGCGGCGAAGGAAGCCGCCGACCTCGGCATTCCGGCGATCGCCACCTTCCCGAATATCGAGATGGACCTGCGTGACGAGACCGGCTCGAACGCGCTCGAGGCCAACAATCTCATCAATCAGGCGACGATTGCAGTCAAAAAAGCCGTTCCAAATATCGGCATGATCACCGATGTCGCGCTCGACCCCTTCACCAGCCACGGGCATGACGGCATTTTGCGCGGCGACGAGATCGTCAATGACGAGACGGTCGATCAGGTCGTCAGGGCGGCGATCCTGCAGGCCGAGGCCGGTTCGGACATTATTTCTCCGTCGGAAATGATGGATGGCCGCATCGGCGCCATTCGTCGCGGTCTTGATGCCGCCGGGCACCAGAATGTCGGCATCATGGCTTACGCAACGAAATTCGCCTCCGGCTATTATGGCCCCTATCGCGAGGCTATCTCCACGGCCGGCCTGCTGAAGGGCGACAAGAATAGCTATTATATCAGCCCTGCCAACGGCATGGAAGCGATCCGTGATGCGGCGCTCGATGTGGAGGAAGGCGCGGATATGCTGATGGTCAAACCCGGCCTGCCCTATCTCGACATCTGCTGGCGGCTGAAGGAGAATTTTGGGCTGCCGACTTTCGCCTATCAGGTGTCCGGCGAATATACCCAGATCAAGGCGGCGGCCATGAATGGCTGGATCGACGGCGAACGGGTGATGATGGAAACACTTCTCTGTTTCAAGCGTGCAGGCTGCGATGGCATCTTGAGCTATTTCGCCATCGAGGCTGCACGCAAACTCGCAAAGGGCTGACGGCCACCTCTTATTGTATTCGGTCGTTTTCTTCCCATATTGTCTGCTGACACGGCATATAAGCCGCGCTGTCAGACCTTTTCAGGAGAAAATGAAAGATGAGCCTCGACCAGAACCCCACTTATGCCGCACCGGACGACTGGCGCGCCTATAGCGGCGTCCTGAGCCGGCGCGTCTTCGCATTCCTGATCGATTATGCGATCGTTCTGCTGCTTTGCATTCCGGCCGCCGTGATTGTCTTCTTTCTCGGCGTGATCACGCTGGGTCTCGGCTTTTTCCTCTACCCGGCGCTGTTCGTCATCGTCGCGGTGCTTTATTTCGGCGTATCGCTCGGCGGTCCCTCGCAGGCCACACCCGGCATGCGGGCGATGGGCATCGCGATGGCGCGCATGGACGGACGGCGAATCGATTTCCTGTTGGCGACCGTGCACATCGTGCTTTTCTGGGTCATCAACTCGGTTTTGACACCTTTGATTCTTCTGGCAGGCCTGTTTACCGAGCGCTCGCGCCTCGTTCACGACTTCCTGCTCGGCACCGTCATGGTCAGAACACGCTGATATCGAAGAAAGCCACGAAAACGTGGCTTTCAAAGACGGTAAATACCTCATCCCGCAGTTGACGTTTTCCGTCATTTTGCCATTCTGTGACATTATGCATGTCGCTTGAAGCGCCGCCGCCAACCCCGTGAAATCGCGGCGCGCTTTCATAACAGACGCAGGAGGCGATCACGGTTCGATGAACACGCAGGCGACGCCCTCCCCCCAATTCTATCTTACGGCGCCGGCCACCTGCCCCTATCTGCCGAACCAGATGGAGCGGAAGGTCTTTACGCATCTGGTTGGCCCGCGCGCCTCGGAAATGAACGACCTTCTGACCCAGGGCGGTTTCAGGCGTTCGCAAAACATCGCCTATCGCCCCGCCTGCGAAAACTGCCGCGCCTGCGTTTCCGTGCGCATCCTGACCGAGCAGTTCCAGCCGACGAAATCGATGCGGCGCGTATTGTCCATCAACAAGGATGTCGTCGCCACCGTTCACGCCGCCGAGCCTTCCACCGAGCAGTTCTCCCTGTTCCGCCGTTATCTGGACCACCGCCACCAGTCTGGCGGCATGTCCGACATGTCGGCGCTGGACTATGCGATCATGGTCGAAGACACACATGTGAACACCCGCATCATCGAATACCGCGTGCGCGAGCCGGGCTCAGGCATTGATTCCAGCAAACGCGGCGAGTTGCTGGCCGTGGCGCTCAGCGACGTGATGAGCGACGGGCTGTCGATGGTCTATTCCTTCTTCAACCCCGATCTCGAAAAACGCTCGCTCGGCACTTTCATGATAATAGATCACATCACCCGCACCCGGGCACTTGGCCTGCCGCATGTCTATCTCGGCTACTGGGTCGATGGTTCGGAAAAGATGGGCTACAAGACCCGCTACCATCCGCAGGAACATCTGACGCCCCGCGGCTGGGAGGTTTATGAGCCTGGCGAAGAATAACGGGGGCGCCACGTCCTATTCAATTCGGATAGCAAAAACACATGAAAGACGTCCCGAGTAAACTTCCGGGACGCCACTAAAATATTACCCACCAAACTTCCCGCTACGCGGAAACCCCTTTGGCACGGTGCGGCCCGCCGTTGCCCGGTCGGCCAGCCATTCGCGCAATTCCTCACCCACCTTGTTAAAGAGACGCCCGGCCGTGTCGGACCAGCTCAGACCCTCGGCAACGGCGAAACATTTCACGTCAATGACGCCGCCATCCTTGTAGCGTTGCAGGCGCACGCCCTTGCCGCGTGACATTTCCGGCACCTGCGACAGCGGGAAGGCCAGGAGCTTGCGGTTTTCGCCGACAACGGCGACATGATCGCCCGTCACCGGCACCGCGAGCTTGGCTTCATCAGGCATCGAGACATTCATGATCTGCTTGCCCTTACGGGTATTCGCGACCATTTCACTTTCCGCCACGACGAAACCGTTTCCAGCCGTGGAGACGAGCAGCAGCTTGCGCGACGGGTCGTGCACGAAGGCGGTCAGGATGTCCTGATCGTTCTCCATATCAACCATGATGCGGATCGGTTCGCCATGGCCGCGCCCGCCGGGCAGCTTGTCGGCGCCGAGCGTATAGGCCTTGCCGCCGGTGGTCAAAAGCAGCAGCTTGTCGGTGGTCTGCGCCGGGAAGGCAAGCTTCGGGCCGTCACCTTCCTTGAAGGTCAAGGCCGACGTATCGGACATGTGGCCCTTCAACGCCCTGATCCAGCCCTTCTGCGAGATGACGATGGTGACCGGTTCCTTTTCGATCATCGCCTGCTGGATGGCCTCGATATCGGCATCCGGCGCATCCGCGAACTGCGTGCGGCGACGGCCGATCTCGGTTGCCTTGGCATATTTCTTTTTGACCTCGCCGATTTCCCAGGCGACGGTCTGCCACTGCTTGTCGTCAGACGCGAGCAGACCTTCGATCTCGGCCTTCTCGCTGCTGAGTTCATCGAACTCCTTGCGGATTTCGAACTCCTCGAGCTTGCGCAGATTGCGCAGCCGCATGTTGAGGATGGCTTCGGCCTGATTGTCCGTGAGCGACCATTTGGCCATCATCACCTGTTTCGGCTCGTCTTCCTCGCGGATGATGCGGATAACCTCATCCAGATTGAGATAGGCGACCAACAGGCCGCCCAGAATCTCAAGCCTGCGGTCGATGGCGGCAAGACGGTGGCGGGAGCGGCGGACGAGAACGTCCTTGCGGTGCGCCAGCCACTCGCTCAGCACCTCATTCAGCGCCATGACCTTCGGCACCTTGCCAAGCGACAGCACGTTCATGTTGAGCGGCAGGCGGCTTTCGAGGTCGGACAGGCGAAACAGCGATTCCATCAGGAGCGTCGCATCGACGGTGCGGTTCTTCGGCACCAGCACAATGCGCACATCTTCAGCGGATTCGTCTCGAACATCTTCCAGCAGCGGCAGCTTGCGGGCGAGCAGCAGTTCGGCGATCTTTTCGATAAGCCGCGATTTCTGCACCTGGAAGGGAATTTCGGTAATGACGATCTGGTAACCGCCGCGGCCGAGATCTTCCGTTTCCCACTTGGCGCGCACGCGGAAACCGCCGCGTCCCGTCTTGTAGGCATCGAGAATATTCTCGCGGCTTTCGATGATGATGCCACCGGTCGGCAGGTCGGGGCCGGGAATGAACTCCACCAGCTTCTCGACCGTCGCATCGGGATGCTTGATGAGATATAGCGCCGCATCGCAAAGTTCGTGGGCATTGTGCGGCGGGATCGATGTCGCCATGCCGACGGCAATGCCGGAGGCGCCATTTGCCAGAAGATTCGGGAAAGCGCCCGGCAGGACCACCGGTTCCTCGTCTTCCTCATTATAGGTGGCGCGGAAATCCACGGCGTCCTCGCCGATGCCTTCCAGCAGCAGCGCCGCCACGTCAGTCATGCGCGCTTCGGTGTAACGATAGGCGGCAGCACCGTCGCCATCGATGTTGCCGAAATTGCCCTGCCCGTCGACGATCGGATAACGTTGTGAGAAATCCTGCGCGAGACGCACCAGCGCATCATAGACCGACTGGTCGCCGTGCGGGTGGAACTTACCGATAACGTCACCGACGATACGGGCGCATTTCTTGAAGGCCGAATTGGGACGGATGCCCATTTCGCTCATGGCGTGAATGATACGGCGATGCACCGGCTTCAGGCCGTCACGCACATCCGGCAGCGCACGATGCATGATCGTGGACAAGGCGTAAGCGAGGTAGCGCTCTTCAAGCGCCGCCTTCAAATCGACCGGATGAATGTTATCGTCTCCGCCAGACGGAGGTACAAGATTTTTTCCCATGGTGCTTGACTAGCGGAAATGCCGATTCCCGGCAAGAAATTCGGGGGTCTGCCCTGTGGATGAAAGCACCTCTCTCACGAGGTTTTTTGTTAACCGCGATCTAAATGCCGCAATGCCGCCGTCATGCGAATCGATCTAAATCCTATAGACCTTTGAATAATCGTGAATATAAGTATCACCATTAGCATTCTGACACGGTGCACATCCGTACGTTGAGGGAAGAAACATCATGAGACTGAAATCCACCCGGCAGGTTCTTTTCGCCAGTGCCGCGCTTCTTACGCTTTCGGCACCGGCTTTTGCGCTGGATGGCGGGGATGTGCTGAAGAAGATCAATGCAGCCTATGCCGCGCAGGGCGGCGAGATCGCCGCCGGCTCGGTTGCCGTCAACGGCTCGACGGTAACTCTGAACAGCGTGACCTTCAACGCAGCTGCCGATCCGGCCAAGAAAATCCCGGTCGGCAACATCACGCTTGAAGGCGTCGAGGAAAACAAGGGCGGTTATACGATCAAGAACGCCCGTTTCGACAATATCAACTACAGCCAAGAAAACGTGGAGATCAAGGCAAGCGACATCTACATGTCGGGCCTCGTCATTCCCGCCGATGCGACCACGGGCACCGTGGATGCACTGATGTTCTATGACGAAGCGCATAGCGGTCCGGTTTCGGTTTCCATCGACGGCAAGCCGGCTTTCTCGCTTGAAGAAAGCACCGCGACGATGTCCGTCAGCGATGACAAGGCCTCAATCGGTTTCGAACTCGATGCATCCGGCTTCAAGGCCGATCTCAGCGAAGTCACCGACCCGGCCACGAAGGACGCAATCGAGAAGCTCGAGCTCAAGGCCCTTTCCGGCGACATGACCATGAGCGGCAGCTGGGAAGTCGCCTCCGGCACCGTCGATGTCGAGGAATATGCCATCGACCTCGACAATGTCGGTCGCCTCAACATGTCATTCGGCTTCTCCGGCTACACGCTCGCCTTCATCAAGTCGATGCAGGAGACGGTAAAGGCTCAGGCCGCCAATCCGAACAAGGAACAGGCGGACCAGGCGGCAAGCCTTGCCATGCTCGGCCTGATGCAGCAGCTTTCCTTCATCAACGCCGAAATCAGCTTTGAAGACGCCAGCATCACCAAGCGCGCCATCGATTACGCGGCAAGCCAGCAGGGCATGACGAGCGACCAGCTTGCCCAGACCATCAAGGGCATGGCCCCCATCATGATGGCCTCGCTCAACGTTCCGGAATTGCAGAACATGGTGTCGGTGGCGATCAACACCTATATCGACAATCCGAAGAACTTCGCCATCACCGCAGAACCGGAAAAGCCGGTTCCGTTCCCGATGATCATGGGCGCTGCGATGGGCGCGCCGAACACCCTGCCGAAAATGCTCGGCGTGACGGTGACGGCAAACGAATAAACAAAAAAGCCCCGGTTTTGCCGGGGCTTTTTATTTGTACTCAATGCAGCGGGGCTGCCGCCGCACCCTGCTTGTCGTGCAAGGCGAAACGGTCGATCATGTGGGCGCTCGCCTCGTTGACACCGATCACTTCGACCCGCTTGCCGACTTTACGGAATTTCAGGACAACCTTATCCAGCGCGCCGACCGCCGAAATATCCCACAGATGCGCCTCCGTGACATCAATCGTCACCGCCTCCACCTCTTCGGCAAAATCAAAGGCGGCGATGAAGCTCTCCGTCGAAGCGAAGAAAATCTGACCGTCGACGCGGTAGATCCGCTCCCGGCCATCGGCTGAAAGCTCCGGCCGGACATGGAAGAGCTTAGACACCTTGCCTGCGAAAAACACACCGGAAAGAAGTACGCCCGCCAGCACACCCTTTGCAAGGTCATGGGTGGCGAGCACCGTGCCGACGGTTACCAGCATGACGATGCTTGAAGATGGCGGGTTGCGGCGGAGATCAAGGATCGAACGCCATGAGAAGGTGCCGATGGACACCATGATCATGACTGCCACCAGAGCCGCCATGGGAATGATGCGCACGAGATCGTCCAGCACCAGGATGAGGAACAGCAGGAACGCACCCGCGATGAAGGTGGACAAGCGGCCGCGACCGCCGGAGCTGACATTGATGACGGACTGGCCAATCATGGCGCAGCCGCCCATGCCGCCGATGAGGGCAGAGGCGATATTGCTCGTCCCCTGCCCGATGCATTCCTGGCTCTTGTTGCTGCCCGTATCCGTCATGTCGTCGACGATCTGGGCCGTCAGCAGCGATTCCAGCAGGCCGACGGCGGCGAGCGCCACGGAATAGGGAAAGATGATCTGCAACGTCTCGAAGGTCAGCGGCACCTGCGGCAGGGCGAATATCGGCAGCGTCGAGGGCAACTCACCGAGATCGCCGACCGTGCGGATGTCCATGCCGGAAAACACCGCAACGCAGGTCAGGACAACGATGGCGACCAGCGGTGACGGGATGATCTTCGTGACCAGCGGGAAGAGATAGATGATCGCAAGGCCAGCCGCGATCATGACATAGGTTTCAACCGGCACGCCGATCAGTTCGGGCAATTGCGCCATGAAGATCAGGATCGCCAGCGCGTTGACGAAACCGGTCATGACAGAGCGCGAGACGAAGCGCATCACCCGGCCAAGCCTCGCAAAACCCGCCGCGATCTGCAGCACGCCCATGAGGATGGTGGCGGCAAAGAGATATTGCAGGCCGTGCTCCTTGACGAGCGTGACCATAAGCACGGCAGTGGCAGCGGTTGCCGCCGAAATCATGCCCGGCCGGCCGCCGGTGAATGCGGAAACGCAGGCGATGGCGAAGGAGGCAAACAGCCCCACTTTCGGATCGACACCGGCAATGACGGAAAAGCCGATGGCTTCGGGAATGAGGGCGAGCGCGACAACGATGCCGGAAAGCACATCGCCGCGAATATTGGAAAACCACTCACGTCTGTAAGTCTGAAATCTGTTCATCTGATTTTTTCGCAAAGAATGACGCACCGGCCGGAGCCATGTCCGGTAGATTGAAAAGGAATGTCGGTGCTTTGCGTTGTCTGGCGGATCGGCGGCCAGAAGAGCCACCCGGGATTTCACCGGGTCCGTGGTGAGTACCCCACCTATAAACAGCAAAAAAGCGGGCGGCAAGTTGCGCGCCCGCTTTTCGATACAGTGAAATGAGGTATCAGGCCGCTTCGCGCAAGCCACGCTCCTCTATATGCATATCACTCAGCCGGAACTGACAGACCAGATCCTTGAGACGGGCCGTCTCGCTCGCCAGCATGGCGCTGGCGGCATTGTTTTCCTCGACCATGGCGGCATTCTGCTGTGTGCCCTGATCCAGATGATTGACGGCAGTATTGATCTCGGAAAGCCCGAGCGACTGCTCCTTTGTCGCGACCGCGATGGCTTCGATATGGCCGTTGATCGTCTTGACAGAGCCGCCGATGCGCGACAGGGCAGCACCTGTTTCCCGCACGAAACGCGCACCGTCCTTCACCTCGGTGCTGGAGTTGCGGATGAGCACCTTGATCTCGGCCGCCGCTTTTGCAGAGCGCTGCGCCAGTTCGCGCACCTCCTGCGCGACGACGGCGAAACCGCGCCCCGCCTCGCCTGCACGCGCGGCCTCCACGCCAGCGTTGAGCGCGAGAAGATTGGTCTGGAAGGCGATCTCATCGATGACGCTGATAATGCTGCCGATCTTGCCGGATGATTGCTCGATCTTTTCCATGGCCATGATGGTGTCGACGACAAGATCGGCCGTGCGGGTGGCATCCTCATCTGCCGAATGGGCGACCGTGCGGGCTTCCACCGCGCGTTCCGCCGAAATGCGGATATTCGCGGTCAATTCATCGAGAGCGGCGGCGGTCTCTTCCAGCGAGGCGGCCTGCTGCTCGGTGCGGCGGGCAAGATCGGCAGCGCTCTGGCTGATTTCCTGGCTGCCGCCGTCAATCGCAACGCTCGACTGCACGACGCCGGACATGGCGGCATCCAGCTGGCGGATGGTGCGGTTTAGATCGTGGCGCAAAGTCTCGAAATCCGGGGCGAAAGGCTCGTTCAACTCGAAGGAGAGATCACCGGCGGCGAGGCGGTGCAGCGCCGCCGCCAGACCGCTGGTCGCCTGCATCAGCCGCGCCTGTGCCTCGGCCTCCGCCTCTCGCTGGAAGCGGGCCTTTTGATCTTCCGCCTGTTGCCGGGCCGCAAAAGTCTGGTTCTCCAGTTCGATCTTGGCGATGGCGGCCTGCCGGAAAATTTCCAGCGCCTGCGCCATGGCGCCAAATTCATCCTTACGGCGCAGGCCGGGAACGGCGAATTCGGTTTCACCTTCGGCAAGGCGACGCATCGCACCGGTGATCAAAGTCGCGGGGCGGGTTATCGAACGGCCAATGAAATAGACCCCGGCAAAAAGGATCACGACGGTCAGGGCAATGAGGGCGACGACGATCGAAACCGTGGTTTCCGCCGCATTTTTGTTTTCCAGCGCGCTTGCCTGCCGCTCCTGCCGATAGGCCGAGGAAATATCGGCAACAATGGGCAGCAACGCATTGTAGGCGGAAGCGACCGTTTCGCGCGCTTTTTGCTCCTCCAGCACCGCCTGCGCATAAAAGCGGAATGAGGCGGTGTAGATTTCCAGCGCGTCCATGATGCGCTGGCGCTCCGCGCCTGGCCGATATTCCAGCTTTACCAGCGCCTTGAAGGTTTCCACCTCGGCGGCGTGTTTCGTCGCATAGGTTTCGTCGCGCCGCAGGATGAAATCCTTTTCGTGCCTGCGCATCATCAACATGCTGGCGCGGATTTCGGCATTGGCAACGGTGTCGATGTGTTTTTCAATGGAATGCACACCATTACGCATCGCGCCTTCAAGTCCGTCTGCGGGGGTGAGACCCAGCTCCTGATTTTTGGAAACCAGCGCTTTCATGCGTTCGCCATAGGCAGCAACACCCTGCGCCAGCGCATCAAGTTTCACGCTGGTCTGCGATGTCGCGCTGCCTTCGAGGGAATTGACGGACTGCGCAACCCTGCCCATCGTCTGGTTAAACTGCGCCACGGAATTCATGTCCCTGGAAAGCAGGAAGTCCCTCTGATGCAGGCGGCTTTCATGCAGAGCGTCCACCAGCGTCGTCAACACCCCGTCCCTCTGGATCAGCGTGTCTTCGGCGGCGCGATAACGCTCCTCCATCTGCCTTTGCCACAGCAGCATGCCGGCGATGACGGCGATACCGCACAGCGCAGCCAGCGCCAGCATGGACACGCGATGCGCAATTTTGAACGTCGAGACCAGCGAAAACATTCAACCCTCGTTTGTGAAACTTCGTGGGGCGATGAATGATCGACAAGGCTTAAGAAGTTCTCTACCGGATTTGTCAGTTTGATTAATTTTTTATGACAACCCACAGGTTAAACAGAATACGCAGCAGATGCCCGCAAGCAAAAGACGCTCCACGATTAAGATGCCTCTAGCAAAAAAAGAGTAGACAACAGGCGGGAAAACGTTGCCATCCCGCCCCAATATTCGCTCCCCGCTTTTCTCATCTGACACCAAGTCGGATAAGGAAAAACGGGGAGTTACGACGATTCGAGACCAATCTGGCTGGAGTAGGCTGGACTATGCCGCCTCGTTTGCGGAGTTGCGAATCTGCGATGCCCCTGCCCCCGACCAATCGACCCGGCGGGTGGCGTACATGGTTGCGGCTATGGCAATGAAGGAAATCACAGCACCTGCCAGCAACGCATACTCGTCTTCGTTCAAAACCAGATACATGACGCCGTAGGCGACCGCCAATGCGGTAAACAATGCCACACCGTTCCTGCGACTATTGGTTGCACTTCCGAGATACGATGCGATCAGTGCCGCCGTTGATGTTGATGCGGTGATATAGGCAGCCGTGAAGCCGGTATGCTCGGAGAGCGCCAGCAACAACACGTAGAAAATAATCAGCGCCAACCCCGTCAGCACATATTGTATCCAGTGCACGACAGTGCCGCCCCTGAGTTCTACGATGAAGACGGCAAGGAAGACCAGCGAGATGAAACCGATCGAATATTTCAGCGTCCGGGCGATGATCTGGTAGAATTTCACGGGTTCAACGAGGTTGATCGTCATCAGGCTGCCCGACAGCGGCAGACGCGTGCCCTCCACCACCCGATCTATGCCCCTGGCAAGATAAGGAATGGTCCAGTTCGCCTTGAAATCCGTGGCGGTGACGGTCTTCTGCTCGGGCAGGAACAGGCCTTCAAAGCCCGGATGCGGCCAATCGGCGTTTGCCGCAAAGCTCGTCGTCTGGCCGGCCGGCGCCACGGCGAAACTGCCTGAACCATTCAGGGAAAAGGCGATATCGAAGGCGAAGCCGGTTTCGATGAGGTTTCTTTCAATCACCCTGTGCACTCCGGCATCGGATCTGATGGCGATTTCCGGACCGGCGCGGTTGGTCAGTGCCGAAATATCCCGCATGCCGGGATCAAAAGGCAGAACTGGGCCGCCATCGATTTTGACGCCGGCGCTGGAGCGAATGCCGGTAATATCCTGTATGCTGAGGACGAGAATGGCGTTCTCCAGTCGCGGCGTGCCGGAAAAGCGCGCAAGATCCTGCAGGATGCCGGAACCGAAGCGGCCTTTCAGCATGACGTTGCCGTTATAGACCGGCAGGCTATAGATCGACAGCTGCTTTTCCTCGGTCTTCAGATCGGCCGCGACATCAAGCGTTTCCGGCATGACCAGCACCCATTCCGTCGTGCGGTCGACGATGCTCTGGCCATTCACCTCGCGGCGGCGATCTACGTCGAAAGGCACGGCAAGATAGGGACCGTTCACCACCTGATCACCGCCCCAGCCATTGGCAATCCGGCCCGACACATCTTCCGCCCGCGAGGCGCGCTCTTCCGTCAACCCCCAGACAAGCAGGAGCGGTACGAGCAGAACCATCGATATGAAGCCGATCATCAGGAACTTGGCGCCCGGCGAGCGCAGGCTGACGGCGAAATTGCCGCGTGGTGGGGCTGAATGTGCATATCCACCCGCCGGCGCGATGTCTTTTTCCGTTTCATGTACCATTCTGAAATCCTTATAAATATGATCGCGCCGAAACCGAAAGCGAAGTTCGGCCGGCGCTGTCCCAAGTTTAAAACCCCAAATAGTCTTGCGTCCCCCAGGTGAACGCGGGGCCTATACTGGAAGCGGATTTCGGCTGATTGTGCGCGGAATTCGGTTTAACTCGCGGTAAAATTGTGACTTTGCCGCGTTCGTTGCAAAAACAAAAAGGGCCGGCGTCACCGCCAGCCCTTTGTTTGAACCTGAATAAATCCAGATCAGTCCTTTTTGGACGGAACCACGCGCAGCGCCAGTTCGCGAAGCTGCGTCGGCGTTGCCGGCGACGGGGCATTCATCAAGAGGTCCTGCGCCTGCTGGTTCATCGGGAACAGCGTGATTTCGCGCAGGTTCTTGGCGCCGACCAGCAACATGACCACACGGTCGATGCCGAAAGCGCAACCGCCATGCGGAGGCGCGCCGTACTGGAAGGCACGGTAGAGACCGCCGAAGCGCTCTTCCACATCGCTCTGCGACAGGCCGACCTTTTCGAAGGCCTTGACCATCAACTCAGGCGACTGGTTACGGATCGAGCCGGAAGCGATTTCGAAGCCGTTGCAGACCGCGTCATACTGGAACGCCTTGATGGAAAGCGGATCCTGGCCTTCCAGCGCTTCCATGCCACCCTGCGGCATGGAGAAGGGGTTATGGGCGAAATCGATCTTCTTTTCTTCATCGTTGTATTCGAAGAAGGGGAAATCGACGATCCAGCACATTTCAAAACGGTCGCGGTCGATCAGGTTCAGTTCGTCGGCAGCGCGGGTGCGCGCCTCACCGGCGAACTTGTAGAACTTTGCGGGATCGCCGGCGACGAAGAAGCACGCATCGCCCGCTTCAAGGCCGAGCTGCGTGCGCAGCGCTTCGGTGCGTTCCTCGCCGATGTTCTTGGCGAGCGGGCCGGAGCCGCCGACCTTGCCGTCTTCTTCCTTCCAGAAGATATAACCGAGGCCAGGCTGGCCCTGGCTCTGCGCCCACACGTTCATGCGGTCGCAAAAAGCGCGCGAGCCGCCGGTCTTGGCAGGGATCGCCCAGACCTGAACCTTGGGGTTGGAAGCGATCATGTTGGCGAAGACCTTGAAACCCGAACCGTCGAAATGTTCGGTTACAGCTTCCATGACGATCGGGTTGCGCAGGTCCGGCTTGTCGGAGCCGTATTTGCGGATCGATTCGTCGTAGGGAATGCGCGGCCACTGTTTCGTCACCGGCTTGCCTTCAGCAAACTGTTCGAACACGGCCGTCATCATCGGCTCCATCGTGGTCCAGACATCTTCCTGGGTCACGAAGCTCATTTCGACGTCGAGCTGGTAGAATTCACCCGGCAGGCGGTCGGCACGCGGGTCTTCATCGCGGAAGCAGGGAGCGATCTGGAAGTAGCGGTCGAAACCGGCCACCATCAAAAGCTGCTTGTACTGCTGCGGCGCCTGCGGCAGCGCGAAGAACTGGCCTTCATGGATACGCGAGGGAACGAGGAAGTCGCGCGCACCTTCCGGCGAGGATGCGGTGAGGATCGGCGTGGTATATTCGGCAAAGCCCAGTTCACCCATGCCCTTGCGCATGGAAGAGATGATCTGCGTGCGCTTGACGATGTTCTTGTGCAGCGTCTCGCGGCGAAGGTCGAGGAAGCGATATTTCAGGCGCACGTCTTCGGGATATTCC
The DNA here is from genome assembly GCF_005221385.1 of Agrobacterium tumefaciens. Classification (NCBI taxonomy): domain Bacteria; kingdom Pseudomonadati; phylum Pseudomonadota; class Alphaproteobacteria; order Hyphomicrobiales; family Rhizobiaceae; genus Agrobacterium; species Agrobacterium tumefaciens. The sequence goes on along the minus strand of NZ_CP039903.1, from coordinate 866,019 downwards.
GGCTCACCGAACACCGGCAGCGGCAGTTCCTTGGCAACACCAAGAACTTCGATCTCCTGCGCATAAAGCTCGATCTCGCCGGTCGCCATGCCCTTGTTGATGGTGTCCTCTGAGCGCGCCTTGACCAGACCGTCGATGCGGATGACCCATTCGCCACGCACCGTCTCGGCAACCTTGAAGGCCGGGCTATCAGGATCGGCCACCACCTGGGTGATGCCGTAATGGTCGCGAAGGTCGATGAAGAGAACGCCGCCATGATCTCGCACGCGGTGAACCCAACCGGAAAGGCGAACGGTTTCGCCGACGTCGGACTTGCGGAGAGCGGCACAGGTGTGGCTGCGGTAACGATGCATTTTTATATCCTGGAACGTGTCGTGCGCCATGTGGGCCGCACTGTCGAAATTGGCCGGAAAAACGCATGACCAGCCTGATTTGTCAAGGCAAAGCGCAAGATTGTCGCCTCCTGACTGTCCTTTCCCCCGCCTTGGCTTTAGATAGTGCTTATTCAGCCCGCCAAACCGAGTCGGCCCGCAATGAGCCAGATCAGACCCCTTATCCCGCTTCTCGTCACCGCCGGCATTCTGATCGGCGGCAATGGCCTGCAGGGAACCTATATCGCGCTGCGCGGCCTGTCCGAAGGGTTTTCGGCGAGTACCATCGGCCTCATCAGCGCCGCCTATAGTCTCGGCTTCGCACTCGGCTGCATTTCGGTGACGCGCCTGCTGCGCAAGATAGGTCATATCCGCACTTTTGCCACCATGGCGGCGGTGGCGTCGGCCGCGTCGATCGCCATGCCGCTCGTCCTGCATCCGCTGTTCTGGCTGGCGATGCGCTTCATCATCGGCATTGCGGTCGCCTGTCTTTTTGCGGCCATCGAAAGCTGGATCAATGCACAGGTGACGAATTCCAACCGGGCGCGGACGCTCTCCATCTATCGTTTCGTCGATCTCGGCTCCGTCACGCTCGCCCAATATGTCATTCCCGTCGCCGGCATCGACGGACCGGTGGTGTTTTCGCTGATCGCCATGGCGCTGACGCTTTCGCTGGTGCCGATCTCGCTTGCCGACAAATCCAACCCCGCCCCGCCGAAACAGATCCCCTTCAATCTGTTCGCCGTCTGGCGCATTTCACCACTTGCCGTGGTCGGCTGCGTCGCCGTCGGTCTCAGCATGGCGGCGTTTCGCAATATCGGCCCGATCTATGCCGAACAGATCGGCCTTTCGGTGACGGCCATCGCCACCTTCATGAGTGCCGGCATCATCGGCGGCGTGGTGCTGCAATATCCGCTCGGCGTCTACTCCGATCGCTATGACCGGCGCATCATCATTCTCGCCACCACCGCCGGCTCTGTCGTCGTCGGCCTGTTTCTTGCCTTCTTCGCCGGCACGGATGAATGGAGCAACATCATCGGCGTCTTCGTGTTCGGCGCATTCGCCCTGCCGCTTTATTCGCTCAGTTCCGCCCACGGCAACGACCATGCCAAGGAAGGCGAACATGCGATGGTTTCGGCCGGGCTTTTGTTCTTCTGGTCGGTGGGGGCCACCGTCGGGCCGCTGCTCGCCTCCGTCCTGATCGACCAGTTCGGTCCGAAGGCGCTGTTCAGCTATACGGCGGCGATCCAGATCGTTTTCATCGCCTACACCATATACCGGCTGCGGGTGCGTGAGGGCGTTCCAGTGGAGGAGAGGAACTGGCGGTTCCGTTCGCTTTTGCGCACATCCGCATATTTTCAGAAGCTCGCCGCCCCCATGCCGCCCAAAAAGGACGGGACGGAGCCCAATCCGCCCGAGAAAAACGATCCTTGAGCCTTCAAAAGCGGGCTTTGTATTGACATGCGCCCGGCAAAGGGAAAGTAAGACGGATAATTTTCACGAGTGGCCATTTGCAATGATTGAAACGACTGCCGCCCTCGCCGAAGCCTGCACGGAACTGGCGAAATCGGAATTCATCACCATCGACACCGAGTTCCTGCGGGAAACGACCTTCTGGCCGGAGCTGTGCCTCGTGCAGATGGCAAGCCCGACGCTTGAAGTGCTGGTCGATCCGCTCGCCAAGGGTCTCGATCTGACGCCGCTTTTCGAGCTGATGGCCAATCCTGCTGTCGTGAAGGTTTTCCACGCCGCGCGGCAGGATATCGAAATCATCTACCATCTCGGCGGGCTCATCCCGCACCCGATCTTCGACACCCAGGTCGCCGCCATGGTTTGCGGTTTCGGCGATTCGATCTCCTACGACCAGCTGGTGCAAAAGATCAAGAACGTGCAGATCGACAAATCCTCGCGCTTCACTGACTGGAGCCGCCGCCCGCTGACCGAAAAGCAGCTGGATTACGCGCTGGCCGACGTGACCCATCTGCGCGACGTCTATCTCTCGTTGAAGGCGCAGCTGGAGCGCGAAGGCCGCTCGCTGTGGCTGACCGAAGAGATGGATATTCTGGAATCGCGTGACACCTATGACATGCATCCCGACGATGCGTGGCTGCGGCTGAAATCGCGCCTGCGCAAGCCGACCGAACTCGCCATCCTCAAATTCGTCGCCGCCTGGCGCGAGCGTGAGGCGCGTTCCCGCAACGTGCCGCGTTCCCGCGTCCTGAAAGACGATGCGATCTTCGAAATCGCCCAGCAGCAGCCGAAGGATGCCGAGGCGCTGTCGCGCCTGCGCACAATCCCCAAAGGCTGGGAACGCTCCACTTCCGGCACCGCCATCGTCGAAACCGTAAATGCCGCGCTGGCATTGCCGAAAGAGGAAATGCCCAAGGCGCCGCGCCACAGCCACGCGCCGGAAGGCTCCGGTGCTGCCGTGGAACTCTTAAAGGTTCTGCTGAAGCTGACGGCCGACAAACACGGCGTTGCCGCCAAGGTCATCGCCAACAGCGACGATCTGGACAAGATCGCCGCTGAAGGCGAAAACGCGACCGTGGGGGCACTGAGCGGCTGGCGGCGCGAACTCTTCGGCGATGTGGCGCTGAAACTCATCAACGGCGAAGTGGCCCTGCGTTTTGCCGGCAAGAAGGTCGAGGCGGTTGAGGTTGCGGCAAGCGAGCCGTAATCACCCGCCCGCCGCTGGAGAGTTTCCGCTTTGACTGGAACTGCTCTACCCCAATTTTGCCCGTATCGCGTTCCATCTCTTTGCCGATGTTTGCGCTTTGAGGGTCTTTCCATGAAACCTGCCCGCACGCCGCTGCTGGTCGCCCTTCTGGCGGCCGCAGGTATTCTCCCCATCCCTGCCGCCCTTCCCGCCCGCGCCGACGACGGCAAGGTCGACCTTCAGGGCGAATGGACGACCGACTGCCTGAGGATCGGCAAGAGCGACTGGCACGGCGTCATCACCCGCATCACGATACGCGGCGACCGCATGCACGCCGTTTCGCAGATCTATGCCCGCAACGGCTGCCAGCAACCCACGGTGCAGGTGCGTTACGAAGGCACGCTGGATGGCGGTCTGAAAGAGCACGACAGCCTGCTCTTTGCCCATACCGTCACCTCGATCACCATGACGCCGAACGACGCAGACGTCGTTGCGCACTATAATGGCGACCCGAAAGGCGTCGGCTGCGGCCTGAGCGGCTGGAAGGAGAACACCCCCTTTAATGTCGAAGGCAGGACCTGCGCGGCCGCCAACTTCGCCGGCAAGGGAGATACCCTGTTCGACCGGGCATGGATCGACGGCAACCGGCTGCGTTTTGCCGCCTTTCCCGTCGAATGGTCCAACCGGTCACCGGACGACCGGCCGCAATCCCCGCTTGAAACGGTCTATTACAGAACATCATATTAGACGTAACGCGGCATCGGTGCCCGTTTTGCGGCAACAGGGCAACAACCTTTCCAATCCTTCATGTGACCTTACCGAAAGGTCACTTTTTGCAGCGCATTTTCCACATTAATGTCGCATATGACCGCAACAGAAGCTTCGCCGACGGGAGCGGCCAGTTCTTCCTTCCCGAGACCCAAGGCTTCCCTTCCCGAGACCCAAGAACCGACATGAGAAAATTGCTGCCCATTCTGGATTACGTGGTGCTCTTCGTTGCCGTGGCCGGCGCCGGGGTGGCCTACGCCTTTCTGGAATATGGCGGCGGCGCGCTGATCGGCGCGACCTATGCGTTATTTGCCTGCGCACCCATTCTCGCTTTTGAGCGCGGTTACATCATGCCCGGCCTGTCGCGGCGGGTCAGCGCATTGCCGACACCGGTCTATATCGCCGTCGGTCTGATCATCTATGCCGTTCTCGTTTTCTGCGGTTTCGGGCTTGGCGGCACCATCCTGTGGCTGAGCGGGATATTTCCCGGCACCTGGAAACGGGCGGTGCATGCAGAAGTGCAGACGCTCGTCTTCACCCTCATCGTCTGCGGCATCATCGTTTTTATCATGCGGGTGCGTGAACTTCTTGGTCGCGACATCTTCATCGATCTCATTCTCGGGCGCTATCGCCGGCCGGTCAGCGAAGACCGCGTCTTCATCTTCATCGATCTTGTCGGCTCCACCTCCTTTGCCGAAACCAATGGAGACCTGAAGGCCCAGGAGTTTCTCGGCGAAATCTTCGCGAGCTATGCCGCACCGGTCAGGAAACACGGCGGCGTCATCGATGACTATATTGGCGACGCCGCCATCATCACCTGGCCCTATCACATGGCGATCAGGCGGGCGGCCTGCGTGCGCTGTGTCTTCGATATTCTGGCGACCATCGAAGAAAAACGCAACATGTGGATTTCCCGCTTCGGTGAAGTGCCGCGCCTGCGCTTTGCCATCCATGGCGGGCCTGTCATTACCGCAGAAATCGGCGTCGACCATCACAAGATCACCTATTTCGGCGATACGGTGAACACGACCTCGCGACTCGAATCACTGAGCAAGATGCTCGGCCACCCGGTGCTGATTTCCGCCGACCTTGCCCATCAGCTGGTGCTTCCAAAGGGTGTGCGCAGCGAATATCTCGGCGAACATGCGGTCAAGGGCCGTGGCCAAACGCTGGGTGTATGCACGCTCAGCCAGTATCAGGCCCCTGCCGCATAAGGGCAATTGGCTGGAAAAAGCCGCGCCGTTCCGTTTGGATACGGCAGCCGTCATCAAAATTCATCAAAGCTTCAAACGACAATCACCTGCCTGTCATGCGGCGACCCTATCGCCTCAATCCTGTCTTCAACAGGTATCGAGGGGTCTCCATCATGAAGCACATTCTTTTCGCATCCTGCGCGGTTCTCGCGCTCGCCACCGCATCGCACGCGGCTGAGAAGGAGTTTCCGGCAAAGCTGGTCTCCCACGCCATTCTGCCGGCCAACACCATCATCGCCGCACCGACCGATGCGCCGGAGCACCTCAAGACGTCCGCCAAGTTCACCACGGCAGACCGCAAGCGCGCTGAAGGCCTCGGCACCGTGCCCGGCAAGGACGGCGTTCGCCCGACCGGCCTTTCCATGCCGTTCAACGGCCAGCCGATGCAGGGCTTTTCCGGCATCAAGGCAATGCCGGACGGCAGCTTCTGGAGCCTTTCCGACAATGGTTTCGGTTCCAAGCTGAATTCCAGCGACGCCATGCTGATGCTTCACCATCTGAAGTTCGACTGGGACGCCGGCAAGGTCAACGCGCTTGAAACCGTCTTCCTCTCCGACCCGGACATGAAGGCACCGTTCCCGATCGTTCTGGAAGGCACCGCAAAGCGTTACCTGACGGGCGCCGATTTCGATGTCGAATCCATTCAGCCGGTTGCCGATGGTTTCTGGGTGGGCGAGGAATTCGGTCCTTACATCCTGAAATTCACACGTGACGGCAAGCTGACCGACGTCATCGCCACCAAGGCCGGTGACATCGAGGTGAAGTCCCCGGATCACCCGGCTCTGGCCCTGCCCGGCAACCCGACGCAGAAAATGCCTGCCTTCAACCTGAAACGATCAGGCGGTTATGAAGGCATGGCGCTCTCCAAGGACGGTTCGAAGCTCTACGGCCTGCTGGAAGGCCCGCTCTACACCGCTGACGGACAGGTAGAGAAAACCGAAGGCGGTTCGACCGGCCTTCGGATCATCGAACTCGACACCGCCAAGAAAGAGTGGACCGGCCGCACCTGGCTTTATCCGCTGGCGGAAGGCGGCGAGGCGATCGGCGACTTCAACATGCTGGATGACGCGACCGCTCTTGTCATCGAGCGCGACAACGGTGCCGGCACCGCCGACAAGGCCTGCGCCGACCCCAAGGCTCCGGCCGCCGACTGCTTCGCCCGGGCTTCCAAGGTCAAGCGCATCTACAAGATCGAATTTAACGACGCCAATGTCGGCAAGGCCGCGCGCAAGATCGGCTATATCGATCTTCTGAAAATCTCCGATCCTGATAACAAGAAGCGCCAGGGCGGCGGCAACGGTTATTACGACATGCCTTTCGTCACCATCGAGAATGTCGACCGCGTTGACGCCACGCACATCATCGTCGGCAACGACAACAACCTGCCCTTCTCGGCCGGCCGCGCGCTGGACAAGGCTGACGATAACGAATTCGTCCTCCTTGAAGTCAAGGATCTGCTCGACGCCAAGTAAGCAAAACGGTGCCGGAACTGGTTCCGGCACCACCCGCGCGACCGCGCATATTCAACAGGGCGGAGCGTCCTTGCAGCCTCCAGGGGAGGCGCGGCGCTCCGCTTTTTTCTAGTCATGCCTGACCCGGAGCCCGGCTCCGAAACGGGAAAGACCCCTTCATGCAGGATCATGCCGAACGACTTTATTATGCGCTGAGGAAAAGCTGGTCGGGCGAGACCAGCAGCCTGTGGTCGCGGGAAAACCCCGCCCGCGGACAGGGCAGCGTCACCGCCCTGGTGGTTCAGGATATTTTCGGCGGTGAGATCGCCAAAACCGCCGTCAGCGGCGCCGATCATTTCTACAATATCGTCGATGACATTCGCTGGGATTTCACCTTCGCCCAGTTTGATATTCCCGTCGGTTATCAAGACAGGCCCGCCACCCGCACCGAAGCGATGGCAAAGATCACACCACTGCAATATGCCTATCTCAGCGCCTGCATCAGGAAGGCGTTGGGGCACGGTTAATCCACTTTAAAATGCATTGATCCCGGCGTTTCCCGCAATGCGGACACAATCCATGACATATGATCGGGCAACGAAACGAGGCGCACCAAGAGGAGAAATGCCCCGTGAATGACAGCTGCCCCATCCTGACACCCGCCGAACAGCAAGCCCAGGATATATTTGAACAAACAGAAGAAGCGATGATGGCTGCAATTTACGCGGCGCTTGAGCGGGCCAGCACAAAGGCCGCCGAAGAACTTCAGGCCATTGGCTCCGATATCGAGCCTCCCGCCTATGAATATTTTGTCGCCACCGCGCATCAGCAGCTCTTCCTGCGACTATGCGGAGCCGACGGGGAAACATTCGAAGGCGGGGACCCTGAAGTCGCATCCCATATCATCCGGAATGCGCAGAACATATCCGACCATTACTGGAGCAAGAGCCAAGCGAAGGCGGATGAAACTCACGACTGACGGCAAATGCCTTCTGCGTGATTTTCTGCCTAAAGACAGGGTGTTGCAGGACACGAGTGGCGCACAGGGTTGATCTTTAATAGGAGCAGCCGGCGCAACCGGGTCCTCTTAAGATTTACCGTCACAAGCCCTTCATCATCTCCGGATAGGCAGGCGCAAATCCGGAGACTGACATGGATTCGACCGCGCAATTCAATCGCCCAAAGATCGCCGAAACCGTTGTCCATTCGACAGCGAGCATCAGGGATTCAGGCATCGGCAAATGCTGTGAAATTTTGGCGGATACGGCGCTGAACAATGCCGAGCTGGGGGACTACTCGTATCTCGGGCCCCGTTGCATGGTTGGCGATGCGACGATCGGAAAGTTCTGCGCCATTGCCGCGGAGGTCAGGATAGGCGCTCCCAACCATCCGATGGACCGGCCATCCATGCATCGTTTCAGCTACTGCCCGGAATATTACTCGGCGGATGCCGTTCGCGACGACGCGTTTTTCGACCGGCGAAAGCAGGACCGCGCCGTCATCGGCAACGACGTCTGGATTGGGCACGGCGTTATTGTGCTGCCGGGTGTAAAGGTTGGAGACGGTGCCGTGTTGGCAGCCGGAGCGGTCGTTACCAAGGACGTGCCGCCCTACACCATCGTTGGCGGAGTTCCCGCGAAAATCATTCGCGAGCGGTTTTCGCGACCCATCGCGGAGCGGCTTGCCGCCATCGCGTGGTGGGATTGGCCATTCGAGACGATCATGGCGCGGCTTGCCGATTTTCAGTCAAGCGACATCGAAGCCTTCTGCGAGCGTTGGACCCCGCCGGCAACGCCTATCGCAAAATAAAACTCTCCCGTTGCGTTACTCGAACACGAACGCCAGCCGCTTGCCCGTCAGTTTCGCCAGCTGCTGCAAACGCCCATCCAGACGCTCGCCGGCAAAATCACAATAATCGTGCGGCACCACGAATTCCAGATCGAGATCGGGATTGGTGGATTTGCGGAATTTCAGGTGGTCGACAACGCCCGGCATCGAGGCCGAGAACAGGTAAACGACGCGTAGCAGGCCGCCGAGCAACTTGCCGAGCTCCAGCAGCCGGTCGCCCGCCATGGCCGCCAGCGGCTCGGTGGTGCCGTTGTCGTTCAGTCCCTCGAAGCGATAATAATTGGCGAGCGCAATATAGGCACGGCCCGGATGGGTGATGGCGACGAAGGAGGAATGGGCGATGATGTTGAGTGCTTGCAGGCCGCGATAATCCGGATGGGCGCGCCAGCTGATATCGGCGAGAAGGCAGGCTGCCTGGCGGTAACGGCTTTCTTCTTCCGTCTCGTCGATGCCGAAGACAGGAAAGGTGCGGCCGCTCCAGTCCGCCAGTTCACGCGCATGTTCGGGCGAACGGGCACGCAGAATGGCAAGTTCGTCGGCCGTGACCAGCAGCGGGTCCAGATCACGCTCCGTTTCCGTCAGCAGCGAATAGAGATAACCTTCGCGCACGCCCTGCGCGGAGAAGGCGATCTTTGCCGGCTTCATCACCTTCAGAACCTCACGCATGGCGATGGCGCCGAAGGGCAGAAGCGAACGGCGGTTCTTGGAAACTGCCTGCCAGGCCGGATCCTTGCTGTCCCTGGAGAGAATGACCTCCTCCAGAAAATTCAGCATTTCCTCCAGCGGCAATTCATATCCCTGCATCATATGCAGCGGGTAGCCGGTGATTTCCATATGCAGCTTGGCGATGTTTCGCCAGGTGCCGCCCACGGCATAAAAGGTGCGCCCCTCACCCGCCGTCAGCAGCTTTGCGAAGGATTTGACGTGTTTTCTGGCAATGGTCGCTGCTTTTTCGAGCGAACCATCCGATTGCTCGGAAAGCCTCAGGCCACCGAGCGGCAGCGTAATGCCCTCGCCGCAGCTTTTGCCCTTGATGTCGATGAGTTCGAGCGAACCACCGCCGAGGTCGCCGGCAATGCCATCCGGATCATGGAAACCGCTGATCACCCCATAAGCGGAATAAAGCGCTTCCTTTTCACCTGACAGCACTTCGACTTCGCAGCCGAGAATGGCTTCTGCCTCGCGGATGAAATCCGGACCGTTTTCCGCTTCACGCGCCGCCGCCGTCGCCAGCACGTAAAGTTCCTGCGCCTGCGCCTGTTCGGAAAGCGCGTGGAAGCGCCTGAGCGCCATCAGCGCCCGGCTGACACCTTCCTCATGCATGCGGCCCGTCAGCGCCAGTCCTTTGCCAAGGCCGCAGAGGACCTTTTCGTTGAACAGTACCGCGGGCGCGCGGGAGAGACCTTCATATACGACGAGACGAACGGAGTTCGAACCAATATCTATGACGGAAACGGGGGCAAGGCCGGTCAGCCGCCCCTGTGCTTCTGATCGAGTCATTCAGCCTGTTTCTTGCGGGAAGAAATCAACCCGGCAATCAATTTGGGCGCACTGGATTTCAAGGCTTCACCACGTCCGGAAAGGCTGGGATTGGTCATGAAATAGTGCTGCGCGTTGAACGGTTCTTCGCCTTTACGCACCTCGATGCGCCTCGACGTTCCGTCCGCAAGTATCTCGTAGCTCTGCTGGTTGTCAATGAGATTGCCCAGCATAATCTGTGAAAGAACCTGCTCGTGCACGGTGGGGTTGGTGAGCGGCACCAGCGTTTCGACACGGCGATCAAGGTTGCGCGGCATCATGTCGGCCGAGCCGATATAGACCAGCGCCTTGTCGGACGGCAGCCCGAAACCGTTGCCGAAGCAGAAAATCCGGCTGTGCTCGAGGAAGCGGCCGACGATCGATTTCACGCGGATATTGTCCGACAGTCCCGCCACCTGCGGACGCAGGCAGCAGATGCCGCGTATCACCAGATCAACCTCCACACCCGCCGCACTGGCGCGGTAAAGCGAATCGATGATCTCGGGATCAACCAGCGAATTCATCTTCATCCAGATCGCCGCCGGCGCACCGCGCTTGGCATGCTCGATCTCTTCGTTGATGTGCTTCACGATGCGCGAGCGCAGCGTATAGGGCGAAATCGCCAGCTTCATACCCTCTTCCGGCTCACCGTAACCGGTGATGAAATTGAAGATATTCGCCATGTCGTGGGCGATCTTCGGATTACAGGTGAAGAAGGAAAGGTCAGTATAAATCTTGGCGGTAATGGGGTGATAGTTGCCGGTGCCTAGGTGGCAATAGGTTCTAAGCTTGCCATCCTCGCGGCGCACCACCATCGACATCTTGGCATGGGTCTTCAGTTCGATGAAACCGAACACCACCTGCACGCCGGCACGCTCCAGATCGCGCGCCCAGCGGATATTGGCTTCTTCATCGAAGCGCGCCTTCAGTTCCACCAGAGCGGTCACGGATTTGCCGGCTTCGGCCGCGTCGATCAGCGCACGGACGATCGGGCTGTCATTGGAGGTACGGTAAAGCGTCTGCTTGATGGCGAGGACTTCAGGATCACGCGCTGCCTGCAGCAGGAACTGCACGACCACATCGAAGCTTTCATAGGGGTGGTGAACCACCATGTCCTTTTCGCGGATGGCGGCAAGGCAATCGCCGGCATGTTCGCGCACGCGCTCGGGGAAACGGGCGTTGTAAGGCTCGAATTTCAGGTCGTCGCGCGGCGCGCGCACGATTTCCGAAATGGTGTTGAGCGCGAGAAGACCGGGCAGAACCGCGACGCGATTGTCCGGCACGCCAAGCTCATGCACCACGAACTGACGCAGCGACTGCGGCATTTCGCTGTCGGTCTCGATGCGGATGACGGAGCCGCGACGGCGGCGCTTCAGCGCGCTTTCGAAGAAACGGACCAGATCTTCCGCCTCTTCCTCCACCTCGATATCGCTGTCGCGGATGATGCGGAAAGTACCGAAGCCGCGAACGGTGTAGCCCGGATAAAGCCGGTGGATGAACAGGCCGACCACATCTTCGAGCGTGATGTAACGAATGGCGTTCTTGTCATCCGGCAGACGCACGAAGCGGTCGAGCGCGGGCGGCAGGCGCAGCAGCGCCGTCATCGGCTCGCGGCCGTTGACGCTGTCGAGCTGCAGGCCCATCGAGAAGCCGAGGTTGGGAATGAAGGGGAACGGGTGCGCGGGATCGATGGACAGCGGCGTCAGCACCGGGAAAATACGCTCTTCGAATTCGGTGCCCAGCCAGGTGCGGTCGGCATCTGACAGTGCGGCAGGCCGCACGACGAAGATTTCTTCCTTGGCTAGATATTGCTGCAGAACGGCGAGCGAGGCCTGCTGCTCCATCTGCAGATTGTCGATTTCCTTCAGAATGTCTTCCAGCTGCTCGGCGGGCGTCTTGCCATCCGGCGTCCGGACAGTGATCTTCTGGCGAACCTGGCCTTCGAGGCCGGCGACGCGGACCATGAAGAATTCATCGAGATTGGCGGCAGAGATGGAGAGGAAACGCAGCCGCTCCAGAAGCGGATGATCCGTATTCAGCGTTTCTTCGAGAACGCGGCGGTTGAACTGGAGCCAGGAGAATTCGCGGTTCACAAAACGGGCGGGGCTATCCCAGAGGCTCTCGCCCTCGGTCACCGGTTGAACCTTGTTGAAGTCTTCCTGCGCGATAGCGTCCATGCCCTGTTCCATCCCCTGACCTGTTTCCGTCCCGTGATCCTGTTGCATCGCGTGATCGTCCTTCTTGCCCGTATAACAGTTTGACGACGGAACTGTGACAGTCGTCAATCGACGTCCAGCCCGCCGCCCGCCGCTGCGCTGTCCATCATATTGAGGACTTCCGCCGCCAGCGGGCGTGTTATTCTCGTTCCGCGCGCAAGCGCCAGCCTGTCGATGCGGTCCACAATCGTCTGGGCCGTATCGAGCGAGCGCTCCATTCTATTGACGATGTAACCTATGAGTTTGTCATCCATGTAAAGCTGCCGGTCGGCGAAGAGTTTTACCAGCACCTGCGCCAGCAGCCCTTCATCCGGCTCACCTGTCTCCACCACCGTCACAGCCTTCAGGCGCGAGCGCAGATCGGGCAGTGTCACCGGCCACGCCGCCGGCCATTGCCGGCTTGTCATCAAAAGCGTCGTGCCGTGCTGGCGCACGCTGTTGATGACGTGGAAGAGTTCGGTATCGTCAAAACCGCGGCGGTCGGCATCCTCGAAAAGAACGGGTCCGCTCTCAGCCGCGCGCGCGGCATCGCCGCCGGCCTGCGGGTGGATATCCCGGGCTCCGGCGATGTTTTTCCAGATATTGGCGAGATGCGATTTTCCCGAACCGGGCGGCCCGGCCAGCACGACGACCGGCGCGCGCCAGTTCGGCCATTCATCGACAAGGCTGACGGCGGCCGCAAGCGACGCGGACACAAGGAGATCGTCCCTGCCGGAGGCGGCCTGGTGTGAAAATGCGAGCGGCAGCTGCTCGGCCTTCGACCGGGCGTTATCGGTTTTGATTGGGTCAGTCATCGTCAGCCCTGACCATCCACCTTGGCGGAGGACGTTTCCTTTTCTTCCAGGCCAGGATTGGCTTCCCAGGGAAGATTGGCAGCGTGTCCGTGATAGAGATCGCTTTCAAGATACCGCGACAATGCAAAGCGGACAAGCACGCCGACGGCGGCCGCCGCCGGAACCGCGACCAGAAGGCCGACGAAACCGAACAATGCGCCAAAGGCGAACAAAGCGAACATCAGCCACACCGGATGCAGACCGACGCTTTTGCCCACGAGCTTCGGCTGCAGGATATTGCCTTCGATGAACTGGCCGGAAAAGAACACGGCGAGCGTCAGAAACACATAGATGTAGTCCGGCCAGAACTGCACGATGGCGACACCGACGGCAAGGATGAGGCCGACCATGGAGCCGATATAGGGAATGAAGCTGATAAGGCCGGAGAAGAGACCGATCAGCAGGCCGAAATTCAAGCCCACCAGCGACAGGCCGACGGCATAATAAACACCGAGAATGATGCAGAGCGACCCCTGCCCGCGCACGAAACCGGCGATCGTCTTGTCCATGTCGCGGGCGATCTGGCGGACGGTATGCACGTAGTCGCGCGGTATCCAGCTATCGACCTTGTCGATCATCCGGTCCCAGTCGAGCAGCAGGTAGAAGGCGACAACGGGGGTGACGACCAGCAGCGACACGACATCGACCAGCGATTTGCCGGAATTCCAGATCTGCGTCAGCAGGGTGCCGATGAAACCGGCGCCTTCTGTTAGGAGCTTGGAGAAATTCTCCTTCACGGCGTCGATCTGGCTGCTGACCCAGTCCGGCAGCAGGTTGGTATCGGCACCGGCAATCAACTGCTGCAAGGACGAGATATATTGCGGAATACGGGTGATGAATTCCGAGGCCTGGGCGGCGATGAGCGGAATGATGATGATGAGCGACAGCGCGAAGATCAGCACGAAGGAGACGAGAATGACGACCGTCGCCATCAGCCGGTTGAGACCGCGACGCTCCAGCCAGTCGGCAACCGGGTCAAGAAAATAGGCAAGCGCCATGCCCGCCACGAAGGGCAGCAGAATGGAGCTGAAGACCATCAGGAAAAGGATAAAGACGGCAAGCACGCCGATCCAGAAAAACACCTGCCGGCGCAGGCTCATACCGCTTACATGGGGTTGCATTCATTCATCCTCTTGTCGCCGTGCCGTCACCGCCCAAGATGGAAATAGGATGCCCATATGCACATGGTCAAGACCGCCGCGGTTGCGCACAGGCCACAGGCGACGGCAGGCCTGACCATCTTTTTCCCATGCAGGCTCGTCCGGCCGGCAAAATCCCGCGTTTCCGGGGCTTCGGGCCGCAACGGCAGGTTGACGGACCGCCGATATTGGACAAATATCAAATAATAGTCGGGTGAGCCCGCAGCGCTCTGTCATGTCCGGCGACCGGAGGCACGATGCAAGGCACCAGTGAAAATGGCATCGCGGAACACAATGCCGGTCTTTTCGATCACCCCGACATTGCCGAGTGGTACGACAACCAGCAGCTTTACCCGGCCGAACGCATCATTCTCGACCAGTTTCGGCATGCCTATGCCGGCAAACGGCTGCTTGATCTTGGGGTCGGCACCGGAAGGACGACGAAACCGCTCCTGCCGCTGGTGGGCGATTATATCGGCATCGACCGTTCGCAACCCGTGCTGGCGCTGGCGCGGCGCAATTTCCCGACAGCCACCTTTCTCGACATGGATGTGCGGGCGATCGGACAATTTGATGCGGAACGCTTTGACTGCGTGCTCGGGGCGCTCGCGATTTTAAGCGCGTTCGGCCATGAAGATCGGCTCGCCATCATCCATGCCATCAGCCGCATTTTGGCGCCCGGCGGTTATTTCATCTTCTCGTTTCATAACCGGCAGTGGAAACGGGCCGGCGGCATACCGTTGCACCGGCGATCCTGGCACCCGCGGGAAGTGGTGAATTCGCTGCATCCGCAAAGCTGGATCAACTATCTGCGCCTGCAGCCGGCCACCCGGCAGACGCCTGAATATGCCATTCTGGTGGATCAGGCGCATCGCTGGAGCGGCCTGTTTTATTTCATCGACCTTGCCACCCAGACCCGCCAGCTGGAAGCGGCGGGCTTCGAAATCGTCGCCCGTTTCGGCGAGAACGGCCGACCGATCGAGGAAAATTCCGATACGTCCAATGACGGCCTGCTCAATCTCGTCTGTTGCATCGGTTAGCCTGCATCGTGAGCGCCTCACATCGCAAGCCCTGCCCAAGCCGTTAAAAACCGGAGCTTTTGCCACTCAAACCCTTGCATAAGGCCCCGTGCCGTGCGAATGGCGACGCCAAAGGAACCAGCGGAGACGAGAGCCATGAGCCAGTCGGGCAAGAACGGTCTTACCTATAGTGACGCAGGTGTGGATATCGACGCCGGCAATCTGATGGTCGAGAAGATCAAACCGGCGGTGCGCTCGACACGGCGTCCCGGCGCAGATGGTGAGATCGGCGGCTTCGGCGGCCTGTTCGATCTGAAGGCAGCTGGCTTTACCGATCCGGTTCTGGTGGCCGCCAATGACGGCGTCGGCACCAAGCTGAAGATCGCCATCGACGCGGATTATCACGACACCGTCGGCATCGATCTCGTCGCCATGTGCGTCAACGATCTCGTCGTTCAGGGCGCCGAGCCGCTGTTCTTCCTCGATTATTTCGCCACCGGCAAGCTGGACCCGGATCAAGGTGCTGCCATCGTTTCCGGCATCGCCGCCGGTTGCCGCGAATCCGGCTGTGCGCTGATCGGCGGCGAAACCGCCGAGATGCCCGGCATGTATTCCGATGGCGACTATGATCTCGCAGGCTTTGCGGTTGGTGCGGCCGAACGTGGCCAGCTTCTGCCGGCCGGCGACATTGCCGAAGGTGATGTCATTCTCGGCCTGTCTTCTTCCGGCGTTCACTCCAACGGCTTTTCGCTGGTACGCAAGATCGTTTCGGTTTCCGGTCTTGGCTGGGACGCCCCTGCCCCCTTTGCCGAAGGCAGGAAGCTTGGCGAAGCACTGCTGACACCGACGCGCATCTATGTGAAGCCGCTTTTGAAGGCGATCCGCGAGACCGGCGCGCTGAAGGCGTTGGCGCACATTACCGGCGGCGGTTTTCCGGAGAATATTCCGCGTGTTCTGCCCAAACATCTCGCCGCCGAGATCGATCTCGACGCGATCAAGGTTCCGGCGGTCTTCTCGTGGCTGGCAAAGACCGGCGGGGTCGAGGCCAAGGAAATGCTGCGCACCTTCAATTGCGGCGTCGGCATGATCGTGGTCGTTTCGGCTGAAAATGCCGGCAAGGTTACCGACGCTCTTACAGCGGAAGGCGAAACCGTGTTCCCGCTCGGCCGTATGGTCGCCCGGCAAGAGGGCGCACATGGCACGATCTACAAGGGTGCTCTCGGCCTATGATGCGCGCCGCCTTGTCGTCCGGTCGCACACGTGTCGTCGTTTTCATCTCCGGCAGCGGCTCCAACATGGTGTCGCTGGCGAAAGCCTGCCAGGCGGCGGATTTTCCGGCTGAGATCGTCTGCGTCATCTCCGACAAGGCTTCAGCGGGCGGATTGGAAAAAGCCCGGGATCTCGGCATTCCGACGCTCGTCTTCGAACGCAAGACCTATGCCAGCAAGGCCGAGCATGAGGGCGCCATTCTTGCCGCACTCGGCGAAATCGCGCCCGACATCATTTGCCTTGCCGGTTACATGCGGTTGATATCAGGGGATTTCATCGCTCCCTATGAAGGCCGCATCATCAATATCCACCCTTCCCTGTTGCCGCTTTTCCCGGGTCTCAACACCCATCAGCGCGCCATCGACAGCGGTATGAAGATTTCCGGCTGCACCGTGCATTTCGTGACCGAAGGCATGGATGAAGGCCCGACCATCGCTCAGGGCGCTGTTCCCGTCCTTTCCGACGATACGGCCGAGACGCTCGCGGCGCGGCTCCTGAGCATCGAGCATCAGCTTTACCCACTCGCCCTGAAGCGACTTGCGGAAGGCAAGGTGCGGATGGAAGGCGGCAAAGCCGTCTTCACGGGCAATGAAAGTAAATCCGAGTATTCCAGTCTGATTTCCACTTTCTGATAAAGGCACCACTAAAGTACAACAATACTTAAAGTGGTATTTCCGGCAAAATAAACCGATAATTTACCATAATCATCTCTAGTGCCTGCAACGGCCCCGCATTTCGGGCCCTCCGGTCATTCAGGAGCGATTATGCCATTTTCGAGATTTTCCCTGCCGCTTTCGGCAATTTTGCTGATGAGCACCAGCCTGCCACTCGCCGCCGAACAAAGCGGCATTACCGCCTCGCTGGACGCCGGTGTTCTCAATCTCAGGGCAACTGAAACCGTTCATATCGGCGGCAGCAAGCTGAGCGAGCTGGAATGGGAAACGAAAAACGCCATGGCGTTGCGCGGCTCTCTCGGGCTTGAGCTTGCACCCGGCTGGCGCGTCAAGGCGGAAGGCCGCGTTGGCTTCGAGGGCGACGGCTACATGACCGACTATGACTGGTATCGACCGTTTTCCCGTGACACCTCCAAGAACAACTGGGCCAGTCGCTCCCAGCATGATGACACACGGCTTGACCACTATTTCTCAGGCAGTCTCGAACTCAATCGCATGTTGCTGGACGATCCGCAGCAATATCTGAGCGCAGGCGTGGGTTTTCGCTATACGGATGTGCAATGGACTGCCAATGGCGGCAGTTTCGTTTACAGCCTCTTCTCGCCAAGGGATGGGCGTATCAATTTCGCTGATGGCGAAAAAGTTATTACGTACCGCCAGCAGATACCGGTTTTCTACGGCAACCTGACCGGCGGGCAGAGATTCGGCAACTGGTCGCTCAATGCGGGTCTCGAAGGCGGCGCAATGGTGTCGGCAAAGGCAACCGACGACCATTGGCTGCGCGACATGCGCTTTACCGATAAATTCGACGTTGCCGGCATGTTCGGGGTGAAGGCGGGTGTTGCCTATGACCTGACCCAGAATGCCTCAATCTATATAGATGGCGCCTATGAATATACCAGCCTCGGGCGCGGAGATACGCATTATAGCGGCGCGGGCGCCGGGAACATGACATCGGAAAAGAATGCCGGCGGCGGCGACCTGCAGTCGATTTTCGTGGGCGCTGGTATCAAGGGCCGGTTCTGACACCCAATGAGGTCCGCCCAAAAACCGCGCCTCGTTAAAGGCGCGGCTTTAATTTATGGGCACAGTGCCCAGCCAGCATCTAAAACCAGTCCTGCTGCCAGACATAATCACGGTAGGCCCATGGCGGCGTGTTGGCCAAGGTTGCCTTGGAATATATCTTCAACAACTCGGCACCGAAGGTTGAAGCACCAGGAACAAGCCCGACTTCCCATTGAAAATGCCACCATTCCGCGCCGAGATAATCGCCACCCTTCTCGAAGGCTGCGCGTGCGCGGATCGGTTTGAAACCGTTCTTGGCAAAAAGGGCGGTCAGGTCGAGGAAATGACCCGTGACGGACACTCCCTTGACGCGGTTCTTGTTGGTCACGACATCGGCGATCGTCTGCTGCGGCGGCAAAGCACCTTTTTCAGCCTTATCCTGCCAGCAACGGGCATAAACATTGTAGCGACGCTCACCGATCCGCTGAGCGACATAGGCGTCGGTCGCCGGATCCTGCATGCCGCTCCAGATGAAAAGATCGAGCGCCCGCCCTGAGTAGTGAAAGGAAGTGGCGCTGCGGTTTTTGCTGACCGTGGCGTTCAAATCGCGGATGCCGCCGGAAGATGTCATCAATCCACCCTGACGATGGACCTCATCGCTAACCTGTCGGTAAGCCATCATCACATCGCTGCGAAGTTTGACCTGTCTATAGCCCTTTTCTTTGCCGGAACCGAATTCGTTTGTAGGGCAACTCTCCACGCTGTAACCCGCAGGCGATCCGAGTGACATTGGCGACGACAACTCACGCTGCCTTATGGCGAACTCTTTTTCGAGTGCAGCAAGCGTCACCGGCCCAACACGACCGTCTTCGTAAAGCCCACTATGCGCCTGAAAAGACAGAACTGCCTCTTCCGTATCCGCACCGAAGACGCCGTCCGTCTCGAGGCTTTCGTAATCGGCAGAAGCCGATTTACGCCCCTCGAAATGCAGAAAATTCAAAATTTCCTGGACAGCTTGCACGGCACTGCCGCGCGAACCTTTTTCCAAAATCATAGCCAGCCCCCAGCCGCTTGTGAACCTAGACACAACAAGCTTATCTGGGTTGATAAATTAATCAATAACAATCTTTAATTGAATTTAAAGTAATTTAGAGTATAATATCGGAAACATTATTTGTTTTCGCATAGTCTTTAATATTAAAGGCTGTGACGGTTGAGCATTGCCCATTGCAGCAGGATAATCGTCTTGGAATCGGTAATTTCACCGGACGCGATCATCGCAAAGGCTTCGTCGAGACCGTAAGTCAGAACTTCCAGATCCTCGCCTTCGCTTTCCAGGCCGCCGCCGTGACCGGCCTGCACGTCGAGATCGATATGCGCAACGAAAAGGCTGACCTTTTCCGTCAATGTTCCGGGGCTGGCATACATGTCGAAGAGATAATCGACCTTCTCGACCGCGTAGCCGGATTCCTCCATCGCCTCACGGCGAATGGCGTCGGCGGCATTGTCGTCATCGAGAAGGCCTGCCGGCACTTCGATCATGAAGCTTGGATCGCCGTTTACGAAGGCGGCGGGGCGGAACTGGCGCACCATCACCACGCTGTCGCGCTTTTTATCGTAAAGCAGAATGGCGGCGGCGCTGCCGTGGTCGTGCACTTCGCGCACGATGCGGATCGTTTTGCCATCCGGCATGCGCTGGTCGAAAATAAGCTTCTGCATATGCACGAAGCCCTTCCAGACCGTCTCTTTTTCCACCAGCCGTATTCTGTCCGCCTCGCCGGCAGCAGCCATTTTCAATGAACGGTCCATAATCACTCCGTAGACAATCCCTCAGATGGAGAGGGACACTTTGTTCAGGGCCGCCCATTGCAGCAGCATGATCGTCTTTCCATCGCAGATATCGCCGGTTTCTATCATTTTCATCGCATCCGCCAGTGAAAACTCCAGAACCTCGATGTCCTCGTCCTCGTGTGCGGCACCGCCGCCCTCCTCCACCCGATCCGATGAATCGATGATGGCGGCAAAAAAGTGCAGAATTTCGGTTACGGAACCGGGCGACATGAAGGACTTGAACAGAAACCGCACGTCTTTCACGACATATCCGGTTTCTTCCATGACTTCGCGGCGAATGGCCTCGGCCGGGTCGTCACCATCCAGCAGGCCGGCGGGCGCCTCCAGAAGCCAGCCGTGATAGCCGTTCACATAGGTTGGTACGCGAAACTGCCGCACCAGCACCACCGTCTCGCGGCGCGGATCGTAAAGCAGGATGGTCGCGCCATTGCCGCGATCATAGGCCTCGCGCCGGATGACTTTCGTTTCACCCTTCGAATTGGTGTAATCATAGGTGATGTTGCGGAGATGATACCAGTTCTTCGAGAGAGTCTCGTCTTTCAGAATTTCAATCTTCACATTGTCGAACTTGCTCATTCCATGTCCCGTCAGTCTTTGCGCAGCCAAACCTTGTTGTCATGGAAAGCCGCGCCACCATAGGGGGCAACGGCATCGGCGCCGGTGAGAACATTGATGCCCTCGCCATCCAGATGCGCCTTGTTGGGCCACAACCCTTCGGCAATCAGCACGCCTGACCTGGCGCCCTCAACAATCTTCGCATGGAGGCGTACTTCGCCGCGTGCATTGCCAATGCGGACGATGTCGCCATCGGCGATACCGCGACCGGCGGCATCGTCGGCACAGATCATCAATTCCGGGCGGCCTTCCTTCTGTACGGAGGTTTTGGTTTCCGCGAAGGTGGAGTTCAGGAAATTACGCGCCGGCGATGTCGCCAGTCGGAAGGGATGATCCGCGTCGGCAACCTCGATGACATCCACCTGATCCGGGAATTTCGGAAACTCCGATACCGGCCCCATGACGCCGATATTTTTCGGCGGTTTGTTCGGAGACGGCCCCGTTGCCCAGTCCGGGCTGAACCGGAACTTTCCGTCGCCATAACCAAAGCCCTCGAGATAATGCGCCACCTCGAAAGACGGCTGCGCATCGATCCACTTCTCCTCCGCCAGCGTGTCGAAATCACCCCAACCGCTGACTTTCAGCATGCGGTCGACATGGTCACGGGCCGAAAGGCCGAAACCCGGCATATGATCGACGCCGAGGCGTTTCGCCAGTTCCTCGATGACGAAAAGATTGGTGCGCACCGTTTCCGGCGGCTCCACAAGTTTGGGCCCAAGCAGAATATGGTTCTGGCCGCCGGCGCGGTAGATATCGTCATGTTCGAGGAACATGGTGGCCGGCAGCACGATATCGGCCATATCGGCCGTCTCGGTCATGAACTGCTCATGCACGGCGACGAAAAGATCGTCGCGCAGGAAACCCTGCTTTACCAGCCGTTGTTCGGGCGCGACATTGACGGGATTGGTGTTCTGGATGAGCAGCGCCGTCACCGGGCCGCCGTGGCGCAGCGCATTGGCATCGCCCGTCAGCACGGGGCCGATCTGCGACTGGTCGAGCTGGCGCACATCGGGGTCGGCATAGGCCGTGCCCATCAGTTCCGCCTTGTTGAGCCTGAAAATATCGCCGTTATTGTGGAACGCCCCGCCGCCCTCATATTGCCAGGAGCCGAGCACGGTGGCGATCGACAGGGCCGCGTGCATGGCGACCGCGCCATTGCGCTGGCGGGCAAAACCGTAACCCAGCCGGAAGAACGTCTTTTTCGTCGTGCCGACAAGCCTTGCGAAATCCTCGATCTCGTCGACGGAAAGGCCTGTAATCTCCGACGCCCATTGCGGCGTCTTCGTCTTTAGATGCGCTTCCAGTCCTGCCGGATCGTCGGCAAAGCGCGCCATATAATCGCGGTCGGCATAACCATCGCGAAAGGCAATGTGCATGATGGCGCAGGCGAGCGCTGCATCCGTGCCCGGGCGAACAACGATGCGCATATCCGCCTGCTTCATCGTCGGATTGTCGTAAATGTCGACGACAACGATCTTCGCGCCACGTTCCTTACGGGCCTTCACCGCATGGGTCATGACATTGACCTGCGTGGCCACCGCATTGGTGCCCCAGATGACGACGACATCGGCCTTGCCAATCTCGCGCGGATCGGGGCCACGCAGCGCACCGGTGCCCATCACGTAACCCGTCCAGGCCATGTTGGTGCAGATCGATCCGAAGAAGCCGGAATATTTCTTGGCGTGGCGCAGCCGTTCGATGGAATCGCGCTGCACCTGCCCCATGGTTCCGGCGTAGAAATACGGCCAGATGGCCTCTGCGCCATGCCGGGCTTCCGCCTTGACGAAAGCATCCGCCACCTCGTCCAGCGCGGCTTCCCAGGAAATCTCCTGCCAGTCGCCGGCTCCTTTGGCGCCCTTGCGGCGCTTCGGGGTCAGCAAACGGCCGGGATGGTAGATGCGCTCGGAATACCGCGCCACCTTGGCGCAGATCACGCCGGCGGTGTATGTATTGCTATTGGCGCCGCGCACGCGGCCGATGCGGCCTTCCGCATTGATATCGACCTCCAGCGCGCAGGCGCTCGGACAGTCATGCGGACAGACGGTGTGGCCAACACGGGCTTCGGTCTTGTTGGTGGCTTTTTCAGCGGAAATCGGGGTCGCAACGTTCATGGCTTTTGTATATTGCATCAATGATGCGGCCAAAAGGCCGAAGTGACGTCCATCAAGAATATTCATCCTGACCATCTGCAAGCGAGACCCATCCATGAACTACCGCCACATCTATCACGCCGGCAATTTCGCGGATGTTCTCAAACACGCGGTTCTCGCCCGCCTCGTGCGCTACCTGCAGAACAAGGACAAGGCGTTTCGGGTGCTGGACACCCATGCCGGCATAGGGCTTTACGATCTTACCTCGGAAGAGGCGCAGAAGACCGGCGAATGGCAGACCGGCATCGGCAAGCTGGTGGAAGCCGACCTGCCTGCCCCCATTGCCGAACTGCTGGAACCCTATCTCACCGCCGTGAAGGAACTCAATCCGGAGGGCGGCATTCAATTTTATCCCGGCTCGCCGAAACTCGCGCGCATGCTGTTTCGTCCGCAGGACCGGCTTTCGGCAATGGAACTGCACCCGGATGATGCACGTGCCCTGTCGCGCCTGTTCGAGGGCGACTATCAGGCGCGCGTCACCGAGCTGGATGGCTGGCTATCGCTCGGCGCACATCTTCCGCCTAAGGAAAAGCGAGGCCTCATCCTCGTCGACCCGCCATTCGAGCTTGAAAACGAATATCAGCGACTGGCCGATGGCCTCAACAAAGCCTATCGGCGTTTTTCCACCGGCACCTATTGCCTGTGGTATCCGCTGAAAAAAGGCGCGCCGATCAAGGATTTCCATGAAAGGCTGCAATCCTTCGACATTCCGAAAATGCTGTGCGCCGAGCTTTCCGTGAAAAGCGACCGGCTGGAGGGCCTGAGCGGTTCCGGCCTCATCATCGTCAACCCGCCCTATACGCTGAAGGATGAGCTGCACACGCTCCTGCCCTTCCTGAAAACGGTGATGGCGCAGGACCGCTACGCCTCTCACCGCGCCTTCTGGCTGCGTGGCGAGGAAAAGCCGGAGGAGGACTGAGGGTTACCTCAGCCCTTCCCGCTTCTGCGCCTGCGCAAGCTGTGATCGCTCGAAAAACAGGATCACGAACAGCGCCATGATGAACGGGATGATGAGGTAGAACAGCCGGAAAACCAGCAGCGCCGCGATCACGTCTGCCGGGTTCATATCCGGCAGACCGGTGACGAAGACCAGTTCCAGCACGCCAAGCCCGCCCGGCGCATGGGAAATCAGCGCCGCCGAAAAGGAAATCAGGAAGATCCCGAGGATAATCATGAAACCTGGATTTCCGGCCTCCGGCAGGGCGAAATAGATGATCCCCGCGGCCCCGATCAGCTCGATCGGACCGATGACCAGCTGTTGCGCCACCAGTTTCGGTGCCGGATAGGGCAGGAAAAACGAGCGGATTTTCAGCGGTTTCAACTTCAGGAGACTGCCAAGCACGTAAAGGCCGACGATAACAAGCAGCAGGATGCCTGTTGTTGTGGAGGCCTCAACGGGAAGAATGCCGGTGAAGCGTTCGGTGATGTCAGGCTCGTAAAGCAGCACCATGCCGATGAGCATGATGGTTCCGATGATGAAGGTGAAGGAGCAAAGGCCAACGAGAACGCCGACCTCGGCAGCGCTCAAGCCCTTGGACGTGTAGGCGCGGTAGCGCACCACGGCGCCGGAAAACACCGAGGCGCCGACATTGTGGGAAAGCGCATAGGTGGTGAAGGAGGTGAGCGTGATGAAGAGCCAGTTCACCTTGCGACCGAGATGCTGGAGCGCAATGCGGTCGTAGCCGGCAAGCGCGGCATAGGCCAGCAGCGTGGCCATGCCGGAGCACACCCAGTCTCGCACACGGATGGCCATGAAGCTTTCCCAGAGATCATCGAGCGAAAGACCGCGCAGCTCATGATAAAGCAGCCAGGCTGAAAACCCGATCGTCGCCAGACCAACGACAGGCCAGATATATTTCTTAAATCTCATGCGGTCATGCCGCCTAATTCCTCCAGCTTCACCCCAGCCCCCTTCCATCTTTCGCGGAAGATTCGCCGGAGTCTATTCGTTATGCGGCGAAGCTTTCAACCTTTTTGCCCGTTTGCCTCGTTCACAAATTTATGTAAGACCGATTTGTCGCCAGCAGGCGATATGAGGTCTTCCATTTTCCGGAGAGCGTGCACGGAATGAAGCGTTATGCCGGTTTCATCGCCTTCGGTCTTCTGTCGCTTGCGGCCCTTTGGTTCTCGCAGGAAAAACCCGCCTCAAACAATTCCTCGAATGGCTGGACCATGTATCCCCCGTCGCAACCCGCCGGGCACTCCCAGCCCGAAACTTCCCGGCGTGACACGGTCACCAACCCTGCCCCTCGCGGCACGGGTTTTGATTTTTACGTGCTGTCATTATCCTGGTCGCCGGCATTCTGCGCCAGTTCGGAAGGTTCCGGCAATCGCCAGCAATGCGGCAGCGACAGGCGTTACGGCTTCGTCGTGCATGGGCTCTGGCCGCAAAATGAAAACGGCTATCCCGAATTCTGCAAAAGCGGCGAACCGGACCGTGTGCCTGACGCCATCGGCCGTACCATGTTCGACATCATGCCCTCCATGGGGCTGATCGGCCACCAGTGGCGCAAACACGGCTCCTGTTCCGGCCTGTCGCAGAAAGATTATTTTTCAGTGACGCGGGCGGCCTTTGAAGCCGTGACGCTGCCGGGCAAGATCGCCTCGGGCGCGCAAGCCGCCACCCTTTCCGCCGACGCCATCGAAACCGCCTTCACCGACGCCAATCCCGGCCTGTCGAAACGCGGCATCTCGATCAGCTGTGATGGAAAGCGCCTGGAAGAGGTACGGATCTGCCTCAACAGGGACATGACATTCCGCGACTGCCCCGAGCTTGACCGCAAAGGCTGCCGCGCCGGCTCCACCGAAATCATCCCGATACGCTAATCAACCCCATAGGACCCAACCATGGAACTGCTTTATTCGCCCGCATCCCCCTATTCCGCCAAGGTGCGCATGGCCGCCCGCCATCTCGGCATCGAGATTACCGATGTGCGCGTCGACGCCAGCGCCGAGCCCGCCACGCTGATGGAGAATAATCCGCTCGGCAAAATCCCGGTCCTGCTGCTGGATGACGGCGGCTCGGTTTATGATAGCGTGGCGATCATGCATTATCTCAACCGTCTTTCCGGCGGCAAGCTGTACCCGAAAAAGGACGGCAAGCGCACGGAAGCGGAAATTCTGGAAGCGCTTTGCGACGGCATCATGGATTGCCTGTTGGCCATCGTTTACGAGCGCCGGTTTCGCCCGGAAGACAAGCTCCATCAGCCGTGGATCGACAAGCAGTGGAAAAAAGTGGTCCGGGGCCTCGATCATCTCAACGCGAACCTGCCCAAGACCGGCAAGAAGCTGCATGGCGGCCATTTCGCCCTGGCAGCGATGATCGGTTATCTCGACTTGCGTTTTGCCGGTGAATGGGCCGAAGGACGCGATGCGCTGTCACAATGGCCGGAGACTTTCGGCAAGCGCTTCGAAGCCTATGCGGAAATGAAGGCAGCCGCCTGAGGCGAAGCGGAATGGTGCCCGGCCCACGTCGCCGGGCGCTCCCGACAGGCCAGAAAAACAAAAAAGCCGGGGTTTGCGCCCCGGCTTTTCCTTTACCGATCCGTGAAGGATCAGAACTTGACGCCGATACCGGCCTTGACGGAGTGATCGTCGAAACCGCGCGAGAATGCGCCTGAGTCGAGACCGTAGTCCTTCTTCTGGTAGTCGCTGTAGCGATATTCCAGACGGGCGGTGATGTTGTCGGTCACCATGGCTTCAACACCGGC
The DNA here is from genome assembly GCF_005221385.1 of Agrobacterium tumefaciens. Classification (NCBI taxonomy): domain Bacteria; kingdom Pseudomonadati; phylum Pseudomonadota; class Alphaproteobacteria; order Hyphomicrobiales; family Rhizobiaceae; genus Agrobacterium; species Agrobacterium tumefaciens. The sequence goes on along the minus strand of NZ_CP039903.1, from coordinate 839,673 downwards.
ACCAACGGTATAACCGAGGGCGGTAGCGCTGTCCTTGGAGGTCGCGTCACGCACCTTGTTGTCGGAGACAGCAAGACCGGCCGTACCATAGAGCAGGAACGGGTTCATGTCGTAACCAACGCGGCCACGCAGCGAGCCGTTGACGCCCTGCTTGCCTTCGATGGCATTGCCGGCAACCGTACCGGCGGAGCCCTTCTCGTCGCCCAGGTTCACGTCTGCTTCAGCACCGTAAACGATCTGGCCGCTCTGCATGTTGTAACCACCGTAGAGGCCGCCGCCGAAGCCCTTGGCATCACGGCCGTCATTGCTGGAGCTGAAACGGCCCCAGTCATAGTTGACCGTACCACCGAGGTAAGCGCCGGACCAATCCTTGACCGGTGCGGGCTGGTCGTAGGACACCGGTGCCTGCGGCACTTCGTTTACGGCGTCAGCGGCGTAAGCAGCCGAAAAGCCGGCAGCTGCCATGGTCGAAGCCATAAGGGTTGCTACGAAAATACGCATGCTATTCTCCTTTCAGGACCGCTCTGCACTCAAAACATTGTTTTCAGACGCGGTGTAAAAATCGTCGGGTTAATCGCCCCTCTGGAAACTGAACTTGATGGGAGAATGCGGAGATCAAAGAGCCAAAATGTGAATTGTTTGGGGCAGAGACGTGACTAGAATTAGACGTTGCCTAATTGCCACAAGGGTTTTATTAACCCTAACAGAAGCCTAATCATCAATAGATCGGCTTTAAACTTAGTTATATTTAAATTAAATCAAAATTGCATTGTGAATAAAAAATCGCCCAATTCTTTTAGGGCTGACGGACAGCTTGCGATTTGCATTTATATCCAGCACATAGGGCGTGTATGAGCAAATGCAGGTCCGCCGTGAAAGAAGATATACAAAAGACAGTCTTGATAACCGGAGCCGCCCGAAGGCTTGGGCGGGCGATCGCCACCGATATGGCCGCCCATGGCTTTGCGATTGCCGTTCATGCCAATGAATCGATGGCGCAGGCGGAGGAATTCGCTAACGAAATAAGGCAAAATGGTGGCAAAGCCGTTGCCGTTCAGGCGGATTTGACACAATCTGCGCCAACCATGGCGCTTGTCGAACAGGCCTCTTCCGCCCTCGGTCCCATCGGCGTCGTGGTCAACAATGCCTCGGTTTTTCTGGACGACAGCGCGGATAAACCCGATCCGGCGATCTTTGATACGCATTTTTCCGTGCATGTGCGGGCACCGTCCCTCATCGCCGCTGCCTTTGTCGAGCAATTGCCTGTCGATAAATCCGGTCTGATCGTCAATATCATCGATCAGCGCGTGCTGGCGCTCACACCACGTTTCTATTCCTATACGCTTTCGAAATCCGCCCTCTGGACTGCGACACGAACGATGGCGCAGAGCTTTGCGCCGCGTGTGCGGGTGAACGCGATCGGGCCGGGTCCCTCCTTCAAAAGCGAAAGACAGGCGCCCGAGGACTTTCAGGCGCAGATCGACGGCCTTATATTAAAGCGTGGTCCTGAACCCGACGAGTTCGGGCGGACGATTCGCTTTCTTTATGATACGCCGTCGGTCACCGGACAAATGATCGCGCTCGACGGCGGCCAGCACCTTGGCTGGGAAACCCCTGACGTGGCGGAGATACCTGAATGAACGGAAAGAAGCTGCCTGATGGCGGTATTCTCTTCGATGAAACCGACGACGAAGACGACGATGCAAGCCTTGCCGCGACAGAAGCGGCGGAGGCTGCGCGCGACGCCGTGGGCATGGACTGGAATGCGGGCTGGAAGAACGAATCCGGCCTGAAGGGCATGGACCTCATCGGCGAATTCGTCAAACACCTGCCCAACTCGCCGGGCGTCTATCGCATGTTCAACGAGGCCGGTGACGTTCTTTACGTCGGCAAGGCGCGCTCGCTGAAGAAGCGTGTGGGCAACTATGCCCAGGGCCGCGTGCATTCCAACCGCATCGCCCAGATGGTGCGTTTCACCGCCCATATGGAGTTCGTCACCACCCGCACGGAGACAGAGGCGCTTCTGCTCGAAGCCAACCTCATCAAGCGCTTGCGGCCGCGCTTTAATGTGCTTTTGCGTGACGACAAATCGTTTCCCTATATTCTCATCACCGCCGACAATCGCGCCCCGGCGATCTTCAAGCACCGGGGTGCGCGGGCGCGCAAGGGCGATTATTTCGGACCCTTTGCGTCGGCCGGCGCCGTGGGGCGCACAATCAATTCGCTGCAGCGCGCCTTTCTGATCCGCACCTGCACCGACAGCGTTTTCGAGACCCGCACGCGTCCCTGTCTTCTCTACCAGATCAAGCGCTGTTCCGGCCCCTGCACGCATGAGATCAGCGATCAGGGGTATGCGGAACTCGTCAAGGAAGCCAAGGATTTCCTGTCCGGCAAGAGCCAGAGCGTCAAGACCGCCATTGCGCGGCAGATGAACGAGGCGGCCGAGGATCTCGATTTCGAGCGCGCCGCCGTCTATCGCGACCGGCTGGCGGCGCTTTCACATGTCCAGAGCCACCAGGGCATCAATCCGGCCGGCATTGAGGAAGCGGATGTCTTCGCCATTCATCACGAAGGCGGCATTTCCTGCATTCAGGTGTTCTTTTTCCGCACCGGCCAGAACTGGGGCAACCGCGCCTATTTCCCCAAGGCCGACCCCTCCCTGCCCGGCTCGGAAATCCTCAACGCGTTCCTTGCGCAGTTTTACGACGACAAGCCGGTGCCGAAACAGATCCTGCTTTCCGAAACCGTGGAGGAGCAGGAGTTGCTGGCCGCAGCACTCGGCGAAAAAGCCGGCCACAAGGTCACGATCAGCGTGCCGCAGCGCGGCGAGAAGAAGGACATTACCGACCATGTTCTTGCCAATGCCCGCGAGGCGCATGGCCGCAAGCTGGCGGAAACCTCTTCGCAGGCACGGCTGCTGAAAGGTTTCGCAGAAACCTTCAGCCTTCCCTATGTGCCACGCCGCATCGAGATCTACGATAACTCACACATCATGGGCACCAATGCCGTGGGCGGCATGGTGGTGGCGGGACCGGAAGGTTTCTTGAAGAACCAGTATCGCAAGTTCAACATCAAATCGACCGACATCACCCCGGGTGACGACTTCGGCATGATGCGCGAGGTGATGACCCGCCGTTTCTCACGCCTGCTGAAGGAAGAAGGAAAGCCCGACCGCGAGCGGACCCCAACACCGGAGGAAGCCGCCGACATGCCCTTCCCCACCTGGCCGGACGTGATCCTGATCGATGGCGGCCAGGGACAGATGACAGCGGTGCGCGCCATCCTCGATGAACTCGACATTCGTGACTGTGTGACCGCCATCGGCGTTGCCAAGGGTGTGGACCGCGATGCCGGCCGCGAACGCTTTTTCGCGGATGGACGCAGCGATTTTTCCCTGCCGCCGCGCGATCCCGTGCTCTATTTCATCCAGCGCATGCGCGATGAAGCCCACCGTTTCGCCATCGGCTCACACCGGGCGCGGCGCAAGAAGGAAATGATACGCAATCCGCTCGATGAAATCTCGGGCATTGGTCCCGGTCGCAAGCGCTCCCTGCTGCAGCATTTCGGCACGGCGAAGGCGGTTTCGCGCGCCGGCCTCAATGATCTGATGGCCGTCACCGGCATTTCCGAGGCGGTGGCGCGGCAAATCTACAATCACTTCCACGAGAGCGGCGGCGATTGATACCGCACCGTTGTGGCGAACTGCTAAAAAAACATAATCACATGTTGACCCTATGCGTCAGGGGCGGCATCAAGACAGCTGATCTTTGACTGACAGGTTTCCCATGGCTTCGCGCGCATACAGCATCCCCAATCTTCTGACCTATGGCCGCATCCTCGCGGTTCCTGTCATCGTTTTGTGCTTCTTCATCGAAGGCAAGCTGGAAAGCTCAGATTTTGCGCGCTGGACGGCGCTCTGGCTGTTCATTATCGCCTCGCTGACCGATTTCCTCGATGGTTATCTGGCCCGCATCTGGAACCAGACTTCCAATATCGGCCGGATGCTCGACCCGATCGCTGACAAGCTGCTGGTCGCCTCCGTCCTGCTCCTGATGGCTGCGGACGGCACCATTGCCGGATGGTCATTGTGGGCCGCCATCACCATTCTCTGCCGTGAGATTCTGGTGTCTGGCCTGCGTGAATATCTGGCGGCGTTGAAGGTCAGCGTTCCCGTTACGCGCATCGCCAAGTGGAAGACGACGATCCAGATGGTCGCCATCGCCTTCCTGCTGGCCGGCCCGGCGGGCGACAAGGTCCTGCCCTATACGACCGAGATGGGCATTACGCTTCTCTGGCTTGCGGCTGCGCTCACCATGTATACCGGTTATGATTACTTCAAGGCCGGTCTCAAGCACATCGTGGACGAAGACTGATGACACGGATCGTTTATTTCGCCTGGGTGCGCGAGAAGATCGGCGCCGATGAGGAGGAGCTGGACATCCCCTCCTCCGTCACCACGGCCGGTGAGCTGATCGCCTGGCTCACAACCCGTGGCGAAAATTACGAGGCGGCTTTCGAATTTCCGGATGTGATCCGCGTTGCCGTCAATCAGGAACATGTTGAGCATGACGAAAGCATCGTCGGCGCGCGCGAGATCGGTCTCTTTCCGCCAATGACCGGGGGATGAGCGGATGCAGAAAGCCGTGCAGCCGACGATCCGCGTACAGGCCGGGGATTTCGACGCCACTGAGGAAACCCGCCGGCTGACGCAAAGCGACAAAAGTATCGGGGCGGTCGTCGCCTTCACCGGGCTCTGCCGCGACGATGGCGGCGCGCTTGTGGCGCTGGAGCTTGAACATTATCCCGGCATGGCAGAAGCGGAAATCACCCGCATCGCCAAACTCGCCATCGAACGTTTCGGCCTTCTTGGTCTCACCGCCATCCACCGTCACGGCAAGATTGCCGCCGGCGAGAATATCGTTCTCGTCATCGCCGCCTCCAGCCACCGGCAGGCGGCCTTCGACGGCGCAAATTTCGTGATGGACTATCTGAAGACCTCCGCCCCGTTCTGGAAGAAGGAACATGGCAAGGATGGAGCGGCGCGGGACTGGGTATCAGCCAAGACGACCGACGATGCGGCGAAGGACAGGTGGCGGTAATCCATCGCCTTTTCCGATGTTTCCGAACGGAGAACCGGAGTCCGCTTTTCCCGGAAATGCCTCAAGGCGCTTCCACCCTGCTGCGCATGACGATCAGCCAGCCGACCAGAAGCGCCAGTACCGCCGCATCGCGCCAGACAATTGGGCCATAACCGGCCCATAGAGTTTCCGCAAATCCCACCGCAGCGGCCCCCAGGCCGCAGATAAGCGGGCTGGCATAACCACCCGCCGCCGAAATCAGCACGATCTTCAGGCCGAAGACGAGACCGGCACCAAAATCCATGGTGCCGTAATAAAAGGTGGCCAGCACCCCGGCAATGGCGGCAACAAGTCCTGCCGCGCAATAGGACAGCAGGAACACCCGGCCCGCATTGACACCGCAGAACGATGCCGCAAGCGGATCATCCGAAACGGCCTTCCATCGTCTGCCAAAAGCGGAACGGCCGAGATAAACGGACCCTGAGAGGACGAGCAGTCCAAACGCCGCCGTGTTCAGCATCTGCATCGGCGTCAGGGTCACGGCAAAGCCGCCATCGCTCCAAAAGCCCACCGGTTGCGACAAAAGCGGCGGCAGCCATAATTGCCGGGTGCCGGCGGCGAGCCTTGCACTTTCGGTAAGCGCAATCAGCACGCCGATGGAGGCGACGGTCACCGCGTTGGGAGAGGCTTTCGCCAGCGGCCGCATCACCGCCCTGCCGACGAAACCCGCAGCCCACAACCCGCCGAACAGGCCTGCCCCCGCCCCAAGCGCCAGTGTGGCCGGCAGAACCAGCCATAGCCGGTTCCAGCCGAAATCGGCAAATAACAGGCAGGTCTGGCCGGCGAAGGCGAATATGGCGCCATAGGTGACATCGGCACGTTTGGTGACCGAAAAGGCGATGGCATAACCGAAGGCCAGAACCGCATAGAGGGCCGCAACCGGCACGGCATTCAGCAATTGTTGCAGGAAATAAGCCATGCGCATCCTCCCAGCATTATTATAACTGTTAAAATGCGCTTTGACAGTTATAATATGCGGCATGACCTTTCGCTGGACAGCTCATCGTTTCGCAGGCGGCGCATTGGCGCTTGATGTCGCCAATAGTGTGATCCTGCGCTCAGACGCCGCAAAATCGGTTGACCGTTTTGCTGCGCCCGAACAGATCGCCACTTTTGCCGAGGCATCGACACGGCTTGGCGCGGAGCGCGACAGGTTTCCTGCGCTCAACGCACCCGAAGCGGAGCAACGGCCAATCCTTCTCAAGCTTCGAGAGGCGATCGACGATTGTTTTCGCTCTTCGATCATGGGTGCCGGCGATGATGACGCCAGGTTGGCGGACCTTCTTTTCGCCTGCGGCACGGCCTTGCGCGCCTTTCCGGCGACCGAAAATCTCGGCAACGCCACTGCCCACTCCGCCCTGTCGCTGCTTGCGGCAGAGACACGGGAACGATTGCGGATCTGCGGCAATTGCGGCTGGCTGTTCATCGATCGCAGCAAGAACAGAAGCAGGATCTGGTGCGACATGACTGTCTGCGGCAACCGGCAGAAAGCCAGCCGGCATTACCACCGGACAAAGGAGGCGCGCGCATGAACAGGATCGCCCTTCCATTGCTGGTGGTTGTGGCCACGCTCGGTCTCTGCGGCTGCCAGCGCGACGAACCGCGCGAGGTCGCCAAGATTTCAGGCCGGATGTTCGTCTTCAACTATCGCGTGGCTATTGCTACCTATCTGGTGACCCTGCAGCGCGTTGCACCCATTGCCGACGGCAGCACGGTGGAGGCCTCATTCGAAAATCCCCGAGGTGGTCCTGACCTGACGACGAGCGACAGGATTTTTCCAGCAGACGAAAAGATCACCGTTCAAAGCCCGCCGATCGAATGCGTGAAGCAGGATCGGCCCTATAAAGTCACCATCCGTATCAAGGGGCCGGAGGGCGATATTCTGCAGACGATCGAGACCACGATCCACTCCGACACGGACCAGTCGCTTCTCCCCGCCAAACCGCTGGTGGTCGGGCCGCTCTACACGCCCAATCCGGAGGTGTTCAAACCTGATGGTACGACGGATATGCGGCCGGTTCAGGGGTGTCCTGCATCTTGAACAAAAAAAAACGGAGCCTTTCGGCTCCGTTTCATCGAGTCTTTTCAGCGGCTTCATGCACTCGCCTGAGAGGGCGATTCAAGCCGTTGATATTTTGAATCAGCCGACGATTTCGGTTTCGGCGAACCAGTAGGCGATTTCCTGTGCGGCGGTTTCCGGAGCATCGGAACCGTGAACGGAGTTTTCGCCGATGGAGAGCGCGAAGGACTTGCGGATGGTGCCTTCAGCAGCCTGGGCCGGGTTGGTGGCGCCCATGATTTCGCGGTTCTTGAGGATGGCGTTTTCGCCTTCCAGAACCTGAACGATGGTCGGGCCGGAGGTCATACCTTCAACGAGTTCGCCGAAGAAAGGACGCTCTTTGTGAACGGCGTAGAAGCCTTCAGCTTCGCGCTTGCTCATCCAGACGCGCTTGGAGGCGACGATGCGCAGGCCGTTGTCTTCAAATACCTTGGTGATCGCGCCCGTCAGGTTACGCTTGGTTGCGTCCGGCTTGATCATCGAAAATGTGCGTTCAATCGCCATGTGTCCGTTTCCTTTTCCTATATAGAAAGTGGGCGGTCTTTACCCGCCCAAAGGCCCGAAAACAAGGGGGATAGACCATATTGCGATAATGGCGCGAGACATTTCACGCCGCTGTCACACTGCGGCCTCTTGCATCATAGAGATCAAGGCAGCCTTCGAACCAGTCCCGCACCGGGTCATTATCGGAAAACAGATCGGCGCCGGTGGTGATCCTTGCCCATTGCAGGGCGCCGAACACGATGTAATCGGCAAAAAGCGGCGACGTGCCGCCGATAAACGGCTGGAAGCTCAACATGCGGCGGATCGGCGCGAGCAACGCCGGAAAGGCCGCGATTTCCGCTTCGCGGTTCGCCGCTACATCCTCAAGCGGGCGGCCGAGCGCTTTCGTCCTGCTGTCACGGAAATAACGGCGATCCGGCTCATCCAGCATATTGTGGATATCCAGCAGGGCGATACGGGTAATAGCCGGGTGAAGCACCGTCTGTGACCAGCTTTCAACGAAGCGGGCCATTGCCTTGCCGCCCTCCCCGTCAAACAACGACGGCCGCTCGGGATAGGCGTCATCCAGATAAAGCGCGATTTCGAAACTGTCGCTCACCAGCTGCTCGCCGTCGCGCAGGATCGGCACCGTCCTCGAAAAACCGTCCTCAACCGTCGGTATGACAGTGAAGGGCAAGGGGCGCTCCTCGAAATCCAGTCCCTTATGCGCCAACGACAGCACGGTTTTCCAGCAATGGGGAGAAAACGGCCGGGAAATGTCGCTTCCACACAGCGAGTACAAGGTTCTGGAGTTTGTCATGGGCAGCACCCTTTTTGGCTATATCGATGCAGCGATATAAGAACGGCAATGGCCTGAAATCAAATCAGCATTAATCATGTTATCGATCAAAAGCCATAAGCACCCCGCCGGACGGGAATTCTGGCATCAAGGTGACGAAAACAGCCCGCGAATTTAGTCTATTTTAAACCGTCGCGTGTAGGAATAGCCGCATTCGGAAACTGAATATTTCGATGAATTCACAAATACTATCTTTTTGGGGCTGACGGTGACGACATCTGCTGGCGATAAAAAACGCGAACAGTCAAAAAACGGTCTTGTCGTTACCAAGATCACGCAGTTCATCGCCAGGATGAATATTGCTCCGCTGCCGCGCAATTACGAATTGATCTATGAAATATTGTCGGGGCACAACCCGGCCATGGGGCGCGATATATTGGCCCTTGGCAACGCGCCGCAGCAGCATGAAATCGATATTATCGGCCAGAGACACAATCTACCCGGCTTTTCGAAGATCGAGGCCGAGGAGATGGCCAACGAGGCCTTTGAAACGCTGAATCAGATTTCAGCGCGGCTGGAAGCCGGCGTGCAGCGCGCCGAAACATTCATCGCCAGCCTTGCCGAGGAAAATCATCAGGAGCCGCCGGCAACCGAGCGGCTCGCTCGATTGATGGGCGACATTCATGAGGAACAGACGAGCCTGCGGCACTTCATCGCCATGGGGCTGATGAAGATCCGCGAGGTTGAAAAACGCCGGGCCGAACTGCAGGCGAGTTCCGTGCGGGACGCATTGACGGCGCTTCCCAACCGCGCGGCTTTCCTCGAAAAGCTCGCAGACCTTTTCGCCGGCGATCAGGCGGCGTCCGCCACCTCGCTGATGCTGCTCAACATTGACCGCTTCCGCGAAATCAATGGCAAATATGGCGCCAGCGCCGGCAACAAGGCGCTGCGGCGGTTTGCGGCGCTCTTCCGCAAGACCATCAAGAAGGACGATTTCGTTGCCCGCATCGGCGGCAATGAGTTCGCCTTTCTGTTTGCCAACGTCTCGCAAAATACCGCCGAGGCGATTGCCGAAAGGCTGCGGCAAAGTGTGGAGGCGCTGCGCTTCGTGACCAGCGAAGGAGAAGGCGAACATCTGACGGTTTCGATCGGCGTCGCGGCGGTGGATGGCACCGCCACGCCCGCCGAATTTTTCAGCCATGCCGAACTTGCATTGCTTTCGGCACGCTGCGGCACGCGCAACTGCGTTGTCGGCTACTCCCGGGACCTGGCCCAGCACAGCCGCAGCAGCTATCTGGCTCAGCTCGGCTGTTAGAGCATTTCCCGTAAAAATGCATCGCGGTCTTGCGCCCGAAAAACGCGCAAAACCAAAGATTGCACGCAGGCCCAACAATTCCGCCTAAACCGACGCGCTTCAAACGCCCATATATGATCCGATGTGGCGCGGGCGCTCTTGCCTTGGCCACGCAGTTCGGCCAAAACGGCGCCATGATTACGATTACCGACCTTTCCGCCCGCATCGCCGGGCGCCTGCTTCTCGACCATGCCAGCGTGGCGCTGCCCGCCGGCGTGAAGGTGGGTCTCGTTGGCCGCAACGGCGCCGGCAAATCCACCCTGTTCAAGGTGATTACCGGCGATTTTTCGGCCGAAAGCGGTTCGGTCAGCATTCCCAAACAGGCGCGCATCGGCCAGGTGGCGCAGGAAGCGCCGGGAACGGAAGAATCACTGATTTCAATCGTGCTTTCCGCCGACAAGGAACGCAGCGCCCTTGTGGCGGAGGCGGAAACCGCGACTGATCCGCACCGGATCGCCGAAATCCAGATGCGGCTCGTTGATATCGATGCGCATTCAGCCGAAGCCCGCGCGTCCAGCATTCTTGCCGGTCTCGGCTTTAACCACGAGGCGCAGCTTCGCCCCGCCTCCTCCTTCTCCGGCGGCTGGCGTATGCGCGTGGCGCTCGCCTCCGTGCTGTTTGCCGAGCCAGACCTTTTGCTGCTTGACGAGCCGACCAACTATCTTGACCTCGAAGGCACGCTGTGGCTGGAGGAATATATTCGCCGCTATCCGCATACCGTCATCATCATCAGCCACGATCGCGACCTTCTGAACAATGCCGTCAATTCCATCGTGCATCTGGACCAGAAGAAGTTGACCTTCTATCGCGGCGGTTACGACCAGTTCGAGCGGCAGAAGGCCGAACACGACGAATTGCAGATGAAGGCCAAGGTCAAAAGCGACGCTGCGCGCAAACATCTGCAAAGCTTCATCGACCGCTTCCGCGCCAAGGCCACCAAGGCGCGGCAGGCCCAGAGCCGCATCAAGGCGCTGGAGCGCATGGGCACCGTTGCCGCCGTGATTGAGGACCATGTTCAGCCAATCACCTTCCCCGAGCCGGAAAAGCAGCCCGCCTCACCCATCGTCGCCATCAATGGCGGTGCCGTGGGGTACGAGCCGGGCAAATCGATCCTGAAGCAGCTCAATCTGCGCATCGACAATGATGATCGCATTGCGCTGCTCGGCTCCAACGGCAATGGCAAATCCACCTTCGCGAAATTCATTTCCGGCCGGCTTGCCCCGCAGGCTGGCGATCTTCGCACCGCTCCCGGCCTGAAGATCGGTTTCTTCGCGCAACACCAGCTGGATGACCTCGTGCCGGACGAAACGCCGGTCGAACATGTGCGCAAGCTGATGCCGCTGGCGCCTGAAGCGCAGGTGCGCTCACGCGTGGCGCAGATGGGCCTTGCAACGGAAAAGATGGCGACGGCGGCAAAGGATCTATCCGGTGGCGAGAAGGCCCGGCTGCTGATGGGGCTTGCCGCCTTCCATGCACCGAACCTGCTCATTCTCGACGAACCGACAAACCATCTCGACATCGACAGCCGCCGGGCATTGATCGAGGCGCTGAATGATTATAACGGCGCGGTCATCCTCATCTCGCACGACCGGCATCTCATTGAAGCGACGGTGGACCGGCTGTGGCTGGTTGCCGACGGCACCGTCAAAACCTTTGAAGGCGACATGGAGGAATATCGCGACATCGTCGTCTCCTCCGGCAAGAAAAAGGAAGACAGGACCGAGGCCGCTCCCGATCAGGCGTCGAAGGCAGATCAACGCAAGGCGAATGCGGAAAAGCGCGCCCAGCTCGCGCCGCTAAAGAAAAAGATCAACGAAATCGAATCCCTGACGGCGAAGCTTGAGAAAATGATTCAGGCGCTCGACACGGAACTGGCAGACCCCGCGCTTTACGAAAAGGCGCCCGCCAAGGCCGCACAGAAGGTCAAGGAACGTGGCGAGGCCGCTGCCAAGCTTTCCGACGCCGAAGAGCAATGGCTGATGCTTTCCGGCGAATATGAAGAAGCAATGGCGGGATGATGTGCGACAGCGCGGGCCGAATTCCGGCGGCTTTCCCATAAGCCGCCGGATTTATCTGACGCTGCTTACTTGGCGCCGATGGCGTTGAGGCCTTCACGGGCGCATTCTGCATCAATGGCGCCCGAGGGCGCGCCGCCGACGCCGATGCCGCCGACCAGGGCATCACCGATCTTGATCGGCAGGCCGCCTGCCTGGATGACCATGCGCTCGTCCATATTGCGCAAACCATCATTGGCCGGCTTGGAGGCGATGAAATCCGCGATCTCGCCAATATCGCGCCCGAGCGATGCGGCGGCGAAAGCCTTGCCGGTTGCGCTGGAGACCGTATGCGGGCCGGAATTATCCGCCTTCAATACCGTCTTGGTGGCGCCGTCGCGGGTGACTATGGCAACGGTGACGGCATTGCCCTTTGCGACACAGGCCTGCAGTGCAGCCTTGGCTGCCTTCTCGGCCATTTCAAGCGGCAGATAAGGAGCGGTCGGCAGCGTCTGGGCTAATGCGGCAGCAGGAGCGAGCAGAACGGAAGCGATGAGAAGATTGCGGATCATGAAAAGGTCCTCTTGGCTGATGAGGACTTCAACCTAGGCAAATGAAGCAAGGCTGCGAATCCGTAAGGCTTGCCGGCCGGTCGGTAGTTCTACCGATCTTCGCCGGCTTCCAGCCACAGCCTCGTCATTTCCGCCTGCGAGGTCGTGCCAAGCTTGAGCCCGATGGCGGCGCGATGACTGTCGACCGTGCGCGGTGACAGGCCAAGCCCATCGGCGATCTGGCGGGTGGTGAAACCGAGTGCGATGCGTTCCAGTATCTCGCGCTCACGCGCGGTCAGAAGCGACAGAAGCGCCACCGTTTCCGCCTGCAATGCCCGTGCATCCAGCGTGCGGGCAAGTGTGCGGTGCGCCTTCTGTATCGCGTCGATGAGATCCTGTTCATCCACAGGCTTCGACAAAAAATCCACGGCGCCGTTGCGGAAGGCGCGGCGGCAGGCTTCAATATTTCCGTGGCCAGAAATGATGATGACCGGCCAGTCGATGCCTTCCTCCACAAGCTTTTCCTGAAGCTTCAGGCCGGTAATGGCCGGCATTCGGATGTCGAAGATCAGGCATCCCGGCTCCAGACCCGGCAAATGGCTGAGGAAAACCGTCGGATCAGCAAAACCCTTTGCCTTGATGCTGACCGTGGACAAAAGCAATATCAGTGCTTTGCGCACGGCATCATCATCATCAACCAGATAGACGGGCAGCGTCATGTTTTCGTTGCCTCCATCGTGACTGGCAGGACGACGCGGAACAAGGCGCCGTTTTCCTGCTCGACTGAGAGTATTTCGCCGCCGGCGCGCTCCACCAGCCGCTGGCTGAGCGCGAGACCAAGTCCCATGCCGTTGTTTTTGGTGGTTGCGAAGGGGGTAAAAAGCCGGTCGCGCAATTGCGGTTCCACGCCGGGGCCGTTATCGGCGACTTCGAACAGGGCAAGACTGCCCTCGCGGGTGAGCGTCGCAGTGATTACACCTTTCCCCCCGGCATCGGCCAGCGCATCAAGGGCATTACGCAGCAGATTGAACATCACCTGCTCCATCTCCACCGGATCAACCCGAACCAGAAGCGGCACCTCTGGTTGCCGGATATCTATGACGACATGTTGGCGCGCCGCCTCACCGGTCAGAAGCGCATCGACATTACGCAGCGCGACGCGAAGGTCATGCGCCGTGGCCGGATGGCGATGCGGCAGCGACCAGTTGCGGAAACGGTCGAGCATGTTGGCGGCGCATCGCGCCTGCTCGATCATATCGTCCAGCGCACCGGAAAGCGTTGCGACATCCTGACGGACGAGAAGCCGTCGCCCGGCCTGCGCCTGCGCCAGGATTGCCGTCAAGGGCTGCGTCAGCTCATGAGCAAGGCCGCTCGCCATCTCCCCCAGCGCATTGACCCGCGAGGCATGGGTCAGTCTCGCCTCCATGCCGCTCAGTTCTGCCCGCCTTTCGGCTGCGCGTATACGCGTTCTCTGCCTTGCCATCACGATGCCGAACACAAAAATGATGCTGGCACCGGCCAGCACCGCCAGCAGGGTGCGGCCCGGCAGAAGTTCACGCCAGGTGATGGGAAGCGCCACTTCCAGAAGCAGCGGCTGGCTGGCACTGCTCAGCTGCCGGGCATATTGCGGTTCTACAGGCATTTGCGGCGGGCCGTATAACAGGGTGCCATCCGGCATTTTCAGGCGGATCACCGCCCGTTGCGCCAACCAGAAGGGGGCATCGGATGCCAGCAGCCGTGCCGCATCGACGGCCAGCACCAGCGCCTGCCGTGCCGTCTCGCTGTTGGGGCTGCGCTTGACGATGAGATAATGGCCAGGCCTCAGCGTACTTGCCAGCAATGCGGGCTTGCCCGTAAACACCGATGCCGCGTTGCGGATGTCTGCCGCCAGTTCATTTTCCAGCGGTCTGGTGCCAGCTGCAGGACCACCCTCCATCAACGAGACCAGCTGGACTTCATCGATGCGCGGGTAAAATTGCAGAATGGGTGCGGCGATGGCGAGCAGCAGGCCGTGATCCGATCCCTGTTCCGCCTGCGCCACCGCCGAAAGCGCCGTCACATGCGCATCATGCTGATCCGCCCGGCGCGTAGCCTCAGCCTGCAAGGCGTCGCTCTGCCGCTCCAGTTCGCCAAGCAGGCTGACATATTGATAGGCCGCCAGGGCGGACACGACCGCCACCATCAACAACAGCCAGACGATGATCACCCTGAGAAACGGCCAGGTGGCCGCAGGACGTAGATCACCCGACGGTGGTCTATGGCCGGATACGGCATCGGCGATGGTGCGCAGCGATTGCGTGACGCTGCCCGCGCCTGCCCTCATTGCCTCCGGCGGCGATTTGCCGGAATGCCTGTTCCACGCGTCGTTGTTTTCAAGCATCTGTTCGCTCGCTCGACCGGAAAACACGGCCGGAACATTGGTTCGTCATACAACCACTCAGCACAGACTGGCCAAACATTCAATCCGGCTGAAATAGGCTCCCCTGCCGCTTGCACTGGAATACGCTCATGTCATGCTGCGTCGTAAGCCTTTCGGAAACGCTCTAGGCGCATTCCCTGCGAGGCTGCAAACGATCGAGCGGTACAGCGGGCGAATAGAGATAACCCTGACCGAAACGGATGCCCATCTGCATGAGAAGCCGGCTCTGCTCCTCCGTTTCTATGCCTTCCGTCACCAGCTTGGCGCCGTAACGCTCAGCGCTTTCGAATGCGAGCGCGATGGCGTCCTTGAAGCGGGACTGATTTAGCCTGGAGGTCATCCAGTGGTCGATCTTGACCTCTTCGAAGGGGAACCTCGCAAGCAGAGTGAGCGCGGCATAACCGGTGCCGAAATCATCAAGCGACAGCCGCACGCCTGCTTCGCTCAGCCTGTCGAAATTCTGCTGCACGATGTCGATCGCCGGTACACGGCTCATCTCCGTCACCTCGATCGACAGCCGATGCGCAGGAACCGCCATTTCACCCAGGAACGCCACGACCCGGTCTCCGAAACGCAGGGTCGAAAATGACGAGGCGGAAATATTCACCGCCAGATGAAAATCCGGCTCAAGGTTCCGCAGATTGCTGAGGTCGCGGACGACCGCCTCGATCGTCGACCACTCGAATTCCACCAGCAGACGGTGGCGCTCGGCAATCTCCAGCACGTAATAGGGCGAAAGCGCCTGCCCGCGCACATCGGTCGCCCGCAGAAGCGCCTCGGCGCCGATCATGCGGCGATTGTGCATTTCAAATTTCGGCTGATAACATATGGGCGGCCTGCCGGATTTGATCCAGTTGACCAGCATCTGCCGCACCCCTTCGTCCCGTGTCGCTTTCTCGGCGAAGGAAAAGGGGAAAATCTGCACCGGATTGTCGCTTCCTTTCAGCGCCAGGCTGAGATGCCTGAGAAAGGACGCCACGTTCTGCCGGGAAAGCATGTCCAGGTTGGCCGCGCCGATCTTCAGATGCGGCACCGGCCCCGCCTCCGCGGACCGGCAAAATGCGCTCAGCCCGTCATGGAGATGCATCATCAGTCGGGCGCTTTCAGACTTTTCCAGCGAAACTCCTTCGATGACCACCGCAAGCGTCGTATCGCCGAACATGAAGCTGCGCGGTGCATTGGAGGGCGACAGCAGGCTGTTGTCGCCGTCGCATACTTCCCGCGCCAGTCGCGGCCAGAAAAGATCGGCCCAGTCCTCACCTTCGCAGGCGGCGACATCGGAAATATTGACGATCTCGATCAGAACGAGAGCATGCGGAACGGCCGGCTCGTGCCGCATCGCCGTTTCGATATGGTCCTTGAGGGCGCGCCTGTTGGGCAGGCCCGTCAATGAATCCGTCCGGGCCGCGGTTTCGCGTCTCCTCACCTCTTCCCGCGCCCGCGCTTCGCTGCGCAGCACAACGAACAGGCAGACAATCATCGGCAAACCGACGACTGAGCCGAAGATGCGTCGCCCGAGACCACTGAGATACAACTCCTGATCTATCAGGCTGAGAATATAGAGCACAGACAAGGCGAGCAAAGCCGCGGAAATCCTGACCGCGAATACACCGGTCATCTCCCATATACCGAGTTCAGCAAGACGACGCCTGCGTAACCAGCCATACATCATGATCCCGCAAACCGAGATGATGCTCATATCCAGAAGGGCGGCGCCGAAAAGCGAAGGGCCGCCGAACGCAAGGCGTCCAGCGGAGACGAGCACCAGGCTAATCAACCCGCCTTGCCAAGACCCCAGCACCCCGGCCAGGAAAAGCAGATCGGACCGAATATAGGGTTTGGAAGGCAGCTTGATGAATTCGGACACCAGCAACGTCAAGAGAAACCCGGTCGCACCGAATACGATGCCGTAGTAGATCTTATAACGCGGATCATCGAGGGCTATGTCTCGCCGCAGAAGGATCAGCACGGATACAATGCCGACGACGGCGGCCGCCTGGAGCAGCAGGAATGGAAGCTCGGCGGCAGCGGCCGCCGCCTGAACGGCGATCAATTCCATCATCTGCAAATCCCCGGTTATTATTGGTTCCGCCGCCGGAATTCCGGCGTTCGCCTTTCACAATTCCCGTATCTGCGAGGACAGACTATAACACATAGCCCGCCGCCCGGCCTATATTGCGCCCGCAGTTCGCATCCCGGCAAGATTCTCCGGAGCGGCAATCGCTCCGGACTGCGCGGCGGCCAGCACCAACCTGTCGCGTCCCTGATGCTTCGCCTCGTACAGTGCTTCATCCGCGCGGTTCAGCATGTCCTGTATTGTCTCCAGGCCATCATCGGAAACGGCTATTCCGAGACTGACGGTGACGACAGCCTGTCCGTCCGGGCGATTGGGGTGAGGTATCGCCTCCCCCGACACCGCCGATCTTAGCCTTTCACCAACGGCAAGGGCTGCGGATACGACGCAATTGTCGAGCAGGACCACAAATTCCTCGCCGCCATAACGCGCAACGAAACTTCTGTCACCATCATCCCTGCGCAGGGCGGCGCGCAGCCTGCCGGCAATCGCGCGCAGACAGTCATCACCAGCCACATGCCCTTCTGAATCATTGTAGTTCTTGAAATAATCGACATCGAGGAGAATGAGCGCCCGTGGCCTGCTGGTGCCGGAAATCTCGCGCGCTGCCTGATCAAAACTGCGGCGGTTGCGAATACCCGTCAGTTGATCGGTATTGGAAAGCTGCTGCAGGTCCCGATTGGCGCTTTGAATTTGCTGAAGCAGCAGCTTTTCGCGCAGCGAAGCCAGATAGTCCCGCCTTTCCACCTGCTCGATACGATAGGCCGCAAACAGCGAGACGGCGCTAATTCCGACGGAACACATGATCGCCGGCAGCTTGGCCACTTCGCTCGTCACGGTGACATATTCCATGCCGATAATGAAAACCACCATGCAGCCGACCGTGCCCATGACCGCAAGCGGAAACGGTTGGCGATGGATCGTATTCATATAGAGAATGACGGTGACGACGCCCATGTAATATTCACTGGCCGACGAGGTCCGCGCATTGGCATAGATGAACATGAGCGATGCGACGACCATCATGCAGCCCAGCGCGTGAAGGGCCTCGTGCGCCACCGCATCCGGCCGCATCCCGATCGCATAATACCGTGCCGGAAAATAAAGGAACAGAAGCGGGGTGACGAGAAACAGACGGACCGTCACATCCAGCCAGATGATGTCAGGCACGAGCGTCACATCCACAAGCAGGTAAAGATTGTAGAGCACGACGCCAAAAATCAAGGCATATGTATTGAACTGACGGCTGCTTTCATTGACTCTCTGAAGGAAGCCGGACGAACGGTCATTTCCAAATAAAACCACCATGCACCTGCTGTTGGAAAATTTATTCAAGCGAAATCTAAAATTATTACCGATGTTCACTGAATATACATGAAAAAATTAGACTTTGAACTATCTGAAAATATAAATAACACTTAAAAATCCAAAAAATATTTACATTTCTCAAATACTACATATTCCAGAAATACTAAAACCGAAAAATATGTTATGGAATTACAGTCTAAAAAAAGACGTTCCGCCCGGAAACGATCACCTTGCTCCTTCGAGCGTTTCTGCTAAAAACTTGTAAAAATCACACTTTATCCCATGCAGCACTCAGACGGGTTCCACTTCATGTCAGCCACCAAGCTTGCCATCGTCGGCGTCGGAAAAATCGTTCGCGACCAGCATCTTCCCGCCATTGCAGGCAATCCGGATTTTGAATTGATCTGCACCGCAAGCCGTCACGGCACCGTGGACGGCGTCGCGTCCTATGGCACAATCGAGGCCATGCTGGAGGCTGTGCCTGATATCGATGCCGTGTCGCTGTGCATGCCGCCGCAATATCGTTACGAGGCGGCTTACGCGGCGTTGAATGCCGGCAAGCACGTCTTCCTCGAAAAGCCGCCGGGCGCGACGCTTTCCGAGGTGCAGGATCTCGTCCGCCTTGCGGATTCCAAGGGACTTTCGCTGTTTGCAAGCTGGCATTCGCGTTACGCGCCGGCGGTGGAAGCGGCCAAGGCGTTTCTGGCTTCCACAAATATCGACAGCGTGCATGTGATCTGGAAAGAGGATGTACGCCACTGGCACCCGAACCAGGCATGGATCTGGCAGGCGGGTGGCCTTGGCGTTTTCGACCCCGGCATCAACGCACTTTCCATCATCACCCATATCCTGCCCCGCGCGCTGTTCCTGACCAAGGCCACGCTGGAATTCCCGGAAAACCGCGACGCGCCGATCGCTGCTGACCTGCATTTTTCCGACGTGACGAAAATGCCTTTGCGTGCCGAGTTCGACTGGCGCCAGACCGGCAAGCAGAGCTGGGATATCGTTGCCGAAACGGCCGGCGGACGAATGGTGCTTTCGGAAGGCGGCGCCAAGCTCTCGATCAACGGCGAAGACAAACTCACCGCGCCCGAGCGGGAATATCCAGCGCTTTACGAGCGTTTTGCCGAGATCATCAAGGCGGGCCGCTCAGATGTCGATCTTGCGCCGCTGACGCATGTGGCCGACGCCTTCCTGCTTGGCCGCCACAAGTTCGTGGATTCATTCTACGACTGAGAAGCCGAAAGAATTTCGGACGACAGATGCATCAAAGGGCGCGGCTGACGAAACGGTCGCGCCCTGATTTTTTTGCCTGATACAGCGCCTCATCGACGCTGCGCAACAGCGTGGCGCGATCCGCGCCCGCCTGCGGGGCAATCGCGCCGCCGATGCTGAGACGCGCGCCGACCGCCTGTCCATCGACATCGAAGGTTTCGCGGAAGGCGGCCAGAAGCCGGTCCGCCATCCCATTCATCACCTCAGGGGTGCCGGGATGGGGCATGAAAATGGCAAATTCGTCACCACCCATGCGCACCACCGTATCCCCACTGCGGATCGCGTTGCGGATGCGCGCGGCGGCGACGGTCAGCACCCGGTCACCCGCCGGATGGCCGAACGTATCGTTGATCGTCTTGAAGCCGTCCAGATCGAGATAAAGCACGCCGAAGGTCTCGTTTTCCCGCAGAGCCGCGCCGAGCTGGCTATCGACAATCGCCTCCAGCGCCTTGCGATTATAAAAACCGGTCAGCGGATCGGTCATCGCTGCATCGCGCAATTCGCGCTCGGCAAGGCTCATGGTGAAGTTGGCCTTCTGGAGACGCAGGAGTGCAGCCGCCAGCAGCGCGAAATGCTTCAGATTGTCAATTTCGTTGTGGGAGAATTTTCTCGGCGTCGTATCAACGAGGCAAAAGGCGCCAACGACAAGACCCGGCTCCAGCTCGATCGGCGCGCCGGCATAGGAACGCAATTCCGGACCGCCTTTGACATAGGGCATGAAGCGGAAATCCGGGTGCTGGGTCAGATCGGAAATGACGACCACGTCCTGCCTGGCAATGACGCGGGTGCAGATCGACAGATCGCGCGGGCATTCCGACAGCTGCATTCCGGCCTGTTCGGCGATATGGAGCCAATCCTCATCGAGGATGTGGACAGCCGCACGCGGGACGTCAAAGACGCCCTGCCCCAATCGAGACAAAACTTCCAGTTCCGGCATCTCGGCATTCTTGAAGGACATGATGGACCGCACCGCGACCAGACGCTCCATTTCTCCGTCCGGCCTTGAAATCGCCTGCCCCATGATGATGTCCTTCCGCTGTTTCGGCCGTGCCAACGCCACCCTCAGCAACCCGCCGGGCGGATCAGACGGCCATGCGTTCGATTCGGCCCATCATGCAAAAACCGGCAGGCGACGCCACATGCGAATTTTTGCCGGTCTATTTGTGTGAGAACCCTTCGATCAGGCCTTTTTCTGCCAGCGGCCTTCCGGCGATTGCTGCCAATAGGTCAGCGCGTGGCCTTCGGTCTTCAGACTTTTCCAGTGGTTTCGCGCCATTTCAAGCTGATAGGCATCATATCCGTCGAACATGAAGACGATGCGCTCATAGGCCTCCACCGCCGGCGGTTCGGCGCCATCCACCAGAAAGCGGACATTTGCGCCGTTGCCGTTGACTTCCGAGGCTGTCAGGAGAATCGGCTGGCTTTGCGGCGCCGGAGACGCATCCGTGGCGTGCGGCAGAAAGCTGTCGTCACGAAAGGTCCACAGATGCGCGTCGAGAAAATCGCGGCGCTCCTCGTCCACCGTCTGGATCGCGACCTTCCAGCCGCGTTCCAGCGATTTTTCGAGCAAAGGCGGCAGCGCATCCTCGAGCTTCGATTCCGTCAGATGGTAGAACAGAATTTCAGTCATCCGCAGATTTCGAACTCCGCTCGCATCAATCTTCGTAATGGGCGCGAACGAGTTCGTTCAAAAGCCGCACGCCGTAGCCCGATCCCCAGGACTGGTTGATCTCGGTCATGGGCGATCCCATCGCTGTGCCGGCAATATCGAGATGCGCCCACGGCGTTTCACCCACAAAGCGCTTGAGGAACTGCGCGGCGGTGACGGAACCGGCCAAGCGACCCGAGCTGTTCTTCATGTCGGCGAATTTGGAATCGATGATCTTGTCATAATCCTTGCCGAGCGGCATACGCCACAGCTTTTCGGCCGTCGCGTCACCAGCCTGGGCGAGGCGCGTCGCAAGCTCGTCGTCATTGCAGAAAAGGCCGGCCTGAAGATTGCCGAGCGCAACCGTGATCGCGCCTGTGAGGGTGGCAAGGTTGATCATGAATTTCGGGCTGAAACGCTCCTTGGTGTACCAGAGCGCATCAGCCAGAACCAGGCGGCCTTCGGCATCGGTATTGATGATCTCGATGGTCTGGCCGGACATGGAAGTTACGATGTCGCCCGGACGCTGGGCATTGCCATCGGGCATGTTTTCCACGAGACCGATAACGCCGATGACATTTGCCTTCGCCTTGCGGGCCGCAAGCGCATGCATCAGGCCGGTCACGGCGGCAGCGCCGCCCATGTCGCCCTTCATGTCTTCCATATTGAGGCCGGGTTTGAGCGAAATGCCGCCGGTATCAAAAACGACGCCCTTGCCGACGAAAGCAATGGGTTCATCCTTCTTGGAACCGCCGTTCCATTGCATGACGGCAAGCCGGGGCGGACGGGCCGAGCCCTGCGCCACGCCGAGAAGCGCGTTCATGCCAAGCTTCTTCAAGTCCTTTTCGCCGAGAATCTCGACATCAACACCCAGCTTGCGCAGCTCTTCCGCCTTTTCGGCGAATTCGACGGGGCCGAGAACGTTCGGCGGCAGGTTGACAAGGTCGCGCGCCAGGAGAACGCCGCCCGCAACAGCCTCGGAGACGGCAAAGGCCTTTTCCGCTTCCTGATGAGCGGCCGTGACGATGACGATATCGACTTTCTTCGGGGTCTTTTCGTCGTCGGATTTTTTCTTGGTCTTGTAGGCATCGAAACTATAGGCGCGCAGCAGAAGGCCCAGCGCGAAATCCGCAGCGGCCTGCGCGCTGGTTTCGACGCCCGGAGCGTCGAGATAGATGGCGACCTTGTCTGCCTTGCGGAAATTGGCGGCGGCAGTGCCGCCGGCACGCAGCCAGTCATGTGCGACAAGTTTCGCCGGCTTGCCGAGGCCGATGACGAGCAACCGGTCGGCGCTCGACCCCTGCGGCGCAATCACATCGAGAGTCGTCATGGATTTTGCGGCAAATCCCGCAATCTTCGCCGCCCTCTCGATCACTCCACCCGGATCGGCCTCGGAAGCACCGGCGGCAGCCTGCGCCTCACCGGAGGCTTGCAGCACAACGGCCAGGGAATTTTCAAGCGAAGCGGAATTGGCGAAAGAAATATCGAATTTGGCGGACATGTTTTCCTGCTCTTCATGGTCAAATTGCATGATGCGCACGATCATGGCCTTTTCAGCCCCCGGCGCAACCCTACATTTTTTAAGGCCTGCATTGTTTAAAGGCAGACATTCCTTAAAGGTCCACATTCGTTAAAGGAATGACATTTTTGCGGATGGGCCGATTACGTCATGAAACCGACAGCTTGTTCCACAAAAAGACACAGGCGATGGAAAAATCGTCGTGCAAAACATATTTGTGAGCACGCCGGAATAGCCAATTGCAAACGATGCGATTAGATAGGCGGAAATCCGGCGGGCAAGCGCACGGGAAAACAATGTCGAACAGGGCCGTATGAAGCTTCTCGAGAACTATATCCTGCGGCGGACAACGCAGATGTTTCTGGTCGCGCTGTTGCCGGTGCTGGCCATCATCTGGACCATCCAGGTTCTCCAGAGAATCAATCTCGTCACCGATACCGGCCAGTCGATGGGCTCCTTCATGGCGCTCGCGACCCTGATCCTGCCGACGCTGATCCCCGTTGTGCTGCCTTTCGCCCTCGTCATCGGCATCACCCAGACATTTACGGCGATGAACAATGATTCCGAGCTTGCCATCATCGATGCGGCAGGATCGCCGCGTTCGGTGATGTTTCGCCCGGTTCTCATTCTGGCCGCCGTACTGAGCGCGCTTTCGTTCACCATCACCAATTTCATCGAGCCGCCGGCGCGTAACTCCGCCCGGCAGATGGTGGCCGCGGCCTATGCCGACCTCCTGTCCTCGGTGATCGAAGAAAAGACCTTCCGCACCATTCAGGACGGTCTCTATGTGCAGATCGCCCAGCGGCAGGGCCGTATCCTCAAGGGCCTGTTCGTCGCCGACCGCCGCGATCCGAATTTCGATCTCATCTATTATGCCAAGGAAGGCATGATCGATGAGAGCGGCACATCGCTGACCATGCGCGACGGCGAAGTGCAGCAGAAGACCCCTGATGGCAAGGTGTCGATCGTCAAGTTCCTGTCCTATGCCTTCGATCTTTCGACCATGTCGGAAAAGCAGGATTCCGAACCCTCGCTGTCTCCGGGCGATGCCAGCCTCGGCTTCCTTTTGTCGCCAGATGAGAACAATGCGAGTTACAAACGGTCTCCGGAAAACTTCCGCAGCGAGCTGCACAAGCGCCTGTCGGACTGGATGTTCGCCTTTGCCTTCGCGCTGATCTCGCTGGTCATCGCCGCCGATGCCCGTTCGCATCGCGAGGCGCGCATGCACCCGATGGTCGCCGCGCTGGTGACGGCCTTCATGCTGCGCTGGCTTGGTTTTTACGTCACCAACCAGGTCAAGCAGAGCGCTGCCTTCATTCCG
The DNA here is from genome assembly GCF_005221385.1 of Agrobacterium tumefaciens. NCBI lineage: Bacteria > Pseudomonadati > Pseudomonadota > Alphaproteobacteria > Hyphomicrobiales > Rhizobiaceae > Agrobacterium > Agrobacterium tumefaciens. Next base: position 815,731 of record NZ_CP039903.1, on the reverse strand, counting down.
CTGGTCTATGCCGTGCCGGGTCTCAGCGGCGCTGCGGCCGCCTTCATCCTGATAACCGGTCGCAAGCCGAAGATACCGAAGATTATCGCGGATGCGGCTGGCCGCATACGCCGCCTGTTCTCCAGCCGGCTGGCACGCAATTCGGGGAGCGGCAACGCATGATTTTCAACACCCTCGCCCGGTATTTCCTGAAACGATATCTGATGACGGCCGTCTGGTTCGTGCTCGGCGTATCGTCGATCATCTATCTCGCGGATTTCAGCGAGACGGCAAGGCGCATGTCCAGCGTGCCGGGCTATTCGGTTCCGGGCGCACTTGGCCTGACAGCACTTAGGCTGCCGCTGATCCTGCAGCAGACCGTTCCATTCATCGCCCTTTTCGTGGGCATGACGACGCTGATTTCGCTCAATCGACGTTACGAACTGGTTGTCACGCGCGCAGCAGGTGTTTCCGCCTGGCAATTCATCCTTCCCTTCGTCCTGGGATCGGTCCTTCTCGGTATTCTGTCCGTCGTCGTTCTGAACCCCATCGCCGCATGGGGCCAGAACCGGTCGCTGGCTATGGAAGCGGGATGGCGCAACGAAGCCAATGGCGGCCGCCAGCAGCAGATCATTCCATGGATGCGTCAGGCGAGCGGCGGCCAGGACACGATTATCGGCGCCAAGAGCTTCGAGGACAACGGAACGATGCTGCTCGATGTGGTTCTGATCCACCTCGACAAGGACGGGAACATCGTCTCGCGGCAGGATGCCAAGTCGGCTAAATTGGAAGATGGTTACTGGCTTCTTAACGGCGTTACGGAAACCCGCGCCGGACATGTGCCAGTTCGACAAGAGAGCACGCGGATCAGTACCAATCTGAGACGGGAATTCGTGCAGGAACGCATGACGCAGACGGAAACCGTTGCTTTCTTTGATCTTTCTCACAAGATCGAAGTTGCAAAGTCTTTTGGACTGTCTTCAAAAGCGCTTGAGACGCAGTATCATTTCCTGCTATCGACGCCCCTGCTTCTGGTTGCGATGACCTTGATCGCCGCGACCGTTTCATTAAAGTTCAGCCGCTTCGCCCAATCGCGCTCCGTGATTCTGGGTGGAATCGTTTCCGGCTTCGTGCTTTATGTAGTAACCGTGCTCGTAAGGGCATTCGGGAGTGGTGGTGTTGTCCCTCCCACCGTCGCGGTCTGGGTTCCAGTCGTCGTGGCGTTGGCTTTGGGGGCAACCATTCTGCTTCATCAGGAGGACGGCTAGTGGCGGTAATTGACCGCGGGAATATCAGGCGGCTTTGGACGGCCCTTCTGACGGGTGCCGCTGTGTGCGCGTATTTGGCATCAAGCCCGGTCGCTTTCGGCCAGGGCGGGGTGCTTGCGTCGGCAAGCCAAGACGATTCGAAACTCCTGCTTACAGCAAATGAACTGACCTATAATCGCGACTCCCAGCGCGTCATCGCGAAGGGCGTGGTTCGCATGAAATATTCGGGCTACCGCATGGTGGCCCAGCAAGTGGAATATAATCAGCAGACCGGCCGCGTCATCGCGCATGGCAATATTGAGCTGATAGAGCCCGGCGGCAACAAGATCTATGCCGACGAGATGGACGTTACCGATGACTTCGGTCAGGGTTTCGTCAATGCATTGCGCGTCGAGACTCCGGATAATACCCGCATCGCGGGTGAAAGCGCCGAACGTCTCGAAGGCGACCTGATGGTCCTCAACAACGGCGTCTATACCGCCTGTCTGCCCTGCGCCGCAAAGCCTGAAAAGGCGCCGCTCTGGCAGGTCAAGGCCGAGCGCGTCGTCCAGGACGGCAAGACCCATACGATCCGGCTGGAAAAAGCCCGTCTGCAGCTTTTTGGCCATTCGATCGCCTATGTGCCGTTCCTGACGGTTCCGGACAATACGGTGAAGCGCAAATCAGGCTTCCTGTTCCCACAGATGAGCATTACCGACAATCTCGGTTTTGGCATCGGCGTTCCCTATTTCCAGGTCCTTTCCGACACTTCGGATGTGACGGTTACGCCGACCTATTATACGACGCAGGGTCTGCTCTTGCAGGCGGAACTGCGCCAGCGTTTCGAAACCGGCATGCACACGGTCACCGTCGCCGGCATCAGCCAGCTGAAATCCGAAACCTTCACGGCCGGAACCAGCGACGCTCTCAACGACAATCGCGGCATGATCGCCAGCAAGGGCGATTTCAGCATCAATCCGCGCTGGGCATTCGGCTGGGATGCGATGGTGCAGACCGACAACAACTTTTCACGCACCTATGGGCTGAAGGGTTACAAGAACGACGTCCAGACCAACCAGATCTACCTCAGTGGCGCGAGCGCACGAAACAGCTTCGACGCCCGCGGTTATTATTTCAACGTTCAGAATACGGACGATACCGAATCCCAAGAGCGCAAGCAGGCGATCGTTCATCCGGTCGTCGATTACCGTTATTTCGTGCCTGATCCGATCTATGGCGGCGAGCTTTCGCTGACCACCAACCTGACGAGCATCACCCGCCTGAAGCAGGACGCGTACGCTCTGGGCGGATATTCGCGCTTTAACGGACTTGAGGGTGACTATACGCGCCTTTCCACCGAAGCCGAGTGGAAGCGCACCTTCACCATGGATAGCGGTCTGCAGATCACACCGATCCTCGCTGCACGCGGCGATGCGCTGTGGACGGACATGTCTCCGTCGAGCTTTACGTCGGGCGGCACATCTTATGCCTATGAGGGCATGATGCATGACGATGCTGCGTTTCGCGGCATGGTCACCGGCGGTCTGGAAGTGCGTTATCCCTGGCTCTTCACGGCGCTTAACAGCAGCCACGTGATCGAACCGATCGCGCAGATCTTCGTGCGTCCGAACGAGCAATATTCCGGCCGTCTTCCAAACGAAGATGCGCAGGCATTCGTATTCGATGCGACCAACCTGTTCGAGCGTGACAAGTTCTCCGGTTTCGACCGGATCGAGGGCGGTACACGCGCCAATCTTGGCTTCCGCTACAATGGCACGTTTGACAACGGCTACGGCGTTCGCGCCGTTGTCGGCCAGTCTTTCCATCTGGCGGGCGAAAATTCCTTCGCTTCCTATGATCTGGCCAATGTCGGCGCTGATTCCGGCCTCGAATCCGACCGTTCGGATTACGTTGCCATGGCGGCATTCGATGCGCCGATCGGCCTTTCGCTGTCATCGAGCCTGCGTCTCGACAAGGACAACTTCGACATCAACCGGTCGGAGACGGGCCTCAGCTATTCGGATCGCCGCCTTACCGGCAAGGTCAGCTATACGCAGGTCAAGGCGCAGCCGAAATACGGCTACACCGAAGACCGGGATATCGTTCAGGCTTCCGGCATGCTGCGCATGGATGACAACTGGTCGCTATTCGGCTCGATCAATTATGATCTGAACGGAAAATTTGCCTCCGAGCGCCGTATCGGCATTGCCTACCAGGACGAATGCACGATCTTGACGGTCAGCTATTCCAACGAGGGCAACATCAATTCCACTCGGCAGGCCGCCAATGACTGGTCGATCAATGCCCGCTTGGCGTTCCGTACGCTCGGCGACATCAGTGTCGGTTCCGCAAACGAAGACTGGGCCGATATGGATATCGGCTGGAAGCCGAATAATTACTGAGTTTAAAGGCGGGTCACGCAGCATCGTGACCCGCCTTTTTGCCATTCAGCCAGTAAAAGTCACGGTTTCGCCGCAACAACACGCCAGTGTCGGCCGGGTATAAACCCCTATCGGGTTTTCTTTCAACAAACCGACACATTGCCGTCCTGCGGATCGCGATGATATATACGTGGCAAAATCGCGGCGCGGACGCGCAAATGCAGGTCTGACAGGCCGGGGAATGCGAAATTTCCACCGTCAGGCAGAACAGACTGGCGGGACAGGGAGACAGGCCCTGCCCGACGAAAGGGAGAAGGACATGATGAATTTCGGAAAGACGGCTTTGCGTGGCGCTGCTTTCGCCTTTGCGATATTTGCCGTTCCCATGGCCGCCGTGCCTTATACCGGCCAGGCTTTCGCCGATGCCACGGTCAAGATCGTCGTCAACAAGACACCCATCACCAATGACGATATTGCCAAACGCGTCGCCTTCCTGAAGCTACAGCGTCAGTCCGGCAATCTCAACGAAAAGGCGCGCGAACAGCTGGTCGATGAGGTGCTGAAACGCGAGGAAATCGGTCGTGTGAAAATGTCGGTCAGCACTGATGAGGTCGATGCCGCTTTTGCGCGTTTTGCCGGCAACAACAAGATGAAACCGGAGCAATTGACGAAGGTGCTGTCACAGGCGGGCGTCGGCGCTGACCATTTCAAGGCCTTCATCGCGGTGCAGATGAGCTGGCCCCGCCTTGTGAACGCCCGTTATGGCGCACGCGGCAAGATGTCGAACCAGGATCTCGTTACCCGCCTGAAGGAACGCGGCGACAAGCCAGTCACGACCGAATATTTCCTGCAGCAGGTCATCTTCGTCATCCCGGAATCCAAGCGCAATTCCATTACCGGCAAGCGTAAGTCCGAGGCTGAAGCCTCGCGCAAGCGTTATCCCGGCTGCGACCAGGCCATGACCTTCGCTGCGACCATGCGCGACGTGGCGATCAAGGATCTTGGCCGCATTCTCGCGCCTGAGCTCCCGGAAGACTGGAAGGCTTTGGTGGAAAAAACCAAGGAAGGCGGCACCACCGGAACGCGTGTGACCGAAAAAGGTGTCGAATATCTGGCCATCTGCAAGCAGCGTCAGGTTTCGGACGACTATGCCGCGGAAATGGTGTTCAAGTCCGAAGACCTGATGAAGGCCAAGAACGGCGAAAACCCGAACGAAAAGAAGTATATGGATGAGCTGCGCAAGAAGGCGCAGATCGTCAACACCTGATACTGATACGAAAGCCGGGTCTTTCCGTGACACATGCATTCCTGCCGCTTGCCCTGACACAGGGAGATCCAGCCGGTATCGGCCCCGATATAGCCATCGCCGCCTGGGCCAGACGCCAAGAGAACGGTCTGCCGCCCTTTATCTTTATCGGTGATCCCGATGTGGTGGCGAGCCGGGCGGCGCTCACCGGCATTCCGGTCAATATCGAGACCTGCGATGTGGCGGATGCCATAAGCGTTTTCGACCGCGCTTTCCCCATCCTGCCTCTTCCCGTCGGGTTCGAGGTTCAGGCGGGCCAGCCGCATGTCGGAGCAGCACATGCGACTATCAAGGCGATAGAAACAGCCGTTTCCCTGACCGTTGAGGGCAAGACTGCAGCCGTCGTTACCAATCCGATTGCGAAATCCGTTCTCTACGAAGCGGGTTTCGGATTTCCCGGTCATACCGAATTTCTGGCTGATCTGGCTTTGCGCCTGACGGGCGAGCAGGTGATGCCGGTGATGATGATTGCCGGTCCCAAGGTCCGCGTCGTTCCGGTCACGATCCACATCCCCGTCAAAGACGTGCCGGCGGCGTTGACCGAAGAACTGATCGTCGAGACGTGCCGTATCATCGATGCCGATCTGCGGCAGAAATTCGGAATTGAAGCGCCGCGTCTGGCGGTTGCCGGGCTTAACCCGCATGCGGGCGAGGACGGCGCGCTTGGCACGGAGGACCGCGACGTGGTTCATCCGGCGACCATGCGGTTACGCAAAGACGGGATCGATGCTTTCGGCCCCCTGCCCGCCGATACCATGTTCCATGACGCCGCCCGCAAACGCTACGATGTCGCAGTCTGCATGTATCACGATCAGGCACTCATTCCGGCCAAGGCGCTCGGCTTTGACGATTCGGTTAATGTCACGCTTGGCCTGCCCTTCATCCGCACCTCGCCGGACCATGGCACCGCTTTTGGTATTGCCGGCCAGGGCATCGCCAATGAGGCGAGCCTTGTGGCGGCGCTGAGGATGGCGGCGGAAATTTACACCCGTAGCCGGGCCGTCGTATAATGGCGGCCATAGACGGACTGCCACCGCTGCGCGATGTCATCCAGCGCCATGGGCTCGATGCGAAGAAATCCCTTGGGCAGAACTTCCTGTTCGACCTCAACCTCACCCAGAAGATCGCCCGGACAGCGGGGCCGCTCGAAGGCGTGACGGTGATCGAGGTCGGCCCTGGCCCTGGCGGCCTCACCCGCGCCATTCTTTCGCTCGGCGCAAAGAAAGTCATCGCCGTCGAACGCGACAGCCGTTGCCTGCCGGCGCTGGCGGAAATCGAAGCGCATTATCCCGGGCGTCTCGAGGTGATTGAGGGCGATGCCCTCAAGACCGATTTCGAGGCGATGATTCCCGCCGGTGAACCGGTGCGTATCATCGCCAACCTGCCTTATAATGTCGGCACACAATTGCTGGTCAACTGGCTTCTGCCGAAGGCGTGGCCGCCTTTCTGGCTCTCCATGACGCTGATGTTCCAGAAGGAAGTCGGCCAACGCATCGTGGCTGAAGAAGGCGACAATCATTACGGCCGCCTCGGCGTTCTCGCCGGCTGGCGCACGGTATCGGAAATGGCCTTCGACGTCCCGCCGCAGGCCTTCAGCCCACCGCCGAAGGTGACATCCACCGTCGTGCACCTGCTGCCCAAGGACAAGCCCCTGCCTTGCGATGTCGCCAAGCTTGAAAAAGTGACTGAAGCCGCCTTCGGTCAGCGGCGCAAGATGCTGCGGCAGAGCGTGAAGAGCCTTGGCGGCGAAACATTGCTGGAAAAGGCGGGCATTGACCCCACACGGCGGGCAGAAACGCTGTCGGTCGAGGAATTCGTGACATTGGCGAATTGCCTGTAAATACGCCATGTGATGCACTGTTCTGAACGGTGGGACACAGGTTCGTGGCCCCTGCGAATAGAGGGACAAAGCGCGTGGAGAATGCCGGTTTTCACTACAAGCTCGACATTCCCACCGAAACACCCGACTGCGCGGTTGTCTTGCTGCATGGATCGGGACGAACGGAAGACGACCTCATCTCCTTTGGCCGCGCCACCTTTCCTAAGGGCATCTTATATGCGCCGAGAGGGGCTGTTCCCTGGGAGGATGGCTTCGCGTTTTTTCGTAGAAAGCCTGACAGACAGCTCGATATTGACGATCTGAAACATCACGCCTCCAGACTATGCCGGTTTGTCACCTTCGTGTTTCAGCAGACGGGGCAAAGACCCTTTCTCGTCGGATATTCTAACGGTGCGATCATCGCGGCTGAAACGATATGTCAGGACCGCTATCTGTCAAAAGGCGCTATCCTGCTTCGTCCGTTATCTCCGAGGTATGAGCAGCCTCTTCCAAATCTCGCAGGATATCCCGTACTTCTGCTTGCGGGCGCCCGTGACGACCGGCGTCACCCCTCCGATGCTCCGCATCTGGCCGCGCAACTGGCTTCAGCCTTTGCTGAGGTCTTACTGGAGACGATCGACGCGGGCCATGGATGGGCAGAGGACGCGATGGACGAGCGACTGTGCCGTCAATGGCTGGCGCGCAGAACCGCAGCGTAAATCATCAGAGCTGCGGCTCTTCCTCGAGCAGTGCCCGCACGAAATCGAACATGCCGTGGCGGCGGTCGCGGCGGACGCGTTCGGCTTTTACGATCGCCTCTACTGCTTCGAAGGCCGCCTGCAGGTCGTCGTTGAGGATGACATAGTCATAATCGCGCCAGTGCTCTATTTCAGCGCGGGAATTGACGAGGCGCGTCTTGATGACCTCCTCGGTGTCTTCTGCCCGGCGGTGAAGGCGTGATTGCAGTTCGGTCATGGTCGGCGGCAGGATGAAGATCGAAACGACGTCGGCCTTCATCTTGTCCTGCAACTGCTCGGCGCCCTGCCAGTCGATGTCAAACAGCATATCGCGGCCGGCGGCCATCGCTACTTCCACCGGCTCACGCGGCGTGCCATAAAAATTGCCGTGGACCTCGGCCCATTCCAGCAATTCCTCGTTGTCGCGCAGGCGCTCGAAATCGCGCTTGGAGATGAAGTGATAGTGGATGCCCTCTATCTCGCTCTGGCGGCGCGGGCGCGTCGTGACGCTGACGGAAAGGCTGATATTCTTGTCCTTCTCGAGCAGGTTGCGGGCAATCGTGGATTTGCCCGCGCCCGATGGTGAAGAAATCACCAGCATCAGCCCTCTGCGGGCAATCGTGACGGGAGAATCATTCACCGGGGCCATGGGGTCTACTCCAGATTTTGGACCTGCTCGCGGAACTGGTCGATAACCACTTTCAGCTCTATGCCTGCTGCGGTTACCGCACTGGCGTTCGATTTGGAACAGATTGTATTCGACTCGCGGTTAAATTCCTGTGCAAGAAAATCGAGCTTGCGGCCGACAGGCCCGCCATTTGCCAAAAGCTCGCGCGAAGCCTGCACATGGGCGCGCAGCCGGTCCAGCTCTTCACGCAGATCCGCCTTGGTGGCGATCAGCGCCGCCTCGGCGTGAAGACGGTCACGGTCCAGACCGTGCATGCCCTCGCCGATCAGGGCAATCTGCTGGGCAAGCCTTGCCGCGATCTGTTCCGGCTGGCGGGAAGGATCGTTTTCAATAAGCTCCACAAGCGTCTCGATCCTGTCGATCTGCCCGGACAGGATGGCAAACAACGAAGCGCCTTCCCGCTCGCGCATGTCCTTCAGCTTCTCAATGGCAACAGCAAAACCGGCCAGCACATCGGCGTTGCGCGCAGCCTGCGCCTCAGCGTCATCTTCCGCCTCGCGAAAATCGACGAGGCCGCGCAATGACAGCAGCGTATCGAAGCTCAGCGGTTTGTCTTCCACGACATCACCAAGCTCTTGTTTGAGCGCCAGAACAGCGGCGAGAGCATCACGATTGATGACGGCCTCCAGCCGGTTTTCCGCAATGGCCAGCGTCAATCCCGCCTGGATGTTGCCACGGGAAAGATGCCCGCCTGCAATTTCCCGCAGGGCCGTCTCCAGCGCTTCCAGACCGGTCGGCAGGCGCAGGCGCATATCCAGCCCCTTGCCGTTTACCGAGCGCAATTCCCACGCCCAGCGGTAGCGGCCGGATGTTCCTTCGCTACGCGCAAAGCCGGTCATCGATTGCAATGTCATATCTGGAAGCCCCCCGTCATGCCTTACAAAACCGGGCCTTGCGTTTGGCAGGGCCCGGTCAGGATTATCAGTTGTTGGTCGGTTTTTCCGCCTCTGCGCCACCCGGCTGGCCATCCACGGCCACATCCGGATTGGCGCCGGCTGCCGCCTTTTCCGCCTCGATCTTGCGCCAGCGGCGGACATTGGCGTTATGCTCGTCCAGCGTCTTGGCAAAGACGTGGCCGCCCGTACCATCGGCAACGAAATAAAGGTCGTCGGTTCGCCAAGGATTGGCAACCGCCTCAAGCGCCGCCCGGCCCGGATTGGCGATGGGTGACGGCGGCAGGCCCTTGATCACATAGGTATTGAACGGCGTCTGCTTCTGCAGGTCCGACTGGTAGATCGGCCGGTCGGACGGTTTGCCGTCGCCGCCGAACAGACCATAGATGATCGTCGGGTCGGATTGCAGGCGCATGCCCTTCTTCAGGCGGTTATAGAAAACGGAGGCGACGTGGGCGCGCTCATCATCCTTGCCGGTTTCCTTCTCGACGATCGAGGCAAGCGTCACAAATTCCTCGACGGTCTTGATCGGCAGGTCGGGGTCACGCCGCTCCCAGATCATGTCGATCAGCTTGTCCTGCGCAGCACTCATCTGGTTGATGATCTCTTCGCGCTTGGTGCCACGGGTGAAGCGATAGGTATCCGGGCGCAGGCTGCCTTCCGGCGGCAGGGCGGAGGGCAATTCGCCGTCCAGAACCTCGTCTGCTCCGAGGCGCGCGAACATCTGCTTGACGGTCAGGCCTTCCGGCAGCGACACGGAATAAAGGATCGACTTGCCGGATTCCAGCAGCACCATGATGTCCTTCATCGATGCGCCGGCCTTGATCTCATATTCACCCGCCTTCAACGTCTGGTCCTTTTGCAGGTAGCTGCCGGTCATCAGGCGGAAGACGCGGGCATTCGAAACGACGTCGTTGCGTTCGAGATTATTGGCGATCTCGATAATGCCGGCGCCGTTACGCACCGTGAAATGCGTGTTCGTCTGAAGCGGACCGGGCTCCTGGAACGCGTTGATCATGTAATAGAACGCGGCGATGGCCAGGACACAGACGGCAACCGCAAGCGTCATCAGAAAATTCAGGAAGATCACCAGCTGGCCGTGGGCCTTGCGGGAGCGCTTCGGCGGGGCCGGCACCTTTTCCGGGCGTAACGCCTCGGTCGGGGATTTCGGAATGATCGGGCCGCGATTGCCTTCGCCCGCGCCGTTCTGTCCGTATGGTCCCTGGCTGTTCTGGTTCGTGTCGCTCACCGTCGGTCCTTTTCAGTTCGGCGTTGTCAGCGCTTTTTGCGCAGGTAATGCGGCAAAAACAGGTTCGGAATATCTTCCTGTACCACATGGAGACATTGTGAATGCCTCTTTTCCGGCTTCACGAAACATCGTTTCGGGCAAAACCCGGTCAGCTATAGCCGTCTGTGATCTGAAATTCGCCCGCACCGGGGAAATTACCCCGAGACCGGCAAATCATCTCCCGTAAACGACTACAATATCGGCGCGAAAATCGAAATGGCTTTCGCAGACCGCAAGGCGTTCTTCAAGGGAAGAGCGCCCTGTTTCAGCACCCGGCAGGAGAAAGCCGCAACCGCCCGAGACGGCTTGCGGCGGGGGCGCCACCGCGACGGCAGATCCGTCGCGATTTGGATTGTGTTTCAGGCTAGTCTCTACCCCAAAACCGCAGCGCGGTTTCGGGAGACATGCTCTAAGCTTCGTAACGACGCAGCACGAGGGAGGCGTTGGTGCCGCCGAAACCGAAGGAGTTCGAGAGCGCCACGTTGACCTGCCGCTTGCGCGCCTTGTGCGGCACCAGATCGATCTTCGTCTCGACATCGGGATTGTCGAGGTTCAGCGTCGGCGGAACGATGTTGTCACGGATTGCGAGTGTCGCGAAGATTGCTTCGATCGCACCTGCCGCACCGAGCAGATGGCCGGTGGCCGACTTGGTGGAAGACATGGAAATCTTCGAAGCCGAATCGCCGACGAGCCGCTCGACTGCGCCAAGCTCGATCGTATCGGCCATGGTGGATGTGCCGTGGGCGTTGATGTAGTCGATATCATCAGGCGTCAGGCCGGCGCGCTTCAGCGCCATCAACATGCAGCGATACGCGCCCTCGCCGTCCTCGGAAGGCGCCGTGATGTGATAGGCATCGCCGGAGAGGCCATAACCGACGACTTCGGCGTAAATCTTCGCGCCGCGCGCCTTCGCATGTTCCAGCTCTTCCAGAACGACGATGCCGGCGCCCTCGCCCATGACGAAACCGTCGCGGTCGCGGTCATAGGGGCGGGATGCCTTCTGCGGGTCGTCATTGTGCTGGGTGGAAAGCGCCTTGCAGGCGGCAAAACCGGCAAGCGCGATGCGGCAGACCGGCGATTCGGCACCACCGGCAACCATGACATCGGCATCACCGAGCGCGATCAGCCGGGCGGCGTCGCCAATAGCGTGTGCGCCGGTCGAGCAGGCCGTTACCACGGAATGATTCGGGCCGCGCAGCTTGTGGCGAATGGAAACCTGGCCGGATACGAGATTGATCAAGCGGCCGGGAATGAAAAATGGTGAAATGCGACGGGGACCCTTGTCGCGCAGCGTATAACCTGCCTCGACAATGCCTTCCAGGCCGCCGATGCCGGAGCCGATCAGAACGCCGGTAGCAATCTGGTCTTCATCCGTTTCCGGATGCCAGTCCGCATCGGCAAGCGCCATGTCGGCGGCGGCCATGCCGTACAGGATGAAAGGATCGATCTTGCGCTGTTCCTTGGGCTCCATCCAGTCATCGGCATTGAATGTGCCGTTGGAGCCATCACCGACGGGAATGCGGCAGGCGATCTTTGCCGGCAAGTCTTCGACTTCGAATTCAGTCACGAGACGGGCGCCATTCTGGCCGGCCAGCAGCCTTTCCCAGGTAACTTCCGTTCCGCATCCAAGAGGAGATACCATGCCGGTACCGGTGATAACGACACGCCTCATCGCCAACGCTCCGCCCTTATCCAAATCATCGGTCTTCTCTGCAAGGCCGGACGCCATGGACTGACGTTTGCGGGACGCTGCAGCATTTCGAATGTCCGCACAATTTTCGCCACGCACCGTTTCCGGCCGGGAAGCTTATGCGGAGCCCGGAACGCGCGCCGGTTCGGGCACGTACCGTCTCTCTATAAAACATTGGCCCGGACGAGCCGGGCCAAGATGGGAGGATATTGCACCTCCCCCATGAAGGTCGATCAGGCCTGGGCCTTCTCGATGAACTTGACGGCGTCGCCAACGGTCAGGATCGAGTCAGCTGCGTCGTCGGGAATTTCAACGCCGAATTCTTCTTCGAAAGCCATGACCAGTTCAACGGTGTCGAGCGAATCAGCGCCCAGATCGTCAATGAAGCTGGCGCCTTCGACAACCTTGTCGGCGTCAACGCCAAGATGATCAATTACAATTTTCTTTACGCGTTCTGCGATATCGCTCATGTCGGTTTCCTCGACCTTTATTTTGAAGGGAATGCCTTACGGCACCCTGCCCTGTTAGAAGCCCTCATGCGCCGTTCAAATCCGGCACCGCTGGCAAACCCGTTCAACCCGGTCCAAGCTAGACATCGTCACGCAAAATCGCAACGGCTTCCTGTCTCTCCGGGACGACTGTTCACAGTCTTGGCCCGCTTAACACGGTTTCAATCGGTCGAAAAGCCTGAAAACGCGCTAAGCACAGCGTATGACAGGCAATTTCGCCGGAAACCGGCCGGCGGGGCCTTGCGGCGCCAGGCACCCAAGAAGGTGCTGAAATAGCGCCGCAATCTTTTCAAGACGCCTTTGAAGCGCCCTCAGATCATCGCCATGCCGCCGTTGACGTGCAGGGTCTGGCCGGTCATGTAGGCGGCTTCATTGGAAGCCAGGTAAAGAACGGCGGATGCGACTTCCGCTCCCGTCCCCATGCGCTTCATGGGAATGGCGCCCATGATGGCGTCTTTCTGCTTGTCATTCAGCTTGCCGGTCATGGCGCTTTCAATGAAGCCCGGCGCCACGCAGTTGACGGTGACGTTGCGGGTGGCGATTTCCTGCGCCAGCGACTTCGAAAAACCGATCATGCCGGCCTTGGAGGCGCAATAGTTGGCCTGGCCGGGATTGCCGGTGACGCCGACGATGGAGGTGATGTTGATGATGCGGCCGAAACGGCGGCGCATCATCGGATGCGTCAGTTCACGCGTCAGGCGGAACATCGCGGTCAGGTTCACTTCGATGACGTTGTCCCAGTCCTCGTCGCTCATGCGCACGAAGAGGCCGTCCTTGGTGATGCCGGCATTGTTGACGAGAATATCGACGCCCTCCAGCTCGGCTTCGGCCTTTTCGCCGAGAGCCTTGACCTCGGCGCGGTCGGCAAGGTTAGCCGGGAAGATCTTGACGCGATCGCCAAGTTCCGCCGCCAGCGCCTCGAGCTTTTCAACGCGCGTGCCATGCAGGCCGACGGTTGCGCCCTGTTTGTGCAGAAGGCGGGCGATTTCTTCGCCGATGCCACCGGTCGCGCCGGTTACGAGAGCCTTGCGGCCTGTCAGATCTAACATGGTCCGTTCCTTCTTTAGAGCAAATCCTGCAGGAGCTTTTTGCGGTTCTGCGTCGGGAATTGTCGAAATAAAAGCCGTTGCGGGGCGAAGCCCGCCTCAGCCGATAAGAGTGGCAAGAAGCTGGTCGATATCGGCTGCACCGTTGACGGCAACGCCATTCACCGTCTTGTCGATACGGCGGGCAAGGCCCGTCAGCACCTTGCCGGAGCCGATCTCATACAGCTGCGTGACATTGTTGGCGGCGAACCACTCAACCGTTTCGCGCCAGCGCACCTGACCCGTCACCTGTTCGACCAGCAGGGCAGCGATCTCATTGGCATCGGAAACAGGAGCGGCGCGCACATTGGCGATAACAGGCACGACCGGATTGTTCTTTTCAACCTTGGCCAGCGCCTCGCGCATCGCTTCTGCGGCCGGCGCCATCAGCGCGGAGTGGAAGGGCGCGGAAACCGGCAGCATGATGGCGCGCTTGGCGCCTTTTTCGGAAGCGATCGCGGCGGCTTTCTCGACGGCGGCCCTGGAGCCGGAGATGACCAGCTGACCGCCGCCATTATCATTGGCAATCTGGCAGACGCCGAGAATGCCGGCCTCCTCGCAGATTGCCGAAACCGCATCGTGTTCCAGCCCGATGATCGCGGCCATTGCGCCTTCGCCGACAGGCACGGCGGCCTGCATGGCGTTGCCGCGGATGCGCAGAAGCCGCGCGGTATCGGCAATCGAAAAAGTGCCGGCAGCACAGAGCGCCGAATATTCGCCAAGCGAATGGCCGGCGACATAGGAGACAGCGTCGGAGAGCTTCAGGCCACGCGCTTCGAGAACCCGCATGACCGCCATGGACACCGCCATGAGGGCTGGCTGGGCGTTCGCCGTCAGCGTCAGCGTCTCTTCCGGGCCGTCCCACATGATATCGGAAAGCTTCTGGCCAAGCGCCTCGTCTACTTCCTCGAACACGGCGCGCGCCTCTGCATAGGTATCGGCAAGCTCCTTGCCCATGCCGACGGCCTGGCTTCCCTGACCGGGAAATGTGAATGCAATACCCATGGGATGTGGTCCTTCTTTTCTGGCCTTGCCTTTATTCCTGCGACTTCCATTCACATTCCCGCCAGCGAAGTCAAGGCTTGAGGCCCTATGGCAGGCCCTTCTCCGGAGTTTTGCCGACCTGTTTTCCCCTGCCTTTTCATCATATTTTTTCTTGCACTGCGGCAATTCCCCATTACTTTCATGCCACCCTTCAAAACATCTCGCCAAGCACCGGGACATTTCCATGAAACATAGACTATTGGGCCGCACGGGTATTTCCGTGTCCGAAATTTGCCTTGGCACCATGACGTGGGGCACACAGAATACCGAAGCCGAAGCACATGCGCAGATGGACTACGCCGTTGCGAACGGCGTCAATTTCTTCGATACGGCCGAGCTTTACCCCACCACCCCCGTTTCCGCTGAAACCCAGGGGCGGACGGAAGACTATATCGGCACATGGTTCGAAAAGACCGGCAAGCGTGATCAGGTCGTGCTCGCCACCAAGGTTGCCGGTTCGGGACGCGATTATATTCGCGGTGGCCGCGATATCGATGCCGCCGCCATCCGCGAGGCCGTCGATACCAGCCTCACGCGTCTGAAGACGGACTATATCGACCTCTACCAGATCCACTGGCCGAATCGCGGCACCTATCACTTCCGCGGCGCCTGGGGTTTCGATGCCTCCGGTCAGGACAAGGAGCGCACGCTCGCCGAAATCACCGAAAAGCTCGATACGCTGGGCGAACTGGTGAAAGCCGGCAAGATCCGCGCCATCGGCCTTTCCAACGAAAGTGCGTGGGGCACGCAGAAATATATCGACATCGCCGAGGCCCGCGGCCTGCCGCGCGTCGCCACCATCCAGAACGAATATAACCTGCTCTATCGCAGCTTCGATCTGGACATGTCGGAAGTCGCCCATCACGAGGATGTCGGCCTTCTCGCCTATTCGCCACTGGCGGCCGGGCTTCTCACCGGCAAATACCAGAACGGCGCATACCCTGCGGGATCCCGCGGCACGATCAACAGGGAGCTCGGCGGCCGCCTGCAGCCACACCAGGAAGCGCCGGTCAAAGCCTATCTGGAGCTTTCCGCCGAGCATGGGATCGACCCGGCACAACTCGCCATCGCCTTCTGCCTCACCCGCCCCTTCATGGCCGCAGCCATCATCGGCGCGACGACGATGGAGCAGCTGAAGGTGGATATTGCCGCCGCCGACGTGACCTTGTCGGATGACGTGCTCAAAGGGATCGCGGCGATCCATCGGAAATATCCGATGGCGATCTGATTTTGCTGTGACGTGGCCTTCCTGGCCGCGTCACATTACTAAATTAGAAATAGCGACCGTAAAAAATACACTTTAAAAGTTTATCCGCTTATGTATGCTATATGCATGGTGGGCAAGCAAAGTTCCGCGTTCCGCAAAGCTGCGCCATTGGCAGTCATGTATTTCATAACGCGCAACGTCGCTCATCCTGAAAGCCATCTTTCAGATCGATGACCTGCGCCTTTCCGGAACGGGTAACGACATGGCATATCTCTATAAAATCATCCGCAACGGCAACGATTTTTCCGCCTCCGCAGACGGTGGCCCGAGCTTCTTCGTGGGCCGGCGCGTGCCCTATGAGGGCAATATTGGGCTGTATAATATTTTTGCGGGCAGCAGGCTGCCGAAACTAGACTATAAGGCTCATGATTTTACCGGCGCTTTCGGCTTCTGGGCCGAATTCGTGGAGCCAACGGCCATTTGTGAGGGGCGTAATTTCCTTACCCTCAACAGCTATGACCGGGCGGCTTTCACTTTCGGCTTCGGCCAGTTTGCCGCCCATGTCGAAGAAGGCGATTTCGTTCAGTATCTGCGCAAACTGCTGACTCTCGCTGATGCTGTCGATTATTTTCCGCATCTCAGTATCAAGAACGGCCATGTCCACGCCCTTGACGGGCTGGGCCGATCAACCGAACTCGAAAACCCACAAACAACAAATCCGTTGATGAATTATCTCAATCCAACGCTCGCCGAGGTGGAAGACGCCGAAGTGATTGCGGCAACGCGGTTCATCCATTGGACGGTTCAGTCACAAGCGGCCCGGGAGGTGCAGGTTTCACAAATGGTCGCGACGTTCAAATCCTTCATGAAAAGGGCGGAAAAACGCGTGGACATGCACAACAGACCGGCCGCGCAATGCTGCGTCATCGCCGACATATTGCATCACGGGCGGGGCGGAAAAATGACATGGCCGCTTATCGCGGAGGCGCTGCGCAGCACGCGTCCCTTTGAAGCCCTTCTCAAAATCACGCCGCCGTGGCAACAGAGAACCGAGAAGCTTGGGCGGGCGATCAAGGCCAACTCCGCCTTCGTCAACAGAACATGGAACTCGGCCAAACAGGATTTCGACCTACTGTGACAGGCTGACCCAGCGGCAGCACACGGCACACTAGATGACGTTTCCGAGAGGGAACTCGGGAAAGTGGTTGCTATTTATCCGAAAATCCGTATAAGCGCGCTGTTCACAACACCCGGTCCAATTGGCTGGTGGCTGAACGGAGGGCTGGTTTCGGTAACGAAACAGCAGGAACCATAAGGTTTTTCCGGCCTCCCGTGTCTCCGCTCTCGACCGTCTCGAACAACGCTTTTCTTGCTTTAAGGCTTCACAGCCTCACCCAAGAGCAGTCGTTGAGGCTTAGCGCCGCTGCCGGGTGAAGGACGAAACGCAAGAAAGGCAAAGCTTAAATGGCTCTTTACGAACACATCTTCCTTGCCCGGCAGGATATTTCTGCCCAGCAGGTCGACGCACTTGTCGAGCAGTACAAGGGCGTTATCGAATCGTTCGGCGGTAAAGTCGGACGCGTCGAGAACTGGGGTCTGAAGTCCCTCACCTACCGCATCAAGAAGAACCGCAAGGCTCACTACGCTCTCATGGACATCGACGCTCCGGCGGCTGCAGTTCATGAAGTAGAGCGCCAGATGCGCATCAACGAAGACGTTCTTCGCTACATGACCATCGCCGTCGAAGCCCACGAAGAAGGCCCGTCCGCGATGATGCAGAAGCGCGATCGCGACGACCGTCCGCGCCGTGACGGCGACCGTCCGGACCGTGGCCCGCGTGAAGATCGTGGCCCCCGCGCACCGCGCGAAGGTGGCTTCGGCGACCGCGAAGACCGTCCGCGCCGTCCGCGCGAAGACCGTGCATAAGGAGAATTGACCAATGGCTGATACATCCTCTTCCCAGGCACGCCGCCCGTTCCACCGCCGTCGCAAGACGTGCCCCTTCTCCGGCGCCAACGCTCCGAAGATCGACTACAAGGACGTTCGTCTGCTGCAGCGCTACATTTCCGAGCGCGGCAAGATCGTTCCTTCCCGCATCACGGCCGTTTCCCAGAAGAAGCAGCGCGAACTCGCCCAGGCGATCAAGCGCGCCCGTTTCCTCGGCCTGCTGCCTTACGTCGTAGCGTAATGATTTGAAGCGAGGCTGCGTTTTGGCGCGGCCTCGCTTTCTCCTTTGAAGCTACTGCCTTCTAAGCAGTAGGTTGAAGGCTTCCAAATCCTTCCGCGTTGGGCGCGGATCGATACCATAAAACCCATGTTGGGGATGAGGCTCTCGGGAGCGATCCTCTAACTGCTTAAGTTTCAGCAGGACAGCGAAGTGCAAAAGTTGAACCAGACAGTGCTGATCTCCGGCGTTCTCGCCGGCATATGCGCCGCGTTTTTGACGCTTGGCGCAACGGCACAGTCGTCCTTTTCCTTCCTGCTTTATGCCGGGTCGGCCATGCCGATCTTCATCGCCGGGATGGGCTGGGGCAATCGCGCCGCCATCGTCGCAATCATCACCACGGCCATCATCGGCGCGCTGGTCATGTCGCCGCTTTTCGCGCTGACCATCGCCATTTTCACACTGATCCCGGCGGGCTGGCTTTCGCATCTTGCCAATCTGGCGCGTCCGGCCTCCGAGCTCGGCGGCCCGGATGATCTGCTTGCCTGGTATCCGCTGTCCGGCATAGTCCTGCATCTGTGCATTCTGGTCTGCATCGCCGTCATTATTCTCGGCTGGATGATTGGCTACGGCCCTGATCTCGTCGCCCGCATGGTCGATATCATGATGACCTCGGTGCAGAACCGCGAACCCCTGTTCGAGCCCAATGCCGAGGCGCTGGCCCAGACAAAATCGCTGCTGGTGCTGATGCTGCCGATCGTTCAGGGCGGCCTGTGGGTCATCCTCTTGTTTGCGGCCTATTATTTCGCAACCCGGCTGGTTGGTTCCTTCGGCAAGGGCCTTCGCCCGCGCGAGGACATTGCTTCCGCGCTGCGCATGCACCGCAACGCGATCTTCATCTTTCTGGCCGGTATCGTGGCCATGTTCTTCGGGGGCGTCGCCGCCATGGTTGGCGCGGTCATCTGCGGCACCTTCGGCGCGGGTTTCCTGATGGCAGGTTATGCCTCGCTGCATAAAAAAGCGCGCGGAAAGGACTGGCGACTGCCGGTTCTCATCCTCGCTTATCTCTCGGCGGTCTTTGTTTTTCCGCTGTTCATCATTCTCGTGCTCGGCTTGAGCGACGTGCGCAGCACGATCTCGCTGACGCCTGCACGGAAAACCGATAATTCGAACGAAACCAACACATAGAAAGGATCAAGAAGATGGACGTTATTCTTCTCGAACGCATCAACAAGCTCGGCCAGATGGGCGAAACCGTCAAGGTTCGCGACGGTTATGCCCGTAACTTCCTGCTGCCGCAGGGCAAGGCGCTGCGCGCCAACGCCGCCAACAAGACCCGCTTCGAAACCGAGCGCGCAACGCTTGAAGCCCGTAACCTCGAGCGCAAGTCGGAAGCCCAGAAGGTTGCCGAAGCACTCGAAGGCAAGTCCTTCATCGTCGTCCGTTCGGCTGGCGAAACCGGTCAGCTGTACGGTTCTGTTGCTGCCCGCGACGTCGTCGAAATCCTCGGCGCAGAAGGCTTCAACATCGGCCGCAACCAGGTTGAACTGAACACGCCGATCAAGACCATCGGCCTGCACAACGTTACCCTGCACCTGCACGCCGAAGTCGAGCTTCAGGTCGAACTGAACGTTGCCCGTTCCGCCGAAGAAGCCGAACGCCAGTCCAAGGGCGAAAGCCTCACCTCCGCCGACGCCATCTACGGCGTTGACGAAGACGCACTGCGTCCGGAAGACTTCTTCGATCCGGAAGCTGACGGCAACGGCGACGACGAATAAGATCTGGCTTAACGGCCATAGGAAAACCCCGGATGGCGACATCCGGGGTTTTTTGTTTGTGGGGTTGGAGTGTGCCGTTGGATACCCCCTCTGCCCTGCCGGGCATCTCCCCCTCAAGGGGGGAGATCGGCAAGAGGCGCTGCCAACACTCCATTCGCAACGGTTGAGATGGGTGAGACCTGACCGCAGATCGATCTCCCCCCTTGAGGGGGAGATGTCCGGCAGGACAGAGGGGGGTGCCTTGCCGCAAACTCCCATATCTACCTCGCCGCCGTCTCCGCCCCTTCCGGTGCCACGCTCTTATCCACATGCACCACGACCGACATGCCCGGCGACAGTTCCGTCGCCAGCGGCTGATCCGCGTCGATCGCGATGCGAACGCCAAGGCGCTGGGCGATCTTCACGAAATTGCCAGTCGCATTATCCGGCTTGATGACGGCGAATTCCGATCCGGTGGCCGGCGAGAACCGCTCGACACGGCCGTTGAGCTTACGGCGGTGCAGCGCATCCACCGAGATCGTCACCGGCTGGCCAATCTGCATGCCGGCAAGCTGGGTTTCCTTGAAGTTGGCGATGACCCAGACATCATGCGGCACGACAGCCATCAATTGTGTGCCGGCCGTGACATATTGACCGGTGCGCACGCCGACTTCACCGAGCCTGCCGTCCACCGGTGCATGGATTTCGGTATTCTCAAGATCGATCCTGGTGAGTTCGACGGCGGCTTCGGCATTGGCGACCGCCGCCTGCAGGGAGCTGCGGTTGACGATGATCGTCTGCAAGTCCTGGCGCGAAACCTCGAGCGCGGCTTTCGCCTGCGACAGCGATGCCCGCGCCTTTTCAAGCGCGGCATGCGCCTCTTCCTGCAGGCTGGAGGTTCCGACGCCGCTTTTGATGAGATTATCCTGCCGGTCGGATGCTAGCTGTGCCTGCTTCAGAGAGGCCTCAGCGGCATCGACAGCCGCCTGGCTGGAAAGAATATTGGCATTGGCGGCGTTTTCCTGCTGGCGGGAATTATCGAGCGCTGCCTTTTGCGTATCGAGCGATGCAGCCGCCTGCGCCTGTTTCTGGCGGTAGATGCGGTCATCGATCTTTGCCAGCAACGTGCCTTGTTTGACTTCCTGATAATCCTTGACGGGTACGTCCACCACATAGCCGCTGACCTGCGGGCTCATGGTCGTGACGTAGCCGCGCACGAAGGCGTTGTCAGTCATTTCCACGGTGGAGAGAAACGGTGGCAGCCGCCAGGCGTAAAGCACGAGTGCTATGCCGGCGAGGCCGCCGAGCAGTACGAGAATGGAAACGGGGGTAAAAAACTTCTTCAGCATTTTGTCACTCTTGGAATGTTCAAGACTGTGGTGCCGGTGCGGCATCGACATTATCCCGGAGAAGGAACGGACGGATGCGCATCCAGGCAAGGTGGAGCAAAAGCGCGGCCAGTGCCAGCGCCGAAACAACTGATATCAGCAGGAACGTGTCGTTATAGGCGAGCACATAGGCCTCCCTGCTGACCTGCTGTCCCAGAAGCGACAGCCCCTCTGCCTTCAGCAGCGCCGGATCGGTGATGACATGGCTGTAGGCACCGGAAAGCTGGGATACGCGCTGAGCGACCACGGGGTTGGTGAGCAGGATATTTTCCACCAGAACATTGGAATGGAATTTTTCGCGCAGCGTCACGAAACTGCCGAGCAGCCCGGTCATCAGCATCGAGCCCGTGATCTGGGTAAACAGAAAGATGGCGATGAAATTCACCAGATAAGGCGCACCTCTGGCAAGTGCTGCGGCAAAACCCTTGGACATGACGGGCGGCAGGAACATGGCGGCGCCGAAGGCGATCATCATCTGGCTGAGATACATTTCACCCGGCCGCGTCAGATTGGTGGACTGGCTGTCCATGAACGAGCCGGCGGTAATCAGCGCCAACGCGATCACATGGGCCGTTTCGACATATTTCGTCAGCATCAGCCAAGCACAAGCCGCACCGCCAAGCACCGTCGCCAGCAGCACCAGCGCATAAAGCGTTGTCGTCTGCTCGTTCAGCAGACCAAGCTGCTGGTAAAAACCGACCGCCGTTGAGGATTGCTCGGAGGAGACCGCACGATAGACGAGCAGGACTGCGATAACATGCAGGTTGGTTTTCGAGAAAATCCAGCGCAGGTCGAGCAGCGGGTTCTTGCGCGGCAATTCTATGAAGGCCATGAGCGTGAGGAGCGCGATCGACGTCGCCAGAAGCACGCCCAGCCACCATGTTTCGAACCACCAGTAAAACCGGCCGAGTGTCAGCATCACCGCAAGACAGCCGAGACCGCCAGCAAACAGCAGATAGCTCAGAATATCCACGCGCTCGATGACTTTGGCGCGCGGCGGCGGCGTGACTTTCAACACATAGATCATGGCGAAGGAGATCAGCGCAAAACCCACCTCCATGGAATAGAGCGCGTTCCAGCCGCCGATTTCCAGCAGGGAGGGCGAAACGATGCGCGCGATGGGTGCCGACAGCAACGTGCCGGTCAACGCGATGCTGAAACCGAGCGAGAATTTTCGCGCCGGAGGAAATGCTTCAAGAATATAGAGAAAGCCCAGTGACGAGATCGGAGCGGCGGCCATGCCGCTGACGAAACGGATGACAGTTGCCGAATGCAGGTCCGTCACGAAGAGGTTGAGACAGGAGGCAACCACGAAGGCGATGATCGAGAGTTCGGCAAAGGGCCGCAGGCCATATTGCGCCCTGATCTTGAAGAGCGCGATGGAGAAGGTGGCATAGGGCGCCATATAGGCGGCGGAAAGCCAGGCCACCTCAGCCACCGTGGCGGAAAATTCGCCCTGAAGCTGGTAGATATTGGCCATGACGAGGTTCATGCCAAGGCCCTGGGTTATGAAGAACGACAGGCCCGCAAAGATGAAACACAGCCGCAGCCACACCGGCCGCTCAACCGGCTGCGGTGCGGCGGGAACAGCGGGCTCCGTCGCGATCTCACCGCCATCGGCATCGTTCGCCGTTTGGGGGACAGCCGCGGTTTCCTCCGGCCTGACAACAGTCACATCCTTTTCAGAGGCAGCCTCGTCCGTGGTCTGCGGCAACACGGTGCTCACGATTGCACCCTCCCGGCCGCAAGGTTTTGCAGATTGGCCGAAAGACGGCGCATCACATCAAGCGCCATGGCCAGATCTTCAGACGAAATATCGGCGGTGATTTCCGAGCGCAGCGTCTTTGCCACAGCCTGCACCGTGCCGGAGGTCTTCTCACCCTCTTCCGTCATGTGAATGCGTTTGGCACGGCGGTCGTTTTCATCGGAGCGGCGTTCGATGAGGTTCTGTTTTTCCATGCCATCGAGAACCCGCACCAGTGTCGGGGTTTCGATTTCCATTTCTTCGGCAAGCTCGGTCTGCGTCAGCGGGCCGCGCCTCGACAGGGCAAAAAGCGCACGCGCACGCGCCAGCGTCAGGCCGCTTTCCCCTACCCGCGCATCAAAAAACGCGCGCAGTTTGCGGGTAAAAGCGGAAACCTCATCAAGAAGCTGTTCCTTGTCGGTCTCGCGGGACATGTCAGCAAGCCTTATAATTAGCACACTACTTATTTACTGCCTATTTATTCGCAAGCCTGACGATTTTCAAGTTTCTTTCATGCCGGGTCTGCCATGCGGTAAACTCATGGCAGCGAATCACGTTGCCGGAAAATTCCGGCACCCTGTCCTCACCCGCCTGTGGATTGCTGGGGACAACTGAAGATGTGATCCAGCTTTAACAGAGCGGACGTCAGCCTGTCGTATAGTGTTGCAACAATATCATTGACTGCCATGCCCCAGGAAGCCAAACCCAAGGTTTAAGGACAAGGCAAGGGAGATCGCGCAAACCATGAACGACGCTGTGAGAAAGATCACCCCCGCAGAACCGCATTACCGCGAGGCGCCGAACAATATCGAGGCCGAACAGGCGCTGCTTGGCGCCATCCTCGTCAATAACGACGCCTATTACCGTGTGTCGGATTTCCTTAAGCCCGTGCATCTCTACGAAGCCCTGCATCGCAAGATTTTCGAGGTGGCGGGCGATATCATCCGCATGGGCAAGACCGCCAATCCGGTGACGATCAAGACCTTCCTGCCCGCCGACGACAAGATCGGCGACCTGACGGTGGCGCAATATCTTGCGCGTCTGGCCGCAGAAGCCGTGTCGATCATCAACGCCGAGGATTACGGCCGGGCGATCTACGATCTGGCTTTGCGCCGCGCGTTGATCCAGATCGGCGAGGATGTCGTCAACATCGCCTTTGACGCGCCGCTCGACATGCCGCCGCAGGCGCAGATCGAAGACACCGAGCGCCGTCTGTTCGAACTGGCGGAAACCGGCCGTTACGACGGCGGCTTCCAGTCGTTCAACGATGCGGTGGCGCTGGCGATCGACATGGCGGGCGCCGCTTTCGAACGTGACGGCAATCTTTCCGGCATTTCCACCGGCATTCATTCGCTCGACGCCCGCATGGGCGGCCTGCAGCGCTCCGACCTTATCGTGCTTGCGGGTCGTCCGGGTATGGGCAAAACCTCGCTGGCCACCAACATCGCCTATAACATCGCGGCATCCTACGAACAGGAAGTGCAGCCCGATGGTTCTTTCAAGGCGAAAAACGGCGGCGTCGTCGGCTTCTATTCACTCGAAATGTCGTCCGAACAGCTGGCCACCCGTATCATTTCCGAGCAGACGGAAGTCTCCTCCTCGAAAATCCGTCGTGGTGACATCACCGAGGCGGATTTCGAAAAGCTCGTCGCCTGCTCCCAGATGATGCAGAAGGTGCCGCTTTACATCGACCAGACCGGTGGTATCTCCATCGCCCAGCTTTCCGCCCGTGCGCGCCGTCTGAAGCGCCAGCGCGGCCTCGATGTTCTGGTCGTCGACTATATTCAGCTGATGACCGGCGGCGGCAAGGGCGGCGAAAACCGCGTTCAGGAAATCACCCAGATCACCACCGGCCTCAAGGCACTTGGCAAGGAACTCAACGTTCCCATCATCGCACTGTCACAGCTCTCCCGTGCGGTGGAAAGCCGCGAGGACAAGCGCCCACAGCTTTCCGACCTGCGTGAATCCGGCTCCATCGAGCAGGACGCCGACGTGGTGCTGTTCGTGTTCCGTGAGGAATATTACGTCAAGAACATGGAGCCGCGCGATCCCGCCGACCCGAAATACGCAGAATGGGAAAACCATTTCGACCGGGTGAAGGGCACGGCGGATGTCATCATCGCCAAGCAGCGTCACGGACCGACCGGCACAGTGAAACTCGCCTTCCAGTCCGAATTTACCCGCTTCGCCGATCTGGCCGACCCGTCCTTCAGCCAGTACGAGGAGCATTGATCCGAACCGGATGGTGAGGGCGAAACGGTTTTCGCCCTCACACCCCCCATTTCAATATGGGACCGGATGGAGTCTTTTCAGGGCCTTGGCAGGATTTTCTTACAATCCGATTCCGCGCAGCAGCGCCACGGTGACGACGCCGAGCGTGGCTGCCGGCAGCAGGCTGAGACGCAGCGCCGCAACCGCGGTTACCGCGCAGGCGATGGTTTCTGCCAGCCCGCTCGCAAGTGCAGTCGGCGTGACAACGGCCATCAGAACGGCGGGCGGCACCACGCCGAGCGCCTTCTTCAGGCGCGGCGTCAGGGTAAAATGGCTGACCAGCAGCAGGCCGCCAAGCCGTGTGGCGACTGTTGCCGCCATCATGGCAAGGATCGTCAGCAGGGTATTGACATCAAGCGTCATGCCGGCTGCTCCGCCTGTTCTTCGTGACCGAAGGCTGCGACGGCAAGTCCCGCCAGGGCACCGGCGGCAATATACCAGGCGCCGGGAACCAGCGCATAGGTGAGGCAGGCGGCGGATGCGCTTGCCAGCAACACAAAGCCCGTCTCCCTGCCCTTCCAGAAACCCATGAGCAACACGATGAAGACGGCCGGGAAAGCGAAATCCAGACCGAGGATCGACATGTCGCCCATGACCGAGCCGAGCAGCGCGCCTGCAAGTGTGCTTAAATTCCAGAGCAGATAGATCGGCAGCGCCGCGCCGATAAAAAAGGCTGCGGTCAAATTTGCAGTCATTGCCCGAAACTCCGACAGCGCCCAGGACTCATCCGTCAGCACCAGCATGGCCGCATATTTTCGCCAGCCGGTAAAGTCATCCAGCTTGCCGGCGATGGAAGCGCTCATCAGCACATGGCGCAGATTGACCAGCAACGCGGCAAAACCGAGTGCGCTCCAGCTCGCCGGATGGGTCCAGAGATCCATGGCAACGAATTGCGAGCCGCCGGCAAAGACCAGCAACGACATCAGCGACGCTTCCAGCGGCGACAGACCCTTGCCGATGGCGACTGCGCCGAACACGACGCCGATCGGCACCATGGCAACCAATAGCGGGGCAGCGGCGCTGAGCCCCGCGGTAAATTCGGCACGTTTTTCCGATACGGACATCCCATCCTCCCATTCAGAAGAGTGCGATTACGCCTAGAAAGTCTCCCGGTCTTGAATGAAAGTGACGTCGGTCGAAGGAAAACAGGGCAGCAGATCAAGCCGTCCGAAATTGCCCCGGCGTGACGCCGGTGCGCGCCTTGAAATGCCGGGTGAAATGCGCCTGATCGGCAAACCCGCACAGCGCCGCCACCTCGGCCGGCATCTCGCCGGCGCGCAGAAGGCGGCGCGCCTGCCGGATGCGAACATCCGTCAGATAGGCATGCGGGGTAATGTGAAATTCCTTCCTGAAAGCCCGGATGAGATGGGCGCGGCTGAGACCCGCGATAGAGGCCAGCTCCTCCAGGCCGATATCGGTCTCGTAGTTGTCGGCAAGATAGTCGCGGGCGGTATAGACCGCCGTTTTTTCGCGGGTTTCGACCGGCAGTATGATGGCGCTGCCGTGCCTGCCGAAGAGGGTGGCGAGAACCGAGAACATGCCCTCATCCGCTTCCAGCGCTCCGGATTTCGCCTCCAGCCGCCGGTGCGCCATCTGGAAGGCCGCGGCCATCTGGGGATCGCGCGGCAGAAACCTCGGGAAAGACGGTGTGCCGTGAAAGGCCCTGCCCGTGACATCCTCGATGACATCACGCAACAGCAAGCTGTCGGGATAGATCATCCGATAACGATAACCGCCGCCGCCCGGCGCGCCGTCGTGAACCTCATCCGGATTGATGAGATAAAGATGCCCCGGCCCCGTCTGTTCGGTGGTGCCCTGAATGGTGGAAATCTGCGAGCCGCTTTCGATCGCACCGATCGAGAAGGTGTCGTGCGCATGCGGCGAATATTCATGGGTGAGAAAAGTCGCGCTCAGACATTCCATGCCGCCGAAACGCCCGTCACGCCAGAAACGTGTCGTTTCCGTCGCGGCAATCGGCATGGCATCTATGGCCTGTTCCTGCGAAACATTGTGCATGAGCCGAGTTTAAAGCATTCGATCCTTACCGTCTTGAACAAAAGTGCTAGGGTCTGGCCGGTTCCAAAATCAACCGGACGCATGGCATGACAGACGACTTCGAAGATACATTTGCTGAAAACGAAACCGACGCTTTCGAACACGCGCCGCTGAGGCTGACCATCGATCTCGGCGCGCTCGCCGACAATTGGCGGGACATGAAGAAGCGTTCCGGCAAGGCGCGGACGGCGGCTGTCGTCAAGGCCGATGCCTATGGTCTCGGTATCGAGGATTGCGGTGCGACGCTCTACCATGCCGGCGCGCGGGACTTTTTCGTGGCAACGGTGGCCGAGGGCGCGACGTTGCGTTCCTATGCCCCGGAAGCGCGCATCTTCGTGCTCTCTGGCATCTGGCAGGGCCAGGAACGGCAGGTCTTCGACAATGATCTGGTGCCGGTGCTGGCCTCCGAGGAACAGCTGTCCTTCTGGATGGCGACAGTTGCCGAGCGGGGCGACCACCCCTGCGCGCTGCATGTGGACACCGGTTTCAATCGCCTCGGGCTGCCGCTCGACGACGCGCTGTTTCTTGCCGACGACGTGACGCGACCGGCAAGTTTCGACCCGGTTCTGGTTCTGTCGCATCTCGCCTGCGCCGACACGCCATCCTCGCCGATGAACAGGGTTCAGCTCGAATCATTTCGGAAGGTTAGCGCTGCTTTCGAAGGTATCGAATCAAGCCTTTCGGCTTCCGCCGGTATCTTTCTCGGTCCCGACTATCATTTCGACCTCACCCGCCCCGGCATTGCTCTTTATGGTGGCGAAGCGGTCAACGATGTGTCCAACCCCATGCGGCCTGTCGCCACGGCCGAGGCGCGGATCATCCAGATACGCGAGGCCGGAGAAGGCCAGACCGTCAGCTATGGCGGCAGCTTCCTGCTCAAGCGCGCCAGCCGGCTTGCCATCGCTGCCGTCGGTTATGCGGATGGGTACCAGCGTTCGCTGTCCGGCTCCGGCATTCCGCTGCGCGAAATGGGCCATGGCGGCGCTTATGGCGTCGTGAATGGTTACAAGGTGCCCGTTGCCGGCCGCGTAACCATGGACCTGACCATTTTCGACGTCACGGATGTGCCTGTTAATGCCATTCGCAGCGGCGACTATATCGAGCTTTTTGGTCCCAACGTGCCGGTCGACGAGACCGCACGGGCGGCCGGCACCATCGGCTATGAAATGCTGACAGGGCTTGGCCTGCGCTATGAGCGGCAATATCTGATGGCCGACGATTAAGCCGTAGCCTTGGCTCTTGGAAAGCGGAAGCTACCTGTGCTACAAGAGAACAAAAGGAGATCGAAATGCCCGAAATCCATTTGAGCGAGCAGGACGAGAAGTTCATTGAGGAGCAGGTGGCGGCGGGTGTCTACAGCGACGCGGACGCCGTCATTCATGCGAGCCTGCAATTGCTGAGCAGTGATGAAGGTAAACGAGCCGCGCTTCAGTTGCTGATCCAGGAGGGCATCGACGACGCCGAGGCGGGCCGGGTTCACCGTTATGCCTCACAGGACGAGTTTCTGGCCGATATCAAAAGAGCTTCCGCGCAGCTAAAAACGGGGACCGGCCATTAAAATCCGGACTCCAACCTTGACCACACGCGCAAGGCGCGACCTCGCCGAAGACCACGCCTATATCGAGACTGAAAATCCCCTTGCTGCCGATCGCTTCGCCCTCGATATCTTCAATAAAATCGAATCGATAGCGGCACTGGGCTTATCCGGTGTCTCAAGAAGCGGATATGGAGCCGGGCTTCACAGCATCGCTTATCGTGAGCGCGTTATTTTCTTTCGTGTCGACGAGAATGAACTTACCGTTCTGCGCGTGCTGCATGGCCATCAGGACATTTCCGTCAAAGATTTCAAACAAGAAGAAAACTGACATAAGATGGCCAAAGCCAAGACCCAATTCGTGTGCCAGAACTGCGGCACGGTTCACACCCGCTGGGCGGGAAAATGCGAAGGCTGCGGCGAGTGGAATACCATCGTCGAAGAGGATCCGATGGGCGGCATCGGCTCCGGGCCCGGCAAGACGCCCAAAAAGGGTCGCGCTGTCACGCTCACTTCGCTTTCCGGCGAGATCGAGGAAGCGCCGCGTATTCCGACCGGCATCAGCGAACTGGACCGGGCGACCGGTGGCGGTTTCGTGCGCGGTTCGGCGGTCCTGATCGGCGGCGATCCTGGTATCGGCAAATCGACGCTGCTGATGCAGGCGGCGGCGGCCCTGTCGCGGCGCGGGCATCGCGTCATCTATGTCTCGGGCGAAGAGGCGGTGGCGCAGGTACGCCTGCGCGCTCAGCGTCTGGAGGCGGCGGAAACCGATGTGCTGCTGGCTGCTGAAACCAATGTCGAGGATATTCTGGCGACGGTTTCCGAGGGCAAACGGCCCGATCTCATCATCATCGATTCCATCCAGACGTTGTGGAGCGACACAGCCGATTCCGCCCCCGGAACGGTAACGCAGGTGCGCACCGGAGTGCAGGCGATGATCCGTTTTGCCAAGCAGACGGGTGCGACCATGGTGCTTGTGGGCCATGTGACCAAGGAAGGCCAGATCGCCGGTCCACGCGTGGTGGAGCACATGGTCGACGCTGTGCTTTATTTCGAGGGCGATCGCGGTCACCACTACCGCATCCTGCGCACCGTCAAGAATCGCTTTGGACCGACGGATGAGATCGGCGTGTTCGAAATGTCGGATCGCGGCCTCAGGGAAGTGTCCAATCCCTCCGAACTGTTTCTGGGCGAGCGCAACGAGAAATCGCCGGGTGCGGCGGTTTTTGCCGGCATCGAAGGCACCCGTCCAGTGCTCGTCGAAGTGCAGGCGCTGGTCGCCGCCACCTCGCTCGGTACGCCGCGCCGCGCCGTGGTCGGCTGGGACAGTTCGCGGCTTGCCATGATCCTTGCCGTGCTGGAGGCCCATTGCGGCGTGAAGCTTGGCCAGCATGACGTTTACCTGAATGTCGCCGGCGGATACCGTATTTCCGAACCGGCGGCGGATATGGCGATTGCCTCCGCACTTGTTTCCTCGCTTGCCGGTCTTGCCCTGCCCGCCGATTGCGTCTATTTCGGCGAAATCAGCCTCTCGGGCGCGGTACGGCCGGTGGCGCACACGGTGCAGCGATTGAAAGAAGCTGAAAAACTTGGTTTTTCCGCCGCACTTCTGCCGTCTGGTTCAGCTGAATTGCCGAAAGCGGGCAAGGGTCGCTGGACGGAAATCGAAAGCCTGCCAGACCTCGTGGCGCGCATCGCCGGCTCCGGCAACCGGTTCAAACAGGTTGAGGACGACGAATATTGATCCTTTCGCCAAGGGAAACAGTGGTGTAAGAGGATCGCAAAATTGGCAAGGCAGCGCCTGACAAGGCGTCGCACCTCCGGAGTTGGTATATGCCCATTACAATTTTCGACGGCATCGTCATCGCCGTTGTTCTTTTCTCCGCCGTTCTCGCGATGGTGCGCGGCTTTTCCCGTGAGATTCTGTCGATCGCGAGCTGGGCGGGTTCGGTCGCCGCCGCCTATTATCTCTATCCCGTTCTGCTGCCCTATGCGCGCAACTATACCGATGACGACAAGATCGCCATTGCCGGTTCGGCGGGCGTGGTTTTTCTCGTCTCGCTCATCGTCATCTCCTTTATCACCTCGCGTATTGCCGATTTCATCATCGACAGCCGCATCGGCGCGCTGGATCGCACGCTCGGTTTCCTGTTCGGCGCGGCGCGCGGCATTCTGCTGCTCGTCGTCGCGGTCGCCTTCTGGAACTGGCTGGTGGATGTGAAGACGCAGCCGGAATGGGTGACGCAGGCCAAGTCCAAGCCCTTCCTCGACGGGCTGGTGGGCAAGCTGGAGGCAGTGCTGCCTGACGATATCGAGCCGCAGATCCGCGCCCGTATCCTTGGAAAGCCGCAGGAACCGACAGCTGCGCAGGCGCCAGCAGAAGATGTGCCGGCAACAAATCCGCCGGCAACGAATAATTGACACAGTGTCGCGCCTTGCAATGCATGCAAGGCGCGCTATTTGTGCTAAATATCAAGCACGACACAGACAGGCCGACCGGGAGACAAGCTCACCGGAGAGGTCTTTCTTTTTTCTCGTTAGAGAGCAAGGGCAAGCCGGATGATTGAGCCGCTTTCGCATTCCAAGTTTCCTGGGGCCACTTTCAAGGAAGAGATCGACGGCGACACGCTGCATGAAGAGTGCGGCGTTTTTGGCATTCTCGGCCATGCCGATGCCTCGGCGCTGACCGCTCTCGGCCTGCATGCGCTTCAGCATCGCGGCCAGGAAGCGGCGGGCATCGTCTCTTTCGACGGCAAGCGCTTCCATCAGGAACGCCATATGGGCCTCGTCGGCGATCATTATACCGATCCCGCAACGCTTGCCCGCCTGCCCGGCTCCATCGCCATTGGCCACACCCGTTATTCCACCACGGGCGAAGTGGCGATGCGCAACGTGCAGCCGCTGTTTGCCGAACTGGAAGAAGGCGGTATTTCCATTGCCCATAACGGCAACTTCACCAATGGCCTGACGCTTCGCCGCCAGATCATCGCCACCGGCGCCATCTGCCAGTCGACATCGGATACCGAAGTCGTGCTGCACCTCATCGCCCGCTCGCGCCACTCCTCCACCGCCGATCGTTTCATCGATGCTATCAGGCAGATGGAAGGCGGTTATTCGATGTTGGCCATGACGCGCACCAAGCTGATTGCCGCACGCGACCCGATCGGCATTCGCCCGCTGGTCATGGGCGAGCTTGATGGCAAGCCGATCTTCTGCTCGGAAACCTGCGCTCTCGATATCATCGGCGCGAAATTCGTCCGAGACGTGGAAAATGGCGAAGTCATCATCTGCGAAATCCAGCCTGATGGTTCGATCACCATCGATGCGCGCAAGCCGTCGAAGCCCCAGCCCGAACGTCTCTGCCTGTTCGAATATGTCTATTTCGCCCGTCCCGATTCCGTCGTCGGCGGCCGCAACGTCTATACGACGCGCAAGAACATGGGCATGAACCTTGCCAAGGAAGCACCGCTGGAAGCCGATGTCGTTGTCCCGGTTCCCGATGGCGGCACGCCGGCAGCACTCGGTTTTGCGCAGGAAAGCGGTATTCCCTTCGAATATGGCATCATCCGCAACCACTATGTCGGCCGCACCTTCATTGAGCCGACGCAGCAGATCCGCGCTTTCGGCGTCAAGCTGAAGCACTCGGCCAACCGGGCGATGATCGAAGGCAAGCGCGTGGTGCTGGTGGATGATTCCATCGTGCGCGGCACGACATCGGTCAAGATCGTGCAGATGATCCGCGAAGCCGGCGCCAAGGAAGTTCATATCCGCGTTGCGAGCCCGATGATTTTCCATCCGGATTTCTACGGCATCGACACGCCTGACGCCGACAAGCTGCTCGCCAACCAATATGCCGATGTCGAGGCGATGGCGAAATTCATCGGCGCCGATTCGCTGGCTTTCCTGTCGATCGATGGTCTTTACCGCGCCGTCGGCGGCGAGAATCGCAATCATGCGCGGCCGCAGTTCACGGACCATTATTTCACCGGCGACTATCCGACCCGCCTTCTCGACCAGAATGGCGAGGCGATGGGCAGCAAGATTTCCATGCTGGCCAGCAACGGCTGATAGCCCGAAACAACAAGCGGCCGCCGGCTTCCGGGGCCGCTTTTTTCTTGCCTTTTGTTCAGGCCGTCCCATGCGACGATTTAATCGCTTGCAGCCGGCCGCTGTGGCTTCGTAAAAGGAGGCGCAATCATTTCGGAGGGGCAGCATGACCATCAATCTCAAGGGCCGGATCGCGCTCGTCACCGGCGCTTCGCGCGGCATCGGTTATTTCACGGCGCTGGAACTGGCCAAGGCCGGCGCGCATGTTATCGCCTGCGCCCGCACGGTCGGCGGCCTTGAGGAGCTGGACGACGCCATCAAGGCCGTTGGCGGCACTGCGACGCTGGTTCCCTTCGATCTCTCCGACATGAACGCCATCGATGCGCTGGGCGCCAATATATTCGAGCGCTGGGGCAAGCTCGATATTCTGGTCGCCAATGCCGGCGTTCTCGGTGTCATCTCGCCGGTCGGCCACATCGAGGCCAAGGTCTTCGAGCGGGTCATGACCATCAATGTCACCGCCACATGGCGGCTGATCCGCTCGGTTGAACCGCTGCTGCTGAGATCGGATGCCGGCCGCGCGCTGATCCTGTCTTCGGGTGCCGCCCATAGCTGTCGCCCCTTCTGGGGTGTCTATTCCACCTCCAAGGCTGCGGTGGAAGCACTCGCCCGCACCTGGGCCGCAGAGACCGAAAAAAGCGCACTGCGCATCAACAGCATCAATCCCGGCGCCACACGCACCGCGATGCGCGCCCAGGCCATGCCCGGCGAAGACCCGGCCACCGTGCCGCATCCGTCAGAGGTTGCCGCAGCCATTCTTCCGCTTGCCTCACCGGAGCTTACCGAGACCGGCAAGCTCTTTGTCGTGCGCGACGGGAAATTCGTGGACTACCGCCAGCCGGAGTGACTATTTCATGCTTCGGCAGCCGATGCGGTCACCACGGATGCTCTTGACCGGACGGCACCGCCGCGCCATAAGGCAAGACATGAAAATAACGATCTGCACCTGCTGCTGAATAAATTTTGCTGGTTCGCCGCCGGCCAGATCGTTTTCGTCTCCCCGCAAGGTCCAACAGACAAACGGTCCGGTCAGGACAATTGACTGCCTTTAGGGAACACCCGCATGTCCTTGCGCCTCAAATTCCACAATACCCTGACACGCGAAAAGGCGGAATTTGCGCCGATCGATGCTGATAATGTGCGCATGTATGTCTGCGGCCCGACCGTTTATGATTTTGCCCATATTGGCAATGCGCGCCCGGTCATCGTGTTCGATGTTCTCTACCGGCTGCTGCGTCACGTCTATGGCGAGACCCATGTGACCTATGCCCGCAACATCACCGACCTCGATGACAAGATCAATGCGCGGGCGCTGCGCGACTATCCGCATCTGCCGCTCAACGACGCCATCCATGCGGTGACGAAGAAGACCGCCGACCAGTTCCACGAGGATGTGGCCATGCTCGGCTGCCTTCCGCCGACCGTCGAACCGCGCGCCACCGATTATATTGCCGAGATGATCGACCTCATCGAAAAACTGATCGCCCGCGGCCATGCCTATACGGCGGGCGGCGAGGTGCTGTTCGACACCCGGTCGATGGCCGATTACGGCCAGCTTTCGAAGCGGCCTCTGGACGAACAGCAGCCGGGTGCACGCGTGGCGGTGGAAGCCCACAAGAAGACGTCAGGCGATTTCGTGCTGTGGAAACTGTCGTCGCACAATGAGCCGGGCTGGGAAAGCCCCTGGGGCCGTGGCCGCCCCGGCTGGCACATCGAATGCTCAGCCATGGCCGGTCGCTACCTCGGCGAGGTGTTCGACATTCACGGCGGCGGGCTCGACCTCATCTTCCCGCATCATGAGAACGAAATCGCACAATCGCGCTGCGCCCATGGCACGCATGTCATGGCCAATGTGTGGATGCATAACGGCTTCGTGCAGGTGGAAGGCCGCAAGATGTCGAAGTCGGAGGGCAACTTCGTGACCATCTACGAATTGCTGCATACGGAGAAATTCGGCGGCCGGAAATGGCCGGGCGAGGTTCTGCGCCTTGCGATGCTGATGACGCATTACCGCGAACCGATCGACTTTTCGGTGAAGCGCCTGGAAGAAGCCGAACGCCTGCTTTCCAAGTGGCCTGCGGCCGATGCCTCAGAGGCGGCACCGGATGAAACCGTGCTCGAAGCGCTTGCCGACGATCTCAACACGGTTGCCGCCGTGCAGGCGCTGCACGCCCTGGCCCACGCCGCCAATGTGGACCCGTCCAGGCTGCCGACCTTTGCCGCCAGCGCCGCATTGCTCGGCGTTTTGCCTAAGAAGGCGGAAGTGGATGAGGCCATCGTTTCGGCTGTCGATGCGCTGGTGGAGTTGCGGCTCGAGATGCTGAAGGCGAAGAACTTTGCGGAGGCGGACCGGTTGCGCGACGAGCTTTCCGAGAAGGGGATTCAGCTGAAGGATGGCAAGGACAAGGAGACCGGGGAGCGGACGACGACGTGGGAGCTGAAGCGGTAATTTGCTGCTTCGGCTAGAGGCTCACCCCCCTCTGCCCTGCCGGGCATCTCCCCCTCAAGGGGGGAGATCGACCTGCGGCAAGGTCTCGCCCATCTCGAAGCTTGAGAGTGGAGTGGCGGTAGAGCGTCTTGCTGATCTCCCCCCTTGAGGGGGA
The DNA here is from genome assembly GCF_005221385.1 of Agrobacterium tumefaciens. Taxonomy (NCBI): domain Bacteria; kingdom Pseudomonadati; phylum Pseudomonadota; class Alphaproteobacteria; order Hyphomicrobiales; family Rhizobiaceae; genus Agrobacterium; species Agrobacterium tumefaciens. The sequence continues at coordinate 780,235 of NZ_CP039903.1, read as the reverse complement.
GATGCCCGGCAGGGCAGAGGGGGGTAAGCCCCACGACACGCCCTTGCTTTCAGCCACACCATACTCCAATCTCGCGGCACCCCATCAAGCTGCGAGCATCTCAATGCCCCACGCCAAGGTCGAGCTGAAACACCGGGAATATGCCCGGCAGATGCGAAAAGCCATGACCGACGCAGAACTGAAGCTTTGGAACGCCGTCCGCGCTCATCGTCTCGAAGGTATGGCTTTCAGACGCCAGCTACCTGTCGCCGGATATATCGTTGATTTCGCCTGCCCGTCGCATAAGATCATCGTCGAGCTCGATGGGTTGCAGCACGCGGAAGATGCTGCGGCAAGCTATGATCACCAGAGAACACAGACGTTTGGGGAACTTGGCTGGACCGTCCTCTGCTTCTGGAACGATGATATCCTGAAAGACATAGACAATGTCTGTCTCCACATTATCCGAACGGTAAAGGAGAACCAACCATGACCACCCATACCGGCGGATGCCAGTGCGGCGCGATCCGTTTTCGCGCCATAGGCGATCTGAAAGACAGTTCGATCTGTCATTGCCGCATGTGCCAGAAGGCTTTCGGGGCTTATTATGCGCCGCTGGTCTCCGTGCGTGAGGTCGAATTCGAATGGACGCGTGGTGAGCCGAAGCGCTTCCAGTCCTCCAGCGTGGTCAAGCGCGGCTTCTGCCAGGAATGCGGCACGCCGCTGACCTATGAGGCGCCGGATGGCGTGGCGGTGGCGGCCGGGGCATTCGACGATCCTGCGGCACTGCCTCCGACCATTCAGTGGGGAGTGGAACGCAAGATCGACTTCGTCGACAGCCTTCATACGCTGCCAGCCGTCGCCACCGAGGACGACCTGACGCAGGTGGACTATCTTGCCGATCTCGTTTCCTATCAACATCCCGACCATGACACTGAAAGCTGGCCACCGGAGAGCGGAAAATGAATGAAGCGGGCTTTTCCGGCGGCTGCCAGTGCGGCGCGGTGCGTTTTCACGCGGGCAAACTTGGCCGGGCCTCCATCTGCCATTGCCGCATGTGCCAGAAACATTTCGGCAATTTCTTCGGTGCGCTGGTCAGCGCCGATCAGGCGCATCTGGTCTGGACACGCGGCCAGCCTGCCCTCTTCCGCTCCTCAACCAAAATCCATCGCGGTTTCTGCAACAAATGCGGCACGCCGCTGACCTATCATTATCCGGGAGGCGTGGAGATCGCCATCGGCGCTTTCGATGAGCCGGAGCGGATCGAGCCGCAGGTGCAGGTCAACTTTCACAAGCGCATGCCGTGGATCGAGCAGCTGTTTTCCAAACCGGCCGTGGATCAGGGCGTGGATGAGGCGGAGATCAACTCCTATCAGCATCCGGATCACGACACTCAAGTCTGGCCGCCGGAAGAAGGTCGCTGATGGGCGAACTGACGGGCTTTTCCGGCGGATGCCAGTGCGGCGCAGTGCGTTACCGGATCGAGGGCGGGTTGCGTTATCCGCATCTGTGCCATTGCCGCATGTGCCAGAAGGCGTCGGGCAACTATTTCATGCCGCTTGCGGCAAGTACCCTCACGCAGTTTGAGATGACCCGCGGCGAGGCATCATGGTTCCAGTCTTCCGACCATGTGCGCCGCGGTTTCTGCGGTCGTTGCGGCACGCCGCTCTTTTATGACATGCCGGGGGCCGATTTCATCAATATCACCCTCGGTTCGCTGGATGAGCCGCAGCGGATAAGACCCGAAGCGCAGTCCAATCTTGCCAGCAAGATGCACTGGTTTTCCGAGCTCGACGGCTTGCCGGTCGAGCCGGAACCTGCAACGGATGACGCGCCCGCGCCGGTGAACAGCCGGCAGCATCCGGACCAAGACACGGCCAAATGGCCACCAGAGGATATTGACCCATGACCGAAGAATTGCGCGGCTTTTACCCCGAGATCGAACCTTTCGAGACCGGCATGCTCGATGTCGGCGATGGGCATGTGATCTATTGGGAACGGGTGGGCACACGCGGTGCGAAACCGGCGATTTTCCTGCATGGCGGCCCGGGTGGCGGGGTTAACCCCACGCATCGCCGCGTTTTTGATCCGTCGCTGTATGACGTCATCCTGTTCGATCAGCGTGGCTGCGGCCGCTCCATCCCCCATGCGGAACTGGAGGCCAACACCACCTGGCATCTGGTCGCCGACATTGAAAGGCTGCGTGAGCTTTGCGGCTTTGAAAAATGGCTGGTTTTCGGCGGCTCCTGGGGCTCGACGCTGGCGCTCGCCTATGCCGAGACCCATCCAAACCACGTCAGCGAACTCGTCCTGCGCGGCATCTACACTGTCACCCGGCCGGAACTCGACTGGTACTACCAGTTTGGCGTTTCGGAAATGTATCCGGACCAGTGGGAAAAATTCATCGCGCCCATCCCGGAAGCTGAGCGCGGCGAGATGATGCAGGCCTATAATCGCTATCTCACCGGCGCTGACGAGGCAAAGAAGCTTGAATGCGCCAAGGCATGGAGCCAGTGGGAAGGCGCGACCATCGCGCTCGTTACCGATCCTGACCGCGTCGAGGATTTCGGCGAGGACAAATATGCCATCGCCTTTGCGCGCATCGAGAACCACTTCTTCGTTAATGCCGGCTGGCTGGAAGAAGGGCAACTGCTGCGCGATGCCGGCAAGCTCAAGGATATTCCTGGTGTCATCGTGCACGGGCGTTACGACATGCCCTGCCCGCTGAAATATGCCTGGCAGCTGGCCAAGGCCTGGCCGAAGGCGGATTTCCACATTATCGAGGCGGCTGGACACGCGATGAGTGAGCCCGGCATTCTTGACCAGCTGATCCGCGCCAACGATCACTTTGCCGGGAAATAAGAGTCTTTTCAGCGGCTTGAAACGGCCGGGTGAGACAATGAATCACGCGGGATTTCCCGCGTGAATCCCCCGGACGGTTACCATGGCAGCTTATTTCAAGAGCAAAGCGCCTGTTATTCATGCAGTTTTTCTCATGAACCCTTCACGGAAATGAATTGGCCGCCACTGTGGCGATCCGCTATAAAACGCCATCCGAACAATTTTGGCGGTACTCCCCATGGCACTCGACAAATCGCTCCCGGCCCAAGAGGGCGGCGACAGCGCGCGCGGTTTTGCTTTCGCGCTCTCCGCATATCTGCTGTGGGGCTTTCTTCCCTTTTACATGAAAGCGGTTGCGCATATTTCGCCAATCGAAGTCATCGTGCATCGCGTCATCTGGTCTGTACCGATCGCGGCGGTCGTGCTGATTGCGCTCGGGCGCACGGCAGAAATCCGCTCAGCACTGAAAAACCCGAAGATGCTGGCCATGGCGAGCCTCACCGCCGCCCTCATCAGCATCAACTGGGGCGTCTATATCTGGTCGATCGGCGCGGGGCGTGCGCTTGATGCCGCACTTGGCTATTTCATCAATCCGCTGTTCAGCATCTTTCTGGGTGCCGTGCTGCTGAAGGAAAAGCTCTACCCGGCGCAGATCGCCGCCATCAGCCTCGTGGCGGTGGCGGTGGCGATCCTCACCTGGCATGCCGGCAGCCTGCCCTGGGTGTCCATCGCGCTTACTGTCTCCTGGGGTTTTTACGCCTTTTTCCGCAAGACATTGCCGATTGGTGCGACGCAGGGCTTCCTGCTGGAAGTCATGCTCCTGTCCATTCCGGCCGTGCTGGTCATGGTCTGGCTGGGCTTCAGCGGACAGGCCCATTTCATGGGCGGCAATTCTGCCGACACCTGGCTTCTGGCAGCAAGCGGCGTGATCACCGCCGTTCCGCTCATTCTCTACGGCAATGGCGCAAAACTGCTGCGGCTGTCGACCATCGGCATCATGCAATATATCGCGCCGACGATGATCTTCCTCATCGCCATCTTCGTCTTCAAGGAGCCGTTCGACATGGTGCGCATGGCCGCCTTTGCGATGATCTGGGTGGCGCTGGCGATCTATACCGGCTCAAGCCTGATGCGGCTCAAGCGGTAATCTGGCTCCCTCCCTCATTCCTGTGCTTGTCACAGGAATCTAGCCAGCCCAAGTCCTTGGGCTGGAAGGACTCTTCATCGCCGCGCGGACGCGCGTCGGCTGGATTCCTGTGACAAGCACAGGAATGAGGAGAGGTGGTCAATAATCCACCAGCAATTGCGGGGTCGCATCATAACCGAAACGCGGCTTGACGCCGAGAAGGCCCGCCGTCTGGGCGATGATTTCGCGGGTCATGGGGGCTGCGGTGGAGGCCGCCGTGCGCCCGCCGTTCACGCCGGTCCTCGGAGCGTCGATCATCGTCAGCACGACATATTTCGGCCTATGCATGGGAAAACCGGCCACGAAGGCGTTGAAATTGATATCCTTGGCGTAACGGCCGTTGATCACCTTGTCGGCGGTTCCGGTCTTGCCGCCCACATGAAACCCTTCCACCTGCGCGCCGCGGCCGGAGCCCTTGATGCCGTTCCAGTTGAACAGGTAACGCATATCGGCACTCGTCCTGTCGTTGATGACGGTGCGCGCGAGCGATGCGGCAGCTTCTTTCGAACGTGGCAGAAAGGTCGGCGAAATCAGGTTTCCGCCATTGATCAGCGCGGCGGCGGCCACCGCCGTCTGCAACGGCGTGGTGGCAACGCCATGGCCGAAGGAGATGGTGACGGAATTGATCTTCTTCCAGTTTCTCGGCTGGGTGGGTGTCGCCACACCCGGCATTTCCGTGTCCATTCTGGTAAGCAGCCCGAGTTTCGTCAGGAACTGCTGGTGGCCTTCGACGCCGACCTTGTCGGCCACCGCCGCCGTGCCGATATTCGATGAATATTGAAACACTTCCGGAATGGAGAGCGGCCGGTTCCGGCCCTTGAAATCCTTGATGGTGAAGCCGCCCATGCGGATCGGCCGTGACGCATCGACCACCGAATTCAGCGTGATGGCCCCCGCATCCAGCCCCATGGCCAGCGTGAAGCTCTTGAAGGTGGAGCCCATCTCGAAGGTGGCGTTGCTCATCCGGTTGAACCAGCCCTTCTCATACTCCTTGTCGATGCTGCCATCGGCAAGGGTGCGGGAAGGTTCGTTCGGATCGTAATCCGGCACGGAGGCCATGGCCAGCACCTCGCCCGTCTCCACATCGAGGATCACTGAGCCCGCCGCTTCGGCCTGATAGGCGCTTTTCGCCTTCACGACGACTTCACGGACGATGTTCTGCACCCTGAGATCGATGGAGAGCCGCACCGGCTCCAGTGGCGCGCCGCTGGCAAGACCCACGGCGCGCAGATCGGCCAGGCCCTGCTGGTCGAGGTAACGCTCCATGCCGGCAAGGCCCTGATTATCGACATTCACGTGGCCGATAATGTGCGAAGCGGTTGGGCCACCCGGATAAAAGCGCCGCTTTTCCGGCCGGAAGCCGATGCCCGGTATGCCGAGGTTGAGAATATCCGCCTGCTGCCGGGGCGTCAGCTGGCGTCGCAGCCACTGGAAGCCGGTATCCGAGCGCAATCGGCGGTGCGTGTCGCGCCAGTCGAGATTGGGGATGACGGTCGCCAGCTTCTCCACCACCTCATCCGGATCGACCACCCGGCGCGGATCAGCATAAAGCGACACCATGTTGAGATCGGTAGCCAGGAGCTTGCCGTTGCGGTCAACGATATCAGGCCGCGATGCAACGGCGGTGGCGCCGGTGTTGATCCAGGCGGTTGCGACGGGGTCCGCAAGTCCATATTGAACGAGGCGTGCAGCCACGACGGCATAGATGGCGATGAAGACGGCGATCAGGATACCGAGCCGCATTCGCGTATCCACCCGGCGGCGGGCGCCGGCGCCAAGCACGCCTTCCCTGCCCCGCAGCGGGCTTCTCTGAATAATGAAATGCGCCCGGCTTTTAAGCCGCACCACAAAAGCAATCATTTCCTGATGCACCCAATCTCATGGCGGCGAAACGAGAGTCCGCGACAGCCAACGCCTTGGTGACGCTGGCACAGGATCAGTCGCGGGGCCATGAAAAGAGCGGGCGGAGCGATGCCGCTGTTAAATCTGTATTAATATACACTTAAAATTATAATGAACCGCGCGGCGGTTCATTAACGATTTTTCGGTGCGCGACGCATGCCGTTATCCCGAAACCGCTGCACGCTCTCGGATGACATGTGTCAGAGGCGGGAAATGACCGAAGGGTCGCCTTCCGGGTTCTGCTGGGCCAGCGCCCGGTCGATGATGGCGGGCACGATGTCCTTCACCTCGTCAACGACAAGCGGGTTCAACAGGTGGGCGCGGTGGATGAAACCCTGGTCGCGCATGTGCTGCACCAGTTCCAGCATCGGGTTCCAGAAGCCGTTGATATTGGCAAAGACCATCGGCTTGGCGTGACGGCCGAGCTGCGCCCAGGTCATGATCTCGACGATCTCCTCCAGCGTGCCGACACCACCCGGCAGGGTCACGAAGGCATCCGAGCGCTCGAACATCATATGTTTGCGCTCATGCATGTCCTTGGTAACGACAAGCTCGTTCAATTGTCCGAGAGAATGGCGCGTTGCCTCCATATCGACCAGAAATTCCGGTATGATGCCGGTTACTTCGCCGCCATTGGACAGAACGCCGCTGGCAACCGCGCCCATGATGCCCTTGGTGCCGCCGCCGTAAACGAGGCGGATGCCGTTTTCGGCAATGGATTTCCCAAGCGCGCGGCCTGCTTCCATATGAGCTGGATCACGTCCGGGCTGGGAGCCGCAATAAACGCAGATGGATCGAATCGCTGTATTTTTGTCCGTCATGAGATGAAGGAACTATGCGGGATGGTGCACGTCAAGAAAATTTGGGAAATCCCTTGTAAATATGGCCTTTTGGCCACACGCCGCTTGTCTGGCGCAAGGTAAGACGCTAGCAATCTCAACTCGTGTGAAAAGCTTGAAATACCCGGAGATTCCAGGATGAAAAACAATAAAGCCGGTTTGCTGGCGCTGATCGTGCTGGGCATCGCGTCCCTGCTCATGATCTTTTTCGTCCTGCCGAGGATTTCCAACGACGGCAAACCGATCGGTGACGCCATCAACGAGGCGGGCAACGCCGTGAAGAACAGCGTGGAAATGGGCGGCGACAAGGCGGGCGACATCCTGTCCGACGCCGCCGAGGAAACCGCCAATATCGCCGACAAAGTGGGACGTCTTGCGGCGTCTGCAACGCAATCGATCAAGGATCTGACAACGCTTTTCGCCGACAGCAAGGTTCCCTCCGACGCCGATTTTTCAGCGGCGCGCAAAAAGGTCGAAGCTTCGCTCAAAGAGCTGACCAATATCGAAATCCCTGAGTCTCTGGACGAAACGACGTCGCGGCTGATCACCACGGCGCGCACGGCGGCCGAACGCACCACGGCCTTCCTGCGCGGCCTGCCCGACAATGCGGCAGCGGCCGCAGCCCAGATCCGCCGCCTGGCAGGCGTTTTCGCCGGCACCGATGATGGCGCAGCGCAGCCGGCCCAGTCCGCCGCCGCACCTGCCGTCCCAGCACCGGCCGGTGCTGCCCAGGCAACGCCCGGCGTACCGACCTTTGACGTGTTGCGCGTCGAGCCGGATGGTTCGGCTGTGGTCGCCGGCAAGGCGCAGCCGGGTGCCAAGCTCGAAATTCTCAGCAATGGCAAGGTGATCGCCCAGACCACCATCGACGGCACCGGCGATTTCGCCGCGGTTTTCGACAATCCCCTGCCACCGGGTGACCATGAGCTGGTGCTGCGCTCCACCGACACCAGCGGCAAGGCAACACAATCCGAAGAAGTGGCAACCGTTTCGGTGCCCAACAGCAAGGCCGGCGAACTTCTGGCGATGGTTTCCAGGCCCGGTGAAGCAAGCCGCGTGCTGGCGATGCCGGAGGCCGCACCTCCGGCACTGCAGACCGAACAATCGGGACAGCCCGCAGCGGCACCCACCGAAACCGGCAATGCCGCCACCACGCCTGCAGCCGTTGCCGGAGTGACGGCGCCGCCTGCTGCCGGTTCCGTTCCGGCTCAGGCAGCTGCCTCGACCGTTCAGGTCACAGCCGTGGAATTTGAAGGATCGAAGATTTTCGTTGCGGGTTCCGCGCCCGCCGGTTCGACCGTACGCGCATTGGTCGATGACCGGGAGATCGGCAAGAGCGTTACGGAAGCCTCCGGGCATTTCGTCGTCGAGGGTGATGTCGATCTTGCCGTTGGCAGCCATATCGTCACCGTCGAGGAACTGAATGCCGACGGCACGGTGAAGCTGCGCGTACGTGTTCCCTTCGAGCGGCCGCAGACCGATCAGGCAACCGTTGCCATGCAGGCGCCCACCGCTTCGCCCGCCGCCACCGCAGTCGCGCCGGCTGAAAACCAGAGCACGGCAAGCGACCGCGCCACATTTGAAAAGCTGCGTGACGACGTTTCCAAGGCTTTCGGCATTCTTTCCAATCTCTACAAGGATCAGGCGACGCCGGCGCTCGATCAGGCAATTGCCGGCCGCTCCGCGGTGGTGATTGGCCTGAAATCGCTCTCCGAGTTCCGCACCGCCGCGGCAACAGAGCCAGCCTTCACCGCCTTTGCAGGTGGCATCACCGCCAAGGCGCGTGATCTGCTGGCATCGGTCGAGGCATGGCCGAATGATGTGGCGGCCATCGGCAAGGGCATCGCATCGCTCGCCAGCCGGTTGACCGAACTCCACATTACGGCGCCAGCCGCGCCCGCGCCGCCAGCGCCCGCCGGTCCGCAGACCTTCGAGCAGGCCCCGCTTGCCGAAAGCCAGAACAGCGTCATCATCCGCCGCGGCGATACGCTGTGGCAGATTTCCCGGCGTGTTTATGGACAGGGCGTGCGTTACACGACGATCTACCTCGCCAATGAGGACCAGATCAAAAACCCTGATCTCATCGAGCCCGGTCAGATTTTCGGTGTACCGGAAAAGGCCCTGCCGAATGCGGAGGAACTTCACCGCAAACGGCTGAAGGGCGGCTCTTAAGGCGCTGAAGAGGTTGCGGTGAACCCGCGACAATCCCACCTGTGACAAGCACGGCGGCGAAAGCCGCCGTCCTGCTGTCGGCTTCCGGCAGTGACCGGAGAGAATGATGGCCACGAAGAAAAAAACCATTTCGGCGGATTCCAGCAATCCCACCCAGACCCTGATCAATCTCTGGCCCTATATGTGGCCTGAAGGACGTCTGGACCTGAAGATGCGGGTGGTCTGGGCCACCGTGTTCCTAGTTGTCGCCAAACTGGTGCTGATCCTCGTCCCCTATTTTTTCAAATGGGCGACGGATGCGCTGAACGGCAGACTGGACATGGCAGGGCTGGTTCCGGCCTTCCTGCTCGGCGCGGTCGCTCTGGTCATCGCCTATAATCTGACGCGGCTGATACAGGTCGGGCTCAACCAACTGCGCGATTCGCTGTTTGCCAGCGTCGGCCAGCATGCCGTGCGCCAGCTCGCTTACAGAACCTTCGTGCACATGCACCGGCTTTCGCTGCGCTTCCATCTGGAGCGCAAGACCGGCGGGCTTTCGCGGGTTATCGAGCGTGGCACCAAGGGCATCGAAACCATTGTCCGTTTCACCATTCTCAACACCGCGCCGACCTTCATCGAATTCCTGCTGACGGCTGTTATTTTCTGGGCGTCATATGGGTTTTCCTATGTGCTGGTCACCGTCATCACCGTCTGGGCCTATATCTGGTTCACCGTGCGAGCCAGCAACTGGCGCATCTCCATTCGCCGCGCCATGAATGACAGCGACACCGACGCCAATACCAAGGCAATCGACTCGCTTCTGAACTTCGAGACCGTCAAATATTTCGGTAACGAGGAGATGGAGGCGAAGCGCTTCGACGTTGCGATGGAGCGTTACGAAAAATCGGCGATCTCGATCTGGACATCGCTCGGCTGGCTGAACTTCGGCCAGGGTGTGATCTTCGGCATCGGTTCCACCGTCATGATGGTGATGTCGGCGCTGGCCGTGCAGCGCGGCGAACAGACCATCGGCGATTTCGTCTTCGTCAATGCGCTGCTGCTGCAGCTTTCCGTGCCGCTGAACTTCATCGGTTTCGTTTACCGCGAAATCCGTCAGGGTCTGACCGACATAGAGCAGATGTTCGACCTTCTCGAGGTCGAGGCCGAGGTTACCGACAAGGCGGATGCGAAACCGCTTGGCGCCGGCCCCGGCGCCATCTCGTTCCGCGACGTGCATTTTGCCTATGATCCGGAAAGGCCGATTTTGAAGGGCGTTTCCTTCGATGTCCCCGCCGGCAAGACGGTGGCGATCGTCGGGCCCTCGGGGGCAGGAAAATCGACGATCTCGCGGCTGCTTTATCGTTTCTACGATATTCAGGAAGGCGCCGTCACAATCGACGGGCAGGATATTCGCGACGTGACGCAAAAGAGCCTGCGTTCGGTGATCGGCATGGTTCCGCAGGATACCGTACTGTTCAACGACACGCTCGCCTACAACATCCGCTACGGCCGCCCCTCGGCAACGCAGGAGGATGTCATGGCCGCAGCGGATGCGGCGCAGATCAGCGCCTTCATCGGCAAGCTGCCGGAGGGTTACGCCACCATGGTCGGCGAACGGGGCCTGAAACTGTCGGGTGGCGAAAAGCAGCGCGTGGCGATTGCACGGACCATCCTCAAGGCCCCGCCGATCCTTATTCTCGATGAGGCGACTTCAGCGCTCGATACGCATACCGAGCAGGAGATCCAGAGCGCGCTCGACATCGTCTCGAAAAACCGCACCACACTGGTCATCGCCCATCGTCTTTCCACAGTCATCCACGCGGACGAAATCATCGTGCTGAAGGAAGGCCAGATCGCCGAGCGTGGAACACATGCTTCGCTGATGGCGCAGAACGGCCTCTACGCCTCGATGTGGAGCCGCCAGCGCGAAGCCATCCGGGCGGAAGAGATGCTGCGCCATGTTCGCGAAACCGACGATCTCGGCGTTGTGGACCGCGGCGAACCGGCGCATTGACGGGCATAAACCCCGGGGAACCGGGATCGCAGATCCGCCGGGCCATTGCCGGGCGGGTCGTTTGGCTGTAACCAGCTAGGCAAAATTTGTCGCATTGCCGTGTGGATCGTGTCGTATCACGACCACATATAGACGCGACAACGGAAACCGGAGCAAGGAATCTCATGAGTCTGTTCGACACCATTCGCAACACCATCGTACCGATCCACAAGGAAGGTTACGTCTTTGTCGCCGCCTTCTTCGTCGCGTCGCTGGTGCTCGGCTGGATTTCCGAACCGCTATTCTGGGTCGGTCTCGTGCTGACGGCCTGGTGCGCCTATTTCTTTCGCGACCCCGAGCGCGTTACACCACAGGATGACGACCTGATCATCAGCCCCGCCGACGGCAAGGTTTCCGCCGTGCAGACCGTCGTTCCGCCGCTGGAGCTGGAACTCGGCAAGGAGCCGATGGTGCGCATCTCGGTATTCATGAACGTGTTCAACTGCCATGTGAACCGCGCCCCGGTACGCGGCCGCATCGTCAATGTCGCCTATCGCCCCGGCCTCTTCCTCAATGCGGAAGTGGACAAGGCTTCCGAAGACAATGAGCGCAACGGTCTCGTCATCGAGACGGCGCATGGCAAGGTCGGCGTGGTGCAGATCGCCGGCATGGTTGCCCGCCGTATCGTCTGCTGGGTCAAGCCGAATGAACCTGTTGATGCCGGTGAGCGTTTCGGCCTTATCCGTTTCGGTTCGCGTCTCGACATCTTCCTGCCGGAAGGTTTCCAGCCACGCGTTTCCGTCGGCCAGACGGCGATTGCCGGTGAAACCGTACTTGCCGAATTCGGCTCCGCCAAGGGCCCGGTCATCAGCCGCCGCGGCTGATGACAATCAGGAAGGGCATGCGCCATGGAAACGCCGATCATCGAGCCGCAACAGAACGGAAAACAGGAGAGCCGCAAGGATAGCGGCCGGGGACCACGCCTGCGGGAAATTCCCTTCCGCCTCGTGATACCCAATCTCATCACCGTTCTGGCCATCTGTGCGGGCCTGAGCGGCGTTCGCCTCGCCATCGAAGGCCGCTTTGAGCTGGCCGTCGGCATGGTGCTGCTCGCCGCCTTCCTCGACGGCATCGACGGGCGCATCGCCCGCATGATGAAGGCGACATCCAAATTCGGCGAACAGATGGATAGTCTGGCCGACATCGTCAATTTCGGTGTCGCCCCTGCCTTGGTGGTCTATGCCTATCTGCTCGATCAGGCACGCTCCATCGGCTGGATCGCCGCGCTCATCTATGTCATTGCCGCCGGCCTGCGCCTGGCACGCTTCAACGTGATGATCGAACGGCCGGTGAAAGCGCCCTGGCAGAACGAATTCTTCGTGGGTGTTCCGGCTCCCATGGGCGCCATGCTGGTGCTTCTGCCGGTCTATCTCGGCTTCCTCGGCGTGGAGCCGGACAAGCCCTTCGCCTACGTCGCCGCCGCCTATACCGTACTGATCGGTTACCTCCTCATCAGCCGTTTGCCGGTCTGGTCGGGAAAATCAGGCACCAGCCGCATTCGCCGCGATCTGGTGCTGCCGATGATCCTCGTCGTCGTGCTTTATGTGGCGATGTTGATGAGCTTCACCTGGGAAGTGCTGGTTCTGACGGTTGCCGCCTACCTCGTCTTCATTCCCATCAGCGCCCGCCTGTGGCACCGCCGCTACGGCACGCTGACCATCGAAGAAGACGCGCATGATGATGCGAATGGCGGAAACGGCCTCGATCGCGGTATTTGAAACCATAGGTTTATTTTTCCCGCAGGACCTTGCTGGCGGATGTGGCGCAAAATGTCGCATCCCCAAAAGCCGGCTTCATTTTTTTTCGCCTCGAATCCGTCAAGATTACCCCCGAAAAAGGGGCTTCACACGCTTCGCACAGGCGAATGGCGTGAATTATGGAGAAGAGAAATGACGAACGAGACGAAGGCACAGCCGCAGGCGAAGCCGGACCTCAAAAGCCACTACCGCCCGCTCGGACTGAAGGCCGTGGCGGCCGCAGCCCTGATGCTGAAGCGCAAGCCAGTCGTCAAACCCGCCTGAAAACATTCAGTTTTTTGGCCAGTGGTTTTCGGATCATCTGGTGGATCGGGTCTAGAATCAACATTCCCCGACAGAATTTCAGCAATCGCGCGGCGCCTTTAACGGCGCCGTTTTTTTATCCGGCATGCAGCATGAACGGCCGGTATTCATAAATTCAGGAACTTTTTGTAACGAAGCAGCAACGAAAGTGAAGTAAAAAGCGCGGCCTCTACGAAACGTCTGTACGAGCGCAAACGTATAGACTAGTGAATAACAAAGAATTTTCTATTTTTCGCAGTTTTTTCCAAAACAATGCATAAGCCGACTTCCCAATCCGCAGACATGCGGATGACGAATATCCGGTGTTCGGGAAAGCGTGCGAAGACAGGCCAGGGGGGCTTGGGACGGCCATGCAGGATAAAATCCTTCTGATTGAAGATTCCGTTGCTCTTTCCATGCTGCTGAAGTCGCGGCTCTCGGAAGAGACCGAAGCTGAGGTCATTCATTGTGACAGCATGGCCGCCGCCGATACGCTGTTGCGCGCCCATGATTTCACGCTGGCGCTGACGGGGCTCAACCTGCCCGACGCACCGAAGGGCGAGATTTTAGCTCTTCTTTCCGAGCACAAGGTGCCGGCAATCGTCTTCACCGCAACGGTGGATGAAGAGGCACGCAAACGTTACGCCGAAAAGAAGATCATCGATTATATCGTCAAGGACGGGCACCGCACCGTCGATGCGGTGGTCAAGACCGTTGACCGGATTTTGACCAACCGGCGCTTTTCCGTTCTGGTGGTCGATGACGCGCGCACGGCGCGTTCCGGCCTGGTGGAAATATTGGAGCGGCAGAATTTCAAGGTCAGCGAGGCCCATTCGGGCAACCGGGCGCTGGAAATCCTGTCGCAGGACCCATCGATCCAGCTCGTCATCACCGATTACCATATGCCTGACATGGACGGTTATGAGCTGACGCGCCGTATCTGCGACAGTCGTTCCTCGGAAGATCTCAGGGTGATCGGCATCTCGTCCTCCACCGACCGGCTGCTTTCGGCAAGCTTCCTGAAGGCAGGCGCATCCGATTTCGTCTATCGCCCCTTCGTGCCGGAAGAATTGCAGTGCCGTATCGACAATAATATCGAAACGCTGAAGCAGCTGAAGCGCCTGCGTGAACTGGCTGAACGCGACCATCTGACCGGCTTGCCGAACCGCCGCTCCTTCTTCGAGCGTACCCGGGCCTTGATGGATATCATCAACGACAACGACGAAAACGGCGCGGTCGCCATTCTCGACATCGACCATTTCAAGAAGATCAACGACACACTCGGGCACGATGCCGGCGACCGGGCGCTGAAAAAGCTTGCCGAACTGCTGCACGACATGTGCCATGAGAAGCGCCATATTCCCGCCCGCCTCGGCGGCGAGGAGTTCGCCGTGTTCCTGCGCGGGCTTGATGCCCGTGCCGCCTATCAGTTCTGCGAGGAACTGCGCGGCGCTGTTGAAAGCAATGGCCGCCAGCTCAGCGGCAGCAGCCTGGCGCTGACGATTTCGCTCGGCGTGGTGGAAATCGAAAAGGGTGAACCTTTCGACAACCAGCTGAATGCCGCCGATCAGCTACTCTATCTCGCCAAGGCGAATGGCCGCAACCGGGTGTATTCCGACGTGATGATCCAGGAAGGCTTACAGAAGATGGGGCAGAACAGCTGAGATTTTCCCGTAGATAGGGTCATGGGCCGAGCGGGTGCCGCTTGTTTCTTCTCCCCGCCGGGGAGAAGTCCGCGGCAGCGGGATGAGGGGGCAAGCTCTCCGAAATTAGGCAACGCTGCCCCCTCATCCGACCCTTCGGGCCACCTTCTCCCCGGCGGGGAGAAGAAATGTGCGGCAACGTCCAGCCGTAAATAACTAGCCTCGCGCGCCACGCAAAGACGTTAAAACAGCGACATCTGCCCTTCATCCTTCGGCGGTTTGATCTTTGCCAGCGGCGCGGTTTCCGGCACCGGTTCGATGAGGTCAGCGCCGACATTGGCGACCTTGTTGACCTTGTCCGACACCGGGATCATCTCGAAGAAATCGTCCTGCGCCGGGCGCATCAGATCGGCCACCTCGCGCGGTTCCTGCGTCTTGCAGTCCAGCCAGCGGCTGAAATCCTCGGGCGCGATGACAACAGGCATGCGGTCGTGAATACGCCCGATCGCGGCATTGGCGGCGGTGGTGAGAATTGCACCGGTATCGACTTCCGAGCCATCGGCTGAGGACCATGTTTCCATAAGGCCGGCAAAGGCGACGATGCCGCCGTTTTTCGGGCGGATGAAATAGGGCTGCGGCTTGCCGCCCTCCTCCTTCGGCGGTCGTCGCCACTCATAAAAGCCAGTGGCGGGAATTAGCACGCGGCGATGGCGCATGGCGGCGCGGAAGGATGCCTTGCCGATGGCGGTTTCCGAACGCGCGTTGATGAGCAAGGGAAAATCCTTGGGATCCTTCACCCAGCCCGGCAGAAAACCCCAGCGGACCAGCACGGCCCGGCGGTTGGGCAGGTTGCTGCCGCGCTCCTGCCGCTCGCCTTCCAGCACCACCAGAACCGGTTGCGTGGGCGCGATGTTGAAACGGGCGGGAAAATCCTCAAGCCCGATCAGGTCGAGATAATCGGCGATTTCTTCCGGCGTCGCCTTCAGGACAAAACGTCCACACATGATCTTCTCCTCAGGCGCGTGGGCCGAACAGAATGACGGCCGTGCCGGCAAGGCAGACGGCGCCGCCGGCGACATCCCATTTATCCGGCAGCTGCCCTTCAACGCCCCAGAGCCAGAGAAGCGATGCGGCGATGTAAATCCCGCCATAAGCGGCATAGGCTCTGCCCGCCGTCTCGGTCGGCACCAGTGCCAGCAGCCAGGCAAATGCGGCAAGCGACAGCATGCCCGGCAATAATATCCAGACCGGCTTGCCGAGTTTCAGCCAGGCCCAGAAGGCGAAGCAACCGGCGATTTCCGCAAGTGCCGCCAATACATAGATAAGATAGACCTTCATTCCACCGTCTTCTGCGTGCACAATAGAGCGTGTTGTTCGCAACAGGTTAGAGCCTCCGCGCCTTATCCGAAAGGGCGCATTGGCGCTCTCGCACCACAATATGCAGACAGGCCGGAGACGGCCGAAACGAGTGAAACCCTTCATGACCCTTCGCATCAAGCCCCACCCCGCCTCCTCCGCCATCGTCAGGAATGGCGACCGGCTGCTTCTCGTGCGCCGGGCCAATCCACCGTCAAAGGACATGTTCGCCTTTCCGGGCGGGCGCGGCGAAGAGGGGGAAACACCGGCCGAGACCGCACTTCGCGAACTTCACGAGGAAACCGGCATCGTGGCGCGCAAACCGCAACTCTTCGCGACCTATGACCTGCCGTCACGCAATGCAGACGGCGTGCTGACCAGCCATTATTTCCTGTCCGTCTTCACGGTGGAAACGGATGCCGATCCGGCGGTGACGGCGGCCGACGATGCGGCGGATGCGGGCTGGTACACATTGGCGGAAATCCGCCGGCTGCCGGCACCTGAAAGCGTCGTCGAATGCGCCGAGCGCCTGTTTGCATGATTGCCAGCCAGCCAGAATCGCGATTATTTAGGGCATGTCCGCTCGCCGGATGTTCACGAGCCAGTAGTTCACGAGCCAGTAGTTCACGAGCCAGTAGTTCACGAGCCAGTAGTTCACGAGTATGTGTGGGGCAGAATAGAATTTTGATACGATCAACCATTTTCCTGTCTCTTTTCCTGACCATGTTACCGGCCGGGCAAGAAGGCATCGCTTATGCGCAGCCTTCAAAAGCGGCTTCCAAGGAAGTACGACCTGCGGAAGTAACGCCGCCCAAACCCGCACCTTATGACGACAAGCTGGCACGGCTTTCCGAAATACTGGGCGCGGTGCAATATTTAAGAACCCTGTGCCCTTCTTCCGGTCCGGAGGACTGGCGCAGATCGATGAGCGATCTTCTGGCTGCGGACACGGCCAACGAACCCGAAAGACGCCAGCGCATGACGGCTGCATTCAACCGTGGATACCGCTCCTTTGCGGCCATCCACACCAGTTGCACACGCGCCGCCGTCATGGCAGAAGAGAACTACCGTAACGAAGGGGCAACACTCGCTCAGGAAATCGCGTCGCGGTTCGGAAATTAGCGGATTGTTAACCTCTTTTCGCCGCAGGCCGTGCCGTTTTGATAAAAGACTGATAGTGTTGTTAACAGGGTGGTAAGGACTTGCCCGCCCTGTCGAGGATGAAAAATGCAGACGAGCCGTAACGAAATCGACGATATGATCGTGCATGAAAAGATGCAGGTCGCTCTGGAACACCAGAACGAGGCATGGGCCGACGGCATGGCCGACGGCATCGAGCCTGAGATCATCGCCGATGCCGCCATTGCTCTGGCCATGCGCGAAACCATTCGCATGCATGGCGAAGCCGGCGCTGAAGCAATGCTGGAATCGCTGCGCCAGCGCATGCTTGAAGGCGAATTTTCTCCGCAGCGGGTGATACAGTAAAGCCGGGGTCTATCATGTCTTGCCTGAGCAAGGGGCTTTTGCGCTCTTCCGCCATGCTGTCCATCGTGCTTGCTTTGACCGCCGGGTCGGTTGGCTTGCCGAACCGCGCTCTCGCCCTTTCCGAGCTGAAACCGGCGCAAAACACCGAAAGCGAGCCGCAGGCTCAGAATGGCGATCAGCCGCAGCAGGCTCAGCCCGCGGAGCCGGACGAGATCGAAGGTGATTCGGAAGGTATTCCCCTGCCCGACCCTCTGGTCGACCGTTCCGCTGCCCAGACCAAGCAGCAATCCTCCAAGCCCGACAATGCTCCGGAAATGTCCGTCGTCATCGAGCACGACATTTCCAAGGCCCCGGAAGCCGTTCGCAAGCTGCGCCAGCAGATCATCGACGCAGCCGCTTCGGGTGATATCGAAAAATTGCGACCCTTCATCGCCGCCGGCCAGAACGCATTCCGCATCGACGGCAGCGACAGTGAAGACCCGATCGCGGCACTGAAAAGCTATTCCGGCGATCCCGACGGGCTGGAAGTGCTGGCGATCATCATCGACCTATTGTCGACCGGTTATGCCCATATCGATGCCGGCACGCCGGACGAAGCCTATGTCTTCCCCTATTTCGCCGGAAAGCCGCTGAATACGCTGACGCCACCGGAAAAGGTGGAGCTCTTGCGCATCATTACGGCGGGCGATCTGGCGGATATGCAGGAATACGGCAATTACAGCTTCTACCGCATCGGCATTTCGCCTGATGGCAAGTGGAAGTTCTTCACCGCTGGCGATTGATCGCCTCACGGTGCTTGCCGTTCTCCGGTAAAAATCCTAACTGTGCGGAATGAGCCGTCCGGCAAAGTGCATCTGCATTTTGCCGGAGATCGCGCAGTCTCGATGAACCGAACGGTGACGCCATGCCTTCCGCCTTTCTTGCCGACCGCCGCCTGATCAGAGTTTCCGGCACAGGCGCCGAGGAATTTCTGAACAATCTCATCACCGCCGATGTTGAAAATCTGGCTGAGGGCGAAGCCCGCGCTTCGGCGCTGCTGACGCCGCAGGGCAAGATCCTGTTCGATTTCCTGATTGCGCGCGACGGAACGGATTACCTGATCGAGACGGGTGCTGCCGAGCAGGATGCGTTGCTGCGCCGCTTGACGATGTACAAGCTGCGCGCGCCGGTCGATCTGAAATCCGAAGCCACCGAAGGCGTCAGCGTTTTCTGGAACGAGAATGCGCCGGAAGCAGGCATCAAGGATGGGCGTTTCGCCAAGACAGGGGTCGACCTATTCCGCGTGCCGGGCGCATCTGCCTCCGGCGACGCTGCAGCCTATGATGCGCTGCGCGTCGAACACGGCATTGCCGAATCCGGCCGGGATTATGCGCTGCAGGATGCCTTTCCCCATGATGTGCTGATGGATGTGAATGACGGCGTTTCCTTCAAGAAGGGCTGCTTCGTCGGCCAGGAGGTCGTCTCGCGCATGAAACATCGCGGCACGGCAAGGCGGCGCGTCGTTACCGTTTCGGCGGAAGGTCCGCTTCCCGCCACCGGGACGGAGATTACCGCCAATGGAAAACCGGTGGGCACTCTTGGGACCGTTTGCGGCAACAACGCTCTTGCCATTGTGCGGATCGATCGCATTGCCGCCGGCACGCCGCTTCTTGCAGAAAATGCCACCATAACCGTGGCCCTGCCGGCCTGGAGTGGCCTTTCCTTTCCGGCCGCCGATCCGGCAGCGCGGGCGGAGGACTAGGCGTGGCTGCCGCAAAAGGTCCGCGCGCCTGGCAGCGCATGCTCTCCGGGCGGCGGCTCGATCTGCTCGATCCTTCGCCGCTCGATGTGGAAATTGCCGATATCGCCCATGGTCTTGCCCGCGTTGCCCGCTGGAACGGCCAGACGCGCGGTGATCACGCCTTTTCCGTCGCCCAGCACAGCCTCATCGTCGAGACGATTTTCTGCCGCATGTGCGCGGATGCGACGCCCGGCGACATGCAGATGGCGCTTCTGCATGATGCGCCCGAATATGTCATCGGCGACATGATCTCACCGTTCAAATCCGTGGTTGGCGGCGGTTACAAGACCGTGGAAAAACGGCTGGAGGCCGCCGTGCATCTGCGGTTCGGCCTGCCGCCGCATGCATCACGCGAATTGAAGGACCGCATCAAGAAGGCCGATACGGTTGCCGCCTTTTTCGAGGCGACGGAGCTTGCCGGTTTTTCCACCGCCGAGGCGCAGAAATTCTTCGGGCTGCCGCGCGGCATCACCCGCGACATGTTCACCATCACGCCGCTGCCCTCGACGGAAGCGCAGAGACTGTTCATCGAACGTTTCGAAGCAATCGAGGCGCTGCGCGTAACCAAGACCGGGAGCGCCAAATGACGGCCATCGTGGTATCGCCGCTGTCGCGGATCGCGGAAATGGCCGTGAAGCACAAGGCCCGCGAAATGGTGACACTGATCGCCAAGGAGCAGAGCTTTCACCGCCCGGCGGTGATTGCCGCCGACCGGCATCTGACGCTTGCCATGAACGACATCGCCTTCAAGGGCACTGGCGATCTTATCGCCCCTGATGATGCGCATGTGCTGAAGCTCATCGATTTTGCGCGGGAATGGGATCAGTCCGCGCCGCTGCTCATCCATTGCTGGATGGGGATTTCGCGCTCACCGGCCGCCGCCGTCATTGCAGCACTCAGCCTTTATCCGGATCAGGACGATAACGAGCTTGCGCTTCGCCTGCGCGCCGTCTCGCCCTATGTCACCCCCAATGCCCGCATCATTGCCATCGGCGATCGGCTGCTGGCGCGTGAAGGCCGGCTGGTCAAGGCAATCAAGGCGATCGGCAGGGGTGCCGATACCGACGGCAATGTGCCTTTCGTGTTGCCGCTTGGCGGCTGACGCCCGATTTTTGGCGGAACCCCTGCGGCACCCGTTCGTTACCAACCCTGAGCAACAATGAAAATCACGGGATAATTCATGGAACAACAGGCAACGGATATCATCGTCGCATCGCAGGCGGCCGTGCGGCAGGCGAGCGCGCTGGCGGTGCAATATTCCTTTTCGATCGTCGGCGCGCTTCTGCTGCTGATCGTCGGCTGGCTGGCCGCCACCTTCCTGCAACGCTGGGCTTTTCAGGGCCTGTCGCGCATTCGCGGTTTCGATGAGACCTTGGCCGGTTTCTTCGCAGGCGCCATCCGTTATGTCGTGCTTATTCTGGTGCTGGTGATGGTGCTTGGCCAGTTCGGCGTGCAGACAGCTTCCATTCTCGCGGCCCTTGGTGCTGCCGGTCTCGCCATCGGCCTTGCGCTGCAGGGCACGCTGCAAAACATTGCCGCCGGCATCATGCTTCTGGTGCTGCGCCCCTTCCGGGTCGGTGAATATATCGAGACCAATACGGTCAGCGGCACCGTGGTGGAAATCGGTTTGTTTGCCACCGAGCTCAAGACCAGCGACGGGCTTTACCGCCTCGCACCCAATTCCACCCTTTGGAATGTACCGATCACCAATTACAGCCGCTTTCCCTCACGCCGCCACGAGCTGAGCCTGACGGTCAAGAATGACGACGATCTGGCTGCTGCACAGGATATGCTGATGCGCGTGGTGCGCTCGGAAAGCCGGGTGCTGCTGGACCCCTCCCCCATCACCTTCGTCGATTCCGTCAGCGCCGACAGCGCGACGGTCAAATTGCGTTATTGGGTGCGCAGCGACAGTTATTTCGTAACGACCCGCGATGTGACGAAGGCGATGAAACTCGCCTTTGATGAACGCAAGGCGGAAGTGAGCGCGCAGCCCGCCTGAGGCCTCAAGCTCTCTTTTTGCCCTCCTCCATTTCTCAAGCGCGGTGGCCTTACCGGCCATCGCGCTTTTTCATTATGGCCCGCCCGCTCCCGCCTTGCGTCCTGCAAAAGACATCTCTATAGGTCGACTTGTAATGTTATTACGTAACCAACTTTTCGATGACGGATATGAGAGGCCGAAACAATGCAGAAGACACACATCCTCGTCACCGGCGCGGTGGCACTTGGTTCCATGCTGCTGGTGGCAGCCGCTGCCACGGCCGCCGGGGGTGACAAATCCGCCGCCCACAGCCATGACCATGGGCACGATCACGGCCACCAGATGACCGAGGCGGAAAAGAAGATTTACAGCGGCTATTTCGAAGACGCCCAGGTGAAGCCGCGCACGCTTTCCGACTGGGACGGCGACTGGCAGTCTGTCTATCCCTACCTGCTGAACGGCTCGCTTGATTCCGTCATGGCCGAAAAAGCCGCCCATGGTGACAAGACGGCTGCAGAATATCGCGCCTATTACGACATCGGTTACAAGACGGATGTGAACCGCATCGTCATCAAGGGCGACAGCGTGGCCTTTTACAAGGAAGGCAAGCCGGTCGAAGGCACATATGCCAGCGACGGTCAGGAAATCTTGACCTACAAGAAGGGCAATCGCGGCGTAAGATACATCTTCAAGAAGACTGCTGGCGACGAGGCTGCTCCGCAGTTCATCCAGTTCAGCGACCATTCCATCGCCCCGGTCAAGGCAGGCCACTACCATCTCTACTGGGGGAATGACCGCAAGGCCCTGCTGGACGAAGTCACCAACTGGCCCACCTATTATCCCTTCCTGATGGACGGCGCTGATATCGTCAAGGAAATGGCGGCGCATTGAACCATGGCGGGCTCACGGCTTTCCGCGACCCGAAGAATGCCGAGCGCATGCCTCTTTCACCTTCTCCCCGCCGGGGAGAAGGTCGCGTAGCGCGGGTTGAGGGGGCAAGCTCTCGGTTTATTGCTGGCGTTGCCCCCTCATCTACCCCTTCGGGGCATCTTCTCCCCGGCGGGGAGAAGAAAGACTCACTGCCCCATGGTCGAGCGATGCGCCCAGCCGGTCATGCGCTTCTCCAGCCAGGCCATGATGGCGTACATGACGATGCCCTCCACCGCGAGCATCAGAAGGCCGGCAAAGACCAGCGGCACGTTGAACTGGCTCTGCGCCGAACTCATCATGTTGCCGAGGCCATAATTTGAGGCGACAGTCTCCGAGACGACCGAGCCGACGAAGGCGAGCGTGATGGCGATTTTCAGCGAGCCGAAGAAATAAGGCATGGAGCGCGGAATGCCGACCTTCAGCATGATGTCCATCTTCTTTGCGCCCAGCGCCCGCAGCACGTCCTCGGTTTCTGGCTCGATCGTGGCAAGACCAGTGGCGACATTAACGACGATGGGGAAGAAGGAAATCAGGAAGGCGGTCAACACGGCGGGGACAGTGCCGATGCCGAACCAGATGACAAGGATCGGCACCAGCGCCACTTTCGGGATGGCGTTGAAGCCGATCATCAACGGATAAAGCCCGGCATAAATGGTTTTCGACCAGCCGATGAACAGGCCGATGGCAAGGCCGGCGACAACGGCGATGGCAAAGCCCAAAGTCGTCGTATAAAGCGTCTGCAGCGAATTCTTCCAGATCGGCGACCAATATTGCAGGATGGCCTGACCTACTCTCACGGGCGACGGCAGGATGGTGGGCGGCATTTTCAGCGCATATACCAGTAATTCCCACAGCACGAAGAGCGCCAGCGTATAGAGCCAGGGGGCCGCCTTCACCCAGTTGACGCGGGCAATCAGCGGCTTGCGCGGCTCGGCCGTGACGGTGCTTTCCATGATCGCACTCATGCCGCCACCCTCGCCTGCGCGATTTCGCCATGCAGTGCCTGCACCATGTCGTTAAAACCCTTGTCATACATGAGATCGAGTTGCCGCGGGCGGGCGAAGGGAACGCGATGTTCCGCCAGCACGCGGCCCGGCCTTGCGCTCATCACGAAAATCTTGTCGGCGAGGAAGGTCGCTTCGCGCAGATCGTGGGTTACCAGAATGATGGTCACGCGCTGCGCGGCGTGCAGGTCACGGATGACACACCACAATTCCTCGCGGGTGAAGGCATCGAGCGCACCGAATGGCTCATCCAGCATCAGAAGTTCCGGCTCATGGATCAGCGCGCGGCAGAGATTGGCACGCTGCTGCATGCCGCCGGAAAGCTGCCATGGATATTTTGAGCCAAAGCCCTTCAGACCGACGATCTCCAGAAGGCGCTCGGCTTTCGCGACATATTCCGCCTTGTGGGCGCGCAGACGGCGGCGGTGTTTCTCGACGATTTCCAGCGGCAGCAGGATGTTCTCAAGCGTCGTACGCCAGGGCAACATCGTCGGGTTCTGAAATGCCATGCCGACGATGGAGACCGGCTCCGTGACCTGCCGCCCGGCAACGATGACATTGCCCTTCTGCGGAATATGCAGTCCCGTCACCAATTTCATCAGCGTGGACTTGCCGCAGCCGGAGGGGCCGACCACGGCGGCGAATTCGCCCTTGTCGACCGTCAGGTTCAAACCGGATACGGCCAGCGTTCCGGCCGACCCGCCGTAGCGCATGTCGACGCTGTCTATTTCCACGAGATGTGACATTGCTGTTCCCGTTTTAAGTTGCTGATCAGGCCGTTTAATCCCGCAGCGTTGCCGCTTGTTTCTTCTCCCCGAGGGGGAGAAGGTGGCCCGAAGGGTCGGATGAGGGGGCGACGTCAGCGATAGACCGAGAGCTTGCCCCCTCATCCCGCTGTCGCGGACTTCTCCCCGACGGGGAGAAGAAACTCGCGGCACCCGCTCTTTCAATCTGCAACGCCGCCCCTCAGGGAAGCATGCGCTCTTCCTTGGCAGGCAGGTAGGTCGCGTCGAACACCTGCTCCGCCTTCACATTGCCCTTCAGGCCCATGGAAACCTTCAAAGTCTCGATGGAAGCCGCAAGCCGGGCCGGATCAACGCCGCCCATGCCGTTTTCCACCACATAGGGCGTCTTGATGTTCATGCTGTTGGCCATGTTGAGGCGTTCCAGCTCAATGGCGCTGTCGAGCGTCTCGTTGCGCTTCAGCACCGCCGCCACGCCCTCTTCCGGGGTCTTGACGGAATCGGCGAAGCCCTTGGCCAGCGCTTTGAGGAACCCCTTCACGGCATCAGGGTTTTTCTCAGCGAAATCAGTGTTTACCAACACCGCATTGCCATAAAGATTCAAGCCGTGCTCGGCCATCAGGATGGTCGAGATGTCGTCATCGGCAATGCCCTGCTTCTTCAAGTTGAGGATGACCGAAAAAGCGAAACCGAAGACGGCATCGACATCTCCCTTGGCAAGCATCGGTTCACGCACGGGAAAACCGATCGATTCGATCTTGATCTTGCTGTCATCGAGACCCGCGACCTGCTTGAAGGCCGGCCATTGCGCAAAGGCGCCATCCGGCGGCGGCGCGCCGAGCTTCTTGCCTTCCAGCGACTTCGGATCACCCGTCACGCCGAGCGACTTGCGACCGACGACGGCAAAAGTCGGGCGCTCATAAACCATATAAACGGCCTTGATCTTCTGGCTCGGATCCTCGTCGAGGAACTTCATCACCGAGTTGATGTCGCCGAACCCCATCTGGTAGGCGCCCGTCGCCACACGCGGAATGGCTTCCACCGAGCCATTGCCGCTGTCGATGGTGACATCGAGCCCTTCCGCCTTGAAGTAACCCTTGTCGAGCGCCAGCAGGAAGCCGGCGGCGGGACCTTCGAATTTCCAGTCGAGCGTGAATTTGACCGGCGTTTCGGCATAAGCGCCCGTCACCGGCAGCACCATTGCGGCGGCGGCGCCGATGGCAGCAATACCTAGCCCTTTGGACAACAACCTGCGCGTTAAGAACATCTATTCCCCCTGATGGTTTTGTTGGATTGGTTGCATAAGAGCCAATTCCCACCCTCAAGGCAAGATAAAATTGCATACAAAATAGCCATTATTTTGTATGATTATTTAATATGCAATTCGGATCGATATGGAGGCAAAAAGCTCAGTTTCTGCGCAGCGTGTGTGCAACGAAGCGCAAGCAATATCGTTCACGCAGAGAACACAGCGTTCTCATTTGCCGGGGTTGCGGATCAGGCGCAGCGTAGGACAAATAGGGCCACGAACAGCAGGCGAAACGACGGGACCGCAAGATGAATTCTGCACTGGGCATACACCACATCACCATGATCACCCGGAAGGTGCAGGCGAATGTCGATTTCTACGCCGGCTTCCTCGGTTTGAAGCTGGTCAAGCGCACCGCCGGCTTCGAAGACGCCATGCAGCTTCACCTGCTTTATGGCGACGACATCGCCTCGCCCGGCTCGCTTTTGACATTTCTCGTCTGGGAAGATGGCGGCCAGGGCCGTGTCGGTTATGGCCAGACACTGGAAGTCTCGGTAGCGATCAATCCTGCCGCCATCGGTTTCTGGCTGACGCGGGCACTGAAATTCGGCATCCGCGCCGAGGGCCCATCCGACGAATTCGGCGAGCCGGTCATCCGGCTGAAAGACCCTGACGGCCTGATCGTCAAGCTGGTCGGCACCCATGCCTTTGCCGATGCCACGCCGCATGTGACGGACGACATTTCTGCGCAGGACGCGATTCGCCGCATCTATGGTGCGACGATGCTGAGCGAGGTACCGGAAGAGACCGTGGCGTTTCTGGAAAAGCACTTCGGCTACCGGCAGGAAAGCCAGACCGGTGCGATCCGCAGGCTCGTGTCCGACAGCGGCGACATCATCGACGTGCGCGATGCCACCGGCTTCTGGTCCAGCGCACCGGGCACCGGCACGGTCGACCATATCGCCTTCCGCGCAGAGGATATGGATGAGCTGAATGCGGTTCTCACCGGGCTGAAATCGCTCAATTCCAGCACCACCAATGCCCATGACCGCAAGTATTTCCATTCGCTGTACGTTCGCGAACCGGGCGGCGTGCTGATCGAAATGGCAACCGACGGCCCCGGCATGACGATCGACGAACCGCTGGAAGCACTTGGCGAACAATTGTTCATTCCGCCGCTGTTCATGAAGGACGAGGCGGATGTGCGCGTCGCCCTGCCGCAATTCTCCATGCCGGGCGAGGAACGCATCATCTATCGCGATCTGCCCTTCGTGCATCGGTTCTATACGCCGGAGGAGCCGGATGGCAGCACCATCATCCTGCTGCACGGCTCGGGCGGCAGCGAAACGAGCCTGATGCCGCTGGCACACAGGGCCGCGCGCGGCGCGACACTTTTAGGCGTGCGCGGCAGAAGCACGGAAGAAGAGATCGCCCGCTGGTTCCGGCGTTTCCCCGATTTCAGCTTCGACCAGAATGACATTGCGGCAGAAGCGGAGGCCTTTGCCGCCTTTGTCGAGGGTGCGGTCCGCTCCTATGGTCTTGATCGTTCGAAATTGCGGTTTATCGGCCATTCGAATGGCGCGAATTTCTATGCGGCCTTTGCCGCACTTTATCCCGAGCTTGCGGGAGACGCCCTGCTCTACCGCCCCATGCCGGTTCTCGATACATGGCCGCAAACACATCTTTCCGGCCGGAATTTCCTGCTCGTCGCCGGCGAACGCGACAAATATCGCGACGGAGCAGCCGAGCTGCAAGGCCGGCTTGCGGCGAGCGGCGCAGAGGCACGGGTGGAAATGCTGGATGACGGGCATGATCTGGGGCTTGCCGATATAGAAGCGGCACGGAGCTGGCTGGCGGCGGCTTCCTGATTTTCGATAGACGGGCATGCGCCGAGCGGGTGCCGCCCATTTCTTCTCCCCGCCGGGGAGAAGGTGGCCCGAAGGGTCGGATGAGGGGGCTAGCTCTCCGCAAACCACTACCCTCGCCGCCTCATCCCGCTGCCGCGGACTTCTCCCCGGCGGGGAGAAGAAACAAGTGGGACCCGCTCGCTCCCTGTTTCCCCCTGCCATTCATCAACCGGGCCTTGCATAAATTCGCCAAAAGGGCTTTAAAAACAGCTTCGTAATTGGAGAGCCCGTTTGGAAATCCCGTTTCTCATCCTCGCCCTCATCGCGGCCTTTATCTACACGCTGGTCGCGAGCATCCGTAATTCAAGCCGAATCAAATCGCTGGAACGCGAGGTTCTCAACCTCAAGCGATTGATGGCTGCCGGGGTGACGTCTCCCGCGACGGCACAGGCTGAAAGCGTGGAGTCTGTGGAAAACACGGATTTCGAGGCGGAAGAGACAAACGGGGATTTGCCCGGAGCAGCAGCGTCCCAAGCTGAATACGCCTCCGAGCCTGAAGAAGCCGCCGCGATAGTGGAAGCTGAGGACGTGGCCCGTGAAGAAGCGCCGCCTGCGCTCGCCAACGAGACCGCGTCCGCGCCGGCCACGAAAGAAAGCTTCGAAAGCCTGCTTGGCGCACGCTGGGCTGTCTGGGCCGGCGGGCTGGCGCTTGCGCTCGGCGGTATTTTCCTCGTCAAATATTCGATCGAATCGGGGCTCTTAGGCCCGGCGGTCAGGCTTTCGCTCGCCGCCATTTTCGGCCTCGTTCTCGGGCTTGCCGGCGAGGCGATCCGCCGCAAGGCCGTGCCGGGCATCGCCGCCGCCTATTCCAACGCCATGATACCGGGCGTGCTGACGGCGGCCGGTGCATTGACGCTGTTCGGCGTGGTTTATGCCGCCTATGGCATTTACGGTTATATCGGCTCAGGAACGGCCTTCATCCTGCTCGGGCTTGTCGCCTTTGCCACCATTGGCCTGTCGCTTCTGCATGGGCAGGCGCTGGCCGGGCTCGGTCTTCTCGGCTCGATGCTGACGCCAGCGCTGATTTCCAGCGAAACACCAAATATCTGGGCGCTTTTCGTTTTCCTGACGATCTCGTGGCTGGCGACGGCGGCCGCAGCGCGCAGGCAGGGCTGGACCGTGGTCCCGTCGCTTGCCAATGCCGGCCTTGGCCTCTGGGCGCTCGGCTATATCGGCTATTCCGAGACGATCAATGCCGAACCGCCGACACTCGCATTGCTCATCATGCTGGCCGGTACGATCTTCCTGTGGCCCGGAAAACACTTCGACACACCGCCGGCAGAGGCCGGTGAAACCG
Organism: Agrobacterium tumefaciens; assembly: GCF_005221385.1. NCBI lineage: Bacteria > Pseudomonadati > Pseudomonadota > Alphaproteobacteria > Hyphomicrobiales > Rhizobiaceae > Agrobacterium > Agrobacterium tumefaciens. Next base: position 751,870 of record NZ_CP039903.1, on the reverse strand, counting down.
CCGCCCCGGAGCGGCGCGCCATCCGTGCCATTCGGCTTCTGCTGCGGCCGTCGCTTGCCATCAACCTCACCGTATCGATGGCCGTCATCCTGCCCGCCATCGGCTTCCTGTTCGCCAGTGGCGGCATCGACACTCACCCGGTGCTGATCGTCTTGGCGCTGATCGCAGCACTCGCGGCCCTTGGCGCCGCCCGCCATTATGCGGTGTGGCCGGCCATCATTGCAGCACTCGGCGCGCAGACGGCGGTGGCGCTGATGTCACGGCAGGGCATCGATTTCATCGGCCTTATCAACGATACCGGCGTAACGCTTCCGCCCGTCGGAACAGGCTATACGGCTGAAATCGCCATGGCGCTTGGTCTTGGCGCCGTCTTCGTGCTCTGCGCCTTCTCCTTCCTGAAACGCAAGGGCGCCGACGATGCGGATTTCGCCCAGCTCTGGGCAGGTATTGCCGCGCTGTTCCCCGTCTGGCTGGCAACGGCAAGCTTCGTTGAATACGGCAATCTCGGCCGCGACTGGCTGCACGCCGCCTATGGTCTCGGTCTCGGCTTCGTGCTGATTGCCGGTGCAGAATGGCTGCACCGACAGAACAACGAGGCCTATCGCAAGCCGCTCAACATTCTCGTGCTCGGCTCGTTCGCTGCCTTCGCGCTCAGCCTGCACACGCTAACGGAAGGGCTTGCGACAACCGTTCTGCTTTCGGTCATCGGCTTCGTTTATGTGCTGGCCAGCCGTTACCGCAACTGGGATGTGCTGCCCTGGGTGATGGCCGTGGCAAGCGTTGCCGTTCTCGGCCGCATCGCCTGGGAACCCACCATCGTCGGGCCACAAAATCTTGGGCTCACGCCGGTCTTCAACGCGCTTCTGCCGGGTTATGGCATTCCCGCGCTGCTGGCCGTCGCTTCCGCCTGGTTGCTGCGCGACTGGCCGGGTGTGAGGGCGAAGAACTTCCTGCAGGCGATTGCCAGCGTCATGGGTCTTCTGGCCGTCGCCATCCTCATCCGCCACGCGATGAATGGCGGCACGCTTGATAACAGCGTTCCGACGCTTGGCGAACAATCGATCTACACGCTGTTGACCATCGGTTTTTCCGGCGTGCTGATGACGCTCGACCTGAAAAGCCCAAGCCCCGTCTTCCGTTACGGTTCGATGATTGCCGGCGTGATCGCCGTCATCAATGTGCTGACGATGCATTTCTTCACGCTCAACCCCTATTTCACCGGCGAAAATACCGGGCGCATTCCGGTCCTCAACCTGCTGCTGATCGGTTATCTCCTGCCGGCACTCGCCTATGGCGGCCTTGCCTATTATGCGCGCGGCAAACGTCCCCCGCCCTATGTCAGCATGTTGGCGGTGGCAGGCGCCGCACTCGGTTTTGCCTGGGCAACGCTTTCGGTCCGCCGCTTCTGGCAGGGCGAAAACATCGCCGACTGGAAGGGTTTCCTGCAGGGTGAGACCTACAGCTATTCGGTGGTCTGGCTGCTGATCGGCGTGCTGCTGCTGGTGCTCGGTTCGCGCTTCAATGCCCGCAGCCTGCGTCTGGCATCCGCCGCCTTCGTGCTGATTTCCGTCGCCAAGGCCTTCCTCATCGACATGAGCAACCTTGAAGGCGTGCTCAGGGCGCTGTCCTTCATCGGGCTCGGCGCGGTGCTGATCGGCATCGGCCTGTTCTACCAGAAAATCCTCACCCGGAAGCCGCAGGCATGATCGCGGCAGAGGCTTTCGCGCCCTATGCGGCGCTTGCGCAGGACCTGATACCGCACGCCGCCGATACCGGCGACGGCTCGCATGATCTTGCCCATATTCACCGCGTCTTCCGCAACGCCATGCGCATCCATGCGGACGAAGGCGGCGATGGCACGGTGCTGGCAGCCAGCGTGCTTTTGCATGATTGCGTGGCGGTGGAAAAGAACTCGCCGCTACGCGCGCAGGCCTCACGGCTTGCGGCGGAAAAGGCGGCCGGCATTCTGGCCGGGCTCGGCTGGCAGAAGCAGGATATCGACGCCGCCGCACACGCCATCACCACCCACAGCTTTTCGGCCAATATCGCGCCGCAGACGCTGGAGGCAAAAATCCTTCAGGATGCCGACCGGCTGGATGCCATCGGCATGGTTGGGGCGGCGCGCTGCTTTTATATTGCCGGGCGCATGGGTTCGGCGCTTTATGATCCGGCCGATCCGCTGGCCAAAGATCGACCGCTTGACGACCGCGCCTTTGCCATCGACCATTTTGAAACCAAGCTTTTCAAACTGGCAGACGGCTTTCGCACCGAGACGGGGCGGCAGATGGCCAAGGCCCGCCATGAGCGGCTGAAACAGGTGCTCGACCTGTTTCTCGACGAGATTTGAGGAGATCCAAGATGCGTGTGACCGAACTCAACATCTATCCGCTGAAAAGCGCGCGCGGCATTCCCCTCTCCGAGAGCGCTGTTTCGGACGAGGGCCTGCCCGGCGACCGTCGCGCCATGTTGATCGACCCTTCCGGCCATTTCATCACCCAGCGCGAATTGCCTTCCATCGCCACGGTTCTGGCGCGGCATGAGGATGGCGGCATGGCGCTTGCGCGGGACAAGGGTGGCGAGATCGTCGCAAAACCGTCCGGCCAGCGCATGGATGTGGCGGTGTGGAAATCGATCGTCAGCGCCAACATCGCCGATGACGAGACCAACACTACGCTTTCGGCGTGGCTGGGGCGCGAGGTGAAGCTGGCATTCTTCGATGATGCCTCAAAACGCATTGCAAGCCTTGAATGGACGGGTAACGAAACGCCCGTCACCTTTGCGGACGGCTATCAGATCCTCGTCACCACCACCGCCTCGCTCGCCGCGCTGAACGACAATATGCGCGCCAATGGCGAAGACACTGTTGGCATGGAGCGCTTCCGGCCCAATATCGTGCTTGATACGGACGAGCCATGGGCCGAGGACCGCTGGGCGGCTATCGAGATCGGCGGCATTCGTTTCGATCTCGTAAAACCCTGCGCCCGCTGCATCATGACCACGCAGGACCAGATAACCGGCTCCCGCGATGTGCCCTCGCCCATGAAAGCCATGGGCCGCATCCGCATGTCGGGTGATCGGCGCGTGCCCGGCCCGCTGTTCGGCTGGAACGTGACGCCGCGCGGTCAGGGCAGACTGTCGGTCGGCGACGTGGCCAAGGTGGTCGAGGAACGGACGGAAGGCTGGGCGATCAAGAGACGCTAGGCCACGGGCGTTGCAGCGCCCGTCATGCCATCACGGCTTGCGGGCGCTGACGATCAGAAAGATCGGGCGGCGGTCCTCGTGCTTCAACTCCGGTCGCTCAGCGAGCAAAGCGGGATCGGGCCTCGGCTCGGCCAGACGCGTCAGGGCAAAGCCGGCGGAAAGCAGGCTGTTGAGAACGCCTGACACCGTGCGGTGATATTTGACGACATCATCCGCCATCCAGTTGGAATGGCGCACGCCCTCGTCCTGATAATTATCGAGCGGCCAGTGCAGGATTTCACCATCGTCGCCGTAGAACCAGTCCTGTTTTTCGAGAGCCGTGAACACCGGATGCTCGATGGAAAAGACGAAATCGCCGCCGCGTTTCAGGACAGCGAACACCCTCGCGAATGCCGCATCGAGATCGCGGACGTAATGCAAAGCGAGCGAACTCAGCGCCACGTCGAAGCTTTCGGACGCAAAATCGATGTCCTCGATCGCCGCCCGGCGATATTCGATACCGGACCCGCCATTTATTTCGGCGGCACGGCGCAACATGTTCTCCGAAAGATCGACGCCGACGACACGGGCCGCCCCCTGCTCTGCCGCATAACGGCAATGCCAGCCGAAACCGCAACCGAGATCGAGAAGGCTCCGGCCCTGCAACGGCGGAAGCATGGCGCGCAGTTCGTGCCACTCGCCGGCCTGCTGCAACCCCTCCACGGAGCGCGGCATGGCGCTGTAGCGCTCGAAGAACCCGGGGTCGTCGTAAATATTCTGCTTCATCGTCATCTCTCCGGAATTCCGGCAATAATGTGCGGGCATCCCATCAATCCCATGAATAATGGGGGTCAAGAAAAGTCGCTAGTGGGGACGGCTGACAAAAGCTAATATTCATGCCGATCAGAGGGAATCTGCAGAAGATTTGCGCCATCTCCAAGGCGCATGCTGCAGCAGGAGAATTTCATGTTGCAAGCCACACGCCAGACCATGCCCTGGCTGATTATCGCCGCGGGGTCGCTGATTGCCGTCATGACCTTCGGTCCGCGTTCGGCCATGGGCTTTTTTCAGCTGCCGATGCTGGCCGATACCGGCTGGGACCGTTCCACCTTCGGCCTCGCAATGGCTTTGCAGAATCTCTTCTGGGGTCTCGGCCAGCCCTTCTTCGGCGCAATCGCCGATAAATACGGCACGGGCCGCGTGCTCGTGCTGTCAGGCTTTCTGTATGCCGCCGGCCTCATCTGCATGTCCTTCGACACCTCGCCCTTCTGGCTGCATTTCGGCGGTGGCGTGCTTGTCGGGCTTGGCATCGCCGCCGGTTCGTTCAGCGTCATCCTGTCGGCGTTTGCGCGCCATGTGACGCCGCAGCAGCGCTCGCTCGCCTTCGGCATCGGCACGGCGGCGGGCTCTGCCGGCATGTTCCTGTTCGCACCGATCAGCCAGGGCCTGATTTCCGCCTATGGCTGGTCGAACAGCCTCGTCTGGCTTGCCGTGATGATGATGCTGGTGCCGCTGCTCGCCATTCCCATGCGCGGCAATTCCTCCTCCGGCAGCCAGTCGCAGACACAGTTCCAGCAGACGGCAGGCGAAGCACTAAGGGAAGCGCTTGGCCATAAAAGCTATCTATTGCTGACGACAGGCTTTTTCGTCTGCGGTTTTCAGGTGGCCTTCATCACCGCGCATTTCCCGGCCTATCTCGGTGATATCGGCATCGAACCGCGTTACGCCGTCATTGCCATGGCGCTGATCGGCTTCTTCAATATCATCGGGTCGCTCGCCGCCGGCGTCATCGCCCAGCGTTATTCGAAACCCTATATGCTGGCCTATATCTATATTGCCCGCTCGGTTGTCGTGACGGCCTTCCTGCTCCTGCCGCAATCGCCACTTTCGGTCATCCTGTTCGCGGCTGTCATGGGTATTCTATGGCTTTCCACCGTGCCGCCCACAAACGCGCTGGTGGCAATCATGTTCGGCACGCGCCATCTCGGCATGCTCGGCGGTGTCGTATTCCTGTCGCACCAGATAGGCTCGTTCCTCGGCGTCTGGCTCGGCGGCTTCCTTTATGACCGGCTGGGGTCCTATGATCTCGTCTGGTGGCTTGGCGTCGGCATGGGGATTTTTGCGGCCATCGTGCATTGGCCTATTCAGGAGCGGCCCGCGCCGCGGCCTGCAATGGCCTGAGACTACACGGCCTTATCAAGCGCGGGCGGTGATGCCCTGCGCTGCAGCGCCTTCAGCGCCGCCTGCACGAAACCGTCGCGGGCGGCGTTTTCATTCAGGCCGCGCGGATCATAGACATGCCGGTTGAGGAAATGCGCCGTCAGGCGGAAGGCCGCCGCAAGGCTTTCGGGGTCGGCAGCTTTCGACTGGCCCTCACCGAGAAAAGCGGGCAGCGACAGCATCCGCTCCGCATAAGGCGCGCCGGCCGTGCGGCAAACCGCCCTGCCCGTTTTCGGCGACACATAAATGAGATCGGTGCGCAGCCCCGTCGCCGCGCATTCGGTGAGATCAAGCCCGAAACCCAGATCGTTCAGCACCGCGAGTTCGAACCGCACGAACAATTCCCCGGCATCGGCCGGATCGTGGAGATTGTCGAGGATGATATCGAGCGCCTGATAAAGATGCGGGTGCGGGTCGCGCTCCGGTAGAAGCCTGAGAAGCGCGCCCATGGCCTGGACGCCGTAAACAGCGGTCGCCGTTTCCATCAGCTGCGCGGCGCGCAATTGCAGCGGCTCGATTCGGTATTCGCCAAGATGGTCGTCAAGTCGCGCCCGCCAGATGACATCCACCCGGTTTCCCGCCTGCAGCACCGGCTGCATGCTGCGGGAGCGTCCGGAGCGCACCATGCCGAGATGCCGGCCGCGCGTACGGGTCATCACCTCGGCGATGACACTCGTCTCGCCATGGCGTTTTACGCCGAGAATGATTGCCTCATCCTGCCACTGCATGAAACCTGTCCGAATTTCGATTCAAGCCGGATCATAACCGATCCTTCGGCGAAACGTTATTCTTTTACGGTGTCACTCGAAACGCCGACAAGGCCGAGAACGAAATCCATGATTTCATTTTCTCCGAAAGGCTTGCCGAGCAGAGGCGCCTGCGAAAGATCGTCGGGAAAACCTGTCGTATCGCCATAACCGCTGACGAAACCGAAGGGAATACCGGCCTCACGCAGCTGGCGCGCAAAATCATAACTCATGCCGTCGGAAAGGCTGACATCGAGAAGCACGCAATCGGCGCCGTCCTGCTCGACGGTCTGCCGCGCCTGCGCAAGCGTCGTTGCGATGACGATGATTTCGACACCCATGGACTGGAGAACCGCCTCGACATCAAGCGCCACCAGATATTCATCCTCAACGATGATAACCCGTTGTGGCACCATATGTTTTCTTCTTTCAACAGGAGGGGCGCCAACTGGCTGCGCGCCACGGCCTTCAAAGTGATGTTCCAGCACCATGGCTTAGCAGTCGCAAATTGCGACCCAACCGTCATTTAAAAAAGACATGTCGAAAGAAGATCAGATGAAGGGTCTTTGCCGCTTCTCGTCGCTTTCCCAGCCGGCCACATGGCTCAATCCGGCATTGTCGAGCACCAGACAGCCCTTGTCCGTCCAGCGAATGAGACCGCGATCAACAAGCTTTCTCAAGGTCTTGTTGGTGTGGACGATGGAAAGGCCGAGCGTATCGGCCACATGCTGCTGGGTGACGGGAATAGGTGTTTCGCCGCGCATAAGATCGACCGCCTTTGCCTTGCTGTAAAGAAACGCAATGAGATAGGCGGCGCGCTCCAGCGCAGTGCGCCGGCCGATGCTGAGCAGATGACTGTCAAGCATGCGTTCCTCGCTTGCCGCGATCCAGGTCAGGTCATAGGCAAGGGTCGGATGATCGGTGAAGAGGTTGTTGAGGCGTGATCGTTCGAAAACGCACAACGTCACCGGTGACAGCGCTTCGACCGAATGCTGCATTTCCCCCATGACCGTGCCCTGCAGGCCAACAAGATCGCCCGGCATGACATAGTTGAGGATTTGCCGCCGGCCGTCTTCCAGCGTCTTGTAGCGGAAGGCCCAGCCATGCAGCACGGTATAGAGGTGGGCGCTGTGCGACCCTTCCATCAAAATGACAGAGCCGCTTTCCACCGCCAGTTCCCCCGTTTTGAAACGGGAGACAAAATCGAGTTCGGAAGGGGCGAAATCCCTGAAATGCGGCAGGTCACGCAGGGGACATTGCTGACACGGCGTGGTGGAAATTCCGTTCGGTTTTTTTGGCGACATGAATATCCGTCATCGAAAAAAGGTTGCGCCCAATTGTTTTGGAACAACCCGCCTGAACGCATTCGGTTCCCGATGGTGGGTGAAGATATTCAAGTCATTCAAGGATCGCGGCGCGCCCTACGCTCCAACACACAAAAACGAAGGCTTTGGAGGCAATCTCGATGTTCGCGTTGGTTCGCGACATTTCCCGCTCGTCATTCCGGCCTTGAGCCGGAATCCAGTCGACGCGCGTCTGCGCGGCGAGAGAGTTCTTTCAGCCCAAGGACTTGGGCTGGCTGGATTCCGGCTCAAGGCCGGAATGACGGAGGCGGGCGCATGCTCTCACCCTGCCGGTGCGCCAGTGCGCTAGCCGCGCGGGAACTCCAGTCCCATTTCACGGAAACGCTCGGGGTCATCGCCCCAGTTCTCGCGCACCTTGACGAACAGGAAGAGATGGACCGGCTGCTCGAGGATTTCCGACAGCTCCTTGCGCGAGGCGGTGGAGATCGCCTTGATCGCATCGCCGTTCTTGCCGAGTGCAATCTTCTTCTGGCTGTCGCGCTCCACATAAATCACCTGCTCGATGCGCACGGAGCCATCCTTGCGCTCTTCCCACTTTTCCGTCTCGACATGCGAGGCATAGGGAAGTTCCTGATGCAGGCGCAGGAAAAGCTTCTCGCGGGTGATTTCGGCGGCGAGCTGGCGCATCGGCAGATCGGAAATCTGGTCTTCCGGATAATACCACGGACCTTCCGGCAGGGTATCCACCAGATAATCCATCAGGTCTTCGCAGCCCGAACCATTGGTGGCCGAAATCATGAAGGTGCGATCGAAGGCGACCTTCTCATTGGCGGCGGCGGCCAGCGTCAGCAGGTCTTCGCGCTTCACCTGGTCGATCTTGTTGAGGCAGAGGATCTTCTTCTGCGGAACGTCCTTCAGACCTTCAAGGATCGCCTCCGCATCGCCCTTGAGGCCGCGCTCGCTGTCGATCAGAAGCAGGATGAGATCGGCATCCTTTGCCCCACCCCAGGCGGAGGTGACCATGGCGCGGTCAAGCCGGCGGCGCGGCTTGAAGATGCCGGGCGTGTCCATGAAAACGATCTGCGCATTCTTGTGAATGGCGATGCCGCGCATCACGGCGCGCGTCGTCTGCACCTTGTGGCTGACGATCGAAACCTTGGCGCCTACCAGCCTGTTGACCAGCGTCGACTTGCCGGCATTGGTCGGGCCGATGAGGGCCACAAAGCCGGAACGGGTCGGAAGGTTGTTGTCTTCGCCTTCAATGGCGGGGTTTTCGTGATCGGTCATGATATCCATCAAGGTCAGAGGTATTCAACATGCGGCCATAGGGTCCGCCATGCGCTCGATTTTGGCACCCTAAGGTGGGGTGCTCAGTTTTTGGTGGGGCTTTTCTGCCAGACGCCTTCGCGTTCCAGCAATCTGGTGGCCGCCACCTGTTCGGCTGCGCGCTTGGAGCGCTCGACGCCGGTTTCCGGCTTCACGCCGGGAATTTCCACCGTCACGGTGAAGCTTGGATCGTGATCCGGTCCGGAACGATCGTCAACCCGGTAAGCGGGTGTCGTCGCAAATCTGGCATGCGCCCATTCCTGCAACTCGGTCTTGGCGTCGCGCCGCCCGGCATCCACCCTTGTCGCCCGGCTTTGCCAATATTTCAGAACGAACCTGCGGGATGCCTCCAGCCCGCCATCCAGATAGATGGTGGCGATCAGGCTTTCGACCACATCGGCGCGCACGTTCAGCATCGCCTTGCCGGTCAGTTTCTTCACGTCCGATCCGGTGCGGATGAAATTGTGCAGCCCCATCTCGTCGCCGATCGCGGCGCAGGATTCGGCGCTGACGAGCTGGTTCAGACGGACGGAGAGTTCACCTTCGGTGGCGTTGCGGAAGGTGGAGAAAAGCAATTCGGCGACGCAGAGACCGAGGACACGGTCGCCTAAAAATTCCAGCCGCTCGTAATTGCCGGCGGCGGCGGAGCGCGCGCTGGCATGCGTCAAGGCCCGGTCCAGCCGGGCCTTTTCCTTGAACTCATATCCGATCAACGCTTCCAGACGCGAAATCTCGTCCGCCGAAAGCGGCTTGGTCTTGCTCATTCCACAACCTTGAAGAGGCGGTCCCAACGCATGTTGGCCGGCCATTCCCAAATGCGGCTGAACGGCGTGTCGTTGCCCAGCGAGAAGAAGATGACGCTGGCGCGGCCGATCAGGTTTTCTTCCGGCACGAAACCGACATCGAAGCGGCTGTCGAGCGAATTGTCTCTGTTGTCGCCCATCATGAAATAATGGCCCTCCGGCACCAGGAATTCCCGGGTGTTGTCGCCGCGCGAGTCGGGCGACTGGTCAAGCGTGTCATAGGTGACGCCATTATCCAGTGTTTCGCGGAAGACCGGCACATTGGCGCCAGGATCAGCGCGGTAATCGGAGGTGAAGGTGCCGTCGGGCTGCTTCGGCACCGGCTGACCGTTGATGAACAACACGCCGTTCGTCACCTGAACGCGATCACCCGGCAGACCGACGAGACGCTTGATGTAATCCACTTCAGGATTGGGCGGCAGGCGGAACACCACGACATCGCCACGCTTGGGCTTGCTGAATTCCAGAATACGGCCCGAAAACAGGTTCGGCGAGAAGGGCAGCGAATATTTCGAATAGCCGTAGGAGAACTTGTTGACGAAAAGATAGTCGCCCACCAGAAGCGTCGGCATCATCGAGCCTGATGGGATCGTGAAGGGCTGAAACAGCACGGTGCGGATGACCATGGCCAGCAGCAGCGCCTGAATGATGACCTTGACGTTCTCCCAGAGGGCGTTCTGCTTCTTCTCAGCTTTTTCGGACACTTAGAGACCTGCCTGATTGTTTCCCGGCTTCTTCGGTTTCACGAAGGCATCGGGGCCGTTGTTTTGTCGTGCTTGCGCCGCATGAAGCACTCTTCATACAGCCGGCAACGCTTTCATATTTCTGCGACTTCTCTAGAACCTTTCCAGCCCGAAGGGAAGCGCTTCTATGACAAGGGTGCAAATAGGCCGCCAATGCGGCCGCACCGGGTCTCAGCCATTCACGGGAAGCGCCTCGATAATCACAAATGCCTGAGCATAAGGGAAATCATCCGTTATCGTCAGGTGGATATTGGCGCGGTGGCCGGCCGGCAGCATGGCCGCCAGTCTTTCCCCTGCCCCATTGGTCAGAAGCATGGTCGGCTTGCCGCCCGGCAGATTGACGACGCCCATGTCCTTCCAGAAAACTCCATTCGCAAGGCCTGTTCCAAGCGCCTTGGAACAGGCCTCCTTGGCGGCGAAACGCTTGGCATAGGAGGCGGCGCGGTTCTTGCGGCCATCGGATTTGGCGCGCTCTATATCGGTGAAGCAGCGATGCGTGAAACGTTCGCCGAAACGCTCGATCGACTTTTCAACGCGGCGAATGTCGATCAGGTCGCTGCCCAATCCAATGATCATTTCAACATCTCCAGAGAAGCGTTCTTATTGGCGGCGCGGTGTGCAAGATTTTCCATCTTGCGCCGCTGGAAGCCGCTGATGAGGCCGTAAACGACGACATAAGCGATGACTGCGCTGATGACAGCCGGAAACAGCGCGCCGACCGTCATGGGTTCCAGCACGGGTGTCCATATCTGCCGGAATTCGAGATGGCTGAACAGCGCAACGAAATCCACATGCGCAGCGCTTTCCGCGCTCTGGCGGCCGAGGATGAAATGCCCCAGTTCCCAGGTGGATGCCCATATAAACGGAAATGTCAGTGGATTGGCGAAGGTCGTGCCGAGCGCTGCGGCAACAAGATTGACGCGCATGAGGAAACCGAGCGCCATGGCGATGATGATATGAATGCCGAGAAACGGCGTCCAAGCCACGCCGATACCGAGGGCGACGCCGGCAGCAACCGAATGTGGAGAGGCGGAAAGCCTGAGCAGACGCAGCTTCATATAGCGCAGCGAACGGGAAAAACCCGTGCGCGGCCAGAAGAGGTCGCGAATCTTCTCTGAAAAACCAACGGGTTCACGGCGGCGAAACGGCATGAGGGCAGTCTATTTCATCGCCCCGGTTGAGCCAAGAGCATCATAGACGGCGCGGAGATCTTTTGCAGGCGTATTTTCTTCCGTCATTCCGGCCTTGAGCCGGCATTCCGCCGATACTGCGCGGCGCCACCAGATGAATACGAACCTTGCCGGACACTCTGACGTCATCCTCGGGCTCGTCCCGAGGATCTACAACCAATTGATTTTATTCGACGTGATTAGATCCTTGGTACAAGCCCAAGGATGACGCAGGGGAAATACCCACCCTCTCGCCGTCAACTTCGCTTCAAAAGCCACGCGTCCCGTCATTCAGACAGGACTGCGGTGGACGCCCGCTTGAAGCGCGCATTCACATAGTTTTGCGAGACACAGCAATGCTCAGGCCGATACGGCTGCACCTGCTGGCCGCATACGCATGGCGAAGGGCTGCCATGCGCTGAGCGCATTACCGACGGAACAGGCCGCGGTCGATTTCGCGCTGGCGGAACTCGAGGTCGACATTCGATACCGAGCCGCTGAGATATTCGAATTCGCGTTCCTGCGTGGTCTTGCCACGAACGGCACGGGCGATCTTGCGAAGCGGAGTAAACATGATTTTCGGTCCTTTCGGTTTGGGATTGGCGTTTCTCATCGGTGTAAATCCCACCGGCACGCCGCGTTTCCCGTCTTCAATTTCTGAAAGGAAGATAGTCTTAAACCCCGCCTGCGACCAGAGACAGGAAAAGGCCGCTGCTATGCAACCAATGCATAACGGCGGCCTTTTGGGTTACGGCAGCGACTAAAAATGCCTCAATCGAAGGCACGCGCCACTGTTGATACGCAGTCGAGATCTTTCAGCTGCGACAGAAGCTGGTTCAGCTGCCGCAAATCCCAGACTTCGACATCCAACGCCAGTTCGGAGAAGTCAGTACCGATGCGGACCATGTTCAGCCCGCGAATATTGACATCCAGCGTCGCGATCGATTGCGCCACCGAGGCGAGCGTGCCCGGCTCGTTCAGCGCATTGATCATCACCCGCGCCATGAAACGCGACTTGTTCGCCTCATCGAGGTCCCAGCGCACATCGATCCAGCGCTCCGGCTCATCGTCGAAGCGTTGCAGCGCCGGTGCCTGGATCGGATAGATGGTGATGCCCTTGCCTTTTTCCATGATGCCGACGATGCGGTCTCCCGGAACGGCGCCGGCCGCACCAAAATGCACGTCGACATTGCCGGAAAGGCCACGGATGGGCAGCGGGTCCGGCCCATCCAGCATCTCGGCCGCACCGTCATCCTCGAGAACCGAGCGCGACTTGCCGGGGATCTTGAAGACCATGCCGGAGGCGCTGCGCATGTTGAACCAGCCATCATCGCCGGTCATCTTCACCGTGACGCGCTCATCCTGATAATCCGGATAGACCGCGCGCAGCACATCGAGCGAGGAAACCTCACCGCGCCCGACGGCGGCGATGGCGTCTTCCACATCCTTCTGCGCCAGGCGATGCAGCACGGGCTTCAGAGCTTCCCGCGAGAAGGCCTTGCCGGCGCGCTCGAAGGTGCGCTCGAGAATACGATAACCGAGGCCGGAATATTGCTTGCGAATGGCCATGCGGGTGGCGCGGCGAATGGCCGAGCGGGCTTTGCCCGTCACCACCACCTCTTCCCATGCGGCAGGCGGCACCTGTACGCCGGAGCGGATGATCTCCACCTCGTCGCCGTTGTTCAGGCGGGTGACGAGCGGCATGATCCGGCCGTTGATCTTCGCGCCAACGGTGGTGTCACCGATATTGGTGTGAACGGCATAGGCGAAATCGATGGGCGTCGCGCCGCGCGGCAGTGCAATCAGCTTGCCCTTCGGCGTGAAGCAGAACACCTGGTCCTGGAAGAGTTCGAGCTTGGTATGTTCGAGGAATTCTTCCGGGCTGTCGCCTTCGGCCAGCGATTCGATGGTGTGGCGCAGCCAGGAATAAGCGTTCGATTCCGGCGAGAGCAGATCGCCCTCCCCGTTTTCACCATCCTTATAAAGCGCATGCGCGGCGATGCCGAATTCGGCGATCTCATGCATGCGCTTGGTGCGGATCTGCAGTTCGATACGCTGGCGCGAGGGGCCAACGATGGTGGTGTGGATGGAGCGATAATCGTTCTGCTTCGGCGTGGAGATGTAGTCCTTGAAGCGGCCGGGCACCACGCGCCAGCGGGTATGCACGATGCCAAGCGCCCGGTAGCAGGAGGGAATATCATCCACCAGAAGGCGGAAGCCATAAACATCGGAAAGCTGCTCGAAGGAGAGCGACTTCGACTGCATTTTGCGGAACACCGAATAGGGTTTTTTCTGACGTCCCTTGACGCCCGCCCCAATGAGGCCATTGGCCACCAGAAGCTCACGCAATTCGTCCTCGATCTTCTTGATGAGGCCTTCATTGCGGGTTTCCAGTTCCTGCAGACGATTGGTCACCGTCTCATAGGCTTCCGGGTTGAGATACCGGAAGGACAGGTCCTCCAGCTCATCGCGCATATCCTGCATGCCCATGCGGCCGGCGAGCGGCGCATAGATTTCCATGGTTTCCTCGGAAATGCGGCTGCGCTTGTCGGCCGGCATATATTCCATGGTCCGCATATTGTGCAGGCGGTCGGCGAGCTTGACCAGGAGAACACGCACGTCGTCGGAAATGGCAAGCAGCAGCTTGCGCAGGTTTTCAGCCTGCTTGGCCTTGCGGGTAACGAGATCGAGTTTCTTGAGCTTGGTCAGCCCTTCCACCAGCCGGCCGATGTCTTCCCCGAACAGCTCATCGATTTCGGCGCGGGTGGCGGTGGTATCCTCGATCGTATCGTGCAGCAACGCCACCGCGATGGTCGATTCGTCGAGATGCATTTCAGTGAGGATGGCGGCAACTTCCAGCGGATGCGAGATATAGGGGTCGCCATTGGCCCGCTTTTGCTGGCCATGTTTCTGCATGGCATAAACATAGGCCTTGTTCAGCAGGGCCTCATTCGCATCCGGTTTATATTTTTGAACCCGCTCGACGAGTTCGTATTGCCGCATCATGCGATATTCCACAAAAAGAAAGCGCGCCAACCTTGGGGTCGGCGCACAATGCTGCATCAATAGGGATCAGATTATGACGGGAAATATTGACAGACGGTAACCACCGCCTGCCAATGGCGTCATAAAGTCAGATCAATAGTCGTCATTTTTTTCCGGTGGCACAAGGCCTTCGATACCGGCCAGCAGTTCTTCTTCCGACATCTGGTCGAAAGTAACCGTTTCCGGCTGGTCGTCGTCTTCGCCATCGGCGCCAGTGGAGGCGGCAAGCGTGACCGGATCGGGCTCAGGCTCGTCCACTTCAACATGCTTCTGCAGCGAATGGATGAGGTCTTCCTTCAGGTCGTCAGGCGACAGGGTTTCATCGGCGATTTCGCGCAGCGCCACAACCGGGTTCTTGTCGTTGTCGCGGTCAACCGTGATGGAAGACCCTTGAGAAATCTGGCGCGCACGGTGGCTGGCGAGAAGCACCAGTTCGAAACGGTTGTCTACTTTATCAATGCAATCTTCAACTGTGACGCGGGCCATTGCCTGTCCTTTGCGTGTCGTAATGTCGTGGATCAGAGCGCCGTGCGATGTTCGGGGTGCACAAGGGATGCTCTAACCTATTGAATCTGCGCTTCGTGCCTTGCGAAAAACATTCAAGTTTTCTCGCGACGAAGCTTTCCAGCTTCCGATACAGCCATTGGCCGCGGAATTCAAGTTTTTCCTGTCTTTGGCGTCTTTTGGCACCTTATTGCCCATGTTTGGCGTCTGATGAACAAAATGTCTAGAAGAATTGTCTTGGAATACGGGTGAAGTTACCTTACTTAAAACGCTAACGGCGATGCGCGAAGCTCGTTGATACGACATGTTTTTTTGCGTTATCGACCGGATATAAAAGCCAGATAATGGCCTTTCCAAAAAAAGGAATGGGATGGAATGTTCGATCCACGGGAGAAAATTGCGCTCTTCATAGATGGAGCCAATCTTTATGCAGCATCGAAAAGCCTGGGATTCGATATCGACTACCGCAAGCTCCTTAAGGCGTTTCAGAAGCGTGGATACCTGCTGCGTGCCTATTATTACACCGCATTGATCGAGGATCAGGAATATTCCTCGATCCGCCCGCTGATCGACTGGCTGGATTATAACGGCTACAAGGTCGTGACGAAGCCGGCGAAGGAATTCACCGACGCGCTCGGCCGCCGCAAGATCAAGGGCAACATGGATATCGAACTTGCTGTCGATGCCATGGAACAGTCCGAGACGGTCGATCACCTCGTCCTGTTCTCCGGCGACGGCGATTTCACCACGCTGGTGGACGCGCTGCAGCGCAAGGGCCGCAAGGTGTCCGTGGTTTCCACCATGGCGACGCAGCCCGCAATGATTGCAGACGATCTGCGCCGGCAGGCCGATCACTTCATCGATCTGATGACGCTGAAGGCAGAGATCGGGCGCGACCCGAATGAGCGCCCTGCCCGGCATGTCGAAAGCCCTGAGACGATCTGATCCGGCTTTCGCGGCACTAACATCACAGAAGCGCGTCCGTCCGAAAGGCGGGCGCGTTTTTGTTTAGGCCACACCCCGCTCGACCGCGGAAAATTGCCGTTTAAATTAACAAACGTCAAATCCGGCCATGCGAAATTATATCTTGGTTAATTTTAGACGTGTCTAAATCACGCAACGGCACCACCGACGTAATTTGGGTGTCAAAGCAGGATGACTAGACATGCATGGCCAAGCGAAAACCAATCAACAACTCGATGAACGACTGAATTTTCTGGGGCTTGGGCACGAGCAGCGGCAAAATCTTTCGGACATGAAGGGTGTCATCACCGGTTCTCTCGACGCCTCTCTCGACCGGTTTTATGCGAAGGTTCGCTCGGTGCCGGAAACCGCGAAGTTCTTCTCCAGTGACGCGCATATTCACCATGCCAAGAGCATGCAGCTGAAACATTGGGCGAGGATCGCCTCCGGCACGTTCAACGTGGACTATACCGACGCCGTCACTGCCATTGGCCGCACCCATGCGAGGCTTGGCCTGGAGCCGCGCTGGTATATTGGCGGTTATGCGCTGATGCTTGATGGCATCGTCAAGGCGGTGATCGGTTCCGAATTGAAGGGCCTTTTCATGGAGAAGAAGGCCAGGAAGCTGAAGGATGGGCTGTCCGCAACCATCAAGGCCGCCCTTCTGGACATGGATTATTCGATCTCCGTCTATCTCGACGTGCTGGCCGCCGAGCGGCTGAAGGTGGAGGCTGAGCAGGCGCAGATGAAGAAGGAACAGGAGCACGTTCTCGAACTGCTCAACAATGCGCTGAACAAGCTGGCCAATGGCGACCTCACCTCCAGCATCACCGAAAAGACCGCGCCGCAATTTGAAGGGCTGATCGCCAATTTCAACGCTGCGGTCGGCAATCTCTCCGGCGCCTTTGGGCAGATCGTCGAAGAGGCCAACAAGATTTCCGGCAACACCCGCGAGTTGACCTCTGCGACTGACGACATGGCCCGCAGGACCGAACAGCAGGCCGCCGCCCTCGAGGAAACCGCCGCCGCCGTCGAGGAAATCACCACCATTTCCAAACTCTCGGCGCAGCGCTCCGAAGAGGCCAAGGCCATCGTCGAAAGCTCGGCCGTTGAGGCGGCGCGCTCCCGCGATGTGGTGACGGAGGCCGTCAAGGCGATGGGCGCCATCGAGGAATCGTCGCAGAAGATCACCCAGATCATCTCCGTCATCGACGAGATTTCGTTCCAGACCAATCTTCTGGCGCTGAATGCCGGCGTAGAAGCAGCACGCGCCGGTGAGGCCGGCAAGGGTTTTGCCGTCGTCGCCCAGGAAGTGCGGGAACTGGCGCAACGCTCGGCCACCGCCGCCAAGGAAATCAAGACGCTGATCTCCAAATCTTCCGAGGATGTGATGCAGGGTGTCTCGCTGGTCAACAAGACGGGCGAATCCCTGAATACGATCGGCAACAAGGTGGATCACATTCAGGAACATATCGCCTCGCTGACCAAGGCGGCGCAGGAACAGTCCGTCGGCATTCAGGAAATCAGCGCCGCGATCAACAGCATGGACAATCTGACCCAGAAGAATGCGGCCATGGTGGAAGAAACCAATGCGGCCACGCATAATCTGAGCGATGTCAGCGCCAATCTCGCAGCGCTTGTCAGCAGGTTCAGTGTCTCGGCTTCGAAGGCCTATGTAGAGCGGACTTATCGGGCTGCTTGAGAGGCGCCACGGGCAGCAGCACGCTCCCGTCATCCCGGCCTTGAGCCGGGATCCAGCCAGCCCAAGTCCTTGGGCTGAAAGGATCGTTTCCACGGCGCAGACGCGCCGTGGCTGGATGCCGGATCAAGTCCGGCATGACGGAAGAACAAGTGGCGAAAGGTCGCTACCCTCTAGGCCGCGAAATTTCCTGCCGCTCAGGCGTTGTTACCCTTCAGCAGCCGCGACTTCTGCCGGTTCCAGTCGCGTTCCTTTTCCGTCTCGCGCTTGTCGTGCAGCTTCTTGCCCTTGGCGAGCGCCAGTTCCAGCTTCGCGCGGCCCTTTTCGTTGAAATAGACCTTCAGCGGCACCAGCGTCATGCCATCGCGGTTGATGCCGGCCCGCAGGCGGCTGATCTCGCGTTTGCTCAAAAGCAGCTTGCGGCGGCGGCGCGGCTCGTGGTTGAACCGGTTGGCCTGCAGATATTCCGGCAGGTGGGAATTGATCAGCCAGATTTCATCACCCTCATCCGAAGCATAGGATTCGGCAATATTCGCCTTGCCTTCGCGCAGCGACTTGACCTCGGTGCCGGTCAGCACGAGGCCTGCCTCATAGGTGTCGATGATTTCGTAGTTGAAGCGAGCCTTGCGGTTTTCCGCAACGATCTTGTTCACCACGCGCTGGCTGCCTTTGGGGGCCATGATATTTCAATCCCTTGTTTTTCTTATTGCGCCGCAGCCTGCCGGCCGGAGCGGTTTTCGAGCCTCTATTTAGTATCGTCGTCGCAAAAAGAAAAGGCGCGCGGAACCGCTTCTGTCGCGAAGCGGGCCCATTGCGCGCCTTTAAGGCTTTCAGGCGTCTCTCAGTTCATCAGGCCGGCATGTTTCAACGCCGCGTCAATCGCCGCTTCGGTCGCCGGCTCCAGCGTGCTCATCAAAGGCGAGCGGACCCGGCGGTTGCCGCCACGTGTCTTCGACAGCGCATATTTCGTGCCGCAGACGCCGGGCTCCATGAAGATCGCCTTATGCAGCGGCATCAGGCGGTCCTGATACTCGAGAGCCTTGGCGTAATCACCCGCAAGCATTGCCGCCTGGAATTCCGAACAGAGGCGCGGCGCAACATTGGCAGTGACCGAGATGCAGCCGACACCGCCATGGGCGTTGAAGCCGAGCGCCGTACCATCTTCGCCCGAGAGCTGGATGAAATCCTTGCCGCAGGAAATGCGCTGTTCGGAAACGCGGTCGAGCTTGCCCGTCGCATCCTTGACGCCGACGATGTTCTTGTGCGCCTTGACGAGCGCACCCATGGTTTCCGGCGACATATCCACCACCGAGCGCGGCGGGATATTGTAGATGACGATCGGCAATTTCACCGCTTCGGCAACAGCCGAGAAATGGGCGAACAGGCCCTTCTGCGTCGGCTTGTTGTAATAGGGGGTGACCACCAGCAGTGCATCCGCGCCGGCTTCCTGCGCGTGCAGCGCAAGCTCTATCGCTTCATCGGTATTGTTGGAGCCTGCACCCGCAATGACCGGAACCCGTTTCGCCGCAACCTCGATGCACAGTTCAACGACCCGTTTGTGCTCATCGTGGGAAAGCGTCGGGGATTCCCCCGTCGTACCCACGGGCACAAGGCCCTTGCTGCCTTCGGCGATCTGCCATTCCACATGGGCGGCAAAGGCCTGTTCGTCCACGGCACCATTGTCCGTGAACGGAGTAATGAGGGCGGGAATTGATCCCTTGAACATGCAAAGCTCCTGGCGCCGAGCCGGTTCATGCTTCGGCCGCATTCGATGGTTAAAACCGGCACACATTAGTGCCAGCCCTTGGCGCCGACAAGCGCAAAGGCAGCCTATTTTGTCCGAAATTGTCGGAAGTGTGACAGTCCGGAAACGTCACACCACAGTTAAAAAATCGCGGCGGCGAAATTGCGGGCCGCTCGCGGGCCGGTGAATAAAAGTTGATGGGATTGCGCGGGGGGCGGTTAAGGTTTCATTAATCTCAATCTCCGTAGATTCAATGCAGGACACGGGAGCGGAATACGAGGCCAAGCCTTGAGCGATTTACGCAATCCTGCTGCAATAAAACGACAATACAAGAACGACAGTACAAGAAGGTCGATTGTTTCCGTCTGGCGATGAAGAACGGTATGAAAAAAACAGTTTGGGGATTGATGGCGGCGGGCCTCGCCGCAACCGTTTGGAACGCGCTGGCCGGGCCGCTGCCGGAAGGTGCGGTGCCGCTTCCCTATGTGAAGCCGAATGCGCCGACCGTTCCCGCCTTCATGCCCGCCTCGCCCGAGATCACCGGCGCCATACCGCGCCTCAACCGCCCCGATGATGCAAGCCAGCTGAAGGCCGGCCTCGACGCGCTTTCCAGCCGCGATGCGACGCGGGCGATTGCATTGCGCAACGCCATGCCGACCGGCAGCCTGGACCGACATATTCTCAGCTGGGCAATTGCCGTTTCCGGCCAGAAGGATGTGCCTTCGTCCGAAATTGCCGCCGCCCAGCGCGAGCTTGCCGGCTGGCCGGGTGCCGCCACCCTGCGGGCCAATTCTGAAAAAGCGCTTTATCGCGAAGATCCGCCAGTACCGCAGGTGCTTGCCGCCTTCGGCAGCAGCCGGCCGGAAACCGCCGAGGGCACCGTAGTGCTCGCCAAGGCACTCGCCTCCTCCGGCAAGGTCGTGGACTCCCAGCGCCTCATTCGCCAGCTCTGGGTCAGCGAAGGCATGGATAAGGACATGGAAGACCGGGTGCTTGCCGAGTTTCCCGCCTATCTGACGCCCGCCGATCACAAGGCGCGCATGGATTACCTGATGTATCGCAGCCGCATCGGCCAGGCGAAGCGTTTCGGCGATCTGGGCAAGGCGCAGTCGCTTTATAATGCCTGGGCCGCCGTTCTGCAGCGATCCGCCACCGCGGGTGCCCTGCTGGGCAAGGTTGACGCCAATTGGCGCGGCGATCCCGCTTTCCTCTTCGCGCGCATAGAAAACCTGCGCAACCAGCAAAAATATCCTGAAGCGGCCGCCCTTCTGCGCCAGGCCCCGAAAGAGGCATCCAAACTCGTCAATCCCGGCGAGTGGTGGAATGAGCGGCGTATCATCGCGCGTGGCCTTGCCGATCTCGGCGATTTTGCCGAAGCCTATCGCATCGTCGCCAATCATTCCGCCACCTCGGCCGTGGACATCGCCGATGCGGAGTTCCATGCCGGCTGGTATGCGCTGAGAGCGCTGCGCGATCCGGCGGCGGCTTCACGTCACTTCGACACGTTGTTGCAGACCTCGAACCGGCCGCTTTCCGCCTCGCGCGCCTATTATTGGCTCGGGCGGGCGGCGGAAGTGGGCGGACCGGGCAATGCCCGTGACTTCTTCACCAAGGCTGCCGCCCACCCCGGCACGTTTTATGGCCAGCTGGCCGCCGCACGAATCGGCACCACGACGCTGAACGTTACGTATCCCAGCCCAAGCAACGGTGACCGTGAACGCTTCGCCGGCCGTGAGGCCGTGCGCGCCATCGACCGGCTGGAGGCCGCCGGTTATGCTTGGCGCGCCGACAGTCTTTACCGCTCGCTGGCCGACCAGCTGGACAGCCCCGGCGAACTTGCCATTCTGGCCGCCAGGGCGGAAGGCAACGGCAATCATCAGGTTTCGCTGCAGATCGGCAAGACGGCCTTCAGCCGCGGCATCGATGCGGCAGCGCTCGCCTATCCGCTCGGCGTCATTCCCGCCAGCGCCAATATAGCCGGCTCCGGCAAGGCGCTTGCCTATGCCATCGCCCGGCAGGAGAGCGCCTTTAACCCGGCCGCGGTCTCCGCCGCCAATGCCCGTGGGCTGCTGCAATTGTTGCCGGGAACCGCCAAGGGCGTGGCCGGACGTCACGGCCTGCCCTATACGCAGGCGATGCTGACCAGCGACGCGGGTTACAACGCCACGCTCGGCGCTCACTATCTCGGCGAGCAGATCGACAGCTTCGGCGGTTCCTATATCCTCACCTTCATCGCTTATAATGCCGGTCCAAAACGCGTGCCGGAATGGATTGCCCGCTACGGAGATCCGCGCGGCAAGCCTATCGATGAGGTGGTGGACTGGATCGAGCGCATCCCCTTCCCCGAAACGCGCAATTATGTGCAGCGGGTGATGGAGAATTATCAGGTCTACAAGACCCGGCTTGGGCAACAGGCCGATATTGTCGATGACCTGCGCCATGGCCGTGCGGGGTAAGCCAGGCTCATCGGCAGATATCATTACAGAGCATTCGAGCACCGGCTGGCCCGGTGCTTTTTTATTTCCCGGATAAGAATGACCGGCGCTGCAATGTGAAGCATTCAAACAAAAAACCCCGGCATTTCTGCCGGGGTTTCCATCACTGACAATGTCAGATCAGATTAGAACGTGCGCTGAAGGCGGACGAAACCGGTGACTTCGTCGTCACGGCCATCTTCATCGTAGTAGTTCGCGGTGATCTTCGTAGCAAGACCTTCGGTGATCTTGTAGTCAACCGTCAGACCAGCAGTCCAGGCGTCACGGTCGCCAACGAAGTCGCCGTCAGCAGAGTTGACGTCAAGCTTGCCGAGGTATTCGAAGCCGGGGGTAAGCGTCAGGCGGTCGGTAGCCTTGATCGCGTATTCAACGGCAACGGCCCATTCAGACTTCGCATAGTAAGCGTTGTCACCAGAAGCCCAGATACCAGCAAGACCGAAGGTGCCCGGACCGATATCTGCAAACAGCATGCCGCGGATCGCAACATTTTCTGCGTCGAAGTCGTAGCTGGCGATCAGGTTAGCCGTAACAGCACCGAACTTGGCGCCGATCATGCCGCCGAGACCGACGTTGTTGTCTTCGCCGTACTGGAACTGACCGTACTGGCCTTCGAGTTCGTCAACCGAAATCGCAGCCTGGAAAGAACCTGCGTCGTAGGTGTACTTGATCGAGTTGAACAGGGTGTTGGTCGACAGAATGTCGGTTTCGCCATTCAGATCGTCATCCCACCAGCTGTAGAACTTACCGACCTTCAGGCCGCCGAGCTCGATGAAGGCCTGGTCAACGAAGACGCCAGAACCCTTGTCATTGCTGCCATTGCCGAATGCGCTGCCGCTGTCAGCGTTGCCGCGGAAGCCGATGAAGCCACGCAGAGCGCCGAGTTCGGTGTCGGTGCGGGTGTCAACTTCGAACTGAGCGCGCGTGAACGAATCCCAGTCAGACGTCTGAGACTTGTCACGGCCGAAGTCAGTCTGGAAACGGATGTAACCGCCGAACTTCAGGCAGGTTTCGGTGCCGGGGATGTAGAAGAAGCCGGTGCCGAAAGCGTCGCAGACGCGAACGTATTCCAGGGGCTCGGGCTCGGCAGCGACGATAGCGTCAGCGGCCTGTGCGCCGGATACTGCTGCGAGAGCTGCAGCGGAGCCGATCAGAAGGCTCTTGATGTTCATGGTTGACCTCCAGTCAAACGCTTAATCTTCTAAGCAGCGGGTGGGAAACACAAATCAATGCGTGCCGCTTATGAAGATGATTAGAGCCAAAACCGGGCGGGTGGGCAATCGTAATCATGACGAAAGGAAGACAGTAAGGTATCCTTAGTTTTTCATTGTTGCGAAATAGCTACAATTCTAATGGACGACGCCCCATTCATTAACAATTCGTTAAATTCGTATTTGTTTCATACACTTACGCGGCGCCGCCCAAGCCACTCGAAAGACAAAGCAGCCATTCATCAAGATACACGGCGTATCGGAAGCTTGGCGAATTGCCCAGATTTGGTCAGCGACACCGCAGAATCAGGCCTTTTAATGAACCAGATCGCGCCCTCACCCCGCGCCACTATCCTTTAGCCAGGCAAACAGTACAGGCCAACCAGCAGCCCTCCATGGGGCGACCTGATTCTTCGCCCCGCTCCTCCGCGCGCTCAAAACGAAAAAGCCCGGCTCGAGAGCCGGGCTTTCCATCACTGACAATGTCAGATCAGATTAGAACGAACGCTGAAGGCGAACGAAACCCTTAACCTGGTCGTCACGGTTGTCGATGTCAACGTAGTTAACAGCGATCTTCGTGGAGAGGCCCTGGGTGATTTTGTAGTCGAGCGTCAGACCAGCTGTCCAGCCGTCGTCGTTCGAGAAGTCGTCCCAGGAAACCAGGCCGTAGTTGCCGTAGTACTGGAAGCCGGGGGTGATCGTCAGCTTGTCGGTTGCCTTGATTGCGTATTCAGCAGCAACAGCCCACTCGGAGACGTTGTAGTAAGCGTTTGCGCCAGAAGCCCAAACACCGGCCAGACCGAGCGTACCCGGACCAACGTCAGCCGTTGCGATCAGGCGTACAGAGCCGTTTTCGCGATCGGTGTCGTAGCCGCCGATGAGCTGCAGCGAAGCTGCGCCGAGCTTGGCGCCAACGCCGAGAGCAACACCAACATTGTTGTCGGTTTCGTTAAGCGTGCCACCAAGGGTGTTTGCGACGCTAATGCCTTCAAGTTCGTCAACCGAAACGCCTGCCCAGAAGGAACCAGCGTCGTAGGTGTAACGAATGGAGTTGAACAGAGCGTTGGAAGACAGCTCGTCCGTTTCACCAGAGAGACCATCGTCCCACCAGCTGTAGAACTTACCGACCTTCAGGCCGCCGAGTTCGATGAAGGCCTGATCAACGAAAACCGAAGAACCTTTGTCGGTCGTGCCATTGCCGAAAGCGCTGCCGCTGTCAGCGTTGCCGCGGAAGCCGATGAAGCCACGCAGAGCGCCGAGTTCGGTGTCGGTGCGGGTGTCAACTTCGAACTGGGCGCGCGTGAACGAATCCCAGTCAGACCGACCGGACTTGTCGCGACCGAAGTCGGTCTGGAAACGAACGTAGCCCTGGAACTTCAGGCAGGTTTCGGTGCCGGGGATGTAGAAGAAGCCGGTGCCGAAAGCGTCGCAAACGCGAACGTATTCCAGGGGCTCGGGCTCAGCAGCGACGATAGCGTCAGCGGCCTGTGCGCCGGATACTGCTGCGAGAGCCGCAGCGGAGCCGATCAGAAGGCTCTTGATGTTCATGGTTGACCTCCAGTCAAAGTTTTTAAAAGGGTCTGGGTTCTTTCGCTGAAGGACAGCATTCCCTGCCCCATTCCCGTGTTCTTAGAAGCCAAACGATCCACCGCCTCGCTTCTGGTCGTGAAAATACAAAAGGTTTCGCCGCTTGCAATCGCCAACATCCGATAAATAGCATTTACGTATATGCTTCATTTCGGTTTGTTGCGGAAACAACACACAGCGCCATGCCAGCCAATCGAAGCTTTTACGATGCGTTAAGAATTTCCTTGAAAATCCGTTAGTTAGATCGGTTAACAAGGTGTTTCTAAACTATCGGCCTTTTTGGCGTCGCGTTGCCCTGTCGGGCGGAGATGTGGGAAATTTTTGCTTCGACCTATGCCGTGCCGCGGCACTCCACGGAAGCGCATGTCGGGAAACAGCGGAAAAACCGTTTCGGTCTGGACTGATTCACCGGGCAACGATTCGACGGGCCGGGTATAGCGGCGATCTGGCAAACTGATTTGCCTTCGGCGAATGCTGCATGTCGTGGACATGACAGCCGTACAAACGCCCTTGCCTCCCGGTCGCCCTGTCGCATCCGCCATGAGGCGTTACGCCGCCGCGATCCGGATGAACCGGCGCAAAAGGCAGGCCGGCCTTCCGGCGCTCATTATTGCTTGGATGGCAGTGCCTTAAATGCCGTCCACAACCACATCGAGTGAATGTCGATCGATGCGCTCTTGAAGCGCGACCACGACGGCCTGCAGGAACTCGCGGCGCCGGGGCGCGGCAGCTGTTGCCAGCGTCATCGTCAGTCGCCCACAAATCCTGCTCATGAACCCCACATGGTCAAAGCTGTCAGCGGAGATGTTGACCTCGACCTCCTCCATGTAATGCGACAGGTGCGGCCCCAATTCAAGATTCGCGTCCATCTGGTAGCGGGCGGCCATCTGCTCTGCAAGCGTGCCCATCTGCACGTGCGGGCCGTATTCGTCGATCATCAAATCTCCTTCGTGTGCGTGAGAAACTTAGATAGGTGCTCTTTGTCAAAGAACGAGATGTATCCAGGATCATGCGCGCAAAAGAGCCGATCGAATTTCTGAAATAAGCGTGATCGCATGGGCGGCCTGCCCTCGCCGATAGTGCAGTGCCTGCGAGGCTGCAATGAAGCGTGCGCGATTCGATGATGTAAGCGACGGCCCCGGGGACGCGATTTTTTTCCCAATCACCACCGCCGCATGCAGTTCACGCCTGCCGGCAGGGTTTGCAACCATTCAGGCCGCGAGATGGGGATGAAAACGGAAAAACAAATCAGCAGCCCGATTTGCCCGATAATATCAAAGTCCTGGCTGAGTTTGATGGCGGAGAGGATGGGATTCGAACCCACGATACGCTTTTGACGTATACTCCCTTAGCAGGGGAGCGCCTTCGACCACTCGGCCACCTCTCCGGTGCGGCCTGATTATTGCGTAAAAAAAATGAATGCAAGGCTTTTTCGCCAAGAAGCCGAAAAACCTGTTGGCCGGGCGCCAGTCCGTGAAACTTTGCGGGGTGTGCGGGAACTTCTTCAAAGCCGGCACGTTCTCCGCTTCGGTAACAAAAGAGGTGTTCTAATGGCTCAGACCAAACTGAATGTTGTCGAAGACACGATCGAAAATCAGATTGCCGAGTTGCGCTCGCAAATCGCATCCCTCTCCAAATCCGTTTCCGCCCGCGCGGAAGGCGTGAGCGAGGATGCGTCCGAATTTCTGGATGAAGCGCGTGGCCGGGTTCGCAAGGCGGCGCATAATGTGCGCGCCCAGGGCCAGAATGTGGTGGAAGCGGTCAAGGAAAATCCCGGCACCGCCACGTCGCTGCTGACGATCGTCGGCGCACTCGGTTTTGCGATCGGTTATGCGGTTGGCGCCGGCACCCAGCAGAGCTCGTCGAACAGCGGCCTTTATCGCTGGCGCTGATCGCCGCATGTATTAAAGTCGGGGCAAGGCGGGACGTTTCCGCCTTGCCTTTTTTGCATTGATTTCATGACAACAGGAATGGGGGGCCAGAAATGCTATTCAGCGACGACCTTGAAGAGGCATTGTCGGATTTTGCGAGAGACCACGGCGTGGACCGGGATGAGGCCGTTCAGCGCATCGTCCGCGCCGCCCTCATCAACAGCGGCTACCTTGCCTCCGGCGAAGAGGGCATCCCGCCGGAAAAGCTGAATGCCAGCAACGACGACTGAGACTTAATAACCCGATCTGGATGGCGCCGGCGCTGCCCCGCCCTTGTAGCGGCCGGACAGGTTGCGCAGGGCGTTGGCAAATTCCGTGACATCGGCGCCGACGGCGACGAAGGAAGCCCCGAGTTCGAGGTAACGGCGATTATAGGTTTCGTTGAAGGTCAGAATGCCGGCGGCCTTGCCCGCCGCGACGATCTTGACGATGGCCGCCTCGATCACCGCCTGCACCTCCGGCTCGTCGATCCTGCCGAGATAGCCCATATCGGCGGCGAGATCCGCCGGGCCGATGAAGATGCCGTCCACACCTTCCACCGCAAGAATATTGTCGAGATCGTTGATCGCCGCCCGCGTTTCGGCCTGTACCAGCAGGCAAACGCTGTCCGAAGCGCTGTCGGCATAATCGGTGATCGTGTTGAAGGCAGAGGCACGGGCCACGGCGGCCCCCATGCCGCGAATGCCGCGCGGCGGATAATGCATGGCGCTGACCAGATCTCTGGCCTGATCAGCCGAATCGACCATCGGGACAAGAAGCGTGCGTGCACCTGCATCCAGCAGCTGCTTGATCATCCAGCTTTCGCCGACCGGCACGCGCACCACCGGCTCGGCCGGTGACGTGGCAAGCGCGCGCAGCTGGTCGATGATGCTACGCAGATCGTTCGGCCCGTGCTCACCATCGATCACCAGCCAGTCGAAGCCCGCCGTGCCGGCGATTTCCGCGGCAATGGCCTCGCCCATGTCTAGCCAGAGGCCGATCTGCGGCTTGCCGGCGTGGATGGCGGTTTTGAAACGGTTTTCGGGAGCGGGCATGATGTCCTCAGGAGAGCAGCAATTTCAGATCGGCGGAGGTATCCGCCAGGATGGCGCGATCCGGCTCCGCGCCGGTATCGAGCAGTTTCTTGCCAGCGACATAGGCCTTGGCATCATTGACGGCATCGACCGCCACGAAATGCCCGTCGCGGAAATACCAGACGGACCAGCTGCCCTCACGGGCGCCGGGTCTCAGCACCGTCTCGTCGTAACCGAGATTGAAGCCGGCGATCTGCAGCTTTACCTCATATTGATCCGACCAGAACCAGGGTTTCGCGTCATAGGCGGTTTCGGTGCCTGCCAGCACGGCAGCGGCGGCCTCGGCCTGATCGACGGCATTCTGTACCGATTCGAGACGCACATGCTGGCCGCGCCATGGCAATAACGCGCAGTCGCCCACCGCATGAATGTCCCTGTCCGAACTGCGGGTATAACCGTCCACCACGATGCCATTGCCGACATCAAGGCCCGATTCGCGGGCAAGGCGGTCATTCGGCGTCACGCCGATGCCGACAATCACAAAATCCACATCAAGTGTCGAACCGTCGGAGAGTTCGGCGGCGGCCACCCGGCCATCCATGCCGACAAGGCGCACGAGGCCGGTCTTTTCGCGGATGGAAACGCCATGGGCCTGATGGATGCCACGCATGATATCGGCGGTTTCCTTCGCCGCAACGCGCTGCAGAATGCGGTCGGCCATTTCGATCAGCGTCACTTCAAGGCCGAGCTTGCGGGCAACGGCGGCCGCTTCAAGGCCGATATAACCGCCGCCGATCACCAGCAGCCTGCGGCCCGGTTTCATCTCTTCCATGAGACGGTCGGCGTCGCGCTTGTCGCGAACGGTCAAGACCCCTTCCAGGTCGCCGCCGATGCTGGCGGGCAGCGGGCGGGGCGCGGCCCCGGTCGCCAGCACCAGCTTGTCATAGGCAAGCGTGCTGCCATCCTGCATGCGAACCGTTTTGGCCTTACGGTCGATATCTTCCGCCCAGGTGGACAGCCGGATATCGACATTATTTTCCGCGTACCACTCCTCCGGGCGGAACATCAGCCGGTCAAAACTCATCTCGCCGAGAAGGTATTTTTTGGAGAGCGGCGGCCGCTGGTAGGGATAGACATCTTCAGAGCCGATGATGGTGATGGGACGCTCATCCTTTAGCGCCCGGAGCTTTGCCGCCAGCGCGAAAGCGGCCTGCCCCGCCCCGACGATTACCAGCCTTCCCGTCACGTTCCACTCCCAGACACGAATCGCGATCGGCCAACCCTGCCATGATCGCGAAGCCATATTGCCGGATCAGGCGTAACGCCAAGTACGGCCCGCGTCAACAGCGCAGCCACGCCAGCCCGGTGCAAGCATGACACATTATCAGCACAGGCTGCGACACGCCTGCAACCGGACCGAGCCAAGCGCATTCTATCAAGGGAAACATCGGCTTGCGAAACGAAGATTGGCCCATGTCGAGACGGACAACAGACAATTGCGCGGATTTCCTTCATGACCTGGCAAGGAAGCCGCGTTAAAATCAGCATCAGGAGAGGCAATCCGGGAGGTTGTCATGGCTTTGCATATGGATCCCCGTCAGAACGTCCCGCAGGACGAGAAGTACGAGAAATTTCAGATCGACCGGCCCGGCAAGATCACCTTCATCGGGCATCATCTCAGCGCCAAGGACACCATGCGCTGCCTGGTGCGCACCATTTCCCTTTATGGCGCGGAAATCGAAGTCGGTCCGCATCTGGAAATGCCCGCCAATTTCTATCTGGAAATCCTCGGCATCCGCGATGAGATTGGCTGCACGCTGATCCGCCGCGAAGAGGAAAAGGTCACCATCGGTTTCAACATGCTGATCGATGCCGAATTCCTGCACCATGTGCGCCGGCTGAGTTTCGAGACCAGCGCCTGAGCCGGCACGGCGGCGGAAAAAACTGTTCCAAAACAGTCACTGGATAACCCGGCGCGGCTTGCGTCCGGTTTTTTTGCACCTATTGTGAGCCGGGTTTTCAAACACAGCTACCGGAACTTTCAGCCAATGTCCGCTTTCTCACGCCTTACGCCGCTTGCCGTCTCGCTCCCTTCAACCGTTCCTTTCGTTGGCCCGGAAGCCATCGAACGGAACCGCGGCCTGAAGGTGGAAGCGCGGATCGGCGCCAATGAAAGCGGCTTTGGCCCCGCCCCTTCAGTGCTTCTGGCCCTGCGTGACGCTGCGGCAGACACCTGGATGTATAGCGACCCGGAAAATTTCGAATTGAAGGAAGCGCTTGCCATCCATCACGGCGTTGCACGCGGCAATATCGCCATCGGCAGCGGCGTGGACGGATTGCTGGGTGAGATCGCCCGGCTGATTATCGAGCCCGACACGCCTGTTGTCACCTCGTTTGGCGGTTATCCCACCTTCAATTACCATGTGAACGGTTTTGGCGGGAAACTCGTGACCACACCCTATGTGGACGATCACGAAGACCTTGATGGCCTTCTCGATCTCGTCATTCGGGAAAATGCGCCGCTCGTCTATTTCGCCAATCCTGACAATCCGATGGGAAGCTGGTGGGAGGCGAGCGAGGTCGTTGCCTTTGCGCGCGCGCTGCCGGAAACCTGCCTGCTCATTCTGGACGAGGCCTATTGCGAAACCGCGCCCGCCAGTGCCGTGCCGGCCATCGATGCGCTGATCGGCCAGCCGAACATTCTGCGCATGCGCACCTTCTCAAAGGCCTATGGGCTCGCCGGCGCACGTGTCGGTTATGCCATTGGCACGCTCGGCAATGTCGAAGCCTTCGACAAGATCCGCAACCATTTCGGCATGGCGCGCATGTCTGTCGCCGGTGCTTTGGCGGCGCTGAAGGATCAGGCCTATCTGCATGAAGTCGTTGGTAAAATTTCCGACGCCCGTGAGCGTGTTTCCGCGATCGCCCGAAATAACGGCCTTTCGCCCCTGCCCTCGGCCACCAATTTCGTCACCATCGATTGCCACCGCGACGGGGCTTACGCCCGGGCCATCGTCGATGGGCTGATGGAACATGGCGTCTTCATCCGCATGCCGGGTGTGGCCCCGCTCAACCGCTGCATTCGCGTGAGCGTGGGGCCGAATGACAAGCTCGATCTTTTCGAGCAGGCATTGCCGAAGGTCCTCAAGGCGATCGGGTAAGCTCCCAACCCACCCTCATTCCTGTGCTCGTCACAGGAATCCAGTCAGCCCAAGTCCTTGGGCTGGAGGGACTCTTTTCGCCGCGCAGACGCGCGTCGGCTGGATTCCTGTGACAAGCACAGGAATGAGGGTTGGAAAGTGCCGCGCGTTGCACGCATCGATTCAACATCCTCCCGCAAGCCCCTGCCCGCGAATCGTTTTCCGGCGAAGAGACATCGCCAAACATAAGAAAACCGCGCCGGCCTTGTTCCTGCCGGTCGCGGTTTGATGTGTCAGCGCAAAAGCTTTTTTTAAAGCCCTCGCCGCGTTCCCCTTCGGGTTTACTTTCGTTTGCACCGGTCATCGGGACTGGAGGGAACCGGACCGGAAATCTCACTGATAGTCTGGATGGATCAGTGCATCGTCATCCAGTCACGGGCAGCACGCAGCGCTTCGGCCAGTTCCGCCTTGGTCATGTTCCGGGCAAGATCTGCGCGCAAAGAAGCGGCTCTTTCCGATCCGCGGATGGCGGCGATGTTGAGCCATTTGTGGGCCGCGACCAGATCCACCGTGCAGCCCCGGCCGGTCGCATAGACCAGGCCGAGATTGCAAAGGGTGTCGGCGCGGGTTTCGCCACCGGCAACTGCCATTTCGATATCGCGAATTTCAAAGCGTGCCATCGTTTTAATCCCTGTCTTCTGCCTGTTTCATCAATTGCCTTCTTGCCGAGGCTAACCTTCAGAACCGCCGTCTTATGCGGCTTTTTTGTTCTTTGGGCCGGCAGGTTTTCCCTGCGCTTTTGATGAGTTCACTATGCCTCAAGCCTTTCAACGGGCGCTTAAAAGGCATGATTAATGGGCCGCAAACAAACTGCAAACGATTGGTAAAATTGGGTTTTTGTTAAATATCATGAGGTGCGGAAATTAAGGACTTTCAGGCGATTTTTACGAAAAGTTTACATCTGGATTTAAACCCTTCGTTCACCACGATAAAAACATCGATTTTCAAATTCGCCCGTTTCAACTCCCTCGACCGTCGCAAATGCCTCTCCATGGCGGCAAATTTCTGTTTCCTTTTACGTTAACGTAAAATAGTATTCGCCTGCCTGTTATGAGGATGAAACAGGTAGAGGATAGCATGGCCAAAAGGGTGATCGCGTCGCAGGACGTCACACCATCGGCAATGCGGAACAGGGTTTAATGCGCATCCATTTCTTCGTGACCAATCCGGCTCAGAAGGGGTCTGCGCAAATTTCGGGAGGAGTTTTTATGAAGCGCGTAATGATGATTGCCGCTGCCCTCATGATGGGCAGCAACCTTGCTTTTGCCGCAGAAACCATTGAGGGCAACTGGAAGACGGCAAGCGGCGAAACCGCGGTGATCGGCCCCTGCGGCGCAGCCTTTTGTGTGACGCTGAAGACCGGCAAACATGCCGGAAAACAGATCGGCAAGCTTTCCGGCAAGGGAAACAACTACTCCGGCGACATCACCGACCCAGCCAACGACAAGACCTATAGCGGCTCCGGCACCGTTTCCGGCAATTCGCTGAACATGAAGGGCTGCGTGCTGAAGATCTTGTGCAAATCGCAGACCTGGACACGGTTGTAACAGCAGGACGGCGGGCGGGCCTTCGGCTCCCCGCCAGCCAACCCGGCGCGGCATCAGGAAACCTGCCTGTGTAACCGCGAATGGATGTCGCGTGGAACACCTGTGCCCGTTGATGTATCGTGGCCACCCAGCGCACCCCAACGAGAGCCACGCATGCCCCTCCCCCTTTTGACGATCCTGATTGCCGGCACCTCGCATGTGGGCAAAAGTACCCTTGCCGGTCTGTTGAGTGAAAAGCTCGGCTGCGAAGCGATATCGACCGATAGCCTCGCCCGCCACCCCGGCCGGCCTTGGCCGGGCATACCGGCACCGGTGGAGGACTATTACACGCAGCTTTCAGCGGAAACGATCCACTGGTTTCTGAAAGTGCATCACCAGAACATCTGGCCGCTGATCCGCTCGCTGATCGACAACACATCCGGCACCGGCAATCCTGCAATTTTCGAGGGCGCGGCCCTGCGCCCGGAATTTATCTCGCCCCTGCTCGGCGGCACTGTCGCCGGGGTGTTTCTGCATGCCGGGAATGACTTTCTTCTCGAGCGGATGCGTTCTCACGCCCAATACGACGATGCAACGGCCAGCCAGCGGCAGATCATGGACGCCTTCATCGAGCGCTCGCTGCGGGAGAATACCGAGATGCTGGCGTCGGCGCAGCAACATCACCTGCCGGTTGTCGACGTCACGAAACCGCAGGCACTCGAAACCCTCGTGGCCGATCTTGCCGCGCGCGCGGCCACCTCTTCTTCGTGATCAAAAGACGGGAGATCGAGGTCTCCAGCGAGACCATTGCGGCATCAATCTGTCCTGTCACCACCCGTTAACATCCCTGAACACCATATGAACCGGGGTCTCAGGGTCCGTTCAGTCCGAGTATGGCAAAACTCTGTCCATCAACTCCAATAAAGGGGAATGGACATGGCAAAGTTGATCAGCCGGTTGGCAATCTTCGCGTTTCTCATGGCGATCTTCGCCATGTCCTTCGCTTCGCTCGTCGTTAATCCCAACCGCAGTTTTCAGCGGGTGAATGCCGGCGCGGCAATTGCCTGCCAGCACAGCCCGGCGCCCGGCGCCAATTGCCCCGTCGTACTTTGAGGACCGGCCGATGACAAACAGCTTCTCCAACGGCCTGTTTTCCGCTCTGCGGCTGGTGCTGATGGCCTCGATCTTTCTCGGCCCGGTGGCGGGACTTGCGGTTTACAAGGCAGATCCTCGCCCGGCATCCAAGGGCGCCGGTTTCGTGCTCTTGATGAGCCTGCAGCGCGGCACGCTCGGCTGATATCTCGCACACCCTTTATCGATCCGGCCGCATTTTCCGTTTCTTTTCAGTTTCTTCGTATTTCTGTCGCTTGCCTGTCGAAATTGCCCCCTTATAATGGGCCATGACAATAGCAAAACGAACGATTCCGCCCTTCACCTTCATCAGCCCCGAGCCTTTCGCACCGCAGTCCTTTACGGACCCGAAAGAAGCAGTCGAGGCTTTGACCGCGCTTTACGAACGCAATACGGCGTTCCTGATCAACTCCTTCACCGACCTTGCCAAGGGCGCGCCGATTGCCGGCCGTTACCGCGCCTGCTATCCGCAGGTCAGCCTTGAGACTGCAACCTTCGGTCATGTCGACTCGCGCCTCTCCTATGGTCACGTCACCGCGCCCGGCGTCTACACGACGACGATCACCCGGCCAGAGCTTTTCCGCCATTATCTCAAGGAACAGCTGGGGCTTCTGATGAAGAACCACGGCGTTCCCGTCACGGTGTCGGAATCGGCCACGCCCATTCCGTTGCATTTCGCTTTTGGCGAAGGCGCTTATGTCGAGGCGGCTGCCGCTTCCTCGCTGTCCGACGTGCCGCTGCGCGATCTGTTCGATACGCCCGATCTCAACAATACCGACGACCTCATCGCCAATGGCGAATATGACCAGGTGCCGGGCGAACCCGCACCGCTTGCGCCGTTTACCGCGCAGCGCATCGATTATTCGCTGGCGCGCCTCAGCCACTATACGGCGACCAGCGCCAGCCATTTCCAGAACTTCGTGCTGTTCACCAACTACCAGTTCTATATCGACGAATTCGCCGCATGGGCGCGCCAGATGATGAAGAATGGCGGCGAGGGTTACACCGCCTTCGTGGAGCCGGGCAACATCATCACCCCCGCCGGCTCCGACAGGCCGGAAACGGACGCCGTGCTTGGCCGCCTGCCACAGATGCCCGCCTATCACCTGAAGAAAAAGGGCCACGCGGGCATTACGCTGGTCAATATCGGCGTCGGCCCTTCCAACGCCAAGACGATCACCGACCATATCGCCGTGCTGCGCCCGCACGCCTGGCTGATGGTCGGTCATTGCGCCGGCCTGCGTAACAGCCAGCGGCTGGGCGATTATGTTCTGGCGCATGCCTATGTGCGTGAGGACCACGTTCTCGATGACGACCTGCCGGTCTGGGTGCCAATCCCGGCTCTCGCCGAAGTGCAGCTGGCGCTGGAAGGCGCGGTGGCGGAAGTCACCGGATACGAGGGCTTCGAGCTGAAGCGCATCATGCGCACCGGCACCGTCGCCACCATAGACAACCGCAACTGGGAGCTTCGCGACCAGGCCGGTCCGGTCAAGCGCCTGTCGCAATCCCGCGCCATAGCACTCGACATGGAATCGGCCACCATCGCCGCCAACGGCTTCCGTTTCCGCGTGCCCTACGGCACGTTGCTCTGTGTCTCCGACAAGCCGCTGCATGGCGAATTGAAGCTGCCGGGCATGGCGACGGAATTCTATCGCACCCAGGTCGCCCAGCATCTGCAAATCGGCATCCGCGCCGTGCAGAAGCTCGCCGCCATGCCGACGGAAACGCTGCATTCGCGCAAGCTTAGAAGCTTTTACGAGACGGCGTTCCAGTAAGATTGCGCATCTTCGCCCTCAAGGTGCTGATGTTGGTTTCTTCATCTTGAGGCATCGCAATGCGAGTAACGATCGATCTGGATGACGCACTGATCGCAGAGATTATGGAAATTACCGGGCTGTCCGATGCTCAAGAGGCGGTTGAAAAGGCCCTGAGAGAATTTGTCCGGATACACCAGCAGAGACCCGCGCTCGATGAACTGCGGGGCATTGGCTGGCAAGGCGATCTAGATGAAATCCGCGATCGCTCGAGCACCGATGAAGCCTAGCGGATGAAGGCATACGAGAGCCGTCATCCTGCAATGTGACACACCGCTGCCCGGTTTAAATCTTGAGACAGGCTGCGTTGTAATGAAGTTGATCGCGAAGTGTGTGCGTCTTCTTGGCGTTACCCCTGGAACGAGCCCAATGCTGTTCGGTTTGAATTTTCGAGCACCATCTATGACATTGATTTTTAATGCTGTTCAGACGTATTCCATCGTTGGGGCACGAATGAAATATTGGGGCCATCCGATGAATGGCATATCCCGCCAAGCACTCTGACGTCATCCTCGGGCCTGTCCAGAGGATCTGCGACGTCCCGATTTTGTTGGCGTGCTTAGATCCTTGGGACAAGCCCAAGGATGACGCCTTAGCTTTTAGCGCGCTTCATCATTCCATATGGTGACGCCGCGTTTCGTCCATATCCGGCGCGTGGCGTCACGTCCGAAACGCAACTAGAATCACAATTACACGTGTCTTCCGGCACGCTACCGCACGGCGGCGAGCAAGCGCGAGAATGATGGCGAGCGTGAAGGAAGCCTCTTAACAGCTCGCCAGGAACGGCTGCCCGCATCTCCTAAACAGTCTTCACCGTCCCCTCCACGCGGATGGGAAAATTTACCGACCGGGCGATAAAGCACTTCTCGTGTGCATCATGGTGCAGCTCATCCGCTCTGGCCGGATCGCCTTTCGAGATGGTGATGACCGGTTTCAGCACCACTTCGCTGAATTGCCCGGCACCGTCCTTTTCCATCACCAGCGTGCCTTCGGCATTGTCGACATAGTCTTCAACGATGATGCCGTTGACCGAGCAGAAATGCAGGTACCAGAGCTTGTGGCAGGCCGAGAGCGAGGCGACCAGCATGTCTTCCGGGTTCCAGCGGGAGGGATCGCCACGGAAGGCCGGGTCGGAGGAACCGGCAATGTCCGCTTTTCCCGCCGCGGAAATCGTGTAGTCGCGTTCATAATCGCGGTAGCCGGATGTGCCCTTGCCGCGATTGCCGGTCCATTTCACCTGCACGGCGTAATGATGTTCCTGTCCTGCCATTGTCATTTCTCCCTTGGAATCTTTTTTCGCATTTCCTGACGGAAAACCGGTGTTCATTTTTCCTAGAAATGCTCGCGCGTATCGCGCAGGTGATCGAGCCCCTTGCGCAACGTCTCGATGATTTGGTCAACTTCCGACCGGCTGATCGTCAGCGCCGGCGAGGCCAGCATTCGGTCGCCAGTCGCGCGCATCACAAGCCCGTTTACCAGGCAATGGTTGCGCACTTCGGTTCCGATGTCGTCCGGTTTGGCGAAACGTCTGCGGGTCGCCTTGTCGGCGGTTATCTGCAGGCCGCCCATCAGGCCGACATTCACCGCCTCACCCACCAGTTCGTGGTCATCGAGGCTTTTCCAGCCTTGCGAAAAATAGGGGCCGATATCGTCGCGCACCCGCTCCACCAAACCCTCATTTTCGATGATGCGAAGGTTTTCAAGCGCTGCGGCAGCGCAGACGGGATGGCCGGAATAGGTGAAGCCGTGGTTGAAGTCACCGACCTCAGACAACATCACCTCCGCCACACGATCTGAGACGATGACGCCGCCGATCGGCAGATAACCGGATGACAGGCCCTTGGCGACAGGCGCAAAATCCGGCTCGACGCCAAAATGCTGATAGCCGAACCAGGAGCCAAGCCGGCCGAAACCGCAAATCACCTCATCCGAGACCAGAAGGATATTACGCGCCTTGCAGATGCGGGCGATTTCCGGCCAGTAGGTCTCCGGCGGCACGATGACGCCGCCTGCCCCCTGAATGGGTTCAGCCACGAAAGCGGCGACATTCTCTTCGCCAAGCTCGTCGATCTTCGCTTCCAGTTCGCGGGCGACTTTCAGGCCGAATTCCGCGGGTGAGAGATCGCCACCCTCGGCATACCAATAGGGCTGGCCGATATGGGCCACGCCCTCAATCGGCAGGTTCCCCTGCTCATGCATCCATTTCATGCCGCCGAGTGAAGCGCCTGCCACCGTCGAGCCGTGATAGCCGTTGCGCCTTGCGATCACCCTGGTCTTCGCCGGATGGCCGAGCGCCTTCCAGTAAACACGCGCCATGCGGAACCAGGTGTCGGTCGCTTCCGAACCGGAATTGGTGAAGAACACATGGTTCATCTTCGGCCCGGCACGAGAGGCGATCTTCTGCGCCAGAAGCGTGGCCGGCGGCGTGGTTGTACCGAAAAAGGCGTTGTAATAGGGCAACTCGTTCATCTGGCGCTGAACGACATCGGCGATCTCGCGGCGTCCATAACCAATATTCACGCACCAGAGGCCGGCAAAGGCGTCGAGATATTTCCTGCCGGTGCTGTCATAGATGAAAACCCCTTCGGCCCGTTCGATGATGCGGGTGCCGGCGGCATTCAGCTTGCCCATGTCGGAAAAGGGATGAAGGTGATGGGCGGCATCGATGGCGGCGAGGTTCGACATCGGCTTGGAGACTTCATTCATGACAGATCGCACTCCCATAAAGGCAGCGGCGCTCACGCCACCGCGCGCACCGAACATGGCCGGGCGGCTTTGATTTGGCAAGGCTGGTGATTTTCAGGGGGTATTGGGTGAGCGGAGGCTGGCTGTTTCTTCTCCCCGAGGGGGAGAAGGTGGCCCGAAGGGTCGGATGAGGGGGCGACGGCAGTGATAGATCGAGAGCTCGCCCCCTCATCCCGCTGCCGCGGACTTCTCCCCGGCGGGGAGAAGAAACAAGCGGCGCGCTCCCAATCCAAACGCACTCCGTTCGCGCTATGCGAAAAACGCCCGGCCCACCAGCACCTTCAATTCGCCGGCGTGAACCTCCAGCGCCACGTCCCGTTCCATCGGCAGCAATTCGCCGTCGATGACGCAGCGCACATCATGGCGCTTCTTCGGGAAATGCAGTTCAACATCCGTCACGGTCATGGCCGTTACGGCGGCGTTTTCCTTCAACTTGCCACGCAGAATGTCGAAAACGAGCTTTGCGACACCAGAGGGAGGCAGCGGATCGGTGAGGTAAAAACCGAGATGGCCGCCGGAGACATTATCCGCCACCAGCAGCGAGTTCTGGCCGAATTCATTGTTGGAGACGGAAATGGCGGAGACCTTGCGGTGCTGGGTTTCACCATTGACGGTATACTCCACCTCGAAGACGGGCGGATTGAGGATGACGCTGATGGCGGCGCGGATGCTTGCCTTGATCTTGCCGAGACGGGAGGCGAAAGCGAGATTGTTGCGATAGCGCACCATGCGTGAATGCAGACCGGCGGAAAACTGGTGAACGAAAAGCCGGCCATTGGCGCTGGCTATATCCACACTGGCAATCTCGCCATTCGCCAGTGTTTCCAGCGCCAGGCGGATGTCGAGCGGCAGTTTCAGCGAGCGGGCAAACAGGTTCATGGTGCCGGCCGGCACGATGCCAAGTGCTATGCCCTGTTTCCAGGCAATGCCGGCGGCGGCCGAAATGGTGCCATCGCCACCACCGGCAATGATGCCTTCAATATCAGGCTCATCGGCAGCGCGCTCCATTTCCTCGACGATGTCCTTTCCGGACACCAGGCGGCAATCGATCTGGTGCCCGGCCCGGGAAAAGACTTGGCGGGCGTGGTCGCAATAGGCATCCATATCAGTGGTGCGAAAGGTGCCGCCGTCACGATTGAAAATTGCAATGAGCTTCATGTCCAACCCGGTCCCGTAACGTTCGCAGCCGCGCGTAAATGCCTGGCTTCATCTAGAGTTCCGAACACCATCGCGTGAAGATGCTCTTTTACCGAGAATCGCTCTACCGCAACGCATCATTTCATGTTAGGGATCACTTAAGGTCATTTTCATGACCGCGCATCTCCAGTCAGGGCAGACCGCTCCCATACGGTCTTGCCCTTTTTTCTGTGGGGTCCTCCCCCTTCTCAGGTCATCATGAGCCAGTCTAAAATTTCCGAAGCCCATCCCGCAGCGGAGAATGAAACCGTTTACACGGGGGCTCCGGCCGTGGCGCTCTCACCGCTTGCCATCGCGCTGATCGAATTGGCGCTGGCCGCCGGCGGCTTCGGCATCGGCACCGGCGAATTCGCCATCATGGGCCTGTTGCCTGACGTCGCCACGACCTATGGCGTGACGGTGCCACAGGCGGGTTATGTGATCACGGCCTATGCGCTCGGCGTCGTCATCGGTGCGCCGATCATCGCCATCCTTGCCGCGCGCATGACGCGGCGCGCTTTGCTCCTCGGCCTGATGGGGCTTTTTGCAGCCGGCAATATCTTAAGCGCCATCGCACCTGACTTCCTGAGCTTTACCGTGCTGCGCTTCATCACCGGCCTGCCGCATGGGGCCTATTTCGGCGTTGCGGCGCTGGTGGCGGCCTCCATGGCGCCGATCCATAAACGCGCCCGCGCCGTCGGCCGCGTCATGCTCGGCCTCACCATCGCCACGCTGCTCGGCACGCCGCTTGCCACCTTCTTCGGCCAGCTGCTGTCCTGGCGCGCCGCCTTCATGCTGGTTGGCGGCATAGCGCTCCTGACCGTTGCCCTGCTGTGGCTGTTCCAGCCGCGTGACCGGGTGGAGGAAGGCGCAAGCGTCTGGCGCGAACTCGGCGCTTTCCGCCGCGTGCAGGTGTGGCTGACGCTTGCCATCGCGTCCGTCGGTTTCGGTGGCATGTTCTCGGTCTTCAGCTATATCGCCAAGACCACTACCGATGTGGCGATGATGCCGGTTTCCACCGTCTCCATGGTGCTGGCGCTGTTCGGCATCGGCATGAATGTCGGCAATGTGGTCGGTTCGCGGCTGGCCGATATCTCGCTCAACGGCACGATTGGCGGCATGCTCGCCTTCAACGTGCTGGTCATGGTCGTGTTCGGCATGACCGCGCATGATCCGTTCATGCTGTGCCTCTGCGTCTTCCTGATCGGCTGCGGTTTTGCCGCCTGTCCGGCGGTACAGACGCGGCTGATGGATGTGGCGCAGGATGCGCAGACGCTGGCCGCCGCCTCCAACCACTCCGCCTTCAACATCGCCAATGCGCTCGGCGCCTGGCTCGGCGGACTGGTCATCGCCATGGGCTACGGCTATGCCTCGACAGGTTATGTCGGCGCGGTTCTGTCCCTTCTCGGTCTTGGGGTTTTCCTTGTTTCCGTCACCGTCGAGCGGCGCGAAAAGGCAGCCTGAGCCGGCCATATCGCAGCTTACGGAAATTTCACAATCGGCCGCTTGACTCTTTTCGGTTTCAGGCGCAACACGACCTTACGCGCATGTCTTGTGGCACGGCGCGGATTTCAACGGAGCATCATTAGATGTCTAGCGACAGTAGCAGTCGATTGCCTTTGCCGAGACCGGCGAACGTGAACTGATCCGACCGCTGTCGGCTCACCACCGCGTTCGCCGTTATCGGCGAATCGACGGAAAGGTGAGCAATCATGAACTTCCACAACCTCTCCCAGAGGGCCAGCAAGGCCGCACGTCTTCTTCGTAGCGGCAATACCGGCTTCACCACCATTGCCGAACGCGTCGAGCACCTCAACACGCTCGATGTCGGCGATGCCGCAACCGCTCTGCTCGCCATGCCGCAGGCAAAGGCCGTCGCCATTCTCGACCGGCCGGAACTGCATGGCGCAGCAGCCATCATCGCCCATATTCCTGTTGAACAGGCCGCCCGCTTCGTCAACCTGATGTCTGACGACCGCGTGGCCGACGTCATGGCGGAAATGGAAGAAGAGCCGCGGGCAAAGCTGTTTTCCCGGCTGGACCGGACGACGGCGCTCTCCATCAAGCACCTGATGGGTTATCCGCCACGCACGGCCGGCTCGATCATGACCACGGAATTCGTTAGCGTGCCTGATGACTGGACGGTGGAACAGACCCTTTCGCACATCCGCGTCGTCGAGCGGTCGCGTGAAACGGTCTATGCCATCTATGTGCTGGCTCAGGACGGAACGCTTTCCACCGTCGTGACGCTGCGCCGCCTGCTGACCGGCGAAGCCGGCGCCTTAATTCTGTCAGTCGCATCGAAGGAAGGCATCGTCTGCGCCAGCCCATTGATGTCGCAGGAGGATGTCGCCCGGCTGATCCGCAAGCACGACCTTCTGGCGCTGCCCGTCGTCGATGACCGTTCGCATATTCTCGGCATCGTCACCGTCGACGACGTGATCGACACCATGATCGCCGATACAACGGAAGACGCCCACAAGTTCGGCGGTATGGAAGCGCTGGGCAGGCCCTATATGACGATCGGCTTTCCGGACATGATCCGCAAGCGCGCCGGCTGGCTCGCAGCGCTGTTCCTCGGTGAAATGCTGACGGCCAGCGCCATGCAGCATTTCGAGGGTGAGCTGGAGAAGGCGGTGGTGCTGACGCTGTTCATTCCGCTCATCATGTCGTCGGGCGGCAATTCCGGTTCGCAGGCAACCTCGCTCATCATCCGGGCGCTGGCTCTCGGCGAACTCAAGCTTTCCGACTGGTGGCGGGTGCTGCTGCGGGAAATCCCGACGGGCCTGACGCTCGGCTGCATTCTTGGCGCCATCGGCTTCCTGCGTCTGACGGTCTGGCAGCAGGCCGGGTTTTATGACTATGGCGAGCACTGGCTGCTGGTCGGCGCAACGGTCTTTGCAGCGCTTGTCGGCATCGTCACCTTCGGCTCGCTCGCCGGCTCCATGCTGCCCTTCGTGCTGCAGCGCCTGCGGCTCGACCCCGCAAGCGCATCGGCCCCCTTCGTCGCCACGCTGGTGGATGTCAGCGGCCTCGTCATCTACTTCTCGGTGGCGCTGGTGATCTTGAGCGGCACACTGCTTTGAAAGACAAAAGGCCCGCTCGGAAGAGCGGGCCTTTTCATTTTCGGAATGCGCTCGCGCGCAACTGCTCCTCAGCCGCCGGCGCTGATGACGCCCGTTCCGAGCAGCCCAAGCAGGATGAAGCCGATGACCACGCGATACCAGACGAAGGGCATGTAGCTCTTGGTGGAGACCAGCTTGAGGAAGACGACAATCACCGCATAACCGACGATGAAGGCGATCAGGGTGGCAAGTCCCGTCTGGCCCCAGCCGACCGGGTTATCCTCACCGATGCTCTTGAAAAGCTGGTAGAAGCCGGAGCCGAAAACGGCGGGAACGGCGAGCAGGAAGGAATAACGCGCCGCCGCCTCGCGGGTATAGCCGAGCAGCAGGCCGGCGCTGATGGTGCCGCCGGAGCGCGAGACGCCGGGGATGAGCGCCATGGCCTGCGCGAAACCGAAAAGGATACCGTCGCGCCAGATCAGCTGGTTCAGTTTGTAACGCTTCTCACCGATCCTGTCGGCGATGCCGAGAACGATGCCGAAGACGATGAGCATGACGGCGGTGATATAGAGGTTGCGCAGCGAATGCTCGATGGCGTCCTTGAAGAACAGGCCGAGAAACACGATCGGCACCGAACCGACGATGATCAGCCAGCCGAGCCGGGCATCGGCCTTGTCATAGGGGCCGCCGAGGCGAAGGTTCTGCCGCAGCCACGCCGTGGCGATCCGCATGATGTCGGACCAGAAATAGACCAGCACCGCCATTTCCGTGCCGATCTGCGTAATCGCGGTGAAGGCAGCCCCGGGATCCGCGCCTGATGGCAGGAACTCCCCGGCTATCCTCAGATGTGCGCTTGAAGAAATCGGAAGAAATTCCGTAAGTCCTTGCAAAAGACCGAGAAATCCGGCCTCCATCCAACCCATGCTCATGTGCTTTGATGTCCCTGCTGCGAATCACGATGGCAGCATTATGCATTAATCGGGGCAAATGCATGTTGCATTGCACCATCCCGAGCATTGAGAGCGTCACGTGGTTTTACCCGTGATTTTTCAGGCCGCCTTCTCCGCGGCCTGCGGCAGCTGGGTGTATTTCGCGCCGTTCTTGCAGACGACATGGGCATCGCCCCAGACTTTCAGCGCCGAAATCACCGGCTTCATGGTGTCGCCAAGCGGTGTCAGCGCGTAGTCCACGCGTGGCGGCACCACCGGGAAGACAGTGCGCGAAATCAGGCCCGCCTCTTCCAGTTCGCGCAGCTGCTTGGTCAGCATGCGCTGGGTGACGCTTGGGATGTGGCGACGCAGCTCGTTGAAGCGCAACGTGCCCTCGTTGATGAGGTGATAAAGGATCACACCCTTCCATTTTCCATCGAGGAAACTTAAGGCCGATTCCACCGGGCAGCCGGGAAAATTGCCGGTGAGCTTGGCGCGCGGTCGCGACATCACAGTATCCTTTTTGTATGTATCATCACAAAATGTGCATTCTTGCGATTGGTGTTCATATGTATCAAGTAAGAGGCACGCAAACAAGCAAAGGAGACTGTTCATGCGCGCCATCGGTTACAGGACAAGCCAGCCCATCACCGCCAAGGATGCGCTTGTCGATATCGACCTGCCGCAGCCGGAGGCGAAGGGGCACGACATTCTGGTGGAGGTGAAGGCCGTTTCGGTCAACCCCGTTGACACCAAGGTGCGCCGCAACCAGTCGCCGGAAAATGGTGCTACCCGCGTGCTCGGCTTCGACGCTTCGGGCGTGGTGAAGGCCGTTGGTGACAAGGTTTCGCTGTTCAAGCCCGGCGACGAGGTGTTTTACGCCGGCGTTATCAACCGTCCGGGTTCCAACAGCGAATTCCACCTGGTCGATGAACGCATTGTTGGTGCAAAGCCGAAATCGCTGAATTTCGAGGAGGCCGCAGCCCTGCCGCTGACGGCGATCACCGCTTACGAGACACTGTTCGACCGGCTGCGGGTGAAGGACCCGGTTCCGGGCGCGGCCAACGCCGTTCTGGTCATCGGTGGCGCCGGTGGCGTCGGCTCCATCGCCATCCAGCTTCTGAGGGCGCTGACGGACCTTACCGTCATCGCCACCGCCTCGCGGCCGGAAACGATGGCCTGGGCGACGGAACTGGGTGCGCATCACGTTGTCGATCACAGCAA
This sequence comes from Agrobacterium tumefaciens, assembly GCF_005221385.1. Taxonomy (NCBI): domain Bacteria; kingdom Pseudomonadati; phylum Pseudomonadota; class Alphaproteobacteria; order Hyphomicrobiales; family Rhizobiaceae; genus Agrobacterium; species Agrobacterium tumefaciens. The sequence goes on along the minus strand of NZ_CP039903.1, from coordinate 707,380 downwards.
GCCGATCGCGCCGCAGGTGGAGGCGCTTGGTCTTGGCGCGCCGGGCTTCGTCTTCTCCACCACCCATAGCGACATCCATGCCGCCGACAGCGTAGCGGCCATTGCGCCACAGGGCCGTTTCGCGCTGATCGACGATCCCGCCGACGGGTTCGACGTCATGGCCTCCAAACGCAAATGCGTATCGATCCATTGGGAAATGATGTTCGCCCGTGCGGTCTTTGAGACGCCAGACATGATCGAACAGCACAAGTTGCTGAACCATGTTGCGAAACTGGTCGATGCCGGCAAGATCAAGACGACGCTGACGGAAGTCTTCGGCACCATCAATGCCGCCAATCTCATCAAGGCGCATGCGCTGATCGAAAGCAACAAGGCCAAGGGCAAGATCGTGCTTTCAGGCTTCTGACCTACGCGACGGCGCGTCCGCATGTGCGGGCGCGCCAATTCCCCCCTATGCCTATGCCACGCGCGAAAAATCTCGCGTGGCTTTTTCTTGTCAATCCTCGTCCGGATCTTCCGGGCACGGCCATGATGCAGGCGTGGTCAGGCCGCTCGGCAATTTTGTTTTGGCATCGCCGCAGGCAATATCGACCTGCCTTTGCTCCAGCCCCGTCGCCGTGGAAAGATCGAGCCCCTCGATGCGCGTCAGGAGCAGGAAGGCACTGGTGAAATCCACCGGCCCGGCGAGCTTTGCACCGCCAAAGCGGGCGCGCGACAGGTTGGTCAGGGAGAATTTCGAGCCGTTCAGCGTCGCACCCTCGAAATCGGCGCGGCCGAGTTCGGCCTTGGTGAAATCCGTGCCATCGAGCTTGGTTTTTTCGAACTTGGTGCGCTGCATTTCTGCGTTGATAAATTTCGCGTTGGTGGCGTCGGCAGCGCTAAAGTCGCTACGATAGGCTTCCACCTTGGTCAGATTGGCGCCCTGCAGGTTCGCCTCCCCCAGCGCCGTGCGGATGAGCTTCGCCTTCTCGAGATTGGCGCCCTTCATCGAAGAGCCGCGCAGGTCGGTATAGGTGAAGTCCGTGCCGTAAAGCATCGCCGAATCGAGATTGCTGCCGCCCAGCATCAGAAGTCGCTTGTTGCATTCGCGCCAGTCTATGCCGGCCATGGCATCCGTGCGGCAGCTGGCAGCCACCAGCGGGCCGCCGCTGAGCGAAACGGCCACAACCACGCCCGCCGCCAAAGCGGCGCCAAACCTTGTCTTCCGCACGATATTCAGCCTTTGAAAGCCGGACATTCTCTTAACTCCCTGTCGTCGGGCGACGACACCTAGGACCATAGGCACGTTCAAGGCGTTACCGCATCGCTGAACCACAATCCACTGGCCACGCGACCATGCAACACCCCAACATCCTATATGTAAGAAATCGAAGAGCAATCCACAAATAGGCAGGGGGCAAAGAACGCTTTCGCCTTCGTCATGCCGGCCTTGAGCCGGCATCCAGCCACGGCGCGTCTGCGCAGTGAAAAGGCCTTCTCGCCGCGCAGACGCGCGTCGGCTGGATTCCGGCTCAAGGTCGGAATGACGGAAACGGGATAGGCCCGAATACAACGACGGAGGGGAATTCACCCCTTTTAGCCACCATCACATATTGGCGTAAACCGGCCCCTCGCCGCCCTGCGGCGGCACCCAGTTGATGTTCTGGTTGGGATCCTTGATGTCGCAGGTCTTGCAGTGCACGCAGTTCTGGGCGTTGATGACGTAGACCTCTTCGCCGTCCTTCTCCACCCATTCGTAGACACCGGCCGGACAATAACGTGTCGAAGGCCCCGCATAGACGTCGTGCTCGGAGCGCTTCTGCAACTCCATGTCCTTCACCTGAAGATGCACCGGCTGGTCTTCTTCATGGTTGGTGGAGGACAGGAACACCGAGGACAGGCGGTCGAAGGTCAGCACGCCATCGGGTTTCGGATAGGCGATCGGCTTGTGCTTCGAAGCCGGTTCGAGGCTTTGCGCATCCGTCTTGCCATGCTTCAGCGTGCCGAAGACCGAGAAGCCGAACAGCTGGTTCGTCCACATGTCGAGACCGCCAAGGCCGACGCCAACAAGCGTGCCGAATTTCGACCAGAGCGGCTTGACGTTCCTGACCCGCTTCAGGTCCTTGCCGATATCGCCGTCGCGCCATTCGGCCTCGATCTCCGCCACCTCGTCATGGGCGCGGCCGGCCGCAATCGCCGCGGCGATCTTGTCCGCTGCCAGCATGCCCGACAGCACCGCATTATGGCTGCCCTTGATGCGCGGCACGTTGACGAAACCGGCGGAACAGCCGATCAGCGCGCCGCCCGGGAAAGTGAGCTTCGGCACCGACTGGTAACCGCCTTCGGTGATGGCGCGCGCGCCATAGGAGATGCGCTTGCCACCTTCGAATGTATCGCGGATGGCCGGATGCGTCTTGAAGCGCTGGAATTCCTCAAAAGGATAAAGATAGGGGTTCTTGTAATTGAGATGCACCACGAAGCCGACGGCGACGAGATTATCCTCGAGGTGATAAAGGAACGAACCGCCGCCGGTCTTGAAGCCAAGCGGCCAGCCGAAGGAATGTTGTACGAGGCCCTGTTTGTGGTGTTCCGGCTTGACCTGCCACAGTTCCTTGATGCCGATGCCGAATTTCTGCGGCTCGCGATCCTTCGACAGATCATATTTCGCGATCAACTGCTTGGCGAGCGAACCACGCACACCCTCTCCAACAAGCACATATTTGCCGTGCAATTCCATGCCGCGGGTAAAGGCGGGGCCGGGTTCGCCGTTCTTTTCAACGCCCATGTCGCCGGTGGCGACACCGATGACCGCGCCTTCGTCATTGTAAAGCACTTCGGTGGCGGCAAAGCCCGGATAGATCTCGACGCCGAGCCCTTCCGCCTTTTCCGCCAGCCAGCGACAGACCAGCCCGAGCGAGACGATGTAATTGCCGTGATTGTTCATCAGCGGCGGCATCATGAAATTCGGCAGGCGGATGGAGCCGGCCGGGCCTAAGAACATGAACTGGTCGTCCTTGACCTCGGCCTTGAAGGGATGCCCCTCCTCTTCGCGCCAGCCGGGCAGAAGACGGTCGATACCGATCGGATCGACCACCGCACCGGAAAGAATATGCGCGCCGACTTCGGCACCCTTTTCCAGAACGACAACCGAAAGCTCCGGCTCCACCTGCTTCAGCCGGATCGCCGCGCTGAGACCCGCAGGACCCGCGCCAACGATCACAACGTCGAATTCCATCGCTTCGCGTTCGGGCAGTTCCATCGCTTCCGTCATCTCATCCTCTCAGATCGCCGGTCCCGTCCGGCTGTTATTATATCCGCTTTCCACCATCGGCAGGGCATTGCCGGTGTAAGGCAAAAAGCCCGTGTGCAACAAGGAGTTCGCCTCCCCCTGTCTTCGCAAAGCAAGACGCCTTTGTCGAGCTTCTATAGCGGCAAAACATGTCGCACGCCACTCAATTGTCAGACAACCTGACGACTATTTTTTTACTTTTACGTTCACGTAATATGAAGAATAGGGGTGACATGTTTAGGCGTCAAGAGCCATTGCCGTTTGGCCAGCGCCAATTACTCCCGGGCAAGGCGCTGGCGGCCGCCATTGCCATTCTGGTGATCGGGACTACCGTAGCAAGACGAGCGATCCGAGTGGGGGGCACGGCACATGAAAACAGCTATCGTCTTCGACTGTGAATTTCTCTGCATTCAGGGGTCGCAAAGCCGGTTCTGGTGTGCGGCAATCGATCCTGATCCCGTTATCGCCCAGATCGGCGCGGTGAGGATCGGCCTTGAAGCCGATTTCCCTGTTCTGGAGACCTTCAAATCCTATGTCACGCCTGTTGACCGGCATGGCGACAGATATGCGCTCGATCCATATTTTACAAACCTCACCGGAATTACCGAAGAACAGATCGACGAGAAGGGCACAAGCCTTCACAAGGCACTGGCGGATGTGGAGACGTTCTCACAAGGAGCGAAATTGTGGTCCTGGGGGAAAGACGAGCTGAATATGATGGCGATCAGTTGCTATATTGCCGGTATAAGCCCGCCAATTCCCGCATCCCGGTTCGATAACGCCGTCAAGCTGCTGCTTGCCGCCGGAATGCCCGTGGAGGACCTTGCCCGAACACCGAGCAACAGACTTGCGGACTATTATGGTGTCGATCACCCAGTTCTCAAAGGACATGATGCGCTGGATGATGCCCTGTCGGTTACCTACACGCTTCAGTATCTTCTGCGGTCCGGGAAACTTCTGCCCTCGGCGTTTGACCGTTAGGGCCCGATAGCTGATACCAACCCTCGCTCCGGGGCGTTATTCTGGCGAGGCCTGCGACAGGGTTTTCCACTCGTCATTCAAAACGGCATAGATGAACTCGTCACCCCACGTGCCATTGAAGCGGTCATTCTGAATGAGATGTGCTTCCCGGCGCATTTTGAGACGTTCGACGATCCCGATCGAGCCGCGGTTCAGGGTGTCCAGCCGGGCAAAAATCCGGTGAAATCCAAATACGTCGAAACCCAGCCCAATCATCGCCCGCACGGCCTCGGTGGCGTAACCCTTTCCAGAGAAGGACGGATTAAAGATATAACCGACTTCAGCCTGCAGCGCTTTCCGGCTGGCGATTTTCAGAAGTACCTCGCCAATCAGCGCGTCATCATCGCGCCGGATCACCGCAAGCCGCAGCGTATCGCCATCCTCTGTGAACGAACCCGCCACTATCTCGGCGAACTGGGCCGCGAGCGCCGTCTTCCCGGGCGGTGAGGCGTATAGAAATCTGTAGACGTCGCTGCGATTGTGATAGTCGGCATAAGACGGGAAATCCTCATCCCGGAACGTGCGGAGGATCAGACGTGCCGTCTGTAGCGACGAAAAACTTGACTTGTCCATGAATACCTATTGCCGATAACCCCGCCTATGTAGGTTTCGAGTGGACAGATGCAAGCCGGCTCAGGGCGAGTTACGCCCTGCCGGGATCGCGCAAATGTGGTCCGGCCGGCCACAGGATGGTTGTTCCCGTGGCCATTTTCACCTTGCCGGACTGTCCATCTCCGAAGTCGTCAGGACCTGTCCAGCGAAAGGGCAAGGTCGGCGATAAGATCGTCGGGATGTTCGATACCGATTGACAGCCGGATTGTTGAGTCAAGCACGCGCCTCTTTTCAGGCAAAAATACGCGCGCTGCTTTCCAGGTCGCGACTGACCCTTGCGTAGGGAGCGGGTCCGAAGCTGATGCGCCCCACCCCGAGCTTCGCCAATGCGCGAACCTCTTCCATGTCCCCCGATGTCATGACGTTGATCGGCAGCGTCGTCTGCCGGCATATTTTTTCGATCAGCTTTTTATCCTTCAGCCCCGGCACGAAGAAGCCATCCGCGCCTGCTGCGGCATAGGCGGCCTCGCGGGCGAATACTTCGTCCAGCAGGGACGCATGATCCACCCCTTCCGCTGCCTTGAGAAAAACATCCGTTCGCGCATTGATGAAAACCGGAATACCGGCATCGATTGCCGCGCTGCGGACCGCCCGAAGCCGATCCGACTGGTGGCCGATGTCATGCAGACCCTTGCCGTGCACCACCTGATCCTCGAAGTTCAATCCGATGACGCCGAGGGCAAACAGGCGGCCTACATTTTGCCTGACAGCGGCGGGATCATCTGCGTAACCGCCTTCAAAATCCACGGTGAGAGGCAGATCCACACATTTCGTTATGCGCGCGACGACCGACAATGCGTCATCCAGCGGCATTTCCTCGCCATCCGAATAACCCTGTGCCGCAGCGACAGACCAGCTTCCGGTCGCAATAGCCTTCGCCCCGCCACGCGCAACGGCCACCGCACTTCCCGCATCCCAGATGTTATAGAGGACGATGGGATCGCCCGGAATGTGCAAGCTCCGGAATATTTCCGCACGTTCGATTTGACTGTTCATCGCGGTCTCTCCTTTGATCGATATTGCTGAGCTTTCGCTCATCCAATCAGTCGTTACGGGCGCCCGAAGCCGCCGCAACAATCCGGAAAACTGCTAACACCGGCCGCGCGTTGCGACCGCCGATTTTCGGGCGTCGATTTCCTTATTTGCAAACATCGCGTGACAGTCTCAGGCGTCTCGCTCAGATCGCCCATTCCTCATCCGTCGTGAAAACAATCGTCAACCAACGATCCGCCCCCTCACCGCCAAGCGCATCGCCGATCTCGTCGCGGATCGCATCCCATTCCTCAAGCCGTCGGGCCGGCCAGTTCTTCGGCACAATGAAGAAAAGCTCGATCTGTCGGCCACGGCCGACGCGGGCGACATAGGAATAATGCGAGGCGAAGCCGAATTTTTCGACAGTCTCCGTCGCCACCCGATCCACATGCTGCTTGAATTCCAGCGGCGTGACCAGAAGGATATCGGCGAGCGCCTGTTTCACATTGCCGAGCGGCATGGGAATGATGACGAGGCAGACCAGCGCCAGCACGGCCGGATCGATATAGGGAGAGAGCCATGCCTGCGATGTTCCGGTCAGCCCGTAACCGATGGCAAAGGCGACGAACAGCGCCATGCTCAAAAGCGCGCTCATCAGCCAGCTTTTGGCGTCCAGCGCCACGAAGGCGGATTTCAGCCTGCGGTTCTGCCTTTTGACGAACCATGCCATGGCGAGAGAGACGGCGAAGCTGAAGAAGGTGACGATGATGGCATAATCGAACTCGATCGAGCGCCCGCCATCCATCAGGCTGTCGATGGCATTGATCAGCGCATAGATCGCCGCGCCCATCAGAAGCGTGCCATTAAGGCCGAGCACCATCGGCTCCAGATGCCAGAAACCCATGGTGAAACGCTCCACCAGCCGGCCACCCGGCCTTGGTGCCGCGGAGGCCGCGATAAGTCGCGCCACGAGCAACGCCAGCACCGTCATGAAAGCATCGGTAAGCGCATAAACGCCATCAAAAACCACGGCGAAGGAGCCGGAGAACAAACCCGCGCTGACGCCGAACAGTGCCAAAAGGACCGTGACGGCGATGGAGAATTTAAGCAGAGATTGTTCTGTCATGACGTGTATTTGACCTTCAAAAGCGGACGCCACCTTCCTATAAACAGCACAGACACTACTCACAAGACAGGACAAACCCCATGGATTTCGGCATTTCCGGCAAACGCGCCCTCGTTCTCGCCTCTTCTCGCGGCCTTGGGCTGGGCATTGCCACGGCGCTCGCCAAGGAAGGCGCAAACGTTCTTCTCGTCGGCAGAAGCGGCGAAAAACTGGACGCGAATTGCAAGGCCATCAACGCGCTCGGCAAAGGCAAGGCCGACTGGGTGTGGGGTGATCTGGCCGATGACAATTTCGTCGACGCCATGGTCGAGGCCGTCAAGGACAAGCTCGGCGGCATCGATATTCTCGTCAACAATACCGGGGGACCGACACCTGGCCTTGCACAGGAGATGACGACCGAGAAGCTCGACACCTTCTTCCAGTCGATGGTGCTGCGCGTCATCGCGCTTACCAACGCGCTATTGCCGCAGATGAAGGAACAGGGTTTTGGCCGCATCCTGACCGTCGCCTCATCAGGCGTGTTCGAACCCATTGCCAATCTGGCGCTCTCCAACACCCTGCGCGGCGCGCTGGTGGGCTGGAGCAAGACGCTGTCCAGTGAAGTGGCCGGTTTCGGCATCACCTCCAACCTGCTTCTGCCCGGCCGCATCCACACCGACCGCATCGACGAGCTGGATGGCGCCAACGCCAAGCGCCTGGGCAAAAGCGTCGAGGAAATCCGCGAAGCTTCCGTCAAGAGCATTCCGGCCGGTCGCCTCGGCACGGTGGAAGAATTTGCCGCCGCCGGCGCTTTCCTCTGCTCGGTGCCGGCAAGCTATATCACCGGCACGATGCTGCGGGTGGATGGCGGCGCGGCGAAGTCGAACTGACAGCCGCCACGCACAAACCGTCAGGAGACCGCTTCGTAGATCACGAAGCAGTTTCGGCCGGTATTCTTGGCTTCATAAAGGGCCGTGTCGGCGCGGCGCAGAACATCGCTGGCGCTCTCGCCGGGATTGGCAAAGGCGATGCCGGCCGAACAGCTATAACGGAAATCCGGCATATCCCCGAGCGGTGACGCATCAGCCAGCGTCGACAGCAGCCGCTGCATGACGGCCTCGGCGATATGCATCCGCGAACCGCTGAGGACGAGCAGGAACTCTTCTCCGCCGATCCGGCCGACGAGATCGTCGCGCCCGACGCTCGCGGAAAGCCGCGCGGCGAAATCCTTGAGAACCAGATCGCCACAGGCATGTCCGAAACGATCATTCACCGACTTGAAGTGATCGATATCCATGATGATGACGGCAAGCGCCTGCGCCTTGCTGGGACCGAGCATGTGATTAAGGCTATCCATGGCGTAGCGGCGGTTGCCGAGACCGGTTAGTTCGTCGCTCAGCGCCGACTTCAGCGCCCTGTCGCGCTGCTGCCGCAGATCGCGCAACTCGATGCCGAGTTCGGAAACATCGGTGACGACACACAACATCCAGCCGCCCGGCAACGTCGTTTCAGTCGTCAGCATCCAGCGCCCGTCATTCAGGCTGGTCTCGATGGTGCGAAAGGGCAGCTTGCCGCGCCTCGTCCTGGTGGAGCGCAGCCACAGTTCAAAATCGGAGGTTTCGATGGCGGTGCCGGTGGAACTGCTGTAACCGCTGCGCATCAACTCCACCCAACTCGGGAAGTCATCCTGCCCCATGCCCAGCGCCTCGCGGAACACGGTGTTGGCAAAACGCAGCTCGTCACCACCGTCGAAAAGGGCATAGCCCTGCTGCGACGCTTCCATAAGTTCCATGAGATGGCGATTGAAGCTTTCCGCATCACCGCGAACAAGGGGCGGCCGCTCTGACGGTGCTTCTTGACGGGCGGAAAGGGCCAGCTTTCGGGACATCGAGGCTTCCGTTTAAAAACGCAACAGATAAAAAATAAATCTACACTTCAGCACTATATTTCTATCTTATACTCTCTGCATGCAAAAAAATATTTAATAAGGGCAGGAAAGTCCAGCCCCGAATGCGACGGTTGCTTCATACAAATGTCACAATAAACGTGGGAGCAACGCTTGCCATTCCGTCGAGCTTATGCAATCAACCGCCCTCCTCTGACATCGGGACGCCAAAGGCATCCCTTATTTTCACGCCGGGCCACCCAAGGGCCGGGCGAATATTTCTTTCGGCGACAAGGATATGGCGATGACGCAAAAGCGGGCACTTGGCCTCGATTTCGGCACGACCAACACGGTCATGGCTCTTTCCAACGGCGATGGCGACAGCCGTTCCATGCGTTTTACCAGCAACGCCGGCACGGATGACAGCATGCGCACGGCGCTCTCCTTCATGAAGGACGCCGGCCTCGGTGCCGCGGCGCTACATGTGGAAGCGGGCCATGCCGCCATCCGGCAATTCATCGACAATGCGGGCGATTGCCGATTCCTGCAGTCGATCAAGACCTTTGCGGCGTCGCCGCTGTTTCAGGGCACGCTGATCTTCGCCAAGCGCCAGAGCTTCGAGGATCTGATGGAGGTGTTCCTGCGCAAACTGAAAACCTATGCGGGTGATGAATGGCCGGGCGACGTCTCAACCGTCATCGCCGGCCGGCCGGTGCGTTTCGCCGGCAGCAATCCGGACGAGGCGCTGGCGCTTGCCCGTTACAACGAGGCGCTGACGCGCGCCGGTTTTCCGGAAATCCACTATGTCTATGAGCCGGTGGCAGCGGCTTATTATTTCGCCCAGAGCCTGAAAAAGGACGCCAACGTGCTGGTGGCGGATTTCGGCGGCGGCACCACCGACTATTCACTGATCCGTTTCGAGACCCATGCCGGCAAGCTTTCCGCCACCCCCATCGGCCATTCCGGCGTCGGCGTGGCGGGTGACCATTTCGACTTCCGGATGATCGACAATCTGGTCTCGCCTGAGATCGGCAAAGGCAGCAAGTTCAAGAGCTTCGACAAGGTGCTGGATGTGCCCTCGGGTTATTACGTGAATTTCGGCCGCTGGAACCAGCTGTCGATCTTCAAGACCTCGAAGGAATTCACCGCGCTCAAATCGCTGGTGCGTTCGGCGCTGGAACCGGAAAAGCTCGAACTCTTCATCGATCTCGTCGACCATGATGAGGGTTACCCGCTCTATCAGGCGATCTCCGCCACCAAGATGGCGCTTTCTTCGGCGGAAGAAGCGGAATTCAACTTCACGCCGCTCGGCAAGGCCGGGCGCAAGATGGTGAAACGCAGCGACTTCAACGGCTGGATCGCCGACGACCTCGCCAAGATCGAAGGCGCACTGGACGAGGTGCTGGAAAAAACGCAAGTGGCGCCTGATGCCATCGACAAGGTGTTCCTGACCGGCGGCACCTCCTTCGTGCCGGCGGTGCGGGAGCTTTTCACCCGCCGTTTCGATGCCGACCGGATCGAAAGCGGCGGCGAACTGCTATCGATTGCCCATGGTCTGGCCATGATCGGCGAAAGCGGTGACATTCAGCGCTGGACAGCGTGATTTACGGGTTCCCCGGGCGGGGAACATGGGATAATTTCCTACCATGATCGCCGCCCACGACCTTTCCCCGGCCGAACTTGCCGCCCTCCTGCATTTCCATGCGGATGCGGGTGTCGACAGGCTGCTGGAAGACCAGCCGCTCGACCGTTTCGCCGAATTTGCCGCCGCCCGTCCTGCCCGGCCGATGCAGGGACAGGAGACCGGCGCAGCCGCGCGCCAGTCCGGCCAGCAGCCGATGGAACGCGCCGGCGACGCCCCCCATCAACAGCCCCCGCAGCAACAGCCGAAACGCCAGACGCCGGCGCGTGCCACGCCAGCAGCCCCCGCGGTTCAGCAGAATGTTGCCATGCCGGACGAACAGGCCGTGGCGGCAGCGCGTTTTGCGGCCGAAAGCGCAAGGTCGCTCGCCGAGCTGAAAACCGCGCTTGAAGGGTTCAGCGGCTGTAATCTCAAGAACAGCGCGCGCAGCACGATCTTCACCGAAGGCGATCCCTCATCCGCCATCATGGTCATCGGCCCCATGCCGGATGCCGATGACGACCGCGAAGGCCTGCCCTTTGCCGGCAAGACCGGGCTTTTGCTTGACCGTATGCTTTCGGCAATCGGCCTTGAACGCGGCACCATCATGCTCGGCAATGTCGTGCCCTGGCGGCCACCCGGCAACCGCCCGCCGACCCAGGCGGAAATGGATATCTGCCGCCCCTTCATCGAGCGTCAGATCGCGCTGGCGGAGCCGAAACACCTGTTGCTTCTTGGCAACTTCACCGCACGTTTCTTCTTCGGCGGCACGGGAACGATCCATACGCTGCGCGGACAGTGGCGTGATGTCGCAGCCGGACATCTTGTTTTGCCGGCGCTGGCCAGCCTGCATCCGCAGGAACTTTTGAACGCTCCGGCCTCCAAGTCATTGGCATGGCAGGATTTATTGGCGTTTCAGGCCAAGGTTACTCAGGGCTGATTGCCTTATTATTGCTCAGTGTAAACGAATTGTGAAAAAAGCCATGCGCAATTCGCATAACAGCGACGCATTTGGCCAGCTTGCCGAATCCATGCTGCGCTGCGATATACCACAGTGTCTTGGGAGGAATTCGGTTTAAGGAACCAAGGCAATGACCACTCGCTTCCGTCCGGTACATTCCGGCTTTGAAACGCTCCGTCTGGCGGGCCTCGGCCCACGCTCCAGTCAGGGCTACCATCGTTTCGGCGCTGCCGCTAACGAACAGATGACCGCACGCGCTGCCATGCAGCAGGTCCGCGTGACGCGTCCTTCGGCTGTCTTTGCGGATTTCCGCGAGCGCTGAGAGCATTCAGGCCAGTATAAAGCTGGTCCACATATATGATTGCGCGCTGGCGTCTTTCTTCGGGAAGGCGCCTTTTGCTTTTGCGTGTTTTGCTGAGAGAGACGGCGAGGTTATGAACCTCGCCAACTACTCTGACGTCATCCTCGGGCCTGTCCCGAGGATCTGCGACGGATCGATTTTCGTGACGTGTTTAGATCCTTGGGACAAGCCCAAGGATGACGCCGGAAAAATAGGTATCCTTCGTCATCAACTTGAATACATTACAACCAAGTATATGGCGGGAGGAAAACACCCCTCACCCCTGCGGCGTCGAAGCCTTGCGCGCCGCCCGTCTCGCCAGCCCCAATTGATGCTCGCGGAAAATGATGAAGATGCCGGCGAGGATAACGATCGCCGTGCCGATCAGCATGGTGAGCGTGGGGATATCTCCGAACAGGACGTAGGAAACCGCGATCCCGAAGACGATGGAGCTGTATTCGAAGGGTGCGATGACCGAGACTTCGGCATGGCGGTAGCTCTCCGTCAGGAAGATCTGCGCAACGCCGCCGCAGATGCCGCTGGTGATCAACAGCATGGCCTGCGTCATGCTCAGCGCGCTCCAGCCGAAGGGCACGCTGACCAGCGACAGCAGGGTGGCGGTGAGCGAAAAATAGAGCACGATGGTCGGCGTTTTTTCGGTATCGACCAATTGCCGCACCTGGATCATCGCCAGGCCGCCCAGCGCCGCGCCGAACAGCACGGCAATCGCCCCCAGCCCTTCACCGGCGGCAAAGCCGCCTTCCCGCAAAAGCGTCATCTTGGGCCATAAAATCACCAGCACGCCCATCATGCCGACAAACACCGCGCTCCAGCGATAAACGCGCACCTTCTCATGCAGGATGAAGGCGGCGAAAACGACGGCCAGAAGCGGCGACGCATAACCGATGGCGATGAATTCCGGCAGCGGCAGCATGGTCAGCCCGTAAAAACCGCATGCCATGGACAGGATGCCGAGAAAACCGCGCTTGAAATGGCCAAGAAGATTATTGGTGTGCAGCGCGCTTGTCAGCGCATGCAGCCAGGCGAGATAAACGACAATCGGGATGATGGCGAAAGCGGAGCGGAAGAAGGTGATCTGACCGGCCGGCACATCCGGACCGGCGGCCTTGATACAGGTCTGCATGACAAGAAAAAAGCCAACCGAAACCAGCTTCATGCTGATCCCGCGGAAGGGATTGGTCGGTTCGGCGTTCATTGGCAGTTACTCATATCGGCTGCGCAAACACGCCATCTGGGGATTTTTCATGCGGGGAGGACGACGCAGGGGAATTGGATTTGCGCAAGGCTAGAACATTCCTCCAGCCCTTTACATCAAAAAATGTTATTCACCCATGAATTCGGTTGATCTCGTTCTGGATTGCTGAGGGCTTTCGCTTCCGCATGCCGGCCCTGAGCCACGGCTGTCCGGTTTAAACCGAGACAGCAACCCGGAGCGCAAAATACACCTCTTCCGTCATTCCGGCCTTGAGCCGGAATCCAGCCGACGCGCGTCTGCGCGGCGAAAGAGTCATTTCGGCCCAAGGACTTGGGCTGGCTGGATGCCGGATCAAGTCCGGCATGACGGACACAGACAACTTGGCGAAGTACTTCAGCGTTGGTGAGCCGGAATGACAGTGGCGGGAATCAGACCAAAAGCGACATGCGCTAAAATTTGAAGAAAATAAAATATAATTTCAGCAATCGTTCAACATTTGCTGCGATGGTCCATGGGTCCGGCAGCGGGGGGAGGATCGTCTGCATGGCCGGTAAAGCCTTTATGGCGGGACAGAATGTCCTCCGATGCGCACATGAACGTGACGAATACTCCACCTATTTTACATCCCGGCCTTATGACGACATGATGGCGGGAAGACCACGCTAAGTTATTCAGGAACAGTCATGCGAACAGACACGGGCCAGATCGTTCACCTGGCAGATTACCGCCCCACCGATTTCGTTCTGGAGCGGGTGGATCTCACCTTCGAACTCGACCCCAAGAATACCAAGGTCGAAGCCCGTCTGATCTTTCACCGACGCGAAGGCGTCGATCCACAGGCACCGCTGGTTCTCGATGGTGACGAGCTGACGCTTTCGGGCCTGCTGCTCGATCAGGTCGAGATCCCCGCCAGCCAATATGACGCTACGCCCGACAGCCTGACCATCCGTGATCTGCCGGCGGAAACGCCCTTCGAGATCTGCGTCACCAATTACATCAATCCGCAGGTCAATACGCAGCTGATGGGGCTTTATCGCACCAATGGCGTTTATTGCACCCAATGCGAGGCGGAAGGTTTCCGCCGCATCACCTATTTCCCCGACCGTCCCGATGTTCTGGCGCCCTATACGGTGACGATCATCGCCGCAAAGGAAGGCAATCCGCTGCTCCTGTCGAACGGCAATTTCCTCGGCGGCGGCAATTACGATGAAGGCCGGCACTTTGCCGCCTGGTTCGATCCGCACCCGAAACCCAGCTATCTCTTCGCGCTCGTCGCCGGTGATCTCGGCGTGGTGGAAGACACGTTTACCACCGTCTCCGGTCGTGAAGTGGCGCTGAAAATCTATGTCGAGCACGGCAAGGAACCGCGTGCGGCCTACGCCATGGACGCGCTGAAGCGTTCAATGAAATGGGACGAAGAGCGTTTCGGCCGCGAATACGACCTCGATATCTTCATGATCGTCGCCGTATCCGATTTCAACATGGGGGCGATGGAGAACAAGGGTCTCAACGTCTTCAACGACAAATTCGTGCTGGCCGACCCGGAAACCGCATCTGACGCTGATTACGCCAATATCGAGCGCATCATCGCGCATGAATATTTCCACAACTGGACCGGCAACCGCATCACCTGCCGCGACTGGTTCCAGCTGTGCCTGAAGGAGGGCCTGACGGTCTATCGCGATCAGGAATTTTCCGCCGACATGCGCTCGCGCCCGGTCAAGCGCATTGCCGATGTACGCCATCTGAAATCGGAGCAGTTTCCGGAGGATTCCGGTCCGCTGGCACATCCGCCGCGCCCCGATACCTATCGTGAAATCAACAATTTCTACACGACGACCGTTTATGAAAAGGGCGCCGAAGTCACCCGCATGATCGCCACGATCCTCGGTGCTGATGATTTCAAGAAGGGCATGGACCTTTATTTCGAACGCCATGACGGCGAAGCGGCGACGGTTGAGGATTTCGTCAAGAGCTTTGCCGATGCCAGCGGCCGCGATCTTTCGCAGTTTTCGCTGTGGTATACCGAGGCGGGCACGCCGCTGGTCTCCGTCTCCTCCGCTTATGATGCCGGCAAGGCCACTTTCAGTTTGACGCTGGAACAGACCGTGGCGCCGACACCCGGCCAGCCGGTAAAACAGCCACGGCACATTCCGCTGTCGCTGGCGCTGATCCTCGACAATGGTCAGATCGCGGAGCCACAGGCAGTCGTCGGCGGCGAATACCGCGATGGCGTGCTGCACCTGACCGAGCGCAACCAGACCTTCTCCTTCTCCGGCATTTCGTCGCGGCCGGTGCTGTCGATCAATCGCAGCTTCTCGGCGCCGGTCAATCTGCATTTCGAGCAGAATGCCGCCGATCTGGTGCAGATCGCCCGGCACGAGACGGATATGTTTGCCCGTTTTCAGGCGCTGACCGATCTTGCCCTGCCGGCACTGATTGCCGCCACCAAAGCCGTGCAGAATGGCGGCGAGGTGCGCACGGACGCCGAACTCATCGCAACGCTTATTGAAATCGTCGGCGATTCTTCGCTCGAGCCTGCTTTCCGCGCACAGGCGCTGGCGCTGCCCAGCGAAACGGATATTGCCCGTGAACTGGGTGGCAATACCGATCCGGACGCCATTCACAAGGCGCGCAACGCCACCATAAAGGCGATAGCAACGGCCGGGCTTGAAACGCTGCGACAGCTTGCCGACGGTACGGGCGGCAGCGAAGCCTACAGCCCGGATGCCGACAGCGCCGGACGCCGCTCGCTCCGCAATGGCGCGTTGACCTTTCTCGCTTTTGCCGAGGGAACCCCGGAACGCGCCGCGAAAGCCTATGCCGACGCCACCAATATGACCGATCTTGCCCATGCACTCAGCGTGCTGACGCAACGTTTCCCTGACAGCGCCGAGACGAAAGAAGCGCTGGCCGCCTTCGAAACGCGCTTTGCCGACAATGCGCTTGTTCTCGACAAGTGGTTTTCGCTGCAGGCCGCCATTCCCGGCGACGGCGCGCTTGATCGCATCAAGGCACTGATGAAATCGAAACATTTCATCGCCACCAATCCGAACCGAGTGCGTTCGCTGGTCGGCACGCTCGCCTTCGCCAATCCCACCGGCTTCCACCGCGCAGACGGCGCAGCCTATCGGTTCCTGGCGGAGCAGATCATCGCCATCGACAAGCGCAACCCGCAGCTTGCCGCGCGCATTCTCACCTCCATGCGTTCTTGGCGGTCTCTGGAGGCAAGCCGCGCCGAACATGCCCGGGCGGCACTGTCGACGATTGCCGACGCCAAGGGCCTGTCCACGGATGTGAGCGACATTGTCGGGCGTATCCTGAAGGGCTGAACCCGCGCTTCCGCTCCGCCAATATTCCAAACATGCCAAAACGCCGTCTTGATATCCATCAAGGCGGCGTATCGCATTGCGCAACATGATGGTCACAAGGGGCCAAACCGGCCCGGCAGCAGGAAGGAATTGCAGATGACCGACATGTCCAAGGCCAGCGCTTCGTTTCAGCGCTTCATGACTGATGCTCCCGCCCACAGTGCGGCATGGCTTCAGGCCGTGCAGAAACTTGGTGTGGCATCCACGCTTGATGTGAAGACCCAGAGCCTGATCTATATCGGCATTCTGGCCGCCCTGCGCCTTGAAAGCGGCATCGCCTTTCATGTCATGGAAGCGAAGGCGCGTGGCGCAAGCCGTGAGGATATCATCAGCGCGGTGCTAGCTGGTCTGCCTGCTGCCGGAAACGGCGTCGTCAACGCGCTCCACCCTGCTCTCGACGCCTTCGACGGCGTCTGAAACACGCTTCCACCCGCGCTCACCGACAACCGGCATTACACTGCCGGCTCACTGATTTCGCTCATTATTCCCGGGTTTGGCAGAGCGGAAACAAACCGTCCCGAAAAAATACGGAGTCGGTTCAAGGGGTTAAAATTCTTTTAACTTTTGCCTCTGGACAGGGCGAATCGCATTTGATTCACTAGCCATATTCGAGCGGCGGCGCTTCGAATCATGGGGACATCACAAAGGCGGGACAATGACGAACGTGCGGCGGGCGACTGCGGGCGATGAGCGGCCGTATGCCAAATTTTCTGATCTTGCGGCCTGGGGCGAGAAGCTCTCCAGCGACCTGATGGGTTTGATGAATGGCTCCGACCGCCCGGCGCCGCAGGTCGAAACCCTGCTGAAGCGGCTCATCCCCATTCTCATCCTCGCCTTTCTGGTCGTCGTTGCGGCCTCGCGCATGCTCGGCATCGTCGCGGAATATAGCCGCATGGAAGAGGCCGCCCGCCATTCCACGGCGCTTACGGCGCTGACCGCCAAGGCAGCACTTATCAACAACGGCACCGTCTTTCCCGCGCAGGACCGTGCCCGCGCGGAAGCAAGCCTCGTTTCGGCACTGCCATCGGGCAGCCTTGCCGATGGCACCATCGTGCTGCTCTCTGGCAGCAATGGCCGGATTTTTGCAGGCGCCGGCAAGGAGGCGATGCTCTATATCGGTACGTCGCTTCCCGCTTTGCTTCCCGAAATCGCCATCGTGCAGCGTTTTCCCGGCGCACCCGGCACTATCGAGACCAATATAGACGGCCAGCAGCATTATGCGACGATGATCCCCTTCGGCGACGACGGCGCGATGGTCATCGCGGCGCGTTCGCTGCAACCGATACGCTCCTTCTGGCGCAGCGAAATCGCCATGAACGTCACGCTGTTTGCCGGCATTTCCTCGATCCTGCTTGTCGTGCTCTACGCCTATTACATGCAGGTGAAGCGCGCCCGCGATGCCGACGACATCTTCGCTGAATCCAATCTGCGGGTGGAAACGGCGCTGTCGCGCGGCCGCTGCGGATTGTGGGATTTCGATCTTTCCTCGCGCCGCATGTTCTGGTCCGGTTCGCTTTATGAAATTCTTGGGCTTCCGCCAAAGGCCGCACCGCTTTCCTTCTCCGACGCGGCCCGGATGATGCATTCCGAAGACGGCAACCTCTATGAATTGGCCCGCGCCGTCGGTTGCGGCAATCTGCGCCAGATCGACCAGATTTTCCGCATGCGCCACGCCAAGGGCCATTATGTCTGGCTGCGCGCCCGCGCCCAGGTCATTCGCACCAATAACGGCCCGCGCGTCATCGGCATCGCCATGGACGTCACCGAACAGCACCGTCTCGCCCAGCGTTACGCCGAGGCCGACCAGCGCCTTGCCGACGCCATCGAATCGACCTCCGAGGCCTTCGTCCTGTGGGACAAGAATGACCGTCTGGTGATGTGCAACACCCACTACCAGAAAGCCTATGGCCTGCCTGACAGCGTGCTGGTGGCCGGCACCGAAAAAAGCACCGTGCATGCGGCCGCAGCCCGCCCCGTGGTGGAGCGTCGTGTTGCCGATGCCGACCAGTCCGGTCTGTCGCGCACCACGGAAGTGCAGCTGGCCGACGAGCGCTGGCTGCAGATCAACGAGCGCCGCACCCATGATGGCGGCCTCGTCTCCGTCGGCACCGATATCACGCTGCTCAAGCGCCATCAGGAACGGCTGCGCGATTCCGAGCGCCGGCTGATGGCGACCATCGGCGATCTCTCCGCCTCACAGCACAAGCTGGAGCGGCAGAAGACGGAACTTTCCGACGCCAATGCCAATTACCTCGCCGAAAAAGAGCGTGCCCAGGCTGCCAACCGGGCGAAATCCGAATTCCTCGCCAATATGAGCCATGAGCTGCGCACGCCGCTCAACGCCATTCTGGGCTTTTCCGAAATCCTGCAAAACGAGATGTTCGGGCCGGTCGGTTCGCCGAAATATTCCGAATATGCCCGCGACATCCATGATAGCGGCAAGCACCTGCTCAACGTCATCAACGATATTCTCGACATGTCGAAGATCGAGGCAGGCCATATGCGCATCAACCGCGAGACCATCGATCTCGCACCGCTGATCGAGGAAACGCTGCGTCTGACCGCCATTCAGGCCGAACAGAAGAACATCACCGTGCAACAGAAGGTCTGCGCCGGGCTGACGATGCAGGGCGACCGCCGCGCCATGAAGCAGATCATGCTCAACCTGCTGTCAAACGCCGTAAAATTCACCGGCGATGGCGGCCGCATCGCGCTGCGCACCCATGTGCATGAGGCCGCCATGATCCTCACCATCGCCGATACCGGCATTGGCATTCCCACCCAGGCCTTGGAAAAGATCGGTCAGCCCTTTGAACAGGTGCAGAGCCAATATGCCAAGAGCCAGGGCGGCTCAGGCCTCGGGCTCGCCATCTCCCGCTCGCTCGTGAAGCTGCATGGGGGGACGATGAAGATACGGTCCTGTGAGGGCCGCGGCACGGTGGTGACGATCATTATTCCGCATACGGCGGGGCATTGCGGGACGGTGCATTGAGTATTGGCAGTCCGGGCTTACCCCCTCTGCCCTGCCGGGCGTCTCCCCCTCAAGGGGGGAGATCGATATGCGGCACTCTTCAACCCATCTCTGACGTTGCGAATGAGCGAGCGCTGTCTCCCAGCCGATCTCCCTCCTTGAGGGGGAGACGCCCGGCAGGGCAGAGGGGGGTAAAGCCACACCCGCCAACCCTAACCCCCATTCTTCACCGTCCCCACAAAAACCTTCCGCACCGCTTTCGCCAGCCGCTTCACCTCGCCCTCAAGCGTTGCAATATCCGGGCAATCCCCCGCCCGGCACACAAGATCGATCAAACCGGCCGGCGCTTCCTTCGGATTGAAGGCGCCGTCGATGCATAACCGCACGATCTGCGAGATTTCGGTATAAAGCCCGATTGCCGCCATGCAGTCATCGAATGCCTGCGGCTCCATGACGGGCGCGGCCAGCACCTGCAGCGCCTCGGCCGTGTTGCGGCCCGGTTCATGCGGGGCAAGGCCCTTTACGGGGCCGACCAGCGCCAGATATTGGGTGATGAATTCCAGATCAACCAGCCCGCCATTGATAAGCTTGAAGTCCCAGATGTTCTCCGGTGGCTTCTCCTGCTCGATGAGGTTTCGCATCTCCAGCACATCGGCGGAAACCTTGGCCACGTCGCGCTTCTGCGAAAGGATGGAGGCGATGATACGGCGCGCATCTTCCATCAGCGAGGCTTCGCCGCAGATCAGCCGGGCGCGGGAAAGCGCCATATGCTCCCAGGTCCAGGCTTCCTCGCGCTGATATTTCTCGAAAGCGGAAATGCGCGTCGCCACCGGCCCCTTGTTGCCGGAGGGACGCAGCCGCATATCCACCTCGTAAAGCACGCCTTCCGCCGTTGGCGCGGAAAGCGCCGCGATCAGCCTCTGGGTGACGCGGGTGAAATACCGCACCACATCGAGCGGTTTTGCGCCGGTGGATTCATGAGCGGTGTCGTCATAATCATAAAGCAGGATGAGATCGACATCCGAACCGGCGGTGAGTTCGAAGGAGCCGAGTTTGCCCATGCCCATGACGGCGACACGCCCGCCGGGATAAGGCCCATGCGCCGCTTCCATTTCCGCCAGAACGGCATTCAGCGCTGCCTCTATCACCAGATCGGCGAGATGGGTGAAAGCGCGGGCGGCGACCTCACCACGGATCGCGCCGGTCAAAAGCCGAACGCCGATCAGGAACCGCTGTTCGGCGGCGAAGATGCGCAGCCGGTCGAGAATATCCTCGTAATGGCGGGCGTTGGAGAGGAAATTGCCCATGCGGTGGGCGAGATATTCGCGCGTCGGCACGTCGCTCATCAGCGCCGGATCCAGCATACCGTCAAAAACATGCGGGCGGGCGGCGATGATTTCAGCCAGACGCGGGGCCGAAGACATGATCGTTACCAGGAGCGACAGAAGCGCCGGGTTGTTGCCGAGCAGTGAAAACAGCTGGATGCCGGCCGGCAGGCCGGAGAGGAAATTGTCGAAGCGCAGCAGCGCCTCGTCCGCCCGCTTGCTTTCACCGAAGGCGCGCAGCAAATCCGGCGTCAGCTCCGTCAGCCGTTCGCGCGCCTCCACCGATTGCGTCGCCCGGTAGCGGCCATTGTGCCAGGTGCGGATGACGCGGGAAATATCCTCCGGCCGCATGAAGCCCAGCGTAGAGAGCGTCTTTAATGTATCAGGATCGTCCTTCTGGCCGGTGAAGACCAGATTGCCGGCCTCGCCCGACAGTTTCACCTCCTGCTCGAACAGCGCCGAATAACGCCGCTCCACCAGTCGCAGCACCTCTTCCAGCTTTTCCGAAAAAGCCTTGGTATCGGCAAAACCCAGCATGAAGGCGATACGCTTCAATTCCGTTTCAGTGTCCGGCAGCACATGGGTCTGCTCGTCGCGCACCATCTGGATGCGATGCTCGACCTCACGCAGGAACCAGTAGGCCTCCGTCAGGCTGTCACGCGTTTCGGCATCGATCCATTTCGCCTCCGTCAGCGCTGCAAGCGCCTCCTCCGTCGCCCGCACCCGCAGCGGTGGCATACGGCCGCCGGCGATGAGCTGCTGCGTCTGCGCGAAAAATTCGATCTCGCGGATACCGCCGCGCCCGAGCTTGACGTTATGGCCCTTCACCGCAATGGCGCCATGGCCCTTATGCGCGTGGATCTGCCGCTTGATGGAATGGATATCGGCAATCGCCGCATAATCGAGGTACTTGCGGAAGATGAAAGGGGTCAGTTCACGCAGGAAGTTCTCACCCGCCTTGATGTCTCCGGCCACCGGTCGCGCCTTGATATAGGCGGCGCGCTCCCAGTTCTGGCCCCTGCCCTCGTAATAAAGCAGCGCGGCTTCCACCGGGATGGCGAGCGGCGTCGAGCCAGGGTCGGGACGCAGCCTGAGATCGGTGCGGAAAACATATCCGTCAGCCGTGCGCTCCTGCATGATGCGCACGAGACGGCGCATCATGCGGCCGAAATTCTCCGTTGCATCATAAGGGTCGTCCATGATGCCCGCCGAGGGTTCGAAGAACACCACGGCATCAATATCGGAGGAATAGTTGAGTTCGCGCGCGCCGAGCTTGCCCATGCCGAGCACGATGAGGCCGGAACCTTCGCTCGGTGCGGCAATGGTCTTCAGCTTCAGCTTGCCGCTCTCATGGGCGGAAAGCAGCAGGTGATCGATGGCGGCGGAAAGCGATGCATCCGCCATCTCGCTCAGCCAGCGCGTCGTATCGCGGGCGGTGAAGATGCGCGCCAGATCGGCAAGCGCCGCAACGAAGGAAAGCCGCCGCTTGGCAACCCTCAGCCGCGACATCACCTCATTTTCGACGGGTACGCCGCCCTCTTGCCCGGGCTTCCAGCAATCGCGCGCGTCACGGACGAGATCGGTGAGCAACGGCGTCAGCGGCTTCGAAATCGCCAGTGTCAGCAGTCCCTCATCCGCCGCCGCCATGTCGCGCAAATAAGGCGACAGGGTGAAAGCCGCGGCGATAAAATCCTTCAACGGGCTTTCGTCCGCCAGCAGCGCGGCCACCGCCGGTTCAACCTTGCCGATGTCCTTCAGCGTCGAAAGAACGGATTTCAGCTCCGTCTGCGTATAGGGGCGGATCACGCCCGGCAGAACCTCGCTCAGCCGCCTTTCGGCGTTTTGGGGTTTCGTCACTGTCTCTCTCCCTCTTGCCGCTTTCGCATCCGCACTCTTCTGCCTGCAGCATTTTCAGGGACGGGCCGCTCCCCGCAAACCGTCCTGCCGCCGTCCTCTGCCGAAGCGTTCGGACGCATAGACTTGGCGTTGTAACAAATGCGCGGCGCTTTGCGATGAGGAAAACCGTTTTTGGCGATGTTTTACGCGGCCGCGTCGCGGTTTTTCACTCCGAAGCGCAAGTACCCACAACACGTAATGTCTCCGCAATTGTGCCCACGTAGCGTCATCCTCAACGAAACCCGACTCCCCGGTTTTCTAACGCTAGATGCTGCAACGGATATGATGATGAGACAGATTTTTACGGTGAAATGGCAAAAGAACCTGCGTGCGATGGCGTTATGCCTGGCAACGCTGCCCTTGGCGCAGGCCGTCTGCACACCGGTTCTTGCCGCCGATATCGGCAAATCGGACAGGCTGGGCGATCCGCAAGGCAATTTCGACAATGCCCGCTACAGCAATTCCAGCGACTGGAAGATCACGCTCGGCGTCGGTGCGGCTTACGCCCCCAAATATGAGGGCTCCGACAAGTTGGAAGCAGGAGCCGTTCCGCTGGTTTCCGTGCAATATGGCGATACGCTGAGCATCGATTTCAGCGGCGCCACCGTCAATCTCCTGAACCAGAACGGTTTCAGACTGGGTATCAAGGGCGGCTGGGAAGCCGGGCGCAAGGAGAAGGACGACAAGAAGAACCTGCGTGGGCTGGGTGACATCAAGGCCGGCGGTGTGGTCGGCGGCGTCATCGCCTACGGCATGGACCCCTTCGAAATCTACGCCAAGGTGGACAAGACCATCGGCGGCAGCGAAGGCCTGACCGCCACCATCGGCGCCAGCGTCTCACACAAGGTCGACCAGTTCATTCTTGGCGCAGACCTCTCCGCCACCTGGGCGGACGACAACCACATGAAATCCTATTTCGGCGTCACCTCGGCCCAGTCCGCCCGCTCCGGTTTGCGTCGCTATGACGCCAAAGCCGGCTTCAAGCGCATCGACGCCAGCGCCTCGGTCTCCTACATGATGACGGAGAACTGGACGATCACCGGAACCGGCGGCGTCGGCTTCCTCTTGGGCGACGCAAAAGACAGCCCGGTGGTGAAAAAGGACATACAGCCGTTTGCGATGGTGGGCGTGGCTTATACGTTCTAAGTTGGGGCGACCCATCTAAGAGGGTGCGCGACCATATCCGCAACATGGTCGCGCATCGGTCCCTACGTCGAGCGCCCACCTGCCCTCAACGCGGTCAAAGGATCCTGTCCCTGTATTCCGGCGGCGCTACCCAGCATTGCTCACGTTTTCCAAACCAACGATAGCGATTACGTGCGACGAAGCGATAAACGGGATCGCGTAAGAATGCGGGGATGACGCGAACTATCGCAACAAGCCGCCACGGCATGCCAAGCGCCTCATAGATGCTCAGCACCGCGTCGCTGTCCTGCCGCACCCTGTCGCCTTCGACGACCAGCATGCTTGCCGGATTGGTGGGGTCCATGCCGTGACGCCGATAGATTTCCGCACCGACATATCCCTGCATCGACGCCAGCCGGAAGTACCCTGCCTTATCATGCCGCAGCACAAATTGCGCATTCACGGAACACAGCACACATTCAGCATCGAACAGAATGATCGGGCCATGCCGGTCGCCGGCTGCGGGAGTGGTGTCTGCCATCTGTGGCCAAGTCCTTTTGTCGATCGCCATCAGACCGACGAATAAAGTGCAGCAATCATCCCTATCAATATTCTTCCGATCATCTTTCAATTCAATCTCGGGCGACAGCTATTTTTCGACCGGGAAAGAATATCTGCGCAAATTTCGGTGACCCGCCGAACCGTTATCCGCGCTGACACAAGGCAACGTCATCGCTTGCAATGACGAGATCGTCCGACGGCTCAGCCTATGGCTTTGAAACGGGAAACACCATCGAAACGGTCAGTCCCGGACAGGCGGCATTCGACGCATCGGTGTCCGATAGCAGCAGCGAACCGCCATGCAGTTCCATCACGGCCTCCACCAGTGAGAGGCCGAGGCCAGTGCCCGGCTTGGAACGGCTTTCATCCAGCCGTACGAAACGTTTCAGCACCTCGCCGCGCTTGTCGGCGGGAATGCCGGGGCCACTATCGGCGACGGAAAGCACGATTGCTTCTTCCTCTCTCGCCAGACGAACGACAAGCTTTTTGTCGCCTTCGCTTTCGCAGGCATATTTCATGGCGTTGTCGATGAGGTTCGACAGCGCCTGGCCGATCAGTTCGCGGTTGCCCTGCACGGTAAGTCCGGGCTCTATCTGGGTTTCCAGCACAAGGCCGGCATCCTCGGCCACCGGCTCGTAAAGCTCGGCGCTGTCTGCGGCGATTGCCGAGACGTCCACATCGGTCATTTCGGCGGCGATCGAACCGGCCTCGACTCGGGAGATCATCAACAGCGCATTGAAGGTGCGGATGAGCTGATCGGACTCAGCGATGATACCCTCAAGTGCTGAACGCCTTTTGGTCTCGTCATCGTCGTCAAGTGCTGCGGCGGCCTTGTTGCGGAGCCGGGTCAGCGGTGTCTTCAGGTCGTGGGCGATATTGTCGGAGACCTGCCGCAAACCCTCGTTCAGCTTTTCGATGCGCCCGAGCATGGCGTTGAGCGAGCCGGACAGCCGGTCGAACTCATCTCCCGAGCGGCCTTGCGGCAGGCGCTGGGAAAGATCGCCGGCCATGATCTTCTTGGTGGCCGCCGACATGCGATCGATGCGTTTCAACGCATTGCGGCCGATGCCAAACCAGATGAGCAGCGCGCCGCCGCTCATGATCGCCAGCGCCACCATCAGCGCATTGCGCACCAGCGCCCGGAACTTGGTCGGCTCGCCAAGGTCGCGGCCGATCAGGATGCGCAGGCCATTGTCCAGCAGGAATATATTGGCGGTGGCGAGATGCTGCACGCTGTCGCCGCTTTCGGAATAACGCTCATAACGGAAGGGGAAACCTGTCCAGCCTTCCTTGTCGAAGACACCGGGCTGCACGGAGGCAACGTTACCGGCAAGGATTTCACCATTCGGACCGGCAATGACATAAAGGCTCGCGCCCGGCTGACGCGCGCGCCGCTCCATCATCCTGAGCAGCGGGTTGATGCCGCCGCGATTATAGATGCGCTGCACATCCGAGACTTCCTGCAACACCGCATCACGCGTCTGCTGGTTCAGCAGTTTTTCGGAAAGTGCTGTGACATAAAAGACCAGAAAGGCGGCGCAGAGCGCGAATAAAAGGATATAAAGCGCCGAGAGGCGCACCGCGGTCGACCGGAACAATATTCTGAGGCGGGCCATTTTCGCCAATCAGCCCTCGTCCTTCATCATGTAACCGGCACCGCGAATGGTCTTCAGCAGCGGCTTCTCGAAGTCCTTCTCAATCTTCGAGCGCAGGCGGGAGACATGCACGTCGATGACATTGGTCTGCGGATCGAAGTGATAATCCCAGACGTTTTCGAGAAGCATGGTGCGGGTGACGACCTGACCGGCATTCTTCATCAGATATTCCAGCAGGCGGAATTCGCGCGGCTGCAGCAGGATTTCCTTGCCGCCGCGACGGACATCATGCGAAAGGCGGTCGAGTTCTAGATCACCGACCCGGTAGACCATGTCCTGCTCGGGCTTGCCCTTGCGGCGGCCCAGCACCTCGATACGGGCGAGCAATTCGGAAAAGGCGTAGGGTTTCGGCAGATAATCGTCACCGCCGGCGCGCAGGCCGGTGACGCGGTCATCCACCTGCCCCAGCGCGGAGAGGATGAGAACCGGCGTCTCGATGCCGCGGCGGCGCAGCTCGCTGATGACGGAAAGCCCGTCACGGCGCGGCAACATGCGGTCGATCACCATGACGTCGTAGGCGTTCTCGCAACCCATGAACAGGCCGCTCTCGCCGTCGCTGGCGTGATCGGCGACGATCCCGGCTTCGCGGAACGCCTTGGTCATATAGGCCGCAGCCTCTAGGTCGTCTTCAATGACAAGAATCTTCATGTGCGGGACAATAGCGCCCTCGCCCTTTTCCGCACAACCGGAAAGAGATGCGACAGACATTTCCTGAACCTTGTTTTCCATGAGATTTCCTCCGCGATACTGCCTGGACCGGCGTTGCGGGTCCTTTCTTCTCCCCGCCGGGGAGAAGGTGGCCCGAAGGGTCGGATGAGGGGGCAACCTCGCGATCTATCGCTGACGTCGCCCCCTCATCCCGCTGCCGCGACCTTCTCCCCCTCGGGGAGAAGAAACAAGCGGCACGCGCTCGCTCCATATTCTTTGTCCCGCCTTGAGGCGAGACACATTCCCTGGCGATGCCGGGTCCCAAAAGAACCGGCATCGTCATTCAAATCATCAGCCCTGGTCGATATCCAGAGCGATGAAGCGGCTGCCGTCGTCCGTCTGGATCTGGAACAGCGCCTTGGAGCGTCCGTCCTTCTTGGCCTGTTCGAGGATCTTCTCGATATCGGCGGCGGAAGCGACCTGCTGGTTGTTGACGGAGGTGATCTTCTCACCCGTCTTCAGGCCACGGGCGGCGGCGTCGCTGTCCGGATCGACATCGGTGATGGCAAGGCCGTTGCCGTCATCGGCGGGCGAAACCGTCAGGCCGAGGCTGGACAGCACCTTCTCGCTGGAAGACTGGCTGCCCTTGTCGTCGTTCTGGGCAGGCGTTGCCTTGGAGGCATCGTCGCTTGCCAGATCGCCAAGCGTCACGGTTACCGACTGCGATTTACCACCGCGCCAGAGCGAGATTTCAACCTTGGCATTGGGGGCCATGCCACCGATGCGGCGCGACAGGTCGCGGGCATCCTTGACCGGCTCACCATTGACGGCGGTGATGATATCACCCTGCTTGATGCCGGCCTTATCGCCCGGCGAACCGGACTGCGGCGAGACAACGAGCGCACCGCTTGCTTCGGAAAGACCGAGAGATTCGGCGATATCCTTGCTGACGGGCTGGATCTGCACGCCGAGCCAGCCGCGTTCGACCTTGCCGTCCTTCTGCAGGTCGGCAATCACGTCCTTGGCGACCGATGCGGGGATGGCGAAGGCGATGCCGACATTGCCGCCGGAGGGCGAGAAGATCGCGGTATTGATGCCGACGACTTCACCGTTGAGGTTGAAGGCGGGGCCACCCGAGTTACCACGGTTCACGGCAGCGTCGATCTGCAGGTAGTCGTCATAGGGGCCGGAGCCGATATCGCGGCCGCGGGCGGAGATGATGCCCGATGTCACCGTGCCGCCGAGACCGAAGGGGTTGCCGACGGCGACGACCCAGTCACCGACGCGGATCTTGCTGTCATCGGCGAACTTCACATAGGTGAACTTGCGGTTCACATCGACCTTCAGCAGCGCCAGATCGGTGCGCGGATCACGGCCGACGAGCTTGGCATCGAGTTCGGTGCCGTCATTCATCACGACCGTATATGCGGAACCGTCATCGACAACGTGATTGTTGGTGACGACGTAACCGTCTTCGGAGATGAAGAAGCCCGACCCCTGAGCGACCGGGCGCAGCGGGCCTTTGCCGTCACGGTGGCGGTTCGGGCCACGCTCTGAACGGTCCTGATTGGGGCCGCCAAATTCCTTGAAGAAGCGCTTCAGCGGATGATCGTCCGGCAGCTGGTCGAGACCACGGCCGCCGAAATTGAAGGAGAAGTTGCTGGAATCATCGGAAGCGGGCTGCACATTCGACTGGACGCGAACGGAGACGACTGCGGGCGAAACCGCATCAACCACATTGGCAAAGCTCGGAACCTGCG
Organism: Agrobacterium tumefaciens; assembly: GCF_005221385.1. Lineage (NCBI taxonomy): Bacteria > Pseudomonadati > Pseudomonadota > Alphaproteobacteria > Hyphomicrobiales > Rhizobiaceae > Agrobacterium > Agrobacterium tumefaciens. The sequence continues at coordinate 679,068 of NZ_CP039903.1, read as the reverse complement.
GCGCAGTCACTTCGACGGGTGCTGCAAGCGAATGAGCGATCGGTGCGGCGATGCCGGTCGAAAGCATCAGCGCGGCAAGGCCGCCGACGGTCGTGGCCTTCAGAGCCGTTTTCAGCGAGGAGCGTCCGTTTTGAGAGTGAGACATTGGTACCTTCTTTCTTCATTCAGACTGGAGCCCGTTTGACCGGGGGAGAAGCGGTGGATGATGAAGATATAGGAGGCAACACCTTACGGCGAAGTGTCTGACGAATGAAAAATCCGTAATGTTGAAAAAGAACCGGGGGCCGACATGGAAACCGGTTATTTTTCAATGAGATTACGGATTCTCTCTTCTTCGTCCGCGCTCAGTTTTTGCGGCCTCTCCTGCGTTGCCCGGCGGCGCGAAAAGACGAAAACAGCGAAAATGCCCACAAGTGTAAGACCGACGGGCGCGCCCCACAAAAGCACGGTGCGAAGGCTGAGGCGCGGTTTCAAGAGCACGAACTCGCCATAACGCGACACGACATAATCGATGACGGCCTTGTCGCTATCGCCCTGAACCAGCCTCTCACGCACCAGGACGCGCAGGTCACGCGCAAGCTCGGCGTTGCTGTCATCGATAGACTGGTTCTGGCAGACCATGCAGCGCAGCTGAGACGTCAGGTTGCGGGCGCGCTGTTCCAGCACGGGGTCTTTCAGTACCTCGTCGGGGTTGAAGGCGAAGGCCGGCGAGGCTGCAGCGAAGATGAGGGTGAAAAGAAGCCCGAGCGCCACCACACACTCCCTCATTCCTGTGCCCGTCACAGGAATCCAGCGAGCCCAAGTCCTTGGGCTGGAAGGTCTCTCTCGCCGCGCAGACGTGCGTCGGCTGGATTCCTGTGACAAGCACAGGAATGAGGGTAGCAAGGCCACACTCATTCCGCCGCCTCCGGCATCGCAGCCCGTACAGGCTTCGCCTTGCGATTGGGTGCCCCCACCCTCAAACGCCGGTCGGAGAGCGAGATGAAGCCGCCCACCATCATGAACAGCGTGCCGCCCCAGATGCACAGGATGAAGGGTTTCCACCAGATGCGCACCACCATGCCGCCATCGGCCATGGGGTCGCCCAGCGAGACATAAAGCTGGCTGAGGCCGAAGGTCAGGATGCCGGCTTCCGTCGTCGGCATGCGCCGCGCGGTATAGAGCCGCTTGGACGACCAGACGTCACCCACCTCGACCCCCGCCTTGCGCACGGTGAAATGGCCGCGATCCTCGGTGAAGTTGGGGCCGACGGCGTGGCGGATACCATCAAAGGTGAGGCTGTAACCGCCCGCTTCCGCCACCATGCCCTGTTTCATTTCCAGGACGGTTTCGGTCTCGTAGGTGGTGACGATGACGATGCCAAGCACGGTAATGCCGACGCCCATATGCGCAAGCGCGGTACCGAAGGCAGAGCGCGGCAGGCCCTTTAAACGGCGGAATGCAATGCCGAAGGCCAGTTTGCCGAAATTGGCGCGATACCAGAGATCGGCAAACGCACCGAAAATCAGCCAGAAACCGGCGGCGATGCCGAGTGCCGCCAGCACCGGGCCGCCATTTTCCACGTACCAGAGCGCCAGCCCGGCAAAGGCTGCAATGGCGGCGGCCACATAAAGCCGCTGGAATGCACCGAGAAGATCGCCGCGCTTCCACGCCAGCATCGGCCCGAACGGCGTGACGATCAGGATCGGGATCATCAGCAGGCCGAAGGTGAGGTTGAAGAACGGCGCGCCGACCGAGATTTTTTCACCCGTCAGGGTTTCCAGAATGAGCGGATAGAGCGTGCCGATCAGCACCGTGGCGGTCGAGACCGTGAGAATGAGATTGTTGAGGACGAGTGCCCCTTCGCGCGAGATCGGCGCAAACAGGCCGCCGACCTTCAGCGACGGCGCGCGCCATGCAAAGAGCGCGAAAGCCCCACCGATGAAGATCGTCAAAATACCGAGGATGAAGATGCCGCGACTCGGATCGGTGGCGAAGGCATGCACCGAGGTCAAGACGCCGGAGCGGACGAGGAAGGTGCCCAGCAGCGACAGCGAAAAGGTCATGATCGCCAGAAGCACGGTCCAGATTTTCAGCGCCTCGCGCTTTTCCATGACGAGCGCCGAATGCAAAAGCGCCGTTCCGGCAAGCCAGGGCATGAAGGAAGCGTTTTCCACCGGATCCCAGAACCACCAGCCGCCCCAGCCGAGTTCATAATAGGCCCAGTAGGAACCCATGGAGATGCCGGCGGTCAGGAAGGTCCAGGCGGCAAGCGTCCAAGGCCTTACCCAGCGCGCCCAGGCGGCATCGATGCGGCCTTCCAAAAGCGCCGCAACGGCGAAGGAAAAACAGACGGAAAAGCCGACATAACCGAGGTAAAGCAGCGGCGGATGGATGGCGAGACCGAAATCCTGAAGGATGGGGTTCAGGTCCTGCCCCTCGGCCGGCACCGGCGACAGCCTCAGAAACGGATTGGAGGTGAGCAGGATGAACAGCAGGAAGGCGACGGAAATCCAGGCCTGTACGGCCAGAACATTGGCTTTGAGCGTTTCCGGCAGGTTGCGGCCGAAGGCGGCGACGAGCGCGCTGAAAAACACCAGAATGAGCAGCCAGAGAAGCATGGAGCCTTCATGGTTGCCCCACACGCCGGTCAGCTTGTAAAGCATCGGCATCAGCGAATGGGAGTTTTCCCAGACGTTGCGCACGGAAAAATCCGAGACCGCGTAGGCCCGCGTCAGCGCCGCGAAGGAAAAGCCCACCAGCAGGAACATCATGACGGAGCCAAGCGAGGCGACATCCATCAGCGCCCGGTCGTTGCGGCGCGCACCGATAACCGGCAGCGTCGAGACAATCAGCCCCACACCGAGCGCCAGAACCAGAACATAGTGGCCGATCTCGTTGATCATTTTGTCGCTCCGGTCTTCTCAGCAGAGGCGGCGCCGGCTGATGGCGTTGCGGCGGCGGGGTTCTCGCCATCGCCGCCATGCTGCCACAGGCCCTTGTCCTTCAGACGGTCGGCCACTTCCTTCGGCATGTAGTTCTCGTCGTGCTTGGCCAGCACGCTGTCGGCCACGAAGCCACGCGTCGCGACATCGAACACGCCCTCGGTCACAACGCCCTGCCCTTCGCGGAAAAGATCGGGAAGGATGCCGGTGTAGCTGACGGGCACATTGGCCTCGCCATCCGTCACGGTGAAGCTCACCGTGCGGCCCTCGCCGCGCTTGATCGAACCTTCCGCCACCAGACCACCGAGACGGATGCGGGTGCCGGGATTAACGGGTGTCTTTTCCAGATCGGCAGGCATGTAGAAATAGGCGATGGACTGGCCGAAGGCGAACATGACGAGCAACACGGCTGCAACGATGAAGCTCATGCCGCCGCCGATGATTGCCAGACGTTTCTGTTTGCGGGTCATTGCGTCACTCCCTGCGGCGCGGCATCCTGTTGCCCGGTGGTGCGGATCGGTCCGGCGGAAACGCCCAGTTCCTTCGCCAGCGCCAGAAGCTGCCTGCCCTGCTCACCCTCCGGCGGGAAAGCCTTCAGTCCCGCCCGCAGAGCCTCTCCGGCCTTGGCTTCGTTCTTCAGCACCGAATAGGCGCGCACAAGCCGCACCCATCCTTCAAAATCGGCCGGGTTTTCCTTCAGCTTGGCGTCGAGGCTTGCCACCATGCCCTCGATCATCGCCTGCCTGTCGGTGGCCGTCATGTCATTCGCAGCCGCCATATCCTGCGCGGTCGGACCGGGCGTGGCTGGGGCCGTCTCGCCGCCGGTGCGGGCGATATGTTCGCGAACCAGCGGCAGCCAGGGTGCGCCAGCCGGCGCATCGGCCTCCAGCGCCGCAAAGGCCGCACGTGCCTCGTCCGCCTTGCCCGCCTGTTCCAGCGACAGCGCCAGATAGAAGCGGGCACGCGGATTGCCTGACGTCAGCTTCTCGGCCTCAGCAAAGGCGTCACGTGCTGCCTCGATGACGATGCCGTCATTGCCGGCCACCAGCGTTTCGCCAAGGCCCGTCAGCCGTTCGGCGCTGGGTCCCAGAATACGAAGCGCATTTCGATAGGCAAGCTCGGCATCGCCAAGCCGCAGCGTCTTGAAATAGATCGGGGCCAGAATATCCCAGCCGGCGCCGTCATCCGGGTTCTGCGCCAGATGCCTCTCGGCGCGGGCGACCAGCAGGTTCATGTCATTGCCGGGCTTTTCAAGACGTGCCTCGAGCGGCATGTCCGGCACTTCCGGACTGCCGTTCCAGACGTAAAGACAGAGCCCGAGTGCAGGCAAAAGAACGGTGATGAGGCTTGCCGCGAGATTGTGCCGGCGCGGCCGGTCCTGCTTGCCCTGCTGCTCCTCCGTCTCGGCGGCGGCAAGCAGGCGGCGACCGATTTCGGCGCGGGCATAGTCCGCCTCGGTTTCGCCGATAAGACCAGCCGCACGCTCGCGGTCCAGTTCGGCCAGCTGGTCGCGGTAAACGGCAACCTCACCGTCGCGGCGCGTCTCAGGCGCCTCGGTCTTCCGCATCAGCGGGTACATCAGGACGACGGCGACAGCCGCCGTCAATATCGCAACGACAATCCAGAACATAAGGCTCAATTACTCGAATGCGCGGCACATGGAAACATGAAGCACGGGGATGACGTGAATTTGAGACATCACGCCGCACCGCAAGCCCTGTTTCGGCTGTTCCGCCGTGCCTTTTCTTGTCATCGGCAGAGGTCGGTGACCTTGATTTACGTCAAACTCGTCAGGTCAAAGGCGACCAGCTGCCATCGGCATTGCGGCAGGCCGCGCCGCGCACCTTGGTTTCGCGTCCATCCATGGTGAGGGTGTGCGAATATTGCCGGCAGTTCTGATTGCCCACCTGATAGGGCGCATTGGCAACCACCTGGCCCTTGGCATCATCGCCGTTCCAGGCAACGGGCGTGCCGACAGGCGCCGTTTCCAGCGCCTTGTATTCCGCCTCCAGCGCCTTGGTCTGATCGCCCCTGTCGAGCTGCACGCCGCTTCGCCCGACAATGCCGCCCTCAAGATTGGCAAGGAAAGGCGTCGAAGGCTGCGCCGAGCGACCGAACAGGCCGCCGCCCGCCGGGCGGGTGCCCGTGGTGGTGCAGGCGCTCAGCATCGAAACGCACAGGATCGAGAGAAGTGCCGGGCGTGACACCAGCGAACGCATCGTCACGGAGCGACAGCCATCATACACGTCAACCAAACCCTGTCCTCTTTCCTACCGCATTGCACCTAGAGCGTTTTCGCATTTCCGGACGGAAAACCGGGATCCACTTTTCCTGGAAATGCTCTGATATGGCGCCATTGAATTTCTTGCCTTTTTTCTTGCCTCACGCAAGCTCTTTCGAAAGGCCCGGCAAAATCAGATCGGCTTTCAGCCCGCCGATGGCGCTGCGCGACAGCGAAAAGCGGCCATGGTACTCTGACACCACCTCGGAAACGATCGACAAGCCGAGCCCGGTGCCCGGACGGCTCTCATCAAGCCTGCGGCCGCGCTTCATCGCCTCGCTGATCTGTTCCGGCTCCAGCCCCGGCCCGTCATCCTCAACCGTCAGCTCCACCCATGAACGGCGGCCGATTTCGGCATCGGAGGAAGGGTGCGTGCCGGTGGCAAGCGTGACGACCACTCTGGTCTGCGCAAAACGTGCGGCATTTTCCAGAAGGTTGCCGACGACCTCTTCCAGATCCTGCTGTTCCATGCCGAGTACTGCGCCCGGTTGCTCGAAATTCAGCACGAACTGTTTTTCGGGGTTCAGGCGGCGCATCACACGCACCAGCCGTTCCAGCGCCGGCTCCGCTTCCACGCGAGCAAGGATCGAGCCGCGCTGGGCGGCGATGCGGGCGCGGGAAAGATAGGATTGCACCTGCGCCTGCATGGCGTCGGCCTGCGCGCGCACCAGATCGCCATGCTGCGGCTCCAGCGTGCGGGCCTCGTTCAGAAGAACGGCAATCGGTGTTTTCAGCGAATGCGCGAGATTGCCGACCTGCATGCGGGCACGCTCCACAAGCCGGCGGTTGCTGTCGATCAGCGCATTGACTTCATTGGCCAGCGGCTGGATTTCACGCGGGAATTCACCTTCGAGGCTCTCCGCCTCCCCGCCTCTTATCTTGCCGAGCGCGACGCGGGCCTGATCGAGCGGCCGCAGACTGTAGAGAATGGCAAGGCCGTTGACGACGAGACTGCCGACACCAAAGACGGCCAGCGCCAGATAGAGGCTGTTGGAGAAATCGCGCACATCGTCTTCCACGACATTCAGATTGCCGGAAACGCGGAAACGCGCCGCCCGCCCCTCACCGTCAAGCACCACTTCCGTTTCCGCCACGCGCACCTTGTTGCCGGCCTCGTCGGTAACCGCATAAAAGCGCTCGTATCTGTTGTCGAAGGGTGCGTCGAGAATGCTCGGCACCGGCAGCGTCGACACGCCGAGCGAAGAAGAAACCAGCGGCGCGGTCTGGAAATTGCCGAGTGGCTCGACAACCCAGTACCAGCCGGTATCGGGCTGCGAAAACCGGAGATCGCCGAGCTGCGGGCTGCCGGCCAGCGTATTCTCGTTGGAAATCGTCACGGAGTTGATGACGTTATAAAGCTGCGCCCGCAGAAGGTCGGTGAAGCTGCGCTCCACCCCCTGCCGGTAAAGCGTCGAAATCACGACGGCGATCACCACCAGCGCCAGAGCCGACCAGGCAGACGCGAGCAGCAGAACGCGGGCGGTGAGAGAATTACTTCGCATCTGCCGGCGCTTGCATCCGGTAACCGAGACCACGGATCGTCTCGATCAGATCAACCCCGAGCTTCTTGCGCAAACGTCCGACAAACACCTCGATCGTGTTGGAATCGCGGTCGAAATCCTGATCGTACATATGTTCGACCAGTTCCGTGCGCGAGACAACCTCGCCCATGTGATGCATGAGATAGGACAGCAGGCGGAACTCGTGCGAGGTGAGCTTCAGCGTTGTGCCGTTGACGGTCGCCTTGGAGGATTTGGTGTCCAGCCTGACCGGGCCGCAGACCAGTTCGGAGGAAGCGTGGCCGGCGGCGCGGCGGATGAGCGCGCGCACGCGGGCAAGCACTTCTTCCACATGGAAAGGCTTCGTGACGTAATCGTCGGCGCCGGCATCGATGCCTGCGACCTTGTCGCTCCAGCGATCGCGGGCGGTGAGGATGAGGACCGGCATGGCCTTGCCGGCCGCACGCCATTTTTCAACGACAGTGATACCATCCAGCTGCGGCAGGCCGATATCGAGGACGATGGCGTCATAGGGTTCGGTATCGCCGAGATAATGCCCTTCCTCGCCGTCAAATGCCTGATCGACAACATAACCGGCCTCTTTCAGCGCATCGGTCAGCTGACGATTGAGATTGGCATCATCCTCAACCACGAGAATACGCATTGTCCGCCCTTTCCTGTGTCCCGGCCCGCCTGCGTTCCGGTCATGCTAAGTGTCTCGGTTTGTTTTCCGATATTTCGGCGATGCGGGCAAGCTACATCGGCACGCGCATCGTTACCTTGCGCGGTCGCTCACCATTGCCCTGGACGAGAACGGTGACGACACAGGACTGACCGTCACCGGAAGGATAGACCGAAAGAAGCTGGCCACCGGTTTCGCGCACAACACGGGCGACGGCTGCGCCGCAATCGCTGGCGGCCAGAATGTAGTGGCCCTGCAGATCAGCCTCGGGCGCCGTGAAACCGGAAAGCCCGGCTGCAAGCGTCGCGATGATGAGAGGTGATGCCATTCTACAAACTTCCAAAAACCGGGTGCGTCTCGAACCTTATTGTGACCGAATATGTAGCGCAAAGCGTCTGAATGGCAAATGAATGCTACCCCCGCCGCCAGGAGCTGCGGCGGGGGCTCTGCTGCTGCGGTAATCGTCAGCGGATGGCGCGGGTTGCCGAAAGACGGCCATAAAGTGCGATCAGGCCGCCAATTCCGCCCGCAACCGTTACCAGCCCTTCGGCCAGCTCGCCGTGCAGGCCGGCCGGCAGATCGAGGCCGGCAATGCTGAAAAGCGGCGCAAAAACCGCAATCAGCGCCCCCCAGATCGTGCGTGATTGATACCATGCCTTGGTGCTGTCCATTCTCTCATCCTTTTCGTTGTTTTTCAGGCAGTTGTCAGAGCGGGAGAAAGGCTTGCGCCGCCACTCCCAGAGGCACCGCGCGGCCGAGCTGGCGGACACGCACGGAAATGTGATCCCGCAGGACCGGGAAATCTGTGCGTTCGGCCGCGACAGGGTAGAACCAAAGGGGTTCGGAGACCTCCGCCACTCGTTTGACGGCCTCGCCTTCCAGCACCTCGACACGATATCGCTCGAAAGGCTCGTCCAGCGGGATGTCGCTCGCATCCCAGCCATCGGCCTCCATCCGGCTCCGGCGCTTCCATCGGATCAGCACGCCATCCTTTTTCCGTTCGGCGGAAAGATGCACCGGGCAAAGCGGCATCTGCGCCCGCAATCCGCCCTCGAATGCGAAAGGCCCGGCCGAAGCGCCCGCCTTTCCTGCCGCCTCGACGATCCAGTTCAGCCGCCGCCCACGCTCGCTCGCGGCAAGGCCGAGCGGCTGCACCGCCGCGTCCAGCATCACCGCCGGTGCGCCTGCGGGCGCGCCGGCAGCCAACCCATCTTCCGTGCCCGCCAGCCCGCGCAGGAGGACGGAGAGCCGCCAGCGCTTGGGCGCAATTTCTTCGGCCTTTGCGAAAGCGACGATCTCCCAGACGCCGTTTGCGGCCTTGATTGCGATGCGGTTCTCGCCGTTCAGCACCGACAGTTCGTTTGCCGAGCCGAGCCCACCGAAGGGCAGGTCGATCAGGAAGGTATTCGTCCGGTCGAAACGGCCCGGGGGGCCGGGCAAAAGCGGCATCGCCAGTGCCCCGATCATGGCCGGCTGATCGAGCACGGCGCGTTGCCGATAACCTTCCGTGCCCGAGGATGCGGAAACGACGATTGGCCGCCATGGCCTTGCGAAGGCTGCGATCCGCGCCGAACGCTCCGGCGCGACGCCATCATGGTACGGCAGGTCGAGAAACAGCACTTCCGGGGCAAAACCCTCAGCACCGCTTGCACTGCCGGCGCGCCGCTCATCCACCACGCCGGCAAAAGCCGAAACAGCTGCGGAAAAGGCGCGTGCCTCCACCTGCCGCACCGCGCCATCCTCGATCCGGCTGACCAGAAACCGGCCTGGCGGAGCCTGCGGCAAGGCGTCCTCCAGCAGACGGATGCAATCACCGGGTTCGAGGGTTATATCGGCGGGCGGCAGGGCAAAACGCACGGTGCGCCGCGCCTGACGGTTGTCTCGCAGCACCGCTTCGACGGCGGCTTGCGCCGTTTCCGCCGGCAAGGCGGCGTTGAGGTCGAGCCGCATCACCCGGCTGCCGGCATTGTCGATGCGGCGGGAACGCGCGCTCGCCTGTTCGTAGTCCAGCGTCGGATTGAACGAGGTCAGCACGGCTTCAGCGGCGAAATCGCTGTCATGACCGCGATTTTCCGACCAGAGCGGCTCGTCATCGAGATCGGCAAGCACGGAAATATCTCTGGCGGGCAAAACTGCCGTATTGCGTGAACGGAAGCGCAGGGTGCCGCCGTCCTCCGCCACATCCAGCTGAAACGCCGCCATCAGCGGCTCCAGCAGGTTGCGGGCCGAGGTCACGTCGCCCTGCACGTACCCGGTCATGTCGCCGCTGACGGCGGAGACGTCGAAAGCGGAAAAGCCGTGATCGGTGAGGATGGCGGCGATGGTATCGGCAAGCGTCGCCGTTCCAAGCCGGCCATTCAGCCAGTGGCCGGTGCGCCAGTTGCCGCCATCACTCCACACAGCGCCATTCTGCGGAAAGGCGGGAAAGGGTCGCGCATCCCAGGTCCACAGATAGACCCGGTTTTTATCCACCATCGCCGCATCGCCTTGATCCCAATGGTCGAGATGCGCTTCCAGAAACCGCCGCTGCTGGCTGTCTGCCCGGTTCCGGCGGGAGAAATAGGGAAAGGCGTTTTCCGCCGATTTCGGATCGGGAAAGACATTCGGGCGCGCAGCACTCTTGTCCACCGCCGGGCAGCCGAGTTCGGTGAACCAGATCGGCTTCGAGCCGGGCACCCATGCGGTGGGTGTCGATTTCTCCACACCCCGCACCCGGTCGTAATGGAGGTTTTCCCACCAGTTCCCGATGTCCTTGTAGCGAAAGACCCATGGCTTTTTGCTCAGCCCGTCGGTGATGGGCGTGCGTCGCCGCGCTGCGCGGTCGGCATCGCTGGCATAATACCAGTCGAAACCCTCACCCGCCGTGATGGCGCGGCGGAAGGCGCTGGCATCATCAGCACCGGCCATGCCATCCGGATTGCCGTTTGCGACGTCCTCGTCGCGCCAGTCGGAGAGCGGCATGTAGTTGTCGATGCCGATGGCGTCGATATCATGGCTCGCCCAGAGCGGATCGAGATGGAAAAACACATCACCCGAGCCATCCGCCGGCTGATGGCCGAAATATTCGCTCCAGTCCGCCGCATAGGTCAGCTTTACCGCCGGTCCCATGATGGCGCGTACATCACCCGCCAGCCGCACCAGTTCCTCGACAAAGGGGAAGGCATCGTTCTCATCGCGCAGGCGCGTCAGACCACGCAGCTCGGAGCCGATCAGGAAAGCATCCACCCCGCCCGCCTTGGCTGTCAGGGCCGCATAATGCAGCACCATGCGGTGGTAACCCTCTTCGCGGTGGCAAAACCGCTCAACCTCCCTGCGCGCCGCAGCATTGCGGTCGGGAGAGCCGAGCCTGCCGGGTGCCGGAAAACAGGTGATGCGCCCGCGCCAGCCATAAGCGTCCTGTTCGCCCTTGCCATAGGGATCCGGCAGACCATTGCCGGCGGGCACATCCATCATCACAAAGGGATAAAGGCAAACCTTCAATCCACGAGACTTGAGGTCGGCTATCGCCTGCAGCACGCTTTCATCATCAGGCGTGCCGCCATAGGCCGGGCCGCCGCCATGATGGCTGACCGGATGCGCCTCACCGCGCGGAAGGCCGGCAACCGACCATGGCGCCGTTTCGCCATCGCGGGCCGCCACTTCCACGCCGGGCAGAATGCGGCATTTACCCGCCCGCATATCCGTGCCGAACCAGCTCACCACCAGCGCCACGCTTTGCAGATTGGGGCAAAGCGCCTGCAATTCGTCGATGGCCGCCTGCCAGTCCGTGGCTGCGGTCAAGCCGTTGCGGTTCATGATGCGGCTTTGCCCCATGCCGGTGCGCTCGGAAACCGGCACCGTTGCGTAACCATGTTCGGTTGCCCCAGGAATGACGGTGATGGCGCGGATCGATTTTTCCAGCCGGCCAACCGGCCGCACCACCTCGAACTGTATCAGCGGAATACGATTGCCATAGCCGTCGAGCGGCAGGCGCTCGAACACCACATAGGCCAGCCCGCGAAAGGCCGGGGCGTTGCCGCTCCCCTGTTTTGCCTCGATCAGCGGATCGGGCAATTGCGTTTCGCTGCCGGGATAAAAGCGCATCTCGATGCCGGTAAGATCAACTTCGCGTCCATCGGCCCAGATGCGCCGCACCATGGCCGCCTCGCCTTCGCAAAGGCCAATGGCGAGATTGGCGAAATAACGATAGGTCTCAACCTTCGGGCCGCGATTGCCCTTGCTGCCGCGCCGCTCCACCTCGATGCTTTCTTCAAACCGCGTCGCCCAGATCAGCGTGCCGCCGATCCTCGCCGTGCCGTAAAGCCGGTTGACCGCCGCCCCTTCGTCCGCGCCCGGAATACGCGCCGTCGAAAGCCGTGCGCCCGAGACGGTTCGCCCGCTGGACAGCAATGCGCGGTCGACGGCATTGCCCGCCAGTGCACCCGCTGCCTGGCCAATGATGGCGCCCACGGGGCCGAAAATGCCGCCGAGCGCCGCACCCGCCGCCTGAAAAACTATGGTCGCCATGGTCGCCTCGATACGGTTCAGAGATCGGGAAAACGGAAAGTGCCGGCGATGCGCCGTTTCCAGCCCGGCACCAGCGCGGAACACACCACCGCCGCCTGTTCATAGGCATGGATGAAATGCTGAGGCCCGGCGAGGATGCCGAGATGTTTCGCCGGCGCATCGGCCCGCCAGCGAAACAGCAGCAGGTCGCCCGGCTGCGCCTGTTCCATGCCCGGCAGCGGAAGAAAGTGGCGCTTTGCCGCGCCCATCAGCCGGTCTTCACCGGCGCGCTCGGCCCAATCGGGCGCATAGGGCGGCAGCAATTCCGGCTCCGCGCCGTAAAGTTCACGCCAGATGCCACGGACGAGGCCCAAGCAATCGCAGCCGACACCCTTTAACGAGGCCTGATGCCGGTAGGGCGTGCCGATCCAGCCCTGCGCCACCGCCAGCACTTTTCCTCCGGTGTCATTCATGGAAACAGTGCCGTTCCATCATGGGTCTGGCCGCCGCTCGCGTAAGAATAGGCGAAATCCGCCCCCGGCAGGTGCGGAAAGCCCCTGAAATTCAGATGATTGGCGAATTTTGCCCTGCACGTGCCGAAACTCTTGTCGCAGCCGGCGGTGATGGAAAAGCCGTCTCCCGGCAATGGCATCCGTTCCGGCGAAAGCCAGAAGGACAGAAGCGTACCGCCGTCGCGCCGCGCGTGGACGTCGAGATCAAAACCTTTGCCGGCGAGTGTACCGCTTTTAAACCGCAACTTTCCCCGACTGAAAAAACCGTCAGTGAAAGCGTCAAGCCCGAAGACCAGCAGATTGTCCGCCGCATCCACCGCCGCCACGCTGCCATTGCCGGTAAACCGCGAAAGATCGACGCCGCAGCGCCGGTCACCAAGTGCGGCATCGCAACCCCGCCCATAAACCCGGCCCTGCGGCTGGCCGAGGCGATGGGCAAGGCTGCGCAGTTCGGCGCGAAACGCCCCGCCGGCCCGCGTCACTTCGCCGATTTCGCGGATGGACAGCAGCACATGCTCATCCGGCACCTGCCAGTTGACGAGAAAAAGCTCCACTCTCGCGCCATCGAAACGGCCTGTGGCGAGATCATCTTCCGAAATCGCCTCGCTGGAAAAACCGCCGGCCACCTCGCCGGTGCTCGCGCCCAGCCCGGTTTCGCTGTCGCTGTCGCTCGCCCCGAAACCGCTGGCGGCCAGATAGGCCGTTCCGGCAAAGGAGAGCGTCTCATCGTGGTCGGTAAAGCCGATCACGACGCCATCCTTCAGCGTCACCTTCCAGCAATGGCAGGTGGTGGTGGCATCGCCCAGCAGATGCGTGGCAAGGGCGGGAGGAACGGTCTTCATGGCAGGATTTCCATCAATGGAATGGAGGGAATGCGGCCCGCCTCGAAGGCGGTGAGATTGACGTCGATGCGATCGATCGCAAAGCGCACCGGGACGTCGAATTCGAAACCAGCACGGATCGCCGCACCGGCGGATGGAAGCTTGCCGGCGCGAAACGTCACCGTGCCGGTTACATGATCCACCGACACATCTGATGGCGGGACACGCACGCCCTCGACCGAAACGAAGACAGACCCTTCGACCGGCTTTTCCACCCGCCTGATGAAGGCGCCGCCGGCATCGGCATAGGTTTTCACCAGCTGAAACTGCGCCGTTGCGCCGTCACCGGTGCCGATCCTCTGATCTGTGGCGGCGGGTGTCCCGCCTGGCGGGCAGGATTTGCAATCGACGGGATCACGAAAGCGGAAACCATAAAGCTCACCGCGCCGCGCCTCAAAAAAGGCGAGCACCTCGTAAAGATCGGCCACCGAACGGATGCCGGACCCGGCGTCATAAGCGCGCCGCGCATTCTTCCAGCGCTGGTTGCGGCTCTCCCGGCCATTGGAAAGATTGACGATATCGGTCCGCCGCACCGGCCCACCGCTCACACCGAGCGCCAGCCTCAGCGGAAACCGCACTTCATGAAATGCCGCCATGTCGTTGTTCCACGAATCTTTTTGCTGTGTTGAAAGGTCGATGGTCACAAACCGCGCTGGCCGCGCCCGACGCTCCGCGCCAGCATGGCGGCGATCTGGCCTTCGCTTTTTCTAAAACTCACCGCATCGGTGGCCGTCACGTTGAAGACGATCTGCGCACCGCCACCGCCCGCCGGAGCCGCCACACCCAGCGCGCCGTCCGAGCCACGCTTCAGCGGCAGGATCGCCTCCGCTCCCGCCTCACCCATCAGGCCGAGCCCACCGCCCATCGGAAAAAAGGCAGGGCTGGACACCACGCCGCCATCGGCAAAAGGCGTGATGCTGCGCCCCGGCACCCCGCCATCGGCAAAGGCAAACAAGGAGCCGCCACCGTTCAAAAGCCCGCCAACGGCATTGCCGATCAAATTCTCCAGCGGCTTCAAACCGGCCGAAAGCGCCATGCCGGACAGGCGTTCGCCGAGCCCGCGCAACACATCATCCAGCCCCTTGCCACCCATCGTTGCCGCCTGCAGGGCGCTGGTCAAAGCCGCCCCGAACCGCTCGGAGCGCTTTTCTAGATCGCCCATCACATCCGCAAGCGCCTCAGCCTCCTCGCGGTTCTCCGCAATCGATCCTTCGCCTGCCATCGCGCTTGCCTTTCTGATTCAACTGGGGAATGCATGCTGCTGAAACAGCTTTCAAAAAGCAGCTATTCAGCCAAAGCTCTTTAAAAACCCGGCTTGTTGGGTTATGGTTTTCATGGTCACGGTTCTGCGACAGCATGGCATGCGTTTTGTCATCTATACGGCCGATCACGAGCCGCCGCATGCGCATGTCTACGGAGAGGGTGAAGCCCGCATCGACCTCGTCAGCCTCACCGTTCTCACGCAGGGCGGCATGTCGGACCGGGATGTACGACGTGCCGTTACAGTGATCGAGGAGAACCGGATGCTGTTTATGCAAACCTGGAGACGATATCATGGTTGACGTCAGCGATGCCGAACTTGCCGCCGCCAAGGAGCGCTGGCAGCAGGAACGTGTGGAACGCCCTATTCCGGTCTCCGTGCGTTTCGAAGCGGCATCCGCCCGCGTCATCGTCGATTTTACCAATGGCGCCTGCTTCATGTTTCCGGCCCGGGCACTGGAAGGCCTGCAGGATGCCAACATGCAACAGCTGGCTGAAGTCGAGCTTCTCGGCGAGACCGGCCTGCATTGGGAAAGCCTCGATGTCGATTACACAATCAGTGGACTGATGAACGGCATTTTCGGCAGCCGTATATTCATGGAAGCCCAACGCAAGGGCGGCCAATCCCGCTCGCCGGCGAAGGCAGCGGCCAGCCGTGCCAATGGTGCAAAGGGTGGCCGTCCGCGAAAAATACCTTGATACCGTCACCCGTCCGGAAACAGCCGCATCATCGCCTCCATCGCCTGACGATCGGGGCTGCGGGAGATGGCACGCGCGCCCCCCGTCATCGCGAAGAACTCCCTCGGCGTCAGCCGCCAGAAGGTTTCGGAGGAAAGCCGCAGCAGGCAGAAGCCGGCATGGATGACCGCCTCCCAAGGGAAAGGGCGCGGTCTCGCTTCGCCTGCTGCGGCGCCAAGGGTCCGGCTGTGTTTCTCCTTTCGGGCCGCCGAAGGTGGCGGCCAGAAGATCGGCGACCATCGCGGCATGGCCTGCAATGCCACCCTCGGCGGTCGCCATCGCCACGTCCTCATCGGAAAACGTGTTGCCGGCGCCACGCAGGCCCGCACCGATGACCCGGATCATGTCGGCGGCCTTCATGCGCCCGGTCGCGAAGCGTTCAGCGAGTGCGGTGAGATCATCGGCCTGAAAGGCGGTTTCGAGTTCGGCCAGCGCCCCGAGCGTCAGGCAAAGAATGCGCCTTTCGCCGTCGATCAGCGCCTCGATCTCGCCGCGATGGCGGTTCGCCCGCCCATAACGTAAACCCTGCGGCATCACAGCGCTCCGAATGTGAGAGAACCGGCAGATTCCAGCGCGATCTCGAATTGCACCTCGCCATCATGGCGGCCGGAATATTCAAGCGCGACGATCTGGAACGGTCCGGTTACGGTACCAAAATCGGGGATGACGATCTGCCAGCCCGGAATGGCGCCTGTGAAAAATACACTGCGTACCAGCGCGTCACTCCCTCCGTCCTTGAAGATGCCGGAGGCCGTCAGCGACGCCCGCTGCACGCCGGCGCCGCCCAGAAGCTCTCGCCAGCGCCCGGCGCTTTCGCCATCGGTTATGTCCACGGCCTGCGCGTTGAAGGCCAGCCGCTTTGTTCTCAGTCCTGCCACGGTCACATAGGAACCGGCATTGTTGATCTTCAGCAGCAGGTCCTTGCCCTTCTGCGCCACCATGGGTGTTCTCCTTATAGTTTGGATTGATGTTGCCGGGTCGCAATCGGCCTGATACCAATTATTTCCTCCGCATCTCGCACCCGCGATTTTCATCATGTCCGAAGCCGCCCCCTTCCCGTCCCGCGCGCGCCTTATCGGCGTGCTTGCGGTTGGGCAGATCATCAGCTGGGGCAGCGGGTTCGACATGCTGGCCGTGCTCGGCCCACGGATTGGGCGCGATCTCGCCATCGCCAACGAGGCGGTTTTCGCCGGCCTCACCGTGATGATGACAATCAGCGCGCTCTGCGGCCCGCTTCTGGGAAGAACGCTGGTGCGCCACGGCGCGGCACCCGTGCTCGTGGCGGGTTCATTGCTGTTTGCCGCCGGTTTTGCCGTGCTCGCCTTTGCGGGCGGTGTGGCGAGCTATCTGCTCGGCTGGGCCGTGATCGGTTTTGCCGCCACCTGTGGTTTGACGACGGCGGCCCATGCCGCGGTGGTGGAGCGTGTCGGTGCAGAAAGCGGCCGGTTGCTGACGCTGCTGATGCTGTTTACCGGGCTTTCGGCAGCGGTTTTCCTGCCGGTCACCGCGCTTGCCGACCAGCATCTCGGCTGGCGCGGCACGCTTGTCGCCTATGCCTGTCTACAGCTCCTGGTGCTTCTGCCTCTCTACGTCTTCGTTCTTCCCGGGCGGCCGGCCCGCACGGCCACGGGTTCGCGGGAGGTGGCCGGGGCTTTGCCCCCGCCCGTCGATACACGCCGCGCCTTCGTGCTTCTGGCCGCGATGACAACGATCAGCGCGTTTACGACCTTTGGCCTGTCACCGCTCCTGCCATTGCTGCTGGTGCAGGCGGGGGCAACGCAATCGCTGGCCGTGCAGCTGGCATCAGCGCGCAGCGTGCTTGCGATCACCGCGCGCGGACTGGATTTCCTGCTTGGCAAACACGGCAACCCGTTCGTCACCGCCATGATCGGCTTCTGTCTGCTGCTCCTGTCGCTCATGCTGTTGCTGGCCTTTGCGCCGGCCATGCCGGCTTTCATCGGCTTCATCGTATTCTTCGGTTTTGGCGCAGGCGTACTCACCGTCAGCCGGGCCGTGTTGCCGCTGGCGGTGTTCTCGCCGGAAGAATACGGCCTTCAGGCCGCGCGTATCTCCCTGCCGCAAAACCTTGCCATCGCCTTTGCGCCTGTTATCTTCACGCTGGCGCTGGATCGCGGCGGGGTCTCGGCCATGCTGACCATCGCCTCCGTGCTTATCGGCATTTCCTTTGTGCTGCTGGTCGTACTTTGGAAAACCATGCGCCGGCAGGCTTCCTGAAACGGCGCTATTCCGTTACCGCCCGGAAACGCATGTCCGCGACGAAGTTCCGCGACTTCGGTTCGCGCCGCGAGCGGCAGGAGCGCAGTTGCAGGTTGACCAGCGAGACATTGGCGAGCGGAAGGGCGGCATCATCGAGCAGGGTTTTCACCCTTTCAGCGATTTCGCCCGCCTGTTTACGGCCGGTGGCGTCGCTGCAGATTTCCAGCGACAGGAAATGTTCCTCGGCTTTTTCCGTCGCGGTGGAATAATCCCGGCTTTCAAGTTCGCCGATGACGATGCAGGGCATAAGCGCGCGCGGCAAAAGCCGGTCGACGATGCCGCCCGATGTCAGCGCCATGAGCACCGCATCGCCCGTCAACCTTGCAAAAACCGCCTTCAGAAGTGCGTTTGCGGCGCTCACGGGCTTTCCTCCTCGCAGCGGCAGACGATGAAGCGGCGGGTCTCGTCCGGGTCCATCACCGTGCGGATGCCCAAAATGCGCCGGCCCTTGCGAAAGCGCATGCCAGCCGCGATATCGCTGCGCCAGGCCAGCCAGACACGATAGGTGATCGTCACGCCCTCGGCCGAGGCCCGCTCATGGGACGCCTCCGAAACCGGTTCGATCGCCGCCCAGAGCGAGCGCAGGACATCCCAGCTTTCCAGCGCCCCGCCCTGCCCGTCCGGCGTCTCTATTCGCATTTCCAGCTCCAGCCGCGCCGTCAGCTTGCCGGGATCGAGAAAAACGAGGTTCATGGCTCAAAGCCCCATGCGGCAGAAGGGCGACACCAGCCGCTCGTAACCGGCCGGAACCGCTGCCGGCTGATTTTCCAGGGCGACGGCGCCGCGAAAGGCAAACATCTGGGCCACATGCATCAGCATTGCGCGTTTCAGCGTATCCGGCACATCCGTACCGGCCTCGCCGTAGCCGGCGATGAAATCGATCTCGATACCGTTCATCACCCGTCCGGCGGCCGGCGGGTCGCGCAGCCACAGCCTTGCCGGACGGGCTGCGCCATCCAGCAATTTATCAGCGGCGGTGATATTGATCTCGCGCCCGTCGCTGCCAAAAACCAGAATCGTTTCGATGGTTTGCACCGGTCCCTTGCCAATCAGAATCACACCCGTCTGCGGCCATCGGTCGAGATAAAGCTGCCATGTCTGGCGCAGCAGGCAAAGGCCGGTCACCCGCTCCAGATGCTCGCGGGCAGTGCGGATGAGCGCGGCAAGAAGCACGTCTTCGTCGCCGCTATCGAGGCGCAGATGCGCCTTGACCTCGGAAAGCGTCAACGGCTCCGCCTGCGGCGGATGAATGAGGGCATAGGTCATGGGGTCTCCGGGATGACGCAATTGCGGGCTGGATGAGCGAGCGGGTGCAACAAGTTTCTTCTCCCCATGGGGGAGAAGTCCGCGGCAGCGGGATGAGGGGGCAAGGGTAATGGTATCCGGCAACGTTGCCCCCTCATCCGGCCCTTTGGGCCACCTTCTCCCCCACGGGGAGAAGAAACGAGCGGCACCGTCGAGGGTCAATTCACCCCGAATTTCACCAGCTTGATCGCCTCGAAATTCTGTACGCCGCCGCCCACGCGCTTGGTGGTGTAGAACAGCACATAGGGTTTGGCCGAATAGGGATCGCGCAGGATGCGCACACCGGTACGATCGACGACGAGATAACCGGAGCGGAAATCGCCAAAGGCGATGGCGAAGCTGTTGGCCGCGACATTCGGCATGTCTTCCGCCTCCGTCACCGGAAAGCCCATCAGCGATGCGGGCTGGCCGGCGGCGGCGGGCGGATGCCACAGGTAAGCGCCGGTCGTATCCTTGAAGCGGCGCAGCGTCGATTGCGTCTTGCGGTTCATCAGGAACGCGCCGTTCTGGCGGTGGCCGGCCTTCAGGCCATAGATGGCATCGAGCAGCACATCCATCGGCCCTGCGGAAGCGAAACCGGCCGAAACACCGGTTGCGACATAACCGATATTGCCCCAACTCCAGCTGTCATTGGCAACGGATGTATAGGAGAGAAAACCCTTCGGTTTGTTGACACCGTCCCCGGCAATGAAAGCGGCCGCCTCCTGTTCGGCAAAGGCGATATCCACTTCCGAGGCGATCCACGCCTCGACATCGACAGCCGCGTCATCCAGCAGCCCCTGGGTCGCGGCCGGCATGGCATAAAGTTCCATGGTCGGGAAAGAAAGCTCCGATAACTTGGGTGTCGCCGTTTCAGGACGGGCCGCGGTTTCGGAGACCCAGCCGGTGGCCAGTCCGCCAGCGGCGAAGGGTTTCTTCAGCACGGCCGTGGACACCTGCCGCACGGTGGCGAGCGCCCGGATCGGTGAAATCGCCGTCATGCGCCGGCCAATCTCGCCATCCGTCTCAGTCGGCACCAGAAAGCCGCCATCGGCGCCGCTCGATCCGGCAAAGGCCTTGGCCTCCAGATCGCGCAGCGCGCCCTCCTCGCCCCGGCGAATATAGGCCTCGAAGGCCGCCTTATGCTCTTCGGCATCGTGCGATAGCGCATCCTTCCGTCCGAGAGCGGGCCGCGCCTTCTTGAGCGCCAGATCGTCCATGATCCTCCTGTTATCGTCGAGCGCCCTGTCGATACGGTCGAGCTTGTCGCGGGTCACGATATCCGCACCCATCTTGCGTTCGATGTCATTGAGCCGCTGGTCGTTGGTTTCGCGGAAAGCCTCGAAGGCCTCCATGAACTCGTCGAAGGCCGCCGTCATCGTGTCAGGCACGGCCTTTACCTGCGGCGCAACGGTCATTGCGGCCGGTTTCGTCATCTGGTCTGTCATGTCGCTATCCTTGTTTCGAAAATGCGTGTCGGGAAGTCAGCGTTTGAAGGCGGTGTCGAACAGCGAGCGGGCGGCGCGACGCATGGTGCGCGCCAGTTCGGTCTCGCGGTCACGGAAGAAGCGGGCATGTTTGACGTCGGACACCCGCGCCGACGGCAGCATCGGAAAGGTCACGACCGAGATTTCCCATAGATCGGCTTCCAGGATTCGCCGCACACCGGAGCGTTCGGCCTTGCCCGAGCGAACGGTGCGGAAACCGATCGACAGCCCGTCCAGCGCGCCGGTCTTCATCAACGAATGCACCTCGTAGGAGCGGGCGACGCCGGGGGCCAGAACGCCCTCGACATAAAGCCCGCGCTCGTCCTCGCGGATGGTGCGCCAGGCGCCGATCGGCTCGGCCGGATCGTGCTGGTAGAGCATGCGGATGCCGGCCGCTCCCCGTTCCTCGATGGAGCGGCGGAAAGCGCCGCGCTCGATCACGTCGCGGCCGAGATCTACCTCGCCGAAGACGCTGGCATAACCGGAAAACGTGCCGTCGCCGGCGATGCCGCGCAGTTCCAGACTGGCGAATTTGCGCGTGGCGGGACGTGGCCCGCGATAGGCGTGCATGGGAAACTCCTGCGATGTGAAAATGAAGCCGCCTTGCGGCGCGGATTCAGCTGCGCGGGCGTGTGCCGTAGTGGCTGGCCACGCGCACCATCACGCCCAGCCCCCACCAGGCCATCATGCTGGCGGCGGCGGAGCCCGCCACCATGATTTCCCGGCCGGAAAGCGCGCCGGCAATGTCGAGCTGCTGTACGATCCACAGGCCGATCGGCCCGCCGAAGATCATGCCGCAGGACACCCCGGTAATGAAACGGCTCGCCGCTTCGCGTTTGCTTTTCGGCAGCAGATAGACGAGCGACACGCCGGCACCCGCGACGGCGCCGGTGATGCGGGCGGCCCAGATGCCGGCCTCATTGGCGAATTCAGACATGGGTAATCATTCCGGTTTAGGATGTTGCAATCGGGCGAACGCACCGCGTCGCCCGCAGGCGCTGTTTGCGCGCCTGCGATGGGTGATTTCACGAATCTTCGGAGAAGCTTGGGCGGAACACCTCACAAAAAGAATCCGCCACTTCAGAAAATGGTTCAGCAGAAACAGACGGCTGCGAGATCGCGGTTTCCCCGCTCAGTAACCGACGGCTTCGCGTTTTTCCCCGTCGCTCAGAAACGAGGCCGCACCGATACGGCTCCAGAGCGCATCCCGCTCGCCGGCAAGCCCGGCGATCTTGTCGAGGTCCGGTTCCAGACGCAGCCCCGCGCCGAAGACCGGCGTGAGCCAGCCGCACAGCCTTGCCGCCGTGCGGTTGACGAGCGGCAGTACGGTGAGGCGATAAAAGGCGCGGTTCGCCTCCTGGTAATTGGCATAGGTGTTGTCGCCGGGAATGCCGATCAGCATCGGCGGCACGCCAAGCGCCAGCGCGATATCGCGGGCGGCTCCGTTGCGCGCTTCCAGAAAATCCATGTCACGCGGTGAAAGGCCCATGGCCTTCCAGTCCAGCCCGCCTTCCAGAAGCAGCGGGCGGCCGGCATTCATCGCACCCTGATACCCTTCTTCCAGTTCGCGCTTCAGCCGTTCATATTGCTCGGTGGACAGATTGCCGCCTTCCTTCGGCTGATAGACCAGCGCACCGGAAGGCCGGGCGGAATTGTCCAGCAGGCGCTTGTTCCACTGACTTGCGGCATTGTGCAGATCAAGCGCGGCGCCTGCGGAGGCCAGCGGCGCAAAACCCGCCCGGTCATCCAGCGGATGGAAAAGTTTCAGATGCAGCAGGCCCAGCCCGTCGCGCTCGGCGGCGATGCGCCGCGACGCGCGACCTTCGGCGCGATAATCATAAGCCACCGGCCAGCCATCCGCTCCCTCGACGATACTGACCCGATCCGGCCGCAGCAGATGCAATTCCCGCAAACGCCCGCCGACCGTCAGCGGTTCGACATAGGCGTTTCCCGCCAGCATCAGGTGGCCATAAAGCGCCTCGAAAAAATCCGGCCCGCCCATATGGGCGCCCGGCTTCGTCAGGAGCGCCAGCAACGGATGATCGGCGATTTCCTCGCCGCCATCATAAAGCAGCCAGTTCACCGATGCAGCCGCTTCTGCCACCATGCGGGCGGCCCGGTGCGCCACGGGATTCTTCATGAAGCCTTCGCGGGCAAGCGCGGCATAAGAACGGCCCGACCAGAAGGCCTGTCCGCCCTGCGTCGCCACCGCCATGAAGCCGCCCGCCGTCATTTTGCTTTCGGGCACGGCTCTGCCATCCGCCGGGCGCAGCCACGGCAGGGAAAACGGAAATCGCATGGAATTGTCCTTGTTTTGATGGCGTGCGGCGGCGTGGCCTGCGGCTGCGTGGCCTGCGGCGGCGCCCGTGTGGGGTTTTCACCGACGGGGTAGACCCTGAAATTTCTGACGGCGTCCTGAAAGCTCTTTCGTCATGCTCGGGCCTGTCCCGAGCATCTGCAACGTCTCGATTTTATTGGACCTGATCAGATCCTTGGGACAAGCCCAAGGATGACGTCGCGCGTGAGGCACCCTGTCCGCACAGCGGCAATATCTCGCGCCGACTTCCGCGAAACGGGACGTTTACCGGATCGGCGCCTTCACCGCCGTGTCGCTATTGAAATCAGCAGCGACACGGGTTTCGCGCAGCGGCTTCACCGTGCGGGTCGAAAGATCATAGGCGGGGTCGGCCTTGTAGGCCGCCAGCGCCGCCTCGTTTTCAAACTCGCCGTAAACGATGAAATCGACCGAGTTGCCCCATTGGTCTTTCTTCACGTTCTCGCCGATTTCGAGCGTCAGCGCATGCGGGATCGCGGTGAGGCCGGAAAGCCCCTTGCGCACGGCGTCGCGGTTTTCCTCGGGAACGGTGAAAAAAACGATATGGCGGATCACGGTGTCACCTGTCATGCAGAATTCGAAGGCGGCCTTCTCGGCGCGCATAAGGGGTTATCACCTGACCCGCGCCGGTTCAATCCGCGCCGCGACAAGGGCGCGATGAAATGCGCGTGCGTGGCCAGCCCCAAGCCGCGCCCGGTCGCTGCCATTGATGATGGCGCGTGCGCCCTCCCAGTCCTCCCGCTGCGCGCCGAAGAAATCGGCAAGTCGGCGACCGGTGAAGCTGCCGGCGATCGCCTTGCGGCATCCGGCAAGTATCGTCCTGGTCCCGGCAAGTTGCGCGGCACGCAGGCGGCCACCAAAGATCGAAACCCGCACCGACGCGAAGAATCGCGCCTCGTCATAGGCCATAGCCGGCTCCTGAAAATGATGGGCGATATGACACCCGGTTTTTCCACATGACGGCCGTCAGGACTAAATCGATTTGAAAAAACCTTAATCGATTTTAATCCGCAGGCCGCGGTTTTGGGGTAAAAAATTCCTTGAATTCCGGAACCTTGGCGCGCTAACTCCATTCACCGCGCAATCCAGCAGCGTTAACAATTCAAGGAGGAATGCCACCATGACAGCGACAATCCCCCAGACCGTTTATGACCGTCTTGAAAACGAGTGGCGCCAGATGCGCGAAACCGGCTCGCAGCCGAAACCGGCGCAATCTCCGAAGAAATAAGACTTGTTAGGCGCCCGAATATGGGCGGATACGGCGCTAAAAATTTCTTCTCCCCGACGGGGAGAAGATGGCCCGAAGGGTCAGATGAGGGGGCCAGCTCTCCGCATATCTCTACCGTAGCCCCCTCATCCGGCGCTACGCGCCACCTTCTCCCCCTCGGGGAGAAGAAACAAGCGGTGATCACTCGCGCGAATACCAACCCGCTCTCATTCGCGGGGCTAGAAATCGCCCACCTCACATCCCGCGCACCCTCGGCTCATTCACTACCATCGTCGTCAGCGCCGTTATCGCCCAGACGAGTGCATCCAGCCTGTCGGGCGAACGACCGGATGACAGGCCATCCGGCCCGAAATCCGTCATCTGGTCTTCCAGCTTCTCGAACCGAGCAGCGTGGCGCACCCTGCCCTGCTCATAAAGGGCGGCTACCGGCTCGGCTCGGGTGAATTTTCCTCGGCTGGCCCGCACCAAAGTCAGAGGCAGGTTCGCGTCGACGCTCTGCAGCATCGCACGGACCATTTCTCCACCCTGATTGACCTCGGCCACCACCCGGTCAGCCTCGTGGCGGCGGAAGGCGGCGACAACGGCGCGCGCCCAGCCAGCCGGCGTTTCGCCTTCCACCGAACAATCCGCAAGCACCACCAGTTTGCCTGATATGCCAAGCCCCGTAACGACGATGCCGCAGCAGGAATTTTCACCCGCACCGGCAGGCGGATCGACCGCCACCACGATCCGCGAAAGCGGCTCATGCGCCGCCTCGATAATCGCGTCCAGATCGGTGCGCTTCCACAGCGCGCCTTCGCGCTCGTCGATCAGTTCGCCGCCGATTTCCTGACGTCCCAGCCGTGTGCCGCCGTAACGGTCCTGCATGGCCTGCATGAAACCGGGAGACAGGTTCTGCGCATTCATGGCGGTCGGCATCCGCGCAACCCGGGTGGAAGGATCGGCCAGCAGCGCCTTCAAGAGTGGAATGGGCCGTGGCGTCGTCGTCACCAGTTGCCGCGGTGCATCGCCCAATCGCAGACCGAATTGCAGCATGTCCCAGGTTTCCTGCGGATATTTCCATTTTCCCAACTCATCCGCCCAGGCCATGTGGAATTGCGGGCCGCGCAGGCTTTCGGGGTCTTCCGAGGAAAATACCTGCGCCATCGCACCGTTCGGCCACAGGAGCCTGCGGCGCGACACCTCGAAAGCAGGACGGCGGCGGCGGGCGATACGGCAGATGCCGGAAATGCCGTCGATCATCACCTCGCGGGCGTCACCCAGCGTTTCCGCAACCAGCGCAATGCGTAAATCCGATTGTCTGCCAGCGGAAGCAACGCCGTGCACCCACTCGGCACCGGCTCGCGTCTTGCCGGAACCGCGCCCGCCGATCAAAAGCCATGTCCGCCAGTCGCCCTCCGGCGGCTGCTGCGGCAGGTTGCCGATGAAACGCCAGTCGCGCAAAAAGGCAAAGACCTGCTCCTGCGGGCGGGGATCGGATGAAGGCTGCTTCATGTATCAGCCTCCGCCAATGCGCCGGCGGCGACACCGGCCTCCAGCCTCGCACGGCATTTCTGTTCAGCCAGTTCGTCGATGCGTTTGAGGAGATGCGCCACTGCGGCCTCGTAGTCTTCGGTATCGGTTTCGTCCTCAGCGGCAAGCGCTTCCCTCTCTTCCGCCAGCACCCGTTGCAGGGCGTCGATCCGCTCCAGCGTGCGCACGATCAGCGAAAGCTGGTCCGTCGCGGCCTTCACATCGGCGCGGGCCTGTTTGCCGGGAGCGTCATCCGCAGCCCCCAACAGGGCCGCCTCGCTCTCCTGCCGCAGGGTGCGGTACAGATGAAACTGATCACGCATCTCTTCCGTCATCTCGTTCAGCATCTGCCTTAGCTCGCCGTTACGCGCCGCATCCTCGGCAGCCAGCTTGTCGGCCCGCGACTTTGTCTCAGGCGCGGTATCCGGCATGTCGTCACCGACATAGGCAGGCCGTTCCGGCCACGCGCTGTAAAGCACCGGGTCGCAAGTGTCAGAATTCGTCATGGGATCGGCCTGCCGGATCAATAATAGTGCTTGCGAAGAGGCTACACTGGGCGAATACCACGCCCAACACTTCGACGTCATCCTCGGGCCTGTCCCGAGGATCTGCAACGTCTTGATTTTGTTTACGTGTTTAGATCCTTGGGACAAGCCCAAGGATGACGCCGAATATGCAAAGAGGCTCGTCATCAAACCCGAAGGCAACCCTTCGAACCGGCCTCTGCCGTCAGCCGCAAATCTCCGACCGTAGCCAAACACTACCAAACCACCGTCACGCTGTAAAGGATTATTTTCCTATTTTGATGATTTTTATCCTGCCAACAGGATTTGCACCCTCGCCCGCCGCATATTACACTCCGCGCTAGGCAGTGAGCAGAAGGAACAGGGCAAGTTGGTGAAACAATGGGTTGGGCGGTTGTTTGCGGGTCTTTCGGCAACCGGCATCGTCTTCGGCACGGTCCTGTTCTGCGCTTCACTCACACCGTCGCTTCTGCCGCGCACATGGCTGATGCAGGGGGTTCTCTGCGGGTTTTCCTTTGCCATCGGTTATTTGATCGGTGTCGCCATGCACGCCGTCTGGGCCTATCTGGAATTGCCCGAACCCTCGCGACACAACGCGCGCGGCATTCGTTTTCTTATCGCGCTTGCCGCAGCCATCACGGCCATTGCGTTTTTGTGGCAGGCGAAGGACTGGCAGAATTCCATTCGCGTGCTGATGGAACTCGACCCGCTGCCCAGCGCCCATCCCACCAAGACCGGCGGTATCGCTGTACTGGTCGCCGCCATCCTGATTGGCGCCGGTCGGCTTTTCCAGCTTATCCGCCGGTTCTTTGCCGCGCGCAGCCGTCATTTCCTGCCGCGCCGGCTGGCCAATGTGCTTGGCATCGCTGCCGCCATCGTGCTGTCATGGATGCTGCTCAATGGCCTTATCTTCGATATCGGCCTGAAATTTGCCGATTCCTCGCTGAAACAGGTGGATTCGCTAATCGAGCCTGACGTGCCGCGGCCTTCCGACGCGCTTAAAACCGGCAGCAGCGCTTCGCTGATGACATGGGAATCGCTTGGCCGTCGTGGGCGCGAATTCGTGGCCGGCGGGCCGAAGGCGCAGGAAATCACCGCCTTCACCCATCGTCCGGCCAGCGAACCGCTGAGGGTCTATGCGGGGCTGAATTCGGCCTCTACCCCCGAAGAGCGCGCCGCCCTTGCGCTGGAGGAACTGAAGCGGGTCGGCGGTTTCGAGCGCAAGGTCCTGCTGGTGGTCATTCCCACCGGCACCGGCTGGATCGATCCGGAAGCGCTCGATACGGTCGAATATCTGCATGATGGCAATGTCGCGAGCGTGGCTGTGCAATATTCCTATCTGTCCAGCTGGATAGCGCTTCTGACCGAACCGGATTACGGCGTGGAAACGGCGCGCGCACTGTTCCAGGCGGTCTACGGCTACTGGACGACCTTGCCGAAAGAGACGCGGCCGAAGCTTTACCTGCATGGCTTGAGCCTCGGTTCGCTCAATTCGCAGAAATCCTCCGATCTCTATGATGTGCTCTCCGATCCGTTCCAGGGTGCGCTGTGGAGCGGCCCGCCCTTTTCCAGCCCCACATGGCGCATGGCCACCAATGGCCGGGTTGCGGGCACGCCGGAATGGCTGCCGCGTTTCCGCGACTCCTCCGTCATCCGTTTTGCCAACCAATATACCACCGCCCATATGCCCGATGCGACCTGGGGGCCGATGCGGATCGTCTATCTGCAATATGCGAGCGACCCGATCACCTTCTTCGAAACCGCTTCGCTTTACCGGCGTCCAGAGTGGATGGCACATCACGGGCCGGATGTTTCCACATCCTTCCGCTGGTTCCCGGTGGTGACGCTGCTGCAGCTCGGTCTCGATGTCGCCGCCACCACCGCGCCGATCGGTTACGGCCATGTCTATGCGCCGGAACATTATATCGATGCATGGACAGAGGTGACGGAGCCGCAGGGCTGGAATGCCGAGGAGATCCAGCGGCTGAAAATGTTCTTCAAGGCCCGCCGCGGCTCCACCGATCCGGCGTGAGCGCGACGGGCCGCGTCGTTTGCCGGCATCAGCCCTTCAGCACATCCAAATGGTCGGCAACATAGGTTTCCAGCGAACGCGGTGCGTGGCCGGTCAGGGTCTCGACATCACCGGTCACCACCGCTGTCCAGCCTTCGCGCACGGGATAAAAGATCGAGGCGAGGAAAGAGGCGTAATCCTTCGGTACACCCGCACCGGTGAGGATGCCGATGAAGACCTCGTCCGAAACGGCAGCATAAGAAACCGGCTTGCCGATCGCCTGCGAAATCACCGCGGCGGCCTCGCCGTAACCGAAGGCCTTCGGCCCGGTCAGGTTGAAAGCCTTGCCATTAAAGGCGTCAGAGTTCAGCGCTGCGGCGGCACTGTCGGCGATATCGCGCACGTCGATAAAGCTCGACTTGCCCTCGCCGGCCGGCACGGCAATCTCACCGTGTTCAATGCCGGCCTTCCAGTAGCTGTGGAAATTATCGGCAAACCAGTTGGGGCGCAGGATGACGTATGGCGTACCGGAAGCGATGATCTTCAGTTCGATCTGGCGATAGGGAATGGAATCGTCGGCATCGACGCCAAGGACGCTGAGGAACACGATCTTTACCTTGCGCCGCGCGGCCTCCTCGACAACAGGCGTCAGCGCGTCGATGGCATCCAGACGCCCGCCCGCCAGGATCAGGAACAGCCGATCCACGCCGTCAAATGCATCGGCGTAGGTCGCCCGGTCGGTATAATCGAAGCGCACCCCTTGCGCGCCATCCGCCGCCTTGCCGCTGCGCGAGGCAGCCTTGACGCTTTCGCCCTTTACCACGAGTGCCTTGACCAGCGGCGTGCCAATGGTGCCGGTGGAACCGATTACGAGTATCTTGCCTGTCATCTCAAATATCCTTAGTATCTAATGGAAACCATGTTTCGAAAATACAGGTACTGCGTTTTCGAAATCATGAAAAGAGAGCACTTTTCGGTTATCTGGTTTCCTTTCGGAAACCGGCATGACCTTGAAACAACAGGGTGAAATCGATGGCGAATGTCTATGATGTTTATGAGGACCGCTGCCCGACGCGCATGGTATTGGACAGGATCGCCGACAAATGGGCGCTGTTGATCCTCGACAAGCTGCGGCGGGACCCCGTGCGCTTCAACCTGCTGCGACGCGAGATCAAGGGCATTTCGCAGAAGGTCCTGTCGCAGACGCTGAAGAAGCTCGAGCGTGACGGGCTGATTTCACGGCAGGCCTTTCCGACCGTGCCGGTAACGGTCGAATATTCACTGACGCCGCTGGGGCGGACACTGACCGACACGGTGGCCGCGCTCGCGCATTGGGCGGAAGGCAATATTGATGCGGTGATGGCGGCGCAGCGGGCTTATGATGAGAAGGTTGCGGCTTAGATGGCCTTCGCCCTCGCGTAGCGACAAAAGCGTGGGAGAGACAAGCGCCTTCGCCGCTTCGTTTTGTAGAACATTGCTGCCGTCATACCGGCCTTGAGCCGGTATCCAGCCAGCCCAAGTCCTTGGGCTGAAAAGACTCTATTCGCCGCGCAGACGCGCTGCTGCTGGATGCCGGATCAAGTCCGGTATGACGGAAGTGGGTTTCGCGTACCTTACACTTCCCAAAACATCCCTACCGAGAAATCCGCGTCGACAGAATGATCGACGACAGCGTGCGCTCCACCCCTTCAAGCGCGCCGATGCGATCTATCAACCGGTCGAGATCGAGGATCGAAGGGGCGGCCAGAATGGCAATCAGGTCAAATGTGCCGCTCACCGAATGCAGCGTCGTCACCTCCTTGATGGCGGCAAGCGCCGCCGTCACGCCGGGCAGTGCCTTGGGTGCGATAGTGATCAGCACATGCGCGCGCACCAGCCCGGAAAGATAGCTTTCCGAAAGCCTGAGGCCATAACCGGCAATCACGCCGTCGGCCTCCAGCCGCTCGATGCGGGCCTGCACGGTGGTGCGGGAAAGGCCGAGTTTGCGCGCCAGTTCCGCCACCGGCATGCGGGCATTTTCGGAAAGCAGGGCAAGCAGCGCCCGGTCCCTGTCGGCGATCGTCATAGTGATCAATCCTGTCGTCTAATTGTTCAATAATATACCGCCATCTGCACATAGTGAAGCTGCGAATCGTCAATAAAAGCTGGCATTCTGTCTTTGAGGCGCATTCGTTGCGCAAAGACATGCGAATTTACTGCGGGGAACAAAAACATGAAAAACATTGTCGTCATCGGCGCGGGCAATATCGGCTCAGCCATCGCCTGGATGCTGGCCGCCACGGGCGATTATCGCATCACGGTTGCCGACCGCTCGGCCGACCAGCTGGCCAACGTGCCTGACCATGAGCGGGTCGATACCGAAATCGTCGACATCGCCGATCGCCCGGCGCTGGAAGCACTGCTGAAGGGCAAATTCGCCGTGCTATCCGCCGCTCCCTTTCACCTGACGGCGGGTATTGCGGAGGCAGCCGTCGCCGTCGGCACGCATTATCTCGATCTTACCGAAGACGTGGAATCCACCCGCAAGGTCAAGGCCTTGGCGGAAACGGCTGAGACCGCGCTCATTCCGCAATGCGGCCTCGCGCCCGGCTTCATTTCCATTGTCGCCGCCGATCTCGCCGCCCGTTTCGACAAGCTGGACAGCGTGCGCATGCGTGTCGGCGCGCTGCCGCAATATCCGTCCAACGCGCTCAACTACAACCTCACCTGGAGCACGGACGGGCTGATCAACGAATATATCGAGCCCTGCGAAGCGATCGTCGAAGGCCGCCTCACCGCCGTTCCGGCGCTGGAAGAGCGCGAAGAGTTTTCGCTCGACGGCGTTACCTACGAGGCCTTCAATACCTCGGGCGGCCTCGGCACCTTGTGCGCCACGCTGGAAGGCAAGGTGCGGACGATGAATTACCGCACCATTCGTTACCCCGGCCATGTAGCGATCATGAAGGCGCTTTTGAACGACCTCAACCTGCGCAACCGCCGCGACGTGCTGAAGGACCTGTTCGAAAACGCCCTGCCCGGCACCATGCAGGACGTCGTCATCGTCTTCGTCACCGTCTGCGGCACCCGCAATGGCCGCTTCCTGCAGGAAACCTATGCCAACAAGGTCTATGCCGGCCCGGTTTCCGGCCGGATGATGAGCGCCATCCAGATCACCACCGCCGCCGGCATCTGCACGGTTCTCGACCTGCTGGCCGAAGGCGCCCTGCCGCAGAAGGGTTTCGTGCGGCAGGAAGAAGTGGCGCTGCCGAAATTCCTCGAAAACCGGTTCGGCCGGTATTATGGCTCGCATGAGCCGCTGGCCCGGGTGGGGTGAAGAGCTAATATTTTATAGGGCGCAGCGTTGCTGCTGGGTTTCTTCTCCCCGCCGGGGAGAAGGCGAAGGAGGCGCCCGCTCGCTCCAACGCTGCGGATCGACCTTTACTCACGTCCCGCAAAATGTCCTGAACACCCGCTCATGGCTCATCGGCGGCTGCATGTAGACAAAATTGTCCGGCCGCTCCTCGAAGGGCGTCGCAATTGCCGTCAGCATGGCGTGGAACGGCTCGAAATCATCCTCTTCCACCGCCGCTTCGATCAGTTCCTCGATCCGGTGGTTGCGCGGGATGACGGCCGGATTGACCGATAGCATTGCCCGTGACCTTTCGGCATCGGAAATATCTTCGCGGTCGGCGCGTTTCCGCCAGCGGGCGAGAAATTCATCCGCCCCGGCAATATCGATGAACATGCCGCGAAATGGTTCGGCATCGCCATTCGCCGCATGGGAAAGTCGCCGGAAGGTCAGCGTGTAATCCGCCTCCGATGCCTGCATCAGCGAAAGAAGCGCCTGCACGAGATCGAGATCGCCTTCCTCTTCCAGCGTCAGGCCGAGTTTTTCGCGCATGCCGGCCAGCCAGCGCTTGGGAAAGGCGGCGGCGAAATCGGCCAGCACGGCGTTGGCGCGTTCGGCGGCCTTCTCCACCTGCGGGTCAAGCAGCGGCAACAGGCATTCCGCCAGCCTGGCGATGTTCCATTGGGCGATGCCAGGCTGGTTGTTGAAGGCGTAACGGCCCTGTGCATCAATGGAAGAGAAGACCTTGTTGGGGTGGTATTCATCGAGGAAGGCGCAGGGGCCGAAATCGATCGTCTCGCCAGAAACGGCCATATTGTCGGTGTTCATCACGCCATGGATAAAGCCCACCATCATCCAGCGGGCGATAAGGTCGCATTGCCTTTCAGCGATGCCGTGCAACAAAGCGAGGTAAGGATTATCGGCGGTTTTCGCCTCGGGATAATGGCGATCGATCACGTAGTCGGCGAGGCTCCTGATTGCCTCGTCATCCTCCCGCGCGGCGAAGAACTGGAAGGTGCCGACACGGATATGGCTTGCCGCGACGCGGGTGAAAACGCCGCCCGGCAGCCCCACTTCACGCTGCACCCTTTCGCCGCTGAGAACGGCCGCCAAGGCCCGCGTGGCGGGAATGCCAAGCGCATACATCGCTTCCGAGACGATATATTCACGCAGCACCGGTCCGAGGGCGGCACGCCCGTCTCCCCTGCGTGAAAACGGCGTCGGGCCGGAGCCCTTCAGCTGGATATCCCGCCTTTTGCCATACTCGTCGATCACTTCGCCGAGAAGAATGGCGCGGCCATCACCAAGCTGCGGCACGAAGCCACCGAACTGGTGGCCGGCATAGGCCATGGCCAGCGGCTCGGCCCCCTGCGGCACCACATTGCCGGAAAAGATCGCCGCCAGCCTTTCGTCGTCGAGACCGGAAACATCCAGAAGGAGTTCGTCTGCCAGCCGGCGATTGAAGGCGATGAGGCGCGGCGCCTTCACCGGCGTCGGCAGCACGGCGGCGCTGAACCGTTCCGGCAGGCGGGCATAGGAATTGTCGAATCTGATCACGGGTAAACTCCCTGCTTTTGCCTTTATATGGGGCCGGAAGGCGAAGGATGCGAGCGATAAATGCCACATCCACCCGTCACACCGTGCCTATAGCGCCGCTGATTGTATTTTGCGCAATGAACTTTCCAGCGCCATCATCGTTCCTATGCTTGACCCGCAGAATGCCGAAATGAAAGGAACAGCAATGAGCGTCGTTGAAACCGTGACGGAAGTACCGGAAAGCGCCATCCGCACCATTCACACCGACTTGCCCGTCAACGCCACTTTCCATGTCTGGCTGAAAGCGAAAAAGGCCGCCGAACCCGGCGCCGTCTCCTTCTCCAACCAGAACGGAAAATTCGCTGAAGTTTCAAGCGTCAATACGGAAGAGTTCGGTTTTCGAATCTATCAGGTGTTCGGCGGTGGTCATGTGGAACTGAGTTACGATACGGTGACAACAGCCGTTTCCGTCATCTATTGGTTCACTGCTTCCGATGTGCTCGAAACCGGCATCACCGTCGTTCATACCAAGCCTGACAATGCCGCCCCGGAACTGCCTGATAGTTATCATTTCCGCCCGCCCTTCGGCTGGATGAACGATCCGAATGGCTTTGGACGTTTTGAAGGCCGGCCGCATCTGTTCTATCAGCATTATTCGCATGGGCTGCGCTGGAACACGATGCATTGGGGCCACGCCGTTTCTTCGGACTACCTGCGCTGGCGGCATCTGCCAATCTTCCTCTTCCCGTCGGAGGATCTGACAACCCGCCCGGACAAGCGTGGCGGCGCCTATTCCGGCTCCACCATTCCGCTGGTCGAAGGGTCAGGCATCCGCGTCTTCTTCACCGAACAGGTGCAGGACCGCGTTCCCGAACAGCAGATCCAGCTCACCGCCACCTCCTCCGATCTCATCATGGCCGGGCAGGCAGACGTCATTCTGGCCCACCGCCCGGACGGACAGGGGCTGACGCCGGATTTTCGCGATCCTTACGTATTTCGCGGCCCCGACGGGCTGTGGAAAATGCTGCTCGGCAGCCAGAGTGATGGCGGCGGCGTCATCCTGCTTTACGAGACGCTGGACCCCACGGCCGCATCGGGCTGGACCTATGTCGGCAAGCTGTGGGTGGAAACACGCTACAGGACGAC
Organism: Agrobacterium tumefaciens; assembly: GCF_005221385.1. Taxonomy (NCBI): domain Bacteria; kingdom Pseudomonadati; phylum Pseudomonadota; class Alphaproteobacteria; order Hyphomicrobiales; family Rhizobiaceae; genus Agrobacterium; species Agrobacterium tumefaciens. The sequence goes on along the minus strand of NZ_CP039903.1, from coordinate 645,138 downwards.
AGCTATCGAATGCCCATGTCTGCTGCCATTGGACGGCCCGGCCAATGCCCGCTCCACCCGCTGGGTGCTGATCTACGGGCTGATGCATTCGGAAGATCCGCAAACCGGCCGCAAGAACCTCACCATGGCCGATGTCGGCTGGTTCGACGGCAAGATCTTCACCAAGGAATCCGGTCAGGAACTGGATTTCGGCACCGATAACTACGCCTTTCAGGCCTTTCTGGATGGCGATAGCATCATCGGCATCGGCTGGCTGGCCAATTGGGCTGATGCCAATCCGGAAATCGATTTTCCCACTTCCATGACGCTGCCGCGCCGGATTCACTACGTCAACGGCGAGCTTCTGACCCCGCCCATCGGCGCTGCGGAAAGCCTGCGCAGCCATATTCTCGACCGCACGCGCCTGGCGACGGGTGAGCGTGTCACCTTCATCAACGGCGCGGTGGAAATTCTGATCGAGCTTGCCTCCCCCGGCGCGCCTTTCGAACTGGTGCTCGAGCATCCGACGGTCACGCTCGGCCTCGTTTCCGATGAAACGGGTCTGTGGATCCGCCATGAAGACGGGCGCGATGGGCCCTCGCCACATTATATCGCCAAGGGCGCACGGGCCTCACGCATCCGCATTTTCCTGGATTACGGCTCCATCGAAGTCTTCGCCAATCGCGGTCGATATGTGGGCACAAAACGCATCGAGGGTTTCGAACCCGTGCGTTCGGCGCTGCTGAAGGCGGCTGCCGGCGCGGTGGTGCACGCGACCAGCTGGGCGCTCAAACCGTGAGGAACCTTTTGGCGGATATGGCGGTTGATAGACCAGCAACAGCCGACCAGCCCGCAAAAAAGGAGAAACGGCATGACCAAAATCCGCGATACCAGCGACCCCATTCTGTTTCCGACCGAGGCCAATGAAAACAAGGCCGAGAAAAAACGCGCCGGCAAGGGCATCATCATCATTATCGGCGCGATCGCGATCATGTCCTTCGTCGTTTATCTGGCGGCGATCACCATCGCCGCCACGCAGTCTTAACGCCTCGCCTTGTCCGGAAACCCGTGCTCAGCCCCGTGCGCTTCGCAGCCCGCGGGCGGTCAGGAGCGCAATGAGCGACACGGCGGCACCCAGCCCGTAAAGATAGACCATCGGCATCGTCACATCCGCATGCTCGATCTGCGCAACGAGATCGGTGGCGGCAGCGACGGTGCCGCTCGCCCCCGCGCCGGCCGCCGCCCCCAGCGTGGAGACCGTGGGAAGCAATGCACCGGTCATCTTGCGCTCTTCTTCCGGCGCTGCCTCCATGGCGGCCTGGCTGATGCCGGCCCATGACATGCCAAAGGCAGACCCGATCAGGATTTGCCCGAGCAGCATTTCACCCCAGTTTCCGCTTGCAAGCCCCAGCCCCAGCAGGGCGCAGCCCGGCACCATCTGGTAGGGGCCATAATGCAGGCAAATTTCTCTCAGGCGGATCGATCGCAGGCTGCCGATCAGCATCGCAACGAAGCTCCAGGCAAGCGGCATCGTCACCACGATGAAGCCGGCGAAGGTCGGCTCATAGTGCCACAGATTGATGGCGACATAAGCGAGATAGACGCTGCCGAGCGCATGGGCATAGGACATCAGGAACAGTACCCAGAAACCGCTGCCCAGCACGGTTTTCAGCCGGAAGGAATCCTTCGGGAACAGGCCGGAAGAAGGACGGATGCCCACCCGCAACGAGGCCCATAACAGCGCCGCACCTGCCAGCAACGAGATCGCCCGCAGGCTCGCATCCTCGAAGGCGGAAGGCGCGGAAAAAGCCAAGGCGCCAACAAGGCACAGAACCAGCGGCAAGAGTGGTTTGCGCGTCGCCGCCACCGGCCGTTCGACTGAGACGGCGACGGTCGTGTAGACCAGCAGAAGCACGATCAGCGGCGCCGACAGCAGGAATGTGGCGCGCCAGGACATGTGCTCGGTGGCAAAACCACCGGTCAGCGGGCCGATGAAGGAGGCGACCGCCCAGATCGCCGCCTCGATGGCAAAGACCTTCGGCAACAGGCCGGAGCGGAAACCGGCGGGAATGAGGCTGTAGCACACCGCCACGATCAACCCGTCGGCCAGCCCCTGCAATCCCCGGCCGACGACGACCCATAAAAAATCCCCGGCGATTGCCGAAAGGACCGAGCCGAAGGAAAAGATCAGGCAGCAGAGAAGCAAAACGGCGCGTGCGCCAAAACGCTCGCGAAACAGCACGGCAGTGACACCGCCGGCCACGGAACCAACGAAGTAGAGACTATAGGCCCAGCTATAATAAGCGGCGCCGCCGATTTCGTTGACGGCGACGGGCAAGGCTGTCACCACCGCGAACTGGTTGAAGGCGTGCAGGCCGATACCGGAGGAAATGACGGTCAGAAGCGAGAGGTTCGCCCCGCTCAGCAATTCGCCCCAGCCGTTTTTCTCCGTCATTTCCATACTCGTCAAAGCCGTATCCTTTCCATTTTTGCGATACGGCGGGCAAACTAGAACCTCAAGCGCCATTGAGGTCAAGACGGCTTTTTCACGCAATTTGGTTTGAAGGAATTGGCGGGCGACAGGAACCCTGCGCGCCCCCGGCCGTTTGCTGAAGAACCGACAGAAAGGATATCGTCATGAACCGCAAGAAAATCATGCCGCTCAACGAAGACGCCATGAACGAGGATCTGCTCGATGTCGACATCGACGCCCTTCCCGCCAAGGGCGAAATTCCACAATCCATCGAACAGGAAATCGAGGAGGAAGAAGCCGAAAGCGAAGATGATCCCTATCAGGAAAGCGACGAGGCCCTTCCCGACGACGCGGAAGAGCGGGTGATCAACCGCAATCCTTCGCGGGAAGGCGGGGCTTTCGACGAGGTTTGATCGGGGCTGCCAGAGCCTTATGCAAGGCGCTGCAGCATATGGCGCTGATGGTCCTGCCCGCCGAAGAAGACGGCAAAAATACGCACGGTCTTTTCGCCCTCATCGACATCGAAATAAAAAACTGCCTGATTTTTCGTTACCCGGCGAAGGCCGGGTAGCAATTCTGGTGTTAGCGTTCCCTGAAACGGCGCTTTGTGAAGAGCGTCCATATCCGCCTCAATCGATCCCACCCGTCGTGCAGCCCGCGTGAATGCGGCCGGCAAAGCATCGCCAAGATCGAGATAGGACTGGACGAGATGGTCGAGAATGAGGCCGAGGTCCTTGTCCGTCTGTGTCGAACGCAGGACCCTAAAGGCCATAGCCGGCCTTTTTGGCCGCGATTATGGCTGCGGTTCTGCCCTTGCCCTCCCCGATCGATACAAAGTCGCCCTGCCTGCGTTCGACAAGCAAGTCGCGAAGCGCGGCGAGCTCCGCGTCCTTCAGTTCGGTTTCCTGCCGAAGCAGTTCCAGCCCGCGCTGTACCACGGCGCTGAGGCTGGCATAACGCCCCTCCTCCACCAGCCTGCGGGCGAAGCTATCCTGCTGATCGGAAATGGATACGGATGCCTTGACGGACATTGCGGCACTCCTTTTGCATGGAGGGTGATGCTACTCGGTAGCACACCCTCCATATTCATTCCAGCACCAATGACTTTCAGCCCACCCGTTCCGGCGAATAACCGGCATCACGGATCGCCGCTTCCGCCGCTGAGGCGTCGCCCGCCACTGTGAGTTTGTGGGTAGCGAGATCGATGCTGACAAACGCATCCGGCAGCACCTCGGTGAGAGCGCCGCGCAACGTCTTTTCGCAATGGCCGCAGGTCATGTCAGGGATGAGGAAGGTGGTTGCACTCATGGTTTTCTCCAGTTGACCGGCACGCCTGTTTGCGTGCCGGGTGTCATTGCAGTTCAGTGGGTTCTGGCGGGCTTGCCGTCGTTCTTTTCGGAACCCGCGAGATCATCGAGGATCGGGCAATCGGGCCGGTGATCGCCGCCGCAGCAATGGGCGAGATGGGACAGCGTCTTCACCATGCTCTTCATCTCGGCGATCTTCTGCTCGAGATCGGCGATATGGACGAGCGCGATCTCCTTCACCGCGGAACTCTCGCGGCTCTTGTCCTGCCAGAGTTTCAGCAACGTCTCGGTTTCTTCCAGCGAGAAGCCCAGCGTGCGCGCCCGCTTGATGAAGCGCAGATTGTGCACGTCCTGCTCGCCATAGACCCGGTAGTTATTACCGGTGCGGGCGGCGGGATTGATGAGGCCGATCTGCTCGTAATAACGGATCATCTTGGCGGAGACGCCCGATGCTTCCGATGCCTGGCCGATATTCACGACGTCACCTCCCGATGGGCCACCTTGGCCCGTTTCAACCGCAGCGCATTGGCAAGAACGAAGACGCTGGAGAGCGCCATGGCGCCCGCGCCGATCATCGGCGACAGCGTGATGCCGAAGGCGGGATAAAGCACGCCCGCCGCAACCGGTATCAGCGCCACGTTGTAACCGAAGGCCCAGAACAGGTTTTCCTTGATGTTGCGCATGGTCGCCCGGCTCATCTCAATGGCGTTGACTGCCCCCAGAAGATCGCCGCCGACCAGCACGACATCGGCGCTTTCGATGGCGACATCCGTACCCGTGCCAACCGCGATGCCGATATCGGCCTCGGCCAGCGCCGGCGCATCGTTGATGCCGTCGCCCACGAAGGCCAGCACCTTGCCGCCGGCACGCATCTCGTGGATCGCCTTCACCTTGCCCTCGGGCAGCACTTCCGCCACCACGCGGGAAATACCGACCTGCCGGGCAATGGCGTTTGCCGTGCGGGCATTGTCGCCCGTCACCATCGCCACTTCGATACCCATGGCCTGCAGCGCCCGGATGGCGGTCACACTCGAGGGCTTCAGCGGATCGGCGACGGCAATCGCAGCCGCCAGCCTGCCGTCGATGGCGGCATAAAGCGGCGTCTTGCCTTCGTCACCCAGCCTTGCGGCGGCGTCAGCGAAGATATCGACCGAATGGCCGAGTTTGGCCATGTAACGATCCGCGCCGACTTCGACCTTACGGCCATTGACGGTGGCGGCGATGCCGTAGCCCGTCACGCTTTCGAAGTTTTCGACAGTCGCAGGTTCGAGTCCTGCAGGGGTCGCAACCTTCTTTTCTTCCGCAGCCCGGACGATGGCTTCGGCAATCGGATGTTCCGAGCGGCCTTCGACGGCGGCGACCAGCGCCAGCACTTCATTATCGGCAAACCCTTCCGCAACCACCAGATCGGTCAGTTCCGGGCGGCCCTTGGTGACAGTGCCGGTCTTGTCGACCACGACGATCTCAGCCGAGCGCAGTTCCTGCAGCGCCTGTCCCTTGCGGAACAATACGCCCAGCTCCGCCGCCCTGCCGGTGCCGACCATGATCGAGGTCGGCGTGGCAAGACCCATGGCGCAGGGGCAGGCAATGATGAGCACCGCGACCGCATTGACCAGCGCGAAAGTATAGGCAGGCTCAGGACCAAAGATCGCCCAGACGATGAAGGTCAGCACCGCAATGGCAATGACAACGGGTACGAACAGCGCGGTGACGCGGTCGACCAGCAGCTGGATCGGCAGCTTGGACCCTTGAGCCTCCTCCACCATGCGGATGATCTGCGACAGCATGGTGTCGGCACCGACCTTGGTCGCCTTGAACTTGAAGGCGCCCGTTTTGTTGATGGTGCCGCCGACGACTGTTGCGCCGACCGTCTTTTCCACCGGCACGGGTTCGCCTGATATCATCGATTCATCGACATAGGACGAGCCTTCGACGACTTCGCCATCCACCGCCAGCCTTTCGCCGGGGCGGATGACGACGATATCGCCCATCACCAGATCGTCAGGGGAAATATCGATGGTCGCACCGTCGCGCTCCACGCGGGCGGTCTTTGCCTGCAGGCTCATCAACTTGCGGATGGCGTCTCCCGTGCGGCCGCTGGCGCGGGCTTCGAGAAGCCGTCCGGTCAGGATCAGCGTAACGATGACGGTGGCCGCTTCATAATAGACGAACTGCGCCTCTGCGGGCAGAAGATCTGGCGCGAAGGTCGCTACCACAGAATAGAGATAGGCCGCCGTGACGCCCAGCGCCACCAGCGAGTTCATTTCCGGCGCGCCACGCAGCAGGGCCGGAAAGCCGGTCTTGAGGAAGCGCAGGCCCGGCCCGAAAATCACCGCCGTCGCCAGCACGAAATAGATGTAATAGAGGTTCTGCGTATCGATGATGCCCATCAGCCAGTGATGCATCGGCTCATAGAGATGGCCGCCCATTTCCAGCACGAAAAGCGGCGCGGTCAGGATGACGGCAATCGTCAGGTCGCGTTTCAGCGCGCCCTCTTCGCCCGCATGCTGCATATGGTCATGGCCGCCACTTTCGCCAGCCGTCGCCATCTGGTCGTGGCCCTGATGATGCCCTTGGTGTTGGCTGTGGCCTTGATGGGCGGAATGATCGTGCGGCTTGCGTGTCGTCAGGGCAAAGCCGGCGAGCTTTGCCGTTTCCACCAGCGCATCCCGCTCACGACGGCCGCCGATGGTTTCCACCGCGACCTTTCCGGCCGCAGCGTCCACCTTCACGTCGACGGTGGTGGCAACGGCGTCCAGAACGGCCTTCAACCGCGCGGCATCCGCGTCATTGCGCAGACCTTCGACGGCAAATTCATGCCGGTCCGGTGCGATATCGTAACCGACCTTCTTGATGGCGGCGCCGAGCGTCTTGGCCGAAAAACCCTCGGCGGGCTCGACAGTGAGCTTCTTTGTCGCGAAGTTCACCGAGCTTGATGCAACGCCCGGCACCTTGGCCGCGGCCGTTTCCACGCGCCGCACGCACGACGCGCAGGTCATGCCTTCCACGGGAATGGAAACCGGCTGATTTGAATGGGCGTGTCTGACTGTCTCGTTCATGGGAAATCCCCTTTCGAGACCCTATGTAGGGCTTCCCATGATGGGAAGGTCAAGGTATGGGCAAGCTTTTTGTTGAACACACAATCGTGAGCACGGGCACCGGCCATAAAAGCAGGGATTTCCGTCGTTTACCTTTGCTGTCGGATCACCGCGGGCTCGCCTTTCAGGCCGCGACGCGTCTGGCGAGATAGACCGTCGCCCCACCGCATTGCGGATCATTGACGATGTGATCGAGAAGCCGGAACCCATGTGCGGCGAGCAGGCTTTCATAATCGTCGCGCGCAAGGCTGGCGTGATAAAGCGGCTTGCCCTGAAACGTGCCGATCGCTTCGCCATGTCCCGGCCCGGCCGTGAACATCAGGACCGCACCGTCATTGGCGTGCCGGCGGAAAATACCGAACATCAGGCGCTGATCTTCAGGCTTCAGGTGGAAAAAACTGTGCCAGGCGATCAAACCGTCAAAACGGCGACCGAGAGCCAACTCACGCATATCTGCGACCACCCACAGATTTTCCGGAAACCGGTTGCGGCAAAGTTCGATCAGCGGCAGCGACGCGTCGATGCCCGTGACGTCATAGCCATTGGAAATGAAATAGCCGGCAATCGGTTCGCCAGAACCGCAGCCGATATCGAGAATGGAACCGCCGCCGGGCAAAAGCGAGGTGAACCTGTCCAGCCAGGGTTTTTCGGCAAGGGACCGGCCGCGCTCCTTGTCGAAATCTGCGCCGTGTTCGGTATAGAGCCCGATGACATCACGGGAGGCGTTCGACATTTCCTGATGTCCTTTCCCGGGTTCAGGGTAACGCGGCCACGCCGTTCTTTACCGATGTACCGCCAGCCGCGGAATATCGCGCAGGAAGGCGTCGCGTACGGCGGGGCCGAGCGGCTCATTGGATGGTTTGTCGGAGACGCGCAGCCTTGCGAAGACGATGTGCTGGCCTTCCCGCTCCGCCCAGCCGACGAACCAGCCGAAGGGGCGGTTGCGATCAGGATTGCCCTTTTCATCACGCATGTAGCCGGTGCCGGTCTTGCCATGCACGGCCCAGCTTTCGGGCGCATCAAAGACGGGTACGATCGCCCGGGTCTTTGCCTGCGCGTCACGGGAAAAAGGCAGGTTACCGGCCAGCAGACGGCGGATGAAGCCGACCTGCTCCACCGGTGAGATGGTCAGCGACGAACCGAGCCAGGAATGGGTGAGGCCGTTATTCTTGCCCGGTTCGCCGGAAACATCGGCATTGCCGTAACCGAGACGCTTTACATAAGCGGCGAATTTTTCCGGGCCGAGGCGGCGGGTGACTTCGCGCGAGTACCACAGCACCGAATCCTGCTCCCATATGGTGGGATCGACCGTCTTGCGGTCCGAAGCGCGGGCCTCCGTGCCCGGTTTCCAGTCCCAGGCGGGCGACTTCTCATCCTGAAGGATGCCGGCATCGTAGCCGATCAGCGCCAGCGGCACCTTGAAGGTGGAGGCCGGGGCGACGCGCTGGTCGCAGGCGCCCTGCTGGTTGATGACGGCCCCCGTCTCGATGGAGGTGACCAGTGTGCATTCAAACGCCTGCGGCTGTTGCTGGGCGGAAGCGGAAAGCGGCAGGAAGCCCGGAAGGGCAAGGCACGAAAGAACGATGGCGGGCAGCCGGTAGCGCATGCGTTTTGATGTCCCTCGTCCGCATTTTGCGGATCATTTGCCTGAATGGTGAGAGCGGTCTAGGTGAATGATGGGGCAGGAATAGGACCAAAACGAAAATTGCCGTCTTCCGTCAAGTCCGTTCCTTTTCGCCTGCCCTCTCACCCACTGTCAGGGGCCAATCGACCACATAATCCTCGAAGTCGTCAACATCCACATCCGCCTCGCTGATGGTTCTGCCGCGTGCCGAAATGCCTGCCTGATGCACCGTGTCCGTGTCGCCGGAGACGAGATAGTGCCACCAGTACAAATCCTTGCCGTCACGCACCAACGCATAGGCGCAGGTGGGCGGCAGCCAGCCGATCTCATGCACCTTCTTCAGGTCAAGCTGGATACAGTCCGGCACGGTGGCGCGGCGGTTTTCATAGTCGGAACATCGACAGCTTTCACCGTCAAGCAGCACACAGCGGACCGAGGTGAACACCACTTCACCGGTGTCCCAGTCTTCCAGCTTGTTCAGACAGCACAGGCCGCAGCCGTCGCACAGGCTTTCCCATTCCTCGCCGGTCATCTCGGTGAGCGATTTGGTTTTCCAGAACGGCGCGTCATTCATCGTTAACATTTCCGTTTCATTTTGATCTCTTGGACGGGAGTGTTTAACCGGTCCCTAATCCTTTATATCGTATCGCCAAGGGCTGGTTTGTACGATATTTTAGCATATTGGCGGCGGTTGAAGGGTCATTGGCCTGCAAGAAGTCACCACGTCAAGCAATTCCGACATAACCATGCCACGCTTTTGCGTCGGGAATGGGTTGAAGCAGGAATTTCGGGCAGGCATATCGACGGGCCGCGTTGCGTTGAACAGGAAAACATCGCCAGGTGCAGGAAGAAAAAGACGATAAAAACGGCCGCAAAAAGCGGCATATCCTGCTCCGGATCGATAGCTTCATCGACTCCGGCCTGTGGACGGCTGCGGCACGGCTGGTGGATTTCTGGGAAGACGTCACCATCGCCTCACGCAAATTGCATGTGCGCGGCTGGAAGAAACTTGTCGTCAACCTGACCTGTGATGCGCTGACCTTCGGAACGGCAGGTGCAGTCGTGCTTCTGGCGCTGGCCATGCCCGCTTTCGAAGAGACCAAGAAGGACTGGCGTTATCGCGGCGATTTCGCCGTCACCTTCCTCGACCGTTACGGCAACACCATTGGCCATCGCGGCATCATCCATGAAGACAGCGTGCCGATCGACCAGATGCCGGATCATTTCATCAAGGCGGTTCTGGCGACCGAAGACCGGCGTTTCTTCGACCATTTCGGCATCGACTTCATCGGCCTTGCCCGCGCCATGAGCGAAAATGCCCGCGCCGGCGGCGTGGTGCAGGGCGGCTCGACGCTGACGCAGCAGCTCGCCAAGAACCTGTTCCTCACCAATGAGCGCTCGCTGGAGCGCAAGATCAAGGAAGCCTTCCTCGCGCTCTGGCTTGAGAGCAACATGTCGAAGAAGGAAATCCTCAGCCTTTATCTCGACCGCGCCTATATGGGCGGCGGCACCTTTGGTGCTGCTGCGGCGGCGCAGTTTTATTTCGGCAAGAACCTGACCGACGTGACGCTTTCGGAATCCGCCATTCTGGCCGGCCTGTTCAAGGCGCCGGCCAAATATGCGCCGCATGTCAACCTGCCGGCGGCCCGCGCCCGCGCCAACACGGTGCTTTCCAACCTGGTTCAGAGCGGGTTGATGACCGAGGGCCAGGTGATCGGCGCGCGGCGCAACCCGGCCACCGTCATCGACCGCGCCGATGTGAAGGCGCCGGATTATTTCCTCGACTGGGCCTTCGACGAGGTGCAGCGGCTGGCTGCCGAAGGCAAGTTCAAGGACCATACCGTCGTCGTGCGCACCACCATCGATACCGGCCTGCAACAGGCGGCCGAACAGGCGATGGAAATGGAGCTGCGCGAATATGGCGAGGGTTACCGCGTCAAGCAGGGCGCGATGGTGATGATTGAGAACGGCGGCGGCGTGCGCGCCATGGTCGGCGGCCGTGACTATGGCGAAAGCCAGTTCAACCGCGCCACCGCAGCCCTTCGCCAGCCGGGCTCCTCCTTCAAGGTCTATACCTACTCGGCCGCCATGGAAAAGGGCATGAAGCCGGAAACGCTGATTTCCGATGCGCCGGTGACCTGGCGCGGCTGGTCGCCGCAGAATTACGGCCGGTCTTATGCCGGCAAGGTGACGTTGCAGATGGCGCTCGCCAAATCCTACAATACCGTGCCTGTGCGGCTCGCCAAGGATGTGCTCGGCACGCAGGTGATCGTTGATACCGCCAAGGCCATGGGCGTGGCCACGCCGCTGCGCAGCGACAAGACCATTCCGCTCGGCACTTCGGAAGTCACCGTTCTTGACCAGGCCACGGCCTATGCCGTGTTCCCGGCCGATGGCATGCAGTCACGCCGCCACGGCATCGAGCAGGTGATGGATTATGAAGGCAATGTTCTCTACGATTTCAGCCATGACGAGCCGCCCGCCAAGCGGGTGCTTTCCGAAGACGCCAATTCCAAGATGAACCAGATGCTGGTGACCATTCCGGTCATGGGCACGGCCCGGCGCGGCGCACTGGACAACGGCATCGTCTCCGGCGGCAAGACCGGCACTTCGCAGGCCTATCGCGACGCCTGGTATGTGGGCTTTACCGGCAACTACACCACGGCCGTCTGGTTCGGCAATGACGAATTCACGCCGATGAACAACATGACCGGCGGCGCGCTTCCGGCCATGACCTACAAGCGGCTGATGGACTATGCCCATCAGGGCATGGAACTGCGCCCCATTCCCGGCATCCAGAACCCGCTGCCGACGGGCGCGCGCCCGCAACCCTCGGCAGAAGTCGCATCCGCATCCGCCAGCACGCCCGCCATGCCGGCACTCACGCGCCCGCGTTCGCTCTCGGCAGAGGCGACACGCGTCATCCGCTCCATCGCCAAGAAGATGAAGGACGCTTCGGCTTTGAGCGTGACGACGCAGAAGGTGGCGGATGCGTCCCTGCGGGAAGGCGCGGAGGATGCGGCGCGGCGGTGAGGTTGCATCGCGTGGAAGACGTTGCCTTCCGAACCTGTGGTTCACCCCCCTCTGCCCTGCCGGGCATCTCCCCCTCAAGGGGGGAGATCGGCAGGAGGCACTACCTCCACTTCATTCTCAAGCCTAGAGATGGGAGAGACCTTGCCGCAGATCGATCTCCCCCCCTTGAGGGGGAGATGCCCGGCAGGGCAGAGGGGGGTGAGCCACTCGCTCAACCGCTACCGTCTCCCTAAACCGCAACCCGGTGTGAAATGCATCACCGCAACAACACCGCCCTCGCCGTCTCCACCACATGCGATGTCAGCGCGCCGAGTCGGTCGGCGGCCAAACGATTGACCTGCCAGTAGAGCGGAATATCCAGCGGCGTACCGGGAACGACTTCCACCAGCCTCCCCGCCGCGAGGTGCTCCCCCACAAGCTGCACTGGATTGAGGCCCCAGCCCATGCCGGCAAGGCTTGCCTTCACGAAACCATCGGTCGAGGGCAGCCAGTGGGTGGGATAGGAGATGTCTTCTCCCAGCGCCTGCCTGATCCAGCTCGCCTGCAACCTGTCCTTCTGGTTGAAGGTCAGCCCAGGCGCGCGGGCGAGGGCGGCCGGGGTGACGCCATCGGCGAAATGGCGGGCCATGAAATCCGGGCTGGCGGTAGCGTGATATCTGAGCACACCGAGTGGTGTGACGCGGCAGCCCTGCACGGGCTTGGCATGGGCGGTGACGGCGGCAAGCACCCTGCCCCCGCGCAACCATTCCACCGTGTGATCCTGATCGTCCACCGCGATATTGACGAGATAATCGCTGCCGCCGGTGAATTTCGAAACCGCCTCCAGAAACCAGGTGCCGAGGCTATCGGCATTGGTGGCGATGTTGAGCGTCACGCGCTCCTGCACCGATCCCGCTTCCGCCAATGCCGGAAGCTGGCGGAACAATTCGCTTTCCAGCATACCGACATGATCCATATGCCGGCAGAGCCATTCGCCCTTTTCCGTCGCCACGCAAGGGTTGCCGCGCACGATCAGCACCACGCCCAGCCGCTCCTCCAGCTGTTTGATACGTTGCGAGACGGCCGAAGGCGTAACGCACAGCACCTGCGCCGCCTTTTCGAAACTGCCGGTCTGGGCCACGAGCGCCACGGCCCGCATGGAGGGATAGTCGAGCACTACGGCACCTCATGCAGGGTTTGGAGGTGACGTGGGGGCCTTGGAAGCCATAGGCAACGGCCTCTCCTTCCCTCATTCCTGTGCTTGTCACAGGAATCCAGTCGAGGCACGCCTGTGCGTCGGAAGAGTCTTTTCAGCCCAAGGACTTGGGCTGGCTGGATTCCTGTGACAAGCACAGGAATGAGGGTTGAGAGATGGCAACGTTGTGGAAAATCGAGAGGTTGAAGAGAGAAGTGCGACATTAGACCAGCTTATCTGGATTGAATTTATTTAACTGGATTAAACCATTCCACCCAAATATCCAAGCACTCGGTCCGGAAGCAACGCCTTCGGCCACTCCACAATGGAAAGAGGCAGGGGCCGCGACACGCATGGACATTCAAATCTTCTTCACTGGCCTGACGATGGGCCTCAGCCTCATCGTTGCCATCGGCGCGCAGAATGCTTTCGTTCTGAAACAGGGGCTGGCGCGCTCGCATGTGTTTGCGGTCTGCGCCACCTGCGCCATTGCCGATGCGCTGCTGATCACCGTCGGCGTCTTCGGGTTTCAGCGGATCAGCGCCGTCATGCCCGCGCTCGATCCCATCATGCGTTATGCCGGGGCCGCCTTCCTCATCTGGTATGGCGCCAAAAGCCTGCATTCGGCGCTGCGATCATCCGAAGCGCTGTCGGCGGCCGAGCGGCAGGAGGCGAGCCTGTGGCAGACGCTGGCCATTTGTCTGGCGCTCACCTTCCTCAATCCGCATGTCTATCTCGATACAGTCGTGCTGCTCGGCACCATCTCGACGCAATTTCCCGGCTTTGAAAAGACCTTTGCGGCGGGTGCGGCCACCGGCTCGGTGCTGTTCTTCTTTTCGCTGGGTTATGGCGCCCGCTGGCTGCGGCCGATCTTCGAGAAACCCTCCGCCTGGCGCATTCTCGAAGGCGTCATTGCGGTTACCATGTGGGCCATCGCCTTCAAGCTGGTCATGGGTGCGTGAGAACCGGAATTCGCCATCCCGCTCATTTTCACAAAGACTAAACAAAGGGCACCATTTTCCAAACGGGGAATCAGTGATAGTCCTCGACCTGTTCAAAAACGGGAAAACAGCGTGTTCCGAGTTCCATTCCTTGTCGGCATTGCCCTTCTGATCGCCTTTGGCGGCGGTATTGCCGTAACACTCGCGGCGCTTGAGGCGACATCCGGTTTCGGATCGATCCGCATCGGTTCCTGGGATGCGTTTCCCGAAGCGCAGACGATCGAGGCTGACCCTTATGCCAAATCGCACCGCGCCGATGCCGGCAGGCTGCTTTACGGCACGACCGAGGGGCTGGCCTTTACCGCCTCCGTCGACAGCGATGGCCAGCGGCTCAGCGGCGAATGCCGTTACCGGCTGGCCGGCGCGGTGCCGCCTTCACGGTTCTGGACGCTTTATACCGCCGATCAGCAAGGCAATGTGCTGGCCGAAGATGCCGGGCGGCCCTTCGCTCTGAATTCCCGCACACTCCTGCGCAGCGCCGATGGCGGCATCGACGTCACCATCGCCCCCGACGCCCAGACCTATAACTGGCTGGCGGTGCCGCAGGGCCAGACATTCAAGCTGGTCATGACGCTGCTCGACACGCCGGTTGCCGGCAGTTCCGGCCTGATCGACATCGCCATGCCGCAGATCCGCAAGCTGGGGTGTGGCAATGCTTAGGGTTCTGCTCGCCATCCTCACCGGCCTTGTCGCCGCCGCCGTGCTGCACGTCATCATTCTTCTGGCGATACCGCATTTCAGCAATCGCGATGCCTATACCCGCGCGGTCGCGGAAGGAAAGCCGCATCTGTTTCATCTGCTCGAAGAGACGACGGAGAAAAAGACGTTTGCCAGCGGCGATCCCTTCATGCGGGTCGCGGTCTGCACGTTCAATATTGAGGAAAAGCCCGTCCGGCTCACCGCCGTTGGCGTTGTGCCCTTCTGGTCGGTCGCGGTTTACGACAAGGCCTCGAACGAGGTGTTCAGCATGAATGACCGCACGTCTGCCGGCGGGGTGATGGATATTCTGGTCGCCGATGCGGTGCAGATCGCCGCCATCCGCAAGGCGCAGCCGCCATCGCTGTCACAGGCCATTCTGGCGGAATCGGATCAGACGGAAGGATATGTGGTGTTGCGGACCCTGGTGCCGCAGCCAAGTTTCGGAGAAGAGGCAGAACGTTTCCTGAACGAAGCGAAATGCCAGCCGACGCCGTGGAAATAACGCCGGTCTTTCAGATATAATCAGGATTTCAAGGCAGTTTCCGGTACGGATTTGCCCTTGCGCACGACCTTGCCCGCGGGCTCGGTTTCGCGCTTTTCATAACGCACGCCGGTAAACAGCACCACCTTCGCGGGGCCGATTACCCTGGCCGCAATGCCGGCGGGACGCAGGCTTCGTCGGGCGTCACCAATTGGAATAATCTCTGCCATGCTTCTCTCCTCTTCGGGAGTCAATGTTGCCCATGGGAACCGCGCAAGCCTCGTCTTGCGTCGGGAATTTCATCACCATCACATTGCGCATAATCCAGCCCACAGGCTGGTTTTCGCATGTCCCTAAAACCGCAGAAGGCTTTAGCGCGGGACTATGCGGACATTCAGGCATTTCGCCGCCATTTTGGCTTTTATTCCGAACGTCAGAATAACATGGAATCCTAATACTGCCCATGAAATTACAAACAGACAGAGGTTAATGATCCGTTAACCCTAATCGCTGGACGGCAATTTATCGCCGACCGGGCTGTACCCGTTGAAAACAATGGCGATGCGGCAAAGTTCCATGACATTTTTTCCGTCATGAAGGTTTTAAAATTTCCTTGTTGATAGAGGCAGAATATCTCTTGCCACCCCCCATAGTTAACAGGACGTCAACGGATTTGCTCTAATTTGAGCCGATATTGTGTTTGCGTTTGTTGGGTAGTGCGTTGACCGACCGGTTTCGAGAACTTGAGAGGCCAAGAGCCGTGAGGAAGAAAGATGTGGTGCTTATGGCCACGGTGACGAATTTCGAGAATGTTTCCCATCCGTCAAAAACGGACCTTCGGCAGTTTGCCGAACTTTTCATGCCGCTTTTCAACGCCTCTACCGAAGAAGCCAAGCGGGAAGCGATTGCCGCCCTGTCGCAGCATCCGAGCGTGCCTTCGGCCGTCGCCTTCTTCATCGCCTGCCAGCCGATTTCGCTTGCGGCCCCCTTCCTTATCGCGTCGAGGTGCCTCACTGACGAAACGCTGATCACCATTGCGCGCACGCAGGGTGCCGCGCATGCCCGCGCCATCGTGCGCCGCGAAGACCTCTCCCCCACCGTCATCGATGCGCTGGTTGGCCTGCGCCATGCCGAAGATCTGAAGCGGCCGGATGAGCCGACGACTGCCGCCGAACCGCAGATCGTGGCAGAAGCCGTCGAGCCGCAGGTGGCGGACGTGGCCATTCCTGAGACGACGACGAAAATTGATGCCGTATCCGCACTTGAAGAAGAAATGCGTCAGCGGATCAAGCAGATGGCGCATCATCTCAACCGCCCCGAAGGTGACGTGCTTGGTCTGCGCCGCCTGAGCGAGGTGCAGGAAGCGCTGCTCGTACGTTTCGCCCGTGAGCGTAACGCCCGGCAGTTTGCGGTGGCGCTGGCGGATTCGCTGTCATCCAGCTACTGGCTGTCGGAACGTATCATGCTCGATATTTCCGGCGCGCAGCTTGCGACCACGCTCACCGGGCTTGGCATGGAGTTTTCCGAAGCCGCTTTCGTCTTGCAGTGCTTTTATCCGCACCTTGCCGCCGCAGAAGGTGACATGAGCCGCGCCGAAGCACTGCTCGACCGTCTCGACATCGTCGAGTCCGAAGAGCGGGTGGAAAGCTGGCGCAGGGCGGACAGCTATACCCATGGCCGCGAGCGGCCGAGCCGTATTACCGTCGTTCCCCGCAAAACCGGGACGTGAGGGATAAACGGCCTTTGGCCGTCTAAGCCTGCGGCTGGTCCACCAGTGTCAGCAGAGTGCCAATCTCATCCGTCTCGATCTCCACGATCCACAGATCGCTGTCGAAGCGCCGTTCCTTTTCTAGCAGGGCGGCACTTTCCTCACCCTCCGCACCGGCAAGACGCGTTTCGAAACGGCGTTCGGCGCGGATTTCCTCGTCATCGGCAAAACTTTGCGGCGCCGGTCCATAGAGATTTTCACGGCCATCGCGCAGGCGCTGGCGGATGAAGATCGCACCCGCCTCCTCCGCACCCTTCTTTTCGACAGCGGCAAATCCACCGGCGGCGAAAACGCGGCGGATGAGAGCGGAGACGAAGATTTCGGATTTGAGGCGCATTGGCGGTGCTTTCGATGGAAACAGTGAGACGTGCTCTCGATGTTGGATTTGGCAAAGGCGCGTGGGGCTTTACCCCCCTCTGCCCTGCCGGGCATCTCCCCCTCAAGGGGGGAGATCGATCTGCGGCAAGATCTCGCCCATCTCAACGTCTGCGAATGAAGCGGTGGTAGCGCCGCTTGCCGATCTCCCCCCTTGAGGGGGAGATGTCCGGCAGGACAGAGGGGGGTAAGCTCCACGCACCTCCGGCCCGCAGTCAACGGACAACCTCTTGAAGCTTAAACCTCAAATCGCGCCGATCGACTTCAGTTTCTTCAGCACCACTTCGCTCGGTTCACCGGTTTCCGGCAGGCGATAGTGTTTTTCGAAAGCACGGATGGCGTTGCGGGTCTGCTGGCCGGCCACACCGTCCACCTTCACGTCGGCATAGGCGATATTGATCAGCCCCTGCTGGATCTTGGCGATCAGCGCGCTGCTGGCCGGTTTTGCGCCAGCAGTCGCGCTGTTGAGGGAGGCTGGTTCGGCCTTGACCTGCGGCTTTTCCGCCTTGCGGATGGCGGCGGCGACCGGGTCGATTTCCACTCCGCCGCCGGTGTTGGCGTCGGATGGCCGGTCCTTTGGAATTGCCGCAACCGTGGCGCCGTCGATCCGGAGGGCTGCCAGCACCCGGGTCGTCGGTTCGCCGGTCTGTTCCATGCCGAGCGTTTCTTCGAAGAACATGATGGCGGCGGCGGTCTTCGGCCCCATGCGGCCATCCGCGTCGCCTTCGTAGAGCCCGCGTTTCTTGAGTTCACCCTGAATATCGGCAACGATCTGCTGCGGCTTCTGGCTTTCGGCTGGCGGCAGTGCCGCAGTCTCGGCGGCGGGTGGCTGCGTCGCTTCCGTCTCTGCCGGCCGCTCTATGCGAAAGGTGGTGACGTTGCCGTGGGTGCCGAGCGGCTCTGCCGGGCGATAACCGGCGATCCCGTTCGGGTTTTCCGCATCGCGCGTGCGCAGGAAGGGAGACGGGTGAATGCCCGGCTGATACCAGAGCGCGTTGGCCGCGACAAAGCCGAAGACGACCGCGAAGGCACCGCAGCCGCCAACCAGTTTCGGATGGCGCAGGACTTCGCGCCCGATGGCCGCAACCACCAAGGAAACAAACCCGGCGCCAATCTGGGCCGTTGTTTTCTTAGGCGATTTTCGCTTTCGCGGGGCCATCGTCACCATCCTTCTTCATAATCGCAGCCATTTCGCCGAGTTGCCGGATGCGCGGCGGAAATTCCACCATGCGTTCAGTTTCGGCGTCTTCGCCACCCGCCATGCCGGAACCATCGGCAGGCAACATGATTGTTACGACCGTCCCCTCGCCGGGCTGGCTGGCGATGACGAAGGTGCCGCCATGCAGTGCCACCAGCCCCTTGACCAGGGACAGCCCAAGACCCGTGCCCTCATAGCGACGGGTATATTCGTTCTGAACCTGCATGAAGGGCTGGCCCAGCAGGTCAATCTTGTCGGAAGCGATGCCGATGCCGGTATCGCTGACCGTGAGTTTCAGCATCTTGCCTTCACGCGCGGCGTCGATTGACACAACACCACCCGCATCGGTGAATTTTATGGCATTGCCGGCCAGATTGATGAGAACCTGGCGGATGGCGCGCTGGTCGGCCGAGATTTCGCCGATGCCACGCTGGATGCGGCTCGTCAAAGTCAGGCCCTTTTCCTTCGCCTGCAGGCCAAGCATCGCCTCGCAGGACGAGATGGTTTCGGCAATCGGGAAGCTTTCCATCAGCAGCTCGTAGCGGCCGGCTTCCAGCTTGCTCATATCAAGCATGGTATTGACGACCGACAGGAGATGCGCGCCGGACTGGCGGATCAAGCCGACATATTCGCGCTGACGATCATTTTCCAGCCGGCCGAAATATTCACCGGCCAGAATATCGGAAAAACCGAGGACGGCGTTGAGCGGCGTGCGCAACTCGTGGCTGACGGCGGCAAGGAAACGCGACTTGGCGTCATTGGCCGATTCCGCCTCTGCCGCCTTGCGGGCGACATCGCGGCGCAGCAGTTCGACCTCGGTGACATCGGAAAGCTGGGCAACGACGCGGCGAAGTCGGCCGGCCGTGCTGCGGATCGCCGTCATCTCGATACGGGCATGCATGAACTGCGCCGGGCGCGATTTCGCGCCGGTCTCAAACCGAAGCTCGGCGCTGGCCTTGTCCTCGCCCTGCCGCAAAAGGTCGAAGGCCTGCATCAGCTCGATACGGTCCGAAACATAAACATACTCGGCAAAGACGTGGTCTTTGCAGGCCTGAAGCTCGAGCGGAAATTTCTCACGGTCACGACCGGAGACGCGTTCGACAAGGCCGTTTTCATTGATGGTGAGCACGAGGCCCGGCACCTGCGACGCTGCAACAAGGTCGTCATCAGCCGCAGGGGCGGAGGAGGATGCCGAACCATGCAGCGGCCGGGAAAAAGCAATCGACACAGCGGCAGCGGACAGGAACAGCGCCAGCACCAGCGCTGCGCCGATGGGCAGCGCGATGGCGGGGCTGAAGACGAGGCTGAAGAGGGCGGGTACAACCAGAAGGCCGACGGCGCCGAAGGCAATCAGCCGACGCAGGCGCGCAATGGTTCCGGCGCGCCTTTCAGCGTCCTCTTCCATGCGCGCAAGCCATCTGCCCGCGGCATGGTCGACCAGTGCGACCGCTTTTTCTCTCATATTACGCAATACCAAACCTAAATCCCTGAGGCGGATCTTATGGTCCCGACAATAGAAGGCGGCGGCTTAAGGAATGGATAAAAAGAATGGCCTCAAACGGCCTTCAAATGCGCCGCAGTCCCAATACGGGGCATTTATTCGAAGCTTTGCCAATCATGGTTAATGACGGGTAAGCGACGGATTTCGCTTCATTTTTGCCATCGTGTTAACCTTTGTGGCAAAGCGTGCCGCCGCTTTGCCCCGGAACGCGCGGCCTCTGTCGCAATTATGCTTAACATGGACTGTTAAAATGCGAATGAATTGAGGGCAGACGTCCCGATGCGAGGAGAATAGATACAATTTGAATTAAATTGCGCCGCTTTTTGCAATTGGCTGTTCGCCGGTCGCCTGTAGCTTCTCCCCAAGCCCGAAAAACGGGACAAAGGCCAATGACCCGAAACCGGGCGGGGCTTCAAAACAAAGATCATCTGGCAGGGTGTCTGACAATGTGGTTTCTGATCAAAGGAACATTCTGGTTTTCGCTGGTGCTGGTGGCGCTGTCCTATTTCGGTAGCTACAACGACCCCACCAAGGAACCTTCGGCATTCGATCTTCCCAGCGCCGTTTCGGCCGCCGGTGAGGCCTATCGTTATGTTAGCGCCATCTGCATTGAAAAGCCTGATGTCTGCGTCAAGGGCGCCGAAACCTTCCACGCGCTCGGTGAGCGGGCAAAGGAAGGCGCCAAGGTTGCCTATGAACTGCTCGACGCGCAGCTTGCCGCCGGTGACAAGACCGCTCCCGCCGCCGAAGTGGCTGTCGAAACCGAGAAACTGGCCGAAGCGCCTGCTATCAGCGTCGAATTTCCCGGAAATACCGACATGCTGAAGACCGGCACGGTCATTCCCCTGCCGCAGAAGCGCCCTGCCCCCTGATTATTTCCCGGTCGCGCACCGCCGCGCCGCCCCTTCTCTGCAGCCGGATATGCCCGTCTGCGTGACTGCCTGCCAAACTTGCCCACGGAAACCTGTTTTCCGTGGGCTTTTTCATGGCCTGCACGGTTCAAAACCGGTCGCACTTGCCCTATATCGTAGCAAAGACATGCAATAATGGACGATACGGCGCGCAAATGGCCTCTCTCGAAACGATCCTTGATGACTTCGCCTTCCTCGACGACTGGGAGGATCGCTATCGCTATGTCATCGAACTCGGCAAAGCGCTGCCCGATCTGCCGGAGGACAAACGCACGCCTGAGAACAAGGTGCAGGGTTGCGCCAGCCAGGTCTGGCTCGTCAGCCATAGCGACGGTGCGGAAGACCCTCTCATGACCTTCGAGGGCGATTCCGACGCGCATATCGTGCGCGGCCTCGTTGCCATCGTCCTTGCCGTCTATTCCGGTAAAAAGGCCTCCGAAATCGCCGGCCTCGATGCCATCGAGGTGTTCGACAAGATCGGGCTGGTGGAGCATCTGTCGTCGCAGCGTGCCAATGGTCTGCGCTCCATGGTCAAGCGCATTCGTGAAGAAGCAAGGCTGCTCGCCGCCTGACCATTACCGTGTCAGCGTCATTGCCGCCATCGGCGGACGATAATCCTCTTCGCCCCAATGGTGGCTTGTCCGGCTGGCGCGGCTGGGCGGCGGTGCGTAGTGTCTCGCGAGCGACAGAAGTGCCGCCCTGAGCAGGAGTTTTGCGGAACGCGCCGGCCATTGCCGCTCCCGCTCCACCACCTCCAGCCCCTTTTCAAAACAGCAGACATCGATGGCGACGCCCGAAAGCTCTGGCCCCACGGCATCTGCGGCGCGGGCAAACCGGATCCGTGCGGCCATCGCCGCCTCGGTGAGATCAAGTGTGCCGCCCGCCTCCCCCTTTGTTCGGTTCGCTATTCGCGGCTCCCAAGTTGCCGTCACCTTCGGGCTGAGATGGCCGCGATGGAAATCAGCCGAGAGGCGTTCGCCCGCCTGCAAGGCTTCCGTTGGAAAAAAAGCCGTACCATCCCGCTCCTTCAGGCGGGAGAAGGCCATGAGGGGCGACGTGTTGAGGTCCTGCCGGGCCGGTTGTCTGTCGCCATCGACATCAACGACAACGCTCTGCAAATCCCGATGCTGCTCCTGAAAAATTTCGTCCCGGTCCTTCGCCATCGCGCGCTTGAGATAAGAGGCGAGCGGCGGCGCAGCAGACACCCTGTCTTCCCGCCTCTCGACCAGCCCGGAGGAGAGCGCAAGCTGCATCAGGGCCGCCGGCAACCGCAGTGCCGAACGCCCCTCCCGCGTTCGGTGCAGGAGGATATCGCTCCCGTCTTCGCGGATTTCAGCCGGGCCGGCTGCGATGCAACGCAGAAGCCGCAGCAGGGCCGGATCGACCGGAGTGCCTGTTGCCTCACTCATCCCGCACTCCTTTCATCACATTGAAAATGCTGCCGGCCAACCGTTCCAGCGCAGCGACGAATTCGTCAAAGGCCGGCTCGTCACGGCGGTCCTCGATAACCTGGCAGGCATGGCCGACCGTGGTTCTGTCCCTGCCGAAACAGGGGCCGATATCCGACATGGGAATGCCAAGCTGCACATGGCACACATACATGGCGATCTGGCGGACATGGCATTCGCTGCGCCGCCTGTCGCGGCGTGCGCCCAGCCGCTCACCGGTCAACTGCACCATTTCAGTGGTCAGCTGCCGGATCAGCCGGCAGATGCGGGCAACCTCATCCCGCCCGGCGGCAGGTGGAAAACGGCGAAAATGACGATCGGCGACCGGCACACATGGCCGCGCTGGAACAGGCAGGGGCAATATATCCGACGGCATATGCAACTCCTCTACGAATAGGAATTAATTCATACACCTGAGAATGACTGTGGGGAAGCGTGAATTTGCCGGGAGAGAATATACGCTTGATATGGTTTTACTTTTGCAGAAATGCCGCGGGCGATAAAGGATTTTTTTCCTCACACAAGATTCGACGCGGCAATAAAAAAGCCGGTCGACGGACCGGCTGGACATTCATGTGGCGGGAAAGACAGCTTCAAAGGAAACATGTGAAGCGGGCGGGCTCCGCTTGCCGCCTTCTCCCCGCCGGGGAGAAGGTGCGGCAGCGGGTAGGTTGAGGGGAGCCACGTCGGCGATATGCTGAGAGCTTGCCCCCTCTCATCTGACCCTTCTGGCCATCTTCTCCCCGGCGGGGAGAAGAACAGGCAGATCCGATTAGCGGCTGGCCTTGCGGCGCTGACCGAGACCCATTTCCTTGGCGAGCCGCGAACGGGCTTCGGCATAAGCGGGTGCAACCATCGGGTAGTCGACCGGCAGATCCCATTTTTCGCGGTATTCTTCCGGCGTCATGCTGTGGTGTGTCGTGAGATGGCGCTTCAGCGACTTGAACGAGCCGCCGCATTCCAAACAGACGATATGATCGTCCTGAACAGACTTGCGAACCGAGACAGCAGGCTTCTGCTTTTCGACATTGACCGCCACCGATGCCGGTGCCGAGGTGCCGCTGAGTGCCGTGTGAACATCCGAAATAAGGCCGGGAAGGTCTGTTACCGGAACGACGTGGTTGCTAACATAGGCAGCCACAATATCCGCCGTCAGTTCGACCAGCAGATCCTGGGCGTTACCGTATGCAGTTTCCGTCATTTAAGTATCTCCTGTTTATTTATCCCCGGAAGCGGACGAACGCCGCTTCGAGCGATGTGAAGTTACCCGGTGCCCCACCTTCGCCCTGTTGAAACCAACGTGAAATCTACCCCTAGATTTCAAGCGAAAACCGGAAACGTATTGATCCGAGATTCAACTTATGGCCCGCGACATGGGCAGCAATGGTCTTATGGACCATAGATTAGACATTAATAAAATGTCTATGCCGACTATGAAGAGGCTAGATGCAAATCGCGATTAGCAACTTTACACTTAATTTGGATAACAGCAAAACAGCAAAAGTCAAATTGCTATTGTGAATTTTTCAGTTCAAAACAGTCTAATGGCAATACAAAAAATTACGGGTAATAAAATACTATGCCAAGTAGCAATTGAAAATGAACACCCCCTATTATTAGGGGGATTTTCAACTTCAAATTTTCTTGAGGTCATCAACTACCGATTTAACATGAAGCGGATAACCTGCCTTGTGAGCGGCCATAGCCAGAAGATGTGCAGAGACCGGTGCAGTCAGAATGAAGAAAAAGAAGCCGGCAAGCGCCCGTGCCAGCGTCGACAAGTCCATCGAATGAATGCCCACGGCCAGAAGCAGAAGCCCGGACCCCACCGTTCCCGCCTTGGAAGCCGCATGCATGCGGGTATAGACATCGGGCAGGCGATTGAGGCCGATTGCGGCGATCAGTGAAAAGGCGGCTCCCGAGACCGTCAGTGCCGCAACGAGGATAGCCACCAGCCAGCCGGTCATTTTCCGCCCTTTCGCTTTTTGCCAAGATTTTGATTTTGCGATTTTTTTTCAATGGATTCCGACGCTCTTTCGCCATCCAGAACCGCCTTCGACTTCCGTCCGCCATCTGCGCCGCGCGCCAGCACGAACCGGGCAAAGGCCACCGTTGCCAGAAAACCGACAAGCCCGAGCGCAATCGCGATATCGACATAAAGAGTGAAGCCGGTGCGGATGGCGATGACCGCGATGAAGCCGATGGCGATGCCGACCAGCATGTCCAGTGCGACGATCCGGTCCGGCAGGGTCGGCCCGATGACAACACGATATACTGTCAGCAAAAAGGCTGCCGAGAGTACAACCGAGGCAAGTATAGTTGCAAATGAAACTATTTGTTCCGGCGTCATTTCTGAAACGCCTCCATGATCTTTTTTTCAAAGCCGTTGCGGATGTCGTTCCTTGCGGCTTCGATATCGCTGCAATCGATTGCGTGGACGTAGAGCGTTTTCCTGTCCTCGGATACATCGACCGACAGCGTGCCGGGGGTGAGCGTGATGAGATTGGCGAGCAGCGTGATCTGGAAGTCCGTCGTCACCGTCAGCGGATAGGCGAAGATGCCGGGCTGCACGTCGAGTTTCGGCCGCGTCACCAGCACCGCCACTTTCCAGGCGGACAGCGCCAGTTCCTTGAAGAACAGCAGCACGAGCGACAGTATTCGCGTCAGCCGCAGCCAGTGATTGTTGCCTCTGGGTATCTGATGGCGGATAAGCCCGAGCGCCAGTGCCGAAACGATGACGCCGAAAACGATATTCGCCGGCGTGACGCTGCCGGTTATGGCAAGCCAGATGGCGAGGAACATCGACAGGACGATATAGAGGCTCATGGTTTGCCTCCCTCGGGAAAGACCGACTGGATATAGGCCTGAGGATCACCGAGCCCCGCAGCAGCCTGCTGGCTGAGACTGAGCAGGCTTTCCGGGAACAGGCCGAAAAATACCACCAGCAAGGTCAGTCCGAGCAGCGGCACGACGGAGGGCACCGCCAGAGAGGACTGTGCCTGCAATGGCGGCTGGCCTGCCAACGTTGCCGGGCGCCAGAAACACAGCAGGAAAATCCGTCCGAAGGCGATGGTGGCGATGAAGCCGGAGACGAGAATGGCGGCGGCGAGCCACCAGGCGCCGATATCGATCGCCGATTTGACCAGCACCGCCTTCGGCCAGAAGCCGGAAAACGGCGGCAGGCCGGAGCCGGCGAAAAACAGCGCCAGCGCCAGCGCCGAAAACCATGGAGCCTGCCGGTAAAGACCGCTGAGCGCCGTCAGGCTGAAGCCGCCACCGAGACGGGCGGCATGGCCGGCGGCAAGATAAAGCGCCGTCATCAGCACCATGGAATGCAGCGCGTAAAAGATCGCGCCTGACACGCCCGACGGCGTGCCGATGGCGATGCCGGCCATCATGTAACCGATGCCTGAAATGACGATGTAACCGAGCATGCGGCGGATATCGTTCTGGGCGAGTGCGCCCATCGCGCCCAGAACCATGGTCAGCGCTGCGGAAACGGCGATGACGATGCTGAGCTCCTCCCTCTCGACCGGAAACAGCATGACCATGACGCGCAGCAGCGAATAGATGCCGACCTTGGTGAGCAACCCGCCGAACAGCGCCGACACGACGATGCGTGGCGTGTGATAGGAAGCGGGCAGCCAGAAATTCACCGGAAAGGCGGCGGCCTTCATGGCAAAGGCGAGCGCGAAGAGGCTGGCGAGCGTCATCAGCGGCGCGGTTCCGCGCAACCCGTTCGCCTTCAGCGCGATATCGGCCATGTTGAGCGTGCCGAAGATGGCATAGAGATAACCGACCGTGATCAGGAACAGCGTGGTGCCGATGAGGTTCAGGATGGCATATTTCAGCGCCCCGTCGATCTGCTCGCGCGTTGAGCCGAGCACGATCAGGCCGAAGGACGAGATCAACAGCACCTCGAACCAGACATAGAGGTTAAACAGATCACCCGTCAGGAAAGCGCCGGTGACACCGGCCATCAGCAGCATCAGGAACGGATAAAACCCGTATCGCCTGCCGCTTGAGTCGATATCGCTGCCGGCATGAATGGCACCGGCGAGCGCGACGATGGCAGCCGCGAGCGACAGCAGCGTGCCGGTGAGATCGGCGGTAAATGCGATCCCGAAAGGCGGCAGCCAGCGGCCCATGACCATGGTGAACGGACCCTGCGTCGCGACCTTCCACAAAAGCGCTGCATCGAGAAGCACGAGCAGGAAGAGCGCGGCGACGGCAACGGCCGCGTGGTGGCGAATGGCGTGGCGCATCATCATCAGCACCGCGCCGGTGCCGATGCAGAGCGCGACCGGCAGGATGATCAGCCAGTCGGACAGCGGCAAGGGTGCCATGACGAGTGCTGCGGAAAGATCGGTAACTGCGGAAGGGGTGGAGGAAGCCATGTCTGTCTCAGCCTCGCCCGCTCAATAACCGAGCGGCGGCATAGGCTCGCCGGCCGGTTCTGCGGTGCGCATTTCGTCCGTATCGTCGGTCTGCAATTCCTGGAAGGCACGCCAGGTCAGCACCAGAAGGAAACAGAAGAAGGAAAAGGAAATCACGATTGCCGTGAGGATCAGCGCCTGCGGCAGCGGATTGGCAGCACCCGCCGGCAGGGCATCCATGCCGGCCGGGATGATCGGCGGCACTTCACGCGTCAGCCGGCCTGCGGTGAACAGCAGCAGGTTGACCGCATTGCCGAGAATGGCGATGCCGAGCAGCACGCGGATGCTGTGTCGCGAAAGCATGAGATAGATCGCCACCGAAAAGAAGATGCCGACGAGAATGGAGAAGACCGCTTCCATCAGTCGCTTTCCCTTTCTTCCAGAGCCAGGGCAATGGAGGTGATGGCGCCGACCACAACGAGATAGACCCCGATATCGAAGGACATGACGGTGGAAAGCGGCACTTCAACGCTAAACAGGCTCGGATAGACCCAAAGCCCGGTCATGAACGGCACGCCGACAGCAATCGAAACGAGGCCGGACAGCATCGCCATCAGCAGACCCGCTCCTGCAATCGCGAGCGGATGAAACACGATGGCGCGCCTGACAGCCGCCACGCCATAAGCGATGCCATAGATCGCCAGCGCCGAAACGGCGATCAGCCCGCCGATGAAACCGCCACCCGGCTCGTTATGGCCGCGCAGCAGCACGAAGATCGAGAAGAGCACCATGAGGCTGGTGATGACCGGGGCGACGGTGCGCAGAATGAGCGTATTCATGCCTGCACTCCCTTCTTCTTCTTCGTGGTCTTTACCGGCCCCTTGACGGACGCAGCCGGGCGGATGCGGATGAGCGCGAGGATGGCGAGACCGGTAATCATCACCACGGCGATTTCGCCCAGCGTATCCGTACCGCGGAAATCGACGATGATGACGTTCACGACATTGGCGCCGTGGGCGATGACCTTGGAATAGGTATTGTAGAAGTCCGTAAGGCGGTTATCGAAGCTCGCTTGCGTCGCCCGCATCAGGAACAGGGCAAAGCCGGTTCCGCAGGCAATGGCGATGGTGCTGTCCAGGAGCTTCTGGCCAAGACCGCGATGGTCCGACGGCGACAGGCGAAGCCGCGTCATCACCAGCGTCAGAATGACCACCGACAGGGTCTCGACCATGAATTGCGTAAACGACAGGTCGGGCGCACCGAACAGCAGGAAAATGACCGCTACCGCAAAGCCCTGAATGCCAAGCGCGATAATGGCGGTGAGCCGGCTCGACGCCGTCAGCACCGCAACAAGCCCCACCACCGCAATGGCGATGAAGGTCAGTTCATGGATCTGAATATCGTGCGGCCAAGAGGGCATCGCCGGAAGTTCGCCGTAAAGAAACAGCGGCACAAGCAGCACGGCGGCGATGACGGCGAAGGTGGCGGTGACGTAAAACTCCAACCGGCCGGGCTGAATGAGCCGTGTGACGTGGAAGGAGATTTTCACCAGCGCTTCGATGAAGACATCAAAACCCCTGTCCGGCCCGGCTCCCAGCGCCTTGAACGTGCGGTCCACCAGGCTGCGAAGGGGGACAAGCTGCGTATAAAGGACGATGCCGAGCGCGATCGTCAGCAGCGACAGGCCGAGCGGCACGCCGATATGGGGAATGAGCGAAATTTCCACCGGGCGCGGCTCACCGGCGATGGCGCTTGCCATGGGGATGGAGATGTAGAAATGCGCGATGCCGGAAAAAAGCGCGATGGTGAGCCCTTTCAGCGCCAGGAGCGCCGGGCCGAGCCAGAGCAGCAGCGGGCCTTCATGCGCGTGTTTCGGGGTTTTCACCGGCTTGCCGAGGAAGGGTTTCAGCCCCACCGCAAAGGCGACCGCGAACATCAGCGCATTGCCGAGAATGGCGATGCCGGTAAACAGCACGGCGCGCGGATTGCCATGCGCCAGCGCGTAATAAATCTCTTCCTTGGCGAGGAAGCCGAAAAATGGCGGCAGGCCAGCCATGGAAATCGCCGCCGCCAGCGCCGCCGCAAAGGTGACAGGCATGGCCTTGCGCAAGCCGCCAAGCTTCGTGACATCGCGCGTACCGGTCTCGTGGTCGATGATGCCGGCGACCATGAACAGCGCGCCCTTGAACAGCGAATGCGCCACGAGATAAAGAACGGCCGCCTCGATGGCATGGTCGGAGCCGAAACCGGTGAGCATCACCAAAAGGCCGAGCGACGACACCGTGGTATAGGCGAGCATCAGCTTCAGATCGGTCTGGCGCACGGCCAGCAGCGCGCCGGTGAGCATCGTCAGCCCGCCGAAGAAGGGCAGCAGGATCTGCCATGCGGCCGTGTCTCCGAGAACCGGGTTGAGGCGCATCAGCAGATAGACGCCGGCCTTCACCATGGTTGCCGAATGCAGATAGGCGGAAACCGGTGTCGGTGCTTCCATGGCGTTGGGCAGCCAGAAATGGAAGGGAAACTGCGCCGATTTGGTGAAGGCGCCACCGAGGACCAGAAGCAGCGCCGCCAGATAAAACGGGCTGTCGCGCAATATATCGCCGCCGCGCACCAGCATAGACAGTTGCGTCATGCCGCTGATGTCCCAGATGAAGATCAGCCCGGCAAGCAGCAGCAGACCGCCGCCGCCCGTCACCACCAGCGCCTGCAGTGCGGCGCGGCGCGAGGCCGGGCGCTCATGATCGAAGCCGATCAGCAGGAAGGAGGTGATGGAGGTCAGCTCCCAGAAGACGAACAGCATCAGCAGGCTGTCGGAAACGACGACGCCCAGCATGGCTCCCATGAACAAGAGCAGGAAGGACAGGAAGCGGCCCTGCTGCGGATGACCTTTCATATAGCCGCCGGCATAAAGCACGATCAGCAGGCCGATGCCGGTGATCAGCAAAGCGAAGGTCAGCGACAGGCCATCGATGAACCAGGAAAAGCTGAGATTGAAGCTCGGCACCCAGGCATAACCGCCGGTAATCACGCCGCCCGCTGCGATTTCGGGCAGCATCAGCGCGAAATGCACAAAGGCCAGACCCGGCGCAAGCGCCAGCACCCAGGCGGCATTGTGCCCAAACCTTTTCACCAGCACCGGTGCGGCAAGTGCTGCCAGAAACGGCAAAAACAGCGACAGGAATGTCAGCGCTGTGACATCTGATGTCATTCACATCTCCCGGGGTGTCCCCCACCCCTGCGCGCCAATGAATGGCGTTCTTTTTCAAATCGATTTTTCCAGTTAAGGCATAGACAAAGCCATCTCAACCCAAATCGACACTTACGGCTCATAACGAACGCGTTATGACGCCCGCCCCTTTCAATCGGAAGCGGCGATGATTATCTGTGGCGAGAACAGAAAGGATCATTCCATGAGCGATCTGACACCCCCCAAAGTGAACAAGAGCGATGCCGACTGGCGTGAACAGCTGACGCCGGAGCAATATCACATTCTGCGCGAGCACGGCACGGAGCGCCCTTTTACCGGTCCCTATTGGAACTCCACCGAAAAAGGCCTCTACCGCTGTGCCGCCTGTGACGAGCCGCTATTCCTCTCCGACACCAAGTTCGATGCCGGCTGCGGCTGGCCGAGCTATTTCGAGCCGATCAAACCGGACGCGGTGACCGAACTGCGCGACGCCAGCCACGGCATGGTGCGCACCGAAATCCGCTGCGCCAATTGCGGCGGCCATCTCGGCCACGTTTTTCCGGACGGCCCGAAGCCGACCGGACTGCGTTACTGTATCAATGGGCATTCGATGGTGTTCGAGCCGGTTTGAGCGAGAGGTAAAACCTCTTAATCGACTGCGTGTCGCAAAACAGTGCCGCGAGTTTCTTCTCCCCGCCGGGGAGAAGGTGGCCCGAAGGGTCGAATGAGGGGGCAACGCCAGCGATAGACCGAGAGCTCGCCCCCTCATCCCGCTGCCGCGGACTTCTCCCCGGCGGGGAGAAGAACAACGCGGCACTCGCCCGATCTACAGGTGGCCTTCAGCTTCTTAGCTCAGCTTCAGCTCCATGCACGTCAAATCCAGCCAGCGGCCGAACTTGGTGCCGACTTCCGAAAACCTTCCGACGACCCTGAAACCGAGGCTTTCGTGCAGGCGGATGGAAGCGGTGTTTTCCGCTTCGATGGCGGCGATCAGCACATGCACGTCATTGCCGGAAGCGTGGTCGATCAGCGCCTGCATCAACCGCTTGCCGATGCCATGGCCGCGGGCTTGCCTGTGCACATAGACCGAATGTTCGCGGGTGTGGCGATAGCCGTCGAAGGCGCGCCAGTCGCCATAGGATGCGTAGCCGGCAACCTTGTTGTCGAGGATGGCGACGATGACCGGAAAGCCCCGCGCCTTGCGCGCAGTGAACCACTCCTTGCGGTTTTCCAGATCGACCAGCACGTCGTTCCAGATCGCCGTCGTGTTCACGACCGCATCATTGTAAATCTCCATGATGCCGGAGAGATCATCCACGGTCGCGTCACGCAGTTCCACGGTCATTATCCTTCGCCCTCGCTCATTGCAGAATACGCGCCGGCATTGTTGCGGTCGCGATCCTCACGAGCCTTAAGCGATGACGCCGCGGCCTGTCCAGTGTCTCCGGCGCGATATGGGGAGGCTATTCAGGACGCCAGAGGAACAAGGCTGAAAGCGGTGACCACGGCGAAATAATGAATGGCGGCGGCGGTGACGACAAAACCGTGCCAGATGGCATTCTGGAAGCGCAGTTTTTCCCAGACATGGAAGATCACGCCAAGCGAATAGATGACGCCGCCGGCGACGATCAGCCAGAGCGTGACGGGAGCGAGATGCGACGACAGGGGCTCGACAACCATGATGCCGCTCCAGCCCATGGCGAGATAAAGACCAATGGCCACCCGGTCGTATCGGCCGGGAAACAGGCATTTAAGGAGGATACCGCAGAGCGCGGTGAGCCAGATCAGCCCCAGCATGGTGGCGATCAGCGGATCGTGAATGCCGCGCATCAGGAAGGGCGTATAGGTGGCGGCGATGAGGATGAAGATCGCCGAATGATCCAGCCGGCGCAGGAACCATTTTACCCGGGAATGGGGCCAGATATTGTAAGTGAAGGACACGGAAAGACAGGCAACCAGACCGAGACCGTAAATCCACGCGGCCGCAATCGCGCTCAGCGTACCCCAGACGGTGGCGTAAAAAATCAGCGCCGTGGCGCCGACCAGCGCAAAAACAATGCCGACGCCATGAACGATGCCATCGGCGACAATCTCGTGAAAATCATATTTGCGCCCGAACCGCCACAAATCACTCATAGTTCATTCCCGTCTGCGTGCTTCCACCAAAGCATGGAGACAATATTAGACAGGAACAAGACAGCAGCCGGTTAACGTCGATCAAATTGCGTTCGAGGCTGTTGCGAAAGGAGAGGTGACGTTTCGCGTGCGCCAGTGAACACCTCTGGAGCGAGCGGTGGCCGCGGGTTCCTTCTCCCCGCCGGGGAGAAGTCTGCGGCAGCGGGATAAGGGGGCGAGGCCAAAGATATTCGGAGAGCTTGCCCCCTCATCCGACCCTTCGGGCCACCTTCTCCCCGGCGGGGAGAAGAAATCTGCCGTGATGTCGTACCAACCAATCCTTCATTGCAACGGCGTTTTACAAAGCCGCAGCGCATTCCTGACAGAACGGCGTGTAAGGCACCGCCTTCAGCCGGTCCTCCGAGATCGTCTTGCCGCATTTGACGCAGGTGCCGAAGGTGCCCCTCGCGATGCGGTCGAGCGCCGCGTCGATGGCGCGCAGCTCGTCCTGCCCAACCTGGCCCATCTCATCCAGCACCTCGTCATTGTTGCGCTCAGTGGCGCGTTCCTCGTCATCGGGATTGCGCGGCTGCTCAAAATCGGCCTCGATCCGGTGCAGACGGCGGTAAAGCTCACGCTGGCGGTCGCGCAGGATTTTCTCGTAACTCTCGACATTCATGGTGTTTTCCTCCAGCCGATGCGGGCGGCCATTCGCCCGCACCCTTGCATCTTAGCCCGGTTACCGGTCCACCAGCACCGAGCATTTGGCGTGGCGCACCACGCGGTCGGCGGTGGCGCCGATGAAATAATTGCTGAAATCCGGCGTATGCGAGGCGATGATGATCAGGTCCGCCTTGTGCTGCTCGGCGGCGGCGATGATCTCACGCGCTGGCGCGCCGCTGCGGATTTCCTGGCTGCCCTTGAAACCGAACTTTGCCTTCAGGTCCGCAAGTTTCGTCTTGGCGTCCTTGATGGCGTTTTCGATAAGATCGACGGGCAGGTCGATCGCCATGTAGCCGGGCAGTTCCTCAACCACGTTGATGAGGACGATCTCGCCATCGGCGTCCAGCAGCGCCTTGGCCTTTTCAAGGATCTTTTCCCCCTTGTCGGTGGCGCTGAGGTCTACCGGTACGATGATCTTCTTGTACATGGCTGTCTCCTTTGGCTTATTCCGCCGTTTCGCGTGTCGTGCTCAAGCTCATATTTCCCTGCCATCGCTTGATCCGCCTTGATCGAAGTCAAGGCTGTGCCGGTCTCGCAACAGGGCATTGTCAACGAATAGTGGACGGTCAATCGCCAGACGGCGATCTTTGCTGAACGACGAAATCCGCCCATATTCACCACAGACAAACGCCGCAAAGCGGCGTCGGCCAATGCCGGTGACCGCCGATCCGCTTTCCGGTGCGTCATATTCAATATGGAGATTATGATGAGTGAAATCAAACAATTCGCCCTGACGCGACCGGCCTATGTCGGCCAGGCTCATCTCGTTGTCCACGACCTGCCGCGCGTTTCGGATTTCTACCAGAAGATCATCGGCCTTTCGGTGCTTGAAAAGACCCCGAGCGGCGAGGTTCTGGGCGTGAATGGCCAGCCGCTCTTGACGCTTTCCACCTCCAACACGGCGGAACGCGCACCGCGCAATGCCGCCGGCCTGTTCCACACCGCCTTCCTGATGCCGAGCCGCGATGATCTGGCGCAATGGCTGGCGCATGCCGCGCATAACAACGTCCAGCTTCAGGGCGCATCCGACCATCTGGTCAGCGAGGCGATCTACCTTGCCGACCCCGAAGGTAACGGCATCGAGGTCTATCGCGACCGTTCACCATCCGAATGGACCTACCAGCCCGACGGCACGGTGGAGATGGCCACCCTCGCCCTCAATCTTCAGGCGCTTTACGACAGCGCACCGAAAACCGCATTCGCAGGTGCGGCGGAGGGAACCGCCATCGGCCATATTCACCTGCAGGTCGGCAATATTCCGCAGGCGGATGAATTTTATCAGGACGTGCTGGGCCTGAACATCATGGCGCGTTATCCGGGCGCGAGCTTCTTCGGCTCCGGGGCCTATCACCACCATGTGGCCGCCAATATCTGGAACAGCCGGGGTGCTGCGGCACGCAAGGACAATATGACGGGGCTTTCCGGTTACTCGCTGAAATTCAACGAGCCTGAAGCACTCGACAAGGCTGTCGCCGCGCTCGACCGGCTGGAAATCACAACGGAGCGGCAAAGCGATGGCATCGTCCTGAAAGACCCTTGGGGCATCGGACTAAAGCTTTCCGCATAAACATAAAAAAGGGGCGGCCAAAAATTTGCGCCGCCTCGGAACCGCCATATTTTTCGAACGTTTGTCCCTTGATTGGGGGACCGTTCAATGAATGAAAATGCCAGACCGGACAAAACCGGCACTTTCGGCCATCACGTGGCCAGCAACGCAGCCGCCCCGGCGACAAGGGCCGATCCGCTGGAAACCCCTGCCTCCGGTTCACGCCGCGACGATGCGCGTAGCCAGCAGCCGCTCGGCCGCGAAGCGCTTGATGTCGTTGTCGCATGGTCGGTGATCGGCATCTTCCTCATCATGCTGATGGCGGTCATCCACGAATTGTCGCTCATCCTCATCCCGGTGGTAATGGCCATCGTGGTCGGCATGATCCTCGGCATCGCCGCCGAAAAACTCGGCTCCTACGGCATTCCCGGCTTCGGCGTCGCGCTCATCCTCTCCTCTCTCGTGGCGGCGGTGATGTTCTTCGTGGTCAATTCACTGACCGAGCCGCTTTCCCTGCTCGCTTCGGAAGGGCCGGCGCTGGTGGAGCGCAGCATCGACCGTTTCCTGCCCTATCTGCAAAGCCTCAGATGGCTGAATATTTCGGCGGCGAGTTTCAGCATGGGATCGATGTCGATGGAATCGCTGATTTCGCGCAGCGGCGAGATCATCTCCGTGCTCGGCGCCAACGTCACCCCGGCGGTCATTCAGGGGCTGATCTTCCTCGCCGCACTGCTGATGTTCCTTTATAGCCGGCTGCGGCTGCGCAAGGCGATCATCATGGCCTTTCCGGCCCGCCACCAGCGGCTACGCACCATCCGCATCATTGGCTCCGTGGAAGAAGTCCTCGGCACCTATTTCGCCACGGCAGCGCTGATCTATGCCGGACTTGGCGTGACGATGGTGGTTATCGCCTATCTTGGCGGGCTGGCCATGCCGCTGCTCTGGGGGCTGTTCGCCTTCCTCTCCAGCTTCGTGCCGTTTCTCGGCATTACCGCCATGACGATTTCGCTGACGGTGGCCGGTATCATCACCCATGACAACATCGTTCTGGCGCTTCTGCCGGCGGCAATATTCTTCACCATTCACCTGTTGATGGAAAACCTCGCCTTTCCGGCTGTCGTGGGCCGCAACATGGAGATCAACCCCTTCCTCGTCTTCGTGATGATCATCTTCTGGACATGGATGTGGGGGGCGGCCGGCGCCATGCTGGCCCTGCCCCTATCGCTGATTGCCATGACGGTGACGCGGGAGTTGTTTCCCTCGCGCCGGGTGGTGCCGAAATTGCCGGATTGACCGGCGGCTTTCCGGCTGGAAATGCGACAGAAGAAGGGGATTTAAGGGTTTTCGTGATTGAGAGAAAAGCGAAACCGCTCCAGGTGTTTTCAGGAGGTTGTCCGTTGACGGCGGGCGCGTGGGTTTACCCCCTCTGCCCTACCGGGCATCTCCCCCACAAGGGGGGAGATCGGCAAGACGCTCTCTCGCCACTTCATCCTCGACCGTTGTGATCGTCGAAACCTAGCCGCAGATCGATCTCCCCCCTTGTGGGGGAGATGCCCGGCAGGGCAGAGGGGGGTAAAGCCCCACGCACCCCGCTCAACTAAATGAACAACCTCCCGAAACCCAACAGCCAGGCCGCTCAGGAAGCGAGCGGCATTCGCTGCCCCTGCGCCTGCGCCATACGGCGCTCGTGCTCGATCAGCCATTTCTTGCGCCATAGACCGCCACCATATCCGGTCAGGCTGCCATCCGCCCCCAGCACCCGGTGGCAGGGAACGACGATGGCGATCTGGTTGGCGCCATTGGCGCGGGCCACGGCGCGCACGGCGGAAGGTCTTTCCATGGTGTTTGCGAGCGAGGAATAGCTGACGATCTCACCCACCGGAATTTGCCGCAAGTTCTGCCAGACATCGCGCTCGAAGGGCGTGCCGTGGCCGGCAAGCCGGGTTTCGAAGGCCGCTGAGCTGCCGGCGAAATAGGCGGCAAGTTCCGCCGCGATCTGGCCGATCACCGCGGTGCGGCCAAGCACCATATCCGCGCCGGTGCGGGCCTTCAGCCGCTTCAGCTCGGCTGGAAGGGCCGGCCGGTCGGCGAATTCGAGCAGATGCAGGGCATGATCGTCGGCAACGACCAGCATCGGGCCGATCGGCGTATCGATCCAGTCACCTTTCAAAAACCCCTTGCCCTTCATGGCGACGGGCGACGTGCCGAAGAACTGGTTGATCGCCGAGCGAAAGCCGCTGCCGGATTCGTAACCCGCATCGATCTGCGCGCCGATCACCGCCTCACCCGAGGCAAGGCTCGTCGCCGCATCCCCCAGCCGGCGCAGCCGGGCGATTTCCAGAAAACTCATGCCGAAACGACGCTTGAAGGTGCGGCGCACGGTGGAAGGGTCGTGTCCCAACGCCACCACATCCTCCTCTCGCCAGCGCCGCGCCGGTTCGTTTTCCAGCGCCGTCAGAAGCGAGGTGACGGTCTCGTCGGCGGTGCCGTAGGCGAGCATCGGCTTGCAGCGCTTGCAGGGGCGGAAACCCGCCTCCAGGCATTCGGCGATGGTCTCGCGGAACCGGCAATTCTCGATCTTCGGCTTTCGCGCCGTGCAGGTGAAGCGGCAGAAAATCTTGGTCGAGGTCACGCAGACATAGGCCACGCCTTCATAGGCGGGATCCTTGTTCACAAGGGCGGAATACAGGGTTTCGGTGTCGGGGCGTTTGAACAGCATCATGGGAGGATGCTAGCGCAAATTTTTCCGGCGCGCCGCCGAAAAACGGGCATGGATGTAGAGGATGTTATCGGCTTGTGTCCGCGCCGTTTCACGGCCAAGCCGGTGCGACATATTTCTTCTCCCCGCCAGGGAGAAGGTGGCGCGCAGCGCCGGATGAGGGGCAAGGGCAGAGATATGCGGAGAGGTTGCCCCCTCACCTGCCCTTCGGGCATCTTCTCCCGGCGGGGAGAAGAAACGGGCGGCGACCTTGCGGATCAATTCCCCGGCGGTGCGAAGGACGGGTCGTCGAGACGCGTGAAAATCACGCCGCGCGCCTTCAGCGCCAGAAGGCCTTTCACCACGCCTTCGCCCGCTTCATGGGTGGGCTGGTTGATGTGGGAGATGATGACATCGCCGTCTTTTGCCGAGGCGATGTGTTTTGCCGTCGCGCCCGCGCCCAGCAGCGAGCCGCCATCGCCATTGACGGAATAACCGGCCACCCGCATGCCGAGCCGGTTGATGGTGGCCATGGAGGAATTGGTATATTTCGCCGTCGCACCGCGGAACCATTGCGGCTGGAGGCCGGTGGCGGCGACGATGGCCTGACGGCCGCCCTCCACTTCCTGCTCGACCGCCATTTCAGAACCTGCGGCGGCGATGCCATAGATGGAAACGGGCTTGTCCACCGCCGGCACATGGTTTTCGCCGTGGTTTTCGATCTCGAAGAGGTCCGGATGCGCCATGAGCACGGCGAGCGCCTCGCCATTGTGTTTCAGCCAGCGGGCGGTGACGAAGATCGTCGCGGGGATGCGCTCGCGTACCAGCGTATCGAGGATGCGGTGATCGGTCTTGCCCATGCAGGCATCAAGCGTCATCGCCACCCGCACCTTGCCGTCATGCTGCGGCGTCATCTTCAGCGTCGGCTCGACCAGCCCGGTGCCCGCGAGCGCGGCCGACGCGGCAGAGGCAAACAAGACAGCAAGGAGGAAGCGACGCATCATTTTCGTTTTCCGCAGTGTAATAACGTATAATCCCGTGGCAATCCGCCCGTAAAGCGCCCGAATTATGGCGCGGTTTCCAGCGCGGACAGGGCTTCAAGCGCCTCTTCCACCCGCTGGCGTTCCGCGCTGGTGAGCGGCAGGATCGGCCGGGGCGGTTCGCACGCCGTCAGTTGCAGGATGTTGGCGGCGGCGTACACCACGCGGATGCTGCCGAATTCCTTGAACAGCGCCCAGAGCGTCTGGAAGGCCGCATCGAGCCTTTTTGCCTCCTCCGCATTGCCGGCCTGAGCCGCCCGCATCAATTGCAGGGCTGGAACTGGCAGCAGCCCGGCAACGACGCTGTACCAGGTATCGCCACCGGCAAGTGTCGCCTCGGCGCAGCCCCAGTCACCGCTGTAACCAATGGCGAAATTATCCGACAGCTTCGGCCTCAGCCGCGCGAGTTCACCCGCATAATCGGAATCGGCCGGTAGCGGCATCTTGATGGCGCGGATATTCGGGATGTAGGCAAGCCGCACCAGAAGCTCGTCGCTGAAGGTAAAGCGCGTTGTCGTCGGGTTGTTGTAGATGGCAAGCGGCAGCGCCGTTGCGCCCGCCACGGCGGCGAAATGATGATAGGCCTCTTCCTGCGTCAGCGGCGTGTAGGAGACGGGTGCGAGCAGCAGCGCATCGGCACCGGCCGCTTCCGCATCCTTCGCCAGCGCCACGGCCTCATCGGTGCGCAAGGCACCGACACCGGCCATCAATATGCGCTTGCGCTTGAGGATGGCGGCTGCCGCCTCGATGGCGCGGCGTCTCTCTTCCCGCGTAAGATACATATAGATGCCGGTGCTGCCGAGGATGCCGATGGAATCGACCGCCGCCGCATCCAGCCGCTCGATGAGGGCGGAGAAGGCCTGCGTGTCCACCCGCCCGGCCTCATCGGCCGGCGTGATCGGAAAAGCCGAAAGTCCCTTGAATCGTATCGCCATGCCCGTCTCCCTCGCTTTGATCAGGCGGCAGGGTTACAGAGCCGGTGGCGGAGCGGCAAGAAAAGTGGCGGCTAAACGCCTGCCGACAACCGAAAAAATCCTTGCTTAGTCATAAAGATACAACTTCTTCCACTGCTCCTCGGGAATCCTGTCGCCAACGCGGTAATCAAAGGACTGGATGCTGAGGCTGTCGCTCTTCAGCTGGCATTTGTATTTGAGCTTGTACCATTCGCCGGAACTTCTGAAGACCGCACCCGGCGCCTTGATGGAGTTCTTGCCGACTTCCGGATCGCCGAAAGTATAGGCGATGACCTTGTCCGGCCGCATGCCCTTCTGCTCCGTCGCTATCCTTTCCATCGCCTCGATATCGCAGCGCTGCTCCAGACGCTCTTCAGGAGCAAGCGCATTCAGCTGCCGCATGACGCTGGCGTCGATTGCAAAAGCGGGGGTAAAGGCCTGCAAGCTGAGGAAAAAGGCAGAAAGGGCAGCGGGAAGAAGCTTTCGCATGGGGTCCTGTCAGTTTTTTCGTTTGTTCTTGTCGATAGACGGCGGGCCGGAGACCGGCGCGCATCATCGCTGATTTGCCGGATATTGCCAAAATGTGATCGAAAGCTGACCAAATTGTGCCCAAGCCGCATTACGCCTGTGGAGATTTGAAACTTGATCGGCCGCGAGGGTCACTCTACATCTTGGTGCCACACCTTGGTATTGCCCATGGATTTTTATAGGAAAGCGAGTTTCCATTGCCGATTTTCAAGAACCTGCCCGCCGCACCGACCGCCGAAAAAAGGCCCGTTCAGGACACGCATCACGGCATTACCCGCACCGACGATTACGCATGGTTCCGGGCCGATAACTGGCAGGCCATGTTCAAGGACCCGACCCTGCTCGACCCGTCGATCCGCGCCCATCTGGAGGCGGAAAACGCCTATATGGAAACGGCCATGGGCGACACCAAGGCGCTTCAGGAAAAGCTGTTTACGGAAATGAAGGGCCGCATCAAGCAGGACGATTCCTCCGTGCCGGTCAATGACGGGCCTTACGCCTATGGCACGCTGTTCGTGACCGGCGGCGAGCAGCCGCATTATTTCCGCACCCCGCGCGGCGGCGGTGAAAAACATGTGCTGCTTGATGGCGACAAGGAGGCCGAAGGCAAGGATTATTTCCGTCTTGCCGGCCTCGACCAGTCCTCCGATCACAGTCACGGCATCTGGGGTTATGACGACAAGGGTTCGGAATATTTCACCCTGCGCATCCGTAACCTCGAAACCGGCGAAGACCTTGCCGACGTCGTGGAAAATACCGGCGGTGGCGGCGCGTGGGCACCCGATGGCAAGAGCTTCTTCTACACGCTGCAGGATGAAAACCATCGCCCCTCCAAGGTCTTCCACCATATCATCGGCGAGCCGCAATCGGCCGACCGGCTGGTTTATGAGGAAAAGGATCCCGGTTTCTTCATGGGCGTTGGCGCGTCGGTTCTCGACGATTTCATCTTCATCGACATTCACGACCATGAGACCAGCGAATATCGCATCCTTTCCACGGGGGACCTGACCGCCGAGCCTGCTATCGTAGCGGAGCGCGAAGAGGGCATCGAATATTCGATGTGCGAAGGCGGCGACGTCTTCTTCATCCTCACCAATGATGGCGACGCCAAGGATTTCCGCATCGTGGAAGCGCCGGTGACCGCGCCCGGCAAGGAAAACTGGAAAGAAGTCGTGCCGCATGAGCCGGGCCGTCTCATTCTTTCCGTCGATGCCTATGCCCGCCACCTGATCTGGCTTGAACGCCGCGACGGCCTGCCGCGCATCGTCATCCGCGATCGCCGCACCGGCGAGGAACATTCCATCGCCTTTGCCGAGGAAGCCTATTCCCTCGGCCTGCATGGCGCGGCGGAGTATGACACGGATGTCATCCGCTTCTCCTATTCGTCGATGACGACGCCGAGCCAGCTGTTCGATTACGATATGGTGACGCGCGAGCGCACGCTTCTGAAGACGCAGGAAGTACCTTCCGGCCACAATCCGGACGATTACATCACCCGCCGCATCATGGCGCCCGCCCATGATGGCGAGCTGGTGCCGGTCTCCCTGCTCTACCGCAAGGATGTAGCGCTTAACGGTTCGGCCCCGTGCCTGCTTTATGGCTACGGCGCTTACGGCATCAGCATTCCCGCTTCCTTCTCCACCACGACGCTGTCGCTCGCCGACCGTGGTTTCATCTATGCCATCGCCCATATCCGCGGCGGCAAGGACAAGGGTTTCGAATGGTATGAAACCGGCAAGATGGAGGACAAGCAGAACACCTTCAAGGACTTCATCGCCGCTGCCGACCATCTGGTTCAGGAAGGTTTCACCTCCTATGAGGGCATCATCGCCGAAGGCGGCTCGGCCGGCGGCATGCTGATGGGGGCTGTCGCCAACATGGCGCCGGAAAAATTCGCCGGCATCATCGCCGCCGTTCCCTTCGTGGACGTGCTGACCACCATGCTGGATGACACGCTGCCGCTCACTCCGCCGGAATGGCCGGAATGGGGCAATCCGCTGGAATCGGCAGAGGAATATCAATGGATCGCCGCCTACAGCCCCTACGACAATGTCGGTGCGAAACCCTATCCGCCGATCCTTGCGCTTTCAGGCCTTACCGACCCGCGCGTGACCTATTGGGAACCGACCAAATGGGTGGCGAAGCTGCGCGAAAAGACGACGGGGGAAGCCCCGATCCTGCTCAAGACCAACATGGCGGCCGGCCATGGCGGCAAATCCGGCCGTTTCCAGCGGCTGGAAGAAATCGCCTTCGAATATGCCTTCGCGCTGAAGGTGGCGGGCAAGGACGCGGCATGACACGCTAACTGCCGAACGGGCGACGGACTAAACCGTCGCCCGACATTATCCCGAACGAAAATACCTGCAAAAAACCTCTTTTTGAATATTTTTTCCACAAAATCTCGACTGTGCCTTTTCTACAAATGCCACTTTCGTCACTAGTGAATTTTTATTTTCTGTTACTGTAACTAACAATATATCTGACATAAAAGCAAATAACTCTCATGTATTACCCGACATGAGAAAATGTTCCGAAAATCGAATGCATGGCTGCAATGCGCCTTTTCGCGTTGCAATATCACTTTTTGGCCGTATTATGCCGGTCGTTGACATATTCATGCGCCTTTTCGCCGCACCTCTTGCGGCATTCCCGCAGCACGTCTTGCGGATATTCTTTATGCCGGATTTTTTCGGCTTTTTCACGCGCCATGTCAGTTCGCCCTTGGCAATCCGGGCTTTGCAGTGCTCCCGCTTTGCCAATTGAAAACACTGCATCAGACTTGGGGGTCTTACACCATGAAGAAACTCCTAGCCTCGACCATTCTCGTAACGGGCTTTATCATCGCTGCCGGTGCAGCAAATTCCGCCAATGCCGCCGAAGAGTGCGGCAGCATCACCATCGCCGAAATGAACTGGGCATCCGCCGGTGTCGCGGCTTACGTCGACAAGTTCATCATGGAAAACGGCTATGACTGCACGGTCAACGTCGTCAGCGGCGATACCATGCCGACCTTCGCCTCCATGAACGAAAAGGGCCAGCCGGACATGGCGCCCGAATTGTGGGTGAACGCCGTGCGCGAACCGCTCGACGCCGCCGTCAAGGACGGCCGCATGGTCGAAGCGTCCAAAATTCTTTCCGAAGGCGGTATCGAAGGCTGGTGGATCCCGAAATTCATCGCCGACGCACACCCAGATATCAAGACCGTCGAGGATGCGCTGAAACATCCCGAACTCTTCCCCGCTCCGGAGGATGCCAGCAAGGGCGCCGTACATAATTGCCCCTCCGGCTGGAACTGCCAGGTGACCACCACCAATCTTTACAAGGCGCGCGAAGGCGACAAAAAGGGCTTCACACTGGTCGATACCGGCTCTGCCGCCGGCCTCGACGGCTCCATCGCCAATGCGTTTGAAAAGAAGCAGGGCTGGCTCGGTTATTACTGGTCGCCCACCGCCATTCTCGGCAAATACGAGATGGTGAAGCTGGATGACGGCGTCGAACTCGACCGCGCCCATTTTGACGAGTGCACGGCCAAGGTCGATTGCGCCGATCCCAAGGTCAACGCCTATCCGGTGGCCGATGTCTTTACCGTCATCACTAAGGATTTCGAAGGCAAGGCCGGGGTGACGATGGATTATCTCAAGGCCCGCAACTGGGACAACAAGATGGTCGCCGAAATCCTCGCCTGGATGGATGAGAACCAGGGCACCAACGAGGATGGCGCGGAATATTTCCTCGAGAACCATGAGGAAACCTGGACAAAGTGGGTTCCGGCCGAGGTGGCGGAGAAGATCAAGGCTTCGATGTGATCGTTTTGGGTGGGGTTGGCGCAAGCCGCTTACCCCCCTCTGCCCTGCCGGGCATCTCCCCCTCAAGGGGGGAGATCGGCAGGGCGCGATTTCGCCACTTCATCCGCAACCATCGAGATGGGCGAGACCTTGCC
Organism: Agrobacterium tumefaciens; assembly: GCF_005221385.1. NCBI lineage: Bacteria > Pseudomonadati > Pseudomonadota > Alphaproteobacteria > Hyphomicrobiales > Rhizobiaceae > Agrobacterium > Agrobacterium tumefaciens. The sequence continues at coordinate 601,962 of NZ_CP039903.1, read as the reverse complement.
GCAGATCGATCTCCCCCCTTGAGGGGGAGATGTCCGGCAGGACAGAGGGGGGTGCCCCGCGCTCCAGCCTTAACCGCCCATCCCAAACCCCAAAGGGAAAACAACAATAATGGCCCTCTGCAATTACCTGCCGGACCTGCTCTGCAAGTTCCCGGCCATCGACAACTCCACGATGCGTGTGGTACGCAAGACCATCGATGATGGTTTTCGCGACATCGTGCGCAATTACGGCGATGCGATCGATGTGATCGTGCATCCGTTGCAGCTGTTCCTCAATTCCTCGGAGCGGCTGTTCATCCAGACGCCGTGGATCATCACGATGCTGGTCATTCTGGCCATCGTGCATCTGGCCGGGCGCAGCCTGAAGATCACCGGCGGCACCGCCATCTCCCTGCTGATGATCGGCGCGGTCGGCCTGTGGCGCGATGCCATGACGACACTGTCCATCGTCGCCATCGCCACCCTGATCGCCATCGTCATCGGCCTGCCGCTCGGCATCCTGATGGGACGTTCCGAACGCCTGCAACGCCTCATCAATCCCGTGCTCGACGTGATGCAGACCCTGCCCAGCTTCGTTTATCTCATCCCCGTGGTGGTGATTTTCGGCATCGGCAAGGTACCGGGCCTGATCGCAGTGGTGATCTATGCCATTCCGCCCGTTATCCGCCTGACCAGCCTCGGCATCCGCCTGGTGGACCGCGAGGTGCTGGAAGCGGCGGACGCCTTCGGTTCTTCCAACCGCCAGAAGCTGTTCAACGTGCAGCTGCCGCTGGCGCTGCCCACCATCATGACCGGCATCAACCAGACCATCATGATGGCGCTCGCCATGGTCGTCGTCGCCTCCATGGTCGGTGTCGGCGGGCTTGGCAAGAACGTGCTGCAGGCCATCAACAACCAGTTCTTCACGGTGGGCTTCCTGAACGGTTTCGCTCTGGTCGCCATCGCCATCATGTTCGACCGGGCAAGCCAGGCTTTTGGCAAGCGCCTGCAGAAATACCGCGAGGTCTCCCATGGCTAAAAGCATCGAAATCAAGAATCTTTACAAGATCTTCGGCAAGCATCCCGAGAAATACCTCGAAGCGGTGCGAGCAGGCATGGACAAGGTGGAGCTGAATGACAAACACAGCCACGTCCTTGGCCTCAACAACATCAACATCACCATGCCGGGCGGCAAGATCACCGTCGTCATGGGCCTTTCCGGCTCCGGCAAGTCGACGCTGATCCGCCACATCAACCGGCTGATCGACCCGACGGCGGGCGAGGTTCTCTATGACGGCGAGGATATCTGCGGCATGAGCGCCTCGGCGCTGCGGCAGTTCCGTCGTCACAAGACGGCGATGGTGTTCCAGAAATTCGGCCTTTTGCCGCATCGCACCGTGCTGGAAAACAGCGTCTACGGGCTCGACATCCAGGGCGTGCCGCGCAGCAAGAGCGAGGAAAAGGGCCGTTACTGGCTGGAGCGCGTCGGCCTTGCCGGTTACGAGGATTATTATCCGAACCAGCTTTCCGGCGGCATGCAGCAGCGTGTGGGCCTTGCCCGGGCGCTTGCCAATGACGCCGATATTCTTTTGATGGACGAGGCCTATTCGGCGCTCGATCCGCTGATCCGTGTTGATATGCAGACCATGCTGCTCGATCTGCAGCAGGAGCTGAAAAAGACCGTGGTGTTCATTACCCACGATCTGGACGAGGCTTTGCGGCTCGGCGACCACATCGCTATTCTCAAGGACGGCGAAGTGGTGCAGCAGGGCGACGGGCAGAGCATCATCCTCTCTCCTGCCGATGGCTACGTCACCGACTTCGTGCGCGATGTCAATCGTGGCCGCGTATTGCAGGCCACCACGGTCATGGAGCCGCTGGACAGCAAACCGGAAGGCATGTCGGTGCCTGAGAACGCGACGCTGGAAACCATTGCCCGCGATATGTCGGAGGCCAACGAGACTCAGGCGCATGTGGTTGATGAGGATGGCAAGCCGGTCGGTTCGATCGGTCTCGACACGCTGGTGGCGGCGATGGTGACCCCGGCTGCGCAGGAACCGGACACCACGGTTGAGGCGGTGACGCCCGCGCCGCAGAAGGCCGAGACGGTGGAGGAGCCTGCGAAGGTGCGGGAGGCGGTTTTGCCGGTGGAGAAGGAAACGGCATAGTTCGATAAGTTTTGAGGTTCACTCCTCACACCGAACTGGTCATCCCTCACCCCTCACCCCTCACCCCGCACTCCGCGTCATCCTCGCCCTTGAGGCGAGTATCCACGGCCGGACGCTATGGAGCTTAAAAATGGATCCTCGCCTCAAGGGCGAGGATGACGTGGAGGGTGGGGCGAGGAGGCCTGTAGTAGCGTCGGCATCGCTTCATCTTATTCGTCTCCGTTGCGCGCCATCAGGGAGTATCACTTCCTCTTCCCCGCCTAAACGAAGCACCACTTCACCGCCTGTCAAGCCGGGACAGTCGCTGCAACGCAACAAGCGCAAGTTTCAGACAAGTCGCCGCCGTTAACCCTTCGTTAACTTTTGAACGCGGAATCACCGACATGCAGATCGAAAGCAATATCGGCGGATACAATTATCAGGGACGTATCCGCGAGATCGAAAAAACCGGCAGCGCGCAGAGCACACCGGAGGAGCAGGCCGTCAAACGCGGCCCCGGCAACCCCACCGTTTCCAGCACCATTCTTTCGCATTCGCTGGCCAACGTGTTGTGGGCCGTGGGCAATGGCAGCGCGCCGGCCTATCAGGATACGCCCGCAGTGGCTTCCGCCGAGGACAAGGCGGAAGCACAGGCCGAGTGGGTGCGCAGCGCCTATTCCGAATACGAATAGGCGATTCTTCTCAGGCCCTTGCCGGGCTGACCTCCACCGTCACATGCGAGAGTTCATGTATGGCGGCAAGTTTCTGCTTGTAGAAAGCCGGCGCTTGCGGCGCCTGCGACTGGATCGCCACGATGGCGGCATGGTGCCCCGGCCCCACCTGCCAGACATGCAGGTCGGTGATGCGATCCTCTTCCGTCTCGACGCTTTCACGGATTTCCTGCGGCAGGTCTTCCGCATGCGGCATGGCATCGAGCAGGGTTGTCGCCGTCGAGCGCACCAAGCCCCATGACCAGCGGGCGATAACCAGACCGCCAACGATACCCATTGCCGGATCAAGGAAAGACCAGCCGTTCCATTTGCCGAGAAGCAGGGCGACGATGGCGAGTACCGAGGTCAGCGCATCCGCCAGCACATGCAGATAGGCGGCGCGCAGATTATTGTCCCTGCCGCCCTTTGCTGCGCCATGGTCTCCATGATGCGCGTGCGAACCGTGATCGTGGTTGCCGTGGCCGTGATGGGCATGTGAGCCGTGACCATGGCCGTGGTCATGCCCGTGATCGTCCTTCAATAGCACGGCACTGACGAGATTGACGGCAAGGCCGATGACGGCGACGATGATCGCCTGGTTGAAGTCGATTTCGACCGGATTGACGAGGCGCATCGCACTTTCGACGGCGATGAGCAGCGCCACCACCGCCAGCACGATGGCGCTGGCAAAACCCGCGAGATCGCCGAACTTGCCGGTGCCGAAGGTGAAGCGCGGGTTGCGCGCCTCGCGCCGGGCATAAAGATAGGCCAGCGCCGAAATCAGCATCGCGCCCGCATGGGTGGACATGTGCCATCCGTCAGCCGTCAGCGCCATGGAGCCGAACCAGTTGCCGGCGACGATTTCGGCCACCATCATCACGGTGGTCAACGCGATGACCATCCACACGCGCTTTTCATTGCGCTCATGGTTCTGGCCTAGAAAAACATGGTCGTGGCCGGTCGCGGCAGGGAATTCGGATGTCGTCGTCATGTCGCTAATCCTGTTCGATCTTCAAGGTGTTTTTTCCACGCATGTCTTCTCCCCCAAAATCGCGGACACTTTTTTTGGGGGGGGGACGCGCTAGCGGATGTAGGTCTTCAGCACCTGAGCCAGCTCTTCCGCCGCCCGCGCCCGCTCGTCTTCATTTTCGGCATGCACCACATGTTCGTGCAGATGCTCCTGCATCACCTCCCCCGTCAGGCCGGATAGCGCACCACGCACCGAAGCCAGCAATTGCAGCACCTCGCCGCAGGGCTTGGCATCATCAAGCGCACGCTCCACCGCCTCCATCTGGCCCTTGAGGCGACGGATGCGGGCGAGCAGCTTCTCCTTGTTGCGGATCGTATGGGACATAAGCACCTCATATAGTATAGGGGGGTATACTATATTGTGTTGGTTTTTCGTTCAAGTCCTGCGTGACGCAATCCTCGCGAATGTTTCGGCCCCTAAAAATACCCCATCAGAACTTGGGGACTCAGTCATGACGACTATCGCAGCAACCACCACCAGCTATTATGCATCTCCGGTCCGGACCGTTGAGCCGACGAAAAACAGGGAAACCCACTCCACCACCGAAGCCCTGCTGGAGTTGACCCGCGCCGCACACCGCGCCATCTCGAGCGCCGAGAGCGTTGCCACGGCGGTCGCACCGGCTGCCGCCAGCGTATCGGCCGGTCTTGCCGCCGCATTGTGGAATCTCGATAGCGGTGCCTCCGATGCGGCCAAGCCGGCCGTTGAAATGGCGACCGCCGCCCAGCCTGAAGCCGCCGCCAATATCGAGAACGAAGTTCTGAAGGCATTGGCTGAAGCGCTGGGCGTGAACGAAGCGGCCTGACCCCATTGAACAGCAGGCAAAAAAGCCATATCTCTAGAGACTAGAGCATCGGATGATGAGCGGCGGGACCATTCCCGCCAATCGACTGCGTCCGCGATATGGAGAAAGCCATGCTGTCCATCGGTGAATTGTCGAAACGCACCGGCGTCAAGGTGCCGACGATCCGTTATTACGAGCAGATGGGCCTCATCCGTGAGGCGGATCGTTCGGATGGCAACCAGCGCCGTTATGAAAAATCCGATCTCGAAAGGCTGGCCTTCATCCGCCATGCGCGCGATCTTGGGCTGAACATCGATGCCATCCGCGAGCTGATCGCGCTCAGCCAGCACCGGCAGATGCCCTGTGAGGGAGCGGATCGCATCGCCGCCGAACATCTGGCCGATGTGCGCGAAAAAATTGCCAAGCTCAGGAAACTGGAACACGAGCTGGAACGCATCGTCGCCCATTGCGACGGCCATTCCATCGAGGATTGCTACGTCATCCGTGCACTTTCCGACCACGGCATGTGCGGCGGCGAACACTAGGCCCAAGCCGGAACAGGGCTGACATTCCACTGTCATCTGCGCCCTGTATGCGCTCTCCTGCTTGAGGAAGGGATGCCGGATGGCCGAAATATTTTCCGAAACCACCCCGTTCGACACTGTTTTCCTCGACGTTTCCGAAGGCCACAGGCTGCATGTGACGATTGCCGGCAATCCGGCGGGACGGCCGGCGATCCTGCTGCATGGCGGCCCCGGTTCCGGGCTTTCGGCGACTGCCAGACGCTACTTCGATCCCGCCCTTTACCGCATCATCCAGTTCGACCAGCGCGGCTGCGGCAAAAGCACGCCGAATGCTAGCGAGAGCCTTGCGCACAACAGCACACATCACCTGATCGACGATATGGAGGCCATCCGCTTCGCGCTTTCGGTGGATGACTGGCTGGTTTATGGCAGCTCCTGGGGCGCCACGCTCGCGCTGGCCTATGCCCAGCGCCACCCAAATCGGGTGCGCGCGATGGTGCTGGCCGGCGTCACCACCACGCGGCAAAAGGAGATCGACTGGCTTTACAAGGGGCTGGCGATGTTTCTGCCGCAACAGTGGCAGCGTTTCATCGCGGCTATCCCGGATCACATGGCGAAGGAAGATCCCGTCGGCGCGTATCTCCAGCTTTTGAACGATCCTGACCCGGCCATCCGCCGCATGGCAGCACTTGAGTGGCATGTGTGGGAGGCGGGCTCGATCAGCGCGGAGGCAAGCTCGGCCTTTCCGGAAAAATGGCGCGACGCCGATTATATTCTGACCCGCGCCCGCCTCTGCGCCCATTACTTCCACCATGCGGCATGGCTGGAGGACGGCGTGCTTCTCCGCAATGCCGGCCTGCTTTCCGGCATTCCCTGCGTGCTCATCCAGGGCATGCGCGACCTGCAGGGACCGCCCGTCACCGCTTGCGAACTTGCCGCCGCATGGCCGGGAAGCGAGCTGATGGCCATAGGTGCAGCCGGGCATTCCACCGGGGATGCGGGGATGCGGGGATGGAAGATGCGATTGTTTCAGCAATCGCACGATTTGCAAATTGAAGCCGCTTGACAGATTACGGATTCGGGCGCATTGCAATGACATGATCAACGAACGCGCACCCATCTCCTGCTCGTACTTTTGGGCCTACCTTTAAGGGCGGCTCGACAGATCATATTGTCAACAAGCCGCCGTCAGGCGGCTTTGTTGTTTTCAAACGTCCTGACGGCACCGATAAGACCAAAGGACCGAAAAAATGACCGAAGATAGCTCCCTTACACTGGAAAGACCGCCCGTCGTCATCATTCGCGGCGCGCGCAAGACGGATTTGCCCGAGCTTAACGAGATGATCACGCTGCTTGCCTCCTACCATGGTGATGCGGCGGCAATCACGCCCGCCAAGCTTGAGCGCGACCTGTTCGGCCCCCTGCCCTGGGTGCATGGTCTCGTTGCCGAAGCCGATGGCGCGCTGATCGGCTACGCACTGCTTCTGCCGCTCTACAGGGCGCAGGAAGGCCGGCGCGGGCTTGAGCTGCACCATCTCTTCGTGCGCGACGGTCATCGCGGCCACGGCACCGGCCAGCATCTGGTTTCCCGCGCCCGTGATATCGCCAAGCGGCTGGGTTGCGACTATCTGTCCGTCAGCGCCACGACCGGCAATGTGGCGGCGCATCGTTTCTACGAAAACATGGATTTCGCGCCGCGTCCGGTTACCGGCATGCGCTACATGCAGTCCATCGCCTGATCAAAACCGACGGAGACGGCCATGACACGGATCGCCATTGCGCTGGCACAGGATTTTGCGGACTGGGAACCGGCGCTGCTTGCGGCGGCGGCACGCAGCTATCTCGGCGTCGAGATCGTTCATGCCAGCCCGGACGGGCAGCCGGTAACATCGATGGGCGGGCTGAATGTGACGCCCGAAACCTCCTATGCTGCGCTTGATCCTGACAGCATCGATGCGCTCGTCATTCCCGGCGGTCTCAGCTGGGAGAAGGGCACGGCCGCCGATCTTGGCGGGCTGGTGCATCGCTTTCGCGAAAAGGACCGGCTGGTTGCCGGTATCTGTGCGGCGGCAAGCGCGCTGGCGGGCACGGGTATCCTGAACGAGGTCGCCCATACCGGCAATTCGCTCGCCTCACACAAGGCCTATCCGGCCTATAATGGCGATGGTCTTTATCGCGACCAGCCGAAGGCGGTGAGCGATGGCGGCATCATCACGGCAGCCGGCAGCGCGCCGGTGAGTTTTGCGGTGGAAATTCTGAAAAACCTCGGCCTCTTTGGTCCGGAAGCCGAGGCGGAACTTCAGGTTTTTGCAGCGGAGCATCGGTAAGGCGCAGCCGTCTTGATGCCGTACAATCTCTCCACTTCCCCGTCATTCCGGCCTTGAGCCGGAATCCAGCCGACCCGCGTCTGCGCGACGAGAAGAGTCTTTTCAGCCCAGGGACCTGGGCTGGCTGGATACCGGCTCAAGGCCGGCATGACGGAAGTGGGAACATCAGGCCAGTCAGTGCCGATCAAGCACCCGGCAGACACGCGCCGCAAACTCCGGCCCCTCGCCGGCAATCGCACGGCGGATATCGCGGCTGTTCAAATGCAGGCTGCGGCCGGCGGGCAAGTTTGATCGTTTGATCTTGGCGATTGCCGCAGCGGCAAAGGCAGCTTCGTGGTCATAAAAATAGGCAAGCGCCGCATCACGATCAGGACTTGCGCCCAAAACTGCCTTGAAGGCAAGGCGGTGCACGGCGCAGAAAGCGCCGTGACCGGGAACGGCAAAACGCAGCGCATCGAGTTCGTCACTCCACTCCGCTGCGTCCTGCATGGATTTACGCCGACTGGAAGCGTTTCAGGAAAAACGCGCTCAATGTACCAAGCAGCGCCCAGAAAACGAAGCTGGTGATGGTGGCGGCAACGATGAACTGCCGTTCCAGCGGCAGCGGCGCCAGCGCATGTTCACCTTCCGGCGGCAGCGGCGCGCCCACCACATGCGGCGCGACGATCAACACCAGAGCCATAACGATGGCCCAGGGCTCGCGGCGGAACGCAATCAGTGCAATGCCGCCCGCGGTTGCGGCAACCGTCGAGAGCCACCAGATCTGCCGTGCCTCAAGTGCTGCGGCCGGGCTTCCCGGCAATTCCGGCGGCAGGCCGATCATCGGTGCGAGCATCACGGCGGCAAAACCGGCAACGCCCCACAGAAGGCCTTCGCGCCAGCCGGCATCGGTGCCGCGCAGCGAGATGAGACCGGTCAGAACAAGCGCGTAACCGATGGCCGTCAGCACATTGGCAGCAACAGTATAGGCGGTGCGCTCGAAACCATCGGCTGGAGCCCATGCCTCGTCATTATGCTCATGGGCGGGAACAGCAGCGCCGGGTGCTGCCGCATCATGGCTGTGGGCCGCTTCGCCGCCGGCGCTTTCAAAGGTTTCGGCCTGAAGGATGAGCGGCGTGGTGCCGAAAGCCTGCATGGCCGAGACGGCCAAACCGCCGACGACGCCGACCAGAACGGCGGTAAAAACGATATTGCGAAAAAATGACATGCCGTTTCCCCTCAATGGCAGGGGAAGGCATTGGCATGACGCGTGTCATGCGCGGCATTGTGAACAGCTTCCACATGCGAAAAGCCGACAAAACCGACGACGAACAGGCCCAGCACGATCGCCGTCAGCGATTGCGCGAAGCTGCCCGTTTTTGCTGAAACGGCTGCATTGGCCGTATTCTGCTGGATAGACATGGTGACCCCTCTCCCGGCGCGACCCCGCGCCATAAGAAGCGGCCGAATGGCCAAAGCCACAAGACCGCATATGATACACTTCACCACGGGGATACGAGACTGACACAGGGATATCGAACCGACGACCCTGACATTCCGCTCTTCCGGACACCCCGCCGGCATGGACATTTCCGCGATGGCAGGTCTCCTGGCTTACGGGTCAAAACCTGAAACACCTTCCCGGCATCGCCCTCGCCTTGAATAGGGGCGAGATGGCTTGCCAGTGGCATTTCGTTTCAGGCTCTCCGCTCACAGTTGCGGGGGCAGCCACGAATGAGGATCGGCTCCCTATCGTGTTCCCTTTTCACCTTCCGGAACGCCCGGAAGGAACCATCACGGTCATGTTATCCGCCGGGTAAGTGCGGGAGTCAATGGCGGCGAGATGTTCATACGGCCGGTAACGCACCTCATTCAATGTCATCCGTCGGGCGAAGTATCGCCTTACCGAGACGGGATCGCCTTAAGGTAGGCGGCAATGGCATTGCGGTCTTCGGCGGTCAGACGCGCCATGTTCTGCTGCACCTTGACCATGGAGCCGCCGACGCTGTCGAATTCCGGGGTGAAGCCGGTTTCCAGATAACCGGCAATATCGGCCGTCGTCCAGGCGCCGATGCTCTGAGAGCCGGGCGTGATATCGGGGATACGGCCCTCACCTTCCGGGTTGGGGCCGCCGGCCAGCCATTTGTCTTTCAGGAAACCGCCGAGAGCGTCGCGCGGGGTATGGCATTCGCCGCAATGGCCCGGCCCTTCCACCAGATATTGGCCGCGCAGCAATTCGGCATTGGCATTGGCAAGCTCGACGCGCGGCGGGGCGGAGGTGTCGAAATACAGGAACTTCCAGCCGCCGAGCGCCATGCGCAGGTTGAAGGGAAACGGCAGATCGTGATCCGGCGCGTCATTCTGGCTGGCCGGCAGGGTTTTCAGATAACCGAACAGGTCGTTGACATCCTTCTGCGTCATGCGCGCATAGGAAGCGTAAGGGAAGGACGGGTAAAGATGTTCGCCGTTCTTTCCCACCCCGCGCGTCATGGCATCGCCGAATTCCGCCAGCGTCCAGCTGCCGATGCCGTGCTGCGGATCAGAGGAAATATTGGGCACATGGAAGGTGCCGAAGGGGCTTTTCAGCGGCTGCCCGCCGGCGAGCGTCCGCAACGCGTCACCCGTGGCATCCGGTGCGGCATGACAGCTTGCACAGCCACCCGCCCAGAACAGCGTTTCGCCATTGGCCAGATCCGGCTCGCCAAGGCTGACCCAATGGCTGGGCGCCTGACGCTGCGGCGCGGTGACCCAGGCGAAAATGCCATAGCCGGCAATGGCCGCGATCACGGCCCCACCCACAAGCTTCGTCCAAATGGAAGACATACCCCTCTCCCCATTCCCACCCGAGTTGATCAGGTGTCTTTCAACGTGAAAAAACGCCGCCGGGAAGCGGCGTTTTGAAATTCGTGATTATTTCTTCAAACGATAGGTCTGGTGGCAGGTGCCGCAATCGGCGCCGAGCGTCTGCATGGCGGTGGTGACGCCCGCCTGATCGGTGGGGAGATTGGCAAGAACCGTATCGGCATCAGCACCGAGCTTGGCCGCCTTGGCCTTGAAGTCCTCGAAATTTTCCCAGATGGCCGGAGCCGCCGCGCTTCCAGTCTCGGTGCCGGCGGGGAACTGTTCGGGGAAAGCCTTGGCATTGGTGCTGATGGTCGTGACGGCAGCCTTGACGGCTTCGGCATCGAAGGGCTTCTGGCCCTTGGAGATGGCAGCGAGCGCACCCATGGAACCGCCAATCTGCTTCATCATGCCTTCGCGTTTTTCGACTTCGCCGGCAGCATAGACCGCTCCGGCGCAAAGACAGCCGAAAAGCATGGCCGCCGCGATGGTTTTCAGTTTCATACACTCTCTCCTTGATTCCGGCAGGTGCCGGACGCTTGATGGAACGGCGCGAGGATGCCCTTTCCGCATGGCGAAAAGAAGTCACATTGCGGTGAATTCCGCCGTGAAAACAGAAGTCTAGAGTATCAGGCCGAAAAGTATCTGACGGTTGTCCCACAAGGCCCCGTGACAAAACAACGGGCCTTGGCAGAGCATTCGTTGGTGTGCGGGGAATGGCCTCCCTGGAGCGGCAGTATCTGTTCGTCTTATTCGCCGAGGCTCCACGACAGGGCTTCCCAAAATGTCAGCAGCGCTGCGGCAACCAGCATGAAACCGGCAGCGCGACCGATGAAGATCGTGGCGCCGGGGGAAGACACCAGCCATTGCCGGCTTTTATCCGCCGTCAGCGCCAGCGCGCCATAAACGGTAAACTGCGTTACCGCCACCATCACGCCCATCACCAGCCCCTGCATCCAGATCGGACCATAGGCAGGGTTGAGAAATTGCGGGTAGACCGCCATCATGAACAGATAGGCTTTCGGGTTGGAAAGGCAGGTCAGCACCGCCCGCCAGAACGCTTTTTTCACTGAGGCGCTCGCCTGCGCCTCATCGCCATTCACGACGATTGCGCTGCGCATCAGGCCGATGCCGATCCAGACCATATAGGCAGCGCCGGCAATGAGAAGCGGCAGGAACAGCGACGGCATCCAGGTGGCGAGCAGGCCAACGCCGGCCGCGCCATAAAGCGAATGCACGATGCCGCCGGCGCTCATGCCGCTTGCGGCCGAAAGGCCGGTTTTCTTGCCGCCCGTCAGCGCACTTGCCAGCACGAACAGCATGTCCATGCCCGGCAGGATGATGATGCCGAACAGGAGCAGAAAGAAAAGCCAGAGATTTTCGGCGTAACTCATGTCAGTATCTCCCCAGACGGTTCGCGGCACATTTAGGAATATGCATGTTTCTCAATGTGTTTTGCCGTTTATAGGAAAAGCCAACTGACAGCATTGTGTCAGTTGTCTTGAAAAAACGCCGGGAAAATGTCAATGCGCAAGGCGTCGAGACTGTTCGAGATCATCCAGATCCTGCGACTGGCGCGCCGGCCAGTCACGGCACAGACAATCGCCGACAAGCTGGAAGTGACGGCGCGTTCGGTCTATCGCGACATAGCCGCCCTTCAGACCATGCGGGTGCCCATCGAAGGCGAGCGCGGCGTCGGTTATATTCTGCGACCCGGCTTCAGCCTGCCGCCGCTGATGTTTTCCATCGAAGAGACCGAGGCAATCGTGCTGGCGCTCGCCATGGTTGGCCGCTCCAGTGATACCGAATTGCGGCAGGCAGCGAAAAAGGCCAGTGACAAGATTGCCGCTTCCCTGCCCGAACCCCTGTCCAAAACCCTGTCGGCCAATGCCCTGCATGCCTGGGGCAGCATCGCACCCGCGCCTGTCGGCATCGATCTTGCGACGGTCAGGCGTGCGGTGCGCGATGAAGAACGGCTGGAAATCAGCTATCGCGATGAAACCGGCACAGAGACCCGGCGGCAGATCCGGCCCATTGCCGTGATCTATTATTCGGAGACGGTGAATATCGTCGGCTGGTGCGAGTTACGGCAGGCGATCCGCAACTTCCGCTCGGACCGGGTCTTGACCTGCGAAAGCACCGGCAGCTTTTTCAAGCTGGAAGGTGAAAAGCTGCGGCAATTGTGGATGAGCGGCTGGCAGAGCAACCAGCCGGGCATTCCATCCTCACAGCCGTAAGAGGCGATCCTCCTCGCGGCCAAAACCGCGAATGACGATCCGATCTTCGAAAACATCGGCGATGGCGAAAGTGTTCTGGTCGGGCGTATCCACCATGCCCTTGAAATTGACGAAGTGGGTGTTGCCCAGCACACCGTAATTGCCTTCGTGATTATGGCCATTGAACCATGCGACGGCTGAAGAATGGGCGCTGAGAAGATCGACAATGCGGGGCGCGTCCCACATGTTGTGAGCGTTTTCCGGATAAAGCGGATAGTGGCACAGCACGACCACTTTTTCGCCGGCCGCGTCCGATTTTTGCAGGACGTTTCGCAACCATTCGAATTGCTCGTCGCTGAGCGAGGCGTTCCAGTCCTGTGCATTGATCGCGCCCGCTTGCTGCAGGTGCTTCAGCCGCTCCTGCGCAAGTGCACGACGCGGATCGCCGAGCGGCGGGGCGAAGAGACTGACCTCGTTGCCATCGAGCACGGCGAAGCGGACATTGCCGATGGCGAAGTCATGCCAGGGCGCCGGCATGCCAAGGCGGGCATGGATGGCGGTCAGATGCTCCGGCGCGACTGAAAAATCATGATTACCCGGCAACAGGACCGAGGGATGGCGAAGCCCGTCATAAACGCTGAGGATGGCATCGAAATTGTCGAAACCGCGGTCGATGATGTCGCCAAGCGTCACCACAAAGGCGAGGTCCTCTTCGTTGAAGACGGCGATCGCCTCGGAGAGCTTTTTCGGGCTTTCGGCATAATAGCGGCCCATGTCCGGACGGGGATCGGCATTGGCATATTGGGGATCGGCGACGATGCCGAAGGAGAAGAGAGGCTTGCTTTTTTCACTCATGATGCGCCGCGATAAACCCGGCTGATGACAGGCTTGTGACAAGCGGCCGGAACGGCACGCGCGCCCCAAAAGCAGAACACCCGGCACAAAGGCCGGGTGTTCAAAAATTCCGTTCGCCAAGCCTTACTTGGCAGCGGCTTCGTAACGCTCCAGGACGTAGTCCCAGTTGATGAGGTTGTCAACGAAGGCTTCGAGGTACTTCGGGCGCAGGTTGCGGTAGTCGATGTAGTAGGAATGTTCCCAGACGTCGACGCCGAGGATGGGATCAGCGCCATGAACCAGCGGGTTTTCGCCGTTCGGGGTCTTGGAGATTTCGAGCTTGCCGTTCTTGACGGAGAGCCATGCCCAGCCGGAGCCGAACTGGGTGGTGCCGGCAGCAATGAAATCAGCCTTGAACTTGTCGTAGCCGCCGAGATCGGAAGCAATCGCCTGTTCCAGCTTGCCCGGCAGCTTGTTGCCGCCGCCGCCCTTCTTCATCCACTTCCAGAAATGGACGTGGTTGTAGTGCTGGGCAGCATTGTTGAAGAGGCCGGCATTGGTGCCAAAGGACTTCTTCACGACTTCCTCGAGCGACAGGTCGGAAAGACCGGCTTCGGCAGCCAGCTTGTTACCGTTGTCGACATATGCCTTGTGGTGCTTGTCGTGATGGAACTCGAGCGTCTCGCGCGACATGTAAGGTGCAAGCGCGTCGTAGTCGTAGGGGAGTTCGGGAAGTTCGAAGGCCATGGTTTTTACTCCTTTTTGCAGCGGGTTACCGCTCCTAGAAACCGTGTGAGCGGACCATAGGAGCGAACCTCTGTTTGGGCAACCTGCGAAATATCAAAATGTTCCGACAAAAGAGAAAATTCGTCTCTAGCCAGCCGCCACCACATTTGTTTCACAACCCTGGCGTACCGTTTTGCACCCTATCGGTTCGCTTTTACCGAAAATGCAGGAAGGAAATTCCATGACGCGCTTCATCACCCGAAACATTCTCTTCTTCGCAGCCTTCGCATCCCTGGCACTCCCCGCCGCCGCATCATCGGATGATGCGTGGAAGGAATTCGTGGCGGATGTGCAGACCGCCTGCCTTGCGGACGCCAGGGACATGATCGAGGATGCCAAGGCAGTGGTTGATCCCGTCGGCAGCGAGAATTACGGCCTTGCCATCCTTACCGGCAAGGCGAAAGGCGCGGATGCGACGGTCAGCCATATCTGCGTTTACGACAAGAAGACCAAGGCCGTGGAACTGGGCAGCGAGCTGGCCGGCGATACGCTGAAGGTCGAAATCCCCGGCTCCACCAAGCCTTAATTCTTCCAGCGAGAGCGGGATTTCAGGCGAAAACCGCTCACGGTTTTCGCCATTCCTCCCTGACGACTCAGAAACGCGGCGTGGTGTCACCCTCGCCCAGCGCACGCTGCATCAGCACCGTATCCAGCCATTGGCCGTGTTTCCAGCCAATGGATTTGAAGGTGCCGACATGCTCGAAACCGGCGGCACGGTGCACGCCGATCGAGGCGGCATTGGCCGAATCGCCGATGACCGCGATCATCTGCCGGAAGCCGCGTGCGGTCGCCTCCGCAATCAGCGCATCGAGCAGCTTGCGGCCGATGCCCATGCCTTTCATGGCCGGATCGACGTAAACGGAATTCTCGACCGCCGCGCCATAGGCCGGGCGGGCGCGATAGGCGCCGGCATAGGCATATCCGGCTACCTTTCCGCCGACATCGGCGACGAGATAGGGATAGTTACCCTCCACCAGAAGGCGACGGCGCTCGGCCATCGTCTCCACCGTTGGCGGATCGATCTCGAAGCTGGCGCGGCCATGAAGCACGGCGTCCCGGTAAATTTCGGTAATGGCTGGAATATCCGTCTCTTCACAGGGGCGGATGGTAGGGCTGGAAACGGTGGGAAGGGTCATTCTCTTGTCCTGCGGATCATTCACGCCATCATTTTGCATTGCGGCGCATCCAAAATAAAGATTATCTATCTTATACAAACGATAAGGTTTTCTTTGATGATGGACCTCGATCTGCGGCAGGTGCGCAGTTTCATGGATGTGGCTGATCTCGGCAGTTTTTCCGCCGCCGCCGACAAGGCTGGGCTGACGCAGCCGGCCATCAGCCTGCATATAAGGCTGCTCGAAAAGCAGCTTGGCGTGCGGCTGATCGAAAGGGTCGGCAGACGCGCGCAGCCGACAGCGGCGGGCCGGGATTTTCTCATCCATGCAAGGCGGATTGCGGAAGAAGTGGCGCATGCCATCGATACCGTCGCGCCGCATCGCAGCGGGGTGACGGGACGCCTGCGCATCGGCACGGGCGCCACCGCCTGCATCTACCTGCTGCCGCCGGTGCTGGGCCGCATCCGGCAGGCGATGCCAGGCATCGAAATCATCGTGCAGACCGGCAATACCCACGATATCTTGCGGCTTCTGGAAGCCAATACGATCGATGCGGCCGTGGTGGCCCTGCCCGCCAGCGGACGCAGCCTCGATATCCGCGATATTCATCTCGACGAACTGGTCGCGGTTTTCCCGCATGGCGCCGTCGCTGATGCAACGGCACTCACCGCCGAAACACTTTCGACGCGACCACTGCTGCTTTACGAGGGCGGCAATACGCGCAGGCTGGTGGATCAGTGGTTTTCGACGAGCGGCCGCACCGTGCAGCCGGCCATGGAACTGGGCAGCGTCGAGGCGATCAAGAAACTGGCGGGCGCGGGCCTTGGCCTTGCCATCGTGCCGCGCATGGCGATGGAGCACGAAGGGGCGGCGTCCGGGCTTGAATGGCGCTCTCTCGTCCCGCCGCTCGAAAGGCGGATCGCGCTGGCGATGAGACGCGACAAACATATGACCGCGCCGCTGCGGGCGCTTGCCGCTGCGCTGCCGGACCTCCGGAAACGATGAAGCCCGCACCTGTTGCGGATGCGGGCTCGGGCAGTTGAGGAGGACACTTTTCTTCCGTCATGCCGAACTTGATCCGGCATCCAGCCACGGCGCGTCTGCGCCGTGAAAGGACTCTCTCGCGATCAAAGACTTGATGACGGCGGGTGGATGCCAGTTCCTCGCCATATCCAACGCTGGATCGCCTTCAGAACTCCGCCCAGTCATCACCCCTCACGGCCAGCGCCGCATTGCCGCGTGCGGCAACCGGGCGGGCCTTCAGAGCAGGATGGGCCGGAGTGCGGGTGGGGCTTGCGCCGCGCCGCATCTGCCTTGCCGTCTCATGCAAGGCGGAGGCCTGCTGGCCGAGCTGGAATTGTGAAAGCAGCGCCTGGAGATTGGCGCATTCCTGCGCCAGCCCCGCGCCAGCCGCGTTCATTTCCTCAACCATGGCGGCATTCTGCTGCGTGGCCTGATCCATGTGGTTGACGGCGGTATTCACCTCGGAAAGACCGGCCGACTGTTCCTGCGCCGCCGTGGCGATGGCGTCCATATGGGTGTTGACGGACAGCACCAGCTGTTCGATCTCGGAAAGCCCGACGCCGGTATCGGCCACCAGCCTGACGCCTTCGCCCACGGCGATGGCGGAGGTGTTGATCAGCTGCTTGATTTCCTTGGCAGCATTGGCAGAACGCTGCGCCAGTTCGCGCACTTCCTGCGCCACGACGGCAAAGCCCTTGCCGGCATCACCTGCCCGCGCCGCCTCAACGCCGGCATTCAGCGCCAGAAGGTTGGTCTGGAAGGCGATTTCATCGATGACGCCGATGATCTGGCCGATCTGGCGCGAGGAATGCTCGATGCGTTCCATGGCGGAGACGGCATCGCGCACCACCTTGCCGGAAAGATCAGCCTTGGTGCGCGCATCGCGCACCGTGTCGCGTGCATCGCTCGCCCGCTTGGAGGTGGCGGTGACATTGGCGGTAATTTCCTCGAGCGCGGCGGCGGTCTCTTCCAGAGACGCGGCCTGCTGCTCGGTGCGGCGGGACAGATCGTCGGAGGCGGACGAAACCTCATGCGCGCCACCGTTCACCGTCTGGACGGAGTGGCCGACGCTTGCCAGCGCCTCGCGCAGCTGGTGGACGGAGCTGTTGAAATCATGCCGCAGCGCCTCGAATTGCGGCGCGAACGGCGTGGCGATCTCGCAGACCATATCACCGGAGGCAAGCCGGCGAAGGCCGCCGGCCAGCGAGCCGGTCGCCTGATTGAGCCGTTCCTCGGCCTCGGCTTCGGCGCGCTGCTGCAATTCGACGCGGTCGCGCTCGGCCTTGTCGCGATTGGCGTCCGCCTGCATCTCCAGCTCGCGGTTGCGAATGGCCGCTTCGCGGAAGATTTCCACCGCGCGGGCCATCTCGCCGATTTCGTCGCTGCGTCTGGAGCCGGATACATCGACGGTCAGGTTGCCGGTGGACAATTCCATCATCGCTTTGGTCAACCGGCTGATCGGGCGGGTGACGCGGCCGATGATGACGGCAAGGCAGAGAATGCAGACCCCAAGCGTGAGGATGAAAGCCGCGAGATAGATCATCGCGCCGATGAAGGCCTGCTGCTTGGCCTTTTCAGCGCTTGCATTGAGAACCTCCATCGCTTCGGAGGCGATTTTCGCGACCGTATCGAGGCTGGCCGTGACCGTATTGCGCCATGTATCGATGGTGAAGGACGGCGTGCGGCCGTTATTCAGATCATCGACAAGCTTGGCGCGCTGCGCGACGAAATCGCCCTTGAAATAGGTCCGGTCGGCAGTGGCGTAGATATCCTTCAGGGCTTGCGGCGTTGATTCATGCGCGACGAGTTCGCCGGTGGCTTTCCACGCAAACGCCGCGCCGGCATCGAAATTGCCGAGCTGCTGGATCTCCTGCGGGGTAAGCGGCCGCTGCTGGGCGACGACCGCATTGATGACGACGGTGGCGCTGCCGCCGAGAGCGCGCGCCGACCAGCCATAGGATCTGAGCTGTATGAGACCGGTCAGGCTCTGGTCCAGCGAGCGAACCTCTCCCTCCACCGCGGTCGATCCCGTCTCAAGTGCGGTCAGGAAATCCTGCCCGAGCGCCAGCACGGTCTTGTCCAGCCCGTTTTCGCGACGGTCGAGCGGCAGGGTAACGTTGGCGTCGACCTTTTTGCGCAATTCCTGAAATTGCGTGTAGATATCCTTTACGCGGGCAAGCGGCGCCTGAAGGCCAGCCTGATCAAGTGCGGCAGACTGTTCGAGGAAGGCGCTCATCGCCGCATCCACCTTCTGGCGCGATGCCTGCACGCTGGCGATGGTATTGGCGGTCTTCGCCGGATCGACGGTCAGCGCCGAGGCACTGTTGCCGCGTTCGCTGCGGAAATTCAGCAGGGCGTTAAACAGCAGCCTGTCGAGCGAAACGAGCTGCGCGACGTCCGAAAACGTGCGGGCGCGATGAACGGATTGCCACATGGCGTTGCCGACAAAACCCGCAAGTGCGATGCCGACAACGAGAAAAAAACCCACAAGTATATTGCGTATGCTGAAAAACATTGGTGGCCCCCATAGCCTAAATCGATAATGCCGCAGACTACAGGGTGGTTTTCTAAAATTGGATTAAATTGCCCCTTAATTTTCAGGGTAAATATCGCAAGGCAAAATAAAAGCCGCGACGGTTATGGACCCATCGCGGCTTCTGAAAACAGGACTTGCTGAAGGCTCAGACGTCGGTGCCGAGACGCGCCCAGTCCATGTAAAGATCGAGCGCCTTGCGCGCCACGGGTCCGGCCTGCAATTCCCGGTCATCGAGCTTCACGACCGGCGATACTTTCGAATAATTGCCCGAGCAGAAGATTTCATCGGCCTCGCGGAAATCCTCGACCGACAAGGTCGCCTCGCGCACATCGAAACCGGCCTGGCGCAGCAGGCCGATCACCCGCGAACGGGTGATGCCGGCAAGAAAAGTGCGGTTCGGAACCGGGGTGAGGACGACGCCGTCCTTGACCATGAAGATGTTGGCGGAGGCCGACTCGGCAACATTGCCGTTCATGTCGCGCATGAGGGCGTTGTCGAAGCCGCGCGAACGGGCTTCCAGAATGGCGCGGCCGCTATTGGGGTAAAGGCTGCCGGCCTTAGCGTCTGTCATCGCGGTTTCCGGCGAAGGACGGCGCAGCGGCGAGACGGTGAGCGTCAGCGGCTTGCCGGCATCCATCGGCGCTTCGAAAAGGCAGAGCGCAAAACGGGTGGAACTGGCATCCGGCGCCACGACGCTGCCGGGCATGCCGTGTTCGGCCCAATACATCGGCTTGATATAGATCGCCATCTCGCCGTCGAATTTCTTGACGCCTTCCAGCGCCAGGGTCTCGATCTCTTCCGCCGTCATGGTCGGCTTCATGCCCATATTGACGGCCGAGCGGTTGACGCGCTGGCAATGCAGATCGAGATCGGGCGCCACGCCATCGAACCAGCGCGCGCCGTCAAACACCGTGGAGGCCAACCACATGGCATGCGAGGTCGGGCCGATGAGCGGCGGATTGCCAGGCAGCCATTGACCGTCAACATAGGTCCAGGTGGTTGATCGGGGTGCGGTATCGACGCTCATGATGGTCTCCTGTCTCAAGCGTTTCGGTAAAAACGCTCCGTCTTTTTGTCTTGCAGCAATTCCCGGCGCAAAACGCTTTGCACTTTATTGGAAATGCTCTGGAAATCGGCCGGAGTGAATGCCTCTCGCCTGATGAGGTCAAGTTTTAATTGCCGCGATTTCAGATTTTGATGGAAAATAACAAAGCGACACCCCGGGAAAGATGTTTTATGAGGCGAAACAAAAGGTTGGTGAATAGGTTCATCACAATAATTCATGCATCGGATGATGGCGGCGCTATTTCGCCCGTGCGATGCTCACGGTCTTACAGCTCTCTTGCAGGAGGAAATCATGGCATGGTCCGCCCAGCAATATCTCAAATTCGAAGATGAGCGGACACGTCCCGCCCGGGACCTTCTGGCGCAGGTGCCGCTGGAGCGGGTGCTGAACGGCTATGATCTCGGCTGCGGGCCGGGCAATTCCACCGAGCTTCTGACCGACCGTTATGGCGTCAATGTCATCACCGGCATCGACAGCGACGACGACATGCTGGAAAAGGCCGCGGACCGGCTGCCGAATACACGTTTCGGCAAGGCCGATCTTGCCCAGTGGAAGCCGGCGCAGAAGGCGGACCTGCTTTACGCCAATGCGGTTTTCCAGTGGGTGCCGGATCATCTCACCGTTCTCTCGCAATTGATGGACCAGCTGGAAAGCGGCGGGGTTCTGGCCGTGCAGATGCCCGACAATCTGCAGGAGCCGACGCATCGCGCCATGGAGGAGACCGGGGCCAACGGCTCCTGGAAAGACACATTTGCCGATGGCAGGCTGCGGCGCAAACCCCTGCCCGCGCCATCCGACTATTTCAACGCACTGGCGCCGAAAGCCGCCCGTGTGGATGTGTGGCACACCATCTACAATCACCCGATGAAGGATGCGGAAAGCATCGTCGAATGGGTCAAGGGCACCGGGCTTCGCCCCTATCTCACCGCCGCCGGCGAGGAAAACCACGAAGCCTTCCTCGCCGACTACACGCGGCGCATCGAGGCGGCCTATCCGCCGATGGCGGACGGCCGCCTGCTTCTGCGCTTTCCACGGCTGTTTGTGGTTGCGGTGAAGAAGTAACGTTAGCCCGCGAAGGCATAGACCCTGAGACGGTGGTTGTCGGGGTCGGTGGCCGTAAAGGTATAGCCGAATTCCATTTTTGCGGGCTGCTGCAGCATGGCGACGCCTCTTGCCTGCCAGCCGGCGAAAGTCTCATCCACCTGAGCGTCGTTTTCGACACGGAAGGCAAGCTCGCCGCCACCGCCCGTCGCCGCTACCTTCGGCTCCACCGTGTGACGCGACCAGAGGCCGAGCTTCATGCCGTTCTGAAGCACGAAAAGCGAGAATGTGGGCGAGGATTCGACCGGCTCCGTACCCAGCAGGGTCTTGTAAAACTGCGTGCTGGCCGGCGGGTTATCGACATAGAGGATGGTGAAATCGGGGTGGGTCATGGTCGTTCTCCTGTGTTGCGGATGAACGATGTCTAGACCCGCCTGCTGTCAGTTTTTGTCAGTATGATCCCGCCGCCGCCGCTGTTTTTCGCGGTCGCGCCATTCTTTCAGCAAAGCCTGCCGGCGGCGGGGATAACGGCTGTCCATCGGTCGGAAAGTTTCGATGCGATCGGCCCGGAAACTGCGGAAATCCTGCCGCGTCTCACACCATGCCAGCACCACCCGCACCAGATCGAAAAAAGCGAGTGCGAAAGGCCAGATCACCCGCTCCGTCAACTCTCCCTTTTCGTCACGATAGGTTATCACGACCTTGCTCTCCTTGCGGATCGTATCGCGAATTTCGGCGAGATCGATGCGGATGGTTGCCACGGCTTGCCCGGGGCCGATGAGCAGCGTGGAATTGTCGAGTTCTTCGCGCAGGGCATCGGGAAGCACGGCGGCGATCTTGACGAGCGCAGCACGCGCGGCTTCGGCCAGCCCTGCATCGGCACGACCCGCCACCCAGCGCGAACCCAGCACCAGCGCCTCGATTTCCTGCCCGGAAAACATCAGCGGCGGCAAAAGGAAGCCGGGGCGCAGCACATAACCCACGCCGGCCTCGCCCTCGATATCCGCGCCCTGCGCCTGAAGCGTCGCTATATCGCGGTAGAGCGTGCGCAGGCTGACGCCGGTCTGCGTGGCAAGGGCCGCACCGCTGACCGGCATGCGGTGGGAACGCAGGATCTGCAACAGATCAAGCAGCCGTTCTGAGCGTGACATGCGACATTTCCTTCCATCCGCCAATCCGGATCGTGCCGCCGACATTTCGCCGACGCGACCCGAGGGGTAACTCCGCCCGCTGCCGGGCGCAACCGCGCAAAAAGGAGTGGACAAGCCCGACGTGCCATCATGTAAATATGTGCGGGGATTTTCGCGTTCCCGCCACCATCACAGGCATTTTGAGTCTCCACCATGATCGTTCGTCCAAAACCGAACCTGCTGCAACTTTTCACCATCCTGCGCGGCTCCATCGTCGTCCGCATCTTTCCGCAGGTGCTTGCCGTTTTCCTGCTGTCGACGCTGGTTGTCTGGGCGCATAAGGTCCGGCCGGATCTGGTGCAGGCGCTGAACGGCGCGCCATTTTCGCTGCTCGGTATTGCGCTTTCGGTGTTCCTCGGCTTTCGCGCCAATGCCTGTTACGACCGCTGGTGGGAGGCCCGCAAGCAATGGGGCGCGCTGATGACCGTGGCGCGCACGCTGGCACGCCAGAGCACCATGCTCGAAAGCCGGCAGGATGTCGCCGATCCCGTTGCCCGCCGGCGGATCATCGATCTCGCAATCGCCTTCTGCCATGCGCTGGTCTCGCATCTGCGCCCCGGTGACGCAACCGCCACCGCAGCCCGCCTCATTCCCGATGACATTTCGCAGACCTATGCCCGCAGCCGCAACAAGCCGGACATGCTGTTGCGCGAAATATCCGGCGCCTTCGTTTCCGCCAATGCGAAGGGGCAGATCAGCGATATACAGTTGCAGATGCTGGATGCCACCGTGCAGCAGATGGCGGCCGCACAGGCCGCGTGCGAGCGTATTCGCCATACGCCTGTTCCCTTCGGTTATTCGCTGCTGCTTCACCGCACCGCGCATCTCTTCTGCCTGCTTTTGCCGTTCGGTTTCACGGATCTGCTCGGCTGGGCCACGCCTTTCACCAGCACGCTCATCGCTTATACGTTTTTCGGTCTCGATGCGCTGTCCGACGAGCTGGAAGACCCCTTCGGCTCCGGCTTCAATGCGCTGCCGATCAATGCGCTTGCCACCACCATCGAAATCAATCTGCGCGAGGCGATGGGCGAGACCGATCTGCCGGCCGACCCGCGCCCGGTGGATTACGTGCTGATGTGATATCGTCCCGCCGGGTTGAAACCGATTGCGCGGACACCAGTTAATGAAAGACGGCTTCCCCGCCCGGCATCCCGCGCCGGCCATGTTTTCAGCAAACAGGAGAGACATCCATGTATGACGTCAGCGCGAATGGCGCGAATATTCCCGCCCTCGGTTTCGGCACCTTCCGCATTCCGGAAGACGATATCAGGCGCATTCTGCCGGAGGCGCTGAAACTCGGCTTCCGCCATGTCGATACCGCGCAGATTTACAAGAACGAGGGGGCCGTCGGTGAGGTCATCGCGCAATCGGGCATTTCCCGGCATGATATCTTCCTGACCACCAAGGTCTGGGTGGACCGTTACCGTCACGACGATTTTCTCGCCTCCGTCGATGAAAGCCTTGCGAAACTGAAGACCGACCATGTCGATCTGCTGCTGCTGCACTGGCCGAAAAGCGATGTGCCGCTTGCCGAACGCATGGGCGCGCTGAACGCGGTGCGCAAGGCCGGCAAGGCGCGCAATATCGGCATTTCCAACTTCAACGTGGCGCTGACCGACGAGGCGGTAAAACTGTCGGACACACCGCTTGCCACCAACCAGATCGAATATCACCCCTATCTCGACCAGACGAAGGTGATTTCGGCGGCGCGCAAACACGGGATGTCGGTGACGGCCTATTATCTGATGGCCGACGGCCGGGTGCCGAACGATCCCGTGCTGCAGGATATCGGCGCGAAGCACGGCAAGACCGCCGCGCAGGTGACCCTGCGCTGGGCGGTGCAGCAGCCGGATATCGTGGCGCTTTCCAAGACGGCGACGGAAAGCCGCCTCAAGGAGAATTTCGATGTTTTCGATTTTGCGCTGTCGGAAGAGGAAATGCAGGCCATCCACGCGCTTGCAAAGCCGAATGGCCGCATCGTCAGCCCCGGCCACCTCGCGCCCGATTGGGACGACTGAGGCAACGGGGCCATCCGGTCCCGTCTTATCGCTCGGTCAGGGCCAGCTTCGCACCCAGCGCCACGAAAGCAGCCGCGAAGCTGCGCCGCAGCCAGGCGAGAACCGCAGGGCGTGACACCACCTGCCGCCGGACCGAGGCGGCAAAGCAGCCGTAAAGCGCAAAGACCAGAAACGTCATGGCCATGAAGATCAACCCGAGATCGACCATGCGCCATGTCGGCAAAGCCTCATCCGGCGCGATGAATTGCGGCAGGAAGGCGAAAAAGAAGATCGACAGTTTCGGGTTCAGCAGATTGATGAGGATCGCCTCGCCGATGACGCGGGCGGCTTTCTGAGGCTCCCTCGTATCGTCGATCTTCAGCGCACCGTCTTCCCGCAGCGTGTTCCACGCCATGTAGAGAAGATAGGCGACCCCCAGATATTTGACGATACCGAAGGCCAGCGCACTGGTGTGCAGTATGGCGGCAAGGCCGGTGATGGCGGCGAGCAGATGTGGCACGATGCCAAGCGTGCAGCCGAAGGCCGCGACAACGCTCGCCCTCGCCCCCTGCGAAAGACCGGCGGCCAGCGTGTAGACCACGCCGGTTCCGGGAGACGCGGCGACGATGAAAGATGTGATGAGGAATTCGGGTGTCATGGTGCGGGTGTGTCCTGTGGGTGGAGGACAGGAGCATGATGGTGCGTGGGGTGCGCGTCTTGGATGAAATTGCAGCACAGACGCTCGAAGGCTCGCGCCGAAGTGGCGAGTCACAGTACCGGCCAGCCCACTCCATCCTCATTCCTGTGCTTGTCACAGGAATCCAGTCGACGCGCGTCTGCGCGGCGGGAGGACTCTTTTCAGCCCAAGTCCTTGGGCTGGCTGGATTCCTGTGACAAGCACAGGAATGAGGGCGGAGAAAGCATCTACGAAAGCGCCGCCCGATAAACCGCCGGCGTCACCCCGAATTGCCGCACGAAGAACCGGTTCAGATGGCTCTGATCGGCAAAACCGGCGATGAAGGCCGCCTCGGCGGGCGGGGTGCCGCTGGCCAGCGCATGGCGTGCCACATGCACGCGACGCTGGAGAAGATAGCTGTGCGGGGTCAGGCCCGTCGCCCTGGCGAAAGCCCGCAGGAAGCGGAACTGGCTCATGCCTGCCTCGCTCGCCAGATCGGCAAGGCGGAACGACCGGGAGGGCTCGTCATCGATGCTGCTTTTCGCCCGCCTTATATTCTCGGATGCGGCGATTTCGTCGGGCTTCGCCGGCGTCTCCATCGCAGCCGCCAGAAGCATCAGCAAGGTCTCATCACTATCAAGGGTTTCGCCCGGTCGTTCCTTCGTAGTGACGGCGGAAAAGACAGCGTTGAACCGCTCCGCCAAAGGCCTTGCATCAACGGGATAGGCGAATTCGAAAGAACCTCGATCCTTCTCGCCGATATCGGCAATGGCGTCACGAACGATATTGATATCGAGATAGAGCATCCGCCAGGCGCGACCGCCCTCCCCGAGCGGAATGCCATCATGCACCTCGCCCGGATTGACGGTGATGAGTTGGCCGGCGCCCGCTTCCACCATGCCACGACCGGAAAGCGATTTCTGCGCGCCGCGCTCGATGAGACCGATGCCGAACTGGTCGTGCATATGGCGTGGAAAGGAGCGATCGCTATCCGCCACCACGGCGGCAACACCGGGCATGCTGGTTTTCGGCATCAGGAATTGGCCTTGGGCCATGAAAGCGCGCGCTCCGCGGATAAGAGCGCGACGCTATCACAGGATGCCCCGATGCGACAGACGCTGCCGTTTACGGATGCATATGGTTGATCATGGCGAAGACCTGATCGAAATTACCGTTCTGCGCGGCGAAACGCAGCGGCTTGCAGCGATCCACCACAACTTCCTTCTCATCCGGGCGATTTTCAAGAATATCCATCACCTCGGAAATGAAGGCGTCGAGCGGCATGGCCCTTTCATCACTCGCCTGCCCCTCGCCCATTAGTGTCGTCTGCACATAGGGCGGCACGATTTCGATGACCTTCACCGGCGTCTCCTTCAGCTGCTCGCGCAGCGCAACCGAATAGGCATGGATGGCCGATTTGGTGGCGCTGTAGGTGGGGGTCAGCACCATGGGCACGAAGGCCAAACCGGAGGACACCGTCAGCACCGTTGCGGCGGGTTGCTTGAGGAAATGCGGCAAAAGCGCCGCCGTGAGGCGAATGGGCGCGAGAAGATTGGTGGCAATGGTTTCTTCGGCCGTGTCGAGATAATCCGGTGCTGCGGCGATGTCTTCCGGCCGCATGATGCCGGCATTGTTGATGACGGCGTTGAGAGCCGGATGGGCCTTCACCAGCGCCTCGGCGAAAGCGCGGATGCCTGCGGCGTCGGTTGCGTCCATCACCATCGAGGCCATGCCGGGATTGGCGGCCGTCACCTCGTTGAGCACGGCCTGGCGGCGGCCGGAAATGATGACCCGGTTGCCGGCCTGGTGAAACGCTTCCGCCAGCGCCCGGCCGATGCCGGAACCGCCGCCGGTGATGAGAATGGTGTTGCCGGTGATTTTCATTGCAGCATCCTTTGCTTGTTGGCTGAAAGGAAGTTAGCTATGATACTCTCCAATCGAAAGTAGGCACCCAAAAGATTTATACTTACCCAAAGGAGAGTGTAAGATGAAACGGCACGCCGCCGATCCGACCATTGAGAGCCGGCGCAAGGTTCCGCCACCCACGGAAACCGATCCGGTCATCGAGGCGCTGGTTCAGGACATTATCGCCAAGGTGGCGGACAAATGGACGATGCTCATTCTGGAAGTGCTGGAAGAGCACGGCACGCTGCGTTTCACACAGATTGGCAAACATGTGGGCAGCATCAGCCAGAAGATGCTGACAAAAACGCTGAGACAGATGGAAAGCGACGGGCTGGTGCGCCGCACCGTGCATCCCGTCATTCCGCCGCATGTGGATTATGATCTCACCCATCTCGGCCGCACGCTCGGCAGCGCTTTTTGCGGCGTTTGGATCTGGGCGGAAACGCACCATGCGGACATAGAAGAGGCGCGGCGGCGGTTCAAAGAACAGCCGCCGCGCCCCGCAATGGATTAATATCGCCTTACGCGAACTGGCTAAGGCCCGGAACCGAGGCAATCACCTGGTCAACGGTCTCATCGCCCGCGTGCTGACGGGCAACGGCGATGGTTTCCTTGGCCAGCGTGGAAATCTCGCTCATGCCGATACCCTGGCTCATCAACTGCTGGCCAAGACCCATGATGCCGCCGCCGCCGATCGCGCTCATCAGTCCGCCCAGCAGACCGCCGCCGCCATTACCGGTGCCCTCACCGTTATATTGCGCCACGAGATCACTGGCGCCCGGAATGGCTTCGATCATCTTGGCGATCGGGCCGTCGGCCGCCTCGCGCTGGAGAAAACCGAGAATCATGCCGACGGCCTTTTCAGCCAATTGAGGGTCGATACCCGCCTTTGCGGCGATCTGATCAACGATTTCGTTCATTCTTGCCTCCTGTTGAAAAACGACGCCAACATCGAATAACTGACGTTAACGTCAACGTAAAACAATCTCATGCCGCATTCAAGCGGCCACGGATAGGTGCGGCAACTTTCATCAAGCGCTTTTTATTCATCGCCATCAAGCAGTTGTTGCGCCTTGAAACTGTCCTTATAAGATCATCACAACCAAACTATGAAAAGGCCGCGTTTACCATCAGCGGTCAAGGCACGCTCGTTACGCTTTTAATTCGGACATGACTTTTGTGAAATCCATGGTGATTTAAGGGTCATGCATCAGCCGCAGGAGAAATTGGTCGATGTTGCAGGACGGACAGCTCTATATCGGGACCAGCCGCAATCCGGATGACAGCCTGAACAAGGGCGAATATCTGGAACTGAAATTCGGCAACCGCCATGGTCTCATCACCGGCGCGACGGGAACGGGCAAGACCGTGACGTTGCAGGTTCTCGCCGAAGGCTATTCGAAGGCCGGCGTTCCGGTGTTCTGCGCCGATATCAAGGGCGACCTTTCCGGCATCGCGGCCGAGGGCGAGGCGAAAGACTGGGTGCAGAAACGCGCCGAGCAGATTGGCTTTACGGATTTCTCCTATGGAAAATCGCCTGTCATCTTCTGGGATCTCTACGGCGAAAAAGGCCATCGCGTGCGCGCCACCATCGCCGAAATGGGACCGCTGCTGCTTGCCCGACTGATGGACGCATCGGAAGCGCAGGAAGGCGTGCTCAACATCGCCTTCAAGATCGCCGATCAGGGCGGGCTGCCGCTGCTCGATCTGAAAGACCTGCAATCGCTGCTGAATTATATGGGCGAAAACGCGTCGGCGCTTTCCAACCAGTTCGGCCTGATTTCCAAGGCCTCGGTCGGCTCACTGCAACGCGGGCTGCTGGTTCTCGAACAGCAGGGCGCCGCAAATTTCTTCGGCGAGCCGGCATTGAAGATTGCCGACATCATGCGCGTCGGCGCGGATGGCCGCGGCACGGTTTCGGTTCTTGCGGCTGACCGGCTGATGATGAACCCGCGCCTTTACGCCACCTTCCTGCTCTGGATGCTTTCGGAACTGTTTGAGGAACTGCCTGAGGTGGGCGACCCGGAAAAGCCGCGTCTGGTGTTCTTCTTCGACGAGGCACATCTGCTGTTCAACGATGCGCCGAAGGTGCTGGTCGAGCGCGTGGAACAGGTGGTGCGCCTTATCCGCTCCAAGGGCGTGGGTGTCTATTTCGTGACGCAGAACCCGCTCGACGTGCCGGAAACCGTTCTTGCCCAGCTCGGCAACCGTGTGCAGCATGCGCTTCGCGCCTATACGCCGCGCGAGCAGAAGGCCGTGCGCACCGCCGCCGACACCTTCCGCCAGAACCCGGCCTTCAACACCGCCGACACCATCACCACGCTTGGCACGGGTGAGGCGTTGATTTCCACCCTGCATGACAAGGGCGCGCCTTCCATCGTGGAACGCACCCTCGTGCGTCCGCCCTCGGGCCGCGTCGGGCCGCTCACCGATGCGGAACGCAAGTCGCTGATCGATCTCAGCCCCTTCGCCGGCCAATATGACAAGGATATCGACCGGGAATCCGCCTTCGAAATCCTCGCTGCCCGCGCCCAGAAGGCGGCGGAAGCCGAAGCCGCCAAGCGCGCGGAAGAGGAAAATGCCGCCAACCAGTCCGACAACGCTTCCGGACGCTGGCGCCTGCCGGGCTTCGGCGACGAGGAGCCCGCACCGGCCTCGACCGGCTCGCGCAATGGCGGCACCCGCAAGACCGGCTACCAGCGCGAAACGGTGATCGAAGCGGCGATGAAAAGTGCCGCCCGTTCTGTTGCGACATCCGTAGGGCGGGCGATCGTGCGCGGGATTTTGGGTAGTTTGAAGCGGTAAATATGTATTGAAGCACCTATGCAGGTCGAGCGTGCGCCACTTGTTTCTTCTCCCCGCCGGGGAGAAGTCCGCGGCAGCGGAATGAGGGGACAGGGTAGAGATATTCGGCAAGGTTGCCCCCCTCATCCGACCCTTCGGGCCACCTTCTCCCCGGCGGGAAGAAGAAACGGTGCCGCACCGTAGCGCCATCCTATAACGGCCGCACCTGCGCAAAACCCATTGCCTCCCGCCACCACCGCTGCTAATCATCAAGCGGTTCAACCCGTATCAAGAAAGGAGGCTTCGCATGGATATTTCCTGCTTCTGGCGTTACCGCCAGATCCGCCACCTTTCTGCCCTGCAGATGCGTTTGCAGGGCTGACCGGAACTTCCAAGACTCTGGTTTGCCCAAAAGGCCGCGCGGAACGCAGCTCGTCTGCCATTGCGCATGTTTTCATGACGGATCATCTCGACTGAACAACCCTGCCCGCATGTGGCGCCAGCTTCGTTGATGATCCGTTTCGCCAGAGATGCACCATGACCCTTATCACACTTCGAAACCTCGGAATCATTCTGGGCAAGCCGCTTTTTTCCGGTCTCAGCCTCACCATCCATGCGGGAGACCGCATCGGCATTGTCGCGGCGAATGGCTGCGGCAAATCCACCCTGCTCAATTGCCTTGCTGACGAACTGGAAGCCAGCAGCGGCGATATCACCCGGTTGCGCGGGTTGACGCAATCCATCGTCCACCAGCATCTGCCCCCGGCCCTTCTCACGCGGACAATGCGGGATGCGGTGTTATCCGCCCTGCCAGCGGATGTAATCGACAGCGACAGCTGGCGCGCCGACATCATCCTCGATGAGATGGCTGTGCCGGAAAGCTATCGCCATCACTCCCTGCAACAGCTGAGCGGTGGCTGGCAGCGGCTTGCCATGCTGGCGCGGGCATGGATCACCGAGCCGGACTTATTGCTGCTCGATGAGCCGACCAACCATCTCGACCTTGAAAAAATCAAGGTGCTGGAGGGTTTTCTGCAACAATTGCCCCGCGATACGGCGGTGGTCATTGTCAGCCATGACCGCGCCTTTCTCGACAATGTCACCAAAGCCACGCTGTTCCTGCGGCCGGAAAATTCCTCGCTCTTCCGGTTGCCCTATGGGCATGCGCGAAGGGCGCTCGAAGAGGAGGATGCCGCCGATGGACGGCGTTTCGAGCGCGACATGAAGACCGTGCAACAATTGCGCCGGCAGGCGGCGAAGCTCAACAATATCGGCATCAATTCGGGCAGCGATCTTCTGACCATCAAGACCAAGCAATTGCGGGAGCGCGCCGAAAAGCTGGAGGAAAAAGCGCGGCCCGCCCATCAGGATCGATCTGCCGGAAAGATCCAGCTTGCCAATCGCGGCACACACGCCAAGGTACTGGTGACGCTGGAGGATATTCCCGTCTCGACACCGGATGGCACCTTGCTGTTCCGCACCGGCCGGCAATTCATCCGCCAGGGCGACCGCATCGTCATTCTCGGCCACAACGGCGTCGGCAAGACGCGGCTGATCTCGCTTCTGAAGGCGGCAATAAGGGCTGACGAGCAGGTGGCGGAGGGCATCAAGGCCACCCCCTCGTTGGTGGCGGGATATGTCGACCAGTCGCTCGCCGAAATCGATGATGCCAGCACGCCGCTGACGCTCATCACACACCGCTTCGACATAGGCGACCAGCGCGCGCACGGTTTGCTCGCCGGTGCAGGCATCGACATGGAAATGCAGAAACGTCGCATCGCGACGCTTTCCGGCGGACAGAAGGCGCGGCTTGCCATGCTGGCGCTGCGCCTGACCGAGCCGAATCTCTACCTGCTGGACGAGCCGACCAACCACCTCGACATTGAGGGGCAGGAAGCGCTGGAGACGGAAATTACCGGCCGTCAGGCGAGTTGCGTGCTCGTCTCGCACGACCGGAGTTTCGTGCGGGCGGTCGGAACCCGCTTCTGGCTGATCGACAAACGCCGGCTGGTGGAAGTCGAAGATGCGGAAGCGTTTTTCGCTTCGGCATGACTGTTCTCAAAACGAAGGCCCCTCCCGCCAATCCAGTGGCGGGAGGGGCATGATTTTTACTTCTTCTGCGACACGAGCGAGAAGAAGGCGCCCTGCGGGTCCTGGCAATTGACAATCCAGCTTTCGCCGGGAACCTCCATCGGACCGTTGACGACCTTGCCGCCGCCGGCGCTGACGCGGGTGATGGCGGCATCAATGCCTTCGACATTGAAGTAATAACCCCAGTAGCAGTCGGGCGCCTGCGGCATACGTTTCATCATGCCGCCGATGGCCTTGCCGTTATGGGCGAAGATGCGATACGGCCCCATTTCGCCCATGTCGAAATCATGGTCCTTGGTCCAGCCGAACACCTCGCCATAAAAGGCGGTCGCTCCATCCACATCGCCCGTCATCAGCTCATGCCAGCCGACATGGCCGGGCAGGTTTTGCGCGTCTTCGGGAAAACCGCCGCTTTCCATTGGCAGTGGCGTCATGATGCACAGAACCGCACCATAGGGGTCCGCCACCACAGCAAACCGGCCGATTTCAGGAATATCCTGCGGCTGGCGCATGACGGAACCGCCCTTTTCCTCGAAAAGCTTAGCCGAGGCATCAACATCGTCAACGTCGACATAAGCGGTCCAGTTCGGCGGAATGCCCTGACCCTTAAGTTCCTCGGTCAGTTCCATGACACCGCCCATACCTTTGCCATTGGCTTCCAGCACCAGATAGGGCATTTCCGGCGAACCGAAATCCTTTGTCTGCCAGCCAACGACATGGCCATAAAAGCGGGCGGCCGCTTCCATGTCAGGCGTCATCAGTTCAACCCAGATGAATTTTCCATGTGTATCGGACATCTTCGTCTCCTCAGGAGGTTTGGGCGTCTATATTTGATTGGGTGATCCCGCCCGCCGCGGGGCGCGGCGGCGCCGGTCTGTGCGGCTCGTTCCGGCAGGGCTTACCCCTTGCGGCGGAATTCCGATGTCATGAAGGTCTTGAATGTGCCATCCGGCTGGCGGACGCTGCCAGAAAAGCTGCGGTGATTGTCGTCATGCAGCACCAGCACATCACGATAGGTATCGATGCGGCCGGAACCGTCAAAGGCGGGGCCTTCGGCTTCCAGTGTCAGGGTCTTGCCGTCCTCTTCCAGCCAGCCCCTGTAGACCCAGAGATAGGTCATCATTGACCCTATCCAGCTTCCGACGAAATTGCCCTTGGCCGGGTCGAAACCGACCGTGATCACGGCTGTCATCTCGTCACCGTCGGGCATCTTGCCTGTGCCCTCGCCGACGATCCACAGCCCTCCGATGGAGCGGACCGTCTCGGTGAATCGCTGCGACGGGTCGTCGGCGTCATAATTCTCATGGCCGGAACTAGCGGTCATGACCCAGTCACCAACGATTCTCGACAGGAATTCATGTTCCTTCTGCGGCTTGGCGCTTTGCATTTCCATTATTGTCTCCTCCTCGTCCGTCCGTTTCAGTGGCAGCAGGCTGCAGCTTTCGGTGCGTCCTCATATTGATCGTGCCGGCGCACCCAATCCATTACGCCGTCTTCATTACGGCCTTTTGGCACCAGATCGAGCAGCATCAGCGTACCGAGCGCCTGCTCCATGCCGCGGGCATAGGCCGAGTAAGTGTGATAAATCTTGCCATCTTCGCCTTTGGCGAAAATGCTGACGCCGTGCAGATCCTTCAGGTCGCCCATCGGTTCGATTTCACGGTAATTATAGGTGATGGCTCCACCCTTGATATCCTCATCACGGAAGGAAGCCTGATAATCATAGTTGAAATCGCTGTCCGCTGCGGAAACCCACGGGAACTTCCAGCCCATGCGGTGTCTATAGGCTTCGATCTTTTCAAGCGGCGCGCGGGAGACCGCGACGAAACCCGCATCGCCATGTTTCAGATGGATCATCGCGCCATCGACATGGTCGGCGAAAAAGGAACAGCCGGTGCAGCCCTCCTCCCAGTCAGGCGCCAGCATGAAGTGATAAACGATGAGCTGGCTGCAATCGCCGAACAGTTCCTTCAGCGATTTCGGGCCGGAAGGCGCATCGAAAATATAGTCCTTCGTCACCTCTTCCCAGGGTAATGCGCGCCGCGCCTCGTTCAGCCGGTCACGGGCGCGGGTCAGTTCCTTTTCCTTCACCAGCAGATCGCGGCGGGCCGCAAGCCACTCTTCATTCGAAACAACAGGATGAGACATGATCTTTCCTCCTTGGATCCGTCTTTCACCACGGCGCCACTCCGCTCCACCGGAGGACACCGCCTATTTCTGCATTGAAAGTCAGTTAAACCATCAGCGGAGCATCAAGTTCCGCTTGACTAATTAGGTTGATATCAACATATTTATCGCATGTCAAACGCCAGCGTGATTCCTTTTTCGACAACTCTTTTCGTGCGGGACGCCTGTCTTTGCCTGCACGCCCAGCGCGCTGCACGGGCCTTGGCGCGGCTGTTCGACAATGCGCTGAAGCCTGTTGGCATCAATAATGGCCAGTTTTCCCTGCTGATGTCGCTGAACCGGCCGGAGCCGCCGCCGATGGGACCGGTCGCCCATCTTCTGGCGATGGACCGGACGACGCTGACGGCGGCATTGAAGCCGCTGGAACGGCGCGGGCTGGTCAGCATCGAACAGGACCCGAAAGACAGGCGCGGCAAGCGGCTGCGGCTGACGGCGGATGGCATGGCCGTGCTTGCGGCGGCCTTTCCCATCTGGGAACAGACTCATGCGGAAATCGAAGCGAAAATCGGCAGTGGCGACCCCGACCGGCTGCGTCGCGATCTTATCGATCTCGGCTGACAGCACGACGGCATGACGCCACTTTTATCGGCCAGAATGTCATAGGGCCGTCGTGCTGGAAAACGAAACTACGGACGAAACTACCCCGAAAACGCAATCCAGGAGGAAAAATCATGCGTGCAATCGTTTTTGTAAAAGCCACCAAGAGCAGCGAAGATGGCGTCATGCCCACGACTGAACTCATGGCGGCAATGGGAAAATTCAACGAGGAACTGGTCAATGCCGGCATCATGCAGTCCGGCGACGGGCTGCACCCCTCCTCCAAGGGCAAGAGGGTTGTTTTTGATGGCGACAGCCGAACTGTCGTTGATGGCCCCTTCCCGCACACCAACGAGCTGGTTGCCGGTTTCTGGCTGTGGACTGTGAAGGACATGGATGAGGCGGTGGCATGGGTGAAACGCTGCCCCAACCCGATGCTGGAGCGCAGCGAAATTGAAATCCGTCCGCTGTTCGAAATGGAAGACTTTGGCGATGTCGTAACGCCGGAAATCGCAGCGCATGTGGAAGAGCTGCGCGCCCGTGTGGGCAAGCAGTAGCGGGGCTCAGGCTTACGGCCGGGCCTGAACAGGCCGAGCGGATGCCGCTTGTTTCTTCTCCCCGCCGGGGAGAAGTCCGCGGCAGCGGAATGAGGGGGCGAGCTCTCCGTAAATCTCTACCGTTGCCCCCTCATCCGACCCTTCGGGCCACCTTCTCCCCGGCGGGGAGAAGAAAACGGAGCGCCACCTCACCCCAGGAAGCCGGCCAGACGCGGGTCATTGACAAAATCCGAAACAGAAAAGCCCGTCCGGCGCATCGGGAATTCGCACAGGGCCTGCACTCCGGTTTTAGACAGGTGAATGCGCCAGCTCATCCGCTCTACCGGCGTTTTGGCCGCAAAGGCCTTTGGCGACAAAATTGCGATGTTGAGGCCACCTGCGGGATCACGCACCGAGCGGTAGAGTA
This sequence comes from Agrobacterium tumefaciens, assembly GCF_005221385.1. Lineage (NCBI taxonomy): Bacteria > Pseudomonadati > Pseudomonadota > Alphaproteobacteria > Hyphomicrobiales > Rhizobiaceae > Agrobacterium > Agrobacterium tumefaciens. The sequence continues at coordinate 566,694 of NZ_CP039903.1, read as the reverse complement.
TCGCCTCAACCTTTGCTTCACGCGCCTGCTCCGCCAAGGCCTGACACGGCTCGTAATTCGTAAGATCGGTCCACAGCGCTTCGTTACGGCTCAGCTCCGGTTTCGTCAGGTCAAGTGCGGCATCGGTGGCGACACGGGCGGCGAAGGCGGAATATTCGGCAGGATTGGCGGGCAGCGGCGTGCCCGGCGATTCGGCATAAAACAGCAGCCGGTAAAAGGCCATTTCAGCAAGCGCCGTCTCCACCCTGGCGGCGGCGTAATAAACGCCTTCGGTGAAACCTGCCCTGCGAAAACGCGAACCATAGGGATAGGCGGCGCCATAACGGAAAGGCGTGGCGAGAAGATAATCGAGACCGGCGCATTCGGGCGGAAACGGCCGCTTGCTCGTCTCGAGAATATCTTCCAGCAGCGATTGCTCCTCCACCGTATCCACCAGCTTCATGGTGGAAACCTGATGCTGCGCTTCCACCAGCCGCCAGTATTTTCCCGATGCGGCGCGTTTTTCAGACAGGAGCGCGTCGGGCGTCCAGATAGGAGAGGACATCGATCAATCCGGTAATGGTGGTCAGCTTTTCGGCAGGTACGGCGTTCAGCGCCGTATTGTGATTACGCAGCCAGTTTTTCGCAACGGTCTCGTCACCGCCGGCAATCGCGTCCAGCGAGCGGAAAACCCGGACCAGCAGCACCGCCAGTTCGAAGGACTTGGCGCCCGGCTCCAGCAGGAAATCCAGCCTCTTCATGCGCGACACGGTGGGGGCGGAAACGCCGAGAATATCCGCCGTGCGGGCGGCATTCAGGCCCAGCCGCTCGGCAGCGGCGATAACGGCCTTGGTGACGACCCTGCCCTGCGCTGCAGGATCCATGGCAGTCTTGGCGTGAATATTCATGGCGCACATCCTTTCCTCAGAAAGAATATAGCATATTTATTTCCACGAACAAGAAGGCCGGGATAAACCCGGCCCACTTTTTGATAGCTGCAATATCAGGCCACAGAAACCGGCACTTCCGTGGAAGTGCGCATGGCGTGGCTATAAGGGCAAACAATATGGGCGGCGGCGACCAGTTCTTCTGCCTTTTCGCGCTCCAGGCCGGGAATGTTGACCTTCAGCGACACTTCAATGCCGAAGCCGGTGCCGTCTTCGCGCGGGCCGATGCCGACAGTTGCCGTCACAGTGGTGTCTTCCGGGATCTTTACCTTCTGCTTGCCGGCAACCGCCTTCAGCGCGCCGAGGAAGCAGGCCGAATAACCGGCGGCGAAAAGCTGCTCCGGGTTGGTGCCGCGGGCACCGTCACCGCCCAGTTCCTTCGGAACGGTCAGCGTTACGTCGAGAACGCCGTCTTCCGACTTGGCGTTACCTGCACGGCCACCGGTGGCGGATGCTTTGGTCGTGTAGAGAATAGGCATGGCATTTACTCCCTTCGGGTTGGTGTTGAGTGGTTTATAGCGAACAATTAAATTGTGCGCAATATAATTTTGCACATTGAATAAAATTTTGTTTTTTGCGATAGTTTTCACGAAATTTCGCCGCACATCCATGTGGCAGGAACCGAAAGCGGGGGCCGATTGTTCCCTCCCCGGTTTTATTTTGGAGCAGGACTATGGGCGCAGAGGGCAACGACACGAAGATGGAAAGCCTGTTGAGGCTGGACCAGCAGATATGCTTTGCCCTTTATGGCGCAGCGCACGCTTTCACACGCGCCTATAAACCGCTGCTCGACCCTATCGGACTGACCTATCCGCAATATCTGGTCATGATGGCGCTCTGGGAAAAGCAGACCTCCACCGTCAAGGCGCTGGGCGAAATGCTGGGGCTGGATTCCGGCACGCTGTCACCGCTGCTGAAAAGGCTCGAACATGCAGGGCTGATAACCCGCAAACGCGGCACGGTGGACGAGCGGCAGGTGCTGGTGGCCTTAACGCCAAAGGGCGCCGACCTCAAAAAGGAGGGCGTGAAGATCATGGCCGCAATCGGCGGCGCCACCGGCTGCGAGCTGGAGGAACTGGCGCAGTTGCGGGACCGGGTTAACGCGTTGAAGGATGGTCTTTCGAAGTCCTAACGCCCCTTGAAATCCAGGGGGTGTTGAAGTATTTATTTACCAATTCCCGATAAAGTTGCATTTATATTTTATGCAGCTAAAATGACTTTTAGCTGCGTTTCCAGCCTCGGAAGCCGGTGAAGGACTTTTGCGGCAGATTTCAAAAGGCATGCGATGACTTTGATCTCTGCGAATTCAATGGCGCTGACCATTCTTAAACAAACTTTTTCGGCCCCAAAAATATCAGGCAACGACGCCGCGACCACGATCCTCGGAATGGTAGCCGGAAGCCAGCAAAAAACTGCGCAAGCCATCGAAACGATTTCGACGCTCGCTTCGCAGGCTACCAAAGCAAAGCTGGAAACCGTCGCAAAAAAAGAAACCGTCTCCGCCGCCATTCCGCAGGCGACGATGAGCGCTATGAACGCCGCAGCCACGAATATGATGTCGTCCTACTATGTCAATCCGATTGAGCGGACAGTGGAGAATGCGGAATTCCTCGTAACCGACCTGATCACAAGAGCTGCGAGGGCCAGTCCCCGCTATGTACCTGAAATTATTGTGCTGCCGCGTGACGAATATAATGCGCAGTATGCTGAATGGGGCGCAAAACGCATCGCGAATGGTGAAGACGAAGCTCTGGTTAAAAAGCAAGTCGAATATTTCACCAGCGACAAGAGTTATAACGGACAAGTTGAAATTGCAGAGCTTAATAACTCCCTTAACGGAATTTATTGCGAGGTGTCACGTCACGATATGTATTACAGCGAGAAAGCTTTAAAAGAATTTTTCGGCTCCGCCATAACTCTTAAATTTGGGGAAAACGGCCAAGTGTCCGTAACACCAGGCATTCTATATTATAATAATGGACAGAAAATGATCGCGTATAAAGAAAACGGTGAACTGGAAATATTTGACACAAATGGAAATATGACGAAAAAATATACGAAACCCGAACTGGTTTAGTACGATCAGTAAAAGGCTCCGCCGCAATTGCGACGGAGCCCGCCTTGATCATGCATAAGCGCCAAATTCGAACATTGAACTGTTGAGTGACGCTGCGGGGACGCCCTCAACGATAATCTCCAAACCTTCTACGCTTATATTCGCATATCCATTTGCTTGATCGACAATTGTAAAATCAGAAAAATCGTCCGCGATTTCGGTAGTGAAGCGCAGGCGATCTATTCCCACTTCAAAATCTTTAATTGTGTCCTGTACACCTTTGACCGCAAAGTAGAATGTATCTTCGCCAAGGTCTCCCCAAAGAAGATTTGTTCCTTCTCCACCTTCGATTATATCGTTTCCTATCCCCCCGTTGAGAAGATCGTTTCCTACCCCACCGTGCAACTGGTCATTTCCCACATCGCCAGACAACTGGTCGGAACCTTCTCCACCAATGAGCTTGTCGTCACCGGTTCCGCCGAAAAGCTTATCGGTGCCCTCTCCACCGCTAAGCTGGTCGTTTCCGGGTCCGCCATAAAGATTGTCATCGCCCGCGTCACCGGACAGATTGTCGTTACCGCCCTGACCATCCAGATAGTCATTGCCGGTGCCGCCGAACAGCCAGTCATTGCCAGCGGCATTCAATTGCGCCGGCCAGGGATTTACCGCGGTCGTATCACCGTACAACGTGTCGTCTCCGGCGTTGCCAAAGAGCAGATCGTCACCGCCGTCGCCTTCGATCCTTTCCCCAAGCTGACTACCGACGAATATATTACTGTTCTCGCGGCCATAGATCGTCACGCCGGGCGACATGTATGTGACGCTCGAAAAATCTGCCATTCCAGCGAAATAGACTGGTTTTACCGGCCAGGAGGTGGCGCCGTTAAACTCGATACGTTCCACGCTGTCCAAGCCATTGTGGTCGATCATCACGGCAGTCCAGGAGTAGTAATACTTCGGAGCGACGTAAATGGTGTCTACACCCGCGCCACCGATAAACTTCTCCCATCCGTTTCGAACACCACCCAGAGTGCCGGTCTCGCTGCCGCCAAGCTGAAATACGTCGTTTCGCGCCACGCCATAGCGATCACCGTAAAAGATTTCGTAAGGACTTGTACCTACCTGCCAACTATTTGAGAGATAAAGAGTCATGCCATTCACTCCTCGATTAACGACAGAGATATTAGGATGATTTAAAATATGGGAAATTCATTTCCGTAAAAACAATGAATAACCCGCGCTTATTATAATAAAAAATCAATATGAGTCACGATATTTTTAAATATACTATGGAATTGAATGTTAATATTAAAAACAATATTGATATATTAGAAATAAATAATGGCCACAACACGCTTCGTGTTGCAGCCATTACTCGTCAATTCACTTACCGGACACCTTCTTAATGCGTCCGGTTAGACCTACTGCCAAACCACCACACGCGCCTTCTGCGGCACGCGGTCATAGAGGTCGATGACGTCCTGGTTCATCAGGCGCACGCAGCCGGAAGAGACGGCCTTGCCGATGGAGTTCCATTCCGGCGAACCGTGCAGGCGGTAAAGCGTGTCCTTGCCGTTCTGGAAGATATAGAGCGCGCGGGCGCCGAGCGGGTTCTTCAGGCCCGGCGGCATGCCGCCATTCTTGGACGAATATTTGACCAGTTCCGGCTGGCGGGCGACCATTTCGTCCGGCGGGGTCCATTTCGGCCATTTCTGACGCCACTGGATGACGCCTTCACCCGACCAGGCGAAACCGTCGCGGCCGATGCCGACGCCGTAACGCATGGCGCTGCCGCCCTGCTCCACAACGTAGAGGAAGCGCGAGCGCGTATCCACGACGACGGTGCCGGGGCGCTCGCCGGTCGGGTCGACGACCCGCTGGCGATAATAACGCCGGTCGATTTTCTGATAGGGGACAGCGGGAATGACGTAACCGCCATCTTCAACCGAGCCGTACATGACGGCCAGTTCCGCATCGCTGACGCCGGGCGAGAACATCTGGCGGAAATCGCTGCCGATGGCGCTCGCCTGCTGGCGGATGGCGTCTCCCGTGCCGGATGAGGCGCAGCCCGCCAGAAGCGAAGCGGAGGAGATGCCGAGAAGGGAAAGAAAGGTGCGTCTGGAAAGATCTGTGTCGGTGCTTGTCATAAGGCCGGTTTGTCCCACATTTCGAACGGCTATATCGCCGTTGTACGTCATTTGTTCCGTATCATGCGTATTGCGAAAATAGTTAACCGACCGCTAAAAGCCAGTCACAAGGCGCCGGAGGATTGGACCCCGCATCTCTTTCTTTTAGAACGTGGTCAGATAACCACAATCTGCGCCCCTTTGGGCACACGCTCGTAAAGGTCGATGACATCCTGGTTGAGCATGCGCACGCAGCCGGAGGACGTCGCCTTGCCGACGGACTGCCAGTCCGGTGTGCCGTGCACGCGGTAAAGCGTGTCCTTGCCGTCCTTGAAAATATAAAGCGCACGCGCACCGAGCGGATTGTTGAGACCCGGCGTCATGCCGCCATTGGCCGCCGAGATGGAGGTGAGCTCCGGCTGGCGCTTGACCATTTCGTCCGGCGGCGTCCAGCGCGGCCATTTCGCCTTCCACTGAATCTTGCCGCGGCCCGACCATGCGTAACCATCGCGCCCGAGACCGACGCCGTAACGGATCGCCTTGCCGCCCGGCTGCACCAGATAGAGGAAATGCTGTTTGGTATCGACGATGATGGTGCCGGGCGCTTCCGCCGTCTGATAGCTGACTTCCTGCCGCAGATAACGCGGGTCGATGCGCCCATAAGGAATGGCGGGCAGTGAACGGTCCTCGTCGCGGATCGGGCCATACATGACCCGATGCAGCGGATTGGAAACCGGCAGGCCATAGGTCACCATGCGATCAGGCGCGAGCGGTGCGGCCTGCCCCTGCACCTGCGGCGCGCTCAGGCCCTGCCCACGCACCGGCGGGCCGTATTCCTGATGGAAGCGGGTTCTGAACAGATCCGGCGGGCGCGTCGAAAGCTGGCCCGGCTGCGGCGGCAATTCCGGCTGACGGTTTGAGCTGACGGAATTGAAGTTGAAGACCGGCGCCGTTTCCCGCACGAAGACATCCGGATCCATCCGGGTCGTATCCGTCACAAAAAGGCAGCCGCTCAGCAGCGGCAGAGCCGCAAGACCCGCAAGAGAGGCCGCCCGGCGGCAGTGTTTCATAAAGAGTGCTGTCATCTGAACCGCTTCATGGAATCCAATATGCCGCCATGATGAACCGCGCGGCTGGCGCGAAGCTGGTGTGAACTTTTCAAAAAAAATCGGGAAATTGCATTTTTGCCCTTGAACCTCTAGTTGCTAGAGGTGCCAGATTGGCTGTCGACTGGAATTCAGGAGCGAAAACCATGAATATTTCGACACGCGGCAATCTGAACGGGGAATCAGGAGACCTGACCTTCACGGTCGGCGGCATGGATTGCGGCAGCTGTGCGGCGAAGATCGAAACCGCGCTTTCCCGCCTGCCCGGCGTTGCCGACGTCAAGGTGTCCGTTGCACGCGAAAGGTTGAACCTGTCGCTGGCGGAAGACAAAACATCGGTCGCAAAAATCGAGGATACGCTGCGCAAGCTCGGTTTTAAGCCCGCTTTGCTGCCGCAGGAGAAGGCTCCGCGCGAAAAGATCGCAGCGGAACCTCACGACCATGACCACGACCATTCATCGTGCGGAGGTCACCACCCTGCGGAAGCCGCCCCCAGCGTTGAGCAGAACAACGCCCTGACATTTTCGGTGGGTGGCATGGATTGCGGCAGCTGCGCCGCGAAGATCGAAACCGCACTTGGCCGCCTGCCCGGTGTTGCCGACGTCAAGGTATCGGTTGCGCGGGAAAGGTTGAACCTTTCGCTTGCCGAGAACACAACCCCGACCGCAAAAATCGAGGATACGCTGCGCAAGCTCGGTTTCAAACCCGCCTTGCTGGCGCAAGACAAATCGGCGCGAGGCAAGGTGGAAGATGACGGGCACGACCACGGGTCCTGCAACGGTGATCATGATCATTCAGGCCACGATCACTCGGGCCATGACCATTCCGGGCACGATCATGCGGACCATGACCACGCCGGGCATTCGCATGAAAAGGCGCAGCCCGCGGCAGTGACCTCAAGCGCAGAGGTCGGACACGCCCATGGCGCTGATGAAAAGGGTGCATGGTGGCGTACGGCCAAGGCCCGAAACACCTTCACCGGCACCATTCTGGTCGCGGTCGCCTATGCGGCGGAACTCACCTTTCCGGCCTGGGGTGGTTACGCCTTCATCATCGCCACGCTGGTGACGCTGTTCCCGATTGCGCGCAATGCCTTCAACGCCGCCCGTTTCGGCGCGGTCTTCACCATCGAGATGCTGATGACCATTGCCGCCATCGGCGCGATCTTCATCGGCGAGGCGGAAGAAGCGGCGATCGTCGTGCTGCTCTTTTCGATCGGCGAGCTGCTGGAAGGCTTTGCCGCCGCTCGCGCCCGTTCCGGCATCAAGGCCCTTGGCTCCCTGCTGCCGAAAACAGCGCTGGTCGAGGAAAACGGTACGCTCCGTCAGATGCCTGCCGATCAGGTCCGCATCGGCCAGGTGGTCGTGGCCCGTCCCGGTGACCGCATCGCCGCCGATGGCGTGGTGATGGAGGGCGAATCGAGTGTCGACGAATCGCCGATGACCGGCGAGAGCATCCCGGTCGCCAAGGAAAAAGGCGCCCGCGTTTTTGCAGGTTCGATCAACCATGACGGCTCGCTGCGCATCCGCGTTGACCGCGCGCCGGAAGACAACACCATTGCCCGCATCATCACGCTTGTCGAGGAAGCGCAGGACGCGCGCGCGCCTACCGAGCGCTTCATCCAGAATTTCTCGCGTTATTACATGCCGCTGATCGTGGCGATCTCCGTGCTCACCATCATCGTGCCGCCGCTTGCCGGTCTCGGTGACTGGGATACCTGGATTTACCGCGGTCTCGCCTTGCTGCTGATCGGTTGCCCCTGTGCGCTGGTCATCTCCGTTCCCGCCGCCATCGCCTCCAGCCTTTCGGCTGCGGCACGCCATGGCATGCTGGTGAAGGGCGGCGCCGTCATCGAAATGCTGGCGCGCACCGAAACCGTCGCCTTCGACAAAACGGGCACGCTGACGCTCGGCGAACCTGTGGTGACCGACGTGGTGGCGCTTGACGGCAACGAGGCCGGACTGATTGCCGAAGCCGCAACCATCGAGCATGAATCGAGCCATCCGCTTGCCAGAGCCATCGTCAACCATGCTGAAAAGGCCGGCGTGAAGCCCCTGCCCGGCTCCAACATCAAGGCGATTTCCGGTCGCGGCATGCAGGGCAATGTCGGTGGAAAAGACCTGTTCATCGGCGCGCCGCGCTTTGCAACCGAAGTCGGCACCCTCTCGAAGGAACTGGCCGACCGCATCACCGCGCTTGAGAGCGAAGGCAAGACGGTGGCCGTGGTCATGGCCGGCGGTGCGGCAAGCGGCCTCTTCGCCATGCGCGACGAACCGCGCAAGGATGCGGCTGAAGGCATCAAGACGCTGAAGGAGATGGGCATTTCCTCGCTGATGCTGTCGGGCGACAATGCCCGCACGGCGCGTGCCATCGGCAACAAGCTGGGTCTTGAAGCACGCGGCGAACTCCTGCCGCAGAACAAGGTCGAGGAAATCCGCAAGCTTGCCGCAAAGAAGACCGTGGTGATGGTGGGTGACGGCATCAACGATGCACCGGCGCTTGCCGCCGCCAGCGTCGGCGTGGCCATCGGCTCCGGCACTGACGTGGCGATGGAAGCGGCCGATGCGGCTCTGATGCGCAACAATGTCGGCGATGCCGCCCGCCTCATCGGCCTGTCACGCGCCACCATGAGCAACATCCGCCAAAACGTGGCGATCTCGCTCGGCCTCAAGGCGGTGTTTCTGGTCACGACCGTCACCGGTCTGTCCGGCCTGTGGCTGGCGGTGTTTGCCGACACCGGCGCGACGGTGCTGGTGACTGCCAACGCCATGCGGCTGCTTGGTTACTTCAAGAAAAGCGCCTGATTTCGCAGGAGGGTCGAAAGCTGCAGGAGCGGTTTTCGGCCCTTTTATGCGAACTGATTAAAAAAACGGATGCTTTCCGCAACCGCGCCCGGGACCACGCCATTGTGGGTGCCGGGCAGCAGTTTTTTATCAACCTTGAACCCTGACATCAGGGCACGATCCACAAAAAGCTGGTGATCGGCGTCGAAAGGCCGCTCCTCATCGCCGCGCAGCAACAGGGCCGGACATTTGAGGCTGGGGCCGAAACAGACAGAGGAGCGCATGATGAATTCGCGCTCGTCGGTTTCGTCGAAACAGATCTCGTCCGAATAACGGTTGAAATAACGCCATGAATTAACGCCCGCCGACATGGGTGCGGCCGCACGGAATTTGCGGCTCATGGCGGCGAGCAATGTCAGCGTACCGCCATTGGAATGGCCGGCAATGAAGAAGCGCTTTTTATCGATGCCGGGCAGGTTTTCCAGATAGGTTGCCGCCGCCAACGCATCCGCCGTTTCATTGTAAAAGCCGGAATAATTGCCACTCTGGCCGTTCTCGCCCCGGAAAGACGGTAGAAGCACGACAAAACCAGCCTCCCAATAGGGCTTCATCAGCGCCCAGTGGCCGTCTCCCGTGGCATTGCCGCCATGGAGGAAAAGCACTGCCGGCTTTGGTGTCCTGGAGGGCTGATAGTGGGAAAGCCAGGCAACAAGCTCGATGGAACCATCAGGCCCGCCGGGATAGGTGACGCGTTCCGCGCCGGGCGGTGTGCCAAGCGCCGAGGATTTTTCCGGCGCGGCCATCTTGCGCAGCAGGTGGGTGTGAAAATGTTGGCGGGCCTCCGCGTAATCCTGTCTTTCGAGCGGCAAAACCTCGGGGGCGACGATGCCGGCTTTCGCACCCTGCGGCAGAAGCGTTGCCACAGACAGGCCCATGGCGCCGGCAAGCAGGCCGCGCCGTGTCAGGCCCTGGCATATCACGCCGCTCTCTTCCTGTCCGAAGGCTGAGGAAAGAAAGCGTTTATCGGCCATGGGTGCACTCTGAGTACGGGGATGGAGATATTAGCAGTTCAGCACTGCGGCGGGAGACTGTCCAATCACGGATTCGCGAATGACAACAATGTATTCGCAGCATTCATGGCAATTTCTGGACGGCCACCCTACCCTTCCGCGCCATCGATCATCGCCACCAGCGTCGAAAGCCGATCCGCCTCGGCCGGCAGCTTGTCGGCCCTCAGCCGCGCAATGCGCGGAAACCGCATGGCGACGCCGGATTTGTGGCGGGTGGAGCGGTTGATGCCCTCGAAGGCCACCTCCAGCACGAAACCGAAATCCGGCGTGGCCCGCACCGCCCGCACCGGGCCGAAACGCTCGACGGTATTGTCGCGCACGAACTTGTCCAGCACTTCGAGTTCCGCGTCGGTGAAGCCGAAATAGGCCTTGCCCACGGGAACGAGTTGTTCGCCATCCTCGCCTTCCGCCCATACACCAAAGGTGAAATCGGAATAATAGCTCGATCTTTTGCCGTGGCCGCGCTGCGCATACATCATGACCGCGTCGATATTGTAAGGGTCACGTTTCCACTTGAACCATGGCCCCTTGGCGCGGCCTGCCTGATAAGCGCTGTCGCGGCGCTTGATCATCACACCCTCAATCACCGGATCAGGCGGCGCGGCGCGCAGCCTGTCGAGCTCGGTCCAGCTGGAAAAGCCAATCAGTGGCGATAGATCGAAGCGGTCATGCGGGGCATGCTCGATGATGTCAGACAGCCGGCCGCGACGCTCCAGATAGCTCTGCGCGCGGATATCTCTCTCGCCATCGAACAGCAGATCGTAGGCGCGGATGAAGGCGGGGCAGTCGTCCAGCATCTTTGCCGTCACCGTCTTGCGGTTCAGGCGCTGCTGCAAATCCGAGAAGGTGCGGGTGAGATTGTTGGAGCGCGCGGTGCCGCCAATCAGCAATTCACCATCCATCACGCCTTCGAAATCAAGCGCATCGAGTACATCCGGGAATGCCCCGGAAATATCGTCGCCGGAGCGGGAGTAAAGCTTTCGCGTCTCCCCGGCGCGGGAGAGCTGCACGCGAATGCCGTCCCATTTCCATTCGGCGGCATAATCGGCCGGGTCTAAGCCATCGAGATCGCCATCGGCCACCGGTGTGGCCAGCATCACAGAATGGAAAATGGCCGGTGTGGCCAGCACCGGCCGGTCCGACTTGCCCTCCAGCCACGCAAAAAGCGAAGTGTAGGGCGGCGTCAGACCGTGCCAGAGGGTTTCGATTTCGGTGATGTCTTTTCCCGCAAAATCCGCCAGCGCCTGCCGCGCCAGCCGCGCCGAAACGCCGATGCGCAGGCTGCCAGTGGCGAGTTTGAGGAAAGCGAAACGTGAAGAGGTATCGAGCCGGTCGAGCAGATCGCGCACTGCGCCGCGCACCTCGGTGCGCCCCAGCGAATTCATCAATGTGACGACTTCGCCGAGTCGCGGATCCTGCGCCTCGGAATCGTCAGAACCGCCGATATTACCCCAGACCAGCGAGATGGTTTCGGCCAGATCGCCGACATAATCGTAGGAGTAGCGAAACAGCACCTCGTCCATGCGCTCCAGCACAAGTTCCCGCAACAGGGCCGGTTTGACGCTTTTGAGGTCCAGCGTGCCGGCAATCGCCGCCAGCCCGTAACCCCGGTCGGGATCGGGCGTATCGCGGAAATAATCGGTGAGAAGCTTCAGCTTGCCGTTGCGCGAGGGGGTGAGGACAAGGCGGTCGAGAAGCGTGGCGAAGGCTTTCATCTCAATCCCCCTCGTCTTCGTAACCGACCAGATGCAGCGGCTTGGCGGCGATGCCCTGCAATTCGCACCAGCGCACCAGTGCCTCTTCGCGGCCATGGGTGACCCAGACGGCTTGCGGGCCGATTTCCTTGATGGTTTCCAGGAGTTCCGGCCAATCGCAATGGTCTGATATGACCAGCGGCAATTCCACTCCGCCCTGCTTTGCCCGTTGCCGCACCATCATCCAGCCGGATGCGAAGGCGATCAGCGGCTCGTTGAAGCGCCGCGCCCAGCGTTCCTGAAAGGCGGAGGGCGGGCCGACGACGATCGCGCCCTTGAAAGCGGCGGGGTTACTTTTTTCCAGCGTCGCGGGCCTGAGATCGCCGAGATCAATGCCCTGCGAGACATAATAATCGCAGAGCCTCGCCAGCGCGCCGTGGATGTAGACCGGCTCGGCATAACCATTGTCGCGCAATAGCCGGATAACGCGTTGCGCCTTGCCGAGCGAATAGGCGCCGACCAGATGGGTGCGTTCGGGAAATTGTTTGATGGAGGTGAGCAGCTTTGCCGTTTCCACACGTGGCAGCGGATGGTGAAACACCGGCAGACCGAAGGTGGCCTCGGTGATGAAGACATCGCAAGGCACCGTCTCGAACGGCGCACAGGTGGGATCGATGCCGCGCTTGTAATCACCGGACGCGACGATGCGCATGCTGTTCATCTCCACGGAGATTTGCGCCGAGCCCAGCACATGGCCAGCCGGGTGGAACCCGACAGTGACGCCGTTCACCGCCACCGTTTCACCGAATGCCACTGCCTGCTCGCTGCCGCAGAAATCCTCGCCGTAACGGATACGCATGATATCGAGCGTCTGCCGCGTGGCCAGCACCGCGCCATGGCCGGCACGGGCGTGATCGGAATGGCCGTGGGTGATGAGCGCCCGCGCCACGGGGCGCACGGGATCGATATAGAAATCGCCCGCCGGGCAATAAAGGCCTTTGGGCGTGGAGTTCAGGAGCTGTTCCGGCTTCATATTCATTGAGATAGGGCCGCCCGCGCGAATGTAAAGTGCTGCGAGCATAACGCGGAACGGGCGTTAAATTTCCCGCAGGGGTGTTTTTGTTTTGCCGTCACCTCCCTGTCATTGCGGCTTTGAGCCGGGGCTGTATCGAGTTGCGAGCGCAGTTCGCACGCAACACCAGCGTAAGGCCGGCTTAGAGGACGACCATGAGATTTGAGCTTGTGAAAATGTATCCATTCGGATACATTCCATGATAAACAGTTTCGAGAAATCGGCAGAGTTCGACGAATGGCTGAAGACTTTGAAAGATCGCACCGGAAAGGTGCGGATTCTTCATCGCCTCACGGCAGCCGCGCATGGGAATTTCGGCGATTGTGCGCCGGTGGGTGCAGGCGTTTCAGAAATGCGTATCCACTATGGTCCGGGTTATCGGGTCTGGGGATGGCAATGACGGAATTTAGCAAATTTGATGTGTCGGACTATCTGGATAGCGATGAAGCCATGATCGAATATCTGGCAGTGGCGATGGAAGACGAAAACCCCGATGTGTTCATTGCCGCCCTTGGCGCAGTCGCAAGAGCTCGCGGAATGTCGCATGTCGCGGATGTGTCGGGTCTCGGGCGGGAAAGTCTCTATAAAGCGCTTAAACCCGGTTCGAAGCTCCGCTACGAGACCGTGCAGAAAGTCCTGCATGCGCTGGGCTTCCGGCTGGCCGTCGAAAAATCATTGGACGCCGCGTAAGGCCGGCGTTTACGCGGCGGCCTTCACCATCCTACTCCCCCGCCGCTTCCGCCCGCTTCGCCTCAACCGCGGCCGGCAGGCGCACCGGTTTCAGCATCAGCGCTGCCGCAAGGCCGATGGCAGCGGTTGCGGCGGCCGCGAAGAACAGCGGCGTAAAGGCGTCCGAATAAAGCGAGGCGACGGCGGCCTGTGAGGCGGCGGGCAGTTCGGCGAGCATTTTCGGCGTCAGTTCCTCTATTCTGCCGACGCCGGGGATATTGACCGCCACGCCCTTGAGGCTGGAGGTGACGATCGCGCCATAGACCGAGATGGCGATGGCAGCACCACCCATGCGGGTCAGCGTCACCGCGCCGCTCGCCGCACCGATATCCGCCTTGGGCGCGGAATTCTGCACACCGATGATCGGCGCCTGCTGGCCGAGGCCAACGGCGAAACCCTGCACCAGCATCAGTGCCGCAATCAGCGCCAGCGGCGTGCCCGCATGCATTTGCGTGAACAGCAGCATGGCGACGAGATTGATGGTGAGCCCCGCCACCGAGAAGGGCTTGTAGACACCGGTGATCGAAATCAACCGTCCTGCCGAAAGCGAGCCCATGACGATGCCGCCGGTGACCGCGATGAAGAACAGGCCGGCATGGGAAGGGGAAAGCCCGGTCGTGGTCTGCAGGAACAGGGCGTAATAATTGACCATGCCGATGCCGATGCCGCCGCTTGTCAGCGAGACGATCATAAGCAACGGAAAGGTGCTGTCCTTGAAGAGCCTCAGCGGCACCACGGGCTCCGGCGCGCGGCGCTCCACCTGTACCCACAGGAAAGCGGCGATGACGGCGAAGGCGATGATGCCGAGGCTCGGGCCTGCGATCAACGAGCCGAACAGTTCGCTGCTGTCAGCCCAGAAGACGACGCTGGCAATGGTGGCCGCCAGCAGAACCGCACCGAGATAATCGATCTTCGGCTGGCGCGCCGGGCGGCGGTAAGGCAGCATCAGCGCCAGACCGGCGATGACGATGATGCCGAGCGGCAGGTTGATGAGGAAGATCGACCGCCAGCCGAACAGGTCACTCATCGTGCCGCCGAGGATCGGGCCGACACTGCCTGACGCCATGATGGTGAGGCTGGAATAGCTCTGGTAGCGGGCGCGTTCACGCGGCTCGAACAGATCCGCATTGACGGAAAAGATCGACACCATAATGCCGCCGCCGCCAAGCCCCTGCAACACACGGGCAGCAATCAGGCTATCCATCGACCAGGCCAGACCGCAGGCGAGCGAGCCCAGCGTGAAGATGACCACCGCCGCGATCATCACATATTTGCGCCCGAACAGATCGCCGAGCTTGCCATAAACAGGCATGACCGCGCTGGTTGCCAGAAGATAGGCGGAGCCGATCCAGCCGAAACGTTCCAGCGCGCCGAATTCGCCGACGATGGTGGGCAGCGCTGTCGATACGATCTGATTGTCGAGGGTGGCCATGAACATAGCCAGCATCAGAAATAGGAAAACGATGAGCCTGCGCCGATGATCCGACACAAGCGGCGCCACGGGGGCTGCGGACATATCCATGAAAAATCTCGTTGAGTTCCGGCATATTTGCTGCGACAATTTGTGTGCTATCAGCATATATATGTCAATGGCAAGTTTTTGACATCCATGCTATTCGCGCTAAATGTGATCGCGAACGCGCAAGAAGAGGAACGGCTGAGAGTGGCGACTGAGGAAAACTGGAACGAAGATTTGCCCGAGGACATCAAGCGGATCGGCAATACGATGACGCGCATGCGCATCATGATCGGCCGCCGCATCATCGGCCGCATGGCGCTTGCCAAGCTCGCTCCGGGTCTCGAACTCTCGCATATCGACGTTCTGGATATTCTGCGCCGCTCCGAAGGTGATGTCACCGTGGGCGCGATTGCCGAGGGCATGCGCATCGATCCCTCACGCGGCAGCCGCGTTGTGGCGGATATGGTGGGGCGCGGCTTGTTGAAGCGTGGCGTCTCGCAGGAAGACGGCCGCCGCAGCATCGTCGAAATCACGCCGCTCGGCACCAGCCTGCTGCAGGAAATGCGCCGCACCAAGATGAGCGTCATCGAGGATGTGATGGACGGTTGGCCGGCGGAGGATGTGGAGACTTTCGCCCGCCTGTTCGAGCGGTTCATCGACCGTTTCGAATATCGGCTATCGCCGGATACGGACTTGCTGACGGATCAGAAAAAATCATAGTTGCCCCTGATATCTGCAACTTCACTTTAAAGCGGCGAGACCGTAACGTGCCGCCATCGAACAGGTTCAAGGGGTAATTTCGATGTTGACGATTTACGGTGTCTACCGGTCCCGCGCCACGCGCACGCTGTGGCTGGCAGGCGAACTCGGCATAGAATTCAAGCACGTGCCCGTGATACAGGCCCGCCGCCTTGCCGATCCGCTCGCTGCGGATGCGCCGCTCAACACGCTGTCGCCCGCGTTTCTGGCCGTCAACCCGATGGGCACCATTCCCTGCATCGAGGATGACGGCATGGTGCTTTACGAATCCATGGCCATCAATCTTTACCTTGCCCGCAAATATGGCGGGCCGCTCGCCCCGGTCGATCTGAAGGAAGATGCGGCGATGCTGCAATGGTCTTTCTTTGCCGCAACCGAAATCGAGACCAATTCGCTGAAAATTTCCTCCGCCATCGCCGAAGGCCTGTCGGAAAGCGATAGCGGCAAAGCAGTAATCGATGTTGCCGCCCGCCTGCTGAAACGCCCGTTCCGGGTGCTGGAGCAGCATCTTTCCCGCCATGACTATCTGGTTGGCGATCGTTTCACCGTCGCCGATCTCAATGCGGCGGAAATCGTCCGTTATGCGCAGGGCCACCAGCCGCTGTTTGATGCCCATCCGGCGGTGAAAGCCTGGCTCACCCGCTGCCAGGCGCGCACGGCGTTCAAGACGATGTGGGATACGCGCGCGGCTGAGGCGGCTTGACACGAGCTTTGGGCGCGGACTGGAGACGTCCCTCCGTACTCAACGTCATCCCCGGACTTGTCCCGAGGATCCAACCACGTCAAATAAAATCAATACGTTGCAGATCCTCGGGACAAGCCCGAGGATGACGACAGTAACTATTGACCCCTCTCGCTCGCCAGCGCCCGCTGTACCGCCGGGCGGTCGTTCATGCGGCGGAAGTGGTCGTGCACTTTCGGGAACCGGGCAATATCCACGCCGTCGCTTTCCAGCCAGCCGGACATGACGAAAAGATAGGGATCGGCCACCGAATAGGCCGTGCCCAGAACCCACGGGCCGTGCAATAGGCCGTGCTCGATCAGCTCGAAGCACTCACCCATGGTCTGCGGCACCTTCGCCTTCATATCCGCCAGCGAACTATCGTCGTTCGCCCAGCGGCTGCCGCGCCGGCCATGGGCGTGCGCGACATGTACGGTGGAGGAAATGAAGGCGTTGAAGGACTGCATGACGGCAAATTCAAAGGGATCGTCAAGCGGTGCGAGCTTCTTCTCCGGGGCCATCTGGGCGATGAAGGCGAGGATGGCCGGGGTCTCGGTCAGCACCCCGCTTGCGGTGGCGAGCGCCGGCACGCGGCCTTTCGGATTGATCTTCAGAAATGTCTCGGAGCGCTGTTCGCCCTCGGCGAAATTGACGCGGTGGGCCGTATAGGGCAGGCCGGATTCCTCAAGCACGATATGGCTGGCGCGCGAGCAGGAGCCGGGGGAAAAAAACAGGGTGAACATGGATATGCGACCTCCAGTGCAATGAAGGCGTCCACCCTCGTGCGGACGCCGCGCCTTACGGTCGGCCAGAGACGGCCATCACGCGCAGGGCAAGCCATCATCGTGCCGGCAACCGGCGGCGTCAAAGGTTTTATCGCGTTTTTGACGCCGGATTTTACAGCCCGACGACTCTGACATCACCGACATGGATGCCGTTCCAATTGCGCATCTGCCGGTTGGCCATGCCTGTCAGAGCCTGCTGCTCGGCGCTGCCCTCATCGAAATAGCGGGCGAGCAATGCCGAGACCATGGCTTCGGCCGCGCGTGTGGTGCCGTCTTCGCATTTCACCGCCATGGCAATACCCTTTTCCGGCAGGGCCGCCACGAAGACACCTTCAGCGCCGGTTTTGGCGAAAATCCTGCCCGGTGCGATCTGCATCAGCTTCGTGCAGGCGCGGCCGGTGCCTGCCACAAAAAAGGGTTCCGCCATGCAGGCCTCGATGAGACGACGCGAGGCTTTGGCGCGGCCCGCTTCCAGCCCCGTGCCCGTCGCCATCCTGGCGAAACCATGCGCCAGCCCCGTGAGCGGCACCGCATAGGTGGGGATGGAGCAACCATCGACGCCGCAATTGTCATGGCCGAGCGTCGCCCCCGTCAGGCTGGCCATGGTGGCGCGGATTTCCTGCTGCAACGGGTGATCATAACCGACATAGCCCTTGGGGTCAGTGCCCGTGTGGCAGCAGGCGCAGATGAAGCCGGAATGTTTGCCGGAGCAATTATTGTGCAGCGCCGTCGGTTTTTCCAGCGTGCGCGCCTGATGGATGATGGTTTTCTGGTCGGATGACCAGTGCGCGCCGCATTCCAGCGTCTCCACATCCCGCCCCGCTCTGGCCAGCATGGAAGCGGCAAGCGCTGCGTGCTCATCTTCACCGGAGTGGGAGGAACAGGCAAGCGCCAGTTCGCGATTGCCGAAACCATAGGCATCCGCCGCGCCGCTTTCCACCAGCGGCAGCGCCTGCATGGCCTTGCAGGCGGAACGCGGGAAGATGCCGCGCTCGACGTCACCTGCGGAAAACACAACGCCGCCATCACCATCCACCACCACGGCGAGGCCCTGATGGCGGCTTTCGACGAGGTTTCCCCTGGTGACTTCGACGGTAACGGAATTGTTCATGTTCGCAGCCTCAAAAAGTTCTGATTTTATGTCGTTGATACCGCAATTGATTTTTCGATGCACGGGGCTACCAGTGAAATTTGCAAAACGTCTGCTGCTGGCGATTGCCATTATCTATCTGCTTCCCGCTCTGGCATCGGCCGGCTTGTGGGCGATGCGGGATCATCCGCAGGGCTGACGCGATGCCCGCTGGTCTTCCTCCGGCACCCTTCCGCTAGCCGGAGCCGACAAGCAGGCTGCGATTTACGTGTTTTCCGCCATGACCGGCGGCTTCAAGGGCTCCGTCGCCAGCCATGCCTGGATTGTGCTCAAAAAGCCGGGTGCGACGGCCTATGATCGCTACGACAAGGTGGGTTGGGGAACGCCCATCCGCCGCAATGGCTATGCGGCGGATGCCTATTGGTATTCCAACACGCCGCGCGAGGTGGTGGCCATTCACGGCGCGGCGGCGGAAAAGCTGATCCCAAAGATCGAGCAGGCAATTGCCGATTATCCCTATGGCAAGCCGGGCGGCTATCGCATCTATCCCGGTCCCAACTCCAACACCTTCGTCGCGCATGTGCTGCGCAGCGTACCGGAACTCGGCGTAGTCCTGCCGCCTGACGCGGTGGGACGTGATTACTTGCCGAACGGCGCGTTTTATCATGTCGCCGACGACTGGAAGGATGCGAGCGTTTCGCTGGGCGGATTGTTCGGTATTTCGGCGGGAACGCGCAGCGGTTTCGAGATCAATTTTCTCGGTCTGGTCGCGGGTATCGATTTCAGCCGCCCGGGCGTTAAAATACCCGGCCTTGGGTATTTCGGGGTGGCCGGCGCACGCGTCTGACGCCATCAGGCATCGGTGGCGTGACTTGCCCTTTTTGCGCGGATGGCCTGGGCGATGAAAACGCGCGACAGGCCGTGATAGAGCGGCTCCCGGGAGAACAGGCGGGAGGTCAGATATCCCAGCATCGATGCGACCATGATGGGGATGACGCCTTCATGATTGCCGGTCATTTCGAGGATGATGACAAAAGCCGTCATCGGCGCCTGCACCACGCCGGCGAAATATCCTGCCATGCCGACGATCGCGCCGAGGCCGATGCTGGTGCCGAGCAGAGCGGCCATGGTGCTGCCGAAACCGGCACCCACGGACAGGGAGGGCGCGAAGATGCCGCCGGGAATACCCGACATCATCGCAAGAAAGGTCGCCGCCAGCTTTTCGATGAAGAAGAAGGTCGGAGCGGCTTGCCCCTCAATCGCCGCACGGGCCTGTTCGTAGCCGGTTCCAAAGGTCGCGCCACCCGTTGCAATACCGATGACGGCCGAAGCGAGGCCACAGGCGGCAGCAACCGCCAGCATTCGTTTTAACGGCACGGACTGCGCGAAACGCCGGATGCGGGCGGACAGTCGCAGCGCCCCGGCGCTGAAGAGCGCGCCGAAAGCGCCGCCGCCAATGCCACAGATCAGCACCAGAAGCCAGTCTGCTGTCGTTTTCGCCAGAACGGAACTCGTACCGAAATATGTGTAGCTGCCGACCAGCGCCAGCGAAGCAAGGCCGGACAGGATGACGGCGGTGAGAACAAGACCATTGGCGCGGGATTCGTAGGTTTTACTCATTTCCTCGATGGCAAAGACGATGCCTGCCAGCGGCGTATTGAAGGCGGCCGCGATGCCCGCCGCCGATCCGGCGAGGATGAGACCCTTCGCCTGCGCCATACCGCCCCAGCGGGCAGCCTGCAGCATGATCGAGGCACCCACCTGAACGGTCGGCCCCTCACGCCCGATCGAGGCGCCGGACAAAAGACCCGCCACCGTCAGCACCACCTTGCCGAAAGCGAGCTTCAGCGACAGAAGCCGCGAACGATCCGCATCGTCACGCAGATGCCGCGCGGCGATCGCCTGCGGAATACCGCTGCCACCGGCATTGGGGAAAACCGTCAATGCCAGCCAGGCGCAGAGCGTGAAACCGAGTGGTGTTATGATGAGCGGCAACAGGAACGCCCACGGCCCCGAAGAAGTGGCCGCGAAGAAAAGATGCTGGGCGCGATCCGCCGCCCATGCAAAACCGACGCTGATGACGCCCACCGCAAGCGCGCCGATCCAGAAAACCGCCCGCGGTTTCCAAGCCCGCCACGACCCCCAGACAACACGGGAACGGCGGAGCATCTTCAGCTTCTTGTAATCGACGGGCATGGCGGTCCAGATCGGTGATTTTGCATTCTTCAGGCGGGACGCCCGTTTATCGACCTCTCGGGCAGGGATTGCAAGTTTCGCATTTGACATAGCGTCATAACCGGCTCATTCTAAGCATCGCAATTGCAACGCATGGAGGTGCAACATGAAAACGGCGACATTGCCCTCGCTTCGGGTAACTGCGGATTTTCGCGAGGCGGCGGAAAGCGTGCTGAAGGACGGCGAAACGCTCTCTTCCTTCGTTGAGGATTCCGTGCGCAGGGAAGTGGAAATCCGCAAATCGCAGGCGGATTTTATTGCACGCGGGCTGGCCGCGCGTGAAGAATCGAAGAAAACGGGTGTTTATCACAGAGCGGAAGATGTGCTTGCCGAACTGAAAATTATGCTTGACGCAAAGCTCACTGAAGACGACGACAAGTGACATATCAGGTTTTTCTCGCCGACAGAGCACGCGACAACATAACGCGTCTATATGCTCATCTCCTTCGCCAGGACAAACATGCGGCGAAGCGAGCTTACAGGGCAATCGAAAAGGGGATCGCCGCACTTGCGGACTTTCCAATGAGTTGCAGAAAAGTTGATGCGGAAAGCCCGTTTCTGCGGGAATTTCTCATCCCGTTTGGGTCTTCGGGTTATGTCATTCTCTTTGAAATAGAGAATGCCGAGAAAGTAACAATCCTCGCGATCCGCCACCAGCGCGAGGATGACTACCACTGATCCTCACCGGTCGCTGACGGCCGCGCGCGGGTTCGTCCAAGGTTCCTGATTGGAACGCGGCAGCGGGGTCTTGCCGAGAATATGATCGGCCGCCTTTTCACCGGTCATGATCGACGGGCCGTTCAGGTTGCCATAGGTCACATGCGGGAAGATCGAGCTGTCGGCAACCCTCAATCCCTCAACGCCGATCACCCGGCATTCGGGATCGACCACGGCCATCGGGTCGTCCCTGTCGCCCATCCGGCAGGTGCCGCAGGGGTGATATGCGCTTTCCAGATGTTCCCGCAAAAAGGCGTCGATCTCATCGTCGCTCGCCACTTTTTCACCCGGCTGGATTTCCGGTCCGCGAAAATCGTCAAAGGCTTTCTGGCTGAAGATTTCACGCGTCAGGCGCACGCAATGGCGGAACTTCTCCCAGTCTTCCGGGTGGCTCATATAATTGAAACGAATGACGGGGTCGTCCTTCGGATCGGCGGAGCGGAGCGTGACGTTGCCGCGTGATTTTGACAGGTTGTAACCGACATGCACTTGAAAACCATGACTTTTCGCCGCCGCCTTGCCGTCATAGGAAATGGCGACGGGCAGGAAATGATACTGGATATCAGGCTGTTTCAGGCCTGGTGCGGAGCGCAGGAAGGCGCAGGCCTCGAACTGGTTGGAGGCACCAAGCCCGCCTTTCGACAGCAGCCATTGCGCACCGGCCACTCCCTGCCAGAACCATGGCAGCCAGGAATATAGCGAGACGGGCTTGGTGGAGACCTGCTGGAAATAGAACTCCATATGGTCCTGGAGGTTTGCGCCGACACCCGGACGATCCGCCTTCACCTCGATGCCCATCTCAGCCAGATGCGCGGCGGGGCCGATGCCCGAAAGCATCAGCAGTTTCGGCGAATTGAAGGAGGAGGCGGAAATGATGACTTCGCGATTGGCCTTGATGGTTTCGACCACGCCCTTGCGCTCGATCTCGACACCCACGGCCCGGCCGTTCTCGATGACGATCTTGCGGGCGAAACCGCTAACCAGTGTGACATTGCCGCGCTTCAGCGCCGGCCGCAGATAGGCGTTGGCGGCGGACCAGCGACGGCCGTTGTGGATGGTCTGCTCCATAAGGCCGAAACCTTCCTGCTTCGAGCCGTTATAGTCGTCCGTCAGTTCGAAGCCCGCCTGTGCGCCGGCCTGAATGAAGGCATGGAACAGAGGATTATTCACCGGCCCGCGCTGCACATGCAGCGGCCCATCCGTGCCACGCCATCCCTCCTCGCCGCCATGGCTGTGTTCCATGCGCTTGAAATAGGGCAGCACATCCGCATAGGCCCAGCCATGCGCGCCAAGCTCTTCCCAGCGGTTGAAATCCTCCGCATGGCCGCGCACATAAACGAGGCCGTTGATGGAAGACGAACCGCCGATGACTTTTCCACGCGGCGCCGTAATTCTGCGGTTGTCGAGGTTCGGCTCGGGCTCGGAGAGATAACCCCAATTATAGCGCTTCATGCTCATCGGCCACGCCAATGCGGCCGGCATCTGGATGAAGGGGCCGAAATCCGATCCACCGGCCTCGATGACAATCACCGAATAACGGCCGTCTTCCGACAGGCGATAGGCGATGGCGGAACCTGCGGAGCCGGAGCCGACGATGATGTAATCTGCTTGCATGATCTGCTCTCTCCGATGAGCGTTGGTTCCGATTGATTGACTGTCAGTGGGTGAGGCTTACCCCCTCTGCCCTGCCGGGCATCTCCCCCTCAAGGGGGGAGATCGGCAGGAGGCGCTACCGCCACCTCATTCGCAAACATTGAGATGGGCGAAACCTCGCCGCAGATCGATCTCCCCCCTTGAGGGGGAGATGCCCGGCAGGGCAGAGGGGGGTGACCCACCCGCCGAGCCTTATTAATAAGGCGCGTCCACCTTCCCCGTGCTCACATAAACCGTCTTCAACTCGCTATAATGCTCCAGCGCCGCCGCCGAATTCTCCCGCCCGAAGCCGGATTGTTTGGAGCCGCCAAACGGGATTTCCACCGGGCAGAGATTGTACGTATTGATCCACAGCGTACCGGCCTCCAGCCCATCCACCACACGGTGGGCGCGGGCAAGGTCGGCGGTAAAGACGCCGCCGGCCAGCCCGAATTCCGTGGCGTTGGCGCGGGCGAGAACCTCGTCCTCATCGTCGAAATCCAGGACACACATGACCGGGCCGAAGATTTCCTCGCGGGCAATGGTCATGTTGTCGGTCACATCGGCGAACACGGTCGGCTGCACGTAAGCGCCCTCACCCGCAACATTGTTGGGAATGCCGCCGCCGGTGACGAGTGTTGCGCCTTCCGCCTTGCCCTTTTCGATATAGGCGAGAACCTTCTCCTGCTGGGCTTTGGAGACCAGCGGGCCGAGATGGGTGGCATAGTCGAGCGGATCGCCGAGGATCATCGCCTCGGTGCGGCGCTTCAGGTTTTCGAGGAAGCGCTCCTTGGCCTTTTTCTGCACGAAGACGCGTGTACCGTTGGAGCAGACCTGCCCGGAGGAATAAAAATTCCCGAGCATCGCACCGCCGACCGCGCTTTCGATATCGGCGTCGTCGAAGACGATCAGCGGCGACTTGCCGCCAAGTTCCATCGTCACATGCTTCAGATGCCCGGCAGCGGCGGCGGCCACCTTGCGGCCGGTCGGCACCGAGCCGGTGAGCGAGACCTTGGCGACATCGGGGTGATTGACCAATAGCGGGCCAGTATCGCGATCACCCTGAATGACGTTGAACAGGCCCTTGGGCAGTCCCGCCTCGATGAGGATTTCGGCAATCTTCAAGGCGCCGAGCGGGGTGTTTTCCGAGGGTTTGAAGACCATGGCGTTGCCGGCGACAAGCGCGGGCGCTGCCTTCCAGCAGGCGATCTGCTGCGGATAGTTCCAGGCGCCGATACCGACACAGACGCCGAGCGGCACGCGTTTGGTATAGGCGAAATCGCCACCAAGCGGGATGTAATCGCCGTTCAGCGCAGAAGGTGCGATGCCGCCGAAAAATTCGAAGGCATCCGCGCCTGATGTCGGGTCGGCGACGATGGTTTCCTGAATGGGCTTGCCGGTATCCAGCGTCTCGAGCGTCGAAAGCGCGTCGTTGCGTTCACGCATGATATCGGCGGCGCGCTTGAGGATACGGCCACGGGCCATGGGGCTCATCGCCGCCCATTCCTTCTGGGCGCGTTTGGCCGAGGCGATGGCGCGTTCGACAATCGCCGGGGTTGCCGCATGCAGCCTTGCGATAACCTCGCCGGTGGCCGGAAAGACGCTTTCGAAAAGGGTGCCGGTATTGTCTTCGACATAGTCGCCGTCGATGAAATGCGAGGCTTTGGGCTGCGCCTTAAGCGGCGTCGCAATGGTCATGTCGAAGTCTCCTTAAAGAACGCGGATGGACGGCCTAGGGCGCTGTCCATCGGGATAGGGTTTGAGCTGCATGTCGAAATAATCCTCGACAAGCGCCGGCGCGGAAGCGAGGCCGAGCGGGGCTGAATGCAGGCTGTGTCTGATATAAAGCCCGTCGATGAGGGCCGCCGCCCCCTCCGCAATGCGTGCGGCATCATCGGGCGGGCAGAGCCGGTTGAGGCTTGCCATGAGGTTGGAGCGCAGGCGGCGGGAATAAATCACCAGCAGCCGCCGGGTTTCCTCCGAACGCTGCGCCTCGACATAAAAGGCAAGCCATGCCGCCACCGTTTCCGGCGTGAACTGATCGCTCTGGAAGGAGACATGCACGATGGCGCTCAGCCTTTCACGCGGGCCGGAAGCGCGGGTCAGCGCGGCGACGGCATCGCGCCTGAGGTCGCGCAGCAGGCTGCGGATGGTTTCGAGAAGAAGCTGCTGCTTGCTGCCGAAATAATGATGCGCAAGGGCCGCCGACACGCCCGCCTCCCGGGCGATGTCAGACATCGTCACATTCAGCGAACCATGGTGGCCGATGGTGCGCAGCGCCGCATCAACAAGCGCCTTGCGGCGCAGAGGCTCCATTCCGATCTTGGGCATAATCGTCTCCTTGACGGATGGCAAATTATTCTTGATTGATCAATCAATCAATAAAAAACGCGCCATTTTATGTCGCGGATTTGCGATGGATCATATTTTCCATCGCCCTGTTCCGATAATCTCATCAATGCCGAGCAGCGTTATGAACCCGCCGCTGCTGCGCGGCTCGCATCCGCTCACTTCCCCTCCTCACAGGGGAAAAACTAAACCGTGATATACTGCGAATTGGGAATGAAACGCGTTTCGTGCTAATATGAGAAGTGATACAAATTTCGCTGGAAGCGGCGCCAGACGAAAAACGATAAAAACGCCCGCCATAGACCACGACGGTACCCTGTCCGCAAATTGGACATCAAAGGTTCGATCGCAGTGTTTAAAGAAGGGAGTGATATCATGCCAATGGTAACAGTATCGATTTCCCCGGAACAGGCAGCAAGAATGCGCGAGGCCGTGAATTGCGGCGCTTACGCATCCGGCAGCGAGGTCGTCAGGGCCGCGCTGCGGCTATGGGCGGCCTCTGCACAGCACAACACGGAAACAAGCCCTGCCGCCCCTGTCGAAGCGGACCGGGAACGCATGAATGTTGCGGAACTCTACGCCGCTCACACCGGGCACGCACGCCGGGCCTGATGCTTGCCCGACAACCCCGCATATTGAGGGGGCTGTGATAAAACGTTCATCAAAGCTTCACAGTCGTGAAAGCTTTTGTTGACCTGTCATCTGCAATTGTTCGCCGTAAAAGAAGCGGCCCCTTTTTGGCGCATTTTCGCGCCATGCAATCAAGGAGCCGGCCAATTGCGGAGAACGAAATGCAGGCCGTCACGATGGAGAATGATGTCATAAGGCGATTTGCCTCCGGGCACATGTTTCCCATGGCGAAGCTTGTACTTGAAACCGCGTTTCAGCCGATTGTCGAGGCGACGACGGGCACGATTTTCGGTTATGAATCGCTGATGCGCGGCCATGACCGGCTCGGTTTTTCCAATCCGCTGGCGCTTCTCGACCAGGCTGCTGCCGACGGCGAACTGAAGGCTTTCGAGCAGATGCTGGCAAGCCGCGCGCTGGCAAAGTTCTCCACCCTTCCCGACTTTTCCTCCACCACGCTGTTCCTCAATCTCGATGTGCGGCTGATCCCGCATGGCGACGCCATTCTCGACAAGCTCGTCGGCCATCTGGCGCGGGCAGGCATTCCGGCCTCCTCCATCTGCTTTGAGCTTTCCGAACGTTTCGACAATACCAGCGTGCCGGAATTCACGGCGCTGATTGCCCGTATGCGCAAGGAAGGCTTCAAGCTGGCGATCGATGATTTCGGCGCCGGTCACGGCGAGATGAAGCTTTTGTGCGACTATCCGCTGGACTACCTGAAGATCGACCGGCACTTCATCAGTGGCGTCGATCATCTTCCGCGCAAACAGCACCTCGTCCGCAACATCGTCAACATCGCCCATGTTCTCGGTGTGCGGGTGATTGCGGAAGGCATCGAAACGGAAGCGGAGTTTCTGACCTGCCGCGAATATGGCGTCGATCTGGTGCAGGGCTGGCTGATCGCCAAGCCGACCGTCTTCACCAGCGAGCTTCCAGAGAGCTTTCCGCACCTCAACCGCATGGGCGTGGCGCGGCGCAGCAGCCAGTCGCTGGACGAAATATTGATCCGCCGGGAAATTGAGCGTCTTCCCACCGTCTATGAGCATGACAGCGTCGATAATGTCTTCGAACTGTTTCGCAGAAACCCGCAGCAGGCATTTTTTCCGGTTCTCAACGCCAATGGCGAACCGCGCGGCGTCATCAACGAATATCACCTCAAGGAATATATCTACCGGCCTTTCGGTCGCGACCTGCTCAAGAACAAGATCTATGAGCGCACCATCTCCCATTTCGTCGATCCCGCGCCGATCGTCGGTCTTGATGCGGATGCCGACCAGTTGATGAACATGTTCGCCAGCATGGGCGGCAGCGCCTGCATCATCCTGACCGAGAACATGCGTTACGCCGGCATCGTCTCGGCGGCCTCGCTCATCAAGGTCATCAATGAAAAACAGCTGAAGATGGCGCAGGACCAGAACCCGCTGACCGCGCTGCCCGGTAACCGCGCCATTGGCGGCTTCATTGCCGACAGCTGCGGCGACGGCGACGAGACGCGGTTCTTCTGCTATTGCGACTTCGACAATTTCAAACCCTTCAACGACAAATACGGCTTCAACGCCGGCGACCACGCCATTACCCTGTTTTCAGCGCTGATGCGCCGCTACTTTTTTGCCGGCGACTGCTTTCTCGGCCATATTGGCGGCGACGATTTCTTCATCGGCGTGCGGGACTGGACGGTGGAGGAACTGACGGAAATCCTCGAACGCCTGCTCAGCGATTTTCATGACGACGTGGCGGAACTCTATTCGCCGGAGGACCGGCAGGCAGGCCGCATGGTCGGCCTCGACCGGCGCGGCAATGAGCGGGATTTCGCCCTGCTGCGCTGCTCGATCGGTGTGCTCACCCTGCCGAAAGGGCTGATCATCGCCAATCCCGAACGCATTGGCAGCGAAATCGCCGGGGTCAAGACAGCCGCGAAGGAAAACGAAAGCGGCCTCGTCATCCGGGTGTTCGGCGAGACGAATTGAGAAATAAACACTGGGCTTGGGATGCGTTCGTCTCTGCATGCGCCGCTCACCCCCCTCTGTCCTGCCGGACATCTCCCCCTCAAGGGGGGAGATCGGCAAGAAGCGCTAAAGCCACGTCATTCTCTGAAATCGAGACGGCCGAAACCTCACGGCATGTCGATCTCCCCCCTTGAGGGGGAGATGTCCGGCAGGACAGAGGGGGGTGAGCGGCATACTCCAAGCCCGTGTCGTCCAAAAACGTGCAGCGCGCCGCAGCGTCAAAGAGCCGCCTTCCCTAAAGGACGCATCCGGCCTACATCTTAAGGTAACGCCAATGCTCAGGGAGTTGCCCTCGCCCATGTCCGACCCCACGACCCTGCCCGAAACAATGCGCTTCATCGACCTTCCTTCCCATGGCGGCCCGGAGGTCATGCGGCTTTCGCAGATGGCTTTGCCGAAACCCGCCAAAGGCGAGATTCTGGTCAAGGTCGAGGCTATGGGCGTCAACCGTCCCGATGTCGCGCAGAGACAGGGCATATATCCGCCGCCCAAGGATGCAAGCCCGATCCTCGGCCTGGAGATTGCCGGAGAAGTCGTTGCTCTCGGCGAAGGTGTCACCGAATTCAAGCCGGGCGATAAAATCTGCGCGCTCGCCAATGGCGGCGGTTACGCAGAATATTGCACAGTGCCGGCCAGTCAGTCCCTGCCCTTCCCCAAGGGTTATGATGCCGTCAAAGCCGCAGCGCTGCCGGAAACCTTCTTCACTGTCTGGGCCAATCTCTTCCAGATGGCGGGCCTCACCGAAGGCGAAAGCGTGCTGATCCACGGCGGCACCAGCGGCATCGGCACGACGGCCATCCAGCTCGCCAAAGCCTTTGGTGCGGAGGTCTATGCCACGGCCGGCTCAGCGGAAAAATGCGACGCCTGCGTCAAGCTCGGCGCCAAACGGGCGATCAATTACCGCGAAGAGGATTTCGCTGCCGTCATCAAGGCTGAGACCGGCGGCAAGGGCGTGGATGTGGTTCTCGACATGATCGGCGCGGCCTATTTCGAAAAGAACATCGCCGCACTCGCCAGGGACGGCTGCCTCTCCATCATCGCCTTTCTGGGTGGCACGACGGCCGATAAAGTCGATCTGCGACCCATCATGGTCAAACGTCTCACCGTCACCGGCTCCACCATGCGGCCCCGCACCGCCGAAGAAAAACGAGCGATCCGCGACGACCTCATCGAGCTGGTCTGGCCGCTCATCGAAACCGGTAAGGTCGCACCGGTGATCAACCGGGTCTTTGCGCTGGATGAGGTCGTGGAAGCGCACCGGCTGATGGAAAGCAGCAATCATATCGGGAAGATCGTGATGCGGGTGTCGTGACGGAACCTCTTGCATTACTCACGAATCGTACTACCTTCTAGTTATGTTCAACGTATCGGAAGGAGGTGATCCAATGTCTAGTGAGATTTCGGTCTCTGGTGCAGGCAATGGAAAGGGTGTGTTTTCGACGGGGCAACCCTCGGCGTAAACCTCTTGCCTTCGGAACGTTGAGAAACAGTCCCGGGTCTGTAAACAGGACCAAACTCATGGAAGGGTCGCTTCGGCGGCCCTTTTCCGTTTCCGGGTTATTTGCCTTTGATGACGACGCGCGTGCGGATGCCCCTGCGGCAGGTTCGGTGCCCTACGTTGCCCTGAAACTTCTCTCCCCTCATGCCGGCCTTGATCCGGCATCCAGCAGACGCGAGTCTGCGCGGCGAGAAGGAGGCCTTTCAGCCCAAGGACTTGGGCTGGCTGGATATCGGCTCGAGGCCGGTATGACGGAGAACTGGGAGAGCGGCGGATCATCGACCGTCAATTACGGTCACGTCCCCTACTTCTTCCCGAACACCTTCCATCGCGTCGGGCGGAAGCGCAGTTCCGCACCAACGGCCACGGCGGCGTTGAGCGGGACTTCGATTTCGAGGTGATAGGGCTCGTGGCCGTTATTGGCGATGTCGATTTCGGCGATACGGGTGCCCGCGAGGCGGCGACAGGTGGTGACCTTGCCGTAAAGCGCGTCCTTCTCCTGCGTCAGCACCACATCTTCAGGTCGGAAGAACAGCTCGCCCTCGCCCGTGCCGCTCTCATCGATGCCGATGCTTTCACCCTGAAACAGCACATGGCCGTCGCGGATCGTTACCGGCAGGCTGGAGGATTCGCCGATGAAGGAGAAAACGAAGGGGGAGTTGGGCGTGTCGTAGACATCGTCTGCCGTGCCGACCTGTTCGATCTTGCCCTGGCTCATGACGACGACGCGGTCGGCCAGTTCCAGCGCCTCTTCCTGATCGTGGGTGACGAAAACAGTGGTGTGGCCGGTACGGTCGTGAAATTCACGCAGCCAGCGGCGCAGCTCCTTGCGCACCTTGGCGTCGAGCGCGCCGAAGGGTTCATCGAGAAGCAGCACCTTCGGCTCGATGGCGACGGCGCGGGCGAGCGCCACGCGCTGGCGCTGGCCGCCGGAAAGCTGGGTTGGATAGCGCTTTTCAAGACCGGAGAGATGCACCATGTCGAGAAGCTCGGACACCCGCCTGCGGATTTCCGCCTTTGGCGGGCGCTTGGCGGAGGGGCGCACCTTCAGGCCGAAGGCGATGTTCTCGGCCACCGTCATATGGCGGAACAGGGCGTAATGCTGGAACACGAAACCGACATTGCGCTCCTGCACCGTGCGGTGCGAGGCGTCCTCATCGCCGAAGAAGATACGGCCCTGCGTCGGCTGTTCGAGGCCGGCGATCAGACGCAGGAGCGTCGTCTTGCCGGAACCGGAAGGACCGAGCAGCGCGATCAGCTCGCCTGAGCGTATGTCGAGCGACACGTCGTTCAGCGCCGGAAACCGATCGAACTGCTTGGTGATGCCGGAAACTTTTACTTCCATAAAAATGCCTTTCAGTGCTTGCCGGCTGCGTTGCCCGCGCCAAAGCGTATTTCGAGAATGGTTTTGAGAACGAGCGTCACGAGCGCCAGACCGGCCAGCAGCGTCGCCACCGCAAAGGCAGCGCCGATATTGTACTCATTATAGAGTATCTCTACATGCAGCGGCATGGTGTTGGTCTCGCCGCGAATATGGCCTGATACGACAGAGACGGCGCCGAACTCGCCCATGGCGCGGGCGTTGCAGAGCAGCACGCCGTAAAGCAGGCCCCATTTGATATTGGGCAGCGTGACATACCAGAAGGTCTGCCAGCCGGACGCGCCGAGCGAAATCGCCGCCTCCTCGTCGCCATTGCCCTGATCCTGCATCAGCGGGATCAGTTCACGTGCGACGAAGGGAAAGGTGACGAAGATGGTGGCCAGCACGATGCCGGGCACCGCGAAGAGGATTTCGATGCCGTAACTCTTCAGCCATGGCCCGAGCACGCTGTGGGCGGAGAACAGGATGACATAGACCAGACCGGAAATAACCGGCGAGATCGAAAACGGCAGGTCGATGAGCGTAATCAGGAACGCTTTGCCCTTGAACTCGAATTTGGCGATCGCCCAGGCGGCGGCAACCCCGAAGACCACATTGAGCGGCACCGAGATGGCGGCGACAAGCAGCGTCAGGCGGATGGCGGAGAACGCATCCGGCTCCACAATCGCTTCCCAGAAGGCATCCGCGCCCTTGCGGAAGGCTTCGAAGAAGACTGAGACGAGCGGCAACACGAGGAAGGCCGCGAGGAACAGGAAGGCAACGGCGATCAGCGCCAGGCGAGCGGGAAGGCTTTCGCTGGCGGGATCGCGGAACGGCCGGGGGGACGTGCGGGAAGCGGCCTCAGACATAACCGTACCTCTTGCGGCTCCAGGCCTGAATGAGATTGATGAGGAACAGCATGGCAAACGAGATGATCAGCATGATGGTGGCGATGCCGGTCGCGGCCGCATAATTGAACTCCTCCAGCCTGATGACGATGAGGAGCGGTGCAATTTCCGAGACATATGGAATGTTGCCGGCGATGAAGATGACCGAGCCATATTCGCCGACGCCGCGCGCGAAGGCGAGCGCGAAACCCGTGAGGATGGCGGGCGTGAGGCTCGGCAGCAGCACTCTTGTGATGGTCTGGAAACGGTTGGCGCCGAGCGTGGCCGCCACCTCCTCCACCTGCCGGTCGATCTCTTCCATGACCGGCTGCACCGTGCGAACCACGAAAGGCAGGCCGATGAAGATCAACGCAATGACGATGCCGGTGGGCGTAAACGCGATCTTGATGCCAAAGGGCTCGAACAGCGAGCCGACCCAGCCGCGATTGGCGTAAAGCGTGGTGAGCGCGATACCGGCAACCGCCGTTGGCAGGGCAAAGGGCAGATCGACGATGGCATCGACAAAACGGCGGCCGGGAAACCGGTAACGTGTCAGCACCCAGGCGACGATGACGCCGAAAACGGCGTTGACCAGAGCGGCGATGAAGGCCGTGCCGAAGCTGACGCGCAGCGCATTCAGCGTTCGGCTATCCGTGGCAATCGCAATGAAATCTGCAAAACCAAGTTTCGCCGTGGACCAGACAAGGCCGCCGAGCGGAATAAGAATGATGAGAAACAGATAGGTGACGGTGTAACCAAACGTCAGGCCGAAGCCGGGTATGACGCTCGACTGCCGCCATTTCCACCTGTTTCCGGATGTATTATTGCTCATCAAGGCTCCGGATAATCTTTGTTTTTGTACATTTCCAGGACAGGAAACCGGGGTCCACTTTTCCTGGAAATGCCCTCTGGGAGCCGGCGTTCCCCGGCGTTTATTATAAAGTATCGACCGGCACGGCGTCCGGTCGATCAGGTTCTTATTGTCTTGTCCCTGCGGACGGGTGATCGCGTTTCACCCCATCATCCGCTTACTTTGCGGGCTTGTAAATCTGGTCGAAGATGCCGCCATCACCGAAATGTTCCGGCTGCGCCTTGGCCCAACCACCGAAGATCGGGTCGTCGATGGTGACGAGCTTGATATCGGGCAGCTGCTTCAGCAGATCCTTGGAGACCACGGCGGGGTTGGACGGGCGGTAGAAGTGCTTGGCCGCAATATTCTGGCCCTCGTCGGAATAGAGATATTGCAGATAGGCTTCCGCCGCCTTGCGGGTGCCCTTGGCGTCGACATTGGCGTCAACCACGGCGACCGGCGGTTCAGCAAGGATCGAGATCGGCGGCACGACGATATCGAAGGCGTCCGCGCCGAATTCCTGGCCGGCGAGATAGGCCTCGTTTTCCCAGGCCAGCAGCACGTCGCCAATCTGGCGCTGCGCGAAGGTGACCGTGGAGCCGCGGGCGCCGGTATCGAGAACCGGGGCGCGCTTGTAGAGATCGCCGACATAGGCCTTGATCTTGTCCTGGTCGCCCTTGAACTCTTCATTGGCCCAGGCCCAGGCGGCAAGGTAGTTCCAGCGGGCGCCGCCCGAAGTCTTGGGGTTCGGCGTAACGATCTGGATATCACCCTTCACCAGATCGCCCCAATTATGGATGCCCTTGGGATTACCCTTGCGCACCAGGAAAACGATTGTCGAAGTGTAGGGCGAGGAGTTGTGTGGCAGGCGGGTGCGCCAGTCCTTGTTGATCTTGCCGGAATTCTGGACGATGGCATCGATATCGCTCTGCAGCGCCAGCGTCACCACATCCGCTTCCAGACCGTCGATGACCGAGCGCGCCTGCTTGCCGGAGCCGCCATGCGACTGCTGGATCGTGACGTCCTCACCGGTATCGGCCTTCCACTTCTTGGCGAAGGCTTCGTTGAAATCCTTGTAGAGCTCACGGGTCGGATCATAGGACACGTTGAGCAGCTTGGTCTGCGCGGCGGCCGAGCCAGCGCCGCCAAGTGCCAGTGAAAGGCTAAGCGCGACAACGCTCAAACCGGACAGAAGCTTGGACATCGGTATTCCCTCCTGATTGCGATGGCTTAACTCTACCGGTTGAGTAGAGTTGGTCAATGAGGCCGAATACGATCGAAAAAGTGTTTCCCAAGAGCGTTTCCCCGGGCAACAAATACAGCGCAGCATAAGCGAAAGGCGCAACAAGCGTCGTGTAAAACTTTGCTGAATGCAAAACCGTTTCACTTTTTTGGCGATTTTTTGCCGCGATGGCGAAAAATATTATGGGGTTTTAGACGATTTTTTCGTTTTGAAGGAACGAGGCAAGGGGACCATTACAATCTCCTCATCCGTCATTCCGGCCCTGAGCCGGAATCCAGCCAGCCCAAGTCCTTGGGCTGAAGGAGTCGTTTCGCCGCGCAGACGCGCGTCGGCTGGATTCCGGCTCAGGGCCGGAATGACGGACGGGTTGAGGACCCTCGTTGCAAACTCTCGACAGCGAAACGTGAAAAAAGACGAGTGTCAGGCCGTCAAAAGCTCGGGCACTTCGACACCGGCCACCGCATCGGCGATGGTGGTGTTGAAAAGGATGTTGCGCGTCGCATCGGCCACGCGGGCAAAGACGTGGCGTATCTCGCACTGCTTTTCGCCGTCGCAATCCTCACAGCGGCGATAGGCGGTCTGCGAGAGGCAGGGCAAGGGGGCAAGCGGCCCGTCGATGAGGCGCAGTACCTCGCCGAAGGTGATATCCGAGGCCGGGCGCGCCAGCAGATAACCGCCCTGCTTGCCGCGCCGGCTTTCGACCAGGCGTTCCTTCTTCATTTCGAGAAGGATCTGTTCGAGGAACTTTTTGGGGATGGCCTGTTCGCGGGCAATGTCGGAAATCTGCACAGGACAGGCACCGTCGGCCTTAGCCAGCGAAAGGAGCGCCCTCAGCGCATATTTTGCCTTCTGCGAAATCATCGTAAAACCAGTAGACCACAAGCCCGGAAACCCGGCAATTCCGGCTTAGCGCAGAAGTTGTCACAATTCAAATCCAAGCTGCGAAGAAGGTGAACGGGTATCTTTTGCTCATACCCCGCACGCCTGAGGCATTTTTGCTCTCAAGTGCAGCGCACAAGCACTGTCATTTCTGTTCGCGGATAAGGATTTCAACAATAATCGGCCATGGAAATCCCGGACGTGACAATGACGATCAATTCAGCAAATGCCTTAGCCGATACCGCTTCCCTCGACGCCACGCTTGCCGAGCTCGATCTGGCGGGTCGGCTTTCGTTTATCGCCGGCCTCGGCGGGCGGGCGGTTTTCACCACCAGCCTCGGCATCGAGGATCAGGTCATCACCGCCGCCATCGGCACGCATCGCCTGCCGATCGATGTCGTAACGTTGGAGACGGGTCGGCTGTTCAAGGAAACCGTCGATCTCATCGATGAAACCGAAGAGCGCTTCGGCATTGAAATCCGTCGCTTCCGGCCCGAACAGGACGATATCGACGCCTATGCCGAAAAATACGGCCTGAACGGTTTTTATGAGAGTGTCGAAGCCCGTCACGCCTGCTGTCATGTCAGAAAGCTGATCCCGCTCGGCAAGGCGCTTGATGGTGCTGCCTTCTGGATCACCGGCCTTCGTCGCGGCCAGTCGGGCAATCGCGCCACGACGCCTTTCGCCGAATTCGACGCCGAGCGTAATCTCATCAAGATCAATCCTTTGGCTGACTGGGATATCGACCTTATCCGCGCGCATGTGCTCAAGGAAAACATCCCCGTCAACCCGTTGCATCAGCGCGGTTACCCCTCCATCGGCTGCGAGCCGTGTACGCGCGCCATCAAGCCCGGCGAGCCTGAGCGCGCCGGACGATGGTGGTGGGAAAACGACGAGAAGCGCGAATGCGGTCTTCACGTCGCCGGTGCGGAGCAAACATCCGCCGTTTCCGCCATCCCGCAACGATAATCATTCAGTACATCTCCCGGAGTTCACAATGTCCAACGCAGTCCACGAGACGGACAGCAAGAATACTGTCGCATCCAAGCCGCCGCTCGATCCCCATCTGAAGGCGCTTGAAAACGAAGCTATTCATATTTTCCGCGAAGTCGCCGCCGAATTCGATAACCCTGTGATGCTTTATTCCATCGGCAAGGATTCATCCGTGCTGCTGCACCTGGCGCGCAAGGCCTTCTTCCCCGGGCGCATTCCCTTCCCGCTGTTGCACGTCAATACCGGCTGGAAGTTCAAGGAAATGATCGAGTTCCGCGACAATATCGTCAGGGAATATGATCTCGACCTCATTTCCTACACCAACCCGCGCGGTGCGAGTGAAAACGTCACGCCCTTCTCCCATGGATCGGCGCTTTACACCGACATCATGAAGACCGAAGCGCTGCGTCAGGCGCTGGATGCCGGCCAGTTCGATGCGGCCTTCGGCGGCGCGCGTCGTGACGAGGAAGCGAGCCGCGCCAAGGAGCGCATCTATTCCTTCCGCACGCCCGACCATAAATGGGACCCGCGCAACCAGCGCCCGGAACTGTGGAACATCTATAACGGCATGGTCCGCAAGGGCGAAAGCGTGCGTGCCTTCCCGCTTTCCAACTGGACCGAAGTTGACATCTGGCGTTACATCGAAGCGGAAAACATTCCGCTGGTGCCGCTCTATTACGCCGCCGAGCGCCCCTATATCGAGCGTGACGGCATGATGATCCTTGCCGAGGACGAGCGTCTGGAACTGTTGCCCGGCGAAGAAATCCAGCACGGCTCGATCCGCTTCCGCACGCTCGGCTGCTTCCCGCTGACCGGCGCGATCCGTTCCGAGGCGACGACGCTTCAGGAGGTCATCGCCGAACTGGAAATCGCCACCGTTTCCGAACGGCAGGGCCGCGCGATTGACCGCGACCAGTCCGGCTCGATGGAGAAGAAGAAGCGCGAGGGGTATTTCTGATGAGTGCAGCCATCGCCAACACCCCCTCTTCCGCCACCATTCTGCCCTTTGCCGAACATTCGAAGGCAACGCGCGATACACGCCCGCTTCGTCTCATCACCTGCGGCAGCGTGGATGACGGCAAATCCACCCTGATCGGCCGTCTCCTCTGGGATACGAAAGCCGTCAAGGAAGATCAGGCCGCCACGCTGCACCGCGACAGCGGCAAGCAGAACGATCTCGGCCTGCCCGATTTCGCGCTGCTGCTCGACGGTTTGCAGGCGGAACGCGAACAGGGCATCACCATCGATGTCGCCTATCGTTATTTCGCCACCGACCGGCGCGCCTTCATCGTCGCCGACACCCCCGGCCACGAGCAATATACCCGCAACATGGCGACCGGCGCTTCCACGGCCGATCTCGCCGTGCTTCTGGTGGATGCCCGCACCGGCATTCTGGAACAGACCCGCCGCCACGCCACCATTGCGGCGCTGATGGGCATCCGCCAATTCGTGCTGGCGATCAACAAGATCGACCTGACGAATTACGACAAGGCCGGTTTCGAGCTGATCGCCCATGAGTTCCGCGAATTCGCGTCCAATCTCGGCATCAAGCAGATCACCGCCATTCCGATGTCGGCGCTCAAGGGCGAAAACGTCGTGCTATCAGGCAAGGCCGCCATGCCCTGGTATGAAGGACCGACGCTGGTCGAAACGCTGGAACTGGCAACGGTTCGCTCGGCGCAATCGGGCGGCTTCCGTTTCCCCGTGCAGCGTGTGTCTCGTCCCGGCGAAAGTTTTCGCGGTTATCAGGGCACAGTTGCCGGCGGTTCGGTGAAGCCCGGCGACAGCGTCGTCGTCCTGCCTTCCGGCATGGTCGCCAATGTCAAGCAGATCGTCACTTTCGATCTGGTGCGCAACGCCGCTGTGGCCGGTGACGCCATCACGCTCGTGCTCGACCGTCAGGTGGATGTGTCGCGCGGCGACATGATCGTCTCCATCGAGGCGCAGCCACAGACGGGGCTTGCCTTCGACGCGCAGATCGTGGCTTTGCAGCCCGGTGGCATCGAGGCCGGAAAGCGCTATTGGCTGAAAAGCGGCAGCCGCCGCCAGCGTGTCAGCGTGCAGCCGATCAGCCAGTTGAACCTCAAGGAAGGCGAATGGCAGGCGCATGAGACGTCGCTTTCCATGAACGCCATCGGCAAGGTGCGGCTCTCCTTTGATGAGACGGCGATTTTCGATGCCTATGAACAAAACCGGGCGACCGGCTCCTTCATCCTGATCGACCCCGACACCAACAACACGGTTGCGGGCGGCATGATCACCAGCAAGCGCAGCGTTGGCGCGGCGGAAGAAAAGGGTGACCGGGTCATTCTGTCCCTGCCCGCCGATCTTGCGGAAAAGCTGCTGGCGAGCGAGTTGCTGGCCAGACATCGCGACGAGATCGACATCCGCCGCACCGACGTGGCGACCGCCTCAAGGCTGATCACCGATCTGGACTGAGAAAGTTTGCGATACAAACAAAAAGGCGACCGCAAAACGGTCGCCTTTTTTCGTTGCGGGCCATTGGTGTGAGGCGCCGCTTAAAACACGAACATATAAAGCAGAATGATCACGACGACCGGAACGCCCATAGCCCACAGTGCAATACCCTTCAGCATATTATCCTCCATCGTTGTTGTGAATGGATAACGGCTGAAGCGCGGTTGCGTTCCCTGTGGCTGAGCCGACATTGGCTTCATGCAGTTGATAACGGCAATGCATCAGGTTTGCGAAGGCGGGAAAAACCGAGAAGATGGCTCGCCATTGCACCCCGCCACATTGGCGCTGAAGCCTGCGCCGTCACCCATCGCGCAACCACGACCTGTTCGCTGTTCGCAGGGAAACCCGTGGAACCGCGTTCAGGCCCGGTTAATGGCCGACACGTCACTCTCTCAACAATGGAACTACGTACTCCAGCGCACGTTGGGGTCCGTCATTGGGAGATTGAGATCATGAAAATTTTGACTGCAGCGATCTGTCTTGTTTCGGTCGGCATCCTAAGCGGCTGTGTTGACGATCGGGGATACCGTAGCGGCGGATACTATACGACAGGCGTATACTACCGCTCCTATGACCGCGATCGCCACTACCGCGACTATGATCGCCGCGACTGGCGCGACCGGAGGGATTGGCGTGATCGTCGCGACTGGCGTGGTGACCACCGCTACCGCTGATAATGATCGACTGGACCTACATCAGGCCGATTATTTCTGGAACTGGTGATGGGATGGTTTGACGGACGTCCGGCGCGCGGGGCCGTTGTTTGCTTTTCTCATTCTCGCGCTGACGAGAATGAGAAATTCACTGCTCTTACAGTCGCTAATGTGGAGACTATGGACGGCACAACTGGGTGTCGAGCCCGCACAGTCGGCGACTGCATTCGAACCGGCCAGGGTTTTAAACGGTCCGGCTTTGATACGAGACTTTATATTCAGGGATTTTCAGGAAATATCGGGATCAGTTGCAAGCCATCGTGAATGTAAGGCTTTCAGCTGGTCGGAGTGAGAGGATTCGAACCTCCGACCCCCACGTCCCGAACGTGGTGCGCTACCAGACTGCGCTACACTCCGTGACCAGCGGCGCTTCTATAGACCAGCCTCCAGCATTCGACAAGCGGCATATTGCATTTTTTATGACAAGTTTTCTCCCTGCAGCGAGGCAGCCTCGCCAACCGCTTGCGGCAAAGGGCGCAGGGCTGAAAAACGTTACAAAAAAGCAATTGTGGCAGGAAATTTTCGTCAAGCCGCATACCTCCCCTGCCCGCCGCCGCCAAATCTGCTAGGGGAACGGAATGACCGGCGGGATGCCGGACACGGCACAAAGGACATTTCACCATGCTATTTCGCAGCATAACGCTCGCAGGGCTCGCCATTGCGCTCTCCGCCTGCACGACATCGGAAGGCTCCTCCGTCCCTTCCTTCACCCAGAAGAGCCCCGTTGAAACACGGTGGGTCGGTCAGTCGGCAGGCATTTTCTTCGCAAAATTCGGCCCACCGCTGAGCGACACGGAATCCGGCAGCTCCACCGTCTATAACTGGCGCGGCGGTTACAAGAAGGCCACCATTCCGGCCAGGTTCGAAGAAGGCAAGGACGGCAAGAAGGGTCGCCAGATTTCGCCCGCCCGCACCGCCTCGCTCTCCTGCACGGTGCAGCTGGTCGTTTCCAGCAATTATACGATCACCTCGGTGCGCACGGTCTCCGACCGCCCCGGCGTCAACGGCCCCAGCTACTGCGCGGAATTCCTCGCCGCGAACTAAGATTCGCCCCGGAAACCGGACGAACGAGGCCCGCCCGAAACGGCGGGCCTTTTCACTTTTTCGGGATTATTGTCATTTTCCTGAAAAAACTCTCGCCTAAAATCACAAGGCCCGTTCCATTGCGCCATGCAAGCACGGGATTGTGGGCCGTTGCGCAATATTCGGCCCACAGAGCACTTTCAACCGTTTGAAAGCCCTGCCTGATCTTCGCATTCATAAAACTGACAATCCGCAAGACCGGAAAAAGCGCTCTTGCGGCCATATATCCCGACAAGCCAGCTGCAAAAACGCTTGAACTGGAGTGAAAGAGTCCGGGTTGTGCCGCTTTGCGCTTTGCTATAACGGGGCGGACGGGAGGAGTGTTTTTAACACAAAACAAGAATCAGGTATGGCCGTGACTCCCATCGATCAAGACAAATCCCAGCTCACTGATCTTTCCCAGGACACCTCCCTTTCCCAAGCATTTCCCCCCGGCGCGCTTCCAATGAACCGCCGTCAGGTTCTGGGTGGCGCGCTTGCCGGGATTGCCGCAGCGGCGCTGCCCTCCTCTCCACTTCTCGCCAGCACGACCGCCAAGAAGGTCGACGTGCTTTTGATCGGCGGCGGCATCATGAGCGCGACGCTCGGTGTATGGCTGCGCGAACTCGAGCCAACCTGGTCGATGCAGATGCTGGAGCGGCTGGATGGCGTGGCGCTTGAAAGCTCCAACGGCTGGAACAATGCCGGCACCGGACATTCCGCGCTGGCGGAACTCAACTACACGCCGGAAGACGACAACGGCAACATCAAGATCGCCCAGGCGATCAACATCAACGAATCCTTCCAGATTTCCCGGCAGTTCTGGGCTTGGCAGGTGAAGAACGGTGTTTTGAAGAACCCGCGCTCCTTCATCAACCACACGCCGCATATGAGCTTCGTCTGGGGTGATGAAAACGTCGCCTATCTGGAAAAGCGCTATCAGGCGCTCAAAACCAGCCCGCTTTTCGCCGGCATGGAATATTCCAGCGACCCCGAGCAGATCAAAAAATGGGTGCCGCTGATGATGGAAGGCCGCGATCCTTCCCAAAAGATCGGCGCGACCTGGTCGCCGCTCGGCACCGACATGGAATTCGGCGAAATCACCCGGCAATTCGTGTCGCATCTGCAGGGCGACCAGAATTTCGACCTTCAGGTCAACAGCGAGGTTTCCGACATTCAGCGCAATGCCGATGGCAGCTGGCGCGTGACCTATACCAACACCAAGACCGATGCCGAACAGGTGGTGGATGCGAAATTCGTGTTCATCGGCGCCGGCGGCGGCGCGCTGCATCTGTTGCAGATGTCCGGCATCCCGGAAGCGGACGATTATGCCGGCTTCCCGGTGGGCGGTTCGTTCCTCATCAACGAGAACCCTGACGTGACGATGCAGCATCTGGCCAAGGCCTATGGCAAGGCCTCGGTCGGCTCCCCGCCGATGTCGGTTCCGCATCTCGATACGCGTGTGCTGGGCGGCAAGCGCGTCATCCTGTTTGGACCTTTCGCCACCTTCTCCACCAAGTTCCTGAAGGAAGGCTCCTATTTCGATCTCGTCTCCTCCGTCACAACAAGCAATGCCTGGCCGATGGTACGGGTGGGCATCGATGAATATCCGCTGGTGGAATATCTCGCCGGCCAGCTGATGATGTCGGATGACGACCGTTTTGCTGCGCTGAAGGAATATTTCCCCAATGCCAAGCAAGGCGAATGGCGCCTGTGGCAGGCCGGCCAGCGCGTGCAGATCATCAAGCGCGACGAAGAAAAGGGCGGCGTGCTGCGGCTCGGCACCGAAGTCGTCGCCGCACAGGACGGCAGCATCGCCGGCCTGCTCGGCGCTTCGCCGGGTGCTTCCACGGCCGCGCCGATCATGCTCAGCGTTTTGGAAAAGGTCTTCAAGGACAAGGTGGCGACGCCGGAATGGCAGGCCAAGATCCGCCAGATCGTGCCGAGCTACGGCACCAAGCTCAATGACGACCCGGAAAAGGTACAGCAGGAATGGGCCTACACCGCCGAACACCTGCAACTGCCGACCCCGCCGCAGATCGACCTTGAGGCGCTGAAGGGTGCCGGTGCGGCACCTGCGGGTGCACCGGTGAAGAAGGTGCCGGATATCGCGCTTTAAGGCTTGGCTGCGATTTTTGAGTTTGGACGCCGCGTGTCTCTGGATGCGCGGCGTTTTTATTGGAGATGACTTCTGCGCCCGCACCGTCATCTTCTATCGCCGTCCAAAATACTGAACCTGTTTATAAGTGATTGTCATCAGGCAACCGCACCAGAATCACACCTTCAGCTTATCTGATTTGACTATCTGTAGATTTATCTGTACAGATAGATATATATCTGGAGGAAACATATGTCACTAAAAATGACGGCGACCGGCGTGCAAAAGCTGGCAGAGGGCATATGGCGGCTAGATATGCCGCCTCATCAGGTGAGGTTGCTGGGCAATCCCCCTAGCGCTATGGGCGAGCGCAGCATTTTGTTACTTCGCGAAGGAAAGTACGAACCCGCAGCAGGCACATTAGAGTTCGATATCGGCGACGCCTCTGCATTGAATGTGGGGACGCAGCAGGAGACTATCGTTCTGTTATCGACCGCCGAAGTTTCTTTAGTACGCCGCGAAATCGAGAAGCCTATGGATGGATACTCGATATCAATGCCTACAGGCGATCGCGAGTTTCTGCAGTTGGTCCAAAGCAAGTTGCCCGATCCAATGCAGAGAGCTGCCGCGCAATTGCTCGAAGGCGTTCGGAAACGCTATCCAGGAGAACTGAAGCGTGGTCAATCCCGTAACTTCAGCGAAACCCCGGATAACTTCTGGTACGTTATTGTGCAGCCCCGTGCGGAGGAACTATCTGTTACCGTTCGCGGCACAGTTGACCACTTTTCTCGTGTATCGAAGTTGGAGATCAAAGATGATCGAGGAAATACACGTTTTAAGGTGCGTGGCCCTAACGACGTCGAAGCTGCGCTTGAGCTAATTTTCCACGCTCGGCGTCGATAGTTCCGAGGCGAAGCCGGTTGCCCGCGAAATGAGAGTTTTGGCTGGGGCGCCAGGATTCCCAGCTAAGGAAATTGCCCTTTTTCAAGTCTTTGAGAAGGTTAACAAATCCTGATCACCTAATATGCTTGTACGACACTCTTGTACGACATTCCGGAGCGGCAGTCCGGGCGAATATGGAAGGGTGCGGAAATTATTTCCGCGTAGACTCGATTGTCGCCCTTCGCATTCCTTCTGAGACACACTCAATCTACGTCGCCCGGCTAGCCGTGTAAAATAGCGCATACAGATGATGTGGCAGCCACTTCCCTCGCGTGAGGCGTTTGCGAACGTGGGCGATATGATCGGAGGATGACAAGGGTTCCCTTCTTCGATGTCGAGCTCGATTGCAAAACTGGCAGGCGGCGACAATGTTTGCCTGACCATTATTTCCCCCTTGGTGGCGCGCAACAAGGTGCTCCGCTGTGCAGCGAAAGCGTTGCGCCTCCTTTCGCGACACTCCGTACCGCCGGACGAACAATTGGGGATCGCGTTCCCACATCGGCAGCCCGCAATAGTAACAAAGCCACCCTTGGCGGGAAGCGGCCCTGGTTCTTGCATTCGTCAGTGCTATTGCCGTCAACAGGTGTCCCTCACCTCTATTCTAAATCCGAAGCGCTATTGCCGAAAAGATCGTCTTGAGAATCGTCGAACTGGCCGCGAGGATCGCTGCGCGCGTGAGGAAGTAGGTCGTAGCTCGCAAGGTTGGCCATATCCAAAAAATACCGGCTCTTGCGTTTCGGCGCTCCACGAAGCCAACCTGCGAGTTCAGACTGGGACTGCCGCAGCCAAGGGGGGAAGGCTTCAGGGCTATCGTATTCGCCGTTGATCAAGCCAAGCAAAGCACTTAGGTAGATGGAACGTCCAACGCCGGGAAACTCGTAGACCTCGACGCCGCGGTTCCCGCGTAGTCTTTGCTCCAAG
Organism: Agrobacterium tumefaciens; assembly: GCF_005221385.1. Lineage (NCBI taxonomy): Bacteria > Pseudomonadati > Pseudomonadota > Alphaproteobacteria > Hyphomicrobiales > Rhizobiaceae > Agrobacterium > Agrobacterium tumefaciens. Next base: position 522,828 of record NZ_CP039903.1, on the reverse strand, counting down.
AGTTTGTGTCCTAGACCCAAGATCAGGTTATCTTCGGGATAACGCTCATCGGGGAGAAACCAGTTCACAATCTCTCGTCTACGCTCAATGTCAGCTGAGCCATGGAACGCACCGAGCCCCATATTGCAAATGGTGCAACAAGGAACCAGCTTACACTGGCCAAATTGGTTCCGTATCTCTCGTTTGGTGACGAGCCCACCTTTGGCGAAGCGGTGAAGAACATAGACAGGCGGCTGGTGGTCAACTCTGCCGTCGCTTGGCATGCCGCAATAAATGCACTGGTCCCCGGTAACGGGCACATAAACACTTGAAAACCGCTTCTCAGCAACACGCCGACTGTACTTTAGCACGCCCCTGGCCCAATCTCTTCAGGAAATGCAATACACCAACCTGAATAGGTTCCCTTCAGTTCGGGATAAATTACAGCACATCAATCAGAATCGGCGAATATTTGTTTGGAATGATTAACAATCATCTATCAGTATATTCGCAGCATCCAGGCCCCATAAGAGGAATGATGAGCCAAGAATGGGATGCAGCGACCGGCGGCGCTCGTGCAGCTGTCATCGGCATAGACGCTGCGTGGACTTTGACACAACCGAGTGGCGTCGCGCTCGCCGTCCTAATTGGCGATGAATGGCAGCTTCGAGCAGTAGCTCCGTCGTATCAACGCTTTCAGGCTTTGGCTGATGAAAGTCTTGTTTGCGAACCCAAGCCTCTCGGAAGAACACCGGATGTCAGGGCACTTCTCCAAGCTGGGAGGAAATTGGCTGCAGCGCCGATCGACATCGTCGCCATAGACATGCCCCTGTCAAATTCTCCGATTGTCGGCCGGCGCCGGTCGGATGATGCGGTATCACGAGCCTATGGTGGTCGGAAATGTAGCACGCACTCACCGAGTGACATTCGCCCGGGCATCATCAGCGACACATTGCGCGCGCAGGCCGAAGGTGAGGGCTACGCCTTGGCCACAGAGGCAATTTTTCCACGAGCTCTGATTGAGGTTTATCCTCACCCCGCCTTGGTTGAGCTCGCTTGTGCCGTAGAGCGGTTGCCCTACAAGGCGCAGAAGGTTCGGAAATATTGGCCGAGCATCAATGCCCAACAACGGCGAGAAAATCTTCTCTTTCAATGGTACGAAATTGTTAGTCTGCTCGAAGCCAACATCTCCGGTGTTGGGCGAATGTTGCCGCCGATCGAGCCGAAGGCGAGTGCGGTGGAGCTAAAGGCCTTTGAAGACATGCTGGATGCAATCGTCTGCTGTTGGGTTGCCATCTGCGCGCTTCAGGGACGCGCGATCCCATTTGGAGACGACACGTCCGCGATCTGGATACCGACACCACTTGCCTCGACGACAAACGCAACCCCGGCCTTGGGGAAATAATTTCCGCATGCCGCGTCCTATCTGGACACGCTGCTACCTGTGCGCCATCTTTGGTTACATTGCAAATCTATCATCTAACGGAAGGTGGAAAGACGAGCGTGACGGGCCACAATCACTATAGCGATTGCACCTGCGGCTGGTGTGTGAATTTCGGTCGGTCAAGAGCGGCGCTCGCGGACTACACGCAGAGCTTTCGCGAGCGCGATGCGCGCCTTCTTCTGAAGCAGCGGGGAGCTAATTCGGTTTCCGGATGCTACGTAAACCCCAACGCGCGTTGCCCTTGCTGCAATGCACCAGTTTTCTTCTACGCGAACGCCGCGGGGAGCCGCGTCTATTTCGATGATCTCGGCCCCCCTTGGCCAAAACACCCATGCACAGATAACCCCCGCGCATCGGTCTCGTTGGCCACCGGACCAGTAAACCGGCCAACGCGCCGCAACAAAGGGGAAGTAAAGGAATTACTCAGCGCGTCCAGTGCCGCGGGCCTCTCCAAGTTCCGGACGTTCGGCCGGCGGTACGAAGGCGAGTGGACACTTGTTGTCGTTCTAGCGGTCGACCGACGGGGCCACGAAAATAAAGTTGAGGGCGAGTTCCTGGACTCCGAGACGAATGAAACATTCAGGTTCACCTGCCACTCGGAAATGCCGCTGTTCGAGGTCGGCGAGTTTATCAGTGTCAATGGCGATCGAATCTCGTTTGTCGAGCGCGCGACTTTGCTGCCTGTGGTGTTCACCGCTGGCACATGGGTTACTCCTGCGCCGGCACGGTCAGTGGTAGAGCGGCCCGCGACCATACCGCGCCCAGTCTCCCAGCCAGCTAATAGGTCGAACCAACCGCAACTGATCCGGAAGAAACAAAAGCCGAACAGCGCTAACGGTTCGAAGTATGACATGACCAAGGCGGAGATGGTGCATTTCAATAACAAGAAGGTCGAACTTGCTGATTTATTCGGCAAGCTGGAGCCAGTCGTAAGGACGTACGCCAAAGAAGGGACGAGAAAGCCGAGAGATGTGGCCGTTCGCCTCAACGCACAAGGCTACAAGACAGCGTCAGGCTCAAAATGGACGCCCCGTCTCGTCTATTTCTTGTTGGGCCTAATGTTCAATGACAAGCCGGCAGCACCCACAGACAACGAACCGCATGGCAAGACCCGGCAACCTGGGAAACCGAGGCCAGATGCCACTCCAATGGCAGCGTCAGGAGAGATGTCTGTTGATGAAATCGCGAGCCGTCTTTCCCGCATTGGAAGGGTTGTGAGAAGCGAATCTGCCGAGTGAACGCCGAGACCATTACCACAATCAAACACAGCCTTCGGCTGATTCACCTTCGGATGCGAACCCTGTACTGATAGGGCGCGCCTTCTTCGACCAGTACATGATCCCCGGGCCTAGCAGCGTTATGGCGGAAGAACGATCCTATCCAGCCCCTCGCTCGGAAAAACTTCTTCGATCCATCCAGATCGGTGACAACCAACGGACCGCCATCCCACACGATCGATATCTCACGAGAGGCCCTCTCTGATTTGTTCGAACCACCCACGGCCCCCTTTGGAAATCGATCAAAAAATTCACGTAGATAAATGTGATTGTGATCGATGTTGCCTTGGGTAAGAACGCTTTCGCCGATTTGACGCCACACAGGGTCCGGGGGCGTGCCATTTGCTTCCAGGTTCATCACCGGCGCCGGCTCCGGGAGCGGGTCAGCTAGCGCTGCAATCTGATCCCTAATGGCCAAGCTTACGCTTTCGCTTAACGCGACCCAGGTCACGGCACCGTTCGGATGCTTGTAACTCACTGGCGAGGGAAGCCTCACAACATCAGCCAGAAACCAGGGCCTCTTCCATTTGGCAACCGCACCCGAACGGATCATCTCTTCTGGAATACGGTGGTGTTCAAAAGCCTCGATCATTTCCTGCGGGCTCATAGGACCGCCGGCGCCGGCCAATCGTGCGACGCCATAGACGCTCCCCATCCCTTTCCAGATCAAGCCAAACCATCCGCGGTGGCTTGTACCGGTGGAGCGCATCTCCCAATCTTTCTGGCCACTCAAGATCAAACTGATCCAAGGCGCGTCGATGACCAGCCCTTTGCTCACCCAAATGTCATTCATGAAAATCTGCCATTCTGTATCAATGGATGGGGTAGGAACCGTCAGCTTCTCGCGGCGGCAACTCCAGCTCGTCGCGAGCAAACATGGCCGCCATGGTCTTGCCAAGAGGGTCAGCCTCCATGCCTAACCGCTCGGACGCCATGCCCTTCTGAAGGCCAGCAACGTCGTCATCGACGTCCCCCATGGGCCAAAGCGCCGAACTGGCGAGGCGACGCTTGCGCATCATCAAGCTCTGGAGGAGGCAGTCAAAAGACTGCTCCCGATAGCCTTCGTGAATGGCCATGGGCAAATGCACTGTAACAGGCCGCGTCTGGCCAATCCGGTGTACGCGATCGTTGCACTGTTCCTCAACTGCCGGATTCCACCATCGAGATAAGTGGATGACGTGGGTCGCCGCCGTTAGCGTCAGCCCGGTGCCCGCTGCCTTTGGACCGAGAACCAGCAGGTCAAACCCCTGGTCGTCATCCAGATGGCGCTGGAACCGGTTCACAATTGCCTGACGTTGAGGAATGGGAGTGTCACCGTTGATGAGATCGACGCGCGGCAGACCTAGTTCACTGCGAACCAACTCGATGAAGCGATACTGCATCTGCCGGTGCTCGATGAAGACAAGGGCACGTTCGCCATTCGCTTTGATGCGATTCAGGATATCCATGGCAGCCTGTAGCCGCGCAGACGATACGACGAACTCATCATTACTTGCTTTGATTTCCAGCGCCGGGTGGACGGAAACGCTGCGAATGTGATGAAGCATTTTGAGCTGCGCGCCCATGCCGCCTCGCGCAAGCTTCAGTCGGGCATCGTCATATGCCAAGGCCTGAACATCCGGCATCAGGCGGGGGTGAATACGACGGGATTTGGCGGGCAGATCGGTTGCGACCGTTTCCTTCAGGCGGCGGACAGCAAGCGGCGGCGTGCCGCCACGGGGCAGAAAAACCCTGCCGTGCAGCTCGGCCATGTTGTCTTCCTCTGGCTTCGCATAGCGTTGACGGAAATCTTTGAGGCTGTCGAGCGATCCCGGTGCCAGCTGGTCCATGATTGCCCAGAGGTCAACAGTCGCATTCTCGATGGGTGTACCGGTGAGGCCAATTCGAAAATCAGCATTGATCGAACGGGCAGCAACTGCACGGAGGCTGACAGGGTTTTTCAAGGCCTGGATTTCGTCAAAGACAACGGCGGAAAAGGGTATGCGAGCCAGCGAATGCTGATAGTTCGTCAGCGTCGTATAAGTGGTGAGAAGCCAGTAGCGATGCGCCCGCCCCTCTGCCACGGCTTCATGCAGCGCGCCCAAGTCAAGCTTGGCCTCCCCATCGTCCGTGTCCTTTCCCTTCGCTCCCGTCAGCTTGCGTCCACCGATACTCGACCCATAGAGGCGGATCAGATGACCCAGCCCAGGCTCGTGCATGTGTCGGGCGACTTCCTGCTCCCAATTTTCGAGAAGGGATGTTGGCGCAACAACGAGAACAGGCCCCCGGCTCTGGGCTTGAGGACGAGCGATCACTTCCTTGAGCCAGGCCAGGAAAGAGATGGTTTGGAGAGTTTTGCCGAGGCCCTGCTCGTCGGCATTGAGGACGCCCGGCAATCCGGCCCGCCACGCGCCAACCTGCCAGATGAAACTCTCCTTCTGATGCCCTTTCAACGGCGTTCGAATGCCCTCGGGTAGGGTGTCCGGCAACTCGGACATGCGCGGCCTGAGCTTAGCGAGCCATTTGAGATCGTCGTAGTTCACTTCGGTATCGAGAACGAATGGGCCCACCTTTTCTGGTTTTGCCTCATCCTCGCCACCGTCGTCAGCGTCTCCCGACACCATCCGCTCGTCGATGAGCTGCAGCATTTCCGGTCGAGCGGGGACCTCCAAATCCTCGAAATCGACGGTCGGCCTTCCAGCCTCAATTGCTTCCTGGACGCGCTCGCGCAGGGTCTGCAGCTCGGCAGTATCCTGCCTGTCGAGGATATCGATCAGGCGCGCGCTGAAGTCCTCCGGCAGCCAGCTTGTCCCGCTATCCTCGAACTCGCCGAGACCCGGCTTTTCATACTTGACGACGCCAGTAACCCGTTCGGAAAATTCTCGGGTTTCAACAAGTACGGGACCAACCGCTGCCTCTATGGCTTCCTGCTCGGCCTGGGGCGACAAACCATCCAATTGCCCGGAAGAACGGAGCTGCGCCTCCATTGCTTCCGTTACTCGTGGCAAGGGATTACGGATGAAGGCGCGCCGCTCCTCGGGTGCTGCCTTCTGCATTTCAGCCATCACGGCAAGGGCCGGTGACGCTGACTGTTCTACCACCACATAACGACCAGGAGATAATCGATAGGCGGGCAGCGCCCCTCTTCCTCTTACCAATGTCTGAAATCGCTGCAGGTCTAGTCCCTGTACCTCGCTCATGGACTCGGAAACCTCGGCGGCTTCAGAAGCGCTACCATGCACCTCCAAGGTATCACCAGAGAACGGCACCACGTCGAAGTCCGTCTCCCCCTTTGGCGAGAGTGAGAAGCGGTCGACGAGACGCACCTCCAGACCGCTCAGAAAATCTGTCATCGAGATACGCGACGCCTCGTCCGAGGCTCCGCTGACAGCACCAGGATCAAGTGCCTTGCGGAAACGTCCTAGCGCCTCCCAATCGGCGGCGTCGTTTCCATCCGGCCGGTAGGCGTCGGCGATGGCGATGGCGTCCATCATCCACATAGGAATTCGTCGCAAACCGTTTGCGGTTTCCAGAATGGCTCCAGTTCGACGTGGCATTTGCCGTTGGCCATTGCGCGACCATTCGTACCTAAGACGGAAACCTGACGAACCGACAATTCCCTCCGCATCGGTCTTCAGCGTCATCTCTACCAAAGGCGGCAGACCGAGTACTGCGCCCGTTTCACCGGTGACGGACGCAGCGATGCGATGGGACAGGACGATGCGATCAGAATCGATCGAAAGCTGTTCGCCGAGCGTGTCCGCTGCCGCCCGTAGATCGGCAATAGCAAAGGCCAGTGAACGTTCGTCGGGACTCAGGTTCTGAAGATCAGATTTGACACTACGGCGCACCAACCGGTGCAGTAGACCCGCGCGCTCGTTCTTTGCGGACAGAGTGATTGTATCTGGAGAGAAAGAAGCTTCCAAGTTCATTTTTTCACCTAGATGTGTTCCAAGACCCAACTCTGCCAATCGCCGTTGTGCGATTTCGCATTGGAGCCGGGTATGAACCTGATGGCTTCACAGTCATATCGCCACTGGTAGAGCGCAGGCGCACGCTGGTTGGACTCGTCGAAAATGTGGACCTTATAGCTGTGAGAGCCCTCAACGACGATCTTCCTGCCGATCTTCAGTATAAGCAGTGATGTATTCGCGCGACCGTAGCCTGCCGTTTGAACGCCAAATCTCAACGTCCCCTTACCTCCCGCCCCGCGTCGCCTTGCCTCTTTCGCGGCGGAATCGCTGAAAGCAACCCAGGCTGCATCGATACGGCCACGATCATGCAGGCCGAGCCAAAATCTCCTGCGAGGCTCCCACATGTGGCTGTCTTCCACCTCAGAGACGACATCAAGGAAGAACCGGATATTCTCGCCCGTCAGCCAGCGCAGGATAACCGCCATCCTGTCTTCCGGTACTGCTGACCAAACGCCGCCACGCTGGACACGAGGATCACCGTAAATGCCGATGATGTTCTCTGTCAGGTAGCGTAGGTCATCGGGCTTCGGAGAATGCTTGACCCAGTGTCCAAGCAGAGCCGAGATCGCTTCGCCGGCGCCGGTCGTCTTCGCCTCCCTGCCCTCCGGCTTCAGCCACTCGATCAGCCGCTCCATCTCCACACGCTGATCGAGATGCGGCTCGATCTGCTTCACATAGGCCAGGTGGACGGCATTCATCAGACCAGGTGCGTGAGGGCTGCGAATACCAAGCTTCTGCAGGCCGATCCACAGATGGTCCATCAGCACCATCTGTCGCGCGACGGCATCGGCCACTGCATCGGGCGAGAGCATCTCGGGGATGGCATCGAGCATCATACGCCAGCGAGCTCCGAGACGCCTTGTCGCTGCCGACAATGCACCGGCCAATTGCCACGTATGTTCCGCGTTGGCATCAAAGCTGTCCATGTAGATGGAGAACATTCCGCCGAGAAACCCCGCCCGTGTCGAGGCGCGGGTCTCGCCGTAATAAAAATCTCGCATCTCCGCCAAATCAGGTCTAGTGCGACGATCCTCGTCGAACAACGCCCTGCCAGCGCTTGTAATCAGCGAGAGCTTCGTGTCCTCCCAGCTATTATTCTCCAGTTTGTCCCGAACAATGGCCACGAGTTTTTCACGGTCTTTCTCGGGGGGATTGGCGACGACGTCCGGCCAACGGGATAGAATTCGCTCTGTTCTGGATGCAAGTGAGTTCAAAGCCGGCAAGGCGGGCCTGACGAACTGACGGGTCTGGGAGAGGCTCTTGCTGAGGGTCAATTCGCGATACCCCCGGAGCTGTCTTGACTCAACGCCTGACGAATGCGGTCGATTTCCGCCGACTGGCTAGGCGTGTACATGATGATTCGCAGGTCGACGCGGCGGTTCGTATCTCGTCCCTCCTTCGTCGAGTTGTCCTTAACCGGACGCATTTGGCCGTATCCGGCGACGGACAACACGGGTTGATGTCGGAAGTTCAGAAAATCGACTAGCTCACCGGATTTGCCGAGAATTGTAGAAAAAGTGCTGTTTGCGCGATTAGTGGACAGGGCCAGGTTGGCCGTAAAATCCCCGGTTGAGTCGGTATGTCCTTCAATCTGCAAAGCTTCAATAATCGCATTGCCTGGATTACATTCGGCCGTCCACTTCGAACGCGGGCCAATCGTATAGCAGGGCAAAATCTGCGATAGCCTCGTTGCGACAGTTTCCACGATTGCCCTCCGGTCGGGGCGCAACGTGGATGATCCGGTTGCAAATAGGCCGTCGCCCTGAAAGCGCAAAGCGTCGGTTTCTTCACTGATAACCACCTCGAGATCAGGAAAATCAATCTTCAGCTGATCGCGTAGAGTTTCGAGAATTCGTCGTCTCTCGATCGCCGACGTGGCCAGGTAGGCTTCCAGTGGGTCAACTTTCCGAAGCTTTTCAAGCGCCTCTCTTAGCTCTTTGATCTCGGCCTGCAGCTTCGCGATCTCAGCCTGTAACCGCTCGATCTCCACCTGCTTCCTGTTAATCTCCTCCTTGAGGTTAGCGATCGTCTTCTCATGAACAGCGACGATTGCCTGCAGTCGGACTATCTCCTGTTGCGCGACATTCCTTTCTTTAATGACCTCCTCATGTATGGGCCTGGGTACGGTGTCCTTTTCGCTATATTGCTGGGCGAAGTAAGCTAGCAAAAGGATGATGATGAAGAGGAAGCTGACAGTCATGTCCGTCATGGACACAAATGCGCTCTCCTCCTCTTCCTCTTTGTAACGCGTCCGGAAACCGCCGCGCATCAGGCTCTCCGCGACTGCGGAGCGAATTGCTCGGCCTGTTCAACGATTTCACGCATGGTGTCGAGCGCAGGATTTAGCCTTTCCTGCAGATCCCGCACGTGACCGAACATGCCCTGGACGGACTTCTCCACATTTTCCGTGTAGAGATCGAAAGCCTGGCCGAGCTTTCCATCCATTTCATCGAGGCGGTCGCCCTGCCCCTTCAGACGTTCCAGCATCACAGAGACACCGCCCAGCGCGTTCTCGATGGATTTCGCTTCCGCCTGGAGGATTTCCTTCGCAGCGGCAAGAGCAGAGGCTGCGGACTCGGCGGTAGCCTCCGAAGACCTCGATACGGTGCTCGCCGCGTGTTGCGTGCTGTCAGTAAGTTGCCGGATCGAACCTTCCATGCGATCCACGACGGCTTTCACGGGAGTGACAGCAGCCACGAGTGAGCTTGCCGCCCCGTTAAAGGTACCCGCAGCCTTTTCCGAAGCATCGGCACCAGCCTTCACTCCATCGGCCATGCGCCGCATGTCTGACGTGCCGTCATTGAGCTGCTTGACCAGACCTTCGAACCTGTTGCCTATTTCAGCCAGCGGAGCGAGCAAGCCGGCGCCGGCTTTCTCGGAAACCTCTTCCGCGACCCGAGCAATCTCCGCGCTGGTGCGGCTGAACACCTCTGCAACGTCCTTGCCGGCAACGCCGATAGCCGAGCTCACCTGCTGACCTGCAAGTTTCATGCGTTCCTGCGCAGCTTCTGTTCCTGTTCGCGCTGCGGACTCGATCTCCTGCTTGAAGGATTCGGCCGCCTGGCGCATGTCCTCAGCCGCTGCCGACATGGCGCGCGCACCTTCGCCCGTATTATCGCGAATGCCCTCAAGCGTACGGTTCATGACCGCAAGGAGCTTCTCGGCACCTTCGTTAAACGTCCCCCCGGTTACCTCGGCCGTGTTCGTGATAGCCGCACGGAGGTCTTCCACAGCTTGGGCGACACGCTCCGTAACGCCTTCCATCTCCGAGCCTATCCGCCCCGAGCTTTGATCGAGACGGTCAGCAAGCAACCCAAGCCTTTCACCTGCATCCGAGATTTTCTGGCTAGCCTCAGTTAGCGCAATACCGATTGAATCGGTAAGCTTGTCCGAAATTCCGGACACCATATCTCCCACGCCCTCTGCGCCGAGTTTGCCCACTCGCTCTACGATCGGTGCCATTGCACCGGCGATCGAACTCTGGATTGCCGCCGGGAGCTCCTCTCTCAATGGACGGCCAATCTCCGCGACCAACTCCATCCCAATCAATCGGAAATGCTCCCGCTGTTCCCGGGTTGCCTTCAGCTGTTCTGTGGCAAGGGCCTCCAGACTGATATAGGTGAGACGCTGCTCAATGGCGGCACATAGTTCATGGATCGACTGCTCCAGTCGCCCGTAGATGCTTCTAAGAAGGATCGTGAAGACGATTGAGCAGAAAAGCCCCGTCAACGACATAATAAACTTCGCCGAGGCCACAGAAAGCAGCTGTCGCATGACACCGCTATCGATCTCTGCTCCTTGCGCCATCGTAGAGAGAGCGGCGATCAACCCCAGGAACGTCAGAAAAAGGCCAACCGAAACAAAGAGCCCGGGTACGATGCGCCAAAAGCCAACCCCAAAACCCAAGTCCTCTGGATTGAGAAACATGGACGGTCGGACGGCATTGCGAAGCACGACCTTGCCGTCTTCTTCGTGAGGTACAAGCGTCTCCTTGTACTTGTCCCACGCCGCCGCCAGTTGCCGGCGGTACTTGTTTGTGCTGCTTTCCTTGATTGAGGCGGACACAACGTCAATGTCACGGCTGAAGTCAGCCCCCGTAGGACTGTTCTGAATTTCGCGCTTGAGCCATTGAACTGCTTTCCGGCGCTGAAAGACTTCCCGAAAGAAAGCGGCAGTAAAAATCACCAGAAGAACGACAATTCCCAGAGCGACGATACCCGGAGCAGCCGCGTCCTTTACAAGATAATTCGCCGCGTCAAGAATCGAGGCAACGACGAAACTTCCAATTTCCTGAACCACTTAATCCCATCCCCAACCACTACCCATGAGCGGTAACGGATTGGAAACTATTAGAGGCACGGCCGTGCAATCAAGTACACCCAGGCGGTTTGCCCGAAACTCCACAAAATTGAACTGCGATGTGATTTATTTTCCACAACTTGCGAAAGAGCGGCGAATCCCCGTTCGGAAGTGTGTGAGACCGGAGATGCCCATCCGGGACGCTCGCGCAGCAAATCTTTGGCGTCCTGGATTCTGTTGCAATACGGAAATGATTTCCGTGTGCAGTTCTTCGCGAAACACAGCAATGAGCATCACAGGAGTTGCATTGCCCTCGTTGGGCCGATTGTATCGGCGATACCGATTCTGGGACCAATTGCATGACCAAGCTATTTACGCCGATGAACTGCATAGATGATGCCAAGGCGTCATACCTAGCTAGCGAGGGTGTTCGTTTGCTACAAAACCATTCACATATCGACGTCATTCCCGACATTCACGCTGATCTGGATCGCCTAACTAAAACTCTCACTTACCTCGGCTATCGGGAATCAGCTTCATGCTGGGCACATCCTGAGGGCCGAATTGTCGCCTTTCTCGGGGACTTCATTGATGGAGGGGACCAAAACTCCGTGGTGATCTCTCTCGTGCGCGCAATGCAACGGCACGGTCACGCGATAGCGATCATGGGCAATCACGAACTCAACGCGCTACTCTATCATGAGCACGGCGAAAATTCGGAGCGCACTAGCGACGGGTTCATGCGGGCTCACACCCTAAAGAATACCGCACAGCACGAAACGTTTCTGAAAGAATTTCCAATAGGCGCACCTCAGACGCAAGAAGTGCTCGATTGGTTCATGACGCTACCACTGTTTATGGACCTGCCCGGGATCAGACTTGTCCACGCATACTGGGACGATCGTCACATCGACACTATTCGACGCCGAACCGGCGATGCGCGTTTGAAGCGAGATGATTTGCAGGAGTTGGCGTTCGAGACGGATGCCAGTCCATTCGCGGACGCGGTCCTATCCAGTCTAAAGGGGCCAGAGGCCGAGCTGCCGCACGGCCATTCTTTCACGGACATAAAAGGACATACCCGCACCGCGGTCCGGCTGAAATGGTGGCAGGCAGGCGATCGCACGTGGCGAAGCTCTGCGCTGTCCGTGCCTCGTTCAGACGACCTTCCGGATACGCCTGTGATCGAAAGTGGCGGGATCAACTTTTATGGCGCGCAGGAAAAACCTGTGTTCTTCGGGCACTACAAAATGCTCAGTCAGCCTGAACTTGCTGCACACAATGCCCTCTGCCTCGACTACATAGAAAGGCCCTGCGCGTATCGGTGGAATGGAGAGCAGTTGTTAAGTACGGACAATCTTATCCTGGTGCCAAAATAACAAGGACAAAGACGCATCCAACAGACGGTTATCGGGCTACAATGCGGAAATAATTTCCGTGTGCAATTCTTTGCCAAACACAGTAATCCGCATCGTAGGAGTTGCATCACCCTCGCGGAGGCGATTGAATGGCGATGCCGATTCTGGGACAGATTGCATGACCAAGCCATTTTACGCCGAGCCAATTCTTAATTCGCCATACGAAGTTCCCAAGCGCCATCATGCGCTGTCCGAAAGTGGCGAGCCGCTCAATCAACCGCCCATCGAAGGCCGGCGCCGGTCGAAATACGTGGCCCCCGTTCCGAAGAGCCGCAAGATCAAAGCAGATGCAAAAAAGCAGGCTACGCTTGATCTCGACCAGACCAAGGACGGCAGCAGCCACTACAACCCTACGCCGATCATCAACGAAATTCGCGGCCACATCGCGTCATGGCGCTCAATTCCCAATCCCAACGACTGGGGCGTCACGCCCGTTACCCAGCGATTGCTCCAATATTGGCGAAGCGACAACTTCTCCGGCCCCCGCCCCTTCTATTGCCAGGTGGAGGCCGTTGAAACTGCGATCTGGCTTGCCGAGGTGGCGCGCAAGAACAAGCAGTACGCTCACATCTTCCGCCATCTCGAAGAAGCAAACCGAGATGCCAACCCAGAAATCTTTCGTCTTGCGCTGAAATTGGCCACCGGCGCCGGCAAGACAACCGTCATGGCCATGCTCATTGCCTGGCAAGCAATCAATGCCGCTCGGCAGCCGAACTCCAGTTTGTTCTCGAGAGGTTTCCTCATCGTTGCGCCCGGCATCACCATCAAGGACCGACTGCGCGTACTGAAACCTTCTGACGGCAATAGCTACTATCGCTCTCGGGAACTTGTCCCACAGGACATGATGCCCGACCTGAACAAGGCGAAGATCGAAATCGTCAACTATCACGTCTTTCAGCGGCGCAAGGCTCACGAGCTGAACGCAGTAGGTCTCCGCCTGATGAAGGGCTGGAAAGGAGAAGCAATCGAGGAACTCGAGACCGAGGGACAGATGCTTCAGCGGGCCTGCGGCGATCTCCTGCAGATGAAGAACGTCGTCGTCATCAACGACGAGGCGCACCATTGCTATCGCGAACGTCCGGGAAGCCACGAAGAAGATGAACTGAAGGGCGAGGAAAAGGACGAAGCCAAGGAAAACAATGAAGCTGCACGGCTTTGGATTTCCGGCATCGAGGCTTTGAAGCGGAAAGTCGGCGTTCGCGCGGTCTATGATCTCTCGGCGACACCGTTCTTCTTGCGTGGATCGGGATACGAGGAAGGTACACTCTTCCCCTGGGTGGTTTCCGACTTTTCGCTCGTCGATGCTATCGAGTGCGGCATCGTCAAGCTGCCCCGCGTGCCGGTGTCGGACAATGCCGTCAATGCCGTCACCCCCGTGTTCCGCAATCTTTGGGATCACATCGGAAAGAAGATGCCGAAGAAGGGGGCGGGCAAATCCGGCGATCTTGATCCGTTGAGCATACCTGCCGAACTGCAGACCGCGCTCTACTCGCTCTACTCCCACTACGAGAAGGAGTTCGAGGCCTGGCAAAAGGTCGGCATCGGCGTCCCGCCGGTGTTCATCGTCGTCTGCAACAACACTGCCAGTTCGAAGCTCATATTCGAATGGATTTCCGGCTGGGAACGGGAAGTTGAAGGTGAGCGCCAGACAAAGCATTACGGGCATCTGGAACTCTTCCGGAACTACGATGACCGCAACGGCAATCGGCTGCCGCGCATGAACACACTGCTGATCGATTCCCAGCAGCTCGAATCCGGCGAGGCGCTGGATTCCAAATTCCGCGATATGGCCGAGGCGGAAATCGAACAGTTCCGCAGGGAGATCAAGGAGCGCGAGGGTGCCGCGGCGGCGGACAAGCTATCGGATTCCGAACTACTGCGCGAAGTGATGAACACCGTCGGGCAGAAGGGCAAGCTCGGGGAGCAGGTGCGTTGCGTCGTCTCCGTCTCGATGCTGACCGAGGGCTGGGATGCCAACACGGTCACCCACATCCTTGGCGTTCGCGCATTCGGAACGCAGCTCCTCTGCGAGCAGGTGATTGGTCGAGGCCTGCGCCGCCAGTCCTATGAGCTGAACGACAGGGGGCTGTTCAACACGGAATACGCCGACATCCTCGGCATTCCCTTCGACTTCGCCACCGAACCCCAGGAGGTCACACGAACACCACCGAAGCCGACCACACGTGTCCATGCGCTGAAAGAGCGCAACGACCTTTCCATCCGCTTTCCGTGCGTTGCCGGTTATCGCGCCGAGCTCCCCTCCGAGAGCTTTTCCGCCAATTTCTCGGCGGACTCAGTCCTCGACCTGACGCCAGAATTGGTCGGCCCCTGTACGGTCCGTCTCGAAGGGCTGGTCGGCGAAGGCCATGACATTTCTCCGGATGCGCTCGATGACATGCGGCCGAACACCGTCGCGACGCATCTCACCAAGAAGCTCATCGAGATGTATTTCCGTGAGCCGGATCAGGACGTTCCCTATTACCTCTATAATCAGCTCCAGCCCATTACCCGGCGCTGGATTGCCACTTGCCTGAAGCTCACTGGCGGCACCAGGGCGGGCATGCTGACCTATGCCGAGCTGGCGGAGAAAGCATCCGAGCTCATCTACCAAGCCATCGTCCGCAGCGCCGGCGAAGATGGGGAGAGTGTCGCGAAGGCGATGCTCGATCCCTACAATCCGCATGGCTACACCGACCAAGTATCCTTCATCACGACCAAGCAGACGCTTTGGGAGACCCGCCTCAGTCACGTAAATTATGTCGTTTGCGACAGCGATTGGGAGGCGGAGTTTGCCCGAGTCGTGGAAGCGCATCCGGCCACGATCTCCTACGTCAAGAATCAGGCGCTCGGTTTCGAAGTGCCCTATCGCTCCGGCAGCGTGCCGCGCCGCTACCTGCCGGACTTCATCATACAGGTTGATGATGGCCGAGGGCCGGATGATCCGCTGAACCTGATCGTGGAGGTCAAAGGCTTCCGCGGTCTCGACGAGCAAATCAAGGCCGAGACCATGACGAACCTCTGGGTCCCCGGCGTCAACAATCTCAAAGCCTATGGTCGTTGGGCGTTTGCTGAATTCCGAAACGCTTTTGCGATGGAGGAAGACTACGGGAAATTGATCGACAACTTCCTCAATGAGCGATCGGCAACTATGCGCGAAGTTTCTTGAAGCACGAAACGCAAAAATACTAGGGACTAGGGTCGGAAGAGCGCAGGGGAATTATGGCTTACACATCGGCGAAAGTTAAAGACATTGTAAAACGGTCTGTTGGTCATGAGTGGAGCATTCCTGAGTTCCAGCGCGGATTTGTCTGGAAGCCTACCCAAGTAAGGGACTTGGCTGAGTCTCTGTGGCTCAACTATCCAGTCGGAACGTTGCTCATTTGGGACAGCGGCGCGGGAGTAGAAACCCAGGGGGCCGTGGACTCGCAGGGCCCAAAGCAGTGGGTGGTCGACGGGCAGCAGCGTACCACGGCATTGTGTATCCTGAGTGGCCGCAAGCCATACTGGTGGCATTCAGGAAAGCCGTGGGACGATCTGGTTCGCAAGTATGACATCAGGTTTGACGTCCATGCAAAGACGCCACCGTTCTTCGTTGTTGCCAATGCAGCAACCCGAAAAGTCACGACCAAGCGCTACATACCCATCCGAGATATTCTGAACCTCGATGTCGAGAACGAGGCCGATCAAAAGAAACTTCTGGACCTCGCCAAGCAAGTAAAACTGGACGGATTGTGTGATGGCATGGACGTCACCGAGGTCTATACAAGGCTGGATCGGCTGCGAAAAACTCGTGACAAGGAAGTCGTTCTGATCACGGTAGACAACGAACTCGAAGACGTTGTCGAAATATTTGCTCGCCTCAACAGCCGCGGTACCCGAGTCACCGAGGCCGACATCTATCTCGGTGTTGTAGCAGCGCGAACGCCCGGCTGGGTTCGTCAACATTACCTTCCCTATATCGAAAGCCTAGCCGAGTCCGGCTTTGACGTGACTCCCAACCTGGTGTTCCGCACCCTCACCGGCATTGGGCGGAAACGCATCCGATACAAGGATATCGACACGGACTTCTGGAACGAGGCGCACATACTGCCTACGTGGGACCGAACGAAGAAGGCGTGGGCGTTGACAGTCAAGCATCTGCGCGAACGTGGCATCTCGGGCAATGCTCTCCTTCCTTCGGATAACGCTTTGGTCCCGCTGACTGCGTTGCTGGATCGCTATCCCGAAGCCCCTTTCAATCAGGTCTTCTACTGGTTCCTGCAAGCGTCGCGTTTCGGACGTTACTCGACGTCATCTACGAGCTCGATGGAAGAAGACCTGAAGGAGATCGCGGACTCGTCGAACGTCAAGGATGCACTCGAGCGCCTGCTGGCGAGAATTCGCTACCTACCGATGCTGACGTCGGAGGATTTCATGCGCGACTACTCCGACAGCCGATTTGGTCGCCTCCTGCTTTATCTGCTGATCCACAAGTCAGGAGCCGTCGATTGGGACAAACCGTACATGAGAATCGGTTTCGATTCGGACGAGCTTGTGGCTGGTTTTACGCCGCAGTTTCATCACATTTTTCCTCGCGGGTTTGTCGGCAACAGCCATCCTGAATCCCTGGTCAACGCCTTGGCAAACATTGCGTTGATAGGCCCCAAGACGAACATCCGAATTTCCAAGAATAATCCGATGAACTACGTCGCGAAATACAGCATCGACGATGAAAAGCTCGCGCAGCAATACATCGAGCCCTCGCTTGCGACAACCGATATAGGTGAGCTGCCAGCGTGGATAGTTTCCCGGGCTGAGCGCCTGGCAAAGGCAGGAAATGAACTGCTGTCTGCGCTACGTGGCGATCTCGAAATTCCCGAACCTATTGCATCCGAGGCAACGACCGAGCACGCATACGTCGGGGATTAAACCCCGTCGAACTTGGCCTTCGCGCCGATTGAAAGACACATGATAGGAAGCCGCTGATGGCCAAGACCCCGCGCGAAAAAGACGTCTCCACCCTCACACACGACAAGGCGGTGAGGCTGAACAATCCGACGGCCGAGATGGCGTCGCTCTATGAGCAGCAGGTGGAGATACTGGGCGAGAGTTCCCGTGAGATGCGCATTCCGCGCGACCGGCCGCTGGCTGAGGGCGAAGTGCGGGATCGGGACATGGACCGCGATCCGCAGATCATCTGGAACGGCGCGAAGATCAGGATCACTGAGGCGCAGATGAAGAAGCTCGCCGAGACCGGCGAGATCGAGATCGGCGACGCCCAGCTCGTCTGGCGCGGCAAGGACCGGCAGGACTGGTCCGATCTCGTGGTCAACGCGCCGCCGCTCTACATCCAGGAAAAGGTGCATCCCAAGGCGATCATCGACGATCTCAAGCGCCGGACGAACAGGGCGCGCGAGGAGAAGTCGGACGCGCCCGATCTGTTCGCCGATTTCAATGGCATTGCCGATCCGGAGGCGCGGGCGGAATTCTACCAGCACACCAAGCATTGGCAGAACCGCATGATCCTCGGCGACTCGCTGCAGGTGATGGCGAGCCTCGCCGAGCGCGAGGAGATGCGCGGCAAAGTGCAGTGCATCTATTTCGACCCGCCCTATGGCATCAAGTTCAATTCGAACTGGCAGGTCTCGACCATGAGCCGGGACGTGAAGGACGGCAAGAAGGAGGACGTTTCCCGTGAGCCGGAACAGGTGAAGGCCTTCCGCGACACCTGGAAGGACGGCATCCACTCCTATCTAACCTATCTGCGCGACCGGCTGATGGTGGCGCGGGAATTGCTGACAGAAAGCGGTTCGATCTTCGTGCAGATAAGTGATGAGAATGTTCACCGGGTAAGAGCGCTGCTGGACGAGGTTTTCGGTGACAAGAATTTCATCTCGGAGATATCAGTTCAAAAAACGGCAGGACAGGGTGCTGCTCATCTAGGAAGAACAAATGATTACATCATCTGGTATGCAAAGGACGTAAAGCTCTCAAAATACCGTCAGCTTTACACAAAGAAGCAGCCGGGAGAGGAAGGCGCGGCCGAATACAAACGGGTTGAGACGGCGTCTGGAGCATTCCGGCCCGCGATTGCGTCTGAGATCGAGGACTACCGCACACTTCCCGATGGCGACCGGCTGTTCGCCACCTACAGCCTTTTTTCAGCCGGGGAATCACCAAACGCCCCCAAGTTCTTCTCATACGTTTCTGAGGCGGGGCCACTGACTATTCCATGTGCTCCACGATATCATTTCAAGTTCACACAAAGCGGTTTGAACCGTATTGCTCGTGCCCGTCGGTTGCTCCCCCAGGTCGGCCAAAGAATTCTCAAACGCTACCTGTTGGATTTCGCATACTCGCCAGTCGTAAACTTGTGGACCGACACCCGCGGCGAGGTAGACATGTCTTATGTTGTGCAAACCTCAGAAAAGGTCGTGCAACGCTGCATACTAATGAGCACGGACCCGGGCGATCTTGTGCTAGACCCCACGTGTGGTTCGGGAACGACAGCAGCAGTCGCTGAGCAATGGGGACGGCGCTGGATCACAATCGATACCTCCCGGGTGGCACTAGCACTCGCCCGCACAAGGCTGATGTGCGCCCAGTATCCGTACTATTTTCTTTCAGACACTCCTGAGGGGCACGCAAAAGAACGGGAAGTTTCGGGTAAGATTCTCCCCGACGCCAGGGCGACTGGCGACATTCGTCAGGGTTTCGTCTATGAGCGGGCTCCGCGCATTACTCTCAAATCCATCGCTGACAACTCACAAATCGACGTGATCTGGGATAAGTGGCAGGACGTACTCGAGCCGCTGCGTCGCCAGCTCAACGAGGCGCTGTCCACCACCTTCGAGGAATGGGAAATTCCCCGCGATCTCGACGCTTGGCTCGACAGCAAGGACGGGGGGGCCAAGGTGCATCTCGTGACCGACGCGGTGCGCAAACTCCATGCCGGCTGGTGGGAGGGGCGCATTGCCCGCCAGAAGGAAATCGACGCCTCGATCGCCCGCGCCGCCGATGTCGAACCGCTCTATGACCGTCCCTATGAGGACAAGACCAAGGTGCGCGTTGCCGGGCCTTTCACCGTCGAGAGCCTGTCACCGCATCGTGTCGTCGCCGCCCGCGAGGATACACTGGGCGCGGAGCTTGGCGCAGCCGGCGCAATCACCTCGCGCGCATCCACCCCCGCCAACATGCCGGAGGCCGATTTCGGGGAGATGGTGCTGGCGCATCTGAGAAGTGCCGGCGTCCATCAGCAGGAGAAGCGTGATACGATCCACTTCAACTCCATCGAGCCCTGGCCGGGTAACTATATCGCCGCCGAGGGCCGCTATGCCGATGGCGGCTCTATCGAGAAACGCGCGGCGATCCTGATCGGCCCGGAATTCGGCACGCTGACCCGCAGCCAGATTACCGCCGCCGCCCGCGAGGCTTCCGACGCCCGCTTCGACGTGCTGATCGCCTGCGCCTTCAATTTCGACGCCCAGGCGACCGACCTCAACCGCCTCGGCCCACTCGCCATCCTGAAGGCACGCATGAACCCCGACCTGCACATGGCCGAGGACCTGAAGAACACCGGCAAGGGCAACCTCTTCGTCGTCTTCGGCGAGCCGGATGTCGAAATCCTCGATGCGCCCGGTGGTGAGATCAAGGTGAAGGTCCACGGCGTCGATGTCTTCGACCCCTCGACCGGCGAAATCCGCTCTGATGACATTAAGGGCATCGCCGCCTGGTTCATCGACACCGAATACGACGAGGAGAGCTTCTTCGTCCGCCACGCCTACTTCCTCGGCGCGAACGATCCCTACAAGTCGCTGAAGACGGCGCTGAGGACAGAGATCGACCCGGAAGCCTGGGAGTCGCTCTACGCCGATACCTCGCGGCCGTTCGCGCGGCCGAGCACGGGGCGGATCGCGGTGAAAGTGATCAACCACTTCGGGGACGAGGTGTTGAAGGTGTTTGGGGTGTGAGGAACAGTGAAGCGAAATGACGCTTAGCTCCGGGGGGATGCAATGCTGGATGTCTATCAGAAACAGTTCTGTGAGTCTTGGGCAGAGGACATAAGGCTGCTCGCCCCAGCCGGAAGCGGGAAGACTCATTCATTGCTGTGGCGATGCAAATCGATTTACGATCGCAAGAAGGGCAGCGCCCGCTTTCTGATCGTGACATTCACGCGTGCGGCCAGGGACGAGTTGCGCAAGCGTCTCGGCGAAAATTCGGAGTTTGCCGGAATTCGCTCCTCTGTTGAAGTCGCCACCCTCAATGCCTGGGGATATCGCCGGGTCCGTCAAAACCATCATAGCGCAAAACTCCACACGTCCGAAGCCGATCGCTCCTTCTGCGTACAGAACGCATTGCAGCCGGTTTGGCAGAACAATAAGCTGATCAAAGGTATGATTGATCATCAGAAGTTCGCCGCTGGCAAGGTCGTGATGAATCTCATGGACCTGCTGAAGTCGCTGGGTTTCAACCATAGAGAAAAAGCCGAAATTCAATGGCAGCACGTCGATCGGCTGAAGGACCAAGGGCTGTTCATAATTCTCGAAACGGCGCTTCGCGATCTGAAGAGCCTGGGGGTGGACATCGATGGGAATGAAGAGAAGACCCTCAAGGAGTTGCTCAAATTCTGGTCCAAGGCCTGCGACCACCTGTTCAGCCAATCACTTTTCACGCTGGAGGACCAGAAGTATGTTGCCTGGCTCGATCTTCTAAAGCAGATCGAGGCGGGCAAAAAACCTCTGGGCGGAGCAAGATATACAAATATTCTCGTTGATGAATTTCAGGACGTAAACCCGCTAGACCTGAATATGATCAAAGCGATTACAGCCATTAATGACGCCAGCCTCGTTATTGTGGGAGATGACGATCAGGCAATATTCGAATGGAGAGGCGCTACATTCAAATATATTGTCAACCCGGAGAAATACCTCTCAAAGAAGTTTGAGACCTTCATTCTGGAGAAAAACTATCGTTGCCCCGCAAACATCGTCGATCACTCACAAAGGCTGATAAAAATAAACAAGAATCGCGTTCCAAAGAACGTACAGGCTGTTCAGACAGCCACGGCTACCATTGAAGTCCGTCCCAAACCCACGTTCCATGAAGCGATTGACGAGGTCGTGAGCACGATCGAAGAGTTTCGCAAAGACCTTTCGTCGGGCAAAAAGCCACCACAAGGGCGTCTTGCCCTAATTTCCAGAAAACGGGCACAGTTAATTCCGTATCAGATACTCTTAGCTTCTCAGAATATTCCCTTTTGTGCAGCTGAGGACCTTCAAGTGTTCCTAAGCAAGGCCTTTGATAGTCTTATCGACGTACTCAGCATTTGCGCCGACGCGCGCGGTCGCCCGCGACCCAGAAAAATTGTTGAGGATGTGCTGACGCTTTGTGACGTCGTAAAACGTTATCCGCTCAGCAAGAACGATAAGGGCCAGCTTGAGGCACATCTGAATAGATCGGCTCCGAGGACATATGACGAAGCACTAGATTTACTTGGCTCCTATGCAGGCGAACTCAAAAAGCAAAAAGACGGTCGTGCAATGGCGCAGTCCTTTGCGTCCGCCATTCGCCCTATACTACGAGGCGAAACCGTTTCCGAAATCTTGGATGCCGTAAGTCAACTCAGCGGCATGGAGAAGGATTACGGAAAGAGCAACGAGGACATTTTCTTTGCCGATCCACCATTCTTTTACCTGAGCCGTTTTGCCTCCCGATACGGAGACGATTTGGAGCGATTCATCGAGGACCTGGAAGAGGCCAAGCGGCAGACTGCCCAGGTGCCGATCGACGATGACGAAGCGCAACAGAATGCTCGATCTGTCGGTGACATGTGGTCCCGACCAATTCACCTCATGACGGCGCTGCGGGCAAAAGGAAAGGAATTCGACACGGTTATCATGCTGGATGTCAACGACGGCATTTGGCCGTCGGTGCATGCCGAGACGGAAAACCAGAAGGAACAGGAAAGACGGCTGTTCTACGTGGCGATGACACGAGCTAAGTCCAAGCTGGTAATGACGCTCAGTGGCCGCATAGACGACAAGGTCATGGCGAGGTCGCCGTTTATCGCTGAAGCGGGGATTGTGTAATGCCCACGATTCTCGCCGACAGCTTTACGACCTCGCTCACTAAGCTCACCAATGACGAACAGAAGCAGGTGAAGCTGACGGCGTTCGATCTGCAGACCGATCCGAACCGGCCAGGCCTGCAGTTCCACAGGATCGATGCGTCCAAGGACCCGAACTTCTGGTCGGTGCGGGTCAATCGCGATCTCCGGATTATCATCCACAAGACCGGCGACAGCGTCATGCTCGCCTACGTCGACCACCACGACGACGCCTACAAGTGGGCAGAACGACGGAGAATCGAGACCCATCCGCGCACAGGTGCACTTCAGATCGTCGAAGTGCGTGAACGGGTTGAAGAGATCGTGATCCAGCCGGCGCCGGCGCGACAGCCAGAGTTGCCGTTCCTCGTTCAGTCAACGCCATCGGCTTCTGCTTTGCCGCTGTTTTCAAAACTGTCAACCGACGACGCATTGTCGATCGGGGTCCCCGAGGACTGGATCAAAGATGTCCTCGGTGCAAGCGAAGACAAATTCTTCACGCTTGCCAATCATCTACCCCAGGAAGCAGCCGAGGCTTTGCTGGAATATGCGGCAACGGGTGTCCTGAGTAAGCCGACTCCGCCGGCTACCTCCGATCCTTATAGCCATCCCGACGCTCAACGGCGGTTTCGTATTCTGGAAGGGCATGAGGAGCTGGCGGCGGCGCTCGACCAGCCATTCGAGAAATGGGCAGTCTTCCTTCATCCATCGCAGAAGGCGTTGGTGGATCGAGACTTCTCCGGACCGGTGCGCGTGGTCGGCTCGGCCGGCACCGGAAAGACGGTGGTCGCCTTGCACCGCGTCGCTCGCATTCTCCGCAACGAGCCTCAGGCGAAGGTGCTCTTGACGACCTTCTCGGAGCCGCTTGCCGCCGCGCTGAAGCGCAAGCTTGGCGTGCTCCTTGCCGACACCCCCTCTCTCGCCGACAGGGTGACCATATCGTCCTTCGAACAAGCGGCTGCTGACCTGTTCGCGCTCATGACGGGTCGAAAGGCCTATCTGATCGGTCGGGAGAAACTGAGGGCACTTATCACCGACGCGGCGAATGCGGGCAGCACAACGAAATACACGCCGCAGTTCCTGAATTCCGAATGGGAGCACGTCATCGACGCCTGGCAAATCGATAGCGCCGAAACTTATGCAACTGTGCCGCGGATGGGGCGTAAGAATCGACTTGGCGCGAAACAGCGCGATGAACTCTGGACAGTGTTTGCGGAGGTACGCAGGCAATTGCGTGCAAAGGCGCTGTTGACCGCTGCCGACCTGTTCACTGTGGTTACCGACCACTTCCGGGACCGCGCAGACAGGCCCTATACGCATGTAGTCGTCGATGAAGCCCAGGACCTCGGCGTCGCCGAACTGCGGTTCTTGAACGCCATAGTGCCCAACCGACCGGACTCGTTTTTCTTCGCCGGGGATATCGGCCAGCGCATCTTCCAGCAGCCGTTTTCCTGGAAGGGGCTGGGTATTGAAGTGCGTGGGCGGTCGTTCACGCTCAAGGTCAACTATCGCACCTCGCATCAGATTAGAAGGATGGCGGACAGGCTGCTTCCCGAAAGTGTCCGCGACGTCGACGGCGAGGAAGATCAACGCAAGGGAACTGTATCTGTCTTCGATGGCGTCGAGCCGGTTATCGTCGTTGCACCTACAATGGATGAGGAGGCTACGGCGGCGGCGCAATTCCTTCGCAACCTCCTGGAACAGGGAATACGAGCCAACGAGATCGGCATCTTCTGTCGATCAAACGATCAGATCGCTCGTGCATCGAAGGTGGCCGAACTGGCAGCCGTCGAGACAGTTTCATCGCTTGTCAGGCGGGGCACGGAAGAGGCAGTGCTCATCGGTACGATGCATCTCGCAAAAGGATTGGAATTCCGTGCAGTCCTGATCGTCGCATGCGATGAGGGGGTCCTGCCGCTGGCGACGCGGATCGATGAGGTCGCCGACGAGTTCGAGCTGGACGAGGTCGTGGCGACAGAGCGACAATTGCTCTACGTCGCCGCAACCCGCGCGCGGGACCATCTCTTCGTCTCGGCGGTCACGCCAGGTTCAGAGTTCCTGGAGGACCTGCTTCACGTTTGATCGGCCTCCTCCCGCGATTCTTATGCAAACGCCGTGATCAGGAGTAATGGGGGGAAGACGTTGGGAAATAGTGGAACGCCGTTTGCGGAATGATACTGCAAGCCTTCAGAGGAAGTGTGAGCTAACACCGCCGCACCCCCGCCATCAACATCATGGTTGAGAGACCATAGGTCGAGGCTTGAGATGCCATTTAGGCCGGAACGGAAAAAGGCCATCCGAGTACCGATCGGCCAGGTCTTCAAAGACATCCTCGCTTTCGCGGACATCGAAGCCCTGGCGTTCCAGCTCGCCAACGATGGCTTCGGACAGCTTGTCCAGAGCAAGTTGCGCATCTTTCCGTCTCTGAGCGGCGGTGATCATTTTCCAGAGCAGCACCCTCGCCAGATCGTCACGAGACGGCCGACGTCGGGCCTTGGCCGCATCCCTCACCCGCTGCTGCCGGGCGACCTGTTCTGCACTGCGTTGTTTCTTCGATTTCCGGGGCATTGCCTGTCTCCTTGTTGTGGAGCCTCAGCCTCGGTGCCGGCCACGCAAGGAACAAGCGGGGCTACCTGTGTTGACATTTCGGACTGGGAGGGCAGGTGCGTCTCCAATCGCCAGCGGGACGGCCTTCAGCCTGCAAATGCGGCTTGTCGGAATCGCCGATAGGGAGTTTGGCAACGAGAAAATTGGATCAGGAATCGCGGAAGGGTAAATTGAGATGATGTGTTACGAGTTGCCCGGAACGTAGACCAAGGCATGGTGCTTTGATCTGATGCGAATCGATTTGCAGAAGACTTGATCCGGCGTGAAGTGCATTGCCGCCACGTTGAGATGCCGCCTTCCGGAGGCGGACAGCATCACAACTCTCGACAACGTACCCTGAGGCCTGTCCAACCAGCTCTGCGGCTGGATTGTGGTGAGGCATCGAGGGTCACTCCGACACACCTCGTCATCGTCCTCTTGCAGCCTACGCCACCTCCGACGGCAGCCGATGGCAGGTCACCCGAACTCGTCCCAACGGTGCCTGTACCGGAGCGGGAATCGAACTTCCGTAGATCGGAATCGATTTCCGCGACTTCGGAATCGGCAATCGGGAACTCGGAATCGGGGTGGCGCCGGCAGGAATCGCGGTTTCAGAGCTCCCCGCCGGGTTTCGTCAGGTAGGTGGACCGGGGGACGCGATGAGCAGACGCGTGATCTCCTCGCCCGTCATGACCCCGACGTCCTTCAACCGCGTTGCGATGGCGACCAGCGCGTCCCGCCTGTTTTCCAGCAGACTGCGGGCCATCGCTTCGGCTTCCATAAGGCGACTGTTGACCCGGTCGGCCAGATGCCGGTCGAGACTGAGGTCATTGATGCTTCCCGCCGCAGACCGATAGAGCAACGGCTGATGATTGGAGAACCCGAGCCGGGTCTCGGCGGCGACCGCATGTTCGGTGGCCCTGGCGAGATCGCTATCATCGTATCCACCTGCCCCGGCCACCGTGTCACCAAAGATCAGCACCTCTGCCGTCCGCCCGGCCAGCATGCAGGCCACGCTGCGCATCAGCCAGTCCTGCGTCTGCGGGAGATGTTGACCTTGACGGCTGACCACCTGCCCCATTCCTCCCATCCCGATGCTTGCGGTAATGACCTCTGCGATCCCCATGTCACAGAAGGCGATGGCATGACCGGCTTCATGAATGGCGGTGCGCCACCGCACATCGTCCGAGAGTTTCAGCTGGCCGGCGAGCAGGGCATGCTCGAGATCGCCCCAAGTCAGGGACCGCTGCTGCCTTCTGGTCTTTCGTCTGATGTCACGAACAAGTCGCTCAATGTCGGCTCCGGTGCTGCCGGACGCCAGCAAGGCGAGCCGTCGAAGATCGGCATGCTGGTTTGATGTGACTGACTGATTTGCTTCACGCATCGCGGGAAACTCCTGGATTGGATTCGTTGATGACATCCGCATCGCGTTCGATAAGCACTTGCCGTTGCCGTTCGGCCTTGATCGTTCTGGAGCTGCCCGACGGCGCAGACGCCAACACACCCGCCAGATCGTCACCGAGATGATGAGCGAGGATGCCGGCCAGCACCTCCGTATCCGGTAGGGGGATGGCGACATGCTTTTCCAATCGCCCCGACCGCAGCAGGGCCGGATCGATCTTTCCGGGGAGGTTCGTCGCCGCAACGACGATCACGCCGTCGGTCTTCGAAGTCCCATCGAGAAGCTCAAGCAGCCGGTTGATCAGCGAGCGCCAGTAGTCATCATGCTGCTCCCGTCGACCTGAAGACCGGCTGCCGATATTGTCGATCTCATCCACGAACAGGATCACGGGCGCATTTTCCCGCGCCAGCTCAAAGGCTCTGGACATGCGCTTCAGGACATCACCGAGATAGCCGGGTTCAAGCCAGGACGCCACGGATGTCACAAGCAGTGGAACCTGCAATGTATTGCAGAGCGCGCGGGCATAGGTCGTCTTGCCGGTGCCGGGCGGCCCGGACAGCATCAGCTTGGTGCTCATTTCATTCCAGGCCAACCCACCGTCGCGCCAGAGCTGCAGGTCTGTCTTGAGGTCGAGCGCCCAATCCCGAGCCTCGCCATAACCCGAGAGCGTCTCGACCCGAAGCTGACGCAGCCGGCTGTGTTCCGGATTGGCCGGATCAACGGATGCGCTGCCACTGCTCTCCTTCCCGGACGACTCCGCTGGCTTCTCCGGTTGAACGACATCGATGCCATCCATGGATTTTGGTGGGTCTTCACCGTCGTTGATCAGGAAGCGGCTCTTGACCTTTGGCCGCCCCGACCGATCACTGCCGCGCCCGGAGACGCGGCCGTCGTCGTCGTCATCGCCCGACTTGTCGGCGGATCGCGCCCGTTCGCCGAGGACTTCGAGGATCGACAGGATGTGTTCGAGACCGCGCCCGGGACGAATTGCCAACGCCAGCGCATCGATCGAAAGCCCTTCAAGATCAAGCGCCATCTTCTCCATCTGCCGCAGCGAGTGCTTCGGCGCGATGCCGCAACACGTCTGCAGGAGTTCCGCGATCAGTTCATGATCGAGACCACCGCTCTCAAGAACGAGATCGGCCGTCATCGACGCAAAGGGCGGAAGCGCGGTCTTTGTCTCATCGGCAAGAACCACGGGCGCTGACCGCTCGAGCAGGACATCGACAAGGAATCGGCTCAACGACCGCTCGACCGCCTTCGGCACATCTGTCCCGGCAAGTGTCTTGATCGTCTTGCGGGGCTTTCCGCGGCGGCGATCACCGTATCCGTCCGAGAGCGGGCTGCTGCGATGGACGTCTTCGAGCTTCGTCCAGTACGGCAGGATCAAGCCATCTTCGAGCATGAGACCGAAGCGGCGTTCGAAACGGCCAACCGGCGCTTTGATCAGCACAAAGGCTCCTGGATGCCTGATGACGGCCGACAATGCTGACAGGTCGGGAACGCTTGAACCAACGGCACGGGCAACCAGCAGGGCGACAGCGACGTGGGCGACAACAGGTGGAGCAATATGTTCCCGAAGCAGTGCCAGGAATTCGCGGCACGTCGATGGCGTCTTCTCCTGAGCCGCGCCCGAAGTCGACTTCAGTGGGCCGGCGGCCGCACGGGTTTCATGGTTGCTCTTGGTCTTCCCGACAGAGCGAGCCTTGTCACGCGGCGGCTCTCCGGGAAGGTCCTGCATCAGCACGTCGAGGGTTGTCGTCTTGTATGGCGCTTTCCCGAGAAGCCGCTCGAGTTCGGCACGCGCCTTGACCGGCTCAGCATCGAGTAGGCGCAAGGACTGTTCCGGGACACGCCAGACCGTGCCGGACGTCTCATCGCCTTCGACGATGAAGTCCGCCTCCAGCAAGCCAACGACAGCGGCGCGCTCGTAGAGATCGAGGATGGCCAGTCGGCGGATGCGGGCAAGGAGGTAACGCGTGATGCGATCGGTCAGGGTTTCCATCACGCGCCCTCCCTCGTTCCATGCGCCCCACAAGGTCCGGGCATCCCATCGATGGTGAGCATCTTGCGATTGCCCTCGAGCCAGTCGCGCAACATCAGCGTCGTCGGATCGCCGGCCGCACACAGCGCAAGAAGTTGCTCGCGGAAGATTTTCGGAATGCTGTCCATCGCGATGCCCTTGCGTCGGGCGAAGCCGATCACGACCTGCGCGACGATCGCCGGATCGGGCAAGGCATCAGGCGTTGCCGCGCACTTGGCCATGGCCTGAGGAATTGCTTGTGACCTGGAAGTCGAACTCTGGCTTGTGGTTTCTTGCAACTTCGCCAGTCGCTTCAGCCGGCTGGATGGCTTCGGCGTCGAAGGCACCTGAAGCGCAGGGTTGTTGGGGAAAGGGATCACGTTGGAAGGGTGTCGGCTCATGACAGACGTCTCCTGTCGCCGAACAGCATGGTTCGGCGCGAACGAATGGAACAGAAAGCGGAAAGGAAGGTCGGCGGGCCGGTCAGCCCGTGCCGGCCCGTGGGATGCGGGCGAAGCCGACACGGATTTGGCCACGACCGGCTGGCTGATGGACCTCGGTGATCGAGCCCGCGTCGCAAGTCTCGTGTCCGTTCGCATCTGCAATGTCCGCCGAGGCACCTCGGCGACCCGGCTCCTCAGGCCCGGCAATGGAATTTCGAGCCAGCTTCCAGTTCTCGTCGATCCGACCATGGAAGCGTTCGCGTAACATGCCGATCGCCTTCCCCGCCCCGCCGACCTCGACGAGATGATCGAGATCGCTCAGTGGCCAGACGCCGCCGGCGATGTCGGAGCGCTGGTTTTCCGCATTCAGGATGACGACGCGAACTTCTTCGGCCACCAGCCGATGATGATCGCGGTAGAGGAGATCGGGAACGACGAGCGCCGCCGCCAGCATGCGGCTCTTCAGCTCGTTGATGCGTGAGACTTCGTATGAGCCGAGGCTGCGCTTGACGTCGATGACGTGCGCAAGCTTCGTCTTCCGGTTCACGACGATCAGGTCTGGCGTATACGTTTTGCGTCCGCCGGTATCCGCATCGAGGGTCAGGGATCGAAAGTGCTTCGGATCGTTTTTCTCGACCAGTTCGAGCGCCGTCTTGGTGACCGGAAGCCGCAGATTTTGCGTCAGCACCACAAGGTGCGGGTTCAAGTCGGCAATGATCCCAATGCCACGCTCGAGCAGCCTCCCCTCCTGGATAGGAATGGCGCGCAGGATCGCGGCGGCGTCAGAGACACCGCCGGCAAGCGCCGTGGAAAGGGCGGCGGCGGAGAAGGGCTGCGACGAAAGCTCGTCGATGAGGACTTCGAAGCGGGGTTCGAGGGCGTCGAGATCGACGGCATGCGGATAGGCTGGCGTGCCCGGCGCACCGGAAAGAATGGTCTTCATGGTATTGCTCCTGCTGACGGTGGCGACCGGCTGGCCAACTTCAGGCGCACGGCGTCCGACGCGGAAATGATTTCCGCATGCGGTGGCCGGCTGGCTTCAAACGAAACCGTGTCCGAAGTCAGGGACGATCAGTTAAGCGAGATCAGACGAGCGCCAGCCCAGAGGCGTGGGCGATCGCACAGCAAGTCAACCGGCGCCGCGGCGAAGCGCGGTCGTCAACAGGATCAGGAGACGGAGAAGCTTCCCGTTCGGAAGCGAAGCAGATATGGGTCGACATAGCCCAAGGCCTTTCGAGAGAAGGTTGCGGGTCAGGCCCTCGTTCGATGTTGGCGCATCGGCGGGGGCCGCTAAGTGTCTGCAGATATTCAATTTCTGCTGACCCCGTCGACATAGCCCGGAGAATCGCGTCCGGCAAGCCGGTCAGAACGCATCCGGAACAAAGAGCCCCGGTATGGTTAACGGGACACGCGGCAGCCAGCGGACAAAAAAATAGCCCCGCACGGCGGCGGGGCTCCTGGACGTCATCTTCAAGCTGCCAGCTTCCTGTATTGGCGTTTCAGGGGCTTGGGATCGAAGACGATCTGGCTCCTGATCTCGTCCCGGCGCTCGGGTGCCACGATCTCCAGGGCATTTTCGACGGTTTCCTGTACCTTGGAGGGCATGTCTTCGAATGCGAGCAGCCCGTCGTCAGCCTCCTCGTCGAGCGGAGCGGCGGCATCCGCACGATCCTCCCCGTCAGCGTCGTCGTGCAAGGCTTCACCGTGGACGACGAAGCGCAGCAGGGGAATGACCTCGGCCTGAAGCCAGGGGACGAAGTCTTCCTTGCCCGGCCAGCCGTTGGCTCCACCCATGGCGGACAGAAGCTCCTGCACCTTGCGCCAGGTCGTGCCTTCCGTCAGCTTGGCCGGCCGCCAGTTGACGCTCGCAACCATCGCCGGCTGCAAGGGGGCCGCGATGCTGTTGATCAGATCATGCGCGTGCTTGCAGTCGTCCATGACCAATTCCTGCAACGGACCCTTGAACACTGCACGGTTTTGCGCCAGCGGTTCCATGGCCTTCTCGACCCGTTTCAGGATGCCGGTTGTCAGCTGGAGGAACTTCACCGAGTCCTCCTCGACTTTCAGCTCGGCTATCTTGCGCAGACCGGCCATTCCGCCAACGTCGAGGACCGCTTCATTCTTCGCCTTCTTCGTAGGCACCGCACCGACCATCGCCTTGACCTGGGCGACGGTGAGCTCCTCGCCGGCCTCGATTGCCGAGATGACCCGTTCGACGTTCGGCTGCTCGGCGTAGGCCAGCACGAACAGGACTGTCGGAGCGACCGCCGCGGCCTCGAGGCGCTCCTTGTAGTCCATCAGGTTGGTATGGACCGCGATGTAGTTGCGACCGGTCTTCGGCGTGAACTTGCACACCGCCTTTATCCACGCGCCGAGCGCTTTCTCCGGGAGGATGGACTTTGCGCGCACGAGGTAGCCGCCGACCTCGTAGGCCTGCGCTGTCGTCCGACGTCCGAGCGAGTGAAAGGCATCGCCCAGCCGCTTCAGCTCGTCCTTCTGGGCCCGGCTGAGGGTCTGCCCCGGCTTGGTCTCGGCGATCGCCTGCCTCTTCCTATGGGTGTATTTCGCCATTCGTTTCTTGTCTCCGTTTTCATCCGGTCTTCATCGATGACCGTGAGATAATGGTGACATGGATTTCGGAAAGGTGTTACAACCGCGATTGTCAACACTCTGTATTTTAACGTTTTTTCTCCATATACAAGAGATTTCCGCCAATCGCTGCGCTGGATTCCTCAATGAATTCAACGCGGCGAAATTTTTTAGTTTGTATTTTAATTGCACAATCACTAATTCAATTAATGATTGATTCAAAATCTCTCACGTAGCAGATTTCCTGGCTCGAGCCGGACGGGACGCATGCGTCAGAACCGACTCGGTCAGATGGATGGGACGAGCCTTCAGGTGCGCGGTCGGCAAAGGCAATGTTGACAGAGCATCGGCCATGACACGCAGGCGTGCTGGGTTCGTATAGCGACCCTCGTTCACCCCTTCGTTGCTGTGTCCCAGGATGTCCTTCCTGATTTCCGCTTGAGTACCGGCCTGCTTCATTTCGTCGTTGCACCAGTGCCGGAGGGAGTGCAGCACCTTTCCCTCCTCCTTGGCCCGGGGTAGCGCTGCCGCCCGGATTTTTTGCCAGCTGTCGTCAAACACGTCGCCCATCGGTGTCGTTGCACATGCGGCCTTCAATTCAGGAAACAGCAATTCATGACCAAGGGTGCGAAGCTCTTCAACATATCGGAGAAAGCCCAGTCGGATCAGCTCCGGATGAACCGGTACACGTCGCTTCGATTGCTCGTTCTTGAGCTTGCGCATGGAATTTTTTTCGATGCGGATGCACGGAAGACCCTGGTCGGTTTCAACCTCCGACAGGAGCAGGCCGCACATTTCCTCCCGGCGCGCTCCGATATAGATCGCCAGCAGCGGAACCCAATAGGCGGCATCATGAAAAACCTCCTCTCCGCTCGCGAAGCGCTCGTCGAAACTGGCCGCGCCTTCCCACACAGGAAGCGAAAAAATCGTCCGGATTTCCTCAGTGGAAAAGCGTCCGCGTTCATTTCTGACGTCACCCCTCCTTTTGGCTCGCAGGCCAGAAACGCCTTCGAAATTGCCGAAGGGATACCCGGCGTGCTTGCAGATGTCGACGATGTTGCTGATCTGCGTCATGTAGCGGTTTATCGTCCCGGGCGACAAGCCAACCTCCTCGGGCGGCAGGCCCTTGGCGCGGGCCAAAAGCTCACTGAGCGGGATGATGTGATCTTTTGGTGACCTGCCGTGGTTTTTCGGCAGCTTGAACAGCATGCTGCGGAACTCCGAGATGTTTGTCTGTTGCATGCGCGCCGGCTGATCGTGCCCAACGAAGCGGACAAATAGCCTGGCGACGCTGACCTGTTGCTTGATCATATCCGATCGCCACTCCCCGATGGCAACCTTCTCCTCTGCTGCCTGCCGGACGATCTCGACGAGCCCCCTGTCCGACTCTTGCAGTTCCAGCTCTGCCTCGTCCTCGTCGTCGAGATCGATCTCATCCTCGGTTTCGGCCGGAGAGGCGGCAACCGCTATTGCACTAACCGGCGTAACCACTTTCGCTGGAGGTGCTACCGGTTGCGAAAACGACAGCGCTGTTCGGTTCGCCAATGGCGCTACCGACGTTTGCTGCGACATGGCCGGAGTCGGCGCAGCATGCGATGCAGCCGCCGCTGCCATATCTCCGATAAGCGCCGCATTCAGGAGGGCAATATCGTCAGGGCGGACACCGGACCATCGCCGCTCGGTATTGAGCAACGCCGCCGACATACCGCGCAAGCATAGCTGCTCGGCCTGGAGGATGTGCGCTTCCGCCGGTGCGATGTTGTGTTCCTTGAGGATCGCTTCCAGTTGGCGGCGACCAATCTGGCCGAAGCCGTTGGTGCTGAGGAATGCGATTGTCTCGCAAACGCCCTGGACCATTTCATCATCAAGGCCGGCAGCCCGCATTTCACGCTCTTCGTCGGGACCAACCCTTGCATTGATCCCCTGGGCTGCGAACAGGCGAAACGCCCAACCGGTACGAATTTCCGTTTGCCGCTTGTTTGCGGCGTCCACGCCTGCCCCCGAACCGATGGCCATCATCGCATCCAGATGGAAGCTGTGCTGCTTGGCGGCTTGGATGAGGATTTTCTTTGCGTCTTCCGGCGATATCATATTGTGTCTCAGGCTGGGCAGGAGACGATGGCTGGCAAGCGTCACCTCGGGAGCGACGACCCGCGCCCGTCCCAGTTCCTTGGTGTGCAGGCTGATTTCGAGCCGCACCCAAGCATGAACACCTGTTCCAAGTGGTAAACGACGCCGCCACCAGTAGACGGAACCGCGCTTGTAGACATGTTGAATCGTTGCCATGCTAAACCCTTTCCTAAGAGGGTGAGCAGGACTTGGGTACCCTTCCTGTAAGACAGCTGTGTACGACAGTCGTGTAAGACAATCCTGTACGACAGTGCCCCGAATTCGATTCCCAGCTAACTCGGAAGAGCTGGAAAACCGCGATTCTGGCTTGAAAAGGGAAGCTTGGCTGGGGCGCCAGGATTCGAACCTGGGAATGCCGGTACCAAAAACCGGTGCCTTACCGCTTGGCGACGCCCCAACAGGGCAGCGAAGGCGAAACGCCGCTGCCTGAACCGCGCCTGATTAGCAAAGCCTGCCCGGCCCGGCAATGACCCGGCGACTTATTTTTTCACAAAATCCAAGCTTTTTGGATGCCGTGCCAGAGATGGCATGTTAGGGCTTGGCGATGGCGCGGTTGAGGCCGTGGCTCAAGCTGGCATGGCATTTTTCAGGAGGTCTCGATGGCGGACCCGGCATTCGATCTCGATTTTAAGCCGGCCTATGGCGAGGCGGTTGCTGTCGCCCCGCTGATCCAGCGCCTCACCGTCAACAACCCTTCCGCCTTCACCTTCCATGGCACCAATTCCTATATCGTCGGCGACCGTTCCGTCGCCGTCATCGATCCCGGTCCGGAGGATGAGGCGCATTTTCGGGCGCTGATGGCGGCGCTCGAAGGCCGCGAGGTGACGCATATCTTCGTCAGCCATACCCATCGCGATCACTCGCCGCTTGCCCGGCGGCTGAAGGAGGCAACCGGGGCGCTGACGGTGGCCGAGGGCCCGCACCGGGCCGCCCGGCCGCTGCATGTGGGCGAGACCAACCCCTTTGCCGAAAGTTCCGATACGGCTTTTGCGCCGGATATCGCACTTGGCGACGGGCAGAGCCTTTCCGGCGACGGCTGGACGCTTACCGCGCTGCATACGCCGGGCCACACCGCCAATCACGCCGCCTTCGCGCTCGATGGCAGCGGCATCGTCTTTTCCGCCGATCACGTCATGGCCTGGGCCACCACCATCGTCGCACCGCCGGATGGGGCAATGAGCGATTACATGGCCTCGCTGGAGCGGCTGCTCACCCGCGACGACCGGCTGTTCCTGCCCGGCCATGGCGGCCCGGTCACCGATCCCGCCGCCTTCATGCGCGGGCTTCGCGCCCACCGCCGCATGCGGGAAAAGGCGGTTCTGAAACGCATCCGCGACGGCGACCGGTTTATCGCCGATATGGTGAAGGTGATTTATGCCAGCACCGACAAGCGCCTGCATGGGGCGGCCGCACTTTCCGTGCTGGCGCATATCGAAGACCTGATCGAAAAGGGCGAAGTGCGGACGGACGGGGCGCCTTCGCTCTCGGGTGAGTATTTTCCGGCGTAGTGGGGGAGCTTTCGAGGATCGTTCAGCCTCATCTCTTGCCGCATCTTTCGACGTGGGCGAGCGGGTGCTGCTTGTTTCTTCTCCCCGAGGGGAGAAGGTCGCGGCAGCGGGATGAGGGGGCGAGGGTCGAGATAAACGGAGAGCTTACCCCCTCATCCGACCCTTCGGGCCACCTTCTCCCCGGCGGGGAGAAGAAAGAGGTGGCGACCTCTCGTCCTCCATCAAGACGACGCGTAGCGTCAACTACACCTCAGTTATCGTTCAACCCCTGCATTTCCGCATCCAGCGCATCGAGATAGGCCTCGGCAATAGCAGCTCCCATGCCGAGATCGTGCGGGGCGTAGCGCGAGGCGACGCGGACATCGACGATGGTGGTTTCCGCCTCTTCCTTGAGGCGGATGAGAATATCGAAACGCAGGCCCCAGATGCGCGTGCGCGTTTCGCCCTGCATCAGCACCACACCGCTGCCGTTAAAGAAAGTGGGCTGCGGTGCCTCGGCCGGTCGGGCCGTGGGCACCGGCACGATAGAGGGCAGGTCTTCGACAGGCCCCTCTTCAGCCGGCGGCGTCTTGTCCTGTTCTGGAATGCCGGTGGAGGGCGCTTCCTCCGCGCCGATGACGCCTCTCGTGTGGCTGATGCGGATATTCTGGGCGGCGGCCATCTTCTTGGCGGCCGCATAGATGCGGTCGATCGCGCCTTCATAACGGCGGCCGGCGAGGCTGGCATAGGCAATCGCCTGCGCGTCCCGGTCTTCCTTTGCCACCATGGCGGGCCTTGCCAGCCATTGCTGGTTCGCCACCGGCACCACCAGCCATTCCGGCACGTCGGTCAGATCTGTCGAGATGTCGTAGATCTTCGGCTGCTGCCAATAAAGATATGCGCCGTAACCGACCACACCGAGCGGCAGGGCCGATAGAAGAAGAGCGGCAAGTGCTGAAAGCCCGCCCCGCGCGCCCCTTGTCCACAGCCGCTCAAGGCCGATCAGCGCCAGAAGCACCGCCATCAGCGCAATGCCGGCGGCAATCATCAGCAACCCCACAAGGTCAGGCGTCGTCAGCGGCCCGAAACGGTGGATACCGGCGGCGATGAGAAAAAGCGCCAGCGCCACTAGTGCGAGATAGCGGGAAAGATAGGCTGCAACCGAAAAAGGCCGGACGAAACGCACAGTCATGGAAGCGGATATCCGTATGATCGCATTGGCGTAAAAGCGTTGCACCCGAAATCTGGCAAGGGAATCACCTGCATATGATGTCATAGACCGGATTTGCGGCGAGGAAAACAAAGGAGGCGGCCGATCTGCCGGTAAAGCGTGCTCACAACCTCCCAAGACCTCTCTTCCGTTATGCCGGACATGATCCAATGCTGTCCGGGTTGAATTTCTGGGCAGGTCGCTGTCCACTTGAAGTCGGTGATGAAGGGTGAACATTCACTCAACGTCATCCTCGGCCTTGTGCCGAGGATCCAACCACGTCGAATAAAATCAATACGTTGGCGGATCCTCGGGACAGGCCCGAGGATGACGGCGGCGCAATTGACATGACTTTCCTTCTCATCGGACGACGGCGCTCTTCTTTGGTGTCCGGTTAAGGCGAAAATCCGGAAAGCCTATTCGAATGAGAGTCTTGTGTCTTGTCCAGAAATTTAAACCGGACACTGGTCCGGGGTGCGCAACACTCTTGCCAAATGCAGACACTCTCCTGGCCTCCGGTATTGCCCCGACGGACTGAGAGGCCACGGCAACAAGAAACGGGAATATTTTTTTGCGTTGTCGCCGCTTAAGAGAATAATTCCCCGACAATGCAACAAATACGCAAGCTCATCCCTTAATTGCTGAGGAAATCGGCGTATCCTCGGCGACCTCCCTCGAGAATGCGTGTAAAAAGTGCAACATTCTCGTTTTCTTGCACAATAAAGAGACATGTCATGTCACAGGCAACGACGTCCGCCGGCCCCTCCGGGCCTAAACCCTTTTATCGCAATTTCGGCTTTCAGGTTCTGATCGCCATGGTTATCGGCCTGCTGCTCGGGCTTCTTGCGCGCAACATCGGTCCCGATGCTGCCGGCAGCCCGAACGGGCTTTCGGTGACGCTGCAGACCATCGGCAGCATTTTCGTGCAGCTCCTGCGCGCGCTGGTGCCGCCGCTGATCTTCACGGCCATCGTTGCCTCCATCGCCAATCTCAAGAACCTTTCCAATGCGGCAAAGCTGGTATGGCAGACACTTTTGTGGTTCGCCATCACTGCGCTCATCGCCGTGGTCATCGGCATCGTGCTCGGCCTCGTCATTCAGCCGGGCGTCAACACGGCGATTGCCAATACGGCTGCGGCAGCGCCGTCCTCCACCGGTTCGTGGCTGGACTTCCTCAAGGGCCTCGTTCCTGCCAACGTCTTCGGCCTCGAAGCGTCTACCAAAATCAACAACGGTTCCGGCAGCACCTCGCTGAACTTCAACGTGCTGCAGCTGCTCGTGGTATCGATTGCCTTTGGTGTTGCGGCACTGAAAGCGGGCAAAGCGGCGGAGCCGTTCCTCGCCTTCAACCAGTCGCTGCTCGCCATCGTGCGTAAAATCCTCTGGTGGGTCATCCGCCTCACCCCGATCGGCACGATCGGCCTGCTCGGCCGCGCTGTTGACCAATATGGCTGGACGACGCTTTCGCAGCTCGGCTGGTATGCGGCGGCCGTCTATATCGGTCTGGCGCTGGTGCTCTTTGTGGTTTATCCGGCGCTGCTGATCGCCCATGGCCTGAAACCCTCGCGTTTCTTTGCCGGCGCATGGCCGGCCATCCAGCTCGCTTTCGTGTCGCGTTCCTCCATCGGCACGCTTCCCGTTACCGAAACCGTGACGGAAAAGAGCCTGGGCGTGCCGCGCGAATATGCCGCCTTCTCCGTGCCGCTCGGCGCCACCACCAAGATGGACGGCTGCGCAGCCATCTATCCGGCGATTTCAGCGATCTTCATCGCACAGTTCTTCCAGGTGCCGCTCGGCATTCAGGAATATGTGCTGATCGTTTTCGTCTCGGTGCTCGGTTCCGCCGCAACGGCAGGTCTCACGGGCGCAGTGGTGATGCTGACGCTGACGCTTTCGACGCTCGGACTGCCGCTCGAAGGCGTGGGCCTGCTGCTTGCCATCGACCCGATCCTCGACATGGGCCGCACGGCGGTCAATGTCGCCGGTCAGGCGCTGGTGCCCACCATTGTCGCCAAGCGCGAAGGCATTCTCAATGAGGCCGTTTATAACAACGCCAAGGATATCGACGCGCTCGATGACCGTGAAGTAGCACCGGCCTGACAGCGATAATTGTGGGGTGTTTCCGGTAAAACGGGAAACACCCCAGGTCGTTTTCTGCTGTCACAAATAGTATCAAAACCGCCTCCCATGGCGCTTATAAAATCTGCTGCATTCAGCTGGAATGGAACGCGCTTTGGAAATGCTTCGAATGTCCCGCGGTCTCGGCAAACACGACCCAGCTCTTACCGTTCGGCGTATTCTCAAGGTCAATCACGCCGGTGAATTTGGCGCTATTCGTATCTACGGAGCGCAGATATGGATGGCTCGCCGGCTGTTTCCGGAGATCGTGCCCGCTCTTCAGGAAATGCGGGAAGACGAAATTGATCATTGCCGCCGGTTCCGGGACGCCATGCCAGCCAGAAAAGCGAAACCTTGTCGCGTAATGGCATTTTGGAGCCTTGGAGGTCTCGTTCTCGGTTTTCTGACCGCGCTCGGCGGACGCAACATGGTCTGGATTTGCACCGAAGCTGTTGAAAGCACCGTTCACCGCCATCTGGAAGATCAATTGGCCTTCCTGCAAACAAGAGATCCCGAGCTTCACGGGCTTATCGCTTCAATTCAAGAACAGGAATTGGCCCATCTGCAGGAAGCCGAGAAAAACCAGACGACGCGCGGTTTGGGCCACAGGCTTCTGCTGCCGATTATCGGCTTTCTCACCGATCTGATGATCTGGCTCTCGACATGGGGGGATTCGAGCTGGATGCGCGCTGAAATGGCGAGATCCAGACAGTCTGGACGATAAGCGCCGTAGCTGGATACCGACTAAGGACCCGACATGACGGTAGAGAGGTTCTCGTTCCAAACGCAACTTTCCGCGCCAACGCGGCTTTTCCCCGTATGAAAACAGGCGTATCAATCGCGGCAATAAAAGTGCCGTACGGCTGTCATGTTCAAGGGAGAAACAAGATGCGTGTTTCCATCGTCCTCGGTGCGCTTGCCACTATGCTGGCGCTCACCGCCTGCCAGACGCTGACGCCGGAAGAGCGACGGGCGCGGGACGAGGCGACATGCCGGGGTTATGGTTTCCGCCCCGGCACAGACCCGATGGCGGGTTGCCTTCTCGATCTGGAAATGGACCGCCGCGCCGATAACCGCGCCTGGCAGGCGCAGATGAACCGCGACATGTTCTACCGGCCGGTCGTCGTCGAGCGTCAGATCATCGTCCGACAGAACCCCTGACGGGAATAAACGCGACATTGCTTGCCACCTGCCCCTCCTTCGCCCGCGCAGCAAGCGTTGCCTGCGCGGCGGCGAGGCGGGCGATGGGCACGCGGAAGGGTGAACAGGACACGTAATCGAGATCGGCATCCTCGCAGAAATGAATGGAGGCCGGATCGCCGCCATGTTCACCGCAGATGCCGAGCTTCAGTTCCGGCCGCGTCTGGCGGCCACGTTCGGCGGCAATACGGATCAACTCCCCAACACCGTCGAAATCGAGCGAGATGAACGGATCACGTTCGATGATGCCCTTGCGCTGATAGGTATTGATGAAGCGCGCCGCATCGTCGCGGGAAATGCCGAAGGTCGTCTGCGTCAAATCGTTGGTGCCGAAGGAGAAAAACTCCGCGGCTTCGGCGATGACATGGGCGCGCAATGCTGCGCGCGGCAACTCGATCATGGTGCCGGTCAGATATTCGAGCGTCATGCCGGTTTCTTCCGCCACGGCGGCAGCAACGCGATCGATAACCTCGGTAACATAATCCAGCTCCGATCGCAGGCCGACCAGCGGCACCATGATCTCAGGCACAACGGGCGCGCCGGTGATGCGCGCCGCCTCAACGGCGGCTTCGAAAATGGCGCGGGCCTGCATTTCGGCGATCTCGGGATAAGAAATGGCGAGACGGCAGCCGCGATGGCCGAGCATGGGGTTAAATTCGTGCAGCGCATCCAGCCGCTGGCGGAACACGGTCTGCGGCATGCCCATGGCGGCCGCCACCTCGACGATCTCGCCATCGGTCTTCGGCAGGAATTCATGCAGCGGCGGATCCAGCAGACGGATCGTCACTGGCAGGCCATGCATGATCTGGAACAGTTCGGTGAAATCCGAACGCTGCATCGGCAAAAGCTCATCGAGCGCTGCCCGCCTGCCCTTTTCGCTTTCGGCAAGGATCATCTCGCGCATCACATGGATACGGTCGCCCTCGAAGAACATATGTTCGGTGCGGCAGAGGCCGATGCCTTCGGCACCGAAGGCGCGGGCGGCGCGGGCGTCGGCCGGAGTATCGGCATTGGTGCGCACGGTCATGCGGCGCAGATTGTCGGCCCAAACCATCAGCTTACCGAAATCGCCTGACAGTTCCGGCTGCGTCATCGGCACTTCGCCCTTCAGCACCCTGCCGGAAGAGCCATCGATGGTGATGATATCGCCGCGCTTGAGCATACAGCCGACGCCGATCAGCACCTTGTTGCGCATGTCGACACGCATGGAGCCGGCACCGGTAACGCAAGGGATACCCATGCCGCGCGCCACCACCGCGGCGTGGCTGGTCATGCCGCCACGCGTCGTCAGAATGCCTTCGGCGGCATGCATGCCGTGAATATCTTCCGGGCTGGTTTCGATGCGCACCAGAATGACGCGGC
This sequence comes from Agrobacterium tumefaciens, assembly GCF_005221385.1. NCBI lineage: Bacteria > Pseudomonadati > Pseudomonadota > Alphaproteobacteria > Hyphomicrobiales > Rhizobiaceae > Agrobacterium > Agrobacterium tumefaciens. Next base: position 481,825 of record NZ_CP039903.1, on the reverse strand, counting down.
GACCTTCGGCTTCCGCCGCAACCGCTTCTTCCGAGGTGAAGACGATCTCACCCGTCGCGGCCCCCGGCGAAGCCGGCAGGCCGGAACCGATGATGGGGCGGGAAATGCCCGGATCAATTGTCGGGTGCAACAGCTGGTCGAGCGATGAGGGCTCGATGCGGCAGACGGCCTCTTCCTGCGAAATCAACCCCGCTTCCACCATATCGACGGCGATCTTCATGGCGGCGCGGGTGGTGCGTTTGCCGGAACGGGTCTGCAACATCCAGAGCTTGCCGCGCTCGATGGTGAATTCCAGATCCTGCATGTCGCGATAATGGTTTTCCAGTCGATTGCAGATGGCCAGAAACTCACTGAACGCCTCCGGCATCAGCTTTTCCATCGAGGGCTTGTCGGAACCCGACGCCAGCCGCGCCGCCTCGGTGATGGATTGCGGCGTGCGGATGCCGGCCACCACATCTTCCCCTTGAGCATTGACGAGGAATTCGCCGTAAAGCTCCGCCTCGCCGGTGGAGGGATTGCGGGTGAAGGCGACGCCGGTTGCCGAGGACGAGCCGAGATTGCCGAAAACCATGGCCTGCACGTTGACCGCCGTGCCCCAATCGCCCGGAATATTGTGCAGGTGGCGGTAGGTTACGGCGCGGTGGTTGGTCCAGCTGGCGAAGACGGCGCCAATCGCACCCCAGAGCTGGACATGACAGTCCTGCGGGAAGGCTTCGCCCAGCTCATCTTCGATCAGCTTCTTGTAAAGCGAAACGACGTGCTGCCATTCGACCGCCGACATGTCGGTATCGTATTCGTGGCCGAGCCGGCCTTTCTCGTCCTCGAGAATTTCCTCGAATAATTCGTGGTCGAGGCCCATGACCACATCGGCATACATCTGGATGAAGCGACGGTAGCTGTCCCAGGCAAAACGGGCGTCGCCTGCATCATGGCCCAGCGCCTCGACGGTGCGATCATTGAGGCCAAGGTTCAGGACCGTATCCATCATGCCCGGCATGGAGGCGCGCGCGCCGGAGCGCACTGAGATGAGCAACGGCGAATGGCTGCCGCCGAAGGTCTTGCCCGTCACCGTTTCCATGCCGTGCAGGCCGGCCATGACTTGAAGCTTCAATTCCTCGGGAAGATCACGTCCGTTCTTGTGATAGAGGGCGCAGGCATCGGTTATGATGGTGAGGCCGGGGGGAACGGGTAGGCCGAGACTTGCCATTTCGGCAAGGTTCGCGCCCTTGCCGCCCAATATTGCAACGTCACCTGCCCTGCCTTCGGCAGCACCATTGCCGAAGGTATAAACCCATTTTTTCATTCCACGCTCTCCACCCAGAAGCGTTGTCATTTTTCTATCATCTACAGCATTGCCAGCATGTTGGGAACGCCGCAACGTACAGTTTACATCGCAGTGCAGCATAATTGCGGCGAATTGCGCGCCAGAATTGCCGCAAACACAAAATAACAGCAGGACTGACGCATTCGTGTAGTGCGCAGAAACGGAGTGTTCCCTAAGCCATTATCATCGCCGACAAAGAGATTATTCATGCAATTTACTCGCCGCCATACGTTGAAATTTGCCGGAATTTCTTGCGCCGCCACGGCGCTGGCCGGTGCGCTCAAGGCCGAGGGCGGCACGCCCGCCGCAAATGCCGCGCCCACCCTGCCCTTTGCCGTGACGACACCCATGCATATCGGCCAGGCCGCACTTCGCGTGCGCGACCTTGATCCGATGATCGATTATTACCGTTCGGTGCTTGGCATGAACGAGGTGGGACGCACGGCGAGAGGCGTGACGCTCGGCGTGGGAAGCGTGCCGCTGCTCGATCTCGTCCACAAACCGGCGGCAGATTTCGAAAGCCCTACCTCCGCCGGCCTGTTCCACATCGCCTATCTGATGCCCTCCCGCAAGGATCTGGCCCGCTGGCTGGTGCATGCGGCGCTCAGGCAGGTGCCGCTTTCCGGTTTTGCCGATCACAATGTCAGCGAGGCGGTCTATCTCAACGATCCCGAGGGCAACGGCATCGAGGTTTACAGCGACCGCCCAAAGGACGCGTGGGTCTGGAGCGGCCGCGTGGTGAAAATGGGCACCGAACCGCTTGATGTCGATAATCTCGTGGCGCTGACCGACACAAAAACCGACCATTACGAGGTCGCCCCGGCCGGGATGCGCATCGGCCATATTCACCTGCGGGTCGGTGAAATCGCCGCCGCCCGTGGCTTTTATGAACAGGCTGTCGGCCTGCAACCGACGCAGGATGCGCGTTCGGACGCATCATTCCTCTCCTCCGGCGGCTATCACCATCATCTGGCAGTGAATAGCTGGAACAGCCGGGGTGCGAAGGAACGCAACGCCATGGAGACCGGTCTCGACTGGTTTTCAATCACCGTTCGCAATCCCGATGATCTCGAGGCGCAGAAGACGCGGCTGCGAGCGGCCGGTTATGTGCTGGTGGAGATGGAAAACGATATGGTGGAGGCGATCGACCCCTGGGGCACGCGGCTGCGACTGGTGCCGGGGTGAGTGGTGGTGGGTCTCTCCATGCATGATGCGGAGTACACTGCGCGATTGACGGTTACGTCGAGTTGAGCGTTTAGAGGGCTTCGCAGCATCTTCTCCTTCCGACGTTCCGGCCTTGGAACGCTACTGTCCGGTTTAAATTTTCAGCGTTGGACACGAATGACGTATTGCCGTCGCCCTATGAATGGCAAACCTCGCCAAACACTCCGACGTCATCCTCGGGCCTGTCCCGAGGATCTGCAACGGCTTGATTTTGTTGACGTGTTTAGATCCTTGGGACAAGTCCAACGATGACGTCGAGAAAATGCTCAACGCTCACCACTGCCTTCCACGCCATATGAAGTGTCCAGAAATTTAAACGAGACGGCAGTAGCCTTGAGCCGTAATCCAGCCGACGCGCGTCGGCGCGACGGGAAGAGTCTTTTCAGCCCAAGGACTTGGGCTGGCTGGATACCGGCTCAAGGCCGGCATGACGGAGGAGGTTTGCGCCCCGGAAACGATTACCAGCCATGCAGCCACCTCGCCCTATGAACCCGGGAAAAGAAAGCCTTGCGAGGCCACGGCAGCGGCCTCGCAAGGCATTCCATCCGGTACAGGAAACCGGATGGGGGGTCTGGTGAGAGCCCTTGGTTGTTTCGGAAAACATAGCAAAATGCTGCGCATTGTCGCTCACCCGAATGGGTGATACGGCCAGATAAATTCGCGATGGAGAGAAACGGAAAAGGAGCCTCAGACGGCTTCGCGCAATTGCTCGGCGGTCTGCAAATCCACGGAGACGAGTTGCGACACGCCCTGTTCGGCCATGGTGACGCCGAAGAGGCGGTTCATGCGCGCCATGGTGATGGGATTGTGGGTGATGATGACGAAACGGGTTTCCGTCGAGGCCACCATTTCATCCATCAGGTTGCAATAACGCTCGACATTGTGGTCATCCAGCGGGGCATCCACCTCGTCCAGCACGCAGATTGGCGCGGGATTGGTGAGGAAGACGGCAAAGATCAGCGCCATGGCCGTCAGCGCCTGCTCGCCGCCGGAAAGCAGCGTCATGGTCTGTGGTTTCTTGCCCGGCGGCCGGGCGAGGATTTCCAGCCCCGCTTCCAGCGGATCGTCGGATTCGATCAGCTGCAATTCCGCCGTGCCACCGCCGAAAAGATGGGTGAACAGCCGCTGGAACTGCGAATTCACCACGTCAAAGGCGGCGATCAGCCGTTCACGACCCTCGCGGTTGAGATTCTGGATGCCGGCGCGCAGCTTGCGCACGGCATCGATGATATCGTCGCGTTCCTTGATGAGCGCTTCGAGCTTGGCGGAAAGCTCCGCCTGCTCTTCCTCGGCACGCAGGTTGACGGCGCCCAGCCTCTCGCGTTCGATCTTCAGCCGGTCGAGATCACGCTCGACATCGCGAATATCGGGCTTCGGCTGGTCCGGGCCAAGGCCGGTCAGACGCAGGGCCATATGCGGCTCGGTGTTCAGTGTTTCGCGGATGCGGTGTTCAGTCTCCTGCCGTTTTTCGCGGGCGGAAACCAGGCGTTCTTCGGCACGGCCGCGTTTTTCGCGGGCTTCGGCCAGTTCGGAAAGGGCCGTTGCAGCCACTCGGTCTGCACCGCGTTGCAGGTTCTCCGCCTCGGCCAGCCGGTCGGCGGCCTGCCGGCGGGCGTCCTCGGTCTTTTGCAACTCGTTGAGGAGGTTGCGGCGTTTCTCGTCGAATTCTTCCGGCGCTATATCAAGCTCGGCGATTTCATCGCGCGCCTCTTCCTCACGCGCACGCAACGTCGCGATGTGATCGGCCGCACTTGCCGCGCGCGATTGCCAGGTGGAACGCTCCTGCCCTATTGCCTGTATTCTGCGCTGGCGGCTTTCCGCCTCGCGGCTCACGCCCTCGTGGCGGGCGCGGGCCTCCGCCAGAAGACCGCGATCAGTCGCGACCTCCAGCTGGCTTTCGCGCAGCTTGAAATCCAGCACGGAAAGGTCAGGCGCATCTTCCATTTCGATGCGGGCGTTTTCTTCCTGAACGGCGATCTCGTCGACCTGCGCACCGATCTGGTTCAGCGCTTCGGAAACGATATCGCGACGACGCAGCAGATCGCCCGAAGCCCGTTCGGCTGATGTCAGCGCCTCTCGCGCTTCGGCAAGCTGACGGGTCGCGAGCCGGCTCCGGTCCCGCGCTTCCGAAAGCCGCAATTCGCTGCTTCTGATGGCCTCGGTTCTCGCGGCAAGCTGGTCTTCGGCCTCTTCCAGAATGGAGCGAGCCTCATCCAGTTCGGTCTCGATTTCGGCGAGGCGGTTCTTCTGCGACAGGCGAAGTGCTGCAGCGCCCGGGGCATCGGCACTGGCGATGTGGCCGTCCCAGCGGAACAGCGCGCCTTCGCGCGTTACCAGCCGCTGGCCAGCCTTGAGTGAAGGCAACAGGCGTCGGGCTTCCGATACGTCTGCAACGACACCGATCTGCGCCAGGGCGCGGCGCAGGGCATCCGGTGCCTGCGCGTAGTCCAGAAGCGGTTTCGCGCCCTGCGGCAAGGCGGGATCGCCCTCCCCGTCGCCATTGCCGGCCCAATAAGCGGGAGCGCCGGAATCGAGCGGGCTTTCGATATCGTCGCCAAGGGCGGCACCCAATGCCGCCTCAAAACCGCGCTCCACCGTCATTTCTTCCGCCACCGGCGTGAAGCTGCCATTGGCAGCAGCGCCGGAGGCGAGGATTTTGGTGATGGTGCGTGCTTCCGTTTCCAGCGCGTTCAGCCGGTTTTTCGCCGTTTCCAGCGGCCCGCGCGCCAGCGCTTCGGCGGAGCGCGCCTCGGCGACGGCGGCTTCGGCCTCCTCCGCCACGATCAGCGCATCCTCGACCGCGATTTCCGCCGCCTCTACCGCTTCTCGCCGTTCCGAAGGATCGGGAAGGCCGGAGAGTTTCTCATCGATGGTATCGATCTCGGCGGACGCTTCCTGCGACTGCCGTTCCAGCCGGAGCTTGCGGTCGGAAAGATCGCGGATCGCCCGTTCCAGCTGCTGGCGGGCGGCAGCAGCCTCGGCCCGCTCGGCGGTGATGGCGGTGAAAACGGCTTCGCTCTCCGCCAGTTTGACAGCGGCGGTTTCGAAGGCATCGCGTATTTCTTCCGCATGGCGGCCGGAATCGGAGAGGATTTCGAGGAGTTCGGCTTCCTCTTCATCGAGCCGTGCGAGTATCTGGGCATTGTCAGAGACAAGCCGTTCCTCGCGGATGATATCTTCGCCAAGCTGCGAAAGACGGCGCGCCAGCTCGTCACGACGGCGCAAAAGGCGGTTCGCCTCGTCATCCAGCTGGGTGCGGGCGATCTGCAGGCGTTGCAGGGCGGCGGCCACCCGCGCTTCATCCTCGCGCAGTTCCGGCAGTTTCAGGCTGGCGATGCCCTGCTGCTTGGCAGCTTCCATCTGGCCTTGAGCCTTTTCGGCGACGATATTTGTGGCCTGATTGAGCGCGCTTTCCGCCTCGCCTTCCGCTTCCTTCGCCTCCACCCAGCGGATGTGCAGAAGGGTCGCCTCGCGGGCGCGGATATCGGCCGACAGCATCTTGAAACGGTTGGCCTGTCGCGCCTGGCGTTTCAGGCTTTCGATCTGGCTTTCCAGCTGGGCGGTCACATCTTCCAGCCGCTCCAGATTGGTCTCGGCGGCGCGCAGGCGCAGCTCGGCCTCGTGGCGGCGGGAATGCAGGCCGGAAATGCCGGCCGCCTCTTCCAGCAACTGGCGGCGGGCCTGCGGCTTGGCGTTGATGAGTTCGCCAATACGGCCCTGCCCCACCATGGAGGGTGAGCGCGCGCCGGTGGAGGCATCCGCAAACAGCAGCTGCACATCCTTGGCGCGGGCTTCCTTGCCATTGATGCGATAGACCGAGCCGTTTTCACGCTCGATGCGCCGCGTCACCTGAATTTCATCGGCATCGTTGAAGGCGGCGGGCGCGGTGCGGTCGGAATTGTCAAGATAAAGGCCGACTTCGGCGGTGTTGCGGGCCGGGCGATTGCCGGAGCCGGAGAAGATGACGTCATCCATGCCGGATGCGCGCATGTTCTTGTAGGAGTTTTCGCCCATCACCCAGCGAAGCGCTTCCACCAGATTGGACTTGCCGCAGCCATTCGGACCGACGACGCCGGTGAGACCCGGCTCGATGATGAATTCGGAAGGTTCAACGAAGGACTTGAAACCGACAACGCGCAGCTTGTTGAACTTCATGCCGCCATGCTCCGGCCGGAAGACAGGCAATAAAAAACGGGCGAACGGAAATATCCGCCGCCCGTTTCTCTCAGGGTTCGGCGATCAGAGCAGCTTGTCGATGACAGCCGACATGTTTTCAACCGACATGTCTCCCGCATATTTCTTGCCGTTGATGATGAAAGTCGGCGTGGAGTTTATGCCGAATTCCGTCGCACCGCGTTGCATGGTTGCGTTCACATCATCCAGAAGTTTCTGGTTCGTCAAGCAGGCCTCGAAAGACTCCTGTGAGAAACCGGCCATTTTCGACAATTGCAGCAGGGCGGCGCGCGCATCCTGGGCTACAGCCCAGCTCTGCTGCTGCTTGAACAGCATGGAAACGAAGGGGAAATACTGTCCTTCCGGTGCGCAGCGCGCCAGCATGAAGGCGGCAGCAGCGCGCGGATCGAACGGGAATTCGCGCAGCACGAAATAGACCTTGCCGGTATCGATGTATTTCTTCTTGATCTCTTCGAAGGTCTTGTTGTGGAAGTTTGCGCAGTGCGGGCAGGTCATCGACATATATTCGACGATCTTGACGGGTGCGTTGGCATCACCCAGAGCCGCTTCCGGCAGCGGGCCGGGCTTCATCACGGCGGCCATATCCACGTCACCGGTGGATTCAGGCAGTTCCTGCGCCTCGGCGACACCGGGCGTGAAGGCAAACGGCAGGGCCGCGGCAACGGCGGCAAGGGCAACGCCGCCAAGGAGGCTGCGACGGGAAATGGTCAGTTCGGGAAAATGCATGAAAGCACCTGTTGGTAATAGACTCTATTGTCCGTTGATTCCGATATAGCGCCAGCCTGTTCATCACAAGCGGGGTTTTGAACTCTTCTTGTCAAAGAATTGTGACCAGTCAAGGACAGCGCCGTTCGTCAAATCGCCTTGCGTGGCGGTTTCTTCTGCAAGACCGCCGTGCCAAGCCGCTCCACCGCCTTGCGCAGCGCCTCGCTCTCGATGCCTTCCATCATGTCATCGAGACGTTTTGCCGCATCGCCGCGCAGCGGTGGTGGTTTTCTTTTGCGGGCAATGGTTTGGGAAACCGGCTTCTGCACGATCCGGATCTGGCGCACCGCCGGAAAGCCGAAAAAGCCGTTGATGCGGGCGATGAGTTCGCCCTGCGCATGGGTGAGGAACAAAGCGCGGGCGCCTTCGCAGGCAATGGTCAGCACGCCGGGCTGATAACCGCCGCGATCCGGCCCCTCGTCGCGGCGCGGCCAGGTTATCTTTTCCGGCCGGGTGCAATCGGCAAAGTCGTCACCGGCAATCTCGTCCCAGGAGCCGAGCAGCGCGGTGTTGATGCCCGCCCGCTTCGACAGCACGGGATCCATGATGCCGTTGGCGACTTCGGCGATCTGGACGACGCCCTTGCGGAATGAATCTGCGGGTTTCTTCATGCTCTCCTCGACAGAGGCGAAAGACCTCAAGCGGCCGCGCCGTCGTCATCTTCTTCACCGCGCAACAGCGCACGGAATCGCTGCCAGTCCCGGCGGGCGGCCAATCGTATCATTCCAGCCGCCAAACATCCAAAGAGGAAATATCCGGCGGTCAAAAACTGCAGATGCAATATTCCCGGTTTATCGGAGAGAAAGGCAATCACCAACATGCAGACCAACGCGACCGACAGGTATATCCACAGGCCATAGCAAAAAATCGCCCAGAAACCGGATTCAAAAATCCGAAAGCGGCGCGAAGGCTTTTGCCGCGTCCTTTCCAGTTCGCGAACATGCCGGATTATGCGTGCGATCGCCACGGCCACGCCGTTCTGCAACCCGAAACACAGCCGGCCGATGTGGTTCAGCAGGCTCATGATCAGGCACAGCGCCAGCAGAATTCCGATGACATACAGGAGCGGTTGAGGGATATTTTCCAGCAGCGCATCAGGCATAAGGGTCTTCCTCCGAAATCGGATCAGGGGGGCGATGTCATGGTGTTCATCGCCGGATGCGGTTTTCCACCTCGCCGCAACGGGTCTCCTGTTGCAGATTGCCGTGCCGTGTCTATGTTCAGCGGCGATGAACACACATACGCGGCAACAGATATCACATCCGACGGCGGAACACCTTCTCGCATGGTACGACCGGCACCATCGCGAACTGCCATGGCGCACGTCTCCAGCCATGGCGGCACAGGGGAAACGTGCCGATCCCTACCATGTCTGGCTTTCGGAGGTGATGCTGCAGCAGACAACGGTGCAGGCGGTCAAACCCTATTTCCTGAAGTTTCTCGCCGCCTGGCCTGATGTCAAGGATCTGGCGGCGGCGCCGGTCGAGGATGTCATGGCGGCCTGGGCGGGGCTTGGTTATTATGCCCGCGCCCGCAACCTTAAGAAATGCGCGGAAGCCGTGGCGCGCGACCATGGCGGCGTCTTTCCGGACACCGAAGAGGGACTGAAGGAACTGCCCGGCATCGGCGATTATACCGCCGCGGCCGTGGCAGCCATTGCGTTTAACCGGCAGGCGGCTGTCATGGACGGCAATGTCGAACGTGTCATTTCCCGCCTCTTCATCATAGATGCTCCCCTGCCCGGCTCCAAACCCGCAATGAAAGCGAAGGTGGCGGCGCTGACGCCTGCCGACCGGCCCGGCGATTTTGCCCAGGCGATGATGGATCTCGGCGCAACGATCTGCACACCAAAGCGGCCGGCCTGCGCGCTCTGTCCGTTCAATGGCGCCTGTCTGGCGCTTGCCCGTGACGAGCCGGAGCGTTTTCCGGTCAAGGCGGCGAAGAAGGCCAAGCCCGTGCGGCTCGGCGCCGCCTTCGTGGCCGTAAACAAAAGCGGCGAAATCCTGCTGCGGCGGCGCATCGATAGCGGGCTTCTCGGCGGCATGACCGAGGTGCCGACAACGGCATGGACTGCCCGCATGGATGGCGGCACCGATGCGAGCCACGCGCCCTTTGTCGCCGGCTGGCAGGCGGCAGGCGTGATTGTGCATGTCTTCACCCATTTCGAACTGCGGCTCACGGTCTATCGTGCCCAGGTGGCAGATGGCCTTGAAACCGGGCCGGATGACGGATGGTGGGAGCCGGTTACAAATCTTGACGCGCAGGCGCTGCCAACGGTGATGAAAAAAGTCATCACCCAAGCTATTCCATCCGCGTGTCGGCCCGAAAATCGAAATTGATTTTCGACAGGAACGATGCGCAACTCAAAGATTTAGAGCGTCTGAAAGGCGCGCTAATGTTCGATGAAAGCAGGAAGTTTCGATGACCAAGATTGAGCATATCGTATTCGACATCGGCAAGGTGCTGATCCATTACGATCCGCATATTCCCTATAGCCGCCTCATTCCCGATGCCGACGAGCGCAAATGGTTCTTCGAGAATGTCTGCACCCATGACTGGAACCTCGAACAGGATCGCGGCCGCCGCTGGGAAGATGCCGAAGCGCTGTTGCTGGAGCAATTTCCCGAGCGGGAAGAACATATCCGCGCCTTCCGCAAGTTCTGGCACGAGATGGTCTCGCATTCCTATGACGACAGCGTCGCGATCATGGTTGCCCTGATCAACAACGGCCACGATGTGACGATGCTGACCAACTTCGCTTCCGACACCTTTCGCGAAGCGCAGAAGATGTTTCCCTTCCTCACCTTGCCGCGCGGCGTGACGGTCTCCGGCGATGTGAAGCTCCTGAAGCCTGACGTGGCGATCTACGATCTGCACGCCCGGGAATTCGGCCTCAACCCGGCCACCAGCATCTTCATCGACGACACGCTGGCGAATGTGGAAGGCGCCAAGGCTGCCGGCTGGCAGGCCGTGCACTTCACCGGCGCGGAAAAGCTGCGGCAGGACCTGCGCGCCCATGGGGTGGAAGCCTGAAAATGACAGAACGGGCAGCTCCGAGGGAGTTGCCCGTTCCTTGAGATTGCACCGGAAACCCGGGGTTCAGCCCTGTGCGAAGGGCACGGCGACATAGGTCTGCGAATCGCCACGCTGGATGAGCAGCAGAACGGATTTGCGACCGGCCTTGCCCGCCTGCGCGATCGCCGCCTTGGCATCACCCGCCGATTTCACCGCTGTCTGATTGACCGAAACGATCACATCCCCCGCCTGCAAACCGGCCTCGGCTGCGGGTTTGGAGGGTGTCACGCTTTCGACGATCGTGCCCTTTTCATCCTGCGGGAGATTGAGGGCTTCACGGATCGCCGGGGTGATATCGGCCAGTCCGATACCGATCATCGGCAGGGCTTGCGATGAGGCATCGCCCTTCTGCTGGCCATTGTCAGGGGATGCCTGTGCGCTCTGGGCGTCGTTGCCGCCCACGGTCAGAAGCATGTCCTTGCTTTCTCCCTGGCGCCAGACCGTGACATGTTCCTTCTGGCCGGGCGACAGATCGGCGACCATGCGCGACAGGTCGCGCGGGGACTTGACCGGCTGTCCGCCGAGAGAGGTAATCACGTCGCCGGTCTTGATGCCGGCGCGGCCTGCCGGCGTACCCGCATCGACCTTGGCGACCAGCGCGCCTTCCGCCGTGGCAAGACCGATGGCATTGGCCACGTCAGGGGTCACCGGCTGTATCTGGACGCCGATGAAGCCGTGGTGGATCGATCCGTCCTTCATGAGACGGACAACGACGTTCTGCGCCTGGTCGGAGGGAATGGCGAAACCGACACCGACGCTGCCGCCATTCGGCGAATAGATCGCGGTATTGATGCCGACCACCTTGCCTTCGACATCGACCAGCGGGCCGCCGGAATTGCCGTGATTGATCGGTGCGTCGATCTGGATGAAATCGTCATAGGGTCCGCTATGCAGGTCGCGTCCGCGGGCCGAGACGATGCCGGCCGTGACCGTGGTGCCGATGCCGAACGGATTGCCGATCGCCAATATCTGATCGCCGGCCTTCAGCCTGTCGGAATCGCCCCAGGAAATCACCGCGAGCGGCTTGGGTGAGACGACCTTGAGGACCGCCAGATCGGATTTCGGATCAGCGCCGACAAGCGTGGCGGGAAGCTCCGTGCCATCATCCAGCGTCACCTTGATCGAAGTGGCATTGTCGATGACGTGATTGTTGGTGACGATATAGCCGTCCGGCGAGATGATGAAGCCGGAACCCAGCGCTTCCGCGGTCTGGGACTGGCGCTGCTGCGGCTGCTGTTGCGGCAGGGGAATGCCCTGCTGGCCGAAGAACTGGCGGAATTGCTGGTCGAACGGCGTGGTATCGTCGGTCGCCTGTTCCTGCGTCTTCATTTCCGTGGTGATGGTCACCACCGCCGGCTTGTCGGCGGTAACGATCCCGGCGAATGAACCGCCCGAGGTCACCGGACCGGGAACGGCCGATAATCCGGCCTGGGCAAAAGCGGGTGTGTTATGCAGAAAGACGGGCAGCACAAGCGGTGCGGCGACAAAGGCTGCGCCGAGCAAAGCTGCGATGCGATATCTGCGTAGAATACCGGACATGACGTTTCTCCTTTGTGAGGACATGCTCACGGCCTTAACCGGGAGGGGAGCAGGCTGGGCCGCACCCCGTGCAGCCGGCAGGCGCATGGTTTTTGAGTTTCCATTCGTTGTTTCGAAATCCGCGCGACCCCGTGGGGGATTGGATCGTTCTGACTTTTCTTCGAACCGCCAAAACGATCCAACTGTTTGTCCTGATGGCTGGAGGGCGGGTTCGTGCCCCGTCACCGCTCTCCGGCGCTATCTGCGGCGGCATGGCCGATCCTCGTCACGCGAGGACGGAAAGCCCCGGTCAGCTCATGCGGACGATGTTCCGGTCAAGTTGCCGGACTTCGCCCTGAAGGGTGGCAAATGCCTTCATGGGAATATGGCCACGATGCATTTGGGCGGTTTTCAGCGCCTGGGTACGGATTGCGGACGATTCATTTTCGAGCCTGTGGAAAGCGCTTGTGCTCAACCTGCCCTGCTGGCGTTCAAAATCGATCCGGTGGTCGGCGACACGAAGCTCGTGAAGCACACGAACCAGATGCGGTCTCTGCCCGTAAGCAGCAGGACCCGTATAGTTCATGTACATAGTGTTCATGGACAGGTCGTCATCGTTATGGCGGAAGAAATGTCTCCCACCCCGGTCGAAATCATGGGACCGTTCGCTATGCATTCCGCCGGAGCCGGAATGCTCGCCGTGCGAGTGTTCGGCCGCGAAAGCACCGCCGGTGGCGGCCGCCAGAATGAAGGATGCTATTGTGACTGTCTTGAAAAGCGAGCGCATGGCACGCCTCCTTGTTCATCGCAGGTTGGCCCGCGAATCCGGCTGTCTCGCATCGTCGCGTCGCGATCATTTTGGTCGCCGGCGACACTCAGCCTGGAAGAATATGTACTCCCCGCCGTGTATAGCGTCACGTTAATCTTCCGTAACGCGCAGGACATCTATTGTTAAGGCTGGGGAACTCGTCGCGGCCGGGCGGAGCGTCATGAATGGCTGATGAAAAGCCCGCGCAGGCCCAGAAAAGAAAATTGGCGCAGGCGGAAATGGCGGTCTCCGGCCTGCGCCAGTCCTGCCGCAAGCGGCATGGGACAGCAATGTTTTCGTGATCTGTCCGAACCGGATTTTCACAACCACTGCTTTGACCCAGACAGTATGGGCCGTCTCTTGCGCGAAACTTGTCTGGCTAAAGTTTTATATTCGAAAATACCAACGCCCGATACCGAGGTGCCGGGCGTTGGTCGTTCTCCATCCGGGACTGAAGGTACTAAACCGGACAGAGACGTATTCTGACAAGGGCGGGCGGTGGATCGTCCGTCTACAGCCTCCAAGGCTTTTGACTATTCGGCCTTTGCCATTTCACTGCGAATGATCGTTCTCAGATCATCGATCGGCTTCAATTCGTCGCCGTCCTCGAAATGCCAGAACGTCCATCCGTTGCATGCGTCGAGACCCTGCACCTTCGCGCCGAGGCGGTGAATGGAGCCGGCTGTCCCACCGGATGCCAGGGTACCATCCGCACGAATAATGGCGCTATAACGGCGTCTTGCATCCGTCAGAACCTGGCCGGGGCGAACGAGGCCGCTTTCTACCAGCGTGTTGAAGGCCACGCGCGGCTCAGCCTTCTTGCCGGTCATGACCGTCAGTTCGGCTTTGCCAAGCGGTTCGACGGCGGCGATGCGGGCGGAAGCCGCGTCGATATAATCCTGTTCGCGCTCGATGCCGACGAAGTGGCGGCCGAGACGCTTTGCGACAGCACCCGTGGTGCCGGAGCCGAAGAACGGGTCGAGCACGATGTCACCCGGTTTGGTGGAAGCCATGATGATGCGCGCCAGCAGCGCTTCCGGCTTCTGGGTCGGATGCACCTTCTTGCCGTCGTCACCCTTCAGCCGCTCATGGCCGCTGCAGATCGGGAACAGCCAGTCGGAGCGCATCTGCACATCGTCGTTGGAAGCCTTCAGTGCATCGTAGTTGAAGGTGTAGCTTTTGGCTTTCGGATCACGGCTTGCCCAGATCATGGTCTCATGGGCGTTCTGGAAACGGCGGCCCTTGAAATTGGGCATGGGATTGGTCTTGCGCCAGACGATATCGTTGAGGATCCAGAAATCGAGGTTCTGGAGCATGGCGCCGACGCGGAAGATATTGTGGTAGGAGCCGATGACCCAGATGGTGCCGTTCGGTTTCAGCACGCGGCGGCAGGCGAGCAGCCAGGCGCGGGTGAAGGCGTCATAGGCGTCGAAGGAGGCGAACTGGTCCCATTCGTCATCGACAGCATCAACCAGCGACTGATCGGGCCGGTGAAGCGTGCCGCCAAGCTGGAGATTATAGGGCGGGTCGGCGAAGATCGCATCCACCGACTGGCTCGGGAGGGCATCCAAGGCAGCGACACAATCACCTTTGATGATGCTGTCTTTCCAGGCGTCACTCTCGCCCGCACGATCAAAACCGGCACGCCGAAAATCGGCCAGCGGAAAAACTGCTGCCATTGGTACTCGCTCCATACGCTTACTCTCTACTGACGCTTATGGTTACCGAAGATGGTTATCAAAGCCTGAACAAGTCACGGAAAACGCAAAATAAATGGCTGTGGCGCCCGCCATGGGGGATTTGCGGCGATGGGCGGGGAACCCGAAGCGGCGCAAAAACGTTGTGCACAACGGGTTAGTCTGTCGCGCAGTTCGACGCGGCAGGAAGACGGCAATGGCAAGGGGTGATCCGCAATGGGGTCGATGATGAAAATGGCTTCTTTTTCCGTAAATGTCGTATGCGCTGCGCTTGTCGTTGCGGCGCTGCCGTTACCATTGCGGGCGCAGGCGCCGTCGGCGCAATTTAACGTGGTGACGGATGCGGTGCTGTTCGATGGCGGCCCCTCGCTTGGCAACAGCAACAGGGTGCGTTGGGATTTCTACAAGACCGACCGGGCCGGAGCGCGCACCGACGAAAATGCCGGCGGCTCCTATGACGCCACCTTCGAGGCAAAGCTGCCGGCGGGCAAATATGTCGGCGTCGCAGCGCTGGGCAATGTGAGCCGCGAAGTTGCCTTCGAGGTGAAGGATGGCAGCGTTGCAAGGCCGAAGGTGAATTTCGATGCGGCGGAACTGACTGTCGTGCCGAAACGCAGCCCCGACGGCGATGTGGAAAGCCAGGCGAAAACCGAAATCACCAAGGGCGATTTCAAGGACAGCGTCTATGGCCAGAATGCGGTCTTCGTGCCGGCGGGCGAGATTGTTCTCACCGGCAGCATCGGTCCGGCGCGAGTGCAGGAAACACTTGCCGTCAAGGCCGGCGAAACGATCAGCCACGAGCTCGTCATCCCGAGCGGCGTGGTGGTTGCCAAGGCGGTTTATGCGCAGGACGGCAAAGCGGTTGAAACGGACGACATACGTTTCGAGGCGATGTCGGGCAAGGAAACGCTTGATGGCACCCGCCAGACCATCAACGGCATTTACGGCACGGGCAAGATGATGGAAATGCCGGCAGGCGATTTCGTCATGCGGGGCCGTCTCGGCAAGGTGACGGTGGAACAGCCATTCACGGTGACCGCCGGAAAACGCTCGGAAATCACCGTTAATCTCGATGCCGGCGTTCTTGCCATCACCGCTCCCGGTGCGGAGCGGATTGATATCGTCGAGACCACCAAGGATCTTCAGGGTACGCAGAAGGAAATTTCCGGCCGCTACGGCACACAGCATCAGGAAACGCTGCATCCCGGCGATTATTCGGTGAAGGTAAGCTACGACAAGAAATCCGGGCGCGACCCGAAAGAGATCAAGGCAACGGTCAAGGCGGCCGAGCGGACCGAGACGAATGTGCCGGAGTAATGGCCCAGCCCCCTGCCCTCATTCCTGTGCCCGTCACGGGGATGAGGGTTTGGAATGTCGAACATCACAATTTCCGGCCATGCGGCCCATATTTGGGCCTGAGCATCGGATGCTTCGCAAACCGCGCCGCATCCTTCGGCACTGTCTGTAACGGCTCGCCGATCTTCACGCCCACGAAGCCAGATGCGGCGATGCGGTCACACAGCCTTATCCACTGGCAACCACGACAGGCCTGCCGGATGTCTCCCGCAGCGAAGGCAAGACGCATGTTCGCAAGAAAATCCGGCGTTGCCCGCAGCCGCTTGCCGCCGGTCAGTGCCTCACCCAAAAGCGCTGACACCGAAAGCCTGGCCGCCTCGTCCCGCTGCGCCACTCCTTCGTTAAAACAGTGCGCATGGCTTTCGCAGAGCAGGCCGGTGCAGATATCATCCGGTCCGTCCACCAGCTCGATATCCTCCTCACCCGCATTCAGGCGGGCGGCGACACGGTCGTAATTTTCGACGAAGCCCGAGGTATAGCCCTTGCCGACATAGGTCAGCATACAGAGAAGGTGGTGGGGGCGCAGCCGGACAGTCACGGGCGGCCGCCTATCCGACAATCGCAAAGGCGTCGCGCACCGAGCCGGACGAGGTGCGGATGGCCTTGCGGCCGATCCATTGCACATGTCCGTCGAGAATGCGCACCGCCTCCTCTGCCCTGCCGCCGCGCAGCGCATCGATGATCGCCCGGTGATCGGTATCCGTGCGACGCTCCCAGCCGGCCCGCCAGGCGGAAAACAGGAAACGAGCGCTTGCCGCATGCAGGCCGTCGATCGCTTCCATCAGGCGCGGCATGTTGCAGGGCGCGGTGATGAGGCGATGGAAGCGGCGATTGGCCTCTTCCCAGTGCTGCACGTCAACGGCGCTATCACCTTCCAGTGTCGCGGCCTCGGCCTGATCGAGAATGGCTGACGTCATGTTTGGAATGGCGTGGCGCAGCGCCAGAACCTCGAGCGCAGCGCGCATTTCTGCCACTTCGCGCACATCGTCAAGGCCGAAATCCGCCACCCGGACACCCCGGCGCGGAATGCTGGCGGCGAGCCCCTGCGCTTCCAACCTGCGAAACGCTTCGCGAACCGGCACATGCGACGCGCCGAATTCGGCGGCGATATGATCCTGCCGCAGCCGTTCGCCCGGCGACAGCTCACCGCGGACGATGCGGTCGGCGAGCGTGCGGCTTATGCGTGCGGCAATGGTGTCTTCAGGTGTGGTTTTCACTGGCTTGGGCATAATATCCCATAACGCATATGCCGCGCGACTGTGTAGCTGTTTTTGCAGGGTCCAGATGCGTAAAACCGAATATTCTAAATCAGTCAGCTGCTTATATTCCCCCCGTATTCGGAACGGGCAAGCTATGAGCCCGGTGGGACCGACCCTTGCGGGTGAGCCGGTTGAGCTTGGCGCGGACATGGTCTAAAAGCCCGGCATCACTTTTTCCAGGCACATTCGATACAGGGAGCGCCCATGAGCGGCTTCGACCTCATTATTTTCGACTGCGACGGCGTTCTGGTCGATTCCGAAATCATCGCGGCGCAGGTGGAATCCCGCCTTCTGACCGAGGCCGGTTATCCGATCTCCGTCGAGGAAATGGGCGAGCGCTTTGCCGGCATGACCTGGAAGAACATTCTTCTGCAGGTGGAAAGCGAAGCCAGCATTCCACTCTCCGCGTCGCTTCTCGACAAGTCGGAAAAGCTGCTCGACATGCGGCTGGAACGGGACGTGAAGATCATCGAGGGTGTTAAATTCGCCCTGTCGCGCCTGACGACGCCGCGCTGCATCTGCTCGAACTCTTCGAGCCACCGCCTCGACATGATGCTGACGAAAGTGGGCCTGAAGCCCTATTTCGCACCGCATATCTATTCCGCCAAGGACCTCGGCGCCGACCGCGTGAAGCCGAAGCCCGACATCTTCCTGCATGGCGCGGCCCAGTTCGGCGTCTCGCCCGACCGTGTCGTCGTCGTCGAAGATTCCGTCCATGGCATCCATGGTGCGAAGGCCGCCGGCATGCGGGTCATCGGCTTTACCGGCGCATCCCACACCTATCCGAGCCACGCCGACCGGCTGACGGATGCGGGCGCGGAAACGGTGATTTCGCGCATGCAGGACCTGCCCGCCGTGATTGCTGCGATGGCGGAGTGGGAAGGCGCTTTCTAAGTTGTGAAAGCGCTTCTTTCATGATCTGAGTAGCTACATTGATCTTTTAATAAATGTAGCTACATTAATTCATGAAAATTATATGGGACGAGCCCAAGAGGCTCGCCAATATCGAGAAGCACGGCTTCGACTTTGAAGATATCGATGGGTTTGACTGGGAGAACGCCATCATCGAGAAAAGCCTCACCGAACCGGGAAGTTCGCGTTTCAAAGCGATCGGATATTTTCGGGACGGGACTATGGCCGTTGTTTTTGCGACTGTCGGGACAGAAGCAATATCCATCATCAGCTTCCGACGGGCGAGTTCCAGGGAAAGAAGGAGGTTGCCATGGCCAAAGTTGCAAAACTGAAAGAATTCAAACCCGGCCGCGGCTATACCGAAGCGGATTGGGACGCCGTCGATTTCCCGGAGATGACGGATGAGGAGCTGGCAAATGCACGCCCCGCCCGAGACGTTTTGCCTCCTGCTTTCTTCGAAGCAATTGATGAATACAGAAAGACGCGTGGCCGCCCGCCGGTGGATAAGCCGAAGAAACAGGTAACATTGCGCCTCGATGAAGACGTGGTGGAGCGTTTTCGCGAAGGTGGCAAAGGATGGCAGAGCCGCATCAACGAGGCCTTGCGAAAGGCAGCTGGTATTTAAATCCGTTGCCATTCAAAAAAAACCGGAGCCCGCAAAAGCAGCCTCCGGTTTTTTACATTTCGCCCGTCAAATCACCGGCGCTTGGTCTTGGCCTTTGCGCCCTGCTCCGCGAAGCCGATGTAGACGCTGACCGACTTCGGTGCGCCGCCGGGTCCATTGGGAATGGCCACGTGGTCATTGTTGAAGATGAACTGCGTGCCAGCGGAGCCTGCCGGCACGTCGATGGCGAAATTGGTCGTTTCGCCGTAAATTTCACCGTCACCGTCCTTTACCGTCACGCGGATCGGAACCGTTACGCGGCCGGGCTTGGCCATCGGGCCGGGAACGAGACGACCCTGGGCCAGCACGTTCACCGTCAGCGTGGATTCGTTTGCAGTGCACGAGCGCGTCGTATCTGACAGCGAGACCTGATAGGCGAGCTTCTGCGGATCGTCCTTGGCGCCACCGGCATAAACGCGGTGGACGGCGCTGGCGTCGAGAACCGTGACCGTCGGGCAGTTGGCCTGCACCACCGGGGCAACGGCATTGGCCTGCGCCGCAGGAGGGTTGACGGCAAGCGAGTCCGACGGATTGGAGGAATTGCATCCTGCAACGACGGCCAGAAGCGACATCGCGGCGGACAAACGCAAGAAATTCCCTGACACTCTTCTAATTCCCTCTCCATTGTCCCGGAACCGAACCGGAGACGCTGTTTATTGACCTTTCACGCAGGTTGGCGATGGTCTATAGCAGCGACGCCGGAAAAAATCGATTGGCATGTTCGGTTTTGCTTGAATTTTCAAAAAAGCCCTTCATTACCTCGCCAATCGCCTCATTTCCGTGAGACGCTGCTGGAAAAGATGCCGAAGATCGGCGACGGACATACCGGTTAAGGACAGGGGACTATCTCGTGAAATATGTATCGACCCGGGGTGCGGCCCCTTCGCTTGGTTTCTGCGACGCGCTTCTGGCGGGCCTTGGCCGTGACGGCGGGCTTTACGTGCCGCGCGAATGGCCTTCCATGACGAAGAAGGAAATCCGCAACCTGCGCGGCAAGTCCTATCAGGACGTCGCCTTCGAGGTTCTCCATCGTTTCACGGGCGGCGAAATTCCGGCCGACAAGTTCAGGGCGATGATCGACGACGCCTATGCGACCTTCCGTCATCCGGCCGTCGCGCCGCTGACGCAGACCGGCCCGAACACCTTCGTGCTGGAGCTTTTCCACGGCACCACGCTCGCCTTCAAGGACGTGGCGATGCAGCTCCTCGCCCGCCTGATGGACTATACGCTGGCTGAGCGCGGCGAGCGCGCCACCATTGTCGGCGCCACCTCGGGCGATACCGGTGGTGCTGCGATAGACGCCTTTGCCGGGCGCGAGCGCACCGACATCTTCATCCTTTTCCCGAATGGCAAGGTCTCTCCGGTTCAGCAGCGCCAGATGACGACCTCCACCGCTTCCAACGTGCATGCGCTGGCGATCAACGGCAATTTCGACGATTGCCAGACGCTGGTGAAGGAGATGTTCAACGACGTTAAGTTCCGCGACAGCGTGAAGCTTTCCGGCGTCAACTCCATCAACTGGGCGCGCATCATGGCGCAGGTGGTCTATTATTTCACCGCCTCGCTTTCGCTCGGCGGCCCTGACCGGAAGATTTCCTTCACCGTTCCGACCGGCAATTTCGGCGATATCTTTGCCGGTTACGTCGCCAAGAAGATGGGCCTGCCGATCGACAAGCTGGTCATCGCCACCAATGACAATGACATTCTGGCGCGCACGCTGAAGACCGGCCGTTACGAGATGCGCGGCGTGAAGCCCACCACCTCGCCCTCGATGGACATCCAGATTTCTTCCAACTTCGAGCGTCTGCTGTTTGAAGCCTATGACCGCGATTCCGCTGCGGTGAAGGCATCGATGGATGGTCTGAAGCAGTCCGGTGCGTTTGAAATTCCGCCGAAGGCACTGAAATTCATCAAGAAGGATTTCCGTGCCGGCCGCGCCACCGAAAAGCAGGTGGCCGCGACTATTCGCGAGACACTTGAGAAGTCCGGCTACCTGATCGACCCGCATACGGCGACCGGTGTTTTCGTGGCGGAAAAGCATGAAAAGGCGGGAAGCCCGATGGTGGTTCTGTCCACCGCCCATCCGGCTAAATTCCCGGCAGCTGTAAAATCCGCTTGCGCAATCGAGCCTGCGCTTCCAGTATGGCTAGCTGACATTATGAACCGGGAGGAGCGTTTCGACATTCTGGACGCAGAGCTGAAAGCCGTGGAAACCTTCATTGGCCAACATGCACGCGCCGGCAAATAGAGACGCGGAAAGACGTTGAGTATGAGAGTTAATGTGACCCGGCTTTCGTCCGGGTTGACCGTTGTGACGGAAAGAATGCCGCATCTCGAAAGCGTTGCTCTTGGGGTGTGGATCAAATCCGGATCCCGCAACGAGACGACTGCCGAACACGGCATCGCCCATCTACTCGAACATATGGCGTTCAAGGGCACGGCGCGCCGCACCGCCCGGCAGATCGCCGAAGAGATCGAAAATGTCGGCGGCGAAGTCAACGCCGCGACATCGACGGAAACAACCTCCTATTATGCCCGCGTCCTCAAGGACCATGTTCCGCTCGCCGTCGATATCCTTGCCGATATTCTGACGGAATCTCTCTTCGACGAAGACGAGCTGGAGCGGGAGAAAAACGTCATCCTCCAGGAAATCGGCGCTGCGACCGATACGCCCGACGACGTGATCTTCGACAATTTCTCCGGTGTCGCCTATCGCGACCAGACCATTGGCCGCCCGATCCTCGGCACGCCGGACACCGTGCAATCCTTCACGACAGGCCAGATCAGACATTATCTCGCCCGCAACTACACGACGGATCGCATCTTCGTCGTTGCCGCCGGCGCTGTCGATCACGAAAGCTTCGTGAAGCAGGTGGAAGAGCGTTTCGCCTCGCTGCCGCAACTGCCTATCGCCACGCCGGTGCTTGAGAAGGCGATCTATACCGGCGGCGAAATCCGCGAAACCCGCGACCTCATGGACGCGCAGGTGCTTTTAGGCTTCGAGGGCAAGGCCTATCACGCCCGCGATTTTTATTGCTCGCAGATTCTCGCCAATATTCTCGGTGGCGGCATGTCGTCCCGTCTGTTCCAGGAAGTGCGCGAATATCGCGGCCTCTGCTATTCGGTCTATGCCTTCCATTGGGGCTTTTCCGATACCGGTATCTTCGGCGTGCATGCGGCCACCGGCAGCAATGACCTGCCGGAACTGGTGCCCGTCATTCTCGATGAGCTGCGCAAATCGTCGCAGACCATCCATCAGGAAGAAATCGACCGCGCCCGGGCGCAGATTCGCGCGCAATTGCTGATGGGGCAGGAAAGCCCAGCCGCCCGTGCGGGCCAGATGGCCCGGCAGATGATGCTTTACGGTCGGCCCATTCCCAATGAGGAGATGATGGAGCGCCTTGGCGACATCACGCGTGAACGCCTGACCGATCTTGCGGGACGGCTGTTTTTCGATACAGTTCCGACATTGTCCGCAATTGGCCCGCTTGAACATCTGCCGCCTCTTTCAGACATCACTGCCGCGCTTTCTGCGCAGCAGCCTGCAAGGATAAAGGCGAACGGCTGAGAAAATGGCGGTTTCTTCCGCACAGGGATGGTGAATGCTGCGTTTTCTTTCCCGACATAACGACACGCCTGAACTGCGCAGCGCCGACCATCTTCTCAGACTGCCGCGCTACAGCGATTTCAAGCAATGGCATGTGCTGCGCTCCGAAAGCCGGCAGTTTCTTCAGCCCTGGGAACCCACCTGGCGCCCTGATGAATTGACCGAAGGCTCCTTTCGCATGCGCGTGGTGCGCAACGGGCAGGAGTTTTCTTCCGGCACCGCCGTCTCGTTTCTGCTGTTCGAAAAGGAGACCCTCCTCGTCGGCGGCATCACCATCGGTTACATCCGCCGGGGTGCCGCGCAAAGCTGTATGATCGGCTATTGGACAGGCGAACGGCACGCCGCAAAAGGCCATATGTCTGCCGCATTAAAATTGGTAATACCCTATATCTTCAACGGACTTCAGTTGCACCGTATCGAGGCAGCCTGTATTCCGGAAAACTTCAAAAGCATCCGGCTTCTCGAAAATGCCGGGTTCCAGCGGGAAGGTCTCTTGCGGGAATATCTGAAAATCAATGGCCAATGGCGGGATCATATGATGTTTTCCCTTCTTGCCGACAAGCAAAGCTCCGGCGGAACGAAGTACGATACATGACCTACATTCACCCTGAGCCATGCCTTGCGAAACGTCTGGCGGCAATCGCGCTGGCTGTACCGTTTTTCCTGCTGTTCCTGCTTTTCTCTTCTTATTCCTACGCTTTCGAGCCGGTGAAGATTTCCCGCGACGACACCGCGCTTGATCTGACTGCCACCACCGATATCTATGCCAATCAGGGCGAAGCCTTTCAGGTCTCGACCGCGCCCGGCCCCGACGGCATCCGCCGCCGTATCGAGGTGCGCGCCAGTTCCACCGACCACCAGGGCGACTGGGCGGTTTTCGCGCTCGCCAACGTGTCGGAAGAACAGCTGGAGCGCGTCATCGTCGCCCCGCATTTCCGCCTCGTGAATTCCAAGCTGTTCTGGCCCGATCTCGGCTCGCAGCGCATCATGGCGATCACGCCGAGCGAAGGCTTCGCGCTCGACCGGCAGCCGAGCCCGGATGCCGACGTGTTCCGCATCACGCTCAATCCCGGCTCCGTCATCACCTTCGTTGCCGAGCTTTCCACGCCGCAGCTGCCGCAGCTTTATCTGTGGGAACCGGAAGCCTACAAGGACACGATCAACGCCTTTACGCTCTATCGCGGCATCGTGCTCGGCATTGCCGGCCTGCTGGCCGTACTTTTGACCATCCTTTTCGTGGTCAAGGGCACTTCGGTTCTGCCGGCGTCCGCCGCGCTCGCCTGGGCGGTTCTCGCCTATATCTGCGTCGATTTCGGCTTTCTCGAAAAACTCATCACCGTCACCTCAAGCGACCAACGAATATGGAGGGCGGGTGCCGAAGTGGCACTCGCCTCCAGCTTCGTGGTCTTCCTCTTCACCTATCTCAACCTCAACCGATGGCATGCGCATCTGGGTTATGCGACTTTTGCCTGGGTCGTGGGTCTGGCGCTGCTATTCGGTGTTGCTATCTACGATCCATCGGTCGCCTCGGGTATCGCCCGCGTATCCTTCGCGCTGACAGCGACCGCCGGCATCGCGCTCATCATCTATCTCGGTTTCAACAAATATGACCGGGCCATCTTGCTGGTTCCCTCCTGGGCACTGATCCTCGTCTGGCTGTTTGGTAGCTGGCTGACGGTGACGGGGCAGCTGGACAACGACATCGTGCAGCCGGCGCTTGGCGGCGGGCTGGTGCTGATCGTGCTTCTGATCGGTTTTACCGTGATCCAGCACGCCTTTGCCGGCAGCGCCTATCAGCAGGGTCTGTTTTCCGACCTCGAACGCCAGTCGCTGGCCCTGACGGGCAGCGGCGACACGGTCTGGGACTGGGATGTGACGCGTGACCGTATCGTCACCACGCCTGACATTTCCAACCGGCTTGGGCTGGAACCCGGCACCATGCATGGCGCTGCGCGCAACTGGCTGCCGCGCCTGCATCCTGACGATCGCGACCGGTTCAAAGCGACGCTCGACGTGCTGCTCGACCATCGCAAGGGCCGTCTCAACCACGAATTTCGCATTCGCGCCGAAGACGGGCATTTCCACTGGCTGCAAATCCGCGCCCGTCCGGTTCTCGGCTCCAATGGCGAAATCATCCGCTGCGTCGGTACCATCACCGATATTACCGAGCAGAAAAATTCGGTCGAGCGGCTGTTGCAGGATGCGATGAACGACAATCTGACCGGGCTTCCGAACCGGCAGGTCTTCCTCGACCGCCTGCAATCGATCCTCAATCTTTCACCCGACAGCGAGGGCGTGCGCCCGACGGTGATGGCGATCGATATCGACCGTTACAAGCTGGTCAATGATACGCTCGGCATTGCTGCCGGCGACAATATCCTCATCGCACTGACGCGGCGTCTGCGCCGGCTGCTGAAACCGCAGGATACGCTGGCGCGTCTCGGCGGCGATGAATTCGGCCTGATCCTGACCTCGGAGCGCGATCCGCAGCGTGTCGCCGATTTTGCCGATGCGGTGAACAAGGCGATCATGGTGCCGATCAATTTCGCCAATCGCGAAATCATCCTCACCGCCTCCATCGGCCTCGTCTCGTGGATCGACCAGCAGGAAAGTGCGGCCGGTCTGCTCAGCGACGCGGAGCTGGCCATGTACCGCGCCAAGCGCGCCGGCGGCAATCGCGTCGAACCGTTCCGCCCCGCCTTCCGCACCTCAGGCACCGACCGCCTGCAGATGGAAAGCGACCTTCGCCGCGCCATCGAACGCAAGGAGCTGTCGCTCGCCTATCAGCCGATCGTCAAGCTTGACGATGGCGAGCTGGCCGGCTTCGAGGCGCTGATGCGCTGGGAGCACCCCAAGCGCGGCAATATTCCGCCAAGCGAGTTCATTCCGATTGCGGAAGCCTCCGGCCTGATCGAACCGCTCGGCATGTTCGCGCTCGAACGGGCGGCCACCGACCTGATGGATTGGCAACATGCCATCGAGAAGATGCCGATCTTCATTTCCGTCAATATTTCCAGCGCGCAATTGCTGAACAACGAATTGTACAACGATGTGCGTGGCATGCTGACCCGCACGCGTTGCAATCCGCAGCAGCTGAAGCTGGAACTGACGGAATCCGTCGTCATGGAAAACCCGGAACAGGCGCGGCTTGTACTTTCCAAGCTGAAGGAAACGGGCTTGAGCCTCGCCATGGACGATTTCGGCACGGGCTATTCGTCACTCGCCTATCTCACCCGCTTCCCCTTCGACACAATCAAGCTCGACAAGGCGCTGGTGGCCAATACCAGCGACAAGCGCAACGTGCTCCTGCGCTCCGTCATCGCCATGGCGCGCGCGCTCGACATGCAGGTGGTGGCGGAAGGCATCGAAACGCCTGAAGATGCGGCCGAGCTTTCACGCATGAACTGCCATTTCGGCCAGAGTTTCCTGTTCGGTACCCCGGTCTCCGGCGATGCGGCGCTGAAGCTGTTGCGGGAGCGGTTCCAGCCGACGAAGCGGGCTTCGTAAGGGGACGGGGCGCGGTGATGTGTTGTGCCCTCGATGAGTGCGACGTCATCCTCGGGCCTGTCCCGAGGATCTAATCACGTCAACAAAATCAAAACGTTGCAGATCCTCGGGACAAGCCCGAGGATGACGGAGGAGAGGTGGTCGCTTTTCTCTCGCCTCGGATTTTTTCTACCTGCAAGCCAACGGGACAACGCAGATCCAGGCCGGGCATTCACTGCACTACCACATTCTGCCCTGCCATCGGCGCTTCATCCGCCGCCACCTTCCCATGCAGGAGGTCGTGAATGAACTCCATCTTGGTCACCACCGGCGGCGTCAGCACGAAGGGGTAGAGGTCCGCCTCCCCCATGCTGCGCTGGATGGAATTGATGGCGACACTGAGCGGGATCCAGGCCTTGACCAACTGTGCGGCACTGCGGGCATTGTAAGGATCGAATGTCACTTCGGCTGCCATTTCCTCATGCCCATCAGGATCGATTGCGACGCCGAAGGCGCGGGCGGTCTCAAGCGTATCGACGATATGCAGGTAATGGGCGAAACATTCGGCGAAATCCTCCCAGGGGTGGACGGAGGCGTAAGAGCTTATGAACGTCTCCTGCCAGTCGAGGCGCGGCCCCTGTTCGTAATTGCGTTGCAGCGCCGCAGCGTAGTCCTCGCGGTCATCACCGAACACCGCGCGGCAGGCCTCCAGCCGGTTCGCATCGCGCACCAGCTTGTTCCAGATGAAATGCCCGACCTCATGGCGGAAATGGCCAAGCAGGGTGCGATACGGCTCATTCATGTTGGTACGCACCTGCTCGCGCGTCACATCGTCGGCTTCCGCGGCGCGGATTGCGATCAGGCCTTCATCATGCCCGGTCATTGCCGGAATAACCGAGCCATCGGGTGCCACTTCATCGACCAGAAAGTCGAAGACAAGTCCACCGGCCGGATCAACATCACGGTTGGGATGTGGCAGGCCGAGCCGCAGGATCGAATAAAACAGGTGCCGCTGCGCCTGGCTGATGCGGCGCCACTGTTCGATCCCCTGCTCCGTGGCGATGTCCGGCACCAGACGATTATGGCTGCAGGCGGGGCAGAAGGCACTGTCGCTTTCCGCCGGCACCGCCCAATTGCAGATGTCGTTCACCTCATTGGCGCAGAAACGCACATGTTTTTGCGGCTCCACAACAATCTGCCAGTTCGGTTCGCCGGCCGGCGCCAGCGCTTCCATGGAAAGGCGCTCCGGCACGAAGGCAAGGCGATGACCGCAGGAGACGCAGAAACGATTGTCAAAATGGACCGGCTGGCCGCAGGATGCGCAGGAAAAAAGTCTCATTGATGAAACCCTTGCGATGGATCAGTTGGGAGAAGGCAAACATACGATGTCACCATGAACGGCGTAACAAACCCGTCGTTCCGGCATCCCATACGACAAGAGCGCATGTGCGATAACACATGCGCTCCAAGCGCCGCATCGTTAGAGAGGCGGAAGACTGTCAGGCGGCATTACATCCGGTCGACAGCGCCCTTGACGGCATCCTTGGCCTTGCCAACACTCTTCTGTACCTTGCCCTTGGTTTCCTGGGCGGCACCCTTGGCGCGCAGCTCGTTATTGCCGGTGGCTTCGCCGACGCTCTTCTTGACCTTGCCAGCAACTTCGTTTGCCGTACCGGAAATCTTGTCTGATGTGCTACCCATCTTACTGCTCCCTAGTTGAGCCGTACTGTCTGTCCGGCTTTCCGGGTGACTAACGTGAGGGAGCAGGATTTGGTTCCCACATATAATGATATGCGGGCGGCAGAAAATATACGCCCGCCAAATTTACGCGTGGCCGGCATCGGTGGAGAGCATGCGCGCATCAACGCCCATCAGGGCCAGCGCCCGCTCATATTTATTGTCCAGCCCGCGATCGAAAATCAGATCTTCCGCCGCCGGGCAGTTGAGCCAGCCATTATTGGCGATCTCGTTTTCCAGCTGGCCGGGTCCCCAGCCGGCATAACCGAGCAGCATGGTGGCCCTTTGCGGGCCACGGCCGTTGGAAATGGCGCGGACGATATCCAGCGTCGCCGTCAGCGAAATATCGTCGCTGACGGGTATGCTGGATTCGCTCAAGTAATCATCGGAATGCAGCACGAAGCCACGGCCGGATTCGACCGGTCCGCCGCACTGGATGGGAAATTCGCGGGTACGGTTGGGTAGCATGATGGCGTCATTGCTATCCACCAGTTTCAGATGCAGCAGAATGTCCGTAAACGTGATCTGCTGCGGCCGGTTGATGATGAAGCCCATGGCGCCGGCATCCGAATGGGCACAGATATAGATCACCGCACGGGCAAAATTACCGTCGTCCAGCCCCGGCATCGCCATGAGGAACTGACCGTCGAGAAAGCCACGTTCGCGTTTGTCCATCAGGGTTGAAAAGCTCACCGGCGCCTCCAGCAGACCGAATTCCGTGATTGAACGGAAAACGGCGTTCGCACTTCGACAAGGGACAGGATGCGGCATAGCGTGCCATCAATCAACCGAAAATGATGAACCCCACGAATTCGTAACTGGTCGGCCGGGCAATGTTGGGTTAGACGGGAAGCATGAGCGCCAGGACATTCTTCCGATTTTCACATCTTCGTTTCGCGGCCCTGTTTGCCGCTCTCCTCGGCGGCGCGCAAGCCGCCCGGGCCGAAATTACCGATTGGGCCAGAAGCGAAGGCGGCCAGATGCGCGTGGCAAGCCTTGCCATGGATGCGGACGGCGTGGTGCGCGGCGTATTGCAGATTGAGCCGAAAGACGGCTGGATCACCTATTGGCGCGAGCCGGGAGAAGCCGGGATACCGCCGAAGATCACGCTTGATCCGGCAAGCGGTGTTACGCTTGCCACCATGGCCTATCCCGTTCCCAAGCTCATCGAAAATGGCGACATTACCGATATCGGCTACGACCATGCCGTCAGCCTGCCTTTTCAGCTGAAAGCCACCGACCCGGCGGCCAGCGGAAAGATCGACCTCACCGCCTTTATCGGCGTGTGCCAGAATATCTGCATTCCCTTCGAGGCGACATTCTCCATCGACCGCGGCAATGCGGGTGATGACGATGGCGAGGAACGGCGTCTGCTGGAGGAAGCCCGCGAAACGCTGCCCGAAGCCGCCTCCGACGATTTCAAGGTCACCGATTTCCACATCACGCCCGACAAGACCATGCTCGGCGTGCAACTGCAATTGCCGGAAAACGCGCCGAAGGAAACCGAGATCTTCATCGCCGGTCCCTCTGGCTTTGCCTATTACGAGCCGCAGAACATGGTGCGCGACAAGCGCAAGCTGTCCTTTTACATGAACATCAAGGGCCTGCCGAAAACCTATCAGGTGCCGGGCAATAGCTGGCCTATCCTGGTCAAATCCGGCGACCGGGCCATGGAAACGATGCTGAATTTTCCGAAGCCCTGAGCGGTTTTCGCAAGGAGCCGAGCGGCCCTTTCAGGTTAAGCAATTTAACTCGAAAACCGCATGACGGATTTCATTTCCGTGCTCTGGAGCACGTCTGAACGGAACCATCGGGACGTGCTCCATTTCTTTGTTTTATCGCATTATCCGGACGTAAAACCGCTACGCACTTTTACTGGAAATGCTCTATAGTCGCGCCAACCGAACGACCACAGGAGCATGGACATGACCATCAAGATCGGCGAAAAACTGCCTTCCGCAACCTTCAAGGAAAAGACGGCCGACGGCCCGGTGGAAACCACCACGGATCAGCTTTTCGGCGGCAAGAAGGTCGTTCTTTTCGCCGTACCCGGCGCTTTCACCCCCACCTGCTCGCTGAACCATCTGCCGGGTTACCTCGAAAACCGGGACGCCATTCTCGCCAAGGGCGTGGATGACATTGCCGTGATCGCCGTCAATGACTGGCACGTCATGGGCGCATGGGCACAATCCTCCGGCGGTCAGGGCAAGATCCACTTCCTCGCCGACTGGGACGCGGCCTTCACCAAGGCGCTTGGCCTCGATGCCGATCTTTCCGGCGGCGGGCTTGGCGTGCGCTCCAAGCGTTATTCGATGCTGGTTGAAGACGGCGTGGTGAAGTCGCTGAATGTCGAGGAAAACCCCGGCCAGGCGACCGTTTCTGCTGCTGCGGCGATGATCGAGCAGCTTTAAAGCTGGCCGGTTAAACGAAAAGGGCGCATTGCGCTCCAATCACGAGCGCAAACGGGAGAAATCCTCTCCTTCGTCATCGCCGCCATTTCCCCTCCGTCATCCTCGGGCTTGACCCGAGGATCCACCGGCGCAAGGGGTTATGGATCCTCGGGTCAAGCCCGAGGATGACGTCGCGAGTGGAGCGACCAGACATTGAAGGGCGGCCACGCCGCCCTCTCACACGTTCATATCAAACACCAGAAGCCCGGCGAGACCGCCATCGGTGAGCGAGACCAGACGCTCCCCCACTTCCACATGCTGGGGGTGGGCCAGATAGCCGTCGCGGGCCTCGGGGCTTTCCAGCGTCACGATGAAGCCATCAACAAAACCGCCGTTCAGGCCTTCGGGCGAGACATTCTGGCCGTATTTCACATCGATGATACCGGGTATCACGTCCTTCAGGGCGGCAATCGCCTCGAATATCGCATGTTTTTCAGAGGATGCCGTCGCAGCCTTGAACCGTAGAAATACACAATGCAGGATCATCCGGATTCCTCTCCTCCGTTGGACGCAACGCAGGCGTCCTTGACGACAAGATAAGTCGGGTTTCGGTTTTCACAACCCCGATAAATGCGGCCCGGTTCAAATCGGCGCGGGTCAAATCGCCCCTGACTGGGCCGAGCGGAAATAAAGCAGGCTTGCGTTACCGGCGTTTGAAGGGCTCCATGCCCTTGCGCGCCAATTCGTCGGCGCGCTCGTTTTCCGGGTGGCCGGCATGGCCCTTGACCCAGTGCAGGGTAACCTTGTGGCGCTCCTGTGCCGCCTCAAGCGCCTGCCAGAGCTCGACATTTTTGACCGGCTTGTTATCGGCGGTCTTCCAGCCCTTCTTTTTCCAGCCGAAAATCCACTTGGTAATGCCGTCCTTGACATAGGCGCTGTCGGTATAAAGATCGACCTCGCAGGGGCTCTTTAATGCGTTGAGTGCGGAAATCGCCGCCAGCAGCTCCATGCGGTTATTGGTGGTCTCGGCCTCGCCTCCGGACAGTTCCTTCTCCACCTCGCCATAACGCAGCACAGCGCCCCAGCCGCCGGGACCGGGATTGCCGGAGCAGGCGCCATCGGTGAAAATATCGACATGTTTCATTCGCCCGCCAGCCCATATTCAGCGACATTGGCGATCGCGCGGTGGAACCGCAGCTTGCGCAGATATTCCAGCGGGTCTTTCTTCACCACCAGCGCGCCTTTCGGCGTCGTCAGCCAGTCGTAAAGCCGCGTCAGGAAGAAACGCAGCGCCGAACCGCGAGCCAAGAGCGGCAGCGCTTCCAGTTCCGCCTCGCTCATCGGGCGCACCGACTGGTAACCTTCCAAGAGCGCCTTGCCCTTGGTGACGTTATAGGCGCCATCCTTTTCGAAGCACCAGGCATTGAGGCAGATCGACACGTCATAGGCGAGCAGGTCGTTGCAGGCGAAATAAAAATCGATCAGGCCGGACAGCTCGTCACCGAGGAAAAATACATTGTCCTGAAACAGATCGGCATGAATGACACCGGCGGGCAGATCCTTCGGCCAATGGGCGGCGAGATAATCGATCTCGGGACGGATTTCGTCCCTCAAGCCCTTCTCCACCTCGTCGGCGCGGTCTTCCGACTTGTCCCACAGCACCTTCCAGCCTTCAACGGACAGTGCGTTGGGACGCGTGATTTCGAACCCCTCACCCGCCAGATGCATGGCGGCCAGCGCCTTGCCGACTTCGCGGCAATGTTTGGCTTCCGGCTTTCGCAGCCACATGCCTTCAAGGAAGGAAATCAGCGCCGCCGGCCGGCCCGACAATTCGCCCAGCAATTCGCCATCCCTGCGAGGCAGGGGCAAGGGGCAGGACAAGCCCTTGGCGGCCAGGTGCTGCATGAGGCCGAGGAAGAACGGCAGATCGTTTTTTTCCACCCGCTTTTCATAAAGCGTCAGGATCAACGGTTCCTTGGTGGTGTGCAGCAGGAAATTGGAGTTTTCGACACCTTCGGCAATGCCCTTGTAGGAGGTGAGGCTGCCGGTGTCGTATTGCGTGAGGAAATTCCTCAGATCATCTTCGGTGATATCAGTATAAACTGCCAATTTAAAATCTCTTGATGAAGGATGGAATAAGAATCTGGGGGAATGGCAGATGCAAGGTGAGAACCGCTCACCTCGTCGTCACCCTGTTCTAGGCACCGGCGGCGGTCTTCGGCGGCAGCGCATTGCTGGCATTGCCGTTGACGAAAGCCATGTCGTCCGTCGTCAGCTCGATGCTGCGCAGTTCGCGGTTGACGAGGAAATGTTCCGTTTCCTCAACCGTCACGGCAAGGTCGAGCGTGGTGTCGAAGCGTGCCTTGAAGGCCTCGATGATTTCATCGACGATAACCTCAGGTGCGGATGCGCCAGCCGAAAGACCAACGGTGCGGATATCGCCGATCGTGTCCCAGTCGATTTCCGCCGCCCGCTGCACCAGCACGGAGTGCTTTGCCCCGGCCCGCAGCGCCACTTCCACCAGCCGCTTGGAGTTGGAGGAATTGGGTGCACCGACAACGATGAACAGGTCGCAGCCGGGTGCCGCCTGTTTCACCGCATCCTGGCGGTTGGTGGTTGCGTAACAGATGCTATCGGCGGCGGGCGCCTGAATGGCAGGGAAACGTTCCTGCAAACGGGCAATGACGCCGGCGGTATCATCCACCGACAGCGTCGTCTGGGTGACGAAACCAAGATTTTCGCGGTCCACGGGTTCATATGTGCCAGCGTCTTCCACCGTTTCGACCAGCGAGACGGTGCCTTCAGGAAGCTGGCCCATGGTGCCGATGACCTCGGGGTGACCGGCATGGCCGATCAGCACCACGTGGCGGCCAAGGCGCTGGTGGCGCATGGCCTGCTTGTGAACCTTGGAGACCAGCGGGCATGTGGCGTCGAGATAAAACAGGTTGCGCGCCTGCGCATCTTCAGGCACGGATTTCGGCACCCCATGGGCGGAAAACACCACCGGCTGTTCGCGATGTTCGGCAGGGATTTCATGCAGTTCCTCAACGAAAACCGCACCCTTGGCTTCCAGCCCTTCCACCACATAACGGTTATGCACGATTTCGTGGCGGACATAGACCGGCGCACCATAGGCCTTCAGCGCCAGCACGACGATCTGGATCGCCCTGTCCACGCCCGCGCAAAAGCCGCGCGGTCCGCACAGCCTTATCGTCAAAGGGGGTTTGGAAACGGCGATGTTCATTCGTGCTCCTTGGCCTGCTTCTTGGCGTGCTCCATGCCTCGCCCGATAGCCTGCCCCTTGCCGGGCGGGGCGCGCGTTATTCGTCGCGCGCCTTGTGGTTCCGGAAATAGGCAAAACCAACGACGATGACAAGGGCCAGCGCCAAGCCATACCACGTTATCGCATATTGCAGGTGATTGTTGGGCAAATCTATCAGCGTCACTCCGCCCTGCGGCCAACCGCCGGGGTTCGGGGTATTGTCGGCATCCACGAAAAGGTTGACCAACCGATTGGAGGGAATATCGACGCTTGAGGCCATCACCGCCAGATCCTTCCAGTAGAAGATGTTCTTGGCGATATCATTATCCGGCAGCAGTGAAGAGGGCTTTGCGACAAGCGGTGCGCGTGCCAGCCCTGTTATTGCGACCTCGCCGGTTACCTGTCCTTCGGTCCGTTTGGCCTGTTCCTTCATCTCGAAGGGCGCAAAGCCGCGATTGACGAAAAGGATGCGGCCATCGGCAAGCGTGAGCGGCGTATAGATGTAATAACCGGTTCGGCCCTGATGCGTGGCGAAGAAATGGCGCTCGCGGGCGTGATCGAAAGTGCCTGACAGCCTGACCTTGCGATATTCGATATCGCCGCCGCTTTTCGCCATTGCTTCAATATCGGCAAGCGGAACCGGGCTCGCGCTCAGCCGCTCCTCGATATCGGCCATCAGCGCCTCTTTCCAGTAAAGCCGCTTCACCTGCCAGGTACCGAGACCGAGAAGAATGGCTAGCGCCAGCAGCACCAGCGGCGCGGCGAACCAGACCCGTCTTTCCGCCGCCTTCATGTGGGAAACCTCATTCACGACCAAGCCTGCCTTCGCTCGCATTGTTGCGATATTGCAGCGCAATCATGATCCCCTTCAGCTTGCGCAGCAGCACGAGCGAGACAATCACCGTAAACGGCAACCAGAGCATGACATGCACCCAGACGGGTGGCGCAAAACGCTGGTCGAACCAGAGCGCCAGCCCGACAACCAGAAAACCGACGATCAGCATGACGAAGACCGCCGGACCATCACCCGCATCGGCAAAACCATAGTCCAGCCCGCAGGCGCTGCAGGCCGGTTTCGGCGTCAGGAAACCGTCAAACAGCCGGCCGTTACCGCAACGCGGGCAGCAGCCTTTCAAGCCCACCTTGATGGGATCAACAGGTGCGAAATTGCCGTTTGATGGTTCGGACATGATGACCTCCCGCGAAGTTGCCTAACCCCTCCTCCGTCATCCTCGGGCTTGACCCGGGGACCCACGATTTCAGCGAGCTATGGATCCTCGGGTCAAGCCCGAGGATGACGTCAAATCTCTTGGAAGCTTGCCTCAAAACCCGGGCACTTGTTTGTTGCCCAACGGCGCCGCGACTTTCTTCTCCCCGCCGGGGAGAAGGTGGCCCGAAGGGTCGGATGAGGGGGCAAGCTCTCCGGATATCTCCACTCCCGCCCCCTCATCCCGCTGCC
This sequence comes from Agrobacterium tumefaciens, assembly GCF_005221385.1. Lineage (NCBI taxonomy): Bacteria > Pseudomonadati > Pseudomonadota > Alphaproteobacteria > Hyphomicrobiales > Rhizobiaceae > Agrobacterium > Agrobacterium tumefaciens. Next base: position 447,088 of record NZ_CP039903.1, on the reverse strand, counting down.
GCGGACTTCTCCCCGGCGGGGAGAAGAAACAAGTGGGACCCATCCCCTCACACGCAATGCCTTGCTCCGGGCGAGGCCCTATCCGGCGTCGTTTACCCGTGAACCGGCGCGCCCCAGCCACCCCAGATGTAGATGGCGAAGAACAGGAACAGCCAGACGACGTCAACGAAGTGCCAGTACCAGGCAGCCGCCTCGAAGCCGAAATGCTGCTTGGGCGTGAAACCGCCGGCAATGGCACGGAACAGGCAAACCAGAAGGAAGACCGTGCCGACGAAGACGTGGAAACCGTGGAAACCGGTGGCCATGAAGAAGGTCGCGCCATAGATCGAGTTCTTGAAATCGAACGGCGCGTGAATGTATTCGTAAACCTGCACGGTGGAGAACAACACGCCGAGCGCCACGGTGAGCGCCAGGCCGCTGATCAGGCCCTTGCGGTCATTATGCAGCAGCGCATGGTGCGCCCAGGTGACGCATGTGCCCGACAGAAGCAGGATGACGGTGTTGTAGAGCGGCAGATGCCAGGGATCGATGACCTCGATGCCCTTGGGCGGCCATTGACCGCCGGTATATTCAAGGCGGGACGCCTGAATGGCTTCGTGCGGGAACAGGCTCGCATCGAAATAGGCCCAGAACCACGCGACGAAGAACATCACTTCCGAAGCGATGAACATGATCATGCCGTAACGCAGATGCAGCGACACGACGCGGGTATGGCTGCCCTCATTGGCTTCCTTGATCGTATCCGCCCACCACGCATACATGGTGTAAAGCACGATGACGAGGCCGATATAGAAAAGCCAGGGGTTGGCGAGTTCCGCACCGAACAGCTTGAAGGAGCCACCCGACAGGTAGCGCATGTAACAGACGCCACCAAAGGTCAGGATGAAGGCGCCGATCGAGGCCAGAAGCGGCCAGGGGCTTGGGTCTATGATGTGGTAATCGTGGTTCTTCTGATGCGTATCTGCCATTGCGACAATCCCCTGGTATCTCTTCCCTGATCCGGCCTCAAGAAGGCCAGATCACCTCTCACAATTTGCTTTCGCCAGATTCAGTCTTTACCGGCAAGGACGCAACCGGTTTTTCGGTTTTGGCCGGATAAAACGTATAGGACAGCGTCAAAGTATGAATGCTCTTGGTTTCGCGCGCCGTGGCGATGTCAGGATCGACGAAAAAGACCACCGGCATTTCCAGTGTTTCGCCCGGCTGCAGCGTCGTTTCGGTGAAGCAGAAACACTCCACCTTGTTGAAATAGGCGCCCGCCTCCATCGGCGTGACGTTGAAGACCGCCGTTCCCGTGGTCGCCACGGGTGAGCGGTTGGTCGCCTTGAAGGTGACCTGCACCGTTTCGCCGATCTTCGGCGTGACCTTCCTGTCGACCGGCTGGAAATCCCAGTTGAGGCCGTTCGACGTGTTGGCGTCGAAGGTGACGTTGATGGTCTTGTCGAGGATGACGTCGGAATATTGCTCGACGCGCTGGGTCGTGCCGTTATAGCCGGTGACGCGGCAGAACAGCGTATAAAGGGGCACGGCGGCATAGGCCATGCCGATCATGCCGCAGAAAAACACAAGACAGAGTACGAGAATGGAGCGGTTGCTCACACGCTGCTTACCGGTCCCCGCCGTCTGCGCTTCCATATTTGCCATGTTCTCCTCCTCCTCTCCTCCAGTCAGATCGTCAATGCGAGCCAATCTTGATGATGGTGATGACGTAGAACAGCACCACCAGACCGGCGAGCAGGACGCCGAGCGCGATATTGCGCCCGCGTCTCGATTTTTTCTGCGCCGCGCTCAGTTCCACCGTTTCCATCACAGAACTCCCGAAATCACGGCCTTCAGGGCCGGAGCGAAATGATCGGCCAGAAGGCCGGAAAAGATGGCGAAGAGGTAAAGCACCGAATAGGCGAACATCTTCTTGGCGGGCAGCATCTTCTCGTCACCCTCAGGCATGCGCCGGACATCGAGCGAACAGTAGATGAAGATCGCACTCAGCACGGCCGCGAAAATGCCGTAACCGCCGCTCGCCAGACCCGTGAAATACGGCGCGACGGCCGCGGCCGCCGTCAGCACGGCGTAAACGATCATCTGGTTCTTGGTGGAGCGTTCGCCGGCCACATTGGGCATCATCGGAATGCCGACGGAGCCGTAATCGCGCATCTTGAACAGCGCCAGCGCCCAGAAATGCGCCGGCGTCCATAAAAAGATGATGAGGAACAGGATGATACTATCAAGCGAAACGCCGCCGGTGACACAGGCCCAGCCGAGCATGGGCGGGAAAGCGCCGGCAGCACCGCCGATGACGATGTTCTGTGGCGTCGAGCGCTTCAGCCACATCGTATAAACGACGGCGTAAAAAAAGATGGTGAAGGCGAGCAGACCGGCGGAGAACCAGTTGACCGCAAGGCCGAGGATGACCACCGAAAAGGCCGACAGCGTCAGCCCGAAGGCCAAGGCCTCACGCGGCGCGATACGGCCCGAAGGGATCGGCCGCTTTGCGGTTCGGCTCATCACGGCGTCGATATCGGCATCGTACCACATGTTGAGCGCGCCGGACGCGCCGGCGCCGACGGCGATGCAGAGAATGGCGATGAGCCCAAGCACCGGATTGATTTCACCCGGCGCCAGCACGAGGCCCGCAAAGGCCGTGAAGACGACGAGCGACATGACGCGCGGTTTCAGCAATTCGAAATAATCGCGCGCGCCGGCTTCCGAGAGTTCGGAGCTTTCAACACCCAGCATGTCGCGATTGTCGATAACGGTCATTTCCTGTCCTGTTTTCCTTCAGATGCCACTTGCCGCGACATCCCTTGCACCGGCCCGAAAACGAATGTGATTTCCGGCATGCGCGATGCGTCAATTCATTGGGTCCGAACGTTTCGGCATGGGCCGCATCGGCCAAAACCGATGTCATTCGCCCGGCCTGTCGCCGCGCCCACCCCGCTACTCGTCTGCGCCTGCTCATTCATAAAGGCCAAACTTGGCATTTATCACATCCGGGCATGTATCATGTCGGACGACAAGCTTCGCTTGGACAAAATGTCACGCAGCGGCGGACCTCCCGCCTTTGGAAACGGCACGGGCGCAACCACGCCGTCCCCTTTTTCAGCAACCGGAATGCGCGAGCAGCGCCCGCGCTTTCCGGTCCGGCATTCAGCGAATGCGCGGAAGCTGTTCCCACTGGTGGTAAGGCGGCGGCGAAGACAGCTGCCATTCGAGCGTCGTTGCACCCTCACCCCAGGGATTGTTGCCGGCGATCCGCTTCTTGGCGAAGGCTTCCCAGACGCCGAAGAGGAAGATGCCAACAGCAACGGCCGAGATATAGGAGCCGTAAGAAGACACCAGGTTCCAGCCGGCATAGGCATCGGGATAATCGATGTAGCGGCGCGGCATGCCGGCGAGGCCAAGGAAGTGCTGCGGGAAGAAAATCAGGTTCACGCCGACGAACATGACCCAGAAATGCAGCTTGCCGATGAACTCGCTATACATGTAGCCGGTGATCTTCGGGAACCAGTAATACCAGCCGGCAAAGATCGCGAAGACCGCACCCAGCGACAGCACGTAGTGGAAGTGGGCCACCACGTAATAGGTGTCATGCAGCGAGCGGTCGAGACCGGCATTGGCGAGCTGCACGCCGGTAACGCCACCGACCGTGAACAGGAAGATGAAGCCGATCGCCCAGATCATCGGTGTCGAGAAGGTCAGCGAACCACCCCACATGGTCGCGATCCACGAGAAGATCTTGATACCTGTCGGCACCGCGATGACCATGGTGGCGAAAACGAAATAACGCTGTGCTTCGAGCGACAGGCCGACCGTATACATGTGGTGCGCCCAGACGATGAAGCCGACCGCGCCGATGGCGACCATGGCATAGGCCATGCCGAGATAACCGAAGACCGGCTTCTTGGAGAAGGTGGAAATGATGTGGCTGATGATGCCGAAGCCGGGCAGGATCAGGATGTACACTTCCGGATGGCCGAAGAACCAAAACAGGTGCTGGTAGAGGATCGGATCACCGCCGCCTTCCGGCGAGAAGAACGCCGTGCCGAAGTTACGGTCGGTCAGAAGCATGGTGATGCCACCCGCCAGAACCGGCAGCGACAGCAGGAGCAGGAATGCGGTGACGAGAACCGACCAGGCAAACAGCGGCATCTTGTGCAGCGTCATGCCCGGGGCGCGCATGTTGAGAATGGTGGTGATGAAGTTGATGGCGCCAAGGATGGAGGACGCGCCGGCGACGTGCAACGAGAAGATCGCCAGATCCACCGCCGGTCCCGGCATGCCGCTGGTCGATAGCGGCGGATACATGGTCCAGCCGCCGCCCACACCATAAGCACCCGCCGGACCTTCGACGAAGAGCGACAGGAGCAGCAGGATGAAGGCCGGAACGATCAGCCAGAAGGAAATATTGTTGAGGCGCGGGAAAGCCATGTCAGGAGCGCCGATCATGATCGGGATCATCCAGTTGGCAAAACCGCCGATCATCGCCGGCATGACCATGAAGAAGATCATGATGAGCGCATGCGCCGTGGTGAACACGTTGAACATGTGCTTGCCGCCGTCGATGGCGGCGTCGCCCTCGAAGCCGTAGACCATGGAAGCCAGACCGTGGAAGATCTGGATGCCCGGCTCCTGCAGCTCCATGCGCATGACGACCGAAAGCCCGCCGCCGATGATACCAGCCATGATCGCGAAGATCAGGTAGAGCGTGCCGATGTCCTTATGGTTGGTGGACAGGAACCAGCGGGCGAAAAAGCCCGGCTTATGGGAATGATCATGCGAATGATCGTCATGCGCATGCGCGTCTTGACCATGCGAGTGATGATCGTCGTGTGCGGAAGGTCCAGCCATTGTCGTCACTCCAGTCGTCAGTTGGTTTCGTTGGCGGCAACGTCGACCGTGCGCGGAGCGCCGTCGACGGAGGCCATCAGCGCCCGGTTCGCGCCGTTCAGATCTGAAGCGGCGGCGGCGTGCCAGGCATTATATTGCTGTTCGGAAACCACCCGAATGGCGATGGGCATGAAGGCGTGGTCCTTGCCGCAAAGCTCGGAACACTGGCCGTAATAAAGGCCTTCCTTCTCCGGCTTGAACCATGTTTCGTTGAGGCGGCCCGGAACGGCATCGATCTTGACGCCGAAAGCGGGCATGGCGAAGGCGTGGATGACATCGGTCGGAGCCGCCGTCACCAGAAGGCGAACGGTCTTGCCGACCGGAACGACCATTTCATTGTCGACCGCAAGAAGACGCGGATAGCGGGCCTTGTCCTCCTTGCCCGCAGCAGCGCGATCCTGCTCCTTCAGCAGATAGCTGTCGAAGGAGAGCGGCTCGGCGCCCTCGGCGGCGGCATATTCATAGCTCCACAGCCATTGCGTGGCGGTCGCCTTCAGCGTCAGGTCCGGGTTTTCCGGCTGGGTCAGCTGCGCGTTCAGAAGATTGAACGAAGGGAAAGCAAGGAACAGGAGAATGAGTACCGGCGCCAGCGTCCATACCACCTCGATCGCCGTGTTATGGCTGGTCTTGGACGCCACCGGATTTTTCGCGGCGCGGAATTTCAGGGCGACGATGATGAGCAGCGCAAGAACGAAAAGCGTAACCGGAACAATGAACCAAAGCGTATATTGTTCGAACCAGCGTATTTCGTGCATGATCGGCGTGGCGGCCTCCTGCATGCCCATTTGCCAATGCACCGGCTGATCGGCGTGGGCGCCGACAGCCGTGAGCAGACAGGTCATCCCCGCCAATGCTGCGTAAATCCTATTCCTCACGGTACCCTCTCCCTCGCGCGTCTGATCTAGATCAATCACAGACGCAGAATCCATGCTAATGGTACTAACTTCAAACCACAGTTTGTCCTCTGCCGCAATATGCGTCGGGACACGGATGTCCGCCAATTTTGCCATTGGTCAATTGGCGGTCGACTTTCCCGCACTCCGCACCCGAATGGATAGGCCGCGACCGCTTTCAAACAGTCAAAATGCGGCACAGGCCCTTCTTTCAGAGGGTTTTGCGGCCTGCCAGCGCGGGCCGGACGCGGCGTGGCGGACGGAGAAATTACGGACATAAACAAAGCAGAAAGGTCCTATTTCCGCCCAACTCCGCTGGAATTGAGGTTCCAAGGCTTTTTTTTCCGGATTATGGCGTCAAAATAGCCGCACTGATTCGAATCCCAGAGGTATCCATGCGTCTTTCCCCGCTCGCGCGCACTTTTCTTGCCGCCGCCGGTCTTGCCATCATCGCCCCCGCCGCTGCGGCGCTGGCGCAACAGCAGCCGCCCGGCACGCCGAAGTCGACGCATGGCGCATGGTCTGTCATCTGCGACAAACCGGCGGGTGCGTCGGAAGAACAATGCGCCCTGATGCAGAACGTGATTGCCGACGACCGCCCGGAAGTGGGGCTTTCGGTGGTGGTGTTGAAGACCGCCGATCGCAAGTCGCGCATCCTGCGTATCCTCGCACCGCTCGGCGTTCTCCTGAAGGACGGCATGGAGCTTTATATCGACAACAATAATATCGGCCGCGCCTATTTCACCCGCTGCTTCTCCGAAGGCTGCTATGTGGAAGTGGATATTGACGATGAGCTGCTGAAGGTTCTGCGCGCCGGCAAGGCCGCCGTTTTTGCGCTGCGTGAATCCGTCGATCAGGACCGTGTCGGCATTCCGATCGAGCTGACCGGCTTTGCCGAAGGCTACGACGCGCTGCCGTAACGCCTCGTCGTCGACGGGCAGCCTTGCGTCTGCCCGCTCCAGTGCCTAAATCGGTCATTGAACGATAATGACTGGAGCCTCCCATGACCGACGATCTTGTAAAACTCTTCGATTGCGATGAAACGCAATTGCGCAAGCTCGTCGGAGAGGCGCTTGCCGGCGCTGACGATGGCGAGCTGTTCATCGAACATGCCCAGGCCGAATCGCTAACCTTCGACAATGGCCGGCTCAAGGGCGGCTCTTTCAACACGGATCAGGGTTTTGGCCTGCGCGCCGTTGCCGGCGAGACGGTGGGTTACGCCCATGCCGGCGAGCTTTCGCAAGGTGCGCTGAAGCGCGCTTCGGATGCAGTCGGCGCTGTCACCCGCGGTTATTCCGGCTCCTATGCCGCCGCGCCCCAGCGCACCAACAAGAAACTTTACGGCGACGAAAACCCGATCGGCAGCCCGAGCTTTGAAGAGAAGGTGAAACTTCTCACCGATATCGACGCCTATCTGCGCGACAAGGACGAAAACGTCCGGCAGGTGACGGCGACGATTTCCGCCAGCTGGCAGGTGGTGGACATACTGCGCGCCGATGGTCATCGCGTCAGCGACATCAGGCCCATGACCCGCATCAACATTTCCGTGGTGGGGGGTGACGGCGACCGGCAGGAAAGCGGCTCCTACGGCATTGGCGGCCGCGTCGGTTTTGGCGATTTCATTACCACGGAAAGCTGGCAGCGCGGTGCGGATGAAGCGTTGCGCCAGGCGCTCGTCAACCTGACCGCCATCGATGCACCGGCCGGCACCATGGATGTGGTGCTCGGCTCCGGCTGGCCGGGCGTGATGCTGCATGAGGCGGTCGGTCACGGTCTGGAAGGCGATTTCAACCGCAAGAAGACATCGGCCTTTGCCGGCCTGATGGGTGAGATGGTGGCCGCCCCCGGCGTGACTGTCGTGGATGACGGCACCATCGACAGCCGTCGCGGCTCACTCACCATCGACGACGAGGGTACGCCGTCCGCTTATAATGTGCTGATCGAGAACGGCAGGCTGGTGGGCTATATGCAGGACCGCCAGAATGCCCGGCTGATGGGCGCAAAGGCCACCGGTAATGGTCGCCGGCAGGGTTATTCGCATGTGCCGATGCCACGCATGACCAATACCTACATGCTATCAGGCGACAAGACGCCCGAGGAGATCATCTCCTCCGTCAGACAAGGCATCTATGCCGTTTCCTTCGGTGGCGGACAGGTGGATATCACCTCAGGCAAATTCGTGTTCGGCTGCACCGAGGCCTACCTCATCGAAAACGGCAGGATCGGCGCGCCGGTAAAGGGCGCCATGCTGATCGGCAACGGACCGGACGCGATGAAACGCGTATCGATGATCGGCAATGATTCCAAACTCGATACGGGCATCGGTAATTGCGGCAAGGCCGGGCAATGGGTGCCGGTCGGTGTTGGGCAGCCGCATCTGCGCATGGACCAGATCACCGTCGGCGGTACGAAAGCGTAAGGAATTCGGAGTTTGGATCACTACGGTCTGTCCCAAATTCCGTCATACCGGCCCTGAGCCGGTATCCAGCCGACGCGCGTCTGCACGGCGAGAAGAGTCTTGTCAGCCCAGGGACTTGGGCTGGCTGGATGCCGGATCCAGTCTGGCATGACGGCAGAGAGAGTTGCGGTCACGCGAAACGTTGAGCCTGCCGCATCAATCCCAGCCCATAACATCGCACATGGCTGCCATGATGAGGTTTCCTCTGGCACCTCGCCGAGAAGACGATAAGATCACCCTCACGGCAGGCCCTCCTCCAAACGCCGGGCCTGCGCGGCATAAGGAGACCATGACCATCATACGCAATGCCCTCGTCCCGGAACTTGCCGTCACGGATTGGCTGAAAAGCCGCGCCTTTTATTGCGACCTGATCGGTTTTCATGTGGTTTATGAGCGCCCTGAAGAGGGCTTCGCCTATCTTGCGCTCGATGAGGCACAGGTCATGATCGACCAGATCGGCGCGACCCGGACCTTCGTGGCTGACAATGCCGCGCTTGAGTTTCCGCTGGGTCGCGGCATGAACCTGCAGCTCGCCGTCCCTTCCCTGCAACCCATTCTCACGCGGCTGGAACGCTCTTCGATCGACCTCGTTCTGGCGCCGGAAGAGAAGTGGTACAGGCGCGGGACGGTCGAGGTTGGCAACCGGCAATTCATCGTCGCCGATCCGGACGGTTATCTGATCCGCCCATTCGAGAGCTTGGGCGAGCGCCCCTTCCGGTTCGGTTGAGCCCATGCTGCCCTTTCGCCCGCATGCGGTTGTTTTCGACATGGACGGATTGCTGATTGAAAGCGAGGTGCTTTATCGCGATTCATTTCTGGCGGCTTCTGCGGAAGGCGGCCATGGAATGCAGGTCGAGACCTATCAGAAGGTCTGCGGCAGTCCGTGGGATGTCATCACCGGCACCATCTTTGCCGACTATGGCGCGGATTTTCCCATAGACGCTTTTCGCGACGCATGGCTCCGGCATCTCGGTGTGATGATGGCGGAGGGTGTGGCGCTGAAACCCGGCGTCGCCGAAATCCTCGATCTCCTCGACCGGCTGGATATCCGCCGCGCCATCGCGACATCGTCGCAGCACACATCGGTCACCCGCCACCTCGGCCCTTACGACCTTCTCAGGCGCTTCGACACCATCGTGGCGCGCGGCGATTATACCGAACCGAAACCCGCGCCCATGCCCTATCTCACTGCCGCAAAGCGCCTCGGCCTCGATCCTGGCCGCTGCCTTGCACTGGAAGATTCCTATTCCGGCGTCCGCTCGGCCTCTTCGGCCGGCATGATGACAATCATGGTACCGGATGTCGCGCCGCCAACCGAGGAAATGCGGGAGAAGTGCGTTGCCGTCATGGGTGATTTGCATGCGGTGGCAGACATGCTGCAAGACGCACGGCTTTTACGGATTTGAAGAGTGGGCAGTGGCGTAAATGCGCGTCATACGCCTTTCGCCGTTTGAACTTATAGTGGAGGTTGTAGCGGCCGGAACGCCGATATTGGTCAAGCGCCTCCGTCGGCGCATCCATAACGGGAGTGGTCATGATGCTTGTGGCCGTGTCGCTCGCGACGCTTATATTGCTCGCTCTTTCCGCATTTCAGGTCACCCTCGCCGCCGGTGCGCCTTTTGGCCGTTTTGCCTGGGGCGGCGCGAGCCGCGTGCTGCCGGTCAAGCAAAGAATTGCAAGTGTCGCTTCTCTTGCGATCTATGGCCTTATGGCATCTTTTCCGCTGCAAAAGGCAGGCTTCGCAAAGATCTGGCCGGCAGGCTGGATCGAACCCGGCATCTGGATCATCGCCTGTTATCTTGCGGTGAGCGTTGGATTGAATGCAATGTCGAAGAGCCGTCCAGAACGGCTCGTCATGACCCCGATAGCCGCCGTTCTTGCGATCCTGTTCTTTATCGTCTCGCTCTCATAGAGGCATCAGGCCAAAGGCACGATACCGCAACGATCGAGCCTTTTCAGCGGATCGTCAGCCCATCGACCTGAAACGCCACTTACGCTCGATCGCTCCTTCAATATCGAGACCGTTATAATGGGCCAGCAACAGCACATGGCCGAGGAGATCAGCAGTTTCGTCGGCCAGATCCCCCTTCATCTCCTCTTTGCTCCTGCCCTTGATGCGCGCCCGCCCTGTCAGCCGGTTCCAGGCCTGCGTCACCTCGCCAACCTCTTCCTGAAGCTTCAGCATGTACCAGTCCGGGTCGCGGAATATTCCATTTTCAGCGGCATATTTTTGCGAGGCCTCTTCAAACCGGCGCATCATGTCAGCAAGCATTTGTTCATCCTTTGTTCGTGCGTTACAACTCTAACCACGATTCTCCGGCCGCGTCGATCCGAAAGGATGTTTCGCGACCTTGAACGGAAATCTCCGCGACAGATGCCCGCCATCGCGATAGGAACAGTCATTCGAAACAGTGCCGTCACCCATGCCTTATCTCGATTTTTTCTCATCGCTCATCACCGCCCATAGCCCGACGCTGCTGGCGATGTTTGCGGGCGCGGCTTTTCTTGCCGGTCTTGCCCGTGGCTTTTCCGGCTTCGGCGCGGCACTCATCTTCATTCCGCTTGCCAGCGCCATCGTCGGGCCACGCATCGCGTCAGCGGTTCTGCTGGTGGTGGACGGCGTGTTGACGCTCGGCATGATACCGCCTGCCTTTCGCATGGCGGACCGGCGCGAGGTCTTCACCATGGCGGCAGGCGCACTTGTCGGCGTCCCGCTTGGAACCCTGCTGCTTTCCCATGGCGATCCGCTGACCCTGCGCTGGATCATCTCCACCGTGGTCGTCGTGCTGTTATTGTTTCTGCTTTCCGGCTGGCGTTACAGCGGACGGCCAAAGACGCCTCTGACCCTGTTTACCGGGTTTCTGGCCGGGCTGTTTTCCGGCGCTGCGCAATTGGGCGGGCCGCCCGTGGTCGCCTATTGGCTTGGCGGGGCGCTTAAAGGTGCCTTCGTGCGCGCCAATGTCATTCTTTATTTCGCGGTTTCGACCGTGATTTCCACGGCAAGCTATTTTTTCGGTGGTCTTTTCACCGCCGATGTCTTCGTCTTTTTCCTGCTGGCCCTGCCGTTTTACGGGGCGGGCCTTTACGTCGGCGCGCGCCTGCACGGATTTGCCGATGAAGCGGCGTTCCGGCGCATCTGCTACGGCCTTATCGCCATTTCCGCCGTCATCGGCCTGCCGCTGTTCGATTCGCTGTTGAAATAGGCAGGCCGCACCGGCCTGCCTTTGCAGCGTTCAAGGATACATACGAACCTTGGACCACGGCGCATCCGGTGTCTCGCGGCGGAATTCGACGCGGTCGTGCAGGCGGAATTTGCGGTCGTGCCAGAATTCGATGCTGACCGGGCGAATGCGGAAACCGGACCAGTGGGCCGGGCGCGGAATATCGCCGATGGCATATTTCGCGGTATATTCGGCGACCGCCTTCTCCAGCGCGAAACGGCCTTCCAGAGGCCGTGACTGTTTGGACGCCCAGGCGCCGATGCGGCTGCCACGCGGGCGGGAGGCGTAATAAGCATCCGCCTCAGCGTCCGTCACGATCTCCACCTCGCCGCGCAGGCGCACCTGCCGTCGCAAGCTTTTCCAGTGGAAACACATGGCCGCTTTTTTCTGGCCGAGGATTTCACGGCCCTTCTGGCTTTCGAAATTCGTGTAGAAAACGAAGCCGCGATCATCGACGTCTTTCAACAGCACCATGCGCACGTTCGGCAGGCCGTTTTCATCGACGGTTGCGAGTGCAACCGCGTTCGGATCGTTGACTTCGGAAGCCGTCGCATCCTTCAGCCATTCGGCAAAAAGCGTGAACGGTTCATTTTCTTCCGTGAAGTCACTGGATGTTAACCCCATTTCCGACATATTGACTAAAATGCTCCCGAGCTGATTTGGACCCCAGAGATGATTTCTGGCGAAAGATGGTGACCGTCATAGCAAAGTCGAACAGTCGAACAAAGGGCCTCCTTTCGTCGATCGCGGAAGTTTCCGCCGTCGTGTCAATGCTCGTGGTGCTGAGCGGTTGTGTCAGCCTCGATCTGTTCGGCGGCGACAAGGTCGACCGCTCGCTCTCCACGGCCTCGGTTCCCAACCAGCAGAATAACGGCCAGCAGACCGATGATGCGACCATCCGCAATGCGGTAACATCGGCCGATCTTGCCAAACTTGCCGACCAGCCGCTGCCCTGGGCCAATGCCGCAACCGGCAGCGCCGGCGTGGTTACCGCCATTCACGAAGACAGATCCAGCGGTTTCGTCTGCCGCGATTTCAGGACGACGCGCCACTCCTTCGAAGGCGTGGCCGCTTACTCCGGGCAGGCCTGCCTGTCGGAAACCGGCGAGTGGTTGATGACCCGCTTCGAGCAGAAATAATCTATTTACCTTGGCGCATGGAATAAGGCCGGCCACCACGCGCCGCGCGTCCTGCGTAAAGGAGTGATTAGCAACTTATTGCAACAGTCGACGTTGATTAAACCGAGGGCGTGTACGCGAATGATCGCGGGCATCCCTTTTCGGAGGGGTTAGTTTCAGGATTGCGCCATGAACGGCGGCAGACTGAGCCAACGTAACTGGTGTTTCGCATGCGCGATCCATATTCGATCCTCGGCGTGAAACGTGACGCCCGCCATGAGGAAATCAAGGCTGCCTGGCGCACGAAGGCGAAAACCGTCCATCCGGACGCCAATCGCGACGATCCCGATGCTTCGGCGCGATTCGCCGAAATCGGGCAGGCTTATGACCTTTTGAAAGACCCCAAAAAGCGCGATCTTTACGATCAGGCCCGGCAGGCGGCTGAGAAGAAGAAGCGTGGCGAAACCATCATGCAACAGCGGGAGGCGGCGCGGGAGGCTGCCGAACGTGCCAGGGCAGCTGAGAAGCTGATGGAGGAACTGGCCCGCGCCGATGCCCGCAACCGGGCGCAGACCGGCCAGAAAACCGACGGGAAACCTGAAACGGCCGAGGATATCGTCGAGCGTATTTTCGGGGCCGATGCGCAGAACGACCCCAAGGTGCAACAGGCGGCGGAAGCGGCCAAGGCTGCGGCCAGCGGCACGAAAAGCGACATTCCGGGAACGGGTGAAACGGCACAATCGGCCACCGTTGACGACAAATCCACATCCGCCTCGCTTGCCGGCAATCTTTTTAGCGCCCTCGTGCGCCGGTTCCGCACGCCGCAGCCGGTTCCGGAAAAGGCACCTGATATTACAGCCGAAGCCACCATCACGGTTGCCGATCTTCTGGAGCGCAAATGGGTTACCATTGGGCTTGCCGAAGAGCGGGAAGCCCGTTTCCAGCTTGAGCCCGGCATGACCGACGGCCATGTGGTGAGGCTGAAGGGACAGGGGCTGAAACTTCCGGGAATGGCACGCGGCGATCTTGCCGTGACCTTGCTTGCCGCACGCGACGACGCCTTTTCCGTTCGCGGCTTCGATATTCACACGACTTTGCCGATCTCGCTTGGTGATGCGGTGCTGGGCTGCGAAACGAAAGTCCGCACCCCGCTTGGCGAGGAAAATCTCAGCATCCCGGCATGGTCCGGCTCGGACCGCATGCTGCGGCTTGCCGGCAAGGGCCTTGCCGATGGCAAGGGTGAATATGGCGATCTCGTCATCGAATTGCGTATCGTTCTGCTCGAAAAGCCGGATGAAAAGGTGACTGACCTCATGCGCCACATGCGCGAAGGCCTCTATTTGTGAAAGTTTTGCGAATAGCCGGGACAACGCACCCTTTGTTACGCTCCCTAACAGTTGATGATCTTTGACAATCTTGAACAGGATTGCAGCCTATGCCATAGGCAGGATCAATCGAAAGTATCAGGGAGCATAAAATGGCTCAGGCATCCGGCCTCATGGCTGGCAAACGCGGCCTCATCATGGGCGTCGCCAATAATCGTTCAATCGCTTGGGGCATTGCCAAGGCTTGCGCGGACGCAGGCGCGGAACTCGCACTCACCTGGCAGGGCGATGCGCTGAAGAAGCGCGTCGAGCCGCTCGCGCAGGAACTCGGCGCCTTCATGGCTGGCCACTGTGACGTGACGGACCTCGAGACGATCGATGCCGTTTTTGCTTCGCTGGAAAAACACTGGGGCAAGATCGACTTCGTTGTGCACGCCATTGCGTTTTCCGACAAGGACGAGCTGACGGGTCGTTACCTCGACACCAGCCGCGACAATTTCAACCGCACCATGGATATTTCCGTCTTTTCGCTGGCCGCTGTCGCCAAGCGCGCGGAGCCTATCATGAATGATGGCGGCTCGATCATCACGCTCACCTATTACGGTGCCGAGAAGGTCATGCCGAACTATAACGTCATGGGCGTGGCCAAGGCCGCTCTTGAGGCCAGCGTGCGTTATCTCGCCGTCGATCTCGGCAATCGCGGCATCCGCGTCAACGCCGTTTCCGCCGGCCCGATCAAGACGCTTGCCGCTTCCGGCATCGGCGATTTCCGCTACATCCTGAAGTGGAACGAATATAATGCGCCGCTGAAGCGCACCGTTTCCATCGAGGAAGTCGGCAAGTCGGCGCTTTACCTGCTATCGGACCTTTCGACCGCCGTGACAGGTGAAATCCACCATGTCGATTCCGGTTACCACACCATCGGCATGAAGGCGGTGGATGCGCCTGATATTTCGGTGGTGAAGGACTGATCGCCACTGGAATTAGAGCGGGATTTCTGGCGAAAACCACGCATATTTTTCACCATCCCGCTCCGGCAATGCTTGAAACAGGGGTATCGGCTTGCTCGTTTATGTGATCCGTCACGGACAAACGGACTGGAATGCGATACGCCGGCTTCAGGGCCAGAAAGACATTCCGCTCAACGATTTCGGCCGCCAGCAGGCGGTCGGCAATGGCAGGCTTCTGGCGCGCCTGCTGGGAGAACAGGCCACGGATTTCGATTACGTGGCAAGCCCGCTCGGGCGCACGCGCGAGACCATGGAACTGATGCGCGGCGCGATGGGTCTAGACCCCCTTGCCTACCGCACCGATGACCGCCTGATCGAAGTCTCCTTCGGCGACTGGGAGGGGCAGACCCTGCCGGAACTCAAAAAGGAGTTTCCCGACCGGGTGAAGGCGCGCAAAGCCAACAAGTGGGATTTCATTCCCCCCGGCCAGGACGCCGAAAGCTATGAAATCCTCTCCTGGCGCATCGGCGCATGGCTTTCCTCCGTCGAGGTGCCGACGATATGCGTCTGCCATGGCGGCGTCATCCGCTCGATTTTCCGGCTGGTATCAGGCATGGACAAGGACGAGGCGTCGCGGACGCAGATCCCGCAGGACCAGATCTTGAAGGTCGAGATCGACGGGAATAGTGCGGAGTGGATTTCGTAAGGTTAGTTGCGGACAGCGCGTGAACCACTGTCTCTCATAGTCGCCCTTTAGGCTTTAGATGTGGCACGGCGTTGCCGCTGGTTTCTTCTCCCCGCCGGGGAGAAGGTGGCCCGAAGGGTCGGATGAGGGGGCACTCTCTCCGAGTATCTCTACCCTTGCCCCTCATCCCGCTGCCGCGACCTTCTCCCCGGCGGGGAGAAGAAGCGGATGCAAACGCACGTTTCACAATGGAGGTTTGGCATAAGGGTTGAGCAAAGGGCAGCTGCTTACTGCACGACCTGAAGATCGTCGACCACGCGTTTGCCATCCACTTCCGTGTAGAAAACGACGACCTTGACGCCGGCTTTCAGGCCTTCGAAATTGAACTCTTCCGGCACGCGATAGGTCTTGCCGTCGTTGAGCGTAATGCTCAGCCCATTCGCATCGATTTTGCTGATCGTGCCTTCCACATCGACGCTCTGGGCGTAGCTGTTGATGGGCATCAGGAGGTTGGCGGTGGCCAGAAGGGCGGCAATCATCATACGCATCGATCTAGCTTTCGTGGATTTGCGTGAAAACCTTACATGCATGAAGAATTGCCTTTCGAATGTGGCGGAAATTGCCCGCAACCATGACATTTTCGGCCCAATTGATGAACGGATTTGGGATCGTGTTCAAGCCGTTAGTGATTTTTACACCGCATTTCGCGGCAATATTGGAAAACTGCGGATTAACGTGGAAAACCACGGCGCTTTTACATTTTCGTCATTTCGAAAAACATCTCCGCCCGGTGCGAATCGCCGCCGCCGCCCTCATTGACATGCCTACCATAGGGATGAAGGCAGCGAGCTGCCGTAGCGCGCACCGCACTTATCCGGCCGCTGAGAAAGAAAGGCTTTTGCCTTGTCCGGATTTACACTAAGACAAATCCGCTTGTTTTAAACGGCGCTACCCGCAGGCGCCCTGCATTCCGGTCTTGAGAACTATGTCGCATAACAGCTTCGGTCATCTATTTCGCGTTACCACCTGGGGAGAAAGCCATGGGCCGTCACTTGGCTGCGTGGTGGATGGCTGCCCGCCCGGCCTGCGCTTCACGCTTGCCGAGGTGCAGCACTGGATGGACAAGCGCAAACCCGGCCAGAGCCGTTTCGTCACCCAGCGTCGCGAAGACGACATCGTCAAGGTTCTCTCCGGCGTGATGCTGGATGACGACGGCGAGACGATGATAACGACGGGCACGCCGATTTCCATGCTGATCGAAAACACCGACCAGCGTTCCAAGGATTACGGCGAGATCGCCAAGCGGTTCCGTCCCGGCCATGCGGATTTTACCTATGACCTGAAATACGGCATTCGCGACTATCGCGGCGGCGGACGCTCCTCCGCGCGTGAGACGGCGGCGCGTGTCGCCGCCGGTGCAATTGCCCGCAAGGTGGTGCCTAGCCTCAATGTGCGCGGTGCGCTGGTGCAGATCGGCAAGCACAGGATCAATCGCGACAACTGGGATTGGGATCAGGTTGACCAGAACCCGTTCTTCTGCCCCGATGCCGCCATGGTGCCGGTGTGGGAAGAGTATCTCGATGGCATCCGCAAGGCCGGCTCCTCCATCGGGGCCGTCGTCGAAGTGGTGGCGGAAGGCGTTCCGGCCGGCATCGGCGCGCCGATCTACGCCAAGCTCGATCAGGATATCGCCTCCAGCCTGATGTCGATCAACGCCGTCAAGGGCGTGGAGATCGGCGAAGGTTTCGCCTCCGCCGAGCTTTCCGGCGAGGAAAATGCCGACCAGATGCGCATGGGCAATGACGGCAAGCCGATCTTCCTCTCCAACCATGCCGGCGGCATTCTCGGCGGCATTGCGACCGGTGAGCCAGTCATCGCGCGTTTCGCCATCAAGCCGACTTCCTCCATTCTGACGGAGCGCCTGTCCATCGATACCGACGGTAACAATGTCGATGTGCGCACCAAGGGCCGTCACGACCCCTGCGTCGGCATCCGCGCCGTGCCGATCGGCGAGGCGATGGTGGCCTGCACCGTTGCCGACCATTATCTGAGGGATCGCGGCCAGACCGGCCGGCTTTAGCGGACCGAAAAGTGTGAAGCGGTTTTCGGACAATCCGCTAAAGAAACAAAAAGAGCAACGAACCGTTGCTCTGAAGTGAGGGGATATCGCCATGGCCTATGACCAGAAACGCGTTGTCGACGCCATCCGCGCTTTCGAAGCCGGGGAAATCGTTGTCGTGACCGATGATGACGACCGTGAGAACGAAGGCGATCTGATCATTTCGGCGGTTCACTGCACGCCCGAGAAAATGGCGCTGATCGTGCGTCATACCTCCGGCATCGTCTGCGCGCCCATGCCGCGCGAGGAGGCCAAACGGCTGAACCTCAACGCCATGGTGGCGGAAAATGACAGCGCCCATACGACGGCCTTCACCGTCAGCGTCGATTTCAAGCACGGCACCACGACGGGCATTTCCGCCGACGACCGCACCTTGACGGTGCGCAACCTTGCCAACCCCAATGTCGGCGCATCCGATTTCACCCGGCCGGGCCATATCTTCCCGCTGATTTCCCGCGAGGGCGGCGTCTTGATGCGCTCCGGCCATACCGAAGCGGCGGTCGATCTCTGCCGGCTCGCCGGCCTGCCGCCCATCGGCGTCATCAGCGAGCTGGTGAATGACGACGGCAGCGTGATGCGCGGCCCGCAGGTTCTGGATTTCGCCGACACGCACGGCATGAAACACGTTTCCGTCGCCGATCTCATCGCCTATCGCCAGCGCAAGGAAACGCTGGTGGAGATGGAATCCTCCTTCACCATCGAGACGCCCTTCGGGCCGGCCAAGGCGCAGACCTATTCCCTGCCCTGGGATCCAATGCAGCACATGGCGGTGATTTTCGGTGACATCAGGGACGGCGTCGACATTCCTGTTCGCCTTCACCCGGAAAACGTCGCCGACGACGTGTTCGGCGACCGCCAGCCGGTGCGGCACTACATGCAGAAGATCGCCGAGGAAGGCCGCGGCGTCATCGTTTATCTGCGCGAAGGCTCCGTCGGCGTCGGCCAGGTGGCCGGCCGGCGCAAGGCGCGCGATCCGGACGAGGCGCATGCGCAGGCCCGTTCGCGCGAAAACGAATGGCTGGAAATCGGTCTCGGCGCTCAGATCCTGAAAGATCTCGGCATCAGCTCCATCAAGCTGCTGACCACCCGCGAACGGCATTATGTCGGTCTTGAAGGCTTCGGCATCCAGATTTCGGCGACGGATATCTGCTGATTTCGGGGTTTGCCTTGGTTTTCAGGGCAATTGTGAAGCGAGTGGGTGCCCCTTGTTTCTTCTCCCCGAGGGGAGAAGTTCGCGGCAGCGGGATGAGGGGGCGCCCTTGCCGGATTGCGGAGGGCTTGCCCCCTCATCCGACCCTTCGGGCCACCTTCTCCCCGGCGGGGAGAAGAAACAAGCGGCGACGCTGTGTGAAAAAGCGGCATCACGGATCGGTAACGTTGCGCCCGGGGACCTATCCTGAATCATCCGTGCGAAAAACCTCAGTTTTCCTCCCGCCAGCCCTCCAGGTAGTTCACGCTCTCCACCCGGGTAAACTTCGCCAGCCTCACCAGTTCCGCATCAAGCTTCTCCAGCCTACCCGCCGAGGCACGCACGCCCGGTTCCAGCCACAGGCGCCGAACATCCAGCGTGCTGCGCTTGCGATCCGCCTTCATGTCGATGCGTCCAATCACGCGGTCGCCCTCCAGAAGCGGGAAGACATAATAGCCATATTGCCGTTTCGGCTCGGGCACGAAGACCTCGATGCGGTAATAAAAGCCGAACAGCCGCTCCGTGCGGTTTCGGTCACGCAATAGCGGATCGAAGGGGCTGAGGACACGGACGCGGGCGGAAGGTTCCGGCACGTCGGTCAGGTCGGCGGTGAAACCGGCAAAGGCATAGGACGGGCGAGCAGTGTCGCCATCGCTTGCAAGAAGTGAGACCTCGCAGAGTTCGTCGCGATGGCTTTTGACCCAGTCCCTCGCCTCCTGCGGGGTGACGAGATCGAAAAACGCGGCGATTTCGCCATGGGTGGCGAAACCCAGCCGCTTCAGCGCCTGCCGACAGGCCCAGTCGACGAATTCCGCATGCTCCACCTCGGTTTCGTGGTGCTCACCGGGAATGACCCGTTCGGCAAGATCATAGACCTTCTGGAAGTTTACGCGGCCGGCAATCGCGAGCTTGCCGGTGTGCCAGAGATATTCGAGCGCGGTCTTGGAGGGATGCCAGTTCCACCAGCCGCCGGACTGGTACCCCTCCTCCTTCAGCTCCCGCGCCAGAACCGGGCCGGTTGCGGCGATGCGCTCCAGCGTTTCGCCGAAAGCGGCATCGAAGCCTTCACCGTGCCATTTGCGCCAGCGCTCCTGAATGATCGGCTCGCGGCGGCGGAAGCGGTGTTTCCAATAGGGATAAAACTCCGTCGGCACGATGGAAGCATCATGTGTCCAGTGCTCGAAAAGCGCGCGGTCCTTTTCCAGCAACGTCGTCAGATGGTCACGCCTGTAGGTCTGGTTGCGGGAGAAGATGATCTGGTGGTGGGCGCGCTCCACCGTGCCGATGCTGTCCACCTGCACAAAACCGATATCGGTGATGAGCTGCAGCAGCCCATCCTTGGAAAGCGCCTTGCCGGGCGGCGAGGAAAGCCCTTGCCGCGCCAGAAAAATTCGTCTTGCCGCTTCGTTTGAAACCTTGATCACCATGGCGCAGAAGGTATGACGGCTTTTTCAGGATTGCAATGTTCTTTTTTTGTTCCTTGTTTCACTTCTGTTGATGACGGGGTATAGAACCGGAAAACGAGCGCGAGGATGTAAGTTTGGAAATCCGTTTCGACGCCGCCGGTGTCGCTTTCGAGGGTCGGCAGGCCCTGCAGCCGCTGTCTGTGACATTGACGGAACGTCGCATCGGCGTGATCGGCCTCAATGGTTCTGGCAAGACCACCTTTGCGCGGCTGATCAACGGGCTGAACAAGCCAAGCGAAGGCAAGGTTTCGGTGAACGGCCTCGACACCGTGAGCGACGCCAAGGCGGTCTTGCAGGCGGTCGGCTTCATCTTCCAGAATCCGCAGAACCAGATCATCCTGCCGATCGTGCGCGACGATGTTGCCTTCGGTCTCAAGCGACTCGGTCTCGCCAAGGCTGAAACTGAAAACCGGGTGAAAGCCGTTCTTGCCCGGCTTGGCATTTCTCATCTTGAAGAGAGACGCGCGCATGAGCTTTCCGGCGGTGAGCTGCAACTTGCGGCGCTGGCCGCCCTTCTCGTCACCGATCCGCAAATCCTCATCCTCGACGAGCCGACCAACCAGCTTGATCTCAAAAACCGGACTGTCGTGGAAAAGACCATGGCGGCGCTTTCGCAGTCGCTCATCGTCATTACCCATGATCTGCCGTTGCTTGAAGGCTTCGACCGGGTGCTGGCTTTTCATGAAGGCGCGCTGGTCGCCGACGCTACCCCCGAAGAAGCGGTGGCGCGCTATCTGGAGGTGGCATCGCGATGAAATCGCTGCATGTCGAAGGCACCGGCTGGCTCTACCGCGTCTCGCCGCGCATCAAGCTTCTGGCGCTCATGGGTTTCAGCATCGCATTGTTCCTCACGCGCGATCTGCTGGTTCTCGCATGCGCGACGGTTCTGGCCACCCTTATTCTGGGCGCTACGCGGCTGCCCCTCAGGGAGATCGGCCTGCGGCTGCGGCCGGTGATGCTGACCATTCTCCTCGTCGCCGCCTTCAGCTACCTGCTGCTTCCGGCGCATGATGCGACCGTCAATCTTTTGCGGCTGACGGCGCTCGCGCTTCTCGCCACCGCCGTCACCATCACCGTCAGCATTTCGCAATTCATGGACGAAATCACGCTTGCCGCCGCCCCGCTGGAAAGGCTGGGGCTGGTGAAGGCTGCCGACATAGGGCTCGCAGTCGGGCTGGTGGTGCGCTTCGTGCCTGAAATCGTCAACCGTTACCATGCGGTGCGTGATGCGCACCGGGCGCGCGGCCTGCCGGTGCGCATGACAACCATCATCGTGCCGCTCGTCATTATGACGTTGAAGGATGCCGATGCCATTGCCGACGCCATTGACGCGCGCGGTTTCAGAGGCCAAAGCTTGGCGCCAGACAACCATCCGGAGTTTTGAGCGCCATGACGACCCGCGACCTCGTGCTGATTTCGCTGTTTTCCGCCATTATCATCGCACTCGGGCTTCTGCCGCCGATCACGCTCGGCTTCATCCCCGTGCCGATCACCGCGCAGTCGCTCGGCGTCATGCTGGCCGGTGTCGTGCTGGGCGCGAAACGCGGCACACTCGCGGTTCTGCTGACGATCCTGATTGCCGCTATCGGCCTGCCGGTCCTGTCAGGCGGACGCGGCGGCCTTTCGATCTTCACCACGCCGACCACGGGCTTCCTGATCGGCTGGATCGCAGCGGTTTTCGTTACCGGTTATCTCTCGGAAAAATTCGTGCATCGCGGCCAATCTGCACTGACGCAGGGCGTCGGTTTCTTCATCGCCAGCCTGATTGGCGGCGTGGTCGTGCTTTATGCTTTCGGCATCACCTATCTGGCGCTCGTCGTCGGGCTTGGTTTCGAAAAGGCCTTCATGGGTTCGCTCGCCTTCATTCCGGGCGATGCGCTGAAGGCCGTGCTTGCCGCACTTGCCGGCCGCGCCGTGATGGCCGGTTATCCGCTTCTGCCGCAGCGCGCCTGAGTTAGCTTTCTCCAGGAGGAAAAGAATGGCGACGCGTTTATACGAACATCCGATCTTCCTGGAGCATATCACGCCCGAAGGCCACCCCGAGCGGCCGGATCGTCTACGGTCGCTGAACATCGCGCTCGAACACCCGAATTTCGAGCGGCTGGAACGCAAAGAAGCGCCGCAGGCGAATGAGGATGCGGTCCTGCTGGCGCATCCGGAAGAACATCTGCTTGCCGTCATGCGCCAGATCCCGCAAGAGGATGGCGAGATCAATCGCATCGAGGCGGATACCTATGCCTCACCGAAAAGCCTGCAGGCGGCGCTGACCGGCATCGGCGCAGCCATGGCGGCGGTGGACGACGTGTTTACCGGTGCGGCCGACAATGTTTTCGTCGCCGCCCGCCCGCCCGGCCACCATGCGGAAACCGCAAAGGCCATGGGCTTCTGTCTTTTCAACAATGTGGCCATCGCCGCCCGTCATGCTCAGAAAAAACATGGCGCAGAGCGCATCGCCATCATCGACTGGGACGTGCATCACGGCAACGGCACGCAGGACATCTTCTGGAACGACACGTCAGTGCTGTTCTGTTCCACCCACCAGATGCCGCTTTACCCGTGGAGCGGCGATAAAAACGAAACCGGCGTGAAGAACAATATCGTCAACGCCCCGCTTTCTCCCAACACCGGCAGCGAATATTTCCGCGAGGCGTTCAAATCCCGCGTGCTGCCGGCGATTGCCGATTTTTCACCCGATCTCATCCTCATCTCCGCCGGTTTCGACGCGCATCACCGCGATCCGCTGGCGCAGATCAATCTGGTGGGTGAGGATTTCGACTGGGCAACGGGCCGGCTTCTGGAAATGGCCGACAAATACGCCTCGAACCGGGTCGTCAGCCTGCTTGAAGGCGGTTATGATCTGGAAGGGCTGGCAGAATCGGCAGCCATGCATATTTTGAGAATGATGAAGGGTTGAACATGACGGAAAATGCCAACACAGCCGATGTCAGCGGTTATTCCTTCGAAAAAGCCGTCGCCGAGCTGGAAAGCATTGTCGCACGCCTGGAACGCGGAGACGTGGCGCTGGACGAATCAATCGCCATCTATGAGCGCGGCGAGGCCCTGAAAAAGCACTGCGAGACGCTGCTGAATGCCGCTGAAAAGCGAATCGAGAAAATCCGTCTCGACCGCGCCGGAAAACCGCAGGGCGTGGAGCCGCTGGACGGGGAGTGATTTTCTCCTTCCTCATTCCTGTGCTTGTCACAGGAATCTAGCCAGACCAAGTCCTTGGGCTGAAAAGACTCTTATCGCCGCGCAGACGCGCGTCGGCTGGATTCCTGTGACAAGCACAGGAATGAGGGAGGCTGTAGGTCAAGCCGCGTTCAATTCTCTCCCGCGCATCCGGTGACAATGCACAAACACAGCGTTCGACATCCCGATACTCGCCCTCTCCGTCCGTTATGCTAAACTCCCGCCAGACGATACGAGGAGCTTGCCATGTCCTTTTTTCCCGGTAACGATCCCGTCGCGGGTGATGCTTTTGCCTGCGACGCCATCGAGAACCTCATCATTCCCCGCACCAGCGATATTGGCGGCTTTGCGGTGCGCCGCGCGCTTCCCACGCGGCAGCGGCGTCTCGTCGGCCCCTTCATCTTTTTCGATCGCATGGGCCCGGCGATCCTGAAGGCCGGTGAGGCGCTGGACGTCAAACCGCATCCGCATATCGGGCTTTCCACCGTCACCTATCTGTTCGACGGCGAAATCAAGCATCGCGACAGTCTCGGCACCGAGCTTGTCATCCGCCCCGGCGATATCAACCTGATGACGGCCGGGCGCGGCATCGTGCATTCGGAACGCACGCCGGAAAATCTGCGCGGCCATCCGCTTTCCATGTCCGGCCTGCAGACCTGGCTTGCCCTGCCTGACCATATGGAAGAAATCGCCCCCGCCTTTGCCCATACGGCCAAGGAAGACATGCCGCTGATCGATATCAAGGGCGCTTCCGGCCGCGTGGTGATCGGCGAGTTCGAAGGCCTCACCTCTCCGGTTTCGGCCTTTACCGATACGCTTTATGTCGATCTTTCGCTGGAGCCGGGGGTAAAATTTCCCTTCTCCGCCGATCATGAGGAGCGGGCGATCTATATTCTGTCCGGTTCGCTGGATGTCGCAGGCGATATTTTCGCCGCCGACCAGTTGCTCGTCTTCCGGCCCGGCGACGACATCACGTTGCAGGCCGGCAGCAATGGCTGTCACATCATGATCTTTGGCGGGGCGGCGCTCAATCAGCGCCGCTACATCTGGTGGAACTTCGTTTCGTCATCAAAAGAACGCATAGAGCAGGCCAAACAGGAGTGGAGAACCGGACGCTTCGACATCGTTCCCGGCGACGAAGAAGAGTTTGTCCCTTTGCCGGAAGGTTGAAATTCTATAGAAGTGTACGACATGCAGGGCTGAACCGTCGGCTTTCACCATGAAAGCCGCTCTGGCACGCCCTGCTGACGACAAGAAAAGGCCGAACGATTGACCGGAATGCCACAGACACCACTGCTCGACCGGGTGAATTTCCCTTCCGATCTCAAGGAGATCGACGATCGCGACCTGCCGGAACTGGCACGGGAACTGCGCGACGAGATGATTGACGCAGTGTCGAAGACCGGTGGCCATCTGGGTGCCGGCCTTGGCGTGGTGGAATTGACGATTGCCATTCACAAGGTCTTCAACACGCCCGAAGACCGGCTGATCTTCGATGTCGGCCACCAATGTTATCCGCACAAGATCCTCACCGGCCGGCGCGAGCGCATTCGCACGCTGCGCCAGGAAGGCGGGCTTTCCGGTTTTACCCGGCGGGCCGAAAGCGACTATGACGATTTCGGCGCCGGCCATTCCTCCACCTCCATTTCCGCAGGCCTCGGCATGGCGGTGGCGGCGGGGCTGGATGGCAGCGACCGCAAGGTCATCGCCGTTATCGGCGACGGCTCGATGTCTGCCGGCATGGCGTTTGAGGCGCTGAACAATGCCGGTGCGCTCGACGCGCGGCTGATCGTCATCCTCAATGACAACGACATGTCGATTGCGCCGCCGACGGGCGCGATGAGCGCCTATCTCGCCCGCCTCGCCTCCGGCCGCACCTATATGGGTTTCCGCGATTTCGGCAAGAAGCTGACGGCCTATCTCGGCAAGACCATCGACCGCGCCATTACCCGCGCCGTGACCCATGCGCGCGGTTACGTGACCGGCGGCACGCTGTTCGAGGAGCTTGGCTTCTACCATATCGGCCCGATCGACGGTCATTCCTTCGATCACCTGCTGCCGGTGCTGCGCAATGTGCGCGACAACCAGAAAGGCCCTGTCCTCATCCATGTGGTGACGCAGAAAGGCAAGGGTTATGCGCCGGCAGAAGCCGCAGCCGACAAATATCACGGCGTCAACAAGTTCGACGTCATCACCGGCGCGCAGGCGAAAGCCAAGCCGAATGCGCCGAGCTATACCAGTGTCTTCGCCGAAGCGTTGATCCAGGAAGCCACCCTCGACGACAAGATCATCGGGGTCACCGCCGCCATGCCGAACGGCACGGGCCTCGACAAGATGGCCGAGCTTTTCCCGTCCCGCACCTTCGATGTCGGCATTGCCGAACAGCACGCCGTCACCTTCGCGGCCGGGCTTGCGGCTGATGGTTACAAGCCGTTCTGCGCGCTTTATTCCACCTTCCTGCAACGTGGTTACGACCAGCTGGTGCATGATGTGGCGATCCAGAGCCTGCCCGTGCGTTTCCCCATCGACCGCGCCGGGTTTGTCGGCGCGGATGGACCGACCCATGCCGGCTCCTTCGATACGACGTTCCTCGCCACCCTGCCCGGCATGGTGGTGATGGCGGCCTCGGATGAAGCTGAGCTGAAACATATGGTGCGCACGGCAGCGGCCTATGATGAAGGCCCGATTTCCTTCCGTTACCCGCGCGGCGAAGGCGTGGGCGTCGAGATGCCCGCACGTGGTGAGATTCTTCAGATCGGCAAGGGCCGCATCATCAAGGAGGGCACCAAGGTTGCGCTGCTCTCCTTCGGCACGCGGCTGGCGGAATGCCTTGCGGCCGCCGAAGACCTCGATGCGGCCGGCCTTTCCACCACGGTTGCCGATGCGCGCTTCGCCAAGCCGCTCGATCTCGATCTCATCCGCCAGCTTGCAGCGCACCACGAGGTTCTGGTGACGATTGAAGAAGGCTCCGTCGGTGGCTTTGGCGCACATGTTCTGCATTTCATGGCGAGCGCCGGCCTGCTCGACCACGGTCCGAAGGTCCGGACGCTGACCCTGCCCGACCAGTGGGTGGAGCAGGCGAAGCCCGAGACCATGTATGCCAATGCCGGCCTCGACCGGGCCGGCATCGTGTCCACCGTGTTCCATGCGCTTGGCCAGCGTCAGGCCGATGTGGGATTTGCGGGCTAGACACACGTCCGGGGACAGAAGGCGGGCTAACCCGCCGCCTGTCATCCGCCTTACGTTGCGGCACCGTCGAGAAAGCCGACGACATTTTCAATTCGCCCATCGGCATCGCGGCTGACGACATCGGTGCCGCCCGCTACATCGTCTCCATCAGGCGAAACGAGACGCCATGAAAAACGGGTGAAGTTGCCGTGGCCATCCGGGGTGCCGGCAAGAACGAAGCGATATCCCGGAAATTT
Source organism: Agrobacterium tumefaciens (assembly GCF_005221385.1). NCBI lineage: Bacteria > Pseudomonadati > Pseudomonadota > Alphaproteobacteria > Hyphomicrobiales > Rhizobiaceae > Agrobacterium > Agrobacterium tumefaciens. The sequence goes on along the minus strand of NZ_CP039903.1, from coordinate 420,163 downwards.
CTGCCGCGCCGCCTCGATCATTGCGGCGATCCCCTGTCGCCCTTCGCCCTGCATCAAAGGATCGATGTAGCGTGCCGTTTCGGCCCAAGCCTTGCCTAAAAGGTGCTTGCGGCGTTCATCGTCCTCTTCGTTCCAGAGCGTGAGATAGGTTTCGGCGATTGCGAGATGCTGCGTCATGATTGTGCTCCTTCTGGTTGACGGCCAGAGCATGCCGGGGGCTGTGACGCGGGACAATTACCTCAGAGGTAATCGCATTGCCGATATCTTCTGCTAGGCTACGGGGCATGACACATCATCGAGACCATGTCGGCCAGGTGCTGAAGGAATGGCGCGCGCGCCGCAGATTGAGCCAGCTTGATCTGGCATCCGATGCCGAGATATCGGCACGTCATTTGAGCTTCGTGGAAAGCGGGCGATCCTCGCCCAGCCGCGAAATGCTGGCGAGGCTGGCGGAGCAGCTTTCCATGCCCGCCCGTGCCACCAACCGGCTGATGCTGGCGGCGGGTTATGCGCCTGTTCATTCCGAACGGTCGCTCGACGCACCCGACATGGCCGCGGCCCGGCAGGCCGTCGAAACCGTGGTGCAGGGCCACATGCCCTTCCCCGCGCTTGCCGTCGACCGGCACTGGAACGTCATTCTCGCCAATGATGCGATCACATCGCTTCTGGCCGGTGTTTCCGAAGAGCTGCTTCGCCCGCCGCTTAACGCCTTGAGGCTGAGCCTGCATCCGGAGGGCTTGAGTTCCCGCATCGTCAACCTCGCCGAATGGCGGCATCACCTGCTGGAGCGTCTGCGCCGTCAGGTCGAGGAAACGGGAGACGAGGCGCTTTGCCGCTTGCATGCGGAGCTTTCGGCCTATCCCGCACCGAAGGCTTCGCCCCATGCTGCCGGAGCCGACCCGCTGGCCATACCATTGCAACTGCGCGATCCGGCATCGGGCGCCGTTCTGAGCTTCATTTCCACCACCACGGTTTTCGGAACCGCGACCGATGTCACGCTGTCCGAACTGGTGCTGGAATGTTTCTACCCCGCCGATGCGGCAACCCGCGCCGCCCTGATGCCAGGCACAAAGGAGTAAGACCCGTGCACACCACCTATCTCATCGGCTTCCAGGTCCGTGACGGCCAGCGCGAGCGCTTTCTCGAATTGCTGAATGCGCTGCTCGACGCCATGCGGCACGAAAAGACCTTCGTGAACGCCACCCTGCATCGGGATGGCGAAAACGACAACCGCTTCCTGCTGCACGAGACCTGGAGCGACCATCAGGACGTCATCGATGTCCAGATTCACCGCCCCTATCGTCAGGCATGGCATGATGCCCTGCCCGAGCTTCTGGAGGCCCCACGGGATATCTCCGTCTGGCATCCCATACGGGTGGATCACATCTGACGGGATGAGAGGCGAGGCCCGTTCGAAGATCTCGACACCGCCTAAACGAGCGAATGCCCCGCATTTGTCAGAAGATGGGATGCTTTCCCAATATCTTTCGACTTCACCAGCAGGTGGTCTCCGTCAAACGTCGAGACCACGAATATTCCTATTTCATTGGCCGATAAGGGTTCAATCACTGACAGGACGATACCCGTCTCATCAAAGGCAAATGGACCCTGAAATTTGAAACAAGCCCAACCGGTATCCACCTGCGCATCCTGCGGGATACGCTCCTGTCGGCAGACGACAGAAAGTTCGTCATCAGTCCGGCTGATGCTGACAAACCCGCCGCCATCGGCCCATGCAGGAATGGCTGCGTCCGCGTGAAGCCTGGCCACGCCGTAGGCCCCATCCAATAGTTTTAACGTTACGCGCGCTGCCATGCAGTTGTTACCCTCCCAAAAAAGCAGTGACCTCTTGTCAAAGCCGAATGGCCGTCTCCTCTTTCGCCGTCTTGATGACGACCATGGTGAAAAAGCGTGCGACATTGTGCTGGTCACGGAACAGCCTGTCGCACAGGGCGTCGAATTCTTCCATGTCGCGCAGGCGCAGCATCAGCACGACATCGCTTGCGCCTGTCACGGCATAGGCGTGCGACACGGCCTCTTCGGCACTGGCAACATCCAGAAAGCGGCGCATATGCTGCTCGCCATGCAGTTTCAGCTCCACCGTCACAAGAGCCTTGATCACACGCCCGGCCTTTGCGGGATTGAGGATCGCGACGATGCGGTCGATCACGCCCGATTTGCGCAATCTTTGTAGGCGGCGCAGGCAGCTGGAAGGAGACAGCCCAACCTCATCGGCCATATCTACATTGGTGCGCGACGCATCGCCCTGCAAGAGGTTGAGAAGTTTCCGGTCGATCCGATCCATGCCGGCAGCATATCTCCCGCAAACATATTTGCAATAAAATTGCACAAAGATGCAATCTTTGACCACAAATGCGAATGGGTTCAGCCTAGTGGATGGGGACAACCTTCGAGGAGCCTCACATGCCCATTTTCGTCACCATCTGGCAGAAAACCCGGGAAACGCTTGATATCTACTGGGTACTGGTGCGGATCACCGTTCCGATTGCCATCCTCACCGAGCTTTTGTCGAGAATGGGTGCGATCGAGGCTGTGGCGCCGGCCTTCGCGCCTGTCATGAACCTCGTAGGACTGCCGCCGGAGCTTGGTCTCGCCTGGTTGACAGCGATGCTCGTCGGCATTTGGGGCGCCGTTCCGCTTATCTTCACGCTTGTTCCCGCATCTTCGCTCAGTGTCGCGGACATCACGGTCTTTTCGGCGCTTATCCTTTTCGCGCACGGCCTGCCCATCGAGCAGAAGATCATCGAAAAGGCAGGGCCCGGCATGCTCGTCACCACGGCGCTGCGTATCGGGGGAGGATTGCTCTACGCCTTTGTTCTGCATCAGGTTCTGGAAGCGACGGGGTGGTTGTCTGCGCCGGTGAACCCCGCCTGGATTGCCATGAGCGCCACGCCGGAGTGGGCGGAGTATTTCCTGGGTCTCGGTAAAACCATGATCTGGATGTTCGTCATCCTTCTTGTGCTGTCACTCGGCCTCGAAATCCTCAGACTGACCGGGCTTCTGGCACTGATGATGAAGGCGCTTTCGCCCCTGCTGCGGCTTGCCGGCATTCGCGGCGAGGCCGAACATCTCACCGCCATCGGGTTGTTTCTGGGGATTTCCTACGGAGCAGGTTTTCTCATTCGCGAAGCGCAATCCGGGGCGATCTCGCTGCGTCAGGTCTTTCTGTCCTGCGTATTCATGGGTTTTGCTCACAGCGTGATCGAAGACACTCTTGTGGTGATGTCGCTCGGGGCCGATGTTTACGGCGTTCTGGTCGGACGGCTTGTTTTCGCCATCGCAGCAACCGCCGCTATTGCCGCCCTGCTTCACCGCCTGTCCGACGAGGTGTTTTTCCAGCGGATGTTCAGGCTACAGGGCACGTAGGCAGATCAGCGTCTGGCTTTACCGATTGCACACTGCCGATCTCATCTGAAAAGCAAATGCAAAAAGGGGGCCTCACGGCCCCCGATTTTTGCATCCAATCCGGAAAATCCGGCTCAGAACTCTGTCCAGTCCTGGTCCTTCGCGGCAGGTGCTTCGGCAGCGCCGCCGAAGGCGCGGGCGAGGCTCTGGCCCAGCGCCCGGGCCGGTGAGGCCACAGGCCTTGCCGTTGCGGAGGCCGATTTTACCGGAGCCTTGCGGACCGGTGCGGCAGGTGCCGGCTGGAAGGCAGGCTTGGCCGAAGACTGGCGCGGTGCAGAATATCCACCGGCACTCGCAACGGCAGCGCGTGCGCCGCCCACCCGGAACTGGCCGAGCAGGCTGTTCAGCGCTTCCGCTTCGCGGGCGAGCGAATGGCTGGCGGCGGTCTGCTGTTCCACCATGGCGGCATTCTGCTGCGTGCCCTGGTCCATGGTGTTTACGGCCGTGTTGATTTCCTGCAGGCCGGTCGCCTGTTCGCGCGACGCGACGACGATGGCGCTGACATGGGCGTTGATCTCTTCGACTTCCGAAACGATGAGTTCCAGCGCCTTGCCGGTCTCGTCGACGAGGCTCACACCATTTTCCACCTGCCGGCTGGAAGCGCTGATCAGCGTCTTGATTTCCTTGGCGGCATTGGCAGAACGCTGGGCGAGTTCGCGGACTTCCTGTGCGACGACCGCAAATCCCTTGCCGGCATCACCGGCGCGAGCGGCCTCAACGCCGGCATTCAGCGCCAGCAGGTTGGTCTGGAAGGCAATATCATCGATGACGCCGATGATGTTGCCGATTTCACCCGAGGATTTTTCGATCTCGCGCATGGCGGCGACCGCCTTGCGGACCACGGTGCCTGATTTTTCCGCGCCGGTGCGGGCACGCTGGACCAGATTGCCGGCATCTTCCGCGCCGCGCGCACTGTCACGCACGGTGGTGGTGACTTCTTCCAGTGCGGCAGCGGTTTCTTCGATGGAGGCAGCCTGCTGTTCGGTGCGGCGCGACAGGTCGTCGGCAGCCGACAGCATTTCCGAGGCGCCGGCATTGATCGCGGCGGCGTTCTCGCCGACCGTGCGCAGGGCCTGCTGGAGCTTTTCGACGGCGCTGTTGAAATTCACACGAACCGGATCAATGGCGGGCGCAAAAGGCGTTTCAATGCGATAGGAAAGATCGCCATCCGCGAGAGCGGCAAGGCCCTTGCCAAGCTCGGCGCTGGCAAAGGCGCTGGCGGCTTCGTCCTTGGCCCGTTCTTCCTCGTTGCGGCGGCGTTCAGTCTCCGTCGCGGAACGCATGCGATCTGTCTCACCGGCGAGGCGGGATTTTTCCAGCCCGGCTTCCTTGAAGACCAGAACGGCCTTCGCCATCTTGCCGACTTCGTCTCCACGATCCGTGGCCGGAACTTCCGTCTCCAGATCGCCATCGGCAAGCCGGCTCATTGCCGCCGTCATGCCGACGATCGGCGTGACGATCGAGCGTGACAGTGCCCAGATGAGGGCAACGGCCAGAAGACCGGCGACGGCGCCGCCACCCAGAAGCGCATATTTCAGGTTCAGTGCTGCTGCCTGCTGTTCAGCGGCATAGGCCGTGGACAGGCCGTTCAGCTGTTCCTTGATCTTGGCGGCAGAGGCGCGGAAGCCGTCAAGCTGGCCCTTGGCCTGATTGCGGCCGATCTCGATGATTTCGGAAATCGGCGCTTCCGTGGTCTTGCGGGCAGCGATCTGCGGTTCCGCCAGTTCCTTGAAGAATACGGTGGCGGATTTCTGCATGTCATCGATGGAATTCAGGACATCCGGCTGGCCGGCTGCAAGTGTGCGGGCTTCGTCCAGCTTCTTCAGCATGATGTCGCGCTGGGCGAAAACGTCATTATAGGTGCTGTCGCTGCGAAACAGCAGGAAGCCGCGCTGGTTGACGGCCTGTTCCAGCATGGCGGCCGTCGCGCCGTCCACCGCCTGGATGATATCCTTGGTCCGGTTGTTGTCGATTGTGACACGCTCGCTCCCCAGCGTCTGCCAGAATACGACCGCGGAGGCGAGCAGGCACACGCTCATCAAGGCACAGAAGGTAGCTATGAGCTTCAGGTTGATAGGGAGATTTTTCAGCGACATCGCAAACTCTCTCGGCGACCCGATGCCTCGAAGCCAGCGTCTGCGCTGCAACGGTCGCAATTTTGTGGATAGGAGGAGATGCCGTCATGGCAGGTTCCGGTGGCCGCACGGGCCTTGGGCACAAAGTGCAATACAAGCCTTTATATTGGATTAATCGAACATTCTGACTTTGCGGTGCAACACAAACATGACCGACGACAGCGGCATTCAGGGCCATTTCAGCGATAATTCACTTGCATCGGCGGGGTTTGACGGTCATTGAACGGGACCATGTCCAAAACATCTGAAAATGAACGGCTTGACCAGCTTCTTGTGTCGCTCGGCCACTTTGCCAGCCGCTCGCGTGCGCGCGACGCGGTTTCGCGCGGCACCGTGAGCGTGAACGGTAAAATCGTCACCAAACCGAGCCAGACCGTCGCTGCAAACGTCAAGATCACGATCACCGATCCGGCGCAGGCTTACGTCTCGCGCGCTGCCCTCAAACTTGCGGCCGCGCTTGATTATTTCAAGCTCGATCCGAAAGGCCTTGAGTGTCTTGATGTCGGCGCATCCACTGGCGGTTTCACCGAGGTTCTGCTTCATCGCGGCGCAAAACATGTCGTCGCCATCGATGTCGGCCACGGGCAGATCCATCCAAGGATCGAGAACGATCCGCGTGTCACCAGCCTGGAAGGGCTGAATGCGCGGTTCCTCACCACCGAAGATATCGATGACCGACCCATCGGTTTCATCGTTTCGGACGTGTCCTTCATTTCGCTGAAGCTTGCGCTTGCCCCGGCCCTTGAGCTTGCTGCGCCGGGTGCTCTGGCGGTTCTGCTGGTCAAGCCACAATTCGAGGCGGGGCGTGATGCCATCAGCAAGGCCGGGCTTCTGAAGGAGCCGGAAACCGCGCCCGCAGTTGCCGCCGAGCTGGAACGCTGGCTCGTCGAAGACATGGGCTGGAAAAGCCTCGGGCTTATTCCCTCGCCGATTTCCGGCGGCGACGGCAATATCGAATTTCTCCTCGGAGGCGAAAAGCCATGAGCACACAGACCGTCACCATCAAGAGCCTTGGTGCACAGGGCGACGGCATCGCGCACTGTCCCGACGGCCCGGTCTATGTGCCTTTCGCCCTGCCCGGCGAGACGGTGGCCATTGCCAAAGTGAAGGACCACGGCACGGTCATGTCGATTGCGGAAGCTTCGGCGGACCGCCGTGAACCCGCCTGCCGCCACTTCGGTCCTGATGGCGTCAACGGCACCTGCGGCGGCTGTTCGCTGCAGCATCTGGCCGACCAGCCCTACCATGCCTTCAAGCGGGAGCTGGTGGTTTCGGCGCTGAAATCGAAGGGCCTGACGCCTGATGTGGACGATCTCGTCATCTGTCGCCCCGGCGAGCGCCGCCGCGCGGTGTTTGCCGCCCGCAGGACGGAAAAGGGCCTGCTGCTGGGCTTCAGCCAGGCGAGCAGCCATCACATCGTCGCCATCGAGGAATGTCCCGTTACCTCGCCCGGCATTGTCTCGCGCCTCGATGCCATCCGTGCCATCGGGCTTTCGATGACGGCGAATGCCGAGCCGTTCCGCATGACCGTTCTCGAAACGCTTTCCGGTCTGGATATTTCCGTCGAGGGTATCAAGTCGGTCAACGACAAGCAGCGGCGGATGCTGACGGAAACGGTGCTGGCCATGCGCGGCATCGCCCGTGTCTCGCTTTCAGGTGAAATCCTGATCGAACCGCAAAAACCGATCATCGAATTCGGCGGCGTTCCGGTCTCACCGCCCGCCGGCGGTTTCACGCAGGCGACGAAGCAGGCGGAGGACGCCATGGCGGAACTGGTGCTGGCCCATATCGGCAAATCCAAGCGCATTGCCGACCTGTTCTGCGGTTCCGGCACATTTGCGCTCAGACTGGCGCGCATTGGCAAGGTGCATGCGGTGGAAGCTGAAGACAAGGCGTTGAAGGCCTTGGATTTCGCTGCCCGCAATACGCAGGGCCTCAAACCGGTCAGCGTCGAAAAACGCGATCTTTTCCGCCGGCCGTTGATGACCAGCGAATTGAAGAATTACGATGCCGTCGTGTTCGATCCGCCGCGCGCCGGGGCGGAAGTCCAGTGCAAGGAACTGGCCCGCAGCACGGTGAAAAAAATCGTTGCTGTCAGCTGCAATCCGCTGACGCTGGCGCGCGATCTCGCGCTTCTGGTTGAGGGCGGCTATCGCGTCACCCGCGTCACACCGGTCGACCAGTTCCTGTGGTCGCCGCATGTGGAAGCGGTGGCGGTTCTGGAGAAATAAGCAATCGGGGCGGAGAGCCGCTCACACGAAGCTGACGCAACGATCCCATATGCCCGCAATCACCACTGCCCTCATTCCTGTGCTTGTCACAGGAATGAGGGCCGAGGGTGACTCTTACCAGGCCGTATCGACCGTGCCGTTGCCCACCACGCCCGAGCAGCGGCACGAACCACCGACGCGGCCCCGTTCCAGCGGGCAGATATAGGGGCGGCGGCGATTGGCGCTTTCCGGCGGGGTGATGACGCAGACGAAGCGCGCGCGGCGCTGGTGGCTGCGGCTGTTGCCGGAATTATAGTCCGGGCTGTCGTCATCGCTTGACTGCACCAGAATGACGTTGCTGCTCGAAACCGGCAAGCGTGTGATCGCTGCTGCCTCCGCAACAGTTGCGGCGGAGAGAAAGACGGACAGGGCGAAAACGAGGTGACGCATGCGGGTGGCCTTCGGACGGAGAGTTTGTGCGATCCGTTTTTGCCGGACCGGTTTGGTGGACGATATATAATCCGTATTCAAAAGCACAGAGGCTTCCAAATTCCACGATGCCACCCATTTCTTCTCCCCGCCGGGGAGAAGGTGGCCCGAAGGGTCGGATGAAGGGGCGACGGTAGAGATTTACGGGGAGCTTGCTCCCTCATCCCGCTGCCGCGGACTTCTCCCCGGCGGGGAGAAGAAACAAGCGGCGGGCTTCCCGATTCCCGCACTCAGCGGCGCATGAATGCCTCGAAGGCGGCGCGGGCTTCGGCACTTTGCAATTGCGCGATGAAATGGCGGGCTTCTTCGTCGATGCGGGCCAGCACATCTTCCGGCTTGCCACGAACCAGATCGCGGGCGATCTTCAACGCCTGTTGCGGCTTGGAGGCGAGCCGCGTCGCGAGCGCCAGCGTTTCAGTTTCCACATGTTCAGGGGAAACGACTTTCCAGATCATCCCGGCCTGCAACGCCTGTTCGGCGGAAAAGCCCTCGCCCATGGCAAGCAGCGCAAAGGCGCGCTGGTGGCCGATGAGTTTTGGCGCAAGCAGGCTGGAGGCGGCCTCCGGCACCAGCGCCAGATCCACGAATGGCGTCTTGAACAGGCTGCGATTGGAAGCAACTGTCAGATCACAATGCAGGTTCAGCGTCGTGCCGATGCCGATGGCCAGCCCATCAACGCCCGAAACCAGCGGTTTTTCGAATGTCGCCAGCGCCTTCAGAAGATCGAGCACCGCAAGCTTACCCTTTGCGCCCGACATGGCGAAGGCAAGGAAATCGGCCATGTCGTTGCCGGCGGAGAAGCAGCCTTCCGTGCCGAGAAACGCGACCACACGAATTTCCGGGTCGGCATTGGCGGCGTGCAGAGCTTCGGCCATGCGCAGATACATGGCATCGGTGATGGCGTTTTTCTTTTCCGGCCGGTTGAAACGGATGGTCAGCACCTCAGGCGCATGGCCGACCCGTTCGACAAGAATATGTTCATCCGACATCTGCAGCTCCTCAAGCCAATACGGTGCGGGCGGCGGCAAGGCTTGCCGCGCCACCGATAACGCGATCCTTCAGCGCCGCCGTTTCCGCCAGCAGGTTTTCCGCCGCAAAACGGCAAAGTGCGGCGCGATGTGCGCCCCTGCCATCATCGACGGAAACCAATGCACCCTTGGCAAGATAGGCGCCGGTGAGCGCCAGACCGAAGAGGCGCTGATAGGGCGTCGCGCCGGCGAGTGCGGTTTCGGTTTCGCCCGCCTTGATGCGGTCCAGCAACCATTCGGTCGTCGTTTCCAGATCGTTGAGGCTGGCTTCGAGATAGCGAGCCGTCTCGCCGAGATCGTCACGGTTCGAAGCGGCTGTCCGGGCGGCGATCTCACGCAGTTCGGCGATGAAACCGCGCACCTGCGCGCCCTCGGAGAGCGGCAGCTTGCGCAACACCAGATCGATGGCCTGAATGCCGTTGGTGCCTTCGTAGATCGGGGCGATGCGGGCATCACGCAGATAACGCGCAGCCCCCGTCTCCTCGATGAAACCCATGCCGCCATGCACCTGAATGCCCATGGAGGCGACATCCACACCGGCATCGGTGGAGAAGGACTTGGCGATCGGGGTGAGCAGAGCAGCGCGCTCCTGCCAGTGAGAACGCTGCGGCCCGTCTTCGCTCGCATGCGCCATGTCTATGGCATGGGCGCAGCTGAAGGAAATCGCCCGCGACCCCTGCGTCAGCGCCTTCATCGTCAGCAGCGTTCTGGCGATGTCAGGATGTTCGATGATCGGGCTCATGCCGGAGCCCTGCCAGCCGGGCGCCTTGCCCTGCGTGCGCTCCTTCGCGTATTCGATTGCCTTCTGGGTCGCCGCCTCGCAGATCGCCACGCCCTGCATGCCGACGGCAAGGCGGGCATTGTTCATCATCGTGAACATGCAGGCGAGGCCCTTGTTCTCCTCACCGATCAACCAGCCGAGAGCGCCCTTCTCTTCCCCGAATTTGCCGTCGCCGAAGATCATCGTGCAGGTGGGCGAGCCGTGAATGCCGAGCTTGTGTTCCAGTGAATGGCAGAAAAGATCGTTGCGGCTGCCCGGCGCGCCGTTTTCGTCCGGCAGGAATTTGGGCACGAGGAACAGTGAGATGCCGCGCGTGCCGGCCGGTGCATCCGGCAGGCGGGCGAGAACGAGGTGGATGATATTATCAGCCGCGTCGTGTTCGCCCCAGGTGATGAAAATCTTCTGCCCGAAGATGCGATAGGTGCCGTCGCCATTGCGCTCGGCCTTAGTCTTCAACACGCCAAGGTCCGAACCCGCATGCGGTTCGGTGAGGTTCATCGTGCCGGTCCATTCACCGGAGACGAGCTTGGGAAGATAGGTGCGTTTCAGGTCGTTGCTGCCGTGGGTGACGATGGCTTCCACCGCGCCCATGGTGAGCGTGGGCGCCAGCGCAAAGGCCATGGAGCCGGAGTTCCACATTTCGAGTGCTGCGACATTCAGCATATGCGGCAGGTTCTGGCCGCCAAACTCCTCAGGCGCCGTCAGGCTGTTCCAGCCGGCTTCGGCCCAGCGGCGGTAAAGATCGGCCCAGCCATCCGGCGTCGTGACCTTGCCATCGGCAAGCTTCGCGCCCTGGCGGTCGCCGATTTCGGCAAGCGGCGCGACCTCGGCGGTGGCGAACCGGCCGGCCTCCTGGAGAATGGCATCCACCAGATCTTCACCGAGATCGCCCAGCACACCCTTTGCCAGCGCGTCTTCAAGACCCGCTACATGTTTGAGTGTAAAGGCGATATCATCCACCGGCGCGCTATACATGCTGCCTCCTCCCGAAGCTTTTGTATCCTGCTACTGCCTTCGGGCTAAATGATTTTTACGTAAACGTCAATTTGAAAATTCCCGTCATTTCAGCGGGATTGTTATAAAACTGTCATATGAATTTGCTCAGCATGCGCTGAAAGGCGCCGTGCCGCCACTGCCGCTCCCACACCAGAACGACGGACGCCTTCCCTCCTCCCATCCAGCCGGTCAGGACTGCCACGATGGATCTCGTAACGCCCAATATTCCCGGCCTTGTCTGGGCCTATCAGTTCCACCCCGGCACAGCGCCGTGCCGCCGGCTGGCGCCCGATGCGCGCTTTCACGAAGTGGCCGAGTGCGAAGGTTTCTTCTGGCTGCATCTCAATCTCGCCGACCAGCGGGTGGCGGCTTTTCTCGAAACCATCGACGGTCTCGATCCAGCGGCGCGGGCAAGCCTCACCACCCATGAGACGCACCCTTCCATCGTGGTCGATGAAAAATCGCTCTATGGCACATTGGTCGATTTCCAGCGGGAGTTCGACAAGGAAACGCGCGATTTCGGCTGGCTGCATTTTGCGGTGAGCGATCGTTTCATCATCACCACCCGCCTGCAGCCGCTGCATTCGGTGGACCGGCTGAAAGCGGCGGTCGACAAGAATTCCAGCCGCTACCTCACCCCATCTCATGTCTTCGAGGGGCTGGTGGCGGAATTCCAGCGCTCGCTCATCAATCTGGTGATGGAGACGACGGAGGAACTGAACGCCATCGAGGACATGGTCTATGACAGCGAGAACCGCGATGAGCGGCGGCGGCTCGCCCCGCTGCGCCGCACGGTGGTTCGTCTGCACCGGCATCTGCGCACCGTGCTGACCCTGATGCGACGCGCTTCGGCCGCCGATGAGGACGAAATGCCTGACGGTTTCGAAGATGTCGCCTCACGCCTGATGGGTCGCCTCGAAGCTGTGGATCACGACGTCTATGCCCTGCAGGAACGCGCAAGGCTGCTGCACGAAGAAATCGATTCCAAACTTTCGTCCGAAACCAACCGGCACCTTTACATCCTGTCGCTGATGACGGCCTTCCTGCTGCCGCCATCGCTGGTGACAGGCTTTTTCGGCATGAATACGGATGAGTTGCCGTTTACAGTTGGCACCGGCGGCACGTTGTCGGCCGGCGTCTTTATCGTGATTTCCGTCGTGCTTGCCTGGTTCGTGCTCAAACGGGCACGGATCCTGTAATAAAAAAGCCGCCCGGTGATGACCGGACGGCTCTGTCAATTTTAGCCTGGCATTCTATCAGCTGTAAGGCGAATAGCAGGGCTGGCGCGGGCCGTGGTAAGGCTGGAACGTGTTGCTATAGGCATCGTAGGAACGATAACGGCCATAGCACCAGTTCACGTGCGCCTGGCTCATGCCGCCACGGCGGACCGGGCGGTATTCGCGATAGACCGGGCGCGGACGATATTCCGGCACCGGACGGTAGACTTCACGCGGCTGCGAAAGAGCGCCGCCGATGATCGCGCCCGTCGCAAAGGCTGCGAGCGGGAACCAGTAACCGTCATGGTGACGATAGCCCGGGCGATAATCGCGATAACCGCGATGGCCGCCATACCAGCCGCGACGGTCACCCCAATCGCCGCGACCACCACGATCGCGCCAATATTGCACATTCACGATATTGCCGGCGTCGCTGCCTGTGGCCTCGACGCTTTTCGGCGCCATCGGCAACGGCATTGCTGCTTCTGCGGGAACGATCGCTCCTGCAACCACGATCGCAGAAAGACCGACAGCCAAGATATTCTTCATATAGTTTCTCATCTGACTTCCTCCATTCACGACGGTCAACAGGCCGCTTTCCGTGAATAATAGCACTTTTTTCTTCTCATTCGGCCAGTTTTTCGGTCTGGCTGGAACATTACTGGTTGCAGGCTAGGCGTTTTCGCCTGAACCCAGCATTAACGCTCCATTCACGCTTCGGTTACCCGATCCGGCAGCCGGAAAACAAAAGCCCGGATAAAAATCCGGGCTTTCGAAAATCCTGTCAGCGGCTGTACGGCGATACGCATATGCGGCGCGGACCGCTGTTCGGCTGGTAGCTATTGTCGTAAGCGCGGTAGGACCGCCAGCGGTTCTGACACCAGGAGACATGGCTGCCGCCATAGGTCGGACGCGGCTGCTGCATGGCGCCGCCGATGATCGCACCGGCCGCAAAGGCTGCCAGCGGGAACCAGTAACCGTTATGATAACGATAGCCCGGGCGGCGATCGCGATAGCCGCGGTGGCCGTTGTAATATCCGTCACGCGGCGGGCGGGGGCGATACATGCGGTCCCCATACCTGCGGTCGTTTCGGCGGTCCCATTCGCGGTACTGCACCGGCACGACATTATTGTCGGCGGATATCGCCGGCTTCGGCATCGGCACAGGCGCCTGGAAGGCCTGCGACGGCGTGAAGCTGGTGAGGAAAACGACAATCGCCGTGGCGACGCTCGTTGTCCGGAAATTCATCATGGTCTTCCTCCGTTTGCTCTGGCGCGTTAAACCGCGCCCTTTAACCGCTCGCTCTCATCGGAGGTAAGGGTCAGCCCCATGGAACACCCGAAAAGAATTCGATGACGTGCAAACGAGTTTAGGGAAATTTGGTTCCATGACAACCATCCGGTGAAGGATAGGGAAGATGACACGCTATTGGCGTCAGGCTTCCACCTTCACATCGGTCAAGGGCCGTGAACAGCAGGCGAGAATATAACCTTCCTCGATCTCGTCATCGAGAATGCCGCCATTGTGGTTCATCTCCACCTCGCCGGACAGCTTCAGCACCCGGCAGGTGCCGCAGATACCCGATTCGCAGGCCGCGCCGATGCGTACGCCGGCGGCGCGCGCCGTCATCAGAACCGTCTGGCCGGGCTGGCAGGCCATCTCTTTTCCGGAAAGCGTGAAGCCCACCATCGACAGCGCTTCACCGTCCACATCGGTGAGAACGCTCTCGCCGACCGTGACCGGGGCTGCGGGCGAGAAGCTTTCCTGATGGTAACGGCTCATGTCGAAGCCGGACGCGTCGAGCATGGAGCGGACGGCGGCCATGAAGGGCTCCGGCCCGCAGCAGAATACGGTGCGCTCCATGAAGTCAGGAGATAGAAGCGCGATCTTGGCCTTGTCGACCATGCCCTTCAGGCCGGACCAGAGATCGGTGCGGCCGCAGTTCTCGACGATGAAACCGAGCGACAGCTTCGGCATGAAGCGGGCGAGATATTCAAGCTCGTGGCGGAAGACGATATCGGACGGCGAGCGCGAGCAGTTGATGAAGGCGATGTCGCTCTGCGGAGCACGGTCGCTCATGTCGCGCACCATCGACATCATCGGCGTGACGCCGGAGCCTGCCGAGATGAACAGATATTTGTCACCGGGGTGGCGCACATAGGAGAAATCACCGAGCGGGCCGAGCGCCCGGATTTTCATGCCGGGCCTCAGATTATCGAACATCCAGCGCGTGCCGATGCTGTTGGCCTGCGCCTTGACCGTGACCGAAAGCGCATAGGGCCGTGACGGGCTGGAGGACAGTGTGTAGGTGCGATAGAGCGGCTCCTTGCCCACCGGCAGTTCCAGCGTGACGAACTGACCCGGCAGATACCGGAACCAGTTCTGATCTTCGGAGCGGAACAGGAATGTCATGACATCCTGTGTTTCGGGCGTCACCGAAATGCACTCCAGCAGCTGGAGCTTGTCGCTCCACGGCTTCATCTCGTCTATGTGCTTGTAGGTCACAACCATATTCATCTTCGCGTTACGCTACTGCCGAAAGCCGGGCCTTGTCGCCGGAAAGCCGGTCGATCATGAAATCGGAATACCAGTTGACGAACTGCATCACACCGCCCTCGTCTTCCATGGAATAAGGCCCAGGCTGGTAAGCAGGCGACCGGATGCCGAAGGCGTTTTCCTCGACGATGCGGCGGTCCTGATCGTTGGTTTCGTTCCAGACGTGGGTCAGGTCTTCCAGATCGTAGTCGACGCCTTCCACCGCGTCCTTGTGCACCAGCCATTTGGTGGTGACCATGGTCTCATTGGCATTGAGCGGCAGCACCCGGAAGGAAATGGTGTGGTCGCCGAGGAAGTGGTTCCAGGTCGTCGGATAATGGAACAGCAGCAACGCGCCGATATGGCTGATGCTGACATCCTCGGACAGCGGCCGGCGCACGGCGCGTTTGCCCGACATGGTGTAGCTTTCCGCCTCGCCGATCAGCGGCATGCGGGCGACGCGGAACTGGCCCTGCGGATCCATCTTGAAACGGCTCGGCAGGCCGGCGGCCTCGCAGCGCGCCCAGTGACCGCCGATCTCGGGATCGCTGGCGCCGCCATCCGTTCCCGTCACACTCGGGTTTTCGGGGTAAGTGCGGCAAAGTTCCGGGTGGTTGGCGGCGCAATGGTAGCACTCGCGGTTGTTTTCCCAGACCAGCTTCCAGTTGCCCTTTTCGATGATCGTGCTTTCATGCGCGACCTTGGCTTCCCAGATGCGGTGCGGGGCCATGTAGCTTTCGACTTCGGCCCGCATGGGCGCAAAATCCGCCGGCTGGTCGGCAAGGCAGATGAAGACGTAACCGGCAACTGTCTGGCAGGCGACCGGCTTCAGGCCGAATTCCGCCTTGTCGAACTCCTCGCCCATATGACGCGCGAACAGGAGCTTGCCATCCAGATCGTAGGTCCACTGGTGATAGGGACAGACGAGACGGGCGGACTGGCCCTTATGGGCGGAGCAGACGCGGGAACCACGATGGCGACAGGAATTGTGAAGGGCGCGGATCTCGCCGTCGCGTCCACGGACGATGACGACGGAATAGGAACCGACCTGCACGGTGAAATAATTGCCGGATTTGGGCACTTCGCAATCATGGCCGACAAACAGCCAGTCGCGATACCAGATGGTTTCCATATCCAGCTTGAAATAATCCTGGTCCGTGTAGAAGGGCTGTTCCAGGCTGAAGCCCTCGCGGCGGTTCTTCAGCTGGCGCAATACGGTATCACGCAATTCCATGGCCAAATCCTCGATCAAACCGCCCTGCCCGGCACCATTTACCGGGCTGCGGAAGCATGATCACATCTAAACACCGGCGGTCATTTGCAGCAGCACAGACAGCGACATCGGCTTCCGCATTGGCGACAAATTGCGACATCAGCAAATGCCTGCCATAGCCCATTCCGCTGCGAAATCCGGCAGCTACTTGGTGAACAAAACCACGTCGCAATATGACGCATCATATTGCGCGATTGCCTCTCCACCCATCAGAAAACAGGGGGTGCGACGCAACGGAGTATTAACGCGAACTAAATTATCTTGCCGCATCGACAGCAACGAGGGCGTTCCTGGTGGAGAAGGCGACACGCATACGTTATTTCGATGCGGCCAGACATTCGATCATGCCGATACGGTCGAAGACCGCGCATTCGGATTTTCTGCGCACCGGCCGGATCAGCCGTTATGAAGAACGCTGGTTGCCGCGGGAGCGTGTCTATTACAGCCATGAGGAGGTGGCGGCGATGACCGGGCGCAAGCTCGAGGCCGCCGCCGATGCCACCCATAGCCGCCTCAACACCTTTCACCAGTCTATCCGTTTTCCCAAGATGGTCTCCCACCATCTGCTCAACGACCGGCCGCATCTCGGCTATTGTCATGTCACGGCGGCGAAAACCAGTTTCGACGCTGAACGCCACGTGCTGTGGTCCTTCTATTTCGCGAATTTTTTCGCCGAACTGAGCGGTGAAGAGAACTTCTTCGAAAATATCGATGCACGTTATTCCCGGATGTATTTTGCCGTCGCCATCAATGCGCTTCCCGACAAGGAATTCGCAGTCGATACCTCCTTCCATCGCGGCGGCCTGCTGTTCCAGACCCATGACCCGCGCGTGGCGCTGAAAAATGTGCTGCTGCTCGGCGCGCGCTCGGAGGAGATGCGCAGGATCATCAAGGCGATATAAACGATAGCGCTTTCCATCCCGGCCAGAAATACGCTATTGAGCGCGCTGAAAGGCAGCATCATGGCGCGTCATATCAACATCGAAAATGAGCGGGAAACCGCGTTGCAGGCCGCCGTAGCGGAGCTTGCGGACGGCCAGCCCATCGCCCTGCCGACGGAAACCGTCTACGGCCTTGCCGCCGATGCGACCAATCCGGCGGCCATCACCCGCATTTACGAGACGAAAGGCCGGCCGCAGTTCAATCCGTTGATCTGCCATGTGGCCGATATTGCCATGGCCGAACGTTATGCGGTTTTGGACCCCATTTCGCTGAAGCTTGCGCAGGCCTTCTGGCCCGGCCCGCTGACGCTGGTTCTGCCGCTGAGACCGGAAAGCGGCATTCATTCGCTTGCGACGGCCGGGCTTGATACGGTCGGCATCCGCGTGCCGCAGGGTTTTGCCGGTGATCTGATCCGCCGGTTCGACAGGCCGCTGGCCGCCCCCAGCGCCAATAGTTCCGGCAAGATCAGCCCGACAAGTGCCGCCCATGTGGAGGCCGATCTCGGCCGGAAGATCAATCTCATTCTCGATGGCGGGGCCGCCTCGGTCGGCGTCGAATCCACCATCGTCAAGGTGGAAGAGGATGGTCGCGTACGGCTGCTTCGCCCCGGCGGCATCGTCACCGAGGACATAGAGACCATTGCCGGCCTGCGGCTGGAACGGCCCGAAAAAGCCTCTGCCGCCATTGAAGCGCCCGGGATGCTGGCGTCGCACTATGCGCCCGGTGCATCCGTGCGCCTCGGCGCCACATCTGTTTTGCCGAACGAAGCGCTGATCCGTTTCGGCAGCGTCACCATTAAGGGTGAAGAAGCGGCCCGCGCTGTTTTCGATCTCAGCCCCGCCGGCAATCTTGCCGAGGCCGCCGCCAATCTGTTCGATTATCTCAAAGCCGCCGATGCGACCGGCGCGAACACCATCGCCATCACCGCCATTCCCACACATGGTCTCGGAGAGGCGATCAACGACCGCCTTTCCCGCGCCGCCGCACCGAGAGGCTGACGGCACTTAACCCTTTTTCGCCCATGCTTCAAAAGACAGCGAGACACCCATGACCGCCATCCCCTCCTCCGACATCCTCGACCGCTTCACCGCCATTGTCGGCGAGAAAAATGCGGTGCGCGACCCGGCGGAAATGGCGCTGCGTCTGGTGGAAAATCGCGGGCTTTATCGCGGCGCCTCGCCGCTGCTCGTCAAACCCGGTTCGGTCGAAGAAGTTGCCGCCATCCTGAAGCTCGCCAGCGAGACCGGCACACCAATCGTGCCGCAGACCGGCAATACCGGCCTTGTCGGCGGCCAGACACCCCGGGCGGAAGGCACCGACATCATCCTGTCGCTGGAGCGCATGAACCGCATCCGCGATATTGATCCGGTCGCCAATGTCATCGTCGCCGATGCCGGCTGCATTCTCGATGACATCCACAAGGCAGCGGAGACGGTGGAACGGATGTTCCCGCTGTCGCTCGGCTCGCAAGGCTCCTGCCGCATCGGTGGCAATCTCGCCACCAATGCCGGCGGCACGGCTGTTCTCGCCTATGGCAATATGCGCCAGCTCTGCCTCGGGCTTGAAGTCGTCCTGCCAACCGGCGAAATCTGGAACGGGCTGCGCCGGCTGAAAAAAGACAATACGGGTTACGATCTGCGCGATCTCTTCATCGGTTCGGAAGGCACGCTCGGCGTCATCACCGGCGCGGTGCTGAAGCTGTTCCCGAAGCCGCTCGGCCATCAGGTGGCTTTTGCCGGGCTCGGCTCCACCGAAGACGCATTGAAGCTGTTCGAAATGGCCTCGAACCTCTGCGGTACGGCGCTGACCGGTTTCGAACTCATGCCGCACATCGGCGTCGAATTCACTACGAAACATATTCCCGGTGTGCGCGACCCGCTGCAAACGCCCCATGACTGGTACGCGCTCATCGATATCTCCACCTCCGATTCGGCGGAGACAGCCGAGACGATGATGCAATCGCTGCTGGAGCGCGGTTTTGAGGCAGGGTTCGTTCAGGATGCGGTGATCGCGGCGTCAGAAGCCCAGCGACAGGCGCTGTGGCACATGCGTGAAAGCATGTCGGATGCGCAAAAGCCGGAAGGTGGCTCGATCAAGCATGACGTTTCCGTTCCGGTCTCGAAAATTCCGGAATTCATGGCGACCGCGGAAAAGGCGGTGATTGCCGCTATTCCCGGCGCCCGCGTCTGCGCCTTCGGCCATCTTGGCGATGGCAACATCCACTACAATATTTCCCAGCCTGTTGGTGCCGACAAGGCCGAATTTCTTGGTCGCTGGCGAGACATGAACGAGATCGTCCATGGTATCGTGCTGACGCTCGGCGGCTCCATTTCCGCCGAACATGGCATTGGCCAGCTGAAACGCGACGAGTTGGCCGCCATTCGGCCCGGCATCGAAATGGACCTGATGCGGCGCATCAAGCACGCCTTTGACCCGGCCGGCATCATGAACCCCGGCAAGGTGCTTGCCGCTGGCTAGGTTGGGCTTTCAGGAAGACTGATGCGGGCGGTTTTGGCCGCCCGCTTTTCGTGACGACAGGGCCGGCTCAAACTAACGGGCGCATTCGATCAATTTCTGAAGACCGCCCCAATTGTCGAAATGCGTTTTTCCCATTGCCGCAATTTCAGCCCGCCATTTTTTAGCATCAACGGTCGGATGGGACGTCTTTCCGGGAAACACCACCGTAATAACCGGGATCGGATCTTTATTTTTGCGTTCGTCGGCAATGCCCGATTTCGCTCTCAGAACGCCACCCTTGTTCACCAGCGGATTGTTGCCGATATCCTGGTGGAAGCGCACGGAGGCCTCACCGAGTTTGCCGCCGTCACCATAAACCCCGTACGCGAAGCGCTTGGTCGCCGGGCGATAGACCACGGCGATATCGCCGTCCTTCACGCCATATTTCCTCACGAAGCTGCTGGACAAAACAACATAGGGAATTTCGGTGGCATCGACCCAGTGCCTCTGTGTTCCTGCCGGTCCATCCGGAACCGAAACAGTCGTTTCGGTGATAAAAGCCTTGCCGGGCAAGGGATCGCCAGCTTTTTGAATTATCGGCTTATTGTTCTCATCCTTCGAAAAGCCGAAAATTCTGACCTTCGAATAATCACCCGTGGCAACGGCTTTCTTCCAGGCATTCTGGCACTTTTTTTGCCATCCCTTGGGATCCGTATCGGGTGTTGAACCCACGGCCGTCATGCCGTCGCAGGTATAAGACAGCCCCTCCCCATTCACGAGATAAGAGTTGGGCGCCCCATCGGCATCGACCTTGAGTTCCTTTGTGGAAAAAACGACACCTCCCGTTCCACACATGGCCTGAGACAAGGCTGTCGTTGGCAGCGCCAATAGTGTGGCAGCGCAAAAGACAGCGTGCATCCTGGAAGAATTCGACCTGAAAAATCCGTATGACATGCAACCCTCCCCCTACAAAACATGTATAGGTTGCATTTATTCATGCAGAAGTCGAGTCCAGTCTTATTCAGGGACAGAATCGGGTGTCTCCCCGGCATTTCAGCCCGCTTAAATCTTCAATTTTTCAAAATTAGTCTTCAAGCAGCTTCAGGATTACGGGCTAGCCCGACGGCCGGGCGGTCCAGGCGGGAAGCAGCTCCGCATTCAGGCGGCGCGGCTTTTGCGCATGGACGAACTGCGTCAGGCCCATGCCGGATTTCGCAATCGCCACCGCATGTTTCTTCGGCATCAGGTAACCATATTCCAGCGGCGGCGGACGGCGAATGATTCGGCTGAAGAATGGACGCTTGTGGTAACGGGAGGGCGAAAACCGCGCCGGCTCCGCACATATCGTCACATATTCCAATATTTCCTCAATCCAGCCGCTTTGCGGCCGCGCACCTGGCTCCACCAGCAATATCCACTGTCCGCGTGCAGAGCGCATGACATCTTCAATGTCCCATTGCCCATAAAAGCGGCAGCCGGCGGCATCGGCGACACGCGACGATCCATCGCGCGAGCCGTGATCGAGGATCACCACATCGCTTACAAGCCCTTCCACGGCACCGGTTACAAGCGCAGACAAGGTATGCGCCAGCTCCGGTTCCTGATCCCGGCATTCCATTATGACTGTCAACATATGCATAGCTCTAACGCATCGCACAATAAATTGCCACTATGCCCTTCACGGTAAAATCTGCCATTCGCAGTGCGGATCGGCACCCCGCTTCGCGGCGAAATCACTCCCCCAACCTTTCCCTGCATGGATGTGGACAAAGATCAGTTCTGCGCTTTTTGTTCTTGTATTGTTCTCATTTTTGCGTTAGGAATTTAATCATCGAAGAGGTGATGAAAGCCTGTTTGAACGGAAACGGTTTAGGGTGTTTGGCGGGCCTTCAGGCGCGCGGCGCTCGGGAGCATCCAGATGAGAAACCATACGCTTTCGGGGCAGGCTGCCTTCCAGCCGAGCCATATGCCAGATATTGCCAACGCGCTGGCCGATGCATCGGGCCTACGGATCGAGATCGACCGTCGTCGCGGCCGTGGCGCCGGGATCAATCCGGACGGACGCTTCGAGGCCCTGCAGCGCGAGGTTTTCGACGATGGCTGGCAGACGCTCGAAGACATGCCGGAATTCCGCACCGAGGTGCAGGTGGAAAAGCCGCGCAGCATCATCACCCGCAACGAATCGCCCGATATCCCGTTCGACCGCTCCATCAACCCCTATCGCGGCTGCGAACATGGATGCATCTATTGTTTCGCAAGACCTACGCACAGCTATATGGGTCTTTCGGCCGGGCTGGATTTCGAATCGAAGCTGTTTGCCAAGCCGGATGCGGCGAAGCTTCTGGAACGCGAGCTGGCAAAACCGGGTTACAAGCCGCGGGTGATCGCCATCGGCACCAATACCGACCCTTATCAGCCAATCGAGCGTGAATGGCGCATCATGCGGCAGATACTGGAAGTGCTGGCCAAGGCCGACCATCCCGTCGCCATCGTCACCAAATCGGCGCTGATCAAGCGGGATATCGCCATTCTGGCGCCCATGGCCAAAAAGGGTCTCGCCAAGGTCGGCATTTCCGTGACGACGCTGGATCGCAAGCTCTCGCGCAACATGGAGCCACGCGCCGCCACGCCGGAGAAGCGTCTGGAAGCGGTCAAGGCGCTGACGGAGGCGGGTATTCCGGTTGCCGTGATGATGGCGCCTGTCATCCCGGCACTCAACGATCATGAAATCGAACGGATTCTGGAAGCCGGCAAGGCAGCCGGTGCGACCGAAGCGTCTTACGTGCTGCTGCGCCTGCCGCTGGAGGTGAGCCCGCTCTTCCGCGACTGGCTGCTGCGCAACTATCCGGACCGCTACCGTCACGTCATGTCACTGGTGCGCTCCATGCGCGACGGCAAGGATTATGATGCGGAGTTCGGAAAACGCATGAAGGGCGCCGGTCCTTACGCCTGGCAGATCGGCAGGCGTTTCGAGATGGCGACGAAGCGGCTTGGCCTCATCCGCCGCGGCATTCATCTGCGCGACGATCTCTTCGTGCCGCCGGGCGGTGCGGGGGTGCAATTGTCGCTGCTTTGAGAAGCAAAGGCAGGAAGTGGCTTGGGGTGATGAATGTCCGAAATACACTCAACCTCATCCTCGGGCTCGACCCGGGGATCCATCGTTCGACGGGTTGTGGATCCTCGGGTCGAGCCCGAGGATGACGTCGAGTTTGAAGGATAGGTCGTCAATAATTTGAGGCTCGGCAAGCCGAAAATAGATTGAATCCAAAACGATAAGGAGCAACCACCTCGTCTCGTTGCTCTCGACGAAATGCCCGGCGGGTTTTCCCTGGTCCGCCGGTCATCGCCCCCCGGAACCGCCGCCTCGCGTGCGATCGCTTTTCCTCCGCCGCCCCGCTGGAGGATAGAAGGTCATGATGACCTCAAGGGCATAGTGAGCCACGCCCCCCTCGACCCGGCTCACCCTGCCTGTCATCGCCCGCCTCCGGGGGCTTGCAGGAGATCGGGTGTGTGTGCAAGTTTCGCCGCATGAAACGCCGTACACCACCCGATTCTCCTGCCCTCTTCGATCTTGCCGATACCGGCCCGGATTTTTCCTTCGAGCTTGAGGCAAAAAAGAATGGTCTCTGGCCCGTGGCAGGCACGGATGAAGCAGGCCGCGGGCCGCTTGCCGGCCCAGTCGTTGCGGCAGCCGTCATTCTCGATCCGGACAATATTCCCAAGGGTATGGACGATTCCAAGAAGTTGACGAGGCTGAAGCGGGAAAGCCTCTTCGTACAGATCATGGAAACATCGATCGTATCGGTTGCGTCCTCCGGCCCCGGCCTGATCGACAGCATGAATATCCTGCGCGCCAGCCTCGACGCCATGCGCCGCGCCGTGCTCGGCCTCGAAACCTGCCCCGCCCTTGTGCTCGCCGACGGTCGCGACAGGCCGCCCGGCATCACCTGCGAAGCCAAAGCCGTCATCAAGGGCGATTCCCGCTCCCTCTCCATCGCCGCCGCCTCGATCGTCGCCAAGGTGACCCGCGACCGGATGATGGAACGCGCCGGTGCAGTGCATTCGTCCTATGGCTTCGAAGGCCATGCCGGTTACGGCACACCGGCCCATCTTCGCGCCATCGAAAGCCACGGCCCCTGCCCGCTGCACAGGATGAGTTTCCGGCCCCTGAAGCGGGATTGATTGCGTCGTCCACTCGTCGTAATCGGACGATTTTTAGCCCCATGGCGCTCCAATACCTTGCGGATGACGCCCCGTGATAGCGCAACGCCAAGACTGCATGGGGAAAGCTCGCCGGTTGACACTTTCGGCGAGCATGCAGACTAGATGACCGCACTGGGGATATCGCAAGTTCTTTCAGAGATCGTAGCGGAAGCCAGTAATACGCTCCAGATCATTGAACAGCTCTCGTGCTGCGGCCGGATCATCGGCGTAAGGTGCCGTCGTCGTTTCCTTGGGACTTCCACGTAACTCAAACAGTGCACTTGGGCCATAGTAGCCGCCGGGGCGAGCATTCGGCAGCGTTGCAGCCATTAGGGTCGGCCAGGCGCCATGCGCTGCATCTTGCAGCAATGGATAGGTGAGAATGCCTGCGATCTTCGTACTTAGAGTCGTGGCGGCGAAAAGATTCGTCCGGGCGCCGCCCGGATGGGCTATTGTGGAAAGCAGGCGGCTGCCAGCACGTTTCTGCAGTTCACGGGCAAACAAGATGTTAGCGAGCTTGGTTCTGGCATAGACCTGCATCGGAGCATATTTTGCCTTGGCCTCAAAGTCGGTGATCGGACCGGGCTTGAACATCTTGTGCGTGTTCGAAGCGACTGTAACCACGCGGGGGTCGGATGCCTGCAATAGGGAAGGTAGGAGCAGGCCAGTCAGTCTATAGGGCCCCAACACGTTAGTTGCGACCTGAAGTTCATAGCCATCAACGCTCATCTCCCGCTTCGGCAAACCCATTACACCCGCATTATTAATCAGCATATCCAGCGCATCCCCATCGGCGAGCCAAGTGTTGGCAAACGCCGTCACGGACGCGGGATCAGACAGATTTAAGATTCCTGTACGAATGTCCGCATGCGGTAAAATCACCCTGATACGACCAGCAGCATCTTCGCCTTTGTCAGCACTGCGGGAGGCAATAGTGACCTGGCTGCCGGCACGTGCCAGTTCCAGGGCAGTGTACCAACCGATACCGCTGTTTGCGCCAGTCACAATAATTCTTTTGCCTTTCTGCGATGGGATTTCCGCAGGTGTCCATTTCGAGGTCATGATTGATAGCCTTCATTTCAATTGAGTTATCGCCATTCGCGACCTGTACGAATTAACATTATGACGTTTTTTGTATTTTTTGTCAAAATAGATTGATAACTTAAACAACGCAAGCTCGTTACTCGGCTTGATTGACAAAAAACACAAATTTTGTCACGAGACGTTATGGCATCGAAGATCACCCCCGAAGAAGCGGCACAGCGCCGCGACAACATCCTGTTGGCGGCACGTTGGTGCTTCCTGAATTTCGGCTATGCGAAAACCTCACTCGATGACATCGCAAAGCGCGCCAACATCTCGCGGACACTGCTTTACAAAACGTTCACCGACAAAGAAGACATCTACACCGCCGTGTTCCGGCACTGGCTAATATCCCGGCACCCTGCCGCACGCCAGGCAGTAGAGGGTGTGGGGACACCCCGGGAGCGTCTGTTCGAAGTCTGCCGGATTATGATGATAGAGCCGTGGGCCGACATGATCGGCGCACCTATGGCTGGGGAGTTCTACGCGGTTTGCGAACGCCTCGATCCCGAAATTGACGCCCTCCATCGCATGGTCGCCTTGGAAAGCTTCGAGGCGCTGATAGGTGACGCGACATCGGCGGAGGTCTTCCTTTTCGCCTTGGATGGCCAGATTGGCGACGAGCCGGATGTACCCACACTCCGCGCGCGGATCAAACTGCTCATCGACCGCTTCATCTAGTCCGCCGTTTGTCCGAATGTCCCCTTCTTGGCGAAAAGCGGAAGCGCAATCGAACCCAACCCAGCCGCTGCGGTCGAAGAATACCCCTCGGAAAATTGCCGCATTCCCGATGAACAGACAATGTCATGTCTCGAAGCGGCTTCACCACCTCAAACAAAAAACCCCTCACGGCTCACGCCGGAGGGGTTTTTGATAGTCCGATGATGAACTTAGTTCAGCTTCGACTTCACTTCGCCGATCGTGGCGGAGAAAAGCTTGGCCTTTGCGGCGGCAGTCGTCTTTTCGGCAATGAGCTTCTCGGAAGCGGCAATGGCGATATCAACGGCGGCGGCGCGGACGGCGCCGATGGCGTCTTCTTCGGCCTGCTTGATCTTCTGTTCCGAAAGGGCCGTGCGGCGAGCGACGAATTCTTCCGTCTTCTGCTTGGCTTCTTCCGTCAGGGCAGCGGCTTCGCGCTCAGCGGCGGCAACAATGCCGGCGGCTTCGGCTTCTGCTTCCTTACGCTTACGCTGATATTCGGCCAGCAGGTGCTGGGCCTCTTCACGCAGGCGCTTGGCTTCGGCCAGCTCGTCCTGAATGTTCTGGGCGCGCTCGTCCAGAGACTTGGAGAGCATGCCCGGAACCTTGAGATAGGCGATCAGGACGAAGAAAAGGACGAGACCGACAAGAGCGAAAAATGATGCATCAAATGCCATGTCAGGCTCCCTTCACGTTCGAAGCGGCGGCAATGGCAGCCTTGACGTCGGTATCCTTGACCTTGGCGCCAACCAGCTGGTCGACGATCGCGGTCGCGGTTTCCTCGGCAATGGCGCCGACATCGGCGAAAGCCTGGTCCCTGATGCCCGCAATGCGCTTTTCGGCGGCAGCAAGCTTTTCAGCAAGTCCTGCCTCGATAGCGGCGCGGTCGGCATCGGCCTTGGCCTTGGCGGCGTCACGTGCCGCGGAGCCGATCGAGCTTGCCTTGGCGCGGGCTGCCGCGAGTTCTTTTTCATAGGTTTCGACGGCTGCGTCGGCTTCGGTTTTCAGCCGTGCCGCTTCGTCGAGATCCTGTGCGATGCGTCCATGACGGTTTTCGAGAATGCCGCCGACGCGCGGAACGATGACCTTCTGCATCAGCAGATAGAAAAGGCCGAACGTGATCGCCAGCCAAAGGACCTGCGATGCATAAGTAGACTGGTCGAACGGCGGGAATACGCCGGAAGCACCTTCGGAACCATGCGCTACACCGGTTTCCGTGTGCGTGGCTTCCGGTTGCGGCTGGCCGACAGCCGGAGTTTCCGTATGCGTTTCACCTACGGTCGGTGCTGACTGGGCATAAGCCTCGGTCACGAACATGCTCACCTCCAGGGGGACTGCAAATGCGAAGGATCACGGCACGCCATCAGCGCGAGCCGTGATCCAGACCTGATGCCGTTATCAGACAGCGAACAGGAGAAGGAGAGCAACGAGCAGCGAGAAGATGCCCAGAGCTTCCGTAACGGCGAAGCCGAATACCAGACGGCCGAACTGGCTGTCGGCAGCAGAGGGGTTGCGCAGTGCGCCGGACAGGTAATCACCGAAGATACGGCCGAGTGCGAGGGACGTACCAGCCATGCCGAGGCATGCGAGACCTGCGCCGATGTACTTTGCTGCTTCCGCTTCCATGTGAGACTCCTTGAGATATTGGTTGTTGCGGCTATTCTTGACACCCGTTACCGGGGCCAGCGACTTTACTTCTCAGTGACCACCATGCACGGCGTCGTTCAGGTACATGCAAGTCAGTACCGCGAACACATAAGCCTGCAGGAAGGCAACGAGAAATTCGAGAGCGGTCATTGCGACCGTCATGATGAGAGGCAGGACAGCGCCGCCGACGCCAAGCGCGCCGAGCGCACCCATGGAGGCGACGAAGCCCGCGAAAACCTTGAGCGTGATGTGGCCGGCCAGCATGTTCGCGAAGAGACGAACGGAAAGGCTGATCGGACGCGACAGGAACGAGATCATTTCAATCGACGCGACAAGCGGCAAAAGCGCCTTCGGCACACCCGAGGGGGCAAAGATACCGAAGAAATGCAGGCCGTGCTTGTAGAAACCGTAAACGATGACCGTGCCGATGACGAGGCAGGCGAGCGCGAAGGTAACGATGATCTGGCTGGTGACCGTGAAGAAATACGGGAACATGCCGAGAAGGTTTGCCGTCAGCACGAACATGAACAGCGAAAAGACGAAGGGGAAGAACACCATGCCCTTTTTGCCGGCGCCTTCGCGCAGCATGGAGGCGATGAATTCATAGGACATTTCAGCAACGGACTGCATGCGGGTCGGGATCAGACCGCGGTTCGACGTTGCGAAATAAAGGAAACCGGAAGCGGCGGCCACGGTCGCAACCATGAAAAGCGACGCATTGGTGAAGGAAAAATCGACGCCGCCAATTTCGATCGGAATGATCGGCTGCACCAAGAACTGATGGGTCGGATCGTTTGCCACCGGCTGCCCTCTTTACCTGTCGCCGCGCATCGCGGCATCTCAACTGCCAAGAAAAAGCAGCTTAAACGCCGCCTTTTCCACCCTCGTCTCGCTTGTCCGCCTTCTCCAGCAACGGCGGCTTGGCCACCGCGCCCGTCGAGCGCAACACATTCAATACGCCTGCGCAGAAACCGAGAAGAAGAAGAACGATCATCCCCCACGGCGTCGTGCCGACAAAATAATCCAGAAGATAACCCAGCATAGCGCCGACCACGATGGCCGAAATGAACTCCGATGAGAGCTTCACCGCCATCGCAAAACCCTTCCGGGTTTCCGCAGCGTTGGTCTCCGCCCTCACTTCCGCCTCATCCTCCGCTTTCACCTTTGCCAACTCATCAGCAAGGCGTTTGCGACGCTCGTCCAGACTATCGTCACGGTTGCCAGTCATCTTAAAATCCCACCCATTTTCTCCGTTCCAGCCATGCCAGAACCCTTTGGAGTTGTAAACGGTGACGGATTAAGCCTGTTCCAGCCCGCTCTGAAGTCGCGCGCAACATAGTTTTAGGGGCTTCTCTAGTCAAGGCACTGAGGGCGCTTGTTTCAGCACAAATTAATCATTGAAAAACAATAGCTTGATGCCAAATCACTGTTTGGCGGCGATGTTTCGCGAGGGAATCGGCATTTTTGACACGCAAAATGCGACAAATTGGCGGTGGTATCAGCTCCAGCCGCCACCATAGGTACGGTAAAACACGTGCAGACCGATCCGACCGACCTTTTTCATGGACTTGCCCCAGGCCGGGCGAACATAAACGGCATGATAATGAGTGGCGGAGCCCACTTCGTTCAGCCAGATCTTGCCGGCGGTGGTGGCCATGGCCACTTCGCGCGCCATTTTCCAATGGCGTTCGGAATTCACGCGGTCCTTTATATTGTCGCAGGCGAAGGAAAACTGGCAGCGGTTGCGCCAGTCCTTGTTCTGATAGACCACACCGCAGATGGTTTTCGGATAGGTAGGGTTACGCACACGGTTGAGGATGACCTGCGCCACCGCCGCCTGTCCCTTGACCGATTCTCCGCGCGCCTCGAAATAGATGCCGGATGCCAGGCACTGCTGTTCAGCTGCGGAAAACACCTCGGCCGGCAGCGGGGTCGCCGCCCAGGCGTGGTCTTCCGGGCTGATCTGCGGCACGAAACGGCCGGCATCGGGCTTTTTGAGAATGGCGTCGAAGGGCGATTCGCGGGCAAAATCGGGGGCGGCCGGCGCGTAGGCCGTGGCGAGAATGTCAGGGGTACGGTTGGTGATGAGTTCCGCCAACATCGGCGACACGCTCTTGTCCACCTTCTTTTCATCGCGGCGGAAATAGAAAGAGGCGAGTTCAACATCCTTGCCGCGTTTGGGCTTCACGAAGGCCGTGCGGTCCTTGCGCTTCAGCGGCTCGATATCCAGCATGCTGGTGCGTTGAAGGACGGAGCCGGCGGTGAAGGCCTTTGGCGGCTGCATGATTTCGGTGGCGACGATGCGGCCTTTCTTGGCGGCGCGGTTGACACGCTCGCTATCCGGCGTCGTCGCCTCGCCCTTCTTGTTGGTGACGAAGGCGACCTTGCTGCCATTCGGCAGGGTCATGCCGCTGCCATGCAGCGCCGCCTCGCCTGCCGCATCATTAAAAGTGAGCGAGGCATTGTGCACCGAACCCGCCGGAGAGGCAGTCAGCACCATGCGCCATTGCTCGCCGCCATTGTCCAACCCGGCCAAGAGCGAGGCCAGATCTGCACGCGCAGCGAGGGAAGGAAAGACGAGCCAGGCGGCAAGGCCGAAGACGACGGGCGAGGCCCATCTGGAGGTCCATGCCTGAAGGGACGCGGAGGACCGACGACGCATTACACTTTTCGAACGCAAAACCAGCACTCCGAACACCGACAACCATATTTGCTACAGGTGTTGAAGAATCTCTTATTAACCTTGATGCTTGGTTAACGCCGCGAGGGAACGCGGCTTCACGTTAATGTGTAAGCATCTTCTAAAGCGCGTGGCGTGGAGTCGAGTTCGCATTTGCCGATCATAACTGTCCCCGCAGGGCATCTCCACATCCGTCATTCCGGCCTTGAGCCGGAATGCAGCCGACACGCGTCGGCGTGGCGTAAAGAATCCTTTCAGCCCAAGGACTTGGGCTGGCTGGATGCCGGCTCAAGGCCGGTATGACGGAAAGAAGGAGGCCGCCCAGCTACATGGGGCATGCTCACGTCGTCACACGACGACGTGAGAACCCAGTTCCACCACACGGTTGGCCGGAAGGCGGAAATAGTCCGACGGATCGGCCGCGGTTTCGGCAAGGGCGATGAACAGACGGTTCTGCCAGCCTGGCATGCCCGATTTCGGATCCGGCACCAGCTTGCGGCGACCCAGGTAAAATGAGGTCGACATGATGTCGAACTTGTAGCCGGTGCGCCTCAGGTAACCCAGCGCCTGGGTGACATTCTGGGTTTCCATGAAGCCGAAATGCAGTTCCACCACCGCGAAACGGTCACTGAGTTTCGTCAGCGTGTACCTGTTCTCCGGGCGGACGCGCGGCTGGTCCTCGGTGCGGATTGTCAGGATGACGTTCTTGTCATGCAGGACGTGGTTGTGTTTGAGATTATGCAGCAGGGCCGCTGGTGCTGCCTCCGGATCGCCAGTCAGGAAAATCGCAGTGCCGGGCACACGCACCGGCGCATGGGCGCTTTCCTTTTCCACCGAGGCGACGAAAGCCTTCAGCGGCACGTCGCTGCGGCGGGTCTTGGCAAAGAGGATTCGCGAGCCGCGCTGCCAGGTGGTCATGATGATGGTGAAGGCGATCGCCAGCAGAACCGGCACGTAGCCGCCGTCGTGAATCTTCAGCAGGTTCGCACCGAGGAAGATCAGCTCCAGCAGCAGAAGCGGCGCCAGCACGGCAAGCGCCAGCCAGACCGACCACTGCCAGCGTTTGCGCACGAACTCAAAGAACATCAAGCTGGTTACGACCATCGCGCCCGTGACGGAAATACCGTAGGCGGTGGCCAGCGCATCGGAACTCTTGAAGGTGAGCACCAGAGCGACGACGCCGAACAGCAGGATGGTGTTGACGGCCGGCAGGTAGATCTGCCCGGTATTGGTTTCCGAGGTGAAGAGGATTTCCATGCGCGGCAGGTAGCCGAGATGGATGGCCTGACGCACCAGCGAAAACGCGCCTGTTATCACCGCCTGGCTGGCGATGATGGTGGCGGCGGTGGCGAGAATGACGGCAGGCAGGATCGCCCATTGCGGGAACATCAGGTAAAACGGATTGGACATCGCCGCCGGGTCTTTGAGCACCAGCGCGCCCTGCCCGAGATAATTCAGCGTCAGCGCCGGGAACACCAGACAGAACCATGCCCACTGGATGGGGCGGCGGCCAAAATGGCCGAGATCGGCATAAAGCGCTTCGGCACCGGTGATCGTCAGGAACACCGCGCCGAGCACGACGATACCGTAAAAGCCTTCATTGGCCAGAAACTCCACCGCGTGCCACGGATTGAAGGCAAAGAGAATGCCGAAATCATCCGCGATATGAATGAGGCCGGCGAGACCCATCACGAGGAACCAGACCGCCGTGATCGGCCCGAAGAATTTCGCCACCGTTCCCGTGCCATGCGACTGGATGGCGAAAAGACCGATGAGAATGCAGACGGATATCGGAATAATGAAGTCGTCCATAGCGGGCGTGACGAGTTTCAGGCCCTCCACCGCCGACAGCACCGACAGCGCCGGCGTGATCATCGCATCACCCAGAAACAGCGCCGCGCCGATGAGGCCGAGCACGATGAGCACGCCGCGGTGGGTACCCGCCGTCTTCATTAGCAGCGCCAGCAGCGAGAGCGTGCCGCCCTCGCCGTCATTGTCGGCGCGCAGCAGCAGCGTGATGTATTTGAACGTCACGATGATCGTCAAAGCCCAGATCATCAGCGATGTGAGGCCGATGACCTCCTCCCGCGTCACGCCATCATAGGCGATCGGCCGCAGTGCTTCGCGGAAGGCATAAAGCGGGCTGGTGCCGATATCGCCGTAAACAACGCCGATCGAACCAAGGATGGCGGCGTAAAGCCCCTTGTTCTGATGCTTGTCATCCGCATCCGGTTTCTCGGCAACGTCCTTGTCGACGATTTGAGACATGATGATCCTGGCTCCTTAGAGCCAGCCCTTCCAACGAAAAAAGAGAAACGGAATGATTGCGGACATCAGCATGATGACGAGCGCGAGTGGATAACCAAATGTCCAGTTCAACTCCGGCATGAGCTGAAAGTTCATTCCATAAACCGAGGCCACCAGCGTTGGCGGCAGGAACACCACCGAAGCGATGGAGAAAATCTTGATGATGCCGTTCTGTTCGATATTGATGATGCCGAGAGAGGCATCCAGCAGAAATGTCAGATTGCCGGAAACGAAGGCGGCATGTTCGTTCAGCGACTGGATATCGCGGCCGATCGACTTGCCCTGTTCCCGCGCTTCCTTGTCTCCGCGAGCCTGATCGCTGGTGGACAGGAAGGTCTGCAGGCGCGCCAGCGATGCGAGGCTGACGCGGACCTTTGAGATCAGCCGGTGATAGGCGGCGATGTTGGTCAGACGGTCTTCGAGATAACGCGGCGCCTTGCGTTTGGAGCGTGCCTGGCTGCCGAGAATGTCGGCGGCGAGATTGTCGATGCCGGCGACCGAATTTTCGAGAATTTCCGCCGTGCGGTCGACGATGGTTTCCAGCAGCTTCAAAAGCAGGGCCGTGCCGCTGCGCATTTCGTGCGGCACGCGGGTGATGGCGGCGATGAAGAGGTGGAAGGATTTCGGCTCGGCATAGCGGATCGTCACAAGGCGTTTGCCGGCAAGAATGAAAGCGACATCCGTGAGGCGCGGATCGTCCGATTCCGCCTTCCACACCAGAGAGGCAGTCATAAAGACGTTGCCGTCTTCCATATACAGGCGGCTGGAGGGCTCGATATCCTTCAAATCCTCACGGGTGGGCAGATCGAGCCCCAGCAGTTTTTCGACATGCTGCTCTTCCGCCCTGTCGGGATTGACGATGTCGATCCAGACGATGTCGTCGGGAATCTGTCCGGAGCCGTCGTCTGGCGACAGGCTGATTGCCTCGCAATTGGCGCGATAGGCTTTTATCAATCCGCTTCTCCGGTCCACATCGCAAGCTTCAGCCGCAATGCTGCTTAACATATCCTGTTTGCGGTCGGCAAACCTTTGGACGACACTTCAGGGCACGCCGGAACGAGCGGGATTTCATATCTCGCCAGCCCGATGGACCAAGAGCCAAACGGCGCAGGCGTATGCGCCCAAAGCGAGATGCAATCAAGCAATATTTTTTCTCGACAGCATTGCAGGCGAAGCATTTCTCGATATTCACATCCAGAAATATTGCCTGATACTGGCGATCAATCTTCTGTTTTAAAAAGATTATTTAATACCGACAGACGCCTTTTCGGTTTATGCCGGAAGCCGTTGCATTATTCGAAAACGATCTTCGGCGCGGCCTTTCTCTCGCCTGCACCGATGCGCGCCCAGACTTTTTCGGCGATATCGCGATAGATCTCTGCCTGCGGTCCATCCGGCTCGGCGGCAACAACCGGAGTGCCGGCATCCGACATTTCGCGGATGGAAATGGTGAGCGGCACTTCGCCGAGGAACGGCACGCCGATCCGCTCGGCTTCGGCCTTTGCCCCGCCATGGCCGAAGATATCGTAACGCGCACCGGTATCCGGCGCGATAAAATAGCTCATATTCTCGATGACGCCGAGCAACGGCACTTCCACCTTGCGGAACATGGTGATGCCCTTGCGCGCATCGATCAGCGCCAGATCCTGCGGCGTGGAGACGATGACGGCGCCGGCAAGCGGCACCTGCTGGGCGATGGTCAGCTGCGCGTCACCCGTGCCGGGCGGCATGTCCAGCACCAGCACGTCGAGTTCGCCCCAGGCAACTTCGCGCAGCATCTGCATCAGGGCGGACTGCACCATCGGCCCGCGCCAGATCATTGCCGCTTCCTCATCCACCAGAAAGCCCATGGACATGACCTTCAGCCCGTAATTTTCCATGGGAAGGATGATGCGGTCTTCCTGCTGCTGCGGGCGGCCGGAAATCTTCAGGAGTTTGGGAAGCGAAGGGCCGTAAATATCGGCATCGAGCATGCCGACCCTGAGGCCGAGCGCCTGAAGACCGAGCGCCAGATTGACAGCGGTCGTGGACTTGCCGACCCCACCCTTGCCCGAGGCGACGGCGATGATGGCGCCGACACCCGGCACGCCCACCTTGGAGGAGCGCGGCTGTGCAGCCGGGCGGCCGGTTGCTGCGGCGGGGCGCGGCGGCTGTTGCTGCTGGCCGGGCTTGCGATCCGCCGTCAGCGCGACCACGGCGCCGGCAATGCCCGCAACGCCGCTGGCCGCCTTTTCAGCGGCAAGCCGCAGCGGCTCCATCTCGGCGGCCTTGTCGGAGGGAACGGTAATCGAAAAATAGGCCTTCGCGTCGGCGATGAAGATTTCCGAGACCATACCGAGCGCCACGATGCTTTTGCCGCTGCCGGGATAGATGACGGCTTCCAGAGCCTTTTCCACCTGGTTCTTGCTGACGTCTGCCATTGTCTTACTCCGTATACGTGGTCCGGCCGGATATGGGCACTCTTCCGCGCCATCCATAGACAAGCGGGAGCGCTTCGCCAATGCCAAAGCGCAAACAGGAGAGATTAGCGGCGATTCGACACTGCCATTTCAGATTTCGTCGTCCATATCGAGCGTTTCCGGGTCAAAGACCCGGCCGTCGAAAAAACAGTCCGGGCCGAGGACGAGGCCCGTGCGCGACGCGCCGACATGCACCGGTTCCCTGAGCGTGCCTTCGAGTTTCAGGTTGGCGCCCGGCACCGGCACGAAAAGCGGCTTCATCGCCTTACGGAAAATATCCGGCCGATAGCCGTTGCGCGCGGCCTCCACCACGGCCGCGTCGAATCGACATTCGGCGGGAACCTCGCCCCAACGCAACATCTGGCTGAAGAACCAAAGCGCCTGGCTCTGCCACGGAAAATTTGCGGCCTTGGCGCTGGTCACGAAAAACTCCGGATAACGCCGCATATCCCTCTGCGAGGTGGAGATATAGCCCGTCAGCGCCGGCAGCAGGAATTCGCCGTTCTCGTCCATATAATGAGGGGCGGCGAGGATGCCCGTCAGTTCCTCGATATTGGCAGAATTGGCGCACCATTCGCCGGCGCGGTAGAGCGCGCGCAACAGCCCTTCCAGCAGCGTGGCGTTCTCCTCAGCCCACTGCCGCTTCACAGACAGTATCTTTTCCGGCGCATTTTGCCAGATCAGCGCCCCGGTGGTGACGATCCGCCCGGCGCCGCCCAGCACCACGGCGCTGCCCGCCGGTTCGGCGGCACAGAGCGCATCGACCTTGCCGTTTTCCAGCAGGCCGGGCATGGCTTTCGGCAGGGCCTCGACAATTTCCATGTCCCGGCCGAGCAGCACACCGCAGCTTCCGAGCAGATAACGCAACATATAAAACGGCGTGGAAACGATATCCTCGACCGCAAAGACCGGCGGGTTTTTACCTGCCGCGCGGCGCGCCGCGCAGACGCGGGCCATGGCTCGCCCGAAGGCCGCAGGGTCCGGAAGCTTCAGACCTTCACGGTAAAGCTCGTCGTAAAATGCGTGCGAAACAGTGGTTGCCGATCCGCCCAGGGAAAGTGTGAAAACGCCGATAATATCGGCCGGCAGCTCATCGAGGCCGACTGCGGAACCGACCGGCACCGGAGCGGGCAGATGGGCGATGCGAACCTCATCCTCGGCAAGCGCCGTTAAAACAGCGCGTGCGGATTGTTTTCGGACGAGTTGCAGTTCTATGCCTTCATCGGCAGCAAAGCCTTTTTCGGCAGCGACTATCAGCACGGCGCAATCGACAGTCGGAGAAAATCCCGCTTTTACCCTATGCCGCTCCGGCAAACGATTTCTCCTTTCCGGTGATTCGAAAGAAGGATCGCCTAGGAAAGGCTTTATCACAATGATAAAATTACGATTTCGCTATTTTATCAAACCGACCCGCAGCGCCTTGGCCACGGCCTGGGTGCGGTTGACCGTGTCGAGTTTTTTCGTCGCGCGGTTGAGGTAATGATTGATCGTATGTTCCGACAACACCATGATTTCAGCGATTTCAGCGCTGGTCTTGCCGGCCGCCGTCCAGTTCAGACAATCGATCTCCCGCTCGCTCAATGTTTCGGGAACCCGGAGATCGAGACGACGGATTTCCGATAGCCGGGCAAACACATGGCTTGAAATGTAAAACAGTTCCGCCAGCCGGCTTGCCGGCAAAATCGTCTTGTTGCCGGAGAACGACACCGCGCCCCTGGTTGTGGTGATGTCGTGAACGGGAAACCATACGGAGTTGATCATCTCAAATCGCTCGAACAGGCCGATCACGTTTTTTTTGGCGATCTGTTCGTTGCCTCCGGCCAGGAAATCCGCGGAGACGGAAAAGGGCACCGTCGACTTTTTCAACTGCGCCATCACCTTGCTGTTCTGCAGCATGCCCTCCTCGTCGTAACGCTGCAGAAGCTCGGCCGGCCAGCTGGTGATGATGGTATATTGCGACAGCTCGCTCGCCATTTCGGATGACAGGTCAAGCACCATAAAAGCCCTGAACTCCCAGGCCTCCGTCAACCGTTTCAAGAACCGGAATATGTCGAATTGCGTGTTCAGACCGGCGATCTCGCGAACGCAATCAACACCAATCGCCTGAACGGCGGCCGTCTCTGTTTTCTGCATGAAAGCTGTTCTTCGAGAATGAGAAATACCGCCGCAAAGGCCACCTTTGCCCGGAAATTGCCGGGGA
Source organism: Agrobacterium tumefaciens (assembly GCF_005221385.1). Lineage (NCBI taxonomy): Bacteria > Pseudomonadati > Pseudomonadota > Alphaproteobacteria > Hyphomicrobiales > Rhizobiaceae > Agrobacterium > Agrobacterium tumefaciens. Next base: position 383,395 of record NZ_CP039903.1, on the reverse strand, counting down.
TGTTACTCACCAAAATGATTCATGCAAACAAAAGTTGAAAACTTAATTCAGAATAGTCGAAAATAAGATTTAACTCGCGCAATTCGACGTCAAACCCGTCTCCCCGGTCGCGAAAATCGACGGGGCAGCGCCTGTTTTTCCTCAACCATCCGCAACCGGCGACAGTCGGCAGGCAAGCTCCGCTGAAATTTTATCAGCGGTTTCGCGCACCAGCGGCGCCCATTTGTAAAGCTGTTCCACATCCACCCGATAGGCGGGGCCGGTGACGGAAATCGCCGCATGGAAATTGCGTCCCGGCGCGTGGACCGGCGCAGCGGCGCAATGAATGCCGATCTCGTGTTCCTGAAGGTCGAAACCGTAACCTTGCACGCGAATGGCCGACACATCCCTTATCAGCGCTTCCGGCGTTACGATCGTGTTTTCCGTAAAGCGTTGGAACTCCAGCCCGGCAGCCAGGTGTGCCAGCGCATCAGCAGGCAGCAGGGACAGCGCCGCCTTGCCAACACCCGTGCAATAGGCCGGCGAGGTCTTGCCGACCTGCGAATGCATGCGCATGGTGTGCCTGCCCTCGATCTTGTCGAGATAGGTGACTTGCCCACCGTTTAGAACGGCCAGATGTACAGATTCCTGCGTCATTTCCTGCAACGCCGCCAGATGCGGGGCAGCGACACTGCGCAGATCATTGCCGCTCCAGGCTTTCGCCGCAAATTGCAACAACCTCAGGCCGACAGCATAGGTCTGGTCGGGGGCATGGTCGATCAGGCCTTCGGCAAGGAGGTGGGCGAGCTGGCGGTGGACCGTGCCGCGCGGCTGGCCGCAAGCCTCGACCACATCGGTAAAGCGCATCGGTTTTTCCGCAAAGGCGATAAGTTCCAGAAGTGAGACCGCCTTTCCCAGCGTGCCGGTCTCACTTTGCGGTTTTCCTGCGCGACCGGGAACGGGGTCATGCTGTTGAGCATTGGGCGTTTTATTATCGGGCATGGCAACATCCACCGTCATCTGCCTTGACATAAGTGTGACGCCAAGAGAATAATTCCATTTAATAAAATCTAGTTCCATATATTGGAACAATCAAGCCCTCATGGATGAGACGATGTCGATGATGCAAGCCCAATTTCCCGACCTCAAGGATGCGGGCGTGCTCATTACCGGTGGCGGCTCCGGCATCGGGGCATCGCTGGTGGAAGCCTTCGCAATGCAGGGGGCGAAGGTCGCCTTCATCGACATCGCCGAGGAGCCGAGCGCCGCCCTTGTCCAGCGGCTCGCAGGAGTGGCTCCCCATCCGGTGCATTTTTTCAAGACAGACTTGAGCGACATTCCCGCCATCGGGCGGACGGTGGATGCGGCGGCCTCCGCCACCGGCGGCATCAAGGTGCTGGTCAACAATGCCGCGTGGGATGACCGCCACAACATAGACACCGTGACGGAAGCCTATTGGGACGCCAATCAGGCCGTCAATCTCAAGCAGATGTTCTTCACCGTTCAAGCCGCGCTGCCCTATCTCAGACAGGCGAAGAATGCATCCATCGTCAATTTTTCATCCATCTCATTTCTGCTGAACATGGGCGAACTGCCCTCCTATGCGGCGGCCAAGGCCGGCATTATCGGACTGACGAAGAGCCTTGCCGGCAGGCTGGGACCGGAGAATATCCGCGTCAACACGCTCCTGCCAGGCATGATCGTCACGGAGCGGCAGAAAGAACTGTGGCTGACGGACGAGGGCATCGCTGCCACCACGGCGCGGCAATGTCTCAAGCGCACGCTCATCGCCGCCGATCTCGCCGGGCCGAGCCTGTTTCTCGCATCCTCAGCATCAAGCGCCATCACGGCGCAATCCATAATCGTAGACGGAGGCCTCCTATAATGTCCGAACCCGCTTTTATCGCCGTCGACTGGGGCACGACCAGTTTCCGGCTCTGGCTTCTGAGCCGTTCTGGCGCGGTGCTGGCTGAGCGCAGAAGCGCGGAAGGCATGACGACCGCCGCGCGCACCGGTTTTGCCGAGGTGCTGCAATCGCATCTTGATGCCATCGGCGCACCTGACAATCTGCCGGTTCTCGTCTGCGGCATGGCGGGTGCGCGGCAGGGCTGGGTTGAGGCCGGTTATATCGACGTGCCGGCAGCGCTTTCAGCGGTTCTCGACGGCGCGGTTCGGGTACCAGGTCAGGCGCGGGATGTCCGCATTCTGCCGGGGCTGGCGCAGCGGGATAAAAATGCGCCCGACGTGATGCGCGGTGAAGAAACGCAATTGCTCGGTGCGCTCGCCTCCACTGATGCCGGCGAAAAGCTGGTCTGCATGCCGGGCACACATTCCAAATGGGTGACGGTCAAGGGCGGTGACGTGACCGGCTTTGCCACCTTCATGACCGGCGAACTGTTCGAGGTCATCTCCAAGCAGACGATCCTTTCCCATGCGGTGGCCGAAGCGGACGCTTTTACCGGCGAACACGAGGCCTTCAGGGCCGCCGTGCGCGACATCTACGCCAATCCCCAATTGGCGACCAACCGGCTGTTTACCCTGCGCTCGGGGCAATTGCTGCATGGCCTCACCGCGACCGACGCCAAGGCCAAGCTTTCCGGCATCATGATCGGGCTGGAAATTGCCGGCGCGCATGCCAATGCACGGCGGGACACACCGGTCGTGCTGATCGGCTCCGGCGCGCTCGGTGCGCTTTACGAAGGCGCCTTCACGGCCCTTGATATCCAATATACGGTCATCGATGCAGACGAGGCCGTGCGGCGCGGATTGCTGGCCGCCGCCAATACCATCTGGTCATAAAAGAAAGACCCACCATGCGTATCCCCTTCCCTGCCATGAAATATCCGCTGATCGCCATCCTGCGTGGTCTGAAACCCGAGGAAACCGAAGGCGTCGTCGGTGCACTGATCGAAACCGGCTTCCGTGCCATCGAAATCCCGCTTAATTCGCCCGATCCGTTCCGCTCGATCGAAATTGCCGCGAAGATGGCGCCTGCCGATTGCCTGATCGGTGCCGGCACGGTGCTGAGCGTAGAAGACGTGGAGGCACTGGATGCCGCCGGCGGCAAGCTGATGGTAAGCCCCAATGCCGATGCCGAGGTGATCATCGCCGCGCGCGTCAAGGGCATGGTAACGATGCCCGGCGTTCTCACGCCTACCGAAGCGCTGGTGGCTGCAAAGGCTGGTGCGACGGGGCTGAAATTCTTTCCCGCCAGCATCATCGGCCCGGCCGGCATAAATGCTATCAGGACGATCCTGCCGAAGGACCTCATCATTGCCGCAGTCGGTGGCGTCTCGGACAGGAATTTCGCCGAATATACCTCGGCCGGCATTACCGCTTTCGGGCTTGGAACCAGCCTCTACAAGCCGGGTATGACGGCGGCCGAGGTGCGCGAGCGTGCTACCGTCACACTTTCGGCCTATGACGCAGCCATCGGAGGATAAGAGCTTGGCGACTGTTTTTCCATTTGCCGGACATGTGCTTGACGAAACGCCGATGATGCTTGGCGAAGGCCCGACCTTCGACCCTGCGACAGGCACCGCCTGGTGGTTCAACATCATCGAGCGCGAGTTGCACGAGTTGCATTTCGCTTCCGGCCGCAAGACGGTATACGCCCTGCCTTTCATGGGCAGCGCACTGGCCAAGATCAGCGACCACAAGCAATTGATCGCCTCCGATGACGGACTTTTCCTGCGCGACACGGCGACCGGCGTGCTGACATTGCATGCGGAACTGGAAAAGGACTTGCCGGGCAACCGCTCCAATGACGGGCGCATGCACCCCTCCGGCGCGCTCTGGATCGGCACCATGGGCCGGAAGGCGGAGACAGGCGCCGGCAGCATCTATCACGTCGCCCGGGGAACCGTGACGAAACTGTTTGCCGAAGTCAGCATCCCCAATTCGATCTGCTTCTCCCCCGATGGCGCGACGGGATATTACGTCGATACCAAGGTGAACAAGCTGATGCGGGTGTCGCTCGACGCGGAGACCGGCCTTCCCACTGGCAAGGCAGAGGTATTCATCGATTCCGCTGGCGTCGAAGGCGGCATTGACGGGTCGGTCTGCGATGCCGAAGGGCATATCTGGAATGCCCGCTGGGGTATTGGCGCGGTCGATCACTACGATACGGACGGCAATCACATCGCCCGATATGAGGTGCCGGCGGGACAGACAACCTGCCCGGCCTTCATCGGACCCGACGCGTCGCGCCTTCTCGTCACCTCGGCGCGCGAACATCTCGATGATGACGCCATTGCCGCCAATCCGCAGCATGGGTTGACGTTCGAGCTGGGGGTTGAGGTGAAGGGTCGGTACGAGCCGCTTTACCGGTTGTGAAGCGCGGCGTAGGCCGCCCGCAACAAAACGCGGAGCGCCTTCTGGCAAGGGTTGTTCCCGAAACGACCTCCCTCATTCCTGTGCTTGTCACAGGAATCCAGTCAGCCCAAGTCCTTGGGCTGGAAGGAGTCGTTTCGCCGCGCAGACGCGCGTCGGCTGGATTCCTGTGACAAGCACAGGAATGAGGGCTGGTGAGTTCGACTCCGACCTATGGTCACCCGGTTTTCAGGAAATATCCGACAATATCTCGCGATAATTCTCATGCAGATACCGCTGGGTCGCGGCGGCATCGGCGGGGCGGCCGTAGAAATAGCCCTGCCCCATGGCGCAGCCGAGCGCGCGCAGCTTTTCCTCTTCCACCCGCTCCTCGATCCCTTCGGCCACCACTTCAAGATCAAGTCCGTCACACATGGCGACGATGGCCTTGATGATGTGTTCCGAGGGGCGGTCGCTGCTGATGCGGGAAACGAAGGCGCGGTCGATCTTCACCTTGTCGAAGGTGAAATCACGCAGGCGGCCGAGGCTGGACTGGCCGGTGCCGAAATCATCAAGCGAAATGCGAACGCCGGCACTCTGCAATTCGCTGATGATGCGTTGCGCGGTATCGGCTGACGTCATGACAGCCGTTTCGGTGATTTCAAGCTCCAGGCGGTGCGGATCGAGACCAACGCGGGCAAGGATCGAAAGAATGTTGTCTGCCGTGCTCGGGTCCATCAATTGCGCGGAAGACAGGTTGAAGGACAAAAACAGCTCACGCGGCCAGAACAGGGCGGCTTCCGCCGCCTTTCGCAGCAGTGCTTCCGACAGCGCGTCGATAAAACCCCGTTCTTCGGCAAGCGGCACGAAGACGGCGGGCGAAACAAAGCCGAGATCGGGGTCGTTCCAGCGGGCCAGCGCCTCGAAGCCGATGACCTTGGCCTCTTCCAGCCGGACGATGGGCTGGAAATGCACATCGATCGCATCGGTGATGATGGCGTTTCGCAAGGCCTGTTCCAGCTGGGTGGCGCGCTTCATTTCCTGCGCGATCTCACGCGAATAGACCGTTATCTGGCCACGTCCGCGCCGCTTGGAGCGATAAAGCGCCGTCTCGGCGCTTTTGAGCAGGTCCTCGAAATCATCGCCGGCAAAGGGATAGATGGCAAAACCGAAGGAGGAGGAAAGCCGAACGTTACGATCACCGAGATCGTAAGGGGCCGAGAGCACGTCCTTGATCATGTTGCCGATGCGCTCCGCGCCGGTGCGTTCGAACACGAGCGGCAGCACGAAGGCGAATTCGTCGCCATCATGGCGCGTCACGACCGCGCCATCGGGAATGCAGGCCTTCAGGCGGTGCGCGACCTGACACAGGATTTCATCCCCCGCCTGAACACCGAAAAGATCATTGATGGGTTTGAAGCCGTCTATATTGGCGATGCCGACCGTGAAGGGCGCGGGGTCGCTGGAGCGTTCGCTTGCGAGCATGCGGATCTTGTCCCGCAGACGGTAACGGTTGCCGAGCCCCGTCAGAGGGTCGCTGTAAGCCATCGCCTGCAGCTCGTTCTGGCTGACCTGCAACGATTGCGGTTCTGCCCGTTTCATTCCTGCATCTCGTTAATCCTGTGTGAACGCGCTCACAATGCAGGGCAAGTATTAAAAAAACCATAGAGCTGCGAACCAAAAATGCGGCGGCATTTTCGGAAAGTCTGCCGCTCGGGAAAAACGGCCGGGTCGGTGGGCGTTCAGGCCTGCAGCCGCATCGCATCCGCGCCGAAAACACGCAGGAAAACCGCCTCGACCATGTCAGGGCTGACGGGTTTCAGCAGCATGTCGTTCATTCCGGACGCCAGGCATTTGTCGAGATCGCCCTCGAAGGCGTGGGTGATGACCCCGACGATGGGAATGTTCTGGTCCCCCGCCAGTTCACGCATGCGGCGGGCGACCTCGAAACCGTCGATATCGGCGAGTGTCGTGTCGAGCAGGACGACGGAAGGCGCCTGCTCCGCAAAAAGCTGCAAGGCTTCCTCGCCCGAGGCGGCGAGCCGCCAGGAAAGCCCGAGACCTTCGAGTATCTGCGAAAAGACGATCTGGTTGACCCGGTTGTCCTCGACGAGAAGTATCTCGCAGACACCATCCGTCTTGAGGATCCTGGGCAGGTCTTCGGTCATGATTTCCCAGTCTTCCTCCGGCGATTTCTCGTTAGGAGACGATTTGAGACCGAGGGCGACGTGATGCAGCAGGGATGCGTCGATTTCCTCTTCCTCGATGGTGACGACTGGCAGGTCATGCGCAGCGGCTATATCGAGACATGTGACGCTCATCTGGGCATCGACGACGACGACATCAATGCCCACGCCGGCGGAGATAGCGATATCGATGAATGCCTGCTGTTCTTCCTCGCTCGTCACCGCCGCATGGTCCATGCCGCCCGCGGTCAACCGGCGGCCGGCGGCTTCGGCAAAACGCCCGCTTTCGGAGACGACCAGCACCGCCTTGCTTTTCAGCAGGTCTTTAGCCGGTGCGTCCCCCTCGTCCTTTCCATAGGTGGAGGCGACGAAAGCGACATGTTCGAGCGAGGGGATGACGGGCCTGCCGCTCGCATCGATGGTGGCAAGCGCGGTGACATCCTCCATCGTCGTCACCAGAAAATGCCGCCCCGGGCGACCCACGCGCTGCTTGCGGGTAATCGTCAGCACTTCCTCGCCGTTTATGCGTCTCACTCTTTCGGGAATGAGGCTCGGCGTGCCGCTGTCCATTACCGCGCGGTCAGCCGCATCGATCTGCGCGGCGACCTTGCGTGAATGCAGATCGAAAACCGTCTTGCCGAGAATGCTCTCCGCGCTGGTTTCAACCATGGTGCAGGCGGATTTGTTCACGGCCGCATAGGCCATGTTGCGGTCCTTGACCAAAACGGGGAATGGCAGATTGTCGAGGATGTCCTCGATCAGCTGCACCCGCTCAAGGTCGATGCGCCACTGTTCTTCCCTTTTCTTCTGTTCGGAAATATCGGCGACGACACTGATGCCGAGCCCGGAAGGCAGGCGGTTCATGACGAAACGCAGAAAGCGCTCGCCCTTCAGCCGTTCGGTCTTTTCCGATCTTTCCTTCCAGTGCAGCGCCAGCCGCTCGCCGATCCATTCGTCCCGCCCGAGCTGGCGGGCATTGGCGGCGAGATTTTCCGTCTCCAGCAGATAACAATCGTAAAGCGCGCTCAGATAGTCGCGCAGCCGCGCACCGGGGCCGACAACGGCCTCTTCCAGCGGGAAAAAATTCAACAGTTTCCGGCTTGCGAAAATAATGTGATCGTTACGGTCGTAAACGACGATCGCCGCGCCAAGCGCGTCGCAAAGGGCATCAAGCATCACCGTATGAACGCCCGCGCCAGAGGACGCCAAATCACTCAACTGCAAACTCCCGCCTGTTAATGGGTCAGGCTTATGTTTCTATTGGAATCGTTCAGGGCAGATGCCGGGATGAAACGACAAATTCCGAAAAAGAGACATCAGGGTTCGCCACTTGAAGCAGTCTTGAGGAGAAGATGACGTTCACCCATAATCGACGTCACACACCACCCGGAACGGGGGCCTCTTGCCTGCGGTCATTTCAAGCCGCCCCACCATAATCAAGGCCGATTAAAAGCGGATTAACGCTTAACCCGGCGTTGCCGGAAATGATCAAATGCCCGGAAGTCCACAAAACATGTGCAAATTGCCGCAATTGGCGTTTTTTGCTTTCGAAGCCATGGCGAATCCGCGAAAATGACGATCATGGCCATCAAGCAGCTTTCAGAAACCCTCATCAACCAGATCGCCGCCGGCGAGGTCATAGAAAGACCGTCCAGCGCCACGAAGGAACTGGTGGAAAATGCCATCGACGCGGGCGCAACCCGGATCGAGATCGCCACGGCGGGCGGTGGCAAGGGGCTGGTGCGGATCACCGATAACGGTTCCGGCATGTCACCCGCCGATCTGGAGCTTGCGGTGAGGCGCCACTGCACATCAAAAATATCCACGACGCTGGATGACATCCGCACGCTTGGTTTTCGCGGCGAGGCGCTGCCCTCCATCGGTTCGGTCGCCAAGCTTTCGATCACCAGCCGCCAACAGGGCGCGGAACAGGGTTCGGTGATTTCGGTTACCGGCGGCAAGGTTTCGGACGTGCGCCCCGCCGCCGCGAATGCCGGCACCATCGTCGAGGTGCGCGACCTGTTCTTCGCCACGCCCGCGCGGCTGAAATTCCTGAAGACGGAACGGGCGGAGGCGGCCGCCATTACCGAGGTCGTCAAGCGGATGGCGATCGCCTTTCCGCATATCCGCTTCGTGCTGTCAGGCACCGACCGTTCGACGCTCGAAATCCCCTCGACCGGCGATGACCACCTTGCCCGCATGGCGCAAATCCTCGGCGCGGACTTCAAGGACAATGCCATCGAGATCGATGCCGGGCGCGAGGACGTGATGCTGACCGGTTTTGCCGGCGTGCCGACCTTCAACCGCGGCAACTCGGCGCATCAATATGTTTTCGTCAACGGCCGCCCGGTGCAGGACAAGCTGCTTTTATCCGCCATTCGCGGCGCCTATGCCGAAACCGTGCCGCATGGGCGATACCCGGTCGCGGTGCTGTCCATCACGCTCGACCCCGCTTTTGTGGATGTGAACGTGCATCCGGCGAAATCCGATGTGCGTTTCCGCGATCCCGGCCTCATTCGCGGGCTGATCGTCGGCGCGATCCGGCAGGCGCTGACGCGCGACGGTGACAGGGCGGCGACGACCGGCGCGAGTCAGATGATGAATGCCTTTCGTCCCGGATACAGCCCGTCCGGCCTGCGGCCTTCTCCCTCCGTGACATGGTCCGCCGCCACCTCGCCTTCACGGCCGCTCGCCGTTTCCGGCGGGTCACAGTTTGCGGAGGCGGTGCAATCGCGCTTTTCCGACATCACCATGCCGACGGCGCGGACGGAACCACGGGAGGCTTACGAAGCCGCCGCAAATTCCTCGTCCGAACCGGTGCTTTACCCCCTCGGAGCCGCACGGGCGCAGCTGCATGAGAACTACATCATCGCACAGACGGAAAACGGCCTCGTCATCGTCGATCAACATGCCGCACATGAGCGGCTGGTGTTCGAGGAAATGCGCAATGCACTGCATTCCCGGCGTCCGCCGTCGCAGGTTCTGCTGATCCCCGAGATCATCGATCTGCCCGAGGAAGACTGCGACCGGCTGATGGATCATGCCGCCGGTTTCGATGGGCTGGGCCTCGTCATCGAGCGTTTCGGGCCGGGAGCGGTTGCGGTTCGGGAAACACCGGCCATGCTCGGCGAGGTCAATGTGCAGGGGCTGGTGCGCCAGCTTGCCGACGAGATCGCCGAATGGGACGCCGCCTCCACGCTTGCCAACAAGCTGGAATATGTCGCGGCCACCATGGCCTGCCATGGTTCGGTGCGCTCCGGCCGGCGCATGCGGCCGGAGGAGATGAACGCGCTTCTGCGGCAGATGGAAAACACGCCGGGCTCAGGACAATGCAATCACGGCCGCCCGACCTATATCGAACTGAAACTTTCCGATATAGAACGGCTCTTCGGTCGAAGCTGACGTCTTCACCCAGCCGCAAGCGGCCGGGGCTGGCCTTGTGCCGCGCCGAACGATATAAATCCAGGACATTGGAGCATCCGGATTGTTCAGGAAAACGCTACGCCGTTTCGGACTGGGTGCCCTGACAGGACAGAGCAGGAGACGAAAACGGATGAACAGATTTGAGGGAGGCGGAAATCGTCTCGCCGTCATCGAATATCTCGACGGAGACTTCCGGATCGTGCAAACCGGCTCACATGTCGTCTGCGCCATCACCGGAAAGACCATTCCGCTCGATGAATTGCGTTACTGGAGCGTGGCGCGGCAGGAAGCCTATGTGGACGCGGCCGCTTCGCTTGAGGCTGAACGGAAGGCTGGTAGTTTGCCGGCTTGAGCCGGAAACGTCGTGCTGAAGCGTTTACGTGTGTTAAGCGGCTTTCTCGGGAGAAGTTGCAGAGGCGGCTGACACCCTCACTCGACGTCATCCTCGGCCTTGTGCCGAGCATCTGCTGATGTCTCATAAATCGATAGGTTGCAGATGCTCGGGACAGGCCTTGCCGATAACCTCCACAATTACGACCGCGCATTTTCCCGCAGCAGGCGGGTGCGGCAATGCTGGATCGCGGCATCGATGATCGTTGAGGCCGCATTGGGGTCATCGAACACCATATCGATCTCGATAACCTGGCTGTTCCACAGCAGTTCCTCTGCCCGACCGTGATGCCCATTGAGACGCACGGCGTCCTTGGCCGTCGTCACCAGCTGCAAGTTCTCCTTGCCCGCATCCTGCAGGAGATCAGCGACCTCGTCGTCGCTGAAATGGTGATGGTCCGGGAAGGAGCGCTGCTGCACGATGTCACCGCCAAGCGCCTCAACGGTTCGATAAAACTTGGCCGGATCGGCGATGCCGGCATAGGCCAGCACGCGCTTTCCCCTGAACTCCTGCGGTTCCTGCGGCGTAATCGCTGCAACGAAGACGGGTTTGGCGGCCTTTGCCGCCTGTCTCACCAGCGGATCGGCCGCATGGCCGTTGCCGACCTTCAAAAGGCCGCTCATCTGCCGCATCTGATCGGCCAGCGGCGCTCTCACAGGCCCACCCGGCACGAGGTGGCCATTGCCGATGCCACGCACCGTATCGATGACAACAAGCGCATAATCCAGCGTCAGGCGCGCGCTCTGGAAGCCGTCATCCATGATGATGAGATCGACGCCCTCTTTCACCAGCCGATGCGCGCCCTCGACGCGCCTGCGCGAAATCACCGTCACCGCCTCACGCGCCAGCAGCAGCGGCTCATCGCCGACATCGGCGGAGCGGTGGTGGTGCGGATCAACAAGGGTGGTGACATCAAGCGTGCCGCCATAACCGCGGCTGAGGAAACCGGGTTTCAGGCCTTTAGCGGTAGCAGCCCGGGCGATTGCCATCGCCGTCGGTGTCTTGCCCGCTCCGCCGACAGTGAAATTGCCGATGCAGATCACCGGGACGGATACGCTTGCCCGCTTTGCCGTCCGCATCCGCCGTCCGGCAACCTTGCCGTAGAGAAGCGAGAAAGGCGACAGGAGCCATGCCTGCCAGCCCGCTTTCTGCCACCAGAATGGCGGCGCTTCAGAAACCATCTATGCCCGCTCCCGGCCGCGTCGCCCACGGCATTCGTTCGGATGTTATACGTCAGGGGTTGTTTGCCAGAAAAAACCATAAATTGCAAAAAAGCTCTCCGTCATTCCGGCCTCGAGCCGGAATCCATCCGGCGCGCGTCTGCGCGGCGAGAAGAGTCTGTTTCAGCCCAAGGACTTGGGCTGGCTGGATTCCGGTTCGAGGCCGGAATGACGGAAGAGATGGGTGGTTCCTTCTTAAACAACCCGTTCCGGCAACAGCGCTTCCAGCGCGGTAATATCATCGAAACAATAATGCGCATCCGCACCGAGGCTTTCGCGTGAGCCGGTTCCCGTCAGAACGGCGATGCGTAAACCCGCGCCCGCATTTTTTGCCATATGCAGATCGTGATTATTGTCGCCGACAACAGCCACACGTTCCGGCGGAAATCCGATTGCTTCGCAGAAACCGAGAACCATGCCGGGCTGCGGCTTGGTGCCGTAACCGCTGTCATAACCCGCGACGAAATCGACATCGCTCTCGAAACCGAAGCGGATTGCCGTCTGGCGGATGGAATTTTCATTGTCGCTGGAGGCGATACCGAGCTTGTAGCCGCGCGCCTTCAGCCGTGCAAAGAACGCCTTGAGATCGGTGACGGGCACGGATTTATCCGCGGCTTCGGTGAAGAGCCGGTCGAGGCGCTGCGTCAGTTCGACAACATCGCAGGGCGAGCCGGCGGCAACCAGACCGGCGGCGATTTCCGCCGTATTTCCGGCGGCGAGCAGGCTGTCCGGCACCACGTGGCCGGTGATCGGGTCCATGCCGCAAGCAATGAGAAGCCGATCGGCAAGTGCCGCATCGCCTTTGGCAGCGATCGCCGCAAGTTCGCGGTTTACCGGTCCCCAGCTCGCGTCATAACCTAAAAGCGTACCATCCTTGTCGAAAAGCACGGCGGCGATCGACTGCGCCGCATCAACTTCGATATCCGCTACCATGAACCGATGGCGCTCCGCGGTTGCAGCTTGGCCGAAACGGTAAGCGGGTTGATATAGGGTTCCAGCGCCTTGACGGTGGAGGACAACGCGCCGCGCATGTCCTGAATGACCCGGTTGCCGGCATCGATCATCTTGTAACGCTCATTGTCGTTGACCAGCAGATAGTGCACCGCCTTGGCCAGCATCTCCACATCACGGATGATACGACCGCCGCCGGCGCGGATCAGCTTCTGATAGGCCTCGCGGAAATTCTGCACATGCGCGCCCGATAATACGGCGCAGCCCAGCATGGCCGGCTCCAGCGGGTTCTGCCCACCTTCCGCCGTCAGCGAACGGCCGACGAAGGCAAGTTCGGTCAGCCGCAGGTAAAGCCCCATTTCGCCGATGGAATCGCCGAGGAAAATATCGGTTTCCGGCGTGATCACGTCGTTGCGGCTACGGCGCGCGACCGTCAGTCCCATGCCCTTCAGCATGGCTTCCACGTCGTCGCCACGCTCGGGATGGCGCGGCACGATGATGGTCAGTTGCCCGTTGCGCGACTTGATCGCCGCATGCACGGTGGCGGCAGCCTTTTCTTCGCCGTCGAAGGTGGAGATCGCCGCCCATGTCTTGCGATTGCCGACCTGCTTGCGATAGGTCTCCAGCAGCGTCTCGTCACAGGGCGGCGGATCGGTATCGCCCTTGAGGTTGCCTGAAATCACCACCGGCCAGGAGCCGAGATCGCGGAAGCGTTCGGCATCGAGATCGGATTGCGCAACCACCAGCGCCAGCTTGGAAAACAGCGATTCCGCAATATCGTGACGGCTTTTCCAGCGGTCGAAGGAACGGTCGGACAGACGGGCGTTGACCCGGATCTGCGGGATGTGCCGGCGCTCCAGCTCCATCATCGTCACCGGCCAGATTTCCGATTCAGCGGTGATGGCGGCATCCGGCGCCCAATAGGTGAGGAAGCGGTTGACCGCGATCTTGATATCGAGCGGCACATATTGGTGGATCACATCATCGCCAAGCCGCGTACGGGTCAGTTCGGCCGAGGTGACGGTGCCGGTGGTCAGGAGCACGAAAATGTCGCGTTTGCGGATTTCGCGGATCAGCGGAATGAGGGCAAGCGTTTCGCCCACACTTGCGGCATGGAACCAGACGAGTGGCCCGCGCGGGCGCTCGGCGCTGGCATAACCGAAACGTTCGAAGCGGCGGCGCTTGTCTTCCTTGCCCTTTGCGGCCCGATAGGAAAGATAGGGTCGGGCAAAGGGATAGGCGGCGATACCGGCGATCCGGTAACCCGAAAGAGCGAAACGTGCGATACGGCTGCTCATGACATTCTGCCCTTGATCATTCCGCGCAAAGCCTGCCCCTGTTCTTGTTGTTGTCGCCGCCTACTTCTTCTCAAATTGCGTCATTTTTTATCATCGGAAACGAAAGCGCGATCACATTTTCTCGTGCCGGAACTCCCGGCCTGCGCTGAACGGCAGGAATCACGGAAAGCTCGCCTTCACCCAATAGTATTACAACGCAAGGGCAAAAGGACTCAATTTTTGTCGTCGGGATTGAGAAGACGGTGCATATGCACGATAAAATAACGCATATGGGCATTATCGACCGTCATCTGCGCCTTGGACTTCCATGCCGTGAGGGCAGAAGCATAGTCCGGATAGATGCCGACGATATCGAGCGCATTCAAATCCCGGAACTGAACATCCTGAAGGTTTTCAAGTTCGCCGCCGAAGACGAGGTGCAGCAGCTGTTTCGGTTTGCCGGATTCCGTCATGTCATTATCTCTTTCTTAAACGCTGAGAGAGGCCTTCATCTGCGGGATTTCCGGGCAAACGTCAACCGTCGGAAACGTGTGAAAACGCTTTCAAAAGTGCGGGCAGCGCATAATCTGCTGCGGCGCACAATGCGGGGTGGTTCACCTCACGGCGATTATACATCAGAGGTTTTCCATCGAGGCCGACAAGCTGCCCACCTGCTCTTTCCAGGATGAGGTCGGCCGCGGCCAGATCCCACTCGTGGGAATTGGCCTTGACCAGCGTTCCGTCGATGCGGCCATCCGCCACCACGGCCAGCCGGTAGGCGAGCGAAGGCACGTGCGGAATGCGCTTGACGCCGGCGCGCACCTCCTCCGGCAGATAAGCGATCACGTCTTCGGGGGCCGCCAGATGGAAGATGCCGGCATTTTCGCGCGCGACGGAAATGGCCTGCCCGTTCTTCAGCGCCTCGCCGCCTTCAAGCGCCGTGAATTCCTCGGCAAGCGCCGGAGCAACAAGGACCGCAACGACCGGCCGCCCCTCATGCACCACCGCGACGCTGACACACCAGGTATCCCGGCCGCCAATGAAGGCGCGGGTCCCGTCGATCGGATCAACGACGAAAACGGTGGAGCGGGAAAGCCTGTCGGCATCGTCATCCGTCTCTTCCGAAAGCCAGCCATAATCCGGCCGGGCGGAACGCAGGATGGTTTCGAGAATTTCGTTGGCGGCGTAGTCGGCGGCACTGACCGGCGAAAGCCCGCCATTCTTCCACCAGACCTCGGGGTCCTTGCGGAAGAAACCGAGAGCCGTCTCGCCAGCCTTGCGCGCGGCTTCGAGGACCAGCCGCAAATCGGAGGCCCAGCGGGCCTCAGCCATATCGTTCATTTTGCCGTCTTTTCCGCGCGCCTCAAACGGCGCGCCTGTTTTTCTCTTCGCACTTGCACATAAAGTGCCGGCGAAAACAACCCGCAGGCTGGTTACTTGCCTGCGATCGTCATGCCTTCTATCGCAAGCGTCGATGCGGCAACGCCATATTTGCGGTCGATATCATTGGCCGGCGTGACCCGCATGAACATGTCCTTCAGGTTCGAGGCGATGGTCACCTCGGAAACCGCAAAGGTCTTTTCGCCGTTCTCGATCCAGAAACCGCTCGCGCCGCAGCTATATTCACCCGTTATCATGTTGGCGCCGTGGCCAATCAATTCGGTGACGTAAAAGCCTGACCCGACCTGTTTCAGCAAATCCTCCGGCGAAATATCACCCGGTTCCAGCGCCAGATTGGTGGAGGCCGGCGAGACAGAGGTGCCGCCGCGCACGCCGCGGCCGTTGGTTTCAAGGCCAAGCTCCCGCGCCGCCGAGGTGGACAGGAACCAGTGTTTCAGCACGCCGTCCTCGATCATCGTCATCTTCTCGCCGCGCACGCCCTCGCCATCGAAGGGACGGGAGGACGGGCCGCGGACGATCTGCGGATCGTCGGTGAGATAAAGACCCTTTTTCAGAACCTGCTGGCCCATCTTATCGCGCAGGAAGCTGGTCTTGCGGGCAACCGAGGCGCCGTTGATCGCACCAGCGATGGCGCCGACGAAACCGCGAGCGATGCGGGGATCGAAAACCACCGTGATGTTGCTGCCGGTATCGACCTGACGGGGGCCGACGCGCCGCACGACTTTTTCACCGGCACGGCGGCCGATTTCTTCGGCGGCATCCAGGTCGGTATAATAAAGGCGGCTGTCGAAATCGTAGTCGCGCTCCATCTTGGTGCCTTCACCGGCGATGACGCTGACGGAGCGGCTGAAGCGGCTGCCCATATAGCTGCCGGAAAAACCGTGCGATGTGGCAAGGACGAGGCCGCCCATGCCGCTCGATGCGCCGGCGCCGGAGGAATTGCTGACACCCTTGATGGCAAGTGCTGCCTCTTCCGAAGCAAGGGCGGCCTCGCGCAGCTGATCGGACGAAACCTCGGTGGCGTCAAAAAGCTCGAGATCGTCATAGGAGTTCGCCAACCGTTCTTTGTCCGCAAGGCAGGCAAAGGGGTCTTCCGGCGAGACCTTCGCCATCGCCACCGCCCGCTCAGCCAGCGTCTTCAGATCAAAGCCCGGATTGGCCGAAACGCTTGCCACCCGGCGGCCGACGAAGACGCGCAGGGAAAAATCGTCGCTTTCCGACGATTCGGTGCTCTCCACCTTGCCAAGCCGCACACCGACCGATTGCGAGCGGGAGCGCACGACAACGGCATCCGCCTCATCCGCGCCGGCGGCACGGGCAAGATCGACAAGTTCGCTGGCGCGATCGAGAAGTTTGGAAGAATCTATTTCTGAGGACATGAGTTGGCCTTTCATTCCTGTTCCATTTATTGTGCCAGCAACCCCGCATCAAGGGCGAAACGCCGCTTTCTCAATCGGCAAGGCTTCTGTCGCCACCATATTCGAAAGTCCGCCCGCATGACCGAGCACGATGCTCTCTTTTCCGAACCCTTGCTGCTTCTGGCCGGAGCGGTCGTCGCGGCCTCGGTTTTCCGCAAGCTCGGGCTTGGCACCGTGCTCGGTTATCTGGTCGCCGGTATCATCATCGGGCCGTTCCTGCATCTCGTCACGGATGCGAAGGACATTTTCAATGTCTCGGAACTGGGCGTGGTTTTCCTGCTCTTCATCATCGGTCTGGAACTCAAGCCTTCGCGCATCTGGCAGATGCGCCGCGATATTCTGGGCCTCGGGCTGGCGCAGGTGCTGGTGACCGGCAGCGTGCTGGCTGCGATTGCCTGGTGGGCGGGGCTGATCGATGCGCGCGGCAGCCTTGTCGCCGGTTTCGGCCTTGCGCTTTCCTCCACCGCCTTTGCGCTGCAGATTCTTGAAGACGACGGCGACATGAACACGCGGCACGGCAACCGCTCGTTTTCGATCCTGCTGTTTCAGGATCTCGCCATCGTACCGCTTCTTGCGCTCGTCACCATTCTTTCCAACCGGCCGGATGTGGCTTCGGATTCGATGGTCTACGACCTCGTCGCCTCGGTCGTTGCGGTGGCGGGCATGGTGCTGGCCGGACGCTTCCTGCTGACCCCGATGTTCCAGATCATCGCCCGCACGGGTGCACGCGAAGTCATGATCGCGGCGGCACTCTTCGTCGTCATCGGCGCTGCCGCCGTCATGGAGGCTGTGGGGCTTTCCATGGGCATGGGGGCGCTGCTGGCGGGACTGATGCTGTCGGAATCTTCCTACCGGCATGAGCTGGAAGCCGACATCGAACCGTTTCGCGGGCTGTTACTGGCGCTGTTCTTCATGGCTGTCGGCATGTCGCTGCATGTCAAAATCGTCTATGAGCACATCCTCCTCATCCTGATCGCCGTGCCGGCAATGATGGCGGTCAAGGCCGCACTGATCTACAGCCTTTGCCGCATTGCCGGCTCGTCACGATATGCGTCGAGCCGTATCGCACTCCTTCTGGCGCAGGGCGGTGAATTCGGTTTCGTGCTCTTCACAACGGCAGCCGCCTCCGGGCTGTTTCCACAGGCGACTGCCTCGATCCTCGTCGCCGTCGTCACGCTTTCCATGGCGCTGACGCCGCTTCTGGCGGTGATATCGCGCCGGTTGACGGCGGAGGATGCCGCCGAAGACACGCTGGACGAAGATTTCGACGGGGCTGGCGCGGATGTGCTGATGATCGGCTTTTCGCGCTTCGGCCAGATCGCCTCACAGATCCTTCTCGCAGGCGGACGTGACGTCACCGTCATCGACAGTTCCGCCGATCGCGTGCGTCAGGCCGCACGTTTCGGTTTCCGCATCTTTTTCGGCGACGGCACCCGCAAGGATGTGCTGATCGCCGCCGGCATCGAACGGGCCGATCTGGTGGCGGTCTGCACCCACAAGAAAGAAGTCACCGACCGCATCATCGACATGATCCAGTCGGAATTTCCAAGCGTGCGCATCTATGCCCGCTCTTATGATCGCGTGCATTCCCTCGATCTCAGGAAAAAGGGCGTGGAATACGAACTGCGCGAGACGCTGGAATCCGGCTTGCTGTTCGGGCGGCGCATTCTGGAGGGGCTGGATATGGATGGCGAGCGGGCGCTGGCGATCTCCGACGATATTCGCGAACGTGACGAGGAGCGGCTCCAGCTGCAGGCCGTGGAAGGCCTCGCCGCCGGCCGGCAGATGCTGCACAACAAGCCGGTGCGCGAGGTGAAACCGGAGCCGCTGATGAAGCCGAAGAACAAGGCGGAGAAGCGGGAGGAGGAAGAAGAGGATTTGGAGGACAGCGAGACGGAGGTGTCGCTATAGGCGGCAAGGTGCGCGTTCGAACCAGGAGAGCGCCGCTTGTTTCTTCTCCCCGCCGGGGAGAAGTCCGCGGCAGCGGGATGAGGGGGCAAGCTCTCAGCCTCTCGCTGGCGTTGCCCCCTCATCCGACCCTTCGGGCCACCTTCTCCCCCTCGGGGAGAAGAAATCAGTGGCACCCGCTCGTTTCTGGCAAATACTTGGCGAGTAACCCTCAGGCCTCCACGCCCTGCCCGCGATGAAACAGCTCCACCTGCATTTCAATCTGCCGTTTCAGATCGTCCTTGATGCTGGCGGAGGCGTTCAGCACCTCTTCGGACTTCAGAAAATCCAGCACGCCGAAGCGGTGCACCGGCGGACGCAGGAAGATGTGTGGCGGGCGTAATCTGAGTTTCAGGGCAATCGCCGCCTGCATCATCAGCTGGCTGGCGCCGAACAGGCTGTCCAGACGGTTAGGCATGGTGGTGCCGTCACCTTCCGGGCCGCCGACCACATCGACGCCGATGACGATATCGGCATGATCCAGCAGATGTTCGTAAGGAACGGGATTAAAAATGCCGCCATCGATCATGATGCGGCCATCGATACGCACCGGCATGAACAGCGCCGGAATGGCAGCGGACGCCGCCAGCGCCTGAATGATCTCGCCGCTTTCCACCACCACTTCGGTCTGAGCGTAATAATCTGTCGTTATTACCTTCAGCGGGATCGCAAGCTCCGAAAAATCCTTCGGCAGCGCCTGCGGCATCAGGGCGTGCAGGATGAGTTCGAGATTGAACTGCCCGAGGCGAAAACCATCGACCGCATGGCGCATGGATGCGGGCCCAAGGCTCCAGAGCCGGTTTGCCACCGAGCCCTTCCGTCCCATGAGCTCAAGAGTGTATTCGCGGATTTCCCGGCCGCTCATGCCGGCCGCCATGCCCGCGCCGATTATGGAGCCGATGGAGGAGCCGGACAACGCCACCGGCCGAATGCCGAGTTCGTCGAAGGCCTCGACGACGTTGATGTGGCAGATGCCGCGCGCGCCACCACCGCCGAGCGCCAGTCCGAATGTCGGCTCATGGCCGCCCGCGCCGTCGCCTTCGAGGACATCTTCCCCGGCACGCACGATCGTGACACTCTCGTTTACACCCTGGTCCATGCGAATACCCAAATTCTTTCCGCAGAAAAAATCCTGCCTATTGCGCAAACAAGACAAGACCGTGGCGTGACGGGAAGGTGTTCCCGTCAGGGCTCATAGCGGTAGAAATGCATTTTCGTGTCGCCGAAGATACGGCTTTCGAGCGGTTTGAACGCCGCATCGACGGTTACCGCAACATCGCCGCGCTCCTCCAGAATGGCAAGCGCGCCGGGCGTCAGCCAGCCGCCGCCATGGGCTGCGGCAAAAGCCTTCTCGCCATGGCCCTGCCCATAGGGCGGATCGGCGAAGAGAAGATCGAAGGGCTCGATATTGTTGACGCCGCCCAGCTTGGTGGCGTCACGCCGCAGGATGCGGGCACGGCCGTGCAGCCCCAGCGCATCGATATTTTCCCAGAGCAGCCCCCTGCCCTCGACGCCATTTTCGACGAAGAGCGCCACACGACAGCCGCGCGACAGAGCTTCCAGCCCCACCGCCCCGGTTCCGGCGAAAACATCCAGAACGCGCGTACCGTCAAGACTTTCCGGATAGGCATGGCTCAGAATGTTGAAGAGGCTTTCCCGCGTCCTGTCGATGGTCGGACGAATGGAATTTGTTTTCGGCGCGGCCAGATTCCGGCCGCGGAACTCACCGCCTACGATCCGCATTACGTGTCATTCCCCTGCCACCAGAAGGTTTGCCACCCGGGCCTTTGCCACCCGGCTTGCCGCCGCCGGGGCTATTGCCACCGGGGCCTTTACCTTTACCCGAAAAACCCGAACGTTCGCCACGCTCGCCCGATTTGCCAAAGGACGGCTTGCCTGATGCGGGCCTGCCGCCCGGCTTTCCAGCCGGCTTGCCACCACGCGGTTTGTCGCCGAAAGGCCGCTCGCCGCGTGGACGATCCCCCTCTTCGCGGGGCTTGTCACGGAACGGACGTTCGCTGAATGGCTTTTCACCACGCGCGGTACGATCGCCAAAACTCTTCTCGCCACGCGGACGGTCGCTGCGCGGGCGATCACCATCTTCGCGAGGCCGGTCCCTGAACGGACGGTCACCGAAGGGTTTGTCGCCGCGCGCGGGACGATCCCCGAAGCTCTTTGCGCCGCTGCGTGCCGGGCGCTCGCCACGCGGGCGGTCGCCGTCTTCGCGGGGGCGATCCCTGAAAGGCCTGTCGCCAAAGGATTTGCCGCCAGAGGGCCGGTCGCCAAAAGATTTGCCGCCGCGTCCACCGCGATCGCCAAAGCTCTTTTCACCGCGCGCCGGGCGCTCGCCGCGGCCGTGGCCACGATCATCCTCGCGGGCGGGTTCGGAGCGGATCCATTCACCCTCTTCATCGGCATGGCGCACGACGCTGCGGCGCGCCTCTTCCTGAGCGGAAGGCTTCTTGAACAGGTTTTCGGCCTCAGCGCGGGCGGACGACTTGCGCTCCTTGCCGTCACGCGTTGGCTTTGCGCCGGGCGCCATCCAGACATTGGCCGTCCGGTTCGTGCCCACCGGCTGGCGGGGGCTGCGGCGCTCTTCGCCATCATCCTCGCTGCGGCCCTTGCCACCGAATTTCCCGGCGGGCTTCGCGCCAAACTTGCCCGCAGGCTTGTCGCCACGTTTGGTGTCCAGACGTCCGAGCGCCTTTTCGCGGCGGTCTTCCGGCTTTCCGGCTGCCTTGTCGAAACGCGGCCTGCCTTCCGGCGCGTCGCTCTTTGCCCATTCGGACTTGGCGCGCTTGGCTGGCGCTTCGTCCTCGTCATCGACGGATGTATTGTAGATCGGCGCGTCGAAATTGGCGCCGGCCTCTTCGATCAGGCGCGGGCCAAGCTGATCGCGCAGCATGCGGCCGCGCACTTCAAGCACCTTGCCCTCGGGTAGATCGCCAAGCTGGAACGGACCATAGGAGATACGGATCAGGCGGTTGACCTCGAGACCAAGCGCGCCGAGCACGTTCTTGATTTCGCGATTCTTGCCTTCGCGCAGACCCATGGTGATCCAGACATTGTGGCCCTGGGTACGGTCGAGCGTCGCGTCGATCGCGCCGTAAAGCACACCGTCGACGGCGATGCCGTCCTTCAGCTTGTCGAGTGCGGCCTGATCGACCTCACCATGGGCGCGCACGCGGTAACGGCGCAGCCAGCCGGTGGTCGGCAGTTCCAGCACACGGGAAAGGCCGCCGTCATTGGTCAGCAGCAGCAGGCCTTCGGTGTTGATATCGAGACGACCGATGGAGAGCACACGCGGCAATTCACCCGGCAGATTGTCGAAAACAGTCGGGCGACCTTCCGGGTCGGAGTTGGTCGTCACCAGGCCGGCAGGCTTGTGGTAAAGCCACAGGCGCGTGCGCTCGGCGCCGCGAATCGGCATGCCGTCCACTTCGATCTTGTCGGAAAGCGTGGCGTTGACCACCGGGCTATCCAGCTTGACGCCGTTCAGCGAGACCCGGCCTTCCATGATCATGCGCTCGACATCGCGTCGCGAAGCGACGCCAGCGCGCGCCATGATCTTGGAAATACGCTCGGGCTTGGTGCCGATGACGGCTTCCTGTGCCGGCGCCGCCTTGGCTTCCACCGGTTTCTTTTCGCGTTCTGCAGCGGGTTTGCCGGGGCCTTTCGGCTTGTTGTCGCGGCTAAATGTCTTGCCGCCGTCACGCTTCGGCTTGTCTTTAAAAGTCATTTGCTGTTTGCCTGTTGTTTGGGCTGTCCTATCAGGTCCAAGCACAAGGGTTAAGAGGAAATTGAAACGCAATGGCCGAAAGGACGCATTTCATGGAGCTGGCGCTTTCGGAAGCCCGTGCCGCGGCTGAGCGGCAGGAGGTTCCGATCGGCGCCGTGCTGGTTCTGGACGGTCGGGTCATTGCCAGTTCCGGCAATCGCACCCGTGAACTGAACGATGTGACGGCGCACGCCGAAATCGCCGTGATCCGCATGGCATGCGAGGCGCTGGAACAGGAACGCCTGCCCGGTGCCGATCTTTACGTAACGCTGGAGCCCTGCACCATGTGCGCGGCGGCGATCTCATTTGCTCGCATTCGCCGTCTCTATTACGGCGCGCAGGACCCGAAGGGTGGCGCGGTGGAGAGTGGCGTGCGCTTCTTCAGCCAGCCGACATGCCACCATGCGCCGGATGTCTATTCGGGACTGGCGGAAAGCGAAAGTGCTGACATTCTGCGGCAGTTCTTTCGCGACAAACGTCTCGAGGATTGAGCGGCAAGCGGGAGAGACGAAGCTTCCCGCCGGTCATCAGCCATTTTTACAGGCAGTTGTTACTGGAAAGGGTTCCACCAGCTCTTGCCGGTGTTTGCCACGGCCGCTTCTTTCTTGCGGCGCTTTTCCTTCTTCTGTTCCGGCTCGCCAAGATCGGTCAGCTGATCCTGCGGAACGCTGCGATATTCAGCCGGCGGGTCGGTGAGGAACCGGCGCTGGGCGTTGACGACAGAGCCGCCCTGAGCATCGGCCTTGGCCTTGCGGAAGGCTTCCCACTTCTGGCTTTCGGTCATCTGGCCAGCCGTGCCGTTGCCGGCAAGCAGCGGCGAGCGGTAATGCGGGTTGTTCTTGTTGGCATCCGCCTCGTCGCGCAGGCGTTCACGGGTTTCTTCCGGCGATTCGACCCATTGCGGGTTGGATTCGCGGTTCGCCATGTTCTGCTGCGGCGCGGCCAGCTGTTCGGCGCGGGACTGGGCCGGAACGACGAGGCCGGGGCGCGGGCCGTATTTCAGGTTGCGCTTGGTCTGGTCGCCGGTGATCGAGGTCGCGTTGCCGAGATCGTCGACCAGCTGTTCCGCCGCCGTCTTGCCTGTACCATAGGTCGGGCTGGTGCAGGCGCCGAGCAACACGCCTATAGCGGTGATGCCAACAACCGTGCGAAACATGCCCAAACCCTGCGCATTACCCTGCATCATATTCATTGAACCCTTCCAGCCGTCCGTCCCACTTTGCCAGACATCGTCTTTCGGCAGGCAGCAGCCCGCATTGCCGTGCAAATCCGGCCATTTTCAGGCAGGTGTACCGGATGAAGAGGCAAAGCGCAATTCATCCGGTTATTTTCCTCGCGCATCGGCCCCAAACCGGAATCGGTTTCGCAAGGAACGATGCGCAGCTTGAAATCATGCCAGGGTGGCAAGCTCGCGCAGTGCCGCCGCATCGCGGGCCGATACGTCAGGATATTGCGGATCGGAGCCGACATCGGTGGTGATGCGCCAGGAGCGGGCGCATTTTGCACCTTCCGCCAGCTTCTGTTCGACCACGACCTTCGCCACTTCCGGCAGACGGAAGCCATCGGCCGGGCCTTCATCACCCACCACCGAGATGGCCGAGGTGATGCAGATTTCGGCGAAATCCTGCCCGTTCAGCGCCGCCAGAAGATCGGCATCGGCGATGTGCACGACGGGGGCCGCCTCAAGCGAGGAGCCGATGCGCTTTTCACGGCGCTCGACTTCCAGGGCGCCTGTCACGACCGTGCGGACCTTGCGGATCTTGTCCCACTTGGCTTCAAGAGCATCGTTCTTCCATTCCGCCGGGATTTCCGGGAACTGGACAAGATGCACCGATTCCGCATCCGGATAACGCGACAGCCACGCTTCTTCCGTCGTGAAGGGCAGCATCGGCGCCAGCCACGAAACGAGGCAGTCGAACAGTTTCGCGATGACCGACAGCGATGCCCGGCGCTTCAGCGACGACGGCGCGTCGCAATAAAGCGTGTCCTTGCGGATGTCGAAATAGAAGGCGGAAAGCTCGACATTCGAGAAATCCACCAGCGCGCGGGCGATTTTCTTGAACTCGAAACCGTCATAACCTTCGCGCACAACCTTATCCAGATCGGCCAGACGGTGCAGCACCAGCTTTTCCAGCTCGGGCAGATCGTCATAGGCGATCTCCTCGCCCTTATAATGGGCGAGCGTGCCGAGCATCCAGCGGATGGTGTTGCGCAGCTTGCGATAGGCATCGACATTGGTCTGGATGATGGCCTTGCCGAGGCGTTGGTCATCCCAATAATCGGTGGTCATGACCCACAGGCGCAGGATATCGGCACCGGCGTCCTTCATGACTTCCTGTGGCGAGACCACGTTGCCCTTGGACTTGGACATCTTCTCGCCCTTCTCATCCATGGTGAAACCATGGGTGACAACGGCGTTGTAAGGCGCACGGCCGCGCGTCGCGCAGCTTTCGAGCAGCGACGAATGGAACCAGCCGCGATGCTGGTCGGAACCTTCGAGATAGACGTCCGCCGGCCACTTCATGTCCGGGCGGTCTTCCAGCGTGAAGGTATGGGTGCAGCCGCTATCGAACCACACGTCGAGGATATCCATGACCTGCAGCCACTTTTCGTGGTCGTGGTCATTGCCGAGGAAGCGCTGTTTGGCGCCTTCGGCGAACCAGGCGTCAGCACCTTCGGCCTCGAAAGCCTCGAGGATGCGGGCGTTGACGGCCTCATCGACCAGAACCTCGCCCTTCTCATCGGCGAAGACGGCGATCGGCACGCCCCAGCTGCGCTGGCGCGACAGGACCCAGTCGGGCCGGCCTTCGATCATGGCGCGCAGGCGGTTCTGCCCGGAGGCCGGAACGAAGCGGGTCTGGTCGATGGCACTCAAGGAGCGCGAACGCAGCGTCGTGCCGTCGCCCAGTTCCTTGTCCATATAGACGAACCATTGCGGCGTGTTGCGGAAGATGACCGGCTTCTTGGAGCGCCAGCTATGCGGATAGCTGTGCTTCAGACGGCCACGGGCAAACAGGTTATTGGCAGCGATCAGCGCCTTGATGACACGATCATTGGCATCGCCCTTCTTGCCGTTATCGTCCATGACGCGGGCAGCACCACCTTCGGCAGATGGCCCGAAACCGGGAGCGTCTTCGGTGTAGAAACCGTCATCGCCAACCGGGAACGGGATGGCCGACGAAACGCCACGCGCTTCCAGCTCGCGCTGATGCGCGGTCCATACGTCAAAGTCCTCGCGGCCATGGCTCGGCGCGGTGTGCACGAAACCCGTACCGGCATCGTCGGTGACGTGGTCGCCATCGAGAAGCGGAACCGGGAAATCGTAACCAAGCGACGCCAAAGGATGGGCGCAGGTGATGGCGGCCAGTTCTTCGGTTTTGACATCGCGAACGAGCTTGAAGGTCAGCTTCGCCTTGGCCGCGGCCTCATCGGCAAGCTTCTTGGCGAAGATCAGCTTTTCACCCGGCTGCGGGCCGAAATCATTCTGCGCGCTTTCGACTTCGAACAGGCCGTATTCGACCCGCGAAGAGAACGCGATGGCGCGGTTGCCGGGGATGGTCCACGGCGTCGTCGTCCAGATGACGACGGAGGCACCAGCTAGCACAGAAGCCGCATCCACGACCGGGAACTTCACCCAGATCATGTCGCTCTCGACATCGGCATATTCGACTTCGGCTTCCGCCAGCGCCGTGCGCTCGACCACCGACCACATGATGGGCTTCGAGCCGCGATAAAGCTGGCCGGTGCGGGCGATCTTCAGGAGTTCGCCGGCGATGCGGGCTTCGGCGTGGAAGTTCATCGTCGTATAGGGGTTTTCGAAGTCGCCCTCGATGCCGAGGCGCTTGAACTCTTCCGACTGAACCTTGATCCAGCCGGCCGCGAAGTCACGGCATTCCTTGCGGAATTCGTTGACCGGAACCTCGTCCTTGTTCTTGCCCTTGGCGCGATAGGCTTCCTCGATCTTCCATTCGATCGGCAGGCCATGGCAATCCCAGCCCGGCACGTAATTGGCGTCGTAACCGCGCATCTGGAACGAGCGGGTGATGACGTCCTTCAGGATCTTGTTGAGCGCGTGGCCGATGTGGATGTTGCCGTTGGCATAGGGCGGGCCGTCATGCAGCACGAATTTTTCGCGGCCGGCGGCGGAGGCGCGCAGGCGCTTGTAAAGGCCCATCTCCTGCCAGCGCTTCACCGTTTCCGGTTCTTTTTGCGGCAGGCCAGCGCGCATCGGAAAATCCGTCTGCGGCAGATAGAGGGTGGCGGAATAGTCGAGTTTTTCTGCGGTGTCGCTCATAATCGTACCGTTGTTGCGCGCCGTGTCGGTCGCGCCGTCTCAATTTAAAAACAGGGCAAATACGGAAAGCGCCATGACAAATGTCATGACAAGCGCCAAAATCCCGGACCTTCCGGCTCGTCAGAGCGGGCGGAAAGCCGGGCCAATAATTCGGCCAATCTGAGTTTTAAACATCAACCGGTATTGGGACATGGCGGATTGTTTATGCGGTTTTCCAGTAAAAAGGAAGAGAAAAGCGACAGCAATCGGGGCCGGAATAAGGGTCGGCCAGCCCTTTCAGCTCAAAAGGCGATCTTGGCGTCCAGTTCGCTCAGCGGCCGCACGCCCGACAGCATCGCCCTTGCCTCTTCCTCGTCGCGCCTGATCTGCGCCACCAGCGGTTCGAGACCGTCAAATTTCAGCTCGTCGCGCAGATGCCCGAAGAAGGATACCGAACAGATTTCGCCGTAGAGATCACCCGAAAAATCGAAGACGAATGTTTCAAGCAGTGCCGCGCCGTTTTCCGTGACGGTCGGGCGGTAACCGAAGCTTGCGACGCCATCGCGGATCGAACCATCGGGACGGCGGAACCGCACGGCATAAATGCCCGCCTTCAGTTCCGTCTCGGGTGCCAGCGCCATGTTGGCGGTGGGGTAACCCAGCGTGCGGCCGAGCTTCTTGCCGTCTATGACTTCGCTTTCAACGGTGAAACGATAGCCAAGCAGCCCGGCAGCCCCCGCCACATCGCCCTCGCACAGAAGCGAGCGGATACGGCTGGAGGACACGACATCGGCACCCTCGTCGCGGAAGGCATCCACCAGCGTCACGTCGAAGTCATGGCGCTTGCCGGCAGCCATCAGAAATGCCGGACCGCCTTCGCGGCCCTTGCCGAAATGGAAATCGAAACCGGTGACGACGGCGCTGGCGCCCAGCCAGTCGACCAGAATGGATTGGACGAATTCTTCCGCCGAGCGCTGCGAGAATTCCCGGTCGAAGGGATATTCGATGACGGAGCGGAAGCCGATGGCCTCGAGAATGCGCGCCTTCAACGGCGCGGGCGTGAGGCGGAAGACCGGCGTATCAGGGCGGAAGACGGAACGGGGGTGTGGTTCGAAGGTCAGTACCAGCGCGGGAACGCCACGGGCTTCCGCCAGCTCCAGTGCCCGGTCCAGCACCGCGCGGTGGCCGCGATGCACGCCGTCGAAATTGCCGATCGCGATGACACCGCCGCGAAGATTGTCCGGCAGCGGTTCCTTTTTTTCATTGCGATGAAAGACGGTCATGGCAGTCGATCCATATTTTACGCCGGCTTAAGCCAGACGTTCTTAGGCAAGGCGGGGCATCCACCAGCCGGGAGCCGCGCCCTGCCCCTTGAGATAGGCGTTGAGAAGTGCCTCGTCCGTCTGGCCATTCAGCGTATATTCGGCGGCGTGAATGCCGCCGCTGATATAAAGAAGGTTGAGGCCGCTCGCAATCGCGCCTTTCACATCCGTCGGCATGCCGTCGCCGATGGCGAGCACGCGATCCCTGGGGAATGCGCCGCGCACGTCTTTCGCCGCAGCAAGGCAGGCTTCATAGATCGGCGCGTGCGGCTTGCCGGCAATGCGGACCTCGCCGCCCAGCTGCTCATAATAAGCGGCCATGGCGCCGGCGCAGGGAATGATGCGCTCGCCGCGTTCCACCACCAGATCGGGGTTGGCGCAGATCATCGGCGCCTTGCGGGCGATGAAGCCCTTGAGCATCTCGGTATAATCCTCCGGCGTTTCCGTCTCGTCATCGAAGAAGCCGGTGCAGACGACGGATTGCGCCTCCGCCTCGCCGACCCGTTCGACATCGAGGCCCTCCAGCAGCGGCAGGTCGCGCTCCGGGCCGAGCAGGAAGACTTTTTTCGGGCCTTCCGCAATCAGCCCGCGGGTGACGTCGCCAGAGGTGATGATGCGGTCATAGGCTTCGTCCGGAACGCCGAGAACACGAAGCTGATCGATGACGCCGGGAGCGGGGCGCGGCGAATTGGTGATAAGCACCACGGTCTTGCCGGCCTTGCGCGCTTCCTGCAGCGCAACCGCCGCATCAGGGAAGGCGTTGACCCCGTTGTGCAGCACGCCCCAGACATCCGAGAGAATAACGTCGAACCCATCAGTGATTTCGCCGAGGGTGAGAATGCGATGGGCCATGAGAATGCTTTCCGGATGCGAGAAAAGGGTGTGCGTGACATCGCAAAGCGTAACGCCGATGGCAAGGAAAAAAGCGGCGCCGAGCCTGCCTGCGATCCATCCGCCACTGTGCGGACATAAAACCCCGCTAGGCCCGAAACGATGAGGAGTTGCCAAAAGGGTTGGTTTTCACCCGCCGGTCAGCGCATGGGAAATTTCTGTCATGGAACGCTGATAACCATAAGCCATGAAATTTTTCCGACAGGCCGTTCTTGACTCAAGCAGAAGGCCTCCTTATCTCGGCTTCGCTGGCACTCAAACAAGAAGAGTGCTAACACCCATCACGCGAGCCTCTGAAGGTTCGTGAAGTCATTTGATCGAGGGATTAGGCAATGACAAGCACCAATTTCCGCCCGCTTCACGATCGCGTCGTCGTTCGTCGCGTTGAATCCGAAGCAAAGACCAAGGGCGGCATCATCATTCCCGATACCGCAAAGGAAAAGCCGCAGGAAGGCGAAATCGTCGCCGTCGGTTCCGGCGCACGCGATGAGTCCGGCAAGGTCGTCGCTCTCGACGTCAAGGCTGGCGACCGCGTTCTGTTCGGCAAGTGGTCGGGCACCGAAGTCAAGCTCAACGGCGAAGACCTTCTGATCATGAAGGAAGCCGACATCATGGGCATCATCGGCTGATTTAGCCGAACCCGTCCTTCCTTAAATTTCAAGCCGGACCCGTTTCCGGCCATTCGAAACCAGGAGTTTTGAACATGGCAGCCAAAGAAGTAAAATTCGGCCGCACAGCGCGCGAAAAGATGCTCAAGGGCGTCGACGTTCTTGCTGATGCAGTGAAGGTAACCCTCGGCCCGAAGGGTCGTAACGTCGTTATCGACAAGTCCTTCGGCGCTCCGCGCATCACCAAGGACGGCGTTTCCGTCGCCAAGGAAATCGAACTGGAAGACAAGTTCGAGAACATGGGCGCACAGCTCGTTCGCGAAGTTGCCTCCAAGACCAACGACATCGCCGGTGACGGCACCACCACCGCAACGGTTCTGGCCCAGGCCATCGTTCGCGAAGGCGCCAAGGCAGTTGCTGCCGGCATGAACCCGATGGACCTGAAGCGCGGCATCGATCTTGCTGTTGCAGAAGTCGTCAAGGACCTTCAGGCCAAGGCCAAGAAGATCAACACTTCGGAAGAAGTTGCACAGGTCGGCACGATCTCTGCAAACGGCGAGCGTCAGATCGGCCTCGACATTGCTGAAGCAATGCAGAAGGTTGGCAACGAAGGCGTTATCACCGTCGAAGAAGCCAAGACCGCTGAAACCGAACTCGAAGTCGTCGAAGGCATGCAGTTCGACCGCGGCTACCTGTCGCCCTACTTCGTGACCAACCCGGAAAAGATGGTTGCGGACCTCGAAGACGCATACATCCTCCTGCACGAAAAGAAGCTTTCGAACCTCCAGGCCATGCTGCCGGTTCTCGAAGCTGTCGTTCAGACCGGCAAGCCGCTCGTCATCATCGCTGAAGACGTCGAAGGCGAAGCTCTTGCAACGCTCGTCGTCAACAAGCTGCGTGGCGGCCTCAAGATCGCTGCCGTCAAGGCTCCGGGCTTCGGCGACCGCCGCAAGGCCATGCTGGAAGACATCGCCATCCTGACCGGTGGTACCGTCATTTCCGAAGACCTCGGCATCAAGCTCGAAAACGTTACCCTCGACATGCTCGGCAAGTCGAAGAAGGTTTCGATCTCCAAGGAAAACACCACGATCGTTGACGGCGCCGGCCAGAAGTCCGACATCGAAGGTCGTGTTGCCCAGATCAAGGCCCAGATCGAAGAAACCACTTCCGACTACGACCGCGAGAAGCTGCAGGAACGTCTTGCCAAGCTCGCTGGCGGCGTTGCCGTTATCCGCGTTGGCGGTTCGACGGAAGTCGAAGTGAAGGAAAAGAAGGACCGCATCGACGACGCTCTCAACGCGACGCGCGCTGCCGTTCAGGAAGGCATCGTACCGGGCGGCGGCGTTGCCCTGCTGCGTTCTTCCACGAAGATCTCCGCCAAGGGCGAGAACGACGACCAGGAAGCCGGCATCAACATCGTGCGCAAGGCTCTGCAGGCTCTGGTTCGCCAGATCGCAGAAAACGCAGGTGACGAAGCTTCCATCGTTGTCGGCAAGATCCTCGACAAGAACGAAGACAACTACGGCTACAACGCCCAGACCGGCGAATATGGCGACCTGATCCAGCTCGGCATCGTCGACCCGGTCAAGGTTGTTCGCACGGCTCTGCAGAACGCAGCTTCGGTTGCTTCCCTGCTGATCACCACCGAAGCCATGATCGCCGAACTTCCGAAGAAGGAAGCTGCGATGCCGGCAATGCCGGGCGGCGGCATGGGCGGCATGGACTTCTAATCAGTCCTGTCACTGAAATTAAGAAAGGGCGGTCTTCGGATCGCCCTTTTTCGTTGCCGCCCATACCTTTTTCTGGTCCGGCGTCACAAGCGCGCCGGAAGGGCGGCATGGACTTCCAATCACTCCTGTCACCGGAATTAAGAAAGGGCGGTCTTCGGATCGCCCTTTTTCGTTGCCGCCCATGCCTTTTTGCTGGCCCGGCGTCACAAGCGCGCCGGACGGGCGGCATGGACTTCCAATCAGTCCTGCCACCGGAATTAAGAAAGGGCGGTCTTCGGATGGCTCTCTTCTGTTGAAATTTCGCAGGAAAGACTGCAATGCAAGATGGCAGGACATCTTCTCGCGCGGGAAACCGGGCACAGACTCAAGATATTGTCTCTTTTTGAGACAGCGGCAAATTTAGCCGGCTTTTTTTCGATGACCTATGCAATAATCGGACATCAAGACAGGCGAATCACCACCGTCGATGGGCGGGATTTCCGCCTCATCAAGCTTATAAGTGCGACATTTAGTTGTCTTTTTTCATATATTTCGCGATTACGATGAAGGAATACATAATATTTTTGATTTTCTCACTGAGTGGTTGTTGTAGGCGGAAGAAAATAAACTATAAGTCACCCCCCATAAGGGTGCCGCGACTGGACGCAAGCATTGAAGGGGTTTCAATGCCTGGCAAATACGTCCGACTGCGGATGGCGGTGAAAATTCGACCTGGCGGCGAAGCTTGAAAGAGCGGCGCTGGCACGATCTTCATGCGGGGGCGCGATTTGTTCGAAATATCAAGACGCAACGATGCTCTGCCTATGGCTGCATCAACCATGCCCGATCCGCGAACCCTGTCGCATTTCTTTATTTCGGAAGAATGGAACAGCGATCTTTCGAGCGGCGTCATTCGGCTTGGCGAACACGCCTCTTTCATGCACGGCCTGCCGCCAGGTGAATGCGGGCTGCTCAGCCTGATCCGCTGCTATGATCGCGGCGACCATGCCCGTGTGCTGGAACTCTTCGAACAGGCCTCCACCGCAGCCTCGCGTTTCTGTTTTTCGACCGGCGTCTCCATCTTGCCGGCAATGCGGCAACCGGTCATCTGCATGGGTGAATCCTCCGGTTTCGACGAGGGCCAGCAGGGTCATATTTCCGGGCTGTTTCTGTTTCCGCGTTTCGAAGATATTCGCTTCGCCGCCTAAGCATCAACGTCAATCGAACGAGCTTCGTTCACAAAATGAAGACAATTTGTCTCCTATTGTTCATCTTTATTGGCGGATGAATTTCGGCCATTGATATTTCCAGACATTGCCTTGCAGCTAACCGGCGAAACGCCGATCATCTACCGGAGATATCCATGTCCAGCAGCCAGAACGTTCTCGTTCTCATCGCCCGCATTCTGCTTTCCTTCATCTTCATCTCGTCAGGCTTCGGCAAGCTCGTCGATCCGGCCGGCACGGCTGGCATGATCACGGGCGCCGGCCTGCCCGCCGCAACCGCGCTTGCCTATCTCGCAGGCCTGTTCGAACTCGTTGCCGGTCTTGCCATTCTCGCTGGTTTCCAGACCAAAATCGCTGCCTGGGCGCTTGCCGTCTTCTGCGTCTTCACCGGTCTGGTGTTCCACAGCGGCACCGTTGCCGTTCCCGGCTGGCCTGAGCCGGCTCTTGGCTGGATCAACACGCTGAACGGCATCATGATGGTGAAGAACATCACCCTTGCCGGCGCATACATCCTGCTTGCCGCCTTCGGCCCCGGCGCCTATTCCGTCGACGCCAGGCGCGGCACGGCTGTGGCCCACGCATAAGCCAAATAGGCCCACCAGAAAAAAAGCCGCCGGATCGCTCCGGCGGCTTTTTTGTTTTACGTGATCAGACCGCAGCCCTTATGCGCGAGGCGATTTCCTGAACCGCCGCATCGCCCTCATGTTCCGGCTTGCGGGCACGCACAAAGCAGGCTTCCGAGCGAACAATGATGCCGTCGGAGAGGATTTTCAGGTGGTTGGCCTTCAGCGTCGAGCCGGTCGAGGTGATATCGACGATGATATCCGCCTGCCCCGCCGCCGGCGCACCCTCGGTCGCGCCAAGGCTTTCGACGATGCGATAAAGCTGGATGCCGTGCTGGCGCGAAAAGAACTGCTGTGTCAGCCGCCAGTATTTGGTGGCGATGGCGAGCCTGCGGCCATGACGGGCGCGGAACTCCGAGGCAACGTCGCCGAGATCGGCCATACTGTCCACATCCAGCCAGATTTCCGGCACGGCGACGACGACATCCGCATGGCCGAAACCGAGCCGGGCGCAGAATTCCACCTGCGCATCGGCATTGGTCAGTCCCTCGCGCACGAGGTCCTCACCCGTCACGCCGAAATCCACCGTGCCGGCGCCGATCTCGCGGGCGATCTCGGAGGCCGACAGATAGGCGATCTCGATATCGTCGCGCCCTTCGATGCGGCCGCGATAGGAACGGTCATTGCCGACGGCCGCGACTTTCAGCCCGGCGCGTTCCAGAACAGCGGAGGCGTCTTCCTTCATCCGGCCCTTGGAGGGCAATGCGATGGTGATCATGGCTTGTCGCTCCCGCGCACCGTTTCGATGCGATCCAGCCAGAGCGAGAAGCCCACGGCCGGGATTTTTTCCTGTGCGCCGAGCAGGGTCAGCAACCGGTCGAAACGGCCACCACCGGCGAGAACGCTGTCTCCGCCCGCTTCCACCACCTCGAAGACAAGGCCGGTATAATAATCGAGCGGACGACCGAAGGCCGCGCCATAGGTGACGGTTTCGAGATCGACACCGGCATTGGCAAGCGCTGCGACGCGTTTGTCGAAAGCGGAAAGCGCGCCATCCAGTTTCAGCTTCGCCTTTACGGCAAAATCGGCCAGAACCTGCGAGGCCTGTGGCAGCGGCGCCTTCAGGGCCAGGAACTGCTTGAGCAGCGCAAAGCTTTCATCCGGCAGGCGCGTGGCGGCAAGCGCCAGTTTTTCGCGCAGGCGGCGGGCGATTTCCTGCGGCGAGCGGCTGGCATTGGTGGAATAGCCGGTTTCCTGCATCACCGTATCGAGATAATCGACCAGCACCGCCTCATCGCCCGTCGCCAGAAGACCGGCGACCCGGGCGTCAAGCCCGGTCATCGGCTTGGGATGCATAAGGCTTTCCAGCAACGCGTCGAGCTGCGCCATATCGCCAAAGGCCTGCACCAGCCGCTTCTGCCAGCCAATCGGCAGGCCGAGGGCGGCAACAACCGCTTCGAACACCTGCTGGTCGCCCAGCGTGACGGCAAGCGAACGGCCGGGCAGCAGGCGCTGCAGAATGCCGGTGGCGTCAATGACAGCGCGGGCATCGGCGGCGGCGATATCGGTATCGCCAAGATCCTCGATGCCGGCCTGATAAAACTCGTTGCCACCTTCGCGGCGCTGGCGGAAGACTTCGCCGAGATAGGAATAACGCTTCGGCGTGCCGGTCGCCGTTTCGATATGGCGCAGGCAGACGGGAATGGTGAATTCGGGGCGCAGGCAGAGGCTTGTCCCCGTTTCGCTTTCCGTCATGAAGATACGGCGGCGCAAATCCTCGCCGGCCATATCCAGAAACGGTTCGGCGGGCTGGATGACCGGCGTGTTCACACGGCTCGTGCGGCGCGCGGCGAATTCTTCCAGTAGCTCTCCGGAAAATTCCGGCATGTCGATCAGGGGCATGGAACATTTCCTGTACAGGCGGCGCTATACCCCCCTCTGCCCTGCCGGGCATCTCCCCCACAAGGGGGGAGATCAGCAAGGCGGATAACCGCCGCTCTATTTTCAAGCATCGAGATGGCCGAAACGTCGCCACAGACCGATCTCCCTCCTTGTGGGGGAGATGCC
Organism: Agrobacterium tumefaciens; assembly: GCF_005221385.1. Classification (NCBI taxonomy): domain Bacteria; kingdom Pseudomonadati; phylum Pseudomonadota; class Alphaproteobacteria; order Hyphomicrobiales; family Rhizobiaceae; genus Agrobacterium; species Agrobacterium tumefaciens. Next base: position 348,454 of record NZ_CP039903.1, on the reverse strand, counting down.
CGGCAGGGCAGAGGGGGGTAAGCGACGCGCACCACGTTACTTTCCTTGCGCCTGCAGCGTATCTTCGGCGGCGCGGCGAACGTCCTCTGCCTGGTGCTCCAGAATCTCGCGAACCTTCGCCACCAGATCCGCTTCCAGTACGGTGACCTGCGCCACACGCGCCTCGCGCCAGCTGGCATTGTCCTCGATCTCGCCGGAGAGGCGCTTGCCTTCGATCAGATCCTTGATCTGCACCACACCTTCGGCACGCTCATCACCGCCCTGGATGATGGCGATGGGGGAACCGAGGCGGTCGGCATATTTCAACTGGTTGCCGAATTTCTTCCAGTTGCCCTGATACATTTCGGCGCGGATGCCCTCGGCGCGCAACGCCTGCGTGAATGTCTGGTAACGGCCCATGCTTTGCACATCACCGTCCATGACGGTGATGAGAACGGGGGCAAGCGGCTTCATCTGACCGAGCTTGCCGAGGTTCTTCAGTGCCGTCATCAGGCGCGAGACGCCGATGGAGAAGCCGGTGGCCGGAACCGGCTGGCCCATGAAGCGCGAAACGAGGCCATCATAACGCCCGCCGCCACCGACAGAGCCGAATACGACCTTTTCGCCCTTTTCATTGGTGACATCGAAGGTCAGCTCGGCCTCATAGACCGGGCCGGTATAATATTCGAGACCGCGAACAACCGAGGGGTCGATCTTGATACGTGTCGAATCGTAGCCGGCACTGGTGACCAGAGCGCCGATGATGTTCAGCTCATCAACGCCTTCCTCGCCTTTCGAGGTGCCCGCTACCAGTTTGGCGAGATCATCGGCACTTGCCGCATAATCCTTGATGCCGACGAAAAACAGCACCTTTTCAATCTGCTCCTCGCCAAGACCAGCGCCCTTGGTGAAATCACCGGACTCATCCTTGCGGCCGGGGCCGAGCAGCAGCTTCACGCCTTCCGGGCCGAACTTGTCGAGCTTGTCGATGGCGCGCAGCACGTTGAGGCGACGGCCGGCATTCTCCTCGCCGCCGAGACCGATGGCTTCCATGACGCCATCGAGCACCTTGCGATTGTTGACGCGAATGACATAGTCGCCACGCGCAATACCGAGCGCTTCCAGCGTATCGGCCATCATCATGCACATTTCGGCATCCGCCTGCACGCCGGCAGCGCCCACCGTATCGGCATCGAACTGCATGAACTGCCGGAAACGGCCGGGGCCGGGCTTTTCATTGCGGAACACATAACCGGCGCGATAGGTGCGGTATGGCAGCTGGATTTCATTGAAGTTTTCCGCCACATGACGGGCGAGCGGCGCGGTGAGATCGTAGCGCAGGCTCATCCACTGGTCGTCGTCATCCTGAAGCGAAAACACGCCTTCGTTCGGACGGTCGCTGTCCGGCAGGAACTTGCCGAGCGCATCGGTATATTCGAACTGCGGCGTTTCGATCGGATCGAAACCGTAAAGCTCGTATACCTTGCGGATCTTGTCGATCATCTCGTTGGTGGCATGGATATCGGCAGCCGAGCGGTCCACGAAGCCACGCGGCAGGCGGGCTTTCAGTTTCTGAGGCTTTTTTGCTTTTTCGCTCATGATGCCGATCCGATATTTTCCTGAAATTATGCCGGTGTATTAGAGGATGAAGCCCTGTGCGGCAAGCCGCAAAGGCTCCGGTTTTACTGGCAGCACGGGGCAAGCGGTGCTATATGGGATGCATGTATCCCATTTTAGTCGGAAAGGACGCAAGCCATGAGCAAACAGACGGCCATTCGACTGCCGGATGAGACCTATGAGCGGCTGAAAGCGCTTTCCGAGCGCACCGGCCGCACCTCCGCCTATTATATCCGCGAGGCGATCGAGAAGCATATCGAGGATATGGAAGATCTCTATCTTGCCGAAGAGGCGACGCGGCGGCGGATCGCAAACAATGAGCGCACCTATACTCTGGAAGAAGTGATGCGCAATCTTGACCTGGAAAATTGAGTTTCAGCACCGCGCCGTCAAGCAGCTTGCAAAGCTGTCCAAGCAAGATGCGAACCGCATCGTTTCGTTTCTCGCAGATCGAGTGGTCCAAGACGAAAATCCTCGCAGGACCGGCACCGCCCTGCAAGGCTCGGAACTCGGAAGTTTCTGGCGCTACCGGGTGGGCGACTACCGCATTATCTGCGATATACAGGACCACAAGCTGGTCGTGCTGGTGGTCGAAATCGGCCATCGCCGTGAAATCTACCGTTAGGCATTCATGATCCTCGAAGCCCTGCAATATGCCGCCACCCGCACGGTGACGCCGAAAGAATTCCGCCCGCATATCCGCTATTCCGTCAACCTGTGGGCACGCGCCAACCGCTGCGCCAAGGCATGGGCGGAGCATGAAAACAACAGCCGGCAATTCGTGCTGCAATCGGCCAGAAAGCTGAAGCAGCGGCGGACGGCAGTGGTGCTGGGATCGGGCCTGTTGCGCGATGTGCCCTATGATGCGCTGGTGGCTATGTTCGATACCGTCGTTCTGGTTGATCTGGTGCATCTTGCCAGCCTGCAGGCGAAGCTGCGCCTCAATGCCAAAAAGAATGTCCGCATCGCCAACCGCGATCTTTCCGGCTTTGACGAAATCCTTGCCGGGAAAGAAGCAGAACCGCTCGATTTCCTGCGGCGGGTGCCCTATCTCGATCTCGTCGTTTCGGCCAATCTCCTGTCGCAGATCGGTACCGGCGCGTACCACCGCCTGGAGCGGGAGAAGATCACGAATGCGCCGGACGATCTGCTGCCGAAACTCATTCAGACGCATGTCGATGCGCTGGCCGGGCTTCCCTGCAAAGCCAGTCTGGTAACGGACACGTCCTTCGATGTCATCGGCAAGGATGGCAGCTTGCAGCAGCACGAGAATTTACTGCACGGCATCCAGATTTCCTCGCCCACCGCCGCGTGGGAATGGCCGCTTGCCCCCCTTGGAGAGGAAAGCAGGGATTATCGTATCGTACATCACGTCATCGCGCGTGAACTGACCTGAGCGTCATGCTTATTCCACAATTTTCGCGGTAAATTCGCGTCATGCGCCTGATGATCCGCACTTTGATGTTCCTTGCCTGCCTGCTTTACGGTGCAATGCCGGCGCAGATGGCGATGAGCATGCCGATGGACGCGGGCATGGCTGTTTCGCCGCAATCCGCGATGAGCCATGAAAATGGCCATTCAAACCATGCCGGAGATCGGGACACCGGTGCCGAGACCCATTTGCGAGATACAGCCAAAGCCCATAAATCGGGCATGGGCGATTGCTGCCCACATGGCGATGACGCCGCGCATCCCGGATCCTGCGCTGCCTGCCTGATCGTGGTTCCCCAAACGATCTTCGCCGATGCCGGCCGGATGATCTTCGCCTACCCCAAGCCGCAGCGTGGCATTCTCTTCAACGGCAAGGCTTTCGCCCCGCCGCTGCCGCCTCCCCGCGCCTGACGCCAGATTTTTCCAATCAATCCATCGAAAAATCCGTCAGACACAGGAAGGATAATCCATGTCTATCAAGACCATCACACTCGCCGCCGCTTTTGCAACCGCTTTCGCCATGCCCCTTTTCGCCCAGGAAGCGGGCGGCCATGCCGGGCACACCATGTCCAAGGGTGCCGCAAGCGAAACCGATTCCACCAAGGCTTTCATGGAAGCCAGCAAGAAGATGCATGGCGATATGGCCATCGATTATAGCGGCGATGCCGATGTCGATTTCGTGCGCGGTATGATCCCGCATCATAAGGGCGCGATCGATATGGCCAAGGTCCAGCTCCAATATGGCAAGGACCCGGAAATCCGCAAGCTGGCCGAAGAGGTCATCAAGGCGCAGGAAGGCGAAATCGCCATGATGGAGGCCTGGCTGAAATCCAAGGGCAAGTGATTGCTTTTGTGGAAGGGGAGCGCCGGCTGCGGCGCTCTTCCGGCGACTTTGCGGCATGTTTCTTCTCCCCGCCGGGGAGAAGGTGGTCCGAAGGGTCGGATGAGGGGCAACGTTGCCGGATTTCGGGAAGCTCGCCCCCTCATCCCGCTGCCGCGACCTTCTCCCCGGCGGGGAGAAGAAGCAAGCGGAAGCCTATCGCTTCATCGGCGACGCTATGGCGCAAGGGTGACACAATGTCGGATGCCTGGACTTGTCTGGCGCCTCACCAGCGCCAAACATCTACACCCCCGCAAGACCGGCCTTGTAGTCCTCCGATGCCGCACGGCTAAGGCGTTCCAGCTCCATGGCCGCCCGGCTGGTGTGGCGTTCCTTGTGGCGCAAAAGGGCGAAGTTGCGGGCGGGCAGATCAATGCCGGCGCGGACGAGCAACCCTTGCCGCAGAAAGAGGGACGCCACCGAGGCTGAAACTGCCGTCGCAGCGCCGCCGGAGCGTGCCGCCATCACCACCGCCTCGTTGGACGGCAGTTCCAGCATGACGGAAAGCTCGCCGGGATCCACTCCCATCTGCCGCACCGCCGCCTCGAAGGCGGAACGGGTGCCGGAGCCCTGCTCGCGCAGGACCCATGAGGTGCCATAGAGCATATCGAGCGCGGTGAGATAACGGCCATCGGCGAATGGGTGGGCCGAACCGGTGACGACCAGCAGCTTGTCCGACACGACGGGCTGCACCATCAATGCCGGCTCATCGATCCTGCCTTCGATGAAACCGACCTCCGCCAGACCGTCCAGCACTGCCTGCGTGACAGTCTTGGTATTGCCGATATCGAGCCGGACGGTCACGCCGGGATAAAGCTTCTTGAATTGCATCAGGATCGGCGGCAGCCAGTAGCTTGCAATGGTCTGGCTGGCGCAGACGGTGATTTCGCCGCGCGTCAGCCCACCCATTTCAGAAAGAATCAATTCGGCATTGCGCACACGCGCCAAGGTCGCCTTTGCTTCGCCCAGAAATACCCGGCCGCTTTCGGTCAGCTCGATGTTGCGGCCGACACGATGGAACAGCTCGACATTATAAAAGGCCTCGAGATTCTTGATGGCAGAGCTGACGGCGGAAGCTGTCAGACCGATGGCTTCGGCGGCCCTCGTCAGATGCTCCCGTTCGGCGACGGCGATGAAGATGCGGAGTTGTTCAAAGGTCATGATGCTTCATTCGATTTTATCGAATAATATATGCCATATTATTTGATAGAATAAAACAGGCGGCTACGGCATTGTCTGACCATGGCACAGCATCGCACCCTCACCTATCCCTTTCAGTTTTCCCTTCGCTGGCTCACCCCGCTTCTGCCGGGCATCCTGCTCTGCGCCGCCGTCAGCTGCGCCGCCATTCTGGCCGAGCGCTTTCAGGTGCGGCTTGCCGGCCATGCATGGCTTGGTGATCTCGTGCTTGCCATTCTGATCGGCACGATCCTACGGTCGCTGGTGTCGCTGCCGGCTGTCGCTTCGGCCGGCATCAAATTCAGCGCCAAGACCCTGCTCGAAATCGCCGTGGCGCTTCTCGGTGCGTCCCTCAGCCTTGCCATTCTCAAGGGCGCCGGCGGGCTGCTGATCGGCGGCATCGCGCTGATCGTCGCATTGTCGCTAATCGTCAGCTATGCCGCCGGGCGGATGCTGGGGCTGCCGCCCAAGCTTGCAACGCTGATTGCCTGCGGCAATTCCATCTGCGGCAACTCCGCCATTGCGGCCGCTGCGCCCGCCATTGGCGCCAAGCCGGAAGATGTTGCCGCCTCGATTGCCTTCACCGCGGTTCTCGGCGTCGCCGCCGTGCTTTTGATGCCGTTCCTGCCGCAGCTCCTCGGCCTCGACGCCACCCAATATGGCATCTTCGCTGGTCTCACTGTCTATGCCGTGCCGCAGGTTCTGGCCGCCACCGCGCCGCTTGGAGCCGTGGCCGTGCAGACCGGCACCATCGTCAAGCTCATCCGTGTGCTGATGCTGGGGCCTGTGATCGCCACGCTTTCCGTCATCCATGGCCAGTCCGGCAAGGGACGTCTGAAGTTGCAGCAGATGGTTCCGTGGTTCATCATCGGCTTTGTGCTGATGATCATGGCCCGCTCATTCGGCCTCATCCCCGAAGTTCTGCTTTCCCCCGTCGCCTCGCTGTCCAATATCCTCACCATCATGTCGATGGCGGCGCTGGGGCTTTCGGTCGATATCCGCAGCCTTCGCCATGCCGGTGGCAAGGTCATTCTCGCCGCCAGCCTGTCGCTGGTGCTGCTGGGTGTTCTGAGTTTCGGCCTGATCGTGCTGACACAGGCGGCCTGAGGGCGCGCCGTTATGTCCCGGTGCTGACCGTCAACGTGTAATGCGCGCCGAGGCCACGGCGCGGCGACCCCAGAATGAGTGTCGGGCGGATCAGCCATTCGGTATCCGCCTTCGGCGTCAGCGTCGCGACCTTGCCGCCGGAATCGCTGAAGAAGATCGCGTCCTCATCCGGCGTCGAAAAATCAAAGACCGCCATCAGGACGAATTCACTGGAGGCGGCAAGTTCGATCTTCACCGTCTGCCCGGCCTTTACTTTCAGGCGGTAGACATCACCACGCCCGCGCCGGGTCCAGCCATCCAGCTTCAGCGGTCCGGCAGGCGGCAGGGCCACTTGCTTCAGCGTTTCGCCGTCATCGAGCCAGATACCGTCAACATTGCGGCTTTCCGCGAATGACGGATGCGGCACGGCGGCCACAGTCATGGTGAAAGCCAGAAGAAGGGAAGTTGCCTTCATGGACGTATGAACTCCCGCCGCATGACCTCGATCGGCTGGCGGCAATGGCAGCCTTCGATATGGTCATTGACCATACCCATGGCCTGCATGAATGCATAGACGGTCGTCGGGCCGACGAAACTCCAGCCCCGCTTCTTCAGATCCTTCGAAAGACGGATGGAGGCGGCGCTGGTGGGGTTGGCCCTTAACGTCGCATAGTCCAGCCTTTGCGGCCTTTCTGCGGCGGCGGGTTCGAAACCCCAGAAATATCGGGCGAGCGAGCCGAATTCGTCTCGCAGTTCCAAAGCACGGCGGGCATTGTTGATGGTCGAAACGATCTTGCCGCGATGACGGATGATGCCCTTGTCCACAACGCAGCGCTCAATATCGGCATCGCCGAACTCAGCCACCTTTTCGAATTCGAAATTGGCGAAGGCAAGCCGGAAAGCTTCGCGCTTGCGCAGAACCGTCAGCCAGGAAAGGCCGGACTGGAACCCTTCCAGGCAGATCTTCTCGAACAGCCGGCGATCGTCGGTGACGGGATAACCCCATTCCTCATCGTGATAACGGCTGTAATCCTCCAGCCCCTGCTGCCAGAAACACCGCACACGGCCATCCGCACCGGTTTCAAGTCCCGCTTCGCTCATTCCGCAACAACCCTTTTCCGCTCCCGCGCGTAACCGGTGGAACCTGCGCACTTACCACTTATTCACCACGTTTCAAAACCGGGCACTAACCTTAAATCCAGCTTTCCCTAATCAAGGGCTTTTTAATGAACAGCCATTTACGATTCGCTGGCGTCGAGGTGCGAACGTGTCCGGCAATGCGGGACAATATTCCCCGCCATTTCCATTGTTGCGGCATACCGCAGAGAGAGTCCACCCGATGACGATGAAGTCCGTTTTTCTGGCGCTGAGCCTCGTTTCCACCCTCACTGTCCCGGCCGCCATGGCCAATGAGCGTTACCGCGAGCGCCCGCCGATCGTCGTCAGCCCGGACCTTTCCGCCCCATGGGTCACGCAGCTGGGTGGCCGTGGCAATGTGCGCCCGGTGGTTTATCCGCGCGCGCCTGCCGCACGCCAGCCATTCTTCCAGCAGCGTCAGGCCGCCATGCCGCAGCGCCCCAGCTCCGGCGTCACATCACAGCGCCCGGCACGGGTGCAGAATGCCGCCGTGCGACCCAACGCGCCGGTGCGCACGCAGATCGCGCCGCAATTCCTGCCGCAGATCGTCACCTATCAGACCAATGAAAAACCCGGCACCATCGTCATCGATACGCCGAACCGCTTTCTCTATCTCGTGCTCGCCGATGGCAAGGCACGGCGTTATGGCGTTGGCGTCGGCAAACCCGGCTTCGAATGGGCCGGGACACACAAGGTGACCCGCAAGGCCGAATGGCCGAGCTGGACCCCGCCGAAGGAAATGATCAGCCGCGAGGCGGCGAAGGGACATTACCTGCCGGCCTTCATGGAAGGCGGGCCGGCCAACCCGATGGGCGCGCGCGCCATGTATCTCGGTTCCACGCTTTACCGCATCCACGGCACCAACCAGCCATGGACGATCGGCAGCAACAATTCCTCCGGCTGCATCCGCATGCGCAACGAGGATGTCACCGATCTTTATGAGCGCGTAAACGTCGGAACGCGGGTCATTGTGATATGACGGCAACGGTTGCGCCATTCCGGCCGCTGCAGGGCCGGCGTGGCGGCGTATCCGCTTGAATTGCCGCCTTTCAGCGGTACACTCCAGGCCAATTCAATCGAACGAAGCATTCCACGAGACTTGGCGGGGGACGCCAGGCGCCGGACCTCTCTCAGGGGGATGACGGAACGGCCTTAAAACGGGTGGTCAACTGACCGCCCGTTTTTCGTTTCTGTCATTCAAATGTTATCAAAAAACGGTTTGGTGGATTTCTGATATCAACCTGGATTCTCTCCATGCCGCGCCATGCTTCTTTTGTCTGCGCCCTGCTCCTCAGCGGCGTTTCCTTCTCTGCCGCGATTGCAGGTGAATTTGAAATTTCCGGTTATGGCGGCTGGCAAAGCGCCCCGCATAGCGATGTGACGGTTTCCGACGGACCGGACTTCCGGGCCGGATGGGAAGGCAAATCATTTTCCAGCCCTCCCTATTGGGGCGTGCGCGGCACCTACTGGTTCGAAGAGGGCCGGCTCAACAATTTTGGTATCTCGCTCGATTTCACCCATGACAAGGTCTATGCCGACGACCAGACGCTTGCACGCTCCGGCTGGTCGCATTTCGAATTCACCGACGGCCTGAACCTTCTGACGCTGAACGCGCTCTACCGCTTTCCGCTCGAATCCCTGCCGATCACCCCTTATGTGGGCGCCGGCGTCGGCATCAACGTGCCGCATGTGGAGGTGAACCGTCCGTCGGGGAAAACCTTCGAATACCAGTTCGGCGGCGCCACCCTGCAGGCACAGGCCGGCCTCAGCTACCGCATCACGGACAACTGGTCGACCTTCGTGGAATATAAGGGCACCTATTCCTTTATCGACGTGGATATCGACAATGGCGCCTCGTTAAAGACCGATATCATCACCAATGCGGTGAATTTCGGCGTGGCGTATAAGTTCTAAAACATGTGGTGCAAAGCCTGCCGGTTGGAAGACGCTCTCTTTTTCCGTCATTTTGGCCGTGACGTTAAATAGGAACGCTAACCGAGCCAATCGCACTGACGTCATCCTCGGGCTTGTCCCGAGGATCTGCCAACGTGTTGATTTTATTCGACGTGTTTAGATCCTCGGGACAAGCCCGAGGATGACGCAGAGAGGTCTATGCCCGTCACCACCGACTTTCCGACGGCGGACGCGTGCATGAAAATCTGAACCGGACAATAGTGGTCATGGCCGCCGTGACGGAGAGACGCGAGCGGGAGAGCTGTCTCGTGTCGTGCGAAATCGGAATACCTCCAGACTCTAGATTCGTTTATCTTTTCGGGAAAACCGGGTTCCACTTTTCCCTGGCAGACTCTAAACCGAGAGCCGCGCCGGTTTCGGCCCACCATAGGCCCAGTCCAAGAGCTCCACCGTGTGCAGGATCGGCATATCAGTGCCGGTTCCGATCTGCGTGATGCAGCCAATATTGCCGGTGGCGATGACATCCGCCCTTGTGGCTTCGATATTCTTGACCTTGCGCGCCTTGAGCTTGGCGGAAATTTCCGGCTGCAGAATATTGTAGGTTCCGGCTGAGCCGCAGCAGAGGTGCCCTTCCGCCGGATCGCGCACGGTAAAACCCGCCGCCTTCAGCAGCTGTTTCGGGGCGAGCGTGATTTTCTGGCCGTGCTGCATGGAGCAGGCGGAATGATAAGCGACCGTCAGGCCCTGGTTTGGCTTTTGCGGCAGATCGAGGGTGGCGAGATATTCGGTGATATCCTTTGCAAACGCCGAGACCCGCGCGGCTTTTTCCGCATAGGCCGGATCAAGCCGCAGCATATGACCATAATCCTTGATGGTGGTGCCGCAGCCGGAAGCGGTGATGATGATGGCGTCGAGGCCGTCATTCTCCATCTCCCGTGTCCAGACATCGACATTGCGGCGTGCCGAGGCGAGCGCCTCTTCCTCCCGACCCATGTGATGCACCAGAGAACCGCAGCAGCCCTCCCCCTTCGGCACCACGACCTCGATGCCGAGCCGCGCAAGCAGGCGCAGCGTCGCCTCGTTGATACCAGGGTCGAGCACTGGCTGGGCGCAGCCGGTGAGAATGGCGACACGCCCGCGTTTTTCGCCTTCGGCCGGCCGGTCACCCGGACGGGCGGAAGCGGAGGCTGCAGGCACGGCGGCGGGTGCAAGAGCGAGCATGGATTGCAGCGGTTTCAGCGCCGGAACCCTGGCAAGCAGGCCGGAGAAGGGCCGCGCCAGCCGTGCCAGATGCAGGGCCAGCCGAAAACCCGTGGGATGGGGCAGGACGGCAACCAGAAGATTGCGGAACAGCCGATCCATGAAGGGGCGTTTATAGGTCTGTTCGATATGGGCGCGGGCATGATCGACCAGATGCATGTAATCCACGCCGGAGGGACAGGTGGTGGTGCAGGCAAGGCAGGAGAGACAGCGATCGATATGGGTGACGACCTCACGGTCAGCCGGGCGACTGTTTTCCAGCATGTCCTTGATGAGGTAGATGCGGCCACGCGGGCTGTCCAGCTCGTTGCCGAGCGTGACATAGGTGGGACAGGTGGCGGTGCAGAAACCGCAATGCACACATTTGCGCAGGATTTTTTCGGATTCCGCCACATGCGGATCGGCCAGCTGCTCGGGCGTGAAGGATGTTTGCATGGTTCAGACGGCCCTTTCCATCGCTGCGGCCATCTTGCCGGGATTGAAGATGCCCGCCGGATCGAGCTTCTCCCTGATACGTGCAGAAAGCAGCGCTTCCGCCGCCGAGCGCGGTTCGAAGGCAGCGACAGTGGCGCGCGCCGCATCACTTGCCCTCACCAAAGTTGCGTGGCCGCCGCCGAGTGCCCGGATCGCGCCGCGCAGCAAATCCGCCTCGGGGTCGGCCTCCATCTGCATCCAGACAAGGCCGCCCTGCCAGTCGTAAAAGGCATCAATGCCTGCTTCCATGCGCAGCGCCGCGACAAGCCGGTGGCCCGCGGCGGGCGCGACGGAAACTTTCCAGAGCGGCTTGGTATTCTGCCCGGCATAGGGCGCGACATCACGCACCTGTCGCCATAGAAGGCCGCTCTCTTCTTTCTCCAGCAGCGCCCATGGCCCGACCCGGTCCATTACCGACAGAAGCTTGCGGACGCGCGCTTCCACCGATGCGGCAAGCCCTTCCAGCCGCAGGATCGTCGCTGGGCCTTCCGGCAGGCTACCTTCGATAAAGCGCGAGCGAACGCTTTCCGGCAGATGCGCCGCGCCGGATACTTCGACGCTCATCGCCATCGCCGCCGCCATGATGCGTGTCGCCGCCTCGTCATCCAGACCGGACACGACCACTGTTTTTTCAGCCGGCGGTTTCGGCAGCACGCGGAATGTGACTTCGGTGAGGAAACCAAGCGTGCCGAAGGAGCCGGCGAGGAATTTCGACAGATCGAGACCGGTGACATTCTTCATCACCCGGCCGCCAGCCTTGATGATCTCGCCATTGCCGTTGACGAAGCGGATGCCGAGCAGGCTATCGCGCGCCGCGCCCGCTACATACCGCCGCGGCCCGGAAACATTGGCGGCAAAGACGCCACCGATGGTCGGCTCGCCTTTGGTACCCATGATCGGGCGATGGTCCATCGGCTCGAAGGCCATCATCTGGCGGTTTTCAGCAAGGGCGGCTTCGACGGTGGCGAGCGGGGTGCCGGCCTTTACGGTCATGACCATTTCGGCGGGAACGTAAGAGACGATACCGTTCATCGCACGGGAAGAGAGCGTGGAGTCTGCCGCCGCCACGTTGCCGAAACCGGAGCGGGTGTTGCCGCCGATGATTTTCAGCGCGGCTTTTCGGGTTGCGTGGTCGCGGATGATATCGGCGGCCTGAGTTTCTGCGTATGGGGTCAGCATGGGGCGGCGAACTCCGGGCATGGGATAGCGACGTTTGCGCAGGAGAGGTTGCGCTCCGATCGAGAGATACCCCCCTCTGCCCTGCCGGGCATCTCCCCCTCAAGGGGGGAGATCGGCAAGAGGCTGGCACATCGTTTCAATTGCACCGTTCGAGAACTGAGTGGGAAATCGCCGCGAGTCGATCTCCCCCCTTGAGGGGGAGATGCCCGGCAGGGCAGAGGGGGGTAAGCCACACCCATCATCGTCACAAAATCCACACCCATCATCCCCTCCCCTCCAACGGAAATACCTTCGACGGGTTCATCAACCACCCCTCATCAAAAGCCGCTCTCACCGCCATCTGCTGGGCAAGATCGGCCTCGCCATACTGGTGGCGCATCAAATCGCGTTTTTCGATGCCGACACCGTGCTCGCCGGTTAAACAGCCGCCGGCATCGACGCAGAGCTTCAGGATTTCATTGCCCGCCTCTTCGGCGCGGGCCGCGTCATCAGGGTCGTTGGCGTTGAACAGGATGAGCGGGTGCATGTTGCCATCGCCGGCATGGAAGACATTGGCGACGCGCAGGCCCAGCCGGTCGGTAATCTCGCTCGTCTTTTTCAGCACGTAAGAAAGCTGCGAAAGCGGCACCGTGCCATCCATACAGATATAATCCGCAATACGGCCCGTGGCGCCGAAGGCGGATTTGCGGCCTTTCCAGATCGCCGCCGCCTCCATGGCCGACTGGCATTCCTTCACGGTCTTCACGCCATGTTTTTTGGCGATGGTGACGATATCAGCCAGCATGGCGTCCATTTCCGCCTCCGAGCCTTCGACCTCGACAATCAAAAGCGCGCCGACATCCAGCGGATATCCCGCCTTGGCGAAGGCCTCGCAGATCTCGATGGCCGGCTTGTCCATGAATTCGATGGCAACAGGGATAATGCCGGCCCCGATGATATCGGCGACGCAGGAGCCAGCCTCCTCGGATGTCTCGAAGCCGAACAGCACCGGTCGCGCGCCTTCCGGCTTGGCGATCAACCGCACCGTCGCTTCGGTGACGATGCCGAGCTGGCCTTCCGAGCCGCAGACGAGAGCGAGCAGATCATAACCGGCGGCGTCGAGGTGCTTGCCGCCCAGTTCGAGCACCGTGCCATCCACCAGCACCATTTTCACGCCGAGCAGATTATTGGTGGTTACGCCATATTTCAGGCAATGCGCGCCGCCGGAATTCATGCCGATATTGCCGCCGATGGTGCAGGCAAGCTGCGAGCTTGGGTCCGGCGCATAAAAGAAGCCTTCCGCACCGGCCGCATCCGAGATGGAGAGATTGGTGACGCCCGCCTGCACCCGTGCGGTGCGATTGTAAAAATCGAGTTCGAGGATCGAGGCCATTTTCGAAAGGCCGATCACCACCGCATCCTCCTGCGGGATCGCGCCACCAGACAGCGAGGTGCCGGCGCCGCGCGGTACGACCGGAATGCCGTAGCGATGACAATATTTCATCGCTGCTGCCACCTGCTCCGTCGTCTTCGGCAGTGCGACGGCCAGCGGCAGACGGCGATAGGAAACGAATGCATCGGTTTCGAAAGGCACGAGTTCGCGCGGTTCGTGCACAAGACAGTCTTCCGGCAAGATATCCTTCAGATCGGCTATGATGCGGTCACGGCTTGCGACGACCTTCGCACGCGGCTCCAGAAACTTGATCGGCTGCGTCACCGCCCCCTCCTCCATGCATATCCTGCCAACTGGTATTCTTTCTTTACCACTTTGAAACAGCGCAATCAAATGTTATGGATTTTTTCCATTCCGGAAATAATCGAGGGCAACTGTGACAAATCTGGGTGATCTGGAAGTCTTTGCAAGCGTTGTCGCCTCCGGCAGCATGTCGCTGGCCGCCAAGGAGCTTGGTTATTCGCCCGCCGTCATTTCCAAGCGCATCAAGCGGCTGGAAGAAAAGCTCGGCGCGCGGCTTTTCCAGCGCACCACGCGGCAAATTTCGCTGACCGAGGCCGGACAGGGATTTTACGAGCGGGTGCTTGCCGTGCTGGAAGGGCTGGAAGAGGCCGAGGATTTCGTGTCCGGCCGCGCCAACACCGTCAACGGTACGCTGAAGATTTCCGCCCCCACCTCCTTCGGGCGCATGCACATCGCGCCGCATCTCAAGGCTTTCATGGAGCGACACCCGGACCTTTCAGTCAATCTGGTGCTGAGCGACGAATTCATCGATATCATTGAAGGCGGTTACGATCTGGCCATCCGCATTGCCGATCTCAATTCCTCCAGCCTCGTGGCCCGAAGGCTGGCGCCGGTGCGCCGCGTGCTTTGCGCTTCGGCGGAATATGTCGCGGCCCATGGTATGCCTGATACAATCGAGGATCTGAAAAAGCACCGCTGCCTGCCGGCCCATAATAACGATGTCTGGCGGCTGGAAGGACCGGGCGGTGCGATGAGCATCCGCCCGGAAGGCATGCTCATCACCAATTCCAGTGAGGTGATCCGCGAGGCGGTGATATCAGGGCTTGGCATTGCGCTGCGTTCCACCTGGGATATCGGCCATGAATTGCGCGCCGGCAAACTGGTGCAGGTTCTGCCCGGCTACGAGGGGTCGCGCAACGTCACGCTATCAGCGGTTTATCCGAGCCGGCAGTTCCTGCCCGCGAAAGTGCGGCTGTTCATCGATTATCTGGCCGGGCTCTATGGCCCTTCACCCTATTGGGAGCAGGGCTGAGGGGGCCGCCGCCTCCCTCAGCCCTGTGCTTGTCACAGGGATCCAGCCAGCCCAAGTCCTTGGGCTGAAAGGACTCTTTTCGCCGTCCAGACGCGCGTCGGCTGGATTCCTGTGACAAGCACAGGAATGAGGGAAACTTGGCCCTCAGTGCCCGCCCTCTGCATGGGAACGGCGGATGCGGCGCACCACCCACCACACGCCGAGTACGGCGAGCGGAACGGAGAGACCGGTAACGACGGCGGGATCGACCGGCAGAACGTCGTGGCTGATCGCCTTGGTGAGATAACCGATCAACCCGACGACATAATAGGAGATGGCAGCAACCGACAGGCCTTCCACGGTCTGCTGCAGGCGAAGCTGCATGGCGGCGCGTTTGTTCATGGTATTGAGCAGCACCGTATTCTGCCGTTCCAGTTCCACATCGATCCAGCTTCTGACGAGCGCCGTGGCGCGGTAGAGCTTGCGCGAGAGGTTGGCCTGCCGCTCCTCAACCGACTGGCAGGTGCGCATGGCGGGCGCCATGCGCCGCTCCAGAAAGCTGCCCATGGTCTCATGGCCCTGCACCGGGGTTTCCGCAAGCGCCCGGATGCGTTCGCGCACGATGCCGTCATAGGCGCGGCTGGCGCCGAAACGATAGAGGCTGAGCGCGGCATTGGCTTCCAGTTCCGCCGCAAGCCGAGTCATTTCCGCCAGCAGCGCATCGGCCTCGTCGCGCGCGCCGTTTTTCATGCGCTGGGTGATGCCCGTCAGACCATCCTCGATGCGGCGGATTTCCGGCGAGAGCGTCTGCGCCATCGGCAGGCCGAGCATGGCAAGGGTGCGATAGGTCTCGATATCGAGAAGCCGCTGCACCAGCGCGCCGCGGCTGTAATCGCTCAAGCCGCGATCGATTACCAATATCTGCGTCAGCCCGTCGCGATCCTGCCGGAAATCGGTGAGGATCGCCGCCTGCCCGTCGCGCACGTCGCTGTGACAGAGGCTGGTCGGTTCGAAGATCGCCTCCGCCTGAGACGCCACACCATTCTCCGGGCGGATTTCCAGCCGCACGCCCGAGATCAGCGAGCCGGGTGGCGAAAAGCCGTCGCCGAAGGGATCCCCGGCAATCTCGCCGCCGAATTTTTCCGGCGCGGGGCCATCCCAGAACCAGGTCGAGAATTCCGTGTGCCGCTCCCAGCGCAAGGTCCCCTGCCCCCAGGGCATGGCATGGTGGCGGGCGTCGCGTTCCGGCGGCGCAACACCGCGGCCGCGCGACATTTCCGCGATGACCGAGTGATGTACCGCCGAGCCGCCATCCATCATGAAGGCAAGCTGGACGATGATGCGCGACGGGGCGAGAAGCACCGTCGGCCGCGCATGAACCTCCCCGAGCGCCAGCGACCTTTCCGGCGCGCTTGCGAAAGCAAATCTACCCTTGGCCATGCGATACCGTCCCCGCCTGTTTCCGCCGGTTTTCTAAAGCATCAATGGCGATGAAAACACCACAATCGAAGCCGCTGTCATTGTTTTGATCCAACCGGCGGAAAAATCCACCATCGTCACCCTGTCCTGCCGCTGCTTTAACAAAAGCCAGTTTCAAAAGGCAGATGTCGTGTTGCCGCAGGCATGGCACAGCCTGGCGGAGAACTGGATAGAATATTTGACCAGTGCGACGCTTCGCTGATAGTTTGCTCCACATCAAATACGGGGCGGGATTTCGCCGGAGACTTCTGCGATGGACGAAACGCTTTTTGCGCGCATCGAGCACAGCCGCACATCACAGGAGGTGATCTTACGCTTCGAGGAATTGATCCTCGACGGCATATTGCGGGATGGCGACCGGCTGCCCGGCGAGCGCGAACTGGCGCAAAAGCTGGATGTCTCGCGGCCGATCCTTCGGGAAGCGCTGAAGGAGCTTGAGACCCGTGGCCTTCTCATCAGCCGGCATGGTGGCGGCACCTATGTCGCGGATATTGTCGGCCCGGTCTTTTCCGATCCCCTGAGCGCGCTCATCACCCGTCATAGCCGGGCGACCCGGGATTTCCTCGAATATCGCCGTTATATCGAAGGCATGACAGCCGAACTTGCCGCACAGCGGGCGACGGAGCCGGACAGGCGCAACCTCGCCGCCATCGTTGAGAAAATGCGCGAGGCGCATGAGGCGGGCCGTTTCGAAGAGGAGCTTTCGGGCGATGTGGAATTTCACAATGCCATTGGCGAAGCGGCGCATAATATCGTGCTGATGCACACATTGCGGTCATGTTACCGGCTTTTGAGCGATGACATCTTTTATAACCGCCATCTCATCTTCACCGTCGCGGGCGCCCATGACGAGGTGCTGAGACAGCATATCGCGATCCATGACGCCATCGCGAGCGGGGATCCGGCGGCGGCAAGGGCTGCGGCCGAGGCTCATATCGACTTCATCGTGGAAACGACATTCCGGGCGCATCAGGCGCGCGAATGGGACCGGATTTCCCGCCTGAGACAACAGCAGCGCAGCACCTGAAAACGCCATCCGGCGAAATACGGCACCTATTTTATTCAGGTTTTTATGGAACCTTTTGTGCTCTTTGGTCTTTTAATCGGGTTAATTGGAAAAATTTACCAAGATGGGACCCATGACGACCACGAGCGAAACTGAACGCTATCCGCGGATAGCTCTCATATCGACGCATGGCTATGTCGCCGCGCACCCGCCGCTGGGCGCTGCCGACACCGGTGGACAGGTGGTTTATGTGCTTGAGCTTGCACGCAAACTCGGCCAGCTCGGCTATACTGTCGATCTGTATACCCGCCGCTTCGAAGACCAGCCGGAATTTGACGAGGTTGACGAGCGCGTGCGTGTGGTGCGCATTCCCTGTGGCGGGCGCGATTTCATTCCCAAGGAATATCTGCATCGCCACCTGATGGAATGGTGCGAAAATGCGCTGCGTTTCATCAAGAAGAACGACCTGAATTATTCTTTCATCAACAGCCATTACTGGGATGCCGGCGTGGCCGGACAGCGGCTGTCCGAAGCGTTGAAAATCCCGCATCTGCACACGCCGCATTCGCTCGGTATCTGGAAAAAACGCCAGATGGAGACCGACTATCCGGAAAAGGCCGATACGTTCGAACTGGAATTCAATTTCAAGGAGCGTATCCAGCACGAGCTGATCATCTATCGCAGCTGCGACATGGTGATTGCCACGACGCCGGTGCAGCTTGACGTGCTGATCGAAGATTACGGGCAAAAGCGCAAACACATCCACATGATCCCGCCGGGTTATGACGATAATCGCTTCTTCCCGGTTTCGGATGCAACGCGGCAGATGATCCGTCAGCGTTTCGGTTTCGAAGGCAAGGTGGTGCTGGCGCTGGGGCGGCTTGCCACCAACAAGGGTTATGATCTGCTGATCGATGGTTTCTCCGTTTTGGCGGAGCGCGAGCCGGAAGCCCGCCTGCATCTGGCCGTCGGCGGCGAGAATATGGACGAGCAGGAGACCACCATTCTCAACCAGTTGAAGGACCGGGTAAAAACGCTCGGTCTGGAAGACAAGGTGGCATTTTCCGGTTACGTCGCGGATGAGGATCTGCCGGATATATACCGCGCCGCCGATCTCTTCGTGCTTTCCAGCCGTTACGAACCTTTCGGCATGACGGCGATCGAAGCGATGGCGAGCGGCACACCCACCGTCGTTACCATCCATGGCGGGTTGTTCCGGGCCGTCAGTTATGGCCGCCATGCGCTGTTTGCCGATCCTTTCGACAAGGAAGACCTCGGCATAACCATGATGAAACCGTTCAAGCATGAGCGGCTTTACGGGCGGCTTTCGCGTATGGGCGCGCACAAGGCGCGCAGCCTGTTCACATGGACGGGCATCGCGCAGCAATTGCTGGCGCTTGTAGAAGGCAGGACCATGATGCCGGTTCTGGAAGAAGCGGACTGGGCCGAACCGTGGAATGACGGCGATTGAGACCGCTTCGCCTTTTTTCCACCGATCTCGACGGAACTGTCGTCGGCAACAACGATGCCACGCGTCGGTTCCGCGATTTTTGGCAATCATTGCCGGACGAGCATCGTCCGGTTCTGGTCTTCAATAGCGGCAGGCTGGTCGATGACCAGCTTGCGCTGTTGGAAGAGGTGCCACTGCCGCGGCCCGATTATATCATCGGCGGCGTCGGAACCATGCTGCACGCGAAGGAGCGCGGCGAGCTGGAAAGCGCCTACAGGCACTCACTCGGCACCGGCTTCGACCCGAGGAGGATTGCCGATGTCATGGGACGCCTGCCTGATGTAACGATGCAGGAGGAGCGATATCAGCACGGCCTCAAATCCAGCTGGTTCCTGCATGATGCCGATGAGAAGGCGCTTGCCGATATCGAAGCAGCGCTGCTGGCGGCTAAGATCGATGCCCGCATCGTCTATTCCAGCGGTCGTGACCTCGACATATTGCCAAAGGCCGCCGACAAGGGTGCCGCATTGGCATGGTTATGTGGACAACTGCATATCGGCCTCGACGAATCGGTCGTCGCGGGCGATACTGGCAATGATCGGGCGATGTTCGAGTTAAATGACGTTCGCGGCGTGATCGTTGGCAATGCCTTGCCGGAACTTGTTTCCATGGCGAACAGCAATGGCCGATTTTACCTCTCGGGCGCGACTGAAGCGGATGGTGTGATTGAAGGTCTCCGACATTGGGGACTGGATATGGGGCCAGCGCAATTCCGGCCGTAACCCTTGAACGGTTTGCGTTCCGAATGACCTGAAAGCAGACAGATACGGAATTCCGCAATCGGCTGTTGAACCGGGAACACCCCGGCGAGCTTCCGTTCGCCTCCATCTGCCCCCCTGATCTTCATCAGCGTGAAGACAATAGTGGGTTATGGATGAAGGGGGATTGGCGGAACATCCAGCATATCTATATTAGCAATTATCACTACCCGGCAAACAAGGATTTATACGGATTGAAGATTTTGAATCGATTGGCGACAGACGTTGGCTTGATGTTGCGCAGACCGCCGCGACAGCAATATGCGGCGCTGTGCTATCGATTGTCCAAAAAAAATCCGGAGCCGGAAGTCCTGCTGCTGACCAGCCGGGACACGGGACGATGGGTCATTCCCAAAGGCTGGCCGATGGGCGGCAAGAAGGCCCATGCGGTGGCCGAGCAGGAAGCCTATGAGGAAGCCGGCGTCAAAGGCACGGTGGAGAAGGCTCCTTTCGGCTTTTATGAATATGAGAAAAAACTGAACAGCGGCATCAACGTGCCGTGCAGGGTTCAGGTGCATCTGCTCGAAGTCTCGGAAATGCAGGAGAGCTTTCCCGAAAGAGACTCCAGAAGGCTGGAATGGGTCACCCCCAAGGAAGCGAACAGGCGGGTCAATGAGCCGGAGCTGAAGGCGCTGATGCTGGCTTTCGACAAGCGGATGGCGCATTCGAAATAGCGCCGCCGCCCGAAGCGTGGCAATGTGCAGTTTGTTTTTCCAACATGGCTTTTATCGTCTTTCATTTTGGAAAGATGTGCGAGATGTAACAGTCTTTCTGTAAAATTGCCTTCAACCTGCGACACTGCCGGACGAGAGGGAATGCTGGCAAACGAGGTCTGAATTGGCAATAAAGCCACCATCGAACATGAAACCGACGCTCGACAAGGATCTCGACAAGATCACCCGTGTCGAAGAGGCGACGCTGCACGTCACGCAGCAGCTTGCAGGCCTTGGCGCGGGGTTCATGTTCGTTGTTCTGGCGGCGATATTTGCCGGTGCCTTCGTCACAGGCACCGACGGCTCGGTCATCATCATCGCCGCCGTCGCCATCGGCGCCTATATGGCGATCAATATCGGCGCGAACGACGTAACGAACAATGTGGGCCCTGCGGTTGGCGCCAAGGCCTTGCCACTTGCCGCAGCACTCATCATTGCCGCCATCTGCGAGATCGCCGGTGCACTGATCACCGGCGGCAATGTGGTCGAAACCATTTCCAGCGGCATCATCAACGTCCAGACCATTCCGGACAGGACCGCATTTTCCTGGGCGATGCTGTCGGCGCTTCTCGCCGCCGGCCTTCTCGTCAATCTCTCGACCTGGACCAAAGCGCCGATTTCCACCACCCATACGGTGGTCGGTGGCGTTGCGGGTGCCGGCATGGCGGCCTATGGCATCGGCGCAGTCGACTGGCTGTCGCTCGGCAGCATTGCCTTTGCATGGGTGCTTGCGCCCTTCATCAGTGCGGTTATCGCCGTCCTCATCCTTGCCTTCATCAAGGAATGCATCATCTATCGCGAGGACAAGATCGAATCCGCGCGGCTGTGGGTGCCTGTTCTCATCGGCCTGATGGCGGGGGTTTTTACCGCCTATCTCATCTGGGTCGGGCTGCGGCAGCTCATGCATGTGTCATTGGGCCACGCCAGCCTCATCGGGCTTATGACCGGCCTAGTTGCCTGGCGTCTCTGCGTGCCGATCATCCGCAAACAATCCGAAGGGCTGGAGAACCGTAACCAGTCGCTGCGAACGCTGTTCCAATGGCCGCTCGTGCTCGCCGCCGGATTGATGTCCTTCGCGCACGGGGCAAATGACGTGTCCAACGCCATTGGCCCGGTGGTGGCCATCGTGCGGGCATTGCACAACGAAGCGGTGGAGACGTCCGCCCGCGCACCGCTCTGGGTAATGCTGGTCGGCGCGTTCGGCCTTTCCTGCGGTATTCTGCTTTATGGCCCGCGCCTCATCCGCCTGGTCGGTGAACAGATCACCAAGCTCAATCCAATGCGCGCATTTTGCGTTTCCGTGGCGACCGCGCTCACCGTTCTTGTCGCCTCACGCTTCGGCCTGCCGGTCAGCACAACCCATACGGCAATCGGCGCGGTATTCGGCGTCGGTTTCTTCCGTGAATGGTACACGCAGTCATCGCGCCGGCGGCAGGAACTCGTCAATGCGGGCACCGGGGATATCCGCCGGGCTGCACGATTTGCCGACAATTCCTCCGAGGTGCGCCGCCGCTACCTTGTCCGGCGTTCCCACTTCATGACGATCATCGCTGCCTGGCTGGTCACCGTTCCCGCAAGCGCTACGCTTGCGGCGCTGCTCTACTGGCTGATGTCTTTCCTCTTTCTGTAAACCTGAAACCAAATCCCATGCGCGCAAATTTCCGGATGCAACGCCTGTTTATCGAAGCCCCGCTTGCCGCGGACATCGCACTGGAGGCGACGGGCGAACAGTTCAACTACCTCGCCAATGTGCTGCGTATGGCGGATGGCGCGGAAATCCTGCTGTTCAACGGCCGCGACGGCGAATGGAGGGCGAAACTTTCCTTTCCGAGCCGCAAGAAGATCGTTCTCATCCCTCTGGAACAGACGCGGCCGCAGCCGGACGCGCCGGATCTGCATTATCTCTTTGCGCCGCTGAAGGTCGGCCGCATGGATTATCTGGTGCAGAAGGCGGTTGAGATGGGTGCCGGCCTGTTGCAGCCGGTGATGACGCAGCATGTTCAGGGCAAAATACACAACACCGACAAGCTGCGCGCCAACGCCGTCGAGGCCGCCGAACAATGCGGCATACTGTCTCTGCCTGAGGTCGCCGAGCCGGTGAAGCTGAAAGACATGCTGGAGAGCTGGCCACAGGACCGGCGCATCATCTATTGCGACGAAGGCGATGCGGGGCAAAATCCGCTGCCGGTTCTGCAATCCGTCAAGGAACGCAAAATCGCCCTGCTGGTTGGCCCGGAAGGCGGGTTTTCCGAGGACGAACGGGACCTTCTGCGCAGTCTTGCTTTCGTTACCCCCATTCCGCTCGGGCCGCGTATCCTGAGGGCCGATACGGCCGCCGTCGCAGCATTGGCGGTCATTCAGGCGACCATCGGCGACTGGAACTGAGGTGGAATATTACGCTTGATGCATCTTTAAAAGAAATTCATTTGCCTCCGGATGCGATCCGGCTCTATCTGCCAATCATATGCCTCGCCGCAACAGAGACGTCATAACAAGGTAAGCCATGGCACGCGACACAACCGACCAGACACCCCTCTCCTCCGTCACGGAGCTTACAGACTATCTGGCGGGCGGTTGCAAAGCTGAAGCCGATTTCCGCATCGGTACCGAGCACGAGAAATTTGCATTCTTCCGTGAGGATAATAGCCCCGTTCCCTATTTCGGCGAGGCCAGCATTTCCGCCCTCCTGAAGGGCATGCAGGCAAAGCTCGGCTGGGAACCGATCATGGACGGTGAGAACATCATCGGGCTTGGTGAACAGCACGGCATGGGGGCCATCTCCATCGAGCCGGGCGGCCAGTTCGAACTTTCCGGCGCGCCGCTCGAAAACCTGCACCAGACCTGCAAGGAATCTAACCAGCATCTGGCGACCCTTCGCGAAGTGGCGGAGCCGATGGGTATCCGTTTCCTCGGCATCGGCGGCAGCCCGCTGTGGAGTTACGACGAAACACCGCATATGCCGAAATCACGCTATGCGATCATGACGCGTTATATGCCGAAGGTCGGGACCAAGGGTCTCGACATGATGTACCGTACCTGTACGATCCAGGTGAACCTCGACTTTTCCTCCGAAGCGGATATGCGTCAGAAGATGCGCGTTTCCATGAAGCTGCAATCGCTGGCAACCGCACTGTTTGCCTCTTCGCCCTTCACCGAAAGCAAGCCAAACGGCCTTCTTTCCTGGCGTGGCGATATCTGGCGCGACACCGACAATCAGCGTTCCGGCGTGCTGCCCTTCACCTTCAACGACGATTTCGGCTTCAAGGACTATGTCGAATGGGCGCTGGATGTGCCGATGTATTTCATCGTGCGCGACAGCAAATATCACGATTGCACCCATGTCACCTTCCGTCAGTTCATGAATGGGGCGCTGAAAGGCGAAATCGCCGATTGGCAGCCGACCATGGGTGACTGGACAAACCATCTCTCTACCCTTTTCCCGGATGTGCGCCTGAAGCGTTTCCTTGAAATGCGCGGCGCCGATGGCGGCCCCTGGAGGCGCATCTGCGCACTGCCGGCTTTCTGGGTTGGCCTTCTGTATAACCAGGAAGCGCTTGACGCTGCCGATGCACTGACGGCCGGCTGGAGCTTCGAAGAGGTGATCGCACTTCGCGACGCCGTGCCGGTCAAGGGACTGGGTGCCGAGATAGCCGGCAAGCCGCTTCTGGGTATCGCCCGCGAGGTTGTCGATATTTCCCGCACCGGCCTTAAAAACCGTAACAGGCTGAACGGCGAAGGCCAGGACGAGACCGTGTTCCTGTCATCGCTGGACGAGGTGCTGGCCAAGAAGACCACGCTCGCCGACGACCTGCTGGCGCTCTATAACGGACGCTGGGGCGGCTCGGTGCTGCCGGTGTTCGAGGAATATCAGTATTAAGATATCCCGCCGAACCCCGCTATGGGGTCAGGAGCCCGCGTAACAGCAAGCGAAGAAAGCCATAAAAAAGCCCGGCGCGGCCGAGGGGCCTGACACCGGGCAAAGGCAGGGCTATTGGCAAATCACCCTGCGGGGAAAACTTTTCGGTTCGAAGCAGTTCCAGCCGCTGGAGGCCCTCTGGAACTGCGCGAACGAAGCCGCTTTTGCTGCAATGCTTACAGCGTCTTGAACCGTGTCACTGCCCGCTTGCGCGCGGCGCGAGTCAGATGAGCGGTCGGATCTTCGAACAGGCCGGTATTAAGCGCGTCCCGCACATCCGAGTGCGCCAGCCCGATATCGGCAAGAAGGCGGTCGTCAAGCTCGGTCAGCCCATTGGCGACGATACGGTTGTAGATGCGCTGCAAAAACGTTTTCACGGCCGAAGCACCACCGACGACGATGCGACGCAGGGTGTCGCTCTGCCTTGTGGTTGCGAGTTCCAGTTCCATTCTCCGTTCTGCCGTGCGCATGACACTTATCCTTCCGTAACGGCACGATGCGGCACCGCCCCCGACGCACCACGCGCGAGAAGCTGCCTTGGGTTGGGGCCTGACGTTTCGCCGGCCCGTGGTTGAGGTTGATTTGTTGAATGTCAAAATGTCGCAAGACTATTGATCAGTCCAACGAATGTTTCTAATGTAAGACATCAATCATTCTGATGGATGACCATCCATGTCCGCACCTCTCGATATAGATCAGCTGCACACCTTCATCGCCATCATCGATACGGGCAGCTTCACCAAAGCCGCCGACCGCGTTTTCAAGACGCAATCCGCCGTCTCCATGCAGATGCGGCGGCTTGAGGAGCGGATCGGCAAACAGCTTTTCGCCAAGGACGGGCGTGGCAACCGCCTGACGGCGGAGGGCGAAAAGCTGATGAATTACGCCCGCCGTATCATCCGCCTCAACAATGAGGCGATCGCCGCCTTTGACGACAACCGGCTCGAAGGTACATTGCGCATCGGCACGCCTGATGACTATGCCGACCGCTATATGCCTGAAATCATCGGCCGTTTCGCCAAGACTCATCCGAATGTCGAGCTTTACATCGTCTGCGAACCTTCGGTCAGCCTTGCCGAAAAAATGGCGCGCGGCGAGCTGGATATTGCGCTCGTCACCCACAATCCCCGCGCCCGCTCTTCGGATGTGGTTCGCACCGAACCGCTGTGCTGGGTCGCTTCCGCCAACCATCCGCTGAAGGATGATGCGCCGGTGCCGCTCGCCGTCGGCCGTCGCGACTGCCACTGGCGGCAGCTTGCCTGTTCGGCGCTCGATGCCGACGGGCGGGATTATCAGGTTCTGTTCACCAGCTGGTCTTCCACGGTGGTCGCCGCCGCCGTGCTGGCCGGCATGGCGGTCTCGGTCCTGCCGGAATCGGCGCTGCGTACCGGTATGAAGGTTCTGAGCGCTGCCGACGGTTTCCCACCGCTGCCACCGGTGC
Organism: Agrobacterium tumefaciens; assembly: GCF_005221385.1. Taxonomy (NCBI): domain Bacteria; kingdom Pseudomonadati; phylum Pseudomonadota; class Alphaproteobacteria; order Hyphomicrobiales; family Rhizobiaceae; genus Agrobacterium; species Agrobacterium tumefaciens. The sequence continues at coordinate 322,808 of NZ_CP039903.1, read as the reverse complement.
AGATCGGCCTGATGAAGCGGCCGGGCCTCTCGCCCTCGCTGGTGAATGCGATTACCGACCATATCACCGCCTGCCTCGACAACATCTCGCCGATGAACGTTGCCGATGAGATGGACAGTGACGTGAAGACCTACCCGAAGATGCCGCGCCTGCGGGCCGGGCATATGCTGCCGGGGTGGTGAGCGGATAGTACAAATACGAAGGCCGGGGTAAGCTCCGGCCTTTCTGTTACGCGTTTGCGCGCTGCCGTTTACCGCGCCCGCAGCGATGCGACCGCCAGCAGCGTCTCGCCGCTGATACCCGCCGAGCCGCTGCCATTAAACAGCATCATGATCGGATCGGTGGTGTTCTGTGCGTTGTCGTACATGATGGTGAAGCGGGAGACGAGTTTCTTGACCTTTTCCGGGTCCTGAAAATCCTCGATGTCGAAATATTTCTTCATCATCGCCACCTGTGTATCGACCGGGGCGTTGCCGAGTTCATCGGGAATACCAAAGGTGGTGTTGATGAAATTCTGGATCGCGGTGTCGGCAAGGATGGAATAATAGGACGTCGTTCCTGCCGCCATGCGCTTGAAATAGAGCGCCAGGCGCACGCCGGCATTCTCTTCACCCGCCTGCGTTTCCAGCGTCTGCGTCAGGTAATTGTCCAGCGTCTCGTAAAGACCACGCCGCGTCTGGATCAAACTGCGGTCTTCGCGAAGGATATTGCCGTCCGTATCGAAGTTGAAGGCTGTGACGAGACGACGGAAGACCGGGTCCATCTCCTTGTTGACGTAGCTTTCGCTATCATCCAGCTTGGAAGAGAATATCTTTTCCAACTGTTCCTTTGTCACGCTTTTCGGATCGATGCCCAGCGATTCCATCGCAAATTTCGTCAGGCGATCATTGGCCAGGAATTCCTTGAACGTCTTGATCTTCTGCATCTCGGCGGTGAAATACTCCGCCTCTTTCTTGGCCGCTTCCTTGTCCTTCTCCGTGCCGAAAGCAGACTTCTTCTTGATATAATCGGCCGACATGGTCTGCATTTCGATTTCCGACTGAGCCAGAACGGGAGACCCCAGACTTCCGTCGGACTTGAAGTTGAAAAGATCCGCCAGCTTGACGTAGCGCTCGTCCTTCAGCGTATAGACGTAACTCTTCTTGTCCTGCAGGTCGCTGGTAAGGACCTTGCGGATATCGGCAACATTCACCTTGGCCGGATCGAGACCGACCGCCTTCAGCGCGTAGTTATAGACCGCGCTGCTGTCGAGAAAATCCTTGACGGATGTGACGCTTCTTATGTCGCTCTTGAACAGTTTGAGCGCATTCGCGTCGGCCGCGTCATCCTTGTCGTTATAATGGGTCATGTAGCCGTTGGTGGTGGTCGCGGTCTGCAACGTCGTCTGGGGCGTCGTGCCGGCGGCAAGCGTTCCGTCCGCCTGGAAGTTGAACGCATTTCTCATGGCGATGTAGCGTTTGTCGTTCTTGCCGAAGGTCGCGATGTAGTTGTTCGGGTCGCTCAGATCGCTGGTCAGAATATTCTCGATCGTCGCCGTCACGATCGTCACGTCGTTCAGGTCGAAAGCAACCTTTATATAGTTGAGAAGGCGCGCATCCGAGGTCAGTTCGTCCACGGTCTTGATCGAGCCGATCTTCGATTCGAAATAATCCCTGTTCAGGGTGGCGACCGTCGGCGTCACGCGCGGCGCGCTGGCGATATAGGCATCCGTCATCACTTTGACATTGTCAGCCTTCTGCGCTCCGCCGGCGGCCACCGTGCCGTCGTTCTTGAACTCGAAGGCAGCCGCAAGCTGTGCCATCTTGTTATATTGCGTGACGGTGTTGGACAGCGTCGTCTGCTCCGCCGTGATTGCGGCGAGCTTTGCTTCCCACTCGCTCTTCGGCGGCAACACGGCTTCAAGCTGTGTCAGCTGATCCTGCCTCGTCACCTTTTCCGCCTCGAGTGCCGTGCGCTGCTCGGCCGTCAGGTCCGTCCCAGCAAGCGAGGTGTCGATGGCGGTGATGCGGGCCGTGACCTGCCCGTGAAGTTCGATATTGCCCTTCATCGCCAGCTTTTCGACCGCGTCATTATAGGCGGCACCAAATTTCTGGTTGAGGTAGCTATCGGGATCGGCGATATCGCTCGTCATCAATCCGCGGATATGGGCATAGGTATAGGTCTTCTCATCGATGCTGAAGACCTGGAAAATATAGGCGCGGGTCCTGTCATTCTGCAGCAGCTGATCCACATTGGTGACCGAGCCGATGATCGCCTTGTAATAGCGCGTTTCTTCCGAAAGGCTGTTATCAAGATCGGATATCGACGTACCGTAAAGCCCGATCATCTTGTCGAGCTGGGCCTCCGTCTGGACGGTCTTCGTTGACGCCGTGAAGTTGAAGGATGCGGCGAATTCGCGGTAGCGCTCATCCGTCAGCTTGTTGGCAAAGCTGTTCTGGTCGTTCAGATCGCTTTCCAGAACTTTCTTCATAAAGGCCTTGGCATAGGTCATCTCACCGAGACCGAAGGCATCCATGGCGTAGGAATAGAGCTGATAATTATTCAGGAACTCATCGACACTTTTCACATTGCCGATGTTTTCCTTGTAATATTTCGTCTGTCGCTCGATGAGACCCTGCTGCGCCACGCGAGAGATGCTCGTCTTCATATCGCGGTTGATGAGGTCGTAGCTGAGATACGTCGATACCATCTGAATGCCCTCTGAAACATCGCGCATCCCTTCGGGAGCATCGAGGTTCCGGTTATTAAATCCACCCAACACGCCCCATCCGGACGCACGGCAAGCCTTGGCAGGACTATGCATGACGCTCCTTGCCCGGAGCTTGAAAGAGCACATTTTCGGGGGTGATAAAAACCGCATTGTCTCAATCCGCTTTACGCAAACGAAACCATGCCACAGTGGGTTTTGCTAACCATTTGGGAATGCAAAGTTTTCTTAACCGCGATTTTTAAGCAGTCTCGAACATGCGGCGGATAATCTCCTGACATCAGAGGACGAAAAGTCCCGATGAGAAGACCGGAAACCGGCTCTCAGGTAAAACAAGGGTAGATTAAACATGACCAAGACCGTTCTGAAGCCCGACTGGGCCGTTGCCACACTCAGACTCGACCCGGCACGTTTTCCGCAACAGGTCACCTATGGAAAAGGCAACGGCGCGACCGACGTCGCCGTAACGCTCGATGAACGGGGCGCCGTTCTGAGAAAGGTTCTTTCCTCTTCCGGCCTGCCTTTGTCTTTCGCCCTGCCAGCCCGCGCCTTCAAGGGTGTCGCCGCCCGCGCCATCGACCATGGCGACGGCCAGGTGACCGTGACGCTGGAACTTCACCATGATGATCCGGATCTCTGCGTTCCGCTGCTGGTCGCCCACGATCTCTGCGATATCGCCGCCGACTGGCGCAGCTGGTCCGAAGCCTACCGCATTCCCATGCTGATGGTGGAAGCCGATGGCGTTGCCCGCCCGCTGGAAGAACATCTCGGCAAGGTGCGCACCCAGAATACCCGCCCGCGCCGCCGCCATTCCTATTTCGCGGATCGCCGCCCGCGCTTCCTCGTTCGCCGCTCCACCGGTTCTCTCGGCATGAGCATGAAGATCGAGGGCAAGGAAATCATCGCCCGCAGCTGATAATCTTCAGCGAAAACAAACCAAAAGCCCGGCGCGCGTAATGCGGCCGGGCTTTTTTGTATCTTGCTTTCCAGCTGCTTCACACCAGCAGAAGCGGCAGAATGAGGCCCGCGAAAATCATCACACCGACGCGGTTGTTGGATTTGAACAATACGAGGCATTGCTCGACGTCGTCGATATCCAGAACCCAGACCTGCCGGAACAGCATGATGGCTGCGGCGGCAAGGCCGCTATAGGCAATGACGTTAACACCCGCACCCCAGAAAGAGAGAGCAATCATGACAAGGGCTGTGCCATAAAGAAAAACCAGCCAGCGATGTGTGTTTTCTCCAAACAGCAGGGCGGTGGAACCGATGCCTACCGCCGTGTCGTCTTCCTTGTCCTGATGGGCGTAGATTGTATCATAACCGATCGTCCAGGCGATGGAGGCGACATAAAGCAGGACAACCGGCCAGGCGATGGAGCCGAACTGCCCGGCCCAGCCCATCAACGCGCCCCAGGAAAAGGCAAGGCCGAGAAAAAATTGCGGCCAGTTGGTGAAGCGCTTGGCAAAAGGATAGATCGCTACGAAGATCAGCGAGAAGATGCCTGTCGCGATTGCGAAGCTGTTGAACTGCAAAAGCACCACAAATCCGGCAAGCGCCTGCAACACGATGAATATCTTGGCCTGCAGCCGGGTTACGCGGCCGGATGGCAACGGACGGGAGCGGGTGCGCGCCACGGCCATGTCGATCTTGTGGTCGGCCAGATCATTATAGGTGCAGCCCGCACCGCGCATCGCCACCGATCCGATGAAAAACAGCGCCAGATGCCAGATCAGCGTGCCCCAGGAAAAGCCGCCACTCACCGTCGCGGCATTGGCCGCAAGGGCGGCGGACCAGAAACACGGCCACATCAACAATTGCCAGCCGATGGGGCGATCCCACCGTGCCAATTGCGCATAGGGCCAGAGGGACCTCGGCAAAATCCGATAGACCCAGTTGTTGGATGGCGCGTCGGAAACGCGGTCTGACAAATCGCTGTGGTGAACCATGGGATGGTTCTACAGCATTGGCGGGCGAATCGGAATGGATTTCAGCATTGGCCGCGCCCACAAAAAAGCCCCGCAGCGCTTTCGCGGCGAGGCTTTGCATCACCTTATTCGCGTCGCCTCAGGGCAGCGAGAAATTGAATTTGTAGCTTGCCTGAACACCGATGATGAACTGGTTCTTCGAACCACGCTCGCGCACCAGCGAACTGTCGGCGGCGTCGCCCGTCAGACGGCGATATTCCGCGAAGGAACCGACTTCGGCGTTTTCGGTGACTTTCCAGGTGATGGCGGCACCGATACCGGCGGAATGCAGGCCGCCGCCCGGGCTATAGGGCGAAGGTGCGCCGGCGGCTGTCTGCGCCGCGCTCACGCCGTAATAGCGCTCATTGTATTTGCTGCTGACCCATGTGGCGCGCGGGCCAGCGGAAATCTGGATGCCGGGGGCGATATCGGTAAAGGCATCGACGGAGACGTCACCAACCACGCCGCTGTGGCTGCGGATGCCCTGACGAACTTCGCCGCGCACGCGCAGCCAGTCGGTCGGATAGGCCTCGGCGAAACCACCAAGCTCGCCACCGCGCTTGATGCGGGTCATGCCCTTCAGATCGGAAGAATCGCCTTCGTCACGCGGGGATACGAGCTTGCCGGCCAGACCCATGCTGATCGGACCGTTATCCAGAAGCGAGATCGAGGCGCTGTCATTGCGCGAGGTGAAACGCGCGCCCTGCCCCTGACGTCCGAGCGAAATAATGGGCGAGAAGCCGAATTCGTTCTTGTTGTCGCCCTGATATTTCGGCGCAGTGAAACCGGCGCCGCCGAGCTTCAGATACCAGTCGCCGGAAAACCAGCCTTCGGCATGGGCATTGCCCACGGCAAAAAGCGACAGGACACAGGCGGCGACTGCCGCTGATGGCTTGAACATGAAAGAACCCCAGAAACGCAATACAGACAGGTGCCCGTAGAATTAGAGGGATTGTCTTTCCATTCCATTAACCAGCGCGGGATGAAATTCGACTCCTGCGGAGGGTGGTGACAAGGCCTCAAAACCCACCTCCGTCATGCTCGGGCCTGTCCCGAGCATCTACAAACCGAAGGACTTTACGCAACGTGGATAGATCCTCGGGACGAGCCCGAGGATGACGCCGAGATTGCGGAGACGTTTGTCAACACTCTCCGCAATTCGGTCACCCGTCACCCACGCCGTGGTCAGAACGTCACCTTCTCCAGCGGTGAACGGGTCTTTTCAAACTCCAGCAGCTTCGCCTCGTTCTGCGCAATGTAATCGCGATTATGCGGAACGGCATCGCGATCCTTGGCGAGCTGGATCTGGAAGATATGGAAATTTTCATGGGTGAAGGCCATTTCGGACCCCGCCAGATAAAATTCCCACATGCGGAAGAAGCGCTCGTCGTAAAGTGCGATCGCTTCGGCCTTGCGCGCCACGAAACGTTCACGCCAGTGCCGGAGCGTATGGGCGTAATGCATGGGCAGGATTTCGATATCCTTCACCAGCAGCCCGGACTTCTGGATCGCCGGCAGCACTTCGGCAAGCGAGGGAATATATCCGCCGGGGAAAATATATTTTTCTATGAAGGGATTAGTCGCCAGTGCCGGATAGGGCTGGCCGATGGAATGCAGTACCATCACGCCCTTATCGTCGAGCACCTCCGCCACCTTGTCGAAATAATCGCGATAATGCGTCGGCCCGACATGTTCGAACATGCCGACGGAGACGATACGATCATATTTCTTCGAGGCCGGAAGGTAGCGGTAATCCTGCAATTCGAAACGGACATTGCCGGCAATACCGCGTTTTGCCGCCCGGTCGCGGGAAACACGCAGCTGTTCCTCGCTGAGCGTGATGCCCGTCACATCGGCACCGGCGCTTTCGGCGATATACATCGCCATGCCGCCCCAACCGGAGCCAATCTCCAGCACGCTCTGGCCCGGCTCGGTCATCAGCTTGGCAGCAATATGCCGTTTTTTGGCAACCTGCGCCTCATAAAGGCTGATACCAGGCGGGTTGAAATAGGCACAGGAATATTGCCAGTCCTCATCGAGGAAGAGGTCGAACAGCTTGGCGCTCAGATCATAGTGGTGGGCGACGTTGCTCTTGTTGTGATTGACCGGCAGATGCATCTTGATGCGGGCGGCGATGATGCGCGCCATGCCGCGCCAGACCATGCCAAAGGACAACGCCTCGCTCAGCGTATTGCCTTTGACCAGCGCCAGAAAGTCGTAAATATCGCCCTCGGCGATGGTCATACGGCCTTCCATATAAATTTCGGCGAGTTTCAATGCAGGATCGGCGGCGATCTCCTGCATGGCAGCTTCGTCGGTGAAATTCAGAACAACCCGTTTTCCAGTGCCGTCACCAAATGTGCGGCTGCCCTGCGGGCTGTGAACGGCAAGATCACCGATCTTGATTATCTTTTCGAGAAGAACATGCAGAGACGACGCCATGGCACCCCCAATTGCTAAGTCTCACTTATCAATTTTGCTGACCGTATTCCTTTCGGCACAAGTTTCAAGATAGTCTTATTTCAAAAAAATTGAACGATTTCATCAAATAAAAAGCCCCGCCGGGGTATCCGGCAGGGCTTTTCGGCAAAAAATCATTTCAACCCTAGGTCAGCGTCTCTTCATTGCCTCAGCCAAAGCCGCGGCAAGAGCACCACCGGATTGCGACCCCTCGTTGCGATCTTTCGGCTTGGATGTCGCGTGGCGCATGGCGTTGGCATTGCCTTTCTCGCGCATCGGCTGAGGTGCTGCCTCACCGCCATCCTTGCGCATGGTGAGACCGATGCGCTTGCGTTTCACATCCACTTCAACGACTCGCACCTTAACGACATCGCCCGCTTTGACGACCTCATGCGGATCCTTCACGAAACGGTCGGCAAGCTGCGAGACATGCACCAGCCCATCCTGATGCACGCCGATATCCACGAAAGCGCCAAAGGCGGCGACATTGGTGACTGTGCCTTCCAAAAGCATGCCCGGTTTCAGATCGGTGATCTCGTCCACGCCTTCGGCAAAAGTCGCGGTCTTGAAGCTCGGGCGCGGGTCGCGGCCGGGTTTTTCCAGTTCAGCGATGATGTCTTTGACAGTCGGCAGGCCGAATTGCTCGTCGATGAAGCGCTTCGGGTCGAGACCCTTCAGCGTGGCGCTGTCGCCCATCAGCGTGCGCAGGTCGCGGCCGCAGGCGGCAACGATCTTCTTCGCCACACCATAGGCTTCCGGGTGCACCGAAGACGCATCCAGCGGCTCCTTGCCATTGGGAATGCGCAGGAAGCCAGCGCATTGTTCGAAGGTACGCTGGCCAAGGCGCGGCACTTTCAGCAGCTCCTTGCGGCTGGCAAAGGGGCCGGTCTGATCGCGATGGGCGACGATGGCGTCGGCAATCGAGCTGCCAAGACCGGACACCCGCGCCAGAAGCGGCGACGAGGCCGTATTGAGATCAACGCCGACGGCATTCACCGCATCTTCCACGACGGCATCAAGCGAGCGGCTGAGGCGACCCTGATCGACATCGTGCTGATATTGGCCAACACCGATGGATTTCGGTTCGATCTTCACCAGTTCCGCCAATGGGTCCTGAAGGCGGCGGGCGATGGAGACGGCCCCGCGCAGCGAAACGTCGAGATTGGGGAATTCCGCCGCCGCCCGTTCCGAAGCGGAATAGACCGAAGCGCCCGCTTCCGAAACGATGACCTTGGTGGGTTTTGTGCCGGAAGCCGAAGCGGGCATCTGCGCCAGAAGATCGGCAACCAGCTTTTCCGTCTCGCGGCTGCCGGTGCCGTTGCCGATAGCGATCAGCTCGACATTGTGCTTGCGGATGAGCAAGGCGAGTTCCGCCTGCGTGCCGCGCACATCGTTCTTTGGCGGGAAAGGATAGACCGTCGTGGTCTCGAGGAGCTTGCCGGTGCCATCCACCACGGCCACCTTGACGCCGGTGCGGATGCCCGGATCGAGACCCATGGTGGCGCGGGAACCCGCCGGTGCAGCCAGCAGCAAATCTTTCAGATTGCGGGCGAAAACATTGATCGCCTCTTCTTCGGCCCGCTCACGCACTTCACGCATGAGATCGAGCGACAGCGACATGGAGAGCTTCACGCGCCAGGTCCAGCCCGCCACTTCCATCAGCCACTGATCGGCGGGGCCGGCATTGCGGATATCGAAGGCGGCAGCGACGGTGCGCTGGGCCGGCTTGACCGGCGACGGATCGTCAGCATCGACATCGATCGTCAGTGTCAGCACTTCCTCGTTCCAGCCGCGCAGCATGGCGAGCGCCCGGTGGCCCGGCACGGTTGCCCAGCGCTCGAAGTGGTCAAAGTAATCGGAGAATTTCTCGCCGGTCGCCTGTTTGCCGTCCACGACCTTGGCGCGGAAAATGGCGTTCTGGCGCATATAGTCGCGCAGCCGGCCGAGAAGATCGGCGTTTTCCGTCATGGTCTCGGCCACGATATCACGCGCGCCTTCAAGCGCTGCCTTCACATCCGCTACCTCGCCCTTGATATAGGCCTCTGCAAGCTTTGCCGGATCGCCAGCGCGGTTATCCCAGATGGCTTCGGCAAGCGGACCAAGGCCGCGTTCGCGGGCGATTTCGGCGCGGGTGCGGCGCTTGGGCTTATAGGGCAGATAAAGGTCTTCCAGTTCCGCCTTGGTGCCCGCCTGCATGATCTTGACCATCAGCGCGTCGGTCATCTTGCCCTGACCGTTGATGGTCTCGACGATGGAGGCGCGACGCGCATTGAGTTCGCGCAGATAGACAAGGCGTTCCGCCAGCGTTCGAAGCTGGGTGTCATCGAGGCCGCCGGTCACCTCCTTGCGGTAACGGGCGATGAAGGGAACGGTCGCGCCCTCGTCCAGCAAGCCCACCGCCGCCTTCACCTGATCGGGGCGGGCGTTGATTTCGGAGGCGATGAGCGTGGCGAGGCGGGCATTATCTGCGGTCATGAGGTTCTCTGATGTGGCGTCTGGAGCGGCGAACATAATGTCTGATTGTGGCGTGACAACAAGAGGCGGCAACGATTCCACAGGAAAGGCTGACTTCAAGGGAAAGACAGGCCTTTGCGGCGCTTTCTCCTTGACCTTTCGCCCCCCTGCCCTTAACGCCGCTGACACAAGGTTACTGGCGAATTTGCAGGGGTGTTGACCATGAAAGTTCTGTTGATCGGTTCCGGCGGACGCGAACATGCGCTGGCGTGGAAAATCGCCCAGTCTCCCCTGCTCGATGAGCTTTATGCTACACCCGGCAATCCCGGCATCGCCGACCACGCAACGCTGGTTGTACTTGACGTGGAAGACCACGCCGCCGTCATTGCCTTTGCAAAGGAAAAAGCGATCGACTTCGTCGTTGTCGGCCCGGAAGCGCCGCTGGTGGCGGGTCTGGCGGATGATCTGCGTGCCGCTGGCATCGCCACTTTCGGCCCATCGAAAGCCGCTGCCCAGCTTGAAGGTTCCAAGGGTTTCACCAAGGATCTCTGCGCGCGCTACGATATTCCGACCGGCGCTTACCAGCGTTTCAAAGCCGCCGAGCCGGCCAGGGATTATGTCCGTGAACAGGGTGCGCCCATCGTCATCAAGGCGGACGGGCTTGCCGCCGGCAAGGGCGTGACCGTGGCGATGACGGAAGCGGAAGCGCTTGCCGCCATCGACGAATGTTTCGACGGCGCTTTCGGTGCGGCCGGCGCCGAAGTGGTGGTGGAGGCCTTCCTCGATGGCGAAGAAGCCAGCTTCTTCTGCCTTTCGGATGGCAAAACGGCGCTGGCGCTGGCCACCGCGCAGGATCACAAGCGCGTCGGCGACGGCGACACCGGCCCGAATACCGGCGGCATGGGCGCCTATTCCCCTGCCCCCGTCATGACATCCGCCATGGTGGAACGCACCATGAAGGAGATCATCGAGCCGACGATTTCAGGCATGGCCAAGGACGGCAATCCCTTCTCGGGCGTGTTCTTCGCCGGCCTGATGATCACCGCCAAAGGCCCGGAGCTGATCGAATATAATGTGCGCTTCGGCGATCCCGAGTGCCAGGTGCTGATGATGCGCCTCAAGAGTGACCTTCTGCCGCTCCTCTACGCCACCGCCACCGGCACGCTGGACAAGGCGCAGGCGGAATGGCGTGATGATGCGGCGCTGACTGTCGTTCTCGCATCCAAGGGTTATCCCGGCACTTACGACAAGAACACGCCGATCGCCCATATTCCCGATGCCAGCGCAGAGGCGAAGGTCTTCCATGCCGGAACAGCATTGAAGGACGGCAAACTCGTCGCAACCGGTGGCCGTGTGCTGAACGTCACCGCTTTTGGAAAAGACGTGACGGAGGCCCAGGCACGCGCCTATGCTTTGACGGACAAGGTCGAATGGGAAAATGGCTTCTGCCGCCGCGATATCGGCTGGCAGGCCGTGGCCCGCGAAAAGGCCTGATACTTGCAGCAAACGGTGATGGAGCGAATATTTCGTTCAATTTTTACCAAGTTTGCTGACCCGATGGAAACGAAAGACCAGTAATATTTGCCCGAATATTGAATGACGCACCGTGCCTGAGCCACGGATTTTGCGGTTATTTCGGGGGTTTTTCGATGCGTCGTCTTCTTTTGACAGCCATTCTCGCGCTGACCGGCGGTTCGGCCATGGCGTCTTCCATCGAATATATCAATGGCGTACATGTCAGTAACGGTAGCTTTGTTCGCCGTGACTGCACGGGCTGCGAACCAGTACAAGACAAAACGGCAGCGCAAGGTTATGCCATCCCATCCATCGAGCCGGGCACGCAACATACCGAAATGCGCGAAGTCGATGGCAAACGCACACTCATCCGCACCGAGGCCTGGCTCGGCGGTGCGCCGGTTACCTTCGTCAGCACCAATCCCGCATGGATGTCGGAAACCTCCAGTACCGCAATCGCAACCTATGACGATGCCGAACCCGTGGCGCACCCGGAAGAAACGGTTTCGACACCTGCCGGTATCGACGTGACGACGACGACCGCAGGCGTCAAGGAAATCTCTGGCGATGATGCCGCAGCTCCAACCAGCGCCTCGGCGATTACCGCACCCGTATTCCCGGATTTCAAATTGCGTGGCAACTGACGGGCAGCACTCGGCGCGTTTTCCTGACAAACGTTAAATAATCGCGTCATTGCTGTATTTATCGTAGCTCTCAGCAACCATTCGGAGAATAATATATTTTCCGGCCGTTATTCTGTCAGCCAAGCTGATAAAGCTTTCGCTAATTAAATATTTATTCAAATTTTTGGCCGCTAAGTGACTTCATGGTGCAATGCAGCACAATATGAGGCCTGGGCGGACGCTCGCTTTTCAGGCCCTTCACCGCGCATCAGGCGCCCTTTCCATTTCCGAAACTTCGGCAGCGCGCGACCTTTTAAGGCCGCGACGCCAAACGCTTGTGAGCGCCCATGAAGAACCTCTCCATTTCCCGCCAGCTGATCGTACTCGTTGTGGCCCTTATGGCCGCCTTCTCCGTGGCGACGTTTTACCAGCTGAAATCCGCCACCGATGCGATCTATGAGGAACGCTACGGCATGCTGCGGACGCAGGTGCAATCGGCCATTTCCATTCTGCAATCCTTCCATGACAAGGAAACCGCCGGAACGCTGTCGCGGGAAGAAGCCATGAAACAGGCTTACGCCACCGTCAGCGCCATACGGTTCACCCCTGATGGCTATCTGTTCGGGTACGACTATGACGTGACGATGAAGTTCCATCCCGATGCCAAGCGGGTCGGCGAAAACTTCAAGGGCAAGCCTGATAGCAAGGGGTTCGCTTATCGCGACGAGCTGGTGCGGCTTGGTCGCAAGGGCGGCGGCCAGACGGATTTCTACGGTCCGAAGCCCGGCATGGAAGGCAATGATTACGCCAAGAGTTCCTACGCACTTGCCTTCGAGCCCTGGCAGGTGGTGGTCGTGACCGGCGTCTATATCGACGATCTGAACGCGCAGGTGCGCGGCGAAGTGATGAAGGCGCTGTCCATCGGTGCCGCCATCTTCATCCTGGCGCTTGCCGCCGCCTTCTACGTCATCCGCGGCATTTCCAAACCGCTTGGCGATATTCACCGTGCGCTTGGCGAAGTGGCCAATGAGAATGTCTCGCTCAAAATCCCCCATACCGGTCTCACCAACGAGGTAGGCATGATGGCGAAGGCCACCGCCTCGCTGCAGGACAAGGTGCGCGAGCGCCACGCCATGCAGCGCCGGCAGGAAGAACAGCAGGAACAGCTCGACACGGAACGCCAGAACAATCTCGACATGCAGCGCGACGAAGCCGCATTGCAGGCGCGCGTCGTCACCACCATCGGCGAGGCGCTGGAGAAGCTCGCCGGCGGCGATCTGACCGTTCGCTGCGGCGATCTCGGCAACCGTTATGCGGCGCTGCGCGACAATTTCAACGAGGCCCTGACCCATCTCGACGCCGCCATGGCCAAGGTGAACTCCAAGAGCATCGACATCGGCGGCTCCAAGGAGGAAATCCGCAAGGCCTCCAACGAGCTTTCGCAGCGCACCGAACGGCAGGCAGCAAACCTCGAGGAAACTTCGGCCGCTCTGGATGAATTGACCGTTGCAGTGCGCCAGACAGCAGAGGGTGCAGCCGACGCCGCCAAGCGCGTCACCACCGTCAGCTCGGAGGCCATGCGCAGCGACCGGGTGGTGGAAGAGGCGATATCAGCGATGAGCGGCATCGAGCAATCTTCCGACCAGATTTCGAACATCATCGGCGTGATCGACGACATTGCCTTCCAGACCAACCTTCTGGCGCTGAATGCCGGTGTGGAGGCAGCACGTGCCGGTGAAGCCGGTAAGGGTTTTGCCGTGGTGGCGCAGGAAGTGCGCGAACTGGCGCAGAAATCCGCCGCCGCTGCCAAGGAGATCAAGGACCAGATCGCCCGTTCTTCCAGCCAGGTCGAAAACGGCGTGCGCCTTGTCGGTGAGGCCGGTGACGCGCTGAAACGCATTTCGGACCAGATCAAATCCGCTAACGAGATCGTCAGCAAGATCGCCCATTCGGCTGCCGAACAGGACACGACATTGCGCTCGATCTCCTCGTCGCTCAACCAGCTCGATGTCGCCACCCAGCACAATGCCGCCATGGCGGAAGAAACCACGGCTTCGGCCGAAGCGCTGGCCGTGGATACCGAAGAATTGCTGAACCTCATCCGCGGCTTCCGCGTTTCCGCCGGCCACCAGCTTCACGGCATGGCAGAGCAGATGCGTATGGCGGGGTGACCACTAACGGTCTCATGCGATTGAAACAAAATGCCGGGCACAGACCCGGCATTTTTATGTGGTTTTCCAACCGTTCCCCACATATCCGGCATCATCCTCGGGCTCGACCCCAGGATCCATGGCCAGACTGCGTTCAGGATTCTTGCCTTAAGGGGGAGGATGACGGCAGAGAGTACTTGCAACGTTGAGAAGCAGGCAACGCCGTATTGGCGGCGTCTCATTTCAGCGGGTCAGCGTATCGAGACGATCGATATCGGCAGGTGAAAATACGGTAATACCGGCTTTTCCGAGCAGCGCCGCCGTCACGCCATTGCCCGGATGTTTGAGGCCGGAGAACGAACCGTCATAGATCGCGACCGACCCGCAGGACGGGCTGCCATCGATCAGCAGCGCATGGGTGCAGCCATTGGCCTTGGCGAAGGCCAGCGCCTTTTGCGCACCGGCGATGAATTGCGCGGTGACATCGCCACCGGTCACCTCCAGCACACGGGCGCGGCCCTCCAGCACATCGAGACCGGACGCGCCCCTCTCAATTTCCGCCGGTGGACGCGGAACGGGCATACCACCCGCCATCTCCGGACAGATCGTCACCAGCCTGCCCTCGCTTCGCCAGCGCTCTATTGCAGGGTGGGATAGAGATTTGCCCTTGCCGTCGTAGCGGACGGGCTGGCCGAGGAGGCAGGCGCTGATGAGGATTTTGGGAGGTGCGTGGGTCAATGGGGAGTCATCCTGCGGGAATGGAGGCTGCGGCTTACCCCCCTCTGCCCTGCCGGGCATCTCCCCCTCAAGGGGGGAGATCGGCAAGAGGCATGCTCCTCGCTCTTCCCGAAACGTTCAATGTGGCTGGGAGGTTGCCACGGGTCGTTCTCCCCCCTTGAGGGGGAGATGCCCGGCAGGACAGAGGGGGGTGAACCAAGCACGCTTACATACCTGGCTACCCCGAAACCCATCACCCCGTAATCTTCGAGAAATCCGCAACCGTTCCGGTCGCCTCGCGGATGGCCTTCAGCAGCGCCAGACGGTTGGCGCGGATGGCCGCATCCTCGTCATTGACGAGCACATCCTCGAAGAACTTGTCGACAGGGACGCGCAGCGTCGAAAGCGCCTGCATGGCCGAGCGGAAATCCTCACCTTCGACGGCCTTCGCGGCATCGGCAGAGGCAGTCTTGATCGCCGCATAAAGCGCCTTTTCGGCGTCGAGCTTCAGCAGCTCTTCAGAGACGCCATCGGCAACCACGGTGCCCTTCTTTTCCTCGGCGGCCAGAAGCTGGGTGGCGCGCTTGGCGCCCGCCAGAAGGTTTCGGCCTTCCTCACCGGTGATGAAGGCGGTGAGCGCCTCGACACGGCGGGCGATCATCAGCAGATCGTCGGATTCCGGTGTCAGGACGGCGTCAATCAGATCGTAACGCGCGCCGAGATCGCGGAGATAGACTTTCAGGCGGTCGTGGAAGAAGGCCAAGAGATCAGCCTCAACTTCAAACATGACGTCATCTGGATTTTTCGCGAAAGTT
Source organism: Agrobacterium tumefaciens (assembly GCF_005221385.1). NCBI lineage: Bacteria > Pseudomonadati > Pseudomonadota > Alphaproteobacteria > Hyphomicrobiales > Rhizobiaceae > Agrobacterium > Agrobacterium tumefaciens. The sequence continues at coordinate 307,400 of NZ_CP039903.1, read as the reverse complement.
ACGTTTTCCGTAACGTGCTGTAGCCATGGTTCAAAAATGCCCGCTATCGGCAGCCGAACATTCCGCTCCAGAATAATGCGCACCACACCGAGCGCCGCACGGCGCAGCGCGAAGGGGTCCTTCGAACCGGTCGGCTTCTCATCGATGGCCCAGAAACCAACGAGTGTATCGAGCTTGTCGGCCAGAGCGACCGTAATCGCCACCTTGTCGGCCGGCAGGCGGTCAGACGGACCCTGCGGCTTGTAGTGATCTTCGATGGCGGCGGCGACGCTTTCGTTTTCGCCCTGAAGCGCCGCATATTTGCGGCCCATCAGGCCCTGAAGCTCGGGGAATTCACCCACGGCTTCGGTGCGCAAATCAGCCTTGGCCAGCACCACGGCGCGGTCCACCAAATCGGCATCGGCGCCGACAACCGGGGCCAGTGCCTTCGCCAGTTCGCGGATGCGGGCGACGCGCTCACCCTGCGTGCCGAGCTTGGCATGGAAGGTGACGTTCAATGCATCGAGCTTCGCCATGCGCTGATCGAGCGGCTTCTTGAGATCGAGGCCGAATTTCGCGGCCGAATCTTTCAGCGTTTCCAGATCCGGCAGGTCGCCCTGGTCGCGGTTCCAGAAGTGGCGGGCGTCCGACAGGCGGGCGCGCACGACCTTGCCATTGCCGTGGATGATTTCCTTGCCGCCATCGCTTGCCTCGATATTCGAGATCAGGATGAAGCGGTTGGAAAGGCCTTCTTCCGCACCCTGATTGCGGGTGACGAAACACTTCTGGTTGGTCTTGATGGTGAGGCGGATGATTTCCGCAGGGATCTGCAGGTAGTCCTCCTCGAAGGTGCCCATCAGCACCTGCGGCCATTCGACAAGGCCGGAGACTTCTTCTAGCAGGCCTTCGTCTTCCACCAGATCGAGACCGTTGGCGAAAGCCAGATCCTTGGCGTCGTGCAGGATGATATCCTTGCGGCGCTCGGCATCGAGAATGACCTTCGCCTTTTCGAGGCTCGAAACATAATCTTCGAAACGGCGCACGGTGATCGGGCCGGGCGCATGGAAACGATGGCCATAGGTGACGTTGCCGGCGACGATGCCGTCGATGGCGAAAGGAATGACCTGGGTTTCGTCATGTTCGGGGCCGAACAGGCAGACGATGGATTGCAGCGGGCGCACCCAGCGCAGGCTTTCCGAGCCCTTGCCTTCGATGCCGGCATAGCTGGAACCCTTCGGCATGGAGGCCGGGCCGGAGCGCATGGATTTCGGCCAGGGAAAGGAGCGGATGATGCCGGGCATCACCTCGGCGATGATCTCTTCCGCCGGGCGGCCCGGCTTGTTGATGATGGCGACGTAGAAATCGCCCTTCTTCGGATCGGAAACGACCTGAGCCTCGGAAATATCGTTGAGGCCGGCGCCGCGCAGAAAGCCCTCGATGGCCTTTTCATTGGCGTCGGTGCGCGGGCCTTTCTTTTCCTCGCGCACATCGGCGGAGCGGGCGTTGAGGCCGCGAATATCCAGCGTCAGGCGGCGCGGCGTCCAATATTCACGCGCGCCCTCATAGGTCAGCCCTCTCTCCACAAGCGCATCGGTGACGAGTTTCTTCAGATCGCCCGCCGCCTTGCGCTGCATGCGGGCGGGGATTTCCTCGGAGCGGAGTTCAAGCAGAAGATCGGGCATGGGATCAGGACTTTATCTGTTGTCGGACGATTGCGGTCGGCTTAGCAAGCAACGCGGCAAAAGTCACCAAGGCATTCGGTTAAATTACCGCTGGCAGGCTTCACCAGCCGCCGCCACCACCGCCGCCGCCACCGGAGCCGGAAAAACCGCCGCCGCCGCCACCGCCCGAAAAGCTGGAGTTGGACGAACTGACGGGTTGTGGGATGGTGGAGGCGATGGTGCTCGCCATGGAGGTGGAAAAGCCGCCGATCCTGTCGCCGAAGCTGCCGTAATTGCTGCCCAAATACCAACCGGGCGCATAACTTGCCACGGCGGCACCTGCGGCAGCTGTTGCGAGCCAGGTCTCGAAGGTGCGGCTCCACGGTTTTTCAACGCCGAGCGCCACGGCATAGGGCAACAGCGTCTCGAAATGCTGCGGCGACATGGCGGGAGCGGCCGCCATGTTCATCCGGTCTTTTTCCGCCAGCGTCAGATAGGTTCTAAGGCCTTCGATGCCGTCCATCAGCTTGCGGCCGAGCGGTGTGGGCGCCCCCATCAGAAACAGGAAAAGCGCATTGGTAAGCACGATGCCACCGATAGCCGCCAGCGCCAGCGACTTGGTGTCATGCGTCACATCCAGCAGGACTTGTGTGGCGATGCCGCCGATGGCTGAAAAAGCCACGAAACCGGCAAAGGCCAGCATGACGATACCGCCGATGCGTTTCCTCAGAGATGCGCCGCGCGAGAACTGCCGGCCGATGCCGATCGACAGGATGCTGAAGAAGAAGGCGAAAAAGCCGAAGACCAGCACGGCGGCAATGGCAAACTCATCCAGATCGCCGAAGACCAGTGTTGCAACGATGAGGGCGATGCTGAAGAAGATGCCGAAGAAAATATAACCGGAATTGCTGTGGTAATATTTGCCCCGATGCTCTTTTTCAATCGCTGCGCGGAACTGCTTGCCGACCTTTTCGACCTCCGCACCATGGGCCTTGTCGATGGTGAGCGTCTCGCCCGGACCGCCGATGGAGGAAAGCAGCGTCTTCTGCCCAGTCGGCAGATCGGCGGCGGCTGCCTTTTCCGTGCGGCGAATGACGATGGAGTTCTTCAGATCTTCCAGAACGACATAGCCTTTTACCGCCAGATCAAGGGCCGAGGCAGAGAGTGCCGTCCAGCCAGCGCCGGAAAAACCCCTGTTGTCGACATAATTGACGAGAGCCGGAGAAAGGCCCTCCGGCGCATCCCAGCGCGGCACGACCACGCCCTTCGCCGGATCGCGGCCAACGGCGAACCATGCCCGCAGGTAATAAAACAGCACAGCCAGAAGCCCGCCGCCCGAAAGCAGGATGGCGAGATTATCCCGCAGCCACCAGCCCGCCTCCTGCGAGGTATCGGGGGCGGCAATCGCACCCTTGGGCAGCTTGACGGCAACCGTCATGCCCTCGCCAACCGTAAACGGGCGGGTGGAGGCGAAGAACACCTCGTTGCCTTCGTTCAGAATGCGCGCATCCTTGCCCTTCGCGCCAAGCGGGCCGGTGAAGACGGCGGTATCGGTGGCCTTGACGCCCTGCGGCAGAGTGATGGTCGCGGAAATCTCGCCCATCGGGAATTGCCAGCCATTACCGGTGACGTTCCAGGTCAGCTCGTCATAATCGCTGAAATAACGGATTTGCCGGGCGGTGGTGTAGGTGATCTGGAAGACATGTTCGCCGGTCGGCAGAAAACGGTCGGCGCTGCCGGTATAGATCCGGATGCCGCCATCAATATTTTCGGTGCGCCAGCTTTCCGGCGTGCCATCGCGCTCGACCGAAACGACGTTGAAATCCACCTTCGTGCGGCGGTTATTCGCGTCCAGCGCATAAAGCGGAAAATCGCGGAAGATGCCGCGCTTGATGTTCTGGCCTTCGGCGCGGGCGGTGATGGTTTCCGTCACCGCCAGCTTGCCATCCGCCGCCACCTCGACGACGGAATGGTAGGAGCGGATGAATTCCTCCGCTAGGGCCGGAAAGGCGACGCCCAGGAAGACGAACAGCGCGAGAAGTCTTGCGGCGATGGTCTTCACGGGGCGATCCCTCCTCATTGGCTTCAGTGCTGCGGCTCGGCAGCGCTTTCCTTTTCCGTGTAATCGACGCCGAGCGAGGCGAGCGCCTTCCAGTAACCGGGATAGGTCTTGGCCACGCAGGCCGGGTTCTGGATGGCGATGCCGCCGATCTTCAGCGCCGCCAGCGCAAAGCTCATGGCGATGCGATGATCGGCGAAGGTGTCGATGGAAGCATCGACCGTCTGGCCTGCAAGTGCGGGATCGGCATGCACGATCAGGTCGTCGCCTTCTTCATGTGCCAGACCATCGCGGATTTCGTTGAGGCCGAGCGAAACGGCACGGATACGGTCGCACTCCTTGACGCGCAGGTTGGCGATGCCGACGAAGCGCACCGGCGTTTCGTTGAAGGCAGCAAGAACCGCGATGGTGGGAATGGCGTCCTGCATCTGCGAACCGTCGATTTCGGCGGGCAGATGCGGGAACTTGGCCATGACGTCGTAGGCCTTGGCATCCGGCTGGGTGAACTTGTCGGCGGGCGTGCCGATATCGATCGCACCACCGGTCAGAAGTTCCGCGCCCCAGAGATAGGTGGCGGCGGAGGCATCCGGCTCGATGTGGAAATCCGTCGCGGTATAGCCGGTCGGATGCACGCGCCAGATGGCGTTGCTGACCCGCTCAATCTTGGCACCGAAGGCTTCCATGGCTGATGTGGTGAGGTCGATATAGCCTTTCGCGCCGATTTCCTCGCCCTTGAGGATGATATCGACAGGCTTGTCGCCGCAGGCGGCGGCCATCAGAAGTGCCGACACATATTGGCTGGACAGGTTGGCATCGATGGTGACGCTGCCCTTCGGGAAACCCGTGCCCTTGCCGCAGACCGTGACGGGCGGGCAACCGGTCGGCGCTTCCGCTTCGACGCCGAGCGAACGCAGCGCCTCCACCAGCGGCATGATCGGGCGTTTGCGCATATGCTCGTCGCCATCGATGATGACGGCACCATCCACAAGTGCGGCAGCGGCAGTGAGGAAGCGCGTGGCGGTGCCGGCATTGCCGAGGAAAAGCGGCTTTTCCGGCTGTTGCAAAACGCCCGTGCCTTCCACCACGAAGGTCGTGGCATCAGGCTCGGTGACCTTCACGCCCATCTCGCGCAGGGCTTCTGCCATATAAAGCGTGTCATCGCTTTTCAGTGCGCCGGTCAAACGGCTTTTGCCCTTGGCAAGACCAGCCAAGAGAAGCGCACGGTTGGTGATGGATTTGGAGCCGGGCGGTTCGACCTTGCCGGAAAGCGGGTGGCCGGGTGGGGTGATGGTCAATTCGATCATGATTGTCGTCTTGTCAATGAATGCGGCGAAGAGCCGGATTATCGGAATTTGAGCGGGAGGTTTTAAGCCGCGGGGGCAGTACCCTTAGAACTTCACTGTCGGCACGGCGCGGTCAGCCGGGTTCTCGATCTCGAAATAGGGCGCCTTGGCAAATCCGAACTGGCCTGCAACCAGATTGGACGGGAAGCTTTCCACCTTGACGTTGAGATCGCGGGCGGCGCCATTGTAATAACGGCGCGACATCTGGAGCTCGCCTTCGATGGTTTCAAGCGAACGCTGCAATTCCAGGAAGTTCGTATTGGCCTTGAGGTCGGGATAGGCTTCGGCGAGCGCGAAGAGTTTGCCGAGCGCCTGCGACAGCAGCCCTTCCGCCTGGGCGCGGCCTTCGACATCCCCTGCCGGCACGGCCTGCGCCCGGTTGCGCATGGCGATCACCTCCTCGAAGGTGCTCTTTTCATGTGCCGCGTAACCCTTCACGGTCTCGATGAGGTTGGGGATGAGATCGGCGCGGCGCTTCAGCTGCACGTCGATGCCCGACCACGCCTCTTCCTTCATCTGCCGCGCCTTGACCAGCCCGTTATAGATGAAGACGACATAAAGCGCGATTGCCGCGATGATTGCCAGCGTGATGAACATGAATTGCGATTCCCAGCTTCGATGCGCGCACGATAGCCGCTCATTCCCGCAAAGTCATGAGGCTTCGGTCATTCTCTGTGTTTTTGCCGGAAGAGAGACGCCGCGAGAAGCAAACACCCGTTATTTATAAAAGACGGTACAATATAACTTCAGACCGGATACCTTGCGTACAAAAAGAGTATAGGAGGCAAGCCTGTAGCCGCGCTCGGCCCAATATTCCTTGTTTCCTTCCAGATGATTCCAGCCGTCAATGACCCAGTCGAGCATTTTCGTATTACGCGTGTAGTGCATGCGGACGAGCGCGCTGCCCACATCGAGAGAGCGCTGGCCGCTATCCTTGCATTCCATGCGGGTGACGATCATTCCGAAAGAACGCAGTTTGTCGGCGCGGGCAAAGGCATCCTTGCCGCTCATCCAGTCTGTCGTTTCCGCAGCCGCGCCATTGCCGAAAATGCATCCGAGTGTAAGCACAAATAAAAAACAGAAATTTCTAATATTATTCACGGTTAAACCCACTGCTATATTAAGGATACCAATCCACACAAAATAAAAGGCCGTCAAGAACGGCCTTCCATTTTCATTAAAAGTCTGGCTTGAACTCGCCTTCAAAAATCAGGCGGCCCTGTTCCAGTTCAGCCCGCCCGCATCCGTCAGCAGGAAGGCCTCGCCGCAGGCTTTCGCCAGCGTGCGCACGCGCAGGATATAGCTCTGGCGCTCCGTCACCGAGATCACGCCGCGCGCATCCAGAAGGTTGAAGACGTGGCTTGCCTTGATGCACTGGTCATAGGCCGGGAAAACGCATTTGTGCAGGCGCTGGTTGTCGTTATCATCAGGTGCGCCGGCGGCGAGCAGCGCCTGGCATTCTTTTTCGGCGTCGATGAAATGCCGATGCAGCATGCCGGTATCGGCAAATTCGAAGTTGTGGCGGGAATATTCCTGCTCGGCCTGCAAAAAGACGTCGCCATAGGAAATCTTCTCTTCACCCTCGCGGCCGTTGAAGTTCAGGTCGTAGACATTGTCGACGCCCTGAACATACATGGCCAGACGCTCCAGACCATAGGTCAACTCGCCGGCAACCGGCGAGCATTCGATGCCACAGACCTGCTGGAAGTAGGTGAATTGCGAGACTTCCATTCCGTCGCACCAGCATTCCCAGCCAAGACCCCAGGCGCCGAGCGTCGGGCTTTCCCAGTCGTCTTCAACGAAGCGTACGTCATGCAGCAACGGATCGAGACCGATTGCCTTCAGCGAACCGAGATAGAGTTCCTGCAGGTTCGACGGGTTGGGCTTCAGAATGACCTGGTACTGGTAATAGTGCTGCAAACGGTTGGGGTTTTCGCCGTAACGACCGTCGGAAGGACGACGCGACGGCTGCACATAGGCGGCCTTCCACGGCTTCGGGCCGAGTGCGCGCAGCGTCGTTGCCGGATGAAATGTACCCGCGCCCACTTCCATATCGTAAGGCTGCAACACCGCGCAGCCCTTATCGGCCCAGTAATTGTGCAGCGTCAGGATCAGCGCCTGAAAGGAACGCTTCGGGTTCATATGGTCTGGAATATCGGTCATTGCAGTCATCGCGGCGTTAGGAGGACAAGTAAGCACTGACTTACTTCGGATGCGGACACGTGCCACGGCATGGCGTGGGGGTCAAGGTTTTATGCATAAGCCGCCTTCGGCCCTCGGCTGATCAGCCCGCAGCTTCTGCGCGTGAACTTGCGACACCGCGATCGGCGAACTTTCTGAAAAGCCTGATGACGGGCTTTTCGAACAGAATATGCGCCGCAATAGACACAGCCAGTGCAACAACAACGATCACGATGCTCGCCGCAAAGCCCGGCGCAATGACCTTCAGGACTATCGAAATGACCAGACCATGCAGGAGATAAAGCGCATAGGAGGCGTCGCCAACAATTTCGAAAGGCTTCAGCCACGATTCCGGCCAGCCACCGGCTCTTTCGATCCAGACACAACCCGCAACGAGCAGAAAGGCAGGCAAACCCCAGCTCAGTATGCGCAAAAGGCCAAATTGCTCACCGATACCGGCCGCGAAAACAAAACCGACAAAAGACAGGGCCAGAGCGGCGATGCCACTGCGCATGCCCGCAAAGGCAATCCGGGACAGGATAAGCCCGGCGAGGAATTCCAGCAGCAGGGGCGATGCCCAAATCTGCATGAACGGCGATTGCCAGTCCGCCATTTGCCCCACGGCCACCATTGCCGACAGGATGACGACGGTTACGGAGATCGGCGCACGCAATGCAAGACCCAGCGCGAAAACGAGATAGAAGAATATCTCCATATTCAGCGTCCAGCCCACCAGCACCAGCGGCGTCACTTGGCCCGCAGCGTTGACATAGGGGACAAAGAGCAGTGATTTCCAGAGATGTTCCATTGTGAAGGTGAAGGTGGAAAACACCCCGGCCAGTGCGCCAAGGCACATGACGAATGTGATGGCCCAGTAAAGCGGCACGATACGGAAGAGACGATGGCGCAGGAACTTGCCGGGCGGCGACTTGTCAGCGACCAGCCCCATGACAAATCCCGATATGACGAAGAAAACATCCACTCCGGCTGCGCCGATCGTGAAAGGCGTGCCGGCAATGTGGAAAAACATGACGGCCAGCGCTGCGACTGCTCGCAAAAACTGAATGGAATGAACTTTCTGCAAAAAATACCCCGTCCAGCAACCTCGTGCGAGGCTTCAGCCGGCTTTGGGCGAAGCGCTGCAGATCAATCTCAAATATCGTGGACCAGTAGTTGCATAAATCCTGCAAAAATACTTGCAGAAATTGGGGTATATCTGAACAAGCTGCTTTTTGGGTTAACCTGTGACTTAAGCCCCGATGCTGGCGCAACGCGTCGCTTCGCGCCCGCGGTTACGCATCATCCTCGCGCTTGACGCGATATTCGCCGGTCTCCGGGTCCTTGATCAGCGTGCCGATGGCACCGGTTTCGCGTTCCTTTTCGCGCTGTTTCGATTTTGCAGACAGCTTTTGCGCATCGCGCACAAAGCGGCGGTAAAGGATGATGGATCCCACCACCAGAAGGATGATTGTAATCAGCTGCGCCATAAGGCTCTATTCCCGCGACATCAAAGACCGAAACGCGACCACAATGCCTTTTCTTCGGCAACCTCCGCAAGTCCCGAGACTGCCCCTGCAGCGAGCCTTTCGCCATTCAGCCCGAGTGCCGCATTCACGCCCGGCACTTTTTTGCCGAACAGGGTGCGCCCGCCGCTGACGAGCTGGAGCTTGACCTTTTCGCCGTAACGACGGCGCAACACCTCGCGCATATCGCCCAGCCCGTCGATCAGGCCAATATCGAGACCGCGCATGCCGGTCCAGAACAGACCGGAGAAGATCGTCTCATCGTCCACCAGTTTCGCGCCGCGGCGCATCTTCACCATATCGATGAAAACATTGTGGATTTCGACCTGAAGCGACTTCAGGTAGTCGATATCGCCTTCCTTTTCCGGCTGGAAGGGATCGAGGATGACCTTGTTTTCGCCGGCCGTGTAGACGCGACGCTCCACGCCGATCTTCCGCAGCATTTCGGGGAAACCGAAACCGCCGGAGACGACGCCGATCGAGCCGACGATGGAGGTGGGGTCGGCAATGATCTCATCACCGGCAAGCGCGATCATGTAGCCGCCGGAGGCCGCCACATCCTCAACGAAGATCAGGACTTTCTTTTCGTTTTCCTCGGCAAGCTGGCGGATGCGATTATAGATCATCCGCGCCTGCACCGGAGAGCCGCCGGGAGAGTTGAGCGAGATGGCGACGGCCGGCGCGTCCTTGATGGCGAAGGCCTTTTCAAGCAGCGGCGCATAGGAGGCTAGATTAAGCGCGGGGCGAAACTGGCTGCCGCCCGCCATGATCGCACCATGCATGCGCACGACAGGGATGACGAGTTCTTTTTTGCGAAAGCGTTTCGGTACCAGATACTTCAAAAAACCCACAACTCAATCCTCGCAGCATTTGCCTGTTCGTCAGGCATGTATGTATCGCCCGGGAAAACACAATGGTGCGGCCGGCGGAACGGCGATATTTATAAGCCGGGTTTGATTGCCTTTACATTGCGGCGATAGGCGATACGGCCATTGTTCAGGTCGTCTACGAAGGGGGTAAAGGCGTGGCTGTCAGTCGCATGCATGATGAGCGGGGCCCGAAAAGACAGCCTCGCCCGCGAGCCCTTTATGGCGGTAACCAGCATGCGCACCGCGTCTTCGCCGGGACGTGGATGAATGAGGGTAATCTCCATGCCGCCGAAGCGGCTGCCGCAGGCGGCAATGATGTCCGCCACCGATTGTGGCCGTGCAATCAGCGACAACTGCCCGCCCGAAACCATGATCGCACCTGCGGTTCTGATCCAGTCCTCGAACAGGCCCTGCGTCATGGCGTGGGCTTCGGCCTTCAGGGCATCCGGCGTGCGGCGATCACCCGCATCATTATAGGGCGGGTTCATGATGACGTGATGGAAATAGTCATCGGGCAAGCCCGCCTCGATACGCGCTTTCGCCCGCAGCGTCACGTCGGCCTCGCGCACGCTTAGCCGAGCGGAAAAGCCAGCATTTTCCGGCAATAGCAGGCTGCGGCGGGCAAAATCCGCCATTTCCGGCGAACGTTCGTAGAGCGTTACCTCGGCCGTCTCCAGCCGGGCGGCAACCGCAAAACCCGCCGCACCTGCGCCCGCACCGAGATCGGCAATCCGGCAGGGGCGGTCATCGGCCACCAGCGAGGCCAGAAGCATGGCGTCCATGCCGGCGCGGTGCCCCCTGCCCTTCGGCTGAAGGATGTGAAACCGGCCCCGGTGAAAGGCGTCAATCGTTTCGGAAATATCGTCGCCCACGTCGCCTTAAGCCTCTTCGCCCCGCAACTCGTCGCCCAGCCCGGCATCGATGAGGATGCGCCGCCCCTCATCGGCACGCTCCTCTTCCACAAGGAACCTTCGGGGCAAAAGGCCGAGCGAACCTTCCAGAATGCTCATCGCCTGATCGGCAACAAGGCAGTGGATGCCGGCGTCCTTCATCAGGCTTTCAGCGAAGGAGAGCAGCACGGCATCGTTGGTACGGATCAATTCACGCATGGATAAGCCCTAAATTCCCATCTTTTTGAATGGCTAGCGGCAATTCGCCCCTTGCCGCGCAAGGCGCCAGTTTTTATTGTCGAATTCAAATTCGAACAGGAGTCCTGTCCCTTGGGCGTCGTCATACCGCTTGAAGAAAGCAAAAACAAACTCGCATCCGTCAAGCCGCTTGTCGACCTGACCCGCCCCGACATGGAACAGGTGAACCAGCTTATCCTCTCCAAGGCCGGTTCCGATGTCCAGATGATACCCGAGGTGGCCAACCATCTGATCTCATCCGGCGGCAAGCGCCTGCGGCCGATGCTGACGCTCGCTTCGGCCTCGATGTTCGGTTACGAGGGCGACCACCACATCAAGCTCGCCACCAGCGTGGAATTCATGCACACCGCGACGCTTCTGCATGACGACGTGGTGGATGAAAGCGACCTGCGCCGCGGCAAATCCACCGCCCGCACCATCTGGGGCAACCAGGCGAGCGTTCTCGTCGGCGACTTCCTGCTCGGCCAGGCCTTCCGCATGATGGTGGATGTCGGCTCTCTCGATGCGCTCGACGTGCTGTCCACCGCCGCTTCTGTTATCGCCGAGGGCGAGGTGCTGCAGCTTTCGGTCGCCAAGAACATGGAAACCACCGAAGACGATTATCTGCAGGTGATTCGCGCCAAGACCGCGGCCCTGTTTGCGGCTGCGGCGGAAGTCGGCCCGATCGTTGCGAAGACCGACAAGGCCACCCGTAGCGCGCTGAAATCCTACGGCATGAATCTCGGCCTTGCCTTCCAGCTCGTCGACGATGTGCTGGATTACGGCGGCAAGTCCGCCGATCTCGGCAAGAATACCGGCGACGATTTCCGCGAAGGCAAGATTACGCTGCCGGTCATCCTTTCCTATCGTCGCGGCACGCAGGACGAGCGCGCCTTCTGGCGTAACGCCATTGAAAAGGGCGAAAGCAGCGACGAGAACCTCGAAAAGGCGCTGGGCCTGATTACCAAATATAATGGTCTTGGCGATACGATCGGCCGCGCCACACATTATGGCACCATTGCCCGCGATGCGCTGGCCCCGCTGCCGCAGAGCCCGTGGAAAAATGCGCTTCTGGAAGTGATCGACTTCTGCATCGAGCGTCTGAACTGAGGCTGAAGGCCCACGCGAACGGCGGATGGGCAGGACCATCCGCCCGATGTTTCGGGCCGGATTTTTCGCAAGGCGCAATTGTGGCCGGGCCATAATTTCTTGCGGGGTTGCTTCAAAAAAGCCATTCTATCGTGACCAAACAATGGAAACTGATTTTTCCGTGCATTCGCACAAAGGCAAAGGTTCCCTCATGCGGCGTAAACCAGCACTTCGTCTTCTCTGCAGCGCGGCTCTTGCCGCCGCTCTCACGATTGGTGCGGGTGCAAGCCCCGGCTTTGCTGAGACAAAGGCGAAAACGGAAGACAAGGCCGTCACCTTCGATCCCGGCAAGGTGAACACCTTCTCCGGCGCTTTCCTTGCCGGTCGGAATGCCGATGTCGACCAGGATTATCCGACGGCGATTTCGCTCTACAAGAAGGCGCTGGAATTCGATCCGGCCAATACGGAAATCCGCCAGCGGCTGATGATCGCCGAACTTCTGAGCGGCAATTTCGAGGCTGGCGCCAAGATCGCCGATTCGATGAAGGACGATACGTCCGTCGAACGGGTGACGACCATCGTGCGCGGCCTTGACGCCATCAAGGACAAGGAATTCACCAAGGCCGAAAAAATCCTGAAATATACCGGCCCGAACGATCTTGACCGCATGGTCAACACGCTTTTGACCGCATGGGCGCGTGCCGGTTCCGGCAAGCCGAAGGAAGCGCTGGCGCTCGTCAACAACATGAAGGGCCCGGGCTGGATTTCGATCTTCCAGAAATACAATGCGGCCGCCATCGCCCTTGTCAGCGGCAATATCGATGCCGCCCGGAAAAGCCTCAACGAAGCGGTGACGGATCGCGAAGGCGGCGCAACGGCGTCCGATACCTATATGCGCGCGGTGATGGCGCTTGCACGCCTGGAGGCTTCCGCCGGCAACAGGCAGAAGGCGCTGGATGCGATTGCGGTCGGCGATACTTTCGCGCCCAATTATGCGCCGCTGAAAGCGCTGCGCGAAGCAATCGAAAAGGGTGAGAAGCCGGAACAGCAGATCACCAATGCGGTGGAAGGCGCGGCCAGCGTCATGTTCTCCATTGCCGGGGCATTGAACCGCGAAGGCGCCGAGGAAATCGTTACGCTTTATCTGCAGACGTCACGCGCGCTCGATCAAAAAAGCCCCGATACGCTTATTCTTCTCGGCGGGCTTGCTGAAGCCATGAAGCAGCCTGAACGCGCCATCGTGTTTTACCGCGATGTGCCGAAGGATTCGCCGATGTATCGCATCTCCGAGCTGCAGCTCGGACTGACGCTCGCGCAGACCGGCAAGGTGGATGAGGCGCGCCAGCACCTCAAATCCCTGCTTGAATCCGACCCGAAGGACGTCCGCTCCTACCTCGCTTATGGCAGCGTGCTTTCGGACGCCAAGGACTATCGCGCCATGGCCGAAAATTACGACAAGGCCATCGAGGTTATCGGCGCCGTGCCGCAGAAATCCGACTGGTCGGTGTTCTTCCAGCGCGGCATCGCCTATGAGCGGCTGAAGGAATGGGACAAGGCCGAACCGAATTTCAAGCGGGCGCTGGAGTTGAACCCGGAGCAGCCGCAGGTGCTGAACTATCTTGGTTATTCCTGGGTGGATAAGGGCATCAATCTCGACGAAGGCATGAAGATGATCAGCCGCGCCGTCGAGCTTCGCCCCAATGATGGTTACATCGTCGATTCGCTTGGCTGGGCGCATTATCGCCTCGGCGCTTTCGATGACGCCGTGACGGAGCTGGAGCGGGCAATCGAACTCAAGGCCGGCGACCCGACCATCAACGACCATCTGGGCGACGCCTATTGGCGCGTGGGCCGCAAGATCGAGGCCGTCTACCAGTGGAACCGTGCCATGATCGGCGACAGCGATGATGTGGACAAGGCGAAGGTGAAGGAAAAGATCGCCAACGGCTTGCCGCCGGTGGAAAAAGATGCCGAAAACACCGCCAAGAAGGATGCCGCGCCGCAGCCGCCGGCTCCTCCGGCACCGGCCGCTCCTACCCCGGACAAGAAATCCTGACGCCGCATGCGTGTGCATGAGGTTTCCGGGGCCACCGAGACCATCGAGGCGGCCCCGGCAAAAATCAATCTGGCACTGCATGTGACCGGCCAGCGGGCGGATGGCTATCATCTGCTCGAAACGCTGGTGACATTCACCGAGGCCGGCGACGTGATCCGTATTCGCGATGCGGATGCCGATGCCTTCTCTATCTCCGGCCCTTTCGGCGATCTCCTGCGTACCGACGATGGCGGCGACAATCTCGTCACCCGCGCCCGGGACAGACTGCGTGATGCGCTTGCGGCCACGGGTCAGTCAGGCCGTCCGGTTGCCATTCACCTCGAAAAGAACCTTCCGGTCGCCTCCGGCATTGGCGGCGGTTCGGCGGATGCGGCGGCTACCTTTCGGGCGCTTCTGCGGCACTGGCAGGTTACGATAGAGCCGGAAAGACTGGCATCGCTTGCGCTCACACTCGGCGCGGATGTGCCGATGTGCCTTGAAAGCCGGCCCCTCATCGCACGCGGCATTGGCGCGGAGATCGAACCGGTCTCCGATCTGCCCTGCCTGTTTCTGGTGCTCGCCAATCCGCTGAAAGCCGTCTCGACGCCGGATATATTCCGACGCCTGCAAAACAAGACCAATCCTCGCCTGCCGGCACGTGCGACAATTGGCTGGGTGGATTTTCTGGCGCAAAGCCGCAACGATCTGCAACCACCCGCGCAAACGTTGCTGCCGGAGATCGGCGAGATCATCGACATGCTGTCGCAGGAAGATGCCGCGCTTGTCCGCATGTCCGGTTCGGGTGCGACATGCTTCGGGGTTTTCCATTCCTTCGATGCCGCCCGAAACGCGGAAACATCGCTTCGGAAGAAACGCCCCGGCTGGTATTTTCAGGCGACGCGGACCATTTGAGGACCATATAATTCGAGGATAAGGCCATGGCAGGCGAAAGACCCTTCATTCCCCTTGGCATTGCGGTTTTGACCGTGTCGGACAGCCGCACGCTGGAGAACGACAAATCCGGCGATACGCTCGTCGCTAGGCTCGAGGAGGCGGGACACCGTCTCGCCGCGCGCGCCATTGTACCGGATGACAGGGCCGCCATTTTCAACACCGTGCGTGACTGGACGCTGGCCCCGGGCGTGGATGTGGTCATCACCACCGGCGGCACCGGTTTTACTGGCCGCGACGTGACGCCCGACGCGCTGGAACCGCTGTTCGAAAAGCGCATGGACGGGTTTTCCGCCGTCTTCCATCGCATCTCCTATGACAAGATCGGCACTGCCACCATCCAGTCGCGGGCAACCGGCGGGGTCGCCAACGCCACCTTCATCTTCGTGCTGCCCGGCTCTCCGGGTGCGTGCAAGGATGCCTGGGACGGTATCCTCAAGGCCCAGCTGGATTATCGCCACCTGCCCTGCAATTTCGTGGAGATCATGCCAAGGCTGGATGAGCATTTGAAGCGTGGGGGTGGTGGGGTTTAGAGCATCCCCTGAGATCGGACCAAAGGTGCGTGGGGCTTTACCCCCTCTGCCCTGCCGGGCATCTCCCCCTCAAGGGGGAGATCAGCAGGAGGGGCTACCTCCACTTCATTCTCAGACTATGAGATGGGCGAAACCTATCCGCGTATCGATCTCCCCCCCTTGAGGGGGAGATGCCCGGCAGGGCAGAGGGGGTAAAGCCCCACGCACCTTTGGCCCATTATAAGTGGACAACATCTAGAGCCTTTCCTCCTTCCCCGACGGGAAGAAGGAACAAGCGGCCACCTCGAAAACCCATCACCCCAGATATTTCTTGAAAAACTCCACCGTCCGCCCCCAGGCGAGATCGGCGGCCTTCTTGTCGTAGCGTGCCGAGGACGTATCATTGTTGAAGGCGTGGTTGACGCCGTCATAAACGAAGATTTCGAAGGTCTTGCCGTTGTCTTCCAACGCCTTCTTATAGGCATCGATGCCGGCATTGATGCGCTCGTCGAGACCCGCATAGTGCAAGAGCAGCGGCGCCTTGATATCAGGCACATCGGCCGCCGGGGCCTGCTGACCGTAATAGGCGACGCCGGCATTCAGGCCGGCCGATTTGGTGGCGAAACGGTTGACCAGCCCACCACCCCAGCAGAAGCCGACCGCGCCGACCTTGCCGTTCGCACCCTGCCGGGCCGCGAGCCACACCCGGCCCGCTTCGGCATTGGCGACCGTTGCGTCCATGTCGAGGCCGCTGAACATTTCCCGCGCCTTGTCCTCATCGGCAGGCGTACCGCCCTGCGGGGAGAGGAAATCGACCGCAAGCGCCCTGAAACCGGCAAGCGCCACACGTCTTGCCACATCGCGGATATGGTCGTTCAGGCCACGGTTCTCGTGGATGACGATGACGGAGCCGATCGGTCCCGACACCGATTTCGGCGTGACGAGGTAACCTTTCATCTCGCCACCGGGAGCGGGATAGGTCACGTCTTCCGCCACGATCCCCGCATCGTCAGGCGCGACGATGGCCGCACGGGCGCTGTTGGCCGAAAGAAGCGGCGCGATCGCCGCCGCAGCAGCGCCGGAACCGGCAAGTACTGTGAGTTTTTCCATGAATTTGCGGCGGTCGAGGCTGAGATGGGTATATTCATCGTAAGCGTCGATCATGGCCTGCGTAATCTTCGGCTTGTCCATCACCCTGTCCTCCTTGAGCGCGCGGATGCGGCAGGGAGGATAACGCAGATCGCCCCGCGGGGAACGGGGTGGGCGGAAGCGGCGCCACACTTTTGCGTGAGCGCCGCAACCCATGTCATTTGTCTCAGGCGGCGAGGTCGACGACGATACGGCCGTCGATCTTGCCCTCTTCCATGCGGTGGAAGATATCGTTGATGTTTTCGAGCTTGTCCCAGGAGAAGTGGGCCGCCACCTTGCCTTCACCGGCAAAGGTCAGCGCTTCCTCCAGATCCTGCCTTGTGCCGACGATGGAACCGCGCACCGTGATGCGCTTCAGTACCGTGTCGAACACCGGAATGGAGATGAAGCCCGGCGGAAGGCCGACAAGCGCCATGGTGCCCTTGGAGCGCAGGAAGCCGTAGGCCTGCTCCATGGCCTTGGGCGACACCGCCGTCACCAGCGCGCCATGGACGCCGCCGGTCGCCTTCTGCACCTGCTCCACCGCGTCAGGCGCACGACCATTGACGACGACATCTGCACCGAGTTTTTTCGCAAGCGCCAGCTTGTCGTCGAAAATATCGGCGGCAACGACATGCATGCCCATGGCCTTGGCGTATTGCACGGCCATGTGACCCAGGCCGCCAATGCCTGAAATGACCACCCATTCACCGGGCCTGACCTCGGTTTCCTTGAGGCCCTTATAGACGGTGACACCGGCGCAGAGCACCGGGGCCGCCGGGCCGAAGTCCAGATTGTCCGGCAGGCGGCCGACGAATTTCGGATCGGCAAGGCCATATTCGGCAAAGCTGCCATTGACGGAATAGCCGGAATTCTTCTGGCTCGGGCAAAGGGTTTCCCAGCCGGTGCGGCAGGGGATGCAGCATCCGCAGGCGGTATAGAGCCAGGGCGTGCCGGCGCGGTCGCCTTCCTTGATGCCGGTGACGCCAGCGCCGATTTTCGCGACATAACCCGCACCTTCATGGCCGGGAATGAAGGGTGGGTTGGGTTTGACCGGCCAATCGCCCGTTGCGGCGTGCAGGTCGGTGTGGCAAACGCCCGTCGCCTTGTAGTTGATGAGAATTTCACCGGGGCCGGGATCCGGTATCGCCACTTCCTCGATGGTCAGCGGTTTTCCAAACGCGCGGACGACGGCTGCCTTCATTGTTTTTGCCATGACATACTCCTCAATCTCTGCTCGCCTGAAATCCTCGACGGCAGGCAGAGATTAACGGGGATGGGACGTCATGGAATTGACCCATCGCAAATCGGGTGATTTTAAAGGCGCGATTGTCTCACTTATGAGTCAACCTGACGGTGCTGTTTCATTCCAGCGCCAACCAGATGGCGAGCCATGCCCACAGGCACACGATTAGGGCAAAGCCGATGCCGAACAGTGCCCCGCGGTGACGCAGCCGGTTAGTGGTAACGTGGACATAGGAATGGGCATAACGCGAGAGCACGAACAGCCAGGCCAGTACGATGGTGACGATGTTGTCCGCATCGGTGATGTAGAGCAGCAGGCAGGCGATATGAAACAGGACGGGAAGTTCGAACTGGTTGGCGATATTGCGGTTCACCAGATAGCTTTCCCGCGCTTCTTCACTCTTGTCGCGAAGACGAATGGCCGATTCGCGATCCGTGAAGGTATATTTCTTGCGACGGTAGAGCAGTAGCCCGTAAAGCCAGAAAACGAGAAAGACATGGGCGATCATCGGCCAGAACATTGCGGTCGTCGGTGACATGTTTTCTCCCCCAATCATGAAAACGCTTCCCGATCCGGCTGGAATCGGGAAGCGCCAAATACTCAGTCTATCTTCTTACGGATTCGGTTCGAAAGATCAAACCGCGCCGGGATAGTTCGGGCTTTCGCGGGTGATCGTCACGTCATGTGCGTGGCTTTCACGCAGGCCGGCGCTGGAGATGCGAACGAAGGTGGCGCGCTCCTGGAATTCCTTGATGTTGCTGCCGCCGACATAACCCATGGCAGCCTTCAGGCCGCCGGCCAGCTGGTGCAGCACACCGGAGACCGGTCCCTTGTAGGGAACCTGACCTTCGATACCTTCCGGCACGAGCTTCAGCGTGTCACGCACTTCGGCCTGGAAATAACGGTCGGCGGAACCGCGCGCCATGGCGCCAACGGAACCCATGCCGCGATAAGCCTTGAAGGAACGGCCCTGATAGAGGAACACTTCACCCGGGCTTTCATCCGTGCCGGCCAAAAGCGAGCCGATCATGACGGCGGAAGCGCCGGCAGCGATTGCCTTGGCCAGATCGCCCGAGAATTTGATGCCGCCATCGGCAATGACGGGGATGTCGGCCGCATTGGCCACTTCGACCGAGGCCATGATCGCTGCAAGCTGCGGAACGCCGACACCGGCGACGATGCGGGTGGTGCAGATGGAACCGGGGCCGATGCCGACCTTGACGCCATCGGCGCCGGCATCGATCAGCGCCTTGGTGCCGTCAGCGGTGGCGACATTGCCGGCGATGATGCGAACCGAGTTCGACATCTTCTTGACCTGCGAGACGGCATCCAGCACGCGCTGCGAATGGCCATGCGCGGTATCGACGACCAGAAGGTCGACGCCGGCATCGATGAGGCGCTCGGCGCGCTCGATGGCGTCAGCACCGACGCTGATGGCGGCAGCGGCGCGAAGGCGGCCCTGCGCATCCTTGGTGGCGTTGGGGTTCAGCTGCGACTTCTCGATATCCTTGACGGTGATGAGGCCGACGCAATTGCCTTTTCCATCCACCACCAGCAGCTTTTCAATGCGGTGCTTGTGCAAGAGATGGCGGGCTTCCTGCTGGTCGACGCTGCTTTCCTTGACCGTGACCAGGTTTTCGCGGGTCATCAGTTCGTAGATCTTCTGCTGCGGATCGGAGGCAAAACGCACGTCGCGGTTCGTCAGGATGCCGACGAGCCGGCCGTTCTTATGGCCACCGGCACCGCCGTTTTCAACCACCGGAATGCCCGAAATGCCGTGCGCCTTCATCAAGGCCTGTGCTTCGGCAAGCGTCGCATCTGGGCCGATTGTGACCGGGTTGACGACCATGCCGCTTTCGAACTTCTTCACCTGCCGCACTTCTTCGGCCTGCTCGATGGGGGTCAGGTTACGGTGGATGACACCGATGCCGCCGGCCTGGGCCATGGCGATGGCAAGACGGCCTTCGGTGACCGTATCCATGGCAGAAGACAGGATCGGCAGGTTGAGATCGATATCGCGGGCGATGCGGGTGGCGATATTCGTCTGCCCCGGCATGACTTCGGAATGCCCGGGCTGCAGCAACACATCGTCAAATGTGAGAGCGTCCAAACCAGTGGGTGTTTGAATGATGCGTGCCATGACCAAATTCCTTCATACTGAAAATGCGTGGCCGTTCCGGAACGAAAAGTTCACCCCGGCGCCCTGCAAGGATTGCTTGGAAGTTGGCGAGGGCTGGTAACACGTTCATGACAGGAAGGGAATAGAAAAAACCCGGAATAACCTTCCGGGTTTCCTCTGTTGCTGCATTGCAGCAGATATCAGATATCGAACTGGTAGGATTTCGGCACGAAACGATAACCCGTATCCAGCTTTTCCGCATAACCGACGGAAGGGAAAGGCATGTGATAGCCGAGGAAGGGCAGACGGTCGGTGGCGATCATGTCATAGACCTTCTTGCGGGTGGCGGCGGCCGCTGCCTTGTCCATGTCGAACTTCACTTCCCAGTCCGGCCTTTGCAGCGACAGGACGAAATGGTTGGCAGTATCCGCCGTCAGGATCAGCTGCCTGCCTTCCGATTCGACACGGAAAATCATGTGTCCCGGCGAATGGCCGAAAGCCGCGATGCCGGTGATGCCGGACACCACATTGTCGCCGTCACCGATGAAGGTTGCCTTTTCCGCCAGTGGCTTGACGTTGGCGATAACGCCCTTGTGCCCACCCTCGGCAGGCGTGCCGACCCGCTTCTCATCCGTCCAGAAATCATATTCCGCCTGACCGACCACGTAACGCGCCTTTGAAAAGGCTGGTGCACCCTTTTCCATCAGTCCGCCAATATGGTCGCCGTGCATGTGGGTCAGCACGACAACAGTCACATCCTCCGGCGTGTAACCGGCCGCCGCCATGCCTTCGATCAGGCGGCCATTCCCCGCCCCACGGCCGGCCTCGCCGAAGCCGGTGTCGAACAGCACGAGGTCTGAGCCGGTATTGACGAGAACCGGCGAGAAGGAATTGACGAATTGGTCCTTCGGCAGAAAATTGTCTTCCAGCAGTTTACCGACCGTCTCCGCCGATTGGTCAGTGCCGAAGGTCTCGCCCGGATTGGGCGCGGCGCGCGCGCCGTCCTTCACGACAAGCACTTCGAAATTGCCGAGCTTGAAGCGGTTGGTTTCCGGCGGCATGGCGTGTTTGATCTCCATGGAGGTTTGTGGCTGGTTGGTCTGGGCCGTTGCGGTGCGCGCCATCAACAGCGGCGCGCCGAGGACGGTTGCGCCGGCCGCACCGATGAGGCCGCGTCTGCTCATGCTCAAGGATTGGGTCATCATCTTGTCTCCGATTTCGCCAACTGGCCGTTATCACCAACTGAACTCACCCAACGGACAATAGAGCGAGAAAGTTGCAAGAAAACCGGCCTCACGCAGGTTTGATCGGAACTTCCGAAATTGATAATTAACGTGTTGGCAAGCCGGCCTATCAGGCGTAGGAGGAACGGCGATATCCTTGTCGCAGCGGAAAGCCGCAGGCAGCCTCATGAACCGCATCATTCCCCTGATCCTGGCAGTCGCTCTCTTTATGGAGCAGATGGACTCCACCGTCATCGCCACCTCGCTTCCGGCGATTGCAGCAGACCTCAATGTCGGACCGATCACGCTGAAGCTCGCGCTGACCGCCTATATGGTGGCGCTGGCGATCTTCATTCCCATCAGCGGCTGGATGGCCGACAAATATGGCGCGAAGAAAATCTTCCGTTTCGCCATCGGCGTCTTTGTGGTCGGGTCGATCTGTTGCGCGGTCTCATCGTCGGTGTTTGAATTCGTGCTCTCGCGTTTCCTGCAGGGCATGGGCGGTGCGATGATGACGCCCGTTGGTCGCCTCGTTCTCCTGCGCACGACCAAGCGCAGTGAACTCGTTTCCGCCATGGCGTTGCTGACGATACCGGGACTTGTCGGGCCGCTCACCGGTCCGCCGATTGGCGGCTTCATCACCACCTATTTTTCATGGCACTGGATTTTCCTGATCAACGTGCCCATCGGCATCATCGGCATCTGGCTCTCCACCATCTTCCTGCCGGAAATCGAAACCACCAATCCCCCGCCGATGGATGGCAAGGGGTTCGTGCTCTCAGGCATCGCCGCTTCGGGCGTGGTATTCGGTGTGTCGGTGGTCAGTCTTCCGGCTCTGCCACCCGCCATCGGCATCGCCTCGACGATCATCGGTTTTATCTGCGGATTTCTTTACATGCGCCACGCCGCGCGCCACCCCGCCCCCATTCTGGATTTCCGGATTTTTCAGAATGCGACCTTCCGGGCGGCCTCCGTTGGCGGCACGATCTTCCGCATTTCAACGGGCGCCATTCCCTTCCTGATGCCGCTGATGTTGCAGATCGGCTTCGGGCTCAACCCGTTCCAGTCAGGCATGATCACCTTTGCCGGTGCGATTGGCGCGATCACCACAAAATTCATGGCCAAGCGGGTGTTTGCGGCAACCGGGTTCAAGTCAACGCTGATCGGGGCCGGCATCGTCGGCGCCTGCACGACACTCGCCAACAGCTTCTTCACGCCGGATACGCCCTACCCGCTAATCATGATCTTTCTGGTCACGGCCGGATTTGCCCGGTCGTTCTTCTTCACCGGATCAAACGCGCTCAGCTATTCCGATATCGAGGACAGTCAGGCCAGCCAGGCAACCTCGATGGCCTCGGTGCTGCAACAGATCAGCCTGGCACTTGGCGTGGCATTCGCCGCGTCCATTCTGGAAGTCAGCAACATGATGTCGGGTACGCATCTTCAGCTTGCCGATTTCCACATCGCCTTCACCATCGTGGCGCTGGTTTCGCTGTTCGCCGTCGTGCCGATCATCCGCATGGACGCACAGGCCGGGGCGGCCGTCTCCGGCCACCGCGGCAAGGTTTCGCAACCGGCGGAGTGACAGGGTTTCGCAACCGGCGGATTGATCAGTCTTCAGCCGCTTCTTCAGCGTCGGCATCGATAGCGGGCTCGTTCTTGCGGCCCTTGAAGTGCTTGGCAAGCAGGAACATCTCGACCGATTCCGAGCGTGACGACGCCGGCTTGATGTGCAGCACCTGCTTGAAGTTCTTCTTCAGCATGTCCAGCAGCGCCTTTTCGGTGCCGCCCTGGAAGGTCTTGGCCAGGAAATGGCCGCCTTCCGCCAACACCTGAACCGCAAAATCGGCTGCGACTTCGCATAGATGCATGGTGCGGATGTGGTCGGTCTTCTGGTGGCCCGTGGTTGGCGCCGCCATATCCGACAAGACAAGATCGGGCGTGCCGCCGACAGCTTCCATCAGCTGGTCCGGCGCGGTCGGGTCGAGGAAGTCGAGCTGCAGGATCTTCACGCCGGGGATCGGATCGATTTCAAGAAAATCGATGGCCGCAACGCGGATATCATCCTCGGTGGAATCCGTGACCTTGGAGGCGATCTGCGACCAGCTTCCGGGTGCGGCGCCAAGGTCGATGATGCGGGTCGCACCCTTCAGAATCTGATGCTTGTCGTTGATTTCCAACAGCTTGAAGGCGGCGCGGGCGCGATAGCCTTCCAGCTTGGCGCGCTGCACATAGGGGTCATTGATATGACGCTCCAGCCAACGGCGCGACGAGGCCTTGAGCTTGGTCTTCTTGACCTTCTGGCCGATCTTGCGGCCGGTACGATTGGTGCTTGTCGGCGCCTTGCTCATGTCAAACCTTCCGTTCTGTCCTGCCGTACCATCTGCATGCGCCTTATGCGGTTGCGCCGCCAAGCGCCGTCATCCGCCATCATATCCGTCAAAAGCCCTTCGCGCAGGCCACGATCAGCCACCCGCATGCGGCGTGACGGCCAGCGGCGGCGAATGGCCTCAAGAATGGCGCAACCCGCCAGAACCAGATCGGCCCTGTCAGGACCGATGCAGGCATTGGCGGCGCGGCCGGCGAAATCCCATGCCAGAAGCTTGTCCTGCATCGCGGTCACCTCGGCATCGGAAAGCCAGAGGCCATCCACCTTGCGGCGATCATAGCGCGGCAGATCGAGGTGAACACCCGCAAGCGTCGTCACCGTGCCGGATGTTCCGATCAGATGGAAATCCTCGTGATGCAAATGCGGCGCCAGAGGCGGGCAATGGAAGGCATCCAGCAGCCCTTCAACTTCCCGCACCATGGCGGCAAAGACATCAGGCGTCACATCACGGCCGCCATGGCGTTCCGAGAGCGTGACGACGCCGACCGGAAGCGAGGTCCAGTGGGTGATGTGGTTGGCGAGCCGGTTCGACCGGTTTTCACCGACCTTGATGACCGCGATTTCCGACGATCCGCCGCCAATATCGAACAGCACAACGGAGCGTGCTTCACGCCCGACAAGCGAGGCGCAACCCGAGACCGCAAGCCGGGCTTCCGTCTCGCGGCTGATGATTTCGAGTCTCAAGCCGGTTTCGCGGGTGACGCGCGACAGAAACTCTTCACCATTGGTAGCCGCACGGCAGGCTTCGGTGGCGATCAGCCGCATGCGCCTTATCGGGCGACCGGAAAGTTTCGCCGAGCAGACCTTCAGAGCTTCGACGGCGCGATCCATCGCGTCGTCGGAAAGCCGGCCGGTGGACACCAGCCCCTCGCCCAGCCGGACGATGCGCGAAAAGGCGTCGACGACCCGGAACTGGCCTGGACGTGTCGGCTGCGCAATCAGCAGGCGGCAATTATTGGTGCCGAGATCGAGCGCCGCATACATATCCGCCGGCGTGTCCTGGCCATGCTCGTGATGACGACCCGCCTGACGTGCGGAATCCGATTGCTGCCGGTGCGGATCCTGAGAAGCCCCGTTGGCGCGACCGTTCTGCTTGCCGACATGTCTTGGTGCCTGGGAGGGAACCAGCGGGCGCCCCTGCGGATCCCGTCCACGCGGATCGCGGTGAGCACGCTTGCGGTTGCGCGATTTGCGAACACCGCCGGGCGGTGCGGAGGATGGATTTGTCGCGTCCGTTGCAACTGGATCCTGCGCCTGTTCACCGGATGCAGACACACTCTGCTGGGTGGACGCGCCTTTGCCGCGAGAACGCCGCCGGCGCTTTCTCTTGCGTGGTTCGGCATCCGGCTCGAGAGCCGACACGTAGGGAGAACCGGCCGGAACATCCGCGGCAACATCATGCGACAGCACAGCGGCGTCACGGGGCTTCCCGTCACGCTTGTGTTTCTTGCCACGACGGGATCGCTTCGCTTTCCCTTTGTTCGCCACCGATGCCCCTTGGTCCGACGGCTTTGGGCCGTTTCCGGGGTCGATCACTGTCTTGTCCATTTCGCCGCGCACAAGCGAAGACGCTATGCTGCTGGCTTTCATAAGGTTTCGTTGGGCAGACAATACCAGCGCAAGAGATTTTAGCCAAATGGTTTTTCCCGCACCGAAAACGGCAACGGTTCACTTGCGATGAGAAAGGCAGGCGCGGACTGCCACAATCGCTGTGATCATTTTCGCGAACTTTTGAAAACCGGGATATCAGACAGGGAGAAAAATTACTCCCATCTCCCGGTAAGTCGTTGTGACATATAGACTTATCGGGAGAAGGGAATGGTACGGTTGAGTGGGGTCGAACCACCGACCTCAGGTGCCACAAACCTGCGCTCTAACCAACTGAGCTACAACCGCACATGAAACGCCGAAGCGGCGTCACGGGGGGTGACATAAAAGGTGTTTCCCCCATTTGCAAGTGCCTCTGTGAATTTTGCGAAAAAAGGCGTCGAAAGGCAAGCGCTTTCATTGCGCCGAGACGGATAAGGGGCGGAGCCGAGGCCTGTTCATGTTAACTCTATTTGGCGATTCATCCGCCGGATGGTGGACCCCGCCGGCCTGTGAAGTTATTTAAAATTCTGTTAACGTGGTGCCATAGCGGGTTTACCTTTCAGCTTCATGAGGAGGCTGAAAAGCCCTCGAGGTCCGGTAGTGCCAGAATAGGTTTCGACATGCCCGCCGTCCAGTATCCCTTTATCGATATAGCAGTGCATGAACGGGTGCGTGAAGGTTTCGGGCGCGGCGAGGCGATGGCTTTGTTTTCGCTCGACCTTCAGAGCGCCCTTTGGGCCAACGGCCGGGGTGCGGCTTTGTTCGGCACGCCGATGGTCTACGATTTTCTGGAACAGGGCCCGAAGCGGCAGGATGTGACCTTCCGGCAGCTGGCGGCAACGGCGGCACGGCTTTCCCAGGCGGGCGACAGCCTGCCGTTTACCATTCGCATCAATGCCGGGTTCCGCAGCATTGCCGTGACCGCCAAGGCGGAAATCATTGAAGCGGAACCGGGCCAGCCCGCAATACTGTTTTCCGCCCTTACCGATCAGGCCGCGCCTGACACGGCGGAATGCGCCCGGCGCATGATCGAAGGTTTTGACGACCCCGATATTCATATGGCGGTTCTGAACGGCGAAAACGAGATTATCGCTGCTTCGCCGCGCTTCTCGTCACTCGGTATTACGCCGAATACGGCAAGGACGCTGGTGCGCATGGCCGCAGGCCAGTCCGGCCATCTCGTCAAACGTCCCGTGCCGACGGGCAAGGGTTATCTGCCGGCGGCTACGGGCCAGATCACGGCGTCACCCGAACTCAACCTGATGTTCGTGGTCGAGACCGCGCTTGGTACGCTCGATCCCGTCAACGGTTTTGCTGAAGACAAGCCGCAGGAAGCACCGGCTGCCGTTCAGCCAGTTTTGCCGGCCGCAGAGGCCGCACCTGTTGCCGCAGCCGCGGCCTCCTTTGATTCCGTGCTTGATGCCGTTGCCGGTATCGAGGATGTGGAGGACGTGCCGGAACTGCCTGCCGATATCGAAGACGAGATTGTGGCGGAACAGGAACTGGACGCCCTTCCCCTGCCGGCAGAAGAACAGGCCGAGGCCCTGCTGGATATTCCTGTCGAAGATGCCGATGCCGCCGCGCAGGAGGCCATGACGGACGATATTGCCGATCTCTTCGAACTCGATGCAGATGATGAAGAGGCGCCGGCAATCGAGCGTGCCGCCGGTCACGACCATGCTGAAGAGGCATTCGAAGAAGCTGAGAGCGCACCAGCGGAAGAGATCACCGAAACCGTGACTGCTCAGGCCGCCGCGCCGGCGGAAGGGGATATCCCGGCGGAAACGGAAGCCGCAGAAGAAGCACCGGCTTTTGTGTTTAATGCCGGTGCCCGCGCATCCCGTTTCGTCTGGAAAATCGATGCAGAGGGGCGCTTCAGCTCGATTTCGCATGAATTCGCAGAAGCTGTCGGCACAAAGGCGGCGGCTGTCGAAGGCATGGGCTTTGCCGATGTGGCCGCGCTTTTCAACCTCGATCCGGATGGCAAGATTCGCGAACTTCTTAGCCGTCGCGACACATGGTCGGGCAAGACGATCTATTGGCCGGTGGAAGGCACCTCACTGATGGTGCCGATCGACCTCGCCGCCCTGCCCACCTATACGCGCTCGCGCGAATTCGACGGATTCCGTGGTTTCGGCATCGTGCGGCTTGCCGACGCCGCGCAAGATCCGCATGCCACCGGCCTGACCTTCCTGGAAGGTCAGGAGATTTTTCCGACCGAGGCTTCGCCACAACCGGACACCGAGGATGAAAGCCACGAATTGCTGGCTTTTCTCGAAGAGGATGACGCCGCCGAAGACGATGCTGTTTCTGCCGGTGGCGATGAGACCCCGGTTGAATCTGACGGCACCACGGGCGAGATTTCAGACGAAGACCAGCATCACGATGACAGCCCGGCGGAATTCGAAGCGCCGACGCTGGCACCCGCTCCAGAAGCCGAGCCCTCCTATTCCGACAAGGTCGTTCATCTGGAAGAGCGCCGCTCACGCTCGAGAGAGGGTCTGACCGCAGGCGAACAGGCCGCCTTCAGGGAAATCGGCCGAACACTTGCGCCCATCGATGCCCTTGCAGACGAGAACCGCAAAGCGGACGAAGAGGCTTATTCCGCCGCGCCGGTTCCGCAGGATAGTCGTGAAGATATCGCCCCGGAAACGCCTGTGGACGAAACGCAGAACGCTCAAGAGGCTGCCAAGGCAACCGAAACGGCGGAAGAGGACGACCTTTTCGCCGATTATGTTCGCGGTGAGCGGCCGGCTGCCGCCCCCGCGCCGACGACTGAAATCGATACCGGCGAGAAGGAAGACACCGCAACGGACCAGCAGCCGACGGCCGATATTGCCGCCGCGATGGTTAGCCCTCCCCCTCGCCCCGCCGGTATACTCACGGCCGAGACACTGGATCAGATGCCGGTGGCGCTTCTTGTCCATGCCGGCGACAGGCTGATCCACGCCAACCCGGATTTCCTGCGGCTGACGGGCTACACCTCGCTTGAGGAACTCCAGGATGTGGGCGGACTGGAAGCGCTTCTGCAGCGGCAGGAGCTGGACGAGATGCCTGACAATGAGGGCGGCATGGTCGTGGTCAGCGCCGAAAACGACATCATTCCGGTCAAGGCGCGGTTACAGTCCATCCGCTGGGAAGAAACCAAGGCACTGATGCTGTCGCTGGTTCCGCTGGAAGAAAAGCAGACGCCGGTTGCAGCAGCGAACGAAAATACGGCAGCAACAGCGGGTGAAGAAGCCGGCAGTGTTTCCGTGCTGCAGGGCGAAGTCGAGGAACTGCATTCCATTCTGGAGACCGCCACCGACGGCGTGGTTTTACTGGGAGACAACGGCGAAATCCGCTCGCTCAACCGTTCCGCCAGCGCGCTGTTCAACTATGACAATGGCGAAATTGCCGGCAAGCCCTTCGTCACCCTGTTTGCGCATGAGAGCCAGCGCGCCGTGCTGGATTATCTCTCCGGCCTTGCCAATAATGGTGTGGCCAGCGTGCTGAATGATGGCCGTGAGGTGATCGGCCGCGAAGCGTCAGGAGGTTTCCTGCCGCTGTTCATGACCATCGGGCGGCTTAAATCCTCGCATGGCTATTGCGCCGTCATCCGCGACATTACCCAATGGAAGCGCACGGAAGAAGAACTCCGCAACGCCAAGCGCGCGGCGGAAACCGCCAATGCCCACAAGACCGATTTCCTGGCCCGCGTCAGCCATGAAATCCGCACACCGCTCAACGCCATTATCGGCTTTGCCGACATGATGGCGACCGAGCGGTTCGGGCCGATCGGCCATCCGCGTTATGCGGAATATTCCAATGATATCGGCCGCTCCGGCCGGCACGTGCTCGACATCGTCAATGATCTGCTCGACATTTCCAAGATCGAGGCCGGGCAGATGGATGTGGATTTCATCGCCGTGCCGCTGAACGAGACGGTGGCCGAAGCGGTCTCGCTGGTGCAGCCGCAGGCCAACAATCAGCGTGTCATCATCCGCACCGCACTGTCACAATCCGTGCCGCAGATCGTTGCCGACCTGCGCTCGATCAAGCAGATCGTGCTGAACATTCTGTCCAACGCCATCCGCTTCACGCCATCCGGCGGCCAGATCGTGGTGTCTACGGCCTACGAGGCGAATGGCAGCGTCTCGCTGCGCATCCGCGACACCGGCATCGGCATGACGCGGGCGGAGCTGGAACAGGCCATGAAGCCATTCCGGCAGGTGGCCTCATCCAGCAAGCGCGTGCGCGGCGACGGCACCGGGCTTGGCCTGCCACTGACGAAGGCGATGGTGGATGCCAACCGCGCAAATTTCTCCATCACCTCGACGCCGAATGAAGGCACGCTGGTGGAAATCACCTTTCCGTCGCAACGGGTTCTTGCCAACTGAGGTCATGCGGGCGTAGCAATGCGAAAGCCACCGGCGGAATGATCGCCGCTCGAGGCTTTCGCAAGACAGGCCCGCATGCCCATGACGGTTTCCCTTCCAGCCACAAAACGCGTTTCGATACTGCCTATCGCGGCGGTCATCGTCGCGGCCATTGCCGCCATGCCCATTCTGGCGATCTTCTGGCTGGCGCTGACCGGCAGTACGGAAGGATGGCAACACCTTCTCGCCAATGTCCTGCCGCGTGCGGGGTTTCGCACCTTCCTATTACTGGGGATGACGGCCGCAACGACGGCCTTTTTCGGCATAGCCTGCGCATGGCTCGTCACGACATTCGAATTTCCGCTGCGGCGTCTGCTGTCTGCGGCACTCGTGCTGCCGCTCGCCATTCCTTCCTATCTGGCTGCCTATGCCTTCGGCGAGTTCCTTGATTTCACCGGCCCGGTGCAGAGCGCAATTCGCGCCGCTTTCGATTATCACAGCATCCGCGATTACTGGTTTCCCGACATACGCTCGCTTGGCGGCGCGGTGATCGTCCTGAGTTCCGTTCTTTACCCCTATGTCTATCTCTCGGCCCGCGCCGCCTTTTCCATGCAGGGCCGGTTTGCGGCGGAAGCGGCCCGCACGCTTGGCGCAAAGCCGCTCAGCGTGTTCTTTTCCGTGCAATTGCCGATGGCGCGGCCGGCGATTGCCATCGGGCTTTCGCTAGTCTTGATGGAGACGCTGAACGATATCGGTGCGGTTGAATATCTCGGTGTCCAGACGCTGACCTTCACCATTTACGAGACCTGGCTCAATCGCGGCAATCTCGCCAATGCGACGCAGATCGCCGCTGTCATCCTCATCATCGTCGGCGCGCTGATCGTCATCGAACGCAATGCCCGCGAAAAACAACGCTTCGGCGCGCCGAAGGCGACAAGCATGGCGCAGCGTCACCGGCTGAAGGCGCTCACCGGCTGGCGGCGCTGGTGCGCGAGCCTGTTCTGCTTCGTTCCTGTCGCGAGCGGCTTTTTCATTCCCGTCATCGTGCTCGGCGGTTACGCCACCAGGAGGCTCGACGCACTGTTTGCGCCGAAGCTTCTGAAAGCGCTCGGACACAGTCTCGAAGTCTCGTTTTCCGCCGCCTTGGTGACGCTGATAGCCGCCTTCGTGTTTTCCTATGCCATCCGCACCGAGCGCTCGCGCACCTCGAAGGTGGCCGCCCGCTTCGGTTCCATGGGATATGGCGTGCCGGGAACCGTGCTCGCCATCGGGGTGCTCATTCCGCTGGCCAGTCTCGACAATAGCGTCGATGGCTTCATCCGCGCGCATTTCGGCTTTTCCAGCGGCCTGCTGCTTTCCGGCACCGCCTTCGCCATCATCTATGCGCACAGCGTGCGTTTCATGACCATGGCGGAAGGCACGCTCGATGCCGGTTTCCAGAAGCTTTCGCCGCATATCGACATGGCCTCGCGCACGCTTGGGCGCAATCGTTTGCAGACGCTGTTCAAGGTGCTGTTGCCGAATATGCGGCCGGCGGCGCTGACCGCTTTTCTGCTGGTGCTGATCGAATCCATGAAGGAACTGCCGGCGACCATCCTGCTCAGGCCTTTCGGTTTCAACACGCTTGCCACGCTGGTCTATGAGGATGCATCCCGTTCCAGGGTGCAGGATGCCGCCGTTCCGGCGATCATCATCATCATCGCCGGGCTTATTCCCGTGCTTCTCGTCTCGAAATCCATGGATCATCCGGAAAACAGCTGAGCAGCGCCCGGTATCTCAGCAAAAAGAAAGGCGGCCTTTCGGCCGCCTGTATTAGTTGTGCTTTTTTTAACGAGAGAAAGGGGGGACGACCTCGCCATATGGAAATTATCAATCCCGGCCGTCAGAAATTTGACAACCCTGCGTTAGGTTTACTTTCCGCCAACTCCTATTAACAAGCGGTTAAAACCAAAATCGAGCAATTACCGACGATAATTCCTATTTTGAGACCGTAGAGTCCCAAAACTAAATTACAGGTTTCTAATTTTATTGCGATTTCAACAGTAACGTGAGGAAATCGAAGCAGAGCCGATAATCAGTTGCGGGCGGCGGCGTGCTCGTCCCGCATCCGCTGCAGTTCGGTGCGTTTGGACGTGATGGAGGTGACAATGACGCCGATCGTCACAAGGCCGATGAGGATCGTGCAGATGGCATTGATTTCCGGCGTCACCCCAAGACGTACCTGCGAGTAAATCTTGATCGGCAGCGTGGTTGCGCCGGGGCCTGTGGCGAAGCTGGCGATCACCAGATCGTCGAGCGACAGCGTAAACGCCAGCATCCAGCCGGCGATGACGGCTGGGAAGATCAATGGCAGGGTGATGCGGAAGAAGGTCTTCACCGGTGGGCAGCCGAGATCAAGTGCGGCTTCCTCAAGGCTGCGGTCGAAGGTGAGCAGGCGCGACTGCACGACGATCGCCACATAACACATGGTGAAAGTCGTATGGGCGATGACCACCGTCCAGAAACCACGATCCACCCCGACAGCCACGAACAGCAGCAGCAACGACAGGCCGGTAATAACCTCCGGCATGACGAGCGGCGCATAGATCATGCCGGAAAACAGCACCCGGCCCGGGAAGCGCGCAAAACGGGTCAGCGATAACGCCGCCAGCGTTCCGAGGATGGTGCCGATGGTGGCGCTGAGGATACCGACGCGCAGCGTCACCCAGGCGGCATCCATCAGCCCCTGGTTCGACCACATGGAGCGGTACCATTGAAGCGAGAAGCCACCCCAGACGGTGACGAGCTTGGAGGCATTGAAGGAATAAACGATCAGGATGATGATCGGGATATAAAGAAAGGCAAAACCGAGGGTGAGGACGGTGATGTCGAATTTTCCGCGCTTCATGGCCTCACCCCACCTTCTTCTGCTGGTTCTGGAAGATGGCGATCGGCACCACCAGCAACAACAGGAGCAGCACGGCCACGGCCGATGCCAAAGGCCAGTCGCGGTTGCCGAAGAATTCCGTCCAGAGCGTCTTGCCGATCATCAATGTCTGCGCGCCGCCGAGCAG
Organism: Agrobacterium tumefaciens; assembly: GCF_005221385.1. Taxonomy (NCBI): domain Bacteria; kingdom Pseudomonadati; phylum Pseudomonadota; class Alphaproteobacteria; order Hyphomicrobiales; family Rhizobiaceae; genus Agrobacterium; species Agrobacterium tumefaciens. Next base: position 274,965 of record NZ_CP039903.1, on the reverse strand, counting down.
ATCGGGAATAACGAATTCGCCTGTTATCGGGATGAAGCAGATCATCGACCCGGCGACAACACCCGGCAGCGACAGCGGGAAAGTGATCTTCCAGAAGGCTTTCCATGGCGGGCAGCCAAGATCGGCCGCCGCTTCCAATAGCGTATTGTCGAGCTTTTCCAGCGCTGAATAAAGCGGCAGCACCATGAAAGGCAGATAGGAATAAACGATGCCGATGAAGATCGCCGTCTCAGTGCGGAAGATATTGACCTGCTGGTCGGGTCCGAGAAAACCGAGCCATTGGAACAGCACCGTCAGCAGGCCTTCGGGTTTCAGAATGCCGATCCAGGCGTAAACGCGGATCAGGAACGACGTCCAGAACGGCAGGATCACCAGCATCACCAGCGTCGGCCGCACCGATGACGGCGCGCGCGCCATGGCCAGCGCCATGGGATAACCGATCAGCAGAAGCAGGCAAGTGGAGATGAAGGCGATGCGCAACGACGACAGATAGGCGTCGATGTAAAGCGGGTCTTCCGTCAGGAACAGATAATTTTCGAAATCCAGCTGCGAGAAGAACGCGCCGAGCTTCGAAAAGCCTTCGAAGACCGGCGTGTAGGGCGGCATGGATATGGCCGTATCCGACAGCGAGATCTTGAAGATGATGAAAAACGGCGCTGCGAAAAACAACAGCAACCAGAAATAGGGAACCGCAACGACCAGCCAGCGCCAGGGGCTTTGCCGGTTTTCGGGAGTGGTGACCGCCATGAAAGCCTCCCTCAGCGCGTCAGGACAAGACCTGAATCCGGTTTCCAGTTCAGCCACACCATATCGCCGAAGGTGATCGGGCGATCAACGAGACGTGACACATTCGCCTGCGCCGCGCGGAGGACACGGCCATCGGCGAGCTTGACGATGAAGACCGAGAAGTCACCGAGATAACCAATATCCCAGACCTCGCCATAGGCGGAATTGACGCTGCTGTCAGCCGGTTGGTCGAGCGAGATGCGGACCTTTTCCGGGCGGATGGCGTAAGCCACCTGACTGCCGGTCGCCGCAGCGCATTCCTGCTCCACCGCCACTTTCAGCCCGTCGCAATCGAGCGTCACCAGACCCGGCTTGCCGATATCGGAGGCATTGGCGACGACATTGGCGTCGAAAATATTGATGTCGCCAATGAAGTCAGCCACGTAGCGGCTGTTCGGCGCCTCGTAAATCTCGGCCGGCGTCGCCACCTGCACGACATTGCCCTTGTCCATGACGGCGATGCGATCCGACACCGTCATCGCCTCTTCCTGATCATGGGTGACGATCAGGAAGGTGAGGCCGAGATTGGTCTGGATGTCCATCAGCTCGAATTGGGTTTCCTCGCGCAACTTCTTGTCGAGCGCGCCGAGCGGTTCGTCGAGCAACAACACCTTCGGCCGCTTGGCAAGCGAACGGGCGAGCGCCACGCGCTGCCGCTGGCCGCCCGACAGCTGGCTCGGCTTGCGTTTGGCGAATTCCGTGAGTTTGACGAGCCGCAGCATTTCCTCGACGCGGGCGGCGATTTCCGCTTTCGGCAAGCCGTCCTGTTCGAGACCGAAGGCGATGTTCTTCTCCACCGACATATGCGGGAAAAGTGCATAGGACTGGAACATCATATTGGTCGGGCGCTTATAGGGCGGTACGCCGGAAATATCCTTGCCCTGCAGCAGGATGCGTCCATCCGTCGGCTCCTCGAAACCAGCCAGCATGCGCATCAGCGTGGTCTTGCCGCAGCCCGACGGACCGAGCAGCGAGAAGAACTCGCGTTCATAGATATCGAGCGTCAGATTGTTGACGGCGACGAAATCGCCGAAACGCTTGGTGACGTTTTCAAAGCGGATGAAGGGAACCGCATCGGGGTTGTCCCACGGGCTGAATTTGCGTTTGACCGGCCCCAGAGTTTTCGCCATTCACCCTACCCTCAAATCCCGTTGGTCTTTCGATCGATGCTTCGGGGCGGGCAGCGCCGGCAGGGTGACCTGCCGGCAAAGCTATCAGAGAAACAGGCCCGCCGGCCGTTCCTCAGCCAGCGGACGGAGATGTCAGCTGCCGGTCTTTATCTGCGTCCAGACGCGGTTCAGCACGCGCTGTTCCTTCGGTCCGTAAGGCGAGATGGTGAAGAGCTTCTTCATGGTGTCGGCATCGGGATAGACCGCAGGATTTTTCGAAACCGACTCATCCATCAGCGCCTGCGAGGCAAGGTTGCCGTTGGCGTATTGAACGTAGTTCGACGCCTTGGCGATGACTTCCGGCCGCATCAGATAATTGATGAAGGCATGTGCTTCCTCGACATTCTTGGCATCCGCCGGGATGGCAAGGTTGTCGAACCACATATACGTGCCTTCCTTCGGGATGACGTAGTTCACTTCGACGCCGTTCTTGGCTTCTTCCGCACGGCTTTTTGCCTGCAGGATATCGCCCGACCAGCCGATGGTGATGCAGCTGTCGCCATTCGCGAGTTCGTCGATATAGGCGGAGGAATTAAACGTCTTCACATAGGGGCGAATCTTCGAATAGACCTCGCCGCCCGCTTCCAGATCGGCGGTTTCCTTGCTGTCGGGGTTCTTGCCGAGATAATTCATCGCAATGGCGAAGGTTTCGTCCGAAGCATCGAGAATATTGACGCCGCAGGATTTCAGCTTTTCGGCATTTTCCGGCTTGAAGAGAATATCCCAGCTGTCGACCGGAACATCGCCGAGCGCCGCCTTCACCTTGGCGACGTTATAACCGATGCCTGTGGTCCCCCACATGTAGTTCACGGCATATTCGTTGCCGGGGTCGTATTTCGCCAGGCGCTCGGAGACTTCAGGCCACATGTTCTTCAGATTCGGCAACTTGGACTTGTCGAGCTTCTGGAACACGCCGGCATTGATCTGGCGGGCGAGGAAGGGGCCGGTCGGCACCACGACATCATAACCGGAGCTGCCGGCCAGAAGCTTGGTTTCCACAAGCTCGTTGCTGTCGAACACGTCATAGACGACCTTGATGCCGGTTTCCTTGGTGAAATCGGCAAGCACTGATTCGTCAATATAATCCGACCAGTTATAGACGTGGACGACCTTTTCCTGGGCCATTGCCGAGCCTGCTGCAACGAGCGCGGTGGTGAGAGCCAAGGTCAGGCGGAGAGAACGGTTTTTCATGATGTCTCCTGTTAACGCATCCTCACGGTGGGAGCGTGATCCCCTTTTTTGGGAGAGACTAGAAAGGAAAACAAAAGGGAGCAAGCGGGAAATGTGCAGCACAGCATTTTCAACCGAATGTTTTCCGGCCACAAAAAAGCGAATGGAAACACCTACTGGAAGTCGAAAACACTGAGACCGGTGACCATTTCATCGAGGCCGAGCGGCCTTGTGAGCGGCGCTTCGGCCCGCGACAGACAGCCCTGCCTTTCGCACAGCCGGCACGAAGGGCCGACGGCGACGGGCGCAGCACCCGAAGCGGCGGGGCCATAGACGGTCTCTCCGGCCTGGGCGAGATCGCAGCCGAGAAGCACGGTCGTTCGCCGCACCCTTTCGCCGAAACCCGCCTGAGGACCTTCCAGCGTGCGCGACACTGTGAGGAACGCGTCGCCATCCGGCATCTCCACCGCCTCCACCAACACCTGTCCCGGCTGGGCGAAAGCGGCATGGATATTGAGCCGCGGACAGAGGCCGCCGAAACGCGCCCTTGGAAAACCGCTGGCCCCAGCGAGGCGGAAACGGTTGCCGGCATTGTCGATCTCCATCAGGAAAAACGGGATCGCCGCAGCTGTCGGCCGTTGCAGGCTGACGAGGCGGTTGGCTGCCTGTTCGAAAGAAACGTTGAAGCGCGACCGCAAAACATCGAGATCGTATTTCGCCCGCTGCGCGGCGCTCAGGAACGCGCCATAGGGCATCATCAGCGCATGGGCGGCATATCGCGCCAGTTCGAAACGGGCAATGCGCCGGGCTTCCTCGCCCTTCAGGCCAAGCGCTTCCAGTTCCGTACCGATCTCTTCGCGAAGGGCCAGAAGACAGGTCTCCATCGCCATTTCCCGCAGCTGATCCGGCTGCGACAGGCGCTCGGACAAAAACAGCCGCATGGAATGGCGGTCATAACGTCGCCGCAGATTGGGCATGGCATGCACTGGCAGGGTTCTGACGACGATGCCGTGGTTTTTCTGTAACCATGCGCGCAGACCGGAGGCGAGATCATCGCCGGTCGACAATTGTTTATGGAGTTCTTCAGCCGCCGCATCGATGGAATGAAAATATGCCGGGCGGTTTTCAAAGACGTGCCGCACCTCGTCGATCGGCAGACGGGTGGAGGAAAGCGCCGTTTCATGCCCCTCGCGCGCCAGAAGATCGGAAAGATCCGAAAGGCGCTGCGCCTGTTCCCGATAGGCCCGGTAAAGCTTGAGGACACCGCTTGCCGCATTGGGCGCGGCATCGGCAACCTCGATCAACTCCTGCGGTGACGGCACCTCGCCTACAAGCAGCGGATCGGCGAAGACCTCGCGCAGCTGCCCGGCGGAACCGGCGCTTTCGCCCTGCAGATCATCCAGATCGACCTTATAGACCGAGGCAAGCTTCAAAAGCAGCTGCACCGTCAGCGGCCGCTGGTTGCGCTCGATGAGATTGAGATAGGACGGCGAAATCGCCAGCGCCTCGGCCATGGCCGTCTGCGTCAGCCCCAGACCGTTGCGAATGCGGCGCACGCGCGGGCCTGCAAAAATCTTGTTTTCCGACACCGCCTCACCCCCTGTGCCTGCGACTCATACAAATCTGTTACAAATTCTTGGGGCGAAGGACTTTTACAAAATTTACAATTTTACATCTCCACCCTGTCACGCACACTACAGGATAACCTCTTTCAAGTCACTGTTTTTGTGTTTGTTCTGGCGCTCAAATCTCGAAAAATGTAAATGTAGTCACATCAAACGGCGCCATATGATGTTGAATTCGGCCCGTTACGGAAACCGCATTTATCATGGGAGAGAGAAGTATGACGGATTTTTACAAACTTGTTCCGGGTGCACCGCAGGGGCGCTACGACGGCATTGAGCGCACTTACACTGCCGCCGATGTCGAGCGGCTGCGCGGCTCCGTCGAAATCCGCCATTCGCTGGCCGAAATGGGCGCCAACCGGCTGTGGAAGCTGATCAACGAGGAAAATTTCGTCAATGCGCTCGGTGCGCTTTCCGGCAACCAGGCCATGCAGATGGTTCGTGCCGGGCTGAAGGCGATCTATCTTTCCGGCTGGCAGGTTGCTGCGGATGCCAATACGGCATCGGCCATGTATCCGGACCAGTCGCTTTATCCCGCCAATGCCGCACCGGAGCTTGCAAAGCGCATCAACCGCACCTTGCAGCGCGCCGACCAGATCGAGACGGCGGAGGGCAAGGGCCTTTCGGTCGACACCTGGTTCGCGCCGATCGTTGCCGATGCGGAGGCCGGTTTCGGCGGGCCGCTCAATGCCTTCGAGATCATGAAGGCCTTTATCGAGGCGGGTGCTGCGGGTGTTCATTATGAAGACCAGCTGGCATCGGAAAAGAAATGCGGCCATCTCGGCGGCAAGGTTCTGATCCCGACGGCGGCGCATATACGCAACCTGACGGCGGCGCGTCTCGCAGCTGATGTCATGGGTGTGCCGACGCTGGTCATCGCCCGCACGGATGCGGAGGCCGCCAAGCTCCTGACCTCCGATATCGATGAGCGCGACCAGCCCTTCGTGGATTACGATGCCGGCCGCACCGTCGAGGGCTTCTATCAGGTCAAGAACGGTCTCGAACCCTGCATCGCCCGCGCCGTTGCCTATGCGCCCTATTGCGACCTCATCTGGTGCGAGACATCAAAGCCGGATCTCGAACAGGCGCGCAGATTTGCCGAAGGCGTGCACAAGGTGCATCCCGGCAAGAAGCTCGCCTACAATTGTTCGCCGTCGTTCAACTGGAAAAAGAACCTCGACGACGCGACGATTGCCAAGTTCCAGCGGGAATTGGGTGCGATGGGCTACAAGTTCCAGTTCATCACGCTTGCCGGTTTCCACCAGCTGAATTTCGGCATGTTCGAACTGGCGCGCGGTTACAAGGACCGGCAGATGGCGGCCTATTCCGAGCTTCAGGAAGCGGAATTCGCAGCCGAGGCCAATGGCTACACCGCCACCAAGCACCAGCGCGAAGTCGGCACCGGCTATTTCGACGCGGTGTCTCTGGCGATCTCTGGCGGCACGTCGTCCACGACAGCCATGAAGGAATCCACCGAGCACGACCAGTTCCGCCCGGCGGCCGAATAAATCGAAAAACTGCCCTTCCCGGTGACGGGAAGGGCTTGCAAACTTAGAGCGTAATCCGCTCTAAGTTTTTGTTCAAGCATGGGATTTTCCGAAAACCGCGTAACACTTTTCGGTCCGATGCTCCAATCAAGAACCCCAACCAATAATGAGAGGAGAAATGCCATGAATGCCCATAACCCCATCAAGACCCACGTCAAGGAACGCGCCGAGGAGCAGTCCTCCGCCATGACGCAGGATCAGCAGGCCGCCATCCGCATGCTGGCCAACGATCTGCACCGCCTCAACCAGGCTGTCATGAAAGCCGTTGAGGCCGGCGTTTCCGTCGAGCTGGTTCGCTCGGCCCGCCACCATGGCGGCGGCGGCAACTGGGGCGATCTGCTGATCCCGGTCATCGTCGCGCAGGGCGCTGCGGCCTGAAACGGTTAGAGTTTTTCCGCATTTCCGGACGTAAAACCGCGACACACTTTTACTGGAAATGCTCTCTCACGCCGGGCGGCTCTTGCGCCCGGCATATAAATCGGAATGTCCCTTGATCAGACGGGTCATCCGGTCCGCCACCGTCCGTATATCGCGGCGGTGGCGATCGTCATTGTTCATGACGATCCATTGATTGTGGCGAAGGGTTTCCATCTCGTCACCTTCCCGAGCAAGCCGGGCATCCGCATCGCCCACGAAGCATGGAAGCACGGCAACGCCTGCCCCCGCCAGCACAAGGTCGAGAAGCGCCGTCGGCCGGTTCACGGTTACCGCGATATCATTGCGGCGGTTCTCATGCGGCCAGCGCAGATAGGTTGAAATGGCGTTTTCCTCCGCCACCGCCAGCCAGCGGTCGGCAACCGATGCAGCAGCATTGCGCAACCTGTAGGGCGCATAGGCTACCTCCCCCGTCTTGATGGCGGCGAGGTTCTTTTCCTGCGGCTCGAAAGCGCGGATACCGATGTCGTTTTCGCGATGGGCAAGAGACGCCCTCTGTTCGGCGATGAAAAGATCGATGCGGAAATCATCGCGGTCGGTACAGATGGCGGAAAAATTCCCGGTCAGCAGCCAGGCGTTCCAGGTGCCGACGGCAATGCGCACAACGGAAGAGGCCGATGACGCCTTCTGCCATCCTTCAACATCCTTTGCCGCATTTTCCATTGCCTGAAGCCGGTCGAACAAAGCGCGGCCATCCGCCGTCAGCGCGTATCCCGTCTGGCTGCGCTGGAACAGGGCCTTGCCAATGCGCTCCTCCAGTTCGACCATGCGCCGCCCGACAGTTGCCGGGCTCAAACCCGTCAGCGCAGCGGCGCCCGTCAGGCCGCCGCTGCGTGACACATCGAGGAAAAGCTGATAGGAATCCCAGGTGACGTTTTTCATTGATGAAAAACGTAGCGCATTTTCTTGGGCAGATAAATCAAAAAACGGCGTGCACTATGGCCCTCCGCATTACGAGGAGAGTGACATGCACGCGATTTTTGCAGCCCGGGTCATCATCGAAAACCAGCAGCCGCGCACCCGGCGCGAGGCCATTCTGCAGGAAGAGAAATTTTATACTGATATGGCCGAGGCATCGCGCGCGTGGCGGCTTTTCAGCGCGCTCATCGGCTTGATGAAGGCGAAGAGCCGCCGATCAGTAAAAGAGAGCGATCAGGGCCGCGAGAGCACCGGCTGCGATAAGGCTCAGGCGAAAGGCCAGCCGCCGGCTCTCGTTGTCAGTGCGGGCGATGGCAATGGCGCGAGGGGTGCGATGTGCAGATCTGTTCATGCGCGGGTTCCTGACGAAAAACTCAACCGACCCATGCCCTGTTAAGAGCCTCCAGCAGGACATCATGTGCAGCGGGAGCGCAATGCGATCCGGCTTTGCTGGCATTCGGTCAGGATGACTCCGCGCCCGTTAACAAGGTGTTAAGACAGGCGGTTTCACGCAAATTCGCCTGCCGCCTGCCCTGAGGCCCAAGCCCACTGGAAGTTATAACCGCCGAGCCAGCCGGTGACGTCCACGCATTCGCCGATGAAATAAAGCCCGGGTACGGATTTCGCCGCCATGCTGCGGGAATCGAGGCCCGTCGTATCCACGCCGCCAAGCGTGACTTCCGCCGTGCGATAACCTTCCGAACCGGCGGGCTTGATCTGCCAGTCCTGCACCTCGTCCGCCAGCTTCGCCAAAGCCTTGTCGGACATATCGGCCAGATGGCCGGTGAGGCCAGATTGTTCGACGACGTGCTGGGCGAGCCGTTTCGGCAGGATTTCCGACAAAGCGGTCTGGGGCGACTGGCGGCCGTTCTTCTGTTTCGCCTGTTTCAGCAGCGCGGCAATATCGCGGCCCGGTTCGAGCTTCAGGCGGATGGCGTCGCCTTCACGCCAGTAGGAGGAGATTTGCAGGATGGAGGGACCGCTCAAACCGCGATGCGTGAAGAGCAGCGCCTCTTCAAATGAGGTCTTGCCGTGAGAAACCTCGGCTGGAACCGCGACACCGGCAAGCGGGCTCAGCTTTTCCAGCGCGGCAGGATCGAGCGTCAGCGGCACGAGTCCCGGGCGCGTCTCGATGAGCGGCAGGCCGAATTGCTCGGCGATCTGGTAGGCAAAACCGGTCGCGCCCATTTTCGGGATCGACTTAGCCCCTGTCGCCACGACAAGGCTTTCGGTCTCGATGACACCGCCAGACGTGGTCACGCGAAAACGCCCGCCATCGTGAGCGACCGCCGAGACTGACGTTTCGAGCCGCAGCTTCGCATTCACCGCCTGCATTTCGCCAAGCAGCATGCGGATGATGTCCTTGGCGCTGTCATCGCAAAAGAGCTGGCCGAGCGTTTTTTCATGCCAGCCGATGCGATGCTTTTCCACCAGAGCAATGAAATCGCGCGGCGTGTAGCGGGCGAGTGCGGATTTGGCGAAATGCGTGTTCGCGGAGAGATAGTTCTTCGGCCCGGCATGGATATTGGTGAAATTGCAGCGTCCGCCTCCGGAGATACGGATTTTCTCGCCCGGCGCCTTGGCATGGTCGAGAATGACGACGGAGCGACCGCGCTGGCCGGCGCGGATGGCGCACATCATGCCGGCGGCGCCCGCCCCTAAAATCAGCACGTCACATTTCTCTGTCATCATTCCATCCGATCCGTTTCCTCTCCTCTTTTCGAAGTACTGGCGCTTGTCAATGGCGCTTTCCCCCTCGCCAATTGCCAAACTACGGTTATGATGGCGCCAGTCGAAACACAGACCCGGTGATACATGCCCCCGAAGAAAACCATGCTCCGCCCGAAGAAACAGGCAACCATGGCAAAGACACCTCCCCTCGACCTCTCCTCTACCCGTGGCGTTTCCTCCTGGCGCGAAGCCGCGCAATGGCTGCGGGCGCGCGGGATCGAGGACATAGAATGCATCACGCCCGATCTTGCCGGCGTTGCGCGCGGCAAGATGATGCCGACAGCAAAGTTCACGGGCGACACATCGCTTGCCCTGCCATCCGCGCTCTATCGCCATACGATATCAGGCGAATATCCTGACGAGACGGCGAATTTCCGCTATGAGCCACGCGACAGCGACCTGAAGCTGGTGCCTGATCTTTCCACCTTGTCCGTCGTGCCGTGGGAGAGCGACCCGACCGCGCAGGTGATCTGCGACGTCGTGGATGCCGAGGGCAATTTCGTTCCCTATACGCCGCGCAACGTTTTGAAGAACGTGCTTTCGCTCTATACCGAAAAGGGCTGGAAGCCGGTCGTCGCGCCGGAAATCGAATTTTATCTCGTCGCCATGAACGACGATCCGGATTATCCGCTGCATCCGCCGAAAGGCCGTTCCGGCCGGTCGATCGTCGGCGGGCAGAGCTATTCGATTGCCGGCATCAACGAGTTCGACGAGCTGATCGACGACATCTATCACTTCTCGGAAAAACAGGGCCTCGAGATCGATACGCTGATCCATGAGGAAGGCCCGGCGCAGCTGGAAATCAACCTGCGGCATGGCGACCCTATCCAGCTCGCCGACCAGGTGTTCCTGTTCAAGCGCACCATCCGCGAGGCGGCGCTGAAGCACGGCATCTACGCCACCTTCATGGCCAAGCCGATGCAGGGCCAGCCGGGTTCGGCCATGCATATCCACCAGTCGGTGGTAGAGATCGACAGCGGCCGCAATATTTTCTCGAACAAGGATGGCGGCCCCTCCAAGGAGTTCTTCTCCTTCGTGGGCGGCATGCAGCGTTATGTGCCCAATGCGCTGGTCATGCTGGCGCCCTATGTGAATTCCTATCGCCGCCTGACGCCTGATATGGCCTGCCCGGTCAACAATGCCTGGGGTTACGACAACCGCACGACCGCCTTCCGGGTGCCGATTTCCAGCCCGCAGGCGCGGCGCGTCGAAAACCGCCTGCCGAGTTCCGACGCCAATCCCTATCTCGCGCTTGCCGCTTCGCTCGGCTGCGGCTGGCTCGGCATCGTCAACAATATCGAGCCGACCGAACCGACCGCCGAGACGGCCAATGAAGGCTCCATCGACCTGCCGCGTGGCCTTCTGGAAGCCGTGGCGCTGCTGGAAGGTGAAGAGCAGTTCGACCGGGTTTTCGGCCATGAATTCGTCGGCCTTTATGCCGGCCTGAAACGTGGGGAATTCGAGACCTTCATGCAGGTCATCAGCCCCTGGGAGCGGGAATTCCTGCTTCTCAACGTGTGAGGAACCCCAAGCATGACATGGCAAAGCCCGATTGCGCCGGGGATTTCCTGGTATCAGGCAACCGTCGGTGAGCGGCCGGACTATCCCGCTCTCGATGGGTCGAGAGAAGTGGATGTCGCGATTATCGGCGGCGGTTATACCGGCCTTCAGGCTGCCTGTAACCTTGCCGAAAACGGCGTCTCGGTCGCCCTCATCGAAGCGCATCGTTTCGGCGATGGCGCTTCCGGCCGTAATGGCGGCCAGTTCGGCACCGGCCAGCGCTCTTTTCCCGACGAAATGGAAGATGAGATCGGCTTCGAGCAATCGAAGCTGCTGTTCGACATTGCCGAGGATGCCAAGAATTACGTGCGCAGCTTCGCCGTCAATCGCGGCATAGACATGGAGTATCTGCCGGGACAGCTTTATGTGGCGCACAAGGCGGCCTACGAGGACGACTATCGCAAAAGCGTCGATGCGATGAACAATCGCTACGGCTATCCGCATATTTCCTACATGGAACGCGGCGAGGCGCGTCAACGCGTCGGCTCCACCCATTATTTCGGCGGCACGCGCGACACCGGCACCGGCCATATCCATCCGCTGAAGCTTTTGGTCGGGCTGGCAAAGGCGGCGAAAGCTGCGGGTGCCAGCATTCACGAAATGACGCCGGCAAAATCCATTCGCCAGTCCGGCGGCAAGACAATCATCGAAACGCCCTCCGGCAATCTGACGGCGACAAAGGTGCTGATCGCGACCAATGCCTATATCGGCAATCTGGAGCCGATAACGGCCGCCCATATCATGCCGATCCGCTCCTTTATCGGCGCGACCGCACCGCTCGATGCGTTTCCCGACATCATTCCAGGCCGGGAAGCCGTGGCGGATTCGCGTTTCGTGGTGCGCTATTTCCGCAAGACGGCCGACAACCGGCTGCTTTTCGGTGGACGTGAAGCCTATACGGCCGATACGCCGCGCGACATTTCCAGCCATATCCGCCGGCAGATAGCGGAAATCTATCCCGCACTGAAAAATATCGACATCACCCATTCCTGGGGCGGCTCCGTCGGCATCACCCTGCCGCGACAGGTGTTCGTGCGCGAAGTCATGCCTGATGTCACCTCCATCGGCGGCTATTCCGGTCATGGGGTGATGCTGTCGAATTATTGCGGCAAGCTCTATGCCGATCTCATACTCGGCAAAAAGGACATGCTGGAACCATTTGCGCGGCTGAAGGTGCCCTCATTCCCCGGCGGAACTTCAATGCGCGCGCCGCTGCTTTTCCTGGCGCTATCTTGGTACGCGTTGCGAGACAGGTTTTAGGATAATGTTTACAGCCAGTTACCGAAACAGAACGGGCGAACAAAGCCAAAATTCATAATTTCACATAACTGAGTCTGGCATTTTTAAATCGATTAGATTATTGATGCCCCAACCCTTGAAGATCGAGAGAATCGATATGAGCAGTCAGATCATTCCTGTTGAACCTTTTGATTGTGTCGTTTTCGGCGGCACGGGCGATCTTGCCGAGCGCAAGCTTCTGCCGGCCCTTTATCACCGGCAGGTCGAAGGCCAGTTCACGGAGCCGACCCGCATCATCGGTGCGTCGCGTTCGGTCATGACCCATGAGGAATATCGCAAATTCGCGCAGGACGCGCTGAAGGAGCACCTGAAGGCCGGCGAATATGACGACGCGCAGGTCACGCTGTTCCTCAACCGGCTTTTCTACGTGCCTGTTGATGCCAAGGGCAGCAATGGCTGGGACGTGCTGAAGAAGCTGCTCGATGAGGGCAAGGAGCGCATACGCGCCTTTTATCTGGCCGTCGCCCCGGGCATTTTCGGCGATATCGCCGACAAGATTCGTGAGCACAAGCTCATCACCCGCTCGACCCGCATCGTCGTTGAAAAACCGATCGGCCGTGACCTCGCTTCCGCGCAGGAACTGAACGACACTATCGGCCACGTCTTCAAGGAAGAGCAGATCTTCCGTATCGACCACTATCTCGGCAAGGAGACGGTGCAGAACCTGATGGCGCTGCGTTTCGCCAACGCGCTTTACGAGCCGCTGTGGAATTCTGCCCATATCGACCACGTGCAGATCACGGTTGCCGAAGCGGTTGGCCTTGAAGGCCGCGCCGGTTATTACGACAAGGCCGGTGCGCTGCGCGACATGGTGCAGAACCATATCCTTCAGCTGCTTTGCCTCGTGGCCATGGAGCCACCCGCATCCATGAATGCGGAAGCCGTGCGTGACGAAAAACTCAAGGTTCTGCGCTCTCTGAAGCCGATCAACACCAGCAATGTCGAAAAGCAGACGGTTCGCGGCCAGTACCGCGCCGGCGCTTCCGCGGGCGGCCCGGTCAAGGGTTATCTGGAAGAGCTGGAAGGCGGCGTTTCCAACACCGAAACCTTCGTCGCCATCAAGGCTGAAATCGCCAACTGGCGCTGGGCCGGCGTTCCCTTCTACATCCGCACCGGCAAACGCCTCGCGACCCGCGTTTCGGAAATCGTCGTCACCTTCAAGCAGATCCCGCATTCGATCTTCGACGATGCGGCCGGCAAGATCGAGGCCAACAAGCTGGTCATTCGCCTGCAGCCCGATGAAGGCGTCAAGCAGTCGCTGCTCATCAAGGACCCCGGCCCGGGCGGCATGCGCCTGCGTCAGGTGTCGCTGGACATGAGCTTTGCCGAAGCCTTCAACGTGCGCAGCCCCGATGCCTATGAGCGGCTTCTGATGGACACCATCCGCTCCAACCAGACGCTGTTCATGCGCCGCGACGAGGTCGAGGCCGCATGGGACTGGATCGACCCCATTCTCAAGAGCTGGGAAGATCTGGCGCAGGGCGTGCAGGGTTATACCGCCGGCACCTGGGGTCCGAGCGGCTCGATCGCGCTGATCGAGCGCGATGGCCGCACCTGGCACGATGGAGATTGAGGATGACGGAGATGAGTGAGACATTGCATGTCTTCGACAGCGCCGCCGACCTGGCCTCCACGCTGGCGACAGAAGTTGCCAGTCGCCTTTCGGCCGCAACGCAGGAGCGCGGCACGGCGAGCATCGCCGTTTCCGGCGGCTCTACGCCCAAGCTGTTTTTCCAGGCGCTTTCCAAACACGATCTCGACTGGCCCAATATCAGCGTGACGCTGGTGGACGAACGCTTCGTGCCGCCGGAAAGCGACCGCTCGAACCATCGCCTGGTTGCCGAGAACCTGTTGCAGGACAAGGCGAAAGCGGCCTATTTCGTGCCGCTTTTCCAGTCGGCGGCCTCGCCGGAGGATGCGGCGACGCTCGCAACCGTCAAGACCGAAGCGATCTGCGATCCTTTCGATGTCGTCATTCTGGGCATGGGAACGGATGGCCATACGGCATCGTTCTTCCCCGGTGGCGACAATCTCTATGAGGCGCTGGACCTTGATGAGCCACGCGGCGTCTTGACCATGGCGGCGGAGAATGCGGGAGAGGAGCGGTTGACCTTCAATTTCTCCAGCCTGCATGACGCCGATTTTCTGGTGCTGCACATTGAAGGTGCAGCCAAGAAGGCGACGCTTGAAAAAGCCCAATCGGGTGAGGATGAGGACGAAATGCCTGTTCGCGCCGTGCTGAACCGGGCAGAAACGCCCGTGGATATATACTGGGCGCCGTAAGCCGAAAGTACCGCCGCACGCGCGGCCCGGCGACAAGCGCCCCGAAGACATGAAGACAGAAACACGACAACCGGCCGTTCACCTCCCGGAACGCCGGTTGCCGACCAACGAACAGGATGAACGCCCATGTCCGCCGATTCCCGCATTCAGGCCATCACCGCCCGCATCGTCGAACGTTCCAAGCCTTACCGCGAGACCTATCTCGAGCGGTTGCGGCTGCAGGTCTCAAAAGGCGTTCACCGTTCCGTGCTTTCCTGCGGCAACCTTGCGCACGGTTTTGCGGTCTGTTCCCCCGCCGACAAGGACATCCTTGCCGGCGACCGGGTTCCCAATCTCGGCATCATCACCGCCTATAACGACATGCTGTCGGCGCACCAGCCCTATGAGACCTTCCCGACGATCATCCGCGATGCGGCCAAGGAAGCGGGTGGCATCGCGCAGGTGGCGGGCGCCGTTCCCGCCATGTGTGACGGTGTGACGCAAGGCCAGCCGGGCATGGAGCTTTCGCTGTTTTCCCGCGATGCCATCGCCATGGCGGCCGGCATCGGCCTGTCGCACAACATGTTCGACGCCGCCGTCTATCTCGGTGTCTGCGACAAGATCGTACCCGGCCTCGTGATCGCGGCACTCGCCTTCGGTCACCTGCCCGCCGTCTTCGTTCCCGCCGGCCCGATGACGTCAGGCCTGCCGAATGACGAGAAGTCGCGCATCCGCCAGCTTTACGCCGAAGGCAAGGTTGGCCGCGAGGAGCTACTGGAGGCGGAATCGAAATCCTATCACGGCCCGGGCACCTGCACCTTCTACGGCACCGCCAATTCGAACCAGATGCTGATGGAGATCATGGGCTTCCATATGCCCGGTTCCTCCTTCATCAACCCCGGCACGCCGCTGCGCGATGCGTTGACGCGCGAGGCCGCCAAACGCGCGCTGGCGATTACCGCGCAGGGTAATGAATTCACGCCGGCGGGCGAGATGATCGACGAGAGATCGGTCGTCAACGGCGTCGTCGGCCTGCATGCGACGGGTGGCTCCACCAACCACACCATGCATCTGATCGCCATGGCGCGCGCCGCCGGCATCATCCTCACCTGGCAGGATATTTCCGATCTTTCCGACATCGTGCCACTATTGGCCCGCGTCTATCCCAACGGACTTGCGGATGTGAACCACTTCCACGCCGCCGGCGGCATGGGCTTCCTCATCAAGCAGCTTCTGAAACAGGGCTTCGTGCATGACGATGTCCGCACCGTCTTCGGACATGGCCTTGAGGCTTACACCGTGGATGCCAAGCTTGACGAGAAGGGTGCGGTCGTCCGCCAGCCCTCCCCCGAGCAGAGCCACGACCCGAAGGTGCTTTCCAGCATCGAGACCCCGTTCCAGCCGACCGGCGGTCTGAAGATGCTGACGGGCAATCTCGGCAAATCGGTCATCAAGATTTCCGCCGTCAAGCCGGAACGCCACATCATCGAAGCGCCGGCGATCGTCTTCAACGACCAGCAGGAGCTTCAGGACGCCTTCAAGGACGGCAAGCTCAACCGAGACTTCATCGCCGTCGTGCGCTTCCAGGGACCGAAGGCCAACGGCATGCCGGAACTGCACCGCCTGACGCCGCCGCTCGGCGTGCTGCAGGATCGCGGCTTCAAGGTGGCGCTGGTGACGGACGGGCGCATGTCCGGCGCATCCGGCAAGGTGCCGGCCGCCATCCATGTCACGCCGGAAGCTTCCGACTGCGGCCCGATCTCGCTTATCCGCGATGGCGACATCATCCGTCTCGACGCCATTTCGGGAACGCTGGAAGTGCTGGTGTCCGCCGCCGAACTGGCGAAACGCGAACCGGCGCGCGCCGATCTGTCCGGTAATGAATGGGGCATGGGCCGCGAACTGTTCGCCCCCTTCCGCCGCAATGCCGGCCCGGCCGATCAGGGCGCCAGCGTTCTGTTCCATTGATTTTTGGAGGGCGAAGGCCGATGTGGTTTTCGCCTCTCAACCCTGCTTTGCGGTATCGTTCGACTGCGCTTTCCCGCCTCTGATAATCCGGCACAGAAACCGCTTTATTTCCCATTTCTTAAAAGTCACACTTGTCATGCGGCTGTGATGATCGCCCTATAGGGCCTTCTCGAGCAACCGTGGGACGACGGTGCAGTTTCGGATGATGGGACCAGACATGACGATTTTCTCAAGCAAACGCCGCGATGTGCTGAAGCTTATGGCTGGCACAGCCGTGCTGCCGCTGATTGCCTTGGCCACGCCAGCGACGGCGCAGGATGTCGCGCTGCGTGCGATCGTGATCTCCGACCTGCATTCGGCCTATGAGCGCATCGGCCAGCTTCTCGCGGCCATCGAAATGCGCATCGCTGCCGACAAGACGCCTCATATCATCCTGCTGAATGGCGACCTGTTCGAACTCGGTAACGCGGTGGCCACACGTTCGGCCGGCGAAATCGAGTGGACGTTCCTCGCTGCACTCGCCAAGCTCGCCCCCACCGTCATCAATATCGGCAATCATGAGCCCGATATCGACAATGATCTTGCCAATTTCGTCAGCCGCGCCCAGGCACTCGGCATCACCGTGCTGTCCAACATCAACGATAAGCGCAGTGGAAAGCCCTATGCGCCTGATCGTGCCGAGGTGAGCGTCGGTGGGCGGCAGGTCATCGTGGTGGGTCTCGCCACCAATGCGATCAATACCTATCCGAAGGCGACGCGCGAGATGCTCGACATTCCGCAGCCGGTCGAATGGGCCAAGGCCAATCTGCCTGGCATCGTTAAGTCGGGCGCTATCAACATCGTCTTGAGCCATGCCGGCGTCGTTGCCGACCGCGATATCCTGTCGCTGCTACCGGATGGTACGCTGCTGGTCGGCGGTCACGATCACCTGAACTTCGTGCATGAACAGGGCGCCACGCGTTATGTCCATACCGGCTCATGGTGCACCTCCATGACGGTGGCAACGATCTCCGCTCCCGGCAAGGCTCCGGCCATCGAAACGGTCGCGGTCGATAGCGGCGCTCCCGCCTCCCTGGCCCTCAAGAGCCTGATCGAGCAGACGCTCGAAAAGCACCTGACGGCGGAAGAACGGGCGGTTGTCGGCAAATCCGCCAAGGCAATGACTGTCGATGAGGCCGGACGCCATGTGGCGCAGCTTATCGCTGCGAAAACCGGCGCGGATGTCGGTTTCATCGGCCATACTTCGCTCGGCGCCGGTCTGCCGCAGGGCGATATTCGCCGCTATGATTTCAACGCCTCGCTGCGTTTCGACGGCAAACTGATGGTGACGGAAGTGGATGGCGAAGCGCTTGCCCAGATCCTTGAACGTTGCAACCAGGACGGCGACATTCCGCTTGCTGCGCGCACCGGCGATTATCTCTACGCCATGCCGGAGAAGCCGGAAACGAAACAACGTTACAAGCTCGTCTGCAACGACTGGTCGGCCACCAACCAGAAATCCTATTTCGGCCGCAGCGATCTTGCGTTCACGGAAGTGCCTGAAGTGAAGCTGAAGCAGACGGTTCTGGGCGGGCTTTCTTAAGTCCTTTCGACAGCTTTGGATGTTTCAGAAAGACCGGATATCGAGCTTCCGGTCCCGATGCGCCGGGTGCGTACTGAACACAAAAACGCGGTCCAGTTCTTTCTGCGTCAATATCCGCAGGAAACGGACGTGGATGGTGTTGTTGGCGTTGACGCGCAACATCACGCAGCCGATCTTGGTGATGCGGGCGTCGGGAATATCAAGATAGAACTGGTTCGGCAGGCTGTATTTGGTCAGCAGCGCCAGCACCGCTTCGGTCTGGGAGATGCGGATGACGTCGCAGCGCCGCGCCGCCATATGCATGACGGCCTTCTCGGTATATTCGATGCGCGCGGCATTCATGGTGTCTTCCATGCGAAACCGGCCTTCGCGGTCGTACATGAAGGATTCTTCTTTGCTCAGGTAATTGTTCCTGATGACACCCGCACTGCTCTGCACGCCCGGACTCCCATGCTCTCTTAACAGATCGAGACTAGGCCATAGTCTTTAACAATTCATATCAGACTTGCCTCTAACGGACCGGAAGCGGGACATTTCCGTTGTTTTTCCACAGTGGCAAAAAGTCACGAAAAAACCCCGGAACGGCGAGGTTCCGGGGCGTGTTTTAAGGTACTGCCAGCGATTATGGACGATAGGTCTTGCCGTCAGCGTCGAAGAGATGGAGCTTTTCCTGCGGTGCTGCAAACCGCAGGGTTTCCCCCTTGGAGACTGAAAGGATGCCCGGTATCTTGACGATGATCGGCTCCTGCCCGTTCGGAGCCTCGAGATAGAGCAGCGTCACTTCGCCCAGAGCCTCGACAATCGAGACTTTGCCTTCGAAAAGATAGTCATCGCCGGTGACGATGCTCAGATCTTCCGGCCGGACACCGAAGCTTGCGGCCTTGCCTTGCTCGGTTGCGGGTGTAGGAACATTAACGGCAAGTGTCTTGCCACCGACGAGTTCGATCGAGGTCCGTTCACCGGTTCCGACGATCTTCGCCGAAATGATGTTCATGGCGGGCGAGCCGATGAACTTCGCCACGAAGAGGTTGGCCGGCCTTTCGTAAAGTTCGAGCGGCGGGCCGACCTGCTCCACACGGCCCGCATTCAAAACAACGATGCGATCCGCCAGCGTCATCGCCTCCACCTGGTCGTGGGTGACGTAGATCATCGTCGTATCGGCCATCTGCTCGTTAAGCTTGGCGATCTCGATGCGGGTGGCGACACGCAGGGCGGCATCGAGGTTCGACAAAGGCTCATCGAACAAGAAGACCTTGGGATTGCGGCAGATGGCGCGGCCGATGGCGACGCGCTGACGCTGACCACCGGAGAGCGCCTTGGGCAGACGTTCCAGATATTGCGTCAATTGCAGGATTTCGGCGGCGGCACGAACCCGGCGGTCGATCTCCTGCTTGTTTTCCTTGGCGATCTTCATGCCGAAGGCCATGTTGTCATAGACCGTCATATGCGGATAAAGCGCATAGGACTGGAACACCATGGCGATGCCCCGGCGCGAGGGCGGGATTTCATTGACGAGCTGACCGTCAATATACATCTCGCCGCCGGTGATTTCCTCAAGACCGGCGATCATGCGCAGCAGCGTCGATTTTCCGCAGCCCGAGGGCCCGACGAAAACGATGAATTCGCCCTGTTCGATCTCCAGATCGATGCCGTGCAGGACTTTCACCTGCCCGTATGATTTGCGGATATCCTTGAGAACGAGACTTGTCATGGGTGTTCCTCCCTCATCTGTCAGGCGTAACGGGCGAAGAAAGCGCCCCATGCCGGAAGTTCTACGCTTCTGCCTTCAAGACCGCCTGCAAAGCCGTGACCTTCGAGAACCTCCCAGTTCCCTTCCGGCAGCGTGGCTTTTGCCGGCGTGGCGGCGAGATTGAAGAGGCAAAGCACGGTTTCGTTGCCCAGCGTGCGGGTGTAGCTCAGCACCTCGCCCTCAACCGGCTGGAATTCGATGCCGCCCTTGGCAAAAGCCGGGTGCTTTTTGCGGAAGGTCAGGAAGCGACGATAATGCTCAAGCACCGAGGCCTCGTTGCCCTGCTGGGCGCTGACGGCGCGCTGCTTGTGCTCGGCAGGAATGGGCAGCCACGTCTTGTCGGCGGTCGAGAAACCCGCCTGCGCATGACCGGCATCCCACACCATTGGCGTGCGGCAACCGTCGCGGCCCTTGAATTCCGGCCAGAACTGGATTCCGTAGGGATCCTGCAAATCTTCGAAAGCAATATCCGCTTCGGTGAGGCCGAGTTCTTCACCCTCATAGATGCAGACGGAACCGCGCTGCGTCATCAAGAGCGCCGAAAGTACCTTGGCGAAGGCATCCTTATCTTCGACATGCTCGCCCCAGCGGCTGACATGGCGCACGACATCGTGGTTGGAGAAGGCCCAGCAGGCCCAGCCCTCAGGAGCGGCTCTCGCAAAATCCGCCTGCACATCGGCAACGCGCTGCGGGGTCAGCGCATCCGGCGCCAGAAATTCGAAGGCGTAGCACATCTGCATCTTGTCATCGCCGGAGGTATATTCGCCGACGATTTCGAGACCGCGCTGGCTGTCACCCACTTCGCCGACGGCGGCGATGTCGGGGAATTCGTCCAGCACCGCGCGGAAGCGCTTCAGGAAGGCGATATTTTCCGGGCGGTTCTTGTCGTAGAGGTGTTCCTGGAAGTTATACGGATTGACCGCAGGCGCGGTGGAAGCGTTGCGGCGCTCAGGCGCCAGCGCCGGGTTGTCGCGCAGTTCAAGGTCGTGGAAATAGAAGTTGATGGTGTCGAGGCGGAAACCATCGACGCCGCGCTTCAGCCAGAAGCGGGTGATGTTCAGCAGCTCTTCCTGAACTTCCGGATTATGCAGGTTGAGGTCCGGCTGCGATGTCAGGAAGTTGTGCATGTAATATTGCATGCGGGTCGGGTCCCACTGCCAGCCCGAACCGCCGAAGATCGACAGCCAGTTATTGGGCGGCGTGCCATCAGGCTTGCTGTCCGACCAGACATACCAATCTGATTTGGGGTTATTGCGGCTGGCGCGGCTTTCCACGAACCATGGATGCTGGTCCGACGTGTGCGACATGACGAGGTCGATCATCACGCGGATGCCGAGACGGTGAGCTTCCGCGATCAGCCCGTCGAAATCGGCGAGCGTGCCAAACATCGGATCGACATCGACATAGTTCGAGACGTCGTAACCGAAATCCTTCATCGGCGAGGTGAAGAAGGGCGAAATCCAGATGGCGTCGGCACCGAGGCCAGCAATATGCGCCAGCCGGTCGGTGATGCCCTTGAGATCGCCAATGCCGTCGCCATTGGAGTCCTGATAGGAGCGCGGATAGATCTGATAGATCACAGCACCACGCCACCAGTCCTTGTTGGGCGTCAAAGCGGAAGTCACCGAAGCGGTCATGGAAGTGTCCTGTCTGGTATGGGCGTTCATGGAATGATCAGCCTCCCTTGACGGAGCCTGCGAGCAGGCCACGCACGAGATAACGTTGAAGGGCGAAGAAGACGCAGAGCGGCACGATGATGGTGACAAAGGCCGAGGCGGTGAGAATTTCCCAATTGCCGCCGCGCGAGCCGAGCAGCGCGTTCAACGCACCAGTCAGCACCAGCTCGTCCTTCTGCGTGCCGAGGAAGACCATGGCGACGAGCAGGTCGTTCCAGGTCCACAGGAACTGGAAGATGGCGAAGGAGGCCAGCGCCGGGAAGGAGAGCGGCAGGATGATCTTGACGAAGATTTCGAAATCGCTCGCGCCATCCACACGGGCGCTTTCGATGATCTCCTTCGGCAGGCCGGAAATATAGTTGCGCAGCAGATAGATGGCGAGCGGCAGGCCGAAGGCGGTGTGCGCCAGCCAGATGCCGGCATAGGTCTTGGACGGCACGCCGAAAATGGTGCCTATCTCATTATAAAGCCGCAGCAGCGGGATGAGCGACATCTGCAGGGGCACGACGATCAGGCCCACCACCATGGCAATCAGCAGATTGCGGCCGGAAAAGTTCATCCATGACAGGGCATAGGCGGCGAAGGCGGCGATGAGAATGGGAATGACGGTTGCCGGCACGGCCACGGTCAGCGAGTTGACGAAGGACTGGCCGATGCCTTCCGAGGTCAACACCGTCCGATAGTTGTCGAGCGTAAAGACCGGCGGCGTCGCGACGGAAATATAGACGCGCTTGCCGCGCGAACCCTCAAAGCTTGCAGCCTTGCTGTATTCATAAGTGCCGTCCGAATTGACGAGAAGTGTTTCGCCGTCACCGATATCGGCAGCCTCCCCGGCTTTGAAGGCCGTCGGCTCCTGGACGCGAACACCGAAGGCAGCTACCTGGCCACCCTGCCCGTTCTCGAAAACATTGCCTGATATGACGTAGCGGCTGCCATCCTGCTTCTGCACGGAAGCATCCGCAAGGCGCACCGCCGAGGTCTGTTCGGAACTGGAGAAGGCCGTCCACCAGCCTGAAACGGTGATCTGGTCCTTGTCACGCAGCGAGCTGACGAGAATGCCGAGCGTGGGCAAAAGCCAGAGCAGCACGACGACGAGGACGCTGGCGTGGACGATGAGGCGCGGCAGGCCGACGCGGCGAAGGCGTTTGACGATATTCATCTCAGCGGCCCTCCATCTCGCGGTTCGCCTGGCGGATGTTCCAGACCATGATCGGGGTGACGGCCGCCATGATGATGAGCGCGATGACCGCACTTCGGCCGCTGTCGCCGCCACCGCGGAACATCCAGTCGAACATGAGATTGGCGAGAACCATGGTGTTCCATTGGCCGTTGGTCATGGTCAGCACGATATCGAAGACCTTGAGCACGAGAATGGTGATCGTCGTCCAGACCACGGCGATGGTGCCCCAGATTTGCGGAACCATGATCTTCCAGAAAATCTGCCAGCCATTGGCGCCATCTATGACAGCCGCCTCGATGGTTTCTTCCGGAATGCCGCGCAGCGCCGCCGACAGGATGACCATGGCAAAACCGGTCTGGATCCAGATGAGGATGACCATCAGGAAGAAATTGTTCCAGAAGGGCATGGAAATCCACACCTCCGGGCTACCGCCGAAAAACTCGACGATGGCGTTCAAGAGGCCGATCTGCACCTGGCCTTCGGCGCGGTATTCGTAGATGAATTTCCAGATGACGGAGGCACCGACGAAAGAAATCGCCATCGGCATGAAGACGATGGATTTGGCGATGTTGCCCCACCAGATACGGTCGGTCATGACAGCGATGACGAGGCCAAAGAAGGTGCAGGCGGCCGGCACGACGGCGAGCCAGAGAATATTGTTGAAGATCGACTGCCGGAAACCGGCGTCGAAAAACGCCCAGCGATAATTGGCGAGACCGACGAATTCGCTGCCGGTCCGGTCATAGAAGGACAGGATCAGCGTGGCGATGACAGGGTACACCAGATAGACCAGCAGAAGGATCAGCGCCGGGCCGATGAACAGCCAGGGCCGAACGGCGGCGCGGCGATTGAGGTTGCGGGATGCATGAATGACGTCTCCCGAGCGGACGGGGAAGATCACCTGCAGCGCCTTGTCGGATAGCCAGTAATAGGCAGCGCAGGCAAAAACGCCCGCCACCATGACGCCGATGGCAGACACGAGTTGTTGAGCCATGTTCCCTCCCTTGATCCTCTCCGCGCCGCGCTGATTTTATGCGGTCGTCGGGCCGTTCCATTGGTAAAGGCCCGGCAGCAAACCACCGGGACTTTTTGTTTTACCGCAGATTCTGACCGGAAAACCGCAGAACATTTTTCCGGAATCTGCTCGGCCGATTGTTACTTCAGGCCGTCCCAGGCCTTCTGGATATCGGCGGCGACCTGATCGGCGGACTTGCCGCCGACGAAATCGATCATGCCGGTCCAGAATGCGCCGGCACCAATCTTGCCGGGCATCAGGTCGGAACCATCGAAGCCGAAGCTTGTCGCGGTCGTCAGGATTTCGCCCTGCCGCTTCATCTGCTCATTGGCATAGGTGTCGACATTCACACCCTTATAGGGCGTCAGGAAGCTGGACTGCGCCATCCAGACCTCATGGGCGATCGGGGTCTGCAGGAATTCAACGAAAGCCTTGGCGGCAGGTGCTTCCTTGGTGATGGTGACGAGCGTGCCGGCACCGAGAACCGGCTTGCCGAGGTCAGGCTTGGACGCGTAAGTCGGCATGTAGAAGAAATCCGCATCCGTCCCCACCTTGGTGCCTTCAGGGAAGAAGGACGGAATGAACGATGCCTGATGGTGCAGGTAGCACTTCGGCGGAATGTCGAAGAGGCCCTTCGGGCTATCGCGGAAGTCGGTGGAGGCCACGGCCGCGACGCCGCCGCTGACATATTTTTCATTCTTGGCGAATTTGCCGAACTCGTTGATCGCCTCGACCACGGCCGGATCGGTGAACTTGACCTCGTTGGTCGTCCATTTCTGGTAAACGTCGAGCGGCTGCGTGCGCAGCATCAGGTCTTCCACCCAGTCGGTTGCCGGCCAGCCGGTGGCGCCGCCGGAACCGAGACCGATGCACCAGGGCGTGCCGCCATCGGCAACGATCTGATCCGTCAGCTTGAACAGGTCTTCCATGCTCTCGGGCACTTTATAGCCCGCTTCCTCGAAGTTCTCAGGCACGTACCAGACAAGCGACTTCACATCCGCCTTGAAGGGGAAAGCGAAATAGGCCTTGTTGCCGTCCTTGCCCTTGTAGCTGCCGAGATCGACCCAGGACTGGCCCGCGCCGTAATTTTCCTTGACCCAGTCAGCGGTCTTGTCGCCGAGCGGCACGAGGAAGCCCTTGGCGGCGAGATCGGCCAGAAGACCAGGCTGCGGCAGGATGGCGATATTGGGCGGCGAGCCAGCCTGCGTATCGATGACGATCTGCTGTTCGTAATTTTCCGACGAGGAATAACGGACATTCACGCCGGTCGCATCGGCGAAATAAGCGAGCACCGACTGGAACAGGGCCTCATCCTCACCGCGCCAGGGCCCGAAAATCGTCAGCGTCTGGCCCTTCAGGTCGGCATGGGCCGCCTTGAAGTCCTCGTAGCTTTTCCAGTTGAACTTGGCGTCTCCGCCGGGTGCAAATTTCAGGTCGGCGGCAAAGGCCGCACCGGACAGCAGCATGATCGAAGCCGCCGTCGCCAAAAGAGTCTTCTGCATGTGATTTACCTCCCATCACATAAAAGGCTCAAAGCGTCCTCTCCAATCAAAGCGCTTTGGCTGTCTATTCATCTCATTGTCATCAAGACGGAGTCAAGAGGCTCTTTGTTCGGAAACGTTGCAGTGCCTTATGAATAGTCATATTTAATTAGGAAGGCGGCTATGCTTTTCGATTGAGAAATGGGGTGGAGGCTGGTAAAAATCTAAAGCGCTTTGGAATTGAGGAGAGGCTTTGCCGTGTTCTCGAGCGCACGCATGGAGGACATTAGAGACATGAACCTGAAACAGTTGTCGCAACTGCTGGGCATTTCGCAGACGACCATCAGCAGGGCGCTCAACGGCTACCCCGAGGTTAGCGCCGAAACCCGCCGCCGCGTCATGGAAGCCGCCGAGAAGACGGGCTATCGCCCGAATGCCGCGGCGCAGCGGCTGGCGACCGGCAAGGTCGGCTCCATCGGGCTCGTCATGCCGATTGGCGAACACCACCGTTCCGATGTGCATTTCGGCGAATTCTTAAGCGGTCTCGGCGAAGAAGCGTCGCGCAGCGGTTTTCACCTCGTCATCATGCCGACGGAGCCGGAAAAGGAGCGCGAAGCGCTGCGTGGGCTGGCGGCAAGCGGCAGCGTCGATGGCATCTATCTCGCCTATATGAAAAAGAACGATGCGCGCATTGCGATGATGCAGTCGCTCTCCCTGCCCTTCCTCGTGCATGGCAGGTCCGTCGGCGTGGAGGAGAATTATCCCTATCTCGATGTGGACAATGAAGGCGCTTTTCGCGATGCGGCCCAGCTTCTCCTCCAGCTCGGCCATAAGCGCATCGGGCTTTTGAACGGCCCGGAGGGCTACGATTTTACCTATCGGCGCTGTCTCGGGGTGGAGAAGGCGCTCGAAGCAAGCGGCCTCGCCCTGCACCCGGCCAATAAACGGCACAGCAGCATGACGGACGAGGAAGGTTATCTCGGCATGGAGGCGCTGTTGTCCCAGCCGGAAAAACCGACCGCCATTCTCTGCGCCAGTACCGCGCTTGCGCTGGGCGCTATCCGCTCGATGAACCAGCGAGGGTTAAAACCCGGCAAGGACATTTCGCTGATCGCCCATGACGACGTGCTGCCGCTGCTGAAACCGGATAATTTTTCCGTGCCGCTGACGACCACCCGCTCGTCGCTGCGGGCGGCGGGCGTGCGCGTCGGCCAGCGCCTGATCAACCGCATCAAGCTGAACCAGACGGAACCGCATCAGGAACTCTGGAAGGCGGAGCTTGTGGTGCGCGCTTCGACGGGGCCGGCTCCGAAAGAATAGCCGGCCAGTCAATTCAATCAGAATTTCGGCGCGGTCTCACCCAGCGCGCGATGAGCGGCGATGACGGTATTCGCCATCAGCATGGCGATCGTCATCGGGCCAACGCCGCCGGGCACGGGGGTGATGGCGGCAGCAACGGCACTTGCCTCGTCAAAGGCGACATCGCCAACAAGCTTCGACTTGCCTTCGCCCTTTTCGGGAGCAGGAATACGGTTGATGCCGACATCGATGACGGTTGCGCCCGATTTCACCCAGTCGCCCTTCACCATAGCCGCGCGGCCGACCGCCGCCACGAGAATATCGGCCGTCTTGCAGACGGTCGCGAGGTCACTGGTGCGCGAATGCGCCATGGTCACCGTGGCGTTGGCATTCAGGAGAAGCTGACCCATGGGCTTGCCGAACAGGTTCGAGCGACCGATGACCACGGCGTTCAGGCCGGAAAGATCATCGCCGTGAATGCCGCGCACCAGCAGCATGGCGCCGGCTGGTGTGCAGGAAATAAGCCCGGTGGCGAGATCGCCGGTCGCCAGCTTGCCCGCGTTCAACACGCTCAGGCCATCGACATCCTTCTCGGGCAGGATCGACTGGATGATTTCATCGGAATCGAAATGCTTCGGCAAAGGCAGCTGCACCAGAATGCCGTGAATGGAGGCGTCGGCGTTCAATTCGCCGACCAACTTCAAAAGCTCACCTTGCGTCGTCTCTTCCGGCAGCGTGTGCTGGATGGAGTTGAAGCCGCATTGCTTGGCCATCTTGCTCTTGGAGTTCACGTAAGCGTGGCTGGCCGGATCATTGCCGACGATGACGACTGCGAGACCGGGCTTTACGCCCTTTTCCGCCTCAAGCGCTTCTGCCGATTTGCGGACCGCCTCCGTTACCGAAGCCGCCTTCGCCTTCCCGTCAATCACAACTGCCATGCGTCTTGCTCCTGCTGGATTACGTTGGCCCCGTATGGTGCCCCCTTTGCAGGAATGCAAGCAAAAATACGGCCTCGTCAGGCAGTTTTGCGGTAGTCGTCCTGGTGATCGGCGTAATCGGCGAGACGCTCCCTCAGAAGCGCCAGCTCGCGTCTCAATTCCGCCAACTCCTCGGCTTCGGCCTGCTCATGATCGAAGTGCCCGGCAAGGGCTTCACCAAGCAATGGCGGAAGCTCCGGTGACATTTGAGTGGCGTTTCTGACCGTTCGGTTACCCATCAGCACCTGCCGCACGCGCTCGTCCAGCGGCATATCATCGGCATCATTTGCAGCCTCGGCATAATAGTCAGCGAAGGCGTCTTCAGGCTGGACATAATCTGCTGCGGCAAGGTCTTCCAGATCATCGAAAACCCCCGGCTCAATCTGCTCGAATTCGGAAAATTGCAGCGATTGCTCCGGCCCATCGAGGGAGGCGGGAAGTTGCACTCCATTTTCGACGACCAGCTCGCCCTCTTGTTCCTCGTCATGACGACGATAGCTCAGGAGATAAAGACTGCCCAGCAGGCCGATAAGGCCGCCGCCGCCTGCCATCATCGCCGCCTGTGTCAGATCACGCGACAGTTCACCCGGTCCGGCCTTCCTTGCAAGGCGGGTCTCGATGGCTGGCGTGGTGGAAGAGGACAGATCGCGGCGCTCGCTTGCTTCCAGATAGGCATTTCTCGCCGTCTCAAGTTCAGCCTGCAATCGCGAAAGCTCACCGGGGGCGACGCCGAGGCTATCCAGGCGATCAAGATGTTTCTTGCGCTCGCCATTCGCGGTCGCAATCTCCTGGGCGATGCGCTTTTCATCCACCCGCAAACCTTCAACCAGTTGGCGCAATGCGGGAGCTGCCAGCGCCTGCACGGCATCCACCGCATTCTGGGCGGCGATGCGGCGCGGATGCTTGGGACCATAATCAACCGAGACACTGGCAAGCGCCATATTGGCGGTCGCCTGTTTCTGCCTGATATCCTCGAGCGCTGCGAATGCCGCGCCGGTCGGCAAAGGCTTCGACAAAATATCATTCGGCTTGAGGGCGGAGGCCGCCGTCAAATCCGCCTGAAGCGACTGCTGGTGTTGCGTGCTGCCCGCAAGGCTGTCGTTTACGTCGCGCAATTGCTGTTCGAGCTGCTGCACATCAGAGAGAACGGCATCGCCATGGCGCATCTGGAAACCGTTCAACGCCGCTTCCGCCTCGTCCAGTCTTTTGCGCGCTCGCTCCGTCTCACGCATGGCGGGCGTCATGGTGCCGGCCTTGCCATCCGCCATGACCCGCATTGACAGATAATCGGTCAGACGCATCGCGCTTTCCGGCGTCGCGGCCTTTGCGGTCACGATCAGCATATTTTCATCCGGCGTCAGTTCCAGCCGGATCGCCTCACCCACTGCACCATTCAGTGCTTCTCGCGGGGAAAGCGGACGTGCGTCCGCCCCTGTCAAAAGATCGACAAGCAGGCCAAGCTCACCCTGATTGCGAACGCCCACCATATCGGCGGGTTTCAGCTTCAGATCGCCGCTGACCCGGTCAAGCCCGGCGGGAGATAACAGGGTACGTCGCGCCATCGCCAGAAAACGGGCGGCATCGGGTGCGTCATAGGACGTCTGGGTGATCTCGATCCGGGCCTGCGAAACATATCCGCGAAAACCGGAATCGATCAGCAGCAACGGAAGAGCCGCGCCGGTAGCGGTAGCGGCAAAGACGCAACCTG
The DNA here is from genome assembly GCF_005221385.1 of Agrobacterium tumefaciens. NCBI lineage: Bacteria > Pseudomonadati > Pseudomonadota > Alphaproteobacteria > Hyphomicrobiales > Rhizobiaceae > Agrobacterium > Agrobacterium tumefaciens. The sequence continues at coordinate 245,827 of NZ_CP039903.1, read as the reverse complement.
CCGTCAGAAGCCGCAGCCAATGCCTGCGCCATTGCGACGGCGGCACGGCAAAATCGTCCTCGTCGGGACGGGTCGCCATCATGTCCGGACTGTTATCAACCATCTGAAGCCGTCTGCCACCCTCGGTGCCGCCCGCGACGGGCGACTGTCAAAACCTTACGAGAGGTTAAAGGATCGTGGCAAACAAATGGTTAACGCGGGCTGCGCGAACCCGTCTCAGCTTTGCCGAGTGCAATGTGCCAGGGTTCGGCGCAGAGGCTGTAAAGCCAGCTCATATGCAGCTTGCGGAAGATTTCCGGCATGCCCGCCACTTCGGACGACAACACCTTGAACAGCGGGCCGACCGCGATTGCGACACGCACATCCTGACGGCTGACAGTTCTGTGCAACCATCTCTCCTGGTTTTCACCGCTCATGCCGGCGAGCAGAACATCAACCTTCACCCCGGACGCATCCCGACCCAGCATCACGAAATCATGCCATGGCGCGTGGGCACGCAGCTTTGCCAGCACTTCACCGACCTGCGCCGCATCGTCGCCGGCAACACCAATCCGTTTCGGCACAGCCATATAGGTCAGAAGCGCCATGACGAAAGCAACGCCATCGATGGCAGCGGACAGAGGCTTGCCATTTTCCACACGGGCGGCTGCATTCATCGCCTTGCCCTGCGGCAAAAGCAGGCAGCTTTCCAGAATCTCGCGGTAAGCGATATCCTTGAGCGACAGGCGGGCTTTATCGATGGTCAGAAAGGAGAGCATCGTGTGCCCTTCGCAAGCCGAAGCCCGGCCGCTGACCAGCTCCAGTGCCCCACTCCAGTCCAGATCACAGACACGCAGTCCGTGGATATTCCGTTGCGATCCCGGCCGCGCAAAACCTGCCGCGAAATTCATTGCCAACCCCCGAATGCCAAATCCACCGTCACCGATCCGGCGCATGGTTGCGGCACGGCGGCTCATGGATTTGTTTATACAGGTGCAGGTTGAAGTTATGCTGAAAGCAATCGATCGAATATTCGGGCTCGCGCAAAGGAACGGTTAACCAGACCGGCGAACCACGTGTGGGCGGCCCCTTGAGCCGCGCCCTGCGACATCAGTGGCTGGGCGCAGCGGCCGCTTCTTTGCCAGCCTCGGCCTTCTCGCCCTCGACGATCTTGACCGACCGGGGTGTGCCATTGCCATTCTGCTCGCGAATATCTGCCTTCGACAGATAATCCAGCTGCTCGATCAGCACATCCTCGACCACCTCGTCATCGAGCCTCTTGTTCAGCCCCTCGCGGATGCGCTGCTTGAAAGCCTCGGGATCGAAGGTGGAAATATTGGCGATGTTGACCATGGAAGAGCCAGCCAGAAGCGTGAACAACTCGTCGGTCATCAGCTGCGTTGCCGGCAACTCGATCTTCGCCATCTTGTCCTTGTCGACACGCAGCGAAATACGGCTGAGGAAATAGCCGTTCACCCCGCCATCATTGATGACGGGAATGGTGATGCTTTCACCCTTGACCAATTGCAGATTGGTCTTTTTCTCGCCCGCCTCATCTCCCGGCGCCGTCGCCATCTGGACGGAGAAATACACCGCGCCGAGCGTGACGGCGCAAACCCAGACGCCGGTGAGAAGAAGCTTCAACATCAGGAGGCGGCACCGTACATGAACTGTTCCTGCGAATAGGTGCCGTCCGTATCGGCTTCCTGGATCGCGTTTTTCAGCAGGTCCGCAACAGCGCGAACCGCGTTCAGATGCGCCTCAACGCGGCTGGCATTGGTCGCGAGCTTGGACTTGATGCCCTTCACCTGCTCCAGATAACCACCGGCGATGTCTTCGCGCGGTGTGTCGCGAAACAGCATGGTGAGTTCATAGAGGCAACGGCTTTTATGGGCGTTGGAAACCTTGAAGTCGAATTGCGGATCCTTACCGATATTGTCGTTCTCATTGTCAATGATCATCTCAAGGCGGCCGAGAACGGATTGGATACGGTGGTCGTTCGACATAAGGTCCATGCTTGTCTCCTCGTTAAGGTTTTTCATTCTCAAGCCTCGTCCGTTTTATCATTTGAAACGCCGAGGACCTGCCGCTCGAACTCCGCCACCATCCGAATTGCAGCATTATGGTCTTTTTCATTCATCGATACGTCGGTAATGCCTTTGCTTTCGGCTTTCCTCAACGCATCCTTGTAGGCCTGTTCCGCAATGCCGACGCCGCCATTTCTGGAGATCGTGTCGGCGAACTGTTCCGCCATCATGCTTTTCCAGATCTCGCCGGCATTACCCTTGCCATAAACTTCCTCGCTGTCTTTCGGCAGCATGTTGGCAACGAAGGTCTGGAGAACCGAGGCTTCATATTTGCGGTAGGTTTCGGGAATCTCCGTGCGCGCCGAGCGAATATTGGTGTCGCCAAGGCCCGCCTTCGAGGAGGCGCCATCCAGCATATCGACGGCGGCGCCAAAGCCCTTGCCCGCATCTGCAAGGCTGGTTGCGGCAAAAGCCGCCTTGTTCGCCTTCAGCTTTTCCTGGGCGATCTGTACTTCCTGGGGGTCCGCAGCGCGCACCACATCCATCACCAGATCACTTATAACCGATATCGCCACGTCCCGATCTCCCGAGCTGACGAACGTGTGGCATGGAAAGCCGACGCGTCCGTTCAATCAAGAAACATCGCCGGAGACGTCTTTCGAACGCCCGCGATGCAACAATGGAACGGACTATGGATCGCCAACCTTGCTGGAGGCTGGTGTCCGGGATGCGTTTGTCATTTCAAGCAGATCATAGATTGCATTGTCGTCGGCCTCGCGATCCTCGAGATCGCGGGCAAGGTGCATTCTGTCCTCAAGCCGGTCGGCCTTGGTCTTTTCCTTCAGCACCTTGTTTTCCTGCAATTGCTGCACGCCGGCAAGCTGGCGATCCTTGACCACAAGGCGGCCGTAACGATCCGAATAATGTCTGGAAAACGTCTGATGCACCGGCTCCATGGAACTCATGGCTTCCAGAACGTTGTCCATGGATTGCGCCACTTCGGTACGCACGCGGGTGGTATCGGCCAGCTCCACCTCGGCCATTTTTTCCATGTGGCGCTGGACCGTTACCAGACGCTTGAGTTTTGCCGACCGCTTGTCTGAAGCCATGGGTTTCTCCAGATCAAAAACCGATGAAGACCGGGCCAAAACCATCCACGAACTGACGGATGAGGGCCGCGACCGAAAGGTAAAGCATGAAAAGACCGCCCGCCAGAACGAAAGGCGTCGAGATGAAATAAACCGGAATCTGCGGTGCCAGCTTATTGATGAGACCGACGGCAACGTTGAACATCAGGCCGTAAATCACAAAGGGGCTGGCAAGCCGCAGCATGATGGAGAACGACGCCCGCAGCGTATCGGTGAGTGTGATCAGCATCTTCTGGCCACTGATAAGCGCCCCGACCGGCGTGGCGGTATAGGAATCAACCAGCGCTTTCAAAACGATATGGTGGAAATCCAGCATGAACAGCACCAGCAGACCACCGAAGGTGATGAAGTTGGATATCTGGTTTTCCTGCACCTCTTCGATGACGTCAGCACCGCCGGGCGCGCTGAGACCGATGGAAGCGCCGATGAGCGCACCGGTAAACTGGAAACCGAGCGTATAAAAGCGTGCGATCAGGCCATACATCGAACCGATGACGATCTCGGTGAAGATGAGGCCGACGACCGTGCCCTGGCTTGCGCCGGAGACTTTCGGATAGATCGTATCCCACAGCACCGGCAGAAGCGCCATGGACACCGCAACACACAGCAGCATGCGGATCTGCGGTGAAATGCGCGAGCTGGAAAAGCCCGGCATTGTCATGAAACAGGCGCCGATACGGCAAATGGCAAGGAACAATGCGATAATTGTCCCTTGCGGGTCGGTTATCATGAAATGGCGCCTAGGATCTTGATCTCCAGACCCTTGGCCAGTTCCACATGTGAAAGAACCGGCAGGGTCGCAAAGAGTCGCTCGATAATCATGCGCACATAGGACCGCGTTTCCGGCGAGGTTACAAGGACAAAGGGCAGTCCGCGATCCATGAATTCACGGATAACTTTCGAAGCCTGCTCGGAAAACTCTTCGAGATGGCGCGGATCAATATCGAATTCGACGATTTCGCCCTTCTGATCGCGCTTGAGCGCCTGATGGAAGACCATGTCCCACTTGTTGCCGAGGCGCAGGACGCGCAGCACGCCGTTGTCGGCGAGATCGCCGCAGAGCTGCTGCGACATGCGCACCCGCACATGTTCGACGATCTGTTCCGTCTTGCGCACATGGGGTGCGAGTTCGGCGACCGCTTCCAGAATGAGATGCAGGTTGCGGATCGATACGCGTTCGGCAAGCAGCAGTTTCAGAACCGCCTGCAGGCCGGAATAGGACATGTGCGACGAGCAGATTTCGTCGGCCAGCTTCTTGTATTCCGGATCAAGCCTGTCGATCAGGATTTTGACGTCCTTATACGACAGGAGCTGCGGCAGGTTGTTGCGGATGACTTCGCTCAGATGCGTCAGCACGACAGAGACATTGTCGATCGGGTGGAAGCCTTCGCGTTTCAAATCTTCGGTGAAGGTTTCGAGGATCGAGACGGCAGGCATGCCGAAGGCGGGTTCGCGGATTTCGTCGCCGGGAATGCTCGGCTTGCGCCCTGCCCCGGTCACCACGAGAACATCGCCGACACGCAGGTTGCTCGACGCGATGGTCGTGCCATGGACGCGGATCTGATAGGCCTTTTCCGGGATCATGATGTCGTCGGAGACCTTGATCTCCGGCACGACGAAGCCGTATTGGGTCGCAAATTTCTTGCGCATCTTGCCGACGCGGAAGGCCAGCTCCTGATGCGCGCCGAGAAGGCGGGTCGACACCTGCTTGCCGAGCGCCAGTTCGATCTCGGCGGTTTTCAGCACCTGCTTGACCGAATCCTTTTCCGCTTCGGTAGTCTGGAGAACCTTGTTCTCCTCCTCCTGACGGCGGAGAGCGTTTTCAGCTTCGGCCTGGCGCGGAATATACCAGCTGCCGAAGGCCATGATGCCGCCAAGGAAGATGAAGGGCAGGAAGGGAAGACCCGGCATAACCGCCAGCAAGCCCATCAGCATGGCTGAAACCATCAAAGCGCGGGGATAGCCGCTCAGCTGATTGACGACCGCCTGATCCGTCGAGCCGGCGGTGCCGCCGCGCGACACCAGAAGGCCGGCCGCCAGCGACACGATAAGCGCCGGGATCTGCGAAACGATACCGTCGCCGACCGAAAGCTTGACGAAAACATCCGCCGCCTCGCCGATCGGCATGCCGTGGCGGAAGTAACCGATGATGATGCCGCCAAAGACATTGATTGCGGTGATGATCAGACCGGCGATCGCATCGCCGCGGACGAATTTCGAGGCACCGTCCATCGAACCGAAGAAGGAGCTTTCCTCTTCCAGTTCGCGGCGACGGCGCTGTGCTTCCTTTTCATCGATAATGCCGGCGGACAAATCCGCGTCGATCGACATCTGTTTGCCGGGAATGGCATCCAGCGTGAAGCGGGCACCGACTTCAGCGATACGAGTGGCGCCCTTGGTGATGACGATGAAGTTGACCGTGATCAAGATCAGAAAGACGATCAGACCGATGACGAAGTCGCCGGACATGACGAGGCTGGAGAAACCCGCAATCACGCCGCCCGCCGCCGTCGGCCCCTCATTACCGTGCGAAAGGATGACACGCGTTGTCGCAATGTTCAGCGACAGGCGGATCATGGTCGCGATCAGCAGCACGGTCGGAAACGACGAGAAATCCAGCGGACGCTGGATCCAGAGCGCCACCATGAGGATGAGAACTGAAAGCGCTATCGAAAACGCAAGCCCGATATCCACCATAACGACTGGAATGGGCAGAAACAGAACGCAAAGGATTGCCACGATGCCCAGCGCGAAACCGACGTCCCGCATGCTCGGACTTACCTTGGGCAAGGAGATGACTGGTGGTTGCGCCATAAAATCGTCCTGTCTCTTCATGAGAAGGGCGACGGAAAAGCCGCCGCACGGTTCGCGACACCGGCTTTTCGAAATTGCGCGCGCAATTCGGTCCGATGCTTCAGCCTATCCCTAGTCGCTGAAGCTTGCGCGAGGGTGGCATCCGCAGCGCTCAGATGTCAGAAGCCGGACTGGATGCGCGAAAATACGAGATTGGAAAAAAGGCCGATCTGCGCACCCACAAAGGGGGCGGCAATGCCAAGGACGAGCATGATCGTCACGATTTTAGGAACAAACGTCAGCGTCATTTCCTGAACCTGGGTCAGGGCCTGTATGAAGGCAATGGCGACACCGACGATCATGGCGGCCAGAACGGCCGGACCGGCGGCGACGAGAACAGTCCAGACTGCTGCCTGCATGATATCAAGCGCATCGGCCTCGTTCATCGTCGCATCCTTTATTTCAGAAGGGCGGCATCATACCGCCCCTACACTATCACGAATCGGCAGGCTTATCCGAATCGGTATCGCTATCAGGTGTAGTCGCGATCGGACCGTTCGAGAAGCTCACACCGGCCTGCAGCAGCACTTTGTCACCAGCTTCGGTAATGGCGACAACGCCGTCCGAATAGACTTCGACTTCCTTCACCACACCGGTGACCTTGTCGTCGGCGCTCTTGACCGTCTTGCCGACCAGATCGGAAGCGCGTGTCAGGGCTTCGGCCTGCAGCATGCTCTTCAGATGGGTGTTGGTCTTGATCGTCTGCTCAACCTGCGAGAAGCTTGCCAGCTGCGACATCTGCTGACCGGCATCCATCGGGCTGGTCGGATCCTGATTCTTCATCTGGGCGATGAGGAGCTTCAGAAAGCTGTCGTAGTTCAGCGAAGCTGCGTTCTTGTCATTGCTGCTCGCCCCGGCATTGGCCCAGGGGTTAGAGGCTGCCGAGTTGACTGCATCTACCGCCATGGTGCGATCTCCTTGCGAATCTGTTCGATCGTTGCGGGGGTCATTTCCTGATTGTTGAGGATTTTTTCCTCGGTCGGATAAAGACCGCGAATGGCCTTCAGCGCTTCGAAGGCCTTGCCCGAGGCAACCAGCCCGTCGATCCGCTTGAGTTCCGCCAATATCTCATCATGCTGGAAGCAGTTCAGCAGCATGCTGACGGACTTGCGGAACATGTTCGTAGACTGTTCGCGCCCTTCCGGGTTGATGAGGATCATCTGCGCGATGAAATAAAGCTGCCTCAGCGGCGTCGTCGCCTGCTCCGGCTGCAAAACGTGGTTTTCAAGCAGGAACGTGACATCGTTCAGGAATTCGAGCGCCACCTTGCGATCCACCCGCAAAACTGCACCGTTGATGAAAATCTTTTCGCCCGATTTCAGCGAGATTCGAAGTGTACTTTTCATTTCAGTCCATCCCTGATGATGGTTGTCACGTCAATTATGCCCTGGAAATTCGTCGACTGACGTTTCCGGATCAGTTCGCACTCTTTCAAAATCCAGATCGCGATCGAGATCAGATTGGCCCTCAGTTCCATAGCCAGCTGGTTATCCGGCTGCTTGAGGTCCTCAATGAAGCGGATCCAGACCCGCCGAGTGTAAAAAAGTGCTTCGATCGTATGGCGTTGGGAAGACGAATCCTTTGCCTCCACAAGCAGTTCGATCGATTTGGTCAACGCCTGCCGCTCGCGATCCTTCGCGTCTGCGACACCATCCTCCATGATTTCGGCGTAGGAAAACTGGTACATTCATGTATCCTTTATCTGCCGCCACCCCTGTTCATCAGAGGTAGTTCACCAGACTCATTTTTTGCAGACGCGACGTCAGGCTGTAGGCGATTTCGATCTGCTGCTGCAGCAGGTCGAGACGGGTCTTCGCTTCGTAGGTATCGATACCTTCGATATCCAGCAGATGCGTCTCGATGATCTTCTTCTGCGCGGCCAAAGAGTCGTTCGACTTTTTGACGCGTTCCTGCGAGAGGCCGAGGCCGCTGGCCTGCTGGTTCAAACCGTCGATCGCGGTACCGATAGTCGTAACCGCGCGGGTGGCGACAGCTTCACGGACATCGCTCGGAACCTTGTCGTCGAGGAAGGTCATCGCCGTCATTGCCGTCATCGCGAAATAACGCATGCCCTGCGAATTACTGTTGGTCGATGTCTCGATCACTTCGTTCTGGCTGATCCGGCTCGTCATGTTGGTGTCGCTGGCCTTGGAGCCGAACGTCGTCCAGAAATCAACGTTCTGACCGGTGGTGAGACTGCTGTGCGGCGGGTTGGTGACCGTCGTCGTGCCGTTGAATACACCTTCCATATGGGTCATGAAGGCGTTGACCTGATCCTTGGACAGGTTGGCGATGCTTCCCACCGGCGGCGTCTGCGTCGCCATGAAATGGTTCAGCTCATCATTATAAGCGGTCTTCAGCGTCGAACCATCGGCGAAATAGTCATCGACCGGCTTCACATCCGTATTCGTACCGGAAAACAGATATTCGCCATCGACAGCAGTGTTCGCGAAGCTGGTGAAATTGTTGAGCGCATTGGTAATTTTCTGGTTGACGGTGGCAAGCGTGGGCTGCGCGCTGCTCGTATTCGGCACCAGAACGCCAAGGATTTCCTGGGCGGCCTTTGCCATGCCGTCCAATGCCGTCTGCGACGATTCAAGACGTTGCGTGGCAAAGGAATTGACCGTGACAAGCGAAGAAATCCGCTCCACATCCCGATTGAGATCGAGGCTGCGGGCCGTATTGGCACCGAGAGTGACGCCGAGATCCGCGTGCTTGCCCGTTGTCAGTTCGGTATTGAGCTTGGTCATCTCAAGCTGGGCCTTGAGGATGGTGCTGCGCATGCTGTTCTGCATCGCCAGCGATGAAATGAATGACGTTTTCATCTTTTACCTCACCATGTCCATCAAGGACTTGAGCATTTCATCGACGGTGGTCACCAGCTTGGTGGCTGCCTTGTAAGACTGCTCGATATCCATGAGCAGCGACAGCTCCTCATCCAGGCTAACCGCCGTATTGTTCGAATAGGAGGCGGCGGAGCGCTCATAGAGCGCGCTTTTCGCTTCGTTCGCCGAAGTCGCACCGGATCGTTCCTGTTCGAGCCAACCCATCGAGTTGGTGCCGTATTTCAAGATGCTGGTATTCGTATCGATACGTGTCGACGCGGCAAAATTCATGGGCGCGTCGAATGCGGTCACATAGCTGTCGATCAGGGCGGAAAAGCCAGTGCCGCCCGTAGCTGTGGTATTGACAATATAAGCGGTACCGTTGATGCCGCCGTCGCGCAACAATTCCGGGTTTCCACCTTTCGAAATAATTAACGCGGAGTTGACGTTAATGCTGGCAGCGAGTCCCGGAACGATAACGCCAGCGGCAGGAATCTCGCTTGTGGCCGTTGCTCCCGCCCATGTGAACAGGCCAGGTTTCGCCGTCAGGGGCGTCGCGGGCGGTGCCGGCTGCGTGATCGGCTTTTCCGCAAACATGGTGATCAGGCCGCGAGCGATTTCGTCGAGCTGGCTCTGCATGGTCGGTGCCAGATCGTCACGAACCTGCATCAGACCCTGCAGCGACCCTTCCGCTGTCGTGTTGCTGCCGTTGCCGGCCTTGAGCGCCACGCCATCGACATAGATCGCATTGCCCGTGGTCGTCGCATCGTAGCCCGGCTGCGCCTTGAAGGTGACCTTGCGCGGCACGACTTCGAAGAGGGTCGCACCTTCCGTGGTGTAAAGCGCCACATCGTTGTTTGGACGATTGACGACATTGATGCCCATGATGGACGAAATGTCCTTCAACAAGGTCTCGCGCTGGTCAAGGGCGTCGCTCGGATCACCGCCGATCGCCGTCTGCGCCTTGACCTCGTTATTGGCTTCCTCGAATTTTGCAAGCAGGCCGTTCAGCTTGTCGACCTGAAGGGAGATTTCCTTGTCGGCACGCAGACGCATCGCCTGCAATTCGGAAGACGCCTTGTTCAGGGAACTGGCGACATCCGCAGCCGAGGTCACAGCCGTCGCCGCAAGGGCAGCATTGCTCGGCTTGGCGGCGTAACCGCTCAGGCTCTTCAGCAATTCCTTCATGTAGGTAGACGGCGAACTTTCATAATTGTTGCCGCCGAAAATGCTCTTCATCTCCTCAAGGCCGGTCAGAACGGTGTTCTGACCGGTGGCCAGCGAGGCGCTGGAGATCGTCTGCCTGAGAAGACTTTCATTCTGGGCACGGCCATTGGAGACGATACTCGCTCCGGCCATGGTCGTGCCGAGAATGGCGGTTCGCTTGACGTAATTCGCATTGCCGACATTGGCAATATTCTTCGAAGTAACGTCTGTCTGCTTACCTGTATTATTGAAAATCGACTGCGCAGTATTCATTGCTGACGTGAGCGACATTCATCTGTCCTCGTAGGAATTACTATCTCTTCAGATTGATCAGGACGTCCATCAAATCCGATCCAGTCTGGAAGACCTTCGAATTCGCGGTATAGATACGCTGGGATTCAATCATGTCGGTGAGTTCACTGGCGATATCGACGTTTGAGCCTTCCAGTGCACCCTTCTGGATGTAACCAAAGCTGCCCGTCTGCGCGAAACCGATGGTAACGACGCCCGACTCGTTGCTGGGCAGATAGACGTTGCCGTTCTGCGGGCTGAGGTTGTCGACGCTCGGCACGGTTGCCAGCGCCAGCTGGTAGATGTTGCGGCGGCCACCATCCTGATAGACTGCCGTCACCACACCGTCCTTGCCGATTTCGACATCCTTGATCTGGCTCGGACCGTTACCGTTCAGGATTGCGGTGCCGGGCGTGAACTTCGAGGAGAACTGCGTCATCTCGGACAGATCGATCTTGATCGACTGCGCTACGCCGCTGACCTGATCGTCGATGGTGATGGATGTCGGAGATGCAGGGGTTCCGGTTTTCAGCTTGTTGGTCGCCGGATCGAAGACCAGCGTTACCTTCTCCTGCACCAGATTTGCAGCCGGTGTTGCCGTGTAAGGGAAGCCGCCATTCGTCGACTGATCCTGACGATAGACCGACACTTCCCATTGCGGGTTGCCGGACGTGTCATTGTCGATGCGCGTATAATAGAAATCGTAAAGGACTTTGGCACCACCGCTGTCGAATGCCGTCAGCGATGTTTTTGCGCCGATCTTTGCGGTTGCGACGTTGTCAATGGGGCGCGAACCTGCCGGTACGATTGCTTCGTCACGGTTCAGGTTGGCCGGGAAGCTGCCCTGTGTCGAGGGCGAGGCCGTCAGACCGAAATTGTTGACGTTGATGGCCTCAAGACCAGTAAAGCCGTTGACGACGGCAGCCGGCGGGTTGGAGCCGTAGGGGTAACCCATCAGCTGGAAGCCCGCTGCGTTTTCCAGATAACCTTCGGCATTCTTCACGAAGGAACCGGCGCGTGTGAGGTAAGGCGTGCCTGCACCATCCTGAACCACGAAGAACCCATTGCCCTGAATGGCAAGATCGGTGCTTGAGGTGGTGTAGGAGAGGTTGCCCTGCTCGGAAATGCTGTAGCGTACATTGGACTGCACGCCGCCGGAGGCATAGCTGCCCGACGAGGAGGGCAGAACGAGCGAGGAGAACGACGTCGATGCGCGCTTGTAGCCGGTGGTGCTTGCGTTGGCGATGTTGTCGCCCACGGTGCCCAGCTTGTTCGCCTGCGCATTCATGCCGGACACACCGGTTCGCATAGTGCCGAAAATACTCATTCAAAAACCCTCGTGGTCATCTTTCAGGGAGAAGGTAAAGCGTTTGGCTTGCGTGAAGCTGTCTGAAATACCGCGTTTGAAAAAGACCACGCGGGTCAATGAAGATCATTGCCAATCAATGCTGTAGCCGAGGAACCGCTTGGAATCGACCGGATCGTAGCCGAGCTTCTTGCGCAGCTTCTTGCGCAGCTTGCTGATGTGGCTTTCGACGACATTCTCTTCGACGTCATCATCGAAGATGCCGTAAATGGCATTGAAAATCTGCGTCTTGGAGACGCGGCGTCCGCGATTGGCGATCAAATATTCAAGGATGCGGCGCTCACGGCGCGGCAAGGGAAATACTTCGCCACCGACTTCCGGATCACGGCCATCGGAGAAAACCCGGATAGGGCCAGCATCGGTAAAGTTCGAAATGACCTGCAGCCGGCGACGGATCGCCGCCGCACGCGCCAGGATTTCACGGGGGTGAACCGGCTTGCGCACGACATCGTCGACGCCGCTGTCGAACAGTGCCAGCGTCGATTCCAGCGAGGGCTGGTCGCTGACCGCAATAACCGGCGCCGTCGTGCGATCCCTGATCGCCTTCGGCAAAGAGAAGCTCCGGTCGCCCTGGCCGATCAAGAAGGCCTCCACGGCCGCAAGATCGCTTTCCGCTGCCGTCGAGACCCATTCCCCGAATTCGACCGGATCGAACCCGGTCGAGGGAATGCCCTCACGCCCAAATAGAGATGTATAGCCGTCTTTAACGAGCTCGCGCTCATCAACCACTACGATCATTCGTCCGCCTCCGAATCAGTGTGGTGTTTTCCAATAAGGCATTGGTACGAATCGGGGGATTCAGCGACAACTGTAGGAAATCATCGATAGATATTAATAATTGATTAACTATTTTGTGCCGATTTGATCTATATATAGTGGTTGTTAACCATATATGGCACAAAATTTTTGTGTAAAAATTTTAAAATTCCCAAAAAACCGCTTGCAGCGCCTTTTTTCGATCAATCTATCGCCACATTTCAAATTACGAGTCCTGCGGTTTTTAAAGACAATTTCAGGTTGTCAACCGTCGCAGAAATTTTTCGCGTTGGCAGTCCATTTTCCGTAGCCCGTCGCCACCAGATTGGCGATGACCCGGCAGACATATTTCTTCTGCGCCGGATCGTTATTGGGGCCCGCATGATAACGCGCGACCGCCATGGTCCAGGTTTCATGCCTGTTGTGAAGGTTGCGCAGGAACATGGCGGCATATTCGACATTGCGGCGCGGATCGAACATTTCGCGCGCGGATGTGAAGTTTTCGCCGTGAAAATAGTGGTTTATCTGCATGCATCCGAGGTCGATCAGCTTGGCGCCATTGCGCTTCGCCGCCTCGAAAGTGGTCAATGCCTCCTCCGTGGATGCGGCAAATACCGGTTTTCCTTCAATATTCATGGCATTGGGGTCAAGCCGCCCCTTGCGGCCCGTCTCGGTCAGGCCAACGGAATAGAGAATTCCCTCCGGCACGCCATATTTGCGGGCGGCGGACTGGATTTCTCTTTCACAGACACCTGATGTTGCCGAAGCCGAGGCTTTTTCAGAGGTAGACGCCATTGTCAGCAGAAGAACGGCCAGAGCCGAGAGCGCCATCCATGCCTTCATTATGCACCCCCAAATTATCACCATTGCCTTGCCGGCCATCCCGTGCGCCGGACTCGTCACGGTTGCGCCCTGCAGCGGCCTGCTGGCCCTGCTGCTGCGCCTGCTGATTTTGCTGATTGTTGCCTTGTGTGCCCGTTTGGTCACTCTTGTCGGAAGAAGCGATGCTGATCGTGATGTTATCGACCGTCAGACCCTGCGCTTTCAGGCCATCAAGGATGCTCTTGCTGTCTTCCTGAAGCTTTTTATAGGCCGCAACGCTCTCCACCGTCATGTGAACGGCGAGCTCGTCGCCGGCCAGACGCAGCGACATCGTCACCGATCCAAGCTCGATCGGCGTCATATGCAGCTTCAGCGTATGGACAACCTTGCCTGTGCTGCTCTGGGCAGCGGCGTTGGAGAGCGACGAACCGGGCTGCATCGCGCTGACCCATTCCGGATCATTAGCGATGAGACCGGTCAATGCGGATGCGTTGGTCGATGGCGCCAGGCCGATGAACCGCCGTGAATCGAGAACCGTTATCGTATCCGCCGCCTTGCCGGTGCTTTCCCGGGCATCAAATTCAACACGGCCTTCGCGCTGAACCGTGCTCATATCGAGGGCGCGGGACGTGCCGGAACGCGAGGAGGCGAAGCGGAATGCCGAAGCACCATTTTCGCTATCCGAGCCGGATTCGGCCTCATTGCCAGCAAGCTCGGCTCGTGTCGGCATGTCCTTGGGCGAAGGCTCCGTCTTGCCACGGACGGTCTCGGTCCTGTCGGATTTGACCAGATCGGCCTTGCCGGCGATCGCCTGTGCGATCTCCTCAAGCGGTGTCTTGGCCGTCGCGATATCGCCGACATTGGTCGCGATCGTATTCATATCCGCCAGTTTCGGCTCAATGGCATCCGCCGTCGTTTTCGTATCCTTGTCGGCGTCGTCCTTGAGCTTCTTGCCGGTCTTGCCGTTTTCAGCCGATGTGCGCGCCGGTTTCCCCGCGTTCTGAAGTTCGGCTGCCGTCTCATGGCTGCGACCTTCTGCGGAATGGTCGTTGCCGATCACATTCAGGAAGGTCGAAGGCCGCTTCACCGGCGTCTTTGCTTCTTCTTCGCCACCTTCGGGCTGCGCATGCTGCTCCTCAGCCGAACCTGCTTCCTGCTGATGGCGCGAATGCGGTGCCTGCGTTGGGCGCTCATCGCGAACGGTGGACAGGGCCTCGCCGAAACTTCCGCCCTTGGCGTCGTCCCTGACTGCGGCGCTGCCGGCACGCGGATCATTATATGGCGCATTCACTATCGCGTTGATGGTTCCGTCGATCATGGTGCCCCCTCGCCTTTCTTCAACAGGCTATCGATTTCATCAAGCTTGCTGCGGCCGCTCGTTACGAGTTGCCGCACATTCTCGCCCTCATCGTCAGCCTTGTGGGTTTCAACCCGCCATATGCTCTTTTCTCCAGTGCCAGCTGTCCCATTCGAGGATGGGTTCTGTCTGGCGTCCTGCTGGGTAGTCGCAGCGCCGACCTCGGCGCCGGGCTGCCCCGGCTGCAACGAGGGTGCGCGGACCACCTGCTCGGCGATCGCCCTTGCTGCATCCCGCAGCGCCCTGTCGCGATCTGAAAGCTGCCCTTCGGGGATCTGCACGATCGTCTCGATCGCACTCACCACATCGGGCGTGCCGATGTTGGAAAGGCTTTCATAGAGATTTGCCTGTGCTTCCGGCTGGTCCGGCAGGGCGGGAGACAGAGCTTTCGCCTTCAGCGCCGCCATGCGTGCCAGCCCGTCCTTGCCGCTGATCGCCGCCAGACGGGAGAGGCGCAGATAGGCTTCCTTCTGCCTTTCCGTGTCCATCATGGCGAATGTTTCCTGTATCGCTTCCTCGCTGATGGAATCCGCCCGCTTGACCACCAGCGAGACCAGAAGATCCGCAAACTGGCTGGCATATGGCGAATGCAGGAAGCGCCGCGCGTAGCGCTGCGCATAATCGACACCGCGCGCCGCATCGCCGTCTTCAACCGCAATTGCCAGCGAGCGGCGAAGGGCTGCCTCCTCCACGATGGTGCCGGGTGCTTCCAGCCGGGCTATGTCGTAAAAACCCAGTGCGGCCAGCGGATCACGCGGGATTGTCACATTGCCGCCGATCAGTGCCAGGTAGGCACCGATCCGCGTGCCGCGATATTCAGGCACCATAGCTGCAATGCTCTGCGCCACCAGCGTACCCTTGCCCGAGAGGTATTTGCGCAAGATATCGGCGACGCGGCTGTCGAAATTGCCGTCCACATCGCGCGCGACCAGCAATTCCAGCGTCGCCGGATTGCCGCCGCTCATGGCATAGACAAGCGCCGCATCGACATTACGCGGATCCTTGAAGATCGCCGATGGTGCACTTTTAAGCCGCTCATCGATAGTCTGGAGCAGGAACCGCTGCATTTCCGTTGCCGAATGGTCGCCCATGGCAACCGAATCCTGCACGAATTGCAGGGAGCGCAACATAGCATAGGGCATGAGGCTGTCTTGCGATTGCGAGAATGCCTTGATCGGCTCCGCACCGAGACCGCAAAGCGTCGCCGCGAGAAAAAGCCAGCGTTTCGAGGATTTCGTCACACTCACCCCCGATCGGCCTCAAGTAGGATTTCGATACGGCGGTTGGCATCCGCCAGAGGGTCTGCCGGCACCTGCAATCTGCGATCCGCAAAGCCCGAGACCTGTTTCACCCGCTCTTCCGAGAGACCACCGCGCACCAGCATGTAATAGGCGCTGTGGGCGCGATCCATTGAAAGCCGCCAGTTGTCATTGGCTTCGCCCTTGAACTGTCGTCCGTCGGTGTGGCCGCGGATCACCACGCTGCCGCCCCGTTCCTGAAGCAACTTGCCGATCTTTTCCATGGCCAGAACCATTTCACCCCGCGGCACGGCCGATCCGACATTGAACATCGGCGTCTCCGACTGGTCGGAAATGGTGAGCAGCAATCCACCTTCGGCCGGCGTTACCACCAGGCCTTCAGAGAGCTTGCCGGTAATGCCCGAAATCTGCTTTTCGATTTCTTCGCGCAGCGTGTCGGCCTTTTGCCATTCGGCATCAGTGGCCTGCTGCTCATCCGGCTGCGGTTTTACAAGTGCTGCCTGCTCGATGGCATCCGGGCGCTGCTGCGGCACAACGGCGGCAACTTCCATCGGCTTGCCATCTTGCGAAGGATCAGCGGGCTTTTGAGATGCTGCGGCTAACACCGCTTCGGCGTCCTTGGCCGCATCCTGCTGCTTCTCCGCCGTCTGCTGCGGCTCCGTCGGGTTCTGCTGCTGGTCGGCGCGGGTGATCTTCACCTGCTGGGTCCAGAAATCGGGATCGAAGGGATCGCGATAGGCTTCACCACCGCTTGCGCCCGTCGCCGGGCCGGAATCAGCTGCACCGCCCTCACCCTTGGCGCTGACATTGGCCTGCTGCCCGACCTGCTGGGCGATTTCCGCCAGCACGGAATAGGGGTTCTCGAAGAAGTCGGCTTCCGAGAAATTCGACTGTTCGCCAGTCTGGGACGTCAAGTCCTCGCCCGTCGCCGCGGCAGAGCCCTGGGTTACCTTTTCCGCCTTGATATTCGACTGGTCCTTTTTCTCAACACCCTCTTCCTTGTCCACGGGCTTTTCCAGCCCCTTGGACGAGGGTTTTTCATCGGACAGTTTTATCGGATTGAAATAGCTGGCAACCGAGGCTTTGGTCTCCTCATTGGCGGCATTGACCAGCCACATGACGAGGAAGAACGCCATCATGGCCGTCATGAAGTCGGCATAGGCGATTTTCCAAGCACCGCCATGGGCGCCATCGTGCCCACCCTTGTGGCGTTTGACGATGATGATCTCGTTTTTGCCGTGGTGGTGATTTTCGCCTTCACTCATTTCATCACCTTGCGAAGACTGGACGCCCAGGCGGACATGCGGGTTACGAACACGCTCTCACCCAGTTCGACGGAAAGGTCGATGTCCGTGGTCTCGGTAAATTTCATCGTTTCTTCTTCGAAGCCCGGTTGGGCCTTCAAATGCTCGAACAAATCTCTGGGACCTTTGACGACAATTGTGACAGCCTCGCCATCCGGCATGGAAGCGCGCACCACATCCGCCAGCGCCGAAACCGCCTTGAGCGACAGCTCTTCCGTCAGAACCGGGGCAAGGATACTGGCCGTCTGTTCGCTGAGATTGGCCGCGATCGCATCGATGCCCTCACGCAGACCACGGGACAGGAAAACCGCGATCTCCTCGAGGTAGACGGAACGCAGGGCCTCCAGTTCGGCCGCATGGGAAGCCAGTAACGCGTCCTGCTCGGCCTGCATCTTCTCAGTGATTTCCCGGGTCGCATCGTCGCGGCCACGGGCATAGGCAGCCTGTTTTTCGCTTTCGACATCGACGGTCTCGAACTCATCGAAACCGGCAGCGACGTCACCGAACCCGGACATGCCCTCGGCATCCGCCAGCGGATCGCCAAACGCCAGCCCGGCGGGCTGGCTGTCACCGAAATCCTTGAGATATCTTGCAATGGAGGCGCTCATGCGCGCCCCCGGCAAAACTGGCCAGAGAGGCGAGACATGTTTCCTTGCCTGCGATTTAAGCCGTTTGGCGGCACCATCGTCATCCTTGCTACCCTGTCCGTCTCTTCCATTGCTCCGGCCGGATCACGCCATGCGATCCAGCCGATATTGCCCCGACGTTAGGTGTTCAAACTTGTGCGAGGATGAAGGCGGCCTGTTCCGGAAGCCCGCGTCTTGTCTCCGCGCCTGCCCATGCCGGGCCAAACCCTTACTTGAAGAGCTGGAGGATATTCTCCGCGTTGGCATTGGCGATCGAAAGCGACTGTATGCCGAGCTGCTGCTGCGTCTGCAGCGCCTTCAGCCTGGTCGATTCCTCGTTCATATCCGCATCGACGAGACGACCGATGCCCTTGTCGATCACGTCCATCAGGCTCGAAACGAAGTTTTCCTGCATATCGATGCGGCTCTGCAGCGAACCAAGGCTGGATGCCGCGCTGGTCATCGCTTCAAGCTGTCCGTCGACAAAGGACATCATCGCATCCAGCACATCGGCTTCGGTATATTGCTCTCCCGTCATCGTTCCCATTTTCTGGGCGAGGTCGGTCAGCTTGTTGATGTCGAGCGTCGATACCGAGATTCCGAGTTTGCGGGTGTCGGGATCGACCGCCGCGGAAATGTCGTAGTACCAGTTGGTGTTCGGCGATGTCGTCGTTGCGACCGGTGTGGTGCTGTCGGTGGCCGGAGCAGTGGCACTTGCCGGATCCGTAGAGGTGAGCTTTACCCAGACGCCGTCGCCGATCTTCAAATATCCCTGGGTACTGGCGGCATTCGTATAAATACCCGTTGCCTTGAGACTGAAGCCGGCCAAAGCAGCGACCTCGCTGTCCTTCAGCGTAGTAACCACGTAATTCTTGTCGGTGACTGTAGGAAGTGCAGGTAGCGCGGGCGTGTCCGTCGTGCGCATCGTGACCGACATCTCGTTCTTGCGGAGGAAGCGGGCCTCGGTGTCGAGAATGCCGAATTTTCCGCCGCTCAGATCGAACAGCACGGTGCTCGAATCAAGCGAATAATCGACAGTCGTTACGCCCACCGAGCCTGCAGCGGTGCGGGTAAACGAGGCAACGATCTTCTTGATGGTCGGCTCTTCGGCAGCCGGTGTCTTGCCATCGCCGATTTTCGCCTGGAGCCAGTTTTCGCCGGAGAAGGAGGCCGATTCGGAAATGCTTTTCAGCTGGTCCTGAAGCTGCTTGATTTCTTCCTGGATCTTCGTCCGGTTGCTACCTACGCCATAGGCGGCGACCAGCTTCGCCTTCAAAGACTTGACCGTCTCGATGGCACTTTCAACGGCCTCGAAGGCGGTGTCGACCTTTGCGGCTCCCAGACCCAGCGCATCCTGTACGGCCGAAAGCGCCGTGTTGTCGGAGCGCATGGTCGTGGAGATAGACCAATAGGCCGCGTTATCCGCCGCCGTCTCGACACGGTAACCCGAAGAGACACGCGCCTGCGTTGTCTCAAGGCTCTTGTCGATCATGCGCAAGGTTTGCAGCGCGGCCATTGCCGCCGCATTGGTCATAATGCTGGTCATGGGTTCCACCCAATTCAAAATGTAAGAAGAAATCCGGCGCAGCGCCGAAAACGAGCAGGAGCATCATGCGCATCGGCGATGGTTGAAATGAGCCACCGCGACCTGCCGTTCGTTAACAAATCGTTAATTCGATAGGTACCAAACAACAACGCTGATTTGCAAGGCGTTCCTCGCTTCGCCGGAGCGGTTTCGCATAAAGCTGCAGGCTTCAGGCAAGCTCGGGCAAAAAAGCGATCAAACAAAACCGCTGCGACCGCCAATTCGGCAGTCGCAACGGATAATTATCCGGTTGTGATGTTCAGGCCGCCTCGCCCTGATGGGCCGGAACGAATCGGGCCGCCATCAGGCTTCTGCGCAGGAACTCGGTATTCTCATCCGGATTTTCCGACGGGTTCTGAAACGAAACATGATTGATCTCGACCGCCGCATGTTCATTGGCGAGAATCAACTGCGCATAGACCGTGGCGCCTTTCGGTTTGATTTCGAGATCGAGAACGATCTCCGGGGCGCCTTCCCATTCAAGCTTGTATTCGCCACCCGCACCGAAATTGATCGTGCCGGGATGATAATAAAGCTCTGCGGCGGAAGAGACGAGGTCGGCGATGCTGCCATAGCACTCGAATCTGAGCAACGAAATCAGGTCTGCCGGGTCTAGCAATCGTAATTCGGTAGCGATCGGGTTGATCGCCTCTGCGACGATCATTTCCCGCTGTTCAGAATAGGCGGATTTTTTCATTGGTTTTATTGAACCCGTATTTTCGATGACTTCATGGCGTAAACCCGATGAACGAGCTCAGCCACAGCCTTATAAAAGGCTGGTGGAATCACACTATCGATCGAGACTTGCGCAAACATGGAGCGTGCGAGCGGTGGGTCTTCAAAAACGGGGATATTGTTTTCTTCCGCAATCTCGCGGATTTTCAATGCGATAAGGTCCTGGCCCTTGGCGACGACAACAGGCGCGTCACCTTCTTCGCGCACGTAACGCAACGCCACCGCAAAGTGTGTCGGGTTGGCGATGACAAGTGTTGCGCGCGGCACATTGTTGATCATGCGGCGGCGGGCGCGATCGCGGGCGATCGAACGCTGGCGGGATTTGACCACAGGGTCGCCCTGCGATTGCTTGTACTCTTCCTTCACCTCGTGTTTCGTCATTTTCAGCTGGCTGAACCAGTGGTGGCGCGTCCACAAAAGATCGACGGCGGCAAGCAATGCGGTCGAAAGCAGGATCACGACCATCATTTTCTTGACGATCTCGACGACCCTGACAAAAATCACCTGCGGATCGGAAAACATCAGGTCGATGAGGCTGTAGAAATCGCCGCGCAGCGACATGAACATAATGATCGAGACGATCAATATCTTGAACAGCGACTTGCCGAATTCCACGAAGCCCTGCTTGCTGTAAATGCGCGTGAACCCCTTTGCGGGCGAGATGCGCGACCATTGCGGGCGCACCCTCTCAAGCACTGGCGATGGCAGGTTCTGGAGAAACGACGAGGCAAGGCCGAAAACGATGAACATGATCATGGCCGGCATGAGCAGATAGGCCATGGACGTGCCGAGGAAATAAAGCAGAGACAGGGCATCAGGCCGGGTGCTGAGGTCCCATTGTTCGGGCTGACCGAACAGGTCTTTCAGCGTGACGCCAAGACGGCCGGCGCCATCGGGCAAAAAGAAGACCAGATAACAGTAAAAAGCGAGCGACGAGGCAAAGATCGGCACTTCCCGAGAGAAGGGAAGATTGCCCTTCTCAGCCGCATCGCGGAGCTTTTTCTCCGTCGGGGCTTCTGTTTTACTGTCCTTGTCCTCATCGTCTGCCAAGGCACGTTCCCGGGATCAAAAAAAAGGCCCGCCGATCCCGGCAGGCCGTCATCCCGAAACTAGCGTCCGGGGCCGGCCATCGCAATGGCCGGTTCTGCCCGAAGGGTGGGTTATCAACCGGCTTCCGCTCAAGCGGCGGCCGATTGTTCTTCCGCGCCGGCTTCCTTCAGCTGGATCTGGCCGGAATTGGCCAGACGGATAGCCTCCTGGGCAACTGCGCGGCGGGCGATCGCCACTTCGCGGGTGTTGACCGAGGCCTGCGGTACGGCAAGATCCGATTCGATCATGCGGCGCTGGCGCGGGCTGATGCTGGACAGCACACATTCCTTGATTTCCATCGTGGCGCCACGCAGCGCCATGGTCAGAACGTCGGCCGAAACATCGTTGAGCAGCATGACGCGGCTGCGCTGCGGCATGAACATGAGATCGTCGAAGAGGAAGATCTTCGGCTTGACCTTGTTTGCGGCTTCCTTGCTCAGTGTTTCGAGCGAGCTGAGCAGCGTATCGACCTGCGGCTTCTCCAGCTCGTTCATCAGATCGGCAACCTTGGTGGAGCCGCCTGCATTGCGTTCCGCTTCGATCTCGTTGATCAGATTGATCACACGCTTCTCGATGATCTGGGCAGCCGTCGGGCTCACTTCCTTCATGTTCACCGTGCGGTTCATGATATCGGCGCGCTGCTCTTCGGGAATGGTCAGGAGAACCTTGGCACCGAAGGATGAGGGCAACATGGAGAGAATATAGGCGATGGTCTGGGGATGTTCGCGCAGCAGGAACTTGCCGACGAATTCCGGCTCCGCTTCCTGCAGGCGATCCCAGATCGAGGCTTCATAGGCCTGGAAGGCTGCACGACGACCGAGAAGGCTGTCCACCTCTTCAGGGGTCAGGCCTTCTTCGAGAATGCTTTCGATTGCCTTGGCATTGTCCATGAGACCCGTTCCTTCGGTAAACAGGTCTTCGAACTCCGCCACGATCTGCGCAAGCTCATCGGGAGGAATGACGCGCAGGGTCTGGGCCGAGGAAATGATCATCTGCAATTCGTGCTGCGTGAAAAACTTCAGCAGCTTGCCGGCGACACCCTTGCCCATGGCAAGCAGCACCGCGGCCGCCTTGTCGGCCTGAGACAACGGCTTGCCCGCAAGGGGGTTACCGAAATCCTCGAAGTCCATCATGGTCTTTCCTCTCCGTCCCCACAGGGATCAGGCTTTTCTGGTACTCATTACTTCAATCAATTTTACGCCGAAGCGCGTATCGTCGTCTTCAAGTACCGTTATCTCACCGCGCGCAATACGGCGGCCATTCACCATGATCTCGACGGGCTCGCCAATCTTGCGGTCAAGCGCAATCGTCGCACCCTCTTCGAGGCTCATCAGTCCCGAAACCAGCATACGGCTGGTGCCGAGAACGATCTGGACATCGATCGGGATGTCCATGATCAGTTCCATGTTCTCGGACAATCCGCTGCCAAGCGGCGCCTTCACACCCGCGACCTGCGGGGTGGTGGCGAAATCATCCATCGCAAAACTGGCCGCTCCGCCACCGAAGGCGGAAAGGTCGGTATCATCGGAAGCGTCGTCCGTGCTTCCGAAATCGCCGAAGTCGCCAAAATCGGACAGCGAACCTTCCGCGTCCGTCTTGAGGACGCCACGCAGATCGCCGATAGCCTGGTCGATGTCGCCGGCATCTTCCAGCGACGGCAGCTCCGCATCATCGGTCAGAGGTGTTTTCTTCGTAGCCATGCGCTGATTATTCCCTTTGAAACTTGCGTCAGCCTGCCCAGAGCCCAAAAAGGGCGGGCAGGATTTTAACCCATCAAATGTCGCAAAATCTCGTCGTCCGTGCTGACATTGTTCTTCACCCGAACCATGTAGCGCTCACCGGACTTGCCGAATTCGCAATTATAGAGCTTGGAGCCGTTGGCGCTGACCTCGACGCCGATATCGTCCTGCTTCAGATCCTGAAACGGAATGACATCGCCGGCAACCAGTTTGGAAATCGTCCGCAAGGTCAGCGTTTCGAGCTTGATGCGCGCCTCGAGCGTTACCTGCGATCTCTTCACCTGCTGCGAGATCATTTCCATCCATTCCTCCTGCTTCTTCAGCGCCTGGGCCGAAGCCTTGGGCGCGACGATGGAGGTCTTGAGCAGGGGCCGCTGCGGCACGATGAGAGAAAACTCCGACGAAACCTTGCCGATATCGATCTTCATGCGGATGCTGACGCCGTAAAGGCCGGCAATCATCTCGTCGAAGGCGCTCTTTCCATTAGCACTGAACGGCGGGTCGATCGTCGCCTCGAAGCCGCCCGGCGCGTTGACGCCCGAACGCAGCACGCCCGCGATGCGGCCGAGAACCATGGCCGCAAGGTCGAGTTCGATATGCGACAGGTTGCGCTCGTCAGGTTCGCCGATGGTGTCGGGTGCAGCACCCAGCATGCGCTCCATGAGCGCGATGACAAAGCCGTTGCCGACCGCCATCATGAAATTGGGGCACCAGTTGCGCAGCGAACAATCGGCAACCGAGACGTTGTGCCCGACATTGGCGATGAGATCGGTCATCAGCCCCGATTCGGAACCGATATATTCGACATCGATCGCGATGCCGGTCTCGCTGTGAAAGATATCAGGCAGGAATTCGCTGTAGAGATGGCCGATATCGGAACCGATCCTGGCGATCGTCTTGCGATCGGAAAGCCCACCGGTGAGTTGCGCGAGCAGGGCCGTGTCGATGGTGGGGGCTCTTTGCGCTGCAGCTTTTACCATGGTCATGCCGCCTTGTTTTCGCCGCCGGGATTCATCATCTCCTGCTCGACGGCGTCGATGGACGGCCGCTCGTAGTTGGAGATGGTCTTGCGGCCGTATTCAAGCGCGACCTGCGGCACTGAACCGTTCATGTAGGCGATCAGCGTCTGCTTGACGATGATGTAGAGGCGGTGCTGCTTGGAGCGGACGATCTTGACCTGCGATGCGAGCGGGTTGCAGATCGAGTAGGACAGGATGATGCCGAGCATGGTGCCGACGAGTGCGGCGCCGATCAGGCCGCCCAGCACTTCCGGCGATTCGTTGATCTTGCCCATGGCCTTGATGACGCCGAGAACCGCCGCGACGATACCGATGGCGGGGAAGGAATCGCCCATGGTGGTGATCGCGTGGTAAGGCTTCAGCTTGTCGTAGAGGATGGTTTCGATTTCTTCATCCATCAGCGCCTCGATTTCGTGGCTACGGGCATTGCCGATGATGATGAGGCGAACGTAGTCGCAGATGAACGAGGTCAGTTCCTTGTTCTTCAGAACCGAGGGCGCCGACTGGAAGATCGAGGATTCTTCCGGATTGTCGATGTGCGCTTCGATCTCGTTGCGCGATTTCGTGCGCAGATCGCGCATCAGCGAATAAAGCACGCCGAGCACGTCGAGATAATTGCGCTCCTTCGGAACCGAATGTTTGAAGGCCTCGCCGAGCGCCTTGCCCGAATCTTTCACGACCTTCATCGGGTTCGCCATGATGAAGCCGCCAAGCCCCGCTCCGCCGATAATCAACAGTTCGAACGGCTGGATGAGGACGTCCAGATGGCCGCCCATCGCCATGTAGCCGCCGATGATGCAGCCGAAGGTGATTATAAGTCCAATTACAATATTCATTGATCGACCACGCCCGAACAGTGTTCCATGCCGCCATCTCTAGAAAATGTGGCTTGCGTGAACCTGTCCGCTACGCCTCTTTCATGCTTCTCCGGCAACCAGTTTCGCACAAGCAAGCTACGGCAATATGCCGGCAAAGGCGGACGTGCGCCTCGAGATCGGGATCAAACGAGAGCGGCGGTTCAGTGACTTCCACCTACACCAGCTACAGACTGATCAGTCAGGACATCGGCAAGTCGCTTGAGCGCGTGTCGAAGCAGCCTGACGTGGCGCGCGAAACCGAATATTACCGCGCGAAGATCGGCGATGTGAAATCCATCGACGACTTCATGGCCGATACACGCCTTTATAATTATGCGTTGAAAGCCCATGGCCTCGAGGACATGGCCTATGCGAAAGCCTTCATCCGCAAGGTGCTGACGGAAGGCACCTCGGACAAGGATGCCTTCGCCAACAAGCTTTCCGACAATCGTTACGCGGATCTGGCGAAATCACTGAATTTTGCCGAGCTTGGAAAAGCTGCGACCGCGACCGAGGCTGCACAATCGGGCACCATCGAGAAATATACCCGCCAGACGCTGGAACAGACAGCCGGCGATGATAATAACGGCGTCCGCCTTGCCCTTTATTTCGAGCGCAAGGCGCCGGCGATCAAATCAGGCATGGATTTCCTGGCCGATGACGCGCTCGCGCAGGTGTTCCGCACAGCCTTCAACCTGCCTGACGAGTTTGCCGCTGCGAGTGTTGAGAAACAGGCCGCTCTCATCGAAAAATCCATCAAGATCAAGGATCTGCAGGATCCTGAAAAGGTCGGCAAGCTGCTCGAGCGTTTCACCATCATGTGGGAAATGCAAAACCCCTCAACGACCTACGACCCCTTGGCCGTCTTCGGCTCCTCCAGCGGCTACGGCATTTCCCCGGACCTGCTGATTTCCATCAACTCCCTGAAACTCGGAGGCAAATGATATGCAATCCGGACTATATGTCGCCCTGTCCTCGCAAATCGCGCTGGAGCGCCGTCTCACCACCATTTCCGATAATATGGCGAATGTGAACACGGTCGGCTTCCGTGGCTCCGAAGTGAAGTTCGACGAAATGGTCGCCAAGAACCACAATGACATGAATGCCAAGGTGGCCTTCGTTTCACAGGGTAACGACTATCTCTCCACCCGCCAGGGCGCTTTCGAGCAGACCGGCAATTCCTTCGACTTCGCCATCAAGGGCGACGCCTGGTTCTCGATGGACACGCCTGATGGCCAGATTCTGAGCCGCGACGGCCGTTTCACCATGCGCCCGGACGGCGCGCTGATCTCTTCGAATGGCTATCCGGTCCTTGATGCGGGTGGTGGTCCCATCCAGCTCAATCCGAATGGCGGACCGATCACCGTCGGGCTCGACGGTGCCATCAGGCAGAACGAGAATATCGTCGCCACGCTCGGCATCTTCAAGGCGGATTTCTCGCAAGGTTTCCTGCGCCATCCCAATAGCGGCGTGAAGCCCGTGGCCCAGCCGACACCGGTCGTCAACGATCACGAGGTCGGCGTCGTTCAGGGCTATCTCGAGCAGTCGAACGTCAATGGCATTTCCCAGATGACGCAGCTCATTCAGGTCAACCGGGCCTTCGAGAGCATTTCCTCGCTGATGCGCGATACCGAATCCACCTTCGGCGAAGGCATCAAGACGCTTGGCGGCGCGCGTTAAGGAACTGAGCAATGACAATGCCGGAACCCATGCTCTCGGCTGAGGCGATTTCACCGAAACTTGCCCAGCTGGCGAGCCTCGCCGGACACTATGCCGATCCGGAGTTTTCGGTGGCGCCGGGCGGCCATGTCCGTACCATCGCCGCCGGACACTATACGGTTTCCGGCCTGTCGCGGCATGTGAGGCTCGGCGAGTTCGTCGCCCATCGCAGCACGACCGGCATCCATCTCGGCGAAGTCGTGCGCGTGGAGCCGGATATCTGCTATGTCTGCCCCATCGAACCCGGTGAACCGATCGGCATTCACGACACCGTCATCCGCAAGGGCGCTTTCCGTGTTGCGCCTGACGACAGCTGGTGCGGGCGCACAATCAATGCGCTTGGCGAACCCATCGACGGCCAGGGGCCGCTTTCCTCCGGTACAGAGCGCCGTTCGATCTCCAACAACGCGCCACCATCCATGACGCGCAAGCGCGTGGAGACGCCTTTCAAGACCGGCGTGCGGGCAATCGATATTTTCTCTCCCTTGTGTCTCGGCCAGCGTCTCGGCATTTTCGCCGGCTCAGGCGTCGGCAAATCCACGCTGCTGTCGATGCTCGCCAAGGCCGACGCCTTCGACAAGGTAGTGATCGCGCTCGTCGGCGAACGCGGACGCGAAGTGCGCGAATTCATCGAAGACACGATGGGCGAAAACATGAGCAAGTCCATCGCCGTCGTTGCCACCAGCGATGAAAGCCCGATGCTGCGCAAGATGGCCCCGCTTTCCGCCGTCACCATTGCCGAGCACTTCCGCGACAAGGGCGACAACGTTCTTCTTATCATCGACAGCGTCACCCGTTTCGCCCATGCGATCCGCGAAGTGGCGGTTGCTTCGGGCGAGCCGCCGGTTGCGCGCGGTTATCCGGCCTCGGTCTTTACCGAACTGCCGCGCCTTCTGGAGCGGGCCGGCCCCGGCGCCGAAGGCACCGGCACCATCACCGCCATCGTCTCCATTCTGGTGGATGGCGACAACCACAATGATCCGATTGCCGATTCGACCCGCGGTATTCTCGACGGCCATATCGTGCTGGATCGTAGCCTTGCCGAAGAAGGCCGTTATCCGCCGATCAATCCGCTCGCCTCGATCTCGCGTCTTGCCAAGAAGGCCTGGACGCCGGATCAGGAAAAGCTGGTCTCGCGCCTGAAGGCGCTGGTGCATCGCTTCGAGGAAACGCGGGATCTGCGCCTCATCGGCGGCTATCGCCCCGGCACCGATCCCGATCTCGACATGGCGGTAAAGCAGGTCCCGATCATCTATGAAACGCTGAAACAGCTTCCGAACGAGCCGGCGGCGCAGGACGCCTATGCTGATCTCGCGACAGCGCTACGTGGCGGAGTGCAGAACAATCAGCCGCAGGTAAACCCGAGAATGAGAGGCTGACACCGTGAAAAAGAAAAAGATCGACAATGGCGACGTCGAGGATACACGGTCGCAGCCGCCTTTCTTCACGTTGGACCGCATTCTGGCCTGGACGGGAATTGGACTTGCCGCAGCTGCGGCCTTTTTCCCCTGGTATGTGTTCTTCAATGAAGACAAGTTTGGAATAAAGGTGGCGGGCGGTGACCGCACACGCGACCTGCCCCACACAGGCCCCCGGGAAGTCTTCAGCGTTTCGCCGATGGCCATGACCAACCGCAACAAGGAAGACATGCCGCAACCGGCCGAACTGCCTGATATGCTGACGACGGCGACAGTCAACGCCAGCGGCAAGGAAAAGCAGAACGATCTTGCCGCCGGCGTGGAAGACCAGCCTTTCCCCGGTCAGACTTCCTTCCGTTTGCTGCATGTTTCCAACGGCCGCGCGCTGATCGAGGATGGATCGGGCATGTATATGGTGCGGGTCGGCTCCACCCTGCCAGACAATGCGCTTCTGACCAAGATCGAGCAACGCGGCGGCGAATGGCAGATCGAAACGTCCTCGGGTAAAACCTATCGTCCTGAAAAGTAGACAATTTTTTCTTCCTTGAAAAAGGCGTGCCGCATCTGCCGGCGCGCCTTTTTTGTTTCACGGATGGCCGTTCTTCCGCCGTTCGGCTTCTTTGCCCCTCCCCGCAAGTCTGACGCAAGATTAGGTGCTTAGGTTCGGGCCATACGAGATGGAGAAGTCTATGCAACCGATTCAACTGTTCGATCTGGCATCCCGCCAAGCGGAATGGCTGAGCGTGAGGCAGGAAGTCGTGGCGACCAACATCGCCAACGCCAACACCCCCAAGTTCCACGCCAAGGATGTCAGCCCTTTCGAAGCGGTCATGCAGGCCACCAGCCAGCAGGTCGGCATGGCAAAGACCCATCCCGCCCATTTTGGCGCGAGCAACCTCAGCGAAAATATCGCCGTGCGCGACAACCCGGTCAATAACGAGATCGGCATGCAGGAGTCCGGAAATTCGGTCGCGCTTGCTGAGGAAATGACCAAGACGGGCGAGATCAAGCGGCAGTACGACCTGAACGCCAATCTCGTCAAATCCTTCCATCGCATGATGCTGATGACGGTTAAGAGGTAAACCATGGATCCCTTGAGTGCGGCGAGCAAGATCGCGGGCAGCGGCCTGGAGGTGCAGTCCACCCGACTGCGCGTCGTGTCCGAAAACATCGCCAACGCCAGATCGACCGGCGACACCCCCGGCGCCGACCCCTATCGCCGCAAGACCGTTACCTTCGGTTCCGAGCTCGACCGCGTCAGCGGTGTGGAGCGCGTGACGGTGAAGAAGCTCGGCGTCGACCGTGGTGACTTCGTCAACGAATACGACCCCGGCAACCCGGCCGCCGACACAAACGGCATGGTGAAGATGCCGAACGTCAACATCCTGATCGAAATGGCCGACATGCGCGAAGCCAACCGCAGCTATGACGCCAACCTTCAGGTCATCCGCCAGACACGCGACCTCGTCGCTTCCACCATCGACCTTCTGAAGGCATCGCAATGATCGACGGCATCAAGCAACTCAGTTCCCTTTCGCTCACGCGCGGCGCAAGCGACATCTCCTCGCTGACCGAAAGCGTTTTCGGCAGCCAGCAGACGACGCCCGCCCAGCAGACGGGCGCAAGCTTCGCGAGCGTTCTCGGCAACGTATCGCTGGATGCGATGAACAACCTGAAGAAGGCGGAAGTCGCCTCCTTCGAAGGCATTCAGGGTAAGGCGAACACGCGTGAAGTGGTCGATGCCGTGCTTTCGGCCGAGCAATCGCTGCAGACCGCCATCGCGCTGCGCGACAAGATCGTGTCGGCCTATCTCGACATTACCAAGATGCAGATCTAGCCCAGCGGGAATATTGATATGAGAGCTCTTGCAATCGCCGCCACCGGTATGGACGCCCAGCAGACCAATCTGGAAGTCATCGCCAACAACATCGCCAACATCAACACCACCGGCTACAAGCGCGCGCGTGCGGAGTTCACCGATCTGCTCTACCAGACGGAGCGCATGCAGGGCGTGCCGAACCGCGCCAATCAGGCGATCGTGCCGGAAGGCGCCAATATCGGTCTCGGCGTGCAGACGTCTGCCGTCCGCAACATTCACACCCAGGGCAACCTGATCGAGACCGGCAACAAACTCGACGTGGCGATTATCGGACAGGGCTGGTTCCAGATCGAAGCGGCTGATGGTTCGACGCTCTACAGCCGCGCCGGCGCCTTCAACAAGAATGCCGACGGCAATCTGGTGACGGTCGATGGCTACAATGTCATTCCCAACATCAACATCCCGACCGACGCGCAGGACATCACCGTTACCCGCACGGGTCAGGTGACGGCCCGTATCGGCAACGCCGCAGACTTCACCGAACTTGGCCAGCTGACCATCGCCAACTTCGCCAACGAAGCCGGTCTGAAGCCGCTCGGCGACAACCTCTTTGCCCAGACGCCGGCTTCCGGCGACGCGGTCATCGGCGTGCCCGACGATCCGAGCTACGGCTACATCAAGCAATCCTACCTTGAAGGCTCGAACGTCGATGCCGTCAAGGAAATCACCGACCTGATCACGGCGCAGCGCGCCTATGAGATGAATTCCAAGGTCATCACCACCGCTGACGAAATGGCATCGATTGTCAGCAAGAACCTGAAGTAAGAACGGAAAGGCAGGCGGACATGAGGTTTGGCCGAAAAAATAACAGCTGCAGAACGGCGCTCGTCCGTATGTGCCTGGCGTCTGCCTTTTCACTTGTTGCCATGGCGCCGGCTTTCGCCCAGGCGCCGATGGCGCTGGTTCCCACACGCACCATCTATCCGGGCGAAACCATCTCGTCCGACCAGGTGAAACCGGTGGAAGTGACCAATCCCAACATTTCCTCGGGCTACGCGACCGACATCAGCGAAGTTGAGGGCATGATCTCCAAGCAGACCCTGCTTCCCGGCCGCACGATCCCGGTCGCCGCCCTGCGCGAAGCGTCGCTGGTGGTGCGCGGTACCAGCGTCAAGCTCGTTTTCACCATCGGCAACATGACGCTGATGGCCTCGGGAACGCCGATGACCGACGGCTCGCTTGGTGAGGTGGTGCGTGTGCGCAACATCGATTCCGGCGTGATGGTCAGCGGCACGGTCATGAAGGACGGAACCATTCAGGTGATGGCGAAATGAGATTGCTTCGTATCCTGGCCGCGGCCATTCTGTTTTCGGCCCAGCCGTTCCTTCCCGTACCCGCAGCCCACGCCGATACATCCCGTATCAAGGATATCGCATCGCTGCAGGCCGGACGCGACAACCAGTTGATCGGATACGGTCTCGTCGTCGGCGTCCAGGGCACGGGCGACAGCCTGCGCTCCTCGCCATTCACCGAACAATCCATGCGCGCGATGCTGCAGAACCTCGGCATCACCACGCAGGGCGGCCAGTCGAATGCCAAGAACATCGCCGCCGTGATGGTGACGGCAAATCTGCCGCCCTTCGCCAGCCCCGGCAGCCGTGTGGACGTGACGGTCAGTTCGCTTGGCGACGCCTCTTCGCTTCGCGGCGGCACGCTGATCATGACCTCGCTTTCCGGCGCGGACGGGCAGATCTATGCGGTTGCGCAGGGAGCGCTGATCGTCAACGGCTTTTCGGCGCAGGGCGATGCCGCGACGCTGACGCAGGGCGTCACCACATCCGCGCGCGTGCCGAACGGCGCGATCATCGAGCGTGAATTGCCGTCCAAATTCAAGGATTCGGTCAATCTGGTCCTTCAGCTGCGCAATCCCGATTTCTCGACTGCGGTGCGTGTTGCGGACGTTGTCAACGCCTTTGCCCGCGCCCGCTACGGCGATGGTATCGCCGAGCCGCGCGATTCGCAGGAAATCGCGGTGCAGAAACCCCGCACCGCTGACCTCACCCGGCTGATGGCGGAAATCGAGAACCTGACGGTGGAGACGGATACGCCCGCCAAGGTCGTGATCAACGAACGCACCGGCACGATCGTCATCGGCGCGGATGTGCGCATCTCCCGCGTTGCCGTCAGCTATGGAACGCTGACCGTGCAGGTGACGGAATCGCCGCAGGTCATCCAGCCGGAACCCTTCTCGCGCGGCCAGACCGCCGTGCAGCCACAGACGGACATCATGGCGCTGCAGGAAGGCAGCAAGGTCGCCATTGTCGAAGGTCCTGATCTTCGCACGCTGGTTGCCGGTCTCAACAGCATCGGGCTCAAGGCGGATGGCATCATATCCATCCTGCAAGGCATCAAATCCGCCGGCGCCCTTCAGGCGGAGCTTGTGCTGCAATGATGGAACTTCTTAAAAACCAAGCCCTGCCGAATGGTCTTGTCCGGTTCGCAGCCGTTGCCTCCCTGCTTTTCCTGCTGCCGGCCGCCGGCGCCGAAAGCCAGCAGAACGTGGTGTCGGAACTGAGCACGCAGGATGAAATCCAGAAATTCTGCACCAACATCGCCGATGCCGCCCGCGACCAGCGGTATCTGATGCAGAAGCAGGAGCTTGAAAAGCTTCAGGCCGACGTCAACGAGCGCATCTCCGTGCTGGAAGACCGCAAGGCAGAATATGAGGACTGGCTGGCGCGCCGCGAACATTTCCTTGCCCAGGCGAAAGCCAATCTCGTCGATGTCTACAAGACGATGAAGCCGGACGCCGCCGCACCCCAGCTCGAGAAGATGCATGTGGAGATCGCGGCCGCCATCATCATGCAGCTGCCGCCGCGCCAATCCGGCCTCATCCTCAGCGAGATGGATGCGCAGAAAGCCGCCACCGTCGCCGGCATCATGTCGCAGGCAACCGACAAAAACACTTCGAAGGATCCTTCATGAGCACGCGTCGTCTTCCGGCCCTCCTCCTGCCGCTGGCTCTGCTGGCAGGCTGCCAGAACAACCAGACCCTGAAGGAAATCGGCAACGCACCCGCGATGAGCCCGATCGGCAGCGGCCTGCAATTCAGCCAGACGCCGCAGATGGGCATGTATCCCAAGCAGCCGAAACATATGGCGAGCGGCTATTCGCTGTGGAGCGACAGCCAGGGCGCATTGTTCAAGGATCTGCGCGCGCTGAATATCGGCGACATCCTGACCGTCAACATCCAGATCAACGACAAGGCCGATTTCGACAACGAGACCGAACGCAACCGCACCAATTCCAGCGGTCTGAACTGGAAGGCCAAGGCGGAAATCTTCGGCTGGACGCCGGAAGCGGACTCCAACATCAAATACGGATCCGACACCGACACCCAGGCCAAGGGCAAGACCAAGCGTTCTGAAAAGCTGACGCTGATGGTGGCTGCCGTGGTGACCGGCATTCTGGAAAACGGCAACCTCATCATCAGCGGTTCGCAGGAAGTGCGCGTCAACCACGAAATCCGCATCCTCAATGTCGGCGGTATCGTCAGGCCGCAGGATGTCGATGCGCAGAACATGATTTCCTATGAGCGTATCGCCGAAGCCCGCATCTCCTACGGCGGTCGTGGCCGCCTGACGGAAGTGCAGCAGCCCCCGGTCGGTCAGCAGGTCGTCGACCTGTTCTCGCCGCTCTGACGCCGGTTTGCGGGAGCGGGACTGACCATGGAAAACGAACAGGCTGAGAGCAAGAAAAAGTCCTCTCCGGTGGTCATGACCATCGCTGGCGTTGTGATCCTGACGCTGCTCGGTGCGGGCGGCGGCTGGCTGGTGGGCGGCATGATCGCCCCCAAGATCGCCGGCGCGGAAGCCGCAGCGCACGCGCCGGCCGCTTCGGC
Source organism: Agrobacterium tumefaciens (assembly GCF_005221385.1). NCBI lineage: Bacteria > Pseudomonadati > Pseudomonadota > Alphaproteobacteria > Hyphomicrobiales > Rhizobiaceae > Agrobacterium > Agrobacterium tumefaciens. The sequence continues at coordinate 212,127 of NZ_CP039903.1, read as the reverse complement.
TGAAAAAGGCAAGGCCGCCGAGGGCATAGAGAAAATCTCCGCCGAAGCGAACGGCATCGTCCAGCTCGACCCCATCACCACCAACCTCGCCTACCCTTCGACCAACTGGGTGCGGCTGGAAGTGGCGCTGATGTTCAAGGGGCCGGTGGAAGTCGGGCTGGCGGAGGATATCCACCAGGATATCATGGCCTATGTGCGCACCGTTTCCCTTCAGCAGCTGGAAGGGCCGCGCGGCTTTCAATATCTTAAGGATGACATTCAGGAACGAGTTGACCTGCGCTCGCAAGGGCGCGTATCCAAGGTCATGTTCCGGACCTTTGTCATCGAATGATTCGATTTCTTGTAACCATCGCCGTCCTCCTCGCCTTGCCGGGCCTTGCCAGCGCCCAGCAATTTCCGTCCGATCTGTTCAATACGCAGATCGACGGATCCGTCGCGGCATGGATCATCCGCACCTTCGGCCTTCTGACAGTTCTCTCCGTCGCGCCGGGCATCCTGATCATGGTCACGAGCTTTCCTCGTTTCGTGATCGCCTTTTCGATCCTGCGCTCCGGCATGGGCCTTGCCTCGACGCCATCCAACATGATCCTGCTGTCGATGGCGATGTTCATGACCTTCTACGTCATGTCGCCCACCTTCGACAAAGCCTGGACGGACGGCGTGCAGCCGCTTTTGCAGAACCAGATCAACGAACAGCAGGCGATAGGGCGCATCGCCGAACCCTTCCGTACCTTCATGAACGCCAATACGCGTGACAAGGACCTGAAGCTGTTCGTCGATATCGCCCGTGAGCGCGGACAGGAAGTGATGACCGACAATGTCGTCGATTACCGCGTTCTCGTTCCGGCCTTCATGCTGTCGGAAATCCGCCGCGGTTTCGAGATCGGCTTCCTGATCATCCTGCCGTTTCTGGTCATCGACCTCATCGTCGCCACCATCACCATGGCCATGGGCATGATGATGCTGCCGCCCACCTCGATTTCCCTGCCGTTCAAGATCCTGTTTTTCGTGCTGATCGACGGCTGGAACCTGCTCGTCGGCAGCCTCGTCAGATCGTTCAACTGACGGCATTTGTGCCGAAATAAACTTCGTTAATCCTGTTTGTTAACCCCGCAGCCCCACGGCAGCGGGGTTTTCGCGTTTTAAGGCTTTGGTTACCAATTTTGCTAGGGCCCGGATAACTATAATTTTAAATTAAAAACTTACCATTTAAATACACTTTGCAGTAACCATAAGTATTTTCCAGTATTTCTTAATGCTCAAATTAATAATTACGCAATTTTTCGCTGCGAAATTCTCCCTACACACAGCGGGTTTGGTTTCAAGAGACAAGTAACTCTGAACCGAGTGGCATGAAGCCGAAACGTTGTGACCGGTAATACGAAGTCCGGAATGTCCCCAATTCCAGTATCTCGTAAAAACAAGGGACAATATATTATGGCAAGCATTCTCACCAACGCCTCCTCTATGGCTGCTCTCCAGACGCTGCGTTCTATCGGCAACAACATGGAGACCACACAGGGCCGTATTTCGTCGGGCCTCAAAGTAGGTTCCGCCTCCGACAACGCCGCTTACTGGTCCATCGCGACCACCATGCGTTCGGACGCTTCGGCGCTCTCTACCGTTTCCGACGCGCTCGGCATCGGCGCTGCCAAGGTCGACACGGCTTATTCCGGTATGGAAGCCACCATCAAGGTCGTCCAGGAAATCAAGGACAAGCTGATCCTTGCTCAGGACCCGACCGCCGACAAGAAGAAGATCCAGAAGGAAATTGGCCAGCTCCAGAAGCAGCTGACCTCCATCGCAGACTCCGCAACCTTCAACGGTGAAAACTGGCTGAAGACGAAGGCATCCAACGATGGCGCCGCATTTGCTGTCGGTACGGACGATGCCGCTATCGCCAACCTGAAAAAGCAGGTTGTCGCATCCTTCACCCGTGACTCCGCTGGCGCCGTCAAGGTTCAGCGCGTTGACATGCAGCTCAGCGGTTCGAACATCCTGTTCGACACCGGCGCTGTGACGGACGGCAAGGGCACGGGCATTCTCGACAAGGCAGCGATCGCAGACGGCGTAAAGCAGACTGTTTCGAACCTCGATATCTCGGACCTGTCGATCTACAAGGGCGCTGGCGCCACAATGCTCGGCACTGCCGCTGCAACCGACAACGACATCCTCGACAAGCTCATCAGCCACGTCGACAAGCAGCTTGAAACCCTCAACAGCGCTGCTGCCGATCTGGGTTCGGTGTCCAACCGCATCTCCATGCAGGAAGACTTCGTCTCCAAGCTGACCTCGACCATGGAAAAGGGTATCGGCCGTCTGGTTGACGCCGACATGAACGAAGAGTCCACCCGCCTCAAGGCTCTGCAGACGCAGCAGCAGCTGGCAATTCAGGCCCTGTCGATCGCCAACAGCGACTCGCAGAACATCCTGTCGCTCTTCCGTTAATCGGAACGAAAATTCTAAAAAAACGAGCCGCGCCCGAAAGGGCGCGGTTTTGCGTTCCGGGCATGGCATGCAAACCGCAAGGTTTCATTTACCATTCCTGCTTTCAAAGCATTTACCACGATTAGAGTGAAGGCCCGGGCGTCCGCTGAAATTAGGAAATTGGAAAGCACCGGCTGTCAGATTTTGCGCATGGACAAGCGGATAGCCGCTGGCCGGAATGACATAAAACACAAGATCGCAAGCGGTGGCTGACCGTCTTGTAATCGGGTGAAAATGGCAGACGCAACGGAGGCTGACCCGAGCGTATTGCCCCTCTATCAAAGCCGCATCCGGAAACGGGTGCGGCTTTATTATTTTTTTAAACATTTCCAGCTACGCGCGCGCACGCGCAAGGGTTGCAAAACAAACCGCCAGAATGTACTTTTTTAGAAAGCCATTAGGTCTTCATTAACTATATAAAGGTTAGCTAGAGCCATCGAAACGGTGAGCTAACCTTTAAAAATCAGCCGGTTAGCAGGCATGACGCTGTGCGCCGTTCCCGGTGAGACCGGAATGTCCCTTTTCTAATCAGCCATTCAAGGGGCAAATCTACTATGACGAGCATTCTTACTAACGTCGCAGCTATGTCTGCACTTCAGACCCTGCGCTCTATCGGCCAGAACATGGAAACGACGCAGGACCGCGTTTCCTCCGGCCAGCGCGTCGGCGAAGCTTCCGACAACGCCGCTTACTGGTCGATCGCGACCACGATGCGTTCCGACAACGGCGCACTTTCGGCCGTCCAGGACGCTCTCGGCCTCGGCGCTGCCAAGGTTGATACGGCTTATTCCGGTATGGAATCGTCCATCGACGTCGTCAAGGAAATCAAGAACAAGCTGGTTGCCGCCCGCGAACCCGGCGTCGACAAGTCCAAGATCCAGGAAGAAATCAAGCAGCTCCAGGATCAGCTGAAGTCGATCTCCAGCTCCTCTTCCTTCTCCGGTGAAAACTGGCTGCAGGCCACCGTCAGCAACGGCGCTGGCGAACTGAAGAACGTCACCAAGCAGATCGTGGGCTCCTTCATCCGCGACGCCGCCGGTAACGTATCCGTAAAGACCGTTAATGTTGACCTGAGCCGTAACACGGTCCTGTTCGACACGTCTTCGGGCGCTGCAAAGGACAAGCAGGGCGTCCTCGACTCCTACGCTTATTTTTCTTCCACGGGCAGCTACAAGCTGTTCGAAATCACCAATGACTCGGACGGCGTAGGCGCCGCTCAGCCGGTGACCAAGGTTGCTGCAGCCAAGGTTTACACTGAAGCTCAGCTTAAGGGCCTGAAGGAAGCAACAGCCGGCACCGCCGTCACCTTCACCACCGCCGCTGCAACGGGTATCGTCACGATCGCTAATGCCGATACGACCACTCCGAACGTCAACGGCACCTACTTCAATCTTGGCAACGACCAGTACGTGAAAATCAACACGACTGCGCCGACTGCGCCGGCAACCAAGACCAACATTGCCGTTGGCCTCGACGGCACCACCAAGATCTACCTCGAAGAAGGCGCTGACGCCCAGCTTGCAACGCAGCTCACCTACTCGCTGACGTCTCTGGACATCACCAAGGATCTGACCGGCACGTTCAAGAACAGCGACGGCTCGGCAGTCTCGGAAAACCAGTACCTCGACGCGATGGTATCCTTCGTCGACAAGCAGCTCCAGAGCATGACGTCCGCTGCCGCCGACCTCGGCTCGGTCAAGATGCGCATCGAACTGCAGGAAAACTTCGTCAACAAGCTGACCGACTCGCTCGACAAGGGCATCGGTCGCCTGGTCGACGCTGAAATGAACGAAGAATCCACGATGCTGAAGGCTCTTCAGACCCAACAGCAGCTGGCTGTTCAGGCCCTGTCGATCGCCAACAACGACTCGCAGAGCATTCTCTCGCTCTTCCGTTAATCACGGGCAACATCATCAAAAACGGAAAGCCGCGCCTCGAGCGCGGCTTTTTTCATTATGGTTAAGAAAAATTATCGTTCCTTAATTTTTCCCTTTTTTGATTTAGGCTTTGTTAACCATTCGCCGCCTAAAACCTAGTCATCGAAACGATTGGTTAACCAAGACGAAAAAGAGGTTAACAGGCATCAAGCCGCTCGATCGTTCCCGGCGGCAATCCGGAATGTCCCTTTTCATTTCAGCCAATCAAGGGGCAAATAATTATGACCAGCATTTTGACAAACGTCGCGGCAATGGCCGCCCTTCAGACCCTTCGCGCCATCGGCAGCAACATGGAAGAAACGCAGTCGCGTGTCTCCTCCGGCCTGCGCGTCAAGACCGCATCCGACAACGCCGCCTACTGGTCGATCGCGACCACCATGCGTTCCGATAATGGCGCTCTTTCCGCCGTGCAGGACGCCCTCGGCCTCGGCGCCGCAAAGGTCGATACCGCCTATTCCGCCATGGAAACCACCGTCGATGTCGTCAAGGAAATCAGCAAGAAGCTGGTTGCAGCCCGCGAAGCAGGTGTCGACAAGGCAAAGATCCAGGAAGAAATCCGCCAGCTTCAGGACCAGCTCAAGAGCATCGGCGAATCCGCCTCCTTCTCCGGCGAAAACTGGCTGAAGGGCAAGATCAGCGACGCTTCGGGCAACCTGACGCCGGTCACCAAACAGATCGTCGGTTCCTTCGTTCGTGATGGTGCAGGTAACGTCGCCGTCAAGACCATCAACATTCAGGTTGATAACAAGACCGCGCTTTTCGATACGTCAACCGGCGCGACGAAAAACGGCATTCTCGACAGCGCTGCCTATTACTCCGACACCGGTGTTCTGCGTGATTTCGAAATCACCACGACGACGCCCGCAGGTGTTGCGACAACCACGCCTTCTACCGCAAAAGTGTTTACCGAAGCTCAGCTTCTTGGTTTCCCGTCGGGTACGACAACCACGGTTTCGGCTGCGGACGCAACAACCGGCCTCGTAACCGTTGCCGCGGCAACAACCGCAAGAAACAACGGCACCTATTTCAAGATCGGTGAAAACGCAGCTGGCGAAGCCCTCTATGTGAAGGCCAACAATACGGCACCGACGCCCGCTGGCACCACTGTGACGGCGATCGGCACCGGTGGCTCCTCCAACAACAATATCTATCTCGAAACCGCTGCGGCAACGTCGCAGATGGCGCAGAAGCTTGATTACTCGCTGATCGATCTGGACATCACCAAGGACCTCAGCGGGCTGACGGATGCCAAAGGCCAGCCGCTGACCGACAATGACGGTCTCGACAACATGATCCAGTTCGTCAACACGCAGCTGGAATCGCTTATCAGCGCAAGCGCCGATCTTGGTTCAATCAAGATGCGTCTCGATCTGCAGGAAGACTTCGTCTCGAAGCTGACCGACTCCATCGACAAGGGCATCGGCCGCTTGGTTGACGCCGACATGAACGAAGAGTCCACGAAGCTCAAGGCTCTCCAGACGCAGCAGCAGCTGGCGATCCAGTCGCTTTCCATCGCCAATACCAGCTCCGAAAATATCCTGTCGCTATTCCGCCAGTAAGCGGCGCCCGTTGGCTACGGGCGGTTTCGTCCCGCTCTGGCAGCAACAGAATATTCGGATATGGAAACCGCGCTTCGCAAGAGGCGCGGTTTTCCCGTTCGTCTGGATTTCTGTTCTCCAAGGCTTACACGGAGTGCTTGGGAAAGCGCGCAAGCAGCGCGCGGCAGACTAATGCCGGCGGCTCGGCTAGGCGCGTAATTTTTTGAATTTATGGGAGAAATGGTGCTGCTAGAGAGATTTGAACTCTCGGCCTCTCCCTTACCAAGGGAGTGCTCTACCCCTGAGCTATAGCAGCATCCGGTGCCGAAGCGTGTGCTTCAGCATCAAGCGTGGCGGCCTATTGCCATAGGTTTTTGATGAGCGCAAGTCGCAAAACGATATTCTTCATCAAGCGGGGCAAAAAAGCGTTCCCCCTGTTGAAAAATGCATTTTTCGGATATTGCTGAATTTATGAACGAACATCATGACAAACAGGCGAATGCAGCGATTTGCGCGAACGACGCCGCAGAACCGTCCGCCGTGACGGCAACCGGTGCCCAGCAGGCTGGCCCGGGCGAGAAGGCACGGCAGCGCGAGGCGGAGCGCAAGGCGCGGGCGGCGAAGAAGCTTCGTGAAAACCTTCTCAAGCGCAAACAGCAGGTTCGTGCGCGTCGCGCCGGCGATGAGGACCAGACGATTGGTCTGCCTGCCGCAAAAACGGACGAATCATCCTCATAGAGAATTCATCAGCATAAATTGAAACGCCGCGGAAATTCGTCTAAGGACGCGCCTTTCCGCAAGGCATGATAAGAAAGGCGGGCGCAGGCCCGTAGGGACGCATGGATCGCATCAGAATTACGGGTGGCAACAAGCTTAACGGCATCATTCCCATCTCCGGCGCAAAAAACGCCGCCTTGCCGTTGATGATCGCATCGCTTCTGACCAGCGACACGCTGACGCTCGAAAACGTGCCGCATCTGGCCGATGTTGAACAGCTCATCCGTATTCTCGGCAATCACGGCGTCGATATTTCCGTCAATGGTCGCCGCGAAAGCCAGGGCGAAGCCTATTCCCGCACCGTCCATTTCACCTGCCGCACCGTGGTTGATACAACGGCACCCTATGAGCTGGTTTCCAAGATGCGCGCCAGCTTCTGGGTCATCGGCCCGCTTCTGGCCCGTGAAGGCCGCGCCCGCGTTTCCCTGCCAGGCGGCTGCGCCATCGGCACGCGCCCGGTTGATCTGTTTATCGAGGGCCTCGAGGCGCTCGGCGCGACGATGGAAATCGACGGCGGCTACATCAACGCCACAGCCCCCAAGGGCGGCCTGATCGGCGCGGTTTATACCTTCCCGAAAGTCTCCGTCGGCGCAACGCACGTGATGCTGATGGCAGCGAGCCTTGCCCGCGGCACCACCGTCATTCACAACGCCGCCCGCGAGCCGGAAGTCGTCGATCTGGCGCAGTGCCTCACCGCAATGGGCGCGAAGATCGAAGGTGCGGGTACCTCCACCATAACCATCGAGGGCGTCACCTCGCTCTCCGGCGCGCGCCACCGGGTTCTGCCTGATCGTATCGAGACCGGCACCTATGCCATGGCGGTTGCCATGGCCGGCGGCGACGTGGTGCTGGAAGGCACGCGCGCATCGCTGCTCGACAATGCGCTCGATACGCTGCGGCTCGCGGGTGCGACGATCAGCGAGACCGAAACCGGTCTGCGCGTCGTGCGCAACGGCAACGGCATCCAGCCGGTCGATGTTGTCACCGAGCCCTTCCCCGGCTTCCCCACCGATCTGCAGGCGCAGTTCATGGCGCTGATGACCCGCTCGCAGGGTGTTTCCCACATCACCGAGACCATTTTCGAAAACCGCTTCATGCATGTGCAGGAACTGGCCCGCCTCGGCGCGAAGATTTCGCTTTCCGGCCAGATGGCCCGCATCGAGGGCGTCTCCCGCCTGAAGGGTGCGCCCGTGATGGCGACCGATCTGCGCGCCTCGGTATCGCTGGTCATTGCCGGTCTGGTGGCGGAAGGCGAGACCATGGTTTCGCGCGTCTACCATCTCGATCGCGGTTTCGAACGTCTTGAAGAAAAGCTCACCCGCTGCGGCGCACTGGTCGAACGCGTCAGCGATTGATCCTTTCATTGCCGCTCATCCGGCTCCTACCCGTTGCAGAGCGGGCCTCGACTGCCTATTTCCAGTACAAGAAATAGACATTGCGGCCCGTGGCCCGCGGAAAAGGAAGAAAAAGATGAGCGGCCTGAAATTGCTCGCGCTGGATACTGAAGATCTCTCCGTCATCTCGACGCATATGCAGGACAGCGTCTTTAAACTGAAAGACGTTGCCTTCGAGCCGAAGCATGGCCAGTTCACGCTTTCCGCCAATCGTTTCGTATGGGAAAGCGCCGACAAGAAGAACCTGCCACCGGAGCGCTGCCGCAGCGTCGTTTTCCTCAAGCGGGTCTCCGCCGTGCGCTCATATGGCATCAACCGCACCGATAAGGAGCAGGTCCTGTCGCTTCTCGCCATCCGCTTCGTGCAGAATGGCGAAGGACCCGATGGAGCCGTTGAGCTGACGCTTTCGGGCGGCGGCGCCATAGCGCTCGACGTCGAATGCATCGAGGCGCAGCTGACCGATGTGAGCGGCGCCTGGGAAACCGCCGCCAAACCGCATCATCCCGATAGCGAATAAGCGCTTCACGCGTCGCAACGGTTGCGTTTCGTGACCGTTTCGATTTATGCCACATACCAGAGCCGCGATTATTGCGCGGCGAGTTCGTGAACCTCGCGGCATCGTCCGCGGGGACAATGAAAGGGTAATGGCGTGGCAATCTGGCTGGAGCAGGCATCGGCTGATTTCGAACAGAAATTCGCAGCCTTCCTGACGACCAAGAGGGAAGTTTCCGAAGACGTCAATGCGACGGTTCGTGACATCATCAACGATGTCCGCCAGCGTGGCGATGCGGCCCTTGCCCATTATTCCCAGAAATTCGACGGCATCGATTTTACCAAGGTTTCGATGCGGGTAACGGCGGATGAAATCGATGCCGCCTATTCAGCGGTCGACAAAAGCGTCATCGAAGCCCTCGAACTCGCGGCCCGGCGCATTGAAAAACACCATGCGCGGCAGATGCCGAAGGACGACATCTACGAAGACGATATTGGCGTGGGGCTCGGCTCGCGCTGGACGGCCATCGAGGCTGTCGGCCTTTATGTGCCTGGCGGCACCGCCAGCTATCCCAGCTCGGTGCTGATGAATGCCGTACCGGCAAAGGTCGCCGGCGTGGAGCGCATCGTCATGGTCGTGCCCGCCAATGGCGGCGTGATAAACCCCGCGGTTCTTGCTGCGGCGCGTATTGCCGGCGTTGTGGAGATCTATCGCATCGGTGGCGCGCAGGCTGTCGCAGCCCTTGCCTATGGCACGGAAACCATCGCACCGGTCGCCAAGATCGTCGGCCCCGGCAACGCCTATGTGGCAGCTGCGAAACGCCAGGTCTTCGGCACGGTCGGCATCGATATGATCGCCGGTCCCTCCGAGGTGCTTGTTATTGCCGACAGGGACAATGATCCGGACTGGCTGGCCGCCGATCTGCTGGCGCAGGCGGAGCATGATCGTGGTGCACAATCGATTCTCATCACCGACAATGCCGAACTCGGCAAGGCGGTGGAGGCAGCCGTCGAGCGGCAGTTGAAGCGCCTGTCGCGCGCCGAGACGGCAGCGGCGAGCTGGGCCGATTTCGGCGCGGTCATTCTGGTTGAGAAGCTCACCGACGCCATTCCGCTGGCCAACCGCATCGCCGCCGAACATCTGGAACTTGCCGTCGATGACCCCGACGCGCTGATGGCCCACATCCGCAATGCCGGTGCCATCTTCGTCGGACGCCATACGCCTGAGGTGATTGGCGATTATGTCGGCGGCTCCAACCATGTTCTGCCGACCGCGCGCTCGGCACGCTTCTCCTCCGGGCTTTCGGTGCTTGATTTCGTCAAGCGCACCTCTATCCTGCGCCTTGGGCCAGAGCAGTTGCGCCAGCTTGCGCCGGCAGCGATCACCCTTGCCCGTTCGGAAGGGCTGGACGCGCATGCGCGCTCGGTCTCCATTCGCCTCAATCCGGAAAGTTAAGCGATGGCTTCAGGCGATTTCCGGCTCTGCGACGTGGTTCTGGACGATAGTATCGGCCGGTCCACGCCTGATGTGGAGCACGAACGCGCCGTCGCCATTTTCGACCTGATCGAAGAAAATACCTTTGAGCCAGCGGGCCACGAAGGCGGGCCATACCGGCTGCATATTTCGCTGGTCGATGCCAAGCTGGTTTTCGCGATAAAGACCGAAGACGAAAAAGACGTTTCGACCCATATTCTATCGCTGACGCCGTTCCGCCGCATCATCAAGGATTATTTCCTGATCTGCGAAAGCTATTATGAGGCGATCCGCTCCTCTACACCCAGTCAGATCGAGGCGATCGACATGGGCCGGCGCGGCATTCACAATGACGGCTCGCAGACCCTGATGGATCGGCTTTCCGGCAAGATCAAGGTGGATTTCGACACGGCGCGCCGCCTCTTCACCCTTGTCTGCGTGCTTTATTGGCGGGGTTAGAGATGAGCGATCCTGCCGCAGCGCCAAACGAGGGACGAGCGCCCAAATCGGTCCTCTTCATGTGCGGTATGAACTCCATCCGTTCCCCCATGGCGGAAGTCATCGCCAAACGGCTGGTGGCGCCTGGCATTTACATCCAGTCGGCTGGCGTGCGGGCTGGCGAGCGCGATCCCTTCGTGGATGCAGTGCTGGAGGAACAGGGATTTTCGCTCGGCAAACACAAGCCGCGCACGCTGGACGAGATCGAGGATGATTTTTTCGATCTGATCATTACATTGACCCCAGAGGCCCATCACGCCGCGTTGGAACTGACCCGCTCGAATTCGCTCGATGTGGTCTATTGGCCGACCATGGATCCGACGGTGATCACGGGCACGCGCGAACAGATTCTCGACGCCTATCGCGAAGTGCGGGACCATCTGTCGAAACTGATTTCGGAACGCCTGCCGGGGCGGCAGCAGCCGGTGGCGGATACGCTGTCAAAAGACTGAAAACTGACCTCGCCTCATGAAAATCGGTACTGATTTTCAAGCCGATGCTTTAGAGGTTCACAAATGTGCCGGGATTGTGTAGTTTCCGCGCAATTTTCCCGGACAGGACATGTCCGGCACTATCAACAGGAAGAAAACCCTTACATGACAAAAGAAGAAGTCCTTGAATTCCCGGGCATCGTAACCGAATTGCTGCCGAACGCAACATTCCGCGTGAAGCTTGAGAACGAACACGAAATCATCGCCCACACCGCGGGCCGCATGCGCAAGAACCGTATCCGCGTTCTGGCGGGCGACAAGGTGCTGGTTGAAATGACGCCTTACGACCTGACCAAGGGCCGCATCACCTACCGCTTCAAGTAATCCGTTCGGCATCGGACGCCCGGGCAGCGCAATGACAAACACAAAACAAAAGCTCGTTCTGGCATCCGGCTCACCGCGGCGTCTGGAACTGTTGCATCAGATCGGCATCGAGCCGGCACGCCTGATGCCGATGGATATCGACGAGACGCCTGCGAAGCTCGAGCATCCGCGCACGCTGTGTCGTCGTCTGTCGCTGCAGAAGGCCGAAGCGGCGCATGCCGCGCTCAAGAGCGAGCAGACGTGGAAAGATGCCTATGTTCTCGGCTCCGACACCGTCGTGGCCGTGGGCCGTCGCATCGTCGGCAAGGCGGAATATACCGAAGACGCCTCGGCGGCGCTGCATCTTCTCTCGGGACGCAGCCATTGGGTCTATACCGGCATCTGCCTTGTAATACCCGGCGGCAAGATCCGACAGAAGGTGGTGGAAACCAAGGTGCGCTTCAAACGGCTCTCGACGCGAGAAATCGATGCCTACATCGCCTCCGGCCAGTGGCGCGGTAAAGCGGGCGCCTATGGCATTCAGGGCATTGCTGGCGCATTCGTGCAGAAACTGACAGGTTCCTACACCAACGTCGTCGGCCTGCCGCTTTACGAGACCATGTCGCTTTTGTCCGGTGAAGGATTTGAGGTGACGTCGGGCTGGCTCGAGGGATAGACCATGGTAAAACCCTCCACTGAAAGCGCCGGAAATGTCACGCCGCTGCGTAAATCCCAGCCATGCCCGGAATGTGGGCGGCCCTCGACGCGCGACGACTATCCGTTCTGTTCGGATCGCTGCCGCTCGCTCGATCTCGCCCGCTGGCTGAATGGCTCTTACGCCATTCCGGTCGCGGACGATGAAAGCAGCGCCGGCGGGCAGGACACGGGTAAAAATACATCCGAATAGCACCATGCGCCGCCGGAGATTTCGGCGGTGGATTGCATATATTATTTTTTGAGCTTCCGCTTACATCCATATTCACAGGGCTGAAAACGGCCCGAAAATCCATATCAAAAAAGGCTTCCGCCCTGCCCCGGCAGCCATAGGGTCCTGCGATGGACGCAAGCCTGCAAAAAAGAGTAAGCCATGGCGCGCTGCTGTTTGCAGTGCTGGCCGTCTGTCTCGCCATATTGGCGACGGTGCTGCTTGCCAACGATCAGAAGCACCTCAAGAGCCTGCTGACCTACCTCAATCTGGCGCCTGCCATCTATTCCGCCGAGCCGCCGCCCAAGGTGAGGCCCGTCAAACGGCAAAAGCTCGCCGCCAAGAAGGTCGATCTGCCGCATCATCTATTGAAATTCGAAAAAACCGGCGACAGGGCATCTTTCGCACGCGATTTCGTGCTTTCTGGCAAGGACCTCTGTGACCGTTTCACCACCGAGGGTTTTTCCAACCTCGAAGGCTGGCATGCCAGCCCGGTGAATATCCGAAATTTCGAATGCATCGCCGATCTTGTCGAAGAGAATGCAGCAACGCCTGCCGAACGGGCATCGCTTTTCCTTGAAATCAGAGGCGAGGCATCGGGCGAGATCAGATCCATAAGAATGAAGGCCGTGGCGCCTGAGACGCCTGACGGTGCCGCCATCAGGGCCAAGCTTAATGATGCACTGGCCCTGATTATCGGGCAAACCCGCTGGGCCGACCTTGCCGCCATGCTTGGGCCAGCAAACGGGATGCAGGCCTATCAGGCGCAACATTTCGGCATTTCGGTCTCCGTCAAGCCGGAGCCGACCGCACCGCATCGCATGAACGTGATTTTGCTCGCGAACGAACAGTCGCCGGGGCTGAAGCTGACGCGCAGTTTTTTCGACAGGGGGCAATGGCTTCCCGCCGCCAGCGCCTCGGATCGGCCGGTCGTCTATAATTCCGTCGAGAAAAACCGTGTCCGCTGATGCGAAACCTGCTCAGCCTATCGCTGCCAGCTTGCGCCGGACCGGGGGGATCCTGTCGCTTTGCTGAGCCTGGCGCTTGGCTTCCCACTGAAGAGCAGTGCGAACGATGATCGCCAGATCGTTGAAACGCGGGCGCCAACCCAGCTCCGTCTGAATACGGGTGGAATCCGCTACCATGGCGGCAATATCACCCGGCCGACGCGGACAATGGATGACCGGGAAATCGTGTTCCGATTCCTGCCGCACCGCGTGCAGCACGTCCAGCACCGAATAACCGACGCCATAACCACAATTCAAGGTTCGGGTGCCGCCACCGGCGCGCAGATGCGCCATGGCCAGCATATGCGCATCTATGAGATCGCTGACATGGATATAGTCGCGAACGCCCGTGCCGTCAGCGGTCGGATAGTCCGTTCCGTAAACCTCAACCCGATCACGCCGGCCGGTCGCGGCCTCGCAGGCGACCTTGATGAGGTTTGCCACGCCCGTCGGAGAAGGACCGGCGCGGCCCTGCGGATCGGCTCCGGCGACATTGAAATAACGCAGCGCCACATAGTTGAAATCATGCGCCTGCACGACATCGCGCAGCATGATTTCAGAGGCGAGTTTCGACAGGCCGTAGGGATTTTCCGGGCTCAGGATCGCCGTTTCCGGCACCGGGCCATCAAAGGGCTGGTTTCCATAGACGGCGGCTGTCGAGGAGAAGATGAAATTGCGAATGCCATGGGCGACCGCTGCCGCGACGAGGGCGCGGGTCGTGCCGGTGTTGTTTTCGTAATATTCCAGCGGCTGGCTGATCGATTCAGGAACGCTGAGGGAGCCGGCAAAGTGGAAAATGGTCTCGATCTGGTTTTCTTCGAAAATCTGGTCGAGCAAGGTGCGATCGGCCGCATCCCCCAGATAGAAGCGCGCAGCCGGCGCGACAGCCCAACGCGACCCCGTGGAAAGCCGATCGACAACAACGACCTCTTCCCCGGCATCGAGCAAAGCCCACACCATGTGGCTTCCTATGTAACCTGCTCCACCCGTGACCAGAACAGCCATGACACTACTTCCCTGTTTGCTTTTCTTGAGCCCATCAAAGCCAATAATTCTTCATCATTGATTACTTGCACAGCAAATACGCGACCCAGCCCTCAGCCCTCTGAAAAGGTGGCTTACGATTGGTTAGCGCAATGAAGTGCTTTTTATTTATTAGATGAAAATGTTCTCATAAAAGGAACAGAAGGCGCATAGCACAGAAAAGCCCGCACGTCGATGGTTGCGCCGTGGGGTTGCAGTTTTGGAGCTTCACTGTGATTTTTGAGCAAATGCACCTGTCGCGGTGACGTACCAACGCGACAGGCAAACATTGCAAGGAAGACCGATATCTACCTGCCGAGAATGTAAGATGACAGCCGATCGGCTGCATCTTCTATCTGCCTGGGGTTGCGCAGGAAGCAGGCGCGCAGAAACAGTTCTCCCCCCGGGCCGAATGCCGTGCCGGGCGCCAGGCCGACGCCGGTTTTATCGACGATATCCAGCGCCGTGGCGCGGCTGTCCGTCACGCCGTCTATCTTGAGAAAGGCATAAAGAGCGCCGTCCGGCTTCAGCGTTTCAACCCTGTTCGTTGCGATCAGCGCATCGCAGAGAATATCGCGGGACGCCAGAGCACGTTCGTAGTTTTCGCGGATGAAGCCATCGCCCTGGTCGAGGGCTGCGACTGCGCCGCGCTGCATGAACTGCGCAACGCCAGAGGTGGAATATTGAATGAGATTTTCGATGACCTGACCGATGGCCGGCGGTGCCACAAGCCAGCCGACACGCCAGCCGGTCATGGACCAGTTCTTTGAAAAGGAATTGGCGAAGACGATCTTGTCGTCCGGCTCCATGATGTCGAGGAACGAAGGCGCGCGGGTGCCGGCATAGTGATAAAGCGCGTAAATCTCATCCGCGACGATCCAGAGATCGTGTTTGCGGGCAAGCGCCAGAACATCGCGAAGATTGTCGCGCGTCGCGGTCCAGCCGGTCGGGTTCGAAGGCGTGTTGATAAAAAGCGCCTTGGTTTTGCCGGTGATGGCGCTTTCAAGCTTGCCGATATCGAGATCCCAGCGGCCGTCGCGGAAATCGATACCGACCGGAACCGCCTTTGCGCCCGCCACACCGATGGCGGCAACGATATTCGGCCAGGTTGGTGAAAGATACACCATCTCGTCGCCCGGCGAGGTCAGCGCCTGCACGGCAAGCACAATCGCCTGCATGCCGGAACCGGTGACGTAAAAATGCTCCGGCGGCAGCGATGCCGCGAAGTGCCGTTCGTAGTAGCGGCTGAGCGCCTGGCGCAGCTCGGGAATGCCACGCTGCCAGGTGTAAAAGGTTTCGCCATTGTTCAGCCCATCAATCGCAGCCTGATTGATGAAGTCAGGGCTCGGCAGATCGCCTTCGCCAACCCAGAGCGGCAGGAGATTGTCCCGTCCCCGGGCATAATTCACGACCTCAACGATGCCGCTCTCGGGAGCCGCCAGAGAGCGCGCACTCAGACTGTTCAAAATGGACATTAAAGACACTCCGTTTGGTGCCTTCTTATCGCATCGAACCGGTCATATGCATGATATTCCGTGAGGCGAACATGGATTTTCTTTATGGATCGATCCCCGGCGCAAGAGAGCTGTCCGCGCAGGTCAGCAAAACCAGGCCGGGGATAATGTCGGTCTCAGCGCGTCTTGAGCAGATCGCGGATTTCGGTGAGAAGCTTGACGTCTTCCGGCGGCGGAGCCGCTTCCGTCTTTTCTTCGGCCTTCTTGGTTTCTACCGAGGCGCGAAGCTTGTTGACGCCCTTGACCATCAGGAAAATGATCCAGGCGAGGATGAGGAAGTTGATGAGAACGGTCAGAAAGTTGCCATAAGCAAAGACGGCACCCTGATCACGGGCAGCGGCAAGCGACGGGGCGGTGACGCCGGAACTCAACGGCAGGAAGTAGTTCGAGAAATCGAAGCCGCCGAAAATTGCGCCGACGATCGGCATGATGAGATCGTTGACGACGGAATCGACGATCTTGCTGAAAGCCGCACCGATGATGACACCGACGGCCAGGTCCATGACATTGCCGCGGGCAATGAAGGTTTTAAATTCGTTTAGCATCCAGATTGTCCCTCTCTCCTGCTTCGAAAGCTGAAGCTATGTGACTGTCCCTACAGGTTCGACCATATAGGTTCCCCTTCGCATTTGGAATTCGTCAAGATTGCATTTATTAGCTTTTTTGCACGCCATAACACGCCGGGTGAAAACGGCACCGGCGGACGTGCTTCAGCAATCTGTTTGCTTCGCATTTTCCCGTGCGTAAAACCGCTACGCACTTTACTGGAAATGCTCCCGTCTTGAACTTTATGATCAGACCGCGCTCATTCTCAACCGCATGGAATTCGCCTATGCTCATATCAGGGAATTCTTGCATGGGGAGGATGCGTGCTTCCTGGGTGGATCATATTCGGTTCGGCCTTCGCTTATGTCCTGCTGCTGTTTGCGGTTGCAAGCTTCGGGGATAGAAACAGCCGGAAAAGAAACGCCCCGAAGAAGGGGCGGCCGTTCGTTTATGCGCTGAGCCTTGCGATCTATTGCACCTCCTGGACCTATTTCGGCGGCGTCGGGCTTGCGGCCGACAAAGGATTGGAGTTTCTCGGCATCTATACCGGGCCGATCCTTGCCTTCACCATCGGCATGCCGATCATTCGCCGAATCGTCGAGCTGGCCAAAACGGAAAAACTGACATCGGTTGCGGATTTCATCGCCGCCCGTTACGGCAAGAACTCCACCGTGGCGATGATCGTCGCCGTCATCGCGCTTGTGGGCGCCATTCCCTATATCGCCCTGCAGCTGAAAGCCGTTTCCAATTCGGTGGCGACGATGGTCGATCCCGGTGACTACGGCATTGGCAGCGGCAATCTTTATTTCCTCGATCTGCCGCTGGTCGTCACCATCGTCATGGCCGGTTTCGCCGTCATGTTCGGGACCCGCCACACCGACGCCACAGAACATCAGGACGGGCTCATTCTGGCGATTTCGATGGAATCGCTGGTCAAGCTGGTCGCCATGTGTACCGTCGGCTTTTACGTGCTGTTCGTCCTTTTCGACGGGCCTGTGCATCTGTGGCGGCTCGCCACGGAGAATGAACAGGCCATGCGGGCCATATCCTATCACACGCCCGTCAGCCGCTGGATTGTCATGACCCTGCTATCCGGCTTCGCCATCATCCTTCTGCCGCGCCAGTTCCACGTCACCGTAGTGGAAAACCGCACGCCGGAAGAATTGCGCATGGCGGGGTTCCTCCTGCCGCTTTATCTCATCGCCATCAACATCTTCGTGCTGCCGATCGCGCTCGCCGGCATTCTGACGCTCGGCGCAAACGGCAGCGCCGATCTCTACGTCCTGCAACTGCCGCTTACGCATCAGATGCCGGTCGTATCCCTCATTACCTTCATCGGCGGATTTTCGGCGGCAACCGCAATGGTTATCGTTGCTTCGGTGGCGCTGTCGATCATGATTTCCAACGACATCGTCATGCCGATCTTTCTGCGGCAGAAGCTGTTGAACCGCTCGCCGCACCGGGACAATTTCGCCAAAACGCTGCTCAATATCCGCAGGACGGCGATCTTCGCGGTGATGCTGCTGGGTTACTTTTATTATCGCGCCGCCGACAGCACGACAGGGCTCGCCTCCATCGGCTTCCTGGCCTTCGCCGCCATCGCCCAGATGGCCCCTGCCCTTTTCGGCGGCCTGTTCTGGCGGCGCGCCAATGCGCGTGGCGCAATTGCCGGCCTGAGTTCGGGCTTTTTCGTCTGGGCCTATCTGCTGTTTCTGCCGAGCTTCGGCGGGCCTGACAATTCCGAAGTGGCTGCGAATATTCTCGGTTTCCTGTTTTCCGGCAGTACAGTCTTCAACGGACCGGAAGCCGATCCGTTTGTGAATGCCGTCATCCTCAGTCTGCTCGTCAACAGCATGGCCTTTGTGCTCGGCTCGCTATCGCGCAACCCGCGGCCGGTGGAGCGGATCCAGTCCGGCATTTTCGTCAAGCGTCATTCGAAATCGCAATTCGCCACACGCGGCTGGAAAACCCGTGTGAGCGTCGGCGACCTCAAAAGCGCGATCGCCCGCTATCTCGGGGAAGAGCGCATGCTGCGCTCACTCGCCACCTATGAAAAGACGGCTGGCCGGAAGCTCAACGATGACCAGCCGGCGGACATGGCGCTGATCCATTTCTCCGAACAATTGCTTGGCAGCGCCATCGGCTCCTCCTCGGCCCGCCTCGTGCTGTCGATCATTCTCCAGAAGGCGGAAGATACCAGCGCAGACACCGCCTGGCTGCTCGATCAGGCCAGTGAAGCCCTGCAATATAATCAGGATATGCTGCAAACGGCGCTGGCGCAGATGGATCAGGGCATCGCTGTTTTCGACAGTTCGCAGCAGCTGACCATCTGGAACCGGCGCTTCCGCACCCTGCTGGACCTGCCCGAACAATTCGGCCAGGTGGGCGTGCCACTGACGGATATCGTCGCCATGCTGCAGGAGCGCGGCGACATGCCGGCCGGTGATACGGACGAGCTGATCACCAGTTTCCTGACCATGGACCTGCCCTTCTCGCTGGTACTGGCTGGCGGCGAGCGCATTATCGAAGTGCGCTCCAACACCATGCCGGACAAGGGCATCGTCGCCACCTTCACCGATATCACGCAGCGGGTGGCGAGCGATCAGGCGTTGAAACAGGCCAACGAAACGCTGGAGCAGCGCGTGGCGGAACGAACCGTCGAGCTTACCCGCGTCAACCGCGAACTGGCGGAGGCAAGAGCATCCGCCGACGAGGCGAATATCGGCAAGACGCGGTTCTTCGCCGCCGCCGGTCACGACATTCTCCAGCCGCTCAATGCAGCGCGCCTCTATTCCTCCTCGCTTGTCGAACGGCTTGGCGTCTCCAGAGAAAGCGATCTCGTCCACAATATCGATTCAGCGCTGGAATCGGTCGAGACCATTCTCGGCGCCGTTCTCGATATTTCCCGCCTCGACACGGGTTCGATGAAGGCGCGCATGACGTCGGTGCCGCTAAACGAGCTGTTGAAACGCATCGAAACCGATTTCGCACCCATGGCGCAGGAAAAGAACCTCGACCTCGTGGTCATGCCCACCTCACTCACGGTCCGTTCCGACCCCAATCTCCTGCGGCGGCTCGTGCAGAATCTGGTCTCGAACGCCATCAAATACACGCTGAGGGGCAAGGTCGTCGTCGGTGCCCGCCGCCGGGGCGGCGAAGTCGTCATTCAGGTGACGGATTCCGGCATCGGCATTCCCGCCTCCAAATTCCGCACCGTCTTCAAGGAATTCGCCCGGTTGGACGAGGGCGCAAAAACGGCCTCCGGCCTTGGGCTCGGCCTTTCCATCGTCGACCGGCTGTCGCGCATGCTGCACCATCCCGTGCAGCTGATTTCGACGCCCGGCAAGGGTACGACCTTCCGCATTCATCTGCCGCGTGAATCAGACCGCGTTGCGCCAGCCAAATCCGGCGGCGCCGTCAGCAATGCGGCGGCGAGCGATCGCCTGCAGGGGGTGCGCGTCCTGTGCATCGACAATGAGCCAAAAATCCTCGAGGGCATGACGCTGTTGCTGACGGGATGGGGTTGCGAGGTTCTGCCGGCAGGTTCGGTGGCGACGCTGGAAGAACCCTTCCTGAAACTGGCGGCAGCGCCTGATATCATCATCGCCGATTACCATCTCGATGATGGTGACGGCATCAGCGCCATCCGCCTCATCCGCACATTCTACGGCAAATCGATCCCTGCCCTGCTGGTGACGGCGGATCGCAGTCCCGAAGTGCGCAGCGATGCCGAAAAATACGGGATTTCCGTTCAGCATAAGCCGGTCAAACCGGCGGCGCTGCGCGCCTATATCAACCAGATATCCAGCACGGCACGGGCAGCGGCGGAATAAAAAATCCCGGACCTTGCGATCCGGGAGTTCTTGATTTTGCGAATTGGGGGTATCAGGCGGCCCGGTTCAATCGATCCCTACCCGCCGCCGAACCCTGCTCCATCTGGAAACGCTGGACGAGATCGAGCAAGGCCTCCACCTCGCCGGACAGCACCCGGCTCGCCGCACTCGACTGCTCGGCAAGTGCTGCATTCTGCTGCGTCATCTGGTCCATCTGGTTTACGGAACCGTTGACGTTGTGAAGCGCCGATGACTGGTCCTGCGTCGCGGTCGCGATGGTTTCAACGTGCTGGCTGACGGTGACGATCTGCTGGCTGATGGCGGAAAGAACCGTGCCCGCCTCCTGCACCAGCTTCGATCCGGTGCTGACTTCGTGCGTCGACTGGTTGATGAGCTGCTTGATCTCGCGGGCTGCATCGGCGGAACGTTGCGCCAGTTCACGCACTTCCTGCGCCACCACGGCAAAACCCTTGCCCGCCTCACCCGCACGCGCCGCCTCGATGCCGGCATTCAAGGCCAGGAGATTGGTCTGGAAGGCGATATCGTCGATGACCTCGATGATCTGCTCGATCTTGCGCGAGGCGCCTTCGATGCGGCCCATGGCATCAACGGCGTTGCTGACGACCGAGCCGGAACTGTCGGCGCTCTGCTTGGTAATGCGGACGGCCTCATTGGCCTCCCGCGCCCGCTCGGCCGACGATCTGACCGTTGCGGTGATTTCCTCGACGGCGGCGGCGGTCTCCTCCAGCGAGGCCGCCTGATTTTCGGTGCGCTTCGACAGATCAACCGACGACTGCTCGATTTCAAAGCCGCTATGCTGGATGATGAGCGTGCGCTCACGGATCTGCCCCAGCGCATCGCGCAGATTGAGCAGGGATTCGTTGAAATCCGTGCGCAGCCGGTCCAGACGGCCGGTGAAAGGTGTCTCGATCGTGCGGCTCAGATCGCCACGCGAAAGCCTGCCGAGACCGGATGCGATTTCACCGACTGCAAATTCGATCTGGCTGTCCAGCGCCTGCTTTTCCGCGTCGTTGCGGTGGCGTTCGGATTCCGCCACCGAGCGTTCATCGGCGCTTCTTCCCTCGATGGCCAGTTTATCAAGCGCATTCTCGCGGAAGATCACCAGAGCGCGGGCGATGTTGCCGAATTCATTGGTATTGGTGGCATAGGGGATTGGTGTGTCGAGATTGCCGTCCGAAAGAGACTTCACCGCGTCCGTCAGTTTGCCCAGCGGCTGCAATGTGCGTCTGATTACGAAATAGGCGAGAAGCCCGACTCCGCCCATGGCCAACGTACCGCAGATCAGCATCAGGTCGCGCAGGCCGAATATCTGGGCTTCGTAAACGGCCATGGGGACGCCGACAAAAAGAATGCCGACGGTGGCGCCGGAATTGTTGATAACCGGCATGTAACCGGTCATGTAACTGACGCCGAAAAGCGTGGCCGGGCCGAAATACGCTTCGCCCTTGCTGACTTTTTCGAAAGCAGGATGATCGGTGGCAAGCTTGGTGCCTGCCGCGCGTTCGCCCTTTTCATTTTTCAGATTGGTGATCATACGGACATATTCACCGGCCTTGGTTTCAAAAACCGTGGCGATGCCACCGTTTCCTGCCGCGGTGCGATCAACGAGGTCGTTGTCGCGCAGCGTCCCAATGCTGGCGCGGCTGACACTTTTGAGCTGCCCATCGCCCATGTCCAGCGCGACGCCACCGACCTTCATCTCGTAGAGGATCGCCATGTTGCGCATTGCGCTGTTGGTATCGCGCAGCGCGGTGGTGATGATATTATCCTTCAAGCGCATGTAGGTGGAAAAACCAACTGCCGCCACGCTGAGCATGATCAAGCCGATCGTCAGCACGACGACTTTGCTCGCGACGGTCTTAAAGAGCCGGTTGTGCATGAACAGTTCCCCAAAGCCAAACCTGCGACAGTTCTAGCTGGCAACTGTTAAAAAACGCGAAATGAGACGCCGGAACCATGGCGTATCGGCAGGCCTGCCGCGGCCTGCGGCCCTGAAAACCCGGGGATGCAGTGCGGGGGAGCCCCCGCCCGCCATCAGTGGATATAGCCGAGCCGGATGGCCTTTGCGATTGCCTGAATGCGGTTGACGGAATCGAGCTTGATCGTCGCGGAACCGAGATAGGCATTGACCGTGTGCACGGAAAGCCCGAGCTTGACCGCGATCTCTTCACTGATCCGGCCGTCACCTGCCAGTTGCAGGCAGGCGATTTCCCTCTCGCTCAGTGCTTCCGAGGGCGCAGCCTTGCGTTCGTCGAGCGCCAGCATATCCACCATGATCTCGCAGCATTTGATGTGCTGCTCGATGACGACCTCATTGTCGAGAACGAGATTGGTGCCGCAGAAAACGATGTAACCGTTGCCGATGGTGCCGAGCCGCACCGGCATGGCCAGCCCGGCATAGGGCAAGGTGTCGTTTTCGATCCGGCGCAGCAACGCCGGAACATCGGGAAGATCGGCAAAGCCGCCGGCATTCTTGTTGCGCCAGATGACCGGCAACAGCGACGTCTCGATATGATCGAGAAGAATATCACCGACGGCGCGGATGAACTGCGTGCTCTGTTCTGCGGCATTCATGCCCCAGTTTTCCAGCTCGCAGGTCAGCTTCTTCTTGTTGGGGAAACCGGAAGCGGCAGCCTTCGTCACCACGAAATTTCGTGCGCCGACCAGCTTCTGCATGGCGACGAGCTTCGGAAACAGATCCGACCGGCTCGTTGCGACAGGGCTGCGGTAAAACATGCCCGTTTGACCTGTACCCTCATTGTCTTTCGTCTGTACCATCCGTCCGACCATTATACGAGGTTGTTGCGCACGGCGTAGGCAATTGCCTCCGAGCGGGTTTTTGTCGCGGTTTTACGCATCACGCTTGTAATGTAATTATTGATCGTATTGCGCGAAATGCCAAGGATCATCGCAATTTCGTCGCTTGTCTTGCCTTCTGCAATCCAGAACAGGCATTCGAGCTCGCGCTCGGTAAGATCGATATCACGCACGGCCTTTGCTTCGCTGGCGATGCCGAAACTGACGCAATAACCCGTCAACAGGGCGATTTCGCGCAGACGCTCCGGTGAAGGAACAGCGTGTTCGGGAAACAGCAGCAGAAGGGAAAGGCGGATGCGGCCCACGCAGAAAGACAGTGCGGAATATTGCCGGTCGATACCGTAGGGAACAGAAACATCGTCGGGAAGAAACAATAATCGCGGCCGCAG
The DNA here is from genome assembly GCF_005221385.1 of Agrobacterium tumefaciens. Lineage (NCBI taxonomy): Bacteria > Pseudomonadati > Pseudomonadota > Alphaproteobacteria > Hyphomicrobiales > Rhizobiaceae > Agrobacterium > Agrobacterium tumefaciens. The sequence goes on along the minus strand of NZ_CP039903.1, from coordinate 188,661 downwards.
AAGCGAAAGGCATTTTTCCATTTCGCTCGATCTGTTCTGGCTGTTCGTCAGTTCAATGCCGAGCCTGCGTACCAGATCGAAAGGCCAGTCGGATGTGACGATGAATTTCAGCCCGGTTTCTTCGAGAAGGTCATCCCGCGCCAGCAGATAATGCGAGGCGCCGGCGTAGGTTACGAGCAAATCCAGTGCGCCTGCAACGTTACCGGCAGCGGCCGTGGCTGCGACGTTCTTGGCAAGCTGATCGCGCGGCAAGGGCTTACCCATGCCCTCCATAGGCTTGGCAGACAGCCTGCGGATATCAACATCGACTTTCAATCGCCTACGCCCTCTTGCTCCCAGTGGGAGATTATACATCGGGATGGAATCATTCCATTCAAGAAGCTTACCAAAATGGAATGGCACGCCCCCGGAGACCGAATCACTTCATTTTATGGAACCGACCGGAATTTGCCATTACCTGACAACAGCCTTTCCACGTATTTCCTCATTCGTCTATTGCTAAAAAAACATACTGAAAAGCTGGCCAATCCATAAACGTCATTCTCAGCCTATTCCCAGCAAACTGTATCGTTGATGAATTTTTTGTAAACACTGTCCTGAAACGAGAATGCCACGGCCCGGCGACCAAGGATAGTAAAAAGCCCGAAAATGCGAAAAAGGCCGGGGTGAGCCCGGCCTTTTCAAAATCACGCTGCCTTTTCCACCGCCCATTTGCGCAGGATCTTGGCTGCTCTTTCCTCGCTGATTTCCACCATGCGGGAGAGCCTGCGTTCCGGTCCTTCGCGAACCCGGCGGTTGAAGGTGCCTTCGCTGTCGCCACCCGCCAGAAGATCGTCGGTGCTGTCGAAGCCGAAATCCGCTCCGAAACCTTCCATAAGACCACCAGCACCTGCATCCATGCCCGGAGAGAAATCCGGCAGTTCGAGACCGGCGGTCTCCTGGCTGAGCTGACCCGCAGCCGCGCCATTGCCGGCGACCGTGCGAACCAGGGGGCGCACACCAAGCCAGATGACGAGGAAGGCGACAGCGACGAAAGCGAGCGAGTTGATGATGCCGGCCGAATTGCGGCTTAACACTTCCATGATGCCCGGACCGCTGGCGGCCTCATCGAGCAATTGCGTTTCAAGGAAGTCCATTGCCGTCAGCGTCACGATATCACCGCGATCGGAAGAGATACCCGCCGCCGAAGTCACGATCTTCTGCATTTCGGCAAGATAGGCGTCGATCTTGGCCTGATCGACGGGTTCGCCGACCATCTTGGCAATGCGACCCTTGTTGACGACCACGGCGACCGAAATCTTCTCGACCGTATAGCCGTTCTTGACCGTAGCGACCGTCTTCGAGTTGATCTCGTAATTGGTCTGCTCTTCCTTCTTGGCCGACTGGTCGGAGGACTGCGGGCCACCGCCGCCGCCCTGCGGGGCTGCCTGCGGTACGTTCTGTTCCACGGTCGCTGCCGTATCCGGCTGCGTTTCCTGGGATTTCTGGTCTTCCTTTACCGTGCGGACAGAACGCTCGACGCGCGATTCCGGATCATACACGGTCTCCTGGATCTGGCGGCTGTCGGTGTTCAGCTGCGCCGTGACGCTCGAGCGGAAATTGTCCATGCCGAGGAAAGGCGCCAGCGCCTTGTCGATATTGGTGGTGATTTCCTGCTGGACGTTCTGCGCCAGCGTCAGCGAGCGGTTCATGGCGGCGTTGGTGACGTCGTCGCCGGAAGCCAGAAGCTGGCCGGTGGAATCGAGCAGCGTCACATCATCGACTTCAAGGCCGGGAACGGCCGAGGCGACGAGGTGACGGATGGAGGCGGAGGCCTTGCGACCTGCGGTGGCGCTGGCGCGGATCATGACCGATGCAGTTGGCTTCTGTTCGCCACGGCGGAAATTGCCGACATCAGGCATGACGATATGGACGCGTGCGGCCGCAATCCCATCGATCTGCTGGATGGAGCGGCTGATCTCACCCTCGAGGGCGCGAACGCGCGTCACTTCCTGCATGAAGGAGGTCAGGCCGAGAGAACCGACATTGTCGAAAAGCTCGTAACCGGCATTGGCGCTATCAGGCAAACCGCGTTCGGCCAGAAGCAGCCTTGCCTTGCTGGTCAGCCCAACGGGAACCTGAAGGCTCGAACCGTCGGTTCCCACCTGAAAGTCCAGCCCCGATTCGGCGAGCGCAATGCTGATCTTGTTGAGGTCGCTTTTTTCAAGCCCTACATAAAGGGTCTCGTAGGCGGGACGGTTCACGTAGAGCGCTGCCGCAAGGATAACGGCCATGGACAAAACGCCCACGCCGCCCAGCATCAGCAGCCGTGTCTGACCCAGCGCCGCGAAATTCTTCAGGACCTGAGGGATTTGATTTAACAGATTCATTCTGTTCCGCACCGTCATTCATAGAATCCGAGACCTTTTGGCCCCGTAATGACAATAGGGTGCGAAGCTTGCGCGAGCGTTGCCTTTCTCCGCATTCAGCGAGGAAAGGAACGTCGGCAGAAATCCGGTCTAGAACAGGTCGAAGTCGCCGGAAGTCTTGTCCAGCGGCTGGGAATGGCCGTGCCGGAAGGCAGCGCCCAGCGCCTTCTGCATTTCGGCAAGCTTGACGAGGCTGAGCGCCGTGGAGACATCCACGATCCATTCACCGGGAATGGAACCGGTGATGGTGTCGATGAATTCGGCAAGACCGCGGGTCTTCTGAACGGCGAGATCAATGCCCTGCAGCAACTTGATGCCATCGCCCGACAACTGACCGCTGGTCACTTCCAGCAACTGCGGCTCGATGCGCTCTATGAGATAGGCGACATCGTGCAGCTCCGACACCACGCGCATGAGGACATCCGGCAGTGCTTCTTCGAACGGAGCGGTACCGGCGTGGTCTGCAATCTGCATTGGAAACTCCGTGACTAGAAAAATTCGATGTCGTTGGCGACGGGCTTGGGAGCCGGCACCGGACGCGTTTCCATGGCGACCGTCTTCTGGGTTTCCGCGCCGCTGAGCGGATGCTGACGCGCGCGACCCGAGACCGGCCAGAACTCGATCTTGCGGCCATGCTCTCCGCCCGTGGAAGAGCTTATGACCGGAATGCCTTCGTCCTTCAGAAACTGCATGGCGAAGATGGCATTCTGCTCGCCGACATTCGAGAAGCTGGCGATCGTCTTCGCGCCGCCGAAAACCTTGGCCTCCAGCCGGTCGCGGCGGGCGCCCTTCTTCAGAAGGCCGTTGATCAGAAGTTCCATGAGATGCACGCCGTAACGCGTCGCATCTCCCCCGGTCACATTGCCCGTTCCCGGCAGCAGGAAGTGGTTCATTCCTCCAAGCCCGGCAACGGGATCTCTCAGACAGGCGGCCACGCACGAACCGAGTATCGTCGTCATGACCACGTCGGGATCGCTGACAACCTTGTACTCGCCCTGAATGATATGTACGCGTTTGGCCGCAGCTTCAATCATTTCAGCGATCCGAAAACCGCCTCGATGGCTGCACGCATCTTGTCAATAGTGAAAGGCTTGGCCAGCACGTTGTTTGCGCCGAGCTGCGCCGCCTTCTGCACCAGCGCGCGGTCGCCCTGCGCCGTGAGGATGATGAAGGCCGCCTTTTTAAGAGTCGGATTGGCCCGCACGGCGTGCAGGAAACCGAGACCGTCCATCTTCGGCATGTTGAAGTCGGAGATGACGAGATGATGGGGCTGCTGCTCCATGATCTTCAATCCCTGCTCGCCATCGCCGGCGGCAGTGATCTGCTTGAAGCCCAGCTGTGTCAGCGCATCGCTGAGAAGCAGCCGGCTGGTCACCTGATCGTCAACGATCAGAACTTTGATCTTTTCTGCGAGAGACATTAGTCAGCACCTTCTTTGCGGGCAGTGGTTAGTTTCAGGATTTCTTCGCCGATGGAGGCCAGCGGCAATTGCTGTTCGACGGCACCGAGCTCATAGGCCACGCGGGGCATGCCGTAGACGACACATGTTTTTTCGTTCTGGCCGACGGTGCGCGCACCGGCATGGCGCATTTTCAGCAGTCCGGCCGCGCCATCGCGGCCCATGCCGGTGAGAATGACGCCGACGGCGTTGCGACCAGCAAGCTCGGCCACCGAATCAAACAACACATCGACGGAGGGACGATGGCCGTTGACAGGATCACGCTCGATGAGCCGGCAGCAGGGTGCTGCCCGGTTGGCGATCTGCAGGTGGCGTTCACCGCCCGGCGCGAGATAGATCTTGCCTGTCTGCAGGCGTGCACCATCCGTCGCTTCTTCCACGACGGGCGCGCAGATGCGGTTCAGCCTTTCGGCGAAGCTCCGGGTGAAGGTCGGCGGCATGTGCTGGGTGATGACGGTCGGCGGGCAATTGGCCGGAAACTTCTGCAGCACGGCGATCAGCGCTTCGACGCCACCCGTGGATGAACCGATGGCCACGACTTTACGACCCGCCCGATAGTCGCTGACCGGGGTAGGCTGCACTGCCGCGGCGCTTTCCGGACGAGCCGCGCGATAGGCGGCATGTTGGGAGCGGGCGGCAGCCTTTACCTTGTCGGCGAGATCGCCAAAGGGACGCGCATCGCCCGGAGCAGGCTTGCCGACGCAATCAAAGGCGCCGATTTCAAGAGCCGCAAGCGACGCGTCCGCACCGCGATGCGTGAGCGACGAGACCATGATCACCGGCATGGGCCGCAGGCGCATGATCTTTTCGAGAAATTCGAGGCCGTTCATTTCCGGCATCTCGATGTCGAGCGTCACGACATCGGGGTTGAGCTGCTTGATGGCGGCGCGCGCTTCCATGGCGTTGCCGGCCTGCCCGACCACCTCGACTTCCGGATCGGCCTTGAGGACAGCCGAAATCAGGCCGCGCATCGTTGGACTATCATCGACGACGAGTACCCGTGCGAGTGCGCTCATGCCTTCCTCCCGGATGCGTGACCAATGTAGCGGTAGGTGGTGATGCCGGTATTGTCGAACAGGTTCTTGGCATCACCGGCGACGCGTTCGGAATGGCCGATATAGAGATGCCCACCTTCCGGCAGCAGGCCGGCGAAACGCGACCAGATGCGCGTCTGTGTCGGCTCGTCGAAATAAATGACGACGTTCCGGCAGAAGATGACGTCGAAATTGCCCTTGAAGGGCCATTGCGTCATCAGGTTCAATTCGTTGAAAGTGATGAGGCGCTTGACCTTGTCGTCGATGCGGAATTTGCGGCGCCCGCCGGCATCGACCTCCGTGAACCATTGCTTGCGCATGGCGGGAGAAACGGTTTCGAGCGCGTTGTCGTCATAGACGCCGGCACGGGCCTGCGCCAAAATCTTCGGATCGATGTCCGTCGCCAGGATCTTGAAATCGTAGTCCGCCGCATTCGGGAACATGGCGAGCACGGTAAGCGCGATCGAATAGGGCTCTTGCCCGTCGGAACAGGCCGCCGACCAGATACGGACACGCCCACCGCTCTTTGCTCTTGCAATGAGACCCGGCAGGACCTCGTCACGCAAATGTTCGAAATGATGGTTCTCGCGGAAGAAGCGCGTGAAATTCGTCGTCAGATGCGACAACATCTCGCGCCGCGCCGTTGCGCCCTCGGTTGAGGAGACCAGCGTGCAATATTCGCGGAAACCGGAAAGGCCGAGATTGCGGATATGCTTCGACAGGCGGGAATAGACCAGCGACGCCTTGGTGTCGTTGAGATAGATACCCGCATCCGCATAGATCATCGCAGCGATCTCCGACAGATCGCGTCTCGTCAGCGGATATTCACCGCTGGCAAGAACGTCGTCCGGAGACTGGCGCTGGTCACTGAAATTAAGTGCTGCCATGAACGAACCGCTTTCAACCTGTCGCCGCAAGCGACATTTCCTGCTTCAGGGGCTGTCCGCGCGAAGCGCTGACGATGGCATCGACATCCAGAATGAGCGCAACGCGTCCGTCACCGAGGATAGTGGCGGCGGCAATGCCCGGAACATGGGTATAGTTTGCTTCCAACGACTTGATGACGACCTGGCGCTGGCCCTGAATGGCATCGACCATCAGCGCGCGCTGACCGCCGCCTTCCGATTCCACCAGAAGCGCCACACCTTCGACCGGATCGGCCTGGGTCGGGCGGAAGTTCAGGACGCGTCCGACATCGACCAGCGGGCAGAAGGAATTGCGGATGGAGATCAGTCGCTGGTTGGAGCCGAAGGAGTGGATGTTCTTCGCTTCCGGCTGCAGGGTTTCCACGATTGCGGTCAACGGCACGACGAGCGTCTGCCCGGCCACCGTCACCACCATGCCGTCGAGGACGGCAAGCGTCAGCGGCAGGCTCATGGTGAAGGTGGAACCATGTCCGGGGCGCGAGGAGATGCTGATGCGGCCGCCAAGCGCCTGAATGGAACGCTTGACCACATCCATGCCGACGCCGCGGCCGGAAATGTCGGAAATCTTGTCTGCCGTCGAGAAGCCCGGTGCAAAGATCAGGTTGTCGATCTCTTCGTCGGTCAGGTTCGCATCGGCGGCAATGAGATCATTGTCGATCGCCTTCTGGCGAACGCGTTCGCGATTGATGCCGGCGCCATCGTCCTGAAGCTCGATCAGGATGCGGCCCGAGCGGTGCTTGGCCGAAAGCTTGATGGTGCCTTCCGGGTTCTTGCCCGCGGCTTCGCGTTTTTCCGGTGTTTCGATGCCGTGGTCGACGGCATTGCGGATCATATGGGTCAGAGGCTCGGCCAGCTTGTCGATAACGGTCTTGTCGACTTCGGTATTCTCACCTTCGGTGATGAGGCGGATCTGCTTGCCGATCATGTCGGCGACTTCGCGGACGATACGGGACATGCGCTGGAAGACCGGCTTCACAGGCTGCGCGCGGATGGCCATGACGCTGTCCTGGATCTCGCGCGTCAATTGCTGCAGCTCGTCCAGGCCCATATTGACGGCAGAGGTGCCGCTCGCATCGTTTTCGATGACGCTCTGCGACAGCATCGCCTGATTGATGACAAGCTCGCCAACGAGGTTGATGAGGCGGTCAACGCGGTCGAGATCAACGCGGATGGTCTGGCCGGCACTTGCATTGGCCGCCGCATTGGCATTCGCCTGCGCTGCGGCCGGCGCTGCCGCCGCCTCACGCTTTTCGATGGCGGCATTGACGCTCTGGGCGATCTGCGTCGTTGCGACGGCCGCTTCAACGGCTGCGGCAACAAAAGGTTCTTCCACCATAGCTGCTTCGACGGCAATGTCCGCTTCCGGTCCGCTATCAAGCGCCGAGAGATCGAACGGAACCGGGATCATCGGAAGTTCTTCGTCATCCGCAGCGGCACCCGAAAGAACCGGCGTGATTTCGAGATCGCAATCCCATTCGGCGAATTCGAAGACGCTGCGGATACCCTCTTCACCCTTGTCGGTGGTGATCGAAACCGTCCAGGAGAGATAAGATGCTTCAGGATCGAGCTTGTCGAGCGAAGGCAGCTCCGACAGGTCGCAATTGATGCTCATCTCGCCGATACGCGAGAGATCGCGCAGGAGAAGCGCTGCCTCGTTGCCCTTTGAATAAAGCGATGCATGCGGCTTGAAGGTGATCTGGAAGGTCGGCGCTTCCATCAACGGTGTCGTGTCGTCGGCAAAGTCCGAGAAGGAGAACAGGACCGGCTGGAAACCGCTCTCATCCGTCGGCTTGGGCGCGGCGGGTGCCGGCGCCTTTATGGCAGCTGGGGCTGCCGCCGGCGCGGAGGCCTGTACGGCTTCGCCGTTTGCCAGCGCTTCCAGCTCCTTGACGAGACCACGGGTGCGGCTTTCATCGACGCTGCCGCCGTCTCTGGCCGCATTGGTCAGGTCCGCCAGCACGTCGGCGGAGCGCAACATGACTTTCAGAACATCCTGTGTCGGCTCCAGCTTGTTGGAGCGAACGCAGTCGAGGGTCGTTTCAAAAACGTGGGCGAAGGCCACGAGATCATCCAGACCGAAGGCACCTGCCCCGCCCTTGATGGAATGAACGGCACGGAAAACGGCGTTGACGGTTTCCGGATCGCGGTCGCCGTCATTCAATTTAAGAAGCCCCGATTCCAGTTCAGCGAGCTGCTCCTCGCATTCCTGGAAAAAGATTTCCTTGATTTCGTTCATATCCATCGTGAAATGTCCCGTATCAGGCGGTTACGCGTTCAATGGCATCGATGAGTTTTGCAGGGTCGAACGGCTTGACAATCCAGCCGGTCGCACCGGCCTGACGGGCGCGGTTCTTCTTTTCTGCATCGCTTTCAGTCGTCAGAACGAGGATCGGGATAGCCCGATATTTCTCGTTGCGGCGCACACCTTCGATAAAGCCGAAACCATCAAGACGGGGCATGTTGATGTCAGTCACGATGACATCGGGGTTGCTCTGTTCCAGCACCTCGAGGCCTTCAACGCCATCTTCGGCCTGAATGGTCTCAAAACCGGCATTGTTGAGCGTGACCAGGAGCATGTTCCTGATCGTCCGGGAATCATCCACGGTGAGAACTTTTTTCTTCACTTTTGCATCTCCTTGGGGAGCAAATGGTCAATATCGACGCCTATCAGTTTCATGGTCTTGTCGAATGCATCGGACACCCTGGCAAAACCGAAGGGCTTGCCGTCCTCCTCCCAGGATTTCGCGCCGGCCATCAGGACCTGGACGCAAAGCGCGCCAATGCGCTCCACCTCGGACGCATCGACCGACAAAGGTGCTCCTCTCAGCGTCATCAGCTTGCCTTGCAGCGCCGATGCTTCATTGAGATCCAGCACCGGTGACAGTTTCAGCGTCGCCTCAGCTGCTTTTCTGGCTGCCATTACATGACTCCTTGGCGTCTGAATTGTTGGTAATCCTGGCCGTAATCCGTGCGGTTATCCGCACGGGCCATAAATGATGTGTCCTGACGGTCCGCCACGGCCATTGCCGCCGCCTGACCCTGACGGGCGATGCGGAACTCGCGAATGGTGCGGCCCAGTTGCAGAATGACAGTGTGTAGCGCGTCTGCCTCGCAGGAGCCTTCGCCGATCTCGTTTGCGATCCGGCCGGCCTGCCGCTGCTGTTCGCTAATATCGGCAGCGACCGTTTTCAGGTCATCGGCCTGTGCAGACGTATGCCGGGAAACTTCGGCGATCATGTCGTTGATGCCGGACACCTGCCGGACGACGCCGCCGATTGCTTCCTGCGTGCGGTTCACCATGCGAACACCGCCCTCGACCTGCGTCTTGGTGGTGCCGACAAGGCTCTTGATTTCCCTTGCGGCGTCGGCGGAACGCTGGGCGAGTGCCCGGACTTCCTGTGCGACGACGGCGAAACCGCGGCCGCTTTCACCCGCACGCGCCGCCTCGATGCCGGCGTTGAGGGCGAGAAGGTTGGTCTGGAAAGCAATCTCGTCGATCGTGCCGATGATCCTGCCGATGTGCTCGGCGGATTGTTCGATGTCAGACATGGCGTCGATCGCCTCGCCGATTGCCTTGCCGCTTTCGACAGCCGCGTCGCGGGCGCAGGAAACCGCCGTTTCCGTCGCCGATATGCGGGTGCCGTTTTCGGCGAGGTTCCCGATCATCGCCTGAAGCGCGCGGGAGGTCTCGGCAAGGGCTTCTGCCTGCTGGCCGGAACGTTCTGCGATGGAGCGACCGATATCGGCGAAGCGGGCGCTGAGCGTCTCGGCGTCGCCGATACCCTGCTGCGCGGAGGTCAGCGATGCGCCGATCGTTTCAAGCGCCGCGTTGAAGGAGGCGGCAACATCGCGATAGGCTTCCGGCAGATCGCCGCCGATACGCGCCTTAAGATCGCCGGCGGCAAAGGCCGTCAGCGCCGCACCCAGCAATGTCGCTGCTTCCGAACGGTCATTGTCGCGCTGTTCCGCAAGTTCCCGGCCGTGACGCAGGCGTAATTCATTAAAGCGCAGCGAGACGGCGATCTCCGTATCGACCATCACCAGACGGACGATGTTCTTCACAGCTTCGGCCAGTTCACGGCTCTTCTTGCGGCTGCCGGGCAGGATGGAGCGCGGCGCGTGCTCAGTCACCAACCCACCGAGCAGATGTTCCAGAACGATGGCGTGGCTGGCGATCTGCCAGCGTGGATCGAGACCCATGCGGCCGGCATTGTCGGAAAGAACCTTCACCCGCTCGGCATAAAGCGCATCGAAACGCGCATCCGTTAGCACACTCCAGTGCGAGGATTGCAGATCGTGCAGGCGATCAAGCTGGTTTTCGCTTTCGAAAGACGGAGAACAGTCGGGCATCGACTGAAAACGGTTCATCACGTCCCGCAGGCCGGCCTTGACGTAAGGCTCCAGCATGCTGCGATAATTGCGCAGGAAATCGGATTGCGTCTCATCGAGGCCGGCAAAACGCAACCGTCCCGCCAGGCTTGCACCTGCCGATCTGCGCGCTTGATCTGATGGCAAGTCCTGCCCCAACCGACGTCCCCAACAACATGACGGCCGGTAAAACCCGGCCAATTGGCCAAGGTTCAGAACGCCAGCACCCTAAGGGGGATTTTTGAACGAACATACCCATCGCGGACGATGCGGCATCGACGCTTGCCTGACCTTCTTGAACCAAGAAACGAAAATACCGGATCGGCACCGGTACGGCAGTGCGGCGTCATGCCTGGAAGGGGAGAGAACCCCATTCCGCCGTGGAAATACCATCAATCTTTATGGTTAATTCCTTGCTTGAAAGTTAAGAAACATCAGCTCCAGCGTCAAACGGTAAAATTTGTAAAAGCTTTTAGCCATTGCCGCCCTCACTTTGCCGCAAACGGGCAAAAACGAAAAGGAATCGGCCATTGCGGGCGGTTTTTCCGGCCTGTGCGCTGGACAAGCGCCTGCGGCTTCCCCTAAAACAAATCAACGGGATATTCGCTGAGCGGTGATGCTTTAAAGAGACCTTTACGATCAAGGAGATGCCAACTTGTTATGGATGGAGAAATGCCGCCGTTCAAGGCGCCATCCGCAAGTGTTGATCGGCATCATGGTCGCAAGCCTGCTCGTCATGATAGGCTTCCAGGCACCATCCGGCATCAAGACCCTTTCCAAGACCAGCCGTCTGGAGAGATTGCAGACCGTCGATCTCAACCGTTCCCTCACTCTTCGCGACAGGGATTGCGATAGCGGCTGCAAGGCCGGGGATACCAGCTCGGGTCTTCGCCCCGGCAACTTCCCCTCGCCCGCTTTGCGGATCGCCGTTGACGCCGGGCCGGCCGTTGCATCTGTTGCCGTCGCGCCACAAGCTTTCCGAGACTTTGCGAGCGTGGTTCCAAGAGCACCCCCGCATATTATCTATTAGTCATTCCGGCGGTCCTCATCATTCGGCTCTCATGAGCCTTGAGGGATCGGAGTCGTCGGAAACCCGCCGTAGACTCCAATTCCAGAGAAAAACCACCGCTGCATATGACACTTGCAACCATTCTTCCATTTATTGTCGCATTGCCCTTTGTCGGCGCCATTCTGACGGCTTTCATGCCGCGCGATGGCGCAGCCGCCGGCCCCGCCTCCGTTGCAGGCGGCGTCGCCCTTTTCGGTCTCATCAGCAGCGTCTTTCTTTATTCGACTGTCAGCGACGGCGGCGCGCTGAAATACGATGTGGAATGGCTGCCGCAGCTCGGGCTGAATTTCACCCTGCGGCTGGACGGGTTTGCCTGGATCTTCGCAATCCTCATTACCGGCATCGGCCTGCTCGTGGTGCTCTACGCCCGTTATTACATGTCGGCCAAGGATCCAATCCCGCGGTTTTTCGCCTTCTTCCTCGCCTTCATGGGCTCGATGCTCGGCGTGGTCCTGTCCGGCAACGTCATCCTGCTGTCGATCTTCTGGGAAATGACCAGCATCTTCTCGTTTTTGCTGATCGGCTACTGGCACCAGAACGCCGGCGCGCGCGACGGCGCCCGCATGGCGCTGACCGTGACCGGCATAGGCGGATTCAGCCTCCTGGCCGGACTTCTCATCCTCGGCCATATGGCGGGAAGCTACGATCTGGACAAGATCATCGAGGCCGGGGCCGCGATCCGCGCCCATTCCCTCTATCTGCCGGCACTTATTCTCATTCTTGGCGGCGCGTTGACCAAAAGCGCGCAGTTTCCCTTCCATTTCTGGCTGCCCAACGCCATGGCAGCGCCCACACCGGTTTCCGCCTATCTGCATTCGGCGACCATGGTGAAGGCGGGGGTTTTCCTGCTCGCGCGGTTCTGGCCGGTGCTGGCAGGCACGCCGGAATGGTTCTGGCTGGTGGGCGTGGCCGGCATCATCACGCTGCTGCTCGGCGCTTATTTCGCCATGTTCCAGCAGGACCTGAAAGGCCTGCTCGCTTATTCGACCATCAGCCACCTCGGCCTTATCACTACTCTGCTGAGCCTCGGCAGCCCGCTTGCGGCAGTTGCGGCCATCTTCCACATGGTCAACCACGCCACCTTCAAGGCCTCGCTGTTCATGGCGGCCGGCATCATCGACCATGAAACCGGCACCCGCGACATGCGGCGCTTAAGCGGGCTTTATACCTATATGCCGGCAACGGCGACGCTTGCCATGGCGGCCAGTGCGGCCATGGCCGGCGTGCCGCTGTTCAACGGCTTCCTTTCCAAGGAAATGTTCTTTGCCGAGGCCGTCGAGACCCATGCCGATTCACTCCTGGACCGGGCGCTGCCCTATGTCGCGACGCTATCGGGCGCTTTCGCCGTCGCCTATTCGCTGCGCTTCATCCACACCGTCTTCTTCGGCCCCAAGCCCGTCGATCTGCCCAACCCAAATCCGCACGAGCCGCCGCGCTGGATGCGTTTCCCGATCGAGTTCCTGGTTTTCGCCTGCCTGATCGTCGGCATCGTTCCGAGCCTCTCCATCGGCCCGTTCCTGCATTCGTCCGTGCTTTCCGTGCTCGGCGACCAGACGCCCGTCTACAGCCTGTCGATCTGGCACGGTTTCAACCTGCCGCTCATCATGAGTATCGCGGCACTTATCGGCGGTGTGACGATCTATGCGCTGCTCGGCGGTTATTTCTCGCGCTGCGACGACGGTCCGCCGGTTTTCCGGCATTTACGGGGACAGCGCATCTTTGAGCGCATTCTCGTCACCGTGTCCTGGAAGTGGGCGCGGTGGCTGGAAAGCACGCTCGGCACGCGGCGTCTGCAGCCGCAGCTGAGACTTCTCATCCTCGTGGCGCTTCTTGCCGGTTTCTCGCCACTATTCCTTTCGGAATTCTCCCTGTCGCTGCCGCGCGTGACGACCTTTGATCCGATCTTCGCCATCCTTTGGCTGATCGGCATGATTGCCGCGCTGGGTGCCGCCTGGCAGGCGAAATATCATCGCCTCGCCGCCCTCATCATGCTCGGCGTCTCCGGGCTCGTCACCTGCCTCACCTTCATCTGGCTTTCCGCGCCGGATCTGGCGATCACCCAGCTGCTGGTCGAGATCGTCACCACGGTTCTCATCCTGCTTGGTCTAAGGTGGCTGCCAAAACGCTTCGAGAAGGTCGATAGCAGCGACGAGCTGCCGGCGCAGCTTCGCCGCGCCCGCGATTTCCTGCTGGCGGCAGCCAGCGGTATCGGCATGTCCGTCATCGCTTACGCCGTCATGACCCTGCCGGTGCCGAACGCCATCGCCACCTATTTCCTGGAGCGCGCCTATACGGAAGGCGGCGGCACCAATGTCGTCAACGTCATCCTCGTCGACTTCCGTGGCTTTGACACATTCGGCGAGATCGCGGTGCTGGCCATCGTGGCGCTCACCGTCTTCGCCCTTCTTCGCCGTTTCCGCCCCGCGCATGAAAGCATCGGGGTGCCGGAACAGCAGCAGATGCAAAACGCCTTCGATGCCGAACGCCCTGATCGTAGCAAGGGCGATACGGTCCGCGACTATCTCTATGTGCCGTCGATCGTGATGCAGTGGATGTTCCCCGTTATCATCACCTTTTCGATCTTCCTGTTCATGCGCGGCCACGACATGCCGGGCGGCGGCTTTGCGGCCGGCATCACCATGGCGATTGCCTTCCTGCTGCAATATCTCGCCGGCGGGGCGCGCTGGGCGGAAGACCGCATTCGCATCCTGCCGCTGCGCTGGATGGGTTTCGGCCTTCTGATGGCGGCGGCGACGGGTATCGGCTCCTGGTATTTCGGCTACCCGTTCCTGACCTCCTATTTCCAGTATACGGAGATACCCTATATCGGCAAAATGCCGACGGCATCCGCCCTGCTGTTCGATCTCGGCGTCTTCTCGCTGGTCGTCGGCTCCACCGTTCTTATCCTGATAGCACTGGCACACCAATCGTTGCGTAACTACCGCGTTCGCACGCCTGACGCCGCAAAAGCGGAGGACGTGTAATGGAACTCATTCTTGCAATCGGCATCGGCATCATGACCGGCTCCGGCGTGTGGCTTATCCTGCGCCCACGTACCTATCAGGTCATCGTCGGGCTTTCGCTTTTGTCTTACGCCGTCAATCTCTTCATCTTCGGCGTCGGCGGCATCAAGACCAATGCGCCGCCAGTGCTGGTCAACGGCGTCGACAGTTCGACACTCGCCGACCCCGTGCCGCAGGCGCTGGTGCTGACGGCTATCGTCATCGGCTTTGCGACCACCGCATTGTTCCTCGTCGTGCTGCTCGCCGCCCGCGGCCTTACCGGCACCGACCATGTGGACGGGAGGGAGTCGAAATGATGTCGTTCCCCTTCCACATCGTCATCGCCCCCATTCTGGTGCCGCTGATCACCGCAGCACTTCTGCTGTTCTTCGATGAGCGCCAGCGCGTGGCGAAAGCCGCGATCAGCCTTACCTCGACCGTCCTGTTGCTGATCGTCGCCATCCTGCTGTTCCGCGAGGTGAACTCGACGGTCAATACCGAGATCGCCGCTGTGGTGTCGAGCGGCGTCTATCTGCTCGGCAACTGGCCCGCCCCCTTCGGCATCGTGCTTGTGGCCGATCGCCTCTCCGGGCTTATGGTGCTTTTGACCGCGCTGCTTGCCATTCCGTCGCTGATCTATTCGATGGCGAAATGGCATAAGGCCGGCGCACATTTCCATTCGCTGTTCCAGATGATGCTGATGGGGGTCAATGGCGCGTTTCTGACCGGCGACCTCTTCAATCTCTTCGTGTTCTTCGAAGTGATGCTGGCGGCCTCCTACGGCCTGCTGCTGCATGGCTCCGGCCAGCAGCGTGTGAAGGCCGGGCTGCATTACATCGCCATCAACCTCGTCGCGGCGCTGTTTTTCCTGATCGGCGTCAGCCTCATCTATGGCGTCACCGGCACGCTGAACATGGGCGACCTTGCCCACCGTATCGAGGGGCTGAACCCAGACCAGCGCATGCTGCTGGAAACCGGCGCTGCGGTGCTTGGCATTGCGTTTCTGGTCAAGGCCGGCATGTGGCCGCTGAATTTCTGGCTGCCTTCCGCCTATGGCTCAGCGTCTGCCCCGGTTGGCGGTCTGTTTGCGATCATGAGCAAGGTCGGCATTTATGTCATCGCCCGCCTGTCCTTCCTGCTTTTCGGGCAGACGGCCGGCGAATCCGCCGGCTTCGGCCATGACGCACTGCTGGTCGGCGGCATCGCCACCATCATCTTCGGGGCCATCGGCGTCCTGGCGTCGCAGGCGCTTGGGCGGCTGGCCGGGTTTTCGGTTCTGGTATCGTCGGGAACGCTTCTGGCCGCCATGGGCACCGGCAATCCGACGGTGGCGGCTGGCGCGCTTTATTATATGGTCAGTTCCACGCTCACCATCAGCGCCTTTTTCATGCTGATCGAACTCGTCGAGCGCGGGCAGGATGCGGGCGCGAACGTTCTCGCCGTCACGATGGAAGCCTATGGCGAGGGTGAAGACGAGGAAGAGGAGGAAGAAGTCGGCGTGACCATGCCCGCCACCATGGCGGTGCTCGGCGCCTGCTTTGCCGCCTGCGGCATTCTTCTGGCCGGTCTGCCACCGCTCTCGGGTTTCATCGCCAAATTCTCGATGCTGACCGCCATTCTCAACCCTTCGGGGCTCGGCGCCAATGACAGCGTTTCCACGCTTTCCTGGTGGCTGGTTTTCCTGATCGTCTTTGCCGGTTTCGCCTCGCTGATCTCGATGACGCGCGCCGGCATCCGCACCTTCTGGGCATCCATCGAGGGAACCGTGCCGCGCGTTCTCGTCATCGAAATCGCGCCCGTGATGCTGCTGCTTGGCCTTACGCTTGCCATGACCGTGCAGGCAGGGCCGGTGATGCGTTACATGCAGGAGACGGCGCGTATTCTCGATCTGCCGGCAAGCTATATTCAGGGCGTCATTTCCGCGCCAAGAGCGGGCAGCAACCCGGAGGCGGAGCCATGATGAGCCGTCTCCTCCCCTACCCGCTGCTGACGGTTTCGCTGATCTTCTTCTGGATGACGATCAACAGCTTTTCGCCCGGACACCTGCTGCTCGGCACCGCCGTAGCACTCATCGCCTCCTGGGCGATGGCGTCGCTCAGGCCAGCCAAACCGCGTATCCGCAACTGGCACAGGCTGGTGCAGCTGATCCTGATCGTGCTTTACGATATTATCAGGTCCAATATCTCGGTCGTGAAGATCATCCTGTTCAAGCGCGAAAGGGACCGTAAATCCGGCTTCCTGGCGGTGCCGCTCGATATTCGCGATCCCATGGCGCTGGCCATTCTGGCAACGATCCTGACCTCGACGCCGGGCAGCGCCTGGCTTGAATATAATTCCAGCCAGGGCACGCTCCTCCTCCACGTTCTCGACGATGTGGATGAGGCGGCGTGGATAAGCCTCATCAAGAACCGTTATGAAAAACTGCTGATGGAGATATTCGAATGAGTTCGATTATCCTTTTCTGGTCCTTTTCGCTGGCGCAGCTGATGCTGGCCATCGCCATGGCGATTTCGGTCTATCGCATCGCCATCGGCCCGCGGGCGCAGGACCGCGTGCTGGGCGTGGATACGCTCTATGTCAACGCCATGCTGCTTCTTTTGACCTTCGGCCTGCGCACCGGCAACGACATCTATTTCGAAGCCTCGCTGCTGATCGCCATCCTCGGCTTCGTCTCCACCGTCGCCCTTTCCAAATTCATGATGCGTGGCGAGGTGATCGAATGAACAGTGCCGCAGAATTTCCGCTCTGGGCCGCCATTCTCGTGGCTTTCTTTGTGCTGCTGGGCGCTTCGCTGACGCTGATCGGCACCATCGGCTTTGCCAAGCTGAACAGCTTCTACGAGCGCCTGCACGCGCCCACACTCGGCACCAGCTGGGGCACCGGCGGCATCGTCATGGCCTCGATCATCTATTTCTCCGTCTCCGGCGACCGCTTCGCCTTCCACGAAATCTTCATCGGCATTTTCATGACGGTGACGACGCCGGTGTCGCTGATGCTACTCGGCCGGGCCGCGCTTTATCGGGACCGGGCGGAGCAGAATACGGATAATCGGGAGCATCTTTAAAGCGTCGGATTATTTTGTCCGGCAGTTCGCCACGGCCTCGATTGCGATGGCCATCACTTCCAGATCGCTTTCCTTCAGCACATTTGCCGCCGAAGCGATTTTTGCTTTCAGCAGATCATCGGCGGTCAACGCGGCTGTTTTCTTTTCGAAATCAAGCAATGCGTTCGGAGTGCTATCCAGAACGGTCGCTATCCGAACGAGCGTCGCCAGATCAGGCTCCCTTCGGCCCATGATGTAATTGCCGTAACGACGCTCCGTAAGCCCCGCTCGGCGGGCAACTTCGGCATTGGAGAGACCAAGCTCCTTCGCGCGCTTTTTCAGATTTGCTGCAAATGATTCCATAGGAACAGATTGTTCCTGACAGAAACCACGGGTCTATGTACATTATGGCGTTAACGATCACGTCATTATAGGTAGGCTATGCCGCTCAGCGCCGATTATCTCTATCTCATCGCGGGCTGCAGTTTCGTCCTAGCAGCTTACCTCTGGCTCGAATGGCAGACCCGCATTCGACCCCTGCTCTTATCAAGCTCGGAGATTAAACGCCTTGCCGATAACCTGACTGAACGACATGGCGAGCGCGCGGAGGAATTCGCGTCAATGGAAGAAGACCGGGCGTGGCGCTATTCGCGAAGCTTCGAGCAGGGCAAATGGCGACGTGTGCGCAGAGAGCTTGAGTGCCGCAACAATATCCCATAGCAGGATAATTCAGGATCGACCCTTGGCACCGAGATTTTGAGATTTTTCGGCACATGACAAAGTCTACGCATACACCCGAGTATCGGCTTCTTGTTGAGATACTAACCGACACGCGGCGAAAAGCAGGGTTAACCCAGCAGCAAGTCGCAGATCGGCTGGGTAAGCCACAGTCCTATGTCGCAAAGGCCGAAGGGGCTGAAAGACGCATAGATGTCGTTGAGTTTGCAAAACTGTCGGCGGCGATGGATCAAGACCCGATAGCGCTTCTCCACCTTTTACTCGAGCGGATAAAATAACAGCGCTCTCCTCTCCGATCAAAACTGTTTCGAAGCAATAACCTTGCGAAAAGTGAGGGAAATTCGCCTGTCTCGGGCTGTCCTAACTCCGTTCACGATATCCGATTTTCGAGCCGGAATTTCATGAGTCAACCCGTAGCGGCCAGCGTCTCTTAGCAAGACGCCGGAGCGAGGTTGAAGCAAGACGCCGCATATGGCTGGTCCACGCAATTCGCGGAAAACCATCTCGCATGTGGATAAAAGGCTTATCGATACGATCCCATCGTCAAAACAGGGAACACAGTCGACATGGGCGCTAATACCCTGCCCCGGAAGATATTCATTAGCGATAACCTGATCGGGCAAATCCCGGCAATATCCTGCGGTAACTAACCGCTCCGCGAACACGCCAAGCCATGGCGGCAACGGCCCGAGATATGCATCCGCGGTAACAGCGCGCGCCTTATAGTCGTACCGATAACCGAAATGCTGCACGCGACGTTTCAACTCCGTGCTCCACGCACCCGCATCCAGTCTGTCGGTGACGGCGGCCTCCTCCTCTGGAGAAAGAAAGCCATCAAAATAGACAATGCCGGGCGGTAGAAGAGGTGGGCTTGTGACACGATCCATTTGCGGGCTGCTCTCCAACTGCCTGCAACAAACAGGGTTGGCCCATGGCTACACCGGGCCTGTCAAAAGCATATGATGGCGGTAGCTACTCATCGAAATTTGCTTGCAAATGGACAAGTCGCCAAGCACGCAATTCGTCAACAATGCTATTGAGAGAAATGGTGCCCGGAGGCGGATTTGAACCACCGACACGCGGATTTTCAAGCCGCGCCTGTCGAGCCGAAAACAGCACCTTACGAAGAAATTTCTGTCAAACCCGCCATCGAAAGTCAAGCACTTAGCGGGCATTTGTCAAACGCTCTGGACACCGTTCAAGCCCGCGTAAAAGAGGCCGCGTTGTGGCTTAGCCTCAACCCCATGACCCTGCACCCGGTCGTCACGATCCGCCGCCGCTTTGCCTTGACCGTCATGGAAGCAGCGGAAGCCGCGAAGCTCGCTCACTCCCTGTCTAAGCCGGGAGCAAGCGAATGACGAACTATCAAGCGTCTGCGGCGCTCCTTCGTACTCGCATCGTTGCCCGCTCCGCACGCGCGCACGATGATTATTTCGAAACTGGCGCAGGCACGAAGCCCGCATCCAAGGTCTACGAGAAACAGGCGTCCGCCCGTGCCGCTGAACGCGTGGTGCAGCAGGCGCGCCGCAAGCGCGTGACCAGCGAAGAGCGCTCCAAGGAAATCCAGCGCCGCCGGAAATGGGCGAGCGGTGGCAATATGCCTCCTGAAATCCGCGCCTGCTACTCTGAGGCCGAACGTGCCGCGCTCGCTGTCATTGCAGATCGTTGCCGCAAGAAGGGCTTCTGCGACCTGTGCCTTGACGAGATCGCCCGCGTGGCTGGCGTCGGTCGGACTTCGGTGCAGAACGCTATCCGCAAGGCGCGCTCCAAGGGCTTCGAGCATATCTCGGTTCGCGAGCGTCCGCAGACCTTCGGCAAGAACCTGACGAACATCATCAAGATCATTTCGAAGTCGTGGGGCAGCTGGATCATCCGGGCGATAGGGTTCAAAGGTTTGAACACTTCAGTGAGTAAGGTAAAAACCTCTCTCTTCGAGACTGCCGAAAAGGAAAAAACGGCTTTTGAGAGGGTGTATGCGGCTTCCGCCCGAAACCCCTCAAATCGGCCTGACCAGCGGCAAGCGCAGCCGAGCATGAACCGCACTGGTTGGTGGCAAGCTTCCACCGCAGCGCATGGCTAGAGGCTGGACCGATGGCCAATCTCGATAGGAATACAATCACGAAACTGCGGAAGCTCTTGCCCCTGCTGGCAAGTGACCATGCTGGCGAGGTTGCCGCGACCGTGGCCGCAATCATGCGGACGCTGGAAAGCGCTGGAGCTTGCCTGCACGATCTGGTGGCGCTGATCGACAAGCCGCCGCGCGTTGTCGAGAAGGTTGTGTATCGGGACCGGGAACCAGAGCCGAAGGCAGAACCGGCCCGTTCGCCGGTCTCTGCGGTCTACATCATCGAGACAGGGCGCATGCTGCTCAACGCGGCGTTCCTCCATGACCGCGAGCGGACGTTTGTGAGCAACATGGTGGTGCGCGCCGAACTCTCTGGTGATCAGTTCACCATGACGGTCAAGCAACACATCTGGTTTCGCGAGTTGGAGACCCGACATCGCGAAATGGAGGCGGCGCATGCGTGACCGGCTGTCCCTCTCCCCCCTCATGGGTCCTTCCCAGAAAGGAGGTGACTAGCGGGTGTGGGGCAGCCCGGCGTTTGCCTCGCTGCAAGTGTTTCCAAGGGGGTTCCACCGCCAAATGCGTGGAATCGGAATCAAGATTTACTAGGAGAAAATTCTAACGATGGGTACTCAACAAAGCAGCTTACGAATTTCGCTGATTGACGATGCAACCGGCCCTGCAAGGCATATCGGTCGGGCGCTGAATAACCTGCGGGCCGAGGCCGTTTCCTCCTTTGCGCCGATGCGTGGTCTGATCGGACAGGTTGCGGCGCTCGGCGCTGGCTATTTCGGCGTCTCTGAGGGCTTCAAGGCCACAGCAGGCGCGGCCATGAGCTTCGAGTCTGCCTTTGCAGACGTGAAAAAGGTTGTCGAAGCCAACGAAGAACAGTTTGAAAACATGCGGCGCAGCATCCGGGAAATGTCCGGCGAAATCCCGCTTGCCGCAAACGACATTGCCGCTCTCTTCGCTGCGGCGGGTGAGAGTGGAATCGCAACGGCCGATCTCAAGAATTTCGCTGAAATGGCCGCACGCGTTGGAATCGCATTTGACCTCGGCGCGGCGGAAGCGGGCGAAAGCCTCGCCAAGCTGAAAACGCAATTGGGCCTGACCGTGGCCGAAACCGGTGACATGGCCGATGCGATCAACCACCTTTCGAACAACATGGCTTCGAAGGCGAAGGACGTTACCGAGTTCATGTTGCGCGTCGGCTCCATGGGTGAAATGAGCGGTTTCGTCAAAGAGGATTTGGCGGCGATGGGTAGCGCCATGATTGCCGCCGGATCGGATGCCAGCACGGCGGGAACGGCGATGAAAAACGTCATGCGCGCGCTGACCCGTGGTGACTTCGCCAAAAAATCGCAGCGGGACGCCGCCAAGGCACTCGGGCTGCATCTGCCGTCCATCGCCAAGGATATGCAGAAAGACGCGAAAGGGACCATGCGCAAGGTGCTGACCGCGATTGCAAAAGCGCCGAAGCACCAACAAACGGGCCTCCTTTCCGAATTCTTCGGTGACGAGGCCAGCGCCTTCATGCCACTGGTGGGCAACATCCAGTTGCTGGATCAGGCGCTTGGGAGCGTGGCCGACCGCACGAAATACGCGGGTTCGGCGTTCAATGAGTACATCCAGCGCGCAAACACCACGCAGAATGTGCTGGAACTACTCGGCAACAAGGCTTCGAACGTCTTTGCGGAAATGGGTGACAACATGTTGCCGACGATCCGCGAGGGCGCGAAGGGGATCAGCGATGTCCTGGACACGCTTGGCAATCGTGTCAGCATTCTCGATGAGGTGACGACCAGCGTTAAAGGCTTTGCGCAGGGCTTCGGTTATACCGGCGGGATGCGCGAACTGATGAATGACATCGGCGACAATCTCTTTGGGGCCGTCGATCCGAACGCCGCCGACAAACTCGGGCGTGTTTTCGTAGAGGCGAAGGAATGGGGCAAATCCATTCGCGAGTTGAACGACGCCATCAAAGAAAACCCTATCACCAAGTTTTTCGCGGATATGTCCGGCTACGGCTTCCAGATTTTCGCGTGGGGAACGGGTATCGGGCTGTTGGCGGGTTCGGTCAGAAAGCTGGCTAAAGCTCTCTTCCTCCTTTCCGGCGCAAGCACCATTCTTTCCGTGCTCAAAACGGTCGGCTCCATCGCCTCGATCTTCCCCGGCAATAAACCGCCTATCCTGCCGGGCGTACCGGAAACAAAAACGACCTCGCCGGGATCGTCGCGCCCGTCGCGTATTCCCGGTGGCAGGCCCGGCACGTCCGGCCCGTGGGGAACTGTACCGCCGAAAAGCCTGTTGCCTGACGGGGCATTGGTAAAAAGCTCGGGCGTTTCCGGTCTTGGTTCGCCGTACAAGCCCACTGTGCCGCCGTCGATCCTGACTGAGCTTCAATCAGCCGCAAAAGGTTGGGGTAGCGGCATCATGAAAGGTGGCGTTCCCGCGTTGCTCGGGCTGGCAGGCGAATACGGTATCCGCCAAGGTTTCCAAGGCGTCTACGGTCAAAACTATCGGGAGCCGCCGGGCATCGGGGAATCCTTCTCCGGCTGGTGGGATACGATGACGAACCGCAAGACGTGGCTAGGCGATGCAGCGAATGATGGTTTCAGCTTTCGGAAGCATTCGAGCATCGAGATCCCCGACCGCCCTTTGCGCATTGATTCATCGTCTATCGACAGAATGAATACGCCGAATGGTACGCAGGATGTTCGCGTGACAAACCAGCAGCCGCCGAATGTGACGTTCTACGTCAATAACAATATTTCCGGCGTGACGGACCCCAACGCGGCGGCAAAAGCGGCGGTTGATTATCTGAATGGTGAGGTTTCGGCCAAGATGGAAGCGCTGCTTTCGGATTGATCTCGTTTCCCCAACTTTGCGAAGCCAATTTCAAGTCGCCAAGTTGGCGACTTGAATTCTAAAACGGAAAAAACCCTGCAAAAGTTTTGTATGGGGGTTTGAAGTTGACTGATATTGGGAAACAATGAAGCACCCTAAATGCGTGAGGGAGGAACGGTTGCACCCGCCCTCCCTCTCCGGGGTCGCCAGTAGCCGGGAAGCAGATTGGTAGCGGTTCTAAACGCCTCTGCTTTCCGGCACATGCGCATTATGTGTGTGAATCGGTCTCTCTGGCACTATGAGCAGGTAACTATCCACAACCGATTAGGTGTTTTCGCGGATTTTCGCGAAAATATGCCTGTTTGTTCTTTTTTGTTCGCGCTTTTGCATAAGTTTCGAATATCGCAGGGGCTAAAAAGCATTACTTTAAAAGCGTTCAAAACCGGAACGCTTTCACTGCAGCGCGCCACTCAATTCAAAAAGAATTTTTCCGAAAGAGATCAGGAAGTAAATAATCGTTGCCAACCCCATTATCAAAACGACAGCAAACATCCACAAGGCGTAATCTGGAAATTTCCGTGTGGGCTCCATCGCTATAAGGCGGGTTTTACTATTCTTGCTTCGGACGTTTACGATTTCTGGAAGCCGTTTGACATCGAGAATCGAAATTGAAAACCAGTCGCTCGCCGACAAAAAAGGAACCTTGATGATCAAACGACCGTCAGGGAGCACGTTTTGAGAAAACTCCCTTGGTGTCCAAAGTTCATAATGTTGGGGCGTCCAGTTCAACACAATCTCAATGTCTTCAACAGCCGCACGACCTGCGTTATTAAACCATAATTCCTGCGTGACGATATTGAGTTCAGTCCCGTCTTGGTTCGCGCTAGGCAGTCGATACCAGTGGGCGTGCCTTACCGACCACATCAGTTTCCCACGTGCCGCCACGACCTGCGTGAGCCATATGGTCAGAATGGCAATGACAATTGCCTGAAAAAACTGAGAAGAAATCAGACTGACGATAAAATCTTTGGTCATGTCGCTCCGTTACTCACCGGTCACTTTAAGGTAGTCTCTCACCGCCCAAGCTTTCGCAACGAGTTCATCTATGGAGTCACTGAAATATTGATCCTCATCGTCACGTGAGATTTTCTTCAACTGGCGAAAATACTCTCCCATGTTGTCGGCATTGAAATCATCCTCTCGAACGACTTTCTGAAGACATAAATAGAAGCGTTGTTCGTCGTTTGGATGGTTTTTGGACCACGTGTCAGTCGCAAGAAATGAATCAAAAACACTGTACATCGCGTTTCCTCCGCAGCCGTTTCAAATGTTTCCAGATGAAACATTAAAAACGTTCGCGATGGAAACGTTTAAATATTTCCGCCGGAAATCTTTTTGATACCGTTTCGTTTAGAAACGGTTTTGAGAAATCCTTTCAGTCGGAAAGGTTTTTGCCGAAACCACTCCAAGCGGAAGTGGTTTACTCCTTTCCGATGGAAAGGGGTTTTACCCGTTTCATTCGGAAACGGGTTTCAGCGCTTTTCCACATCCGTCGCGATATCGCTGGCTTCTACGCTGTAGATGGAAAGCATCTCTTCCGCGAATTTGGTAAGCTCAGACGGAATATCGTCACCGTAACTCAAGATATGGTGGCACACCGATTTGAAGAGTGCCGTCTGTCCCTTCTGGTTATTGATCTTCTCAATCAACAGGCGCTTGTACTCTTCCACCTGATCGACCACCGAACGTAGTTCTTTTTCGTCCGCGACATGGGAATCGAGTGTGAATTCCAGCCGCGAGACGATTTCAGCATTCATAGAACGCCCGCTTTTTTCGGCGGCCTGCGCAATTCTCTCTTTCAAATCAGGAAGCATCCGCAGCCCGAAGGGCGGAATATTCGAGATTTTCTCATCGACAGGCTTCTTTGTGCTCATGGCTTCACGTTGTAGTCATTTTTCCATTGACCGCAATAACTACAGTGTGTAGTCATTTCACAGTGTAGTCACATTGAAGGTGTGAAGAATGAGTGTGATTCCCCCGCTCGGGGTACGCCTACCGAGTGAGATCAAAGAGAAAATTAAAGCCGCTGCGGTGATGAATCGACGTTCTATGAACGCAGAAATAGTTGTCGCATTGGAGAGCATCTACGCCAGCAAGACGTCTGAAACGCAAAAAGCCGATGCACACCGAGCCTAGGAACTCGTGCATCGGCTTTTCAACCTTCTAGGAAAGGTGCATTAAGCAAATGAAACATAATACAAAAACCGCGGATAGCGCAAGCGCTATCGAACGCCTTTTCCGTATCGCCAAAGAATTCGACATGCTGACCGGCGACACGCACGACGCGCATACTGCCGCCGAGATCGCCTGTGATGCCTTTCAGGGCTTGCTGAGCGGCACGAAAGCAAACGAAATCGTCAAAGAAGAATGGGCTGAGCTTTTCTATTACATCGGAGAGACTGAGCGCCGACACATTGATTATCAAGTTGTTGATGCGGTCAGGCGCGCCCGCGAGGCGGACGAACGCGCAACCGAGCTTTCCGACCAGTTGATGGATGTCGTTCGTGAAATGCGCAGCGGCGTTCCCGTTTCCGCCCCGAAACTCTCCGGCCTTGAGACCGCGATTGAAACGTGGATGACGGCCCATGCCGCATGGGTGGCCACCGAAAAGGGTGGCGCAATTCCAGATGGCACGCCGGAAGAACTGGCCGAGCGGCAGGCACTTCTTGAACTGGCAGGTTTCCCCTGCAACTCGATTGAAGATGTGCACCGCAAGGCCAATCTGTTCCAGAGCAACGACCATTTGAGTAACCTCGCGTCCGATTGCGCGCTGGACCTGCTGCGCTCGTTCTCTGGTGAAAAATATCCTTGAGTCACAAATGTTACTAAATTGACTCCCTGCACCGTTCGTGCATTCTGGTCATCATTGTAACCAAAAGAGGCGACTCATGAACAAGCTCAAAACTATCTTCTCTTCCGGCGCTGTCGCGCAGGCTCTCGGCGTGGTTCCGGTCACGCTCCGCATGTTGCGTCAGCGCGGCGTTTGCGATTACGGCCACGTGGTCGAAGGCGGCGAAGACAATCCCCGCTCGCGCCGTCGCTACGATGTCCGCGAGGTCTGCATGATGGGTGTTGCGTTCACGCTCTCCCGCTTCGGGTTCGATCAGGAAGAAGCCTTCCAGATCGTCAACAACTCGGACGAAATCAAGAACGCAATCGCCGCCGTCTTCTTCGATGCTGACGACACGCCGGACCGCATCATGTGTGTTGTTGATGGCAACGGCGAGTCCGAAAACGGCGACGGCTGGAGCAACTTGGTGTACTTGAGCCTGCCCGACTGGAAGGCAAACGCGGCTTCCGCATTCGAGGCCACCGACGCGCTGACGCAGGAACCGGCGGAAGCCCTCCTTTCCATCAACATCAGCGCCGTTGCGCGCCGTGTCATCAAGGCGCTGCGCGCCAGCGACGAGGGCTAAGAATGGCAATCGCCCTTCGCAAAGCCAAAGCTGACAGCGGCCTTCGCCGCACTTGGGGTTTCCAGTCGGAAACGCTCAATGAGGAAGAACGCACGGTTTGGGTTGTGGCGGCGACGGAAACGCCGGTTCGCCGGTATTTCGGCAACGAAATCTTGCTCTGCACGCGCAAGGCGGTCGTGGCAACCCGCCTGAAAAACTTGCCCGTGCTGGACAGCCACCGCAGCACCAGCGTGAAGGATATCTTGGGGCAGGTTATCGAAACCCGCTTCGAGGATCGCAAGCTTCACATGAAGTTGCTCTTCGCCGACAACGACAACGGCAATGCCGCTCTCGCGCTGGTCCGTGACGGCATGCTTCATAGTGCCAGCGTCGGATACGGCATCTTGGAAGCCGAAGAATCTACCGGGCGCAATGGCGTGCCGGTCATCACCGTAACTCGCTGGGAGCCGACAGAGATTTCCCTTGTCTCCGTTCCCGCCGATCCCAACGCAACAATTCGAGGAAATGTGAAAATGGCTAGGAAGCCCACGACGACCCGCCGCGACCCGGCGGATGACATTCTGGAAGACGAGATCGAAACCGGCCATGACGAGGACACGGTTATTACGCCTGTTCGCCGCCGCATCGGTCTTTCGATTGCCGACACTCAGCGCTTGTTCGGCATGCGCGATACGGCTGTCCGCTCGGGCGTGAAGGTCGAAGAGTTTGACGAGATTGTCAGCAAGTGCGGTTCGATGAACTCCATCCGCGAAGCATATCTCGATCTTATGTACAACCGCGATAAGGAAACCCCCACCGATAGCCATGTTGGTCTTGATCCCTTTACCGGCAACAGCCGTTCCGGGGATGATCCCAACAATCTTATCGTGGACGCGCTGGCTGTGCGCCTTGGCGCAAAGGCCGAAATTAAGAACAATCCCCTTGTGGGCCGTTCCACCATCGAAATCGGGCGCCGTTATCTTGAACAGCGCGGCGTATCCACGCGCGGCATGGATGACAAGAGCGTGGGTGACGTGTTGATTGGCGACAATCGCCGCCTCGCTGGCCTTTCGTCGCGTGGGCAGCACACCACGTCTGATTTCCCTTTGCTTCTGGAATCGGCAGGGAATCGCACGCTGTTGCAGCGCTACGAAGTATATGCCTCTCCGTTGAAGGGGCTGTCCAATAAGCGCAACGTGCGTGACTTCCGCCCGCACACCGTTATTCGTCCTGGGGAAGCGCCGGAACTGGAAAAGCTGTTGCAGTCCGGCTCCATCAAGTACGGTACGATCGGTGAGGAAAGCCAGACCCTTACTGTCGACACCTACGCCAAGATGTTCTCCATCAGCCGCAACGCATTGGTGAATGACGATCTCGGCGCTTTCGATGATTTCCTTTCCGAGTTTGGTCGCTCTGCGGCCAGCGTGGAAGGCAATCTTTTCGCAAATCTGCTTCTCGCCAATAACCGGGCAGGTGTCCTTCTCTCGGACAACAAGCCGCTCTTCCACGCCGACCGTAACAACATCGGCGCGGCTGGTCAGGCCCTTAACGTGGAAACGCTTGGTGAGGCGCGGAAACATATGCGCCTGCACAAGAACGTCAACGGGACCGGTACGGCGGGCGTCGTGCCGGCTGTCTTGCTTGTCGGGCCTGAACTTGAAACGGAAGCAGAACGGACGCTTACGCAGATCGCCGCAACGAAGGTCGGAGACGCCAACCCGTTTGCCGGGAAGCTCCGCCTTGAGGTCGAGAACCGCCTTGAAGGCACCGGCTGGTATCTCTTCGCCGATCCGGCACAGCGCCCCGCATTCATGCATGGTTACTTGCAGGATCGCGAAGGCCCGCAGATCAACGCAAATGACGGCTGGAACATTCTCGGCGTCGAATACCGTTGCTTCCTCGATTTCGGTTGCGGCCCGCTCGACTGGCGCGCCGCCTACTATGTCCCCGGCCAGTAAGCCGCGAAAAACATGCGTCAGCACCTCGCGGTGCTGGCGCTCAAACCCGGCATTGGAAGAAAGGAAACGACGCTGTGACCACCGCCATGTTTAATATCAAAGTGATCCAGCCGCGTATGCTGTCCCCCAAGATGGCTGCTGATTATGTCGGCATTCCGCAGAAGCGCTTTCCTGTCACCTGCCCCGTCGCGCCAGTCGTCATGCCGGGTGATAAGAAACTGTACGATGTGCGTGATCTGGATAAGTGGCTTGATGAACTCAAGGGCGGGACGGATGCCGCCGATGATGACATTATCGGCAAGCTCGGCGGGACGCGCTGATGGCGACGGCGCGCGAAAAGCGGGTAAATAAATACGCCGGTTGGAAAATCCAGCGCGACAAGAAACCCCCGTTTCGTTGGCGCGCTTATCACCGTGCGACCGGCCACAAAATCGATTGCCAGAAATTCGAGGTCTACAGCCTCGCCTTCGACATGGAAGTGCATCGCATCAATAAGCTGTATGAGGTCAAGGCAGCGAAGCCGGGAACGCTCGGCATGCTCATCAAAAAGTATCGCGCCAGCCCAAAGTTTCAGAAGCGCGCGCCGCGCACGCAGTCCGACTATCAGAAGGTTTTCGACTGGCTCCAGCCGATTGATGACCAGCCCCTTGACTGGTTTACGCGGGGCCGTGTCGCAAAAATCCGCGATCAAGCCGAACAACAGCATAAGTTTCGCTTCGCAAATTACGTCCGTTCTGTCCTGTCCATCATCTTCGCATGGGGCATGGAATACGAGTACGTGAAGGAAAACCCGGTTGAACACGTCAGCCTAGCGGAACGCCCGAAAGACCTTCCAGACGCGAACCGGCCATGGACGGATGCGGAGCGCGAGGCGGTCTTGGCGGCGCTGCCGCCCCATATGCTTCTGCCGTTCAGCCTTATGATGTTCTACGGCCTTGATCCGCAGGACGCTTTGGCGCTGCCGAAGACGGCTATTTCAAATGCGGGCATCGACACCCGCCGCAACAAGACCGGCCAACCGGTCTACCTACCGTTGTTCGCGCCAGTCAAAGAGGCGCTGGAGGCTTCGCCAATCCACAGCGCCATTACTCTCTGCGCCAGCAGTCGGGGCCAGCCGTGGACGTACAATGGTTTCAGCACGAATTGGGACCGGATCAAGAAGAAGCTTGAAGAGGCTGGCGCTATTCAACCGGGCCTGACGCTTAAGGGACTCCGCCACACCGTTGGTACGATCCTCGCGGAAATGGGCCGCGATAACGCGACTATCGCCCTTGTCTTGGGTCACGCGACCGAAGCCATGGCGAAGCACTATTCTCGCCGCGCCGACAGGTCGAAACAGGCACAGAGCGCGGTGGCCGATTTTGAGGCCGAACTGAACAAACGAAAAACGAAGTCTGTCAAACTTTGAGAAAAAGTTTGTCAAACTAATGCTAAACGGAAAGCGGCAGATGATGGAAAAAGATAGGCATAATAAGGGCTTAGAATGGTGCCCGGAGGCGGATTTGAACCACCGACACGCGGATTTTCAATCCGCTGCTCTACCAACTGAGCTATCCGGGCACTTCAGGTCCTTGAAGAACCTCCGCTTTTGGCGGGCGGGACTGTTTTGCGCCCCGAAAGTGAGCGGGGTTATAACATCTTGTTCGGACATGGCAAGCGCCATCGCGAAGTTTTTTGA
The DNA here is from genome assembly GCF_005221385.1 of Agrobacterium tumefaciens. Taxonomy (NCBI): domain Bacteria; kingdom Pseudomonadati; phylum Pseudomonadota; class Alphaproteobacteria; order Hyphomicrobiales; family Rhizobiaceae; genus Agrobacterium; species Agrobacterium tumefaciens. Next base: position 158,611 of record NZ_CP039903.1, on the reverse strand, counting down.
CAGTTTTTTCACAGGGGCTGTGGATGGCTGGAATGTCTGCCCGGTGCAGGCCGGATTGCGGCGGAAAACCCGTTATCGACCATGTGTCGCGCCTTGCAGCATCCGGCCGCTACCCGGGTTCGGCGCCAGCCGATCCTGCCCGGCATAACGGCACCGCAGGCGGCAGCTAGGCCGCTTCGCTGCGCCGTGCGGCAAGGCCAAGCGCGATGGGCACAACGGCCACCAGCGCCGCCATGACGGGCGAGGAAGCGAAGATGCGGCTGGCAAGCGAGGTTACGGCGACGGAGCGCACCACCGTCATCAGGCGGGAATTCTCGCGGTCTCTTTCATGGTGAGCCTGTGCGGGTCTGTGGCGGGAATGCTGGGCCGCCTCCAGCCGTTTGATATCGCGGCGGATCTTGTCGACCTCTCTGCGAAGCTCTTCCAGTTCGGCGCGCAGCGACGGATCGACGGTATTGGCAGCACGCGTCCTTTTGACCGTGGTTTTTTCCGTCTTTGCTTCCGCGGCTGTCGCTTCAGCCTCTTCGTCCAGCTCTGCCAGATGGTCGTCGAGGTCCGTGGGCTTGTCGAAACCGTGGGATCGCAGTGGTGCTTTCATCGCTATCTCCTGGGGCGTGCTGAATTGCGGCGGCGGGCGTCTTTGCCCGGTCTCGCCCTTTCAACGCCCCAGCTGGGCAAAGGATGCACCGAAAGCGATCAGCGCGGTATATTCGGCTCAAAAAAAACAGGCCCCGGAGGGCCTGTTTACTGATCTGACCGGAAGCCTCATGCCGCCTTGGCGGCGCTGGCATAGGGATCGAAGCGACCGTAGAAGGTTTCGCCCTTGGCGGCCATGTCCTTCAGGAGCGGCGTCGGCTTGAAGCGCGGGCCGTAGGTCTCGCTGAGCTTTTCGGCGAGTGCCACGAAGTTCTTCACGCCCATGCCGTCGATGTAGGAAAGCGCGCCGCCGGTATAGGGCGCGAAACCGAAACCGAGGATGGAGCCGACATCGGCCTCACGCGGATCGGTAACGATGCCTTCTTCCACCGTGCGGGCGGCCTCCAGTGCCACGGTGACGAGGAAGCGCTGTTTCAGCACCTCCATATCCACCGCTTCAGGCTTCTGCTGCGGATAAAGGTCCTTCAGGCCGGGCCAGAGGGATTTCTTGGCGGGCTTTTGTGGATAGTCGTAGAAGCCCTTGGCGTTCTTGCGGCCGAAGCGGCCCTCGCCTTCCACCAGCTTCTTCACCAGCTCCATATGGCGCGGATCGACGGCCTTTTCGCCGAGATCGGCGACGGTGGCTTTCAGGATCTTGTAGGAAAGATCGATGGCCACCTCGTCGTTCAGCGCCAGCGGGCCGACCGGCATGCCGGCGAATTTCGCGGCATTTTCGATCATGGCGGCGGGCACGCCTTCGATCAGCATATCGTAGCTTTCCGCCATATAACGCAGCACGCAGCGATTGACGAAGAAGCCGCGCGTATCGTTGACGACGATCGGGGTCTTCCTGATCTTCGCCACATAGTCCAGCGCGACGGCGAGCGCCTTGTCGCCGGTTTCCTTGCCGAGGATCACTTCCGTCAGCATCATCTTCTCGACCGGCGAGAAGAAGTGGATACCGATGAAATCCGCCGGGCGCTTCGAGTTCTTCGCAAGCCCGGTGATCGGCAACGTGGAGGTGTTGGAGGCGAAGATCGCACCTTCAGGAAGCACCGCTTCCACGGCCTCGATGACGGTCTTCTTGACATCGCGGTCTTCGAAGACGGCCTCGATGACGAGATCGGCATCGGAGAGCGCCTTGTAATCCGCCGTCGGGGTGACGAGGTCGAGCAGGGCCTTGCCCTCATCCTGCGTCAGCCTGCCCTTGCCGATGGCCGCCTTAACGCTTTCCTCGCAATGGCCCTTGCCCTTGTCGGCGGCTTCCTGATCGCGATCCACCAGCACGACGGGGATGCCGGCAGCTGCGGTGACATAAGCCACGGCAGCGCCCATGAAGCCCGCGCCGACAACGCCGACCTTTTTGAACTCCGTCTTCGGCTGGCCGGCCGGGCGGCGCGCGCCCTTGCCCAGTTCCTGCATGGAAATGAACAGCGAGCGGATCATGCCGAAGGCTTCCTTCGAGCGAAGGATTTCGGTGAAATAACGCTGCTCCACCTTCAGCGCCGTGTCGAAGGGCAATTGCAGGCCTTCATAGACGCATTTGAGGATGGCGAGGGCGGCCGGATAATTGCCGGCGCTTTCACGGCGCAGGATGGCCGGAGCGGCGGGCCAGAGCTGGGCTGCGGCAGGCGTCCAGATGCCGCCGCCGGGGGCCTTGAAGCCCTTTTCATCCCAGGGTGCGACCGGCTTCAGGCCGTCCTTGATCATCTGCTTGGCGGTTGCGACCAGCTCACCTGGCTCCACCACCTGATGCACCAGACCCATGGCCTTGGCGCGCGCGCCGGTCAGCGACTGGCCGGTGGTCATCATCTGCAGTGCCGATTGCGCATCCGTCAGGCGCGGCACGCGCTGGGTGCCGCCGGCGCCAGGGAAGATGCCGACCTTGACTTCCGGCAGGGCGATCTTGAGGTTCTTGGCGCTGGAGGCGACCCGGCCGTGGCAGGCAAGCGACAGCTCAAACGCGCCGCCCATGCAGGTGCCGTTGATGGCGGAAACCCAAGGCTTGCCGTTGGTCTCGATCTTGCGGAACAGGCCCGTCATGCGGCCAACCAGTTCGAACAGCTTTGCCGCCGCCTGATCCGGGTTCTTCGTCTTCTCATCATTGTAGAAGGAGAACATCGACTTGATCATCGAAAGATCGGCGCCGCCGGAAAAGGTGCTCTTGCCTGACGTGAAGACAACGCCCTTGACGGCACTGTCGGCGACGGTTGCGTCAAGAATGGCGTTCAGCTCGTCCATCACCTCAGAGGTGAAGACGTTCATGGATTTTTCCGGCATGTCCCAGGTGACGAGGGCAATGCCGTCTGCGTCCGTCTCGATGGTGAAATTGGTGTAAGTGCTCATTTGGGATTCCTCTTCCCTGAATCTTAATGGCCGCTTCGCTTTCTCCGTCATCCTCGGGCTTGACCCGAGGATCCAAGCACCGGGGATAGATCCTCGGGTCAAGCCCGAGGATGACGGAGGAACCGTTGCGGTATCAGCCGAAGCCTCTCAAACCCGCTCGATGACGGTCGCCGTGCCCATGCCAGCGCCGATGCAAAGCGTGACGAGCGCGGTGTTGAGATCGCGCCGCTCCAGCTCATCCAGCACCGTGCCGAGGATCATCGCGCCGGTTGCACCCAGCGGATGGCCCATGGCGATGGCGCCGCCATTGACGTTCATCCGGTTGTGGTCGATTTCGAAGGCCTGCATGTAACGCAGGACCACCGCGGCGAAGGCCTCGTTGAGTTCGAAAAGGTCGATATCGGCAAGCTTCATGCCGGTCTTTTTCAGGAGCTTCTCGGTCACATCCACCGGGCCGGTCAGCATCAGCGCCGGGTCGGAGCCGATATTGGCGAAAGCCTTGATTCGGGCGCGGGGCTTGATGCCCATCGCCTCGCCACCCGCCTTCGAGCCAACCAGCACGGCGGCCGCGCCATCGACGATGCCGGACGAATTGCCCGCGTGGTGCACGTAATTGATCCGCTCCACTTCCGGATGCGCCATGATGCCAACGGCTTCGAAACCGCCCATTTCACCCGGCATCTGGAAGGAAGGATTGAGCGAGGCCAGCGCCTGCATGTCCGTGCCGGGGCGCATGTGCTCGTCACGATCAAGGATCGTCAGGCCGTTTGAGTCCTTCACCGGAATGACCGACTTGTTGAAATAGCCCTTTTCCCAGGCATGCGCCGCACGCTTCTGGCTTTCGACGGCATAGGCGTCGACATCGTCACGGGAGAAACCATACTTGGTGGCAATGAGATCGGCCGATACGCCCTGCGGCATGAAGAAGGCCGGGAAGTTGACCGAAGGGTCCATGTACCAAGCCCCACCCGACATGCCCATGCCGACGCGTGACATGCTTTCGACGCCGCCGGCGATGACGATATCGTCGGACCCCGCCTTGACCTTGCCGGCCGCGAAGTTGATGGCATCGAGACCCGAGGCGCAGAAGCGCGAGATCTGCATGCCCGGCGCCTTGTTGGAATAACCGGCCTCGAAGGCGGCGGCCTTCGGGATCACGGCACCGGCATCCATGACAGGATCGACGCAGCCCATGATGATGTCGTCGACGGCAGAGGTGTCGAGCCCGTTACGGTCGCGGATCGCTTCCAGCGTCTTGGCGGCAAGGCGAACGGAAGGCACCTCATGCAGGCTGCCATCCTTCTTGCCGCGTCCGCGCGGGGTGCGGACATGGTCGTAGATAAATACGTCGGTCATTGTTTCTCTCCCTGCGGGTTAGAGCATTTCCGGTGAAAAGATCACCTTCAATGCTCTATCTCTTTGTTTCTACGCATTGTCCGGACGGAAAACCGCTGCGCACTTTTCCTGGAAATGCTCTAAACGCCAACCTTCTCAGAATGCTTCCGCAGCCAGTTCCATCATGGTGTCCGCGCCGGTTTCGATGCGGGCCTTGCGCAGCGCCGTTTCCGGCATGATGCGCTCCATGTAAAACTTCGCCGTGACAAGCTTGGTCTTGAGGTAATCCTCGTCCGAAGCGCTGCCTGCTGCAAGCGCTTCGCTGGCGGCTTTCGCCATGCGCGCCTGCATATAGCCCAGCACCACGATGCCGAAGAGATGCATATAGTCGGTCGAGCCGGCACCGGCATTGTCGGGTTTCGCCATGGCGTTCTGCATGAACCACATGGTTGCGGCCTGCAGGTCGTTCAAGCCCTTCTTCAGGCCCTTGGTGTAAAGGGCAAGCTTTTCGTCGGCGCGGTTTTCCTCGCAGAAATCGCCGATTTCCTTGAACAGCGCCATCACGGCGCGGCCGCCATTCATGCCGAGCTTGCGGCCCACCAGATCGAGCGCCTGAATGCCGTTGGCACCCTCATAGATCATGGTGATACGCGCATCGCGGACATATTGGCTCATGCCATGTTCTTCGATGTAACCGTGACCGCCGAAGACCTGCTGCGCCATCACGGCGTGGTCGAAGCCCTTGTCGGTCAAAACACCCTTCAGGATCGGCGTCACAAGACCGAGCAGATCGTCTGCCACTTGGCGCTGCTTTTCGTCGGCGGCACGGTGCGCGATGTCGGATTGCAGCGCGGTCCACAGAAGGAAGGCGCGGCCGGCCTCGTTATAGGCCTTGATGGTCATCAGCGTGCGGCGGATATCCGGGTGCACGATGATCGGATCGGCCTTCCTGTCGGGGAATTTCGCACCCGAAAGCGAGCGGCCCTGAATGCGGTCACGGGCATATTCCACCGCGTTCTGGTAGGCGATCTCGCCAACGGAAAGACCCTGCAGGCCGACGCCGAGGCGCGCCTCGTTCATCATCACGAACATGGCCGACAGGCCCTTGTTCTCCGCGCCCAGCAGATAACCCGTCGCGTCATCATAGTTCATGACGCAGGTGGCGTTGCCGTGAATGCCCATCTTGTGCTCGATCGCACCGCAGGTGACGCCGTTGCGCTCGCCGAGTGTACCATCTTCCTTGACGAGGAACTTCGGCACGATGAACAGCGAAATGCCCTTGGTGCCTTCCGGCGCGCCTTCGATGCGGGCGATCACCAGATGAACGATATTGTCAGTCATGGAATGTTCGCCGGCGGAGATGAAGATCTTCTGGCCGGAAATCTTGTAGCTGCCGTCGCCCTGTGGCACCGCCTTGGTGCGCAGCAGGCCAAGATCGGTGCCGCAATGGGGTTCGGTCAGGTTCATGGTGCCGGACCATGTGCCTTCCACCATCTTCGGCAGATAGGTTTCCTTCTGCTCCTGCGTGCCGTGCACGAGGACGGCAGCGATGGCGCCCTGCGTCAGGCCGGGATACATCATCAGCGACAGGTTGGCGGACGACATATATTCGCCGATCGCCGCATGCAGCGTATAGGGCAGGCCCTGCCCGCCGAACTCCTGGGGAACGGCAAGGCCGATCCAGCCGCCCTCGCAATAGGCGTCATAAGCGGACTTGAAACCTTCAGGCACCGAAACCGAGCCGTCATCGGCGCGCTTGCAACCCTGTTGATCGCCGGAAAGGTTGAGCGGGAAAAGCCGTTCTTCGGCGAGCTTTGCAGCCTCGCCGGTAATGGCCTCGATCATGTCAGGGGTTGCATCTTCAAAGCCGGGCAGGTTGTTATACCGCTCGAGGCCAAGAACGTCGTTCAGGATAAAAAGCGTGTCTTTGACTGGGGCCTTGTAAACAGGCATTACCGATGTTCCTCCGCATCGTGGTGCCGGAGACAATCCGGCGGATATGGGATGACAATATTTGACGTGCGCGTAAACGTCAAATAAATTTCAATGGATATCGCCAATCCTCTGCTGGCAAATGGCTGCTCAACCCGGTGCGGCCTACCCCCGCGCCACAAAAGTTAAAAAATTCCAACCATAGTTAACCACTTCTTTACCACGTTTCGTGAATTCTCCGACAAGAGGTAACTGCTTCGTTCATCGGCGCATTTTCCTCCAAGGGGGCGAATACCGGCTCTGGAATTGCTGCATGTTGCAGCGACAGCATGCACAGGCAGGCAACGTCGCGACAACAACCGGGCATAGCGGGCGGAAGCGAAGCGAGCGAGAAGATGAACGGATTGCGATCGAATAACCAACAGCCAAGCGACAGGTCGTCTCTTGATGCTCTCAATCGCACCATTGAAGGCCTTGAAGCCCGTATTGAAGGGCTGATGAGCCAGAAGTTTCCGCGCGAGCCGCGCCCGAGCCCCGCGCCCGAGCCGAAAGGCGAGGCTTATGCCGCGCCACGCGAACCACGCGCCACGGTTACCCCGCCGCAACTTGACCCCGTCAACGAAATCCGCCAGCGCCAGCGCCTTCTCGAGGCGAGCTTCCAGCGCCCGCAGGAACCCGTTGCGCGTCCGGAACGGACAATTACCCGCCCACTTGCACCGGAATATCGGCCGAACGTTCAGAACGCGGCGGCCAACCCCGCTCCGCGCGCACGTTCCATTCCGCCCTATCAGGAACCGCAGCGTAATGACGCCGCCCTGCAGGAGATCGCGCAGGCGCTCGTCAACCTTCGCCACGAGCTGAAGCACGATATTTCCGAGGGCGTGGCCCGCGAAGCGCAGGGGCTGCGCGCAGAAATCCGCAATATCCGCGCGGTGGCGGAAGATCAGCAGTTCATCGGCGATCTGCGCGACGACATCGCCCGGCTTGCGGGCAGCATCGACCAGCTTGGCAACCTCGCATCTCCTGACGCCTACGGGCTGCGCAACGAGTTCGAGGACCTGCGCCTCACCATCGACCAGCTTGCGCGCGAAGACAGCGTGCACCGGATCGAAAGCCGCTGGAACAATGTGGAAGACACGTTGCGCGGTTTTGATACGAACTCATTGCAGGATGAGATCGTGTCGCTCGCCTATCGTCTCGATGACATCAAGACCCAGCTTGGCGGCATGAGCAACAATCCTGCCGTGCGTGTCCTCGAGGAAAAGCTGATTGCGATTGCCAGCGCCGTGGAGCAGCTCGGTAAGCATATGCAGCCCAATGAGGCCGCCTTTACCGAACAGTTTTCCGGTCTCGACCAGCGGTTGGACGAAATCAGCCGTGCCATTGCCGCGACCAATACCCGCTCCAACACGCAGACGACGGATAATGCGCTGGCGCAGCGGCTGGAAACCCGTCTGAACGGCCTTGCCGAACAGCTCGGCGACATCAACCGCCTTGCCGCCGCCAAACCCGAGCCGGCGATGGACCTGACTGCCCGCCTTGAAGCGCTGTCCGGCAAGATCGACGAACTCAGCACCGCCCGCGACGCCGCCCAGCTGCATGAGCGGCTGGACCAGCTTTCGCTGCTGCTGGAGCGGTCGCAGCGCCCCTCGCAGCAGGCGGAACTGACATCCTTCCTCAGCGACATTTCCCGCAAGATCGATGCGCTGGATCATGGCGCCGTCAATGACGGTCTGGCAGAACGGCTCGATACGCTGTCGCGCCGCATTGAAGACCTGGATTATCGCTACAGCCAGCCGCAGCCGGCATCGGGCCTCAGCGAAAGCGCCTTTTCGCGCCTGGAAGAGCGGCTCGGCAATATCGCGGCGCGTCTCGACGAGACCGCCCATGCCGCCCCCGCCGATAACGGCGCGCTCACGAGCCTCGAAAACCAGATCGCCCATCTTTCGACGCTGATCAGCCAGCCGATGCAGATGCAGGCGGCAGGCATGTCCCCGGAACTCGATGCCCGCATGGCGGCGATCGAGGACTATATGGCGTCTAACGATGAATATATCATCGAAGCTGCACGGCAGGCTGCCGAAGCGGTTCTGGACGCCTATACGCGCAACAATCTCTCGGCGGGCGCAAACCTCGCCGACATGACGATGCTGACCGATCTCGCAACCGATCTGCGCAGCCTCGAAGCCTTGAGCCGCAATACCGAAGAGCGCACGCATCGCACTTTTGAGGCGCTGCATGAGACGCTGGTGCAGATTGCCGGCCGTCTCGACAGCCTGGACAACGCTCCCGCCTACCGCGAAGAGGCCGCGCCCCGCAGGGTCGCGCAGCCTATGGTCACGCCCGCCCGCGAAGAAGTGGCGATGCCAGCCGCCATCTTCCCGGAAGAAGGTTACATCGCTGAAGAACAGGCCATTCTCGACGCCGACGAAAACGAAGCGGATGCACTGGCTGTTGTGCCGCCTGCCGCCGCAAAACCCGCCAAGGCGGAAAAGAAGAGCCTGCTTGCCGGCCTGACGAAACGGTTCAAGACCAGTACGGCAAAGACCGTCAAAACCGCTGAAGAGCCGGTCTCGGCCTCCTCTGCCCGCACGCAAGTGGAGCCGGCTCCGTCGCTCGACCCTATCGACGTTCTGCCCGCGGGCCAGGAAAACGAACTTCTGGAGCCGGGCTCGGGCGCACCTGACATCAAGAAGATACTGGAACGCGTGCGCGCCAGCCAGGTGGCTGCCAGCGGCAAGGCCGTAGATGCTGAAGGACGGACGGATTTCATTGCCGCCGCCCGCCGCGCAGCACAGGCTGCGGCCATGGAAACATCGCCGGAGAAGCTCGAAACCGGCAAGAAGAGCCGTAAGGCCGACGCCTCGGCGCTGTCGCGCTATCGTCGCCCGCTGCTGCTTGGTATCGGCGCCATTCTTCTCGCCATGATGGCCATGCCGCTCGTCAAGACGCTGATCGGCGGCGCGGAAGCCCCGGCACCTGTCATCGAGCAGAAGATGGACAATGCACCGGTCTCGGCACTTCCTGAAACCGGCGACAAGGCCGTGACCATCCCCTCCGATCTCGCCATCGATCCCGAGCAGGCGGCATCGGCCGACAGCATCGAGAATACTGCGCCGGCGCAGAACATCATCGATACCCGCACCATTGGCGGCGCACCGCTCGCAGACGAGCCGCCGGTTGCCGATGCGCCGGTGGTGGATCCGACAACGCCAGACACAGTCGCAAAGAGCGAAACGCAGGCTCCGACGCAAACTGTCACCACCGTTGTTCCACCGCAGGACGCAATCGTGGTTCCCGCCGGCATCGAGCCCGCATCACTGGCCGAAGCGGCCGCCAAGGGCGAAACGCAGGCGCTGTTTGAGATCGCCGCACGTTATACCGAAGGTCGTGGAGTTACCGCCGACCGTGCGGAAGCGGCGAAATGGTACAAGCTGGCGGCGGATCGTGGCCTGGCGCCTGCGCAATACCGTCTTGCCAATCTTTACGAGAAGGCGAACGGTGTGGAGCGCAACCTTTCCGAGGCCAAGCGCTACTACACGCTGGCCGCTGAACAGGGCAATGCCGGCGCCATGCACAATCTCGCGGTCCTGCTCGCATCCGACGCAGCCGGCCAGCCGGATTTCACCGCTGCGGCGCAGTGGTTCATCAAGGCTTCGGAACTCGGTGTGCGTGACAGCCAGTTCAACCTCGCCATTCTCTATGCCCGCGGCAGCGGCGTGAAGCAGGATATCGAGGAGTCCTACAAGTGGTTCGCGATTGCCGCCAAGGATGGCGACGCGGACGCCGCCCAGAAGCGTGACGAAGTTGCGGGAGCCATGAACCCGCAGCAGCTTCAGAGCGCCAAGGCCAAGGTGGACGCATGGAAGGTCAAGCCACTTTCGGAAGACACCAACAGCGTCAACCCGCCTGAAGAATGGGCTGGCAAGGAAGGTGTGAAGACCGCCTCCGTGGACATGGAGAAGGCGATCCGCAACATTCAGGCGATCCTGAACAAGAACGGTTTCGATGCCGGTCAGCCGGATGGCAAGCTCGGCAAGAACACTGTCACCGCCATCAAGGATTTCCAGAAATCCGTCGGCCAGGCACCTGACGGGCGCATCACCAACGAACTGGTGACTGCGCTGCTTGCCCGCAACAAGTAAGCCTTCCGGAACCGGTGAAGCGGCCCCCTTGGCCGCTTTCGCACCACTCGGCGCAGGAATGTGGCTGGCCATCGACACACAGCCGCTATCTTTCCAAATTATCAACGTATTTACCGTTGAATGTTGACACGTCAGGCCCTCACGGGCATGACGGATGAAGGCTGGGCCATGCCCGGTCTTTTCAGACAGAAAGTGTAAATCGCGGCGCGGCCCCCTCACCCGGACAAGCCCTGCCGCCCGGAACCATTTGCCCGAGGTCCGAGCCGTGACTGTCTATCTGCCGATCGCAGAACTGTCGGTGAACATTTTCATCATTCTCGGCATGGGCGCGGCCGTCGGTTTTCTTTCCGGAATGTTCGGCGTGGGCGGTGGCTTTCTGATCACCCCGCTGTTGATTTTCTACAATATCCCGCCAGTAGTGGCCGTGGCGACGGGTGCTAACCAGGTGGTTGCCTCTTCGGTCTCCGGCTCGATCACCCATTTCCGGCGCGGCACGCTGGATATCAAGCTCGGCAGTGTGCTGCTTGTTGGCGGCCTGGTCGGGGCGACGGTCGGTGTGTGGATATTCTCCTTCCTGCGCAGCATCGGCCAGCTCGATCTCATCGTTTCGCTGCTCTATGTCATCCTGCTCGGCACCGTTGGCGGGCTGATGCTGAAGGAGAGCATTTCAGCGCTGCGCCGCGCCGCCCGCAACGAAACCGTGACGCTGCGCCGGCCGGGCCATCACAACTGGGTGCATCGCCTGCCGCTGAAGATGCGGTTCAAGAAATCGAAGATCTATCTCAGCATCATTCCGATCGTCACCCTTGGTTTCGGCATCGGTATCCTCACCTCGATCATGGGTGTCGGCGGCGGTTTCATCATGGTGCCGGCGATGATCTATCTTCTGCGCATCCCGACCAATGTCGTCGTCGGTACATCGCTGTTCCAGATCATTTTCGTCACCGCCTACACAACCATCGTTCAGGCGGCGACCAACTATTCCGTCGATGTGGTGCTGGCCTTCATCCTGATGGTGGCGGGCGTCATCGGCGCGCAATATGGCGTGCGCGTCGGGCAGAAACTGCGCGGCGAACAGTTGCGCGCGCTTCTTGCCCTTCTTGTCCTCGCGGTCGCCCTTCGCCTTGCGGTCTCGCTGGTGGTGCGCCCGGAAGACCTGTTTTCGGTTGCCGTGGGAGGGCTGGGCTATTGACCTCTCGCCTGCTCATCGCCGCCCTTCTGATCTTACCCTGCCTTGCCTTTGGGAGCATGGCCTCCGCACAGACGCCGCCGCTTGCCCTGCCTCCCGGTACGCAGCAGCGGTCATTGCTGGAAAATATCGAAATCGGCGCATCGACGACGGAAATTCCCATCGCCTCCGATTTTCGCGGTGCGGATTTCACCCTCTTCGGCGCGCTGAACAATACCGACCAGCTGCTGCTGGCGATCGGCCAGTATGACATTGTCGTCACGCTCGAAGGGCCTACCGACTATATGACCGTGCGCAAGAAGCAGCGTGTTGCGGGCATCTGGATCAATACCAGTGCGATCACCTTCACGCCGTTGCCGGAATCCTATTCCATGGCCAGCACGCGTGACATAACGGATATCGCCTCGCCAGGCACCTTGCGGGCCATGGGGCTGGGCGTCGATCATCTGTCGCTCAAAAGCGCGGTGTTTTCCGGCGTACCCGATAATGTCTTCGATTTTCAGGAGGCCTATCGGCGCCTGAAGCTTTCCAGCGGCATCTATCGCAATGACACGACCGGGGTGAGACTTGAACGCACCGGTCTGTTCTGGGCGACGCTTCGCCTGCCCGCCAACGTGCCGAACGGCGTGCACACGGCCCGTGCCTATCTGTTCAAGAGCGGCAAATTCATCGCCCAGCGCGAGCTGAAACTGCGTGTCGTCAAGACGGGCATGGAACAGGCCATCACCGATGCCGCGCATCAGACGCCGCTTGCCTACGGCGCGCTCTGCGTTCTGCTGGCCGTCGTGACCGGCTGGGGTGCCAGCATCATCTTCCGCAAGGACTGACCGCTTTTTCATCGCGAAAAAGAGAGCGTTTGCCGCCCGCAGCGGCAAAGATAGCATTCGCTTCCTTTAACGGTTTGCGGTAAAATTCAAGACGTTACAACCTCGCACCCAGACAGTGGCGGCCAGCGCGGTTGTGACCGGGATGAAAAGGAGAAATGTCATGTTCAAGCACATTCTCATTCCCACCGATGGCTCGCCGCTGGCGCAGATCGCAATCGACCAAGGGTTCGCTCTCGCCAGGGAGGCAGGCGCAAAGGTGACCGTCGTGACGGTATCGGAACCCTTTCACGTGATTGCGAGCGACGTCGAAGACATTGCCGCCATTGCCGAAGAAGAATTCCACCGTTGCGAGGAGGCGGAGCATCTTCTCAGGGACACCCAGGCGCATGCGGCGTCGATGGGGCTGGATTGCGAGGCGCTGCTGGCGCGGGCGGGACGGCCGGACGAGGCGATCATCGAAATTGCCGACAGGACCGGCTGCGACCTCATCGCCATGGCCTCGCACCGGCGCAGGAGCTTTATCGAGATGCTGCTCGGCAGCGTCACGGCAAAGGTGCTGAAGAATTCGAAGATACCGGTGCTGGTTTACCGGCAATAGAGCATTTCCGTCAAAAGTGCGTAGCGGTTTTACGTCCGGACAATGCGTAAAGACAAAGAGATAACGACGACGATACTCTCAGCCGAGCAGATTTGAGAACCGCACCGAATAGATGCGGTCCCGTCCCATCAGATGCGCGACGAGCGCCGCATGATCGAACAGGCCACGCATGGCCTTGTGGCGCAAATCCAGCCCGCCACTCATCACCCCGAAAGCCGGCATCAACAGACGCGCGCCATCCGTGGCGAAGCAGGGCCGCCGGACCGTCTTTTCGCGACGGCGAACCGTGGCGGAGGGATGCAGATGCCCGGCGATTTCGCCGGCGGCATCACCCAGCTTCGGCTCGTGGCGGAAGGTGAGGTTGCCGTAAAACATCTCATCCACAGAAGAGCCCGGCAGATCGACCGTGCCATCAGGATCGTGGTTGCCGTTGATCCATATCCATTCGCGGCCATGCGCCATCTCGCGAATGAGTTCGCGCAACATGGGCGACAGATGCTCTGACCCGACGCGGTCGTGGAAATTGTCGCCGAGGCTGACGACGATCTTCGGATCGTAGCGGCTGACGAGGGAGGACAGGATTTTAAGAGTGGCGATGGTGTCATAGGGCGGCAGCATGCGCCCGCGCCGGGCGAAGGCGGCACCCTTTTCCAGATGCAGGTCGGAGACCACGAGCAGCGACAGGTCCGGCAGGTAAAGCCCGCCCAAAGGATCGCACCAGGCGGCGACACCATTCACGGCGGTTTCGCTGCCAAGGCATTCGAAGCCGTTCGAAAATCGGTCGCTCAGTGTCAGCCGGCTCAACACTTACCTTCGTTCCCTTATTCCAGTCCGCCGTTTCAGGACATGGCCTCGGCGATCAATTCGTCGGCGGCCTCGGCCAGCACATCGTCCATCGCCTCGCCCGCCACCGTCTCGCGACCGATTTCCAGCATGACCGGAACGGCAAGCGGCGAGACATGCTCCAGCGCGCGGTGGGTGGTGTGCCCCTTGATTCGCTTCAGCATATCGCCAAGACGGCCAATATCCAAAAGCCCCGCCGCCGCATCGCGCCGTGTTGCTTCCAGCAGGATATGGTCCGGCTCATGGCTGCGAAGAACGTCATAAATAAGATCGGCGGAGACCGTGACCTGCCGGCCGGTCTTTTCCTTGCCGGGATGGCGGCGCTCGATAAGGCCGGAAATGACGGCGCAATTGCGGAAAGTGCGCTTCAGCATGAAGGATTCATCCAGCCACGCCTCCAGATCATCGCCCAGCATATCCTCATCAAGAAGGTCTGCCAGCGACAGGCGGCGTGATTTCAGCCGCCTGCCGATATCTTCCATGGCCCAGATGGCGAGCGAATAATCGGTGGCGACGAAACCCATGGGTTTTGCGCCGGCCCGTTCCAGCCGCCGCGTCAGAAGCATGCCGAGCGTCTGGTGCGCCAGCCGTCCCTCGAAGGGATACATGACCATGAAGAAGCGTTTGCGAAAGGGGAACGTCTCGACCAGCAACTCGTCGCGCTTCGGAATGATCGATTTTTCCTTCTGGATCGCCAGCCAGTCGCGCACCTGATCCGGAAGCGCGTGCCAGCGGGCAGGATCGGCGAGCATGGAGCGCACCTGATCCGCGAGGTAGGTGGAAAGCGGAAACTTGCCGCCGGCATAGGAGGGAATTTTCGGATCCATGGAGAAGGCCTGCGACACCAGACATTCGCTCTCCCTGATACCCTCGAAGCGCAGCACCTTGCCGGCAAACAGGAATGTATCGCCCTGCACCAGCTGTTCGAGGAAATATTCCTCGACCTTACCGAGTGACATGCCGCCGCGGCCGACCGTGCCCCTGGCATTGCGCTTGACCATGCGGACATTCAGTTCCGCCGCCTCGACGATGGTGCCGAGGTTCAGGCGATATTGCTGCGCAACCGCAGGATTGGAGACGCGCCAGCGGCCATCCTTCATCTGGCGGATACGGGCGTAGCGCTCATAGGTGCGCAGCGCATAACCGCCTGTCGCGGTAAAATCCACCACCCGGTCGAAGGTGGCGCGCGGCAAATCCGCATAGGGCGAAGCGCTCGTTACTTCACGATAGAGCTCGTCGGCATCGAAAGGTTCGGCGCAAGCCATGCCGAGCACATGCTGGGCGAGAACATCGAGCGCGCCTTCGGCGATCGGCGGCGTATCCTGTGCGCCGATGTAGTTTGCATCAAGTGCTGCCCGGCACTCCATCACCTCGAAACGGTTGGCGGGAACGAGTATCGCTTTTGACGGCTCGTCCATTCGGTGATTGGCACGGCCGATGCGCTGGGCAAGGCGGCTCGCCCCCTTCGGCGCGCCGACATGCACGACGAGATCAACATCGCCCCAGTCTATGCCGAGATCGAGCGTGGATGTGGCGACGACGGCGCGCAACTTGTTTTCCGCCATGGCCGCTTCCACCCTGCGGCGCTGGCCGGCATCCAGCGAGCCGTGATGCAGCGCGATGGGCAGATTGTCATCATTGATGGTCCAGAGTTCCTGGAAAATCCTCTCCGCCTGCGAGCGGGTGTTGACGAAGATCAGCGTTGTCTGGTGCTCTTTCAGCGCCGGGTACAAATCCTTCATGGCATAGCTTGCCGAATGGCCCGACCATGGGATGCGTTCTTCCGTCTGCAGAATGGCGATATCCGGTTTTGCTCCGCCTTCGACCGTGATGAGGCCGGCAGGCGGTTCGCCTTGCCCCTGCGGTGCGAGGTAACGGCGCAAATCCATCGGCTCCGCCACGGTGGCGGAAAGGCCGATAAAGCGCACGTGCGGAGCGTGCCTGCGCACCCGGGCGAGTGCCAGCGACAGCAAATGGCCGCGCTTGGAAGTGACGAGTGAATGCAGCTCGTCCAGCACCACATATTTCAGGTCGCGGAAAAACCGTTCAGCCTCTTTGTTGGCAAGCAGCAGCGACACCTGCTCGGGCGTGGTCAGCAGAATATCGGGCGGCTTGACCTTCTGGCGCTGACGTTTGGCCTGCGGCGTGTCACCCGTGCGCGTTTCGATGGAAATCGGCAGGCCCATTTCGAAGACTGGCTTGGTGAGGTTGCGCTCGATATCCACCGCCAGCGCCTTCAGCGGCGAGATATAAAGCGTGTGCACGCCGACGAAACCGGAGCCCGCCGGCACCTTGCCGCGTTCCGCCAGATCGGTGAGCGAGGCCATGAAGCCGCCCAGCGTCTTGCCGGCACCTGTCGGCGCAATCAGCAACATGTTTTCACCGCCCCGCGCCCGCGCCATCAACTCCAATTGATGCGCGCGCGGAGACCACCCTTTTTCAGCAAACCATTTCTGGAATGGAAGGGGCAAGGTGCCGACATGCGTGCCGGAAGTGGGAGACTCGGTGTGTTTCACGCCTTCAAGGTAGTGAAAAAGCTGCAAAAAAGAAGGGCGGAACATGGCCGCTTGACAGGAAACCATAATCATGGATAAATAATATCCACGATACTGAAGCAACAGGACATGGGAAAGACCGATGAAACTCGGCGACGGCGTAGAACAGGCCATTCACAGCGTAGGCATGCTGGCGGGACTTTCCGAAGGCGGCGTGCTGTCCGCAGCGGCGCTGGCGGAATTCCACGGCGTTTCCACGAGCTATCTCCTGAAGCACCTGCAATCACTGTCCAGCGCGGGAATTGTCGCCACCGTACCGGGTCCGAAAGGCGGTTACCGTCTGGCCCGGGCAACCGACAAGATCACGCTGCTCGATATCGTGCTGGCTGTCGAAGGACCGCAGCCAGCCTTTCGCTGTGCGGAAATCCGCCAGCGGGGGCCGAACCCCTTGCCGGGACGATATTTCACCAAGCCTTGCGGCATCAATGCCGCGATGCTGAAAGCGGAGAAGGTCTACCGCGCGGAACTTACCAAAACCAGCATCGCCGACATTCTGGGTGACCTTGCCGCCAATGACGATGGCGGGATTGCCGCGCGCGGCTGCGCCTTTCTGGAGTTGAACGAGCGCAAGACGATGACGCGCTGAGACCCGAAAAGACAGAACCACGGACAGACCTGCCAAGCCAATACCGGTGAGCCTGACAGCTTTCCGGACCGATACTGCATGCCCTTAAATAGACCCCAATCACTGGAGAGACCGATGAAAACCCGTATCAACTATGCCAAAGCATCCCCCGAAGCCTTCAAGGCCGTGATGGCGCTGGAAAACTACGTCCAGAGCAGCGGCCTTGAGCGCCGCTTCGTTCACCTCATCAAGCTGCGCGCCTCGATCATCAACGGCTGCGCCTTCTGTGTGGACATGCATGTCAAGGAAAGCCGCCATGACGGTCTTGCCGAACAATGGATCAATCTGATGAGCGTCTGGCGGGAATCGACCGTTTATACCGAACAGGAGCGGGCGCTGCTCGGCTGGGTGGATGCGGTGACCAGGATTGCCGAAACCGGTGCGCCGGATGATGCCTTCGAAACGCTGAAGGCGCATTTCTCCGATGAGGATATCGTGAAGATCACGGTTGCTATCGGCGCCATCAATACATGGAACCGCATCGCCGTTGGTTTCCGCTCTCAGCACCCGGTGGATGCGGCAGCCAAGGCGGCCTGAATTATTCAATCGAAATCGGGCGACCGCTACATGGCGATGTAGCGGTCGTTTCTGTGATTGACGGCAAGGGTGAGGTTCATGACCAGCGCGCCTAAGATGGAGCAGAGGATGACAAAAGGCGTCGCGACGAAGAAGGAGCAGGCCAGCACCATGCCATCAAAGGCGAGCTGCACGAGGCCGGCACGCCAGCCGAAACGGTCCTGCAGATAAAGCGCCAATATGCCGAAACCGCCGAGGCTGGTGCGGTGGCGAAACAGAGCCAGCATGCCGGCGGCGACCGTCAATCCGCCGAAAAGTGCAGCTGCAATCGGATTGATGCTCTCAAAAGCGAAAAAGCCGGGCATATATTCGGACAGCAGTGCCGTCATGGCGATGGCGCAGAATGTCTTGATGGTGAAGGCGAGGCCGAGGCGGCGGAAGGCGAGATAATAAAACGGCAGATTGGCGAGAAAAAACAGAGCGCCGAAGCTGAAGCCGCTGGCGTAATGCGCCAGAAATGCGAGACCCACCACACCGCCGGTGAGAAGGCCCGCGGCGGAAAACAGCGTAACGCCGAGCGAAATCAGCATGCTGCCCGCCAGAATGGCCTGCGCATCTTCCAGCAGCGAATGGCGATCGGGCGCCGACGTCCAAAGGTTCAAACGCCTGCGCGCACTGGTATCGTCCATGCATTTTCCCCTGACTTGCCAGACCTGGCCCGATCTGGCCCCACCTTGCCCAGCTATTGCGCCCAAGCCCGACGAATTTCAAGCGTTCAGCTTAACGCACGACGATGTATCTGTCCGAGCGGTGATTGATGGCGAGGAATATGTTGAGAACGAAAGCGCCGACAATCGAATAGACCACGGTGGTCGGATCGATGACGAGAAAAGCGCAGAGCATGACAAAAGCATCGAAAGCCAGCTGGATAAGACCGGCGCGGATGCCGAAGCGGTCCTGAATATAGATGGCCAGAATGCCGATACCGCCGAGGCTGGCGCGATGGCGATAAAGCGCCAGCAACCCATAGCCCAGAAGCAGACCACCAAGCAGCGCCGCCCAAAGCGGATTGATGCTGTCGATGACCATCCAGCGCGCCTCCACTTCCGTCAGCACCGAAACAAGGCCGATGGCGATGAAGGTCTTGAACGAAAAGGCGAGACCGAGGCGGCGGAAAGAGAGATAATAGAACGGCAGGTTGACGAGGAAGAACAGGAGGCCGAAGCTGACGCCGAAGGCATAGTGGATGAGAAAGGCGACGCCGGCGGTGCCGCCGGTCAAAAGGCCGACCTTGTTCAGGAGATAAAAACCGAGCGCCGAGACGATGGCACCGGTAACAATGCCTTGCACGTCTTCCACCGGCGCATGTTTGGCCGGATCTGAACTCCACATGCCGTAAACGCTTCTCGTTCTGCTCACACTTTTTCCCTCAGGTTTCCGGCATATTTTGCACTGCAAAAAATACCGGATCAAGATGGATATGTAAGCAACGCTGACCTATCGTGAAAAAGGCAAGAAACGGAATGTTCAGCCTCTGGCGCGTGCAAGAAAGAGAATGCCGGAAAGGGGTTTTCCGGCATCCTTGCGAATGGTGGTTTTGCGGATTTCGATGAGGGAAAAGCCTGTCCGCTCAAGAAGGTCGGTCACGTAGCTTTTGGAATGGGCGTAGCGAAGGGATTCCCGCAGGACGAAACCTTGCTCATCTCCCGCATCCTCCACCGAAAAGGCAAAAAAGCCTGATGGCTTGAGCAGGGCGGAAACGAGCGGCATGACGGTTTCAAGACTGCCGAGATACATCATCACGTCGGCAGCGGCGACGAGATCGGCGCGGTGCTGCGCAAGTGCCGGGGTGAACAGTCCCGAGGTCTCTTCATCCAATGAAAGATCGGCCTGGTCGAGATGATCGTAGAGACCCTTTTCCTCGGCCTTGGCCAGCATGTTCTGCGAAATATCGAACCCCTCCAGCCGTTTTGCGAGGGAGCGGATTTCGACGCCAAGGAGACCGGTGCCGCAGCCGATATCGACAATGGTGTCGAAGATGCCGCCTTTCGCTTGCCTGTCGATCAGTTCCGCCAGTTTTTGCGGCACGCTGTAATCCAGCTTCTCAACAAGCGAGGTTTCGAAGCGGTCGGCATAATCGTCGAACAGCCCTTCCACATAACGGCTCGGCGGCTGCTCGGGTGTTTCCGCGGCGCCGAGAACCGCAAGTTTCAGTTCGGCTGCAAACAGCCCTTCCCTGTCCAGCTCGGCGACTTTCTCGTAAGCCGCCACCGCTTTTGCGGTCTCGCCCGCCTTTTCGTGATATTCCCCGAAGCGAAACCATCCCGCCGTCCACCGTGGCGCAAGTTCAAGCGCCTGTTCCATAAGTTCGGCGGCGGCGGGATAATCACCGCCTTCCGCCAACATGCGGGCATAGTCCGCCCGGCGGTCGGCAATGACGTCACCGGAAGAAAACTGGTTTGGGGCCATCAATGATTCCTGAGAAGATGCCGGCTGTCATTTATCAAGCCATAAAAAAACTCAAGTCCTATTTCATGGCACCCGCGTGGAATTGACTGATATGGCGCGATATAATGCGTGAAAACTTGCATCGAAGCGGTCCGTTTCATATGTCAGGACAAAACAGGAGACTTGCTGATGGCCGGTGAGGTCAACAAAATGCTGGGTGATACGGTGGCCCGCACCGTGGTGAAGCTGCTGGTGGTTTCGCTGCTCGTCGGTTTTCTGATGGCGATCTTCGGATTGACGCCGTGGAACATCATCTATAGCGCGCGCGATTTCGTCGTCGACCTGTGGCGCAGCGGTTTCCATGCGCTGGGCGCAATCGGCGACTATCTGATCCTCGGGGCCACGATCGTCATTCCCGTTTTCATCATCCTGCGCCTTCTGAGCTATCGCCGCTGACATGACCAATACATCATCACTTCAGACGCTTTCCCGGCGCGGCTTCGTGCTGATTTCCGCCAGCTCCGTTCTTTCCGCCTGCGTTTCCATGCCCACCAACAAGGGAATGCCATCAGGCACCCGCGATGAGACGGCGGCCGCGCTTCCGATGGTCAACGATCTGCGCCGCTCGAAGGGGCTTTCGCCGCTTACCATTAATGGTGCGGCAAGCGGCGCTGCCGCTTATCAAGCCGGCCGCATGGTCAAGGCGCAGAAGATGGCGCATCTGATCGGCCTCACCGACAGCTTCCTCATCCGCATGAAGGACGGCAAGGTTCCGCTTCCGGCGGCGGAAAACGTGGCCGCCGGGCAGGACAGCGTCGAGCGTGTGGTCAAGGCCTGGATCGGCTCGCAACATCACCTCGAAAACATGCTCGGGCCCTATAACGGCCTTGGCGTTGCGGTGGCCTATGACGCCGCCAGCCGCAACCGGCCCTATTGGGCGATGGTGCTCTGCGCCTGATCAGATGACGGAAGCGGGGTTCACGGGCAAGCGCGTCGCCGCGCCCCTACCCCGCTCCAGAATCAGCCGAGCTTGCGGTCAGCCCAGCGGTCTACCGTGCTGTCGCGCAGGTCACGAATAGACTGCACGCCCTCACGGGCGACCAGCTGCGACAGGCCCTTGACGATGGTGGATGGCAGGCCGGGGCCTTCATAGACCATGCAGGAATAGAGCTGCACCAGATCGGCCCCTGCCCTTACCTTTTCCAGCGCGGTTTCCGCAGACGAGACGCCGCCGGCACCGATGATCGGCAGGTTGCCGCCGACGCGGCGGCGCATCTTGGCGAGAACCGTGGTCGAGAGCTCGAACAACGGCTTGCCGGACAAGCCGCCGGTCTCGCCTTTGTGCGGGCCGGGCCGCAGGCCTTCGCGTGAGAGCGTGGTGTTGGAGACGATCAAGCCATCGAGATCATGGGCGAGCGCTTCTTCTGCAACGTCATCCATTCCCTCCTCGGTCAGATCGGGTGCGATCTTGAGAAAGACAGGAATGCGTTTGCCAAAGCGCTCAGTCTGCGCCTTGCGGCGCTCCAGCACCGCAACGAGAAGTGCGGCAAGGCTTTCACGCGCCTGCAGGTCGCGCAGGCCGGGCGTATTGGGCGACGAAATATTGACCGTGAAATAGGATGCGACCGAATAAAACGCCTCTATGCCCTGCACATAATCGGCGATGCGGTCTTCGCTATCCTTGTTCGCGCCGATATTGACGCCAACGATGCCGCGCAAGCTCGCTTGCTTCAGGCGCTCCAGCGCCGCGGCATGGCCTTCATTGTTGAAACCGAGGCGGTTGATGACGCCTTCATCCTCGACCAGACGGAAGATACGGGGTTTCGGATTGCCGGATTGCGCTTTCGGCGTGACA
Organism: Agrobacterium tumefaciens; assembly: GCF_005221385.1. Taxonomy (NCBI): domain Bacteria; kingdom Pseudomonadati; phylum Pseudomonadota; class Alphaproteobacteria; order Hyphomicrobiales; family Rhizobiaceae; genus Agrobacterium; species Agrobacterium tumefaciens. The sequence goes on along the minus strand of NZ_CP039903.1, from coordinate 136,761 downwards.
GTGCCGATTTCCGTGAAGCCGAAACCGAGCCGCAGAAGCGGTCCCGGCACTTCGGCGTTCTTGTCATAACCTGCCGCCATGCCGAGCGGATTGGGAAAAACGAGACCGGCAACCGTCTGTTGCAGGCGCGGATCATGCGGCACCATGCAGGTGGGCAGAAAGCCGCTTTTCAGCGCGGCGATCGACAGTCCATGCGCCTTTTCCGGATCGACCAGAAACAGGCCCTTGCGGCCGATCGAGGAAAATAATCCGCTCATCATAAAATCTCCGGAAACTGGTGCTGGCCATCATGATCGAGTGAGAGCGGCGTTTCCCAAAGCACGGCACTCAGGGGAAGCGGGGCATAGAGGTGGGGGAAAAGATCACCGCCTCTGGAGGGTTCATAGACCAGCTTGTCGCCCAGCGCTGCGCCGTCGACTGCAATCAGAAGCAGATCGACCTGGCCGGAAAAATGCCGCGCGGCGGTCTCGGCCACCTGTTTTGCCGTCGAAAAATGAATAAAGCCGTCCGTCAGGTCGATAGCCGCACCTTCGAACACGCCTTTTGCCCTGGCTGCACTCCACAACGTCTCCGGCACGATTTTATAGATGATCGCGGGCGTTTCATGCATAGGGCTCTCCAAGGCTTTCCACTCAGCGGGATTTGCCGCAAAGCTCGAAGATTGTCCACAGTTTCCACGGCATTTTTATTGCGGAGAGCTTCAAAGGCCACCTCTCCACAAGCTTTTTCTTGTAATGCGCAAGCGATTGGCGCAACCTTGAGCGGAGGAGCCGGGTGCGTTTCGACAGCCGGCAAGGGAGTGCACCAGTACCCGCGAAAGAACCGCATAACGCCCTTGGGAGGGGGCCAGAATGTCGGAACTTGTCATTATTATTGCAGATGATCACCCGCTTTTTCGCGGCGCCCTCAAACAGGCCGTATCCGGTCTTGACGGGCAGCAGACCATTGTGGAAGCGGGAGATTTCGAAGCCGCCCGAAGTGCTGCAACGGCACGCAACGACGCCGATCTGATGCTTCTCGATCTTGCCATGCCGGGAGTTAGCGGATTTTCCGGCCTGATGGCGCTCAGGGCAGAATTTTCCAGCCTGCCGATCGTCATCGTTTCGGCAACGGACGATGCCACCACCATCCGCCGATCCATCGAACTCGGCGCTTCAGGTTTCATTTCCAAATCCTCCGGTATCGATGATATCCGCGATGGTATCCGCGCGGTGCTGGAAGGCGATGTCTGGATACCGGCGGGTCATCAAGGCGAAAAGGAACAGGATTCGGACGTCGCCGATCTCATCGGTCGACTCAGAACGCTGACGCCGCAGCAGAGCCGGGTTCTCGGCATGCTTGCCGAAGGGTTGCTGAACAAGCAGATCGCCTATGAGCTGAATGTTTCGGAAGCCACGATCAAGGCACATGTCTCAGCGATCCTCTTAAAGCTCAAGGTAGACAGCCGCACGCAGGCCGTCATCCAGCTCGCCAAGATAAATACGTCGGCCATGGTGGCATGAGATAAGGATTTTATTCCTTTCCTTTCTTTACTCCAGGCTGGATATAGTCTAGATTCCGATGGGTAAACGACAGGAGCTTTTCCGCCACCGGCTCCATCTGCGGGCTTTCTATCATGCTTTCACACGAGACGATCTGGAGCGCCATCGATACGCTAGCCAAGCGCCATGAGCTGACACCATCAGCACTGGCAAAACGTGCCGGTCTCGATCCCACCTCGTTCAACAAGTCGAAGCGTTTCGGCCCGGACGGACGCAAACGCTGGCCCTCGACGGAATCCGTATCAAAAGTGCTGGAGGCAACGGGGGCGAGTGTCGATCAGTTTTTCGGCTACGCTTTCGGCAAGGCACAGACCATGCAGCCTTCCGGTGCCGACAACGCCATTCCGCTTCTCGGTTTTGCGCAGGCCGGTTCCGGCGGTTTTTTCGATGATGGCGGTTTTCCGGCGGGTCAGGGTTGGGATGTGGTGGAATTCCCTTCTTCCCCCGAACGCAAACAGGGCGTCTACGCACTGGAAGTGCAGGGCGAAAGCATGATGCCGCTTTACCGCGACGGCGATATCCTCATCGTGGAACCGGGCGCGCAGGTACGGCGCGGTGACCGTGTGGTGCTGAAAAGTCGCGACGGTGAAGTGATGGCCAAGGTGCTGGCGCGGCAAAGCCCCAAGAACATCGAGCTTCTGTCGCTGAACCCCGAACATCCCAACCGCAGCTTCGACATGGCCGATGTGGAATGGATCGCTCGCATCATCTGGGCCAGCCAGTAAGCGCGCGGGTAAAGAGCCGCTGACGCTATACCCAACGCAATATATGTTCAGAGACCAAGCGCATTTGCGGCGGCATCCACCGTCATGACTTTCGCCCCTCCGGACGTCGCCCGGCGAACGAGGCTCTGAAGCCTCTCTTCCGGGCAACCGTAAAAGCTTGGCGTGGTCGAAACATCATGGGTGAAAATGATGAGCCAGCCGCCATTTTGCAAAACATCCTCCAGCCAGCGGTCAGCGGCATCGAGATAATTTTGATCCGACCGTAATTCGACGGCGGCAAGATTATGCGGATCGACGCTGCCGCGGTTGATGCCGGGCATAATGCCGCGGGTGGTTCTGAACCGGCGCCGCAACAGGGGCTGCATGATTGGCGAGGCCATGCCGAAAGGAACGGAGAAATTCTGCCTGTGCCGTTTCTCGTCGAACGATCCGAGCACGCGGTCATTGCGGTCGAAATCTTCTTCAAGCCCGCGCCGTGAAAAGCTCGACAGTTTGCGGTGGGAATAGGTGTGGCAGGCAAGCTCGTGGCCGGCCGCTGCAAGCTCTGAACAGCCTTTTGCGGAAATCATCTCCTGCTGTTCATCGTGCCGGTCGATAAAAACGCCCGCAATGTAAAACGTCCCGAGAACGCCTTCATCCTCCAGAATGCGGGCACCCTTCGTCCAGGCACTCGCCGGAACATCGTCGAATGTGAAGGAGACGATCGGCTGAGATGTTTCGATCCGCACCGCCGGTCCCGGAAAATACCGCACCAGCCGGTTATTGACCCGGTCTGCAAGCGTTCCGATTTTTTGCGTCATACACAGCCCCCCGGCCTGTCAACAAATTACTGCCCCTGTTCAAGTATGTCGTAAGCCTGATGCCTCAAACAATAAATTGCGATCAGAAGAGACGACCAGATAGGCCCGGTTCCGGTAAAGAAATTACTCTCAAGACACGAAGAAAGTAAGGCATACACCCAGATTCGTCCGAAAAGCCGCGTCAAAGCCGGATCCGTGCCGCGGTCCACCGCCGTGCGAAAATCATTTGCGGGAATGATGACGAGCCATATGACTGTGAGGATGAAAGCCGGCAGGCCGCCATTCAGCAGACTTTCGATATAACCGTTATGGGCATGAAAGGCCGTGATTGCCCAGGTGCCGGCAATATCGGCCTGCGATAGAAGCCGGTCGCTCGTCCAGAACGCCTGGAAACCCTGCCCGAAGATCGGAGACTGCGCAAAGGTGTCGAAGGACAGGCGCCATATGTCCGTTCGCCCGGTGAAGGTGGAATCGATGCCCAGGCTTTCGACCAGATTCTGTATGCTTGGAAAATAAGTGGAGCCGACCGCAAGGATGTTGAGGAACGTGAGGAGGCCGCCGATCATCAGCAATGTCCGGCCGGCATGTCTTTCCATGATCCAGATCAGCGCGATGGTGACGGGCAGCAGCATCGCGGCGGTTTTCCCGTTGGTTTTCCAGAGGAAGAACCCCGCCAGCAGCGTGATCGCAATACCGCCAACCGTTGACCAGGCGTTACGCAGATAAAGCCCGACCATGAAAAGAATGATCATGGCGGGCGCGGCGGCGTTCTTGTGGTTGAAGATGCCGCGCCAGTCACCCGCCAGCGCTTTTTCATCGAGATCAAAGGGCTGATGGATTGCGCGCGATCGCAGGAAGATCACCCCGAAATAACAAAGCGCCAAAAGAATGATGGCGAAGATGGCCATCATCCGGTCGAACTGCCGCCGGTCCCTTGGCATGACGACGAGGACACTGGTGATGAAGCACAGCAGCGCCGTAAAGATCAGCCGCTGCAGCGAGGTGCCTGGCTGCGTGCCGAGCACCGAGCAAATCACCAGCCAGGAAAACAGCAGCAGGATAGGCAGACGCGGCCGCAGCAAAAGCCCCGTCAGCCGGTGACGCAGGGCAAATACCAGCAGGATCAACGCAATCACCAGCCCGGTCAGCTGGTTTGCGGCGGCGCGCGGGACCGGCGGCACCGCAAGGCTCTCGAAAGGCGCCACAGAAATCCAGATATAGAGCATCGTGACGACGAAAAAAATCGCGTCGCGGCGGCCGCCCGAAAGGGACATGGCGCTGCTTTCCGCAGAAATGGACTGCGTATCAGCAAAACGCGGCATGGTCGCCTGCATCGGGAGCGGAAAATCGGATCATTGGCCTGCCTTGTGACGAACAACAAAACCCTTGTGAAACCGGGCCATGTCCAAATAACCATAAACGGTCATTATCATCATTATTGTGCAATTGCTTTAACCCTCTCTTACCTCAAGAAGGCTAAGACAGGAGAAACTGCCATTCATTCAGGTTATTGGCATTCAGGTTACTGGCCGATTACCGGCTTTTTTCAGTTCGCGAAATATTGCAAGGCCGGGCGATCATTCTTGAACTTGCCCGGCAATGTCGAAAAAACATGGAGAATGAGGTGTCGTTGAATACGCCGCGGTTCGGCCATCTAGTCAGACTGGGATTGACCTACATGGCATCCGGCGGGGCACTGCTGATGTCCAGCGCCGCCCAGCTTTTGACGTTTGCCCTGCTCGCCCGCCATCTCGGTGTCGAACAATTCGCGCTTTACGCCTCGATTACCGCCGTGACCAATCTCGGTGTGCAGATCTGCGGCATCGGCTCGCAGGAATCGCTCATCCGCCGCGTGGCGCAGGATCGCAGCATGTTTCCCGTCATGCTCGGCCACAGTTACCTTTTGAGTGCCGCGACAGGCGTGGTGCTGACCATCATCGGCATGGTAACGATTCCGGTGTTTTTCCCGACCTCGGAAACATTGCTGCACACGCTCATCACCACCTTCCTGATCCTCATCACGAACCTCGTTCTCTTGAAGGTTATTTCGCTTTCCACACAAAGCTTCATCGCCCATTCCGACTTTGCCTCGGCCAACAAGCTGGAAGTGATGTTTGCCGTTGCCCGCACGATTGCCGCCGTGGTCGCCTGTCTCGTCTTCAAGGTGGAAACGGTAGAGGCCTGGGCATTGTGGAACCTCGCCGCCCACACCATTGCCGCCGTAATTTCCGTGAAGGCGATCAGCAGGCTCGGCAGGCCGGTGTTCCGGATCGTGCGCGATGAAATCCGCATCGGCATTCTGTTTTCCACGCAGTTCCTGTTCAAGGCCGTGCGCGGCAATGCCGATATTCTGGTTCTCGGCGCCATTGCCAGCGCCGAGGTTCTGGGCAGCTATTCCATTGCCCGGCGGATTCTCGACAGTTCCTATCTCTCCGTTGAAGCGCTTAACCGCCTGATCTATCCGGGTTCGGCTTCCGCCGCCCTGCAGGGCATCAGCAAGACGATAGAACGCGCCTATAATGTGCTGAAGGCCGCCCTTGTCATTGCAGCCGGCAGCGCATTTGCGATCTTCATCATCGCACCATTCCTGCCCCTCCTGTTCGGTGACGAATATGTTTCCCTGCCCGTCATCACCCGTGTTCTTTGCTGGGCGGTGATACCCATGGCTGTTGCGGCAACGGCGCTTGAAGCGCTCGGCGCATCCGGACGGCAGGATATTCGCGCCAAGATATGGAACAGCGGGAACCTCATCGGTTCCATCGTCGTTGCGCTTGCGACCTGGTCTTTCAGCATTTCAGGAACGATCGGCAGCTATTTCATGGTGGAGACCGCCATTGCCGCTGCGGTATGGATCGCGCTTTTGCGATTGCGCCGCAGTGACGAGGCTTTTGCCCCGGCGAAATAGAATGAGAACGCCCCAGGCGATCTGAATCGGATCGACACCCAACTATCGCCATCCGCGCCTTTTCCGAGCGTCAGGCCGCTACGCCGTTTTTCCGAATGTTCTAGTAGAGCCCATAGGGAAAATAACGGCGGTAGATTTCTTCCAGCCGGCCGTTGCGGGAAAGTGCGGCAAGCGCCTGATCAAAGGCCGGCACAAGCACGTTATCCGGATCGACGGCCATGATGGAAAGGCCTTCGCCGAGAAACCTGTCGGACATATAAGGCCCGCCGAAGAGAGAACAGCAGCCTTCGGAGGCGCTCCCCGAAATCCAGAAAGGCAGGCGCAGGCCGTCAGCGAAGATGGCGTCCACTTTGCCTGTCTTCAGGGCTGCATACATGGGTTCGTAGCCCTCGAAACCCTCTGGGGCGGCTTTCGGGAAAAATGCCTTGAGCATCTGTTCATGCCGTGAACCCGCGACAACCCCCACCTTTTTTCCCGACAATGCATCGGCGCCGGAGCCGGAGAACTTCGCGGCCTTGTTGACCGCAAGACGGGCGGGCAACAGCAGATAAGGGCGCGAGAAGGTAAAACTCTTGCGCAGGTCAGCGGTGGTGGCAATGCCGGAAATCACCGCTTCGCCTTCGCCCATTTCCAGGGCCGCCTCCAGCTCGTCAAACGGCAATGCCTGCACCTGGCACTTGCTTTCCACCTTCAGCTGGGCGCAGATTTCACGCACCAGATCCACATGGAAACCCGCGAGCCGGCCCTCCTGGTCGGTAAAATTGAACGGTGGAAAATCAACCGACATCAGAAACCTGATCCGCGGTACGGAAGAAAGATCGCCGCCAGGAAACCGCTCCTGCGCATCAAACAGCACCGGCATGCGGTTTCCGTCTGAAAGACCTTCGGCATGGGTTTCGTCAATAACACCAAAAAATTGTAAAGCGATAGCTAAAGTAAAGCCAATACCTATATTTCGCGTTACATTCGTCATTCTCATCTATACTGTCCGTAGCAGGATGTGGGACATTACCATGACGGCGGCGGCGATGCATGGATCAATCTAGCCATTATACACGAGAATCGTTTCGCACGACGCCAATGGAACGGAAAATTGCATTTTCATTCACGGGCGATGATCGGCAATGGAGCGCAGCTGAACAGGCTGAACCCGGACAGGCGCAGTTCCTCGCTTCACTGGGCTTCGGCAAACCCTATATCGACGCATTCGAGCAGCGGGCTCTTAAAAATGGCTCGACGGTGGAAGATGAATTGCTGGCAAGCGGCCTTGTCCAGACGGAAGCTTACTTCGGTGCTTTTGCCAGATTTCTGCGACTACCGTTTTTCCCGGAAATCGATCCGGAACGGGTCGAGGATATCAAGAACCTCGATATGCAACTCGCCGAACCACAGTTGCTCCGGTTGAAGCCACTGAACGGCAGACCGCTCCTTCTGATCGTGCCGGAACTGGGACGGTTTGCGTTGCTGAAGACCATGCTCGATCGGCATCCGCATCTTTTCGACGAGCTTGCCGTCACCACGCCGCAGGCCATGCGCAGCGCAATCTGGAAGGCTGGTGAGACGCGCCGCAGCCATGAGGCGCAACAAAGGCTTTTCAACGCGGCCCCGGGCCATTCCGCCAGGATTACATTGCAGGGCCAGCAGGGTTTCTACACTGGCATTCTGGCTACGCTGCTGACGCTGTCGCTGCTTTTTTATACGGAAGCGGCGCTGGCTTACATTCACGTCAGCCTGACGATGCTCTATTTCTTCACCCTGCTTTTCAGGCTGTTTGCGCTCGTTAACGCTCCGCACGCTCCGACGGAAAACGAAAAACAAACCCTCCCGGCTCTCCGAGACGACAGTGACCTGCCGGTCTACACCGTTCTCGTGGCGCTCTATCGCGAGGAGGCGGTCGTCGAGCAACTCATCGGCGCGCTGGAGCGTCTGGATTGGCCCAAGTCCCGACTGGATATCAAACTCGTCTGCGAAGCGGATGATGACGCGACGATCGCCGCCATCAAGCGCGTCAATCCCGGTCCACATATCGAGCTGATAAAAGTGCCGCCATCCCTGCCGCGCACCAAACCCAAGGCGCTGACCTATGCGCTCGCTGGGGCGCGGGGCACATTGGTTGCCGTCTACGACGCAGAAGACCGCCCCCATCCGCAACAATTGCGCGAAGCCCATGCCACCTTTCGCCGCCAGCCGGACGAAGTGGCCTGCCTGCAGGCGCCGCTTATTGTCAGCAATGCACGCTCCTCCTGGCTCAGCGCCTGTTTCGCGCTGGAATATTCCGGCCTCTTTCGCTGCATGTTACCCGTTCTTGCCGCACACAGGCTGCCGCTGCCACTTGGCGGCACTTCAAACCATTTCCGCACCGCGGTATTGCGCCGCGTTGGGGCGTGGGACCCCTATAATGTGACTGAGGACGCCGATATGGGCCTCAGACTGCACAGGCTGGGTTATCGCTGCGGTGTCATTCGGCGACAGACACTGGAGGACGCGCCAACCTCGTTCTCCGTCTGGCTGAACCAGCGCGCGCGCTGGTACAAGGGCTGGCTGCAAAGCTGGCTGGTGATGACCCGTGCGCCCGTTACAACTGCGCGCCAGATGGGATGGAGCGACTATATTGTCTTTCAACTGTTGATCGGCGGCATGCTTTTATCGTCACTGACCCACCCCCTGCTGTTTCTTTCCTTCACCTTCATGGCCATGGCGATCCTGGAAAGCGGCACAGATATGCTGTTTTCCTGGCAGGGCATTCTGTTCGTCATCGATACGCTGAATATTCTCGGAAGCTACACCATCTTCGTGCTGATGGGCCGAAACAGAATGATACCCTATGAAAAGAAGCAGGTCGGGCAACGCTGGCTGGCGATCCCGTTTTACTGGCTGATGTTGTCTCTAGCGGCATGGCGCGCGGTTGTGGAACTGAAAACCAGACCCTTCGTCTGGAACAAGACACCGCATATGCCTGCCGTCAAGAATTCGGCCTGACGCGGCATCCGCAATATCGGTGAATACAGTCCTCACACCTCTTTTCGGCGGCCGCAGAACGCGTCTCACCATTGCAGATGTGCTACTGCATCTCGCAAAAATTCGGTTTCGGCGGGTTGCCGTTATCGATACGTAATACACCAGAAGCCTTGCCGAATGAGGTGTCTCCTCCGGCAAGCTCTGTCACGCCGCCACGCGGGTGGCTAACGGCCCTATTTGGCGACGAGTTTGTTCTTGATCAAACCGACAATGATCTGAACGATCAGACCACCGACACCACCGCCAACCAGCTGACCCGCAAGAGCGCCGATATCCACACCGCCAGCCGCCGCATTTCCCGCCGCTCCGAGCAGCGAGCCAAGTACGGTTCCGCCGCCAATGCCGCCAATGGCGCCTGCAATCAGGTTGCCAAGCGAGCCGAGATCGGAATCCTTCACTATCTTCCCGCCAGCCGTGCCGCCAACCGCACCACCGATCACCTGGGCCAATATCGAAGCAAGATCCATGTCATCCTCCTCACTGGTTTCCCCGACCATTCGGGAAAACAAACTTCCCATTCATGTCTGCGCGGGCAGGAAGGAGCTGGCCTTGCGCCTTACTCTTCTTTCTCGCCGAAAAGTTTCCAGACCACAGCACCGATGACGCCGCCGAGGATCGGAGCAAGCCAGAACAGCCAGAGCTGCTGCAATGCCCATCCACCGACGAACAATGCCTGTCCCGTCGAGCGGGCCGGATTGACAGAGGTATTGGTGACCGGAATGGAAATCAGATGAATAAGTGTAAGGGCAAGACCGATGGCGATTGGCGCAAAACCGGCTGGAGCCCTGCCATGTGTCGATCCCAGAATGACGATCAGGAAAAACGCAGTCAGGATCACTTCGATCAGCAGCGCTGACACCAGGGAATATCCGCCCGGTGAATGTTCGCCATAACCATTTGCAGCAAAACCACCAAGTTCGGCCCCCGCCTTGCCAGTGACGATGACGTAAAGCGCAGCTGCGGCGACAATCGCACCCAGCACTTGCGCCACAATATAAGGAATGAGGCTCGATACCGGGAACTTGCCGGCCACCGTCAGACCGACGGAAACCGCCGGATTAAAATGACCGCCGGAAATGCCTCCGACCGCATAGGCCATGGTCAGAACCGTCAGGCCGAAAGCAAAAGCAACGCCGAGGAACCCAATGCCGAGCTCTGGGAAACCGGCAGCGAAAACCGCGCTGCCACAGCCACCGAAGACAAGCCAGAACGTTCCCAAAAATTCAGAAAGAAGTTTGCGACTCATAACACTTCCCCATAATGTTACGACTGCATCAACTATTACGTGCAATTTAATCGTAGTCAAGCTAAATTATAGGGATGCGCTTGCCGCTTAGCGGCGGCCACGCGCGGCATGTCCGCAGGCCGAACTTTGCGGTGGAGAAGTTTTCTCTTTTTTGCCCTTCATGCCAGACATCCCCGTCGGTGGTCTCGATGCGCCTGACGCCGGAGATACCACTTCGGTTGTTTCTACGCAGAAGTACGGCCTGTTCGTGATTGGTGGCGGGCGGAATGGCAAGAAGGATGGCGTCGCGGTAGGCGCGTGCCTGACGATAGGCGGCATCGCCGGAACCGTAGATGCTGTCCTTGAACAGCCTGACGATCCTGTGGCCGCGCCGCCTGATACTGACCCACCATCCGGCACCATGGCGAGCGCCGGCGGCCTCTTCGCGGCGCAGGCCGTAAGTCTCGGCATCGTGCTTTGTCTGTCTCGGATTTCTTTCGAGCGTCACTCCATACCTCAGCCTGTCAGATATCATCGATGGAATTTTGGCATATGCAGGTTGCAGAATTCATGGTGAGTCCATGGTTTCGCCACAATGTTTGATTGCATTCTGTCGAGATTTTGACAGCTGATTGATATTTTTCCGATCTTCCATCGAGGTTTGCCATGAATGATCAGTCTTCTTTTTCCGATTTCGTTCAGGCGAGCCGCGTGCTCAAGGTCAAGTCTCCTCTAGGGGAAGACCAGCTTCTTCCTGAACGACTTGCGGTTGACGAGGGCGTATCACGGCTCTTCGAAATCCACCTGACCCTGCGGGCCAAGAAGGAAGCGGTCAAGCCCGAGGAGCTGATTGGCCGGCTTGTCGATGTGTCGGTCGAGATCAGCCAGGGCGATGGCGACGGTGGCGGTGTTCGCCGGCCGTTCAATGGTCTGGTGACGGAATTGCACGAAGGTCCGCCGATCACCCGCGGCATGCGCTCCTATGCGCTGACGCTGCGGCCGCAGATGTGGCTTCTGTCACGCCGCTCGGATTGCCGTATCTGGATGGACAAGACGGCGGTCGAGATCGTCGAGACGCTGTTTTCCGAACACGGCATTCCCGCCCCCGATACATCGGGCATCATCTCGCCGCCGCCGGCGCAGCATTACAGTGTGCAGTTTAACGAGACCGATCTGGACTATCTCACCCGGCGTTTCGAAGAGGACGGGCTGTTCTACTGGTTTGCCCATGAGGACGGTTCCCACAAGCTGCATGTGGCCGATAGCGCCAGCGGCTGGCTTGGGCCGTCGCCGGCCGCCCAGGGTGAGGGGACGGTGCGTCTGGCGCAGGGGTCGTCGGATCGCAACCACATTAGCGACTGGGCGCGGCGTTTTTCCTATGTGTCGGGCCAGCGCGCGGGTGCGGACTGGAATTTCGAGACACCGGGCATGGTGCCTGGCACCATGACGCCCTCACTGGTGCAGATGCCGGATGCGACGAAACGCGAGCTTTATGAATATCCGGCCCGCATCAAGACGGTTGAAGAGGCCGAGCGGGCGCAGAAACTCAGAACCCAATCCATCGAGGCCGATCATGACCGGGTATTCGGGTCTTCGACCACGCGCATCCTGGAAGCCGGCCGCCGCTTTACGCCTTACGAGGTTGCGCATCCGGAACATGCCTATGAAGAACATGTGATCATCAGGGCAAGCCACAGTATTGTGGATCTCTCCTATGAGACAAACAGCAACGAGCCGGAATATCGCAATCACTTCGAGGCGATCCCGGCACGCGTGCCGCTGACGCCGCACCGTGCGACGAAGCGGCCGCGCATCGAGGGTACGCAGGTGGCGATCGTCGCCGGTCCTGAAGGCGAGGAAATCCATCCGGATCAATATGGCCGCATCAAGCTGTGGTTCCCGTGGGACCGCAAGGCGAAGAAGGATGGAACCGATACGTGCTGGGTGCGCGTCAGCCAGGCATGGGGCGGCGGGACGTGGGGCGCGCAGGTCATCCCGCGCATCGGCATGGAAGTGATGGTCGCCTTTGTCGATGGCGATCCGGACAAGCCGCTGGTCATCGGCGTGGTCAACAATCCTGCCAATTCCGTTCCTTACGACCTGCCCGCCAACAAGACGCGCATGGTACTGCGTTCCAACAGCCACAAGGGTGATGGCTTCAACGAAATCACCTTCGAGGACGAGGCCGGCAAGGAGAACCAGTTCTTCCACGCCCAGAAGGACCAGACGACGCGGGTTCTGAATGACCGGACCAAGCGTATTGACCGGCACGAGGTTGCCTCGGTCGGCGGCAACCGCGCGGTGGAGGTTTCCGGCAACCAGAAACACGAGATCGGCGGCTCGGTGAACACCGTCGTTGGCGGCACGGGGCCGATGGCGATGATGGCCATGGCGGGCGTGCAGGCGCTCTCCGGACAGACGGCGGGGTTGCTCAGTCAGGCAGCACAGATCGCCGGTGGAGGTGGCCCGGGTGTCGCTGCCTTTGCTACGACACTTGCCTCATCGGCGCTTGGCTTTCTCGGTGCTGGCGGCATGTCGTCGCGGGATGGTGTGGTCTCCGGCCCAAGTCCGCGGGCAGATGCAGGCACGGCGCTTGCCGGCTCCGGCTCGGGCGTCGGTTCCGATGCCTCGGGGCTCTTTCCGCTGCCCGGCATCATGAACACGATCATCGGGGCGTTTCAGTCCACATCCGTAGGTGTGGCAAAAGCCGAGCAGGTCGGGGTCAGCAAGGTTACCAATATTGGCCAGACGGAAGTCCGACAGGTCGGAAAACAGCAGAACCTGACCATCGGCAAAGAGCAATTCGTCGAGATCGGTACGGGCCAATACACGCGTGTCGGTGAGAAGATCACCGTCAATGTCGGCAAGCTCTACAATCTCGTCTCCGAAGAGAAATACCACGGCGAGGCGAAGGTCTGGGAGATATTCGGCGACGATGAAATTCGCCTTTCGACACCCGGCGGATACATTTCCCTGACAAAAAGCGGCATCAAGCTCTTTGCCCTGAAGATCGATATCGAAGGTAACCAGATTAACTTCAAGAAAGGTGGGCCCGGTGAAAGTGGCTCTTGCTTGAAGTCGATGTCGAAGAATTCCACCCCGTTTGTCAGGATTTGATTATGAACGACACACCCATAATTGATCTGCCAAATCCGAACGAGACCGCCGAGCTTACAAGACAAGCCGTAGAGGCCATGACGGGACAGGTGTCCGTCGTTTTAGATGGGGGTGCATTTGATAATCTTCCGCGCATCCTTCAGGAAGAAGGTATCAGTGCCCGGTCATTGTTTCTTGAAGGTGCTTCCGCCGATTTTCGTTTGTCAGGACCATGGTTAGTCGATCTCTCGGCTATCCCCGTGCGCTCTTATATAGGCTGGCTAGACGCAAAAAATGCTTGCGCTGTCTATTGGTCCTGTCCGTCTGGAACCGATGATCTTTACCGTCACCTGAGGACTATTAACGAGGTTATGATCCCACTGGAGCAGACAAGTAGCAATCTGCCAGCTTCGAGTTCACCCCAGTATGAACGCGTATTGTTTCGACATTGGGACCCTAATGTCCTCGGCGCTCTTCTTCCAATTCTGACAAGGCCGCAGATTGCCCGCTTCTTGGGCCCTGCAGACTGCGTCGTTTTCAACGCACCGGACTACGGTGGGGTTAAGAGAGTAAAGGCGCCGGCAGACCTGCCTGCTACTCCGCCCGGCCCGTTGCGAATTGAGCGGGACCAAATTGAAAAGCTGAAAGCAGCCATGCTTCATTCCTCTCGACTCCGAATAGCCCGGTTCCTGAAAGCGAATACTCCGCCGTATTTTTCTGGCGTCGACGATAACTTCATTTGGGGTGCCACCTTGGCCAGCGAAAAATCTGCCGATGAGCTTGGTATCAAGACGGAGCGCGGTCGCGCTCGCTGGGCTTACGTCATGATAATGTCCGATGGAAAGGCGGCAGATGCTCCGGAGGTGCGAAACTATGTTGGCGATGGCGGCGACACACCCGATAATAGGGTTAAATCCCTGATTGACCACACCGTCGATGCCTTGCGTTCTAATCCGTCAGCATCTGGAGTGCCTGCATGAGTGCGACGACAACAGTCGCCGGGGCGGGCGGTGCTATCGCAGGAGGTTGGCTTGGCCGTGTTATTGGAGGCTTGGCTGGCAGCCTCGCTGGGCCTGGAGGTACAGCGGTTGGAGCATGGATAGGTGGACAAGTCGGCGCTATGGCGGGTAGAGCGGCTGCCTCCGCAATCGCATCTTATATGGAAGGTGCGAATGTAGACGCTGACGCCAAGACCAAGGAGAGCGAACAGGCCAAGCCTTGCGTTGATTGTGGGGAAATCGATTGCTTCAAACCTCCAAAAGGCTCGACGCCTGATGAGATCAAAGAATTCAAGAGACAACTCGAAGAACAGCAAGATGCAATAAACAATATTCCGCCCGACCAGCTTATCAAAAACATGGACACTTACGAAAAGATCGGTAGAGGCGCGACAGATGCTGCTGATCGTGCGGCAGCCCGAAGCAAGTGGCTGCGCAACAAGATAGAAGACCTTATGGAGAGTAACGGAGAACTCACTGAATCAGCAGCTAAGAGTGCTGCTCAGAAAGAGCTCAAAACTATGGATGTGATCCATACGCCTGATCTTTCCGCCGGTGGTACAGGGGAGTTTTCAACAAAAGACGGTGGGTTAGCACCGAGGTCGGCGAACAGGTCTATAGGTTCTCAGTGGTCCAAGGCGGGAGACAGCGGAAAAACACGACTGCAACAATTAAAGGAACACGCAGAAAAGGCACGACAAAAGGGCGAAAAAAGTAATACCAAACTTAAATTGTGTGACGAGGCTGGCGCTTCCGACCCCGACAATGCAACATCAGGGGGCAGCATTGGGGCGGGTTCGGGACAAGGTCAAGGTCAGTCAAATATTCCAACGTCCTGAGCAAATTTGAAAGGTGATCATATGGTTTCATATCAAACTAGGCTTGAAGCTGTTCTTACCAAATTGACTGCGGGTCAGCTGGAAAAGGGGCGTGGCCCGGTTGACAGCGAAAAGTACATGGGCCGCCTTCCAGAATCTATCTTCAAAGTTTGGGACGAGCTTGGCCTTGGGGTTTTTTGGAGCGGTTACTTTCAACTTTGCGATCCCGACAAGTATCGACCTATTCTCGACCAAGTCCTTTTAGGAGATCCTGATTTAGATCCTGAGAAAACACACGCCATAGGCTTCAGCGCCTTCGGGGAAATACTCGCTTGGAACGAAACTCATCGGAGTGTTTATGTCACTCTACCGGAAAGTCAGGTGTCTTGCCGCTGGCTAACCTCTCCTAAACAGGGGGTCGACCCAAACTTGACGATTTTAACGAGTTTACTGATGGTTGACGATGACTCATACGACATGCCAGACGAAAACGGCAGACCATTATTTAAGGTGGCACAATCGAAACTTGGTGATCTTGGAGCTGGGCAAATCTACGGATTCAAGCCCATCCTTGCCTTTGGTGGCCCCAGAAACGCCAACAGCTTGATCGTATATGACGCCTTTCCACATATGAGCATACTTGCACAGGCGCATGATTTCCAACTGGTTGATATGACACCCTTCCCACCCCGACACGTGCGCAGAATCGGTAATTAGTTGTTTGGTCATCTTCACTCGCAACGCTTAATTGCCAATCCATAGTAAGGTTGTCCGAAAAAAGGAAAGTTGAATGGTTGGACGCCCGGTCAGTTTAAAAGGCCATATGCATATATGCCCTATGATCGACCCCGGTCCTAAACCTCATATTGGGGGACCGGTAAATTCGACGCAGCAGAGTTTTGTGAACGTCGAAGGTGTACCAATCGCCACAGTTGGTGACACATGTCTGTGCGCAGGCGTGCCTACTAATGACAAGATCATCGCAGGCTCGTCCGTTGCAAGTATTAATGGGAAACAGATATCCCGCCTAGGCGACAGCTGCGCGCATGGTGGTAGGCTCGTTCAAGGTGTTCCGTGGCTAACTTTTGAATAGAGCTGATATGCTCGCAGCGCCCAGTAAAAGTTCGGGTCGCCGAATTGCCGAACATTAGGGTATACCCCAATCGTCAGTGTTTTTCGCTTACCGAAAAAATCATAGTCGAACCGCCAGGACTTGCCACCGGCAACCGAAATGTAGAGGTAAAGCCCCTTCTTATCAGACAGCTTGCGCGGCTTGCTATCGGCTTTGGCGTTCTACCTGAATGTCTGTCAGGGCCATTTTACGGTATCGGCTTCCCGCCACGTTGATGAATACCGTAATTTTTACCGACAAAATTGCTGGATGTCACTGCATACCGTTGCACGACCTTACGCACGCGTGAGGCAAAAACGCTGAAAATTCAGCGTTTCGTGGACGTCATCGGTCTTGTTGGAAAGGTCGCTGGAGCGGGTGAAGGGAATCGAACCCTCGTATTCAGCTTGGGAAGCTGCTGCTCTACCATTGAGCTACACCCGCACCGTGAAAAAAGACATCGGACAGTTCGCAGCGGGTGTCAAGCGCCCGGCGGGTTCATTATTCCACGCGGAAATGCTTGGAGAGTTTCAGGCCCTGAGCCTGATAATTGGATCCAAGACCCGTGCCGTAGAGGCCTTCCGGTTTCTGCAGCATGTGTTCATATACCAAGCGGCCAACGATCTGGCCGTGTTCGAGGATGAAGGGCACCTCATGGCTGCGCACTTCCAGCACCGCGCGGCTGCCGGTTCCGCCGGCCTGCGCATGGCCGAAGCCTGGGTCGAAGAAGCCGGCGTAGTGGACCCGGAATTCGCCCACCAGCGGGTCGAAAGGCGTCATTTCGGCGGCGTAAAGCGGCGGTACGTGCACGGCTTCGCGTGAGACGAGAATATAGAACTCATCGGGATCAAGGATCAGCTCGGCGCGGCCGCGCGCATGAAGCGGCTCCCAGAAATCGAGAACGTCGTGCTGGGCCTTCTTGTCGACATCCACCACAGCCGTGTGGTGTTTGCCGCGATAACCGATCAGGCCATTATCGCCGAAACCTTTGAGGTCGATCGAAAGCGCGATGCCGCCGCCCGTCACGTTGGGGGTTTCGCTGGCAACCAGCGTTTCCGTTTCGTGCAGCTTCAAAAGCTCGCTTTCGTTGAGCAGCGAATGGCCGATGCGGAAGCGGATCTGCGACAGGCGCGAGCCGCGGCGAACCACCACCGGGAAGGTGCGCGGGCTGATTTCCAGATAAAGCGGGCCGGTATATCCCGCCGGGATCTTGTCGAATTCCTGCGCGTTGTCGGTCATCACGCGGGTGAAAATATCAAGGCGACCGGTCGAGCTTTTGGGATTGGCCGAAGCCGACATCTCCGCCGGCAGTTCCAGGCTTTCCATCAGCGGAACGATATAAACGCAACCGGTTTCCAGCACGGCGCCCTCAGAGAGGTCAACCTCGTGCAGGCTGAAGCGATTGAGCTTGTCGATGACGCGGGTTCCGGGGCCGGGCATGAAGCTGGCACGAACGCGATAGGCTTTTGAGCCCAGCCGCAAATCGAGGCTGGCGGGCTGCACCTGGTCAACATCGAGCTCGGCCTCGCTCTTCAGCTTGCCGCCTGCAAACAGCGCCCGGATAGCGCCATCCGCCAAAATGCCCGTGGTTCTCGTCATGATCATCATTCCTTTTTACGGCGACAAAACCAAAAGGAAAGCATTGACGCAAGCCGATAACGGCAGTATGGCAAGCTTATCCCGTGGTGATTTGGCCGGTCGGCTTGCAGCCACGTTAAACAAGTGGCTAAAAAGACCGGGTGCTTGGAACCGGTCTGCTTTTGCGACCGGTTTTTTTGTTTTGAAGGTGATCACATGAGCAATAAATGGCGCCCGGCAACCCAGCTCGTTCACGGCGGCACGCTACGCTCCCCCTATGGTGAGACGTCTGAAGCGATCTATCTGACCCAGGGTTTCGTCTACGAAAACTCCGAAGCCGCCGAAGCGCGCTTCAAGGGCGAAACGGACGGGTTCATCTATGCCCGTTATGCAAGCCCGACCAATGACATGTTCGAAAAGCGCATGTGCCTGCTGGAAGGTGCCGAAGACGCCCGGGCGCTTGCCTCCGGCATGGCGGCCGTCACCGCCGCCATCATGTGCCAGCTGCGTGCAGGCGACCATATCGTTGCTGCCCGCGCCCTTTTCGGCTCCTGCCGCTGGGTGGTTGAGACGCTTGCTCCGAAATACGGCATCGAATGCACGCTGATCGACGGACGCGATCTCGGCAACTGGGAAAAGGCGATCCAGCCGAATACCAAGCTGTTCTTCCTTGAAAGCCCGACCAATCCGACACTCGAAGTGGTGGATATTGCCGGCGTGGCAAAGCTTGCCAACCAGATCGGCGCGAAGGTCGTGGTCGACAATGTATTTGCGACGCCACTCTTCCAGAAGCCGCTCGAACTCGGCGCCCATATCGTAGTTTATTCGGCGACCAAACATATTGATGGCCAGGGCCGTTGCCTCGGCGGCGTGATCCTTTCCGACAAGAAATGGATCGAGGAAGAGCTGCAGGACTATTTCCGCCACACCGGTCCGGCCATGTCGCCGTTCAACGCGTGGACGCTGCTGAAGGGCATCGAGACCCTGCCGCTGCGCGTCAAGCAGCAGACGGAAAATGCCGGCAAGATCGCCGATTTCCTCGCCGGTAGCGGCAAGGTCGCCAAGGTCATCTATCCCGGTCGCGCCGATCACCCGCAGGCCGATATTATCGCGCGGCAGATGTCAGGCGGTTCGACGCTGGTGGCTTTCGAACTGAAGGGCGGCAAGGACGCGGCTTTCGCGTTGCAGAACGCGCTGGAGATCGTGAAGATTTCCAACAATCTGGGCGATGCCAAGAGCCTTATCACCCACCCCGGAACCACGACGCATAAGAACCTTTCCGATGAGGCGCGCGCCGAACTCGGCATTTCCGGCGGAACTCTGCGTCTTTCCTGCGGTATCGAGGATACGGACGACCTGCTGGAAGATCTGGCGAAGGGGCTGGCAGCCGTTTCCGCCTGAGAATTCAATCCATAAGCGCCATGGCCCTACCCTGCGTTGGGCCGTGGCGCCGCAGCCGGCTCCGCAAGGGGCAAAATCCTGTGGCGGGCAACTAATATTTACCTTTATCGTTATCCCTAACGGTGGAAAACGGCGCGACAACAGGTGGCTCCCGCCCGTCAAGCCGTTCATTTTCTTGACGATAGCCAGAGCCTATAGTGTAGGATGATGGCAACAGGCATAATATCGAGGTGTGGCGCGTATGTATCGTGCTCTGACAAGGGATATCGAGGTAACGGTCGATCCGTATTATCTCGAAGAACAATCCGACCCGGATGACGACCGTTACGTCTGGGGTTATAAAGTCGTGATCTCGAACAACTCTGATATGACGGTGACACTCGTCAACCGGTATTGGCATATCACCGATCAGAACGGCCAGGTGGATGAGGTTTACGGGCCAGGCGTCGTTGGTGAGCAACCACACCTGAACCCCGGAGACAGCTATGAGTACTCTTCCGGCTGCCCGCTGGACACACCTTCAGGCCTGATGTTCGGCCATTATGAAATGGAAACCGAAAAGGGCGAGGTGTTCAACGTCACCATACCCGCCTTCTCGCTGGATTCACCCGGGCTTTTGCGGGTGTTGAACTGAGGTTCACAAGGCGGTTGAGAAGCCGCGCCTTTTAAAAGCGCGGCTTTCTACTCAGACGTTTTCAAACTCGCTGATGTCGTAGCGATAGGTGGTAGAGCAGAATTCGCACGTCACCGCAATTGCGCCGTCTTCCTCACTCGCCTTGATCTCTTCAGCGGTGAAACCGGACAGAACGCCCTTGATCTTGTCACGCGAACAGCTGCAACGATCGAAAATGGCCTGCGGATCATAAATGCGCACACCACTCTCGTGGAAAAGCCGATACAGAAGACGTTCGACCGGCACCTGCGGGTCGGTCAATTCATCGGTATCGACCGTATTCAGCAGCGTTACAGCCTCGGTCCAGGCATCGTCTTCCACCGTTTCGTAACCGCCTTCATCGCCATCACCACCGTGGAGATCGCGCATGCGCAGACGCTCCGGCGCCTGCGGCAGGAACTGGGCGATCACGCCGCCGGCACGCCAGCCATGGCGTGGCTTGCCTTCGCCGTCACGGTCGAAGAACTCGGCAACGCCGAGGCGCACGCGGGTGGGAAGCTGTTCAGACTGGCGGAAATAAACCCCGGCGATTTCTTCCAGCGACGAGCCATCCAGCGGAACGATGCCCTGATAGGGCTGCATGCCCATACCCTGATCGATCGTAAAAGCGAGAATACCGGTGCCCAGCAACTGTTCGGGCGAGGTGGCGCCGGCTGCGATTGCCTCGGCCAGTCGTTCTTCGTCAAAACGGGCATAGGCGCGCATGCTCTCGGGTGCGGTGAAATCCGCGACCAGAAGGTCCACCGGGCCGTCACCCTTGGTCTGCACCGTAAGCTTGCCGGAGAACTTCAGGGATGTGCCGATCAGCGCCGTCAGAACGGTCGCTTCCGCCAGCAGGCGGGCAACAACCGTGGGATAGTCGTGCCGTTCGAGGATGGCGTTCAGCAGCGGCCCAACCTGTACGGCGCGACCGCGCACATCCAGACCTTCGACCTGAAAGGGCACGACCTTGTCGTCGCCAGCAAGAACGAGATCGTCCAGTTCAACCGTTACATCTGCCATATCATAACTCCCTGGCGCAGCCGTTGCGCCGCTACCGTCCAAAAGTCCGGCTTTTTGAATGTGCTTTTTCCGCTTGTCGCACAGAGATCCGGGAAGCGAAACCGCCTCCGGGGAAAATCGTGCAAATCTTGATGATGGCCCGCCAGCAAAAAACCGACGAGCCTCTTCGAAGTCCCACAGATGGTAATGTATGCGGCCAAGTTCAAGCACCTGGCAGGCATCAGTCGGAACCGACGATGTTCGTCAGATGACGCCCATGCACCAGGCAATGACGGACTTCTGTGCGTGGAGCCGGTTTTCCGCCTCATCGAAGACCACCGATTGCGGCCCGTCGATAACGCCGTCCGTTACTTCCTCGCCGCGATGCGCCGGCAGGCAGTGCATGAACAGTGCGTCCTTATCGGCCTTGGCCATCAGTGCTTCATTCACCTGATAGGGCTGGAAGATGTTGTGGCCGCGCGCCTTGTGTTCCTGGTTCATCGATACCCAGGTGTCGGTAACGATACAATCTGCCCCGGCAACCGCCTTGTCGGCATCATGATATAGCGCGATCTCGCCGCCATTATTGCGCGCCCAGTTCAGGAACTTATCATGCGGTTCAGAGCCCATGGGCACCGCCATATTCATGCGATAACCAAAGCGGGCCGAGCCCTCAACGAAAGAGTGCAACACGTTATTGCCGTCACCCGTCCAGGCAATGGTCTTGCCTTTCACCGGACCGCGGTGTTCCTCGAACGTCAATATATCCGCCATGATCTGGCAGGGATGGGTGTCGTCCGTCAGGCCGTTGATAACAGGCACGGTTGCATGTTCGGCAAGCTCAAGCAGGCGCGAATGATCCGTGGTGCGGATCATGATGGCGTCGACATAACGCGACAGAACCTTGGCCGTATCACCGATCGTTTCCGCACGACCGAGCTGCATTTCCGTACCCGACAGGAACAGGGTCTCACCGCCGAGTTGACGCATGCCGACATCGAAGGAAACGCGGGTTCGGGTGGACGGCTTTTCAAAGATCATCGCCAGCATCTTGCCGGCTAACGGCTTTTCCGCAGTGCCGGCCTTGGTGGCAATCTTGCGCGCCCGCGCATCATCAAGAATCGTCCGCAAATCCTCCGACCCAACGGCCGAAAGGTCTAGAAAATGTTTTGGTGAAGCCATTTCAAACTGTCCCATGCTCGCGAGCCTCCAGGAAGAGGCCCGCCCTTGATTGGTTTCAGGCGATTTTCGCCTGTTTCGCTGTCAGGGAGGCGGCAGCCGCTTCCACTCGCGCCAGCCCTTCGCGGGCCTCTTCCGCCGTGGTGACGAGCGGCGGCAGGAGACGGATGACGTTGTCACCTGCCGGAACGCCGAGCAGGTGCTCCGCGCGCATGGCCTGCAGCAGATCGCCCGAAGGAACCTTCGCCTTGATGCCCATCAACAGGCCTTCGCCACGAATTTCCTCGATTACATCAGGATAGCGGTCCTTGAGCGATGCCAGTCCCTGGCGGAAGACCAGCGCGACATCACGAACCTTTTCCAGAAAACCGTCGGCCAGAACGACATCCAGCACCGCATTGCCGACCGCCATTGCCAGGGGGTTGCCGCCATAGGTGGTGCCATGCACACCGGCCGTCATGCCGGAGGCGGCATCCGCTGTTGCAAGGCATGCGCCAAGCGGGAAACCGCCGCCGATACCCTTGGCAACCGCCATGATATCAGGCGCAACGCCGGTCTGCTCATAGGCAAACAGCTTACCCGTGCGGCCGACGCCCGTCTGCACTTCATCAAAAATCAGGAGAAGGCCGTGCTCGTCGCACAATCCACGCAGGATTTGCAGGAATTCCTTGCTCGGCGCACGAATACCGCCCTCGCCCTGGATAGGCTCGATCAAAAGCGCGGCCGTCTCAGACGTGATGGCAGCCTTCAAGGCATCGACATCAGCGAAAGGAACCTGATCGAAACCTTCGACCTTGGGACCGAAACCCTCGAGATATTTCTGCTGGCCGCCGGCAGCGATTGTTGCCAGCGTGCGGCCATGGAACGCGCCCTCGAAGGTGACGATGCGGAATTTTTCCGGGTGGCCCTTTGAATAGTGATAACGGCGCGTGGTCTTGATGGCGCATTCCAGCGCTTCAGCACCGGAATTGGTGAAGAACACCTTGTCCGCGAAAGTTGCTTCCGTCAGCCGCTTGGCGAGCTTTTCCTGTCCGGGCACTTCATAAAGGTTCGAGACGTGCCAGACCTTCTCGGCCTGCGCCTTGATTGCTTCCACGAGGTGCGGATGGGCGTGGCCCAGCGAGTTAACCGCAACACCGGCTGCAAAATCCAGATATCGTTCGCCGCTCTCCGTGAACAGCCAGACGCCTTCACCGCGCTCGAAGCGCAGCGGGGCTCTTGCAAACGTATCGAACAATGGCGCGGCGGCTTCGGCCATGGCTGTATCACTCCTTGCGCGGATGCGCTGTCATAAGGTTGTCAATAGGCTCGCGAGGTTATCCCTCGCCTGAAAATCAAAAATGCCGCCTCGCGGCGGCAGGGGCACTATTGTCACTTCGTTTGCCGATGTCAACAAAAGTCCGCGTTTCCCGGGCTTCTCAAGCACTAGTAGGCGCCACCGAAAGAGGCCCAAGGTGTTGCCTTTCAGACTCAACTCGCCAGCAAGTTGGGGAAAACCGGAAAATCGATTCCAGATGATTCCCGCGACTCTTGCCACGGAGTCGGGCTGGCACTAGGTTAATCGCTAATTACTAGACTGCATTGCGGCGGAACTAGTCACCTAAAATCCGGCAGAAACCACGCTCGCGGCGCGCCCGCGAGACGGAGAGGGATTCTGCCGAAAGATACGCGACAAGCGGAGAAGCGGCATGAACTGGACAGACGAGCGGGTCGAGAAACTCAAGAAATTGTGGGCCGAAGGACTGAGCGCCAGCCAGATAGCAGCGCAGCTGGGCGGTGTAAGCCGTAATGCCGTGATCGGCAAGGTCCACCGCCTCAATCTGCCGGGACGCGTCAAGGCCGGCGGACCGGTGACTTCTGCACGCTCCGCGCCCAAGCGCACCGCGGCCCCTGCCCCGCGCGCGACAAATTTCACGGCACGCGTCAGCGCGGCACCGGCCCGAACCATGAGCCGTTCGAACGCAGCAACGGCTCTTCATGAAGAGATCGATATCGAAACCGCGCAGGTTCTCGATTACGTTCCTTCCAGAAATGTAGTGACGCCGATTTCCCGTCGCTTGACGCTGACGGAACTGACCGAGCGCACCTGCAAGTGGCCGGTCGGTGATCCCTTGAAAGACGATTTCCACTTCTGCGGTTGCGAAGCGCTGGAATCCTCACCCTATTGCAAGTTCCATGCGAAGCTCGCCTACCAGCCGGTCAGTGAGCGCCGTAAGGCTTGAGTGTTGCGGCACGCATTCAGCACTCAAAAACTACGGGCCTTCGGGCCCGTTTTTTTATGACAAATTCAGGCCGGTTCCGGAAAACAATCGCCGGTGGCATGTTCGGCCTTTCCTCCACGCCGCCCGGTCCAGGCACGTGCGGTTTAAACGGCAACTTTGGACGTGCCCTATCTCTTTGTTTTACGCATTTTCCGGACGTAGAACCGCTTTACTGGAAATACTCTAGCCCACAATCCGCATGCGAACAGGCCGCCGATTGTCCATTCAAAAGGTCAAGGTGCCGTGTTTGGGAAAGGTTCAAAACCGAAAGGCCCGAAACCGGAATGGTGTCGGGCCTTTTGATTTTGGTCAGATGTTGTGCTGATTGAAGCTGCTGTTCGGCTTAGCTCAGGCTTCCATCGAATATCCAGCACCGCGAACGGTGCGGATGACATCCTGCATGTGCGAAAAATTGAGCGCCTTGCGCAGGCGTCCTACGTGAACGTCAACGGTGCGCTCATCCACGTAGATATCGTGACCCCAGACGCCGTCCAGCAACTGCGAGCGGGAGAACACCCGGCCCGGAGATGTCATCAGGAATTCCAGCAGGCGAAATTCCGTCGGTCCGAGGCGCACTTCGCGGCTCTTGCGGTGAACGCGGTGGGTTTCGCGATCGAGTTCGATATCGCCGCATTTCAGCACCGATGAAAGAACCTCGGGGCGGGCCCGGCGTAGCATGGCCTTGACGCGGGCCATGAGTTCCGGCGTCGAGAACGGCTTGACGACATAATCGTCGGCGCCGGTGGCAAGACCGCGCACCCGCTCGCTTTCTTCACCGCGCGCTGTCAGCATGATGATGGGCAGGCGTTCGGTTTCGGGCCGCATTCTCAAGCGCCGGCACAGTTCGATGCCGGAAACACCGGGCAACATCCAGTCCAGGATAAGAAGATCCGGAATACGTTCCTGCAGCCTGATTTCCGCCTCGTCGCCACGGGGTATCGTGTCGACGTCGTATCCCTCAGCCTCGAGATTGTAACGAAGCAGGACGCTCAACGCTTCCTCGTCTTCCACAACTGCAATCTTGGGCACCATATACTAACTCCGCAAGCTTCTGCCTGTCTGTTATTCGGTCACCGAACCGAGTGTGTTGGAACTATCGTCCTTCGGACGCTCACCCTCCGGCTGGCTGCCGGTGGCCATGTAATAGATTGTCTCAGCGATATTCGTCGCATGATCGCCGATACGCTCGATGTTCTTGGCGCAGAACAGAAGATGTGTGCAGGTGGTGATGTTGCGCGGATCTTCCATCATGTAGGTCAGAAGCTCACGGAAGAGCGACGTGTACATGGCGTCGATTTCTTCGTCCCGTTCACGAATGGCGTTGGCTTTCTCGGCAGAACGCGTGGAATAGACGTCGAGTACTTCCTTGAGCTGCACCAGCGCCAGTTCCGACAGATGTTCGAGACCGCGGGCGAGCTTGCGCGGCACGCCGGTGCCGGCAACCGCGATAACGCGCTTGGCAGTGTTCTTGCCGAGATCGCCAACGCGCTCGAGATCGCCGGCAATACGCAGCGTGCCGATGATTTCGCGAAGATCGGCCGCGACAGGCTGCCGTCTGGCGATGGTGACGATGGCCTTGTCGCCGATCTCGCGCTCGGAATGGTCGAGGATCGCGTCGTCGGAAATGACCTTCTGCGCAAGCGCAGCGTCGGAATTGACCAATGCGCGCACGGCGTCGGCGCACATCTGCTCGGCCAGACCGCCCATTTCGGCGATGCGGCGCGTCAGGAACTTCAATTCCTCGTCATAAGCGGACAGAATATGCGAATGGGTCGTTGTCTGTGTCATGGTCTAATCCTCCGGCTTGGCCTTCATGCACGTGCACGCCAACGGGGCACGGCAAAGGCACCAGTCTTGTTCGGTTTCGATAAAGCGCCGGCCGGAAATCAGCCGAAGCGGCCCATGATGTAATCCTGCGTACGCTGGTCGTCCGGATTGGTGAACATCTTGTCCGTTTCGTTTTCTTCGACAAGATGACCAAGATGGAACATGGCCGTACGCTGGGAAACACGCGCTGCCTGCTGCATGGAGTGCGTGACGATGACGATCGTAAAGTTGGCGCGCAGTTCGTGGATCAGTTCCTCGACCTTGGCGGTTGCGATCGGATCGAGCGCCGAGCAGGGTTCATCCATCAGGATCACTTCCGGGCTGACGGCAACCGCGCGCGCAATGCACAGACGCTGCTGCTGACCACCGGAAAGGCCGGTACCGGATTCCTGCAGGCGGTCTTTCACTTCGTTCCACAGGCCGGCCCTCTGCAGGCTCTGTTCAACGATCTGGTCCATATCCGCCTTGTTACGGGCAAGACCGTGGATGCGCGGACCGTAGGAGATGTTCTCGTAAATCGTCTTCGGGAAGGGGTTCGGCTTCTGGAACACCATGCCGACGCGGGCGCGCAATTCCACGACATCGATCGCCTGATCGTAGATATCGTCGCTGTCGAGGGTGATCTTGCCGGTAACCCGGCAGCCATCGATCGTATCGTTCATGCGATTCAAGGTACGCAGGAATGTGGATTTACCGCAACCGGACGGACCGATGAGCGCAGTGACCGTGTTTTCGCGGACATTGAGGTTCACGTCGTAAAGCGCACGCTTTTCGCCGTAAAAAACCGAAACGTCCTTGCCGATCATCTTGTACGAAACTTCATTCATTTTCTTGTCCAGCGCCTTTTCAACTGCTGCTTCCGACAACATGTTCATTGCTCAATCTCCCTCTACCAGCGCCGTTCGAAGCGGCGACGCAACAGGATTGCGCCAACATTCATGACGATGAGGAACAAAAGCAGGATGATGATAGCGCCGGATGTCCTTTCGACAAAGGCACGTTCCGCTTCGTTCGCCCACATGTAAATCTGCACCGGCAGAGCCGTGGACGGATCCATCGGCGTTGTCGGATAATTTGCAACGAATGCCACCATGCCGATCAAGAGCAGCGGCGCCGTTTCACCCAGCGCATGGGCAAGGCCGATGATGGTGCCGGTGAGAATGCCGGGCATGGCGAGCGGCAGAACGTGATGGAAGATCGTCTGCATCTTCGAAGCGCCGAGACCAAGTGCTGCGGCACGGATCGACGGCGGCACGGCCTTCAATGCGGCGCGTGTGGCAATGATGATCGTCGGCAGTGTCATCAGTGTCAGGACGAGGCCGCCGACCAGAGAGGCCGAGCGCGGAAAGCCCATGAAGTTGATGAAGACGGAAAGGCCAAGCAGACCGTAAACGATCGAGGGAACAGCCGCGAGATTGTTGATGTTCACCTCGATAAGATCCGTCAAACGGTTCTTCGGAGCAAATTCCTCGAGATAGATGGAGGCTGCGACACCGATTGGCAGCGACAGAACCAGCACGATCATCATCATATAGAAGGAACCGATCAGCGCCACACCGACACCTGCCGCTTCCGGACGGCTCGAATTGCCGTTAACGAAGATGCCGGTGTTGAAATGTTTGCCGAGCTGGCCGCCTTCGGCGAGCTGATTCATCCAGCCGAGCTGCTGGTTCGAGATACGGCGGTTGGCTTCATCCACCGTCAGATCGACCTGGCCCTTGAAGGCACTATCCACATCGCCCGATGCGAGAAGCGTGACGTTGCGTGTGGTGCCGATGACGGCAGGATCGGCGACGACGATGTCGCGCAGCTGGGTGCGGACGCTGTCGGAGATCATGACGTTGACGGCGCGCAGACCGGCGCGGTCCGTCGGCGCGACGCCGAGAACCTTGGCAACCGCATCTCGGGCGAGAACGGGATAATTGGCCGTCATCAGCTTTGCGGGGTTTGCGGCCCGCTCATTCTTCGGATCGATGATCAGTTCGGAAAACTCGACCGGGACCGTGATCATCGTCTGCTGGAAGGCGGTGTAACCCTTGGAAACGACCGACCAGAGCAGCAGGAAGAGGAAGATGAGGCCGAAGGAAATCGCTGCCATTCCATAGGCGCGGAAGCGGCGTTCGGCGGCATAGCGGCGCTTGATGCCGATATCACGGCGCGTGGCGCTGTTTCCGGCGGCAGCACCGGCTGTGGGAGAAACGATGTCGGTCATTCATATTGCTCCCGGTATTTGCGCACGATGTAAAGCGCGTAGATATTCAGGCAAAGCGTGATGGCGAAAAGCGTGATGCCCAGCGCGAAGGCGACAAGCGTCTGCGGCGAGGTGAATTCAAGGTCGCCGGTCAGCTGGCTGACGATCTTGACCGTCACCGTGGTCATCGGTTCGAACGGGTTGATCTGCAGGCGGGCCGCAACACCGGCGGCGAGAACCACAATCATCGTTTCGCCGATCGCACGCGACGCCGTCATCAGCACGGCGCCGACGATGCCGGGAAGAGCGGCAGGAACGATGACCTTCTTGATGGTTTCAGAGCGCGTGGCACCAAGACCGAGAGAACCGTCGCGCAACGAACGCGGCACAGCGGTGATGATATCGTCCGACAGTGACGAGACATAGGGAATGAGCATGATTCCCATCACAAAGCCGGCGGTAATGACGCTCTGCGCCTGGATGAAATTGGCATAGTTTCCGGTTGTGAGACCGCTGATCTGCGTGGAAATGTCTCGCAGGAAAGGACCCACCGTCGTCAGCGCGAAGAAGCCATAGACGATCGTGGGAATACCGGCGAGGACCTCGAGCAGCGGCTTTGCCACTGAACGCAGGCGCGGCGAGGCGTATTCCGACATGTAAATCGCCGAAAACAGACCGACCGGGACCGCGACCAGCATGGCGACGAAGCCGATATAGAGCGTGCCGGCAAGCAGCGGGATGAGGCCGAACTGGCCGGAGGAGTCCGTTGCCCCAGCGGCGGCAAAACGCGGATCCCACACGGTTCCGAAAAAGAACTGGTGTGCCGGAACCATGGTGAAGAACTGGATGGCTTCCGTCAGCATCGACAGGACGATGCCGATGGTCGTCAAGATCGCGATGGACGAGGCAACAAGCAAGGATGCGAGAATGACCCTTTCAACCTTGTTGCGGGCCCGAAAGCGCGGAGCGATCGAACGCAGCGCATAAGCGGCGCCGGCGAACGCGGCCGCCAGCACGATGACGATCATCGCGATGCGGCTTGTAGTGGTCATCGTGTTCAGCGTCTGGGCAGCATCGACCATATAACGCTCAGGATCGCCGGCGATCGCGACGCCTTTCGATGCCAGAAGCGGCCTTACCGCGGCTGTATCCGCGTCTGCCTGCGCAGTTTCTTCCGCCGTCAGGCGCTGAAGACCTCGGGCGATGGAGCTCACCATGCCATAGGTCAGGCTTTGCTGCGCCTCGGACTGGGCGCGCACATCTTCGGGAAAATTGCCGCGCACGGCAGAAGTGACGACCAGCGGGCTGATAACGAGCCAGACACAGAGAATGAACGCCGCGGGCAACACCGCCCAGACGACCGCGTAGGAGCCGTGATAACCGGCACGGGAATGCATGCTGGCGGGGCGCCCGCCAGACAGAGCAATGGCGCGGCGGCTGCCGAGCAGATAACTGCCGATGCCGATCAGCGCCAGTATCAGCAAAAGGATCGATGTGTTCATTAGAATTCCCTCGGCGTGCCTCAAGAGCACGGTGCGATATCGGGCAAATCAAAAAGTCATCAAAACGAGACCGCTGGACCATCCAGAGATGCCTGCCTTTTGACTGTATCAAAGTCTGGCAAGCGTCAAGGTTGATACAACCTATCCATCTGTAATCCATAAACAATTATGTGGATGGCGATGGATCGGAACTGTCAACCGGAGACAATCGCCGAAGCGGAGAGGCACCGGGCGGAACAAGGGGCGCGGCAGGCCGCGCCCCTCATCTTTATTACATGGAAGCGCCGGCTGCGAACTTGGCGCGGATTTCTTCGCGCTCCTTGTCCGGAGCGGCAACCAGGCCGTAGTTGGCGAGCGGGGAATCAGGGCCGATCATGTCGTCAGAAACGAAGAACTCGACATATTCCTTGAGGCCCGGGATAACGCCCAGGTGAGCCTTCTTCACGTAGAAGAACAGCGGACGGGAAACCGGGTACTTGCCGCTGGCAACGGTTTCGGTGGACGGAACAACGCCAGAAACAGTGGCAACCTTCAGACGGTCAGCATTGTTTTCATAGAAAGCGAGGCCGAAGACGCCGAGGCCGGTCTTGTTGGCGTCGATGCGGGCCAGCGTTTCGGTGTAGTCGCCGTCGATGTCGACCGCGGCGCCATCCTTACGGACAGCGATGCACTTTGCAGCTGCCTGCTTGGCATCGGTGACGATCTTCTTGATGGCGTCGGTAGCGCCGGCTTCCTTGCAGCCGTCAGCCATGATCTTCTCTTCGAAGACTTCGCGGGTGCCGTGCTTGGAACCCGGGATGTAAGCGGCAATCGCTACATCAGGCAGTTCCTTGTTGACTTCCGACCACTTCTTGTTGGGGTTGGCAACGAGCTTGCCGTCCTTGACGATTTCAGCGGCGAGAGCGAGGTAAAGATCCTTCGGCTCGAGCTTGATGTCCTTGTTGGAAGCGTCCATTGCGAAGACGATACCGTCGTAACCGATCTTCACTTCCTGAACGTCGGCAACGCCGGCAGCCTTACAGGCGGCCAGTTCGTCGCTCTTGATTGCGCGCGAAGCGTTGGCGATGTCGATGGTGCCTTCACCAACGCCGGAGCAGAACGCCTTCAGACCACCGCCCGTGCCGCCGGACTCAACAACCGGAGCCTTGAAGTTCGGGAAGGTTTCGGCGAAGGTTTCAGCAACGATCTTGGCATAGGGCAGAACCGTGGAAGAACCGGCAACCTGGATCTGGTCGCGAGCAGCGGCGGCGCCAGCGAAGGCGACAGAAGCCACCAGAGCTGCTGCGGAAAATTTAAGGATGTTCATTTGTCTCTCCCGTCGTGGGCTTGTTTGTGGACGCGGCCGATAGCGGCACTCGCTCAAAGCATGCGCTCGGCGACCTTTTCTTAACCACCGTAGCCACATCCTTTTATGTCACTTCAGTGAAAGATTTGTGACAACCTAAATTATTGATTTAATTTATAAAATTTTACGACAGTAAAAGCAGATAGATATTTTATGTCAGAATCTGACCGTGAAGTCCGTACCGTTGCCCAATTCCGATTTGATGATGAGGCGGGCACGGTGGCGGGTGAGGATGTGCTTGACAATGGCAAGCCCCAGACCCGTTCCTTTTTTGGAACGGCTGTCGGCGACACTGACGCGATAAAACCGCTCCGTCAGACGCGGCACATGTTCAGCGGGAATGCCCGGCCCCTTGTCGATGACGCTCACTTCCACCGGCTTGCCGGGTTCGGCGCGCAGCCAGACATCCACGACCTTGCCTTCCTGTCCATATTTGCAAGCATTTTCAACGAGATTTTGAAACACCTGCACCAGTTCGTCGCGGTCGCCCTGCACTTCTGCCGGCCGGTCAGGCAGATGTAGGGTGATCTCGACATCCAGCTCATTGGCGAGCGGCAACAGCGCGTCCCGCACATGTCCGATGACGGGGACGAGGTCGACCTTCTGGTCAGGCGCGATATTCGCCCGCAGCTCCAGCCGTGAAAGCGACATCAGATCATCCACCAGCCTGCTCATGCGGGTTGCCTGATCCAGCATGATGGCGAGGAAACGTTCCTGTGCCTTCGGATCGTTGCGAGCCGGACCCTGCATGGTTTCGATGAAGCCGCGCAGCGAGGCGAGCGGCGTGCGCAATTCATGGCTGGCATTGGCGACGAAGTCGCTGCGCATCCGGTCGATGCGGCGAAGCTCCGACACATCACGGAACGACAATATGTAAAATGGCGGGCCGGCCACCTCCCCCGCATCCGCACGGGCGATGCGAACGATGAAGACCCGTTCGGATGGAAAACGCTCCGAATGCTCGACCTGATTGGGCTGGCCGGTGGTGATGGTTTCGCGGATGACATCCAGCAGACCGGGAGATCGCAGGCGGGCGGAAATATGCGCGCCGGGTGGAAGCTGGCCGAAAGCACGTTCGGCCGCACCGTTCTGAAACAGCACGCTGGCATTCTTGTCGAGGATGAAGACCGGCGTATCCAGCACTGCAAGGCCGGCCCTGACACCGGAAATGACACTTTCGGCGGGCACCTCGGGTTCATCCGTTTCCGCAACCGCGGTTTCATCGGTTTTCGGCGCCACTGGCCGTTCCCGAACCGCAAGAATGGCGATGATGGCACAGAACCAAAGAACGGCCGGCATATAGGGCGTGTGCAGTTCCGAAACGGCCACGATGGCCAGCATGCTGACGACGAGAACGGGCAACCAGTTTCGGCCAAGCTTTCGTCCCAAAAGCCTTAATCCACGATCGCCTTCCATGACTGCCATTTCAGCCTGCTTTCCACTTTCACCTGACGGCGCATCGAATTCTCATAGGCCAGCTTCATGACAGAGATTCATCACCGCGCATTTTTCGCAACGTATATGCGCAAAATCTGTGCCGCAATCTTCCCCGGCGCCGCACCATGCGCAGCCACTCCTCTTTCACTTGAATTCTGCCGGTGGATATGAACTCATTGGCGGTGAGTTGCCTTTACACAACAATAGCCGGAGAACAAATATGGCCGAAGACACGAAGAAGCGAGCGGTGGAGCTTACCATTGGCGGCAAGCCGCGCAGCTTCGACATCGACGATCCGGTTCTTCCCGACTGGGTGGAGGACAAAAAACTCTCTGCAGGCGACTTTCCCTACGACAAGAAGATGAAACGGGAAGATTACGACGCCGCGCTGGAGGCGCTGCAGGTGGAGCTGGTGAAGGTGCAGTTCTGGCTGCAGGCCACCGGCAAACGGGTGATGGCGGTCTTCGAAGGCCGCGATGCGGCGGGCAAGGGCGGCGCGATCTTTGCGGCCCGGGCCTATCTCAACCCCCGTTATGCCCGCGTGGTGGCGCTGACCAAACCGACGGAAACAGAACGCGGCCAATGGTATTTCCAGCGCTATATCTCACATTTTCCGACTGCCGGCGAATTCGTTCTCTTCGACCGTTCCTGGTATAACCGCGCCGGTGTCGAGCCGGTCATGGGATTTTGCACCCCGGAAGAACACAAGCGCTTTCTCAAGGAAACACCGCGGCTGGAAAAGATGCTGGTGCATGAGGACATTCATCTTTTCAAGTTCTGGCTCGACATCGGCCGCGAGACGCAGATCGAACGCTTCCACGATCGCCGCCACAGCCCGCTGAAATGCTGGAAGCTTTCGGATATGGACATAGCGGCGCTGACGAAATGGGATGACTACACACAAAAGCGCGACGAGATGCTGGAAAAGACCCACACCGACGATGCCCCCTGGACGGTGGTGCGCGCCAACGACAAGCGCCGCGCCCGTGTGAACCTGATCTGCCATATTCTCAATGCACTCGACTATGACGGCAAGGACAAGAAGGTGATCGGCGAGATCGACGACAAGATACTGGGGTCGGGTCCGGAGTTTCTTAAATAGGACGGGGAGACGAAGGCAAGCGCCTCCTCACGGCGGCGCTTGCCATTCTTCCTGTCAGTCTTACTGGCCGGGCAGAATGCGCACGGAGTAAAGATTGACCGGGCGGCTGTTGCCGTCAATGTCGCTGTTGATGAAGATTTTGCCCGGCGCGTTAGGAGCGAGCGAGCGCTCGAATGTCGCGTTCAGCAGCATATCCGCCCTTTCAGCCGTGGCCGTAAAGCGGTGACGTGAACAATCTCCAAGCGTGGCGAAATCGCAGGCGACGGAAACCTGTGTCTGCCGGTCGCTGGATGATTGCAGCGTGATCGATATGGTCGAGGACTTGCCCGCCATGTCACGCATGACTTCCACCGGAACCTCGACGCTAACAGCACCATCCTGCGAAACACTTCTCGACGTCACCTTTATCGCCTTGCCGGCAGGTGTGGCGATGTTTTCGACCGTGGCGCGCGGGCCTGCCGAAACTCCGGCGCTGCCGCGCTCGGCATTAAAGAGTTCCACCCAGTCATCGGAGAAACCACGGCCGGCGGAGAGGCTCGGCGCCGGTTCTGCGCCGTTGAAGTCCTCCGCCTGCACCTGGGCCGGCGGATTGGGCACGCTGGTATCACGTTGCGCCGGCGACAGCAGCAGGCCGGACGAATAGACCCACCAGGCGCCGAAACCGATGAAGGCGAGAAGCGTTACATATATGAAAAGCCTTGCAAAAAGTCCGCGGCGCTTGCGGCGGCCAACAGCGCCTTCCGGGCGGAAAGCAAGCGAGGCATCGCCCGCGCTGGATCCTCTCCTGGATGGCTTTGCATTGCGCCGACCGGCACTTAGCGGCTCTTCAGCAGCAGCGACGCCCGGCCGCGCGTCACGCGTTTCGCCACGCAGTTCCGGCTCGACGGCCATATCGCCGTGGTGCTGCGGCTGCGAAACGGGATCGACCGAGGGTTCATCATGGGCGACACTCTCCGGCAGTGGTGGCCGCAATTGCTGTTCCACCCTGTCCAGAAGCCGGTTACGCTCTTCATTTTCAATGACATGAATGAGGCTTTCAAGCCGCTGGCGTTGCTGGGCGACGACCTGTGGTTCGTCTATGCCCTGCTTGCGCAGGCCAGCTTCCAGCGCCTGGCGCGATGATTGGTAAATCCGTGCACGAACTTCGGCGTTCGATCTGTCCGATTTTTCCAGAGCATTTCTGATTGCCGTTTCCAGTCCGCTCACGACCGATCCTTGTTCTGTTGCGCTGTGCAAAAATATGCGGCGCTGCGCCATTGGTTTACGATTCGGTAACGGCTATGCCGCGCCTCCGCAAGCATCGTTTGTTATAATGACCGGATTGGCTTGGGGAAAATCGATCCATTGTGGCGCTGCGAACGCAGATTTGTGACGCCGATACGGCGCGGTTTTCGCTTTCAATCCGTCGCCGAACACGATATTAACTTACGTGCGCGTAAACGTAATTCATGGGAGGAAACATGCTACCGTCCGTGCTGAAAGACAATCTGCGTCTTCCGGTCATAGCATCACCGCTATTCATTATTTCGCATCCGCAATTGACGCTGGCACAATGCAAGGCGGGTGTCATCGGCGCTTTCCCGGCGCTGAACGCGCGGCCCGAAAGCCAGCTGGACGAATGGCTGGCGATGATTACCGAAGAGCTTGCCGCCCATAACAGCGCCAACCCGGATCGTCCGGCTGCCCCCTTTGCGGTCAACCAGATCGTGCACATGTCCAATCGCCGGCTGGAACATGATCTTGGCCTCTGCGTCAAATATAAGGTGCCGGTGGTGATTTCCTCGCTCGGCGCCGTACCGGAGGTCAATGCGGCGGTGCACTCCTATGGCGGCATCGTGCTGCACGATGTGATCAATGATCGACACGCCCGCTCCGCCATCCGCAAGGGCGCGGATGGGCTGATTGCGGTGGCAACCGGCGCTGGCGGACATGCCGGCACGTTGTCACCCTTCGCGCTTGTTCAGGAAATCCGCGAATGGTTTGATGGCCCGCTATTGCTGGCCGGCGCCATCGCCAATGGCGGTTCAATCCTCGCGGCACAGGCCATGGGCGCGGACATGGCCTATATCGGCTCGCCCTTCATTGCCACGCAGGAGGCGCGCGCTTCCGACGGCTACAAACAGGCGATCGTGGACGCTCAAGCGAAAGACATCGTCTATTCGAATTATTTCACCGGCGTTCATGGCAACTACCTGAAAAGCTCCATCGTCGCCTCCGGCATGGATCCCGACGACCTGCCCGAAGCGGACCCCTCCAAGATGGACTTCGAAACGGCAACCGGCGGGGCAAAGGCCTGGAAGGACATCTGGGGCGCCGGCCAGGGTATTGGCGCGGTCAAGGCCGTGGAGCCGGTGGCAGACCTCGTCGATCGGCTGGCGCGGGAATATAAGGCTGCGAAAAACCGCATCTGCACAACGGCCTGACGCCGCCCGCAAACAATAAGCAGGCAAAGCTTTTTGCGGAAATTTCAAAAGCCGCGTATTCAAGGCTTGAAATCCGTCAGCATTGCCTGTATCAGCCCGCCATGAAGCTGATCCGCAACAGACGGGTCATGTTCGGGCCGCTTTAGCTCAGTTGGTAGAGCACGTCATTCGTAATGACGGGGTCACGTGTTCGAGTCACGTAAGCGGCACCATTTTTTTCTAAAAAACCTAGATATCTCAAATCATTAAGACGGAGCGGTGGTTTTTCATCCACCTTTCTGCCCACCTTTTGCGCGTCGGTATGAGGATGGTCACAAGCCCGTGAACTGCACTTGCCCGTTTGAAGCATCGGCGCCGGTCCCAACCTTCTTCAACATGCCCCATAGCCGCGATGGATACTGAAGTGATGAAAGCGATATCGAATTGATGCGCCAGATGGACGAGCACGCACTCACTTTCGATAGGGCAGAGCCGGGGTTTCCCGCCTACGGGCCTTTGCGTCGATCGATGGTCGCGCTCCGTACAATGGGTCAGTCTTTCAGAAAACCTACCGCAACTAACTCGCTTAGCGTATCGTTTCCCCAGTAGAGCAAGACAAGGCTGAACAGGAGCGTACTTATTCCTATCGACCATCTTACCGGAGAAGCCTTGGGGTCTGCGAGGTCCCACCTGTCAATTATAAATATCAGGCAGTGCTCAAAAAGCCTCTGCAAGTAGATGAAAAAGACGAGCCAGGTGAGCCAGTAGACGACGGTAATGAGCATCATTGGATGCTTTTGTCGCGATAGCTCGATCCCGACTAGCAATGCGATTGTCGTCACAATCTTTATGACGTGATCCAAGATTCCTGAAAAATGCTGAAGATTGTCCTTGCTGTCTTCAAATGTCTCACAGTGGGATCGGAAAGCTTGCTCAAGTAACTTCTTCATATTGGCCGGTTCCTGAGTCGCTAATTTTTCGCGGGTATTTAAGTCAAATCGGCTTTTTCGAAAGATGCCAAGCCGTAGCGCGCTGGATTTGATCGCATGTGAACGGACATGGCCAGACGTCTAACCATGTGGCCTATAGGCAAGATTAGCGCACAATCGCTGTAGGGGAGCGTCGCGTCTCCGTTCTCATAGGCCAAGCCCATCACCTTGCCATCTGCATCCTTGCTAAACCTCAGTATTGCATCGGAACGGTATGGTGAAGTTAGAACCTTCTCAGCGACCCAGTTGGCATACGTATGTGGTTCTGATGCTAGTGATGCCTCGTCGTGATGAACGGAGAAGCCGTAGCGGAGAAGCCGATCGGATAAAAGATTGTAAACGAGATGATATCCCGTAAATATCAAAGTCTTCCGTAATTCACCGTTGGGCTCCTTTAGTGAAAGAGCCTGCCCCCTTGCTATGCGGGTTTTGAAAGTGTTCCTGTTAACGCCTAAGAGCTCTGCGACACCGGTAATGCTTGGCATTCCAATGTGCCAGTGGTCTTTTAAATAATGAAATGCCTGAACAGGGAGGTCTTCACTGTTTTTGCTCATCGCGGACACCTTATGGTTTCAATGAAACCATTATGGTTTCAATGAAACCATAAGTCAAGCTCCCCTCCCCGGCGGGATGCGCCAATTCCATGACTTTAGCTGCTATGTTGTTGAGTTTTTTCGTTTTTTGCCCATCAGCATCTCCAGCTTCTTG
The DNA here is from genome assembly GCF_005221385.1 of Agrobacterium tumefaciens. Lineage (NCBI taxonomy): Bacteria > Pseudomonadati > Pseudomonadota > Alphaproteobacteria > Hyphomicrobiales > Rhizobiaceae > Agrobacterium > Agrobacterium tumefaciens. The sequence goes on along the minus strand of NZ_CP039903.1, from coordinate 98,948 downwards.
GAAACTCGCCATTTCACAAGCTTTTCCATGCGGTTGCTGATCTGACTTGTCTGTATCGATCTCGGCCGGGGAACCGGGCCAGATATTCATGGCCGCAGAAATTGCGGCAGCTGCTCCAACATCCTCCAACAGGTCGCGTCAATTGCAGCCTTGATGTCAGGTTTTGTCAGGTTCTCGGCGCCACTTGCCATTTGTCTTGAAAGAAAACGAAAAGGCCAGCGCCTGACTGCTGGCCTATTTCTCTCTGCGCTAGTTCATCCGTAGACGTGCGCAACACATAACCCAAACCGATCTATCTTATCGACCCCATCACAAACTTTGATGCACTCTGTTTCCACTCTGTATTATCAGGGCGGCGCTGCCTTTTTACGGCTTCCGAAAATTCGATCTCTTTTAGGGAGTGACAAAATTCCTTCATCTACCGTACGGCGAGCGTAGCAGCAGACCCCATTCCCCTATTTCGGCCTATTTTACGCTCTCATCAGTATTTCCCACTATTTTATTGGCACATGGGGTAACTGAAAAAAAGCGGGAACGTGGGTTTCTGGCAAGGCTGCCCTCCCCGTAATTTCCCGTAAATCGGGCGTCCTCAGATTTGGGGCAGCCGATTTTTTAAAGCCGGCACCGTCTCAAAAAAGCGACGCATGTCAGGTTCTCATGACACCGCAAAAGCCCGGAACGCGTTTTCTAAGCATCCGGCAGGCGCTTACGCAGCTTTCAGAGCTCTCTGCCGAACCGCCATCCGCTTGCGTCGAGGTTTGAACCGCTTTTGAACACGAGTGGCTTTGCCTGAAGCCTTTTCTGGTTCAACGGAGACCTTCAGGTTTAGCGCCTTCAGGACACCCATCAGCGTTGAAAACTTTGGATCGCCGTCGTCGCTCAATGCCTTATAGAGAGCTTCTCTGCTGACCCCGGCCTGACGAGCAATTTTCGTCATTCCTTCGGCCTTCGCGACAACGCCCAGCGCATGAGTTATGTATCGCAGATCCCCGGTCTCGAAGGCATCGGCAACCAGTTTAGCTTGCGATTCTTCGGAGTCGAAAAACTCCGAAGCGTCAAAAGGTACGGATTCAATAGCCATCTCAAACCTCCTTTGCCATATCCTGAGCACGCTTTACATCGCTCGGCTGGCTCTTCTTGTCACCGCCGCATAGAAGCACGATGATGACATTGCTTTTTTTCACGAAGTAGACGCGATATCCGGGCCCATAATCGATGCGTATCTCACCTATGCCATTGAAATATTTCACATCGCCAAGGAGGCCAGATTGGACCCGCACAAGTCGCGTTGCTATGCGCTGCTGTGCCGTTCGATCCTTGAGGCCGCGGAGCCAGTCTTGAAACTCAGTGGTACGCCTCACCTCGATTGACTGTGAACTAGAGTTATCACTTTCTTCGTCACAGTCAACTGTCTGTTGATTATCTGGTTCCGCAACTGCTTCGTCTTTCTCCCCAAATATCGCTCCCATAATGGCGTCTTCGGGCTTGTCCTTCTTGCCCATGTTAACTCGCTTTCCAACAAAAATTCGACACGACGTCCCTAGTGAATGGCTTCCAAAATCTCAGCACGTGCCACGGTCATTCCTCTCACGCCTTGAGATTAAATAACGGCGGAGCACCGCCTAAACCGCACGGGGGCGCCACCGGCCGGCCCATTCTTTTCTTTCTACTAATTAAAATTTCAGTTGAGTAGACTCGACTCTGAACGTTCAGCGTGTTTGCGTAATCGCGGGGACGTTATTGGGGGCTATTTTGACAATTGTATATTTGCGGGTGCTCAGCGCCCTATTCATTTCGTGTGCCTTGAGCGCATGCACCACTTCGCGGGAAGCGTTCGACAATAATCCAAAGTCGATCGATAAACCGACGCTCTGTCGGACATACTTGCAGAACCAAGATCCAGTATTCCAGCAAGATATTTTGAAAGAACTGAATCGACGGGGCGTACAGGCTTTTGATTGTCCTCAGATGGTTCAGAATCAGGATGCAGCGGCCGCTGCGCTTGTTGCTGTAGCACTCGTGGGCACCGCCGTCGCCGTGTGCGCGAACAACAATTGTGGGGGCGGCGGCTACCGTTTGACGAGCTACTCCCAGATAGGCGGCAGCCTCTTTGTCGGTGAGCAGCTTATCTGCCTTGATGTTAACGTCTGTCATTTGTTGACCTCTAGTGTCCGGTTGCGACAGACAAGAGGATGGCAAATGCGGGACTGCTTAAATATTTGGAAGGGTTAAAAAATAATGGTAGGAGGGATTATTTTATTTGTATCGCATTGAAACTTATATGGTTTTTTTTGCCCCATGCGGCCTCCCGGATTGCTTTAACGGCGGATGTTGCTCTCTAGCCAAAGCCCAAGCGCTATCGAACGCAGCGTCAGTAAGCCCACCTTTATTCTCGGCCCTCATTTCATCTTTGATTTGGCTTCTAGTCTTGCTTGTGTTTTCTTTTTTGATAGCGATTATGCGGGCTGCCATAGTGAGCACAGGGTTCTGGGCTTCTGGAAGTTCTTCTTCCGTGACCTTATGGTGAATCGGTTTAGTGATTGAACTTGCGAATAGGGTTAGGCTTTCCCGCTCAACATAAATCCAATCTGGAACGCTGTAGTCAGAGCGAAAAATGCCGTCTGACATTTGCCCAAATTTGAAAAGTGGCGTGAAATCGTCAACGTTCCAAGATGAACGGCTGAACTGAATAAACGCGCCCTCTCGCACGCCAAGCTCTTCACGCGGCAGCTTGAAGTCACCGCCCTTCGCTGCGCGGAGCGCAAATTTAACCTGCCCTCGGGCTATGGCAGGCCCGAGCTCGTCCATAATCTGGGATATTCGATCGATCGCGTTTTTATCCTTCCCTACAGACGCAAATGCTTTCCGGGGGGTATCTTCCTGCCAGTCGGCAAAAATGGCGCGGCCCAGGATATCTACCGCGCGACCTATGAATACGTAGCTGCCATCCGGGGCATCTCGGGGCTGGCTACTGTCGAACCAAAACGAACTTCTTGTTACTGCTGGGTAATATGCCAATTCGCTGCACTCCGCGAAAGCACCGTTACCGCAGGGAAACCAAAGGTGCGTTTGGCTTGTCGGCTGGCCGGCCTATCCCCACGGATTCGAAATCTCTATCCCTCCGCAACAAGCCGCAGGACTTGCCCACCCTTGCCGGTTACATGATTTGCCCAGCGCTCAAGAAGCTTGCGGCGCTGATCCAAAAAATCGGTTCGCCTATATGCGCGCTCCACCTTACCGCCCACGGTGTGCCCGAGCGTTGTTTCTGCAATATCGTGTGGGGTGTCTGTTGCTTCGGCTATCCAGTCGCGCAAAGAGGAGCGAAAGCCGTGCGGCCGATATGCGATTTTATCGCGCTCCATTAGCCTCGACATCGTGGCATCGGAAATTACGCCCTTCTTGATGCTTGGGAATAGGAAGCCATCACGGGAGAGCGGCAACGCTGCCTTGATGATATCCAGCGCTTCAGGCGTGAGCGGCACGCGGAAATCTGGCGTCTTCCCTTTCCTGCCTTTCATTGCCTCACCCGGTATCGTCCACACGTCGCCCTCAATCTGGTCAACATGTAGGAAGCGCAGTGGTCGGGAGCGAACGCCAGTAAGAATGAGAAGGCGCAAGGCAAGGTGCGTTATCGAACCATCGGAAAGACGGGTGTAGAAAGCTGGCACCTCAAGCCAGGGCATTGCGGGAATGTTAGTGGCTTCGTGTCTCTGCTGGCCTAGAAGCGCCCGAGCTTTGGCAACCGCTTGAATGTCCACCTCAAGGCCAAGGGCGGCAGCATGGCGCATGCAGATGTCGAGGCGGTTTAGGGCCTTGCGCGCTGTCTCTGCCTTGGTGTGCCAGATTGGCGAAAGCACATCGCGAATTTGGGTTTGGTCGATCTCGGCAACCGGCGTCTTGCCGAGTTTAGGAAGAATGTGAAGCTCAAGAGGGCTGAACCACCGGCCCGCCTTCCCATCGCCCTTTAGCTCTGCCTTCCGGCTTTCGAACGCATCGTCGGCAACGTCCTTCAACAGGTGCAGCCGCTTTACCGCTTCCCGCTTATGTTTCTCGCGCTGGCTAATAGGATCAAGGCCAGAGCGTGCGGAGGCGCGCCAGCGTTCGGCAGCTTCGCGCGCTTCCTTTAGCGATACCTCAACGATCGAGCCTAGACCCATCTCCCGGCGCCTGCCGTGGATCGTAAAACGCAACACCCATTGGCCGCCGCCATCTTCACGCTTGATGAGCCACAAGCCGCCGCCATCGGAGAATTTACCGGCACCGGCATTTTTGACTGCAAGCGCCGAAAGCTTGTTCAAAGAGCGGGCCATTTCAATCCACCTTCTAATCCACCTTTGGAGAAACGACTTATGACGACGAACTATTACATAAGACGACTGCGTTTTACAATCGATAGACTGGAACGCAAGGGGTAGGCAAGCGAAAGGCGACAGGTTATGACACACGCTTACTAGAGTTCAATGCACGTAAGCGGCACCATTTCCAAGTAAAATGAAAACTCATTCAATACCGCGGGATCGACAGCTTCGATTTTACACGCCTCTACGTCGTGACAGAAACTCGATAACACGTCGGGGTTCCTTGACCGTCAGACTTCGTCAATCAAACATAATCCCCAATTATTGACTTTCGAGATGATTGTGTGTATCAATACACACATGAAAAGCGGCGACATCGTTTCGGCCTTGAAAGCGGATGGCTGGTACGAGGTGAGCACGATAGGTAGTCACGTTCAATTCAAACATCCAACCAAACCAGGCCGCGTCACTGTTCCTCACCCGAAGAGAGATTTGCCGATCGGCACGCTTAAAAGCATTGAAAAACAATCCGGACTGAAACTGAGGTGAACCATGCGTAACTATATCGGACTGATCCATAAGGACGCTGATAGCGATTACGGCGTTTCTTTCCCCGATTTTCCCGGTGTCGTGACTGCGGGCACTGATCTTGATGACGCGCGCCGAATGGCGGAAGAAGCTTTGGCGCTCCATGTTGAAGGTATGATCGAGGATGGCGAAGCCATTCCCGAAGCGTCTTCTCTCGATACCATCATGGCGGATGCAGAAAACAGGGATAGCGTTGCCATCCTCGTTGCCCTCAAGGCAGAGAGCAGGAAGTCCGTTCGTCTCAACATCACGCTCCCGGAAGACGTCCTGAAGGCAATTGATGCCTTCGCAGAGACCAGAGGGCTGACGCGGTCTGGATTCCTGGCGCGCGCGGCGAAACATGAGATGTCGAACGCAACCCGCGACGATCATAGGTAAGGCCGTTCGACCGACGCGTGATCGTCACGGCAAAAGTGTTTGAAACCAAACAGCCCGCAATACGTTGACCGGCAAGTCACTCTCAACCAGAAAGCCAGTCATCGTGGACGTCATTCGTATTCTTATCGCCATCCTTCTTCCGCCCGTCGGTGTGTTCCTTCAGGTCGGGCTTGGCCTGCATTTTTGGCTCAATATTCTTTTGACGCTGTGCGGTTATGTACCCGGCATTATTCACGCCATCTGGGTGATCCTGCGGAAGTGAAGTCCGGCCATTTGCAATGGAACGTCCGCAACATTTTAGTACGTGATTAAATTCTTATGATCTCTGGAACCTCGTCTTCTCCCTCACGTTAAGGTGATGACAAGCAGCCAAGGAGAAAATCATGAACCAGATCATCTACATCGTCGGCCTCGTCGTTATCGTACTGGCAATCCTGTCGTTTTTCGGCTTCCGCTGATCCCCGTTGTCAATTCACTCGCTTGCGCATATTCTAAGCGGCAGTGACACACGGCTGCGTTCATGGGTTGCTCCGCTGTCGGGTGTATTTCGGGATCGCGTTGCTCTGGGAGGTGCACGATGAAGAACGAGAGATGGACAGAACCGGTCGAGGTCAATCTTGAGGCGAACGGCAAGAGTGTCGTCGCCGGCCCCTCTGAAGCGCTGACGTTGCTAACGGAAGGCTGGCCGAAGATTGGCGGATTAAGCTTCGTGAGAGCCAGAAGCGCCTGCCGCGCCGCCCTTGACGGGCGCAAATCGCCGGAGGAAGCGCGCAAATGTTTCACCGATGCGGTTTCCGAGATGCAGAAAAACCCGCATTGACAGGCCCAAAACAAAACGGCTCCTGAAAAGGAGCCGTTCTTTTACGTATTGCGCTCCCGGTAACAAAATTGCCGGAAGCGCTTTTTTCTGGACCTTACATCCAGTAAGGCGCGACGCCGTAATAGTCGTAAACCTTGCGGTCCTTGGCGTTCAGCAGATCATTGTCATCGAGATTGGCGAAGTGCGGCGCGTTTTCGATCTCTTCCTTGGTAAGATCGATGCGGTAGCCGTCCAGTTCTTCATCGTAATGCAGCTTTTCCCAGGGCAGCGGGTAATAGTCGTCACCGATCCCGAGAAAGCCACCGAAACTCAACACCGCATAAGCGACGCGGCCGCCACGCTTTTCCAGGATAATGCGCTGGATCGACCCGATATGTTTGCCATCGGCGCCATAAACGCGGGTGCCTTCTACCTTGTCGCTGGCGATCAGGCTCGGCGTATCCTTGACATAGGGATCCTGCCCAGCGCGGGGTTCCTGATGCAACATGACGTCTTCCTCCTTGATTTTCTTCGTTGGTGTCACGTCTTGTAAACCCTGCGACGGAGAAATCGTTCCGAGGCGTTTCAAGCGCTGCGGCAGGTATTTTTTTGAAGAAGGACGGAACAAAAAGGCGCACTTATTGGCGGATTTTTTGCCAGACGGAGGGGGAAACTCCGACCATCTTGCGAAAGACGCGGGAAAAATGCGCCTGGTCTGAAAACCCGCTAGCAATGGCGATGTCGGTCAACGCCATATCGGTCCGCATCATCAGATCCTTGACGCGATCGATACGCGCCTGCATCTGCCATTGGTGCGGCGGTACGCCGGTGGAAGCCTTGAAGGCATGGCTGAAATGGGATTGCGACAGGTTTGTGAGTTCCGCCAGTTCCTCCAGCCGGATCGACCGCAGGCAATGTTCGCGGATATAGTCGGTCGCCGCTCTTAACTGCCAGACGGCGAGCTTGCTGCGTTTCTTGACCGGTTCCCGCTTTACCTTGAGAAAATCCGTCAGCAGCGCCAGCACGAGGCTTTCGCCGTAAAGGTCATGCAAGGGGTCTGGATTATCGCATTCGGCAGCGATCAGCCGCGCCAACGCCAGCAGGCGCTCATCCTCGAACATCAGATGCGGATCGAGCAGGCCGTGCGGGTCAAACCCCTGCACCAGCCGCGCGCCCAGCAAACCCGCATCAAAATGCAGATCGAGATGGCGCACAAAGGACACATTGCTGAGTTCCGCATGCACATCCAGATCGGCGGGCACGAAGGAAATCCGGTTCGCCTTGGAAGAACCGTGATTGTCACGACGGGAGCGGTTCATCATGAACCGGCCATCATCGCTCCCGTCCATATCCAGCAGAAAAACGAAACGCGGGTCCTTGCCAACATAACGGCCACCCGCTTTCGGCGCGCAACGCACATCCCAGAGGTCGGCGACGATGCCGTTCCAGACCCTCGAGCGCGGGCCGCCGATGACGGCAAAGCCCTCGATCTCATTTTCCATCCGTACGCGGAAAGCCATGGCCTCTTGATCCCGCAAGGCGCAAAGGCGCCTCTATAAACATGATAAATCTATTCATGTTTATAGAGGCAAACTATATTTCCCGCAACTGCTGGCCTGCTGCCAAACCTTACCACTTCTTTGCAAGCTTGAAGGTGATGGTGCGGCTGTCACCCCAGCCACAAACCGAGACGCCGGCGCAGCTCTTGACATATTCCTTGTCGAAGACATTCGCGACATTGACGGATGCCGTCCAGTCGTTCTTCTCGTAACGTATCGCGGCATCGAAGACCGCCGCATCTGGAACGCGCAGCGTATTTGCCGCATCCGCCCAGGATTTACCCTGATAGCGCACACCGCCACCGATGCTGAGGCCTTCAAACGTATCATCGGTGAAGGCGTAATCCACCCACAGGGACGCGGTGTTGGCGGGCACGATCCATGGGGATTTGCCGATCAGGTTGGGATTGGCGTCGCGGGTAATCTCAAGATCGGTATAGGAATAGGAGGCAAGCGCCTTCCAGTTGTCGGAAAGATTGGCCTTGGCTTCCAGCTCGAAGCCGGTGGATTCCACCTGTCCGAACTGCCCGCTCGTGGTCACGCCGCCAGCCGTATAGGACACGATGGCATTGTCCTTGACCAGCTTGAAGACGGAGGCAGTGATGCTGCCATCAAAGAAAGTCGGTTCGTATTTGACACCTGCTTCGAACTGGTGCCCCTCCTCCGGTGCGGCCGGGGTGCCATCCGCAAGCGTATCGATCAGCGGATTGAAGAAGGTGGCCGCCGAGACATAGGGTGTCAGGCCATTGTCGAATTCATAAGCGAGGCCGGCCCGGCCGCTCAGCGCATCGTCATTGGAGCGGAAAGACGCGCCTGCCGGCAACCTATTGTTCAGCTCCGTATCGACATAATCGTAACGACCGTTGAGCGTCACCAGCCAGCCATCGCCGAAACGCAGCTGGTCCTGCGCGTAGATGCCGATCTGCTGCTGGGTCACGACATTGTCGGCATAAACGAAATTCGTACCCTGCGTCGAGCCATAGACCGGCTTGAGCGCGCCGATCGCATTCGATCCGCAGCAAGCCTGCACCTGATCCAGCCTGTAATATTTATAGTCGAGACCGACGAGCAGCGAATGGCTGACCGCGCCGGTTTCGAACTGTCCTTCAATGCGGTTGTCAACGCCGAAACTATCCGCTTTCGACAGGCCGTCATAACCGAAGCGGGTCAACATATAGTCGTTGGTGGTGGCATTGAGGATCGGCTGGCCATTGGCGTCGGCATTGGCCCAACCGCCCGGATAGGGTCCGGTCTCGTGCTTGTAGAGGTGGCCATAACGGGCGTTCTGGCTGATCTTCCAGCCATTGTCGAATTCATGGCTGACTTCATAACCCACCATCGACTGGTAGACACGGCCATTGTCGATATCCGGTTCGCCATAAAAGGCCTTGCGGTCGAGCTTGCCGAATGGCGCATCGACAACGGTACCGACATAGGGCAGGAAGCCATTGCCGACATGCACCTGATCGAGCGCCGAGAAATATCCGTAGAGCGTGGCACTTGTCTGCGCATCCGGCTCGAAGGTGATCTGCGGCATGATGAAGCCGCGCAGATCCTCTGAGTAATCGGTGTAATTATCGCCGCCGGAAACCTTGCCGGTGACGCGGTATTTCCATACGCCCTCACCATCCACCTTGTCGCCGACATCGAAACCGAAAAAGGCATTGCCGAAATTGTTGATGCCGATTTCCGTTTCACGAACCGGCGTATCCTGAGTTTGCTTGCGGACCAGTTGCACGATACCGCCGGGATTGGCGCCGCCATACAGCACCGAAGCGGGCCCTTTAAGGACTTCCACCCGTTCCAGACCATAGGCATCCATCTGGAAACCGCCGAAACCATAACTGAACAGGTTCAGCCCATCGAGGAACACGCCGGTCTGGGTGGCCTGAAAACCGCGAATGTAAAACCAGTCGGTATCCGGGTCGGTGCCGAAGGGCTCCGCCGTCACACCGGGCGTGTAGCGCAGTACCTCGTCGATTTTGGTCACGGCACCGCGGTCATCCATTTCCTTGCGACCGACGACGGATACGGATTGTGGAATGTCTTTCGTTTCCGTGCCGGTTTTCGAACCGGTCGCGCTTTTCTTCGCAACATAGCCACGGACCGGGCCCGTGGCATTTTCCGCCCCCTGCCCTTCGACGGTGATTTCCCGCAGAACAGTCGTTTCCTGTGCGTGGCCCATCACCGGCGCCATCAAAACAACGACAGCCGTTCCCAAAGCCAGACGGCTCAAAAACATCCCATGCAAATTTTTCAAGATATGCCCCGAAACAGATCGCGGCCGACGATCATAGCCGGCAGGCCGCAGCACTTCAATTAAGCTGAGTATTTACATCAGGATTAAGGCGGGATGCTTGTCGTTTTCCGGGAGGATTTGAAGCTTATTGGCCTCTCGCACTGTTTTATGCCCCTCATTTTATGGGACGAGACCCAGCCATCAACCTTTGCGCCGGCCGATCCTTGCAAGCAGCATGACGGGAAGGATGCCGATGACGACGATCGCCAGTGCGGCGATTGCCGCCTCCTCATAGGTGCCGCGCGCTGCTTCGCCGTAGAGATGGGTCGCGAAGGTCTCGAAATTAAGCGGCCGCAACAAAAGCGTGGCGGGGAGTTCCTTGACGCAGTCCACGAAGATCAGCAACGCCGCTGCCGCAAGCGATGCCTTCGAGAGTGGTAAGTGGATCTGGCGGAATGTCTGGGTTGCGGATCGCCCGAGTGTTCGTGAAGCGTGATCAAAAGATTGCGGGATACGGCTCAGGCCGGCGTCGACGCCGCCAGCTGCAATGGTGAGGAAACGCGCCGAATAGGCATAGATCAGGGCGGCCCCGCTGCCGATGAAAATGAGGCCGGTGGATATGCCAAACCAGTCACGCATGGTCTGGTCAACAAACCGGTCGAAACCACCGAGCGCGATCAGCACACCAATAGCAATGACCGTGCCGGGAGCTGCATATCCCACCGTGGAAAGACGATAGGACCAAAGCGAGAGGCGCCCCGGAGCAAGGCGCATCGCGTAAGCAACCGCAAGGCCGAGAATAAGGGTGATCAACGTCGCCAATCCGGCAAAGACGATGGTGTTCAACGCCTCCTCGGTGAAACGGGCAGACAGGCCGCTGAAGCGGAACCGTTTCCATGCCTCGATGACGAGATAGCTCGCTGGCGCGACGAAACCGATCAGGACCGGCAGGCTGCCGAGTGTAAATGCACCGCAGGCCTTGAGGCCGGTAAGGCGCACCGGCTCCAGTTCCCGGCTTTTCTGCGCGGAAACCGAATAACGCTGCTTACGCCGCGCCCAGCGTTCAAACGCCACGAGGGCGACGACGATGAACAGCATGGAGAGCGCGATCTGCGCCGCACCGGGCAGATCGGATTTCGTGACCCAGGTCGTATAGACCGAAACTGTGAGGGTGCGGACGCCCAGAAATTCCGAGGCGCCGATATCGTTCAGCGCTTCCATAAGGGCAAGGCTGACGCCGACCGCGATCGCCGGCCGCGCCAGCGGCACTGCGACCTTTAAAAAAGCCCTCTGTCTGGAAACGCCAAGCGTGCGGGCGGCCTCCAGCAGATTGCCAGCCTGCGTCAGGAACATGGCGCGGACGGGAATATAGACATAGGGAAACAGCACGAAGCCGAGCAAAATGATGCAGCCCGTCATCGATCTTATGTCCGGCAGACGGAATTCACGCGGGCTGGAATAACCGAGCAGAAAGCGGATTATGCCCTGCACTGGCCCGATCGGATGCAGAATATCCAGATAGGCATAGGCAACAATATAGGTTGGCATGGCCAGCGGCAGCAGCAGCGCCCATTCCAATATCCGGCGACCGGGAAAATCATAAGCGGTAACCAGCCAGGCCGAACAGGTTCCGATGATGCCGGCCAGCAAGCCGACACCGGTGAGAAGGATGACCGTATCCGGCAAGGCCGTCAAAAGAACGGTGGAGCCGAGATGCTCCCACAGGCCGGCAGACCCCTGCACCGCCTGAGAGACCAGCGCCAGAACCGGCACCATGGCGCCGCAGACCGCAATGAGCGACAGGCCCAGCCACCAGAAGGCGGATGAAAACCTTGGTCTTGCGCGGGACGTCAATGGCTGAGCGGCGTCTGGATTCATGAGCTTCTTGAAAATACAGGGAAAGGCGCCCGCGGGTGCGAGCGCCTTCCACCTTGTTGTTGCCAATTGGCCTTTACTTGTCGAAACCGACCTTGTCGACCAGCTCGCTCGCCTGCTTGCGATGCGACACGATCTCCGTCAGCGGCTTGCTGTCGATCTTCAGGTCACCGAAGGAAGCGACGATCTCGTTGAGACCCGCGCCCTGCTTGACCGGATATTCGTAGTTGGCTTCGGCATAGATCTTCTGGGCTTCGTCGGAAACGAGATATTCCAGAAGCTTGACGGCTTCAGCCTTGTTGGGCGCATTCTTGGCCACGGCCGCACCGGTAATGTTGACCTGCGTGCCACCATTCTTGAAGGTCGGCAGAACCACCTTGATGGCGTCGCCCCACTTGACCTGCTCTTCGCCGCCCTTGCCCGAGCGCATCAGGCCGACGTAGTAGGAGTTGGCAATACCGATATCGCAAATGCCGCCGAGGATGTCCTTGGCAACGTCACGGTCACCGCCGCCTGCCTTGCGGGCCAGGTTTTCCTTGACGCCAGCAAGCCACTTTTCAGTGTCGGCAGCGCCATAATGAGCGATGTAATCGGCAAACAGTGCCGTGTTGTAGGGGTGCTGGCCAGCGCGAATGCAGACCTTGCCCTTCCACTTGGCATCCGCCAGATCTTCATAGTTGAAGGAAGCAAGGTCGAGATCCTTCGCCGCATAAAGAACGCGGGCGCGCATGGAAAGCGCAAACCAGTGACCCTTGGCATCACGAAGTTCGGCCGGGACTGCCTTGGTCAGGGTTTCGGACTCAACCGCCTGGGTAACGCCCTTTTCTGCGAGATCAACGAGGTTGCCGGCATCCACGGTCATCAGGACGTCGGCAGGCGAGCTTGCGCCCTCGCTCAGAACGCGCTCAGCCAGACCATCTTTCAGGAACACGGTGTTGACCTTGACGCCGCTCGACGCGGTGAAGGATTCCAGCAGGGGCTGGATCAGGCCCGGCTCTCTGGTGGTGTAGATGTTGAGTTCCGCGGCGCTGGCTGACCCGGCTGCAAAAGCAACAGTGCTGGCAAGCAGGGCAAATCTGGTAAATTTCGTCATGGTCGTCTCCCTCTTCGATGGCGGCAATATAGAGGCAGCAGACATCATACCTGATGGGTCAAATCAAGTTTTATTTCGCTGTTTTCTGTCGAGTTTGATCACCAAGAGTTGAAAAGGATGCTGAAATTTACATGCAAATCCACTCATTCAACCTCAAGTAAATATCAGGACACCCTTGGGGTCGATACCGAAACGCACTGCCTTGGTCTTGGCGGGTGTGCGCTGCATCGTGCGGACACGCAAGTCTCCCGGCAGCCCGGGTACGGCGATGCCGAGCTGTTCGATCTCACCGAGGAAAACGCGGCTCAATATTTCGCCGGCGATCCCGTCTTTCGCTGTGTTGTCCTCGATAATCGAAATCGCATTGGGTCGAACATAGGCAACCGCAGCAAGGCCATCGGGCAGATCGGAGGCATCACCCAGCAGCCCGAGCGGTGTTTCAACGCGCCCCTGCCTTACCCGGCCTTCGATCTTGTTGAAGGCGCAGAAAAAATCAGCGGCATAGCGGGTTTTGGGATTGTCGTGGATTTCATAACCCGTGCCGCTCTGCACGATGCGCCCGCGCTGCATCAGAACCACACGGTCGCCTGCGGACAACGCCTCTTCCGGATCATGGGTGACCATGATCGCCGTCGTCCCCAATTGTCGCAGAAGACCAAGCGTCTCTTCGCGGACATTGTCGCGCAAACCTCTGTCCAGATTGGAGAAAGGCTCATCCATCAGCAACAGACCGGGCTGAGGGGCGAGCGCACGGGCAAGCGCCACTCGCTGCTGCTCACCGCCCGAAAGCGTATGCGGATAACGCTTGGCCAGCTCTTGCAGATGCACGTGCTCGATCATCTCCATCGCACGGCGGCGGGCCTCGGCCTTAGCGAGGGTTCTGAGACCGAACATGACATTCTGCTCGACAGTGAGATGCGGGAACAGCGCATAATCCTGAAAGACAAAACCGATATTGCGCTTTTCCGGCTCAACGAAAACAGCCGAGTCGGCAACGGCCGAACCATTAAGGGAAACGCTACCGCGGTCTGGCGTCTCCACACCCGCAACGATGCGCAGCAAGGTCGATTTTCCACAGCCCGACCGTCCAACCAGACAAATAATTTCGCCGCGTTCGACGGACAGGTCGATATCGGACAAGACATCCGTATCACCGAATCTTTTCCCAACCGATTTCAGTTCAAGCGCTGCGCTGCCTGCCATTTCCAATCCTGCCCTGCTTTGCGAATTATGTTGATCGCTCAAATCAGGATTAAAGTCAAAAAATCGCACATGACTCCGTTTCCATTCACGAGGACGCGAGATGTGCGACAGCAATATTGACGTTTACGTTAGAGTTAAATAGGCTTCACCGATACGATGGACGTCAGGGGATTCCGCGTCTATCATTCGTCACCGGGGAGCGGGAGGAGCGGTCGATCCGGTGGCGCACATGTGGTTCCTTCTATCTCGCCGATATGCCGGCTGGTTGCGGGAGCTTCATGATCATCACGAAGCCTAAAGCGCCCTTCATGCATTCCACCGAATGCACGGCGCGAAAAAGACTCTGGGAGGAGAAGCATGAGTGAATTGTCCCTGGGACAGCCGGGAAATGTCAGCGTAGAGAAGCGTTGGCTGTCGTCCTATCCGCCGGGCGTCCCTTCCGAGATCCCCGTATCGGCCAACGCCTCGCTTGTAGACCTTCTTGAAAAGAGCTGCGTGCAATTTGCCGACCGCAAAGCCTTTTCCAGCATGGGGAAATCGCTGACCTATCGGGAGCTGGATGCTCAAACCCGCGCTGTGGCCGCTTGGCTGCAATCCAGAGGACTGGAAAAAGGTGACCGGGTTGCGGTGATGATGCCGAACATCCTGCAGAACCCTGTCGCGGTTTATGGAATCCTGCGGGCGGGCATGATCGTGGTCAACGTCAATCCGCTCTACACACCGCGCGAACTGGAACACCAGCTGAAGGACTCCGGCGCAAAGGCGCTGTTCGTGCTCGAAAACTTCGCCCATGTGGCGCAGCAGGCGGTGCCGAAAACCGCCGTACGGCATGTGGTCGTCGCAGCCATGGGTGATCTTCTCGGCTTCAAGGGGCATATCGTCAATCTTGTCGTTCGCAAGGTGAAGAAGCTTGTGCCCGCCTATGCGATCCCCGGCTCGATCAGCTTCAAGGCGGTGCTGAAGGAAGGCCAGGGATTTTCCCTGAAGTCCGTCGGCCTCACGGCTCAGGATATCGCCTTCCTGCAATATACCGGCGGTACTACGGGCATCTCCAAAGGCGCGATCCTTACCCATGCCAATCTTCTGGCCAACAAGGCGCAGATCAGCCTGTGGCTGGACGCCGCCTTCAGCAGCCGCAAGGATCGTCCCGAGGTTCTCAACTTCATCTGCGCGCTGCCGCTCTGCCACATTTTCGCGCTGACGGTGAATTCGCTGATGGGCATTGCGCTCGGCGGCCACAATCTGCTGATCGCCAATCCGCGTGACATTCCCGGCTTCGTCAAGGAACTGTCGCATTACCAGCCGCATATCTTCCCCGGCATCAACACGCTTTTCAACGCGCTGATGAACAATGAGGATTTCCGCAAGCTCGACCTCTCATCGCTCATCCTCGTTCTCGGCGGCGGCATGGCGGTGCAAAGACCGGTCGCGGAACGCTGGCTTTCGATTGTCGGCTGCCCGATTGCGGAGGGCTACGGTCTTTCCGAGACGTCGCCCGTCGCAACCGTCAATCGCCTCGATTCTACCGAGTTCAGCGGCACCATCGGTCTGCCGCTGTCATCGACGGAGATCGACATTCGCGATGACGATGGCAACCGTTTGCCTGTGGGTGAAGTTGGCGAGATTTGCATTCGCGGCCCGCAGGTCATGGCCGGTTATTGGCAACGGCCCGATGAAACGGCAAAAGCCATGACCGCCGACGGTTTCTTCCGCTCCGGCGACATGGGTTTCATGGACGAGCGCGGTTACACCAAGATCGTCGACCGCAAGAAGGACATGATCCTCGTCTCCGGTTTCAATGTCTATCCGAACGAGGTGGAAGAAGTGGCTGCCAGCCATCCCGGCGTCCTGGAATGCGCCGCAATCGGCGTTCCGGACGAACATTCCGGCGAAACCGTCAAACTTTTCGTCGTCAAGAAGGATCAGTCGTTGACGGAAGCCGAACTCAAGGCCTTCTGCGCCAAGAACCTGACAAACTACAAGCGGCCAAAGATCATCGAGTTCCGCACCGAGCTGCCGAAATCCAATGTCGGCAAGATTTTGCGGCGCGAATTGCGCAATCTGAATTGAGCGCTTGAAGCGAATGACGAGAGCCGGGCGACCGGCTCTTTTCTTTTATCCCGGCGCTTTTCTTTTATCAAAGTCGCCTTGATTTGGCCGCCTGAAAAAGAATAGTTTCCTCATCCTTCCACGGAAGCCGAGGAGCACATGATGCAGGCCACCATCGAAAAACTCAAAGCAACGGCAAGCAGCACAGCCGCAACCGATCTTCGCGCCGCGTTTGCGGCCGACGACAAGAGATTCAGCCGTTTCAGCGTAAAATTCGATGACCTGCTGATGGATTATTCCAAATGCGCCGTCAACGAAGAGATCGTGACGCTTCTCGAACAGCTGGCGCGCGAAGGCGGCGTCGAAGCCAAGCGCGAGGAGATGTTCTCCGGCAAGGCCATCAACTTCACCGAAGACCGCGCCGTGCTGCATACCGCGCTGCGCAACCGCTCCAACACTGCCGTTCTCGTTGACGGCAAGGATGTGATGCCTGATGTGAACGGCGTTCTGGCGGCCATGGGCAAGTTTGCCGATGCGATCCGTTCCGGTTCCCTGAAAGGTGCGACCGGAAAGAAGATTACCGACGTCGTCAATATCGGCATTGGCGGCTCCGATCTCGGCCCTGTCATGGCAACGCTCGCGCTTGCGCCTTTCCATGACGGGCCGCGGGCGCATTTCGTTTCCAATATTGACGGCGCACATATTGCCGATACGCTGAAGCTGCTCGATCCGGAAACCTCGCTCTTCATCATCGCGTCGAAGACCTTCACCACCATCGAAACGATGACGAATGCCGCCACCGCGCGCCGCTTCATCGCCGAGAAGCTGGGCGAGGAGGCCGTAAAGCACCACTTCGCCGCCGTTTCCACCGCGCTGGACAAGGTTGCAGCCTTCGGCATCGAAAGCGACCGCATCTTCGGTTTCTGGGACTGGGTAGGTGGCCGTTATTCGATCTGGTCCGCCATCGGCCTGCCGCTGATGCTCGCCATCGGGCCGGATAATTTCGGCAAGTTCCTGGATGGTGCACATGCGATGGACAGGCACTTCCGCGAGGCGCCGATCCGCGAAAACCTGCCGATGCTGCTCGGCCTCATCGGCTTCTATAACCGTAACGTGCTGAACTATCCGACGCGGGCGATCCTGCCCTATGACCAGCGGTTGTCGCGCTTCCCCGCCTATCTCCAGCAGCTGGACATGGAATCGAACGGCAAGGGCGTTACCATCGACGGCACACCCGTCGAAGGCCAGTCCGGCCCCGTTGTCTGGGGCGAACCCGGCACCAACGGCCAGCACGCTTTCTACCAGCTGATCCATCAGGGCACGAGCGTCATTCCGGCGGAATTCATGATCGCCGCCAACGGTTTTGAGCCCGAACTGCGCCATCAGCACCAGCTCCTCATCGCCAATTGCCTGGCGCAATCGGAAGCGCTGATGAAGGGACGGACGCTGGCTGAGGCGAAAGCCCAGCTCACCTCCAAGGGCATGGAAGACAAACTTGCCGACTTCATCGCCCCGCACCGCGTCTTCACCGGCAACCGCCCTTCGATCACCTTCGTCTATGACAAGTTGACGCCTTTCGCGCTTGGCCGCCTGATCGCGCTTTATGAGCACCGCGTCTTTGTGGAAGGCGTGCTGTTCCGCATCAACTCCTTCGACCAGTGGGGTGTGGAGCTTGGCAAGGAACTGGCAACCGGCCTGCTACCCGTCGTGGAAGGCAAGGAAAGCGCCGCCGGCCATGACAGCTCTACACAGGGGCTGGTAAAGGCGCTGGCGGGTCTGGCTGGGTAAAAGCCGCCTACCCTCGATCTCAGGAAAGCCGGAAGGACACTTCCGGCTTTTTTAATGCAGCGGCCTTAAATATAAAGCGCCGCCATCTTGCGCCATGCACCCGCTCGATGGGCGCGGCCCTCCCAGACATGCATCTGATGGCCCACCTGCTTGTCTGATAGAAGCCGGCTCAGATGATGGTTGTTGTTCAAAAACGGGTCTGCATCACCGATGGTGAAAACCATGTCGATGCGGCGCAGGTGTTCAAGTCGCCACGGGCAGGCAAGACCCGGCAGGAAATGGCTTGGCATGTGAAAATAGACATTATCGTCATAATAACCGTCGAATAGATCGCCGAATGATTCCACCTTCATCGTCAGGTCGTAGCGGCCGGAAAAGGCGACGAGTTTGCGGAACAGATGCGGGTGGCGAAAAACGAGGCTGGCGGCCTGAAACGCACCGAGGCTGCAGCCATGCACGATGGTATCGGTATGGGAATTTTTCTCGGCCATCAGCGGCAGTACTTCGCTGAGGATATAGTTCTCGAAGGCTGAATGGCGGCGGATGCGGTCGGCGGGATGATGATGGGCCGCATAAAAAGTCTCTGTGGCCAACCCCTCAATGCAATATAGCTGGAGATGTCCTGCCTCCAGCTTGTCGGCCAGGCTACCGACAAGCCCCAGTTCTTCATATTCGAAGAAGCGCCCGTCCCGGGTGGGAAACATCAGCACCTTGGCGCCGGCATGACCGAATATCAGGAGCTCCATGTCGCGATGGAGCCTGTGACTATACCAACGGAGATATTCGCGTTTCATGGCACCTTGAAAAACCGTCTGACCTTGTCCTTGTGGACCGCATCTTGCGATGCGCTGTCAGGGTAATCGAAATGCCCGGCGTCGAGGATGAAGATTTCATTAAATTTTGAGTGCGGCAGCGCATTGGCCACTGCGAACTGGCAGGGCGGCGCCACCGATGGATCGAAAAGCGCCGGCGCAACCAGCATCGGCACTTTTATGCGGGCGGCGGCACAGGCGGCATCGAAGAAGCGCAAGGTCTCAAGCACATTCGGATGGCCCTTCTGGTATGACTGAACCGAATTCGCACTGCCAACGGTGGGCAATGTCAGCCAGAACGGCCTATGTCCGAATGTCGGTACCACCAGATGGCCACGGTCGATGCGCTCATCAAACGGTATTGCCAGCGCTCCAATGCCACCGCCGAAACTGATGCCGCTATACCCCACCTGCCCTTCCAGCCAGGGGTAAAGGGTCACGAGCGTCGAAACGGCGACCCACAGATCATCTACGCAACCGCCGATGATGTAATCGTCTTTCCTGTCGATATTGTAGAGAACATGAAGGGCGGATTCCGAAGAAATCGGCGGACAGGCGCTTAGCGAGAGCCCGCGAAAACAGGGAAACAGCACAGCCGTTTCTTCCACCGGCACTTCGAAATCAGGCTCGGAGCGCCCACCATAACCATGGCCGACGACGAGGCCGCGGCGCACCAGGCCTTCGCGCGGAAGAAGCATCCAACCACCGATGCGGAAGCCGCCGGTGGAGGTGTAGATGACATCGAGGACATGCCAGCGCGGATGGCTGAGCCTGCTCTTGCGCAGCACTGGCCGCGGATCCGTAGCGAGCGCGCGGCGATAGCGCTTCTGCCAGAAGTCATCGAAGCCCGGCGGCGCTTCGGGCGGGGTGATGGCCAGCAGCTGTTCGCGCTTCATGCCGTAGCTGGGATCGAAATCGAAAGGATGGATATTGGGAACACTCATGCGACGCTTGTTTCGCGAAAAAACAGCTGACACAAGCGTGATAATATCGAAATACCGGTTTTTTAGGGCATTGACCGCGCGCACAGCGGCTGTGCCGAAAATGCCCCGCCTCAAACAGCAACATCCTGACCTTCGGGCAAGGTCCAAAGCTGTGGGTCCGCATTGATTGCGGCTACAACCGCCAATGCTCTTTCGCGGCATCCGGGCGTTTCACCAAGGGCCATATCTTCGGCCTCGATTCCCACCAGATAATCGGCGACTTCAGCGACAGCGATACCTCTGCGCAATTGGCCTGCGGCCGAAATCAGGTAATTGTCGTATTCATCCGCAAAACACAGGTTATCGGGATCGTTCCAGTTTTCTCCCGCCGGCAACAGGCCGATGGGGTCCCACACAGACCAACCGATATCCCGCAACCGCGAAAGCCTGATCCTGGGTGGTGGGGTCAACGGAGCCATAGTCTCATCCGTGGCGATGCAAATTGGGACGAGAATACGCCCCTGTCCTCAGAACCACAATATTCCAGACACAGATCAAGCGTTAGACAGCGATGCTCAAAGCCCGATTTCATGCGCAAAAGGCGGATTTGCGCCAGCCCGCGAGACAGTGACCGCAGCGGCTTTTGCACCTAACGCCAAAGCTTTCCTGATCTGCTCTTCATTGAGCGTGGCAACCTGCGCCTTCGTCAGAAGGCCCTGCATTTTAAGCGAAGCGAGGATGCCCGCGTCAAAAGTGTCGCCCGCACCGACGGTGTCGACGACTTCGACCCGCTCGGAGGCCACTTCCACCTTGAGATTGGCGGTATACCCCACAGCGCCCTTGGCACCGCGGGTGACGACCACCAGTTTCGCGCCATGATGCAGCCAGTGGCGGGCAAGCGTATCCTCATCACCTTCCAGACCGAACCAGGCCAGATCCTCATCCGAGAATTTGACGATATCCGACATGGCGGCCATGCGGCGGATGCGGGCCATATGCGATTGCTTGTCCTTGATGAAACCGGGGCGGATATTCGGATCGAGCGAGATGACGCGGCTTTTATGCTCGCGCGTCATCAGGGCTTCATAGGTGCTGCCGCAAGGCTCCGGGATGAGGCTGATCGCGCCAAAATGCAGCGCCTCGCAATCGGCACCCAGTGCCGGAAGCTCGGCCTCAGTGATCATCCGGCCAGCGGTATTCTCGTCGTAAAAAGCGTAAGTCGCATGGCCATCCACCAGCTTGACGAAGGCGATGGTCGTGGGGCGCGAAAGGGTCGCGCAATAGCTGAAATCCACCTTGCTGGCGCGCAGCGTTTCCCGCAGGATATCGCCCATCATGTCATCGGAAAGGCCGGTGAAAAAGGCGGAGGGGACGCCGAGACGCCCCAGCGCAATCGCCGTGTTGAAGACCGCTCCGCCGGCATAGGGGGCAAAACCCGCCTCACCCAGCGTCGTCTGCCGGGGCAGCATGTCGATCAGGGCTTCACCACAACACAGGATCATTACGGTCCTCCTCAAAACAGCAAATCAAATGAACTTAAATCGATTTAGACGAAGATCGATCGGAAGGCCAGCCACAAGCCGGCTGGCCGCATCCGAAATCACGATTGCGGCAATTCGCTGACGCCGCCGTGCTTCGCAGACCAGGGCAGCGGATTGTCGAGGAAAGCTTCAACCCCCGACAGCGTCTTTTCATCGAACAGTTTTTCAGCCCGTGCGACAGCCAGAACATCGCGCCAGGTCGTCAGATAATGCAGCTTGACATTGCCATTGGCGAAGCGCGCTTCTGCCTCTTCGAAGATGCCGTAATAGAAGAGCGCGATACCGTGATCAACGATGCCGCCCGCCGCTCGGATCGCGTCGATGAAGGTAAACATCGAGCCACCGGCCGTCGTCAGATCCTCGATGACGAGAACGCGGGCACCTTCCGGCATATGGCCTTCGATCTGGGCGTTGCGGCCATGGCCTTTCGGCTTCTTGCGGCAATAGATCATCGGCAGGCCAAGGCGCTCGGCAAGGAAAGCGGCGAAAGGAATGCCGGCCGTTTCACCACCGGCGACACAGTCGAACTTCTCGAAACCGGCCTCACGCATCACCGCCGCCGCCGCGAAATCCATGGCTGCGGAGCGAATGCGCGGGAAGGAGATGAGCTTGCGCATGTCGATATAGACAGGGCTCTTCATGCCCGAAGCGAAGGTATAGGGGCTTTCGGAATTGAAATGGACCGCCTTGATTTCCCACAACATCTTCGCAACCAGTTCCGCAACGACGGTGCGATCGGTGAATGTGAAATGGTTCATAGGCGTTCTCCTTTTTCGGCCTTGGTTCATCGCTCCGAAAACCCGGATCGGTTTTCGGAAAGCACAAAGTCTTGGTTCAGTGTTGCAGGCATCCTCAGGCGGCGCCGGAATTTAAGGCGAATACCTGAAGACCATAACAAAACCGCCGGCAGTGCCGGCGGTCATTAAAAAATCAGCTTACATCCCAGTGGAGCGGGAACATCGGGTCAAACACCGTCACCGGCCCAGCACCCGTCTCGATCTTTTCGGGGAAGGAAACCGCTTCATCACGCTTGACCAGCGTGATCGTCTCTTCGTTCGGCGCGAGACCATACCAGGCGGGACCATTCAGCGAGGCGAAGGCTTCCAACCTGTCGAGGGCATTTTCATCCTCGAAGACATGGGCGAGACAGCTCATGGTGTTGATGGAGGTATAGATACCGGCACAGCCGCAGGCGCATTCCTTCAGCGGGTCCACATGCGGAGCGGAATCCGTGCCGAGGAAGAAGCGCGCATCGCCCGATGTCGCGGCAGCCCGCAGCGCCAGCCGGTGTTCTTCGCGCTTGGCGACGGGCAGGCAATAATAATGCGGCTTGATACCGCCAACCAGAATGGCGTTGCGGTTGATGATGAGATGGTGAGTGGTGATGGAGCCAGCCAGATTGGCCTTGGACGACTTGATATAGTCCACACCGTCGCGGGTGGTGATGTGCTCCATCGTCACCTTCAGTTCCGGCAGGCGCTGGCGCAGCGGTTCCAGAACCGTATCGATGAACACCTTCTCGCGGTCGAAAATATCGACTTCCGGCGTCGTTACCTCACCATGCACGCAGAGCGGCAGGCCAATCTTCGCCATGCGCTCCAGAACCGGCATCGCCCTGTTGAAATCGCGCACACCGCCATGGGAATTGGTGGTCGCACCCGCCGGGTAGAGCTTTACGGCGGTGATGAGGCCGCTTTTTTTGCCCTCTTCCACATCGTCGGCCTGCGTGTCCTCAGTCAGATAGAGGGTCATCAGCGGTTCGAAACGGTCACCCGCCGGGATCGCCTTGACGATGCGTTCGCGATAGGCGCGTGCATCGGCCGTGGTAACGACCGGCGGCACCAGGTTCGGCATGATGATGGCACGGGCAAAATGGCGGCTCGTATCCCCGATCACCCCTTCCAGCATTGCCCCATCACGCAGGTGCAGGTGCCAGTCATCAGGGCGGCGCAGGGTGAGCGACTTCATCGGGATACCTCGGAGCATGATGGAATTGCGCCCGCTTAGCATCTTTTGTCGCGGGAAAACAGCCGCCAGAGGTCATCGGGCGGCTGTAAATGTCATTTTTTTAAAGCCTGCCTCAGATGTTGCCGGCTTCCGGCCCCCAGACATCGGTCATGGCGAAGCCATCAGCGAAGGGGTCGAAGGGATCGAGGCCCACCTGGTGCAGGCCGAAGGTGAAGCCGCGCCCGGCAATGGTGGGAATGACGGCCGGGCGGCCCGCCACCTCGGTGACGGCGGAGAGGCCGACATCGAATTCCGAACCGATGATCGAGCGGGATTTATATTCGTCTCCCACCTTCACCTTGCCGCGCGCATAAAGCGTCGCAAGATTGGCGGAATTGCCGGTGCCGCAGGGGGAACGATCCGCCCGGCCCGGCCACATGGTGGTGCAGGTGCGGATGGAACCATCCGCATCCACATCGCGGAACATCACATAGGCAACGCCTGATATGGCGGGGATTTCCGGATGAACGACCGTCATTTCACGGTTGACTAGGTCCTTCAGAGTCATGCCGGCGGCAACGAGTTTCGCGGCATTGGCCTTCTCGATGGTGAGACCGATCTGGCGAACATCAACGAGCGCGTAAAAAATGCCGCCGTAGGAAATGTCCATCGTCACCTTGCCCCATTCGGGCGTTTCGATGCTGACATCCAGCTCATGCACGAAGGATGGAACCATGGTCAACTTGACCTTTTCACAGCGCCCGTCCCGGCAGGTGGCGGTGGCCTTGACCAGACCGGCGGCCGTTTCGAGAATGATGACAGTTTCCGGCTCCTGCATTTCTACCATGCCGCTTTCCAGAAGCGCGGTCGTTGCGCAGATGGAATTGGAACCCGAACTGGCATGCGCCTGATCCGGCTGGAGAATGACGAAGGCGGCATGCGCATCCGGATGCTTCGGCGGCAGGAGAAGATTGACCGATCCCATCGGCGTGCCGCGCGGCTCTAGTGTCAGAAAGCGGCGAAGCGCCTCGCCCTGCGGATCGGTATTCATCCAGTGAAGCTGTTCCGCCACGGTATTACCGGGAATTTTAGGCGCGCCGCCGGTGACGACACGGCCGATTTCGCCTTCGCAATGAACATCGAGAAGCTGGAGGGTGCGTTTCCAACGCATGGGTCTTACTCCGGAAGTTGGGTTGTTGACCCGACCATACAGATAAAAATACAAGCTGTATACAAATCTGCGGGGCGCGATGACAAAAACGCCTAACGTTTTCGCCACCCCCGCTCACATCTCAGCTTAACGGTTACGGCATTCCGCCCGCTTGCGATTGGCGGCGGCCTCGCAGTTGACCCTTGACGATTGAAGCGCCTGATCATCCACCACGGAACCGGCCGTATCGCCCACCGATCCGACAGTGTTCTCCATGGAGCGACCGAGCCGTTCCACCTGCCTGCCATAATTTTCCCGCGTGCGCGGATCGAACACCGCAATCGGTGCGCTGACCACCACGCTGGCTGCCGTTCCAACGGTTTGCGCAGCGCCGATGCTGACAGCACCCAGCGCCTCACCCAGACCGACATCGGAATCCGTCACCGTCTGGCCAGCAATCAGGCGGTCGCCGATCAGGCGGACGACCTCGGGGCTTTCGGCAAATTTACCGTGGTTCAGGCGATCACCGGATTGCAGCTTGGTGAGATCGAGAACGGTGATGCCGGCCTTTTCCAGCTGGCTGCTATAAGGCTCGACGGATGGATCGATCTGGCCGAGACGGTCGACATTGCCTGAGATACGGCGCGACAGGCTGAGTGCGCGGTCATCCTGCGAGACGAAAAGGGTGAATTTCGGCGGCGTCTTGCCAAGACTTGCGAATTGCCGGCTAAAGACGTCCACATCGAGATCCGGCGCGGCAAGAATGACATTGTTGATCTTCGGATCGACGCGGCCGTTACGGATTGCCATCTGGCGCAGCGCTTCCACCGCAAGCCAGGTGCCCATGGAATGCGCCATGACAGTGACCTCACCGATGGACTTGTCCTTGGCGAGACGCGTCAGCATCTCTTCAAGCGCATCGCGGGAGTAGTTGGTGCTTTCCTTGTCGTAATTATAGTCGAAAATGCTTGCTCGCGACGGCCAGGTGAAGACGACGGGCACAACATCCGTGCCTGAATCATGGACTATCTGGGCGAAGCGATAAACGGATTCCTCGTAGCGATTGTTGAAGCCATGCACGAAGACCAGCACGCGGCGGTCCTTCGCGATATGTTTACCGATCCAGCTTCTGGTTTCGGCTTCGGAACGAATAGGCTCCACCGCCACCGTGGTGAAATCCTTCAGCGGGTTCGGCGGCAGCTTTTTCGGCCATTGCACCTGCCCGACCTTGCGGTTGGCGTTGGGCGGAATCGAAATGGTGACGGCATCGACCTTCAAGCCCGTTCCACGCTCACCGCCGAAAAGCACGGCGGTGTTTTCCGATGGCGCACGCGTGGTGGCAACCAGAAGGTTGACCGGCGTCGTGCCCGCCACGGTCTGCCCCGTCGGCGTCATGACCCCGATGGGTCGCCCACCGCAGCCTGCGAGCAGGGCGACAATCGCAATTACGGCCACAAAGCGAAGGGGCATCACATCACTCTCCTACAACCCAGAGGCAGCCGGATAACAGCCAGGGGGAGAGGATTTTCTACCGGAGGCGGAACTGCCGCGCCAGCAACCAAAGCGGAGCAGCGCACACTTTCCGCCCCGGTGTGTCCAAACAGACCCAATTGCCGGGCGACGGGCAGGAAACTCCGTGGCCGGCAAAAGCGCAGGCCCTATTGCTGCGGCAGCATCGTTCCTCTTTCACGAAGTGTATTATGCCAGGAGAGCGCCTCTTCGATGAGATGCGGCGTGTGCCCGCCCCGCGCCGCCGCCCGCTGGTAATAATCCGTCAGCGCATCGCGATAGCTGGGATGCACGCAGTTTGCGATGACGACCGCCGCGCGCTCGCGCGGAGCGAGACCGCGCAGGTCGGCAAGACCTGTTTCGGTGACGAGAATATCCACATCATGCTCAGTGTGGTCGACATGGCTGACCATCGGAACGACGCTTGAGATGGCCCCGCCCTTGGCGATCGACTTGGTGACGAAGATCGACATATAGGCGTTGCGGGCAAAATCCCCCGAACCGCCAATGCCATTCATCATATGCGTTCCGCCGACATGGGTGGAATTGACGTTTCCGTAAATATCGAATTCCAGCGCCGTATTGATGCCGATGATGCCGAGGCGGCGGATGACCTCAGGGTGATTGCTCACCTCCTGCGGACGCAGGATCAGCCTGCTCTTGTAGTCGGCCAGCCGCGGCATGACCCGTTCGTTCATGGCGGAGGATAGCGTGATCGATGAACCGGAGGCGAAGGTGAGCTTGCCCGCATCGAAAAGCTCGAAGGTCGAATCCTGCAGGACTTCCGAATACATTTTGAGATCGTGAAACGGCGTATCGATGAAACCATGCATTACCGCATTGGCGATAGTGCCGATGCCGGCCTGGAGCGGCTGGAGTTCGTGGGTCATGCGGCCATGACGCACCTCGTTCAGCAGGAACTCGGTGAGATGGCCGGCAATCGCCTTGGTCTCGTCATCCGGCGGCAGCACCGTTGAAAAACTGTCGCTCTTGTCGCTCAGCACGATGGCGGCGATTTTTTCCGGCGGAACCGGAATGAATGGCAGGCCGACACGGCTGTCCGTCGCCACGACGGGAATGGGCATGCGGGTCGGGCGTTTGGCGGGAATGAAAATGTCGTGCAGGCCCTCCAGCACTTCGGGCTGCGACAGGTTGATCTCAACGATGACCTTATCGGCCAGAATGGCGAAGCTTGCGGAATTACCAACCGAGGTGGTGGGGACGATGCCGCCTTCCGCCGTGATTGCCACGGCCTCGACAATGGCAACATCGACGCCATGGATCTGACCGCCGCGCAGTTGCTCCACCGTTTCGGAAAGATGCTGATCGATGAACATCACCTTGCCGTCGTTTATTGCTTTGCGCAAAGCCGGATCGGACTGGAACGGCATGCGTCGCGCCAGCATGCCGGCCTCGACCATGGTCTTGTCGAGATCGTTGCCGAGGGAAGCACCGGTCATCAGGGTGATCTTCATGGGATGCGACTTGGCGCGCTCAGCCAGCGCCAGCGGCACGGCCTTGGCTTCACCAGCGCGTGTGAAGCCGCTCATACCGACAGTCATGCCATCCTGAATGAGACTGGCGGCCTCTTCGGCGCTGACGATCCTCTTCAGCAGGGACGCATTGCGGATACGCTTTTCAAGCATGCACTTCTCCATGATCTGCACTCACGATGGCACGACATCAAGCTGGCCATTTCTCTGGCGACTATGGCGTGCAGTTTCACCGATGAAACTGACATAGATCAAGGGCGCGATCGGGACCATGGCCTTAGTCCATCAAATCTCGCTCAGGAAACCGCAAGTGGTGCATCGGCGCTACAGGCCGCGGGGTCTTCGCGACATCGCCGCCTCGCCAATCGGAGAGCTTCCGTAGCATCGTATCGGCGGCGAAATATGATGAGGCGGGCAACCGCCCCGTCATATCGCCAAAAATCGCCCGTGATCAGGGGCCTTTACAGATGGGTGCCTGACCGAGGACAACCTGCCCCACTTCGGCATCATAGGCGCGCAGACCAAATGCACCTGTCGTGATGACCCGGTAACAGGGGTTGCCACCCGTCCAAAGTGGATCGAGAACATCGATATCGGTAATGAAACGATGCGCGCAGGCCTGACCGGAACTGTAGGCTATGCCATCTGACGTCGTACCAGCCATAGGCACATGGATGTGACCAAAGATGATATGACGCACACCGGCCGGGTGAGCCGCGAGGCGGCGCATGATGGCGCCATCATCATGCATGCCGATATGTTCGAAATGGCGGATGCCGCAATCCATCGGCGGGTGGTGGATGAACACCGTGACCGGCAGTTCGCCCGCGCTTTCCAGCGCACGCTCCAACCATGCCAGACGATCCGCGCCATACCTGCCGCCGATGACATCCGCTTCGTGGCTGTCGAGAAACAGCAGGCGGCCGAATTCGGTATCGATGAATGACTGGATATAGCCATTGTCGTCGCGCGGCTGTTCCGGGAAAGCTACAACGAATTCCGGACGTCGGTCGTGGTTGCCAAGCATCAGCCGCACGGGGACGGAGACGGGCGCGAGAATATCGCGCAGCAGTTCATAGGCTTCCGGCTCGCCGTAGTTGCAAAGATCGCCCGTCATGACAAGAAGATCGGCGTCGGCATGTTTTTCGACAATATCGGCCACCGCCGCGCGCAGCTGCTTTTCCGGATCGACGCCGTTTACAGCGATGCCGGGCGGTACGAGATGGGTGTCGGTGATCTGGATGATCTTCATAACAGGTCTTTCTGCACAAAATGGCTGCGGGAACGGATTTCCCCGCAGCCTCTTTCAGGGGATCTGCTTATTTCAGCAGGGCGTTGGTCTGTTCGACAACTTGCTTGAGACCGGCTTCCGGCGTCACCTCACCGCGCATGACGGTGCCGATGATGTCGCGCTGTGTGCGCCAGATGCGGACGGAATCACCACCCGGATAACCGGCCCAAGGCAGCGAACGGTCGGCCTGCAGCGAAGCGGTCTTCACATTCGGGTTCTCGACATAATAGGGAGCGAGGAAGTCCGGACCGGTTGCCAGCTTGTTGGTCGGCAGGTAACCGGTGATGCGAACGATGGTGTTCTGCGCTTCCGGACCGGTGATCCACTTCAGGTATTTCCAGGCAGCATCCTGCTTGGCTTTTTCCTGCGTCAGGATAACGGCAGAGTTGCCGCCGGTCGGCACGCCGCCCTTTTCCTTGTTGTCGAGCGGGAAGGTCGCCGTCTTCAGCTTGAAGCGGTCGCCAACCAGACCCTGGATCGTCTGAACATGGGCCGGGGTCGAGAAGATGAAGCCGGTGAGGCCTGCACCGAACTGCTGGCGCGACTGGTCCCAGTCGAGCAGGTTCTGGCCACCTTCGGTGACGAACTGGCGGGCCATCTTCAGGGCGTTGAGACCGATCTCATTGTCGAAGGCAACGGTCTTGGTCTTTTCGTCAACGAGCTTACCACCCTGTTCGAAGACCAGCGCCTGCCACAACCAGTCATCCGGCCAGCCGTTGATGTCGTAGCTCATGCCGGCAAACTTGGCATCGAGAGCCTTGATCTTCTTGGCGAGAGCGATGAGTTCCGGGAAGGTCGTCGGCATCTTGTCCGGGTCGCCGCCAGCCTTGGTGACGAGGTCGGCGTTGATGTAGATGATCGGCGAAGACGCGTTGACCGGCAGGCCGTATTGCTTGCCGTCGATCTGGCCGAGAGCGGCCATCTTCGGGCTGTAGTTCTTGTCGAGGAAGGCCTGACCGCCTTCAGCCTGGATGAACGGGCCGAGATCGGTGATCTGGTTGCGCGGTGCGAGCGTGTGCACCAGTTCCGCCGTCAGGTTGTAACCCGAGAAATAAACATCGGGCAGATTGCCAGTGACGGCAGAGCGCAGAACCTGCTGCTGGCCTTCGTTGTAACCGGCGGCCGGGGCAAGGAAGTTGATCTTCACATCCGGGTTCTTCTTCATGAATTCATCGGCCAACGGCTGATGGAACTTGGTGAAGCCCGGCAGGTTGTAGAGAACGTTCAGCGTGATTTCATTGGCCAGAGCCGGCTGTGCAAGGCCTGCAAAAGCCATGCCGAGTGCCAGACCGCTCACCACAGCGCGTCGGTTGAGTTTCATATCAGTCTCCAGAGAGGTTGGGAGGAGGAGTGTGAACGGCGTCACTTGACGCCGGTCATGGTAATACCGGCGATGAAGTGCCGCCGTGCGAGGAGGAAGCACAGCACCATCGGCGCGGTAATCAGTGTGGCGCCCGCCATAAGCGCACCGTAATTGGCGCCGGATTCGACGTCGGCAAAGAACATCATGCCGAGCGGCGGCGGGGCGAGATTGGTGTCGGAAACCACGATCATCGGCCAATAAAGGTCGTTCCAGTGGGCGACGAGCGAGAAGACCGAGAAAGCGGCGAGCGAAGGCAGCGAGCCGCGCAGGACGAGCCCCCAGCAAATTTCCATTTCCGAAAAACCATCCATGCGTGCCGCCTCGATGATTTCATCCGGGTAGCTGCGGAAGGACTGGTTGAACAGGAAGATTGCGAAGACCGAGAGGAAGAACGGCATCATCATTGCGAAATAGGTGTTGAGGAGCTGCGTTTTCGCCAGCCCGACGAAAAGCGGCAGCGCCAGCGCCTGAATGGGCACGCAGAGCGCCGCGATGACGAGACCCAGGAGCAGCTTGCGGCCCGGAAACCTGAGCTTCGCCAGTGCATAGGCCGCCGGAACCGAGGTCAGCACCTGAACAATGAGGATGCCGACGCAGACGATGACGCCGTTCAGCATGAAGCGCGCCATCGGCACCTGTCCCGCAGCCCGGGCATAGTTTTCCACCGCGTCGAATTTTTCCGGGATCGGCCAGAGCGAGACGTTGAATATTTCCGCCGGTGAGCGGATCGACGTCAGCATCATCCAGTAAAACGGCAGGAGCATCACGAATGCGCCGAGCGCCAGGACCAGATGCGGGAAATATTTGCGGAGAGCGCCCATCAGTAATGCACCTTCCGGTCCATATGCAGCGTCTGGCCTATCGACAGGACCAGCACGATTGCGAGGAAGATAATGGTCAGCGCCGCCGCATAACCGGTGTTGGAATATTCGAAACCCTCAAGATAAAGATCGAACAGCAGGGTTTCCGAACCGAAGCGGCCCTTGGTCAGCACGGCGACCGTCTCGAATACCTTGAAGGCCGAGATGGAGGTGGTGACCACCACGAACATGGTCGTCGGCCCAAGCATTGGCCATGTCACCGTCAGGAACCGGTCTATGGGGTTCTTTGCACCGTCTAGCCGCGCCGCCTCATGCAGATCCTTCGAAATGGCGGTAAGGCCGGCAAGGAACAGCACCACGTTGAAGCCCAGAACCTGCCAGATGCCGATCAGCGCCATGGTGGGAATGAGGAGGACGGGATTGGAAAGGAAGGCGACGGGTTCGAAACCCAGCCATTTGATCGCGGCATTCACCGGGCCGAGCGAAGGGTGCAGCAGGAATTGCCACACGGTCGCCATGGCGACGAGGGTTGCGGTGACGGGAAGAAAATAGGCGACTTCCCAGAAGGCACGGCTGCGCTTGCGATTATAGACGAGCAGGGCCACGCCAAGCGCCAGAAACACGCCGAAGGGGATGACGATGACCGCGTAGATGGCGGTATTCGTCAACGCACGCAGGAAAACCGGGTCCTGAAATGCTTTTACGAAGTTGCCGAGGCCGACGAAGCGCGTGGAGAGCGCGCCGAGCTGGTAATCCGTGACGGAAAACCCGGCGAGAACCAGCATCGGAACAACATAGATGGCTAGAAGCAGCAGGCTTGCAGGGGCGGCAAACATCAGGCCGCGCCAGATCATCCGCCGGTCCGCCTTGGACAGGCGTGGACGGGATTTGGCACGCGCGGTCATGGAAGCATCAACAACCGTCATGCCGGCACCCGTTCACGCACCGTCGTCTTGCGGCGCAGGCCATCGGCGGCAAAAAGATGAGCGCTTTCCGGGGTAAAACCGAGGTTCAGCACGCCATGCGCATCGGCCTCCAGTGCCTCGCCCGCACCCTGACGCAGGGTGATGGCGACCGTCTCGTCGCTGAGAAGACGGCAGCTGACGAAGCGATCCGCCCCGTGGGTTTCGCTGCGGACCACGCGCACGGCAAAACCTTCGGCACCCGGACGCAGATCTTCGGCGCGCAGACCGAGGGTCGCGGGGCCAGCGTCGCGAACTGCCGTGTCGATGCCCAGATCACGACCGAAAGCGGTGATCTTGCCGAGCGTATCGATTTCGACCGGCAGCAGATTGATCGACGGCGTGCCGATAAAGCGAGCGACGGTCAGCGTTGCAGGCTTCCGGTAAAGCTCATCCGGCGTACCGAGCTGCTCGATCCGGCCTTCCGACATCAAGGCGAGGCGGTCGGACATGGTCATGGCTTCGATCTGGTCGTGGGTGACGTAGATGAAGGTTGCACCCAGCCGCCGATGCAGCCCGGCCAGCTCCTCGCGCATATGGGCGCGAAGCTTGGCATCAAGGTTGGAAAGCGGCTCGTCCATCAGGAATGCGGCAGGCGAGCGCACCAGCGCCCGGGCGAGCGCAACACGCTGGCGCTGACCACCGGAAAGCTGCGCCGGTTTGCGGTCCAGCAGATGCGCGATCTGCAGGGTCTCGGCCGCCTGTTCGACGGCGGCGTCGATATCGCGCAATGTTTCGGCCGGCGCCATCATGCGTCCGATCAGCGGCAGACGCGCGGCAAACGGCAAACGCCGCATACGCAGCGGCGTCGCGATGTTCTGGCGGACATTCATATGGGGGTAAAGCGCGTAGGACTGAAAAACCATCGCCAGATTGCGGTCGCTCGGATCAATCTCCGTCACGTCCTGCCCGCCGATCGATACCGAACCGCGATCCGGCGTCTCCAGCCCGGCAATGATGCGCAGCAGCGTGGACTTGCCGCAGCCAGACATGCCGACGAGGGACAAAAATTCCCCGGGACGGATGGAGAGATCGATCTCTTTCAGAACATCGTCAGCCCCGAAGCCTTTGCCGATTCCTGAAAGCTCAAGTGATTGTGGCGTCATTCTGCGCTCCTTTTCTGGAGCGCATATGCTTATATTGTATGACAATATGACGAAGGTTTGCGGAAAGTTCGGTGACATCAAAAAGCCAGGCAAACCCGGCTCACCGCCAAGCGTTGTAATACGGGCTTTCACCAAAACCACTAATATGTAGGGGTTTATTCCCAAATATGCGAAGCTGGCATTTCTCGGCTTAAAACCGCCTTGGAGCACTCAGCTCCTAAAGCCATGGCGGGAATCACAAGCGACCTCATTTTGGCTAAAATCTCGCCGCTGCCATGCCGCACCTCAATTGCAGAGGCGGCGCAGTCGTGATGTCTCGAAATCGAACCCGCAAACGTGTCCGCTTCCAACATGACTTTTACTCTGGGCCATCTGGTGACCCAGAGACTTCGAGTGATTCGAAGTTTGTTGGGCGCGCAGAGCCTCGTCGCCGATGCAAGAATGGCAGCGCTCATGCGGAGCCAAACTATGCGGATGAGGCTGCGCCACAGCAACGATTGACTTGGGTCTTATCTAAAGTTTTATGGGAAGAGAAATGGCGCACCCGAAGAGATTCGAACTCCTGACCCCCAGATTCGTAGTCTGGTGCTCTATCCAGCTGAGCTACGGGTGCGTGCCGTTCCGGTCGTTTCCGGTGGCGTGGCGATCCTCTAAAACGTCCTCATTCCGATTGCAAGCGATTTCGTTTCGAAATTGTCATTTTTCCGCAGCAATTCATTTATCTCATTGATTACAAAAGAAATTCCATAGAGGCCGTTTTCGAAGCGGTGCACACTGCCCTTTTTCCAGCGGGCGCGCCGATGACTGAGGGCCGTTGGCTCAGGGAATTTTCAGGCGGTTCTGGCCGCCTGCACAGTGGCGGCGCGGTCAGTGATCTCAATGCGGAACTGCGTGCCTGGGCCGGGCTTCTCGACAAGTGCTATGGTGCCGCCATGGGCAAGCACCAGTTCGCGGGCGATGACGAGGCCGAGGCCCGTGCCGCCGGAGCGGGCCGATCCGCGGAAAGCGGAAAACAGGTTCTCCTTTGCTTTACGCGGCATTCCCGGCCCGTTGTCGTCGATGACGATGCTGACGACGCTGCCGGCCCTTTGAGCAGCAATGGACAGATGTCGCGGCACGGTATTTGTCGCATCCGATTGCAGGGCCTGAACGGCGTTGCGACAGAGATTGTGGATCACCCGGAACAGCTGCTCGGCATCCGCGTCAACGGTCAGATCGCTGGGCACGCTGTCATGAAACTCGATGCCGCTTTCCGGCTCAAGCGCCAGAATATCGCGCACATCCCGAACCAGAAGGCTTAAATGGACCGTCTTGCGTTTTGGGGCGCCCTCCGTTGCCTGCCCATAGGCCAGAACTTCACCCGTATAGGCCACGGCGCGGTCGATGGTGCGCAGCAGTTTCGGAGCGAAACTGCGGACCATCGGATCCTTGGCATCCACCAGCCGGTCCGACATGAGCTGCGCGGATGAGAGGATGTTGCGCATGTCGTGGTTGATCTTCGAAACGGCGAGGCCGAGATCAACGAGGTTCTTCTGTTGCCTGAGCGTTTTTTGCAGTTCCGTCTGCATGTCGGCGAGGTGACGCCCCGCAACCGCCAGTTCATCGGTCCCTTCCTCGGGCACGAAGATGCGCTCCGGATTGCCGGGATCTTCCGAGAAATGCTGCATGCCAAGCGTCAACCGGCGTATGGGCCGGATCATGATGCGGTTGATGGAGATAAAGATGAGGCCGGCGGTGATGAGTGACAGGACGATAGAGATCAGGAACACATTGCGCGCATAAGCGAGCATGGCTGCCCGCAGCTTGTTTTCGCCGAGCACCAGCTCGATGATGGTGTCACTGTCGCCGACGACATCGAAAACGCGGATGATGCGGTTGCCGCCGAACAGCAATGTGGAAAACGCATCCCGAACCGCCGCCAGCTGTGAAACATCGGAAAGATCATATTGCTCGTCCACCCCGGGTGGCGTTTCCGCCACCGCGAGCAGGCGCGACGTGCCGTCCTTGCGCAGCGCAATAAGCTTTGCCCCGGTTGCCATCAGCGTGTCGTTCTGCACGCTTCGTGGCAATTCAGCCTGCAAGCCGTCAATCACCGCGCCGGCGGCAGCCGCCGTGTTCAGGCGGTCACGCAGCCATGACAGACGCATATTGGCGACGGAAGGCACAAAGATCAGTACTTCGGCGATCATCACGAAAATGACCGTGAGCAACAGCAGGCGCCCCGAAAGACCAGCGGTCAATCCCGGCATGCAGTGCACCGGATTGTCCTCCGTGCGGTCCAAGCTGTCTACGCCTTTAGATAACACCTGGCCCTGATCCTATGCGCGCCGCCGCTTCGGTTGAACGGCTCGGTTTATATGCACGCATGATAATAGGACCTAACTGACATTTTTCCAATGCACTGCAAAATAAACGTTTTCATCGGCGCAAAAAACAAACGCCGCCCGAAGGCGGCGTTTTACGGATAGCGGGTCTCACGAGAAACGCAGATCGGCTTTCTCAGAACTCCTGCCAGTCGCCATGCGCCGGTGTGGCGGCCGGCTGGGCATTGAGGGCGCGGCTGACGCTGTTCATCAATTTGCGGGCCGGAGAAGCGACAGCCGCCGCTCTGCCGGATACCGCCACGGGTCGCATCGGCTGCTCGATCCGCGTGTGGTGCGGAGCATCCTCAGCGCCAACCTTGAAGCGCGACACCAGCGTCACGAGATGTCCCGCTTCATTGCTCAGCTTGTGGGTTGCGGCCGACGTTTCTTCCACCATGGCGGCATTGCGCTGCGTTACCTGATCCATCTGGTTGATCGCCGTATTGACCTCGTGCAAGCCGGTGGACTGTTCCCGCGCTGCAGTGGCAATCGAATGGATGTGGTCATTGATCGCGAGAACACGGGTCTCGATCTCGTTCAACGCGCTACCGGTTTTCTGCACCAGCGATACGCCGCGTCCCACTTCCTGACCGGATTTGGTGATCAGCGCCTTGATGTCCTTTGCGGCGGTGGCGGAACGCTGCGCCAGTTCGCGCACTTCCTGGGCGACGACGGCGAAACCCTTGCCCGCCTCGCCGGCGCGGGCAGCTTCCACACCCGCATTCAGCGCCAGAAGGTTGGTCTGGAAGGCGATCTCGTCAATGACGTTGATGATCTGGCTGATTTCACGGGAAGCGTGCTCGATGCGATCCATGGCGGAGACGGCATCGCGCACGACACTGGCGGATTCTTCCGTCTTCTGCTTGGTCTCGGCCACCATGGTGCTGGCTTCCTGCGCACGATCAGTGGAATTGCGAACGACGGCGGTGATCTCGTCCAGCGCGGCGGACGTCTCTTCCAGCGCGGCGGCCTGCTGTTCCGTCCGCTTCGACAGATCGTCGGCCGCCGAGCGCAATTCGTTTGCGTTGCCGCTGATGCCTTCCGTGCTGCTGCGCACCTCGCGCATCGTTTCCCGCAGCTTGGACAGCGTCTGGTTGACGTTGGCCTGGAGTTCGGCAAACACGCCGCGGAACTCACCGTCCATCTTTTCCGTCAGATCGCCGCGTGCCAGACTTTCGATGACGCGGCTGGTCTCCGAGACGCCATTATCTACCCCGGTGAGCAGCGCGTTGATCGTTGCAGCGAAACGGTTGAGGTTTTCGTCACCGTAATCCTTGTTGATGCGGCGGCTGAAATCGCCTCCCGCAGCCGCATCGACGACGATGGCCATGCCGGCCTGAAGATCGTCGCTCTTGGCGCGCATGGCGGTTTCCTGGGCGTTCATGCGGCGCACTTCGCGGCCGTTCTTCTTGAAGACTTCAACGGCCGCCGCCATTTCACCGATCTCGTCGTTCTGGCCGAGATAAGGCACATCCGCGTCCAGATTTCCGTCAGCCACGGCGTTCATCACTTCCGAAACCCTGCGGATGGGCGCGCTCAGCTGCCGGGCTCCAATATAAAGACCGAAGGCCGCGCCGGCCAATATGCCGCTGCCGGTGACGATGATGACCAGCCAGAATGTCGTCGTTACAAAACCGTCGATGCCGGCCTTGACTGCCTCAAGTTCGGCAATGTCATTCTTTACGACTGCATCGATTTCCGCCTGATAGGCTTTGCGGTTGGCCCGGTTCGCGTCGTTGTTGCCCTGCAGGTTGGCCGCCTGCGGGCTGGCCTCGCGGGCAAGCCGCGCGGTTTCCAGGCGGAACGCCTTGAATTCCTTGAAGCGGCTGGAGAGGTTATCAAAGGCCGCCTTCTGTTCCGCCGGAACGAGAGGGGTCCATGTGCCGATCAGCTTTTCCATGGCGTCAAGGTTCTTGACGATGCCATCCGCGAAGGGGGCGGCCTTTGCGATATCGGGGGCGGCGTAAACCCCGCGCGCCTCCATCACAACCGCGGTGACCAGCCGGTTGAGCGCCTCGCCCTTATAGGCGCGCTCTGCCGCCTTTTCATATGCGACCGTACGCACCCGGAATTCGCTGACCGCATAGATGGACAGTCCACCGATAGTACAGGCCACGAGGCTCATCAGCCCGACAAGAAGATTGATACGACCGCGAATTCTCAATTTCGTTCCCCCAACACAAGCCAGCCGCACGACGGAAAACAGGAAGCTGGCATAACTTTTCGCATCACAACATTTATCAATGCTGCGTTAAGAAAGAATTTCGGATTTTACCGATTGCCCGTTGGAATCAATCTCTATTGGCAGTCGGCGAAGGAGATGGCGGTGCGTTTTCCGCAAAAGGTGAACCGCGAAAACCCCTTCGGCAATTGACTTTGTTCGGCCTATGCCCTTATAAGCCGCGCACGCTCGGCCATTGAAAGCTCGCCCAGGCGGGGTTAGCCGTGCAAAAAACGAAACGCTCTTGCAAATAATTGCAAATTCAAGAAGGGCCGCACACCGCGGTATTAAATAAATGTCGAAGCGTACCTACCAACCGTCCAAGCTTGTTCGCAAGCGTCGTCATGGTTTCCGTGCCCGCATGGCTACCGCTGGCGGCCGCAAGGTTCTCGCAGCCCGCCGTGCGCGCGGCCGCGCACGTCTGTCGGCTTAATTGCCGAGCCTGTGGCCCGATGAAAGTCGCGGGCACATGAGCGAGACTAAAAAACACCCCGGCCGGCTTAAAAACCGGTCGGAGTTTCTTGCCGTTCAGGCAGGGGAAAAACGACGGGGAGGCACCTTTCTTCTGGAAGTGCTTGATCGGAAGACCCCGGAAACCGAACCACGGGTCGGTTTTACCGTAACAAAAAAACAAGGCAACGCGGTCGAGCGAAATCGCATGCGCCGCCGTCTCAAGGAAGCCGTCAGGCTTTCTGCCGGGGTCGCAATGAAGCCCGGTCATGACTATGTGATTGTCGCCCGCAGGGACGTGCTCAGTACGGCCTTCCCGAAACTTCAGTCTCTCCTTACCGAGCGCATTGAAGGAACGGCGAAACCGAAACGGTCCCAGGAGACCCGCTCCAGGAAAGAATGATGGAAAAGAACCGCAATTACTTCATCGCGATAGCCCTTTCGGTTGTCATCGTCCTCGCCTGGCAATTCCTTTACATGAATCCGCGCATCGAGCAGCAGCGCCGCGCCGAAGAGGCCCGCCAGGCGCAGCAGCAGACGACGCAGCAACAGCCGGCACCCGGTGCCGCACCCGGCGCAACCGTAGAAGGCGCACCGCCCGCATCCTCCACGCAGGCCGCCGCCACGGCGAGCCGGGAAGAAGCGATCGCCAAGACCCAGCGCGTCGCCATCGACACCAACGCCATTGCCGGTTCGATCAACCTGACCGGCGCCCGTTTCGATGACATCCGGCTCAAGGGCTACCATGAGACCGTCGATGACTCGAGCCCGATCATCACACTGTTTTCACCCTCCGATACCAAGGACGGTTACTTCACCGAGCTTGGTTACGTCGGCGCTGCGGAAGTCGGCGGCGTTCCCGGCCCGACGACGGTCTGGACCCTTGCGAGCGGCGACAAGCTGACGGAAACCACACCCGTCACGCTCACCTATACCAACGAAAAGGGCGTCGTTTTCTCCCGTACGGTGTCGATCGACCCACATTACATGATCTCGGTCGCCGACAAGGTCGAGAACCCCGGTCAGGCGGCTATTTCCTTTGCCACCTACGGCCGCGTGACGCGCAACAACAAGCCGGCGATCCCGCCCGTCTTCGTTATCCATGAAGGCTTTCTCGGTGTCTCCGGCAAAGACGGCAGCCTGACGGAAGAGAAATACAAGGACGTTGAAGAGGCGCCGGTAACGGTTGCCAAGGCGACCGGCGGCTGGCTCGGCATCACCGACAAATACTGGGCCGCGGCCATCGTTCCGCCGCAGACGACGCCGTTTGAAACCCGCTATTCGCACATTACGGGCAATCAGCCGAGCTATCAGGCCGATTTCAAGAGCGACACGATGACGGTCGAACCCGGCCAGTCCATCGAGCTGAAGAGCCTTGTCTTCGCCGGCGCCAAGGAAGTGCCGCTGGTCGACCGTTATGAAACCGAATATTCCATTCCGAAGTTCGACCTTCTGATCGACTGGGGCTGGTTCTACTTCATCACAAAGCCGATGTTCAAAATGATGGATTTCTTCTTCCGTTATTTCGGCAATTTCGGCGTGGCGATCCTGCTCACCACCATCGTCGTCAAGGCGCTCTTCTTCCCGCTGGCCAGCAAGCAATATGCTTCCATGGCGAACATGAAGCGCGTACAGCCGAAGATGGAAGAGCTGAAGGCCAAGCATGGCGATGACCGCATGGCCATGCAGCAGGCGATGATGCAGC
This sequence comes from Agrobacterium tumefaciens, assembly GCF_005221385.1. NCBI lineage: Bacteria > Pseudomonadati > Pseudomonadota > Alphaproteobacteria > Hyphomicrobiales > Rhizobiaceae > Agrobacterium > Agrobacterium tumefaciens. The sequence goes on along the minus strand of NZ_CP039903.1, from coordinate 59,422 downwards.
TCTACAAGGAAGAGAAGATCAACCCTGTGGCCGGCTGCTGGCCGATGCTGTTGCAGATCCCGGTGTTCTTCGCGCTCTACAAGGTCATCTACGTCACCATCGAAATGCGGCATGCACCGTTCTTCGGCTGGATCCATGACCTTTCCGCGCCCGACCCGACATCGCTGTTCAACCTGTTCGGCCTTCTGCCCTACGACGTGCCGCACTTCCTGATGATCGGCGTCTGGCCGTTGATCATGGGCATCACGATGTTCCTGCAGATGCGCATGAACCCGACGCCGCCCGATCCGACACAGGCGATGATCTTCACCTGGATGCCGCTGATCTTCACCTTCATGCTGGCTTCCTTCCCGGCTGGTCTGGTCATCTACTGGGCGTGGAACAACACGCTGTCGATCTCGCAGCAGGCCCTCATCATGAAGCGTCACGGCGCCAAGATCGAACTGTTCGATAATCTCAAAGGGCTGTTCAAGCGAAAGCCGGTGCAATCGAAATGAGTGAAACCGGCCCGGCAACCGAAAAGCCCCTTTTCGGGCGACCCTGGATATTCATTCGCGGCGTTCCCGCGATGAAATTCCTGCCGCCCGAAGGTCCGCCGGAGATTGCTTTTGCCGGACGTTCGAATGTTGGCAAGTCCTCGCTCATCAATGCATTGGTGGGCCACAAGGGACTTGCCCGCACCTCCAACACGCCCGGCCGCACGCAGGAACTGAACTATTTCGTTCCGGAAGGTTATTCCGGCGAGCCGGGCGACCTGCCGCCGATGGCGCTGGTTGACATGCCAGGTTACGGCTATGCGCAGGCACCAAAGGACCATGTCGATGCCTGGACGAAGCTTGTCTTCGACTATCTGCGTGGCCGCGCGACACTGAAGCGCGTTTACGTGCTGATCGATTCCCGCCATGGCATAAAGAAGAACGACGAAGAGGTACTGAGCCTGCTCGACAAGGCGGCTGTTTCCTATCAGGTCGTGCTGACGAAGACGGACAAGATCAAGGACGTCGGTGTCCCCCGACTGATCGGCGAGACGCTGGAGAAAATCCGCAAGCGCCCCGCCGCCTATCCTGAAGTTCTCGCCACGTCGTCGGAAAAATCCTTCGGGCTGGACAGCCTGCGCGCCGAGATCGTCAGAACCGTCTCGCTGTAAGAGGCTTCCGCCCTTATCCTCAGGCGACGGTAAAAAGCAGAACGGCGGTCCACAGCATCGCCGTCAATGCCAGAAGCCGCCAGAAACGCACCGAATGCCAGACCTCCAAAAGCATGGCGGCGAACATGCTGCCATTGCGCAGAGGCTGGCTTTTGAAAGGCAGGCCTGATCGGGTTGGATCCCTTTCAAGCAGTGCAGCGACGGTCGCCTTTTCCCGATACTCGGTTTCCGCCAGATTATCCCGCCAGCGCCTGACCATGGCGGCGAACTGGCGGTCGCGTTTGACGCGTTTGGCAAGCTCCGCCATGCTTTCCGGCGGCAGGGCACCCAGCACATATTCGCCTGCGAGCACTTCGTCCCGCAAACCGCTTTGCTTGTCTCGATCCTGTGCCGTCATAGGTCTTCAAACTCCTCGGTCGTCCGGGCAGCATCGTTTCACGATGCGCGACACGTCCCTGTCGCCCTGCTGAATAACCCCTCCCCTGCTGTGAACAAGGCTGGTCCGATTGGTGCTTTATGTCAATCTTATTACGCGCTTTGCGCCGCTCAAAAACGGAATTTTACCAGGGGCAGACACAATAAGGCCCGGAGGTTATTTCATTCGTCAAAAGCAGACATCCGCCTGTCCCTGCAAACGTGCCGGCATGTCCAATCCATGCATCCTGCACCGCAAAAATCGATTCCGATTTCTGCACCGATGCTGTAGAGCGATGAAAGGCTCTTTTGGGCCGCAACCACAGACCGAGGTTTTTCCATGACTTCTTCCGAAAGCGAAACTCAGGCGCGGCTGCTTGCACAGGCTCTGCCCTTCATGCAGAAATATGAGAACAAGACCATCGTCGTAAAATATGGTGGTCACGCCATGGGGGATTCGACACTCGGCAAGGCTTTCGCGGAAGATATCGCCCTGTTGAAGCAGTCCGGCATCAATCCCATCGTCGTCCATGGCGGCGGCCCGCAGATCGGCGCGATGCTGACGAAGATGGGTATCGAATCGAAATTCGAGGGCGGCCTTCGCGTCACCGACGCCAAGACCGTCGAGATCGTCGAGATGGTTCTGGCCGGTTCGATCAACAAGGAAATCGTCGCGCTCATCAACCAGACGGGCGAATGGGCTATCGGCCTTTGTGGCAAGGACGGCAACATGGTCTTCGCCGAAAAGGCGAAAAAGACCGTCGTCGATCCCGATAGCAATATCGAGCGTGTTCTCGATCTTGGTTTTGTCGGTGAAGTCGTGGAAGTCGACCGAACACTGCTCGATCTGCTCGCCAAGTCCGAGATGATCCCGGTCATCGCCCCCGTCGCTCCCGGCCGCGATGGCGCCACCTACAACATCAACGCCGACACCTTTGCAGGTGCCATTGCCGGCGCGCTCAATGCGACGCGGCTTTTGTTCCTGACCGACGTGCCGGGCGTTCTTGATCGCAACAAGGAACTCATCAAGGAATTGACGGTTTCCCAGGCACGCGCGCTCATCAAGGATGGCACGATTTCCGGCGGCATGATTCCGAAAGTCGAGACCTGCATCGAGGCCATCAAGGCAGGCGTGCAGGGCGTGGTGATCCTCAACGGCAAGACCCCGCATTCCGTGCTTCTGGAAATATTCACGGAAGGTGCCGGCACGCTGATCGTGCCCTGATGCGATTTAATGTGGCGGGCGGCCAGCCTGTCCGCCACAGACGACGTTTCAGCCGAACACCAGAAGCGACAACACCCCGACGACAATTAACAGGCAGCCGGAAAGTTCGAGCCTGTTGATCTTCTCCTTGAAGAACAGCACGGTCGAGGCGAAGGCAAAAAGCATCTCCACCTGCGCCAGCGCCTTGACCACGGCGGCCTGCTGCAAGGTCATCGCGGTGAACCAGCCGAAAGACGCCGTGGCACCCACGAAACCGACAGCAAGCGACGGTTTCCACGCCTTTGCAATGCGCCGTAACTCGTCCCTCTGCCGCCAAACGATCCACAAGAACATCGACACTGTCTGCATCACGATAACGATGACGAGGGTATAGCCCGCCTGAACCACCGCATCCGGCGTCGGCAGGCTGGGCGCGAGCGCCAGTGACGCCGAACGATAAGCAACCGATGACAGGCCGAAAAATGCGCCCGAAGCGAGGCCGATACCGGCGGTACGGCTGAAGATGGAGGTGAGAATGGAAGCAGGCGTCACTTCCGTACGGGCCACCGAAATCAGCATGACTCCGGCCACCGAAACCGCAATGGCCGCCAGTGTCCCGCCATTGATACTTTCACCGATAAAAACAAGCGCGAACAGCGCAGCCTGCGCCGGCTCGGTGCGGGAATAGGCCGTGCCGACCGCGAAGTTGCGGAAGGAAAACAGGTGTACCAGCAGGAAAGTTGCGGCGATCTGCGCCATGGCCCCGACCGTCGCCCACACGGCGAAAGACATGTTCGGCACCGGCAGCGGCCGGCCTAGCCCGAAATGCAGAAAGGCGAGATAGGCAAGAGCAAAGGGCATTCCGAACACGAAGCGCACGAAGGTTGCGCCCGTGGTGCCCATCATGCCCTTGAGGTGTTTTTGCAGGGTCGAGCGCAGGTTCTGCAAGAACGCGCTTGCAAAGGTTATGCCTATCCAGAGTTCCATGGTTTGGCGGTATCATGCGCTGCAGGCCCCAGCCAAGCCCGATTTTCTCGCCAATCGTCGTCTTTTCGATTTTCTTCGGCATTCGAAACGGGCATAAAGCAGGCCATGGACACAAAGCCGAAAAACCTGCCGGATGCCGCCGATTTCGCCCATGTGAGCGAATGGGTCTTCGATCTCGACAACACGCTCTATCCGCATCACGTCAATCTGTTTTCACAGATCGACCGCAACATGACGGCCTATGTTGCGGAGCTTTTAAAGCTCGACCCGGAAGAGGCCCGTGTGCTGCAGAAGCGTTATTACCATGATCATGGCACCACGCTTCAGGGGCTGATGATCAATTACGGCATCAGCCCGGACGAGTTTCTGGAACGCGCGCATGCTATCGATTATTCGGCGCTGAAACCCCATCCGGAACTCGGCGAGGCGATCAAGGCGCTGCCGGGCCGCAAGTTCATACTGACCAATGGCAGCGTCAAGCATGCGCAGGCGGCCGCCGGCGCTCTCGGCATTCTCGACCAGTTCGAGGATATTTTCGATATCGTCGCTGCCGGTTATCTGCCGAAGCCGGCCAGCGCGACCTATGAGAAATTCGCAGCACTTGCGAAACTCGACACGAAAAAAGCAGCCATGTTTGAAGACCTGCCGCGCAATCTTGCGGCACCCAAGGCGCTCGGCATGAAAACCGTGCTGCTCGTTCCCTCCAATCTTGAGGGTGTCATCATGGAGCGCTGGGAAATTCCCGTCGAGACCGATGCGCATATCGACTACATCACCGACAATCTGACCGGCTTCCTGACGCGAACCATCGCCGGCTGACCGCGATAGCCGAGTTACGTCGCAACATTACCGAAGCTTCATCCACCTTACCGATGTTTAAGTGGTGAGGTTCGGTTGAGATCATTATCTTTTCTTCAGGGACACCAAAGAAAGGTAATGACGATGATGACCACGCGAAAAATCGCCCTCTCTGCTCTTGGCGCAGCCCTTGTGCTCAGCACGGCCGCAACGGCGAGTTTCGCCGCACCCGGCAAAGGCCATAAGGATCGCATGCCGATCCGCCAGGAAGCTGCCTTCATTCACCTCCTGAAGGTTGCCGATACCAATAAGGACGGCAAGATTTCGAAGGAGGAATTCGCCGCACGGCAGGATGCGCTTTTCACCGAGATCGACAAGGATAAGGACGGTTCGATCACGCCGAAGGAAATGCGTGAATATCGCCAGGCGAAAATGGAAGCTTTCCGCGCCGCCAATCCGCGCCCCGAGCGTGAGAATGCCAAAGCCGACGAAGGCAAAGGCCCCGAAGGCAAGCGCGCCGAACGCGACCATGGCGGCCGTTCCGGTCATCAGGGCTGGGGCAAGCATGGCGGCAAGGGTGCAGGCCTGGGGATGCTCCGCTGGGCCGATACCGACGAGAACGGTCAGGTCAGCAAGGCCGAATTCACCGCAGCCGGCGAAAAAATGTTCGAACGGCTGGACAAGAACAAGGATGGCGTCATCTCCATTGATGACATGCCGGACCGCCCGTTCCTTTGATCCGATAACGATAAAGCCCGCTCAAAAGGCGGGCTTTTATCTTTGTTTTGTCGCATCTCCGGACGTAAAATTGCTATGCGCTTTTACTGGAAATGCTCTAATGCAGGCTGACGGTTTTGAGGTCGTCTTCGGCCGCCTTGAAAAACGTGCTTGAGCGGTTGTCGGTCAGGAGGATCGGCGTACCATCCGCACCAAACAGCGCCCAGAGATCCAGTTGCGGATCGAGATCAGGCGCTTCCGGGAAACAGCGGCTTACGTCTTCCGCACGGATCTTGCGGATATATCCCACTTCTCCCTCGCCGATATGGGCGAGCTGGGATCGGGTGAGACGCGCATGCGCTTCTTTTAAAAGCATATTTCAGCCTCCTTCTTCACGCCGAGCGATTCATGTCCGATTCCGGCGTTCACGTTCTACTCTGAGACGGAAATATTAATTTTCTTTACCACGTTCGAAATTTCAGGCCGCACCAGATCGATGGAAAGAAGGCCGTTGCGCATGCGCGCTTCCCTGACCTGCATGCCATCGGCAAGCACGAAGACCCTCTGGAACTGGCGCGCTGCGATGCCTCTATAAAGGAAATCCCGCTTTTCCTGTTCCTGCTGGCGACCGCGAATGACAAGCTGGTTGTCGGCTGTCGTCACATCCAGATCGTCCTGCGAAAACCCGGCAACAGCGATGGTGATGCGCAGGCGCTCCGGCACGTCTTCGGCCCCGGGCAGGCGTTCGATGTTATAGGGAGGATAGCCGTCATTGGCCTTCGCCATGCGCTCCAGCGTTTTTTCCATGGCATCAAAACCCAGCAAAAGCGGGTGGGTGAATGGCGTCATGCGGCTCATATCTTTTCTGTCCTTGCAACCAAGCGACGTTTTGCGGTCCCGCTTCCGGCAACCTTGCCGGTCAATCGTACCGGCTGAAACAATATGGGAAGCCAAACCGCGATGCGCAAGACGCGAGACCGGCGCGAAGGGCACGCCGCGGAATGAGCTTGACAAGTGAGCATCCGCCGCTCGAAAAAAGCGCTCATCTCAACGGCGGGCAAGACATGGCAGAACGCAGAAAAATCATCATCGACACCGATCCGGGCCAGGACGACGCGGCGGCAATCATGCTCGCTTTCGCAAGCCCTGAAGAAATCGACATTCTCGGATTGTGCGCCGTCGCCGGCAACGTCCCGCTGAAACTGACCAGCCGCAACATCCGCATCATCTGCGAATTGTGCGGCCGCACCGATATTCCCGTCTATGAGGGCGCAGAGAAGCCGCTGGTGCGCAAACCCATCACTGCCGAGCATGTTCACGGCAGCACCGGTCTCGACGGCCCTGTTCTCGATGAGCCGACGATGGAGGCGCAGAAGCAGCATGCGGTCGATTTCATCATCGAAACGCTGATGCGAGAGCCCGCGGGCACGGTGACACTCTGCACGCTCGGCGCGCTTACCAATGTAGCGCTGGCGCTCCTGAAAGCGCCTGAGATCGCCGACCGCATCAAGGAACTGGTGATGATGGGCGGCGGCTTCTTCGAGGGCGGCAACATCACGCCCGCGGCCGAATTCAACATCTATGTCGATCCACAGGCTGCCGATATCGTCTTCCGTGCCGGCATTCCTGTTGTCATGATGCCGCTCGACGTCACCCATAAGCTCCTGACCACCAAGGCGCGGGTCAGCCGTATTCGCGACATCGGCACGCGCCCGGCCATCGCCATGGCGGAAATGCTGGAATTCTTCGAACGTTTCGACATCGAGAAATACGGTTCGGACGGCGGCCCGCTGCACGATCCGTCCGTCATTGCCTATCTCATCAGACCCGAGCTGTTTCAGGGTCGCGAGTGTAACGTCGAAATCGAGGCCACTTCCGAACTGACCATGGGCATGACGGTGGTTGACTGGTGGCACGTGACCGAACGCGCCGCCAATGCCCGTGTCATGCGCACTGTGGATGCGGACGGGTTCTTCGAATTGCTGACGGAACGTTTTGCCCGGCTCTGACCGTAACGCAGACATGAAAAAGGCCGCTGGCGATATGCCGGCGGCCTTTTTATTTGAAGCGGGAAAACCCGTCAGAATTCCGTCCAGTCATCCTGCGCCAGTGCGTTTGCACCGCTGGTTCTTGGGCGGGCGCGCGATGCTGTCGAGCGGGCTGGGGCTGCGGCCGGAGCCGAAGGTGCACGCATTGCAGCAGCCGCGGAGCGTAATTGCTGGCTGGGTTGGCCACCGGACACGGCGAAACCGGCGACAAGCGATTTCAGCGTTTCGGCCTCGCCGTTCAGCGTCACGCTGGCCGCCGTGGTTTCTTCCACCATCGCCGCATTCTGCTGGGTGACCTGATCCATCTGGGTAACGGCAGAATTGATTTCCTTGAGACCTACCGCCTGTTCGCTGGCGGAAGCGGAAATCTGCCGTATCAGCTGGTTGATCTGCAAAACCTGATCAGCGATGTTCTTCATCGTCTCGCCGGCCTTGCCCACCAGCTGGACGCCCTCGCCCACCTGGGTGGCCGAGGTGTTGATCAGTCCCTTGATCTCCTTGGCAGCGGTTGCAGACCGTTGCGCCAGTTCGCGCACTTCCTGTGCAACGACCGCGAAGCCCTTGCCGGCATCACCCGCGCGGGCCGCTTCCACACCGGCATTCAGCGCCAGAAGATTGGTCTGGAAGGCGATTTCATCAATCACGCCGATGATGCGGGAAATTTCCGCCGAGGATTGCGCAATGCCCTGCATGGAGTTGACGGCCTGCTGCACGACCTCGCCCGACTTGCCGGCATCATCGCAGGCATGGCTGACGGCGCCGGCGGCCTGCGCGGCATTTTCCGCGCTGGAATTGACCTGTGCGGTCAGCTGGTTAAGGGCGGCGGCGGTTTCTTCCAGACTTGCGGCCTGCTGTTCGGTACGGTGCGAAAGATCACTGGCGGCGCGGGTGATCTCACCGGTGCCATTGCCGATGGTGACAACCGTCGCATTGACGGTGGAGACGGTTTCCTCGAGGCTTGCGAGCGCCGAGTTGAAATCACTGCGCAGCTTCGCATAGTCGCCCGGGAACTCATCCTCGATCCGGTAGGTCAGATTGCCCTGCGAAAGCGCGTTGAGCCCGGAGCCAAGCACGCTGACGATGTGTTGCTGCATGCGGCTGTTTTCCGTGCGCTCGGATTCCGACCGCTGACGCGCCGTTTCCGCATTGCCACGCTGGACAGCGGCATCCGCCTCCATTTCACGAATGCCGGCGAGTTTTGCGCGGAAGCCTTCCAGCGCGGTGGCCACAGCCCCCGTTTCATCCCGGCGGTCCTGCCCGGACACCGGTTCATCGTAACGGCCTTCGCTAAGCGTCCGCACATCCGAGACCAACGAGGCGAGCGGGTTGCCGACGAAATGACGCACGGCGAAATAAAGCGCGGTGATGACTGCGGCGAGAATGACGAGCGCACCGATGATCATCATATAGGTCTGCTCTTCCACCGGCGCGTTCAGCGCCTGGTGCGGAATATCCACCAGAACCACCCAGGTGGCATTGAGGCCGGGGACCGCAAAGGGATAGACGAGGCGGTTATAGGGCGCGTCGGTATCGAGGCCGAGGTTTTCGATCAGGCCCTGCTTGCCGGAAGCGAGCGCCGCCTGAACGGCGCTGGCGCCGTCTCCGTCATAGGCCTTCATGTTCTGCTCGGGCGTCGGCGGCACCAGCCATTGGCCGCCCTGCGACACGAGCGTCACGCGGCCGGTCTCGAAAGGACGCAGCGCCTGCAGCTTCTGCGACAACGAGGCCAGCGAAATATCGACGCCGGCAACGCCAATCATCTTGCCGTCCGACATGACGGGATAGGCAAGCGAGGTCATGGTGGTGGGCACTTCCGTACCCTGCGCCAGATATGGCTGGGTGATGGCGCCCTTGCCCGTCTTGGCGGCGAGCGCCCACCATTCAGCGGCGTAGTCATTATCGAAAGTCGAGAACTGGATGTCACCCTTCTGGGTCTTCGACCAATAGGGGGCGAAGACGCCATTTTTATTGGTGCCGAGATCGAGCCTGTCGGCAATCTCCGTGCTCTGTCCGTCGAAAAGGCCGAGCTGCTCGCAGAACCAGCTTCCGAAAGCGAAAGCATTCTGCTCGACATTGGCCTTGAGGATGTTGACGATGCCAGGACGATCCATCGATTTCGCCTGATGCGCACGGCCGATGACACCGGCCATGGAACGCGCGGCGCTGCCGAGTTCGCCGACGTCGGCGGCGATGACGTTGGCGATGGCGCGCGCCTCGGTATTGGCCTGATCCATGGTCAGCGCGTGGACACGGTCGCTGGTCTGGGAAATAAGGAAGGAATTCGATGCGACAAGAACCGTGGTGATGGCACAGCCGGTCACGAGGATAAGCTTGGTCGCAAGCGACTTCACTTTGAAATTGAACATTTTGGCCTCGATCAAATCGTCTGCCGGGAGGCTGACGTCAACGGATGATAAATCTCCGTCATGGAGGCCCGTCCGCATGGACAGTGCGCTGCAGCGCGACGTGGCAAAATTAGAGTATGTTTGCTAATTAAGCCCTAAAATTTACTTCGTCGCGCCAAGCAAAAATCAGTGTTCGTAATAGGCCGAGATGATGTCCCATGCATCGTCAGCCGTTTCGGCGAAATGCAGCAATTCCATATCTTCCGGGGCGATGGTGCCGAAATCCGCCAGGAATTCGAAATTGACCACCGAGCGCCAGAATTTCTCGCCGAACAGGATGAGCGGAATGGGTGCCATGCGCTTGGTCTGGATAAGCGTCAGTGTCTCGAAGAGCTCATCGAGCGTACCGAAACCACCGGGGAAGATCACCACGGCCTTCGCCCGCATCAGGAAATGCATCTTGCGGATGGCGAAATAGTGGAAATTGAAGCTCAATTCCGGCGTGACATAGGGGTTGGGCGCCTGTTCATGCGGTAGAACGATGTTGAGACCGATCGACGGGCCGCCCACATCGGTAGCACCACGATTGCCCGCTTCCATCACGCCGGGACCGCCGCCAGTGACCACGACATATTCGAGATGATCGGATTTCGCGGCATAATCGGTGCATAGCCGGGCGAACTTGCGCGCCTCATCGTAATAGACCGAGGATTGCTCCAGGTTGCGCTTCTGCGTCTCGTTACGCGCCGCCCAGGCCTCGCCACCGGGTTCGGGAATGCGGGCGCCGCCGAACATGACGACGGTGGATTTGATGCCGCGCTCGGTGAGCGCCATTTCCGTCTTCAGAAGTTCCAATTGAAGCCTGACGGGACGCAATTCCTCACGGCAGAGGAAATCCATGTCCACATAGGCAAGCCGGTAGGACGGGGAATCCGATTGCGGTGTCTTGGGAACGACCTCGGCCTGCTGCTTGTCCGCAGAGCTGCGCTTCAAAGGGTCCCATACCCCATCCTTACGCCGCAATTTGCCATTTTTCAGTCGTGTCATTTCCATGCCTTTCGTCTGACGCGCCAAATCACCCAAATCACATTGACGCCTTTCCAACACTCCCTTAGATCAAATGGCCAAAGCCTTCCAGCGGCGCGGGACCAGCCGTGACCACGACCACACGCGACTTTAAGGAATTTTCCATGAGCCTTACGGATCTCACCTCCCTCGAAACCATCATCGAAACCGCCTTCGACAACCGCGATGGCGTGAACGTATCGACGAAGGGCGAGGTTCGCGATGCGGTGAACACATCTCTTCAACTTCTCGATAGCGGCAAGGCGCGCGTGGCTGAAAAGCAGGCGGATGGCAACTGGAAGGTGAACCAGTGGCTGAAAAAGGCCGTGCTCCTCTCCTTCCGCCTGAACGACATGGAGATCGTGACCGGCGGACCGGGTGAATCCACCTGGTGGGACAAGGTGCCGTCGAAATTCGAAAACTGGGGTGAAAACCAGTTCCGTGCCGCCGGTTTCCGCGCCGTGCCGAACGCCGTGGTGCGCCGCTCCGCCTATGTCGCCAAGAACGTCGTGCTGATGCCCTCCTTCGTCAATCTCGGCGCTTATGTCGATGAAGGCACGATGGTCGATACCTGGGCAACCGTCGGTTCCTGCGCGCAGATCGGCAAGAATGTGCACCTTTCCGGCGGTGTCGGCATTGGCGGCGTTCTGGAGCCGCTTCAGGCCGGCCCGACCATCATCGAGGATAATTGCTTCATCGGTGCCCGCTCGGAAGTCGTCGAAGGCTGCATCGTGCGCGAAGGCGCCGTTCTCGGCATGGGCGTGTTCATCGGCAAGTCGACCAAGATCGTCGACCGCGCTACCGGCGAAATCACCTATGGCGAAGTTCCGCCCTATTCCGTCGTCGTTGCCGGCACCATGCCGGGCAAGCCTTTCCCGAACGGCGAGCCGGGCCCGAGCCTCTATTGCGCCGTCATCGTCAAGCGCGTCGATGAAAAGACCCGCTCCAAGACCGGCATCAACGAGCTTCTGCGCGACTGATAAAAGCGACTGCTATGACCACGACCGATCCCGTTGCCAATCTCGCCGCCCTCATCCGTTGCCCATCGGTGACGCCTGCGGAAGGCGGTGCGCTTTCCCTGCTCGACACCCTGCTTTCACCGCTTGGCTTTGCGGTTGAAAAGATGGTGGCGCGCGAGGCGGGAACGCCTGATGTGGAAAACCTCTATGCCCGGCTCGGCACGGAGGGTCCGCATCTGATGTTTGCGGGCCATACGGATGTCGTTCCTGTGGGTGACGAAGCCGCGTGGAGCCATCCGCCCTTTTCGGCAGAGATTGCCGGCGGGGAAATGTACGGTCGGGGTGCGGTGGACATGAAGGGCGGCATCGCCTGTTTTGTCGCCGCCATTGCCCGCCATATCGAAAAACATGGCAAACCGCAGGGCTCCGTTTCCTTCCTGATCACCGGCGATGAGGAAGGCCCGTCGATCAACGGCACCTCCAAGCTTCTGGAATGGGCTGCCACCAAAGGCGAAACATGGGATGCCTGCGTGGTGGGCGAGCCCACCAATCCCGACCAGCTGGGCGACATGATCAAGATCGGTCGCCGCGGATCGCTTTCCGGCCGGATCACCGTCCATGGCGTTCAGGGCCATGCCGCCTATCCGCATCTCGCCGACAACCCCATTCGTGGGCTGCTGCAGCTCACCCATGCGCTGATGCACCCGCCATTCGATCACGGCACGGATAATTTCCAGCCATCCAATCTGGAAGTCACGACCGTCGATACCGGCAATGCCGCTACCAATGTCATCCCCGCACGGGCGACGGCGGCCTTCAACATTCGTTTCAACGATACCTGGACAGTGGAAAACCTGCGGACGGAAATCATCCGCCGTCTGGATGCCGCCGCAGCCGAAGGCGAGCTTCGCCCTGACCGCAGTCCGGTCAAATATGAGATCGTCTGGGCGGACCGACCGGCTCACGTTTTTCTGACGCGCAACAATGCGCTCATCTCGTCGCTCTCAGGCGCGGTTGAGGCCGTTACCGGTCAGGAACCCAAGCTCTCGACCACCGGCGGCACCTCGGATGCCCGCTTCATCAAGGATTATTGCCCGGTGGTGGAGTTCGGTCTCGTCGGACAAACGATGCATATGGTCGATGAGCGCGTGGCGGTTGCCGATCTCGAGACACTGACGCGTATCTACGAAACCTTTATCGAACGCTGGTTCGCCCATGCCGACGGCAAGTGAGATAAGGCTTTATCTGAAGGGCCTGTGGCTGCTGCTGCTCGGCGACCATACCGGTGCGCGCTATCTGGACCTCTCCGAGCGTGGCATGTGGCGCTCCTTCTATTCCGCCCTCTGGTGCCTGCCCGCCATGCTGGTGTCCTGGCTGTGGCTGCGCGCGGCCTTCCTTGCCGGCTATCCGCCGGGTACCGGAACCGGGCTGATCTTCTTTTTCCGTCTGGCAATGGTCGAAGCCATCTGCTGGATCGTGCCGCTGCTGTTGATCGGCATTCTGCTCTTCGCTTTCGGCGCACGCGAAAAATTCGCGCCGCTGGTCACCACCATGAACTGGCTGTCGCTGCCGTTTTCTTACGCCTATGCGGCTCTGATCCTGATCGCGTTCTTCCTGCCGCCCCTGCAGGGGCTGATCGCCATTCTGTGGCTGGCACTGCTCCTGTCGCTGGTCTTCGCTTTTTCGCGGATCGTGCGGTTCTTCATCCGTGACCAGTCGCTGCTCGTCTCGGCCATCGTCATGACGCTGCTGGTGCCGGGCATGCTTCTCTCGGAGGCGCTGCAGCGTTTTCTTGGCGTCTACCCCGCCTAGCCTTTGCAAAACGCTTCACGAGCCGGAGCGGACGACCTCTCCGTCTTCCTTCACGAATTCACCTATGTCCGGGTTGGGCAGAATTTCCAGCACGACCTCTGAAGGCCGGCAAAGCCGCACACCCCTGGGCGTCACCACGATCGGGCGGTTGAGCAGGATCGGGTGGGCTTCGATAGCATCCAGCAGCGCATCATCCGGAATGGTCTCATCCTGCAGCCCCAGCTCCGCATAGGGCGTTCCCTTTTCGCGCAGCAGGGCCCTGAGCGGAAGCCCGATGCGTATGGCAAGATCACGTATCTCTTCTCGTGCGGGCGGCGTTTTCAGATATTCTATCACCACGGGCTCAACACCGGAGGCCCGGATCATCGCAAGCGTGTTGCGCGAAGTTCCACAGGCGGGATTATGATAGATCGTCACCGTCATTGCTCATCTCCATGCGCAGACGCCTAGGCTCAATTACGTCGGGATAATCAACCTGCATGAAATAAAGACCGTCCGGCGGGGCAACGGGGCCGCAGGCTTTGCGATCCCGCGCCTCCAGTGCCGCACGCACATCCTCCGGCGTCATGGCGCCTTCACCGGCCATTTTCAGCGTACCAGCGAAAGAGCGTATCTGGTTATGCAGGAAACTCTGCGCCGTCGCGCGGATTTCGATGAGGTCGCCGTTGCGCGTCACATCCAGCCGGTCGAGTGTCCGGATCGGGCTGTTCGCCTGACAATGAACCGAGCGAAAGGTCGTGAAATCATGCCGACCGACGAGCATCTGCGCTGCCGCATGCATAAGCTCATGGTCCATGTCTTTCGACACCCACCATGCGCGCTTGTACTCCAGCGCCAGCCGCGATTTCCGGCAAATGATGCGATAGAGATAATGGCGGCGGGTGGCGGAAAAACGGGCGTCGAAATCTTCCGTTACGGCTGCGACGTCAAGAACCGAGACGGCCTCCTTGGCCATTGCCAGATGGGCGTTCAACGCATTGCGAAGCTTGTAAGGCTGCCAATCGCGAGAAAGATCGGCATGGGCCACCTGCCCGACGGCATGCACGCCGGAGTCGGTACGGCCCGCACCGCGAATGGAAACGTTTTCCCCTGTCAGCGACCGGACCGCAGCTTCCAGCGCGCCTTGAACCGAGGGGCCGTTATCCTGTCTCTGCCAACCGAAATAGGGTGAACCGTCATATTCGACGGTCATGCGGAAGCGTGGCATCAGCCGAGCCTCGTTGTGACGGGAACGGGGGTGCCGCGAACAAAATCGGCGGCCGACATCGGTTTGCCGCCCGCCTTTTGCAGGCGGGTGAGCCGAACGGCATCGCTGCCGCAGGCGATGGTGAGGGCGTCGTCCAGCACGGTGCCCGCTTCTCCCATGCCGCTCGCCAGCTCAGAGGCCAGAACCTTCACACGCTCCGCCTTGCCGCCAATATCCATTTCCAGCCATGCACCGGGAAAAGGCGAAAGGCCGCGAATATGGTTATGGACATCCTGTGCAGGGCGAGAGAAATCGATGCGGGTCTCACCCTTATCGATCTTTGAAGCGTAAACAACACCCTCTTCGGCCTGTGTGACGAGGGGCAGGTCGTCTGCTTCCAGTCTGTCCATCGCCTGCCGCATCAGCCGCGCGCCTGCGAGCATGAGACTGTCGTGCAATTCGCCGGCGGTCATATTCTCGCCGATCGCGACCTTTGCGGTCAGCGCGACGGGGCCGGTATCGAGCCCCTTTTCCATTTTCATGACCATCATGCCGGTCTCGGCATCGCTGGCCATGATCGCACGCTGGATGGGGGCCGCACCCCGCCAGCGCGGCAGCAAGGAGGCGTGGCCATTATAACAGCCAAGGCGCGTACCAGTGAGGATCGCTTCAGGCAACAGCAGCCCGTAAGCCACGACGACCGCCACATCTGCGTTGAAGGCCCGGAACTGCTCGCGATCTTCCTCGGCCTTGAAGTTCACGGGCGTCAGCACGGGCAGGCCCAAAAGTTCGGCCGCCTGATGCACGGGAGACTTCTGCGGATCAAGGCCACGACGACCGCCGGGACGCGGCGGCTGGGTATAAACGGCAACGACCTCGTGACCCGCTTCCACCAATGCACGCAAGGTGGGAACGGAAAAATCCGGCGTGCCCATGAAGATGATGCGAAGAGCCATCGTCGCCCCCTGCCCTTTCTACTGGTCGGTCTCTAGCTAAAGAGGACGGATCAGACCTTTGCGCGGGCCGCCTTGGTGAATTTCTTGATGACCATGTCGCGCTTCAGTCGCGAAATATGGTCGATGAACAGAACACCGTTCAGGTGGTCGATCTCGTGTTGCAGGCACGTGGCGAGAAGCCCGTCCGCCTCCACGGTCTGCTGCTTGCCGTCACGGCCGATATATTGCACCGTCAAAGAGGCTGGACGCTCGACTTCGGCGTAATAGTCGGGAATGGAGAGGCAGCCTTCCTCATAGGTCGAAATATCGTCCGACACCTTTAGGATTTCCGGGTTGATGAAGACGACTGGGGTCTTTTCCTCGCCCTCACGCGCAACGTCAATCACCAGCATTCGCCGCGCTACGCCGACCTGGATGGCGGCAAGGCCAATGCCCGGCGCATCATACATGGTTTCCAGCATGTCGTCGGCAAGGCGCAGCACTTCGGCATCCACCTGTTCGATGGGTTTCGATTGCTGGCGCAGCACGGGATCGGGCAAAATGATAAGCGGTTTGATAGTCATGGCTTCCCATAACGTATCTCTTGCGCGGAGGAAATAAAAAACACGAGCGGTCAAACCGCGCCGGGCTTCCGCTCTCCCGGACTCATTTCCGCCGCAGGAATGTTCTTGTTTTGATCTTACGAATCACAAGAAATCTGCTAGATTTAATCATGAGCATAGATTTATCCGTTCTCCTCGATCCAGCATTGCGGGCCGGTTCCGTCGATATCAGCTTCGGCGCGCTGCTCGCGGCTCTGGTTTTCGCTCTCGCGATCACATGGCTGGTCACGACGAACCGCGTGAAAAAAGCGGGAGCCGACGGTGAAATTTCCGACCTCCTGAAAACCCAGTCCGAACTGCACGGCCGGATTGCCGCCATGGCGGAGACGCTTGGCACACGCCAGACCGAGATGAGCCAGACGCTTAACCAGCGCCTCGACGGCATGTCGCAACGGCTGGGCGAAACGCTCACGGAACAAACCCGGTCGACGCATGAGAATCTGAGCCGTCTTCAGGAGCGCTTGGCGGTCATCGATGCTGCCCAGGGCAATATTCAGGATCTGGCCAAGGATGTGGTCGGACTGCAGGCGATCCTTTCCAACAAACAGACGCGCGGGGCCTTTGGACAGGCACGCATGGAGGCGCTGATCGCCGATGCACTTCCCGCAGGTGCGTTCCAGCTTCAGCCCACACTTTCGAACGGTTACCGGCCGGACTGTACGATCAAGATGCCGAATAACGCGCCGCCGCTTGTCATCGACGCCAAGTTTCCGCTGGAAGCGTGGAACGCACTGAAAGCAGATGAATCGCCTGACGCCAAACGCGCCGCCACCCAGCAGTTCCGGCGCGATATGGAAGTACATATTCGCGATGTGGCCGAAAAGTACCTCATCCGCGGCGAGACGCAGGATACGGCCTTCATCTTTGTGCCGTCGGAATCGATCTTCGCCGATATTCACCAGCATTTCGAATATCTGGTGCAGCGCGCCCATCGGGCTCGCGTCGTCATCGTATCGCCGTCACTTCTAATGCTGTCGGTGCAGGTCATCCAGTCGGTGCTGAAAGATCAGCGCATGCGCGAGCAGGCGCATCTCATTCAAGGCGAAGTGGCGCTGCTTATGGACGATGTGCGGCGGCTGGACGACCGAACACGCAAGCTGCAAGCCCATTTTGGGCTGGCGCAGAAGGACGTCGACATGATGCTGATTTCCTCCGACAAGGTCTTGGCGCGCGGCCAAAAAATTGAGGGCCTCGATTTTTCGCCGACGGAAAAAGAAGCTGCGCATGGGGAAATCGAGCAAGCCCGTCGCTTTGCGGATAACAGAGCCGGTGCGGCCAAATTGCGGGTAGTTGACGACGAGTGATCGTCTCGGGCAAAGTCGCCGTCTTGCTTGAATTTCATACGG
Organism: Agrobacterium tumefaciens; assembly: GCF_005221385.1. Taxonomy (NCBI): domain Bacteria; kingdom Pseudomonadati; phylum Pseudomonadota; class Alphaproteobacteria; order Hyphomicrobiales; family Rhizobiaceae; genus Agrobacterium; species Agrobacterium tumefaciens. Next base: position 41,836 of record NZ_CP039903.1, on the reverse strand, counting down.
ACATGCCGCCCATGATTACTGTTTTCGGCTCCATCAACATGGATCTCATCGCCACCGCAAAACGCCTTCCCAAACCCGGTGAAACCGTGACGGGAGAGAGCTTCTCCACCGCGGCGGGCGGAAAGGGAGCCAATCAGGCGCTTGCCGCAAAGCGGGCGGGCGCCACGGTCAAAATGGCGGGCGCTGCGGGCGACGATACGTTTGCCGCACCGGCGCTGACATTGTTGCGTGATGCCGGCACCGACCTCTCGCTCGTCAAGACCGCGCCGGGCCCGACCGGTACGGCGATGATCCTTATCGGTGAAGGCGGAGAGAACATGATCTCGGTCATTCCCGCCGCCAATGGCGAAGTGTCGGCATCCGACGCCGCCAAGGTCGTGACGGAGATGTCGGCGGGCGATATTCTGATGCTGCAGTTCGAAATACCCGCGCCCGCCATCGAAGCGGCGCTGACGGCCGCGAAGGCGAAACGTATCACCACCGTCATCAATACTGCCCCGCTGACCGCCGACGGGCCACGCCTTGCCGGCCTTGCCGATATCGTCATTGCCAATGAAACCGAGTTCGAGCTGCTGATCGGCAAAAACGGGCTTTCCGGTTCGGAACGGGAAAACGAACTCAAGGCCTTACATGAAAAAACCGGCCAGACATTGATCGTCACGCTCGGAGCGGACGGCGTGATCGCCATTCGCAACAGCAAGCTTTACCGGGCGGCCGGTCTGAAGATCGTGCCGGTCGATACGGTTGGCGCAGGCGACACCTTCTGCGGTTATCTCGCCGCCAGCCTCGATCAGGGGATGGATTTCGAAAAGGCGCTGAAGCGTGCAGCCGTCGCAGGTTCGCTCGCCTGCACTCGCGCCGGCGCCCAGCCCTCCATTCCGCTTGCGGCGGAAGTGGATGCGAATATCTGAGACTTCACCCCGCTCAGCGACGAATAAAAGTGAGATAGGCCGAGCTGCGGCCTTCTCTTTTCGCCTTGTTCTCATAACGCGTACCCGGCCAGTTGGCATAGGGCGTGCGCCAGTCGTCAGCGGTCGCCGCCGTCCATTCGAAACCACCGTGACGGGCGCAATGCTGCAGCGTCCAGTTGACGTAGGTATCGATATCCGACGCGAAGCAGAACTTGCCACCGGGTTTCAGCACCCGGTGGAAACGGGCCAGATTGACGTCGGAGACGAAACGGCGCTTCCAGTGCTTTTTCTTCGGCCAGGGATCGGGGTAAAGAAGGTCAATGTGATCGATCGAAGCCTCCGGCAGCCAGTCCAGCAATTGCGTCGCATCATCATCGTAAAGACGGATATTCATCAGCTCGCGTTCACGCACTGTTGCGAGCAGCTTGGCCATTGAATTGACGAAGGGCTCGACGCCGATAAAGCCTGTCTCGGGGTTTTCAACCGCGCGATGGGCAAGGTGCTCGCCGCCGCCGAAACCGATCTCCAGACGGACCGATCTTACATCCGCGGGAAAGAGAGCCACCAGATTTTGCGGTGGTGCGCTCTCCAGATCGATTTTCAGCAAAGGCAGCAGATTTTCGATCGTGTCGATTTGCTGGTTGCGCAAAGGCTTGCCCTTGCGTCTGCCAAAAAACGCTTCCGTTGCGCGCGAACGCCGTTCTTCCGTCATGTCATACTCTCAAGAACAAATAGATTTAACCCGCACAGCGCCAGATGAATGGCACTATGCGGGTTACAAAGATGCAGACGGTATCTCTCAATCGCCGTCGAATGACAAGGCTTATGCGCTCAAGGCTTCCTTGAGCGGCTTCACCAGATCAAGCTTCTCCCAGGAGAAGGAGCCGTCACGGCCGGCCTTGCGACCAAAGTGGCCATAGGACGAGGTCTTGGCGTAGATCGGCTTGTTAAGATCGAGGTGACGACGGATACCCGACGGCGACAGGTCCATGACCTTGCGGATCGCGCCTTCGATCTGGTCTTCGCTGACCTTGCCCGTGCCGTGCAAATCAACATAGACCGACAGAGGCTGGGCAACGCCGATCGCGTAGGAGATCTGAATCGTGCAGCGCTCGGCAAAACCAGCGGCAACAACATTCTTTGCGAGATAGCGGGCGGCATAGGCAGCCGAACGGTCGACCTTGGTTGTGTCCTTGCCGGAGAATGCACCACCGCCGTGGGGGGCGGCACCGCCATAGGTGTCGACGATGATCTTGCGGCCGGTCAGGCCGGCATCGCCGTCGGGACCACCGATGACGAACTTGCCCGTCGGGTTGATGTACCACTGGCAATCATCAGCGATCTTCAGGTCGCCCAAAGCTTCGCGGATATAGGGCTCGACAACGGCGCGAACCTTCTTCGAATCCCAGCTTGCATCGAGATGCTGCGTGGACAGAACGATGGAAACGGCCTCGGCGGCCTTGCCATCGATATAACGAACGGTCACCTGGCTCTTGGCGTCGGGTCCGAGTTTTGCCGCTTCGCCTTCGCCGCTTTTACGGGCGGTGGCGAGCAGTTGCAGGATACGGTGCGAATAATAGATCGGAGCCGGCATCAGATCTGGCGTTTCCTTGCAGGCATAACCGAACATAATGCCCTGGTCGCCGGCACCCTCGTCGCCCTGCTTGTCGGAAGCATTGTCGACGCCCTGCGCGATGTCTGCCGATTGCGGATGCAGGAGAACGTCGATCTTGGCCGTCTTCCAGTGGAAACCATCCTGCTCGTAGCCGATGTCGCGGATTGCCTTGCGGGCCGCGGACTTGAACTTGGAAGGATTGATGACCGGATGGCCAGAGGCGTCCTTGACGACCTTGCCGTCCTTGTCCTTCTTCAGCAGGGTATCGGGAACCCGAACCTCACCGGCGATAACGACACGATTGGTCGTCGCAAGCGTCTCGCATGCGATGCGCACGGTCCATGGGTCAACACCCGTCTTGGACGCTTCACGATAAATGAGATCTACGATTTCATCGGAAATACGGTCACAAACCTTGTCCGGATGACCTTCGGCCACGGACTCGCTGGTGAACAGGTAATTGGCACGCATGCGGGATTCCCCTCAAAGAACGGTCTTCGAGTTTGTTAGTCATTTCGGCCATGAAAGACAAGGACACAACCACATAAATATATCTTTATGTGAGAATTCCTTTCTAATCTGGCACAAAAAAACGGTCCTTGCGGACCGTTGAGTGTCCGGCGCCCTTGCCGGAAATTATGGGCATCATCTGTGGAGACTTACTCCGCGTCTCCTTCGGCGGCGAGCGCCTTGACGAGATCAACGAGACGACGGCGGACCTTGGGATCGGCGATCTTCACAAAAGCGCGGTTCAGCTGCAGACCTTCAGCCGAGGACAGGAAGTCAACCACGTAGTTGGAGCTGGAGGCTTCCGCCATGCCGGTCGCGCCGCCAACCTGATCGCCGGGAGCATCTTCGAAAAAGAAGGACACCGGAACGTTGAGGATCGCGGAAATATTCTGAAGGCGGCTCGCACCGACGCGGTTCGTGCCCTTTTCATATTTCTGGATTTGCTGAAAGGTAATTCCAAGGCTTTCGCCCAGCTTTTCCTGGCTCATGCCCAGCATGGTTCTGCGAAGACGAATTCGGCTTCCGACATGAATGTCGATGGGATTAGGCTTTTTCTTATTCTCGGTCATCATGCGGTCCTGACACTCGGAAAGGGTTGATATCTCGCTTCATTACTATTCGAAGAAATGAGCCGGCATTTCGACAGCGTCTAAACTTGTTTTACGACTGACGTATTCACTATGCAATTGTGGGAGTTCCCGGTCAATTCTGACGCCGAGCAAAACTCCAGGCAGGAAATACCGCAACGATCAGCATGATTGAAAAAATCAACCAGAAATACGTCCGATGTGTGTCGTAAGTAAATGCGTCGTTGGACCCACCACTCAAAGTGGCGTCAACAATGCCAACCCGACCGTAATCCAACCCGGCGATAATGCGCCCATAGGGGTCTATGACGGCGGAAATTCCGGTATTGGCGCCGCGAATCACCGGCACGCCGGTTTCAACAGCCCGGACTCTGGCCTGAAGAAAATGCTGGTAAGGGCCAGGCGTGTCGCCAAACCAGCCGTCATTTGTCACGTTCAGAATTGCCGCCGAACCCGCCAGACCTGGCGTCATCTCACCGGGGAAAATGATCTCGTAACAGATCAGGGGATAGAAGGTCTTGCCGGAAGGAAGCGTCAATGGCGTGCGCGACGAGGCGGCCGAGAAACCACCCGGCAGGCTGATGACATTATCGATGCCGAACTCCCGCAAAACGCCTTCGAAGGGAACATATTCCCCAAACGGTGTCAGGTGAACCTTGTCGCTTGCCGCGATGATTTCGCCCTGGCTGTCGATCGCGTAGACTGAATTGTAATAACGCGGCGGCCGACCGGCACCCTGGTCTTCCATTCTGACAGCGCCGGTGAACAGGATTTGCCCGTCCTCCAGCGTTTTTGCGATTTCCACCAGAGCGTCGGGGTTCTGCGTCAGGATGAAAGGTACGGAGGTTTCCGGCCATACGACGATATCAGGGCGCTTTTTCCCTTCGCCGGGAGGCAGCGCCGTCAACCGCAGATGTTCGCCAAAGATCTCTGCCCGGTCGGCGTTCAGCATTTTACGGGACTGATCGATGGAGGGCTGTACGATCCTGACGGTCAGCGCGTCCGCCGGTGTCTCAACCGGTGCCTGAAGGCGATAGAAGCCGTAACCAAAATGGCCGGCCAGCAGCAGACCCGCCAGAGCGAGGCCCGGCCACATGCTTTTTTTTGTGCCGATCAAAGCGGGAGCAGCGAAGATAAAAACCGCAAGCGTGGTAACGCTGAAAAGTCCAAGCAGGTGCGCGGACTGCATCATGACCGGAATGGGCATGATGCCGTAGCCGATGGCGTTCCAGGGAAATCCAGTCGCAAGAAAACTGCGCAGCCATTCAAACAAGCCGAATGCGGCGGCAAGGGCGGCGATACGGCCGAGACCATCCGACCAGACGATGTTGGCCGCAGCGACTGCAAAACCATAAAACAGCGCAAGAAGAGCCGGAAGGCCGATGATGGCGAGCGGCAGCGCCCAGGCGAATTCGTCTGCCTCCAGCAACAGGGCATTGCCCAACCACCAAAGACCCGCCACGAAATAGCCGAAGCCGAAACACCAACCGATGCCAAAAGCCGGCAGGATGCGGCTGAATATGCCGCCGCCCGGCTTACCGGTGCAGCCGTCCACCAGCCAGACAAGCAGGGTGAAGGAGAAAAACAGCGCCGCGAAAAAACCGAATGGAGGCAAAGCCAGCGCACCAACCGCGCCTGCGGCAATCGCCATCACTGCGCGGCTTTTGCCACCGGCCAGCATTACCCTGCCTGCAAGACGCTCCATGCCATCTCCGTTTATGCGCGTCCGGAAAAGACCGCTCCCGGCAAGGCCGCGCCGCGGAATTTTCCCTCAAACCCGGAGTAACGGAAAAAAGATTCGCAGTCCACAGGAGTGGAGAAAGCCCTGATGATCCGCCGCACATTTCATCGGCCCACAGGAGCATTCAAAGCGGGCGAATCCATATTGAACCAGCGAACCGACGGGTATTACCCCGTCGGTCCTGTTCAGTCGGCATTCTGCTGGTGAGTGATAAGGCGCATATCCGGCGCGGGCAGCGCAATCACCTCGTTCGTGCGGGCATCGCCTGGCGCGCGATCATCCTGCCCTTCCGAGCCGTGATCACGGACAATGCGGACGCCCTTGATGCGCCGTGTATCCGCATCGAGAATCTGGAACTCGAAACCGGGAACGGCCCTGACCACCTCGCCCTTGGCCGGAATACGGCCGAGCGCGAAGAAGATGAGGCCGCCGAGCGTATCGATTTCCTCCAGATGTTCGCGAACATCGAATTCCGGCCCGATCGCCTCGGCAAGTTCCGTAAGTTCCGCACGGGCATCGGCCACGAGCACATCCGGGGACAGGCGCGAAAACATCGCCTCGTCCTTGTCGTGCTCGTCATCGATGTCGCCCACGACCATCTCGACGATATCCTCGTGGCTGACGAGACCGTCCGTGCCACCATATTCATCGATCACGAGCGCGAGCTGGGTTCTCTGGGCCTGCATCGTCTTCAAGAGATCGGAGGCCAGCATGGAGGGCGGCGCGAACAGAATTTTCCGCACGAGCCCGGCATCGGCAACCGTCTGTTCGAGATCGACCCGTGCCAGGTCGAAGTTCGGTCGCGGCGAACGCGGCGCCTTTACTTCACCATAAGCGACGCTGCGTGATCCCGCCCGGCGCTTGTTGCGCGCCTGCTTGGCGACATAGGCCAGCAGGTCACGAATGTGGATCATGCCCTTCGGGTCATCCAGCGTCTCATCATAGACCGGCATACGGGAGCGTCCGGTTTCCTCAAAGAGGATCAGGGCCTCGCCAATGGTCATGTTCTGGTCGAGACCGTCAATATCGACCCGCGGGATCATGATATCTTCGACCCTGATCTCGCGGAAACGGAGGATATTGTTCAGCATCGCCCGTTCTTCGGGCGAAAAGGCAGCGCCAATTTCGGTGTCGTCCATCAGCGCGTCGGTCAAATCCTCGCGCAGGCGCTCGCCCTGAGACGGTCTTAGCAACCGTGCGATGCGCGACCAGATCGTCGATCTTGGCTTTGCATTGTAGTCTTGACGTAAATGACTACTGCCTTCCTCCGAAGAGGACTGCTCGCCGTTTTCTCTGCCCTCATTGGCAGGTCGTGCAGAATGTTCGTTCATGGCTCCAGACAATATTCAAAGCGGTTCCTGACCCGCGTATGGATCAGATAGGCCAAGCACCGCCAAAATGCGAGTCTCAAGCGACTCCATTTCTTCCGCTTCCTCCTCGTCCATGTGGTCATAACCAAACAAATGCAGGAACCCATGAACGAGCAGATGGGTCAGATGATCCTCGAAACTCTTGTCAAGTTCAAGGGCCTCACGCTCAACCGTCTCGCGCGCGATGACAATATCGCCCAGCATCGGGCCGGGCATACCACCCGGTTCCAGCGGAAAAGCGGGGAAAGACAAGACATTGGTCGCCTTGTCCTTGTCGCGCCACTCTGCATTGATTTCCCGAATATTTTCGTCATCGGTAAAGACCAGCGACAGTTCCACCGGCATTTTCGGGAAGGGCTGCTCCTCTTCCCGCTTCAGGAAATCAACCGCCGCATCCAGCACTTTGGTTGCAAAGACAGCCAAGTCCTCTTCCGAGGACCAGCCTTCGGCCTCGACGCTGATTTGAATATCCAGAGCTGTCATTGTCTTTACGTCAGTTGCCCTTCACGAGGCTTTCATCCGGCACTGCCGTGTGGGATTCATAGGCCCTGACGATGCGCGCCACCATCGGATGACGCACGACGTCGACATCCTTGAAGCGCACGACCGACACGCCTTCGACATCCCCAAGGATTTGCAGGGCCTCGACAAGGCCGGATTTCACCCCGCGCGGCAAATCCACCTGGCTCGGGTCGCCGGTCACGATCATGCGGCCGTTTTCGCCGAGACGGGTCAGGAACATCTTCATCTGCATGGTCGTGGTGTTCTGGGCTTCGTCCAGAATAACGGCGGCGTTGGCAAGGGTGCGGCCGCGCATGAAGGCGAGCGGCGCAATTTCGATGACACCCGCCTGAATGGCGCGCTCCACCTTGTCACCCGGCATCATGTCATAAAGCGCATCATAAAGCGGACGAAGATAGGGATCGACCTTTTCCTTCATGTCTCCCGGCAGGAAGCCCAGGCGCTCACCCGCTTCGACGGCAGGACGCGACAGGATGATACGGTCAACCGCGCCGCGCTCCAGAAGCTGTGCGGCATGCGCCACGGCCAGATAGGTCTTGCCGGTGCCGGCGGGGCCGACGCCGAAAACCAGTTCGGATTGCTCCAGCGCCCGCATATAGACATCCTGCGTCGGCGTGCGAGCAGCGATGGTCTTCTTGCGGGTGGAAATCTGCGCCATGGAAATCTTCGCCTTGCGCTCCATCGTCGGCAAGGTCAGTTGATCATCTGCGGCCATCGCCATGCGGATCGCGCCTTCCACATCGGAAACCTCGGCGGTTCCGCCCTTGAGCAGCCGTTCGTAGAGGAAATCCAGCGCCCGGCGAGCCTGATTGGTGGCGACGACATCACCGGTGATGGCGACGGAATTGCCGCGCGGGCGCGCATCGATGTTGAGGCGCTGTTCCAGCAATTTCAGGTTCTGATCGAACTGACCGAATAGCTCTCCCGCTATCCTGTTATTCTCGAACGTGAGGACGAAGTGATTGGCGTCGGTCGCGGCTTGGCGTGGCTGGCGCGATGAAGGTGATACCAATTCATGTGCGTTCAAGCGGTCAGGCTCCTGTCCCAATCAGTGTCGGCTCCTCACTCTAACTCTCTGCCACCTCGGCAAACAAGCTGTTTGGACCCGTTGCGGTGATTCGTACATTAACAATGTCACCGATTTTCAAAGTCTTTGCATCAAGATTCACGGATTGCAGCCAGGGAGAGCGACCTATCAACTGTTCAGGCATGCGGCCGGGCTTTTCCAGCAACACATCCATGGTCTTTCCGACCAGCGATTCCGCAAATTCCTTCTGTTGCCGCAGCAACAGGGCCTGCAATCGTTCCAGCCGCTCGGCCTTCACCTCTTCCGCAACCTGATCCGTAAGATCGGCGCCCGGCGTACCGGGACGGGTGGAATATTTGAAGGAGAAGGCCTGCGCGTATTTCACCTGCTCGACCATCGCCATCGTGTCTTCGAAGTCGCGATCCGTCTCACCGGGGAAGCCGACAATAAAGTCCCCCGACATGGCGATATCAGGGCGGGCGGCGCGGATTTTTTCGATAAGCTGGATATATTCCTCGCCCGTATGGCGACGGTTCATGGCTTTCAGAATGTTATCCGATCCTGACTGCACCGGCAGATGCAGGTAGGGCATCAGGATACGCAGATCGCGATGGGCGCCGATCAGCCGATCATCCATGTCGCGCGGATGACTGGTGGTGTAGCGAAGCCGTGCAAGGCCCGGAATTTCCGCCAGCCGGTAAAGCAGCTCGGCAAGGCCCCATTTCTCGCCCTTGGCACCCTCGCCCTGCCAGGCGTTGACGTTCTGGCCAAGCAGCGTGATCTCGCGCACGCCGGCATCCACCAGTTTCATCGCCTCATCGACGATCTGACGCACGGGACGGGAGACTTCCGAGCCACGGGTATAGGGCACGACGCAGAAGGTACAGAACTTGTCGCAGCCTTCCTGCACGGTCAGAAAGGCGGTGACGCCGCGGGTGCGCAACGTCGCCTTTTCAGCTACCGGCAAATGTTCGAACTTGTCCTCGACCGCATATTCGGTCTCGATGACGCGTTCACCGCCGCGTACCCGCTTCAGAGCGTCCGGCAGGCGGTGGTAGGTCTGCGGGCCAATGACGACATCGACGGCAGGTGCACGGCGAAGGATTTCCTCGCCTTCCGCCTGCGCCACACAGCCGGCAACGCCGATCATGAATTCGCGGCCCTGCTCTTGCCGCGATTTTTTCATGTCGCGCAGACGGCCAAGCGCCGAATAGACCTTTTCAGCTGCCTTTTCGCGGATATGACAGGTGTTCAAGAGAACCAGATCCGCCTCACCCATATCCTCGGTCTGAACGTAACCATCCTTCGCCAGCGCATCGCTCATGCGGACGGAATCGTAGACGTTCATCTGACAGCCATAGGTCTTGATAAAGACCTTGCGGCTGTTAGAGCCTTCGCGGGCGATCATGTGTTGGGCGTCAAGGCCAAGCGTTTCCTGGGTCATGGCCGCTATTTAGTGTTTTTCCTAGCCAGATTAAACAAAAAAATCCCGGAAAGAGCGACGACACCGCTATTTCCGCCAGCCGCCGCGCAGGCTGAAGGCCAGCATGGAACGGATGGAAGCAGCGATATCGATCGAAAGTCGTTTGCGGTTATCCGTGCTGTGAAATGGAACGCTCTCGCCGAAGGTCACGTCCACATCAATGGCGCCGGCCTTGATGATGCCAAGCAGATGCGGCACCAGCGTTATGCTGCCCGGCCAGGCGGCAATGACGCGATGATAACGGCCCATGGCCATGCCATGCACCCGCGTATAGGCAATCGCAACCGGCTGCACATAAACCAGCTTGCCCGGCACCTGTTCAGCGGCGGTGGAGGCGGCACCGAACAACGAGGATTTCACCGCCAGCATTCGGTTCCCATCCGAAGTGGTGCCTTCGGGGAACAACACGACAATCTCGCCATCAGCCATGCGGCTGGCGATTTCGCTGACCTGCGCGCCGGTGCTGCGCTTCTGCTCACGCTGAACGAAGATGCTTTTCTGCAGCCGGGCGAGCCAGCCGAAAACCGGCCAGTCCCGTACTTCCGTCTTGGCGATGAACACCACGTCGGCAATGCTGCCGAGAACGAGAATATCCTTCCACGAGGCGTGGTTGACCGCCAGCATCAGCGGCTTTGCCCGCTCCACCTCTCCGTGAACATGCACACGAATGCCGAGAACATGGCAGGCGATGCGATGCCAGAGGCGCGGGATACGGCGGCGCAGCCGCCAGTCGAAGGCAAGGCCCAGCAGTTGCAGCGGCAGCAGGATGAGCGTGACGATCAGGAGAACGATCGCGATATAGGCTGTGCGCAGCCACATCATGAGTGAAACGCCCGCTTGTTCACCGGCGTCTCAGCGTTCGTCGGGCTTCAGCGGCACGCCGTAAAGCTCCAGCCGGTGATCCACCAGCTTGAAGCCATGCTCGCGGGCGATCTTTTCCTGAAGCGCTTCGATTTCCGGCGAATGAAACTCGATGACCACGCTGTTCTTCAGATCGATCAGATGATCGTGGTGCTCTTCAGGCACGGTCTCATAACGCGAACGGCCATCACGAAAATCGTGACGTTCGATGATACCGGCGTCTTCGAACAGCTTCACCGTTCTGTAGACGGTGGAAATCGAGATGCGCGGATCCACGGCGGAGGAACGGCGGTACAGTTCCTCGACATCGGGATGGTCGGCCGATTCCTGCAGGACACGGGCAATGACGCGGCGCTGGTCCGTCATCCGCATGCCGCGCTCGGCACAAAGCTCCTCCAGCGTTTTCGAAAGGTCTATCACGTCTTCTGGCCTTTTGAGTATTCCGGTTGAATTTTGCGGCTTTCGCCGAAAAAATGCCTGTCGCAGGGAACTAGCGAAGATCGCGGCGCATGACAAGCGCCGTCGACTTGGTTCCATCCCTGGAGGTGTAATAGGCCTTGCGCTCCGCAACCGTCTTGAAGCCGAGCTTTTTATAAAGCCCGAGAGCGGAGGTGTTGCTGTCGTCCACCTCGAGAAACATGGTTTCAGCGCCGCGCATCATCGCTTCGCGCACCGCCGACTGCATCAGGCGCCAGCCAAGACCGGTGCGTCCGAACTTGTCAGCCACGGCAACCGTCAGGATTTCCGCCTCGCCTGCAACTTCCCTTGCGAGCACGAACCCCCCGAGCGGCCTGCTGAAGAACGCGTTGGTCTGACGCGCGACGGCACCGAAAACCGAACCTTGCGTCAACAGCCCGGAAAACTCCCCGTCATTCCAGGCGCGCGGAAAACGCAGCGCATGCAGTTCCGCCACCGCGGCGCAATCCTCATGCTGCATCGGCACGATCTCGAAATAGGGTTTCCAGCTCAGATATTCGTCAAACATAATAGGAATCTGGCATCACAAGAATCGGGCATTACAGGAATCATTCACAGGCAATGCCCTATCAGGCAACGTCCTGGCGTGCCAGCGCAAAACCGGTTTGCGGACGGGCATCCGGACCGCGCAGATAAAGCGGCGCAGGTTTCGGTTGACCCGCCTGCTTGCGCGCCGCCGAGCGTGCAACCGAGGCAATCGGGAAATGGTCCGGCCCCGAGCCGATTTCCTCTCCTGCAAACAGCGGCGCGGCCGAACCAATCACGGCGCCGTCGAAACCGGAAAGAACGCCCCTGGCGTCATCCAGAGACAAAAGCATCGCCTCAGCGAGCGGCGATCCATCCGCCGCGAAAGTCTGGAGATAGGCTTCGTTGCGCTTGGCATCCAGCCCGACGGCCACGGGCCGGCCGGGATTTGTCAGAAGATGATGCAGCGCGAGCGTTTCAAGTGTGGTGACACCGACGGCCTCGACGCCTAGCGACAGGGCAAAGCCACGCGCGGCGGCAACACCGACACGGATGCCAGTGAAGGACCCCGGACCGATGGTCACAGCTATGCGCTCAACCTTCTGGAGCGGAAGCTGTGCCTGCTGCAGGGCGCCATCGATCACGGCCATCAGCCTTTCGGCATGACCCTTTCCGATCATTTCGCACACCTCGCCGAGCACCCTGTCGGAGGCGCTGTCATAGACGCAGGCGGAACAATCCACACCTGAGGTGTCGAGTGCGAGAACAATCATGTCGGGACCTGGCTTACGATGTCATACCGCTTCGACTTCGCGCACTTCCGGCACGAAATGGCGAAGCAGGTTCTGAACGCCGTGCTTCAGCGTGGCGGTGGAGGACGGGCAGCCGGAGCAGGCGCCCTTCATGTTCAGGAACACGGTGCCATCACGGAAACCGCGGAACGTGATGTCGCCGCCATCCTGTGCAACTGCGGGCCGCACGCGGGTTTCCAGCAGTTCCTTGATGGTGGCGACGATTGTCTCGTCACCCTCTTCGAAAAATTCGTCCTCTTCGTCCGATACTTCCGCCGCAATCGCCGTACCCATGATCGGGCGGCCGGACATGAAGTGTTCCATGATCGAACCGAGAATGGCGGGCTTCAGGTGCTGCCATTCCGCATCGTCTTTGGTGACGGTTATGAAATCGAAGCCGAAATACACGCCGGTGACGCCGGGAATCGTAAAGAGACGCTCTGCCAGCGGAGAAGCCTGCGCCTGCGAAGGATTGAGAAACTCAGCTGTCCCGCTTTCCAGCACCACCTTGCCGGGCAGAAACTTCAGCGTGGCGGGGTTGGGCGTGGCTTCCGTCTGAATGAACATCATCGTCTCCTTCGAGGTCGCGGTTCACGCCCCGTAATTTAGAATTCTTCCAAAATACGCCCGGCGAAGCTTCACTTCAAGCCCTGACATGATAATTACATTCAAGAAATCGTCAGCCCCTAAATCTTGTCCGAAACCCGGATCAGCAGAGCGCGTCGATTTCCTCGTCCGTCAGCGTATCCGGCAGGACAGTGACGGGAATGGGGAAGGCTGCCCCTCGCCCGGCGATGGAAGAAACGAGCGGCCCCGGCCCTTCCTTTGTCGATCCCGCCGCCAGCACAAGAATGGCGATATCGCGGTCTTCCTCGATCAGCCCGTGGATCTGCTCGGTGGCGCTGCCTTCGCGGATCACCGCTTCAGGCTCGATGCCGATTGTCTCACGCACCTTCTGAGCGATCTTGGCGAGGGTGGCTTCCGCCTCCTCGCGCGCCTCGGCCCGCATGATCTGCTCGACGCCCAGCCATTGCTGGAAATCGCCTTCCGGGATCATGTAGAGCAGCACCAGCCCGCCATTGGAATTCTTGGCGCGACGACCGGCATAATGCACGGCCCTTTCGCATTCCGGTGTGTCATCGATAACAGCGAGAAATTTGCGACGATGCCCTTCCAGACGCGACAGCCGTGTTGAAACCATTCCGCACTCCCTCAATCCGCCGTGATCCGAGAAACCGCCCGACGGTTCGGGCGGAGATTATATCAAATCACGGCAGGCGCAAACCGCCCGCCGCATCAGCGCGGCAGCGACCTCTCAGCGCAGGAAGCCGATGATGTCGCGCACCTCGTTCATCGTCTTTTCGGCAATGGCGCGCGCTCGTTCACCGCCCTCTTTGAGGATGGCGTCGATATGGGTCGGGTCATCGAGAAGGCGGCGCATCTCGTTATTGACCGGAGCGAGCACATTGACGGCAAGTTCGACGAGCGCCGGCTTGAAGGCCGAGAATTGCTGTCCGCCGAATTCCGCAAGAACGTCCGCCTTCGTCTTGTCGGAGAGAGCGGCATAGATACCGACGAGGTTTTCCGCCTCGGGGCGGCCCTTCAGACCTTCCACTTCGCTCGGCAGCGCGTCAGGATCGGTCTTCGCCTTCTTGATCTTCTTCGAAATCGCGTCGACGTCGTCCATCAGGTTGATGCGCGACAGGTCGGACGGGTCGGACTTCGACATCTTTTTGGTGCCGTCCTTCAGGGACATGACGCGCGGCGCCGGGCCGCCGATCAGCGGCTCCACCATCGGGAAATAGGCATGCACCGGCTCGTCGCCCACCTTGATATCGAGGCCAAGACCGGCGTTGCGGATATGGTCGCCGAAATCGATGTTGAATTTCTGGGCGATATCGCGGGCCAGTTCCAGATGCTGCTTCTGGTCATCACCAACGGGAACGTGGGTGGCGCGGTAAACGAGAATGTCGGCAGCCATCAGGCTCGGATAAGCAAGCAGACCGAGCGAGACCTGTTCGGCATTCTTGCCGGACTTGTCCTTGAACTGCGTCATGCGCTCCATCCAGCCGATGCGCGCCACGCAGTTGAACACCCATGCGAGTTCCGCATGCTGCGGCACTGCCGACTGGTTGAAGACGATGTGCTTTACGGGGTCGATGCCCGAGGCGATGAAGGCGGCCGCAATCGAGCGGGTCTGCGCCTTCAGGTCGGAATGAACGAGCTGGGCGGTGATGGCATGCATGTCGACGACGCAATAGATGCAGTCGTTATCTTCCTGCAAAGCCACGAACTTGCGGATAGCGCCGAGATAATTGCCGAGATGCAGATTGCCGGTCGGCTGGACGCCCGAGAAAACCAGCGGCTTGAATACGTTCATTGTCGTCCTCGAAAAGGCTTGTGGAGGGCCCCGCCCCATGGTTGGAATTGCACGCGCGCTTATGCACCCGCAGCCCCTCGCAATCAAGCGGTTTCAGGGCATGTCAGCCGCGCGGCTGAAGAAGATCCCAGCGATTTCCATAAGGATCGGCAAAGACCACGACGGAGCCGTAAACCTCGTGGCGCGGTTCCTCCAGAAAGCGCACGCCGCGGGCGAGCATGGTCTCATAGTCTCTTTGAAAATCGTCCGTATGCAGGAAAAACCCGACACGCCCGCCGGTCTGGTTGCCGATGGCAAACCGCTGCGGTTCGCCATCGGCCTGGGCAAGCAGAACAGCGCAGCCATCAGCGCCTTGCGGCTTCACAACCAACCATCTTTTGCCATCGCCGAGAGGCTGATCGGAAAGGCATTCGAACCCGAGAACCTCGCAATAAAACGCCTTCGCCCGGTCGTAATCATCCACGACAAGCGTGACGAGCGCCACGCGGCGGTTCTCAGCAAAGGACATCAGCCTGCCTCCGTCTCGACGTTCTTTTTGCCGCGTTTGCGGACGGCTCGCTTGACCATGCCGATATCGGCCCCACCCGAAACGAAGGCCAGCACGAAATAAACCAGCATGGCCGCGAAAACGAGAGCCATGATGGTGCCGGCCCGGACGAAAATCGACGAGGCCGAAGATAGCTCGAAACTCAGCCAGGTCAGCGCATAGTGGACGAAGCCCGCCATGAGGGCGGCAGCCAGGAGCAGTCGCGGAATGCGGGTGAGCAGCGGAATATCCACCTGCCAGTGGCCGCGCCACAAAAGCATGGCGAAAAGCAACGCGGCATTCACCCAGCCGGCGGTGATCTCGGCAATGGCGATGCCCGGACCGCCGAGACGCGGAAACAGCGTCAGCGCCAGGGAGACGTTCACCACCACGGAAATTGCCGCAAAAATCATCGGTGTGCGGGTGTCTTCGCGGGCGAAGAAGCCCGGAATGAAAGCCTTTATCAGCACGAAAGCCGGCAGGCCAAGACCATAGATGCCGAGGATCTGCGCAACCGTGATGGTGGCGGACGGCGAAAAATTGCCGCGCTCATAGAGAAAACGGACAATCGGTTCCGCCATGACGAGAAGGGCAGCGGCAGCGGGCAAGGTCAGGAACAGCACGAATTCGACCGAACGGTTCTGCAGGCTGCCCGCCTCGACCATATGGCCACCGCGCAGGGCGCGCGCCAGTTCCGGCAGAAGCACGGTGGCGACGGCGATACCGACCACGCCGAGCGGTAGCTGGTAAATCCGGTCCGCATAGGCAAGCGAGGAGATCACCCCTTCGCCGGCGGAGGCGATATTGGTGTTGATGAGCAGGTTGATCTGGGTGATGCCGCCGGTGATTGCCGCCGGCAGGGCAAGGACCAGAAGGCGCTGCACATTCTTGGTCAGCCGCGGCCTGCGGAAGCCGATGCGCATGCCGGCATTGCGCACGGCGATCCAGACGATGGCAAGCTGCACCAGACCCGCCACCATCACCCCCCAGGAGAGCGCATAACCGACCTGCAGGGGATCGTAATTCTTCCACCATGCCCAGGCGAGCACGCCGATGAGGATGATATTGAGGAAAACCGGAGCAATCGCGGCTGCGAAATAACGGTGCAGCGAATTCAGCATGCCGCCCATCATCGCCGCCAGCGACATGCAGGCGAGATAGGGAAACATGATGGTGGCGAGATGGACGGTGTTATCGAATTTCACCGGGTCTTCGAGGAAGCCCGGCGCAATCACGGTGCGCACGATGAACGGCATCGACAGTTCCATCAGAATTGTCAGGGCCAGAAGCACGGTGAACAGGACGCCGAAGACTTCCTCGGAAAAGCGCCTTGCGCCCTCCATGCCGTTCGCCTCAATTTCCTTGGCGAAGAGAGGCACGAAAGCCGAGTTGAACGCGCCTTCGGCAAAAAGTCGCCGGAAGGTGTTCGGAAAACGGAAAGCGGCGTTGAAGGCATCGGCCACTGGGCCGGTGCCGACGGCGGCAGCCATCAGGGTTTCCCGGAGGAAGCCGAAAATGCGGCTGCCCAGCGTGGCGGTGCCGACGGTGGCGAACTTGCCGATCAGACTCATGGGCGCTTCAAGCCTTTGCCGTGCGCGCGGCCGGCAGTGCCGCCACGTCGGGATGGGCGATGATGCCGTTCGGCATGCGGTCGCGCAATTCGTCTTCCTGCTCGCTCATCACAGCCTTCAGGCGCGTGGCGATGCTGGCCTGCCGATTATCGTTCGTCACCTTTTGCCCGAAGAGATCAGTCACATAGAAGGTGTCGATGACCTTTTCGCCAAAGGTGGTGATGCGGGCGGAATGAATATCGAGCGACAGATCGGCGATGACAGCCGTCATATCCGCCAGCAGACCCGGCCGGTCGAGGCACTCGACTTCGATAACGGTGAACTTGTTCGACAGCCCGTTGGAAATGATGACCGAGGGCGGAATGATGAAGGCGCTTTTTTTCTTGCGGCTCTTGGTGCGCGTCGCGATCATTTCCGGCAGGCGTTGTTTGCCGGATAGAACCTCCTCGATGAGCTTGCCGACATTGTTGCCGCGCCGCGTCTCATCCTCGTCGATCGGGAATTCGCGATTGATGAGGATCGTATCGAGCGCCCGTCCATCCGATGTGGTGAAGATTTGCGCATCGGCAATGTTGGCGCCGGCCGCAGCGCAGGCACCGGTGATGATCGACAAAAGGCGCGGATGGTCGGGCGCCAGCACGGTGATTTCGGTGATGGCGTGGAAGGAATGCGTGCGCACCATGGTCGACAGCGCCTTTTCCTGCTTGTCGGCCTCACGGATGAAGCGGGTGTGGCGCACCTGGTCTTCCAGCGCCACCGTCAGCAGATAGGGCTCGTAATGCAGCTTGGTATATTTGCGCCGCGCCTTCTGGCCCCAGTCATCGAGGGCGTCGTATAGCGCCTGCCGAGCGATCTGCGCGCGTTCCTTGCGAGAGACTTCCGAGAAGCCGCCGGAGAGAAGCAGTTCGGTTTCATAATACAGCGAGCGAAGCAATTGCCCCTTCCAGCCGTTCCAGACGCCCGGGCCGACCGCGCGGATATCGCAGACCGTCAGGATGAGCAGCATCTTCAGCCGCTCCATCGATTGCACCTTGTCGGCAAAATCGGTGATGGTCTTGCGGTCGTGCAGGTCGCGTGTCTGGGCGACCATGGACATCAGGAGATGCTGCTCAATGAGCCAGACGACGGTTTCGGTCTGCTTGCCGGTGAGGCGGAAACGCTGGCAGAGCTTGCGGGCCACGCGCGCGCCGGCAATCGAGTGGTCCTCCTGCCGGCCCTTTGCCACATCGTGCAGCAGCACGGCGACATAAAGCGCCTCGCGTTCCTCAACGCCCGGCATCAGCTGGTTGGCAAGCGGATGGGCATCCACAGCCGTCCCCTTGTCCACCTCCGACAATACGCCGACCGAGCGGATCAGGTGCTCGTCCACGGTATAGTGATGATACATGTTGAACTGCATCATCGCGACGATCTTGCCAAATTCCGGAATGAATTTGCCGAGAACGCCTGCCTCATTCATGCGCCGGAGCGTCAATGCGGGATCGCGCCGCGAGGTGAGGATCGAAAGAAACAGCCGGTTCGCCTCCTCGTTTTCCCGCAGCTCTTCATTGATGAGCGACAGCGAGCGCGTGACGACACGCAAAGCATCCGGATGAAGTTCGAGGTTGTTGATATCGGCAATATGGAAAAGCCGGATGAGGTTGACCGGGTCGTTCTTGAAGACGTCAGGCTTGGCCAGCGCGATGCGCCCCCGGTCCTCGACAAACTCCACCGACCCCGGAATCTTGCGGACGCGGTGGGCGAAGCGGCTGAGAACGCCCGAAAGACCCGGCACATCCTTCGCCTGCCGGTCCTCCAGTGCAGCGCAGACGATGCGCGTCAGGTCACCCACATCCTTTGCCACGAGGAAATAGTGCTTCATGAAGCGTTCGACGGCGGAAAGGCCGGGGCGCGGCTGGTAGTTCAGCGCATCGGCGATCTCACGCTGAATATCGAAGGAAAGGCGCTCTTCCGCTTTATTGGTGATGAAATGCATCTGGCAGCGGACGGCCCAGAGAAAATCATCGGCCTTTTCGAACAGCTTGAGTTCGGACTTTGACAGGACGCCGAGTTTGACGAGATCGGCGGTATCGCGGACGTGGTAATAATATTTGGCGATCCAGAACAGCGTATGCAGGTCGCGCAACCCGCCCTTGCCTTCCTTGACGTTCGGTTCCACCAGATAGCGCGTATCGCCCGCCTTGCGGTGACGCTGGTCACGCTCGGCAAGCTTGGCGGCGATGAATTCCGGGCCGGTGCCGGTGACGACTTCCGCCTCGAAGCGCTTTTCCAGATCGTCGGTCAGGGATTTCTTACCGCAGATCGCCCGCACTTCCAGAATGGCGGTTCGGATGGTCATATCGGATTTGGACAGGCGGATGCACTCATCCACTGTGCGGGTGGCATGGCCGACCTTGAAGCCGAGATCCCAAAGGAGATAGAGCACGAACTCGACAGCCTTGTGCATGTCGGGCGTGTTCTTGGCCGGCAGCAGAAACAGCAGGTCGATATCCGATCCCGGCGCCAGCGTGCCGCGGCCGTAACCGCCGACTGCCGCCACCGCGATCTGCGGGGCATCCTTTGGATAGGCATATTGGCAGGCAAGATCATAAAGCGTCTCGATCAGACGGTCCTGAAGCCAGGAAATGCGGCGGGCGCAATCAATGCCGCTGCCATCGGCTTTCAGCAGTTCGCGGACCTTTTCCCGGCCTTCGGTGCTGGCCTTGCGAAACAGCGGCAGCAGATCGGACCTGACATCGGCGATGCGCTTGCCATCTTCCTTGAAGATGATGTCACAGTCGCGCTTCAGCGCCGAGACATCGAGAATTTCGGAAAAATCCAGGTCCTTGATGGCCATCTATGCCGGTATCCATGTCCTGTGGGAAATCCCACCGCTTGCGATGGGAGTGTCCTATAGCGAGTTTTAAAGGCGATGGACAGGCAGTCTCCGCATCGAACCGAAAAGTGTCAGCGGTTTTCGGAAAATTCGATGCGCAAGAAAGTTCAAGCCTTGCCAAGTTCTTTCTTTAACGCATAGAGCGCGTCCAATGCCTCACGTGGCGTCATTTCGTCGGGATTGATCCCCTTCAATGATTCTTCAACTTTCGATGGTCCGGCCTTGCGAGTTTCCTCGCGGCGAACCGCGATCTGGAACAGCGGCAGATCATCGATCAGCTGGCTGGCCGGGTTCTTGCGGTCGGCATCTTCCAGTTTCGTCAGCACTTCGCGCGCACGCTCCACCACCGATGCCGGGAGGCCCGCAAGCCGCGCCACCTGAATACCGTAGGAGCGATCCGCTGCACCTGGTCCGACTTCGTGCAGGAAGATAACGTCGCCCTCCCACTCCTTCACCCGCATCGTGGCATTGGAGAGGCGGCCGAGTTTTTCCGACAGCACCGTCAGCTCGTGAAAATGGGTGGCGAAGAGGCCACGGCAGCGATTGACCTCGTGCAGATGCTCCACCGCCGCCCAGGCGATCGAAAGACCGTCAAAGGTTGCAGTACCCCGGCCGATCTCGTCCAGAATGACCAACGAACGGTCCGTTGCCTGATTGAGGATGGCAGCGGTTTCCACCATTTCCACCATGAAGGTCGAGCGGCCGCGCGCCAGATCGTCGGAAGCGCCGACGCGAGAAAACAGCCGGTCGACGATGCCGATATGAGCAGCTTCCGCCGGAACGAACGAGCCGATCTGCGCCAGAATGGCGATCAAAGCATTCTGGCGCAGGAAAGTCGATTTACCGCCCATGTTGGGGCCGGTGAGCAGCCAGATCGCACCGTTCTTGCCACCATTGACGGCCGAAAGGTCACAATTATTGGCGATGAAGGGTCCAGCAGACTGCCGTCGCAACGCCTGCTCCACCACCGGATGCCGCCCGCCCTTGATCGCAAAGGTCATGGAAGCATCGACGATCGGGCGGCAATAGGCTTGTTCGGTAGCCAGATACGCAAGGCTTGAGGCAACGTCGATGACAGCGAGTGCGAAAGCACCGGCCTTGATCGCTTCCGCCTGCTGCACCACGGCCTCGACCATGCGGGCGAAGGCTTCCAGCTCCATTGTCAGAGCCTGCGCTGCGGCATTGGCGATGCGGCTTTCCAGATCGGCAAGCTCGGTGGTGGTGAAACGCATGGCGCCAGCCATGGTCTGGCGATGGATGAAGCGCGCCTTAGCCTCATCCGTCGCCATCATCACATCCGCATTGCCCGCCGTCACCTCGATGAAATAACCGAGAACGTTATTGTGCTTTATCTTGAGTGACTTGATGCCGGTCTCATCGGCATATTTCAGCTGCAGACCGGCGATCACCCGGCGCGACTGGTCGCGCAGCGCCCGCACCTCATCGAGTTCGGGATTGGCGCCGTCACGCAGGAAACCACCGTCGCGTTTCAGAAGCGGCAGATCATCGGCAAGCATCGAGCCGAGCATGGCTTCCAGCCCGCCCGGCAAGGCTTTCAGATCCTTGAGAGCCGTCGCCAGTTCATCCGGCAGCAACCCGCCATCGAGAATAGTCGCGATTTTTTCAGCCGAAGCCAGCCCCTGCCTGATAGCGCCGAGATCGCGCGGGCCGCCGCGCTCCAGCGCAAGGCGGGATAGTGCGCGCGGCATATCCGCGACATGTTTCAGGGCATCGCGCAGGTCATCGCAGAGAGAGACGTCATCGATGAGATAAGCCACCGCATCAAGGCGGGCATTGATCTTGTCCGGGTCAGTGAGCGGCGACATCAGCCGCTCGGCCAGCATCCGTGCGCCGCCGCCCGTGACCGTGCGGTTCAAGGCATGCAGCAGCGATCCGTCCCTTTCGCCTGATAGCGTCTTCACCAGTTCCAGATTGGCGCGGGTGGCGGGATCGATGAAAAGGGTGGAGGCCGCACTTTCACGTTCCGGCGCCCCCAGCGGCGGACGCTCGGCGATCTGGGTCTTTTCGACATAGGCGACGGCCGCGGCCGCCGCAGCCATTTCCACCCGCGAAAAGGTGCCGAAACCATCGAGCGTCGAGACGTTGAAGTAACGGGCGATGCGCCCTTCCGCCGTGGCGCTGTCGAAGAGGATTGCGGGCTGCGGCACAGCCACGCGGCCAAGCACATCGAAGACCGGCCGCAGTTCCTCGTCATGGAACAGGCTGTCGGCAACGATCAGCTCGCGCGGGTCGATACGCCAGATATCGGCGAGAAGCCGCGTCAGCGTGGTTTCCGCCAGACGGAAGACGCCGGTGGAAATATCGATCCACGCCAGCGCAAACTGCGCCTCGGCACTGCCGCGAATACGGGCAAGCGCCATCAGATAGTTGGATTCCGTCGGCGACAGCAGCTTTTCTTCGGTCAGCGTGCCGGGCGTGACAAGCCGCACCACATCACGCCGAACCACCGATTTCGATCCGCGTTTCTTCGCTTCCGCCGGATCTTCCACCTGCTCGCAGACGGCGACACGATAACCGCGCAGGATGAGTTTCTGGAGATAATCATCCGCCGCATGCACGGGAACGCCGCACATGGGAATATCGTATCCCATATGCTGGCCGCGTTTCGTCAGCGTGATGCCCAGAGAACGGGAGGCTTCGACCGCATCGTCAAAGAACAATTCGTAAAAATCGCCCATGCGGTAAAACAGCAGCGAACCCGGATTGTTCGCCTTGATCTCGATATATTGTTCCATCATCGGAGTGGCCGAAGCGCGGCTCTCCTCCGTGATCAAGGAAGCGGTTGTCAGAACGTCCGTCAATGGCCTGCCGATGTCATATCGTGTTGCGGAAAACAAGCGCCGACACTAGCGGGAATGTCCGCCCCAAGACAACACGCGCGGGCCCGCTGCCCACAGGAACATCCGGCAAAAAGCCGGTCAGCCGTTGATGCGCTCGGCCTCGCCGCCGTAATAGCTGATATAGCGACCGGCAATGGACGTGACAGGCAGAACCACCAGGACGTCTGTCGTATTGAAGGCATGGTCCACCACCGCGCCGGCACCGAACATGGCGCCCAGACGCATATAACCCTTGATCAGCGGCGGCATGGCATTCAGCGCCTTGCGGGTATTCAACGCTTCCGCCGGCATCAGGTCCATCTCGCGGTAAAGCTCGGGAAGCGCAGAAGCCTCCCACTCGCCCTTTGCAACGCAATTATGATGCAGGAAGGAGAGCGCCAGCGCATGGGTTTCCGGCTGCACGCCGGGGAAGGAGGCGCAGCCGATCATGGCATCCATGCGATGTTTTACCGCATAGGCCCAATTACCCTGCCACAGAAGCTCGACCGTGCGCTTGGTGCGATATTCGGGCAGCACGCAGGAGCGGCCAAGCTCCATGAAACGTTTGCCCGGATGGCGCGCAACCAGCCCGGCAATGTCGAATTCGCTGGCGGAATAAAAACCATTATTGGCGAGCGCCGTTTCCTGGCGCAGCAGACGGTAGGTGCCGACGATCTGGTCCTCGCTGTCACCTTCGATCGCCTTGTCCAGTACGAGCAGGTGGTCGCAGACACTGTCCCAGGCGTCGATGTCGCGCTTGCGCCGCATCGCGTCCGCGGGAAGGCGCGCATTCATTTCCTCAACGAAAACCTTGTAACGCACGGATTGCGCGGCATCGATCTCGCGCTCATTTCTCGCGAGCCGGGTTTCCAATGTACCGATACGACCGAAAAGACCCTCATTACCCTGAGTCGACTCAGGACGTGGGGGAATGACAACATTGTTTTCACAAATGTCGTGATTGAAGATTTCGGCAACCATGGGGAATCGCTCCGCCACCAAAGAATTTTCCTGTCATAAATCACTAATTGACGACAGAATAGTGACAAAATGAAGCCAGCGCGAGTCTGTCAAGCTATTATGGGGAAAGGCGTTTCGCCTCCAGCATACGACGGATTTCCTCGACCAGCTGTCTTGGGTCGGTTGGCTTGGCCAAAACCTTGGCCGCACCGGCTTTTAGCAGGATTTCGGCCGTGTCGGCACGTGCATCGCCACTGAGCACGATGACGGGAATATTTCTCTCACCCTCCAACGTGCCGAGAAGTTCCGGCAGCACCTCAAGCCCCTCGCCACCCGGCATATTGAGATCCGAGATGATGAGGTGGGGCAAACGGGCAGCACCCGGCGCCAAAGACTGACGCAGCGCCTGAAAATCATCGACGGCACGAACGATATAGCCGCTCTTCTCCAGGACCGCCCGGATGATGCGCGCATTGACGGCATCATCCTCGGCCACGAGAATATCGACGCCACTTGCCCCTTCCTTCAGCCGAGATGAAAAGCCCACATCGGGGTGGTTGTCGTTCAGCGCGTCACGGCGCTCTATGCCGCGCAGGCGGCCACAGAGGACGTCGATCAGTGATTTTTCGCGCAGCGGCCGGATCAGCCAGGCGTCGAAGGAGACATGCATGGTCGAAGGCCGTTCCTCCGGGCTTACCAGCAGGGTGCGGCGAATATTCTGCTGCGGCCAATCTTTGAGGGCATCCCTGAACAGGAGTGAAACGCGCCGGTCGACGATAATATCGGTGAGATCGGCGCCGAGGTCAGCTGCCCCATCCTGCAGTCTTTGCAAATCTTCCGGCTGATGGACGAGAACACATTTACCGCCAAAGGCCTCTATTGCCTCCATCGTCACCGCTGCGGCCACACCCTTTGGCGCAATCAGCAGGACATTCGTGTGTTGCAGGCAGTGGCGCCGGCCCGGATCCGGCATTGCAGCAGGCGCGCCGCCCGGACGGAACGAAAGCGTGAAGATGCTGCCCCTGCCCCTGTGGCTCGAAACCGTGAGGCTGCCGCCGAATTCCCGCACGATGCGGGCGGAAATCGCAAGCCCGAGGCCCGTGCCGGCGCTTCGCTGCGACATCGGCCCTGCCTGCTCGAATTCACCGAAGATACGGGCCTGTTCTCTCTCGCTCATGCCCGGACCGGTATCCTCAACCGTCATCTGCAATTCGCCCTCGACCATGCGCGCCCGGATGACAACCCCACCCTCTCGAGTGAATTTGACGGCGTTTCCGAGAAGATTGAACAGAACCTGCCGCAGTCTTGCCGGGTCGAAATCGAGATAATCGGGCACGTCAGGGCTGACGAAGGAGGTGATTTCAATCCCTTTTTCGTGGGCGCGGTGCGCCAGCATCTCGACAATGCTCTCGATCAACCGCCGCAGGTTTTCCGCCCGAGGATTGAGCTTGAAGCGGCCCGCCTCCATGGTCGAATAATCCAGCAGATCCTCAACGAGCTGCACCAGCGACTGGCCGGACTGCTTCATGCCGTCAAGATAATTACGCTGCTCTTCGTTGATCTTCGTTTGTGACAGCAGATGATTCATACCGAGCATGCCGGAAAGCGGCAGACGGATTTCATGGCTTACCGTGGCAAGCAGCCTCGCCTTTTCCGCATCGGCCTTTTCGGCGCGTAAGCGGGCGTCTTCCCTTTCGGCAAGCGCAAGCCGCTCTTCCGTCACGTCTCTGGCGATGCTGCTGATGAGAAGACGGCTGCTGGCCAGATCGCGGGTTACCGCATCGTGCCAGGAGAAGATGCGCTGTCCGAAAGGGGTGGCGATCTCCACGTCATAGGCGTGAACCTTGTCGCCCGGACGGAAGGCAATGCCGATTTCCTCACAACTCAACCCTTCAGGGGCCGAGCATCCCGTCATTTCGCGAAAAATCCTGTTTGCTTCGACGATGCGCCGATCCAGATTGCGGATGACGACGATATCACCCATGGATTCCTGCATTTCGGCGATCAGCGAGCGGTTCTGCGTCTGCCGCAGACGAACATCCAAATCCTCGGCCAGCGCAACTTTACCTGGGGCAGTTTTGCCGAACAGCGCGTAGAAAAGGACACCGACGAGCACGACGCCAAAGAAGGATGCCAGGGCAACGGTGACCGCATAGGGCACTGCAAGCGCAATCAGCGCGGCGGAAAATGCACCGACCGACAACGAAATGGCAATGTACGAGGAAATCGGCCCTGAGCCGATCTCGTGCTCCGCGCCGGCATGCTGCCTTGTTGCGTCGACACGATCTCCCGGCTGCGCCGCTACAGGTGCCAGCCCAAGGCCGTCTGAAACTTTTTCCCGAAGTTTTGCCAGTTCGCTCATATCCAACCGCTACCACGGCAGCGGTTTTGATATGTTTGGTGGAAACCCTAAAATTTTACTTTTTAGCCGCCCGGGCGTGCAGAAATTCGTCAAGAATGACGCAGGCCGCACCAATGGTTATGAAACTGTCAGCCAGATTGAAAACGGCGAAGGACCATGTCTGCGTATGAAACAGGATGTAGTCGATGACGTGTCCATAGAGAAAACGGTCGAGAAGATTGCCGGCAGCACCCGCGATGATGAAGGCAAAGCCGAGATGGGCGAAGGTGCGGTCCGCTGCCGTCTTGCGCCATAGCCACAGCACGAAAACAACGATAACGAGCCGCATGCTGACGATGAACCAGCCCTGCATGTCCGACAGCATCGAAAATGCGACGCCGAGATTATAGGTGCGGTAAAGCGCCAGAAACGGAATGACTGGCACCATCTCCTGCAATGGCAGATAGGCTTCAACCAGTTGTTTGACGATCTGGTCCAGCACCAGCGCGGCGACGATCAGCGCGAAAGCCGGGCCGAATTTCGAAAACAGTGCCGCTTTGGCCATTACTTCACCGGTGCCAGTTCGAGGAGATGTCGCCGTGCTTCGAAAAGCATCACGGCGGTTGCGATGGCGAGATTGAGGCTGTCGGCACGGCCCTGCTGGGGGATGCGCGCCAATTGATCCGCCTTGCCAGCCAGTTCCGGCGGCAGGCCGGATTGCTCGTTACCCATCAAAAGCACGACCGGCTTGCCGGCATAGTCGATCTTTCGATAATCCACGGAACCCGAGAGATGGGTGGCGACGACGCTGACCTGCGCCGATTTCTTCCAGGACAGGAATTCTTCAACCGAGGCGCGGGCCACCGGCATGGCGAAAACCGAACCCATGGTGGCGCGAACTGTTTCCAGCGAGAAGGGATCGGTGCAGTCGCCGACCAGAATGACGCCCGAGGCGCCAGCCGCATCGGCGGTGCGGATGATGGTGCCGAGATTGCCGGGATCACGCACTCGGTCGAGCGCGATATAGGTCTCACCCTTTTCCGGGCGAATATCCCTGAGCGAGGCCCATTTCTGTTCGAAAATGCCGACGACCATCTGCGGATTGTCGCGGCGGGTGATCGAGGCGATGACCTTTTCGCTGACCTCGAGTACCAGACCACCGGACGCGACGGTCTTTACCGCGGCCTGCTCCACCAGCGGCTTGCCCTTGGCGGCCTTGGCATAAACCAGCGTCTTGATCGTCCAGCCCAGTTCGAGGGCATCGATGACCAGCTTCAGGCCTTCCGCCATGAAGGTACCGGTCTCTTCCCTGCCCTTTTTTTGGGTGAGCGCCTTGATATCCTTGATGATGGGATTGGCAAGACTGGTCACTTCCTTGACCTGGCCAACCCGGCGCGTCGTGTTTTCGCGCATATCCTTCATCATTTCGGCTCCCAGCGACTGAACAGCGATGTGGAAAGCACCCGGCCCGGCGTCTTGCCGTCAAGCCCTGCCTCACGAATGACGAGTTCCCCTGACGCGACGACGCCACCGGCGCCGCGCATGGTCTCGCGCATCAACTCGTGCATCGAATAAAAACTGGCCCTGATGGAATAGGCCGTCAGCACCAGGCCGAGCGCCTTGGGTGAGAGGATTTCCCGGCAGATATCCAGCATCAGCGGCAGATGGTCGAACAATTGCCAGACCTCGCCATGGGTGCCGCGGCCGAATTTCGGCGGGTCGGTAAGAATGATGTCATAGGTGCTGCCGCGACGCTCCTCACGCTGGATGAACTTCATCGCATCTTCGCAAATCCAGCGGATCGGCGCCTGTTCAAGCCCGGCAAGCGCCTGATTTTCCTTGGCCCAGCCAATCGCTTTCTTGGAGGCATCGACATGGGTGACTTCAGCCCCCGCAGAGGCCGCAACCAGCGAGGCGACGCCGGTGTAACCGAACAGGTTCAGCACTTTCAGCGGCCGGTCAGCCGTCTCGACGGCATGTTTCAGCCATTCCCAATGGACGATCTGTTCCGGGAAGACGCCGACGTGACGGAAGGCGGTGAAACGGCCCAGAAATTCAACGCCGAGCAGGGACAAGGGCCAGGTTTCGCCGAGCGCCGTCTTCGGAAAGCGCCAACGGCCCATGCCGTCCTCATCCGTATCGCCGCTGAAAATGGCGTCGGCATTCTGCCACACCCGGTCAGGAACCGACGGTTGCCACAAGGCCTGCGCCTCGGGACGGACGACGCGGTAGTCGCCATATTGTTCGAGCTTCAGGCCATTGCCGCTGTCGATCAGGTGAAAATCGCCCGCACCGCTCGATTCCAGAATGACCGGAACCCGTTCTGCGGGACGTTCACCGGTGCGCTGCTTGAGCGGCCGTGCAGGTGCCTGCTCAATCGCCGGTGCAGCAGCAACCTTTTCCTTCGGTTCAGGTTTCGGCACGCTGCTAACCGCGTCGGGTTCGCGCTTTTTCGGTGCTGCTTCCGCGCGTCGCGCCGGCCTTGCGGCATGAACCTGTTTTTTCTCGCTCCCGGCCCGTGCACGATTGCCCGGCCGGCTGTCTTTTTTCTTCAATGGAAATCTTTCCGCTTCTGCCCGCGTCTTATGGCGCAGCAAATAGCATTCCGCACGCCGCTCGACTAGAGCCGGAACGACTGTCGGCTATATCACTTTGCCGGGAGTTGTCCCGCATTCGGAAGCTGCGCGGCTGCAGTCGCCTTCTGGCGGTTCGCCTCGTCATGCCAGCGAACGGCTTCCCTGGCTTCGATACGGGCGCGTTTGCGATGTTTGCCCTGCGCAAACCATGTGGCTGCCGATCCCAGCAGCACGCCAGCAATGACGGCCAGAAACAGGAATACGAAGAACGGCGCGGTGAAGGACAGAACGCCGTCATCGGGACGGAAGGGATTGAGTGCAAGCGTCACGGCCTGACGGTTGGCCACGCACAGGATGACGAGGATAATCGCCAGCGGAAGCAGGATGATGAGGTTGATGATTTTTTTCGACATCCGACATTACTCCATCGCTGCGGGGTTCCGCCGGCTCCGTTTCCGGCATCCTGCGTCCGGGACGATCAATCGTCCTCTTCTTCGTCACCCATTCCGGGGTTCAGGCGCTCACGCAGCTCCTTGCCCGTCTTGAAGAAAGGCACCCATTTTTCCTCGACGAAAACCGATTCGCCCGTGCGCGGGTTCCGCCCTGAACGTGAAGGTCGGTTTTTCACCGAAAATGCGCCGAAACCACGAAGCTCGACACGATTTCCACCCGCCAGGGCATCGGTGATTTCATCCAGCACCGCATTGACGATGTTTTCCACGTCACGGTGATAAAGGTGCGGGTTACGCGCAGCAACGATCTGCACCAGTTCAGATTTGATCACGGTTGCCCCCTGAAAGAATTGGATTTTTAACGTGGCCCAACCTGCCAAACGGAAACAAGACCGTCAAGAAACAACTTGTCCGCACCGAGCTGGCCGGGTCCCGCAAAGGGAATTAAATCGTCATATCCCAGAAACTTCGCTATTTGCGCAACACTGAAAAACGAAAAAGGCGAGCGGGACGACGGCGCGCGCCATTCGACGATCGGCAAATCCTTGGCGACGCCGTGTGTTTCGAGATAGCCGCGGATTTCCTTTTCGCCACCGAGCGTATCAACCAGCTTATTGGCGAGCGCCTGCCTGCCGGTGAAAATCGATCCATCCGCCAGTTTCAGCACATCCTCACGCGGCAGCTTGCGACGATCGGCCACAAGGTCGACAAACCAGCCATAGCTGTCCATCACCATGGCGCGGATCATGGTCTTTGCCTCTTCAGGCGCCTCGTGGAACGGCGAAGGTTCCGCCTTCAACGGGGAGGACTTGATTTCCTGCAGCGAGACCCCGAGCTTGTCCATCAGCTGGCCGACCTGGGGATATTGAAAAATCACACCGATCGAACCGGTGATCGAGGTTTCCCCCGCGACGATGACATCGCCGGCCGAAGCGATCATGTAACCGGCGGAGGCGGCCAGAGTGCGGACGTCGGAAACGACCGGCTTCTTTTCCGCAACGCCGCGAATAGCCTTGAAGATGCGCTCACCGCCATAGGTGGTGCCGCCCGGCGAGGATATCGACACGATCAGCCCTTTGACATTGTCGCTCTTGGCGATCTTGTCGAGCCGTTCCAGGAGTTCTGTATTGTCCTGGATCAGGCCGGAAATCTCGACGCGGGCGATATGGGGCTTGGCGCTTTGCTGCGGCTCGGTCCAGAAAAACCGGTAAAGGCCGAAAATACCGACGACAAACAGCAAAACAGCGGCAATCCGCCAGAAAGTCAGCTTGCGGCGCAATCGCCTGCGATCCGCTATCGCCATATTATCCATCGAAAACCTCTGCCATCCGGCCTTTGACGCCACGTGTGCTTCACGGCCATATGGTTCTTCTAGCGCGAAGCCGCAAGGAAACAATAAGGAAACCAGAATTACGATAAAATTCGCATTTCCCTTGCACCTTTCCAGACAAAAACCATATTGGCAGGACAAAGCACTCGTGCCAAACACATTAAGATAAACATACAAGCTTCAATTGCGCGCCAAAAATGGCGCCCAGGAAGTTTCCGGACCCACTCTTATGCTTGAACGACTCCGCGAACCCGCGCCAGCATTTCCGCTGCCCAATGACCAGAACGGCGCTTATGAGCGCGCTCTGCGACATTCCGCGCGCGTGAAACGGTTGAAAATCATCCTGCCGCTCAGCGCAGCGGTGATTTCGCTCGCCTTCATCGCCGTTTCGCTCATCCGCACCTGGGCGCCCGACGAGGTTTCGCTGGAAAGCGCAAGGATCGAAGACGGCAAGATCGTGATGGAAAAACCTGCCGTTGCCGGCCGCAACGAGAAGGGGATCGATTATTCCATGAACGCCGACCGTGCGTTGCAGGATATCGCCAATCCCAACCTGATGACGCTGGAGAAGGTTCTGGCCGCAGTGCCTGTCAATGACAGCGTCGCACAGGTGATCGCCAAGGAAGGCATTTTCGACCGGGCCACCAATACGCTGAAGATGACGGCACCTTTTGACATCAATCTCAGCAATGGCATACAAGCGAAGTTCCAGTCTGCGGATGTTGATTTGAAGGCCGGAAAAATGAGCAGCAAAGAGCCCGTTTCGATCAAAACAAACGACGGTGCCATTGTTGCGCAATCGATTGATATCGCCGATAATGGCAAGACTATTACATTTTCGGGGCAGGTACGGGCACGTATCGCTGCATCCAATATCAAAAATGAAGCCAAGTGAGAGCCCGGTCCAGATGATGCAAGTTTCCCGTCCCGTTTCCCTTGGCAGATCCGCAGGCGTTGCAGCCGCAGGTCTTGTTTTCTCCTGTCTCGCAACCGTGGCTTTCGCCCAGAGCACCACCAGCAATATGCAGGGTGTAAAGCTCTCCAGCGACCAGCCGATCGCGATTGAAAGCGACCAGCTCGAAATCCGGGATCAGGAGCGCAAGGCCTACTTCACCGGAAACGTGAAAGTTGTGCAGGGCACGACCACCCTTCAGGCCGGCAAGATGACGGTCAACTACAAGGGCGAGGGTTCTTCGCTCACCAGCGGTGACGCCAATATCGAAAAAATCTTCGTCGATAATAATGTCTATCTGACGTCCGAGACCCAGAAGGCCACGGCCGATCACGGCGAATTCGACATGGCGGCGCAGACCTTTATCCTTA
Organism: Agrobacterium tumefaciens; assembly: GCF_005221385.1. Classification (NCBI taxonomy): domain Bacteria; kingdom Pseudomonadati; phylum Pseudomonadota; class Alphaproteobacteria; order Hyphomicrobiales; family Rhizobiaceae; genus Agrobacterium; species Agrobacterium tumefaciens. Next base: position 10,302 of record NZ_CP039903.1, on the reverse strand, counting down.
CGGGCAAGCAGGTCGTTCTGTCCGAGGGCACCAATGTCTTCACCGGCTGCAAGCTCACTGTCTTGATGAATTCGGGACAGGCGAAGCTTGAAAGCTGCGGCGGCCCCGTTCGGATCATGCTCGATCCGAAATCGCAGAAAAAACAGTAGTCTCACCTCGTGAAGATACCTTCGATCTCAAAAATGTTTGGCGGTGGGCGCAACCCATCCGTGGAAGCGGCATCACAGGCCGACAAGGCCCGCTATGAAGGCACGCTGATCGCGCATGGTCTGACGAAGACCTATAATACGCGCCGGGTGGTCAACGGCGTGTCGCTTGTCGTGCGCCGCGGCGAAGCCGTGGGGCTGCTGGGTCCGAATGGCGCCGGCAAGACAACCTGTTTTTACATGATCACGGGGCTCGTACCCGTCGATAGCGGCAAGATCGCCATCAATGGCAACGATGTGACCGGCATGCCGATGTACAGGCGTGCGCGCCTCGGCGTCGGATATCTGCCGCAGGAAGCCTCGATTTTTCGCGGGCTGACGGTCGAGGAAAACATCCGCGCCGTGCTTGAAGTCCACGAACCGGACAGTGTCAAACGGAACCGCAAGCTTGATGAGCTGCTGGAAGAGTTCCACATTGCCCAGCTGCGCAAGTCGCCGGCAGTCGCACTGTCGGGCGGTGAACGCCGTCGCCTTGAGATCGCCCGCGCTCTGGCGACCGATCCGACTTTCATGCTGCTGGACGAGCCTTTTGCCGGTGTTGATCCGATTTCGGTCAGCGACATCCAGAATCTCGTCAGACATCTGACCGCACGCGGGATTGGTGTTCTCATCACCGACCACAATGTCCGCGAAACGCTTGGCCTCATCGACCGTGCCTATATCATCCATGCCGGTGAGGTTCTGACCCACGGTCGCGCGGACGATATCGTCAACAATCCGGACGTGCGCCGGCTCTACCTCGGCAATAATTTCAGCCTTTAAGCTTGCGGGCGCGAAAGATTCTTCATCGCGCCCCGCGCCGACGCTTGACCAAACAAGATAAAAAAGCAATTTTTGGGCCAAGTTTCTTTGCCTTCTCAAAATTTATGAAAACTGTGGCAATGGAGAAGCTGTAAGGGGAGTTTCGCGTCCGCCATGGCATTGTCTGCCAGCCTTTTGCTGCGTCAAAACCAGTCTCTCGTCATGACACCGCAACTGATGCAGTCCATCCAGCTGCTTCAGATGACGCATTTCGAGCTGACGCAGTTTATTGCGCAGGAGGTGGAGCGTAATCCGCTGCTGGAAATTGCGGCAAACGACGGCGATTTGGGCAGTGACATCCCTGATACTGCGGATAATTTCGGCGATGCCGACGGCGAAGCTTCGGATAAAAACCCTACGGTAACGGCCGACAGCGACGACTGGTACGGCGACCGCGCCGCAAATCTCGGCGAACAACTCGATACCAGCTTCGAAAATGTCTTCCCTGATGATGCCGAGCCCAGAAAGGCCGATGCGCCCGAACTGGCAAGCCAGTGGAAATCCATGCCCGGGCAGGAATCCGGCGAAAGCTATGATCTTGACGATTTCGTCGCCGCGAAACAGAGCCTTGGTGACCATCTCAGTCAGCAATTACCGCTGGCCATATCCTCCACCGAGGACCGCATGATCGCCGATGCGCTGATCGGCCAGCTCGACGAAACCGGATATATCGCAGCGGATGCCGTCGATGATGTCGCCGACCGGCTGGGAACGGCGCCGGCGGCGGTGGAGCATGTTTTAAAGACCCTTCAGGGCTTCGATCCTCCGGGCGTGTTTTCCCGTTCCTTGAGCGAATGTCTGGCAATCCAGCTCGCCCAGAGGGATCGGCTCGATCCGGCAATGCGGGCCTTGATCGACAATCTGGAGCTTCTGGCCAAGCGCGACTTCGCGTCCCTGAAAAAACTCTGCGGGGTCGATGAAGAGGATCTTCTCGACATGCTGGCGGAAATCCGGACGCTCAATCCGCGTCCCGGCGCGGGTTATGATTCGACCGTTTCGGAGACGATCGTCCCTGATATCATCGTTCGAGCCTCCTCATCCGGCGGCTGGCTTGTGGAGATAAATCCCGAAACCCTGCCGCGCGTGCTCATCAACCAGAGCTACTTTGCCGAGGTTTCGAAACACAAGGCGCGCGCAGGAGAGGACCAGGATTTCCTCTCCGAATGCATGCAGACAGCTCACTGGCTGACCCGCAGCCTCGACCAGCGCGCCCGGACGATCATGAAGGTAGCGACCGAGATCGTGCGCCAGCAGGACGCCTTTCTCGTCAATGGCGTCGATCATCTGCGCCCGCTGAACCTCAAGACGGTGGCCGACGCCATCAAGATGCACGAATCCACCGTCAGCCGGGTGACATCGAAGAAATACATGCTGACGCCGCGCGGGCTGTTCGAGCTCAAATATTTCTTCAGCGTCTCGATCAGCGCGGTTGAAGGCGGCGACAGCCATTCGGCGGAAGCGGTGCGTCACCGCATCAAGACCATGATCGCACAGGAGGCCGCCGAGGCGGTGCTTTCCGATGACGACATCGTCGACAATCTGAAAAAGAGCGGGGTTGATCTCGCCCGCCGCACTGTCGCCAAATATCGTGAGGCGATGAACATCCCCTCCTCGGTCCAGAGACGCCGCGAAAAGAAGGCGCTCGCCAGGTTGTCAGTCTTCTGAGCGGTGCGCGTGATCACGTTTGGAGCGCTTTTTTGCCGCACCATTGACTCTTATCACGCCAGGGGCTAGAAGCCCGCCGCACACGTAAGCAAGGTCATTTGTAACGGATTCATCTCCACCGTCCATGGGCGTAAAATTCGAATGGAGGCTTTTTAAGGTCTTCGAAACGCTTGGATGCGCGCGCGGCTTGACGTAAGCTGGTACTCGCAAATCACTACAAAAAGGAAAATTTCCATGAGTGTGCGTGTATCTGGTAAACATATGGAGATCGGTGAATCTTTCCGTCAGCGGATTGAGGACAATATAGGTCTGGCAGTTACCAAATACTTCGATGGGGGGTATTCAGGCCAGGTAACCGTGGAGAAGTCGGGATCGCGTTTTGCCGCCGACTGCAAGCTGCATCTCGATACGGGCGTTGTATTGCATGCGGCGGGTCAGGCAAATGATCCGCAGGCAAGCTTCGATGCCGCCGCAGAGCGGATCGAGAAGCGCCTGCGTCGCTATAAGCGCAAGCTGAAGGACCATCACAACGGTTCGAATGGCGTGTCGCAGGAAATCGCCTATACGGTGATGGATGCTGTTCCCGATGAGGACCATGAGGTTCCCGAGGATTACGCACCCACCATCGTCGCGGAGAGTTCGAAACAGATAAAGACAATGTCCGTTGCCAGCGCCGTGATGGCGCTCGACATGACGGACGAACCGGTTCTGCTATTCCGCAGCCCGGGCAAGGAATATCTCAACATCGTCTACCGACGTCATGACGGCAATATTGGCTGGATCGACGCGGAAACGATCAAGAGCTGAACAGTCTGACAAGACGTGGGAGGCAGAACGCGAAAGCGTCTCTGCCTCCTGCATCGTCTCGATGGCATGAAGGAAAAAGAGAATGGCGTTGGCAGATTTGCTGCAACAAGATGCGATTATTCCCGCCCTCAAGGTGAATTCCAAAAAGCAATTGCTTCAGGAGCTGGCCGCAAAGGCAGCCAGAATTACCGGAGTCTCGGAACGGGAAGTTTTCGACGTCATCCTCCAGCGTGAAAAGCTCGGCTCCACTGGCGTCGGCCATGGCATCGCCATTCCGCATGGCAAGCTCGCCAGCATTCATCAGATCACGGGCGTCTTCGCGCGTCTTGAAACACCGGTCGATTTCGAAGCGCTGGACGACCAGCCGGTCGATCTGGTTTTCCTTTTGCTTGCGCCTGAGGGCGCCGGTGCGGATCACCTGAAGGCACTGTCTCGAATTGCGCGCGCCCTGCGCGACCCTGAACTGGTGGCTAAGCTGCGCGCCACCGATTCCGACACGGCAATCTATGCTTTCCTCAATCAGGAACAGGCGACGGCGGCATGATCCGTCGCCACTGATCTCAGGTTTTCATGACAATAAAAAACGCGCCTCAAGGGCGCGTTTTTTATTGCGGGAAGGAATGCCTCAGGCATCCTTTTCATTGAGAGAGGCCGTGCCGGGCTCTGCCGATGCGGCGGTTTCCGCCTTCGGGCCACCCTTGGCGACGCCGACCATGGCGGGGCGCAGGACGCGGTCGCCGATGGTGAAACCGGCTTGAATAACCTGAAGCACAGTGTTGTTCGGAACCGCCGGGTTGGGAATTTCGAACATGGCCTGGTGGAAGTTCGGATCGAACTTCTGGCCCTCGGCGTCGATCTTCTTGACGCCATGGCGCTCGAGCGTCGACAACATCGAACGTTCGGTCATCTCGACGCCTTCGATCAGGCCATTGAGACCGGCTTCGCCATTGGTCTTGAGCTCATCGGGAATAGCCTCGAGCGCGCGGCGAAGATTGTCGGAAACGGCGAGCATGTCGCGCGCAAAGCCGGCCAGCGAATAGGCCTTGGCGTCCTTGACGTCGCGCTCGGTGCGGCGGCGAAGATTGTCCATTTCGGCTGCGAGGCGCAGAAACTTGTCGCGCAGATCGGCATTTTCAGCCTTCAGCAGCTCGACCGGATCGGGTTCGGCGGCATCAGTCGGCTCTTCGCCGGCGAGCGCGGGATCGAGAAACTCTTCGGCGATGTCCGCGTCAGGTCCGGGCTTTTTTGTATCGTCGGTCATGACGTTCTCCAAATTTGAATATTGTTGGTTGCGCCCGATATCGAGCTTTGGCGGGCAAAAATCAAGGCTTGCGGCGAAAAGCTTGCCGCATTCTCTGACCTTGCGGGCTTGTCCTATCTTTGCTTCCGGGAAAGGCGGGCCATGATCTGGGCGGTATAATCGACCATGGGAACGATACGGGCGTAATTCAGCCGCGTTGGCCCGATCACACCGACCGCACCCACGACACGGTTGTCATCATCGCGATAGGGCGCAACGATGAGCGATGAACCGGACAGCGAAAAGAGCTTGTTTTCCGAGCCAATGAAAATCCTCACACCCGAGCCGCTTTCCGCAAGGTTGAGGATTTCGATGAGATTTTCCTTGCGCTCCAGATCATCGAACAGCAGGCGTACACGATCAATGTCTTCTTCGCCGGCCAGCCCTTCGAGCAGGTTGGAACGTCCGCGAACGATGAGGCGGCCGAGCTTGCCCTCCTCATTGTCACCCGCCCAGACGGCAAGGCCGCGTTCGATGAGATCCTGCGCCAGCGTGCCGAGTTCCGATTGCAGCTCCGCCCGCTGCGTCTGAAACTGGCCACGCAATTCCTGCAACGTCTGGCCGGAGAGATGGGCATTGATGAAATTGGCCGCCTCAGTCAATTGCGACGAGGAAATACCAGCCGGCAATTCGATGATGCGGTTTTCGACCTGATTGTGGTCGCCCACCAGCACCGCAAGCGCCTTGGTGGGTTCCAGCCGAATGAACTCGACATGTTTGAGGATGACATCGTTCTTGGCCGTCAGCACGAGGCCGGCGCCGCGCGACATGCCCGACAGCATGCGGCTCGCTTCCGTCAGCAGCCCTTCCAGCGATTGTTCGTGGCCGGCGACCGGGCCGATCTGCCGGTCGATATTCGCCCGCTCGTCGGCAGGCAGATCGCCCACCTGCATGAAGGCGTCGACAAAGAAACGCAGCCCCGTCTGGGTGGGCAGGCGCCCGGCGCTGATATGTGGCGAATAGATGAGGCCCAGTTCCTCGAGATCGCTCATGACGTTACGCACGGAAGCCGGCGAAAGCGACATCGGCAGCAACCGCGACAGGCTGCGCGATCCCAGGGGTTCGCCAGTGTCGAGATAGCCTTCGACGATGCGCCGGAAAATTTCCCGCGACCGTTCATCCAGCAGCAATGCCTGATCTTTTGAAAGCGGTGCTGAAAAACCCATCTCGTCCGTTCTTTGTCACCCAAATCTACTCTGGGCCAATATAATGCGTCGCGCCGCTGCGGCAAAATGGAAATTGGCTTTGCAAAAGCCCGGAGCGCACCTTAGAAGGCAGGAACCAACATGGAGAGTGGATCATATGCGGCCTTCAGGCAGAAAAACCGATCAGATGCGCAAGGTTTCCTTCGAGCGCAATTTCTCGAAGCACGCCGAAGGCTCCTGTCTGGTCAAATTCGGCGACACGCATGTGCTCGTCACCGCAAGCCTTGAAGAAAAGACGCCGCCGTGGCTGCGCAACAGTGGCAAGGGCTGGGTCACCGCCGAATACGGCATGCTGCCGCGCTCTACCCATGAGCGCATGAAGCGCGAAGCCGCCGCTGGCAAGCAGGGTGGGCGCACGCAGGAAATCCAGCGCCTAATCGGCCGCTCGCTCCGCGCCGTCGTTGATCTGCAGGCGCTCGGGGAGCGCCAGATCAGCATCGACTGCGACGTCATCCAGGCGGACGGCGGCACACGCACCGCCTCCATCACCGGCGCATGGATTGCCCTGCATGATTGCCTGAAGTGGATCGAAACCCGCAACATGATCAAGGTCGAGAAGGTTCTGAAAGACCATATCGCCGCGATCTCCTGCGGCATCTTCGCCAAGCAGCCGGTGATCGATCTCGACTATCTGGAAGACTCTTCCGCCGAGACCGACGCGAATTTTGTCATCACCGGCTCCGGCGGTATCGTTGAAGTTCAGGGAACGGCGGAAGGCGCGCCCTTCTCCGAAGAAGAATTCCTGACGCTGCTTGGCCTTGCCAAGGCAGGCTGCAGCGAGCTGGTCGCCCTTCAGAAGCAGGCAATCGCCTGAGCCGACAGGAAACCATGATGCGCAAGCTCGATACCAGAACGATCGTCGTCGCCAGCCACAACAAGGGCAAGATCGCCGAAATCGCCGATCTGATCGGACCTTTCGGCTTTTCCGCCAAATCGGCCGCCGAGCTGAATTTCGCAGAGCCGGATGAGACGGGCACGACCTTTGAGGACAATGCCGCCATCAAGGCGCTTGCCTCCGCCAAGGCATCCGGCCTGCCGGCCCTGTCCGACGATTCCGGTCTTGTCATCGACGCACTGGACGGTGCACCGGGTGTCTACACCGCCAATTGGGCAGAGACGGCCGACGGCACGCGCGATTTCGCCATGGCAATGCAAAAGGTTGAAGATGCGCTTGCCGAACGCGGCGCATCGAAAGCCGAGGATCGCACGGGCCGCTTCGTCAGCGTATTGTGCCTTGCCTGGCCGGACGGTCATGTCGAGTATTTCCGTGGCGAGGTGGAAGGCACCGTGGTGTGGCCGCCGCGCGGAACGAGCGGTTTCGGTTACGATCCGATCTTCAAACCGGAAGGTTATGACACCACATTCGGCGAGATGACGGCCGATGCGAAACATGGCTGGAAACATGGTGACGCGTTTGCGCTGTCGCACCGCGCGCGCGCCTTTAAAAAATTCGTAGAAACCTGCCTGGAGGCATGAACCCGATGGTCGGGGAGCATCATTTTTCTGCCCCCGGCGCATCGCTTCTGCCGGATACGGGCGATCCCGGTTTCGGGATCTATCTGCATTGGCCCTTCTGCGCGGCCAAATGTCCCTATTGCGATTTCAACAGCCACGTCCGCCACCGGCCGGTGGATCAGGAGCGGTTTACCGCAGCCTTCCTGCGTGAAATGGAGCATATGCGGGCACTCAGCGGTCCGCGGGTCGTCACCAGCATTTTCATGGGCGGCGGCACGCCATCGCTGATGGACCCGCAGACGGTTGCAGCCATTCTGGATGGCGTTGCACGTTTCTGGCATGTCCCCGATGGTATCGAGATTACCATGGAAGCCAACCCTTCCAGCGTCGAGGCGGAACGGTTTCGCGGTTATCGCGCGGCGGGCGTCAACCGCGTCTCGCTTGGCGTGCAGGCACTGAACGACCGGGACCTGAAGTTCCTCGGCCGCCTGCATGATGTCGCCGATGCCCTGAAAGCCATCCGGCTGGCGCGGGAAATCTTTCCGCGCATGTCCTTCGATCTGATCTATGCCCGCCCCAAGCAGACGGTGGCCGAATGGGATGCCGAGCTGAAAGAGGCGGTGTCCTATGCGGTCGACCATCTGTCGCTCTACCAGCTGACCATCGAGGAAGGCACGCCCTTTTATGGGCTGCACAAGGCCGGCAAGCTCATCGTGCCTGACGGTGAGCATTCGGCCGTGCTTTATGAGGCGACGCAGGAAATCACCGAGCGTTACGGCATGCCGGCCTATGAGGTTTCCAACCATGCCCGCCCCGGCGCCGAAAGCCGCCATAACCTCACCTACTGGCGTTATGGCGATTATGCCGGCATCGGCCCCGGAGCGCATGGGCGTTTGACCAGAGGCGCCTCCAAGCTCGCCACCGCCACCGAGCGGCACCCCGAGACCTGGCTCGAGACCGTCGAGCGAGAAGGCCACGGCATGGTCGATCAGGAAATGCTGGGCGTCGACGAGCAGGCCGACGAATTGCTGCTGATGGGGCTTCGTCTGCGCGAAGGCATCGATCTGGCCCGCTGGAGCGATCTTTCCGGCCGCGATCTCGACCCGGAGAAGGAGGAATTCCTGCTGCAGCACGGTTTCGTGGAAAGGCTCGGCAATTCGCGCCTGCGCTGCACGCCTTCGGGCATGCTTATTCTGGATGCCGTGGTCGCCGATCTCGCCTGCTGACCGGCAGCACGGCCTGCCCTCAACCAATCTAGAATTGAGAAGCCAATAAAAAAGCGGCCCGGAGGCCGCTTTTTTCATGCGTTGTTTTCGTTGATCAGGCGTTTCAGCAGCTCAACCTCGTGGCCGAGCTTGGTATCGCCGGAAATCAGTTCCTCGATCTTGCGCACCGCGTGGAGAACCGTGGTGTGGTCGCGACCGCCAAAACGGCGACCGATCTCGGGGAAGGAGCGCGGCGTCAGCATCTTGGCCAGATACATGGCGATCTGGCGCGGCTTGACGATGACACGGGTGCGGCGGTTGGACACCAGCTCCTGTCGCGACACATTATAGTGTCTGGCGACGATGCGCTGAATATCCTCGATGCGCACGCGCTTGGTTTCACCGCTTCCGACGAGGTGCGACAGCAGCTCGTCGACACGGTCAACCGAGAGGTTCGGCTCAAAAGAGCGCCGGAACATCAGCTGGTTGAAGGCACCTTCAAGCTCGCGTCCGCTCGCCGTCACGCTTTTGGCCACGTGGGTCAGGATTTCGTCCGAAATCTCGAAAGACGGGTCGTCCTGGCGCGCCGAACCCATACGACGGTTGAGCATTTCATACCGCATGTCGTAATCGGGACCTTCGATCTCGATCGCCATGCCGCCCTGAAGACGGGACCGCACACGCGGATCGAGCGATTCCAGCTCCCACGGCGCGCGATCAGCCGCAACCACGACCTGCTTGGCGCTGTCGAGCAGCATGTTCAGCAGGTGGCAGAATTCGTGCTGGATCATCTTACCCTGCAGGAACTGCATGTCGTCGATGACGAGCAGATCGATATTACGCAACGTGTCTTTCAGCGTCAGCGCATCATTGTCGCGGATCGCAGTCGCAAAACGCCACATGAAATATTCAGCCGTCAGATAGACCACGCGCGGATTGCGCGGGCTGTCGATGGCGGCATTGGCAATGGCCTGCAGAAGATGCGTCTTGCCGAGACCAACACCCGCATGGATGAACAGCGGGTTGAAGCGCACGGCGCCGGCGCCGGCTTCGGCGATCGTCTTTGCCGCCGCAAGTGCGACACGGTTGGACGACCCTTCGACAAACGTATCGAAGGTGAAGCGCGTATCCAGCGGCGAACCGAACAACGGCCCGGAACCGCCCTGACGCAGGGTTGCCTGCGCTGCCGCAGGCTGTGCGGCGGGTGCTGCCGTGGGCTGCGACGGAATGAAGGACTTGTTGCGCGGCGCCGCACCGACTTCAGGTGCGGGCTGCACCCGTTCGTCAGCCTGCGCCGGTCGAACCGGACGGCTGGCCGAGCGGACAAGAATCTCCACCTTCAACACATCCGGATCCTCGCTCTGGACGAGGTTGGTGATCAGATCCATGTAACGGTTGTTGATCCAGGACTTCAGAAAGGTCGTCGGAACGGTGAAGCGGACGACGCTTTTCGAAACGGTATGGAGTTTGAGCCGTGCAAACCAGCTTGCATAGACTTCCGGACCAACCTGTGCCTTGAGCCGCGCGCTAAAACGCTCAAACAGCGCATCGTGCTTCATTGCCGATTTGTCCCCTGCCGCATCAGAGCAAGCTGCATCACATGCCTTCGGTGCGCGGTCCCCATCAGCCACCGCACCCATCGCCAAATTCAATTGCAT